>NZ_JAUSTE010000005.1 GCF_030812675.1 Sinomonas atrocyanea | reverse complement strand
CTCGGGCCGGCCAGCCCCGGCCGGGGGGGGGCGCCCCCCCCCGGGGGGGGGCCCCCCCCCCCCCCCCCCCCCCCCCGGGGGGGGGCGCCCCCCCCGGGGGGGGCCCCCCCCCCCCGACGTCTGTGCTGTGCGGGTGTGTGCTGGGTCGGTCTGCTCTGCGCCGGCGCGTGCTGTGCCGTGCGGGAGGCGGAGCTAGCGCGCCACCCGGGGGCGGAGCTCCCGGGCCTGCTTGACGACGGCGCCGAGCAGGTCGTCGTACAGCGCCGCGGTGCCGCGGGCCGCCTCGCCGGGCCAGTGGTGCACCGCATGCGCCGCCCCCTGGATCTGCTGCCAGTTGGCCACCTCGGGGATCTGCGGGTCCAGCAGGAGCGGACCGAACATCTGCTTCATCTCCTCGAGCCGGTAGCCGTGCTCGGTGGAGGAGGGACGGACCCTGTTGGCGACGATGCCGGCGGGGGCGAGCTTCGGGGCGTACTCCTGCTTGAACAGCTGGATGGCCCGCAGCGTCCGCTCGGTGCCCGCCACGGAGAACAGGCCCGGCTCGGCGACGAGGAGCACGCGGTTGCTCGCAGCCCATGCCATCCGGGTGAGGCCGTTGAGCGAGGGCGGGCAGTCGATGAGGACCAGGCCGTAGCCCTCCAGGCCGTGGAGCACGGTGGTGAGGCGGCGGAGATCCCTGCGGCCGAGGTCGGGCCGATCGTAGATGCCGCTCAGCGATCCGCCGTAGGCCACGTTCAGCACCCGGTTCTGCTGGCCGTTCAGCGCCGCGGCGCGCCGCACCCAGGGGCTCGCCACCGCGTTGTCCTCGAGGAAGACCCGCTTGGGGGACTTGAGCAGCCGCCCCACCTCGAGTTCGCGGTCGGGGTTGACGCCGAGCGCGGTCGAGGCGTCAGCATGCGGGTCGAGGTCGACCACGAGAGTGGGGATCCCGGCCGCGAGGGCGGCCGAGGCGAGCCCCGTTGTCACCGAGGTCTTCCCGACCCCGCCCTTCAGGCTGCTGATGCTGACTACTTGCACGTGAGAATCCACTATCTATCCGCTGGCCGACCGTTCCATCCTAAAGGGAAGCGGGCAGCGGCCCCGCCACGCCACGGCCGGGGAGCGTCCGGCCCCTGCCTTGTCCACGTGGCGAGACGTTACATCCGTGATTCAAGACACAAGCCATTCCCTGCTACTTTGCTGGCATAGACACTAGGCACCACCTAGTCAATCCTGCGTTGCGACAACAGGAGTCCCATGTTCTCCAAGATTCTGGTAGCGAACCGCGGTGAAATCGCCATCCGCGCGTTCCGGGCGGGCTACGAGCTCGGTGCCAAGACGGTTGCCGTGTTCCCCCACGAAGACCGCAACTCGATCCACCGGCAGAAGGCAGACGAGGCCTACCTCATCGGCGAGGAGGGCCATCCGGTCCGGGCCTATCTGGATGTGGACGAGATCGTCCGCGTCGCCAAGGAGGCCGGCGCGGATGCCATCTACCCCGGCTACGGCTTCCTCTCCGAGAACCCGGAGCTGGCGCGCGCGGCCGCGGCGGCCGGCATCACCTTCGTCGGCCCCCCGGCGGACGTCCTGGAGCTGGCCGGCCACAAGGTCCACGCCCTCCGCGCGGCGCGCGAGGCCGGCATTCCCGTGCTGAAGTCCTCGGCGCCCAGCTCGGACCCCGAGGAGCTGATCGCGGCCGCGGACGAGATCGGCTTCCCGATCTTCGTCAAGGCCGTGGCCGGCGGCGGCGGCCGCGGCATGCGCCGCGTCGACACGCGCGAGGCCCTCCCGGAGTCGCTCAGCGCCGCGATGCGCGAGGCCGACGCCGCATTCGGCGATCCGACCGTGTTCCTCGAGCAGGCAGTGCTGCGCCCGCGCCACATCGAGGTCCAGGTCCTCGCCGACGGCGACGGGAACGTGGTCCACCTCTTCGAGCGCGACTGCTCCCTGCAGCGCCGGCACCAGAAGGTCATCGAGATCGCCCCGGCCCCGCAGCTCGACGAGTCGATCCGGCAGGCCCTCTACGCGGACGCCATCAAGTTCGCCAAGGCCCTCGGCTACGTCAACGCAGGCACCGTCGAGTTCCTCGTGGACACGGTCGGGGAGCGTGCGGGGCAGCACGTCTTCATCGAGATGAACCCCCGCATCCAGGTCGAGCACACGGTCACCGAGGAGGTCACGGACGTCGACCTCGTCCAGGCCCAGCTGCGCATCGCCGCCGGCGAGACGCTCGAGGACCTCGGGCTCACGCAGGACCGGATCCACCTCAAGGGAGCGGCGCTCCAGTGCCGCATCACCACCGAGGACCCGGCCAACGGCTTCCGCCCTGACGTCGGCAAGATCACCGGCTACCGCTCAGCCGGCGGCGCAGGCGTGCGCCTCGACGGCGGCACGGTCTACCAGGGCGCCGAGATCAGCCCGCACTTCGACTCGATGCTCGTCAAGCTCACGTGCCGCGGCCGCGACTACGCCACCGCCGTCAAGCGCGCCCGCCGCGCTCTGGCCGAATTCCGCATCCGCGGCGTGTCCACGAACATCCCCTTCCTCCAGGCCGTCCTCGACGACGACGACTTCGTCGCCGGCAACGTCGCGACCTCGTTCATCGACGAGCGTCCCGAGCTGCTGAAGGCGCGCTCGTCCGCCGACCGGGGGACCAGGCTGCTCAGCTGGCTCGCGGACGTGACGGTGAACAAGCCCAACGGCGAGCTCAAGGTCCATGCCGACCCGCAGGACAAGCTCCCGAAGGTCGACCTCGCCGACGCTCCGGCCGGCTCCCGCCAGAAGCTGCTCGAGCTCGGCCCGGAAGGGTTCGCCAAGGCCCTGCGCGAGCAGAACGCGGTCGCGGTGACCGACACGACCTTCCGCGACGCCCACCAGTCGCTGCTGGCGACGCGTGTGCGCACCCGGGACCTCGTCGCGGCCGGCCCGGCGGTCTCGGTGCTCACGCCCGAGCTCCTCTCCGTCGAGGCGTGGGGCGGGGCGACGTACGACGTCGCCCTCCGCTTCCTCGGCGAGGACCCTTGGCAGCGGCTGGCCGCCCTGCGCGAGGCGATCCCCAACATCTGCCTCCAGATGCTCCTGCGCGGCCGGAACACGGTCGGGTACACGCCGTACCCCGAGGAGGTGACCGCCGCCTTCGTGCAGGAGGCCGCCGCCACCGGGATCGACATCTTCCGCATCTTCGACGCCCTCAACGACGTGAACCAGATGGCCCCCGCCATCAGGGCCGTGCGCGAGACCGGGACCGCGGTGGCCGAGGTGGTGCTGTGCTACACCGGGGACCTCCTCGACCCCGCCGAGGACCTGTACACGCTCGACTACTACCTCGGGCTTGCCCAGAAGATCGTCGACGCCGGGGCCCACATCCTCGCGATCAAGGACATGGCCGGCCTCCTGCGCCCGGCCGCGGCGGCCAAGCTCGTGCGGGCCCTGCGGGAGCGCTTCGACCTGCCCGTCCACCTGCACACGCACGACACCGCGGGCGGCCAGCTCGCGACCCTGCTCGCGGCGGTCGAGGCCGGGGTCGACGCCGTCGACGTCGCCTCGGCGTCCTTGGCCGGCACCACCAGCCAGGTTCCGGCGTCCGCCCTCGTGGCCGCGCTCGCCCACACCCCCCGCGACACGGGCATCTCGCTGGAGAAGGTCAGCGCGCTCGAGCCGTACTGGGAGGCCGTGCGCCGCGTCTACGCTCCCTTCGAATCCGGGCTTCCGGGCCCGACGGGGCGCGTCTACCACCACGAGATCCCGGGCGGCCAGCTCTCCAACCTGCGCCAGCAGGCCATGGCCCTCGGCCTCGCGGAGCGGTTCGAGGCCATCGAGGACATGTACGCGGCCGCGGACCGGATCCTCGGCCGGCTCGTCAAGGTCACGCCGTCGTCCAAGGTGGTCGGCGACCTCGCACTGCATCTCGTCGGACTCGGCGCGGACCCCGAGGAGTTCCGGCAGAACCCGCAGAAGTTCGACATCCCGGAGTCGGTCATCGGCTTCCTCAGCGGCGAGCTCGGCGACCCGCCCGGCGGCTGGCCCGAGCCGTTCCGCACCAAGGCCCTCCAGGGCCGGACAGTCAAGGTGCGCGAGGAGAAGCTCTCGGCGGAGGACTCGGCCGCGCTCCAGGGCGACTCGGCCACGCGCCGGGCCACCCTGAACCGGCTCCTGTTCCCCGGTCCGACGAAGGACTACCTCGCGAACAGGGAAGCCTACGGCAACCTCTCGGTGCTCGATACGCGGGACTACCTCTACGGCCTCCAGCGAGGCCACGAGCACACCATCGAACTCGAGAAGGGCGTGCGGCTCATCGCGCAGCTCGAGGCCGTCTCGGAGCCCGACGAGAAGGGCATGCGCACCGTCATCGCGACGCTGAACGGCCAGTCGCGCCCGGTCGTCGTGCGTGACCGGTCCGTGCAGAGCAACGTCAAGCAGGCGGAGAAGGCGGACGCGACCAACCCCGGCCACATTGCCGCCCCGTTCGCCGGGGCTGTGACCGTGACGGCGAAGGAGGGTGACCTGGTCCAGGCCGGCGACTCCGTCGCGACCATCGAGGCCATGAAGATGGAGGCCGCCATCACCTCGCCCGTGGCCGGCAAGGTGGCCCGCGTGGTCGTCTCCGGCGTCGAGCAGGTCCAGGGCGGAGACCTGCTGCTCGTGGTCGGCGCGGAGTAGCCGCCGGCCGTCCCGCGCCCGGACCCTCCCGCCGCCCCGCCGCCGCCCAGCAGGGCGGCGGCGGGGCGGCCGCTAGACTGGGCGCGATCCAGGACGGCGGCGGTCCGTACCGCCGCCGTCCGAACCACCCACGAGGCGAACGGGAGCCATGAGCGACAGCACGCCCAAGCCCGCACCGCGGCGCAGTCCGTCCCAGGACGAGCCGGAATCCACCCAGGAGGCCCCGGCGGCCGCGGACGGCGCGGGGGAGGAGGCGGCAGGAGCGCATGCCTCCGAGCCCACTGCCGGCCCGGGCGCCGCCCGAAGCGCGCTCGGAATCCTGTCCGTGCCGCTCGATCTCGGGTCGGTGCCGCCGGCCCCGTCCACGCCCCCTGCCGGATGGCTCGCGGACGCCCCGGCGGCGCCTGTTCCGCCCGCGGCCGCCTCCGACGATCCTGCCGCGGTCCCCGGGGAGGCCGCGGCCTCGGCCGAGATCGGCTACCAGCCCCGCGGCTCTGTCCAGGAGGAGCCCGACGCCGGGCCGGCCGACGTGGGCAGCGAGGCACCGGCCGTGAGCGAGCGCCGGTCGCGGTCCGAGGGGCCGGAGTCGGCCACGTCCCTGACCTCCGACCGCCTCGTCGCCAAGAGCCCGGCCGCCCCGGTGGGCGGCTGGCGGCGCTGGCTCTACTTCGCCACGTTCGGCTACGTCAATGTGGGGGACTCGGACGCGGTGCGGATGCAGCGTGCGCTCGAGCACCGGATCGCCGTGCGGCTGGGGGAGAAGACGCGGTACGTGCCGGTCCTCTCGCGCAAGGGCGGCGTCGGCAAGACGACCGTGACGACCCTGCTGGGCATGGCCCTCGCCGACCTGCGGGAGGACCGGGTGATCGCCATGGACGCCAACCCGGACCGCGGCACCCTCTCCGACCGGAACCCCGGCCGCGCCTCCCACACCGCCCGGCAGCTCGTCAAGGACCGCTTCGAGGTGAACTCCTTCGCCCAGCTGTCCAACTACACCGCCCGCGAGGGATCGCGGCTCGATGTGCTCGCCTCGGACGCAGACCCCATGGTCGCGCACGCCTTCAACGACGCCGACTACCGGGCCGTCACGGACATCCTCGGCCGCTACTACTCGATCGTCCTGACCGACTCCGGCACAGGGATGGTCCACTCCGTGATGCAGGGGACGCTGGAGAAGGCCGACGCCGTCGTGCTCGTCTCGGGCGGCAGCGTCGACGAGGCGCGGCTCGCCTCCGAGACGCTCTCATGGCTCGAGGCACACGGGCGGGACGATCTGGTGCGCAAGGCGATCGTCGTGGTCAACGTCTCCGCCGGCAGCGGCACCCGGGTGAACGTGGACGAGATCGAGGAGCACTTCCGCACCCGGGTGGGCCACGTGGTCCGCATCCCGCACGACCGGCACCTCGCCGAGGGCTCGCAGATCGAGTTCGCGAAGCTGGGGGCGGCCACACGGGAGGCGGCGATCGAGCTCGCCGGCCTGGTCGTCGACCAGCTCACCGACTGAGCGGCGCGCAGGCACAACGGCAGGCAGGCTGAACGGCAGGGCGGCGGCCCCGGGACGGGCCGGGGCCGCCGCCCTCGCGCTGGAGCGCCGGGTCAGACCACGCTCGGCTTGGGCGCCGAGTAGATGTCCTCGACGTAGCTGCCGAAGTCGGCCATGACCTGCGCGCGCTTGACCTTGAGCGAGGGCGTGAGGTGCCCCGAGGACTCGGTGAAGTCCGTCGGCACCACCCGGAAGGACTTGATCGCCTCTGCCTTGGAGACGCTCTCGTTCGCGCGGTCGATGATCGACTGCACGTGGGCGAGGACCCCCGGGTGGGAGGCCGCGTCCTCGAGGGAGAGCCCGGCGGGAAGCCCCTGCCGCTCGAGCCAGCCCGGCAGCGCCTCCTCGTCGAGGGTCACGAGGGCGCCGATGAAGGGGCGGTTCTCGCCCACCACGACGACCTGGGACACGAGCGCGTCGGCGCGGATCTGGTCCTCGAGGTGCGCCGGGGCCACATTCTTGCCGCCCGCCGTGACGATGATGTCCTTCTTGCGCCCGGTGATGCGCAGGTACCCGTCGGCGTCGAGCTCGCCGATGTCGCCCGTGTGGAACCAGCCGTCCGTGAACGTCTCGGTCTGCAGCTCGGGGAGCCGGTAGTAGCCGCGCATGACGCTGACGCCCTTGGCGAGGATCTCGCCATCGTCGGCGATCCGCACCGAGTTGCCGGGAAGGGGGGCGCCGACCGTGCCGATCTTGACCAAGGAGGGCGTGTTGACGCAGATCGGGGCCGTGGTCTCGGTGAGGCCGTAGCCCTCGAGGACGCGGAGGCCGATGCCGTGGAAGAAGTGGCCGAGCCGTTCCCCGAGGGGGCCGCCGCCCGAGACCGCGTACTTGACGTGGCCGCCCATGGCCGCGCGCAGCTTCCGGTAGACGAGCGCGTCGTAGAGGGCATGCTGCAGCCGCAGGCCGAGGGAGGGGGTGCCGCCGTCTGCGTGCGCCTTCGACCAGGAGATGGCGATGTCGGCAGCGCGGTGGAAGACCTTGCCCTTGCCCCCGTCCTCCGCCTTGGTCAGCGCAGAGTTGTAGACCTTCTCGAACACGCGCGGGACCACGAGGATGAAGTTCGGCTCGAACCCCTGCAGATCGGCCAGGAGGTTCTTGATGTCCGGGGTGTGCGCCACCTGGCAGCCGGCGGCGACGGCCAGGACGGAGATGAACCGGGCGAACACGTGGGCGAGCGGCAGGAACATGATGGTCTTCGCACCCGGCTCCACGACCTCGCCGAGCGCCGCCATGGCATTCTCGGACAGCGCCACGAAGTTCCCGTGGGTCAGCTCGCAGCCCTTGGGCCGCCCGAGCGTGCCCGAGGTGTAGATGATCGTGGCCAGCGACTCGAGGGTCGCGGCGGAGCGGCGCGCCTCGAGCTCCTCGTCGGAGACCCGTTCGCCGGCCGCCCCGAGCGCGCCGAGGCCCGCGGGGGACAGCTGCCAGACATGCCGCATGGCCGTGAGGTCCTCGGAATCGATGGCAGCACGGATGGCGTCCTCGTGGTGGGCGGTCTCGCCGAAGGCGGCGACGGCGCCCGAGTTCCCGAGGTTCCAGGCGATCTGGCTCGGGGAGGAGGTCTCGTAGATCGGGACGGACACCGCGCCGGCGAACCAGATGGCGAAGTCGACGAGGCTCCACTCGTAGCAGGTCCGGGCCATGATGGCGACGCGGTCGCCGGGGGCCACCCCTTCGGCGATCAGGCCCTTCGCGATCCGCTCCACCTCGGCGCGGAACTCCTTGGCCGTCACGTCCTCCCACGAGCCCGAGGTTCCGCGCCTGGCGAAGAGGGGCGGGTTCGAGGGCTTCTCGGCCTGCTCGATGACGAAGTCGGCGATGTTCCTGGCGACGGGGGCGGGGACGAGGGGCGGAACGGACTTTTCGCGCACGATATCTCCTTCGGTACCTCCCGGTGCGCGGGAGACGGCTTAACCATATCCAAGCGCACTGGACGGAGTGTGCCTTGGATCACGGCTCGATGCTACTGGTCAGTAACAATAGCGGCCCCGGGTCCCGGGCCGCCAGTAGAATGGCCAGCGTGCGCAGACCCCGCTTGGCCCCGACCTTCCGGCCCCGCGATCCGCGGCTGAGACGGAGGGGCCTCGCGATCGGCATCGACATCGGCGGCACGAAGGTCGCTGCAGGCGTGGTCGACGCCGACGGCCACGTACTGCAGCGGGCGCGCAGGGCGACGCCGGGCACGCGCCCGCGCGAGGTCGAGCGCGTCATCGCCGAGCTCGTCGACGAGCTCAGCGTCGAGCACCGGATCGCCTCCGTGGGGATCGGCGCGGCAGGCTGGATGGACCTCGACGGAGGGACGGTGCTCTTCAGTCCGCACCTGGCCTGGCGCAACGAGCCGCTCCGCGCGAACCTCGAATCGCTCCTGCGCCGCCGGGTGCACCTCGCCAACGACGCCGACGCCGCCGCCTGGGCCGAATGGCGCTTCGGCGCCGGGCGCCAGGAGAGCCGGCTCGTGTGCATCACGCTCGGCACCGGGATCGGCGGGGCGATGGTGATGTCCGGGCACCTCGAACGCGGCCGCTACGGCGTCGCGGGCGAGTTCGGCCACCAGATCATCATGCCCGGCGGCCACCGCTGCGAATGCGGCAACCGCGGCTGCTGGGAGCAGTACGCCTCGGGGAACGCGCTCGGACGCGAGGCGCGCGAGCTGGCCCGAGCCAACTCCCCGGTCGCCCAGGAGCTCCTCCGCGCCGTGGACGGCGATCCCGAGCAGATCACCGGCGCGATCGTCACCGAGCTGGCGCGGGCCGGCGACGCCGCCTCGCGGGAGCTGATCGAGGACGTGGGCGAGTGGCTCGGGCTCGGACTCGCGAACCTCGCCGCGGCGCTCGACCCGGGCACCTTCGTGATCGGCGGGGGGCTCTGTGACGCTGGGGAGCTGCTGCTGGCCCCGGCGCGCAGGGCCTTCGCACGCAACCTCACCGGCCGCGGATTCCGGCCGCCCGCGCGGATTGTCCGCGCCGCGCTCGGCCCCGAGGCCGGCCTCATCGGCGCGGCAGACCTCTCCCGCGTCCACCTGCGCTCGCACGGCTCGGCGCGCTGAGCAGGGGCCTCAGATCCGGGCGCCGTCGTCTCCGTCGTCCTTGCTGCGCGGCAGGCGCATGATGAGCGTCCCGACCCCTGCCACGAAGGCCGCGACGAGCAGCACGATCATGTAGCCGGGCACGGTTCGCCACGCGAGCGCGCACACCAGCAGTCCCACCGGACCGCCGAGGGCGCCGCACCACGCGAGCACCGCCACCGGGTCGGCCCCGGCCAGGACGGGGGCGGGCTCGTCGGGGACGAAGTCGCCCGGCAGCCCCTCCGGCTCCTCGCCCACCGGTCCGCGGCCGCGAGGTCCAGCGATCCCGAGGGGGTCGTATCGCGAGAAGCGGGCCGGCCCGGCGTCGTCCTCCCGGCCGCCGGGGGCAGACAGGCCCTCGTCCCGGCCCGCGGAGCGGTCGTCCTGGTGCGGCGGCCGGTCCGGCAGCGGGCTGGAGGCCGAGGCGCGCTCGGCCGCGGAGGGCTCGGTGGGGGCGGGTCCCGCGGCACGGTCGTCCGCGGAGCCGCCGAGGCGGGCCACGAGGTCGCGCCAGACGTCGTCGTCCGCGGCGGGATCGTGGCGGTCGGGGTCAGGGCGGCCGTTCACGCGGCATCCCCAGCGCCCGTGCTCCTGCTGGCGGCGGCCGACCCCGCGGCGTCGACCGTCTCGCGGATGAAGGCGACCGAGCCCCGGAAGATCGTCTCGGCGTCGTGGTCGAGGGTCGCCACGTGGTAGCTGTTGGCGAGCCGGACGATGCGGATGTCCGCCCCGCCGTAGCGTGCGGCGATCGCACCCATGCTGCGCTCGCTCGTGACGACCCTGTCGACGGTCGAGCGGAACACCTGCAGCGGTGCGGTCGCCTGCGGCAGCGAGGCGACCGTGTCCCGGAACAGGAGCTTGAGCTGGTGCGCCGCGGCGACCGGGACCGCCTCGTAGGCGCCCTCGTCCTGGCCGGCGAGCTTGATGTCGTTGCGGATGCCGGGAACCGTCCGCATCACGTGCCGCAGGACGGCGGAGAGGTGCGAGCGCGGATCGTCGATCACGAGCCCGGGGTTGACGACGCTGACGGCGGCCACGGGGCGGTGCGCGGCGAGGCGCAGCGCGAGCGCCCCGCCCATCGACAGGCCGGCGGCGACCACGGCCGAGCAGTCGCGGGCGAGCCCGAGGTAGGCGGCCTCGTAGGCGTCGTACCACTCGTGCCACGACCGGCCGGCGAGGTCCTCGATGGAGGTCCCGTGGCCGGGGAGGAGGGGCGTGGCGACGCGGAACCCGGCGCCCCGGAGCGCGTCCGCCCAGGGCGCGATCCCGCCGAGCCCGCCCGTGAAGCCGTGGCTCAGGGCGACGCCGACGGTGGAAGGGTCCATGGCAAGCATTATGCACCGGCGTGGGGCGGTTGCGCCGAGTCCGGAGCGGGACACTACAGTGAAGCCTGGAACGCGCTCCCACGGCGGAAGGACCTGCGTGGTCTACTGGATCCTCAAGCAGATCTTCATCGGCCCCCTCGTCAAGCTGCTGTACAGGCCCTGGACCAAGGGGCTCGCGAACGTCCCGGCGCGGGGCCCGGCCATCCTGGCCTCGAACCACCTCTCGTTCTCCGACTCCATCTTCCTGCCCCTCATGGTCCGCCGTCCGGTCGTGTTCCTCGCCAAGCAGGAGTACTTCACCGGCCGCGGCCTCAAGGGCTGGCTGACGGCGGCATTCTTCCGCTACACGAACCAGCTGCCGATGGACCGTTCCGGCGGCGAGGCGTCCGCGGCCTCCCTCGAGGCCGGCGCCCAGATCCTCGAGGGCGGGGGGCTGCTGGGCATCTACCCAGAGGGGACGCGCAGCCCTGACGGGCGCCTGTACCGCGGCAAGGTCGGCGTGGCCAGGCTCGCGCTCCTGAAGCAGGTGCCGGTCCTCCCGGTGGCCATGATCGGCACGGAGAAGGTCCAGCCGATCGGCCAGCGCATCCCCTCCATCCGGCGTGTCGGCATCATCATCGGCCAGCCGATGGACTTCTCCGAGTTCTACGGCCAGGCCGACGACCGGGCCGTCCAGCGCGAGGTCACGACCCGGATCATGCGCCAGATCCAGCAGCTGTCCGCCCAGGAGTACGTCGACGCGTATGCCGCGGATGTGAAGGCCAGACTGGCGCAGGAAGCGGCGCAGAAGCGGGCGGCCGAGCCCCCGGCCGACGCATAAGCACGCCGCCGCGCTGTTGGCATAGCCTTGGACCGTGACTGATCTCTCCGTATCGCCCGCGGCCCGATTCACGAGCACCGCACAGAGCGGCGCCGCCGACTACCCCGGCCTCGACAACTGGCGCTCCCTGCCGATCTCGCAGCAGCCGTCCTGGTCGGACCCGGACGTCTTCCGCGCGGCGATCGCGGAGCTGTCGATCCTCCCGCCGCTCGTCTTCGCCGGCGAAGTGGACCTGCTCCGCGAGCGGCTCGCGGCCGCCGCGCGCGGCGAGGCCTTCCTCCTCCAGGGAGGCGACTGCGCCGAGACCTTCGGGGCGGCCACGGCGGACCGGATCAGCGCGCGCGTGAAGACCATCCTGCAGATGGCGGTGGTGCTGACCTACGGCGCCCAGCTGCCCGTGATCAAGATGGGCCGCATGGCCGGCCAGTTCGCCAAGCCCCGCTCCTCCGACACGGAGACGCGGGACGGCGTGACCCTCCCGGCGTACCGCGGCGACATCGTCAACGGCTACGACTTCACGCCCGAGTCCCGGGCTCACGACGCCGCCCGGATGCTCCGCGCCTACCACACCTCGGCGTCGACCCTGAACCTCATCCGTGCGTTCACGCAGGGCGGCTTCGCCGACCTGCGGCTCGTGCACACGTGGAACAAGGGGTTCACGGAGAACCCCGCCCACGCCCGCTACGAATCGCTCGCCCGCGAGATCGACCGCGCGATCAAGTTCATGGACTCGTGCGGGGCCGACTTCGAGGCGCTCAAGCGCGTCGAGTTCTTCGCGAGCCACGAGGCGCTGCTGCTGGACTACGAGCGGGCGCTCACGCGCATCGACTCGCGCACCGGCCTGCCCTACGACACGTCCGCGCACTTCCTCTGGATCGGCGAGCGGACCCGGGAACTGGACCACGCCCACGTGGACTACCTCTCCCGCGTGCGCAACCCGATCGGCGTCAAGCTCGGTCCTTCGACGACGGGCGACGACGCCCTGCGGCTCATCGACAGGCTCGATCCCGAGCGCGAACCGGGCCGGCTGACGTTCATCACGAGGATGGGCGCCCAGAACATCCGCGAGAAGCTGCCCCCGGTCGTCGAGAAGGTCACGGCGTCCGGAGCCCAGGTCCTCTGGGTCACCGACCCGATGCACGGGAACACGGTCACGAGCCGCAACGGCTACAAGACCCGCCGCTTCGACGACGTCGTGGACGAGGTCCGCGGCTTCTTCGATGTGCACCAGGCGCTCGGAACGGTCCCGGGCGGCCTGCACATGGAGATGACGGGCGACGACGTCGCAGAGTGCCTCGGCGGGTCCGATCCGATCGACGAGGCGGCCTTCGAGGACCGGTACGAGTCGGTGTGCGATCCGCGGCTGAATCACATGCAGTCCCTCGAGATGGCCTTCCTCGTGGCGGGGGCGCTCTCCAAGCGGGCCTGATCCCGTGGGCGGCGGGGCGCCGGCCGAGGCCGGCGCCCCGCTACACGACCGTGAGGGTGACGACGCTGCCCTCCGGCACGTCCTTGTCCACCGGATCCTGGGCGCGTACGGTGCCGAAGAACCCGCCGAGGATGTTCTCGACGCGGACGTCGAACCCGAGCTGCCTGAGCGCATCGGTGGCCTGGCCCACCTGTTTGCCCACGAAGCTGGGGACGTGCACCATCCTGGGGCCCTTCGACACGGTGAGCGTGACCGCGCCGCCCTTGGTCAGGGTCGTGCCGGGGGAGGGGTCCTGGGCGGCGACGGAGCCCTTGGGGATCGTCCTGTCGTTGACCTCGTCGGAGGAGACCTGGGGATCAAGTCCGGCGGCGCGCAGTGCGGCGAGTGCCTGGGACTGCGGCATGCCCACCACGCGGGGCACCGGGATCGGCTGGGGGCCCTTGGACACGGTCAGTGCCACGGTGGAGCCGTGGCGAAGGGGCGTCCCCGACCCGGGGTCCTGGGACAGGACGATCCCGGCCGGCACGGTGTCGTCGTAGGCCTCCTTGACGGCGCCGACGGTGTTCTTCGCCGCGGTGATGGCCGCCTTCGCATCGTCGAGGGACTTGCCCCTGAGATCCTCGAGGGGGAAGAGCTGCGGGCCCTTGGACACGAGGACGCTCACGCCCTGGAACTTCCGGATCTGGGTCCCCGGAGGCGGCGTGGAGTCCACGATGAGCCCGGTCGTGACCGTGTCGTCGAAGACGTCCTGGGTGGAGAAGGAGAGCCCGGCCCGGTCGAAGAGAGGCCGCGCCTGGTCCACGGTGAGGTCCTTGACGGGGGGGACGGTCGCCGCCGCGCCTGGGCCGACGCCGAAGAACCACCCCGCCAGCGCGGCCACGACCGCCAGGACGATGATGACGGCGGCCCAGACGGCCCCACGGCGCCTCGACCGTCCGGGCCCCAGCGTCCGGGTTGGGGTCGCCGCGGCGGCGGCGGTGCGGCGGGCGGCCTCGCGGTCCCGGCGGCGCTGCTCGCGCGCCGTCGTGGCGGGACCTGCGGGGATCACGCTGGTGCGCTGGGCGGCAGTGGCGATCACCTCGGTGCGCCCGGCCGGGAGCATCTCGGTGTGCCCCGGCGCGGGATGGGGGAGGTGTTGGGTCTGCGCCGCGTGCAGGTCGAGCTGGGCGTCGCTGAGGTGGGTGCGGATGTGCCTGATCTCGCCCAGGAGCGCCTCGGCATCCACAGGGCGGTCCTCCGGATCCCGCGCACACGCCCACTGCACGAGCTCGTCGAGCTCGGGGGAGAGGCCCGGCAGGAGGTCGGACGGCGGAGGGACATCGCGCGTCGCGTGCTGCATCGCGACCTGCACCGGCAGGTCCCCCCGGTAGGGCTGGTGGCCGGTGAGCAGCTCGTAGAGCATGATTCCGACCGAGTAGAGGTCGCTGCGCTCGTCGCCCCCGCTGCGCTGAACGAGCTCCGGGGCGATGTACGCGACGGTGCCCATCGTGACACCGCTGGTGGTCGAGGTGGTGACGGCCCGGGCGAGCCCGAAGTCCGCGACCTTGATCTGTCCCGAGTCCCCCAGGAGTACGTTCTCGGGCTTGATGTCCCGGTGGACGAGGCCTGCCGCGTGGGCGGCCGCAAGCCCGTCGACTACGGCGTCGATGAGCGCGAGGGCCTGCCGCGGCGCCAGGGCGCCGTGCTCGTCGAGCAGCTGGCGCAGGTTGCGGCCGGGCACGTACTCCATGACGAGGTAGAAGACGTCCCCGTCATGGCCGCGGTCCAGGACCGCGACCACATGGGGGTGGGAGAGCCGGGCCGCCGCCTTGGCCTCCTGCTCGAGGCGCTCGGCGAAGGCCGGGTCCTGGCTCAGATGGGGATGGAGGACCTTGAGGGCGACGTCCCGGTCGAGGTTCGTGTCGGTGGCGAGGTAGACCGTCGCCATGCCGCCCATGGCGAGGCGCGCGGCAACGCGGTACCGGCCGCCCACGAGCGATCCGACGAGCCCATCGCTCAGCTTTCCGTTCACCCCACGATCCTAAGCGCTCGCCCGCGGCGGACGCCCGAGGCGCCCCGGGGCCCGGAGTGGCCGCGGGGCAGCGCCGTCAGCTGAAGGTCTTCCGGTGCGCCTTGATCGCGGCCACATACTGCTTGGTGTCCTTGTACATGCCGTGCTTCGCCACGGAGTACTGGCCCTGGTAATAGCCGGCGATCGCGGTGTCCTCGTCCGTGCTCGTCCGCAGGAGGGCACGGATGATGGCGATCCCGGCGGTGGCGTTGTCGTGCGGGTCGAGCAGGTTGAGCCTGCGGCCCACGAGGTCGGAGGCCCACTGCCCCGACGTGGGCACGAGCTGCATCGTCCCGATGGCGTTGGCCGGGGACACAGCACGCTGGCTGAACCCCGACTCCTGGTAGGCGACCGCCAGGGCGAGCGCCGGGTCGACGCCCATGCGGCGGGCCGTGTCGGCGACGATCTGCTTCATCGCGGCCCTGCTCGGCACCGGCGCGGCGTTGAGGAGGCGCTTGTTCTCGTTGGCGGAGGCGACCACGGCGTCGGGGTACTTGAAGCCGAAGAACGTGTCCTCCACGAGGGGCTTGGGCGTACCCGAGGACGCCTGCGTGATGGCGGCGGCCGGCTCGGCCTTCCCAGCCGGGAGCCTGAGGGTCCGGCCGGCGTAGATGATGCTCGTGAGGCTGAGCCCGTTGGCCGCCAGCAGGCTTCCCAGCGGCACCTTGAGGCGGGCGCTGATTCCGTAGAGGGTGTCGCCGGGCCGGATCGTGTAGCTCCCGGCACTCAGCCCCTGTGCGGGCTTCGCAGGAGAGGACGACGGCGCGGGGGAGGCGTGCGCGGGCGATCCGCCGGTGAGCCGGATCTGCTGGCCCGGGTAGATGACCGTGGTCGGCGTGAGGTGGTTCAGGGCCAGGACGTCGGCGACCTTGAGCCCGAATCGCCCGGCGATCGCGGTCACCGTGTCGCCGGCTCGCACCGTGTACTTCTGGCCAGGGCCGGCCTTGGCCGGGGCGAGCCGGCTCGGCACCATCGTGGGCACCTGGGCGGCGGGCACGACGGCGGCCTGCACGGCCGTGCGCGGGCCGGCCCCTGTGAGGGCTCCGGACTGGGCGACGGACTCCGCGGGCGCTGCTGAGGCGGGCGCGGCGAGCGCGAGCGAGGACAGGGCCACGGCGGGGAGGACCGCCGTCGTCGCCGCGACGAGGGGAAAGCTGGGCTTGGCGGCAGCGCTCCCGCTGCTTCCGGATGTGCTCATCGGTCGACCTCCTTGAGCCGGGGGTGTCACTCGTGTGATGACGACTGTAAATTCGGTGATGGTGCCTGTGTGATTGATTTGACTGGTGTTACTTAAGTGGCCGATGTGAATCTCTCACGATTCGGCGCGAGGTACAAGGCGCGGGACGTGGCCTGCCGCTGCCTGCACCGACTAGGTGGAGCGGCCCGGGCCGTGGCACGCTGGTGGCGTGAGTGATATCGAGAACCTGGTGTCTGAATGGCTGCCCCTCCCGGACGTCGCGGAGCGGCTGGGACTGCCGGTCACCAAGGTGCATGGCCTGATCGACGAGCGCGCGCTCGTCGCCGCGCGCGTGGGCGAGCGGAAGATCCGCTCCGTCCCGGCGCTGTTCCTCGACGGGGACCACGTGGTGGACAGCCTCAAGGGCACGATTGCCGTCCTGGCAGATGCCGGCTTCAGCGACGAGGAGCTGATCGCCTGGCTCTTCACGCCCGACGAGTCCCTGCGCGGCCGTCCGATCGACGCGCTCCGCGAGGGCCGCAAGACCGAGATCCGGCGCCGCGCCCAGATTCTGGCCTGGTAGCCGGATCCCCGGCATAGGCCAGGGGCCGGGCCCTGGGGCCGGTTCGCCCAGGCGGAGCGGGCCCGGGGCCTGAGCTGTCCCTCAGAGCACGCCGTCCTTCAGGAGGCGCGCCGCACCGCGGCCTTGCCCAGGGCCTCGAGCGCCGCGCTGACCACAGGGCCGACGTCCAGCCGCGCGAGGGCGCTGAACGCCTCGTCGGCCAGCCTGTCGATGAGCCGCTCGGTGGCGCCGAGGGCGCCAGTGGAGCTGATGATGTCGCGCAGCCTGCCGACCTCCTCGAGGTCGAGGTCGCCCCGCCCGAGGCCGCGTTCGAGCTCTGCCGCCGCCGCGCCGTCGGCCGTGTCGAGCGCGAGCGCCACGAGCATCGTCCGCTTGCCCTCGCGGAGGTCGTCGCCGGCGGGCTTGCCCGTGGCGGCCGGATCGCCGAACACCCCCAGCACGTCGTCCCGGAGCTGGAACGCCTCGCCGAGCGGGAGCGAGAAGGCGGAGTAGGCCGCCAGCAGGGCCTCGTCGGCTCCGGCGAGCGCGCCTCCGATGCCGAGCGGGTGCTCGGTGGAGTACTTCGCCGACTTGTACCTGATCACCGTGCCGGCCCGGGCCACCGCCTCCGTCCTCGGGCGCGTCGGACCAGCGACCTCCTCGAGGATGTCCAGGTACTGCCCGGCCATGACCTCGGCCCTCATCGTGTTGAAGATCCGGCGCCCGGGGGTGCCGATCCCGGCCGCGGGCCCGACCCCGGTGAAGGCCTCCTCGCTGAAGGAGAGGCAGAGGTCGCCGGTGAGGATCGCTGCGGCGTGGCCGAAGCGCGCTGCATCGAGCGCCCAGCCCGACCTGGCGTGCAGCGCCGTGAACCGCTCATGCACGCTCGGGGCACCACGGCGGGTGGCCGAGCGGTCGATGATGTCGTCGTGGATGAGGGCCGCGGCCTGGAAGAGCTCGAGAGCGGCGCCCGCGCGGATCGGCTCGGCCGCGAGCTCGGCCCCGCCGGCCCCCCGCCAGCCCCAGTAGCCGAGCAGCGCGCGGAGGCGCTTGCCGCCCGAGACGAGGCCGGAGATCGCATCCATGAGGGCGGCGACGTCCGCCGAGACCTCGGCCATGACCGACCGCTGGCGGTCGAGGAAGGAGCGCAGCTCGGCCTCGAGGGCCTCCCGGTAGCGGGCCTGCTCCTCCTCGACGCCCGCGGCGGCCGCTCGCTGCTCGTTCACGGTGTCCCCTGTCCGCTGACTACTTCAGCGAGGAGGGCGCCACCGAGACGCCCACGGTCGCGACCGCCTGCTTGTTCGCGGTGACGACCGTGACCGTGGCGGTCTCTGAGCCGTTCGAGCGCACGAAGTCGCGCACGAGGGTCCCCGCGGCGGCCATCGACGCCGAGGTGCTCGACGAGGCGCTCGCGGCCGGCACAGCGGTGAACCCCTCGCCGGTGAGGGTCTTCGTGTAGTAGTCGAGCATCTCGGAGGCCGAGGCCGAGCTGCTGCCCGCAACGAGGGAGGCGACGGCAGGCGACGCCGACGCGTCGAAGCTGGTCGCGAGGGCCGTGGCCCCGGGCATGAGCGGAAGCGTCTGGGACGGGAAGCCCGGTGCGACGGCGCTCACGGTGGCGTTCGCGGCCGAGGCGGACGCCGTGGCCCGCCCGCTCACCGTCGAGGACGGCGATGGCGAGGCGGTGGCCGCTGCGGAGCCCGCCGGAGCCGGGCTCTGCGCCGCGCTCCCTGTCTGACCCCCACAGCCCGCCACCGCGAGCGCGGTGGCCATGAGCACGGTGGCCCCTGCGAGCCGTCGGTTCCTCCCGGTGATGTTCGCCATGCGCCTGGTGTCTGCCTTTCGTTTCTGCTGCAAGGTCCCGCCCAGTCTAGTGGCCCGCCGCGGAGCCCCTGCCGCCTACGATGGACCGGTGGGAACGGACGGTGGTGGCCCCGGCGAGGAGGCCCTGGGCCAGATGCGGCGCCGCGGGATCCTGCATGTCGACATGGACGCCTTCTTCGTCGCCGTCGAGCAGCGCGAGCGGCCCGAGCTGCGGAGCCGCCGCGTGATCGTCGGGTTCCCGGCGGAGCGGTCCGTGGTCCTGTCCGCGAGCTACGAGGCACGCGCCTTCGGCATCAGCAGCGCCATGCCGATGCTCATTGCGCTGCGGCGCTGTCCCGATGCCATCGTGGTCGAGCCGAGGCACCACCTCTACTACGAGGTCTCGCGGCAGCTCATGCGGCTCTTCGCGGACTTCACCGACCTGGTCGAACCGCTGAGCGTCGACGAGGCCTTCCTCGACGTCTCCGGAGCCGTGCGGCGCCTCGGCGCGGCGCCCGAGCAGATCGCCGCCCAGATCAAGGCCCGCATCCGGTCGGAGCTGGGCATCACGGCCTCGGTCGGGGTCGCCTCGACCAAGTTCGTGGCCAAGATCGCCTCGACCCGGTCCAAGCCGGACGGGCTGCTCGTGGTCCGCCCGGAGGACACGGTGCCGTTCCTCCACTCGCTCCCCGTCGGGGCGCTCTGGGGGATCGGAGGAAAGACGCGGGAAGTCCTGGCCCGCCTCGGGATCCACACCGTCGGCGACCTCGCCCAGACGCCGGACTCGACCCTCCGGCGCTCCCTCGGCGCCACCGGCCTTCAGGCCAAGCGCCTGAGCTGGGGCATCGACGGACGGGCCGTGACGCCCGCACGCGAGGAGAAGAGCATCGGTGCGGAGGAGACCTTCGCCGCGGACGTCGCGGAGGACGCCGCACTGCACGCAGAGCTCCTGCGGCTGGCCCACCGCGTCGCCGGACGACTCAGGGGCCAGGGGGTCGCCGCGGGAACGGTCGCGCTCAAGCTCCGGTACTCGGACTTCTCCACCCTCGCGCGCTCGCACACCCTGACCGTCCCCACCGACAGCGCCCAGCACCTCTACAGCGCAGGGCGCCAGCTCCTCGCAGCCCTCGGCCCGCGGCCCCTGCCGGTCCGGCTCATCGGCCTGCGGGGGGAACGGCTCTCCCGGTCGGCCGGAGCGCCGCGCCAGCTGAGTCTGGACCGCACCGAGGACAACTGGCGGACGGCAGAGGAGGCCCTCGACCGGGTGTCCGAGCGGTTCGGCTCCGGCATGGTCCGGCCGGCGCGCCTCCTCGGGGAGCGGAGGACCGGCCCCCAGCGGGACGGGCGCACCGCTCGGGAGTGAGCGGCGCCCACGACGCTCCGGGCTCCCTTTTGGAACCTACCCGGACGTCATATCCTTAAGGAACCTCGAAATATTGGGTGCAGTGAGTCGGCTGGGAAGTCCATCTGGGGTCGGGCCGCAGCGGCTCGTCGGTCAGGGGAACCCGCGGCTGGTTCAATGCGTTGGTGCAGATGATGGAGGCCGTCCATCATCTGCATGCGTGAAGGAGTCGCCATGCCTCTCTCGGAGCACGAACAGAAGATGCTGGAGCAGCTTGAGAAGCAGCTCCACGAAGAGGACCCCAAGTTCGCCGATTCCATGGGCGCCGATGCCCTCAAGACGTTCTCGACCAAGCACATTGTGCTCGGGGTCCTCGGCGTCATCGCGGGCATCCTCGTCCTCCTGGTCGGAGTGAGCATCCAGAACATCTTCGTGGGGGTCCTCGGCTTCCTGCTCATGGGCGGGAGCGTCTACTACGGAACCCTCAGGCGGCCAGGGCGCCGCCTCCGCTCCGGCGGCTCGAAGCGGACGAGCAGCGGGTTCCTGCGCAAGCTCGAGGCCCAGTGGGAGGAACGGCGCAGGGACGAGAGCTGACCCGTCCCACCCGGACCGCCCGCCGGTCCCCGCGTCGAGGCGCATCAGCGACTCCAGAGACACGCCCCGCCTGACGGCCTGACTGTGCCCCGGAACCCCACGGTTCCGGGGCACAGTCGTGTCCTGGCCCCCCCATGGGCTCCTCCACTTCGCTCCCGGGGCTCCACTTCGCTCCCCGCTTGTCCCTCGGCGGCCGCGTGCGCCTCTCGCGGGGGCGGGCGCGGCCTGTCGCAGCGCCCTCCGGCCGCCCCGGGGCCCCACCGGGTGCCCACATCCCTCCACCTGCCCTCCACCGAGCCAGCACGGCGGAGATCCGCATGAATGCGGGGGAGTTCCTTGTACAGATGGTGCGACATGAGGGCCGTGTCGCGTTGACGGGGGAGGCCTGTGGAGTAAAGTGGGGGATGTTGGAGGGAAGTGGCGGATAGGGACGTTCAGCCTCGCACAGACGGGTGGTGGTGCCGGTGTTGCTCGGTACTTATTCGCCGCGTCTGGACGAGAAGGGGCGACTCATCCTCCCGGCGAAGTACCGAGACGAACTGGCCGAGGGGCTGGTTCTGACCCGGGGCCAGGAGCGCTGCATCTACGTCTTCAGCCAGAAGGAATTCGAGAGGGTCCACGAGCAGATGCGGGAAGCCCCTATCTCCTCGCGTCAGTCGCGTGACTATCTCCGGGTCTTTCTGTCTGGGGCCTCCGACGAGGTGCCCGACAAGCAGGGGCGCGTGACGATCCCCCAGAACCTGCGCAAGTACGCAGGCCTGGACCGGGACCTGGCCGTGATCGGCGTGGGGACCCGGGCGGAGATCTGGGACGCCCAGGCCTGGGAGGACTACCTGTCCGAGAAGGAATCCGCCTTCTCGGAGACCGACGACGACGCCATACCCGGGATCATCTGATCCCACTGGCTGGCCGAGATCTCCAGCCGCCCCGCAACGCTTCCTGGCTCACCTTCCCCGGAGCCAGGCGGCAGACCGGCGCGGAGGGGGATCTGGACCAGTCGGACCCGGAGCATCCGCTCCAGACGAGACGCATGCACGGGAGGAGTGGACCATGCCGAACGACGACCAGCAGGACAGGCCCACGTCCGACCGCCACGTCCCGGTGCTGCTCGAACGCTGCGTCACGCTGCTGTCCGGCGGCGTCGAGGCCGCGATCGCCGCGGGGCGCACTCCCGTGGTCGTGGACGCGACCCTCGGGATGGGCGGCCACAGCGAGGCCATCCTCGCCCGCTTCCCGACGGCGACGCTGGTCGGGATCGACCGCGACGAGCAGGCCCTCGCGCTCGCCGGCGCCCGGCTCGCCCCGTTCGGGGAGCGCGCGCGCCTCGTCCACGCGGTCTACGACGAGATCCCCGAGGTGCTCGAGGAGCTGGGCCTGCCCGGAGCCGACGGGATCCTCATGGACCTCGGTGTCTCCTCGATGCAGCTGGACGAGCGCGAGCGCGGATTCGCCTACTCCTACGACGCCCCCCTCGACATGCGCATGGATACCAGCCGCGGCCCGACCGCCGCAGACGTCGTCAACACCTACAGCGTCGAGGACCTCGTCCGGATCATCCGCTCGTGGGGCGAGGAGAAGTTCGCCGGCCGGATCGCGAAGAACATCGTCGCGGAGCGCCAGAAGCAGCCCTTCACCACCACCGGCCAGCTCGTCGAGGCGATCCGCGCGGTGGTCCCCGCGGCCGCTGCCCGCACCGGCGGCCACCCCGCCAAGCGCACCTTCCAGGCACTGCGCATCGAGGTCAACGAGGAGCTCGACGTGCTCGAGCGTGCCGTCCCAGCGGCGATCGGCGCCCTCACCCTCGGCGGCCGGATCGTGGTCATGAGCTACCACTCGCTCGAGGACCGCATCGTCAAGGCAGCCCTCCAGTCCCGGAGCCGGTCGACGGCGCCTCCCGGCTTCCCCGTGGAGCTCGAGGAGCACCGACCCGAACTGAAGATCATCACCAAGGGAACAGAAGTGCCGACGGAAGCCGAGATCGCGGAGAACCCCCGCGCAGCCTCGGCTCGCCTCCGCGCGGCGGAACGCATCAGGGCAAGGAGTGGAGCATGAGCGCAGCAGCACAGCGGAAGGCAGCGGTGGCCGGGACGTCCGCCCTCACGACGGCGGCACCCCGGCGTGACGCCCCGTCCGCGGCGCCGCGCCGAGCGCCCCTGTCGGTGGTCCGCACGGCGCCCGTGCGCCGTCGTGCTCCCTTCGCCATCTTCTGCCTCGGCGTTCTCGCCGCGGCCCTTCTGGCCGTGCTCGTGCTCAATGTGTCCGTCTCGACCGGGCAGTACCAGCTCGTGCAGCTGCGCAACGACCAGCTGAGCCTGCAGAAGCAGAACCAGGAACTGACACAGCAGGTCCAGAACTTCGAGGCTCCCCAGAATCTGGCCGCCCGGGCGGCACAATATGGAATGGTCGCCTCGACGTCCAACGGCCAGATCGACCTGAAGACGCTCGCGGTGACCGGCAACGCCAAGGCGGCGGAGAAGGGTGCCCCCCAGGGTGCCACGATCGCGACGCCCGCCGTTCCCGGCCAGCTCTCCGCCGCGCCGGCAGCGACGACCAAGGACGCACTCGCCCCCGGGGCCGCGGCCTCCACGGCCTCGAACACCCCGGCCGCCAAGCCGGCGGACAAGCCCGCCGCGAAGGTGGACCTCCACGGCGGCTCCATCCCGGCTCCCGCGCAGAAGACGCCGGGCCAGTAGCCCCGGGGCCCAGCGGCCCGGCGCCAGTGCGGGACCGGTGCGGCCGAGCGCAGCAGCAGGGAGATCGGGAAGCGTAGGGACACACGTGGCAGCGAAGAGCACCGACACACAGGGCAGGCAGGCGCGCGGCGGCCCGCGCAAGGGCGACGACGGGCCGCTGCGGCGCACCCGCCGCGCCACGAGCCGGCTCCGTCTGGGCCTTGCGGCCATGCTCGCCCTGCTCCTGCTCATCGGCGGGCGCCTCGTGCTCGTGCAGGGCATGGACGTGGGCGGCCTCGCGGAGGCGGCCCTGAGCAAGCGTCTGCAGAAGACGGTGCTGCCGGCCGAACGCGGCCAGATCGTCGACACGAACGGGACCGTCCTCGCCTCGAGCGTGGTCCGCTACAACATCACCGTCGACCAGCGCATCGCGTCGTCCAAGGACTTCACCGAGCTCGAGCAGCGCGTCGACGCCGGGGACGGCACCAAGAAGATCGTCACGATCACCCGGGACCAGGCGGTTCAGCAGCTCGCCGACGCGGTGGGCAAGCCCACTGCCGACGTTGCCGCCGCCATCACCGGCGACAAGCCCTTCAACTACGTGGCCCGCGACGTCACCCCGGACACCGAGGCGCGGGTCATGGCGATCGGCTTCCCCGGGATCCTTTCCGAGGGCGTGACCCAGCGCGTGTACCCCAACGGCGCCGTCGGCGGCAACCTCGTCGGCTTCGTGGGCTCGGACGGCACCGCCCTCGCGGGCCTCGAGCAGACCCAGGACAGCGTGCTCAAGGGCCAGGACGGCTCACGCGAGTACGAGATCGGGGCAGACGGCCTGCGCATCCCCGTGGCCACCGACAAGCTCACCCCCGCTCAGGACGGCAAGACCGTCAAGCTCACCATCGACTCCGACCTCCAGTACTTCACCCAGCAGGCCATCCAGACCCAGACGGACAAGTACAGCGCGGAGTGGGGCATCGCGATCGTGATGGACGCGAAGAACGGCCACATCCTCGCGATGGCGGACTCGAACTCGGTCGACCCCAACGACCCCGGCAAGACCGCCGCGAAGGACCGCGGCGCGCGGGCCGTCACCGCCGCCTACGAGCCGGGGTCGGTCGAGAAGACGATCACCATGGCGGCGCTCATCCAGGAGGGCAAGGCCAACCCCCTCTCGCAGTACACGATCCCTCCCACCTACACCGTGGACGGCCAGACGTTCGCGGATGCCTTCACGCACGGCACGGAGCAGCGCACGCTCGCGGGGATCCTCGGCTACTCGATGAACACCGGCACTGTCATGGCAGGCAAGGCCCTCTCCCCGCAGCAGCGCTACGACTGGTTCACCAAGTTCGGCATCGGCCAGCCGGTGGACGTCGGCCTGCCCGGGGAGGCGCTGGGCGTCCTGCACACTCCCCAGGAATGGGACGGCCGCCAGCAGTACACCATCCTCTTCGGGCAGGGCGTGACCCAGTCCACGCTGCAGACCGTCCGCGCGTACCAGGCGATCGCCAACGACGGCGTCATGGTCCAGCCCAGCCTCATCAGCGGGTATATCGACCAGAACGGGCACGCCGCCTCGCCGCAGACGGCCCCGCCGACGCAGGTGGTCAGCAAGGACACGGCCCTGCAGGTCCAGCAGATGCTCGAGAGCGACGTCACGGAGGGTGAGGTCAAGCCCGCCGCCATCGACGGCTACCGGGTCGGTGCCAAGACGGGCACCTCGGAGGCTCCCAGGGAGGACGGGGTGCCAGGGTACGACGGCGTGACGTCGTCGCTGATCGGGATGGCACCGATGGAGGACCCGCGCTACATCGTCGCCGTCGTGATCCAGCGGCCCAAGGGCGACATCTTCGGCATCGGCAACGCGGACGTCTTCCGCTCGGTGATGAGCCAGACGCTCCACAAGTACGGCGTGCCGCCGTCCACCGGGACCCCCGCGAAGCTGCCCCAGTACGCCAAGTGAGCACGTGACGACGGCCCGTTCCGGGCGTCGCCCCACGGCGGCGCCCGGAGCGGGCGTTATAGAGTTGGAATCCCGATCGATGAAGGTGAACGTGAGCGAGCAGCCCATGCCCACGGGCAGGAGTGCCTCCCCGGGGGGCACCCAGCAGGACAGTCCCCCGGCCCTACGCCCGGCACACGTCGACGCGGTGCCGCTGGCGGAGATCGCCGCGCTCCTCGGACTGCCCCAGGACGGCCTCGAGGACGCGCCGGCAGTGATGGGCGTGACCATCGACTCGCGCGCGGTGCTCCCCGGCGACCTCTACTTCGCCCTGCCCGGCGCCTCGCGCCACGGCGCCGACTTCGCCCGCCAGGCGGTGGATTCCGGCGCAGTGGCCATCGTGACCGATCCGGACGGGGCCCAGCAGCTGGCGCTCTCGGAATCGTCCGTCGAGGTGCCCATCCTCGTCCTGGACGCCCCACGCGCGGCGGTGGGCGGCGCCTCGGCGCTCGTCTACGGCACGCACGGCGGCCGGGACACGGCGGCCCTGACCCTGCTCGGCGTCACCGGCACGAACGGCAAGACGACCACGACGTACTTCGCCAATGCCCTCCTGCGAGCCCTGGGACACCGCACCGGGCTCATCGGGACCATCGAGATCTCGGCCGGGGGAGAGCCCATCCCGAGCCGCCTCACCACGCCCGAGTCCCCGGAGGTCCACGCCCTCCTGGCGGTGATGCGGGAGAAGGGCGTGGACGCGGCGTCCATGGAGGTCTCGTCGCACGCCATCGAGTTCGGCCGGGTCGACGGGGTCCGCTACGACGCCGTCGGCTTCACCAACCTCACCCAGGACCACCTCGACCTCCACGGCACGATGGAGGACTACTACGCGGCCAAGGCGCGGCTCTTCACCCAGGAGCGCGCCGCCCGCGCCGTCGTGACGGTCGACGACGCGTGGGGCCGCCGCCTCGCGGCCGAGGCGCCGATCCCGGTCACCACCCTGCGCACCGAGGCCTCAGGGCCGGGCGAGGGGGCGGACGGGGCTGACTGGACGGTCGTGGATCCCCGCCGGTCCGGCGTGGGCACAGCCTTTACGCTGCGCCACACCGACGGCACCGTGCTGCGCGTGCGCTCGGGCCTGCCCGGGGGCTTCAACGTGGCCAATGCCGCGCTGGCCACGCTCCTCGTCCTCGCCGCGGGCGCCACGGTCCACGAGCTCCAGAAGGCCCTCGACGCGGACCCCTTCACCGTCGAGGTGCCGGGCCGCATGCAGCTCATCGGGACGGCCCCCGCCGCCGTCGTCGACTTCGCCCACAACCCCGACGCCCTCGAGCGCGCGCTCGACGCCGTCCGCCCGGCGGGCGCTGGGCGCCTCATCGTCGTGTTCGGCGCCACCGGCCAGCGGGACCAGGGCAAGCGCCCCATCATGGGCGCGGTCGCCGCGCGCGGCGCCGACATCGTCGTCATCACCGACGACGACCCGCACGACGAGGACGCCGCCGCCATCCGGTCCGAAGTGCTCGCCGGGGCGCGCGCCGAGGCTGCCGAACACGGCCTCGGCCGCCGCATCGACGAGGTCGCACCCCGGGCGGAGGCCATCCGCCACGCGGTCTCGCTCGCGGCCGAGGACGATGTGATCCTCGTCGCCGGGAGAGGGCACGAGTCCTACCAGGAGGTCAAGGGAGTGAACCTGGTCCTCGACGACCGGCTCGAACTGCGCGCTGCCCTCGCCGACCACGGCCGCCCCCTGGCCCAGGAACACCCGGGATTCCCCTCAGCGGGTGCCGACGCACTAGAGTCCGATGCGCAATGATTGAGTTCACAGCGGCGCAGATCGCCGAGATCACGGGCGGGCGCCTCCTCGCAGACCCCGCCATCGTCCCCACCACCGTCGTGACCGACTCCCGCGAGGCCGGCCCCGGCTCCCTGTACGTGGCCAAGCCCGGCGAGCACGCCGACGGGCATGCGTTCGTCGGCGCGGCCTTCGGCGCCGGCGCGACCCTCGCCCTGTGCGAGCGCGAGGTCTCCGACGACGACGGCGCCACCTACCCGTGCGTCGTGGTCCCCGACGCGGTGCTCGCCATGGGCGCCCTGGCCGCCGCAGCCGTGGCCCGGATCCGCGCGGCCCGGGCAGAGCGCGGCGAGGACTTCACGGTCGTCGGGATCACCGGTTCCGCCGGCAAGACCACCACCAAGGACCTCCTCGCCGGGATCTTCCGCTCCACCGCCGCCGGGTCGGCCACGCCGGCCGCGACGGTGGCCCCGCAGGGCTCGTACAACGGCGAGGTGGGCGTGCCGCTCACGGTTTTCCGCGCGGACTTCACCACCCGCTACCTCGTGGTCGAGATGGGCGCCACCGGCATCGGCCACATCCGCTACCTCGCAGACATGGTGCGGCCCGACATCGGGGTCGTCCTGATCGTCGGGACGGCGCACGCCGGCGAGTTCGGCGGCGTCGAGAACATCGCGAAGGCCAAGGGCGAGATGGTCGAGGCGCTCGCCCCCGAAGGCACCGCCGTGATCAACCTCGACGACCCCCGCGTGCGGGCCATGGAGTCCCGCACCGTGGCCAAGCCGGTCTTCTTCACGGCCCACCCCGAGGCCGCGGCCGCCTACGCCGAGCGGGGGACCGTGGTCGCGGCGCACGGGGCGTCGGTCGACGCCGGCGGCTCCCCGGTGTTCGAGCTGTCGGTGGGCACGCAGGTGCCGGTCCACGTGGCCAGCCGTCTCATCGGCGCGCACCACACGGGGAACCTGCTCGCGGCAGCCGCCGCGGCATACGCCGCCGGCGTCCCCCTCGACCAGATCGCCGCGTCGCTCTCGGCCCAGGGGCCGGGCAGCCGCTGGCGCATGCAGCGCACCGAGCGCGCCGACGGCGTGACGGTCATCAACGACGCCTACAACGCCAACCCCGAGTCGATGCGCGCCGCGCTGCAGACCCTCGCCGACCTGGGCCGCGGGCGGCGCACGTGGGCCGTCCTCGGCGCCATGCTCGAGCTCGGCGACGAGTCGATTGCCGCGCACACGGCCGTCGGCACCCTGGTCGTGCGCCTGAACATCGACCGGCTCGTCGTGGTCGGCCGCGAGGCGCGCCCGCTGTACATCTCCGCCGTGAACGAGGGCTCCTGGGGCAACGAGACGAGCTTCGTCGAGGACGCCGAGGAGGCCTACGCCCTGCTCGAGGAGGAACTCGCCCCGGGCGACCTCGTCCTCGTCAAGTCGTCCAACGGCGTCGGGCTGGGGGCGCTGGGCGATCGGTTAGCATTGGCGCAGCAGCCGGCCACCGCGGACATCCAGGAACGGAGCTGACGTGATCGCACTGCTGATCGGCGGCGGCCTCGCCCTGCTCTTCGGGCTCGTGGGGACCCCGCTCTTCATCCGCCTGCTCGTCAAGCGCGGATACGGCCAGTTCATCCGGGATGACGGCCCCACGACCCACCACACCAAGCGCGGGACCCCGACCATGGGCGGCGCGGTGTTCGTGCTCGCCTCGGTCGTGGCGTACTACCTCACGCACCTCATCACGTGGCTCATGAACCCTGCGGCCACCAGCCCCACGGCCTCCGCGGCCCTGCTGCTGTTCCTGATGGTGGGCATGGGCCTCGTCGGCTTCCTGGACGACTTCATCAAGATCACCAAGCAGCGCAGCCTCGGCCTCAGCGCGCGGGCAAAGCTCATCGGGCAGGGCCTCGTGGGCATCGCGTTCTCCCTGCTGGTCCTCCAGTTCCCGGACCACCGCGGCCTGACCCCGGCGTCGACGCACATCTCGTTCCTGCGGGACATCCCCTGGCTCGACCTGGCGTTCGGCGGAACCGTCCTGGGCGCCATCCTCTTCGTGATCTGGTCCAACCTCATCGTGACGGCCGCCAGCAACGGAGTGAACCTGACCGACGGCCTGGACGGCCTCGCCGCGGGCGCCTCGATCATGGTGTTCGGCGCCTACACCATCATCGGCATCTGGCAGAGCAACCAGGCCTGCGGCTCAGCCCGCGTGATCGGGTCCGTGTGCTACGAGACCAGGGACCCCCTCGACCTCGCGCTGCTGGCCGCCATCATGAGCGCGGCCCTCGTCGGGTTCCTCTGGTGGAACACCTCGCCGGCCAAGATCTTCATGGGGGACACGGGGTCGCTGGCGATCGGCGCGGCCGTCGCGGGCTTCGCGATCCTCTCCCGCACCGAGCTGCTGCTCATCATCATCGGCGGCCTGTTCATGCTCATCACGCTCTCGGTCATCCTCCAGGTCGGCTACTTCAAGGCCACCAAGGGGAAACGGCTGTTCAAGATGGCACCGCTGCAGCATCACTTCGAGCTCAAGGGCTGGGCCGAGGTCACCGTGGTGGTCCGCTTCTGGATCCTCGCCGGGCTCTGCGTCGCAGGGGGCCTGGCTGTCTTCTACGCAGAGTGGGTGGCTGGACTGTGAAATCGTTCTCGGAGAAGTCGTCCTCGGACTCGGCCACCGCGGCCCGGCTCGCCTCCCTCACCTCCTGGGACGCTGACTGGTCGGGGCTGCGCGTCGTCGTCGCGGGCATCGGCGTCTCCGGCTTCGCGGCCGCGGACACCCTCATCGAGCTCGGCGCGCGCGTCGTCGTCGTCGACGCGTCCGTCACCGAGCGCGCCGAGGCCCAGGCAGAGACCCTGCGGATCGTCGGCGCCGAGGACGTCCTGCTCGGGCCGGACGCGGTGGCGCGCCTTCCGAAGGTCGACGGCGAGTGGCCCGAACTCGTCGTGACCTCGCCGGGCTGGCGGCCGGACCAGGCGATGCTCGCCGAGGCGGAGCGCAGGGACATCCCGGTGTGGGGCGACGTCGAGCTCGCCTGGCGCGTGCGGACCCGGCGCGGGAAGAAGACGGCCGACTGGCTCGCGATCACCGGGACCAACGGCAAGACGACCACGGTCGGCATGACGGAGTCGATGCTGCGCGCCGCCGGCCTGACTGCCGTCGCCGTCGGGAACGTCGGCACGCCGATCCTCGACGCCATCCGGGAACCGGTCGAGTACGACGTCTTCGCCGTGGAGCTGTCGAGCTTCCAGCTCCACTGGGCCAGCTCCCTCTCGCCCGTGGCGTCGGTGGTCCTGAACGTGGCCGAGGACCACGTCGACTGGCACGGCTCGTACGAGGCATACCTCGCCGACAAGGCGAAGGTCTACGAGAACACGCAGAAGGCGTGCATCTTCAACGCCGAGCAGATCGAGACCGAGCGCATGGTCGAGGAGGCGGACGTCGTCGAGGGATGCCGGGCGGTCGGCTTCACCACCCGCACCCCCGCCGTGAGCATGCTCGGCGTCGTCGAGGGCCTCCTCGTGGACCGGGCCTTCATCGAGGAGCGCCGCGACCACGCCGCGGAACTGGGTGCACTGGCCGATCTCGGGCCCGCCGCGCCCAGGCACATGGTGGCCAACGCCCTCGCGGCCGCCGCCCTCGTGCGCGCCTACGGTGTCGAGCCCGCCGCCGTGAAGGCGGGCCTGCAGGCCTACCAGCCCGGCGACCACCGCATCCAGCCCGTCGCGGACCTCGAAGGCGTGGCCTGGGTCAACGACTCCAAGGCGACCAATCCGCACGCCGCGGCGGCCTCGCTGGCCGCCTTCGGGCACGTCGTCTGGATCGCCGGCGGGCTCGCGAAGGGCGTGGGCTACGACCAGCTCGTCGCCGAGCACGCGCCCCGGCTCCGCGGCGTCGTGCTGATCGGGCGCGACAGCTCCGAGCTCGCCGGAGCGCTCGCGCGACACGCACCGAATGTCCCCGTCTACCGCGTCGAGCCGGGCCAGACTGGTGGGGACCAGTCCGCCGGCGCCGCCCTGGCGGGGAGCGATGTGATGGCCGCGGCCGTCCGGCTCGCCGCCGAGCACGCGGAGCCGGGGGACACCGTGCTGATGGCGCCCGCCGCGGCGTCCATGGACCAGTTCGACTCGTACGCCCACCGTGGAACGGCCTTCGTCGAGGCGGTGCACGCGCTCGCCCGGGACGGGGCCGGACCCAGCAGGGACCGGGGAGAGACGACCGAGGAGTAGCAGATGGCGAGCCCAGCCCAGGAGCAGCGGACCACCGCACGGTTCCTGCGCGCACCGCTCGCCCTCTGGCGGCGGATTGCGCGGCCGGACTCGGCCAGCAGCGGCACGAGCTACTTCCTCATCCTCGGCGCCACCCTCGCGCTGACGGCGATCGGCATCATGATGGTGCTGTCGGCCTCGAGCGTGGAGAGCATCGCCGCAGGGGAGAGCCCCTACACGGCGGCGCTGAAGCAGGCGTTGTTCGGCCTCGTGGGCCTCGTCGGCATGTTCGTGCTCTCGCGCATCAACGTGCGGTGGCTGAAACGCCTCGCCTGGCCCGGAATCGGCACCACGATCGTGCTGCTCGTGCTCGTCCAGCTGGTCGGCCGGCGCGTCCTCGGAAACCGGAACTGGATCGACATCGCCGGCTTCAGCCTCCAGCCCTCGGAGTTCGCCAAGCTCCTGCTCGCCCTCTGGATGGCCACGATCCTGAACAAGAAGGCGGACCTGCTCGACCGCTGGGGCCACGCGCTCGTCCCCGTCGCCCCCGTGGGTTTCGGCATCGCCGGCCTTGTCATCTGGGGCCATGACCTCGGCACCACCCTCGTCATCCTGCTCGTGGTGGTCGCCGCCCTGTTCTACGCCGGGGTGCCGACCAAGCTCTTCGTGGCCTCGGGCTTGCTCGTGGTGGTCGGCGCTGCCGCCCTCGCCGTCACGAGCCCCAACCGCATGTGCCGCATCTACAACTGGGTCGGGCAGGAGCCCGACTTCTGCAAGGCGGACGGCGGCGACTTCGGCTACCAGGTGCAGAACGGGCTGCAGGGGCTCGCCTCGGGCGGCTGGCTCGGCGTGGGACTCGGACAGAGCCGGCAGAAGTACAGCTGGATCCCCGAGGCGCACAACGACTTCATCTTCGCGGTGCTCGGAGAGGAACTGGGGCTCTTCGGCACCCTCCTCGTCCTCGCCCTGTTCGCGGTGCTCGCGGTCGCGGTCTTCCGCGTCGTCTCCCGTCAGACAGAGCTGTTCCCGCGGATCCTCGGCGGCACCATCATGGCGTGGATCCTCGGCCAAGCTGCCATCAACATGGCCATGGTCACGGGGATCGCCCCGGTGATCGGCGTCCCGCTGCCGTTCATCTCCTCCGGCGGCTCGGCCCTCGTGAGCTGCCTCTGCGCGATCGGCGTAGTGTTGTCCCTGGCCCGCGAGGACATGCGCCCCATGCGGGCCCGGCGCCCCGGCCGCACGGCGGCCCAGGGCGACGGCCCCGTCACCGCGGGCCGGCGTCCGGCCGCGAGGCCCGCCAAGGTGCCCGCGGCCGCAGGGAGGGCCGCGGCCCGACCCGGCCCGCGTCCTGCACCGGCGGCCCCACCGGCGCGCGGCACCACGGCGCAGCACCACACCCAGCGGAAGGCCAGCACCTAGTCATGCCCCATGAGGATCCCTCCGGGACCCCCGTCCCCGCACCGGGACCGTCCGTCGTGCTCGCGGGCGGCGGAACCGCCGGACACATCAGCCCGCTCCTGGCGATCGCGCGGGCGGTCGTCGAGGCCGCTCCCGGGGCGAAGGTCCTCGCAGTCGGCACCGCAGGGGGCATGGAGACCAGGATCGTCCCGGAGGCGGGAGTCGAACTGGCCGTGATCGACCGTGTGCCCCTCCCGCGCCGGCCCAGCGCGGACCTGCTCCGGCTCCCGCTGCGGTTCGCCCGTGCCCTGCGCCAGGCCGAGGAGATCCTGCGTCGGGCCGATGCCGACGTCCTCGTCGGCGTCGGCGGCTACGTGTGCACCCCGATGTACCTCGCGGCCCGCCGCTTCCGCATCCCGATCGTCGTCCACGAGGCGAACACGCGCGCGGGCCTCGCCAACCGCGTCGGCGCCCTGCTCACCCACCGGGTCGGCAAGGCATTCCCCGACACCAGACTGCGCCATGCCCGTACCGTGGGCATGCCGATGCGCCGCGAGGTCTCGGAGCTGGACCGCTCCGCTGCCAGGGCATCCGCCCGCGCCGCCCTCGGCCTCGACCCCGCGAAGACCACCCTCGTGGTCACCGGCGGCTCGCTGGGTGCCGCGGCGCTGAACCGCACCGTCGCCGCCTCGCTCGCGGCCCTGGACCGTGCCGGCGTGCAGACCCTCCACATCACCGGTCGGGGGAAGACTGTCACCGATGCCTCCGGGGCTCCCCTCAGCGCCCCCGGCTATCGCCAGACGGAGTTCGTCGACGCCATGGAGGCCGCCTACGCTGCCGCGGACCTGATCCTGTGCAGGGCGGGCGCCGGCACGGTCTGCGAGGTCGCCGCCGTCGGGCTGCCCGCGGTCTTCGTCCCGCTGCCCATCGGCAACGGCGAACAGGCCCTCAACGCCCGGGGCCTCGTCGAGGCGGGGGCCGCCCTCCTGGTCAAGGACGCGGACTTCTCGCCCGAATGGCTCGCCGACCAGGTCCTGCCCCTGCTGGCCGACCCCGCGCGGCTGGCCGAGATGTCCCGCCGGGCGGCACGGCTCGGCGTCCGGGACGCGGACCGGACCATGGCCGCCATGGTGGTCGAGGCCGCAGCACTGCAGGAAGGAACGCACGCATGAGCGCCGCCAGTCAGCACACAGCCGAGCTCGCGTCCCTGGGCAGGGTCCACTTCGTGGGCATCGGCGGCGTGGGCATGTCCGCCGTGGCCCGCGTGATGGTCGGACGCGGGGTCGCCGTGAGCGGCTCGGATGCGAAGGACCTGCCCGTCATGGGGGACCTCGCCGCGCTCGGTGCGCGGATCGCCGTCGGCTATGACGCTGCGAACCTGCAGGACGCAGACACGGTGGTGCGGGGCTCGGCGATCCGGCCGGAGAACCCCGAGCTCGTCGAGGCCGCAGCGCGGGGGCTGCGCGTCCTCCACCGCTCCGAGGCGCTCGCCGCGGCCATGGGCCAGGACCGGGTCATCGCCGTCGCCGGCACCCACGGCAAGACCACCACCACGTCGATGGCCACCTGGATGCTCCGCGGCGCCGGAATCGACCCGAGCTTCGCGATCGGGGCCAACGTGCCTGCCCTCGGCGTCAACGGGGCAGCGGGCCGGGACGCCGTCTTCGTCGCCGAGGCCGATGAATCGGACGAGTCCTTCCTCAACTACCGTCCGGTGACCGAGATCATCACCAACGTCGAGGCCGACCACCTCGACCACTACGGCACGGCCGAGGCCGTGCACGCAGCCTTCGACGCCTTCGCCGCGCTCGTGCCAGCCCACGGTCTCGTCCTCGCCTGTGCCGACGACCCGGGGGCCCGGGCCCTCGGCGTGCGGCTCCGGGAGCGCGAGGGCGCTCCCCGGGTGCTCCTCTACGGCACGGGGGAGGACGCCGACGTGCGCCTGTCCTTCGACCCGGCCGGCTCCGAGGTCCGCTGGGACGGCCGGGTGCATCCGCTGCCCGTGCGCGTCCCCGGCCTGCACAACGCACTGAACGCGACCGGGGCCTTCGCCGCCGCCGTCGACGCCGGCGCCGACCCCGGCCTGGCCTCGGCGTCGCTGGCCGACTTCGCCGGCGCCGCACGGCGCTTCGAGCTCAAGGGGGAGGCCGGGGGAGTGCGGGTCTTCGACGACTACGCCCACCACCCCACCGAGGTGCGCGCCGCCCTCGCCGCGGCCCGGGCCGTGGCAGGGGGCCACCGCGTCCACGTGCTCTTCCAGCCCCACCTGTTCTCGCGCACGCGGGAGTTCGGTGCGCAGTTCGCCGAGGCGCTGTCCGCCGCGGACACCGTCCGGGTCATGGACATCTATCCCGCCCGCGAGGACCCTATCCCGGGCGTCACGAGCGAGCTCGTCACCGCGCACCTGCCGGCGGGGGCGTACGGACCGGACCCGGCGGCCGCGGTCGCAGAGCTCGCAGCGGCCGCTGCGCCCGGGGACATCGTGCTCACCGTGGGCGCCGGTGACGTCACGGCCCAGGGCGCGGCGCTCCTCGAGGCCCTCTCCGTCCGCCCCTCCGCGCCCGAGGCTCACCATGGCTCCTAGCGGGCGCATTCCCCGGGTCCCGCGGGTCCCGGGAGGGGACGACACCGCGGGCGGCCGGCCGGGCAGGGAACCCCAGCAGCCCTCGCGCGAGCGCCCCGCCCCGCCCGCATCACCGGGGGCGGCGCACGACGCCGGCCGCCCGCCGTCGTCAGCGAGGGTCACCGTCCGCAGCGGCCCCAAGGTCACCCTGCTCGGCTCGGCCGAGCCCGACCCGTCCGTCGGCGATTCCGATGCGGGCGCCCCGCCCGCGGACGCCGCGCCGGCGCACGACGGGCCGGCCCCCCGGAAGCGGCCCAGGCCCGCGCTCTCCGAGCTGTCCGCGCTCGCCGGGCTGCGCCGTACCCAGGACCCTGCCCGCCCGCCGGACGGGTCCGCCGACGTCCTCGCCTTCCCCGAGTCGCCGCGCCGGCGCCGCCGGCGGCGGCTCCTGCTCGCCGCGGCGATCGCGGCAGCGCTCGTCGCCGGGCTGTTCGCCGTGCTGCTGTTCACCCCGCTCGTCGCCGTCCGCTCGATCACGGTCCAGGGGACCCACCTGCTGACCGTGCAGCAGGTCGAGGGCGCGCTCGCGCCCGTACGCGGACGGCCGCTCGCCACCGTGGGCACCGACGAGGTGGGCCGCCTGCTCGGGCAGTTCGTCCAGGTGAAGTCGGTGCGGGCCCGGGCGGTGCCACCCGAGACCCTCGTGGTCGAGGTCGTCGAACGGGTGCCCGTGGCCCTCGTCAAGCAGGGGCAGAAGCTCCTCGTCGTGGACGGCGACGGCGTGGTCCTGGGCGAGGCGCGCGACACCTCCCAGTACGCCGTTCCGGTCATCGACGGCTCGGCGATGCCCATGGGCCAGGCGGTCTTCAAGGCGGTGACCGCCGTGCTCGCCGCGCTGCCCTCCGATGTGCTCGCGCAGCTGGCCACGGCGTCCGCGCAGTCCCCGGACTCGGTCCAGCTCAAGCTCGCGGACGGCCGGAGCGTCGTGTGGGGCAACGCGGACGACAGGGAGCTCAAGGCCAAGGTGCTGGCCGCCCTCATGAAGGCCTCCACGACGCCGCAGAAGGGGCAGTCCCCCGTCCAGGTCTTCGACGTCAGCACGCCGCGCCATCCGGTGACACGATGACGGACGCGATGACCGGGTGCCCCGGGCGGTTGTGGCACAGTGGAGTGGGTGAGATGGGCGGGTGCCCCCGAGGACGTGGCGCGACACGCCTAGGCGGTCGTTGCACGCCCTCAGGCCGCCCCCTACCGTCTTCCTAAGAGCTACTTGACATAACTATAACCTTCAAGCTGAAGGTTAAGGTTGTGGACTCCGGGCTTCTTGCAGAACCAGCAGGCTTTCGAACAAGGGACACTCAACGTGGCAGCACCGCAGAACTACTTGGCCGTCATCAAGGTCGTCGGCATTGGCGGCGGTGGCGTGAACGCAGTCAACCGCATGATCGAAGTCGGTCTGCGAGGCGTGGAATTCATCGCCATCAACACGGACGCCCAGGCGCTGCTCATGAGTGACGCGGACGTCAAGCTGGACGTCGGCCGCGAGCTCACCCGCGGCCTCGGGGCCGGCGCGAACCCGGAGGTCGGCCGCCAGGCCGCCGAGGACCACGCCGACGAGATCGAGGAGGTCCTCCGCGGGGCCGACATGGTCTTCGTCACGGCAGGCGAGGGCGGCGGCACCGGCACCGGCGGTGCCCCCGTGGTGGCCCGGATCGCGCGCAGCCTGGGCGCGCTGACCATCGGCGTCGTCACCCGGCCGTTCACCTTCGAGGGCCGCCGCCGCGCCACGAGCGCCGAGAACGGGATCGAGGCGCTGCGCGACGAGGTGGACACCCTCATCGTCATCCCCAACGACCGCCTGCTCTCCATCAGCGACCGCAACGTCTCGGTCCTCGATGCGTTCCGCTCCGCCGACCAGGTCCTGCTCTCCGGCGTCCAGGGCATCACCGACCTCATCACGACTCCCGGCCTGATCAACCTCGACTTCGCCGACGTGAAGTCCGTCATGCAGGGCGCTGGTTCCGCCCTCATGGGCATCGGCTCCGCGCGGGGCGAGGACCGCGCCGTCAAGGCCGCCGAGCTCGCCATCGCCTCACCCCTGCTCGAGGCCTCGATCGACGGCGCCCACGGCGTCCTGCTCTCGATCCAGGGCGGCAGCGACCTCGGGCTCTTCGAGATCAACGAGGCCGCCCGCCTCGTCCAGGAGGTCGCCCACCCCGAGGCGAACATCATCTTCGGCGCCGTGATCGACGACGCGCTCGGCGACGAGGCCCGCGTCACGGTCATCGCCGCAGGGTTCGACGACGTCCGCGCGACCTCGCCGTCGCTCGAGGACACCAAGGCGGCCGCCGCGCAGGCTCCCGCGGCCCCGACGGCCCCGGCTGCTCCCGCCGGCCACGGTGCCGCGCCGCAGTCCTCCGTCCCGCCGCGCCCGAGCCAGCCCGCCCCCGCGCACGCAGGCCTGAGCCAGTGGAGCCAGAGCCGCCCGGGCATGCCGGCCGACGGCGGCTTCGACGTCGAGCTCCCCGCCGTCGTCGAGCCCGACCTCTCGGGCAACCGCAACGACGACCTCGACGTGCCCGACTTCCTCAAGTGAGCCGCGGCGCCGCTGCGGCCGCGCCGGCCGAAGGCCCCTTCTGGTGGCGCCGGGACGTCCGTCCCGGCGTCACCGTCGCGTTCACGCGCGCCGCGGCGGGGAACCTCGCGTTCCACGTCGGGGGCGACGACGACGGCGTCCGCCGCCACCGGGCGGCCCTCGCTGCCGCCGCAGGGGTCCCGTCCTTCCAGTACATGAGCCAGGTCCACGGGCGCGAGGCAGTGTGGGCCGGCGAAGACCCCGTGCCCACCGCCGACGCGCTCCTCTCGCGGGGCGAGCCCCTCGCCGTCATGGTGGCCGACTGCGTCCCCGTGGTGCTCGTGGGCGAGTTGGCCGACGGCCGGCCCGCCCTGGCCGCCGTCCACGCCGGCCGCCCTGGCCTCGTCGCAGGGGTTGTCCCCGAGGCGGTCGCCAGGCTCCGGGACGCCGGCGCGCGCCGGCTCGAGGCCTGGCTCGGTCCCAGCATCTGCGGGACGTGCTACGAAGTCCCGGCGCAGCTTCGCGACGAGGTCGAGGCCGCGGTGCCTGGAACGGCGGCGACCACCAGCTGGGGAACGCCAGCCCTCGACCTGCCGGCCGGCGTGCGGGACCAGCTCGCCCGGGCCGATGTGGCCGTCCACCGCGGGGCGGAGGCGTGCACCTACGAGCACGACGAGTTCTTCTCCCACCGGCGTGCCCCCGGCGTCGGGCGGATCGCCGGGCTCGTCTGGTCCCATGGCTGATCGCGCGGGGCGCCGCGAGGAGCTCGCCGACCGGCTCGCCCGGGTCCGGGAGCGCATCCGCGCGGCCTGCGGTGCGGCCGGACGGACCGAGGAGCCCCGGCTCATCGTGGTGACCAAGTTCCACCCCGCCTCCGACGTCCGGCTCCTTGCCGAACTGGGCGTGACGGACGTGGGCGAGAACAGGGACCAGGAGGCGTCGGCGAAGGCCGCCGAGCTGGCCGGTCTCGGCCTGCGCTGGCACTTCATCGGCCAGCTGCAGACCAACAAGGCCAAGAGCGTGGCCCGCTACGCCGAGGCCGTGCACTCCGTGGACCGCCCCCAGCTCGTGGCCGCGCTCTCGCGGGCCGTCGTGGCCGCGGGGCGCGAGGATCCCCTCGCCTGCCTGATCCAGGTGAACCTCGACCCTCGGGCCTCGGGCCGTGGGGGAGCGGCCCCCGAGGATGTCCCGGAGCTCGGCTCGCTGATCGACGGCTCGCCGGGGCTGCGCCTCGCCGGGGTGATGGCGGTGGCTCCGCTCGGGACCGACCCCGCGGAGGCCTTCGCCAGACTGGCCGAGGTCGGGGGAGGGCTGAGGCGGGCGTTCCCGGAGGCGGCGATGCTCTCTGCCGGCATGAGCCAGGACCTCGAGGCGGCCGTCGCCGCAGGTGCGACACACCTGCGGATCGGCACCGATGTGCTCGGCCCGCGGCCGCCGGTGGGGTAGCTTCGTCACTGTCGGGCCCTTCTGGGCCGAGTGGCCCGGCTTTGGCGTTTGCACCCAGCGGCCCGAGGACAGGAGTCGAGCATGGCTGGCGCTCTGCGCAAGACGATGATCTACCTCGGCCTGGCGGACGGCGAAGAGCAGTTCGAGACCGAGGCCCACGACGCACGGACGGAAGAGGAACAGCCAGTGCACACTGAGCGCGAGGACCGCCGCACGGCGTTGGCCACCCGCGAGGCGACTCCGGCCGAGGTGGAGGAGTATCGTGCTCCCGTGACTCCCATCAAGCGTGCCGCGGCCGTGCGCGAGGACGGCGGACTCCGCCAGATCACCACGGTGCACCCGCGCTCCTACAACGACGCCAAGGTCATCGGCGAGAGCTTCCGCGAGGGCATTCCGGTCATCATGAACGTGACGGACATGGGCGAGGCCGACGCCAAGCGCCTCGTCGACTTCTCCGCCGGCCTGGTGTTCGGGCTCCACGGCAGCATCGAGCGCGTCACCAACAAGGTCTTCCTGCTCTCGCCCTCGACCATCGAGGTCCTCGGCGAGGACAAGAAGGTCGCCGACAACCAGGCGACATTCTTCAACCAGAGCTGAGCCACGCAGCGCCATGGGCTTCCTGTTCGCCATCCTGTACCTCGTGCTCGAGCTGTTCTTCATCGCGCTCGTCGCCCGCCTTGTGTTCGACTGGGTGCAGTCGTTCGCGCGGTCCTGGCGGCCGCGGGGTGCGGCGCTCGTTGCGGCCAGCGCCGTGTACACGGTGACCGACCCGCCCATGAAGCTCTCGCGGCGTTGGTTCAGGCCCCTTCGGCTCGGGGCGATGAGCCTCGACCTGGCGTTCATCGTCCTCGTCATCGTGGTCGTGATCGCGATGTCGATCGTGGCAGGCCTCGCCTAGGGGCGCCCACAGTCCTCCCAGCTCGTGCCCGCCCGCTGCCGCGGCGGCGGCGTGCCGAGCATCCACCAGCAAATTCAAGATACGGTAGTCGTGGTGGCGGATGCTGCCTGACCGATTAGACCAATGAGGTGAGCAGATGGCTCTGACGCCAGAAGACGTTGTCAACAAGCGGTTCCAGCCGACCAAGTTCCGCGAAGGCTACGATCAGGACGAAGTCGACGATTTCCTCGATGAGATCGTGATCGAGCTCCGCCGCCTCAACCAGGAGAACGACGAGCTCCGCAAGAAGGTCGCCGAGCTCTCCGGCAAGCAGGGCGCTGCCCCCCAGGCCGCCGAGAAGCCGGCGCCTGCCGAGGTGCGCGAGGAGACCAAGCCCGAGCCCGCCAAGGAGGTCGCCCCGGCCCCCGCGGCGCAGGCGCCGAAGGCCCCCGCCCAGGGCGGCGACGGCCGCACCGCGGTCGCCGAGTCCGCTGCAGGCCTGCTCGCCATGGCGCAGCAGATGCACGACAAGCACGTGCAGGACGGCCTCGACCAGCGCGACAAGATCATCGCCGAGGCCCAGATCGAGGCCAGCAGCCTCGTCAACGACGCCCAGGAGAAGTCCCGCAAGACCCTCGGCGCCCTCGAGCAGCAGCGCTCGGTGCTCGAGCGCAAGGTCGAGCAGCTCCGCGGCTTCGAGCGCGACTACCGCTCCCGGCTCAAGGCCTACATCGAGGGCCAGCTGCGCGACCTCGAGTCGCGCGGGTCGGTGGCCACGGCTGAGATCTCCGACAACGCCGAGGTCTGATCCACCGCGTGAGCCATCGAGGCCGGCGGCCGCCTACGGCGGGCGCCGGCCTCGCGCTGCCATCGGAAAGAAGCATGGACACTACTGAAGACGTTCCCGCCGTCCCGCTCCGGCGGCGACGGCGCGCCGTCGTGCTCCTGGCCCTCATCGCCGCCGTCGCCTACACCGGTGACCAGCTCACCAAGCTGTGGGTGACGAGCACGATGGTCGAGGGCCAGCGCATCCCCGTCCTCCCGCCGCTGCTGCAGTGGTACTACATCCGCAACTCGGGGGCCGCCTTCTCGATCGGCGAGGGCATCACCTGGGTCTTCACGATCATCATGACCGTGGTGGCCGTCGGCATCATCGTCTACACGCGCAGGGTCCGCTCGCTGTGGTGGGGCGCTGCGCTGGGTCTCGTCCTCGGCGGCGCCCTGGGCAACCTCACCGACCGCCTCTTCCGCGAGCCCTCCTTCGGCATGGGCCACGTCGTCGACTTCATCTCGCTGCCCCACTTCGCCATCTTCAATGTCGCGGACTCCGCCGTGGTCTGCGGCGTCGTGCTGGTCTGCCTGCTCACGCTCCTGGGCCGCTCGCCCGACGGGACGCGCCAGCGGCACGCAGGCGGGCCCGACGCGGGTGCCGAGGGCGCGGGCGGTCCAGACGCGGAGCCGGACCGTGGCTGAGGTCCTCGTGGTCCCCGAGGACCTCGCGGGCGGACGCGCCGACGCCGTGCTCGGCGCCCTCCTCGGGGTCTCGCGGTCCGTGGCCGCCTCCCTCCTGGCCGGCGGCCACGTCCTCTCGGGCGGGAAGGCCGTGGCGAAGTCGGCGAAGGTCGGCGCGGGTGAGGAACTCCTCGTGGAACGGCCCGAGACGCGGGACCCTCTGGAAGTGGTGGTGGAGAAGGTGGACGGACTCGAGATCCTCATCGACGACGAGGACTTCGTGGTCGTGGACAAGCCGGTGGGCGTCGCTGCGCACCCCTCGCCGGGGTGGGTGGGCCCGACCGTGGTCGGGGGCCTCGCCGGCGCCGGCTACAGGATCTCGACCTCCGGCGCGCCCGAGCGCGCCGGCATCGTGCACCGGCTCGACGTGGGCACCTCCGGTGCCATGGTGGTGGCCAAGACCGAACTCGCCTACACCGCGCTCAAGCAGGCGTTCAAGGACCGGACCGTCGAGAAGGTCTACCACGCCGTGGTCCAGGGCATCCCGGACCCCCTCGAGGGGACCATCGACGCGCCCATCGGCCGCCATCCGGGGTACGACTGGCGCTTCGCGGTCATCGAGGACGGGCGTCCGTCCGTGACCCACTACGAGGTGATCGAGGCCTTCGGCCGCGCCAGCCTCGTCGAGGTCCACCTCGAGACCGGCCGCACGCACCAGATCCGCGTCCACTTCTCGGCGCTCCACCACCCGTGCGCGGGCGACCTGACCTACGGGGCGGACCCCCGGCTCGCCGCGGACCTCGGCCTCACCCGCCAGTGGCTGCACGCCTACCGGCTCGCGTTCGCGCACCCGAGGACCGGCGAGCGGGTCGACGCCGTGAGCCCGTACCCCGCAGACCTGCAGTACGCGATCGACGTCCTGCGCGAGGGCCGCGTCTGAGCTGCGCCCCACGCCGCGGCGCGCCGGGTCCGCAGCCCGGAGGACGCCGTCGTGCCTCCGCCGAGCTGCCGGCGGCGACGCCTAGACTGGGTCGGTGACCTCCAGCAGTTCGTTCGTCCATCTCCACAACCACACCGAGTACTCGATGCTCGACGGCGCGGCGCGGCTCGGGGACCTGTTCAGCCATGCCGAGGAGCTCGGCATGAATGCGCTCGCCACCACCGACCACGGCTTCGTGTTCGGCGCGTTCGACTTCTGGAAGAAGGCCACGGACGCAGGGATCAAGCCGGTGATCGGGGTGGAGGCCTACCTCACGCCCGGCACCGCGCGGCAGGACAAGACCCGTGTCCGCTGGGGCGAGGGCGGCCGCGACGACGTCTCCGGCGCCGGCGCCTACACCCACATGACGATGTGGGCCGAGAACACCCAGGGCATGCACAACCTCTTCCGGATGTCCTCGCTGGCGTCCCTCGAGGGCTACCTCTACAAGCCCCGCATGGACCGCGACCTCCTGCAGACCTACGGCAAGGGCATCATCGCGACCACCGGGTGCCCCTCCGGGGAGGTCCAGACGAAGCTGCGCCTCGGCCTCTACAAGGAGGCGCGCGAGGCGGCCTCCGAGTTCCGCGACATCTTCGGGGCCGACAACTTCTTCTGCGAGGTCATGGACCACGGCCTCGACATCGAGCGCAACGTCCAGGCCGAGCTGTACCGCCTCGCCAAGGACCTCGGGCTCCCGCTCGTCGCCACCAATGACCTGCACTACACCCACGCCGAGGACGCCTCGAGCCACGCCGCGCTCCTGTGCGTCCAGTCGGGCTCGACGCTCGCCGACCCCAAGCGGTTCAAGTTCGACGCGGACGAGTTCTACCTCAAGTCCCCGGACGAGATGCGCGCGATCTTCGGCGACCACCCCCAGGCCTGCGACAACACCCTGCTCATCGCCGAGCGGTGCGACGTCGAATTCAACACCAAGGCCAGCTACATGCCCCGCTTCCCCTGCCCGGAGGGGGAGAACGAGGAGTCCTGGTTCGTCAAGGAGGTCGAGCGCGGCCTCCACTACCGCTTCCCCGCCGGCATCCCGGACGCCGTCCGGAAGCAGGCCGAGTACGAGATCGGGATCATCACCCAGATGGGCTTCCCGGGCTACTTCCTCGTCGTCGCGGACTTCATCAACTGGGCCAAGGACAATGGCATCCGCGTCGGACCGGGCCGCGGCTCCGGCGCCGGCTCCATGGCCGCCTACGCCATGCGCATCACCGACCTGAATCCGCTGGACCACGGGCTGATCTTCGAGCGCTTCCTCAACCCGGACCGCGTCTCGATGCCCGACTTCGACGTCGACTTCGATGACCGGCGCCGCTCGGAAGTCATCAAGTACGTCACCGAGAAGTACGGCGACGACCGTGTCGCGATGATCGTCACCTACGGCACGATCAAGGCCAAGCAGGCCCTCAAGGACTCCTCCCGCGTGCTCGGCTACCCGTTCTCGGTGGGGGAGCGCCTCACCAAGGCCATGCCGCCGGACGTCATGGGCAAGGGCATGCCCCTCGCGGACATCCACAACCCCGAGGCCAAGCGCTACGGCGAGGCCGAGGAGATGCGCGAGCTGCTGCGCACCGACCCCGACGCCCAGCGCGTCTTCGAGACCGCGACCGGCCTCGAGGGGCTCAAGCGCCAGTGGGGCGTCCACGCGGCCGGCGTCATCATGTCCTCGCACCCGCTCATCGACATCGTGCCGATCATGCGCCGCGAGCAGGACGGCCAGGTCATCACGCAGTTCGACTACCCGACCTGCGAGGGCCTGGGCCTGATCAAGATGGACTTCCTCGGCCTGAGGAACCTGACGATCATCACGGACGCCCTAGACAACATCAAGCTCAACCAGGGCATCGACCTGGACCTCGAGCGCCTCGAGCTCGACGACGCGGCCTCCTACGAGCTCCTGGCCCGCGGCGACACCCTCGGGGTGTTCCAGCTCGACGGCGGCCCCATGCGCTCGCTCCTGAAGCTCATGCGCCCGGACAACTTCGAGGACATCTCCGCCGTCCTGGCCCTCTACCGGCCCGGACCGATGGGCGCCAACGCGCACACCAACTACGCGCTGCGCAAGAACGGGCTGCAGGAGATCACCCCGATCCACCCCGAGCTCGAGGAACCCCTCAAGGACATCCTCGACACGACCTTTGGCCTGATCGTCTACCAGGAGCAGGTCATGGCCATCGCCCAGAAGGTGGCCGGCTACTCGCTCGGACAGGCGGACATCCTCCGCCGTGCCATGGGAAAGAAGAAGAAGTCGGAGCTGGACAAGCAGTTCGCGGGCTTCTCCGGCGGCATGCGCGAGCGCGGCTTCTCCGACGAGGCGGTCAAGGCCCTCTGGGACATCCTGCTGCCCTTCTCGGACTACGCCTTCAACAAGGCGCACTCGGCCGCGTACGGCGTCGTGTCCTACTGGACCGCCTACCTCAAGGCGCACTTCCCCGCCGAGTACATGGCCGCACTCCTGACGTCCGTCGGCGACGACAAGGACAAGTCGGCCATGTACCTGAACGAGTGCCGGCACATGGGCATCACCGTCCTGCCGCCGGACGTGAACGAGTCGTCGCTGAACTTCACCCCGGTGGGCAAGGACATCCGCTTCGGCATGGGCGCCGTCCGCAACGTCGGGGCCAACGTGGTCCATGCGATGGTCGCCGCACGGGAGGAGAAGGGCGCCTTCACCGGATTCTCCGACTTCCTCACCAAGGTCCCCGCCGTGGTGTGCAACAAGCGCACCATCGAATCCCTCGTCAAGGCCGGCGCGTTCGACTCGCTCGGCCACCCACGGCGCTCCCTCGCCATGATCCACGAGGAGGCGGTGGACGCCGTCATCACGCTCAAGCGCAACGAGGCGAACAACCAGTTCGACCTCTTCAGCGCCTTCGGCGACGCCGAGGGCGGCGGGGCGGCCGGCCTCGCCGTCGAGATCCCCGACCTGCCCGAGTGGGAGAAGAAGGACAAGCTCGCCTTCGAGCGCGACATGCTCGGCCTCTACGTATCCGACCACCCGCTCCAGGGCCTGGAGGGCGTGCTCGCGCAGCACGCCGAGACCGGGATCAACGCCCTGATCGCGGACGAGGGCCCGGCCGACGGGTCGATCGTGACCATCGCCGGCATGATCACGTCCCTGTCCCGCCGCATCGCCAAGGCCAGCGGCAACGCCTACGCCCGCGCCGAGATCGAGGACCTGGGGGCGTCAATCGAGGTGATGTTCTTCGGCCAGGTCTACGGCCCGATCTCCTCGATCCTCGCCGAGGACCTCATCGTCGTCGTCAAGGGAAGGCTCCAGCGCCGCGACGACGGCAACGTGGCGCTCAACGCCATGGAGCTCACGGTCCCGGACCTCTCGGACGCCACGGGCGGACCGGTGGTCATCAGCATGCCCACCCACAAGGCGACCGAACGCGTGGTGACCCAGCTCGGCGACGTCCTCAAGACGCATCCCGGCCACAACGAGGTCCAGCTCCGGCTCCAGGGCACGCGCAGCATCGAGGTGATGCGGCTCGGCGTCCACCTGCGGGTCAACCCCAACCCCGCCCTGTTCGGAGACCTCAAGGTCCTCCTCGGCCCGGCCTGCCTCGATGCCTGAGGCGGGAGAGGCGCGCGCGGACCCCGGCACGCCCGCGGCCCAGGACGCGCAGCGCGCCGACCGGCGGGAGCGGATGTCCCTCGTGCGCTGGTGCGTGTATCCGCTGCTGGGCGGCCTGGTGCTGGGCACCGTCTGGATCGCCGCGGCGCCCGGCGGCCTGTTCTACGGCGCCGGGACCGACTACCAGACCTGGGACGAGCGGGACCTCCTCTTCAGCGCCCTCGGCCTGGCCGCCGCACTCTCGATCACCGTCGCGCTCGCGGCCAGCCGCCGCCGGCCCGGCCTGCCGAACCGGGGCCTGTCCGCCCTGGCGGGGAGCACGCTCGGCACGCTCGCCGCCTGGGGGACCGGCGTGGGACTCGGCCACGTGCTCGGGGCCCGCGGGGTCAGCCCCTCGGTCGCCGAGTCGGCGTTCGGGCTGCAGGCCCTCAGCGCCCTCGCGGTCTGGCCCGCCGTCGTCGCCCTCGCGGTGCTCGCCTTCACCACCCTGTGGTGGGTCCCGCCCCGCGACGGAGCGGACTCGGCGGCCGCGCAGCGGCCGGGGCGCCGCCGGTAGACTGGGGCGGTGACTTCCGCCGCCCCCACTCCCGCCTCGCCCGCCTTCCGCACCGTCGACCTGCGGGGACATGCCCTCGGCCCCGCGGAGCTGAAGGCAGCGGTCCCGCGCCTGGCGGCAGGCAACGGCTCGGGCGTGGAGGACACCGTGCGCGGGATCATCGCCGAGGTGCGGTCCCGCGGCTTCGCGGCGCTCTCCGACCTGGCCGCGAAGTTCGACGGCGTCGAGCAGCGCCACCCGCGCGTCCCCTCCGAGGCCATCTCCGCCGCCCTCGAGGGGCTCGATCCCAGCGTTCGCGCCGCCCTCGAGGAGTCGATCGCGCGCGCCCGGGCGTTCGCGGCCGCGCAGGTCCCCGCCGACGTCACCGTGCACCCGGCCGACGGCGCGTCGGTCACCCAGCGCTGGGTGCCGGTGAACCGGGTGGGCCTCTACGTCCCGGGCGGCCTCGCGGTCTACCCCTCGAGCGTGGTCATGAATGTGGTGCCGGCCCAGGCGGCCGGCGTCGGCTCGATCGCGCTCGCGTCCCCGCCCCAGAAGGAGAACGGGGGCCTGCCCCACCCGACCATCCTCGCCGCCGCGGCCCTGCTGGACATCGACGAGGTGTACGCGATCGGCGGCGCGCAGGCGATCGTCTCGTTCGCCTACGGGATCCCCGCGGGCACGGGAGGCGCGCGCGACGGCGCCGGGGCACTGCCCGCGATCGAGCCCGCCGACGTCGTGACCGGGCCGGGCAACATCTTCGTGGCCACCGCCAAGCGGCTCGTCAAGGGCGTCGTCGGCATCGACGCGGAGGCCGGCCCCACCGAGATTGCCATCCTCGCCGACGCCGGGGCTCGCCCGGAACTCGTCGCGGCGGACCTCATCAGCCAGGCCGAGCACGACCCCCGGGCCGGCAGCGTCCTCATCACGGACTCGCCGGAGCTGGCGGACCGCGTGCGGGACCAGCTCGCGGTCCTCGCCGTGAGCACCAAGCACCGCGACCGTGTCCTCAAGGCGCTCTCCGGCGAGCAGTCCGGCGTCGTGCTCGTCGACGACCTCGAGGCCGGGATCGCCGTCTGCGACGCGTACGCGGCCGAGCACCTCGAGATCATGACGGCCGACGCGGCCGCCGTCGCCGCCCGCATCCGCAACGCCGGCGCCGTGTTCGTCGGCGACTACAGCCCGGTGAGCCTGGGCGACTACTGCGCCGGATCCAACCACGTCCTGCCGACCTCCGGCACGGCGGCGTTCTCGTCGGGGCTGAACGTCACGACGTTCCTGCGTGCGATCCAGGTGGTGGACTACTCCGAGGCGGCCCTCAGGGGCGTCTCCGCGCACATCCGCAGCCTCTCCGATGCCGAGGACCTCCCGGCGCACGGCGACGCGGTCGACGCGCGGTTCGCCGGCGCCTGACGCCCGGACCGCGGCAGACGCCTTCACATCCCCAACACGTAGTGTCAGCGGCACTACATGTTGTGGTCGCGCCTTGTGGGAGCGCCCCGGCGCTCAGTAGGATGGACTGCGTGTACTGCCCGTTCTGCCGCAATCCCGATTCCCGCGTCGTCGACAGCCGCCTCCAGGACGACGGCTCGGCCATCCGCCGCCGGCGCCAGTGCCCCGAGTGCGGCCGGCGGTTCACGACCCTCGAGACCACAAGCCTGACCGTGCTCAAGCGCTCCGGCGCGGGGGAGCCGTTCAGCCGGTCCAAGGTCATCAACGGCGTCCGCAAGGCGTGCCAGGGCCGCCCCGTGACGGACGACGACCTCGCGCTCCTGGCCCAGGAGGTCGAGGAGACCATCCGCGCGGCGGGCTCCGCCGAGATCCGGGCGCACGAGATCGGCCTGGCGATCCTCGGCCCGCTCAAGAGGCTCGACCAGGTGGCGTACCTGCGCTTCGCGAGCGTCTACCAGGACTTCGAGTCGCTCGCCGACTTCGAGGCCGCCATCAGCGTGCTCCGCTCCGAGCGGGAGGGCGCGCCCGAGTCGGCCGCCGGCTGAGGCACGGCCGCGCTGCGGCGACCACGGCGAGGGGCCCCGGACGTGCTGTCCGGGGCCCCTCGCCGTCGTCCGCTGGAGAGCGGGTGGACTACTTCGCGAGCTTGTGGTGGATCGCGACCTGGAGCGCAGCCCCGACGATCCCGGCCTCGTTCTTGAGCTTGGCGGGGATGATCGGGGTGCGCAGCTTCAGCAGCGGCAGGTACTCGTCGGCACGCTTGGAGATGCCGCCGCCCACGATGAACAGCTCGGGCGAGAAGAGGAACTCCACGTGCTCGAAGTAGCGCTGGAGCCGCACGGAGTAGTCTTCCCAGCTGAGCCCGTCCCGCTCGCGCGCCACAGCCGAGGCGCGCGTCTCCGCGTCGTGGCCGTCGATCTCGAGGTGGCCGAGCTCGGCGTTGGGGACCAGGCGCCCATCGAACACGAAGGCCGACCCGATACCCGTGCCGAGGGTGATGACGAGGACGGTCCCGTCGATGCCCTTGCCTGCGCCGAAGCGCACTTCGGCGAGGCCTGCGGCGTCCGCGTCGTTGACCACCTCGACGGGCCGGCCGAGCTTGTCGGTGAAGGCCTTGTCCACCTCGAAGTCGATCCACGACTTGTCCACGTTCGCGGCGGAGCGGGCCACGCCGTGCTGGATGATGGCGGGGAACGCGACGCCCACCGGGCTGTCGGCGTCGGGCGCCTCCTCCCGACTGCCGAGCTCGTCGACGATCTGGGCGACCACGGCGGCCACGGCCGCCGGAGTGGAGGGCTGCGGGGTGTCGACGCGGATGCGGTCCCCGACGAGCTTGCCCTTGGCGAGGTCGACGATTCCCCCCTTGATCCCCGTGCCGCCGATGTCGATGCCGATCGCGGTTGCCCGGGACTTCTTCTTCTTCTCGCTCTTTGCCATGCGCGGCCTGCCTCTCGCGGGTCGTGTGGGGGAGGGGTGGTTCAGGGAACCGTGAGGACCTCGGCGCCGGAATCGGTGACGACGAGGGTGTGCTCGAACTGGGCAGTGCGCTTCCGGTCGCGGGTGACGACGGTCCAGTCGTCCTCCCACATGTCCCACTCGATCCCGCCGAGCGTCAGCATCGGCTCGATCGTGAACACCATCCCCGGCTCCATGATGGTGCCGTAGGCGGGGGCGGCGTCGTAGTGCGGGATGATGAGCCCCGAGTGGAAGGCCTCGCCCACGCCGTGGCCGGTGAAGTCCCGCACCACCCCGTAGCCGAAGCGCTTCGCATAGGCGCTGATGGCCCTGCCGATCACGTTGATCTCGCGGCCCGGGGCGACGGCCTTGATGCCCCGGCGGAGGGACTCCTGCGTCCGCTCCACGAGCAGCCTCGACTCCTGGTCCACGTCCCCGACGAGGAACGTGAAGTTCGTGTCCCCGTGGACGCCGTCCTTGAAGGCGGTGATGTCGATGTTGATGATGTCCCCGTCCGCCAGGACGGTCGAGTCGGGGATCCCGTGGCAGATGACCTCGTTGACCGACGTGCACAGGGACTTCGGGAAGCCCCGGTAGCCGAGGGTCGAGGGGTACGCGCCGTGGTCGAGGAGGAACTCGTGGCCCACGCGGTCGAGCTCGTCCGTGGTGACACCCGGACGGATGTGCGTGCCGACCTCCACGATGGCCTGGGCTGCAATCCGGCCCGCCGCCCGCACCTTCTCGATCTGCTCGGGCGCGAGCACGTCGGAGCCCGTGTACTTCTCGGGGGCCTTCTTCCACGCGTACTCCGGGCGCGGGATCGACGCCGGGACCGGGCGGACCGGGCTCAGTGCGCCGCGGACAAGCGTGCCCAGAGGTGCCGTGGAGGGGGTAGAAGGCATAGGGTGAGTGTACTAGTCGAGCGCAGCGTGGGGCTTCATGACCGAGGCCCGGGAGGGGCCTGGAGATGGTCGAGTACTGGTACAACGTCCGCACGCACGAGGTCGAGGAAGACGCCCAGAGCGACTGGACGCAGCTCATCGGGCCCTACAAGACGCGCGCGGAGGCCGAGAAGGCCCTCGAGAAGGTCAAGGAGCGCAACCGTGCCTGGGATCCCTCGGACGCCGACGGCGACGGCTGGAGCGACCGGGACTGACCTCAGAACGAGTGCTCGGGGCCCGGGAAGGACCCCGACCGCACGTCCTCGCGGTACGCGCGCGCGGCCTCCAGGAGGGTTCCGCGCAGGTCCGCGTACTGCTTGACGAACTTGGCGATGCGCGTGCCCGGGCCGCCGCGCAGGCCCGCCATGTCCTGCCACACGAGCACCTGGCCGGTCGTGGCGCTGCCGGCGCCGATCCCGATGGTCGGGACCTCGACGGCGGCGTCTACCGCCGCCGCCGCGTCCGCGGGCACCATCTCCATCAGGACGCAGAACGCGCCGGCCGCCTCGAGTGCCTTGGCGTCCTCGATGAGGCGGCCGGCGGCGTCGCCCCTGCCCTGGACCCGGTAGCCGCCCAGCGCATGCTCGCTCTGGGGCGTAAAGCCGATGTGCGCCATGACAGGGATCCCCGCCTGGACCATGGCCCGCACGGTGTCCGCGTAGTAGGCGCCGCCCTCGAGCTTCACCGCATGCGCGAGGCCCTCCTTGAGGAAGCGGACGCCCGTCGCGACCGCTTGGGCGGGGGAGGTCTCGTAGCTGCCGAACGGGACGTCGGCGACGACGAGGGCGTGCGGGGCGGAGACGGCGACCGCGCGGGCGAGCGGGATCAGCTCGTCCACCGTGACGGGGAGGGACGTCTCGTGCCCGTAGACGTTGTTCGCCGCGGAGTCGCCCACGAGCAGGACCTCGATGCCGGCCTCGTCGAAGATGCGCGCCGTGTACTGGTCGTAGGCCGTGAGCATCGCGAAGCGCTCTCCGCGCTCCTTGGCCTGCGCCAGGTGGTGGATGCGCGTGCGTCCGGTCCGGGGCGCGGGCGCCGGCCCACTCCCGTAGGGCGCCGGCAGCTCGTCGTGACGCGGTGCGTCGGGACTCATGGGGGCCATAGGCATGAGACTAGTCGATGCTTCAGTAGAGTGGAGGAAGCGTTGCAGGGCCCAACCGGTAAGGATGCGAAGATCCCATGAACCGTCAGCAGGAGTTCGTCCTCCGGACCATCGAGGAGCGCGACGTCCGCTTCGTCCGCCTCTGGTTCACCGACGTCGTCGGGTCACTGAAGTCGGTGGCGCTCGCGCCCGCCGAGGTCGAGGGTGCGTTCGAGGAGGGGCTCGGCTTCGACGGCTCCTCGATCGAGGGGCTCGCGCGGGTCTCGGAATCGGACATGCTGCTCCAGCCGGACCCCTCGACGTTCCAGATCCTCCCGTGGCGCGGCGAGACGGAGCCGACCTCGCGCATGTTCTGCGACATCCTCACCCCCGACGGCGAGCCGTCGCCGGCGGACCCGCGCAACGTGCTCAAGCGGACGCTCGCCCGTGCCGCCGAGATGGGCTTCACGTGCTACACGCACCCGGAGATCGAGTTCTACCTCCTCGAGTCGGACCAGCTCGGCCCCGACGGCGCCCCGATCCCCGTGGACCAGGGCGGCTACTTCGACCACGTGCCCGGCGGCGTGGCCCAGGACTTCCGCCGCACGGTGGTGAACATGCTCGAATCGGTGGGGATCTCGGTCGAGTTCTCGCACCATGAGAACGGCCCGGGGCAGAACGAGATCGACCTCCGGTACGCGGACGCGCTCCAGACGGCGGACAACATCATGACGTTCCGCACCGTCGTGAAGGAGGTGGCCCTGCAGCAGAACAGCTACGCGACCTTCATGCCCAAGCCGTTCTCGGCGCACCCGGGCTCGGGCATGCACACCCATTTCTCGCTCTTCGAGGGCGACAGCAACGCGTTCCACGAGCCGGGGGCCGAGTTCCAGCTCTCGAAGACGGCCCGCCACTTCATCGCAGGCATCCTGCGTCACGCGAGCGAGTTCACGGCCGTGACGAACCAGTTCGTCAACTCGTACAAGCGGCTCTGGGGCGGGGGAGAGGCCCCGAGCTACCTCAGCTGGGGGCACAACAACCGCTCGGCCCTCGTGCGGGTGCCGCTCTACAAGCCGGGCAAGGCCCAGAGCGGCCGCATCGAGTACCGCGGCATCGACTCGGCGACGAATCCCTACCTCTCCTACGCCGTGCTGCTCGGCGCAGGGCTCAAGGGGATCGAGGAGGAGTACCCGCTGCCGCCCGCCGCCGAGGACGACATCTCGGCCCTGACGACGGCCGAGCGCCGCGCGCTGGGCCACTCGCCCCTGCCGGCGAGCCTCCACGACGCCGTCAACGCGATGGAGGACTCGGAGCTGATGGCCGAGATCCTCGGCGAGCAGGTCTTCGAGTACTTCCTGCGCAACAAGAGGCAGGACTGGAACGAGTACCGCCTCGAGGTGACGCCCTACGAGCTGCACCGCAACCTCGGCATCCTCTAGGCGCACGCCGTGGCCCCGTCCCTGACGCGCCGCCTGATCGCGCTCGGGTCTGCGGACCCCGAGCGCGCCGAGCGCTTCCTCGGCGCGCGCGAGCTCGACGGGATCGAGCCGGCCACCGTCCTGGAGGGACTGGCGCTGGCCGCGGACCCGGATGCCGCGCTCCTGGCACTCGTCCGCCTGATCGAGCGCCGGCCGGAGGTGCGCCGGATCGTCCAGGAGGGCGCCGCGCGCAGCGAGCCGATGTTCCGGCTGCTCGGTGCCTCCGAGGCGCTCGGGGAGTTCCTGATCCGGCACCCCGAGCACCTCGACGTGCTGGAGCGTCCGCTGTCGGCGGAGCCCTCGGGTGCAGACCCCGCCGACCTCCGCGCGGCCCTGCTCGCCTCGGTGGGCGCGGACCCGCGCTCGCCGCGCCCCGTTGCCGCCAGCACGGGGCCCGGGGCCTATGAGGCGCTGCGGATCGCCTACCGGCGCCACCTGTGCGAGCTCGCCCTGCGGGACCTCGGCTCGGCGTCCCCGACCGACTTCATGCCGACGGCCGCGGCGGAGCTCTCCGACCTCGCCGGCGCGGCGCTCGAGGCGGGGCTGGCAGTGGCCCGGGCCGAGGCCGAGGCGAGCTTCGGGCGCGAGGACGTCGCCGCCGTCGCCCTCGCCGTGATCGGGATGGGCAAGTGCGGCGCGCGCGAGCTCAACTACATCTCCGACGTCGACGTCATCTACGTCATCGAGGCGGACGGCGCCGGGGCCCTGGACGGCGCCCGCGCGGCCACGATCGGCACCGCCCTGGCCACCGGGATGGTCAAGGCCGTCTGGTCCTCGGGCCGCGAGCCGGCGCTGTGGCAGGTCGATGCCAACCTGCGGCCCGAGGGGCGCGACGGCCCGCTCGTGCGCACCTTGGACTCCCACCTCGCGTACTACGCCCGGTGGGCGGAGAGCTGGGAGTTCCAGGCCCTGCTCAAGGCGCGGCACATCGCGGGCGACGCCGGGCTCGGCGCCCGCTACGAGGCCGCCGTGGCCCCGCTCGTGTGGTCCTCCGCGGAGCGCGACGGATTCGTCGAGTCCGTCCAGGCGATGCGCCGCCGCGTGACCGAGAACATCCCGGCGGCCGAGGCGGACCGGCAGATCAAGCTCGGCGCCGGCGGCCTGCGCGACGTCGAGTTCACGGTCCAGCTGCTCCAGCTCGTCCACGGGCGCACGGACGAGTCGCTGCGGGTGCGCGACACGACCTCCGCCATCGCGGCGCTCGCCGCGGGCGGCTACATCGGCCGCAGCGCGGCGACCGAGTTCGATTCCTCGTACCGCTACCTCCGCCTGCTCGAGCACCGACTGCAGCTGGCCAAGCTCCGCCGCACCCACCTCATGCCCGTCTCCGAGGACGGACTGCGGGCGCTCGCCCGCTCCACGCAGGGCGTGCTCGACCTCGGGCGGGCGTCGCCGGAGCAGCTCCTGGAGACCTGGCACCGCACCAAGCGCAGCGTCCGCGAGCTCCACGAGCGGATCTTCTACCGCCCGCTGCTGAACACCGTGGCGCACATGAGCGCGGACGAGGCGCGCCTGACGCCGGAGGCGGCCCAGGCACGCCTGGCCGCCCTGGGCTACCGGGACCCGCAGGGCGCCATGCGGCACATCGAGGCGCTCACGGCGGGCGTGAGCCGCCGGGCCGCGCTCCAGCGGCAGCTGCTGCCCGTCCTGCTCGGATGGATCGCCGAGGGCGTGGACCCCGACGGGGGCCTGCTCGCCTTCCGCCGCGTCAGCGAGGCCCTGGGCACCACCCACTGGTACCTCGGCCTCCTGCGCGACTCGGCCGCGGCCGCGGAGCGGCTCTCCCACGTCCTGGCCGACTCCCGGCTCATCGCGGACCTGCTCGAGGTCTCGCCGGAGTCCGTCAAGTGGCTCGGCGACGACTCCGACCTCAAGCCGCTCCCGCTCGAGGCGCAGTGGCAGGAGATCCAGTCCAAGCTCTCCCGGCACGCGGAGCCGCCCGCGGCCATGCGGCTCGTGCGGCTCATCCGGCGCCGCGAGATCCTCCGCGTGGCCCTCGCGGACCGCGCCGGGATCCTCGACACCGAGGCCGTGGGCCACGCCCTCTCCGACGCGGACCAGGCCGCGGTGCTCGGCGCGCTCCGGGTCGCCGAGGGGGCGGCGGAGACGGCCGACGGCGGGCTGCTCACCCGGGTGCTCGTCGTCGCCATGGGACGCCAGGGCGGCCGCGAGATCGGCTACGGCTCGGACGCGGACGTCATGTTCGTCCACCGTCCGGTCCCCGGCGCGGACCCCGAGGCGGCGCAGCGCCAGGCCCTGGCGATCGTCGGGAGCCTCTCCGCCCTCCTGACCCAGCCGCTCAAGCCGCCGGTCCTCGCCGAGCGCACGCTCGCCCTGGACACCGACCTCCGGCCCGAGGGCAAGAACGGCCCCCTGGTCCGCTCGCTCGACTCGTTCGCCGAGTACTACCGGCGCTGGGCGCTCGTGTGGGAGGCCCAGGCGCTCCTGCGGGCACGGCCGCTCGCGGGCGACGACGCCCTGGCCGCCGACTTCATGGAGCTCGTGGACTCCGTGCGCTATCCCGAAGAGCTCGCGCCCTCCGACGTCCGGGAGATCAGGCGCATCAAGGCCCGCGTCGAGGCCGAGCGGCTCCCCCGCGGCGCCGACCCCTCCCGGCACCTCAAGCTGGGCCGCGGCGGCCTCAGCGACGTCGAATGGCTCGTGCAGCTGCTCCAGCTCCAGCACGGCCGCCGCCACCCGCAGCTGCGCACCACGGGCACGATGGAAGCGCTCACGGCCGCCTCGGACCTCGGCCTGATCCCGCCGGGGGAGGCCGAGCTCCTCGCGGAGGCGTGGCGCCTGGCCAGCAGGGTGCGCAGCGCGAACGTCGCCTGGAGCGGACGCGCCTCGGACCTGCTGCCCACGTCGCGGCGGGACCTCGAGGCGGTCGCCCGGTGGTGCGGGTATCCTCCCGGGCAGGCCACCGCGCTCGAGCAGCACTACCTCAGCGTCACCCGCAGGGCCCGGCAGGTGTTCGAGCGGCGGTTCTACGCGCCCGAGCGCTGACGGCCCGGCCCGGGCGCCCCGGCACACGGAGAAAGGAAGAGACGAATGCACACCCTGATCGATGTCGCCGCCGCCGCAGCCGAGGAGCTCGAGCGGGCCCGCACGAGCCCGCACGGACGGAGCGCGCGCGCACTGCTCCACGACGGGACGCTGCGCCACACGCTCCTGGCCATCCTGGACGGTCAGGTCCTCGGCGACCATGCCAAGCCGGCCGCGGCCACGCTCCACGTCCTGTCTGGGACGTTCGTGGTGCGCTCCGGCGGCGCGGAGCTGCGCCTCGGACCCGGCCAGATCGCGGTCCTGCCCGGCCCGCGCCACGACGTCACCGCCGAAGGCGACGCCACCGGCGTCCTCACCACGGTCACCGGCTGACCCGGCCCCCGGGCCGCACCCCGCCCCGGGCGCCCGGCCCCCGGGCCGGCTGGGCCGACGACGGCGCCCCCCGCCTCCGCCGGCTGGCAGCGGGAGACGAGGGGCGCCGTCGGGCGCGGGAGGGCCCGCGGAAGGTGCGGGATCAGACGCCGAAGTAGAGCTCGAACTCGTAGGGGTTCGGGCGCAGCGAGAGCGGCATGATCTCCTTCTCGCGCTTGTACGCGATCCAGGTGTCGATGAGGTCCTGGGTGAAGACCCCGCCGGCCTGGAGGAACTCGTTGTCCGCCTCGAGGGCCTCAAGGGCCTCCTCGAGCGAGCCCGGGGCCTTGGGGATGTCGCGGGCCTCCTCGACGGGGAGCTCGTAGAGGTCCTTGTCGATCGGGGCCGGCGGCTCGATGCGGTTGCGGATGCCGTCGATGCCCGCCATGAGCTGCGCGGCGAACGCGAGGTACGGGTTGGACGAGGGGTCCGGCGCGCGGAACTCGATGCGCTTGGCCTTCGGGTTGGAGCCGGTGATCGGGATGCGGATGCCGGCGGAGCGGTTGCCCTGCGAGTAGACCATGTTGACCGGCGCCTCGAAGCCCTTCACGAGGCGCTTGTAGGAGTTCACCGTCGGGTTCGTGAACGCGAGGACAGCGGAGGCGTGCTTGAGCAGGCCGCCGATGTACCAGCGGGCGAGGTCCGAGAGGTTGGCGTAGCCCTTCTCGTCGTAGAAGAGCGGCTCGCTGCCGTTCCACAGCGACTGGTGGCAGTGCATGCCGGAGCCGTTGTCGCCGAAGATCGGCTTCGGCATGAACGTGACCGCCTTGCCCCACTCGAGGGCGGTGTTCTTGATGATGTACTTGAACTTCTGGAGGTCGTCGGCAGCGCGGACGAGGGTGTTGAAGCGGTAGTTGATCTCCGCCTGGCCCGCGGCCCCGACCTCGTGGTGCGAGCGCTCGACCTCGAGGCCTGCGGCGTCGAGCGCGAGGCACATGGCATCGCGCAGGTCGGCCTGGTGGTCGACCGGGGCCACGGGGAAGTAGCCGCCCTTGAACGGCGTCTTGTTCCCGAGGTTGCCGCCCTCCTCCTCGCGGCCCGAGTTCCACGGTGCCTCGATGGAGTCGACCTTGTAGAAGGAACCCTGCGGGGAGGACTCGAACTGGACGTTGTCGAAGACGAAGAACTCGGCCTCGGGCGCGAAGAACGCGGTGTCGGCGATCCCCGTCGAGGCGAGGTAGGCCTCGGCACGCTCGGCCACGCCGCGCGGGTCGCGGTGGTACGGCTCGCCGGTGCGCGGGTTGACGATGGAGAAGCTCAGGGCGAGGGTCTTCTCGACGCGGAACGGGTCAACGAACGCCGTCGTCACGTCGGGGATGAGCTGCATGTCCGACTCGGCGATGCCCTGGAAGCCGCGGATCGAGGAGCCGTCGAAGAGCTGGCCGTTGACGAAGAAGTCCTCGTCGACCGTCTTGGCCGGGATGTTGAAGTGCTGCTGGACGCCGGGCAGGTCGGTGAAGCGGATATCGACGAACTTGACGTCTTCGTCCTTGATGAATGCGAGGACTTCGTCCGCAGACTTGAACATCTGTACTCCTTTGGCAGGGTGGGGGCAGTCGGGCCGGCGCCGACCGGGCGCACACTCACTGCGCGTCCACGGTGCGCCTCGTACGCAACTGCCACCCACAGTACGAACGGGGGATTTCCCGTCCGTGTCGGCATTGTTTCGGCGAGGTTACAGGGCCTTGTCCCGTGTAAACGCTAGCCGCAGCGGCCGCGCCCTGCCAGACCCCGCGCCGTCCGGCACCGCGGCCAGCCCCGTCCCGCGGCCCGCGCGTCCCGCCCCGCGGCCTAGAATGGACGGGTGATCGACCGCAGAGACCTCGGATCCTGGATCAGCGGGCCGCAGCTCGCCGAGGGCGACTTCCCCGGACGCCGCCTCGGAATGCCCCGCACGGGGCCCGGCTCCGTGGGCCGCCCCGGCCGGCGGGTGCTCGCCCTGTGCATCGACTGGGCCGCCTCCTACGCGATCGCCGCGGCCTTCCTCGGTGGAAGCCAGCTCACGATCCTCGCCGTGTTCGCCGTGGAGCAGGTGCTCCTGGTGGGCCTGGTGGGCCACGGGCTCGGACACCGCATCGCCGGGCTTACCGTCCGCCGGCTCGGCGGGGGACCTGTGGGCATCCCGCGCGCGGCCCTGCGCACGCTCCTGCTGTGCCTCGTGATCCCGGCGGTGGTCTTCGACCCCGACCAGCGCGGCGCGCACGACAAGGCGGCAGGGACCGTCGTCGTCCGCCTCTGACCCCGGCCGGCGTCACCGCACCGGCCCGCAGCACCGCCGCAGGGCGGGACGGCGAAGGCCCCGGCATTGCTGCCGGGGCCTCTGTCGTGGTGCTGCAGTGCGGCTCAGCGGCCGCGCATGGCGCGCCGGTCAGGGCGCATGCGGGTGGGGTCGATGCCCTTGGGAATGGGCAGGCGCGTGCCGAGCGCGGCGATGCGCTTGCTCACGGCCGCCACCTCGGTCTTGGTCAGCTGCGGCTTGAGCTTGTTCATCTTCGCCGCCACGTTGCGCAGAGGGGTCTGGCCCTCGTCGCGCCCGGTCTCGATGACGTGCACCGGAACGTTCGGCAGGATGCGGGTCAGTCGCTTGCGCTCACTGTCGACGAGCGGGCGGACGCGGGCGCTAGGACCCTCGGAGACGAGGACGATGCCCGGGCGCCCGATGGCCCGGAATACCACGTCCTGGGTGCGGGGGTTCACCGCGACGGGCTGCTCCTCGACGATCCAGCCGCGCCGCAGGGAGTTCAGCGCCGCGCCGGCGGCTCCGGGCTGCCCCTCGATCTGGGCGTAGGCCGCGCGCTCTGCCCGGCGGCTGAGGATGAACACGGCTCCGAGGACACCGAGCAGGATGCCGATGATGAGACCGGTGATCCAGTTGTCGAGCAGGAAGCCGACGAGCAGGCCCACGGCCGTCACCCCGAGGAACACGAGCAGCATCAGCCACACGGCATTCGGGTCGGCCCTCCGCGTCATCTGGAAGACCTGGAGGAACTGCTGGAAGCCGTTGGGCTTCTTCGCCTTCTTCGGAGCTCCTCCCTGGGGAGACTTGTCCGCGGGCGTGCTGGAGGTGTCGGTGCGCTTCGCCATAGTCCCTCAATTCTAAGTCACCGCGCGCCGAGATCACCGCGGCCGTTCGGCCCTGCGGATGCGGGGGACGCAGAGGGGCGCCCACTGCCGTGAGTGGACGCCCCCTGGGTGCTGAGCGGGTCAGCCCTGCCGGGCAGCGAGGAGGGTCGCCGCCTCCTGCCGGGTGGTGCCGGAGGACTCGATGTGGGCCAGGGCGGGTGGGATCTCGCGGCCCTTCTTGCGCATGGCGGTGGCCCAGAGACGGCCGGCGCGGTAGGAGGAGCGGACGAGGGGTCCGCTCATGACGCCGAGGAAGCCGATCTCCTCGGCCTCCTGGGACAGCTCGACGAACTCCTCGGGCTTGACCCAGCGCTCCACGGGGTGGTGGCGCTCGGAGGGGCGCAGGTACTGGGTGATGGTGATCAGGTCGCAGCCGGCCTGGTGCAGGTCGGCCAGGGCCTGGGAGATCTCCTGGCGGGTCTCGCCCATGCCCAGGATCAGGTTGGACTTGGTCACCATGCCGTGGTCGCGGCCCTGGGTGAGCACGTCCAGGGAGCGCTCGTAGCGGAACGCGGGCCGGATGGCCTTGAACAGGCGCGGGACGGTCTCGACGTTGTGCGCGAAGACCTCCGGGGCGGCCTCGCAGATCGCGCTGATGTGCTCGGGCTTGCCGGAGAAGTCGGGGATGAGGATCTCCACGCCGGTGCCGGGGTTGAGCTCGTGGATCTTGCGGATGGTCTCGGCGTAGAGCCAGGTGCCCTCGTCCTCGAGGTCGTCGCGGGCCACGCCGGTCACGGTGGCGTAGCGCAGGCCCATGGACTGGACCGAGCGGGCGACCTTGGTCGGCTCGAAGCGGTCCAGCGGGGAGGGCCTGCCGGTGTCGATCTGGCAGAAGTCGCAGCGGCGTGTGCATTCGGAGCCGCCGATGAGGAAGGTGGCCTCCTTGTCCTCCCAGCACTCGAAGATGTTCGGGCAGCCGGCCTCCTCGCAGACGGTGTGGAGGCCCTCCTTCTTCACCTGGTTCTTCAGCTGGACGAACTCCGGGCCCATCTGGACCTTGGCCTTGATCCAGTCCGGCTTGCGCTCGACCGGCACGGCCGCGTTGCGCTGCTCGATCCGCAGCATCCGCCGGCCCTCGGGGGCGATCGTCATGCCAGGGCTCCTTCTGTGGTTGCGGTGTCGACGGCGACGAACTCGCCGGCACGGCGGGAGAGCTCCTCGGTGACCCGGTCGATGATGTCCAGCGGGCCGACCTCGCGGCCGCATTCGGCCGAGATCGTGGTCGTGCCCGCGTCCGTGATGCCGCACGCGATGATCTGGGCGTACGGGTCGAGGCTGTTGCTGCAGTTGATCGCGAAGCCGTGGCCGGTGACGCCCTCGTGCACGCTGATGCCGATGGCCGCGATCTTGCGGTCGCCGCCGCGCTCGTCCGCGCGGACCCACACGCCCGAGCGCCCGTCGACGTGCTCGGCCTTGATGCCGTACTCGGAGATGACGGTGATCATGACGTCCTCGAGCAGTTCCACGTAGGCGCGGATGCCGCGCGGCTCCGCGAGCCGGACGATCGGATAGCCCACGAGCTGGCCGGGGCCGTGCCATGTGAGCTTGCCGCCGCGGTCGACCGGCACGACGGGGGTGCCGTCGAGGGGCCGCTCGTGGTCCTCGGTGCGCTTGCCGGCCGTGTAGACCGGGGAGTGCTCGAGGAGGAGGACAGTGCTGGGGGCGGTACCCGCCGCCACGTCCTCGTGGAGCTTGCGCTGGGCGGCCAGGCCGTCGGTGTAGCCGACGTAGTCCGGCGCGAACCCCAGCCGGGTGAACGCAAGAGTCATGGGGTCCAGCTTAGCCCGCGCAGCCGCCCCGGCGCCGGGGAGTGTGACGAGCCTCGCACCCGGCCCTGCCTGTGGATAACTTCTGCGGGACGCCCGGATCTGCGGTAGACATGGGGCCATGGACGCAGCCAGCCCTTCCGGGGCGGACCTCCCGCCCGCAGACGGCGCCGCGGAGCCGGGCGCCCGTGAGCAGCCGCCGGCCCTGCCCGGCTACGAGACGCTCCGCGCCATCGGCCGCGGTGCAGCGGGCCCGGTCTGGCTCGTCCGCGAGGCCGGCACCGGGCGCCTGCTCGCGGCGAAGCTCCTCGTCCCCGGCCCCGGCCTGGGCCCCGACGAGGTCCTCGGCCGCGCGCAGAGGGAGGCGAGGGTCTCCCGTGCCCGCCCCCATGACCACGTCCTGGGGGTCCACCGGGCCCTCCCTGCGGCGGGTGCGGCGGACGGAGCGGTCGCGCTGCTGAGCGAGTACGCGGCCGGAGGCTCCCTGGGCCACCTCGTGCGCGTCCGCGGGCGGCTTCCGGTGGGGGAGTGCATCACCGTCGTGGTCCCGATCGCCCGCGCCCTGGCCGCTCTGCACGCGGACGGGACCGCGCACGGGGACGTCTCGCCCGGGAATGTCCTGTTCACGGCCGACGGGCGGCCCATGCTGGGCGACTTCGGACTCGGGCGGATGGTGGGCGACATCGGCGCAGGCGCGGCCGGCACCGCCGGCTTCACCGACCCGTCCGCGGGGCGGCCCGCGGCGGCCGACGGCGGTGGCCCGGCCGGGAGCGACGGGCGGAGCTCCGCGGCGCGCGCCTCCGCGGCCGACGTCTTCGCCCTCGGGGCGCTCGCCTGGTATGCCCTCACGGGCGAGCCGCCGGTCCCGACCGAGCATCGGCCGCCCCTGTCCCTCATGGTCCGGGAGGTCCCGGCAGAACTCGCGGCCGCCATCGAGGCGGCGCTGCGGGACGATCCGCTCCAGCGGCCCTCGGCCGAGGAGCTCGCCCGCTCGGTGCTCCGCAGCGGCCGGGCGGAGCCGGTCGACCTCGCCCCTGCCGTCGACGCCGCCGTCCTGCCCGAGCTGATGACCCGGCGCCAGGCCGCCCCGGCCCGCCGGCGCCCGGTCCTGGGCCTTCCGTCCCGCGGCGATCCCAGGGGCCGCAGCCCTCGCGCGCGCCCCCAGCGGCCCCAGCGCCGCGGGGGAGCCCATGCCGGGGCCGCATCCCAGGGGGCGGCCCCGCGCCCGGCCGGCCGCCCCCGGGCGAGGGCGCGGCGCCCGCTTCCGGCGGCCGCCCTCTGGCTTGCCGCGGGGCTCGTCGTGGCCGCCGTCGCTGCGGGCTGGTGGAGCCGGCCTCCGGCCCCCCGTGCAGGCGACCAGCCCGCGGACGCGGACCAGACGGGCGCCGTGGCGGGGTGGGAGTCCCTGCCCGAGCAGCTCCGGCGCCGCGCCGCCGCCCCCGACCCGGTGCAGGCGGTGCAGGCTCTGTCGGAGATCCGGGCGAGGGCCATCGCCGGCCGCGACCGCGGCATGCTCTCTGCGGTCAACGCCGCAGGCTCGGAGGCGGCCGCAGCGGACCGCGGGCTCCTCGACCGGCTCGAGGCCAGCGGCCAGCGGCTCGAGGGCTTCAGCGCCCGAGTCCTCGCCGCGTCCCTCGACTCCGGCACCGGGGACCGGGCCTCGGGCTCGATGAGCGCCGCCGTGCGGGTCCGGGTGGTCACGACCGGCTACGCCGTCAAGGACCGGACCGGAGCCACCGTCGGGGAGAGGCCCGCGGGCCTCGACCAGGAGCTGACAGTCGTCCTGCAGCACGACGGCCAGCGGTGGAAGGTCGCGCGGATCGGCCCCGCCTGATGCGGCGTGCGTCACACTCTCCCGCACGGGTGTGGCCGGCCCGGGAGGGGCCCGGCCGGTGAATATGATCGGAGGATGACTGGCTCCAGCTACTTCCGCTATCCCCACGTGCACGGGGACCTCGTGGCGTTCGTCGCCGAGGACGACGTCTGGCTCGCCCCTGTCGCCGGAGGGCGCGCCTGGCGGCTCTCCTCGCTCGGGCTGCCTGCGCGCAATCCCCGCTTCGCCCCTGACGGGAGCAGGGTCGTGTGGACCGTGGTCCAGGGCAGCGCCCCCGAGGTCGTCTCCGCCGAGGTCGACGGCGGCGGCTTCCGGCAGCTGAGCTGGTTCGGCCACGCCACCACGAGGGTCCGCGGCTTCGAGCCTGGCGGCAGGGTGATCGTCACGAGCGCCCACAACCAGCCGGACTCCCGCCACACCCACGCCTACACGATGCCGCTCGACGGCGGCTGGCTGGAGGAGCTCCCCTACGGGCCCGTGCACTCGGTCGCGTTCGGCCCCCGGGTCGGCGACGACCGGCCCGTCGTCGTGGGCAGCGTCCTGACCCGCGAGCCCGCCCACTGGAAGCGGTACCGCGGCGGCGCAGCGGGCAAGCTGTGGATCGATCCCGACGGCGGCGGGGAGTTCCGCCGCCTCCTGGCCGACCTCGACGGCAACCTCGCGGACCCGCTGTGGGTGGGGGAGCGCATCGCGTTCGTCTCGGACCACGAGGGCGTGGGCAACCTGTACTCCGTCGACCGGGCAGGGGCCGGCCTGCGCCGGCACACCGACTCCGACCGCTTCTACATCCGCCACGCGAGCACCGACGGCCGCCGCGTCGTCTTCGACAGCGCCGGCGAACTGTGGATCCTCGACTCGCTCGACGCCGAGCCGCGCCGGCTCGAGATCGCCCTCGCCTCGGCCTCGACGTCCCGCCGGAGCCGGCCCCTCGCCGTCGGCCGCCATCTCGGCGACGTGGTCCCTGCCCCCGACGGACGGGCCAGCGTGGTCGAGTCGCACGGCACGGTCCACTGGCTCACGCACCGCGACGGCCCCTCCCACGTCGTGGAGGCCACCCCGGGGGTGCGTGCACGGCTCGCGCGGCCGCTCGGTTCCGGAGCCGTCGCGTTCGTCGCGGACCACGAGGGCGAAGAGGGGCTGTTCGTGCGCCGCCTCGGGGGACTGGGCACCGCAGCCGCCCCCGCCGCGGGTGGCGCCGCACTCGTCGAGCAGGCCGGCAGCGCCGGGTACGGTACCGACCCCGCCTCTGACGGCCTGCCGCGGCCGGTCTCCGCGCTCGCCGGCGGCCAGGACGCGGCAGCGACGCCTGCCGCGCCGCCGGCCACCGTGGGCCCCCGCGCGCCGCGCTCCTACGCAGTGCCGGCCCAGCGTCCGGGCGTCTCCGCAGCGGGGGACGAGGATTCCCTGCCGCGGCTGGCCCGCATCCCACTGCCCTCCGCGCACCGTCCGGTCGAGCTGGTGCCCAGCCCCGACGCGAAGTTCCTCGCCGTCGGCACCGCGTTCGGCGACGTCCACCTCGTCGATGTCGCGCAGGGCACGGCCACGACCCTCAGCAGCGTCGGGGAGGGCATGGTCGCCGAGCTGGCGTGGAGCCCGGACTCGCGCTGGCTGGCCTGGATCGAGCCCGTGACCGCGTTCGGCTCGCGCTCCAAGCTCCGGCTCGCCGAGCGGGCCACGGGCCGCGTGGCCGACGTCACCGATGGCCGCTTCCAGGACGCCTCGCCCGCCTTCACGCCGGACGGGAAGTACCTCGCGTTCCTCTCCGGGCGCAGCTTCGACCCGGTGTACGACGGCCATTCGTTCGACCTGTCGTTCCCGAGCCCCATCAAGCCGTACATCGTCCCACTCTCGGCGGCCACGGCGAGCCCGTTCGGCCCCCGGGTGGCGGACTTCGCGGACGACGCCCAGAGCCGTCCCGCGGACGACGGCGCGGCCCCGCCGTCGTCGGCGGCCTCGCCTGTCGAGGTGCGCGTCGACCTCGACGGGATCCGCCACCGCGTCACCGCGCTGCCCGTCCGCCAGGGCAACTACTCGCACCTCGCAGCCGCGCAGGACTCCCTGCTGTGGCTCTCCCACGACCTCGCGGGCGCGACCGGCGAGGGCAGGGCCAAGCCGGAGGACAAGGACGCCCCGCCGACGCTGCAGCGCTTCGACCTCCTCACGGGCAACGAGACGACGCTCGTGGGGGCGCTGGAGTCCTACCGGCTCAGCGGCGACGGCACGAGGATCGTCTACGTGCGCGACCGGACGGTCCACAGCGTGCCGAGCGACAAGCCGGCCGAGGACGGGCACGCCGAGCACGTCACGGTGGACCTCGAGCGCATCCGGGTGCGGCTCGACCCCGGGGCGGTGTGGTCGCAGGCGTTCGAGGAGGCCTGGCGGCTGCAGCGCGACTTCTTCTGGACTGAAGACATGGCCGGCGCGGACTGGGACGAGGTCCGGGACCGGTACCGGCCGATCGTGGACAGGCTCGGCTCGCACGATGACCTCGTCGACCTCATCTGGGAACTCCACGGCGAGCTGGGCACTTCGCACGCCTACGTCACGCCCCCCGCCGTCACCGAGCCCGGTGCCGGGGGACAGGGCAGGCTCGGGGCGGAGTTCGACTTCGACGGCGGCTGGGTGGTCCGCCGCGTCCTCGCCAACGAGTCCTCCGACCCGCTCGCCGCCTCGCCCCTCGCCGCGCCCGGGGCGGGCGTCCGCCCGGGCGACCGGCTGCTTGAGGTCGACGGTGTCCGGCTCGGTCCCGGTTTCGGGCCGGCGACCGCGCTGGCCGGCGCCGCCGGCAAGGTCGTCGAGCTGACGATGCTCAACGGCGCGGCCCACGGCGAGGCGTCGGGGCGGACCCGGCGGATCGCCGTCGTGCCCCTCCGGGACGAGGAGCGGCTGCGGTACCAGGACTGGGTCCAGGCGAACCGGCGGCTCGTCCGCGAGGCCTCCGAGGGCCGCTTCGGGTACCTGCACGTGCCGGACATGGGGGCGCGCGGCTGGGCCCAGCTCCACCGCGACCTCGACACGGAGACGGCCCTCGACGCGCTCGTGGTGGACGTGCGCCGCAACCGCGGCGGCCACACGTCCCAGCTCGTGGCCGAGCTGATCGGCCGGCGCGTCACCGGCTGGAGCGTCCCCCGGGGGGAGCAGCCCCGCACCTACCCGCGGCACGCTCCCCGGGGCCCGGTGGTGATCCTCGCGGACGAGTTCGCGGGTTCCGACGGCGACATCATCACCGCCGTGGGGAAGCTGCGCGGGATCGGACCGGTGGTCGGGACGAGGACCTGGGGCGGCGTGATCGGGATCGACAACCGGTTCAAGCTCGCGGACGGGACCGCGGTGAGCCAGCCGCGCTACGCGACCTGGTTCGAGGGCGGCATCGGCTGGGGCGTCGAGAACTTCGGCGTGGAGCCGGACATCGAAGTCGCGTACCCGCCGCACGCCTACGCGGCCGGCATCGACCCGCAGCTCGAGCACGGCATCGGCGTGCTCAAGGAGATGCTCGTCGAGATCCCGACCCAGCGGCCGCCGGCGCGCGAGGGCTACCGCTCGGTGCGCCCGGCGCCGCTGCCCCCGCGTCCCCAGGACCGCGGCGCGGACCTCAAGGAGCCGGCCTACCAGGGCTGAGGCGTCCCCGGCATCGCCCGGACGCGGGAAAGGCCCCTCCCCGGGTCGGGGAGGGGCCTTTCGCTGCCCGGGCGCGGGGCACTCCGCGGCCCGGGTCAGCGGGCGGCGCTCAGGACTCGAGGGTGGCCTTGAGGGTGATCGTGATCCCGGAGAGCGCCTGGCTCACGGGGCAGCCGTCCTTGGCCTTCTCCGCGATCTGCTGGAACTGCTCCTCGGAGATGCCGGGAACCGTGGCGGTCACGGTGAGCTCGCTGCCCGTGACGCCCTTGCCGGGCTCGAAGCCGACCGCGGAGGAGGTCTCGATGCGCTCGGCCTTGAAGCCTGCACCGTCGAGCTCGTTGCTGAAGGCCATCGAGAAGCAGGCCGAGTGGGCCGCCGCGAGGAGCTCCTCCGGGCTCGTCTTGCCGTTCGCGTCCTCGCTGCGGGCCTTCCACGTCACGTCGTACGTGCCGAGGCCCGAGGTGTCGAGGGTGGTCTGCCCCTTGCCCTCGAAGAGGTTGCCCTCCCAGACGGTGTGTGCGGTGCGGATCGTAGCCATGTGTGCTCCTTGCCGTGGTCGGTGTGCCGCGGCGCAGCCGGTCGGGTGCGCCGTCCTCGCCCATCCTAGGCACAACACGGCCCCGCCTCCTCCGAATGTGACCGGGGGCGGCGGGGCCGGGCGGAGCAGCCGACGCTACTGCCAGATCGTGGCGATGGCGATGTTGAGCAGCGCGAGGCCGCCGACGCCGTGGGCGAGCCCCGGGGTGACCCTCTCGCCGGCCTTGCGGCGGCGGTTGCCCACGAAGGCCAGGGCACCCACCACCACGGCGATGATGAACTTCACCGTCAGCTTGATGTACAGGTTCGTGTCGAGCGGCGCCACGCCGCTGTCTGCCTGCTTGGACAGGATCGTGATGAGCCCGACCAGGATGACGCCAGTGACGAGCTGGGTCATCGCGCCGTCGAACTGCCGCGGGCCGACCGTGGGGTTCTTCATGTTCGCGATCCACGGGCCAACGATCATGGCTGCACCGACGACGTGCAGGAAGACGACAATGCTCAGGACGACAGTCATGACCCGAGTCTAGTGGGGCCGGACCGGCCGCCTGCGCCGGATCGCGCCGCGTGCGCGTCCCAAGTGGGTAACGAAACGCGGACGGCGCCCGTCCCCGGAAAGGGGAGCGGGCGCCGTCGTGCGCTCTGCCGGCGATGCCTCAGAGACCGAGGTCGGCCTCGAACGAGCCCTCCTCGAGCCGCGCGCGCAGCGTCTGGAGGAAGCGGCCAGCGTCCGCGCCGTCGACCAGACGGTGGTCGTAGGTGAGCGAGAGGTACATCATCGACCGGATCGAGATGACGTCGTCGCCCTCGGCGTTCTGGGAGACCCACGGGCGCTTCACGATCGCCCCGGTGCCCAGGATGGCCACCTGCGGCTGGTTGATGATCGGCGTGTCGAACAGCGCGCCGACCGAGCCGATGTTGGTGATGCTGAACGTGCCGCCCGAGAGCTCGTCCGGACCGATCTTGCCGCTGCGCGTGCGCGCGGCGACATCGGCGATGCGCCCGGCCAGGCCCGCGAGGTTGAGGTCGCCGGCGTTGTTGATCACCGGCACGAGGAGGCCCTTGTCCGTGTCCACCGCGATCGCGAGGTGCTCCGCGTTGTGGTAGGTGATCTGCTGGGTCTCCTCGCTGTACTCCGCATTGAGCTTCGGGTGCTGCTTGAGCGCCTCGGCCACGGCCTTCGCGATGAACGGGAGGAAGGTCAGCTTGACGCCGTTCTGGGCCTGGAACTGGGCCTTGGCACGGTCGCGGAGCTTCGCGATCTTCGTCATGTCGACCTCATGGACCTGCGTGAGCTGGGTCGAGGTGTCGAGCGACTCGCGCATCCGGCGGGCGATGACCTGGCGGATCCGGGGGGCCTTCTCCGTGGTCCCGCGCAGCGACGAGACGGAGCCGTTGGCAGCGGCGGCCGGGGCAGCCTGGGCCGGGGCCGCCGCGGCGGGGGCGCTGGGGGCCTGCGCGGAGGCGGCGTTCTTGGCCTCGACCGCGGCGAGCACGTCCTGCTTGCGGATGCGGCCGCCGACGCCGGTTCCGGTCAGCGAGGTCACGTCGATCCCGTGCTGGTTTGCGAGCTTGCGCACGAGCGGGGTCACGTAGCCCGACTCGCCGCCCTGCGCCGGCGCGGCCGAGGCCGCGGGGGCGGATGCCGGTGCCGGGGCAGCCGCCGGTGCCGGGGCTGCTGCGGGAGCCGGGGCCGCTGCGGGAGCCGGGGCAGGTGCCGGTGCTTCAGCCGGAGCCGGGGCAGCGGCAGGTGCCTGGGCCGCGGGCGCCTCCGCGGTGGGCGCCTCGGGAGCCGGGGCGGGGGCGGCCTGGGCCGGGGCGCCGGAGCCGATGACCGCGAGCACCGCACCGACTTCGGCCGTCTCGTCCTCGGGGACGCGGATCTCGAGCAGGGTGCCGGCGACGGGGGACGGGACCTCGGTGTCGACCTTGTCGGTGGACACCTCGAGCAGGGGCTCGTCGACCTCGACGGTCTCGCCGACGGCCTTGAGCCACCGGGTCACCGTGCCTTCGGTGACGCTCTCGCCGAGGGCGGGGAGCGTGACCTCGTGCCCCTCGGCCGGGGCACCGGCGGAGGAGCCCGCGGGCTCCGGCGCGGCGGCCGCCTCGGGCTCGGGGGCAGGGGCCTGCTCGGGCTCGGGGGCAGCGGCAGGAGCCGCCTGCTCTTCCTCCTGGGCGGCGGGCGCGCCGGAGGCGTCCGGCGAGGATGCGCCGTCGCCGATCACCGCCAGCGGGGAGCCGACCTCGGCGGTCTCGTCCTCGGCGACGAGGATCTGCTCGAGGATGCCCGCGACCGGCGAAGGGATCTCGGTGTCGACCTTGTCGGTGGAGACCTCGACGAGGGGCTCGTCGATCTCGACGCGGTCGCCGACCTGCTTCAGCCAGCGGGTGACGGTGCCTTCGGTGACGCTTTCACCGAGGGCTGGAAGGTTGACGGATTCAGACATGGGTCCCCGTGCTCCTTGATTCTTCTGCGTGCGAATGGTGTCGGGGTCGGCTCAGCCGTGCAGCGGCTTGCCGGCCAGAGCCAGGTGGGCCTCGCCGAGAGCCTCGTTCTGCGTCGGGTGGGCGTGAATGAACTGGGCCACGTCCTCCGGGTAGGCCTCCCAGTTGACGATGAGCTGGGCCTCGCCGATCTGCTCGCCCATGCGGGCGCCGATCATGTGGACGCCGACGACCGGGCCTTCCTTCTGGCGCACGACCTTGATGATGCCGGACGTGCCGAGGATGGAGCTCTTGCCGTTGCCGGCGAGGTTGTACTCCTGGGTCTGCACCTGGTCCTCGCCGAACTTCTCCTTGGCGGCCTTCTCGGTGTAGCCGACCGTGGCGATCTCGGGGTCGCAGTAGGTGACCTTCGGGATGTTCACGTCCTCGACCACGACCGGGTTGAGGCCGGCGATCTCCTCGGCGACGAAGATGCCCTGCTGGAATCCGCGGTGGGCGAGCTGGACGCCGGGGACGATGTCGCCCACCGCGTAGACGTTGCCCACGCCGGTGTGCAGCCGCTCGTTGGTGATGACGAAGCCGCGGTCCACGGTGATGCCGGCCTCCTCGAAGCCGAGGTTCGCGGTCGACGGCCCACGGCCGACGGCGACCAGGAGCAGGTCGGCCTCGAAGGTCTTCCCGTCGACGAGCGTGACCTTGACGCCGTTCTCGTCCTGCTCGACGCCCTGGAAGAACGTGCCGGTGCTGAACTTGATGCCGCGCTTCTTGAAGGCGCGCTCGAGCTGCTTGACGATCGCGGCGTCCTCGTTGGGGACGAGCGAGGGCAGGCCCTCGACGATCGTGACGTCGACGCCGAAGGACTTCCAGACCGAGGCGAACTCGACGCCGATGACGCCGCCACCGAGGACGATCACGCTGCTGGGCACGTAGTCGAGCTCGAGCGCCTGGTCGGACGTGATGACCCGTCCGCCGATCTCGAGGCCGGGGAGGCTGCGGGAGTAGGAGCCGGTGGCGAGGATGATGTTCTTGCCCGTGTAGTCCGTGCCGCCCACGGTCACCGTGCTCGGGCCGGTCAGGCGGCCCTCGCCCTCGATGACGGTGATGCCCTTGGACTTGATGAGGCCCGTGAGGCCCTTGAACTTGCCCGCGATGATGCCGCCCTTGTAGGCGTTCACGGCGTTCATGTCGATGCCGTCCAGCGTCACGTTCACGCCGTACTTGGCGGCGTCGCGTGCATGGTCCGCCAGCTCGGCCGAGTGGAGGAGGGCCTTGGTCGGGATGCAGCCGTTGTGCAGGCACGTGCCGCCCAGCTTGCCCTTCTCGACGAGCCCGACGGAGAAGCCGAGCTCCGAGGCGCGGAGCGCCGCGGCGTAGCCGCCGCTTCCGCCGCCGAGGATCAAGATGTCGAATTCGTGCGCAGTTGCCGCTTCGGCCACGTGGACGCTCCCTCGCCTTGTGGACGGCGTGTTCCGCCGTCGGATGTGACAGTTTGCCTGCGGCGGTCCGCGCAGGCCCGGTATCAGGGAAACCCTATATCCCCGACCGACTATGCTCCACCTTCGCCGAACGTTTGTCGCGGCCTTGTGTCAAGAGTCACGGGAACTCTAACACTTTCGCTACATGGACTTTCAATTCCATGATGTGAAACTACAGGGGATGGCCGCCCGCAGCCGCCGGGCTGCGGGCAGCGCGGCGTCACGGGCGGGCAGCGGACTCGAGGTAGCCCACGAGCGTGCGGACCGTGGAGCCGGTGCCCTGCTTGGGGGTGTGCCCGTAGGGTGAGCCGGTGTTGAACGCCGGTCCGGCGATGTCGAGGTGGGCCCACGGGACGGTGCTGCCGTCCGGGCGCCTGCCCACGAACTCCTTCAGGAAGATGGCAGCCGTCAGCATCCCGCCGGGCCGCTCGCCGACATTGGCGATGTCCGCCGTGGCGGAATCCAGGCCGGCCCGCAGCTCCTCGGGCAGCGGCATGGGCCACGCGGGCTCGCCCGCCGCGGCGGCGGCGTCGAGCAGCGGGCGGGTCACCTCGTCGTCGCCCATCACCCCGGCGGTGCGCGTGCCGAGCGCCACGAGGGCCGCCCCCGTCAGCGTCGCCACGTCGATGACGGCGTCCGGGTTCTCCTCGCACGCCGCGACCAGGCCGTCGGCCATGACGAGCCGGCCCTCGGCATCGGTGTTGAGCACCTCCACCGTGGTGCCGCCGCGCATCGTGATGACGTCGGACGGCCGCTGCGCGCTGCCCGAGGGCATGTTCTCCGCTACGCACAGCCACGCGGTCACCTTGACCGGCAGGCCCAGGCGCGCTGCGGCGAGGGCAGCGTTCAGGACGGTGGCCGCACCGGCCATGTCGCTCTTCATCTGGTCCATGTTGGCCGCGGGCTTGATCGAGATGCCGCCCGAGTCGAACGTGATGCCCTTGCCGACGAGGTGGACGGTGCGCGCGCCGGACGGGCGGGAGGGCACGTATTCGAGCTTGACCAGCCGCGGCGGCCGCGCCGACCCCTGCCCCACCGCCAGGATGCCGCCGAACCCCTCCTTCGCGAGCCGCTTCTCGTCGAAGACCGTGACCTTGACGGGAAGGCCCTTCGCGAGGTCCTTGGCCGCCTCGGCGAAAGCCTCCGGATAGAGCTGGCTCGGAGGCATGTTCACGAGCGTGCGGGTCGCGTTGACCGAGGCTCCGAGGACGGCCGCGCGCGCGAGGGCGGCGTCCGCCTCGGCAGTGCCGGCGAGGGCGCTGTAGACGATCGCCGTGCGCACGTTCTCCTTGCCGCCGCCGTTGGCCGACTTGTGCTCCGTGTAGGAGTAGGCGCCGAGGGCGGCCCCCTCCGCGACCGCGGCGAAGTCGGCAGCGGTCGCCGCCGGCAGGGCCAGCACCACGGTCGAGTTCCCGGCCAGCTGGCGCACCGCCGAGCCTGCGGCCCGCCGGAGCTGCTCGGCGGTCGGGGCCGCGCCGGGCGCGAGCTTGCCCACGCCGGCCAGGGCGAGCACGTGCGCGCCGAGCTCGGGCAGCCCAGGCAGCCGGTGGAGCTGGTCCGCGGCGCCCGTGACGCCCAGCGCGGCAAGCGTGGAGGACACGGCCTCGGCGTTGCGTGCGCTCAGGGGATTCTCGAGGAGGACCGGCCCGTCCGGGCCCTGCGCGATCCCTACCACCAGGACGTCGCTGGGGGTCTTGCGCAGGTCCTTGGACACGGCCCGGAGGGTGACTTCGCTGTTGCTGAACACTTCTGGTGCCTCGATTCTGCACGGCTCACGCTGCCGCGTGTCTGCGCCGGCGGGTGTGGTGCGGTTGCTTCAGGTGCTCCCGATCGTAATAGGGCGGCCGGGGTCGTCCCCTGCGGCGCGGCGCAGGGGCGCCGGCACCGGGGCGCCGAGCGAGGACGCCGAGCGAGGGACGCCGAGGTGGAATGATGGAACGCCGCCGAGTGTTGGACGGATGAACGCCTAGGAAGGACTGCCACCGTGATCGACCCTGCGTCCGGGCCCCTGCAGGACCCCGCCGGCCTCTACTCCGCGGCCCTCGAGCTCAGCGGGGACGAGGGCATGCGCGGGCTGCCGCTCATCATGGGCTTCACCGGATTCGCCGACGCCGGCCACGCCGTGCGCCAGATCATCGACGAGCTGATCACCGTCCAGGGCGCCGGCGCGATCGCCGCGTTCGACGTCGACCAGCTGCTCGACTACCGCTCGCGCCGCCCCCGCATCCGCTTCGTCGAGGACCACCTCGAGGACTACGACGCACCGGCCCTCGCGCTCTACCGCCTGAACGACGGGCTCGGGCGCCCCTACCTCCTCCTCGCCGGCCCCGAGCCGGACCTGCAGTGGGAGCGGTTCGCGCGCGCCGTCGTCGGGCTCGTCGAGCGGCTCGAGGTGCGCCAGACCCTCTGGGTCCACGCGATCCCGATGCCCGTGCCCCACACCCGCCCGCTCGGCGTCACGGTGCACGGCAACCGGCCGGAGCTCGTCGAGGGCATCTCGCGCTGGAAGCCGGTCGTCGAGTTCCCCGGAGCGGTCGGGCACCTCGTGGAGATCCGCCTCATCGAGGCGGGGCACGATGTCACGGGATTCGTGGTCCATGTCCCGCACTACCTCGCCGAGGCCGAGTACCCCGCCGCCGCCGTCACGGGCCTCGAGCACCTCGGGGCCGCCGCCTCCCTCATGCTGCCCAGCGACCGGCTCCGCGAGGCGGCGCGGGAGGTCGAGCGGCAGGTGGCCGAGCAGGTCGCGGCCTCCGCGGAGATCCGCGAGCTGGTCGCCGGCCTCGAGGAACGCTTCGACGACCACACGGCCGACGTCCCCCGCCGCTCCCTCCTCGCGGGCCCGGCCGACGAGCTGCCCACCGCCGAGGACCTCGGCGCCGCGGTCGAGGCCTACCTCGCCGCCCACGGCGACGAGGACGCCGAGGGGCCAGGGGAGGCCCTGGGCGCCGGCGGCGCGGATGACGGCGGCACGGACGACGGCGGGGCGCCGCCCGCCGCCGGCAGCTCGCCGCACGCGCCCGGCGACGCGCCCCGCGGCGAGGGGAGCGAGGGCGAGGAGCCCCCGCACTAGGATCGTGGGGTGAACAGCTGGCGCGCCTACGTGGTCTGGGGAATCGGAGTCTTCGGCTACCTGGTGGCTGTGCTCCAGCGCACCTCGTTCGGGGTCGTCGGCCTCGAAGCCGCGGACCGGTTCCATGCCGGCGGCGCGGTGCTCTCCGCCTTCACGGTGCTCCAGCTCGTGGTCTACGCCTCGCTCCAGATCCCCGTCGGGCTGCTCGTGGACCGCTTCGGCAGCCGCATCATGGTCTCCGCCGGGGCGGTCTTCATGGCGCTCGGGCAGCTGCAGATCGCGGTGGCCGAGACGACCGTCACCGGGATCATCGGCCGCATGCTCGTGGGCATGGGCGATGCGATGACGTTCGTCTCCGTGCTCAGGCTCGTGCCGCTGTGGTTCGACGGGCGCCGCGCCCCCCTGATGAGCCAGCTCACGGGCGTGATCGGCCAGCTCGGCCAGCTCGTGAGCGTGATCCCGTTCCTCGCGCTCCTGCACGCCGCCGGCTGGTCCCGCGCCTTCATGACCCTGGCCGCCCTGTCCGTCGTGGTGATCGTGCTCGTGCTCGCCCTGCTGCGCAACGCGCCCGCCGGTGCGAGCACGGGGCACAGCGAGAGCCCGGAGGGCACGCGCGCCCTCCTCGCCGCCGCGTGGCGCCAGCCGGGGACCCGACTGGGGATGTGGAGCCACTTCACCGTCCAGTTCAGCGGCAACGTCTTCGCCCTCATGTGGGGCTTCCCCTTCATGGTCGCGGGCCAGGGGTTCGACCAGACCGTCGCCGCGGGGCTCATGTCCTTCTTCGTCGCCGTCGCGATCCTCGCCGGCCCGCCCATGGGCAGGTTCGTCGCCCGGCATCCGCTGCGCAGGTCGACGCTCGTGCTCGGCATCTCCACCCTCACGGCGGTGGCGTGGACCGCGGTGCTCGTGGTCCCGGGGCGCGCGCCGCTGTGGCTCATGGCCGTCCTCGTGGCCGTCCTCGCCCTCGGTGGCCCTGCGTCGATGATCGGATTCGACTTCGCCAGGACGTTCAATCCCTCGCACAGGCTCGGCACCGCGACCGGGATCGTGAACATCGGGGGCTTCGTCGCGGCGCTGCTGACGATGTTCCTCGTGGGCTATCTCCTCGACCTCGAGCACGCCCTCGGCCTCTCGCCGCAGGGCGTGTACAGCCTCGACGCCTTCCGCGGTGCGCTCGCGGTCCAGCTCCTCGTCCTGGCCGGAGGCGCCTTCGCCCTGGTCCGGGTACGCCGGAAGGTGCGCCGGGACCTCGCCGCCCAGAACGTGCGCGTCCCGCTCCTGAGGGAGGTCTGGGCCGACTACAGGGCCCGCAGGCGCCGCTGACTCCTCCTCCCCAGCGCCCGCATGGGCACGTTGTCCACATGGCGCAGGTCCGGGGTGCCGCCCGCAGCGGGGCCCCGAACAGACTGACTCCATGGACGACATCCAGCACCCCGTCGAGCAGCCCGCACCCCGCCGCCGGGAAGGAAGCCCGGGCGTCCCCGGCGCGCCGGCTCCGGAGGAGCCCATCACCATCCGCAGCGCCGAGGACATCCTTGCCTACGTCCCCCATGCCCTCGGCGAGTGGCCCCAGGAGAGCCTCGTTGCCGTCGGCCTCGCCGACGGGCGCCTCGGGCCGACGCTGCGCATCGACCTCCCGCCGCGTCCCAAGGGCGCAGCTGTCCGGCCGGCCACGCTGCGCCGCTTCGCGGACACCGTGGCGGACTACCTCACCCACGACGCGGGCGCCGGCGCCGTCGTCGCCGTGTACACGCGTGCGGCCTGGACCGCTCCCCAGACGCCGCCGCACCGCGACGTCCTCGATGCCGTAGCGGCTCGGCTGGCCGAGGAGGGCGTGCCCGTGCTCGAGGCGTGGATCGTCGGTCCCGAGCACTGGCGCACGGTCACCTGCCCGGACACGGCCTGCTGTCCCTGGCCGGGCGAGAGCACCGCAGCCCTCAGGACCGGCAGGATCGGGGCCGAGATGGTCTACCGGGGCAGCTCCTACGGCCCCGCCGGCCAGCCCGAGGCGGCGCGCCCCGAACCGCCGCCGGCCGCCGTGGCCGCCGCGCTCGAGGCCTATGTGGAGGACCCCGGCCGGTGGTGGGACCCGCTCGTGTTCACCGCCGCCCTCGCGGCGTGGGACGAGGTCCTGTCCGAGTCCCGCGTCCCCGCCCCTGCACGGGTGCGGCTCCTCGCGGCCACGCTCATGCGGCCGGCCCTGAGGGACGCCGTCCTCGTGGCCTCCGCCGCTGATGCGGGCACCGCCTGGCGCGGCACCGCCGCCACCCGGGAACTGAGGTCCGGACAGGCGCACGCGGCACCGCCGGCGCTGCCCGGCGGAGTCCCGGCCGCCGAGGCTGCCGCGGCGCTGGACTCGTGGTCCGAGGGCGTGCGCGCGGGGGAGCGCGGCGCCGTGGACGGTGCCGGCCGCGCCGCCGGGGCGGAGGCTCCCGGTGGGACCCCGGCGGGAGCCTCGGCGGAGTTCGGGCTGATCCTCATGGGCAGCACGGGCGCGGCCCCCGCCTGGACGCGGATCGCCCGGCTCGAGCGTATCGCGCTCGGCGTGGCCCAGATGGAGGAGCCGGAGCTCCGCGCGCCCGCGCTCGCCGTGCTCGCCTGGGTGCAGTGGGCGAGGGGCCGCGGCGGCCGTTGCCTCGCGTTCCTCGAGAGGGCCCTCTCCACCGACCCTGGCTACCGGCTCGCGCTCCTGCTTCGCGGCCTCGTCGAGCAGGGCGAACTCGCCGGGTGGGCGCGCAGCCGCGACACCGCCTGGCGCCGCGAGGCAGCGTAGCCGCCGTCCGCTGCCACGCCGCGGTTCCCGAACTCCGGCTGCAGGCTTCTGCCCGACGTGTGACGTTCGGCCGTGTCGGCGGCGGGGCCTCTTCGTGAGAGAATGGACGCCAGACCCGGTTGGGTCCGAGCTCCGGAGCATTGTTTTCATCCCGCCGATGTGGGAACGAATGCAGTGGCGGAAGGGTTGTAATCACCAGACCCTTCGGTTCGGAGAGACAGCCTCGGCTGTTGTTCGGACTTGACAGGGTCATAGTGGTGTTGCCCTCCAGGCAATCACTGGCACTGCGGCAGGAAGGTAATCGTGACGCCCCCCACGGAGAATGAGACCGTCGAGACGGCCATCGCGGAGAACGGCTCGGCCAAGAGCGCCCCCGCGCGCCCGGCCAAGCGGTCTTCGGCCAAGGCCGCCGCGTCCAAGGCGAAGGCACCCGCCCGGAAGACGGCGGCCGCGCCGGCCGCCAAGGGCAAGGCCAGCGCCAAGGCAGCCGACGCCAAGGCCCCCGAGGCCGTCGCCGAGGACGAGGCAGTCGAGGAAGACCTCGATTCCGCCGCTCCCGACGAAGGCGAGATCGCTGCTGAGAGCGAGGCCGCCGAGGCGGACGAGAAGACGACCGGCACCGCCATCGTCATCTCGGACGCCGACGAGGACGATGCCCCGGTCCAGCAGGTCACGAGCGCCGGCGCCACCGCCGACCCCGTGAAGGACTACCTCAAGCAGATCGGCAAGGTCGCGCTCCTCAACGCCGAGCAGGAGGTCGACCTGGCCCTGCGCATCGAGGCAGGCCTGTTCGCCAAGCACAAGCTGGCCGAAGAGGGCGCCGACTACGACGCCCAGTACCGCCACGACCTCGAGCGGATCGTCCACGACGGGGAGCGGGCAAAGAACCACCTGCTCGAGGCCAACCTCCGCCTCGTCGTGTCCCTCGCCAAGCGCTACACAGGCCGCGGCATGCTCTTCCTCGACCTGATCCAGGAAGGCAACCTGGGCCTCATCCGCGCTGTCGAGAAGTTCGACTACACCAAGGGCTTCAAGTTCTCGACCTATGCCACGTGGTGGATCCGCCAGGCCATCACCCGCGCCATGGCCGACCAGGCGCGCACCATCCGCATCCCGGTGCACATGGTCGAGGTCATCAACAAGCTCGCCCGGGTCCAGCGCCAGATGCTCCAGGACCTTGGCCGGGAGCCCACTCCGGAAGAGCTCGCGAAGGAGCTCGACATGACCCCGGAGAAGGTCGTCGAGGTCCAGAAGTACGGCCGCGAGCCCATCTCCCTCCACACCCCGCTGGGCGAGGACGGCGACTCGGAGTTCGGCGACCTCATCGAGGACTCGGAGGCGGTGGTCCCCGCCGATGCGGTCAGCTTCACCCTGCTCCAGGAGCAGCTGCACTCCGTGCTCGACACGCTCTCCGAGCGGGAGGCCGGCGTCGTCGCCATGCGCTTCGGCCTCACCGACGGCCAGCCCAAGACGCTCGATGAGATCGGCAAGGTCTACGGGGTCACGCGCGAGCGGATCCGGCAGATCGAGTCGAAGACGATGTCGAAGCTGCGGCACCCGTCCCGCTCGCAGGTGCTGCGCGACTACCTCGACTGAGGCGCCGTGGGCGGCCCGGGGGACCGGGACCGCCCACGGCAGACGCAGGAGGGCCCGGACACCGATCGGTGTCCGGGCCCTCCTGCGTCTGCCGCCCTGCGGCGTCCCGCCGCGCGGCGGGACGCTCAGTCTTCGGCCAGCGCGGCCTTGTCCGTCAGACGGTTGCTCTCGTCGTGCCACACCGAGGCTAGCGGGCGCAGCGTCGGCTCCACGGCGCGCGCGTGGTGGGCGCAGAAGAGCAGCTCGCCGCCCGAGGTCTCGAGGACCACTCGCACATAGGCCTGGGCGCCGCAGCGGTCGCAGCGGTCGATGGCAGTCAGGGTGGGATCCGCAAGTGCTGCAGTCATCTCAGCCTCCTTAGCATTCACCGGGTGGTCTTACGCGGTCACTACATCTAACACCGCCCTCGCGGCGGATGATGCCAAGAATGTGCAACTTTCGCTCGGGGCGTATTGCGGTTCGGCAACGCCCCGGGGGCCCCGGGTACCCGTTCGGCCACGCGCGGAGCGTCCCGACCGGGCCATTGCGCCCGGACCGCTAATCTTGACCCTGTGCCGTGCCTTCCCGCGCGGCGCCCCGGCGCCGTCCGGCACCATCCCCTGCGGCCCTACCGCCTTCCAGCACCACCGAAGGAGTCCCGCGCGCGTGACACCGAGTTCTGAATACACCGCCCGGCACCTGTCCGTCCTCGAGGGACTCGAGGCCGTGCGCAAGAGGCCGGGCATGTACATCGGCTCCACTGACTCCCGCGGCCTCATGCACTGCCTCTGGGAGATCATCGACAATTCGGTCGACGAGGCCCTCGCCGGATTCGGACACGAGATCGCCGTCATCCTGCACGCGGACGGCTCGGTCGAGGTCCACGACGACGGCCGAGGCATCCCCGTGGACGTCGAGCCGAAGACCGGGCTGTCCGGCGTCGAGGTCGTCTTCACGAAGCTGCACGCCGGCGGCAAGTTCGGCGGGGGCTCGTACACCGCGTCCGGCGGCCTGCACGGGGTGGGCGCCTCGGTGGTGAACGCCCTCTCGTCCCGCCTGGACGTGCAGGTCGACCGCGGCGGCAAGACGTACCAGATGTCCTTCCGGCGGGGGGAGCCCGGGCGCTTCCGGGACAGCGGGAAGCCGGGCCCGCAGGCGCCCTTCGAACCGTTCGTCGACGACTCGGTGCTCGACATCGTGGGCAAGGCCAAGCGCGGCGTCACGGGCACGCGGATCCGCTACTGGGCCGACTCCCAGATCTTCACCCCGGACGCCCGGTTCTCCTACGACGACCTGGCCAACCGCGCGCGCCAGACGTCCTTCCTCGTGCCGGGGCTGCGCATCACGGTCCGCGACGAACGCCGGCTGGCCGGGACCCCTGGCGCGGACGGGCCGCACGAGGAGGTCTTCCACCACGACGGGGGCATCTCCGAGTTCGTCGACTACCTGGCGATCGACGCCCCCGTCACGGACGTCTGGAGGCTCCACGGGGCGGGCAGCTTCTCGGAGACCGTCCCCGTCCTCGACGAGCACGGACACTCGCGGATCGCCGAGGTGGAGCGTTCGTGCGAGGTGGATGTGGCCCTGCGCTGGGGGGTCGGCTACGACACCACGCTGCGGACGTTCGTCAACATCATCGCCACCCCCAAGGGCGGGACCCACCAGGCCGGGTTCGAGGCGGCGCTGCTGAAGGTGCTCCGCAAGGCCGTCGAGACGAACGCCCGCAAGCTCAAGGCCGGCAACGACAAGCTCGAGAAGGACGACGTCCTGGCGGGCATGACGGCCGTGCTCACGGTGCGTCTGGCCGAGCCCCAGTTCGAAGGCCAGACGAAGGAGATCCTCGGGACCCCGGCGGTCCGCCAGATCGTCTCCAAGGTCGTCGAGAAGGAGCTCGGCGCCAAGCTGTCCTCGACGGCCCGGGGCGACAAGAACCAGAGCTCGGTGCTCCTGGAGAAGGTCGTCAACGAGATGAAGTCGCGCATCACCGCGCGCGTCCACAAGGAGACCCAGCGGCGCAAGACGGCGCTCGAGTCCTCGACGCTGCCCGCCAAGCTGATCGACTGCCGGACCGACGACACCGCCCGGTCCGAGCTGTTCATCGTCGAGGGCGACTCCGCGCTCGGCACCGCCCGGCACGCCCGCTCCTCGGAGTTCCAGGCGCTGCTGCCGATCCGCGGCAAGATCCTCAACGTGCAGAAGGCCTCAGTGGGGGACATGCTCTCGAATGCCGAGTGCGCCGCGCTCATCCAGGTCATGGGCGCGGGCTCGGGCCGGAGCTTCGACATCGCCGCGGCCCGCTACGGCCGGGTGATCCTCATGACGGACGCCGACGTCGACGGGGCCCACATCCGCACCCTGCTGCTGACGCTGTTCTTCCGGTACATGCGGCCCATGGTCGAGGCCGGCCGCGTGTTCGCCGCGGTCCCGCCGCTGCACCGGGTCGAGGTGGTGAACCCGGGCTCGAAGGCCAACGAGATGGTCTACACGTACTCGGACGCCGAGCTGCACCGCGTCCTGGCCCGCCTCAACGCCGAGGGCCGCAAGTACAAGGAGCCCCCGCAGCGCTACAAGGGCCTCGGCGAGATGGACGCAGACCAGCTCGCGGAGACCACCATGGACCCCCGCCACCGCAGCCTTCGGCGCGTCACGATCGAGAGCGCCCAGCGGGCCGAGGAGATCTTCGAGCTGCTCATGGGCTCCGAGGTGGCCCCCCGCAAGGACTTCATCGTCGCCGGGAGCGCGCAGCTCGACCGCGAGCAGATCGACGCCTGAGCCGCCCGCCGCCGTCGCGCCCGAACCGGGCCGGCGGCCCCGGAACGGGCGGGCCGGAACGCGCGGCCTAGAACAGGCCGGGGACGATCAGCAGGACCGTCGGGACTGCGATCAGGAGCAGGCTGGCTGCGAGCACGAGGGCGGTGGCCGCACGGCCCAGCGGCGGCCGCGGGGTGAGCAGGCGGCTGAGGCGGCCGGCGATGTCTACCCCGTCCGTGTCGAACGCGCCCGACGCCGCGGACGGTGCCGGGACGGAGCCCGGGATTGCTGCGGGCGGGGTGCCGGGGGCGGGTTCGCCGCCGACGGCCACGAGGGCGATCGCACGGACGAGGACGTCGTCGCGGGCGGTGCGCCGCGCGACGTCGTCCGCCAGCATTTCCACGAGCGAGTTGACCGCCTGCCGGGCGAGCCGGCTCGTGGGCAGCCAGGGCAGCGCGGCGCGCCAGGCCTCGAAGGCCCACAGGAGGAGGTGGTGGCGCTGGGTGAGGTGCGCCCGTTCGTGGCTCACGACGGCGTCGAGTTCCTCGGGCGCGAGCGTCTCCATCAGGCCGTCCGAGAGCACGGTCACGGAGCGCGACCCGCCCGGGAGGCAGTAGGCGACAGGCGCCGGGTGGCTGATGACCCAGGTGCGCTCGAGGGCGCCGGACGGCGAGCTCAGGAGCGCCAGCAGCTCGCGGTGGCGGCGCCGCTGGCTCACGATCCTGGCGTAGGTGAGCAGCAGGGTGAAGACGAGGTGCACGCTGAGCAGTGCCGCGGCGCTGAGGGCGAACAGGTGCCAGAAGTGCAGCTCGTTGGGCGCCTCGTTGCCGAGCACGACCTTCAGGGCCCGCCGCACCGCGGCGACGAGGCTGTCGCCGAGGGGGGAGAGGCCGTAGACGAGCATGGCGCCGATCATCGACAGCCCGCCGGCGAGCGCGATCGACTGCCACAGCATCATCGCGGCGAAGGGGGAGCGCGCAGGCCACTGGGCGCGCGAGAGCGCCACCGGCACGGGCCACGCGAGCAGCAGTGCCAGCAGCGCCAGGAGGTAAGCGGTCACGAGCACGCGCGCGCCCCGGCGGCGTGGATCAGCCGCTGGCCAGGAGCTTGCGCAGCGTGGCGGCCTCGGCTTCGGACACCGAGCCGATGAACCGCGCGAGCACGGCCTCGCGGTCCGTCGCGGTACCGAGGGCCTCGTGCATGAGGCGGGCGGTGTGGTCCTCGCGGGTCGAGACCGCGCGGTAGCGGTGCGGACGGGTCCCGCGCTCGCGCTCCACGAGGCCCTTCTTCTCCAGTCGGGACAGCACCGTCAGGACGGTGGTGACGGCAAGGTCCTTGCCCTGGCCCTCGACCAGGGCCAGCCGGTCACGCAGGTCATTGGCGGTGGACGCCTCGGGGGCCGACCACAGCAGGTCCATCACCGAGCGCTCGAGCTCACCCAGGCTAGCCATCGTCTTCAAGTCCTCACGTGCATCAGGCACACCAACCTCTGGCGTGCTTCAACCATTCTACGCACGGTAGAACCCATCTGGTGAGATCCTGCACACGCGCGTTCGCTCAGAGCAGGACAGTGGTGCGCGTTCGCCCCGCCGGACGGTGTGTTCTACACTCTGTAGAAGTCGAGTTTCTACAAAACGTAGAAGTCGGGACGAGCAACCGGGAGCATGCGTGGACGCTTTGGAGATAGCGCGCTGGCAGTTCGGAATCACCACGGTCTACCACTTCATGATGGTGCCGCTGACGATCGGCCTCGGACTGGTCGTCGCCGTGCTGCAGACCGTCTGGTACCGCACGGGCAAGGCCGAGTTCCTGCGGATGACCAAGTTCTGGGGCAAGCTCTTCCTGATCAACTTCATCATGGGCGTGGCCACGGGCATCGTCCAGGAGTTCCAGTTCGGGATGGCGTGGAGCGAGTACAGCCGTTTCGTGGGAGACGTGTTCGGCGCTCCGCTGGCCATGGAGGCGCTGCTCGCCTTCTTCGTCGAGTCCACCTTCCTCGGGCTGTGGATCTTCGGCTGGAAGCAGCTGCGCCCCGGCCTGCACCTCGCGGCGCTCTGGTGCGCCGTCATCGGCTCCGCAGTCTCGGCCTACTTCATCATCGTGGCCAACAGCTGGATGCAGCACCCCGTCGGCGTGAAGGTGGTGGACGGGCACCCCGTCATGACGGACGCGTGGGCCGTCTTCACCAACAACACGGCGCTCGTCGCCGTGCCGCACACCCTCATGGGCGCCCTCGGCGTGGCCGGCGCCTTCCTCCTCGGCATCTCCTGGTACCACCTGTGGCAGCGGCGCCACGACGGCATCGACACGGTCGAGGTCATCCAGGGCACCGGCCGCCGGCGCCGCGAGCGCGTGGTGGTCGGCGAGGCGCCGGGCGTCCCCGGACGCGACCGCACCGACCACGCGGTCTGGCTCAAGTCCCTGCGGATCGGCGCGGTGGTCGCCATGATCTCCTTCGCCGGCACCGCCGTCACCGGAGACCTCCAGGGCAAGCTCATGTTCGAGCAGCAGCCCATGAAGATGGCGGCCGCCGAGGCCGCATGCCACGACGGCACCGGCTTCTCCGTCCTGTCGGTGGGCAACGTGGGCTCGCCCGACTGCAGCGACGTCGCGGCCGTCATCGAGGTCCCCGGTCTGCTCTCCTTCCTGGCCAAGGGAGACTTCACCACCGAGGTCAAGGGCGTGAACACCCTCATCCCCGAGTACGAGAAGGCCTACGGGACCAACCTGCCGGACAACCCGCTGTACGGGGACCGCGCCGGGGAAGCCATCCAGTACGTCCCCGTCATGGAGGTCACCTACTGGGGCTTCCGGGCCATGATCGGCTTCGGCGCCCTCGCCGCCCTCGCGGCGCTCGCGGCGCTCATCGCCACCCGCAAGGGCACCGTCCCGCAGGCGCGCTGGCTCATGCGCCTCGCCGTCGTCGGCATCCTCGCCCCGTTCGGCGCCAACGCCGCCGGGTGGATCTTCACGGAGATGGGACGCCAGCCGTTCGTCGTCGCCCCCAACCCCTCGATGGCGGGCAGCGTCGACCAGGTCTTCATGTTCACCGCCGCGGCCGTCTCGCCCGGGGTGAGCGCCGGCGAGATCCTCACCTCGCTCATCGTCCTGACCCTGCTCTACGCCGCGCTCATGGTCGTCGAGGTCCGGCTGCTGTGGGCCTACACCCGCGGCGGTGTCGCCTCGGCCATGCCGGAGCTCGCCCACGCGGCACCCGCCGAGCCGCCGGCAGACGACGACGGCGGCCCGGCCGCCGGGGGCGACGCCAAGCCCGCGGACGACGTCCTGGCCTTCGCCTACTAGGAGCATCACCATGGATACCCTCCCCACCGTCTGGTTCTGCGCGGTCGCCGTCCTGTGGGTCGGCTACCTCTTCCTCGAGGGCTTCGACCTCGGCGTCGGCATGCACATGAAGCTCTTCGCCCGCGGCGAGGGCGAGCGCCGCGTGCTGCTGAACACGATCGGCCCCGTCTGGGACGGCAACGAGGTATGGCTGCTGACCGCCGGCGGCGCGACGTTCGCCGCGTTCCCGCGCTGGTACGCCTCCCTCTTCTCCGCGCTCTACCTCCCGCTCACGCTCGCCCTCGTGGCGCTCATCTTCCGGGCCGTCTCCATCGAGTACCGGGGGAAGGTCCACTCCGACCGCTGGCGCGCCGCCTGGGACTGGGCGCTGGCCCTCGGCTCCGCCGTCGCGGCGTTCTGCGTCGGGGCGATGCTCGCCCTGACGACCACGGGGCTGCCGCTGGACGCCAACGGCGACCGGGTCGGCGGCCCGTTCGCCTGGCTGACCTGGTACGCCGTACTCGGCGGAGTGGCGGTGGTGGCGTTCGCCCTCGTCCACGGGCTGGCCTTCATCGCCCTCAAGACCGACGGCGGCATCCGCTCCCGCGCCCACGGTGCCTTCGTCCGCTGGCTCCCGCTCGCGATCCTCCCGCTCGTGGCGTGGGTCGTCGCGGTCCAGCTGCGGACGGGCGCCTGGTGGAGCTGGCTCCTCACGCTCGCCGCCGCCGCGGCCGCGCTCGCGGCCTGGACGCTGGCCCGCCGCGGCTCCGAGGGCCGGGCCTTCATCGGCCTCGCCCTGACGCTCGCCGCGGGTGCCGCCGCCATCTTCTCCGCCGTCTACCCCGTAGTGCTGCCTTCGACGCTCGACCCGGCCAACAGCCTGACGGTGTCCAGCGCGTCGTCGTCCGACTACACGCTCGGGCTCATGAGCGTCGTCGCGCTCATCGGTCTCCCGCTCGTCCTCGCCTACCAGACCTGGACGTACTGGGTCTTCCGCCGCCGCCTGAGCGTGGACAGCATCCCCACCGCGCATTCCGTGGTGCCCGCGATCGTGGTCCGCCTGGTCGGCGGCAAGCAGGCCTAGGGAAGGGGCGCCAGCATGAGGCCGGACATCCCGCTGGGACCGACCAGCCGCCGCGCGCTCGTCCTCCTGGGCGTGCTCGCCGCGGCGAAGGCCGTGGGCCTTGCCCTTCTCGCCCAGGGGGTCGCCTCCGGCCTCGCGGCGCTCGCCGCCGGGGCCCCGCAGCCCGGGACGCTCTCCGCGTCCACGCTCGCCGCGGCCGCCGGCGTCCTGATCCGGGCCGCCGCGGAGTGGGGCACCTCGGCGGTGGGGCGCTGGGCGGCCGTGGGGGTCAAGGAGGAGCTGCGCTCGCAGCTGCTCGAAGCGGGCCTCGGAGGCGGCCCGGCCTCCGTCTCCCCGGGGGATCCCGCGGACGACGGCGCGGCCCGGGTCGCGTCCTCGCCCGCGGCGACCGCCGTGCTCGCCGGCCGGGGGCTCGACGGCCTCGACGCGCTCTACACGCAGTACCTCCCCGCCCTCGTCCAGACCGCGGTCCTGCCCCTCCTCGTCGGCGCCCGCATCCTCGGGGCAGACTGGGTCAGCGCGCTCATCCTCGTGCTCACCCTCCCGCTCGTTCCGGTGTTCATGGTCCTCATCGGACGCCACACGCTCGAGGCCGTTGCCGAGGCCCAGCAGTCCCTCCTGCGGCTCGGCGCGCACCTCGTCGAACTCGCCCAGGGGCTGCCCGTGCTCGTCGGCCTCGGCCGCGCCGCCGAGCAGCGACGCGCGCTGGGCGAGCTCTCCCGCGCCTACAGGTCCCGGACGATGGCCACCCTCAGGGTCGCCTTCCTCTCGGCCCTCGCGCTCGAGCTCATCTCGACCATCTCGGTGGCGGTCGTCGCCGTCTTCATCGGCATCCGCCTCGTCCACGGGGACATGACGCTCGAGGCGGGGCTCCTCGCGCTCATCCTCGCCCCCGAGTGCTTCCAGCCCCTGCGCGACCTGGGGACCGCCCACCACGCGAGCGAGGACGGGGCGGAGGCCCTGCGGCGCGCCCGCGCCCGCATCGGCGCCCCACGGGGCGCCGCGCTCCTGTCCACGGGGCGCCGCGACGGCGACGATGCGCCGGGGACACCCGAGGCGGCCGGCCCGTCCGAGGTCCGCGTCACCGCGCTCGCCGTGCAGTACGACGGCGCGGCCGGGGCCGTCGGACCGGTGGACTTCACCGCTCCGGCCGGTCGCGTGACCGTGCTCGCTGGGCCGAGCGGCTCGGGGAAGACCACCGTCCTGGCCGCCATCGCCGGCCTCGTCCGGGACGGCGCCGGGGCTGCGGTGCACGGCTCGGTGCACGGGCCCGACCCACGCCGGGTGGCCTGGGTGCCGCAGCACCCGCAGTTCACCGAGCGCACCGTGGCCGCGGAGCTCCTGCTCTATGCGGGGGCGGCGGGGGAGGACGCCGCGCCCGGGGAGCACGGCCCGCTCGTCGGGGAACTCCTCGCGCGGCTCGGCCTCGGGGGGCTCGGCGCCGCGGACCCGGCGGAGCTGAGCCCCGGCCAGCAGCGGCGCGTCGCCGTCGCCCGCGGGCTCGCCCGCGTCGCCGACGGGGCCGACCTTCTCCTGCTCGACGAGCCGACGGCGCACCTCGACGACGCGTCCGCGGCCCTCGTCGAGCGCGCCGTCTCCGCGCTCGCCGGACGGGTCACGGTCCTGCTCGTCTCGCACGAGCCCCGCACGGCGGCCCTCGCGGACCGCACCGTCGAGCTCGCCCCGTCGTCCTCCGCGGCCTCGGCCCGCTTCCGCGCCGAGGTGCCGGATGCGCCCGCCCGCCGCGTGCCCCCGGCCCCGGCGGCGGTCCGGCCCGGGGCCTGGCTGCGCACCCTGGCCTCGCTGCTGCGCCCTGACGCGGGCACCTACGCCCGGGCGGCGCTCGCCGGGCTGGGCGCGGCCGCCGCCGCCGTCGCCCTCTCCACCCTCTCCGGGTGGCTGATCGTGCGGGCAAGCGAGCAGCCGCCCATCCTCTACCTGCTCACCGCAATCACCGGCGTGCGGTTCTTCGGGATCGCCCGGGCCGTGCTGCGCTACCGCGAGCGGCTCGCGCTCCACTCGGCCGTCCTGTCGACGCTCACCGTGCTGCGCGAGCGGCTGTGGACCCTCCTGTCGGCACGGGGGCTCTCCGCGCGCAGGCTCCTCGTGCCCGGGGCAGCCCTGGAGGCGCTCGTCGGAGACGCCGAGGCGGTGCGCGACCAGCTGCCCCGCGTGCTGGCGCCGATCACCACGGCCGTCCTGGTCGCGGCCGGGGCACTGGCGGCCGTCGGGATCCTCCTGCCCGCCCAGACGCCCGTCCTGGCTGCCGCGGTGGCCGTCGCGCTGCTCGTTGCGCCCGCGGTCGCGAGGGCCGCCGACCGGCGGGCGGCCGCCCGGGTCCAGACCGGTCGGGCAGGCCTGCTCGCGCGGATGGGCCAGGCGCTCGCCGCCGGGGCAGACCTGAGGGCGAACGCCCGCGACGGGGCGGTGCTGCGGTCGATCCGCTCCGCGGACGCCGCGCTCACCCGCCTCGAGCGGCGGGGCGCGGCGGCGGAGGGGCTCGCGCGGGCGGTCGTCGTGGCCGCGACGGGTACCGCCGCCGCCCTGACCCTGGGGGCCGCGCAGGGCGCCGGCGCCCCCGCCGCCACCGCCGCGGCAGTCCTCCTGCTCCAGCTCGCCCTCGGAGAGCCGCTCGCTGCCGCCAGCACGGCGGTCCAGCAGCTCCCGGCCCTCCGTGCCGCCCTCGTCCGCGTTGCGGCCGAGGAGCGGGCCGTGCAGGACGCCGTCGAGCGACGTGCCGCATCCTCCGGGACCCCCGAGCCGGGCGCCCCTGCACGGGGCGCGGGCCTCGGCCTCCGCGGCGTCACCGCGGGCTGGGGCGGCGGCCCCGACGTCCTCACACACCTGGACCTCACGGCGCGGCCGGGGGACTGGGTCGTCGTCGCCGGGCCCTCGGGGAGCGGCAAGTCGACTCTGCTCGCACTGCTCACCGGGTTCCTCGCCCCGCGGGAGGGCACGGCCGAGGTCGCCGGTCCCGTCGCGTGGTGCCCGCAGGAGTCACACCTGTTCGACTCGACCGTACGCGGGAACCTCGCCGTCGCCCGCGACCGGGACCACGCGCCGTCGGACGCCGAGCTCGAAGCGGTCCTCGCCAAGGTCGGGCTCCTCGAGCACGTGCGCTCGCTCCCGGGGGGCCTCGACGCGCGGATCGGCAGCCGCGGGGCGTTCCTCTCCGGGGGACAGCGACAGCGTCTCGCAGTCGCGCGGACGCTCCTCGCCGGCGCGGAGGTGGTGCTCCTCGACGAGCCGACCGCGCACCTGGACCCCGAATCCGGCCTCGCGCTCGTGGCCGCCCTGCACGAGGCGCTCGTGGACAGGACCGTCGTCATGGTCACCCACCACGCCACGGAGCTGATGCCCGGGGACGTCCTCGTGCGGCTCGCCGCCCCGCAGGCCGCGGTGCGCGCCGCCGTGCCGGTGGGCTGATCCCGCCGGTGGGCTGGTTCGGCGTGTTTGCGCTGATCCGGCGCACGCGGGCTGGACCGGCGGGTGTGCGCTGATCCAGTCGAGCGGCCGATTCAGCGGCTGGGCGGACCCGGGGCGGCGGGGCTGCCGGGGCGGGCGGCAAGGACCTGCTCGCGCAGGATGTCCGCGTGCCCGCAGTGCTGGGCGAGCTCGCGCAGCATGTGGAGGTACACCCAGCGCAGGGGCAGCGGTCCGCGGCGGTTCCCGGAGACGACGTCGTCGAGTCCGAGCGGCGCAGTGGCCCGCCGCGCGTCCCGGCACGCCGCACGGTACTCCGCGCGGACGGTGTCGATCGTGTCCGACGGGGCGAGGACGAAGGATTCGTCCGGGGTGGCCGGGATGCCGATCTCGGCGCGCGTCCGGCCGGTGACGGCCTCGTCGAACCAGACCCGCTCGACGAACGCCCCGTGCTTGACGAGGCCCAGGAGCGTGGTGCGCGAGGGCACGAGGGCCGCCCGTGCCTCGGCCTCCGTCAGCCCGTCGAGGCTCGCGGCGAGGCCGGCACGGTGTTCGTCGAGGAAGGCCTCGAACTGGGACTTCAGCGGCGCGGCGAACAGGGCCGGCTCCATCGTCTCCACGCGGTCAGCCCGCCACGTCGTGGAGGTGGTGCTCGACATCGTGCAGGAAGTAGCGGGACAGGGTCACCACGGTGAACGCGCTGCCGTTGCTGCGCAGGCCCCGCCGGCCGAACGCCTCCGCGGGAACAGCGGCGAACGCGTCGCGGGCCCGGGCGCCCTGCTCCGCGAGCTGGGGCCGCACCACCTCGGGGTCCGCGCGCGCGTAGTCCTTCTCAAGCGCCGTGGCGTTCTGGTCCCAGTCGTCGAAGCGCGCCCCGTCCTCGGCGAGCATGAGGCCCAGCCTGGCGCGGAAGAGTTCGAACACGTCCCGCACGTGGCAGGCGTACTCGAGCGGGGACCACGTGGACTCGTCCGGACGCGCACGCACGTCGGCGCGGCCGAGCACGGCGTCCCAGCGCGGCAGCGCCGCGTCGATCCGCGCCGCAACCTCGTGCGGCGTGAGGTCGTCCGCGTCGAACCCGCATTCGGGGCAGGGCCGTTCGAGGACCCAGGTCCAGTCCTTCAGGTCGGGGGTGATCGCCATGGCCGCAGTCTAGCGGCGCACCCCGACCCCCGGCGTGTACCCGGAAGGCCACGAGGGCGACGAGATGCGTACCCGGAACCGCGAAGAGGCGACGAGATGCGTACCCGAAACGGGGAGGGGGCGGGGAGGGGCGACAGCTAGGCGAAGCTGGGGCCGACCTCGTCCACCGACTGGGCGAGCGTGACCCCCGAGCCGTCCCGGCGGCCGAACTCCGAGGGCAGCGAGCGGGCCACCCCGGCCGAGGACGAGGCGCGCGCCGGGCCGCGGCCTACCCAGGCGAGCATGAGCCGGTCCTCGCCCCTGAGGAAGCGGTGGGCGCGGACGCCGGCCGTCGCCCGGCCCTTGGCTGGGTACTCGGCGAACGGGGTCACCTTGGCGCTGCCCGCCGAGGTGCCGGGGAGCGCATCGGAGCCGGCCGCGATCGTCACGACTACGGCCTTCTCCTCGGCGTCGTCGGCGGCGACCACGCCGAAGAACACGGCCGCGTCGCCCGCCGCGAGCTTGATCCCGGCCATGCCGCCCGCGGTGCGGCCCTGCGGGCGCACGGTGGACGCGTCGTAGCGCAGGAGCTGGGCCTGGCCGGTCACGAAGACCAGCACGTCGCCGTCGGCCGCCGGCGCCGCCCCGATGACCGCGTCGCCGGGCTTGAGCGCAATCGCGTCCCAGTCCTCGCGATTGAGCGGGTAGTCCGGGGAGACCCGCTTGACCACGCCCTGGGCGGTGCCCATCGCGACCACCGCGTCCAGCGGCACGAGGGCCACGAGCGCCTCGCCCTTGGCGAGCGTGAGGAAGTCCTTCGCGGCCACACCGCCGGCCATGTTGGGCAGGCCGGACGCGGGCGGGAGCTGGGGGAGGTCCACGACCTGCAGGCGCAGCATCCGCCCGGCCGAGGTCAGGGCACCGACCTCGCCGCGCGCCGTCGTGCGCACCACAGAGCGGAAGACGTCGTGCCGCACCCGCGGGCCCCCCTCGGTGAGCGGCTCGGCGTGCACGGTCCGGGCCACGAGGCCGGTCGCGGAGAGGAGGGCCCAGCAGGGCTCGTCGGCGATCTCGAGCTGGAGCGGGGCGGCCTTGCCCTTCGCCGCGCCCGACGCGCCGGCGACCGCGGCGGAGGCCTTGCTCCCGAGGGCGGGCGCGTCGTCGCGCTCCAGGAGCACCGTGCGGCGCGGAGTGCCGTACTTCTTGGCCACCTCGGCGAGCTCGCCCGAGACGAGCTGGCGCAGGAGCGAGTCCGAGCCGAGGATGGCCTCGAGCTCGGCGATCTCGCGGCGCAGCTCGTCCTGCTCCTTCTCGAGCTCGAGCCTGGAGTACTTGGTGAGCTGGCGCAGGCGCAGCTCGAGGATGTAGTTCGCCTGGATCTCGGTCAGGTCGTAGATCGACATGAGCCGCTCGCGCGCCGCGGCGGCCTCGTCCGAGGTCCGGATGATCTGGATGACCTCGTCGATGTCCATGATCGCGACCAGGAGCCCCTCGACGAGGTGCAGCCGGTCCTTTCGCTTGCCGAGCCGGAACGCGGTGCGGCGGCGCACCACGTCGATCCGGTGGCCCACGTAGACGCGCAGGAGCTCGAGCAGCCCGAGGGTCTGCGGCTGCCCGTCCACGAGCGTGACGTTGTTGATGCCGAAGGAGTCCTCGAGCGGTGTGTACCGGTAGAGCTGGGCGAGGACGGCCTGCGGGTTGAAGCCGTTCTTGACCTCGACCACGAGCCGCAGCCCGTGTTGGCGGTCGGTGAGGTCGGTGACGTCGGAGATGCCCGCGAGCTTCTTCGCGTTGACTGCATCCTTGATCTTCTCGATGACCTTCTCCGGGCCCACCATGTAGGGCAGCTCGGTCACCACGATGCCCGTCCGCCGCGCGGAGATCTGCTCGATGGAGACCTTCGCGCGGGTCTTGAAGGAGCCGCGCCCCGTGCGGTACGCGTCGCGGATCCCCTCGAGTCCCACGATCCGGCCGCCCGAGGGCAGGTCCGGGCCCGGCACGAGCTCCATGACCTCCTCGAGCGTGGCCTCGGGGTTGGCGATCACCAGCTGGGCCGCCGCGATGACCTCCACGAGGTTGTGCGGGGCCATGTTGGTGGCCATGCCCACCGCGATGCCGGTGGTGCCGTTGACCAGCAGGTTGGGGAACGCGGCCGGGAGCACCTCGGGCTGGGTGAGCTGGCCGTCGTAGTTGGGGATGAAGTCGACGACGTCCTCGTCCAGGTCGCCGGTGAGCGCGAGGGAGGCCGCCGCCATGCGGGCCTCCGTGTACCGGGCGGCGGCCGGCCCGTCGTCGAGCGAGCCGAAGTTGCCGTGCCCGTCGATGAGCGGCAGGCGCAGCGCGAAGCCCTGGGCCATGCGCACCATCGCGTCGTAGATGGCGGCGTCGCCGTGCGGGTGCAGCTTGCCCATGACCTCGCCCACCACACGGGCGCTCTTGACGTGGGCGCGCTCCGGCCGCAGCCCCATGTCGCTCATCATGTACAGGATGCGGCGCTGGACTGGCTTGAGGCCGTCGCGGGCGTCCGGGAGCGCGCGCGAGTAGATGACCGAGTAGGCGTACTCGAGGAAGGAGGTCTCCATCTCCTCGGCCACGTCGATGTCGGTGATGTTCTCCGCGAAGTCGTCGGTGCCCGGGAGGATGTCCGCCCCCGAGGAGGAGCGCGGGTTCTGTCGACGTGCCAAGAGAGCGTGGGTCCTTCGTGTGGTGGTGCGGGGGCTGAACTAGGCTAACCCTATGGTGGAATCGGCCTCGGACGGCGCACCCTCGACCCGCGCATCCACCACTGGCGCGTCCTACCCGCACGGCTGGGAGGCCGACGTGGTCCTGCGCGACGGCGGCACCGCCCACCTGCGCCCGATCCGCCCCGAGGACGCCCAGGCGCTGCAGGACTTCCACACCCACCAGTCCGAGGGGTCCATCTACCTGCGCTTCTTCAGCTACAAGGCGCGCCTCACGCCCGGCGAGCTCAAGCGGTTCACCGAGGTGGACCACCACGACCGGGTCGCGCTCGTCATCACCATCGGCGACGAGATCATCGGCGTGGGCCGCTACGACCGCCTCACGGACCCGGCCGAGGCGGAGGTCGCCTTCAACATCGCCGACAGGCACCAGGGCCGCGGGATCGGCTCGATCCTGCTCGAGCACCTCGCCGCCGCCGCCCGCGAAAACCACATCCGCCGGTTCACGGCGGAGGTCCTGCCCGAGAACCGCAAGATGCTCACGGTCTTCGCCGAGGCCGGCTACGCCGTCACGCGTCACTTCGACGACGGAGTCGTCTCCGTCGCCTTCGAGATCGACCCGACGGAGAAGTCGCGCGCCGTCATGGAGTCACGCGAGCACCGCGCCGAGGCGCGCAGCATCATGGGGCTCCTGGCCCCCTCCTCGGTCGCCGTCGTCGGCGCCAGCCGCACCTGGGGGACCCTCGGCTACCAGCTGCTCGAGCACATCGTCGAAGGCGGCTTCGCGGGCAGCGTCTACGCCGTGAACCCCGAGGCGCTCGAGCTCGGCGGCATGATGGCCTACGGGCGGATCGGGGAGGTCCCGGAGCCTGTCGACCTCGCCGTGGTGGCCGTGCCGTACGCCGAGGTCCAGGGCGTCGTCGCCGAGTGTGCGGCGGCGGGCGTGAAGGGCGTGGTCATCGCCTCCGGCGGCTTCGCCGAACGCGGCGAGGAGGGCCTCGCGCTCCAGCGGCAGATCGTCCGCCACGCCCGGGCCCACGGCATGCGGGTAGTCGGGCCCGAGTCCCTCGGCATCGCCAACACGGACCCGGACATCCGGCTCAACGCCTCCCTCGCCCCCGGCCTGCCACGGCAGGGCAGCCTCGGCCTGTTCAGCCAGTCCGCCTCCATCGGGGTGGCGCTCTATGCCGCCGCCGAGCGGCGCTACCTCGGCTTCTCCTCCGTGCTGTCGGCGGGCAACCGGGCCGACGTCTCCGGCAACGACCTCATGCAGTATTGGGAGGACGATGTCGCCACGAGCGCCGTGGGCCTGTACTTCGAGTCGTTCGGGAACCCGCGCAAGTTCTCCCGCATCGCCCGCCGCCTCGCCCGCAGCAAGCCGGTCATCGTCGCCAAGAGCGAGGTCACCGGGCTGCGGCTCCCGCCGGGCCACTCCGTGCGCACGACCCAGGCCCCCCAGGGGGCGCTCGACGCCGTGCTGCGCCAGTCCGGGGTCATCCGGGTCGGGACGGTCGAGCAGCTCGTCGACGTCGCCCAGATCGCCGTCGGGACCCTGCCGGCCGGCCCGAGGGTCGCCGTCCTGAGCAACTCCCTCGCCCTGGCCCGCGTCGTGGCGGACAGCGCGGAAGGGGAGGGGCTGACCGTGACCGCCGCCGAAGGTGACCTCGACCTCGCCCTGGGGCAGTCGCTGGCGCTCCCCGAGCTGGCCCGGCGCCTGCGCGAGGCCGCAGCCCGCGACGACGTGGATGCCGTCGTCGTCGCCCTCCTGCCCTCGGCAGGCGTGCGGGTGCCGGCGCTCGCCCGGACCCTCGCCGAGACCGCGGAGCCGCTCGGGAAGGCCGTCATCGCGGCGTTCCCGGGGGTGCTGGACCGGCAGACGGACACCGAGGGACTCCTTCCCGCCCCCCGCGCCGGCGACCGGCCGGAGGAGTGGCCGGCGGCCGTGCCGTGCTACACGAGCGCGGGCGACGCCGTGGCGGCGCTCGCCGCCGTCACCCGCTACAGCGAGTGGCTCGCCCGGGACCAGGGCGCCCTGTTCGAGGCCGACGCGGACGACGGCGCCGCCGCGGCCCTGATCGGCGCCCGGCTCGCCGGCGTGCAGGGCACGGAGCTCGTGCAGCTCTCGGGCGACGACGCCGCGCGGCTGCTGGACTGCTACGGCATCCCGGTCCTCGCGTCCCGGCCGGTCGGGACCGCCGACGAGGCCGTCGCGGCCGCGGATGCCCTCGGGTGGCCGGTGGCGATCAAGTCCGCCGCGGACAACCTCCGCTCCCGCCTCGACCTCGGCGCCGTCCGCCTGGACATCCGGGACGCCGCCGACCTTCGCGCCGAGTTCGAGCAGATGGGGCGCGCGCTCGCCCCCTACGGCGGCGGCCACTTCGAGGTGCAGCGCATGGCCCCGCTCGGGCAGGCGTGCGTGGTGAGGGCGATCGAGGACCCCCTGCTCGGACCCGTCCTCTCCTTCGGGCTCGCGGGCGACGCCGTCTCCCTCCTCGACGACTGGGCGCACCGGATCACCCCGCTCACCACGGGCGACGTGCACGACATCGTCCGCTCGCCGCGCACCTCCGTGAAGCTGTTCGGGCACGAGGGCCTGCCTGCCCTCGATGTGCCCGCGCTCGAGGACCTCATCGGGCGGGTCTCGCTGCTGAAGGACCGCCACCCCGAGGTGTCGCTGCTCGAGCTCAAGCCCGTGGTGGTGAGCTCCACGGGCCTGACCGTGCTCTCGGCGCAGGTCTGGATCGGCAACGCCGCCCAGCGCATGGACAGCGCCCGGCGCGCCCTCATCGCCCAGTGAGCGCGGCCTCCCGGTTTTGGGACGCCGGGTGCCGGTCTGGGAGAATGGCGCCCATGAGCCACAACGCGTCCGGGGCACCTGCAGGCGAGCACCGGGTCCCAGGCCCGGGGGAATCGCTGACCGCGGCGCTCCAGCGGACGGGGTTCTACCCGCTGCTCGTCGGCGACGTGGTGGCCGATGCCCTCGACGGCCGGACCGCGATCGCGCACCTGACGCACCTGGAGACCCACTTCGAGCGGGCCGAGGTCCGCCGGCACGTGACCGTGCTCGTCCTGACCGAGGACATGCTCGTGATCACGCACGTGGACGAGGCCCCGCTCGACGACAGCGGCAGCCAGATGGGGGCCCAGGTGTCCACCGAGTCCGTGCCCGTCGACCAGATCGCCACGGTCGTGCTCTCCTACGTCTACGCCCAGCCCGCGGACTACGCCCCGGGCGACCCCGTCCGGGAGGTCACCCTCGCCATCTCGTGGAGCGGCGGCCAGCGGCTGGACATCGTGCCGGCCGGGTGCGGCGACCCCCAGTGCGAGGCCGACCACGGCTACACCGGCACGATGGCGCAGGAGGACATCGTGCTCAGGATCAGCGCCGACGCCGACGGCCCCCGCGCGGTCGACGCCGCCAAGCAGTTCGCGCGGCTCCTGCGCGCGGTGAACACCGGATCGCGCCCCTTCCAGGCGGCCCAGCGGCCCCGGCTCTCGGCCTTCTCGTCGCGGACGCTGCGCGGCCACGGCAGCCGCTAGATGACGGCCGCCCCCGGCGCCGCGGCCGGCGCTCCGCCCCTTCCGCCCCCGCCCGCGTTCGGCTCGCGCTCCGTGGCGGACGTGCTGCCCTCCTGCGCCGCGGCCCTCGGGGCCGAGGGGTTCGAGAACACCCTCGGGCTCCCCGAGGCCGTGCGCATCTGCCTCGTCATGGTGGACGGCCTGGGCCGCACCCTCCTGTCCAAGCGCACCGCGCACACGCCCTTCCTGCGCGAGAAGCTCGCCCAGGGCCAGGGGGCAGTCCCGGGAATGCTCGACGCCGCGTTCCCCAGCACCACCGCCGCCTCGCTCGCGAGCCTCGGCACCGGCGTGCCGCCGGGGCAGCACGGCATGGTCGGCTACGACGTCTATGCCCCGCACCTCGACCGGGTGGTCAACCAGCTCAACGGCTGGGACCCCGATGTCGACCCGCAGCGGTGGCAGCCCTGCCCGACCGTCTTCGAGCGCCTCCATCCCGCGATCCCGGTGGCCACCGTGAGCCTTCCCCAGTTCGAGGGCTCCGCGATGACGCGCGCCGCGCTCCGGGGCGGAGAGTTCATCGGCGCCGTGAGCCTGCACGCGCGCACCACAGCCGCCGCCGAGGCCATGGCCACGCACCCGCGCATGCTCGCCTACTTCTACCTCAACGAGCTCGACAAGGCCGGCCACCAGTTCGGCGTCGCCTCCGCCGCATGGGAGGAGGCGCTCGAGGAGGTCGACGCGTGCCTGCGCCGCCTCGACGGCCAGCTCCCACCGGGGACGCTCGTCCTCGTCGTCGGGGACCACGGGATGGTCGACGTCGCCGCGGCCCGCCGCATCGACATCTCGGCGGATCCCCAGCTGACGGAGGGGGTGCGGCACACCGCCGGCGAGCCGCGCATGGTGCACCTCCACCTCGAGGGCACCGACGGCGAAGGGGCCCCGGACGCGTCCGCGGTGGCGGCCGTCGCCGCGCGATGGCGCGAGCGCTTCGGCAGCCAGGCCTGGATCCTCACGCGGGCCGAGGCCGTGGGGCACGGCCTGTTCGGCCCGGTCGTCTCCGAGAGGGTGCATCCCCGGATCGGCGACCTCATCGTCGCGGTCCACGGCGACCTGGCCCTCTACGACGGGCGCCGGGCCCGGCCGCAGGCGTTCGAGATGGTGGGCCAGCACGGCTCGTGGACCAAGGCCGAGCGGCAGGTCCCGCTCGTGGCCTTCACCGCGCGCGGACGCGTCCGCGGGAAGCGGCAGCGGCGTGGCTGAGCTCGTCTTCTTCACCGGCACCATGGACAGTGGCAAGTCCACGCTCGCGCTGCAGATGGACTACAACCACCGCGCTGGCGGCCGTAAGGGGCTCCTCTTCACGAGCCACGACAGGTCCGGGCGCGCCGTCATCACGAGCCGCCTGGGCCTGAGCACCCCGGCGATCGAGGTCACGGCGGAGTCGAGCTTCTGGAACGAGGTCGTGTCCCGGCGGACCCGTGCCGAGGAGGTCGACTACCTCATCTGCGACGAGGCCCAGTTCTACCGCCACGAGCAGGTGGACGAGCTCGCCAGGGTCGTCGACGAGCTCGAGGTCGACGTGTACGCGTTCGGGATCGGCACGGACTTCCGCGCACGCCTCTTCGAGGGCTCGCGCCGCCTCGTGGAGCTCGCCGACCGGATCGAGACGCTCCAGGTCCCGACGCTGTGCTGGTGCGGGCGCCGCGCGACGCACAACGCCCGCACCGTGGGCGGCGAGATGGTCCTGACAGGGGAGCAGGTGGTCGTGGCGGACGTCTCCGGCCGTGGTACGCCCGACGACGAGGGCCCCTGGACCGAGGTGGAGTACGAGACCCTGTGCAGGCGCCACTACATGGCCGGGAAGACGGCCGCGTCCGTGCCCGTGATGGGGGAGGGGGAGCAGCTGCTCCCGTTCGGCGACTAGGGCCCGCCCGCGGGAGCCCGGTCAGTCGCCCTTCGTGCCGAAGACGATCTCGTCCCAGCTGGGGACCGAGGACCGCTTGGGCCGCGAGGACCTGCGCGCGGGCTCGCCCTGGCCCGCGGTCTCCGCACGCGGCGGCTCCCGGTCCTCGGGCGAGGCCTGCCGGGCCGGGGTTCCCGCTCCGTGCAGGCCTTCCGGCCGGTGCGGGCGTTCCTCTCCGTGCTGGCGTTCCACGTCCTGCCGGCTGTCCGGTGCGTGCGGCCCTTCCGCCTCCTGCGGGGCCTCGGGCTGGCCCGGGCCCTCCTCCTGCCGGGGCGTGTCCCGCTGCTGGGGGCCGGTGTGCGCCGTGCCGCCGTCCGGGCCGTCCTGGCGCCGCGCCGTGCCGTCGGCGGGACCATCGTGCGAACCGTCGCCCGAGGGCCGCGCCGCTGGGACGACCGTCATCTCCGTAGTGGCAGTGCTCACGCCGGGCCGCAGGTCGAGCCGCGAATCGGCCTCCGGGACCGTGCGGACGTTGAGGCGGGAGAGCAGCGAGGTGATGCCGCCGCGCGGAGCCGGGTCGCCGTCGTCGTCCTCGGTCTCCTCGTCCCGTTCCGCGGGCCGCCACGCACCGCGTTCCCACTCGCCGGCCCTGCGGTGCTCGGCCGGGGCGGCCTCGGGCTCCGGCTCCTCGGCCTCGGGCGACCGCGGATGCGCCGCGGGGATGCCGTGCGTGAGGAGCAGCGCGAGGGCGTCGTCGCCGTCCTCGTCCACACCCAGCCGCTGGCCGCGGCGCGCGCGCAGCATGTCCAGCAGTTCCCCCTCGCGGTCCAGCTCGCCGCCGGAGTGCTCCTCGGCGGCCTCGACGTCGAACGGGCGGTCCGAGACGGCTGCGAGCCGGCGGCGGGGAGCGGGCCCGTCGAGCGGCTCGAGCTCGCTGAGCTGCTGCGCCCACCGGTTGGCATTGGCCACCGTCCGGTGGCCGGGATGGAAGGTCCACACGGCAGGCGGCTCCTCGCCGATGGACGACGGCGCGCCCTCCGGGAGGGCGAACCGCGCCACCACGGTCCACTGGCCGTCGGGCCGGCGCCAGGAGTCCCATTCGACGGCCCCCGCCGGAACGCCGTGGAGCGAGAGCCGGTAGGCGGCCATCTCGCCGAGCGTCACCGCGCGGTCGGCCGCGGGTCCGCGCAGCGCCTCCTGGGTGGGCAGCCGCCCGGGGACCTCCACCGCCTGCGCGCGGCGCGCCATGTGCTCGCGCTCGGCCAGGACGGGACCCTCGAAGCGCTGCACCCGGGCCAGCGGGACGCCGGAGGACGCCGCGACCTCCTCCGCGGTTGCGCCCGCGCGGATCTCGGCCTGGATCTGGCGCGGGGTCATGCCGGCGCCGTCGGCGCCGGAGGGCGCAGGACGCTGGGGCGCCGGGCGGGCCACGGCGCGGCGCAGCGCCTCGTCGAGGGGCAGCCGGAACATGTCCCCGTTCGCGGCGCTCACGATGAGGTGTGCACCGTCCTCGTGGACCCCGACGAGGCGCAGCTCTTCCGCCTGATCGTGCGCTCGCTCCCGCATGGACGCCCTCCAGCTTGCTCTAGGTCTGAGTAGAACTGTGCCATCCGCGGGCGCAGAAGGCCTGCAGGCTCCCGGTGTGCCGCGAAAAAGGGCGCCCGGGCGCGGCGCGGGCCGCGGGCCGGGGTGCGGGGGTAGCGGCACATGTCGGGAATGTTCCGGGACCGAATGGCGTTTTGCCTGCTCATCGGGAACAATCTCCCCGTCACTGGGCACAAAATGGGGGCCGAGTGCGTTGGAGTGGACTACGTGGGATGCCACGTGACATGGCTAGCTACCGGAGCGTGAACGAAGAATTATGGCGACCGATTACGATGCGCCGCGCAAGAACGAGGAAGAGCTCAACGAGGACTCGATCGAGGAGCTGAAGTCCCGCCGTACCGACAAGCAGTCTGCTGCGGTGGACGAGGACGAGGCGGAGGCGGCGGACAGCTACGAGCTCCCCGGAGCCGACCTCTCCGGCGAGGAGCTCCTGGTGCGGGTGCTCCCCGCGCAGGCCGACGAATTCACGTGCGCCTCGTGCTTCCTCGTCCGTCACCGCTCCCAGATCGCCCGGGAGAAGAACGGCCTGCTCTACTGCAAGGAGTGCGAAGGCTGACGCCTCCGGCTCCAGGCGGCCACGCTCGAGGCGGCCCCGACGCGACGGCGTCGGGGCCGCCTCCGTTTCAGCGGCGGGGCACTTCGGTGAGCGCGGCGACCAGGCGGTCCGGGTGTCGGCTCGAGACGAGCCAGTACGGCGTGCGGTCCTCCGGATCGGTGAGCTCGACGCGGACCACTGGGCGGATCCAGCCCCGGATGCACAGGTAGGCCAGCCCGTTCAGGCGCGGGCCCCGCTCAGCGGTGGCCTCGTCGCCGTCGAACGCCTCCACAGTGCCCGTGAAGGTCCGCGGGAGGACGGCCCGGCCTGCGCGGAAGGAGGTCCGCGTGACCACGACGGCGGGCGTGGAGGCCACGAGGATTCCGGCGAGGATGACGAGCAGCACGGCCGCGCCCGTGTATCCGGCCGCCATGCTGATCGGGGCGAAGACCAGGATGCCCGCGCCCGAGACGCCCAGGACCACGATCCACACCCACCAGGCCGGCCAGAGCTTCTCGGAGTAGACGATGGGGTCGGCGGTGCTCGGCCCGGAGGCGGGCGTCGTGGCGTCAGGCATGGGTCAAGCTTTCCACCCCGGCGCCCGCGAGGACAAAAGCGCCGGCCGTCCGCGGGCGCCGGGGAGCCGCCGCAGGCCCGCTAGAGTTGACGGGTGAGCGCGCAGCAGACAGCCCCCGACCACGCGGCCCCGGACCAGTCCACGGCCTGGGCACCGACCCTCGACGTCCAGCTCAAGATGCTCGACGACGGCCTCGAGCCGCCCGCGTACGCCCACCCCGGCGACGCCGGAGCCGACCTGCGGGCGCGCGTGGACGTGACGCTCCGCCCGGGCGAGCGCGCGCTCGTGCCCACGGGCGTGAGCATCGCGCTCCCGTTCGGCTACGTCGCCCTCATCCATCCGCGCTCGGGCCTCGCCACGCGGCACGGCCTCACGGTCGTCAACGCCCCGGGCACGGTGGACGCCGGCTACCGCGGCGAGATCGCGGTGACCCTGCTCAACACGGACGCGTCCGAACCGATCGCCCTCCGCCGCGGCGATAGAATCGCTCAGATGGTGATCCAGCGCGTCGAACATGCGCGCTTCGTGCCCGTCGCGGACCTGTCCGACTCCGTGCGCGGCTCGGGGGGCTTCGGCTCGACGGGCGGATTCACCGCCCCCTAGCGCCCCGCCCGACCGGGCGTTCGGCGGAAGCGGGCTGCCGGGACAGCCGGCAAGACAAAGGAGTGTGTGTGGCACTGTTCGGACGCGGCAAGAACGCCAAGCTGACCTCCGAGGACCCCTCCGTCCTCGGGCAGTCGACGAAGAAGCGTCCCGAGCCCGACAAGAGCGGCTACGGGCGCGCCCAGAAGGGGCCGTTCGATGCGAGCGAGGCGAGCACCGAGAGCGGCTACGTGGACCTCGGCTCGATCCTCGTGCGGCCCACCGAGGGCCTCCAGCTGCGCCTCGAGCTCGAGGAGGCCACCCAGCGCGTCGTCGCCGTGACGATGGACCTCGCCGGCTCCAGCCTGCAGCTCCAGGCCTTCGCCGCGCCCCGCTCGGAGGGCCTCTGGGGCGAGATCCGCGCCCAGATCGCCCAGTCGGTCGCGAGCCAGGGCGGCACGGTGGAGGAGGTCGAGGGCAGCTTCGGCCCGGAGCTGCTCGCGCGGCTTCCTGCCGATGCCTCCGGCGAGCGCCGCAGCTACCGCGCGGCCCGGTTCATGGGCGTGGACGGTCCGCGGTGGTTCCTGCGCGGAGTGATCGGCGGCCAGGCCGCGGAGAGCCACGAGGCCTCTGCCGCCCTCGAGGACCTCTTCCGCCACGTCGTCGTGGACCGCGGCGAGTCCCCGCTGCCCCCGCGCGAGCTCCTCCCGCTGCGCATCCCCATCGAGGCCGCGCCGCACGAGAACGGCGCAGGCCACGGACAGCACGCCCCGCACACGCCGGAACGTGGACCGGAGACCACCCATCTTGGCTGAGGCCACCGCGCCCGTGAGGCTCGAGGGCTTCGGCGGGCTCCCCGAACGCGGCCTCGTCTCCGGCGAAGGCCTCGTACGGTCCCTCACGTTCGTCCCCGTCGACGAGGCGCCCCGGCTCACCGCGGTCATCGAGGACGAACGCGAACGGCCCGGCAGCGGGCCGGCCCTGTGCCTCGTGTGGCTCGGGCGCCGGCGGATCAGCGGGGTCAACGCCGGGACGCGCCTGCGCTTCTCCGGCATGCTGGCCCACTTCCACGGCGTCCCCACCATCTACAACCCGCGCTACGAGATCCTGGCCCAGGAGGACTGACGTGAACTCCGCACCCGGCCCCGCCGCACCCCGCGACGACGAGGGCCCCGGCCCGCGTCCCGGCCGCCTGCCCACCGGCGCCGACCTCGCGGGCGCCTACGCCGCGAGGGCCGGCCTCCACCGCCACGAGGACGGCCGCATCGACGTGCTCCGCAGCGCCGGCGGCGTCCGCGGGCTCCTCGAGAGCATCCTGCCGGGGCTGGTCTTCCTCGTCTGCTTCACCCTCGTCCAGGACCTCATCCTCGCCGCCGTGCTCTCCCTCGCGGTGGCAGCCGTCTTCGTCGTGGTCCGCCTCGTGGGGCGCACGCCGCCCACACAGGCCTTCGCGGGGATCATCGGGGTGGCCGTCTCGGCCGCGCTCGCGGTGTTCTCCGGCCGCGCCGAGAACTTCTACCTCTCCGGCTTCCTCACCAACGCCGGCTACATCGTGGCGCTCGTGGCCTCGATCCTCGTGAAGTGGCCGCTCATGGGCGTCATCTTCGGCTTCCTCCGCAACGAGGGCGTGCACTGGCGCAAGGAGCCCGTGCGGGCGCGGCAGTACCGGCTCGGCACGTGGATCATGGTCGCCGTCCTGGGGCTGCGGCTGCTCGTCCAGGTTCCCCTCTACCTGATGGGCGACGGCGGCCTCGTCGCCCTCGGGGCCACACGCCTCATCATGGGCGTCCCGCTGTACGCCCTCGGCCTGTGGGTCGCGTGGCTCATCACGCGCCCGGTGGCCGCCGAGCCGGCCGCCTCGGACTGAGGCGGGACACAAGCCCCTAGGGCAGGTCCCGCTGCCGGCGTAACGTCGGAGCGTGGAGAACAAGGCGCTGCGCATCGTCTTCCCCGTCTTCCTGGGCGTGCTGCTGGCACTCCTCTTGGGGTTCGGCCTCCAGGCCGCCTACCCGCAGCCCGAGTCGCCCTCCGCGGGCTACGAGGCCCCGTACGAGGCGTACATCGCCTCGCTCCAGGCCTACGAGCGGGTCGCGGCCGCGATCCTGTCCGTCCTCGCAGCCGTCCTGCTCGCGGCCGGCTCGCTCCTCCCTGCGCGCGCCGCGGCACTGGCAGACGGCCTCCTGCTGGGCGGGGTCTTCACGCTCCTCTATGCCGCAGCGCGGGGCTCGGGGGCCGGGCCCGGCCTGGCCTCCGCGCCCGCCTTCGCGGCGGTGGGCGCCGGCCTGGTCCTCGCGCTCGCGGCCCTGGCCCTGCGCCAGTCCGGCCTGCTGCCCGTCCGCCGCGCGGGGGAGTACCGCGAGGGGGCCGCGGACGAGCCCGCGCTCGCGGTCGTGTTCCCGCTCGCGGCCGCCCCCCTTGCGGCCTCGGTGGTCTCGCTCGGCCTGCAGGCCTTCTACCCGCCGCCGCTGGTGCCCGGCTACACCGGTCCGGGCTACCCGGACGTGCTGGCCGCCTATGGGCGGGACTCGGGGCTCATCGCCACGGCAGCGGCGGCGGCGCTGGTCGCCTGCGGCTTCGCGCTGCTGCGCCGGGCGTCCATCCCGGCCGACGCCCTGATCCTCGGCGGGATCGTCACCTCGGTCGTGGCCTCGGCGGGTGCGATCAGCCCGAAGACCTCGATGGCCTCGGTCGCGGCCGGCGTCCTCGGCTTCCTCGGCGCCCTCGCGGCGGGCCACGTCCGGCTCGCCGGCAGGCGGCCGTCCCCGGCAGCCGTCCCAGCGGGCGGCTCGCGGGCGGGGTCGAAGGTGTTCGCGGTGCTGCATCCGGTCGCCGTCGGCGCGCTCAGCGTCGTGGTCTTCTTCGTCGGCTTCTTCGCGTTCTACCCCGCCCCCGAGAACGCCGGGCCGTCCGCAGACTGGCTCCGTACGGTGAGCCTGAGCGCCACGGTCGTCGCCGTCGTGCTCCTCCTGGCGAGCCTCGTGCTCGAGCGCCGCACGCCCGCGGTGGGCAACGCCCTCCTCGTCAGCGGCCTCCTCACCCTCGTCGCCGGGGTGGCGCCGGCCGCGGTCGCGGGGGAGCAGGGGGTCGTGTTCGTCGCGCTCGCCGTGGCGGTCGCCGTCGTGCTCTTCGTGGGGTACCGGCGCTTCGTCCGCGGGGGGCCCAGGGCGCCCAGGGGCACCCGGCCGCCGAGGACTCCGCCCGCGGTCCCGCCCGTGCCGCCGGCGCCCGCCGGGTAGCTGCGCGACTCAGCCGTCGAACGCGTCGTCCTCGTCCTCGCCCGTTTCGGCCGGGCGCATCTGGCCCTCGCCGGCCGACTCCGTCTGCGGGGCGAGCAGGCGGCGCAGCTCGTCTTCCGCGGCGATCGTGGAGATGAAGAACAGCTCGTCGCGGTGGTCTACGACGTCGTCGCGGCTCGGGGCCAGCGGCTTCTGGTCGCGCAGGATCGCCACGAGCGTGCAGTCCTCGGGCCAGTCGATCTGCCCCACGGTCCGGCCCACCACATGGGAGTCCGCGGGAACGGTGAACTCGACGAGGGAGGAGACGCCGGTCTGCAGTGTCAGCAGGCGCACCACGTCGCCGATCTCCACGGCCTCCTCCACGAGGGCCGTCATGAGGCGCGGGGTGTTGACCGCGACGTCGACCCCCCAGGAGCCGTCGAACATCCAGTCGTTCTTCGGGTTGTTGACCCGCCCCACGGTGCGGCCCACACCGAACTCGGTCTTGGCGAGCAGCGAGACCACGAGGTTGACCTTGTCATCGCCTGTGGCGGAGACCACGACGTCGGCCTCGTCGACCCGGGCCTCCTTGAGCGTCGAGAGCTCGCACGCGTCGCCGATGAGCCACTTCGCCCCCCGCAGGCCGCTGCGGCCGATCACCTCGGGCTTGGGGTCGACGAGGAGGACCTCGTGGCGGTGCGCCAGCAGTTCGCGGGCGATCGAGCTGCCCACGCTCCCGGCCCCTGCGATGATGACCTTCACTCGGACTCCTTCGCGGGCGGAGCGGACAGGATGCGGGAGACCTCGGCGGCGTCGGAGATGTCCATCATGGCGTGCACGGTGTCGCCCTCCTGGAACGCCGTCGCCGGCGTGGGCAGCACGCCCTCGCCGAAGCGCGTGATGTAGGCCACCCGCACCCCCGCCGCGCGCTCGATCGAGGCCAGCGGGCGCCCGAGCCACGAGGGGTCCAGGGTGACTTCCGAGAGGACAAGCCGGCCCGAGGGTTCGCGGAAGTCGCCGGCCACGCCCGACTCGGGCAGGATCCGGCGCAGCACCTGGTCCGCGCTCCAGCGGACGGCGGCGACGGTCGGGATGCCCAGGCGCTGGTAGATCTCGGCGCGGCCCGGGTCGTAGATGCGGGCCACGACGTGCTGGACGTGGAACGTCTCCCTGGCGACGCGGGTGGCGAGGATGTTCGAGTTGTCCCCGCTCGAGACGGCGGCGAAGGCGTAGGCCTCCTCGATGCCGGCCTGCCTCATCGTGTCCCGGTCGAAGCCGATGCCCGTGACCTTGCGTCCGGAGAACGTCCGGCGGAGGCGCCGGAAGGCGCGGTCGTCCTGGTCGATGATCGCGACCGAGTGGCCGGAGTCCTCGAGGGTGTGGGCCAGTGTCACGCCGACACGCCCGCAGCCCATGATCACGTAGTGCGCCATGGCCCCCAATCTACCGCGCGATGACACCGCCCGCGGTTGTCGCATAACGTGTCAGGGTGCTGACGATTCTCAATGCGGTCAAGCGCGTGATTGTGGGCCGCGCTCTGCGCAACGATCGGCTCACGCACACGCTGCTGCCCAAGCGCATCGCGCTTCCGATCTTCGCCTCGGACGCGCTCTCGTCCGTCGCCTACGCGCCGGACGAGATCCTCCTGACCCTCGCGCTCGCCGGAGTCTCGGCCGTGTCCTTCTCGCCCTGGGTCGGGATCGCCGTCATGCTCGTGCTCGTGACGGTGGTGGCCTCCTACCGGCAGAACGTGCACGCGTACCCGTCGGGCGGCGGCGACTACGAGATCGCCACGGAGAACCTCGGCCGCTTCGCGGGCCTCACCGTCGCCAGCGCACTCCTCGTGGACTACGTCCTCACCGTCGCGGTGTCCATCTCCTCCGCCGCGTCCTACCTGACCACCGCCGTGCCCTCGCTCCACGGGACGCAGGCGGTCATCGCGGTCGCCGCCGTCGTGGTCCTCGCCCTCGTGAACCTGAGGGGCATCCGGGAGGCCGGGACGGTCTTCGCTGTGCCGACCTACCTGTTCATGCTCTCCATCCTCGGGATGACGGCGGTCGGCTTCGTGCAGTGGCTCACGGGCACGCTGCGCCCCTCCCAGAGCGCCGACTTCACCATCGTGGCCTCGCCGGAGTTCGACCAGGGGCTCGTGGGGATCGCGGGCGCCTTCCTGCTCCTGCGGGCCTTCTCCTCCGGCGCCGCCGCCCTCACCGGCGTCGAGGCGATCAGCAACGGCGTGCCGAACTTCCGCCCGCCCAAGAGCAGGAACGCCGCCACGACTCTCCTGCTGCTCGGGGCCGTCGCCGCGTCGATGCTCGCAGGCATCATCTTCCTCGCCAACGCGACCCACGTGCATCTCGTGCAGGATCCCGCGAGCGAGCTCCTCCTCGACGGCAGGCCGCTCTCCGGCAGCTACATCCAGACGCCGGTCATCGGGCAGATTGCCGACTCGGTCTTCGGCGGCGGCAGCATCCCCTTCTATATCGTCGTGGCGGCCACCGGCGTGATCCTCGTCTTCGCGTCCAACACCGCCTTCAACGGCTTCCCCGTGCTCGGCTCGATCCTGGCCCAGGATGGCTACCTGCCGCGCCAGCTGCGCACCCGCGGCGACCGGCTCGCGTTCAGCAACGGCGTCCTCGCCCTCGCCGCGGGCGCGATCGTCCTCATCGTCGCGTTCGACGCCGACGTCACCCGGCTCATCCAGCTGTACATCGTCGGGGTGTTCGTCTCGTTCACCCTCAGCCAGCTGGGCATGATCCGGCACTGGACGCGCGAGCTCAAGCGGGTCAAGGACCGCGGCGTGCGCGTGCGCATGCAGCGCTCCCGCATCATCAACGGCATCGGTTTCGCCATGACGGCCACCGTGCTCGTCATCGTCCTCATCACCAAGTTCGAACACGGCGCCTGGATCGCGCTGCTGGCGATGTTCGTGATCTTCCTCATCATGTGGAGCATCCACGCCCACTACACGAACGTCGCGCGCGAGCTCGCAGTGGGCGACGATGCCTCGGCCCGCGCGCTGCCCAGCCGGGTCCACGCCGTCCTGCTCGTCTCCCACATCCGCAAGCCCGTGCTGCGGGCGCTCGCGTACGCCCGCGCCTCGAGGCCGTCGAGGCTCGACGCCGTGACGGTGGACATCAGCCCGGAGGAGACCGCCCAGACCGTCGCGGACTGGGAGAAGCTCGAGATCCCCGTGCCCCTCACCGTGCTCGCGAGCCCCTACCGTGAGACGATCACCCCGCTCATGGACTACATCCACGGCATGCGCCGGGACTCCCCGCGCGACCTGATCGTCGTGTACATCCCGGAGTACGTGGTGGGCAAGTGGTGGGAACAGCTCGTGCACAACCAGACCGCCCTGCGGATCAAGGCCCGGCTCCACTTCGAGCCGGGCGTCATGGTGGCGTCAGTCCCGTGGCAGCTGAAGTCGAGTGAAGAGGCCAGGAGGCTGCAGGAGCTGTGACCACGTCCCCCGGAACCGCGCAGGAGAACGCCGCCGGCCGCACCCTCGAGCTGCGCCTCGGGCCGGTGGCGCACGGCGGCCACATGGTGGCCCGGCACGAGGGCCGGGTCGTGTTCGTCCGCCACGGCCTGCCAGGCGAACTCGTGCGCGCCGAACTGACCGACGCCGCACCCGAGGCGACCTTCTGGCGCGCCGACGTCGTCGACGTCCTCGAACCCTCGCCGCACCGGCGCGAGCATGTGTGGGACCTCGCCGACTCGCTCCTGGCCCACCGCGCCGGGCGCCCCCCGGTCGGCGGCGCCGAGTTCGGCCACATCGCCCTCGACGAGCAGCGGCGGCTCAAGGCCGCGGTCATCCGGGAGCAGCTCCAACGGCTCGCCGGCCTCGAGCTGGACGTCGAGGTCGAGCCGGTCCCGCTCCGCGAGGGCTCGGACGACGACGGCGGCGGCCTCGCGTGGCGCACGCGCTGCAGCTTCTCGGTCACCGCCGAAGGCCGGCTCGCGATGCACGCCCACCGCTCCGAGACGCTCGTCCCCGTCGGCCCCATGCCGCTCGCGACCGAGGAGATCAACCGGCTGCGCCTGTGGGAGCTCGACCTCGACGGCGTCGAGCGGCTCGAGATCGCGGCCCCCGCCTGCGGCTCCGCGCCGCTGGCCGTCTTCACCCTCGCCGACGGGGTGGCCCCCTCGCGGCTCACCGACGTCCTCGCCCGCCTGGCGCCCGAGGTCTCGGCCAGCGCGGTGGGGCAGGACGCCGGCAAGGCGCCCCTCACCGTGAGGGGCCGCGGCGCCGTCTCCGAGCGCGTCCTCGGCCGCCACTACACCGTGACGGGGGAGGGGTTCTGGCAGATCCACCGCTACGCCCCGGAGACCCTCGTCACCGCGGCGGTCGAGGCGCTGGACGGCGCGCTCGCCCCGGGCGGGCAGGCCGCCGACCTCTACGCGGGGGCAGGCCTCTTCACCGCGCCCCTCGCGGACGCCGTCGGGCCCTCGGGGCACGTCCTCTCGGTCGAGGGCGCCCCCGGCACGAGCCGCGACGCGCGCCGCACCTTCAAGCGCCGGCCCGAGGTCGTCGTCGTGCAGGGGCGGGTGGAGCGGGTGCTGCGCCGGCACGGCGGCGCGGGGGCGTTCGACGCCGTCGTCCTCGACCCGCCGAGGGCCGGCGCGGGGCGGGAGGCGGTGCAGCAGCTCGTCGAGGCGGCGCCCCGGGCCATCGCCTACGTGGCCTGCGACCCGGCGTCGTTCGCGCGCGACCTCGGCTGGTTCCGGAAGGCGGGGTGGCAGCTCGAGGGCCTCCGGGCGTTCGACCTCTACCCGATGACGCACCACGTCGAGACCGTCGCCCGGCTCACGCCTCCACGCGCCTAGGGCCGCGGCATCGCTCCGCGGGCAACCGTCGCCCGCCGGGCCTGCGCGAACTAGGATGGGCGGCGATGGCCCCGGTGTGCGGAGGGCCCTGCGGTTAGGCATGCCTAACTAGCACCGCCCGCGAGGCCGGGACAAAGATGGCAGTGTTGCGAGAGGAGTCCTGCATTGAGCACTGTGGACAGCTTCGGAGCCAAAGGCGTCCTGAACGTCGGCGGAACCGAGTACGAAATTTTCCGGCTGAATTCTGTGGAAGGCGCCGAAAGCCTCCCGTTCAGCCTCAAGGTCCTCCTGGAGAACCTTCTCCGCACCGAAGACGGTGCGAACATCACGGCGGACCACATCCGCGCCCTGGCTGGCTGGGACGAGAACGCCCAGCCGAGCACCGAGATCCAGTTCACCCCCGCCCGCGTCATCATGCAGGACTTCACGGGCGTGCCCTGCGTCGTCGACCTCGCCACGATGCGCGAGGCTGTCAAGGAGCTCGGCGGCGACCCGACGCGGGTCAACCCGCTGGCCCCGGCCGAGCTCGTGATCGACCACTCGGTCCAGATCGACGTGTTCGGCAACGCCGGCGCGATCGAGCGCAACATGGAGATCGAGTACCAGCGCAACGGCGAGCGGTACCAGTTCCTGCGCTGGGGCCAGAGCGCCTTCGAGGACTTCAAGGTCGTCCCCCCGGGCATGGGCATCGTGCACCAGGTCAACATCGAGTACCTGGCCCGCACCGTCATGACCCGCGAGGTCGAGGGCAAGCTGCGCGCCTACCCCGACACCCTCGTCGGCACCGACTCCCACACCACGATGGTCAACGGCCTCGGCGTGCTCGGCTGGGGCGTCGGCGGCATCGAGGCCGAGGCCGCGATGCTCGGCCAGCCGGTCTCCATGCTCATCCCGCGCGTGGTCGGCTTCAAGCTCTCCGGCGAGATCCCCGCCGGGGCGACCGCGACCGACGTCGTGCTCACGATCACCGAGATGCTGCGCAAGCACGGCGTGGTGGGCAAGTTCGTCGAGTTCTACGGCGAGGGCGTCGCGGCCGTGCCGCTCGCCAACCGCGCGACGATCGGCAACATGAGCCCCGAGTTCGGCTCCACGGCGGCGATCTTCCCGATCGACGGCGTCACGCTCGACTACCTCCGCCTGACCGGCCGCTCCGAGGAGAACGTCGCCCTCGTCGAGGCCTACGCCAAGGAGCAGGGCCTCTGGCACGACGCGTCCCGCGAGCCGCGCTTCTCCGAGTACCTCGAGCTCGACCTCTCCACCGTGGTCCCCTCGATCTCCGGCCCGAAGCGCCCGCAGGACCGCATCGTGCTCAGCGAGGCGAAGGACGAGTTCCGCCACGACCTGCTGAACTACGTCGCCCACGAGGCCGACGCCGGTTCCCTCGACGAGTCGCTCGAGGAGACCTTCCCGGCGTCCGACGCGCCCTCCTTCACCACGGGCGCCTCGCACGTGACGGACTCGGACCGCGAGCCGCCGGTGTACTCCGCGGCCCATGGTGCGGCCGGCCGGACGTCCAAGCCGGTCTCCGTGTCGATGGAGGACGGCCGCAGGTTCGACCTCGACCACGGTGCTGTCACGATCGCTTCGATCACCTCGTGCACCAACACGTCGAACCCCTCGGTCATGCTCGCGGCCGCCGTGCTCGCCCGCAACGCCGTGGACAAGGGCCTCGCGTCGAAGCCGTGGGTCAAGACCTCCGTCGCCCCGGGCTCGAAGGTCGTCACGGACTACTACGAGAAGTCGGGCCTGGTGCCGTACCTCGAGAAGCTCGGCTTCTACACGGTCGGCTACGGGTGCACCACGTGCATCGGCAACTCCGGCCCGCTCGAGGCCGAGATCTCCGAGGCGATCCAGTCCAACGACCTCGCCGTGACCGCGGTGCTCTCGGGCAACCGCAACTTCGAGGGCCGGATCAACCCGGACGTGAAGATGAACTACCTCGCGTCCCCGCCGCTCGTGATCGCCTACGCCCTGGCCGGGAGCATGGACTTCGACTTCGAATCCGACCCGCTCGGGAAGGACCAGGACGGCAACGACGTCTTCCTCAAGGACATCTGGCCGAACCCGGCCGAGGTCCAGGAGGTCATGGACGCCTCGATCGACCAGGACATGTTCACCAAGTCCTACGCGACGATCTTCGACGGCGACGAGCGCTGGCAGTCCCTGCCCACGCCCACCGGCGACACCTTCGAGTGGGCGGAGGACTCCACCTACGTCCGCAAGCCCCCGTACTTCGAGGGCATGAAGGCGCAGCCGGAGCCCGTCACGGACATCGACGGCGCCCGGGTGCTGCTCAAGCTCGGCGACTCGGTCACGACCGACCACATCTCCCCGGCCGGCTCCTTCAAGTCGGACACCCCGGCGGGCCAGTACCTCCTGGCCCACGGCGTGGAGCGCAAGGACTTCAACTCCTACGGCTCGCGCCGCGGAAACCACGAGGTCATGATCCGCGGGACCTTCGCGAACATCCGCATCAAGAACCAGCTCCTCGACGGCGTCGAGGGCGGCTTCACGAAGGACTTCACGCAGGACGGCGCCCCGCAGGCCTACGTCTACGACGCTGCCATGAACTACCAGAAGGCCGGCACGCCGCTCGTGGTCATCGCTGGCAAGGAGTACGGCTCCGGCTCCTCGCGTGACTGGGCCGCGAAGGGCACCGCCCTGCTGGGCGTCAAGGCCGTCATCGCCGAGAGCTACGAGCGCATCCACCGCTCGAACCTCATCGGCATGGGCGTCCTGCCGCTGCAGTTCCCCGAGGGCGAGTCCGCCGCGACCGTTGGCCTGACCGGCAACGAGGTGTTCTCGATCCAGGGCATCACGGCCCTCAACGACGGCACGACCCCGTCCACGGTGAAGGTGACCGCCACGGCGGAGGACGGTTCCGAGAAGTCGTTCGACGCCGTCGTGCGCATCGACACCCCCGGCGAGGCGGACTACTACCGCAACGGCGGCATCCTGCAGTACGTGCTGCGCCAGATCTCGGCGCGCTGACGCCCCACGGCGACAGCACCGGCGCAGGCCGGCAGCAAGGAGGGCCCCACCATCCGGTGGGGCCCTCCGCCGTGTCCGGCCCTGCACCCCTCCGGCCTACGCGCGGGTAGGGAGGGAAACACTCCCGTGCCCGGAGGCGTTACAGTGGTTCGTGCACGTTTCGAGCAAGGAGTCGCCCTTGGGCATCTTGGATTCCATCGAGGGGCCGAAGGACCTCGCCCGCCTCGGCCCCGCCGAGCTCGAGGACCTCGCCGGGGAGATCCGGCAGTTCCTGATCCGCAATGTCGCCCAGACCGGCGGGCACCTCGGGCCGAACCTCGGCGTGGTCGAGCTCACGCTCGCGATCCACCGCACCTTCCGGTCCCCGTACGACAGCGTCATCTTCGACACCGGGCACCAGTCCTACGTCCACAAGCTGCTGACCGGCCGCAAGGACTTCTCCACCCTCCGGCAGGAGGGCGGCCTGTCCGGCTACCCCTCCCGCGCCGAGAGCGAGCACGACATCGTCGAGTCCTCGCACGCCTCCTCCTCCCTGTCCTGGGCGGACGGCATCTCCCGCGCCCGCAGGCTCACGGGCGAGGGCGACCGCTACACCGTGGTCGTGGTCGGCGACGGAGCCCTCACCGGCGGCATGGCCTGGGAAGCACTGAACAACATCGCCTCCGACAAGGACCGCCGCGTGGTGATCGTGGTCAACGACAACGGCCGCTCGTACGCCCCGACGGTGGGCGGCCTCGCGGACTACCTCGCGTCCCTGCGCACGGCGATCGACAAGGTCCGCACCGCGCCGGCCTACGAGGGCATGCTCGAGGTCGCCAAGAAGCGGCTGCAGAACGGCGGTCCCGTCGGCCAGTTCGTGTACAAGGGCCTGCACGCCACCAAGAAGGGCATCAAGGACTGGTGGGCCCCCCAGGGCATGTTCGAGGACCTCGGGCTCAAGTATGTCGGCCCGGTGGACGGCCATGACCAGCGCGCGCTCGAGGAGGCGCTCGCCACGGCCAGGAACTTCGCAGGCCCCGTGATCGTCCACGCGATCACCGAGAAGGGCCACGGCTACGCCCCGGCCCGCAACCACGAGGCCGACCAGTTCCATGCCGTCGGCGTGATCGACCCCGAGACGGGACAGCCCACCGGACCCGGCTCCGGGCCCTCGTGGACCTCGGTCTTCGCCGAGGAGATTGCGGCGATCGCCGACGAGCGCGAGGACGTCGTCGGCATCACCGGTGCCATGCTCATCCCGGTCGGCCTGGCCACGTTCGCCCAGCGGCATCCGGACCGCGTGATCGACGTCGGCATCGCCGAGCAGCACGCCGTCACGAGCGCCGCCGGCCTCGCGTTCGGCGGGCTCCACCCCGTCGTGGCGCTGTACGCGACCTTCCTCAACCGGGCCTACGACCAGCTCCTGATGGACGTGGCGCTGCACAAGGCCGGCGTCACCCTCGTGCTCGACCGCGCCGGGGTCACGGGCCCCGACGGCGCGAGCCACCACGGCCAGTGGGACATGGCCCTCGTCCAGAGCGTCCCCGGGCTGCACCTGGCCGCGCCGCGGGACGCGACGCGCCTGCGCGAGGAACTCCGCGAGGCGATCGCGGTGGACGACGCCCCGACGGTCGTGCGCTTCTCCAAGGGGACCGTCGGGGCCGAGACAGAGGCGCTCGAGCGCCTCGACGACGGCGTCGACGTCCTCGCCCGCACGGGCCACGACGCCGAGGCCGACGGCGAGGCCGGGCCGGACGTCCTGCTCGTGGCCGTCGGCGCCATGAGCGACCTCGCGCTCGAGGTCGCCCAGCGGCTGGACCACCAGGGGATCAGCTCCACCGTCGTGGACCCCCGCTGGGTGCTGCCCGTGCCGCGGAGCATCATCCGCCTCGCGGCCCGCCACCGCATCGTCGTGTGCCTCGAGGACGGGGTCCGTGCGGGCGGCGTCGGCTCGAGGATCCGGCAGGAGATGCGCGCCGTCGGCGTGGACACGGCGCTGAACGAGGTCGGGCTCCCGGTGGAGTTCCTCGACCACGGTTCGCGGTCGCAGGTGCTCGCGCGGGTCGGCCTGACGGCCCAGCAGGTGGCGCATGACATCGTGGCCCAGGTCCTCGGGACCAAGGTCCCGTTCGCGCGGCCGCTGCCCGGCCAGGCTGCCCCCACCACGGGCACGCTCCCCCAGCTGTGAGCGGTCCGGCACCCGGAGCGGCCCGCGGAGCGTGGCCGATCCAGCCGCCCGCGCCGGCCGGCGCGCCGCGCCCGGGCGAGCTCGTCGCCGCCAGGAACCGCAAATGGGACGGCACCGCCCACTGGGTCGTCCCCGGCTTCGCGCTGGGCGAGGACGAGCACGGCTGGTGGGTGTACCAGGGGCGCGGCGAGTTCATCTCCCGCCCCGGGGCCGCGCTCCACACCCGCTCGGACGCGGTCCTGCTCATCCCGCGCGCGGGAGGCTACGCCGCGACCTTCTACGACGACACCAACCCCGGCGGCTTCCGCGTTTACGTGGACCTCGCGTGGGACCTCGCCTGGCAGCGCATCGGCGCCCCGGCGGGGGAGGGGCACCCCGGCGTCGTCGAGTTCCACATGGTCGACATGGACCTGGACGTGATCCGCACGGCCCACCACGGGGTCTTCGTCGACGACGAGGACGAGTTCGCGGACCACTCGGCCACGATGGCCTACCCGGACGGGCTGGTCGCCGCCGTCCGGTCCGAATGCGCGCGGCTGCACCGGGCCGTGCTCGAGGGCACCGGCCCCTTTGACGGCATCGCCGACGCCTGGATGGCGTTGGGACGGAAGGAGAACCCATGAGCTACGCGCGCGTCTACCGGCGCAGGGACGACGGCACGCTCGAGTTCCGGGAGGCGTGGCACGACGAGGAGGGCGGCCAGTTCGTGGTGAACCACGGCGTGGTGGGCCACCAGTCCGCGACGGAGGCCACGCACGACGTCGACGCTGCCGCCGCCGAGGGCCTCATGGCCGCCTTCGCTGCCCAGTGCGGGCAGGACGGCTACGCCCCGATCGGCGACGATGACCTGTGGCGGGTCGTGGCGCAGTTCGCGCTCAAGACGGCCGACGGCACCGACCGGGACCGGGCCCTCGAGCGGCAGGCCGTGCAGGCCCTCTCGGCCCACCTGGCCTGGCGCGGGCTCGGGACGGTCGAGGGCAGCGCCATCGGCAACGGCCGGCTCAACGTCTTCGCGACGTGCGTCGACCCGGCGAAGGCCGTTGCGGCGGTGAAGACGTGCCTGCGCGAGGCCACGAGCGACTACACGAAGCTCTCGGTCGCCGTCGCCCCTCTGGGCGATCCGGATGCCTTCAAGCTCAAGCACGCCCCCGCCGGCGTCCGCGGCTTCTCCCTCTGAGGCCGCCCTCGCCCGCCATCCCCGGGCACCCTTCCCTGGGCGCCCATCTCCGGTCGCTCTTCCCGGGGCGGCGCCCGCGGCACGGGTAGTCTGGCCCCATGACTGACTACCGCCGCCTCGGCCACTCCGGCCTGACCGTCTCGACCGTCGGCCTCGGGTGCAACAACCTCGGCCGCGCCAACACCCCGACCGAGACGCAGGAGGGCACCGACGCCGTCGTCCACGCCGCGATCGATGCCGGCATCACCCTCTTCGACGTCGCCGACGTCTACGGCCGCACGCCCGGCCTGAGCGAGGAGATGCTCGGGAAGGCGCTCAAGGGCCGCCGCGACGACGTCGTCGTCGCCACCAAGTTCGGCATGGACATGCACGGCGCGAACGGCAGGGACTTCGGCGCACGCGGCTCGCGGCGCTACATCCGCACCGCGGTCGAGGCCTCCCTCCGCCGCTTGGGGACCGACTGGATCGACCTGTACCAGTACCACACCCCGGACGTCGAGACCCCGATCGAGGAGACCCTCTCGGCGCTCGACGACCTCGTGCGCGAGGGCAAGGTGCGCTACATCGGGCACTCGAACCGCACCGGCTGGCAGATCGCGGAGGCGGAGTTCACGGCGCGCATGGGCGGGTTCACCCCGTTCATCTCGAGCCAGAACCACTACAACCTCCTCGACCGGCGCGCGGAGCTGGAGGTCACGGAGGCCGCCGAGGCGTACGGCCTCGGCGTGCTGCCGTACTTTCCGCTCGCGAACGGCCTCCTCACCGGCAAGTACTCCCGCGGCAGCGCCCCCGAGGGCTCGCGGCTGTCCCACACCCGCACCAACCTCGTCCACGACGCCGACTGGGACCAGCTCGAGAAGTTCTCCGCGTTCGCCGAGGAGCGCGGGCTGACGGAACTGGAGGTCGCGTTCTCGTGGCTCGCCGCGCAGCCCTCGGTCGCGAGCGTCATCGCGGGCGCCACCAGGCCCGAGCAGATCCGCCAGAACGCCGAGGCGGCCTCGTGGGAGCCGAGCGCCGAGGACCTCGCCGAGCTCGACGAGATCTTCCCCAAGACGCCGCGCGTCGCGCTGTTCTAGGGTCACCGCAGCCCGTGCACGAGAACTCCCGCCCGGTGGCCCACGAGCCGGGCCGTCCGCACCGGGCGGTCCTGCTCGACTGCGACACCGGGATCGACGACGCGCTCGCCCTGCTCTACCTGTGCAGCCAGCCCCAGGTGGAGCTCGTCGCCGTCACGAGCACCCCGGGCAACGTCGACGCCGACCAGGTCGCGGCGAACAACCTCGCCCTCCTCGAGCTGTGCGGGCGGCCGGACGTGCCGGTGGCGATCGGGGCGCGCAGGCCCCTCGAGGTCCCGCTCGTCACGACCCCGGAGACGCACGGCCCGCAGGGGATCGGCTACGCCGAGCTGCCCGCGGCGCACCGGGCCCCTGAGGCCCGGGACGCGGTCGACCTCTGGGTCGAGGCGGCCCGCGCGCGCCCGGGCGAGCTGACGGCGCTCATCACGGCCCCGCTGACCAACTTCGCCCTCGCCCTGCGGGCCGAGCCCCGCCTTCCCGAGCTGCTCGCGGGCGTGGTGATCATGGGCGGCGCCTACTACTACCAGGGCAACACGACGCCCACCGCCGAGTGGAACACGCACGTGGACCCGCACGCGGCCGCCGAGGTGTTCGCGGCGTTCTCCGGCCAGCCCGAGGACCGGCTGCCCACCGTGTGCGCGCTCGAGACCACCGAACGGATCGAGATGCACCCGCGCCACTTGGCTGCCCTGGCCGAGGCCGCCGGCTGCAGCGAGCCCGAGCTCGTGCTTCCCGACCAGCCCCAGGGGCAGCGCTCCACCGCCTCGAACCGGCTCGTGCGGCACGTGAGCGACATGCTGCGCTTCTACTTCGAGTTCCACCGGCTCTACGACCAGGGCTACGTGGCGCACATCCACGACTACTTCGCCGCCAGCGTGGCCGCCGGGACGGCCCGCTACGCCGCGCGGGCGGCCGCCGTGCACGTGGAGACCCGGGCGCCGCGCCTGCTGGGCACCACGGTCGCCGACTACCGGGGCCTGTGGGAGGAGCCCCCCTCGGCGCGCATCGTGAGCGCCAACCACCCCGAGGAGGCGTTCGCGGAGCTCATCGCCTCGCTCGGCGCCCTCGCGCGCCGGGTGGGCTAGAATTTCTGTGCCCCGGCCCGCCCGGGGGCGACCGCCGAGGTGACATAGGCGGGAGGCAATCCACTTTCCGCAACCGCTGCATCCGTGAAGGACGTGCCCTGGCCATGTCGCACCCCCTGACAGAAGACGCCCCGCGCCGCTCCCCGCTCAGGACGGTCCTCATCGTCCTTGGGGCCGCGGCCATCCTCGCGACGTTCATCTACCTCGTGGCCACCTCTCCCGCGGAGCCCGTGGACACGCCCTCGGCGTCGGCAGCCCTCGTGGCGCTCACGGGCTACGGCATCGCGACCGTCCTCCTCTTCGCTGGCATCCTGCCCACCCTGCCCACCACGACCCTCGCGCTCATCCCCGTGGCCCTCGTGCTGAACATCGTGCTCGGCCAGTTCGTCGGGACCACGCTCGTGCCGATCTACCTCGACTCGATCGGCACGGTGCTCGTCGGCTTCCTCGCCGGGTCGGCCGCCGGGGCGGCCACGGGGCTGCTGAGCACCATCGTGTGGTCCTTCTTCAACCCGACCCTCATCCCGTTCGCCGCCGGTGCCGCGGTCATCGGCGCCCTCGCCGGCCTCGCCGCCCGCATCGGCGCCGTCCGGCGGTTCTGGTGGGTCCCCGTCGCCGGACTCGTCACCGGAGCCGTCGCCGCGGTCATCGGCTCGACGGTGGCCGTCGCAGTGTTCGGCGGGACCTCCACCGGCGCGACCGGGGCCGTCATCGCCGTCTTCCGGGCCGCCGGGGACAGCCTCGTCGACTCGGTCGTGAAGGGCTCGATCGCCTCCGACCTGACGGACAAGCTCGTCACGTTCGTCCTCGCGGCGGCCCTGGCCTACGCGCTCCCGCGGCGGGCGACGGCCCGATTCGAGTTCGTCCGGGCGCACCGCGTGCTCGCGCGGCGCGGCCTCCCCGAGGCGGCCCGCGCTGCCTGAGCATCCCGCGGCGCCCGCCGCCGGGCGCCGCCTCAATCCGCTCACGGGGCTCGCACTGGCCGCGACGGGGGCGCTCGCGTGCCTCGCGGCCACCCACTGGGCGGTGTGGGCCGGAGCGCTCGTCGTGGCGGCCGCCCTGTCCGCCCGTGCGGGCACGCTGCGGCGCGTCGCCGCCGCGGCCGCCGTCGTGGTCGCGCCGTTCGCACTCTGGGCGTTCCTGATCCACGGGCTCTTCTTCCCCGAGGGCGCCACGGTGCTCGCCGCCTGGGGCCCGGCCCGGGTCACGGTCGAGGGGCTCGTCTACGCCGCCGGGTTCGTGCTGAGGACCGCGGCCCTCGTCGGCACGATGCTCGCCTTCTCGGTCTGGGCCGACGTGGCGGTGCTCCGGGCGGCCCTCGTCCGGCGGAGGGTCCCGGCGCAGCTCGGCTACGTCCTCGCCTCCGCCCTCGGCCTCGCGGCCACGGTCTCCGACCGAATGCGCCGAATCCGCCAGGCGCAGGAGGCCCGCGGCCTCGTGGTCCGGCCCGGGCCCGGCGGCCGTGTCCTCGCAGCCCGGTTGCAGGCCGTCCCGCTGGTGCTCGCCCTCGTGGACGAGGCGGGGGAGCGCGCGCTGGCCCTCGACGCGCGGGGCCAGGCGCTTCCCGGCCCCCGCACCGCGTACGTGGACGAGCCCGACTCGGCCGCCCAGCGCGCCCTGCGGTGGGCCCTCGTCGCCGTCTCGGCCGCCCTCGTGGTCGCGGCCCTCGTCCCCGGGGCAGCCCGGGCGGCCGCCGCGGCGGGCGGCGGGGGATGAGCGCGGCCGCCACGCCGGTGCTCTCGGCGCTCGTGGAGCGCTTCGCGTACGACGACGGGCCGCCCGTGCTGCGGGACGTCCGGCTCGCGCTCGGGCCGGGCACCCTCACGGCAGTGCTGGGCGCCTCCGGCAGCGGGACGTCGACGCTCGCCAGGGTCCTCGCCGGCTGGGGCGTCGCCGGCGGCCAGAATTTGTTCGCCGGCTACCTCGAGCTCGGCCAGGGTGCGGCGCGGCAGCCGGCCGGGGGCTCGGCGGTGCCCCCGGGCCCGCGAGGCGGGCGCGGAGGTCCCGCACGGCTGGTGTTCCGCGGACGCCCCGACGACCCGCGGCTGCGCCTCGGAGCGTGGGGGCAGCACGTCGCCTACGTGCCGCAGCGGCCCGGGGACCTGCTGACGGGCGCGTCCGCCACGGTCGGCGAGGAGATCGCGTTCGCCCTCGAGCAGCGTGCCGTACCGCGCGGGCCCCTGCGCGAGCGCACCGCGCGCGCGGCCGAGGCGGTGGGCCTCGGACACCTGCTCGGCAGGGATCCGGCCGGGCTGTCCGGGGGCGAGCAGCGCCGCCTCGCCCTCGCCTGCGCGATCATCGCCGAACCCGCGGTCCTCATCCTCGATGACCCCACGGCCTCCCTCGACGCGGCGGGCAGCGCTGCCCTCTGGCGGCTCATCGCGGCCGAGCGGGCCAGGGGCGCCGCCGTGGTGCTCGCGGGGGCCTGTGCCGACCCGATCGCGCGGCGCGCCGACCACTGGGTCCTCCTCCGCGCCGGGACCGCCGCGGCCGAAGGGACCCCTGCCGAGGTCCTCGCATCCGCCGCCTTCGCCGCCTCGGGCGTGCTCGCCCGCGATCCGGGGGAGGAGGAGGCCGCCGGGCCGGGACCGGTGGCCCGGGCCGCGGACTGCGGCGCGGCCCCCCGCCCGGGAGCGGCGGGGCCGCTCGCGGCTCTCGAGCAGGTCGCCTTCGCCTACCCGGGCACGGGGCGGCGCGTCCTCGACGGGGCCGACCTGGCCGTGGCCCCCGGCGAGGTCGTCGCCCTCACCGGGCCCAACGGCGCGGGAAAGTCCACCGCGCTGCGGCACCTCGCCGGACTGCTGCGCCCGCAGGCCGGCCGGGTCCGCGTCGCGGGTGCAGACATCGCGGGGAGCCCCGCCGGCCGCGTCGCGGACCAGGTGGGGACCCTGTTCCAGGAACCCCGCGACCAGCTCTTCGAGCGCACGGCCCTGCGCGAGGTGTCCTTCGGGCTGCGTCTGCGGGCGCCCGGGCGCCGCCGCCTGGATCCGGAGGCCGCCCGCTCCCGTGCGCTCGGCGCGCTCGAGGAGGTGGGCCTCGCCGCCGACGCCGGGGCGCACCCGTACGACCTGCCCGCCTCCGCCCAGCGCCTGCTCGCGCTCGCGACGGTCCTCGCGCGTCGGCCGCGCGTGCTCCTGCTCGACGAGCCTACGGTGTGGCTGGACGGGCCCGCTCTCGCCCGCCTCGAAGCGGTCGTGGCGCGGGCCGCGGAGGCGGGGGCCGGCGTCGTGCTCTCGACCCATGCCCTCGCCTGGGCGACGCGCCGCGCGCACCGCGTGCTCTCCCTCGAGGAGGGGCGCTTCGTGCCCGCCTGAGGTGAGACCGGGTTCCGGTAGGGTCGATCTCGGGCCGCGCGGCAGCGGCGGCCCGGAAGCAGGAGGAGGACGCGTGGGCGCAGCGTGGGAGCGCTGGGAGGGGTTCTGGGTGGCCGGCGTGCACCGGGGCGCCGTGTGCCGGACGTTCGACGGCGAGCTGCTCACCACCCGCATCGCGTTCGAGGACGGCGCGGGGACCCTCTTCGCATCCGAGTCCCTCCTGCGGCTGGCCCCGTCCGGGGAGACCTGGCACGCCTTCCGGTACCGGCAGGAGCCGGGCGGCCTCGAGGAGGGCGCGCGCCGCGAGGAGGCCGACCTCGGTGCCGACACGCTCCCGGCGAGCGGGGAGTACCTGCTCGTTGCGCAGCTGGCCGCGTCCGCCCGCGAGGGCGCCGTGTACCGGCGGGTGGAGGAGGCGGCGCCGGACGGGCTGCCCGCGCCCGCCGAGGTCCGCCGGTCGCCGGCCGAGCCGGTCGACCTCCCCGAGGGGCGCTCCGTGGCGGCAGAGCGCTTCGACGTGACGGCCGGCGGCCAGCGCGTGGCGTCGTACTGGACCCATGGCGGCGCCGTGGTCCGCAGTGCCTGGGCGGGCGCCCTGTGCTTCGCGGCCGCGTCCGGCGAAGACGCGCTCGTCGGCACCGACAGGCGCCTGGGCGCCTTCCTGGCCGAGGGCTTCCCACCCGCCTGAACCCCGCAACGGACGGCCAGAGACCCCGCAACGGACGGCCAGAGACCCCGCAGCGGAAGGCCAGAGACCCCGCAACCGTGGGGGCGGTTGAGGGGTCTCTGGCGCAGCCTTGCGGGGTCCCTGGCGCTCAGGACTCCCGGTGGAATGGGGTCCCGTTGACCCGCTCGGAGGCACCGACCCGGTCCAGGTAGGGCGTGATGCCGCCGAGGTGCATCGGCCAGCCGGCACCGAGGATCATGCACAGGTCCACGTCCTCCGCCCCGGCGACGACCCCCTCGGCGAGGATGAGCCCGATCTCCTCCGCGAGGGCGTCCTGGCAGCGGGCGAGGACCTGCTCGGACGTGGACGGGGACTGCCCGAAGGAGAGCACCTCGAGGGCCTCGGCACGGAGCTCGCGCCGGCCGTCCGGCCCGGTCGTCCACAGGCCCTTGACCCCGGCGTCGATGAGCGCCTGCTGGTTTGCCGAGACGTGGAACCTGTCGCCGAAGGCTGCATGGAGGGACTCCGCGACGTGCTGGGCGACCGGCAGGCCCACCATCTCGGCGAGCACGAACGGCGTCATCGGCAGGCCCATGGGGGCCAGGGCGTTGTCGGCGACCTCGGCAGGCGTTCCCTCGTCGAACGCCGCCGTGACCTCGCCCATGAGCCGCAGGAGCACGCGGTTCACCACGAAGGCCGCGGCGTCCTTGACCAGCACCGCCGTCTTCTTCAGGCCCCTGGCGAGGACGAAGGCCGTGGCGAGCACGGCATCGTCCGTCGCGGGGGCGCGGACGATCTCGATGAGCGGCATGAGGGCCACGGGGTTGAAGAAGTGGAACCCGACCACGCGTTCGGGGTGGGCGAGGTCCTCCGCCATGGCGGTCACGGACAGCGAGGAGGTGTTGGTCGCGAGGATGCACTCGGGCTTCACCACGGCCTCCACCTCGGCGAGGACCTGCTTCTTGACGGAGAGCTCCTCGAACACGGCCTCGATGACGAAGTCCGCGTCCGCGAACTCGGCCTTCGAGACGGAGCCGGTCACGAGGGCCTTGGTGCGGTTCGCGGCATCGCGGGAGATCCTGCCCTTGGCCAGGAGCCGGTCCACCTCGCCGTGCACGTGGCCGACGCCCCTGTCCACCCGGGCCTGGTCCACGTCGGTCATGACCACCGGGACCTTGAGCTGGCGGGCGAAGACGAGCGCGAGCTGGCCCGCCATGAGTCCGGCGCCGACCACGCCCACCTTCGTGACGGGGCGGCCGAGCTTGGCGTCCGGCGCTCCGGCGGGCCGCTTGGCGCGCTTCTGGACGAGGTCGAGGAACGCGTACACGGTGTCGCGGAACTGCGGGGTCTGCATCAGCCCGGTGAGGGCGGCGACCTCGAGCTCCGCCGACTCCTTCTGCGTCGCCGCGGCGCCGGCCTCGAACACGTCGAGGACCTTGCCGGGGGCAGGGGCGGCGTCGGAGGTCCTGGCGGCGACGAACTCCCTGCCGGCGGCTGCGGCGGCGGCCCAGCGCTCGGCGGCGGCAGGGTCGGTGCGGGGCTCGACCGCGTTCGGCCGCTCGACGGCGGTCCCGCCGGAGAGGACGGACGCGGCCCAGGCGAGCGAGCGCTCGAGGAAGTCTGCCGGCTCGAAGAGCGCGTCCGCGACACCGAGCCGGAACGCCTCCTGGCCGCCGATCGTGCGGTTGTTGCTCAGGGGGTTCTCGATCATGACCTTCAGGGCGGCCTCGGGCCCTGTGAGCCGGGGGAGGCGCCAGACGCCGCCCCATCCGGGGACGAGGCCGATGAAGGCCTCGGGCAGGCCGATGCCCTGCGCACCGGACGAGACGGTGCGGTACGTGCAGGCGAGGGCGATCTCGAGGCCGCCGCCGAGCGCCACGCCGTTGATGAAGGCGAACGTGGGGACGCCCAGGTCAGCCAGCAGGTCGTACGCGGCGTGGCCGAGACGGGCCATCTGCTCGCCCGCGGCCGGATCGCGCAGCGTCTTGACGGTGGTCAGGTCCGCGCCGGCCACGAGGAAGTAGGGCTTGCCCGTGACGGCGGCGGCGTGGATCTCCCCGGCGGCGGCACGGTCGCGGAGGCCCTCGAGCGTGCGGCCGAGCTCGATGAGCGTCCGGGGGCCGAGGGTGGTCGGCTTCGCGTGGTCCAGGCCGTTGTCGAGGGTGATGAGGGCGATGCGGAAGGACCTGCCGCCCGCGCTGACCTCGACCTCGTTGACGAGCGAGTGGGTGACGATCTCGTCGGGCACCTGGGCGGCGAGCGTGGAGAACGCGTCGAAGGTGGACTGGGCAGTCATGGCGGTGTTCACTCGCCCTTTCCGTAGTCGGCGTGGTGGGGGTTCTCCCAGATGACCGTGCCCCCCATGCCGAGGCCGATGCACATGGTGGTGATGCCGTAGCGGACGCCGGGGTCCTCGGCGAACTGGCGCGCGAGCTGGGTCATGAGGCGCACGCCCGACGAGGCGAGGGGGTGCCCGACGGCGATCGCGCCGCCGTAGCGGTTGACGCGGGGATCGTCGTCGGCGATGCCGAAGTGGTCGAGGAAGCTGAGGACCTGGACGGCGAACGCCTCGTTGACCTCGAACAGGCCGATGTCCCCGATGGTGAGGCCGGCCTTGGCGAGGGCCTTCTCGGTGGACGGCACCGGCCCGATGCCCATGATCTCCGGCTCGACGCCGGCGAACGCATAGGAGACCAGGCGCATCTTCGGGGCGAGGCCCAGCTCCTCGGCGGTCTCGGCGGAGGTCAGGAGGCAGGCGGTGGCCCCGTCGTTGAGCCCTGCGGCGTTGCCGGCAGTGACGCGCCCGTGCGGCCGGAACGGGGTGCGCAGGGCCGCGAGGTCCTCGATGGTCGTTCCGGGGCGAGGGGGCTCGTCGGTGGTTGCGAGGCCGAACCCTTCGCCGGGCCGGTGGGTGGCGACGGGCACGAGGTCGGGCTGGATCCTGCCGTCGGCGTAGGCGGCAGCGAGCTTGGCCTGGGAGGCCGCCGCGTACGTGTCGGCGCGCTCCTTGGTGATGGCGGGGAAGCGGTCGTGCAGGTTCTCCGCCGTGTTGCCCATGTTCAGGGCCGCCGGGTCGACGAGGCGCTCCGACATGAAGCGCGGGTTGGGGTCGGCGCCCTGCCCCATGGGGTGATTGCCCATGTGCTCGACGCCGCCGGCGATGACGACGTCGTACGCGCCGACGCCGATCCCGCTCGCCGTGGCGGTCACGGCGGTCATGGCGCCGGCGCACATGCGGTCCACCGCGAAGCCCGGCACCGAGCGGGGCAGGCCCGCGAGGAGCGCGGCCGTGCGCCCGATGGTGAGGCCTTGGTCGCCGGTCTGGGTGGTCGCGGCGATGGAGACCTCGTCCACGCGCTCGGCCGGGAGGGACGGGTTGCGGCGCAGCAGCTCGCGGATGGTCTTCACGACGAGGTCGTCGGCGCGCGTGCCGTGGTAGATCCCCTTCTCTCCGGCCTTGCCGAACGGGGTGCGGACGCCGTCAACGAAGACGACGTCCCGGATGTGCCTGCTGGACATGGGCAGCTCCTTGGGTCTCTGGCGGGCGGTGACCGCCCTCACAGTCATGTTACTGAGCAGTAACTTGGTCTGCAAAGGCGGCACCCCGGTCGGCCCGGGAGCCGGCCCTCAGTCGCGCCCGGAGGCTGCTGTCCTGGCCCCGGCGGCCGCCTTGGGCGGACGGGGGTGCGTGAATGCCTCCAGCAGGAGCGGCACGGTCTCGGCGATCTGCCACGGCCGGGCACCCAGGCTCCGCAGGGCGTCGGCGAGCGTGTCCGGCGAGAGGGGCTCCGGCGGGCGCCACGCGACGCGGCGCAGGTGGTCCGGCGTGAGGAGGTTCTCGGTGGGCATGCCGAGCTCCTCGGCGCGGGCGGCGATCCGCGGCCGGGCCGTCTTGAGCCGCGCGGCGGCCTCGGGGTCGCGGTCGTCCCACACACGGGGCGGGGGCGGGCCGGAGCTCGGCAGGTGCAGGGGCGGCAGCTCGCCCGCGTCGAGGCGGCGGGCGGCGGCGACGGCACGGAGCCAGCGCGGCGCCTCGCGCTGGGCGGCGCGCCCGTGGAAGCCCTTGGTGGCGAGGAGCTGGGGCACGGTCGCGGGCATCTCCCGGGCCACGGCGACGAGGGCCGAGTCCGGGATGAGCTTGCCGGGAGCGATGTCCCGCTTCTCCGCGAGCGCGTCGCGCTCGAGCCAGAGTTCGCGCACGGCGGCGAGCTGGCGGCGGTCGCGGATCTGGTGCAGCCCGGACGTGCGCCGCCACGGATCGGCCTTGGGCTCGGCCACGCCGGCGGCGAGAATCGCCGCGAACTCCTCGGCCGCGTACTCCAGCTTTCCCTGGGACTCGAGCAGGTCGGCGAGCTCGTCCCGCAGCTCCACGAGGACCTCGACGTCGAGGGCCGCATAGCGCAGCCACGGCTCGGGGAGGGGCCGCGTCGACCAGTCCGCCGCGGAGTGCTCCTTGGCGAGGCTGAAGCCGAGGAGCTGTTCGACGACGGCGGCCAGCCCCACGCGGGGTAGGCCCGCGAGCCGGGCAGCGAGCTCGGTGTCGAAGAGGCGGTCCGGCCACATGCCGAGCTCCGAGAGGCAGGGGAGGTCCTGCGTGGAGGCATGGATGATCCACTCGACCCCCGCGAGGGCGTCGTTCAGGATGGCGAGGTCCTCGAAGGGCTCCGGGTCGATGAGCCAGGTCCCGGACCCCTCACGGCGGATCTGGACGAGGAAGGCGCGCTGGCCGTAGCGGAATCCGGAGGCGCGCTCGGCGTCCACTCCGGCGGGCCCGGTGCCCCGGGCGAGGGAGGCGGCGGCCCGTTGCAGGCCCTCCTGGGTCGAGATCACGAGGGGAACGCCGTCGCGGGGCTCGTCGAGCTGGATGACCGCGGGGACCGGGACCCCGAAGCCTTCCACCAGGATGTTCTCCGGCGTCGTCGTGGCGGGCGGGGGGACCTGGGTCGCTTCCGGGCCCTGGTCGGGTCCGCTGCCCGATCCCGTCCCGGTGGCGTCGTGGGGCTGTGCGGTCATGATGTCGCCAGTCTATCGCCGCCGCCCGCGGCGCCCCGCCTCGAGGGACGCCGGCTCAGCGGGGATCGTCCCTGCGCCGGCGCCGCGGCAGCACAGCCACACCCTCCGGCAGCGGCGGGATCCCGGCGAAGGTGGAGACCATGTCGCACCAGGCCTCGAGGTGGTCACGGAGGTCCGGGCCGTCCGGGGTCCAGGAGGCGCGCAGCTCGATGTCGATCGTGTCGTGCCGGTCGGCGAGCGTCCCGTAGCTCTCCGAGAGGACCCGCGTGGCAGTCCCGCCGGCGGCGGTGTAGCGGGCGTGGTGCTTCTCGAGGGCCTCGACGAGCCAGGTCCAGGCCACGGAGCCGAGGAGGGCATCGTTGCCCATCTCAGGCTCGAGCTGGGCCCTGATGTAGGTCACGACGCGGAAGGTCCCGTCCCAGACGGCCGGGGGCTCCGGGTCGTGGAGGAGGATGAAGCGGCCGGTGGCGAGCTCCTCGTCCCCGTCACGGACGTCGGCCTCGAGGGCGACGGCGTAGGGAGCGAGCCTCGCGGGTGCCGGGATCTCCTCGAGGCGGAAGTCTCCCTGGCGGAGCATGCCCGTGGCGCTCCGCATGGAGCGGAGGGCTGTCAAGAAGTCCGCAGGCAGGTGTGCTAGTGCGGTCACGGTCCCAGAGTACGCTGGCGCCCATTTCCCGGGCAGGAACGGCACGCCGGGGCGGCCGCCCCGCTCACCCCTGCGTGGCGGCCAGCTCGACCTTGATCCAGCCCGGCTCGCGCAGGTCGAACGCCTCGTACGCGCCGATGGCCGAGCCCAGCTGCTCGTGCTCGGTGATGAGCGCGGTCGGGTCGAACTGACCGGCGGCCACCATGTCGATCAGGGGCGGGGTGACCGAGTGGTGGTCGCAGTTGCCCATCCGGATCGTCAGGTTCTTGTTCATCGCCTGCCCGATCGGATACTGCCCGACCTGCGGCGGGTACACGCCGATGATGCCGATCCGCCCGCACTTCGCGACCGCCTCGACCGCCCATCGTGCCGCCTGGGACGGACCGTCGCCGGGCTTGAAGTGCTCGCCCCGCGGCGCGGCGTCCGGGGCAATCTGCCGCACCTCCGCGTCGAACGCCTCCGCCTGCTCTTGCGGCGGCGCCGCGGGTCCGCGCTTGGGACGCTCCGCGTCGACTCCGACGGCGTCGATCACCGCGTCGGCGCCGATCCCGTTCGTCAGCTCCCGGATCGCCTCGACGGGGTCCTCGGCATTGAAGTCCACGATCTCGCAGTGCTGGGCGAGGGCGGCGGCGAGGCGCGTCTCCTCTCCGTCCACCACGATCACCCGCGCTGCGCCCTGCTTGAACGCGGACGCGGCAGCGAACTGCCCGACGATCCCCGCCCCGAAGACGGCCACGACGTCGCCCCGGCGCACGCCGGCGAGCTCGGCGCCGAACCACCCCGTCGGGAAGATGTCGGAGAGCAGGATCGCCTGCTCGTCGGAAACGGTGTCGGGCAGCGGATGCAGGGTGTTCTGCGCCCACGGGATGCGCGCGTACTCGGCCTGCAGGCCGTCCACCGGCCCCGTCATCTCGGGGCCGCCGAAGAAGCTCGTCCCCGCCTGGGGGCCGTTCGGGTTCGCGACGTCGCACTGGGCGGTGTGCCCCATGCGGCAGTACCGGCACGCCCCGCAGGAGATTGTCGAGTTGACCAGCACCCGGTCGCCGGGGCTGAAGCCGCGCACCGCGTCGCCCACCTCGGTGACGACTCCCACCGCCTCGTGGCCGAGGACCGTGCCCTCCCGCATCCCGGACATCGTGCCGCGCACCATGTGCAGGTCGGTGCCGCAGATCGCCGAGCGGGTGATCCGCACGATGGCGTCGTGGGGGTCCCTGAGGGTGGGCTCGGGAACGTCGTCGAGTCGGATATCGCCAATGCCATGCCAGACCACTGCCTTCATGGTCCGGGTACTACCCGCGGCCGGGCCGGTCCCAAACGGATCGGGGCCCGGCGGCAGGCCAGCAGGCTAGCGCGCGAGTTCCTCCCTGAGGGCCTCGGCGAAGCGGTCAACGTCGTCCTCCGTGGTGTCGAAGGAGCACATCCAGCGCACCTCGCGGCGCGCCGCGTCCCAGTCGTAGAAGCGGAACCGCTCGCGCAGCCTGTCCGCGACGCCCTCGGGCAGGATCGCGAAGACCCCGTTCGACTCGGTGGCCTGGGTGAGCTCGACGCCGTCGAGTCCCTCCACCGCCGCGCGGAGGCGTGCGGCCATCGCGTTCGCGTGGGCGGCCGAGCGCAGCCACAGGCCGTCCTCGAGCAGGGCCAGGAACTGGGCGGAGACGAAGCGCATCTTCGAGGCGAGCTGCATGTCCATCTTGCGCAAGTAGGTCAGTCCGTGGGCCGCCTCGGCGTCCAATGCCACGACGCACTCGCCGAAGAGCATGCCGTTCTTGGTCCCGCCGAAGGAGAGGATGTCGATCCCGGCGTCGGAGGTGAACTCCCGCACCGGGACGCCGAGGCCGGCGGCGGCGTTCGCGAGCCGTGCCCCGTCCATGTGGACCTTCATCCCGCGGGCGTGGGCGTGCTCCGTGATGGCGCGCAGTTCGCCGACCGAGTACCGCGTCCCCAGCTCGGTCGTCTGCGTGAGGGAGACGGCCAGCGGCTGGGCGCGGTGCTCGTCGCCCCAGCCCCAGGCCTCCCGGTCGATCAGCTCGGGCGTGAGCTTGCCGTCCGGGGTCGGGACACCGAGGAGCTTAAGGCCGCCGACCCGTTCCGGGGCGCCGTTCTCGTCCACGTTGATGTGGGCTGTCGTCGCGCACACCACCGCGCCCCAGCGCGGCACGAGCGACTGCAGCGAGACGACGTTCGCCCCCGTGCCGTTGAACACGGGGTACGCCTCGACGCCCTCGCCGAACAGCGCCTCCATCTCTGCCTGGAGCCGCGCGGTGTACTCGTCCTGCCCGTACGAGACCTGGTGGCCGCCGTTGGCGGCGGCCAGGGCCGCGAGGACCTCCGGGTGGGCGCCGGAGTAGTTGTCGGAGGCGAAGCCCCGCACCGCGGCGTCGTGGAGCGGCCAGCCCGCGGGCGCGGCAGGGGACTGCACGGAGGAAGAAGGGGAAGTCACAGTCACAGTATGGCGCACTCGTTTCAGGTCTCGGGGTGCCCGGCCGTCCAGGCCGGGCTCAGGCGGTGAGGTCGAGGCGGGCGCCGTTGAGCTCGGCGGCGTCCTCGGAGAAGAGGGCCACGGCGCGCGCGGCCAGGGCGTCCACGTGGGTGTAGCCGGGGAACTTCCGCTCCGGTGCCGCGGCGCGCATCGCGTCGTCGAGGAGGGCCTTCACGGCGAGCACGACGGCGGCGCTCGTCTGGGGCGCGGGGTCCTCCTTGCGCTGGGACTGGCCCAGGGCGAGGCCCTGGGCCATGGAACGGATCCAGGCCTCGGCGGCGGCCTTGGCGGCCTGGTAATTGGCGTTGGCCGCGCTCGGGCGGGCGAGCGTCGTCGTGGAGACCATCGCGAACCGGCCCCGCGGGGACGCGGCGATGTCGTCGAAGAACGCCCGGGACGTGTTCCGCAGCGTGGTGATCGCCCCCCGGGCCAGGAAGTCCCAGTCGGCATCGCTCTGCGCGGTGAACGGGCTGCCGCCGCGCCAGCCCCCCACGAGGTGGATCACGCCGTCCACGCGTCCGAACCGGTCCCGCACCTCGTCCGCGAGCCGCTCGGTGGCGGCGAAGTCGGCGAGGTCGCACACGTGCTGGGGGACCGCGCCGCCCGCGCCGGCATCCGTGGCCGGTGCGCCGAAGGCGTCGGCGAGGCGGCCGGCGTCGGACCCCACGGCGATGGCAGTGGCACCTGCGGCGCGCAGGGCGCGGACGGCGGCCCGTCCGGAGGCCGAGGTGGCCCCCGCGACGAGCACGGCCGCGCCCTGCGCGCCGGATTCCGGCGGGAGCGTCACGCGGCGGCCTCCGGCCCGGCCGGGAGGGCGGTCTCGCCCGTGATGCCGGCCGTAGAGGCGATGACAGGGCGCATCTTCTTCTCCAGTGCCTCGTAGAACATGGACAGCGGGAACTCGTCGTCGAGGACCTGGTCGGTGATCTCGCGCGGCGTCCCGGTCAGGGGCAGGGCGTCGGGGCCCTTGGCCCACACCGAGGCCGGGTGCGGCGTGACGGTCCCGGCGACGAGCTCGTACGCTGCGAGCCAGTGTGCCACCTTGGGCCGGTCGATGGAACGCCAGTACAGCTCGTCGATGGCGTCCCCGAGGGCGCTGACCACCTCGGGCACCCGGTCCCAGTCGATCGCGAGCTTGGTGTCCGTCCAGTGGAGGACGTGGTGCTGGTGCATCCAGGCGAAGAGGAGCTGGCCCCCGAGCCCGTCGTAGTTGCGCACGCGTGAGCCGGTGATCGCGAACCGGAAGATCCGGTCGAAGATCACGGCGTACTGGACGAGCTTTGCGTGCCGCCGCGCCTCGGGCGCCGCCTTCTGGTCCCGCTCGATCTTCACCGACTCGCGGAAGGCGGTGAGGTCGCAGCGGAGCTCTTCGAGGGAGTAGAGGAAGAACGGCATGCGCTGCTTGATCATGAAGGGGTCGAAGGGCAGATCGCCGCGCATGTGGGTGCGGTCGTGGATGAGGTCCCACATCACGAACGTCTCCTGGGCGAGCTTCTGGTCCGTGACGAGCTCGGCGGCGTCCGCGGGCAGCTCGAGGTCGGTGACCTTGGCGGCGGCGTTGAGCACACGGCGGAAGCGGGCCGCCTCGCGGTCGGCGAAGATGGCGCCCCACGTGAAGGTGGGGACCTCGCGCATGGCGACGGTCTCGGGGAAGAGCACCGCCGAATTGGTCGCGTAGCCGGGCGTGAAGTCGAGGAAGCGGATCGGCACGAAGAGCCGGTTGCTGTACTCGCCGGCCTCGAGCTCGGCGACGAACTCGGGCCACACCACCTCGACGAGGAGGGCCTCGACATGCCGGTTGCGGCTCCCGTTCTGCGTGTACATGGGGAAGACCACGAGGTGCGTCAGCCCGTCGACGCGGTGCTGCTGCGGCTGGAAGGCGTTCAGTGAGTCCAGGAAGTCGGGCACGCCGAACCCTGCCGTGGCCCAGGCGCGGAAGTCGGCGCCGAGCAGGCGGAGGTACTCGGCGTCGTGCGGGAAGCGCGGGGCCAGCGCCTCCACGGCTGCGGTGATGGTCTCGACGAGGGCAGCGGCGCGACCATGGTCCGCCGCGTCCGGCACGGAGCCGTCCTGAGCCTGCAGCCCCTGGAACTCGACGGCCGCGGCCCTGAGGGCGTGCCACGCCGGATCATCCTGGACGGGCAGGTTCGGGGTGGACGCGACGGCGGTCGCGGCGGCGGTGGCGGACATGTCACTCTCGCTCTCTCTGAGGGGCCGGGGTGTGATCCGAGCGTAGCGAGAGAAAGCGTGGCCAAGGTCTGGAAGCAACGATGCATCAGAAACTCTTTTGCTCACGCCCCTGCTGACGCGAACGAGGAGGGCCGGCCGCTGGCCCTCGCCAGCAGCCGGCCCGGCGCGAGCGGTCCCGGAAGGCTCAGTCGCCGTCGGGCACGAGGGTCAGCGAGATCGAGTTGATGCAGAAGCGCTGGTCGGTAGGCGTCCCGTAGCCCTCGCCCTCGAACACATGGCCGAGGTGCGAGTTGCAGGAGGCACACCGCACCTCGATACGGTCCATGCCCAGCGTTCGGTCGTGCAGGTACACGACCGCGCCCTCGGCCAGTGGCGCCCAGAACGAGGGCCAGCCGCAGTGCGAGTCGAACTTCGTCCTGCTCGTGAAGAGCTCGGCGCCGCAGGCCCGGCAGCGGTAGGACCCCTGGGTGTGGGTGTCCCAGTACTCGCCCGTGTAGGCACGCTCGGTGCCGGCCTGCCTCAGGACGCGGTACTCCTCGGGGGAGAGGCGGGCGCGCCACTCGTCCTCGGTGAGGGTGGCCGGCGCCCGGCCCGGATCAGGTGTGGGGGTGGGGGAGGTGTCCATGTCCACTCCAACGCTCAGGAGTCCCCGATGAATCCCGTCCCCGCGTACAGGTGCAGCACGGGGATGCCGAGCTTGCGCTGGGCGAGGTTGGCCCAGTCGGTGTGGAACGTGTCCTCGATCGCGTGCGGCAGGGTCACCACGACGGCCTGCTCCGCGCCGGAGGCCGCCGCCCGTTCGGCCAGGGCCTGCACGGGGTCTCCCTCGATGATGGTCCCGGCGAGCTCCGCGCCGAGCCCTTCGAGCGCGGCGAGCGAGGCGTCCAGGGCGGCCTGCGCGGCGGTCCGCTGCGCCGCGGGGTCGGCGGGCTGCTCGGAGAGCCCCTCGACGGCCTTGCTGAACTCGAGCATGGACAGGTGGTCGAGGAAGTCGACCACGAGGCGGCGCTTGCGGCCCGCGGGGACCAGGACGTCGATCTTCGCGGCCTCACCGCTCAGGAGGCCCTCGACGGCCTTGCGCTCGCTGGGGCCCAGTGCGACTTCGGTCAGGATGAGGATCGGCGCGCTCATGGACCCAGACTAGGGCAGTGCTCGCCGGGAGCGGGAGAGGCACCCCGCGTCGGCGTCGGGCCCGCGGTGCCGCCCCGCGGCCACCGGATCCGGGCCCCGCCTCACAGGTTCTCCCAGAGCCCTTTGCCACAATGGGGACATGCCCGCCCGAGCAGCCCACGCGCCGTCGTCCGAGTCAGAGCCGCTGCCCCGTGCGGTGTGGGCCCTGGCCGGAGCCGGGGCCGCCCTGGGGCTCGCCTCCGCCGCCGCAGCCTCGAGCTCGGCGCTCGCAGCGTACTTTGCCCGCCGCATCGTCACCCCGGAACGGATCAAGGCCGAGGACCAGGAGGTCCTGGCGGTCCAGGGCGAGGGCCCGTCCCGCAGGGTGATCCTGAGGGCGACCCCCGAGACGAGGGCGGAGGGGGAGTACAGCCTCTTCTTCGACGGCGGTGCCGGACACGTGCGCCTCGGCGCACCCGTCGAGTATGCGCCCGAGGAATCGACGGTGACGCGGCCTGTCCTGGTCGAGTACTCCGGGGACCTCACCAGGGCGGTCCGGGCCCGCTGGAGCGGGTACGTCTACAGCTCTCCAGCGGACCTCGGCCTCGCGTACGAGGAGGTCGTGCTGCCGCTCGACGTCGGCCCCGGGCCCGCCTGGTACGTCCCGGCCCCCGGAGCCACGTGGGCCATCATGGTGCACGGCCGGGGGGCGACCCGCGGCGAAGGGCTGCGCGCGCTCCCCGCCGCGCAGGCCCTCGGGATGCCCTCGCTCCTGGTCTCCTACCGCAACGACGGCGAGGCGCCGGCCACCCCGGACGGGCGCTACGGGCTCGGCATGACCGAATGGCGCGACGTCGAGATCGCCATCCAGTACGCCCTCGACGCCGGGGCCCGCGACGTGGTGCTCTTCGGCTGGTCGATGGGCGGGGCGATCAGCCTGCTCGCAGCCGACTCGTCCCTCCTGCGCGAGCACGTGCGCGCGCTCGTGCTCGACGCGCCCGTGGTCGACTGGGTCGACGTGCTCGCCTACCAGGCCCGGCTCAACCGCATCCCGTCCCGGGTGGGCCGGCTGGGCCAGCTGCTCCTCGGACGCCCGTGGGGACGGCGCCTGACCGGCCTCGCCGCGCCGCTGGACTTCAAGGCGATGGACTGGGTCACCCGGGCCGTCGAGCTGCGCACGCCGACACTGGTCCTGCACAGCGTCGACGACGACTTCGTCCCGGTCGGGCCCTCGCTCGAACTCGCGAAGCGCAATCCCGAGATGGTGACGCTCGAGACCTTCCGGCACGCCCGCCACACCAAGGAATGGAACGTCGACCCCGAGCGGTGGGAGTCCGTGGTGCGCTCGTGGCTCGCCGACGTGCTCGCGCCGCGCAGGGCACCGGGCGGGGCCGTCTGACACCGCGACGAGGCGGCCTGCCCTCGGGCGCCCTGGCGGCGCCCCGCGGCCGCGCAGCCCGGTGCCGCCCCTTCCCCGGAGCGGGTCAGTGCCCGGAGCGGAGGCGCGTGACCACCGCGCCGGTGAGGCGCACGAGGTCCGCGGGGGAGAGCTCGATGTCGAAGCCCCGCCGGCCGCCGGAAACGAGGACGGTCGGGTGGTCGAGGGCGGAGGAGTCCACGGCCGTGGGGGAGGGCTGGCGCTGCCCGAGGGGCGAGATGCCCCCGCGGACGTAGCCGGTCCGCCGCTCCGCTGCGGCGGGATCCGCCATCGCCGCCTTCTTCGCGCCGAACGCCGCGGCGGCGGCCTTGAGGTCGAGGCTCCCCGTCACGGGGACGACGGCCACACACAGGGTGTTCCCGCCCGCCGTCGCGACGTCCACCATCAGGGTCTTGAACACGCGCCCGGGATCGACGCCGAGCGCCTCGGCGGCCTCGGCCCCGTAGCTCGAGACGGCAGGGTCGTGGCTGTAGGCGCGCGCCGTGTACGCCACCCCAGCGGCCTCGAGGGCCTTCGTGGCGGGGGTGCCGGGGCCCTGGGAGTCCTTCGCCCTCTTCGCCACGTCAGGCGCCCAGAGGGCACTCCCCGCGCACCTTGCGCTTGATGCGGCCGAGCATCGCAGCCATGCCGCGCATCCGCAGCGGGCTCACCAGACGGGTCAGGCCGAGCTCCTCGGGCATGTCGTCCGGGACGGCGAGGATCTCGGCGGCGGTCAGGCCGTCCAGCCCCTCATGGAGCACGGAGGCGAAGCCGCGCGTGGTGGGAGCCTCGGCCGGAGCCGAGAAGAACAGCCGGACCACCGGGCCTGCCGCGGGGGATGTGCCCTCCGGAGCCTGCTCGGTCTCGATGGAGATGAACAGCGGCGACTGGCACTCGACGACCTGCTCCAGCATCTCGGGGTGGTCGTGGTAGCGCTCCGGAAGGTCGGGCAGCGACTGCGAGAACTCCAGCAGCAGCTGGAGCCGCTCACGCTCCTCGATGGCCTGGAAGTCTTCGACGATCTCCGCCAGCGCGGCGGGCAAGGTGTTCGTGCTCATCTCCTCCAGCCTAAGCCCACGGCCCCGCCGGACGGCACGCGTTCGCCGTCAGCGGGGCCCCGTGTGACACCGGGTTGCGTCAACCCGGGTGACGCGCGTCAGCTCAGCGGCCAGGTGCCGCGGTCCTCGCCCTTCGCGATCGGCACCCGCACCGCGTTGCCCCACTCGGTCCAGGACCCGTCGTAGTTGCGCACGCTGTCGAAGCCCAGCAGGTACTTCAGGGCGAACCAGGTGTGGCTCGAGCGCTCCCCGATGCGGCAGTACGCCACGACCTCGTCGCCCGCCGCGAGCCCCGCCTCCCCGAGGTACAGCGCCTCGAGCTCCTGCCGGGACCGGTACGTGCCGTCCTCGGCGGCCGCCCGGGCCCAAGGGATGGACGCCGCGGTCGGGATGTGGCCCCCGCGCAGCGCGCCCTCCTCCGGGTAGGACGGCATGTGGGTGCGCTTGCCCGAGTACTCCTCGGGCGAGCGGACGTCGATGAGGGGCTTGCCGAGGTGGGCGAGCACGTCCTCCTTGAAGGCGCGGATCGGCGCGTCGTTGCGCTCGACGACGGGGTACTCGGCCCGCGCGGGAGCCGGCGCCTCCGTGGTCAGCTCGCGGCCCTCGGCGATCCACTTGTCGCGGCCGCCGTCGAGCAGACGCACGTCCTCGTGCCCGAACAGCGTGAAGACCCAGAGTGCGTAGGCGGCCCACCAGTTCGACTTGTCGCCGTAGATGACCACGGTCGTGTCGCGGGAGATCCCCTTCGCTCCGAGGAGCTCGGCGAACCCGGCGCCGTCCACGTAGTCCCGGGTGACCTCGTCGTTCAGATCGGTGTGCCAGTCGATCTTCACGGCGCCGGGGATGTGCCCGGTCTCGTAGAGGAGCACGTCCTCGTCGGACTCGACGACGGCGAGCCTGCCGGTCCCTACCGCACCGGCGGCGAGCTGCTCGGCCAGCCATTCGGTGGACACGAGGCGCTCTGGGTGGGCGTATGCGGCGAACTTCTCGCTGCTGTCGGCGGGGTAGCTCATGGTGTGCCTTTCGCTCGGCTGAGCCAGGGCGCGCGGGCGGATGAGAGGCCGTGACGGCGGCCGCCGCGCTCCTGAGTGGTCATCACCAGCGTAGCCACGCCCGCGGGGGAGCGGGCACGACCCGTGGCGGTCCAGGACACGGGGAGCAATATGCGCAACGATGGGACGGGGCGCGCACCCGCCTGTGCGGTTGGGCACACCGTGGCCCGCTGCGCGGCCGGCGGCGGTAAGCTGGCCGGTGGCCCACCGACCCCTTGACCACGGACGGATTCCTTGGCGACTGTCGAACACCTCACCACCCGCACGCCCAGAGTGTCCGTCGAGGAACTCCTGACCGGCCTGCGGCCGTCCGCCCGGTTCGGGGAGGTGTCCTTCTCGAGCTACCGCCCGGACCCGGCGCAGCCCACCCAGGCCGCTGCCGTGAAGGAGCTCGAGGCATTCGGCGACGGGATCGGCGCGTCAGCCGGCGGCCTGCTCTCGCGGCTCTTCGGCTCCAAGCCGGCCACCCGCGCCGGCATCTACCTCGACGGCGGCTTCGGCGTCGGCAAGACCCACCTGCTCGCCTCGCTCTGGCACGCCGCTCCCGGTCCGAAGGCCTTCGGCACGTTCGTCGAGTACACCAACCTTGTCGGGGCGCTGTCGTTCCGCAAGACCGTCGACGCCCTCAGCTCGTACAAGCTCGTGTGCATCGACGAGTTCGAGCTCGATGACCCCGGGGACACCGTGCTCATGTCGAGGCTCATGCGCGAGCTCGCCGACGCCGGCGTGAAGCTCGCGGCCACCTCGAACACGCTGCCGGGCTCGCTCGGCGAGGGCCGGTTTGCCGCGGTCGACTTCCAGCGGGAGATCCAGGTGCTGGCCGACCAGTTCGACGTGGTGCGGATCGACGGGGAGGACTACCGCCACCGGGGGCTCCCCGCAGCCCCCGCACCCCTGGAGAACCATGAGCTCGACGCCCGGTTGAATGCGGAGTTCGACGGCGGTCTGGTCGCCGTCGACGATTTCGGAGCCCTCCTGAAGCATCTCGCCGGGGTCCACCCGAGCCGCTACCGCCAGCTCATCGACGGCATCGACGGGGTGGTGTGGAAGGACGTCCACACGATCGAGTCGCAGGCCACCGCGCTGCGCTTCGTGGTCCTTGCCGACCGCCTCTACGACAGGGACGTCCCGATCCTCGCCTCCGGTGTGCCGTTCGACCGGCTCTTCACCGAGGAGATGATGGCGGGCGGCTACATGAAGAAGTACTTCCGGGCCGTGTCGCGGCTGACGGCCCTTGCCCGCGAGGGCCAGGCGCACGAGCCGTCCTGACCCCACAGACGCCGAGTGCCGGTCCCGCCTCGCGGCGGTACCGGCACCCAGTGACGATGATCAGGCTGATCAGGCTGAAGCCCTCAGCCGTAGGCCGATTGCTCGACCGATGGAGCAGCTCCGGCGCGGGACCGTGTCCCGGTGTCCAGGCCGTTCACAGGATCGAGGCGGCCTACTGGACTCCCACGACGTTCTCGGCGGCTCTGCCGGCGGTCCTGTCAATGGTGGGGTCCTCAGCCTTGCCCTTCATGTCGTCGAGAAGGAACACGGCCACCTCCTTTCCTGACTCCGGGGCCAGATCGCCCCTGCTGTGCTCGATCGTAGCCACGGACCGAGGGCTTTCCAACCGGTTTCCCGCGAATGGGGTTGCGCTCTGAGCGGACGCCAGCTGATCGGCGGGTGGAAGGCGGGCAGACACGAAAGGCGCCCCACGAGGGGCGCCGATGGTGGGCGATACTGGGATCGAACCAGTGACCTCTTCCGTGTCAGGGAAGCGCGCTACCGCTGCGCCAATCGCCCGGGATGTTCACTTGTATTCCCCTGGAGGATAGAGAGCGGACGACGAGACTCGAACTCGCGACATCCACCTTGGCAAGGTGGTGCTCTACCAACTGAGCTACGTCCGCGCGGGGGAGCTGCTGCTCCTCCGTGGGCGATACTGGGATCGAACCAGTGACCTCTTCCGTGTCAGGGAAGCGCGCTACCGCTGCGCCAATCGCCCTCACTCCCATGCGGGAGCAGGTTGTGTCCACCGAGGTGGGGACGGGATTCGAACCCGCGTATACGGCTTTGCAGGCCGCTGCCTCGCCTCTCGGCCACCCCACCGTGTAGGCATCTGCACGATGCTTCGACAGTGTCCTGCGAGCGGACGACGAGACTCGAACTCGCGACATCCACCTTGGCAAGGTGGTGCTCTACCAACTGAGCTACGTCCGCGGGGGTTTTCCGCGAAACCCGTGCCCGGCAATGCCTTCCTAGCGGAGTGCAGTGCGCCGGCCTCAGGCCCGCTTCAACGAGTAACGACTCTATAGGACCGTGAGCTCATTGCACAAATCCGGCGGCCACCGTCTGCCGTCAGGTGCCGCCCCCGTGGATCCGGCACGGATTTGGCACGGGGGGTACGTCTGGGCTAGAGTCGTAAAGCGCTCGGGCCGGGAAACCGGACGGGCAGGGAACGGGCGATTGGCGCAGTGGTAGCGCGCTTCGTTCACACCGAAGAGGTCACTGGTTCGAACCCAGTATCGCCCACCATGAGGACCCCCGGACTGTGTCCGGGGGTCCTTTGCTCTGTGCACGGGCCGCCTGTCCCGCTCCGCGCACCGTGACTGTCGGACCCCCGTGAAAGGCTTTCAGCATGACAGCCCCTGAACTCGCATCAGCCTCTCCTGACGGGTTCGGACGCATGTACCGGCGTTCGTTCCAGGAACCGCCGACGGTGCCCTCGATCACCACCGTCATCGCCCAGCAGCCGGTCGAGCTGGACGGGTGGCGCAGCTACATGGCCGCCAAGCACATTGCCGACCACCCGGAGCTCCGGGACGTGGCCTCGGACCCCTCCCGGATGCGGCGGCTCGTGCGGACCGCCGTCGACGCCTCCGAGACCTACGCGCGGTCGGCGGCCGAGCGCGGCGACCGGGTCCACAGCTACGCCGAGCAGCTGGCGCTGCAGGCGCTGGGCCGGCCGCACCGCCTCGAGGAGACGCTCCAGGCCCTGCGGGAGCACGGTGAAGAGGGCTTTGCCCGCAGCGTGGACCACTGGTGGCAGGCCTTCGGGGTCGAACCCGTTGCCGCCGAGCTCACCGTCTGGAACCACTCGCTCGGGTACGCGGGCACTCTGGACCTCGTGGCGAAGATCAACGGGCGGATCTGCCTCGTCGACTACAAGACGAAGGGCACGTCGAGGGACGGCCGGGTGAAGGCGCTCGACAACAAGGTGGCCATGCAGCTCGTGGCCGGGATGAAGGCCGAGGAGAGCCTGGTCGACGCCGAAGCGGGTGCGTGGGAGCCCTGGGCCCACGGAGAGGACCCGCTGCTCATCGCCGTGGCGGTGGGGGAGACCGAGCACGCGGCCGTCCGCGTCAATCCCGAGGTGCGCCGGCACCACTGGTCCACGTTCTGCCAGCTGCGCCGCGTGTGGGGTGCCCGCGTGGAGGCGGCCTCCGCAGGCCGCACCCTGCTGCCCCTGGCCCCGCCGCCCGTCCCTGCCGCGGCGTCCCGGCCGGCTGCCGGCGGCCCCGTCCCCGATTTTCCGGTTGACGGCGTTCCGGTGCCTGGCCCTCCGGGGCCCGAGCTTCCGGTGCCAGACCTCCCGCTATCCGGACACGCCACCCCGGGCCACTAGACTTGAGGCGCTCCGGGAGCGCCCTTCCCACGGCACCGGCTCGGCACCCCACTCCGACCAGAAAGGCACCGACCATGGCTGTCCTGCCCATCAGGATCATCGGCGACCCAGTGCTCCGCACCGTCGCCGAACCGGTGACGGACTTCGGTCCTGGCCTCAGGCGGCTGGTGGCGGACATGCTCGAGACGATGGAGGACGTCGACGGTGCCGGCCTCGCCGCGCCGCAGGTCGGAGTCAGCCAGCGCGTCTTCACCTACCAGATGGACGGGGTGCGGGGACACGTCGTCAATCCGGTGCTCGAGCTCTCGGACGAGTTCCAGGAGGACATGGTCGAGGGCTGCCTGAGCATCCCGGGGGTCGCCTTCCCCGTCCGCCGGCGTGCCCGCGCGGTGGTGCGGGGGTCTGACGCGGACGGCGCTCCGGTCGAGTTCGAGGCCGCGGGCCTCCTCGCGCGGATCGCCCAGCATGAGACCGACCACCTCGACGGCGTGCTGTTCCCCGACCGGCTCGAGGGCGATGACCGCAGGGCCGCGCTCCGGGCCATCCGCTCGATCGACTACAGCTCCCAGGTCGACAAGACCGTGGGCAAGCGGGCAGCCCGCATCGGTTCCGCGTTCGGGGCCGGCAAGGCAGCACCGGGGTCGGCCTTCGGCGCCGGACCGCGCCGATGAGAGTGCTCTTCGCGGGCACCCCGCAGGTCGCGGTCCCCTCCCTGGACCGGATCGTCCACGCCGGCTTCGAGGTCGTCGGAGTCCTCACCCGCCCGGACGCACCCCTCGGCCGCAAGCGCGTCCTCACGCCCTCCCCGGTCGCCGCCCGTGCCGAGGAACTCGGGCTCCCGGTCATCAGGGCGGCCCGCATCACCGATGAGGTCGTCGCCCAGCTGGCCGCGTGGTCGCCCCAGGTGGCCGCCATCGTCGCCTACGGCGGCATCGTGCCGCCGTCGGCCCTCTCCGTTCCGGCCCACGGCTGGGTCAACCTGCACTTCTCCCTCCTGCCCGCCTGGCGCGGCGCGGCGCCGCTGCAGTACTCGGTCATCCACGGGGACGAGGTGGTCGGCGCCTCGACCTTCCGGCTCGAGGAGGGCCTCGACACAGGACCCGTGTACGGGACGCTCGCGCTGACACCGGAGCCCGAGGCAACGAGCGGGGACCTGTTCGCGGAGCTCGCCGTCAGCGGTGCCGAGCTGCTGTGCCAGACGCTCTCCGGCATCGATGCCGGCCGGCTCGAGCCACGTCCGCAGGCCGGCGAGCCGACCTTCGCCCCGAAGCTCACACTGGAGGACGGGAGGATCGACTGGACCCAGCCGGCACTGGCCGTGCACCGCAGGGCGCGCGGCGTCACCCCCGAGCCGGGCGCCTGGACGCTCCTGGAGGGCCAGCGGATCAAGCTCGAGCCGCCCCGGATGCGGCCGGACGTTGAGGGCCTGGAGCCGGGACACCTCGCGTGGGCCGGCAAGGTCCCCGTGGTCGGCACGGGCACCCATGCCCTCGAACTGACGAGGGTCCAGCCGGCGGGGAAGAAGATGATGGCAGCTGCAGACTGGGCCCGCGGGGCCGGCAACATCGAAGGGACGGTGCTCGGATGAGCGACCGCCGAGGACCGGGCGGAACCGGTCGCCGCGGAGAATCCGAGCGCGAGCCCGGCGGACGCGGCGGGCGCCCGGCGGGAGCGGGTTCGGGGCCGCGGCGCGACACCCACGGGCGCGAGCGCAATCGGGGCGGAGGCGGCCCCCGGCAGTTCAGTTCCCAGGCGCCGAGCCAGCGATCCCGCGCGGCAGATCCCGCCCGGCTCGTGGCGTTCGAGGTCCTGCGCGCCGTCTCGCGGGACGACGCGTACGCGAACCTCGTCATGCCCCAGAGCATCCGCAAGCACCGGCTGGACCGCCGCGACGCGGCCTTCGCCACCGAGCTCGCCTACGGTGCGCTGCGGGGCCAGGGCACCTACGACGCGATCCTGGCCCTGAACGTCGACCGCCCCCTGTCCCAGCTCGATCCCGCGGTCCTCGACGTCCTCCGCCTCGGCACCCACCAGCTGCTCGCCATGCGCGTCCCGCCGCACGCGGCCCTCAACCAGACGGTCGCCCTGACCCGCGCCGTGGTCGGCGCCGGACCGTCCTCGCTCGTGAACGCCGTGCTCCGCCGCGTGAGCGCGAAGACCTCCGACGAGTGGCTCGCGGAGCTCACCGCCTCCCAGCCGGACGCGACCGAGCGGGACGCACTGGCCCACGCGCACCCGGCCTGGATCGTCCGGGCCCTGCGGCAGTCGCTCGCGGCGCACGGGCGGCCCGTCGAGGAGATCACCGAGCTCCTCGACGCAGACAACGCCGCGCCCGTGGTCAACCTGGTCGCGCTCCCGGGCCTCGGCCACCTCGAGGAGGCGCTCGACGCGGGCGCCCAGCCAGGCGAGCTCGTCGAGGATTCCGCGCTCTCGGGAGGCGGGGACCTCGGGCGCCTGCCCGGCGTCCGCGAGGGCACCCTGCGGGTCCAGGACGTCGGCTCGCAGCTCGTGGCCCGGGCTGTGGCCGCGGCCCCCGTCGAGGGCAGCGGCCGGACGGGGCCTGGGGAGGCCTCCGGCGACCGCGCGCGCCCGGAGCGGTGGCTCGACCTCTGCGCCGGCCCGGGAGGCAAGGCCGCGCTGCTGGGCGCCCTCGCGGCACAGCAGGGTGCAACCGTCCTCGCCAACGAGGTCGCACCCCACCGTGCCGAGCTCGTGCGCAAGGCACTGGCCCCGGTGCCCGGAGCCGTCTGGGAGGTGCGCACCGGCGACGGACGCGACCTCGGCCGCGAGTGCCCCGGCCTGTTCGACCGTGTGATCGTCGACGCGCCCTGCACCGGCCTCGGGGCGCTCCGTCGGCGTCCGGAGTCCCGGTGGCGGCGTTCGCCCGGCGATCTGGCAGAGCTGGGCCCCCTGCAGCGCGCCCTCCTCGACTCGGCCATCGACGCGGCGGCGCCGGGCGGCGTCGTCGGCTACATCACCTGTTCGCCGCATCCGGCCGAGACGACCGTGGTCGTGGCCGATGCCCTGAAGCGGCGCCGGGACATCGAACTGCTCGACGCCGGCGCCGCGCTCGACGCGGTCGCGCTGCGCCCCCTCGGGGCCGGGCACGCAGGCACCGCGCAGCTCTGGCCGCACGTCCACGGGACGGACGCCATGTTCCTCGCCCTGTTCCGCAAGCTGCCGGGCGCCACACCGCCGAAGGAGACCTGAGTGACCTGCCGCATCCACCCGAGCATCCTGTCCGCCGACTTCGTGAACCTCGAGGCGGAGCTGGGCCGGATCGCCGGGGCCGACGCCGTCCACGTCGACGTCATGGACAACCACTTCGTGCCGAACCTGACACTGGGGCTCCCGGTGGTCGAGCGGATCCAGGCCGTCAGCCCCATCCCGCTCGACGCCCATCTCATGATCTCCGACGCCGACCGCTGGGCGCCCCTGTATGCGGACCTGGGCCTCGCGTCCGTCACCTTCCACGCCGAGGCCGCGATCGCCCCCATCAAGCTCGCCCGCGAGCTGAGGGCCCGAGGCTCCAAAGCCGGCATGGCCCTGCGCCCGGCGACGCCGGTGGAGCCGTACCTCGACCTGCTCGCGGAGCTGGACATGCTGCTGATCATGACCGTCGAGCCCGGCTTCGGCGGCCAGGCCTTCCTCGACGTGACGCTCCCCAAGATCCGGCGCGCCCGCGAGGCGGTGGACGGTGCCGGGACGGGCCTCGCGATCCAGGTCGACGGCGGCATCTCCCTCTCCACGATCGAGCGCGCGGCCGAGGCCGGGGCGAATGTCTTCGTGGCAGGCTCCGCGGTCTACGGCGCGGACGACGCCGGCGCGGCCGTCGAGAGGCTGAGGTCCCTCGCCGACGGCGCGGCGGGCGCCTGATCCCACCCGGCCGCAGCCCCGTGTGACGCGCGCCGCGCCGTCGGCCGCGGCGTTGTGGCAGAATGGGCACTGGCCGTTTGGTTGAACTGTCATCAATGACGCAAGTCGTCGCTGGGACAGCACCGCCTGCGGCCGAAACCAACGAAAACGTGCTCCGGGGTCGGTGAAAGTCCGAACCGGCGGTGATAGTCCGCGACCCGGCGGCCCGCTTGTATCCAAGCGGGACGCCGGTTGAGCCGGTGGAATTCCGGCACCGACAGTCAAAGTCTGGATGGGAGAAGCACGTACAGTCTGCGGTGCGCTGCGCGCACCGCTTCTGTCGCAACCCCGGAGCCGCTGCGGTGAAGGGAAGGATGGTTGCGATGGACTTCATCCAGTGGCTCTTGTCGGCGCAGATCCCGGTGGCGGGATCCGCGCTCCTCCTCCGCGAGGTGGTCGGCAATGCGTTCGGCCTCGCGAGCGCCCTCGGCGGGATGGCCCGCCGCGTGTGGGCGTGGCCCGTGGGAATCGCGGGCAATCTGATACTCCTGACGGTCTTCGCCGGGGCGGCCGTGGGGCTCGCCCCCGAGTCCGGCGTCGGGTCCGTGGCCCTGTTCGGCCAGGCCGGACGCCAGGTGATGTTCCTGGCCGTCTCGTCGTACGGGTGGGTGCAGTGGCACCGCGGCCGCAGCGCATCCCAGGGTGCGGCGGGCGACCACCCGGCGTCTTCCGGCGCCATCGCGCCGCGCTGGGCCGGGAGGCGCAGCCGGTTCGGTCTCGCGCTGGCCATGGTCGCCGGCACGGCCGCGCTCACCCCGCTGTTCTCCGCTCTGGGCTCGTACCCGCCGGTGTGGGCGGACGCGTGGACGTTCATGGGCTCGCTCCTGGCGACCTACGGGATGGCCCGCGGCTGGACCGAGTTCTGGCTCATCTGGGTCGCGGTCGACCTCGTCGGGGTCCCGCTCCTCTTCAGCGCGGGCTACGTGGCCAGCGCCGTCATGTACGGGTTCTACGGCGCGTTCACCCTCATCGGCTTCTTCGTCTGGGCTCGGGCCCACCGGCAGACCCTGCGCCGGGCCGCCGGCGAGCCGGCGGCGGTGGCCGCGTGAGCGCCGGGCACGGGGCTCCCGCGGTCCGGCCGGCCGATGCGGACGTCATGGACGAGGCCCTCGCCCTGGCTGCCCGCGGCGTGCGCGGGGCGAACCCGCTCGTGGGGGCGGTCGCCGTCGGGCCCGACGGCGAGGTCCTCGCCAGAGGCTGGCACCGCGGCGCAGGAACCGCCCACGCGGAAGGGGACGCGATCGCCCAGGCCGCCCAGCGGGGCATCGACCTGACAGGCTCGACGATGTACGTCACCCTCGAGCCCTGCAACCACACGGGCCGCACCGGGCCGTGCACGCAGGCGCTCATCGCGGCCGGCGTCGCCCGCGTCGTGTACGCGATCGACGACCCCCACGACGTGGCGAGCGGGGGAGCCGCCACCCTCCGCGCCGCAGGCATCGACGTCGCATCCGGGGTGCGGGCAGCCCAGGCAGCGGAGCTCAACCGCCGGTGGCTGGCCGCGGTCTCGGCCCGGCGGCCCTTCGTGACGCTCCACATGGCCCAGACGCTGGACTCCCGCATCGCGGCCGAGGACGGCACCAGCCAGTGGATCACGTGCGACGAGTCCCTCGCGGACAACCACGCCCTCCGCGCGCGGATCGACGCGATCCTCGTCGGGAGCCAGACCGTCGCCGTCGACAACCCGCGCCTCACCGCCCGCGCGGAGGACGGAGCCCTCCTGGCGCACCAGCCCCTCCGCGCGGTCATGGGGCTGAGCGCCGTGCCCGAGGACGCCGCGGTCCGCGGCACCGACGGCCGCTTCGTGCACCTGCCCACGCAGGATCCCGCAGAGGCGCTCTCGGGCCTGTTCACCCGCGGCGTCCGCCACCTGATGGTCGAGGGCGGCGCGCGGATCATCGCGGCGTTCCTCGCCGCCGGCCTCGTCGACGAGCTCATCGTCTACCAGGCACCGACCATCCTCGGCTCGGGGAAGAACGCAGTCGCGGACCTCGGCATCCGCACCCTCGCCGACGCCCAGCACTGGGACTGGGACGAGTCCAACGGCGGCGCTGTCCGCCGCCTGGGCGCCGACGTCAGGCTGCACCTCGTCCCCGCCGCCACCGCCACCGCATCCGAGAAGGAGACCCACTGATGTTCACCGGAATCATCGCCGAACGCGGCACCGTCGAGGAGGTCCGACGCTCGGGCGACAGCGCCGTCCTGACCCTCACCGCGCCCACCCTCGCCCTGGACCTGCCCCTCGGCGGCTCGATCGCCGTCGACGGCTGCTGCCTCACGGCCGTCACGAACGACGGCACGCGCTTCGCGGTCGACGTGATGGGGGAGTCCCTCGCCCGCACCACGATCGGGGCCCTCGCCGCCGGGGACAGGGTGAACCTCGAACGCTGCGTCCCCGCCGGCGGCCGGCTCGACGGCCACGTCGTGCAGGGCCACGTCGACGGCGTCGGCACGCTCCTCGAGCGCGAGCCGCTCGAGAACTGGAACCGGCTCCGGTTCGCCGTGCCCGCGGACCTCGCCCGGTACATCGCGGAGAAGGGCTCGATCGCCGTCGACGGCGTCTCCCTCACCGTGACGGCGGTGAGCGGTCCCGCGGAGCCGGAGCCCTGGTTCGAGGTCGGGCTCATCCCGGCGACCCTCGCCGAGACTGGCCTCGGCGACAAGGCCGTCGGGGCGCCCGTGAACCTCGAGGTCGACGTCCTCGCCAAGTACACCGCGCGCCTCCTGTCCTTCGGCCAGACCGCCGCGGAGCAGCCCCGCGCGACCGCAGAGGAGGCCCGCCCGTGACCCGCACCGCCGAGGACATCAGGCTCGAGCCCGTCCAGGCCGCCGTCGACGCGCTCCGCGCCGGCCGGCCCGTGCTGGTGGTCGACGACGAGGATCGGGAGAACGAGGGCGACATCGTCTTCGCGGCCCAGCACGCCACCCCGGCGCTCATGGGCTGGACCATCCGCCACTCGTCCGGCGTCATCTGCGTCCCGCTGTCCGCAGAGACGGCCGACCGCCTCGCCCTCCCGCCCATGGTCGAGGACAACCAGGACGCCAAGGGCACTGCGTACACCGTCTCGTGCGACGCGAGGGCCGGCATCTCGACCGGAATCAGCGCCACCGACCGGGCCCGCACCGTCGTCGCCCTCGCCGACCCGGGGTCGGACCCGGGGGACTTCGCCCGGCCGGGGCATATATTCCCGCTGCGTGCAGTTGACGGTGGTGTACTGGTCCGTCAGGGCCACACCGAGGCGGCCGTCGACCTGTGCCGCCTCGCCGGCCTCGCCCCGGTGGGGGTGATCGCCGAAGTGGTCCACGATGACGGCGAGATGATGCGGCTCCCCGCCCTGCGGGCCTTCGCCGACGAGCACGGGTGCCCGCTCATCTCGATCGAGGACCTTGCAGCGCACGTGGCAGCCCTCCGGGGCGGTCGAGGAGGAGACGGATGACCACGAACACCCCGCACCGCCCCGCGCAGCAGGACGGCACCCCTCAAGCCACGGTCTCCGGCGGACCGGTCGTGAAGCTGCCCACGGCGTTCGGCGAGTTCATCGCCCAGGCCTGGGTGGACGAGACGACGGGCGCCGAGCACCTCGCCGTGAGCTCGCCCGAGCCGCCGGCCGACGGGTCCGCCCCGCTGGTGCGCCTCCACTCGGAGTGCCTGACCGGGGACGTCTTCGGCTCCTACCGCTGCGACTGCGGCGAGCAGCTCGCGTACGCCCTCGGCCTCATCAGGGCCCAGGGCGGCACGCTGCTCTACCTCCGCGGGCACGAGGGCCGGGGCATCGGCCTGGCCAACAAGATCAAGGCCTACGCGCTGCAGGAGGACGGCTTCGACACGGTCGAGGCCAACGAGCAGCTCGGGCTGCCCGTGGACGCACGCTCCTACACCGCGGCGGCGCTCATCCTGGCCGAGATGGGCCTGACGAGCATCCGGCTCCTGAGCAACAACCCCGACAAGAGGCACCGCCTCGCCAAGGCCGGGGTGCACGTGGTGGAGATGGTGCCCACCGAGGTGCCCTCCCGCGCCGAGAACCTGCGCTACCTCAGGACCAAGAAGGAGCGCATGGACCACCTCCTCAGGCTCGACCTCGAGCACACCGGCCTCCGGGCCATCGGCGAACCCGACTGACCCCCGACCCCGCGCCCCCGCGGGCCCATCCAGCGCTCCGGCCACCGGAGCACCACCGACGAAGGAAGACCATCGCATGAGCGGCCACGGCGCCCCCACACTGTCCCTCGACAACCCCGACCTCGCCGGCCTCCGGCTCGCGGTCGTCGCTGCCAGCTGGCACACCCAGATCATGGACGGGCTCGTCGACGGCGCGCTGCGCGCCGCGGCCGAGGCCGGCATCGCCGACCCCACCCTTGTGCGCGTGCCCGGCAGCTTCGAGCTCCCGGTCGCCGCCGCGCGGCTCGCCGGGACGCACGACGCCGTCGTGGCCCTCGGCGTCGTGATCCGCGGGGGCACCCCGCACTTCGAGTACGTGTGCGAGGCGGCCACGGTCGGGCTGACCGACGTGAGCGTCCGCACCGGCGTCCCGGTCGGGTTCGGCGTCCTCACGTGCGATACCGAGGAGCAGGGCATCGACCGCGCCGGACTGCCCGGCTCGAGCGAGGACAAGGGCCACGAGGCGACGACGGCGGCGCTGCTGACCGCCGCCACGCTCCGCGCGCTGTAGGCGCCCGCCCGCGCGCGGCTGTCGGATCCGTCACAGGACGGCGGTCACAGACCCGGTGCCGGTGCGGGTGGCGTCCCGCTCTCCAGTAGGCTTGAGGCCGTGAAGGATTTCGAGACACTGTTCGCCGAGCTCAGCGAGAAGGCCGAGAAGCGCCCGGCCGGATCGCGCACCGTCGCCGAACTGGAGTCCGGAGTGCACGGCATCGGCAAGAAGATCGTCGAAGAGGCCGCCGAGGTGTGGATGGCCGCCGAGTACGAGTCGGACGAGGAAGCAGCCGAGGAGATCTCCCAGCTGCTGTACCACCTCCAGGTGCTCATGCTGGCCAAGGGCCTCTCGCTGCAGGACGTCTACCGCCATCTGTAGCCGCGGCACCTGCCCGGCCACGGCAGGCCACCGCGGCACGGCCGCCTCAGCCTGAAGCCCCACACCCAGAAAGCCCCCCCATGCTCCGTGTAGCCGTCCCGAACAAGGGATCACTGTCCGAAGCCGCCTCGTCGATGCTCGCCGAGGCCGGCTACCGCCAGCGCCGTGAAGGGCGCGAACTCGTCATGGTCGACCCCGACAATGACATCGAGTTCTTCTTCCTGCGCCCGCGCGACATCGCGGTCTACGTGGGCCACGGCACGCTCGACGTCGGCATCACCGGCCGTGACCTGCTGCTCGACGCCGAGGTGGACGCCGACGAGCTGCTCGCCCTCGGCTTCGCTGCCTCGACGTTCCGGTTCGCCGGCCCCGTCGGGACGTTCTCGAGCCTCGCGGACCTCGAGGGCAAGCGCATCGCGACGAGCTACGACGGCCTCGTGCGCCGCTACCTCGGCGAGCGCGGCATCGCCGCCTCCCACGTGGTCCGCCTCGACGGCGCCGTCGAGTCCTCGGTGCGCCTGGGGGTCGCCGACGCGATCGCCGACGTCGTGGAGACCGGCAACACGCTCAAGGCCGCCGGGATGGAGGTCTTCGGGGAGCCCCTGCTGCAGTCGGAGGCGGTCCTGATCGGCCGCCCCGGGCACACCCTGCCGGCGATCGACGTGCTCATCCGCCGCCTCCAGGGCGTGCTCGTGGCGCGCCAGTACGTGCTCATGGACTACGACATCCGCAAGGACCTCGTCGAGAAGGCCGCCGCACTCACGCCGGGCCTCGAGTCGCCGACCGTGTCGCCGCTGCGCGACTCCGAGTGGGTCGCCGTGCGCTCGATGGTCCCCAAGCGCGAGACCAACCGCATCATGGACGAGCTGTACGACCTGGGCGCCCGCGCCATCCTGGTCAGCAGCATCCACGCCTGCCGCATCTAGGGGAGGGGCCGCCATGAGTGTTGCCGTCCGCGTCATCCCGTGCCTCGACGTCGACGCCGGCCGCGTCGTCAAGGGCGTGAACTTCCTGAACCTGCGCGATGCCGGCGACCCCGTCGAGCTCGCCCACCGCTACGACACCGCCGGCGCCGACGAGCTCACGTTCCTCGATGTCACGGCCTCCTCCGCCGACCGCCAGACGACGTTCGACGTGGTGCGGCGCACCGCCGAGGAAGTCTTCATCCCGCTCACCGTCGGGGGCGGCGTCCGGGGAGTGGCCGACGTCGACCGCCTCCTCCGTGAGGGGGCGGACAAGGCGTCGATCAACACCGCGGCGATCGCCCGCCCCGAGGTGATCGACGAGATCACCCGCCACTTCGGCTCCCAGGTCCTCGTGCTCTCCGTCGACGCCCGGCGCGTCCAGGGCGGCGTCGCCACCGCCTCCGGCTTCGAGGTCACCACTCACGGCGGCCGGCGCGGCACAGGCCTCGACGCCGTCGCCTGGGCCAAGGAGGCCGCCGACCGGGGCGTGGGGGAGATCCTGCTCAACTCGATCGACGCCGACGGCACCAAGGAGGGCTTCGACCTCGAGCTCATCCGCCTCATCCGTGCGGCCGTCAAGGTGCCGATCATCGCCTCCGGCGGGGCCGGCGCCCCCGAGCACTTCCCCCCGGCGATCGCAGCGGGCGCGGACGCGGTCCTGGCCGCGTCGATGTTCCACTTCGGCCCCGCGGACATGATCGGCCAGGTCAAGGCCGCGATCCGCGAGGCCGGCTACCCGGTCCGCTAGGAGGCGCTGACCTTCGCGGCCTCGCGCCAGCCCTCGGCGAGGTACGCGGGGACCTCGGCCGGATCCCCGGAGACCAGGGTGACGAGCCACTCGGCGCCCTCGAGGAAGGCCTCCTCGGCGAGGGCCGAGACCACAGCCGCGCCGAGCCGCCCGTCGGCGTCGTCCGCGGCGAACTCGAACCCGCCGACCGCTGCCACGCCGTCGCCGAAGGCGATCAGGCCCTTCGCGGCCGGGCGGCCCCAGACGGTGAGCTCCACGGCGTCGTACTCGCCGAGCGGCGCCTCCGAGAGCCCGCCGCCCTCGGGCAGCTTCGGCGGCTGGGCCACGTCCCCGGTCGCGATGGCCAGCACGGTGGCGTCGGCGGGCCCGGTGCCGGCGTGCGGCGCGAGCGCCCGGTCGTCGCCGAGCGCGGCGAAGAGCGGTGCGACGGTGTCCCAGCTGAGCTCGAAGTCAGTCATGGCTCCATCCTGCCACCAGACTGCTGCGCGCCGCCGCGCAGGGGACTCAGTGTCCGATGTCGGCGCTGTCCAGGAGCGCGATCGCGTCCGGCTGGCCCTCGAACGTCACGAGGGCCTGGGCGCGGCGCCCGAAGGCGTGCAGGAGCAGCTCGCCCGGATCCCCGACGATCGCCACGGAGACGGGGGCGCGCTTGGCCACGTGCCGCGGGCCGAGGGTACTCACGAGCACCACCCCGAGGTCGACCCCGCGGTAGAGGAAGGCGGCCCGCCGCACCACCTCGTCCCAGAGGGCGTCCGCGTACGCGCCGTCGAGCGCGCGGGGCGCCCAGCGGTCGCCGGCACGGCGCACGTCCTCGGTGTGCACGAAGAACTCCGCCAGATTGGCGGCCTCGTCGAGTGGCCCGAGGCGCAGCGGGGACAGTGCCGGGGGACCGGCCCGGAAGTCCTCGACGAGCTGCGAGTAGCGGGCCTCCGAGGACAGGGTGGCCGCGAGCCTGTCCGTGACCTGGTCGGAGGTCCTGGCCCGCGAGGTCATCAGCAGTCCCAGGGCCACGCGGGGGCTGTGCTCCCGCAGGAACAGGTGGGCCGCGAGGTGGCGGGTCCTCCAGCCCTCGCAGAGCGTGGGCGCGTCGGGGCCGGCCGCGAGCAGCGTCTCGGCCAGGACTTCACGCGACGGTTCTACGAAGTGCATCACTGGCGAAACTAGCACGCGCGGGCGCGATGCGCCCGGCCGCCCTCGCGAGCGCGCCGCCCCGGCGCGGGGCCCCGGCGCGGACGACTAGACTTGGGGGGATGTCTGAAGAGAAGCCCCTGCCCGCCGACGCCCCTGCCAGCGCGCTTCCCGCGGCCGTGGCAGCCCGCCTGAAGAGGGACGACGCCGGCCTGGTCGCCGCCGTCATCCAGCAGCACGACACGCACGAGGTGCTCATGGTCGGGTGGATGGACGACGAGGCCCTCCGCCGCACCCTGACCTCCGGCAGGGTGACCTTCTGGTCCCGGTCCCGGCAGGAGTACTGGCGCAAGGGGGACACGTCCGGGCACGTCCAGTGGGTGAAGTCGGTCGACCTCGACTGCGACGGCGACGCGCTCCTCGTCCGTGTCGACCAGGTCGGCGCGGCCTGCCACACCGGCACCCGGACCTGCTTCGACGGCCGCCGGCTCGACGCGGTCGTCGGCCCCGCCTGACCCGCTCCCACAGCTGGCCGCGCGCGGCGCCTGGCCGCCCGCCCCGGAACCCACCGACCCCACGTCCCGAAAGCGAAGCACGCACCCCATGAACGACCTCGGAGTGATCAGCCCCACGCTCGAAGAGTTCCGCGCCGTGGCGGCCCACCGCAGGGTGGTCCCCGTGCACCTGCGCGTCCTCGCGGACGCCGAGACGCCCATCAGCCTCTACCGCAAGCTCGCCGCGGGCCGGCCGGGGACGTTCCTGCTCGAGTCCGCGTCGGTGGGCGGCTCCTGGTCGCGCTACTCCTTCATCGGCGCCGCGTCCCGGGCCACCCTGACGAGCCGGGGCGGACAGGCGCACTGGATCGGGGGGCCCCCGGTCGGCGTCCCGACCACGGGGAACCCGCTCGAGGCCCTGCGCGACACGGTCGCCGCGCTGCAGACGGAGCGCTTCGAGGGCCTGCCGCCGCTGACCTCCGGCATGGTCGGCTTCGTCGGCTGGGAGGCGGTGCGCCGCTGGGAGCGGCTCGTCTCCCCGCCCGAGGACGACCTCGACCTGCCCGAGCTCGCGATGAACCTGGTCACCGACCTCGTGGCCCACGACAACGTGGACGGGACGCTCACGATCGTGGCCAACGCGATCAACTTCGACAACAGCGACGAGCGCGTCGACGAGGCGTGGCACGACGCCACCGCGAGGCTGCGGCGGATGCTCGCCGCCCTTGCCGAGCCGGCAGCTCCGGCCCTGAGCATCCTCGGCCCGAACGGCGACTACCAGGACAAGGTCGTCCACCAATGGGCCGAACAGGGCTATCTGGACGCGATCGAGCGGGGCAAGCAGGCCATCTACGACGGCGAAGTCTTCCAGGTCGTCATCTCGCGCCGCTTCGAGCTCGAGTGCGATGCCGATCCCCTCGACGTCTACCGCGTGCTCCGCGCCACGAACCCGAGCCCGTACATGTACCTGCTCAGCCTCGAGGATGCGGAGGGCCGCGAGTACTCGATCGTCGGCTCCTCCCCGGAGGCGCTCGTGACGGTCACGGGGGAGCAGGTCGTGACCCACCCGATCGCAGGATCGCGCCCCCGCGGGGCCACCGTGGAGGCCGACAAGGCCCTCGCGGAGGAGCTGCTCGCCGACGAGAAGGAGCGGGCCGAGCACCTCATGCTCGTGGACCTGGCCCGCAACGACCTCTCGAAGGTCTGCCGCCCGGGCACGGTCGAGGTGAGCGAGTTCATGGAGGTCGAGCGGTTCAGCCACATCATGCACCTCGTCTCGACCGTGGACGGCAAGCTCCGGCCCGACGCCAGCGCGTACGACGTGCTGGCCGCGACCTTCCCCGCCGGCACCCTCTCCGGCGCGCCCAAGCCGCGCGCCCTGCGGCTCCTCGACGAGGTCGAGCCGGTGCGCCGGGGCGTCTACGGAGGAGTGGTCGGATACTTCGACTTCGCGGGCGACCTGGACATGGCGATCGCGATCCGCACGGCGCTCCTGCGCGCCGGCAGGGCCTACGTGCAGTCCGGGGGAGGGATCGTCGCCGACTCCGACCCCGCCGCCGAGGCGCAGGAATCCGTGAATAAGGCCGCGGCCCCGCTGCGGGCCGTCCACACCGCCTCCGCCCTGCGCCCCGCGCAGACCGCGGCCGCCGCGCACGCCGCAGAGGCGGGTGCCGTCCGTGGCTGAGACGTCGGTGCGGTCGCCCAGGCCCGTGCCCCGGTGGGCGAGGAAGCCGATCGTGGTCGTCGTGGCGCTCGCCTTCGCGCTCCTCGCCTTCGGCGCGACCACCCAGGTCTGGGTCGACGCCGAGGTGCAGGGCTCCGCGGTGCGTACGGCGCACCTGAGCGTGCAGGGCAGCAAGGCGGCGACGTCGGTCTCGGCGCTCGCCCTCGTGGGACTTGCGGGCACACTCGCGGCCGCCGTCGCGGGACGGGTCGGCCGCGCGGTGGCGAGCGCCGTCGTCGTCCTCGCCGGCGCCGGGGTCGCCGCCGCCTGCGCCGCAGTCCTGGCGGATCCGCGGGGCGCCGCCGAGGGGTCGATCGCCCAGGCCACCGGCCTGGCCGGGTCCCAGGCCTCCGTGGCGCTCACCCCGTACCCGGCCCTCGCCGCCGCCGCCGGGGCGCTGCTGGCCCTCTCCGGGATCCTCCTCCTCGTCGCCGCCCGCCGCTGGCCGCTGCGCACGCGGTACGACGCCGGCCGTGCCTCTGCCGCCCGCGGCGCCGCCGGCACGGACGCGGACCGTGCCGGGGCCGTCGACGGCATCGACGGATGGGACAGCCTCTCGCGCGGCGAGGACCCGACCGACTGAGCCGCCACATGGCGTCTGCACGACGCCGGAGATGGCAGAATGGCCGTAGTACCGCAATGGAGGAGAAGAGATGAGCAACACGCACAGTTCGCAGGCCGGCGCCAACGAGGTCACGTCGAGCGAGGACCTCGGGCACGGCAACAGCCCCGCGGCCTGGACGTGCGTCTTCGTCATGATGATCGGCGCGATCGTCTCGTGCATCGGCTTCGTCATTGCGTCCAACCCCGTCTTCTGGGGCGGCGTCGTGGTCATCGCGATCGGCCTGATCGTCGGCTGGGCCATGCGCAAGGCGGGCTACGGGGTCGGCGGCAGCAAGCTCAAGAACCAGCACTGATGCCCACGGTCCTCGACGACATCATCGACGGCGTCCGCGAGGACCTCGCGGAGCGGGTCCGGCAGGTCCCGGGCGCCGAGGTCGAGGCCGCGGCGGCCGCTCGCCCCGCAGCCCTGGACGCGTGGGCGGCGCTCGGCGGCGGGATGCCGGCGGGGGAGCTGCGCGTCATCGCCGAGGTGAAGCGCAAGAGCCCGTCCAAGGGGGCCCTCGCGGCCATCGCCGACCCCGCGGCCCTGGCGGCCCAGTACGAGCAGGGCGGCGCCTCGGTGATCAGCGTCCTGACGGAGCAGCGCCGCTTCAACGGCAGTCTGGCCGACCTCGACGCCGTCCGCGCCGCCGTCACGATCCCGGTGCTCCGCAAGGACTTCACCGTCGACGAGTACCAGGTCCACGAGGCGCGGGCCCACGGGGCCGACCTCGTGCTCCTCATCGTCGCGGCGCTCGACGACGCGCGGCTGCGGGGTCTGCTCGACCTCACCCACGCCTTGGGGATGAACGCGCTCGTCGAGACCCACACCGACGAGGAGATCGACCGGGCGGCCGCCGCGGGCGCCCGCATCGTCGGCGTCAACGTCCGCAACCTCAAGACCCTCGACGTCGACCGGGCCGTCTTCGGACGGCTCGCGGGCCGGCTCCCCGAGGGTGCGGTCGCGGTCGCCGAATCGGGGGTGCAGGGCCCCGAGGACATCGCCTACTACGCCGGCCTCGGCGCCGGGGCCGTCCTCGTGGGCGAGGCGCTCGTGACGCACGGCGACCCGCTGGCGCGGATCCGGGACTTCAAGCGCGCGGGCGCGGCGGCCATCGCCGGACGACTCGCGGCGCAGCAGGAGACAGCGCACTAGCAGCAGGAGACAGCGCACTAGGAGACACGGCGCAGCCACCACGGCGGGCGCCGGAAGGAAGGTAGGACTGGTGGGCGAGACCATGCCAGCAGGCAGCCCCGGCAGCGGGGACGACACGACGAGGACCGGGGCCGAGGCCGCCGTGGCGGAGGAGTTCCTCTCCGGCAGCCTGCGGCATGCGCCGGGCCCGTACTTCGGATCCTATGGCGGCCGATGGATGCCCGAATCGCTCATCGCCGCCCTCGACGAGCTGGACGACACGTTCGAGAAGGCGAAGGCCGACCCCGAGTTCCTCGCCCAGATCGCCGACCTGAACCGCAACTACTCCGGCCGCCCGTCACTCCTGACGGAGGCCAAGCGGTTCTCCGAGCACGCCGGGGGCGTCCGGATCTTCCTCAAGCGCGAGGACCTGAACCACACCGGCTCACACAAGATCAACAACGTCCTCGGGCAGGCGCTCCTGGCCAAGCGCATGGGCAAGACGCGCCTCATCGCCGAGACGGGCGCCGGCCAGCACGGCGTCGCCAGCGCCACGGCGGCGGCGCTGATGGGCATGGAGTGCGTCGTCTACATGGGCGCCGAGGACTGCCGTCGCCAGGCCCTCAATGTGGCCCGGATGCAGCTGCTGGGCGCCGAGGTAGTGCCGGTCACGAATGGCTCGCAGACGCTCAAGGACGCGATCAACGACGCCCTGCGCGACTGGGTGGCCAACGTCCAGACCACCCACTACCTCCTCGGCACCGCGGCGGGCGCCCACCCGTTCCCCGCGATGGTCCGCTTCTTCCACGAGGTGATCGGCGAGGAGGCCCGCGAGCAGATCCTCGCCCAGACCGGGCGCCTGCCGGACGCCGTGTGCGCGTGCGTGGGCGGGGGCTCGAACGCGATCGGCATCTTCCACGGGTTCCTCGACGACCCGTCCGTCAGGCTGTACGGCCTCGAGGCCGGCGGCCGCGGTGTCCAGACCGGCCACCACGCCGCGACGATCACGCTCGGCCGCCCGGGCGTGCTGCACGGGGCCCGCACGTACCTCATGCAGGACGAGGACGGCCAGACGGTGGAGTCCGAGTCGATCTCGGCAGGTCTGGACTACCCGGGCGTCGGCCCCGAGCACTCCTACCTGCACGACATCGGCCGGGTCACCTACGAGCCGATCACCGATGCCGAGGCCATGGACGCCTTCAGGCTCCTGTGCCGCACGGAGGGGATCATCCCCGCCATCGAGTCCTCGCACGCGCTGGCCGGGGCCATCAAGGTCGGCCAGCGTCTCGCCGAGGAGGGCGGCGACCCGCACGAGCGGATCGTGATCGTGAACCTCTCGGGCCGCGGCGACAAGGACGTGCAGACGGCGGCCGAGTGGTTCGGCATGCTCGACGAGAACGGGCAGGTCAAGGGCACCACCCTGTCCACCCGCCGCCCCAAGGGGACCGTTGCACATGCCGGAGAGGACGCCGTCGGCGAGACCGACGATCAGGACGACACCGAGGAGGGCATCGCGTGAGCAAGGTCGCCGACGTCATCGACAGGGCCAGGGCGGAGGGCCGCGCCGCCCTCGTCGGGTACCTCCCCGCCGGCTACCCGAGCGTGCAGGAGAGCATCGACGCCGCGATCGCCCTCGCCCGCAACGGCGCCGACATCATCGAGATCGGCATCCCCTACTCCGATCCGGTCATGGACGGCAGCGTCATCCAAGCGGCCACCACCGAGGCACTGGCCAAGGGCTTCCATGTGGCCAGCGTGTTCGAGGTCGTCAAGGCCGTCACGGAGGCCACCGCGGACCTGGGGACCGCCGTGCTCGTGATGACCTACTGGAACCCGGTCATGCGGATGGGCGTCGCCGACTTCGCCCGACGGCTCGCGGAGGCCGGGGGATCGGGCCTCATCACGCCCGACCTGGTCCCTGACGAGGCCCAGGAGTGGTTCGAGGCCTCCGACCAGTACGGCCTCGACCGCGTCTTCCTCGTCGCGCCGTCCACGAGCCCCGAGCGCATGGCCAAGACCGTCGCGGCGACCCGCGGATTCACCTACGCCGTCTCCCTCATGGGGGTCACGGGCGCCCGCACCGCCGTCGACTCCGCGGCGAGAGCTGTCGTCGACGCGGCCCGGGCGGCCGGTGCGCCCCGCGTGTGCGTCGGGCTCGGCGTCTCGAACGCCGAGCAGGTCCGCGAGATCGGCGCCTACGCCGACGGCGTGATCGTCGGCACCGCGCTCGTGGCCGCGCTGCGGGACGGCGGCCCGGACGCGGTGGGCACCCTCGCGGCCGAGCTGAGCGCCGGCCTCGCGCGCACCGCCGCCCAGGCCTGAGCGGGCCGGCGCGGCCGCCCCATGAGGGGCCTGGCCGCGCCGGTTTCCCCGGGAGAGCGGCGGCCCCTCCACCCACTGAGACGACCGCACGTCATCTTCAGTCCGGCATCCGGACACTTCCGTCTCGACATGCGGCAGCGTGGTAGTCTTGCGGCTAGTCGAGACGGCTCCAACGCTCGGCGGCCCGCACCTGAGGCCGCCCGCGAGTCCTGCGGCAGCCGACCGGCCGACTGGCAGGGGGAGCCGCGGCCGCTCCATACCGGGCCACCGCCCGGGCGGCTCGTCCCCCCACAACGACGTGGGCCAACCGGTCCTCCCGCACAGCGCAGGGAGGACGCCAGCGTATTGCCGTGCTGCCGGCGGGCCGTTTCGCCCCGTACGGGCCGGCCATACAATTCCAGTAATCAGCGCCTTGCTGTGCCCTCACCGCGGCCAGCATTGCGGGGCCAACGTTGTCCCCTGTCGCGAATCGACCAGGAGGAAGGACGTTACGTCATGACTCACCCGACCCACGGCGCCGCAGCGCAGGAGCCCGAGACGGTGATCTCGCCCTTCGAACGCTTCGCCGCACTGCCTCCCTCCTCGGGGCTCTACAACGCTGACGCCGAGAAGGATGCCTGCGGTCTCGCGATCGTCGCGACCCTGCGCGGCGAGGCCGGCCATGACATCGTCGACGCCGCGCTGCACGCCCTGCGCGCGCTCGAGCACCGCGGTGCCGTCGGCGCCGACGAGGGCACGGGCGACGGCGCGGGCCTCCTGAGCCAGATCCCGGACGAGTTCTTCCGCGCCGTCGTCGACTTCGAGCTCCCGGCCCCGGGCCAGTACGCCGTCGGCATCGCCTTCCTCCCCACCGAGGACCGCGAGGCGGCCACCGCCCGCGCCGGCATCGAGTCGCTCGCGGAGGCCGAGGGCCTGGCGGTCCTCGGCTGGCGCAGCGTCCCCGTGGTCGGCGAGCTGGTCGGCGCGATGGCACGCGCCTGCATGCCGCGCTTCGAGCAGCCGTTCCTGGCCTCCGCCACGGGCGAAGAGCTCGGCCGCAACGACCTGGACGCCCGCGCGTGGCGCATCCGCAAGCGCGCCCAGAACAAGTACGGGGTCTACTTCCCGTCGCTGTCCTCGCGCACCATCGTGTACAAGGGCATGCTCACCACCGCCCAGCTCGAGCCGTTCTACCCCGACCTGTCCGACCAGCGCTTCGCGACGAAGCTCGCGATCGTGCACTCGCGGTTCTCCACGAACACCTTCCCGTCCTGGCCGCTCGCCCAGCCCTTCCGCACGATCGCGCACAACGGCGAGATCAACACGGTCAAGGGCAACCGCAACTGGATGCGCGCGCGCCAGTCGCAGCTGAGCAGCCCCCTCCTCGGCGACGTGCCCGAGGAGCTGTTCCCGATCTGCACCCCGGGAGCCTCCGACTCGGCCTCGTTCGACGAGGTCGCGGAGCTGCTGTGGCTCTCGGGCCGCCCGATCACGCACTCGATCATGATGATGATCCCCGAGGCGTGGGAGAACCACGTCTCGATGGATCCCGCGCGCCGCGCATTCTACGAGTACCACTCGCTCCTCATGGAGCCGTGGGACGGCCCGGCCGCCGTCTCCTTCACAGATGGCACCCTCGTGGGCGCCACCCTGGACCGCAACGGACTGCGACCCTGCCGCTACTGGGTGACCGAGGACGGCCTCGTCGTCTTCGCCTCGGAAGTCGGCGTGGTCGACGTCGAGCCGGCCAACGTGGTCAAGAAGGGCCGCGTCTCGCCGGGCAAGATGTTCGTGGTCGACACGGAGGCCGGCCGCATCATCGACGACGAGGAGGTCAAGGCCGAGATTGCCGGGACCAACCCCTGGGCCGAGTGGCTCAAGGGCAACGTCATCCGCCTCGACGAGCTCCCCGAGCGCGAGCATGTGGTCCACACCCCGCAGTCGGTCAACGTGCGCCAGCGCACCTTCGGGTACACCCAGGAGGAGCTGCGCATCCTCGTGGGGCCGATGGCCCGCACCGGCGCCGAGCCGATCGGCGCCATGGGCACCGACACCCCGGTCGCCGTCCTGTCGAAGCGCCCCCGACTCCTCTTCGACTACTTCGTGCAGTCGTTCGCCCAGGTGACCAACCCGCCGCTGGACGCCATCCGCGAGGAGCTCGTGACGAGCCTCAACGGCGCGATCGGGCCCAACGGCAACCTCCTGGGGACCGGCCGCGTCAAGGAGCGGCAGGTCGTCCTGCCGTTCCCCGTGATCAACAACGACCAGCTCGCGAAGATCGCCAACATGGTCTCCGAGACCGGCGAGAACGCGGGAGACCGCATCGCGATCAAGATCCGCGGGCTCTACCGGCCCGACGGCGGCGAGGCAGCCCTGCGCGCCCGCCTCACCGAGATCTGCGAGCAGGTCTCGGGCGCGATCAACCGCGGCGTGCAGTACGTGGTCCTCTCGGACCGCGACTCGAACGCGCAGTGGGCCCCGATCCCGTCGCTCCTGCTCCTCTCCGCGGTCCACCACCACCTCCTCCGCAGCGCCAACCGCACCAAGACCGCCCTCGTGGTCGAGGCCGGCGACGTCCGCGAGGTCCACCACGTCGCGGTCCTCCTCGGCTACGGCGCCTCCGCGGTCAACCCCTACCTCGCCATGGAGAGCGTCGAGGAGCTGATCCGCTGCGGCGAGCTGCCGGGCGTGAGCGCCGAGGACGGCGTCTACAACCTCATCAAGGGCCTGGGCAAGGGCGTCCTGAAGATCATGTCCAAGATGGGCATCTCGACGGTGGCCTCCTACTGCGGCGCGCAGACGTTCGAGGCCCTCGGCCTGTCGCAGGACCTCGTCGACGAGTTCTTCGCCGGCACCCACAGCCAGCTGGGCGGCGTCGGCCTCGACGTGATCGCGGCCGAGGTCGCGGCGCGCCACGAGATGGCCTACCCGCCCTCCGGCATCGAGCAGCCGCACCGGCCCCTCCTCGGCGGCGGCGAGTACCAGTGGCGCCGCGACGGCGAGCCCCACCTGTTCAATCCGGAGACCGTGTTCCGGCTCCAGCACTCGACCCGTGAGCGCCGCTACGACGTCTTCAAGGCGTACACCGAGGGGATCGACGACCAGTCCCGCAACCTCATGACCCTACGCGGCCTCATGCGGTTCAAGGAGGGCCTGCGCCCGTGCGTCCCCATCGAGGAGGTCGAGCCGGTCTCGTCGATCGTCAAGCGCTTCTCCACCGGGGCGATGAGCTACGGCTCGATCTCCAAGGAGGCCCACGAGACGCTCGCGATCGCGATGAACCGGCTCGGCGGCAAGTCGAACACGGGCGAGGGCGGCGAGGACGTCGACAGGCTGCTCGACCCCGAGCGCCGGTCGGCCATCAAGCAGGTCGCGTCGGGCCGGTTCGGCGTGACGAGCCTCTACCTGACCAACGCGGACGACATCCAGATCAAGATGGCCCAGGGCGCCAAGCCCGGCGAGGGCGGCCAGCTCATGGCCCAGAAGGTCTACCCGTGGGTGGCGCGCACGCGCCACTCGACGCCGGGCGTGGCCCTCATCTCGCCCCCGCCGCACCACGACATCTACTCGATCGAGGACCTCGCCCAGCTCATCTACGACTGCAAGCGCGCCAACCCGAGCGCCCGCGTGCACGTCAAGCTCGTCTCCGAGGTGGGCATCGGCACCGTTGCCGCCGGCGTGACGAAGGCGAAGGCCGACGTCGTGCTCGTCTCCGGGCACGACGGCGGGACCGGCGCCTCGCCGCTGAACTCGCTCAAGCACGCGGGCGTGCCCTGGGAGCTCGGCCTCGCCGAGACCCAGCAGACGCTCATGCTCAACGGGCTGAGGGACCGCGTCGTCGTCCAGGTCGACGGGCAGCTCAAGACCGGCCGCGACGTCGTCATCGCCGCCCTCCTGGGCGCCGAGGAGTTCGGCTTCGCCACCACCGCCCTCGTGGTCTCCGGCTGCATCATGATGCGCGTCTGCCACCTGGACACGTGCCCGGTGGGCGTCGCGACGCAGAACCCCGAGCTGCGCGCCCGCTTCACCGGCAAGCCGGAGTTCGTGGTCAACTTCTTCGAGTTCATCGCCGAGGAGATCCGCGAGATCCTCGCCCGTCTGGGCTTCCGCTCGATCGAGGAGGCCATCGGCCATTCCGAGGTCCTCGAGGCCAAGGACGCGATCGACCACTGGAAGGCCGAGGGCCTGGACCTCACGCCGATCCTCGCCGGCCTCGACTTCGACGAGGACGCGCCCCTGCGGAACACGACCGGCCAGAACCACGAGCTCGAGAAGCACTTCGACGTGAGGCTCATCGAGCTCGCCGCCGAGGCGCTCTCGGACCGCACCCCGGTCAAGATCAGCCTGCCCGTGGTCAACACGGACCGGTCCGTCGGCACCATGCTCGGCCACCGCGTCACCAAGACGTTCGGCATCGAGACCCTCGGCACCGACACGATCGACATCACGCTCACCGGCACCGCGGGCCAGTCCCTCGGTGCGTTCCTCCCGACCGGCATCACGCTGCGCCTGTTCGGCGATTCCAACGACTACGTCGGCAAGGGCCTCTCCGGCGGCCGGATCATCGTCCGGCCCGACCGCACCAACGTGTTCCCCGCGGAGCACAACGTGATCGCGGGCAACGTGATCGGCTACGGCGCCACCGGCGGCGAGCTGTTCCTCCGCGGACAGGTCGGCGAGCGGTTCCTCGTGCGCAACTCCGGCGCGACCGCCGTCGTCGAGGGCATCGGCGACCACGGCTGCGAGTACATGACCGGCGGCCAGGCGCTCGTCCTCGGACGCACCGGGCGGAACTTCGGCGCCGGCATGTCCGGCGGCACCGCCTTCGTGCTCGACCTCAAGCCGAGCCGCGTGAACAAGCAGGCCCTCGACTCCGGGGACCTGCAGCTGATCGAGCTCGACGACGAGGACCGCGACATCGTCCGGAACCTGCTCGTCAAGCACATCGAGGAGACCGACTCCGCCCACGCCCAGCGGCTCCTCGACAATTTCGACGACACCGCGGCCAGGATCACCAAGGTCCTCCCGCGCGACTATGCAGCGGTGCTGCAGACCCGTCTGACGGCCCTCGAGGAGGGCCTGGACCCGGACGGCGAAGAAGTTTGGTCTCGCATCCTGGAGGTGACCGGTGGCTGACCCACGCGGATTCATGAAAGTGCGCCAGCGTGAAACGCAGCAGCGGCGCCCCGTCCCGGTCCGCATCATGGACTGGAAGGAAGTGTACGAGGCCCGGCAGGAGGGCACCGTCCTCCGCCGGCAGGCCTCCCGCTGCATGGACTGCGGCGTGCCGTTCTGCCACCACGGGTGCCCGCTCGGGAACCTCATTCCCGAATGGAACGACCTCACCCGGCGCGGCGAGGGCCAGGACGCCTCGGAACGGCTGCACGCGACCAACAACTTCCCCGAGTTCACCGGACGGCTGTGCCCGGCCCCCTGCGAGAGCGCCTGCGTGCTGGGCATCAACCAGCCGGCCGTGACCATCAAGCAGATCGAGGTCTCGATCGCCGAGGAGGCGTTCGACGCCGGCTGGGTCGAGCCGCTCCCGCCGGCTCGCCTCACAGGCAAGACCGTCGCGGTCGTCGGCTCCGGCCCGGCCGGACTGGCCGCCGCCCAGCAGCTCACCCGGATCGGCCACACCGTCGCGGTCTACGAGCGGGACGACCGCATCGGCGGACTGCTGCGGTACGGCATCCCGGACTTCAAGATGGAGAAGGACGTCATCGACCGCCGCCTGGCCCAGATGCAGGCGGAGGGGACCCGATTCCGCACGGGAGTCGAGGTGGGCAAGGACGTCAGCTGGGACCAGCTGCGCAGGCGCTACGACGCCGTCGTCATCGCCACCGGTGCCACCGTGCCGCGCGACCTGCCGATCCCCGGCCGCCACCTCGACGGGGTCCACTACGCGATGGACTACCTCGTGCAGTCCAACCGGGCGGTCGCGGGGGACACCGTGCCCGGCCAGATCGACGCCCGCGGGAAGCACGTGGTCATCCTCGGCGGCGGCGACACGGGCGCCGACTGCATCGGCACCGCCCACCGCCAGCAGGCCGCCTCGGTGACGACCCTCGCCATCGGCAAGCAGCCCCCGGCCGAGCGGCCCGCGCACCAGCCCTGGCCGATGTTCCCGACCCTCTTCGAGGTCGCCACGGCCCACGAGGAGGGCGGCGAGCGGACCTACCTCGCCTCGACCGTCGAGTTCGTGGGAGAGAACGGCCGGCTCGCCGGCATCAAGGTCGCCGAGACCGAGTACGTCGACGGCCGCCGCCTGCCCAAGGCCGGCACCGAGCGGATCATCCCCGCGGACCTCGTGCTCCTCGCGCTCGGCTTCACCGGCGCCGAGCCTGCCGGCATCGCCGAGCAGGTCCAGGCCGGCTTCGACGACCGCGGGAACGTCGCCCGCGACGCCGACTACATGACGGAGGTGCCCGGCATCTTCGTAGCGGGCGACGCCGGCCGCGGCCAGTCGCTCATCGTCTGGGCCATCGCGGAGGGCCGCGCCGCTGCGGCAGCCGTGGACCGCCACCTCATGGGCTCGACCATCCTGCCGGCGCCCGTCGCGCCGTCCGATCGGGCCATCACGGTCCTGTGAGGCGCGGGGCTCCCGGCCCCGCGCCGGGAGCCGCGCAGCTCCCCAGCTGTTCACATCCCCAGCAACCGCTGTCCACCGGACAAGACCTAGGGTAGGTATATGAGACGCGCGAAGATCGTGGCCACGTTCGGACCGGCCATCTCCAGCTACGAGAACACCGTCGCCGTGATCAAGGCGGGGGTGGACGTGGCCCGCATGAACATGAGCCACGGCGACCACTCGGTGCACGACAAGACCTACGAGACGGTGCGCAAGGCTGCGGCGGACCTCGGCAAGGCCGTGGGCATCATGGCCGACCTCCAGGGCCCGAAGATCCGCCTCGGGCGCTTCGTCGACGGCCCGCACGAGCTCGCCGTCGGCGACGTCTTCACGATCACGACGGAGGACGTGCCCGGCACCAAGGACATCTGCTCGACGACGCTGAAGAGCCTGACCGAGGACGTGAAGGTCGGCGACGCCCTCCTGATCGACGACGGCAAGGTCGCCCTGCGCGCCACGGCGGTCGACGATGTCAAGGTCGTCACCGAGGTGACAGTCGGGGGGACGGTGTCCAACAACAAGGGCATCAACCTCCCCGGCGTGGCCGTGAACGTGCCGGCGCTGAGCGAGAAGGACGAGACCGACCTGCGCTGGGCGCTCAAGCGGGGCGTGGACTTCGTCGCGCTCTCGTTCGTGCGCGACGCCCGCGACGTCGAGCGCGTGCACGCGATCATGGACGAGGAGGGCCGCAGGGTCCCGGTCATCGCCAAGATCGAGAAGCCCCAGGCCGTCGAGCAGCTGCACGAGATCATCGACGCGTTCGACGCGATCATGGTGGCCCGCGGCGACTTGGGTGTCGAGCTGCCGCTCGAGCAGGTCCCGCTCGTGCAGAAGCGCGCGATCGAGCTGGCCCGCCGTTGGGCCAAGCCCGTCATCGTCGCGACCCAGGTCCTCGAGTCCATGATCGAGAACCCGCGCCCGACCCGGGCCGAGGCCTCGGACTGCGCCAACGCCGTCCTCGACGGTGCCGACGCGGTCATGCTCTCGGGCGAGACCAGCGTGGGCGCCTACCCGGTCGAGACCGTCCAGACGATGGCGAAGATCATCGAATCGACCGAGGAGCACGGCCTCGAGCGGGTTCCGCCGCTGGGCTCGCAGCCCAAGACCCGCGGCGGTGCGATCACGCGGGCCGCGGTGGCGATCGCGGACCAGCTGGACGCGAGGTACATCTGCACCTTCACCCAGACCGGCGACTCCGCCCGACGCCTCAGCCGCCTGCGCCCGCAGAAGCCCGTCTTCGCGTTCACGCCGCTGACCTCGACGCTGAACACCCTCAGCCTGTGCTGGGGCATCCAGCCCCGCATGGTCGACTTCGCCGCGCACACGGACCAGATGATCGCCCAGGTCGACGAGTACCTCCTCCGGGCGGACCTCGCCGAGCTCAACGACATCGTGGTGGTCGCAGCCGGCTCCCCGCCCGGGGTCGCCGGCTCGACCAATATGCTCCGGGTGCACAAGGTGGGCGACGTCGCCGACGCCGGGCAGGCCTTCGACGGCGCCCCGGCGCCGGTACGCGAGCAGGTCGGCCCCTGGCCGCTGCCCACCGAGCCCCGCCGCGAGAAGCTCTAGGGGGCCGCGCCGCCCGCCCGGCGGGCGGCGCTCCCACAGCACGAGGGCGGCACCCGGGATCCCGGGTGCCGCCCTCGTGGCGTGTCGGCCGCCGGTCAGGTGACCTGGTTGATGATGGTCTCCGAGACCTCGCGCATGCTCAGGCGGCGGTCCATCGAGGTCTTCTGGATCCACCGGAAGGCCTCGGGCTCGGTCAGGCCCATCTTGGTGATGAGGAGGCTCTTGGCCCGCTCCACGAGCTTGCGCGTGGCGAACTGCTCCTTGAGGTCCGTGACCTCGGACTCGAGCGCCTTGATCTCCTCGTGGCGCGAGAGCGCAATCTCGAGGGCAGGGACGAGGTCATTGGGCGTGAACGGCTTGACGACGTAGGCCATCGCGCCGGCGTCCCGCGCGCGCTCCACGAGCTCCTTCTGGCTGAAGGCCGTGAGGAGCACCACGGGGGCGATCCGGGCCTTCACGATCTTCTCGGCCGCCGTGATGCCGTCCATGACGGGCATCTTCACGTCCATCAGGACGAGATCGGGCCTGAGCTCCTCGGCAAGCTCCACCGCGCGCTCCCCGTTGTCGGCCTCGGCGACCACGTCGTAGCCCTCCCCGCGGAGGATCTCGATGATGTCGAGGCGGATGAGGGTCTCGTCCTCCGCCACGACGACACGGCGGGCGGGGGCTGCGGCGGTCGCCTTCTCGGCGGCCGGCGCCGTCTGGGGGGTCTTGTCTGACACGCTGGCTCCTTGGGGCAGACGGATGTTCCTGCCTCAGATCCTACCGGGTACAGTGGACGGGCAGGCCATGGGGAGGCCCTGGGCCCGAGTGGCGGAATTGGCAGACGCGCCGCCCTCAAAATGCGGTATCGGAAGGTGTGTGGGTTCGAGTCCCACCTCGGGCACCCGGGCGCCGGGCGCCCCGGCACGGCCGGGGCGCCCGGCGCTGTATAGGATGGTCCGGAGCGATTCCCGCCGCCCGCCAACAGATCTGCGCCGAACATCGGATGAACAGATGGTGGCCGGGGTCGCGCATCAGCCTCACCACAACCTGAGGGGACGACGGGTGGACATCACCACCATGATCGTGCTGGTCATCGTACTGGCGCTCTTCTTCGACTTCACGAACGGCTTCCACGACACCGCCAACGCGATGGCCACCCCCATCGCCACCGGGGCGATCACCCCGCGCAAGGCGGTCGCCCTCGCGGCAGTGCTGAACCTCGTGGGGGCCTTCCTGTCCACCGAGGTCGCCAAGACCATCTCGGGCGGCCTCATCCGCGAGGGTGCCGACGGCGTGCACATCACCCCGCAGATCATCTTCGCCGGCCTGATCGGCGCCGTGCTGTGGAACATGTTCACCTGGCTGCGCGGACTGCCCTCGAGCTCGTCGCACGCGCTCTTCGGCGGCCTGATCGGCGCCGCCGTCGTCGGCATCGGGCTGTACTCCGTGAACTTCGGCACCGTGTTCGCCAAGGTGATCCTCCCGGCCGTCGCCGCGCCGCTGATCGCCGGCGCGTCGGCGTGGCTGTGCACCCGCATCGCCTACGCCGTGACGGCCCGGCGGGACAGCGAGACGGGGGAGAAGCTCAGGCAGGGCCGGGGCGGCTTCCGCATCGGGCAGGTGTTCACCTCGAGCCTCGTCGCCCTCTCGCACGGCACCAACGACGCCCAGAAGACGATGGGCATCCTCACGCTCGTCCTGATCTCCGGGGGCCTGCAGAAGCCGGGGACGGGTCCCCAGGCCTGGGTCATCGTCGCCTGTGCGGCCGCGATCGCCGTCGGGACCTACGCGGGGGGCTGGCGCATCATCAGGACGGTCGGGACCGGCCTGACCGAGGTGCGCCCGGCCCAGGGGTTCTCGTCCGAGTCCAGCACGGCCGCAGCCATCATGGCCTCCTCGCACCTCGGCTTCGCGCTGTCCACCACGCAGGTGACGAGCGGCGCGGTCATCGGGTCCGGGCTGGGGCGCAGGGGCACCTCCGTGAAGTGGGGCACCGCGGGCCGGATCGCCCTCGGCTGGGTCCTGACGCTCCCTGCGGCCGCCGTGGTCGGTGCCGCCGCCGCGCTGCTCATGGGGCTGGGGGCGCCCGGCGTGATCCTGGTCGTCGTGGTCGGCGTCGCCGCCATCGCCTGGATGTTCTACCTCAACAACCGCCAGCGGGTGGGCCACCACAACGTCGTCGAGGTCGAGGAGGCGGGAGACGCCGTGGAGTTCCCGCGCAAGCGCAAGCGCCGTCAGAAGGGGGAAGCCCGGTGATCGACTGGGGAGCCTTCGTCGTGGTTGCGATCGCGACCATCCTCGGTGCGGGCAGCATCGTGCTGTTCTTCTCCCTCGCCATCCGGCTCGGGAGCGAGGCGCGGGACCCCGCGCAGCAGCGCCGGCGGGCCCTGCTCCGCACCGGATCGGGCGTGAGCTACGCGCTCGCCGGAGCCGCTGTGCTGTACGGCGTCTACCTCGTCATCCCGTACTTCCACTAGGCCATCCCGCCTCTCCGCCGGGCCCGGGGCGGCGCGCCCGCCCCGGGCCCGGCGGCCGGAGTCAGGCGTGCTCGCCGCCCTCGGGCAGGCCCGAGCCGTCCTCGTCCGACTCCGAGGAGAACGACTCCCGGTGCCCGTGGTCCTCGGTATTGCCCTCGTCGAGGTCGGCGTCCGTGGAGGGGGCCTCTTCCGGCTCGGCCAGGTCCGCCTGCGGCTGCTCGCGGGACTCGGAGCCGCCCTGATCCTGGGCGTCCCGGACTGCGGTGTCCTGCTCCTGCTCGTTCGTGGCCGACCCCTGCGGGGCGGCGCCCCCGGCGGGGGCTCCCTGGGGCACCTCCTCCTCGGGGGCCGGGCTGCCGTAGCCGCCCTCCTGCGGGGCGCGGTCGGCGGACGGGCTGCTGGCGTTCGGGTTCTCGGCATCCATGGTCCCGACGCTAGCGCCGCCCGCCGGCCACGTCCACGCGCCGCGGCGGGTTCTGGGAAAGCCGCCGGGCCGTGGCTAGGCTGGGCGGCATGTCTGACTTCGTCTACTTCGTGGGAAGCAGCCTCGACGGCTACATCGCCCAGGACAACGGCGGGCTCGACTGGCTCGAGAGGTTCAACGACGTCGAGGGCCTGGGGGACTCGTACCGGGCGTTCGAGTCCGGCGTGGGCTGCGTCGTCATGGGCGGCGAGACGTACGAGTGGATCAGGGCGCACCAGCCCGGCGCCTGGCCGTACGCCGTGCCCTGCTGGGTGTTCACCCACCACGAGCTCGGCACGGACGACGGCGCCGACGTGGTCCTCGTGCGCGGGGAGGTCGGCACCTTCGCGGACGAGCTCCGCCGGGATGCCGGGGAGAAGGACGTCTACGTCGTCGGCGGGGGCTCCCTCGCCGGCGAGTTCCTCGCGGCGGGGCTCATCGACCGGATCGTCCTCACGATCGTCCCCGTGGCCCTCGGCGGGGGAGTGCCCCTCTTCGGCGGCACGCCCCTCGGCATCCCCGCGGGCTTCCGGCTCGAGGGCATCGCCGAACGGGCCGGGACCGTGGAACTGCGCTACGCGCGCGCCTGACCCGGCGCCTCCGGCCCCGTGGGATCGTCCCGGAGCAGATTCGTGATGCGGGCCGTGCACAGGCGGCGGCCGTCGTCGTCGGTGATGACGATCTCGTGCGTCGCGAGGGTGCGGCCGAGGTGGAGCGCGGTGCACGTGCCCCGGACCCGGCCGCGCGCCGCCGCGCGGTGGTGGGTGGCGTTCAGGTCGACCCCGACGGCGTGACGGCCCTCGCCCGCGTGGAGCGAGGCCGCGAACGACCCCAGGGTCTCGGCCAGCACTGCGTGGGCCCCGCCGTGCAGGATCCCGGCGATCTGGGTGTTGCCCTCGACCGGCATCGTCGCGACCGCGCGCTCCGCCGTGAGCTCCTCGAACACGATCCCCATCTTGACCACGAGCGCCCCGACACCGCGGGCGGCGAGCCACGGGCGCAGCCGCTCGGGGATGCCGGCGGCCTCGAGCTCGGCAGCGGCGTCGGGCGCGGCTGTGCCGTCGCATCCGGCCCCTGCGCGGGGGTCGCCCTCGGCCGCCCGGGCCCGTTCCATCGCGGTGAAATTGTCCTGCATGCCCACTAGGCTGGCACCCGTGACTGAAACCAGCAAAACCCTCGCCCCTCCTGCACCCACGGCCGCCCCGACGTCAGCAGCCGGGGCCCCCGCGGGACGGCAGGGGCGGCTGCTGGTCCTGGACGGCCACTCCATGGCCTTCCGCGCCTTCTTCGCGCTGCCCGCGGACAGCTTCGTCAACGCCGCAGGCCAGCACACGAACGCCGTGCACGGCTTCACGTCGATGCTCATCAACCTCGTGCGGGACCAGGAGCCCACGCACGTCGCGGTCGCGTTCGACGTCAGCGACGAGACCACGCAGCGCAAGGCCGTCTACAGCGAGTACAAGGGCGGGCGGAACGCGACGCCGCCGGAGTTCGCCGGCCAGATCGAGTACATCAAGAAGGTCATGGGGGCCCTCGGCGTCCGCACGATGGAGCTGCCCGGCCACGAGGCCGACGACATCCTCGCCACCCTTGCCGCGCAGGGCACGGCCGCCGGCTTCGAGGTCCTGCTCGTCTCCGGCGACCGCGACACTTTCCAGCTCGTCGACGATCACGTGGCCGTCCTCTACCCGCGCAAGGGCGTGAGCGACATCCCGCGCATGGACGCGGCCGCGATCGAGGAGAAGTACTTCGTCCCGCCCGCCCGCTACCCCGACCTCGCCGCGCTCGTGGGCGAGTCCGCGGACAACCTGCCCGGCGTCCCCGGCGTGGGCCCCAAGACCGCCGCGAAGTGGATCACCCAGTACGGGGGGCTCGACGGCGTGCTCGAGCACGCCGACGAGATCAAGGGCAAGGCGGGGGAGAGCCTCCGCGCGAACATCGACGCCGTGCGGCGCAACCGCCAGCTCAACCGGCTCCTGACCGACCTCGAGCTGCCGCTCGCCCTCGAGGACCTCGCCGACCCGCGTCCCGAGCGCGCGGCCGTGGAGGCGCTCTTCGACGAGCTCGAGTTCAAGGCGCTGCGCGCCCGCGTCTACGACGTCTTCGGCACGGAGGGCCCGGAGGAGACCGCGGACGCCTTCCACGTGCCGGCCCACACCGTGCCAGCGGACGACGGCGAACTGGCCGCGGCGCTCGCAGGCCTCGCCGAGGGCGCGGCGGGACACCCCGTGGCGGTCGCGGTCCGCACCGACGGCGCCGGGCCCCGGCCGCGCGCCGAGGCCGTCGCGCTCGCGACGGCGGCCGCCGCCGTCGTGGTCCCGCTCGCCGGCGACGCGACCACGGTCCCGGCCCCGCTCACCGCCTGGCTCGCGGACGACTCGGTGCCGAAGGCGACCGCCGAGTTCAAGGAGACGGCGAAGGCCCTGCGCGGGCTCGGGGCCGAACTCGCTGGGGTCGTGGACGACGTCTCGATCTCCGGCTACCTCGCCGAGCCCGACCGTCGCTCCTACGCGCTCGGGGACCTGGCCCAGCACCACCTCGGCATCGAGCTCGCCGCCGGGGCGCCCGCGAGCGGACAGCTCGCGCTCGACCTCGAGGGAGCCGAGGCGGCCGCGGCGGCGCTCGCCCGGAAGGCCACCGTCGTCCACGCCCTCCACGAGGCCCTCGCCCCCAAGCTCGAGGAGGTCGGGGCGAGCGGGCTGCTGCAGGACATGGAGCTGCCGCTCTCGCGCGTGCTGCTCGACATGGAGTGGGCCGGCATCACCGTGGACCAGCGCCAGATCGACGCCCTGCTCGAGGAGCTCGGGACGGCGAGCGAGCAGGCGGCCGCGGCGGCCTACGAGGCGATCGGCCACCAGGTCAACCTCGGCTCGCCCAAGCAGCTGCAGACCGTGCTCTTCGAGGAGCTCGAGCTGCCCAAGACCAAGAAGATCAAGACCGGCTACACGACGGATGCGGCCTCGCTCAAGGAACTCCTCGACAAGACCGGGCACCCCTTCCTCGAGGCGCTCATGGCCCACCGCGAGTCGAGCAAGCTGCGCCAGATGGTCGAGACGCTCAAGAAGGCGGTCACGGCCGACGGCCGCATCCACACGACCTACGCCCAGACAATCGCCGCGACCGGCCGCCTGTCCTCGAACAACCCGAACCTGCAGAACATCCCCATCCGCTCCGAGGAAGGCCGGCGGGTCCGCGACGTGTTCGTCGCCGGGGAGGGCTACGAGTCGCTGCTGTCCGCGGACTACTCGCAGATCGAGATGCGCATCATGGCCCACCTCTCGGGTGACGAGGGCCTCATCGACGCGTACCGGCAGGGGGAGGACCTGCACCGCTTCGTCGGCTCGCGGATCTTCCACGTGGCCCCCGCGGACGTCACGAGCGAGATGCGCTCAAAGGTCAAGGCCATGAGCTATGGACTCGCCTACGGCCTGTCCTCCTTCGGGCTGTCCAAGCAGCTCGAGATCTCTGTGGACGAGGCCCGGACCCTCATGAAGGACTACTTCGATCGCTTCGGCGCCGTGCGCGACTACCTCCGGGGCGTGGTGGAGCAGGCCAGGCAGGACGGGTACACGCAGACGATCTTCGGCCGGCGGCGCTACCTCCCCGACCTCACGAGCACCAACCGGGTGCACCGCGAGCTCGCCGAGCGGATCGCGTTGAACTCGCCCATCCAGGGCTCGGCGGCGGACATCATCAAGCGCGCCATGATCGGCGTGGAGGGGCAGCTGCGGGAGAGCGGCCTCGGTTCCCGGCTCCTCCTGCAGATCCACGACGAGCTCGTGGTCGAGGTCGCCCCGGGCGAGGAGGAGGCCGTGCGCGGCATCGTCGAGCAGGAGATGGGCTCGGCTGCCGAGCTCAGCGTCCCGCTCGACGTCCAGATCGGCGTGGGACGCACCTGGAACGACGCCGGCCACTGACTCCGGCGCCGCACTGACCCCGGCGCCGCACTGACACGAGGCTGCACCGACACGAGGCTGCACCGACACGAGGCTGCACCGACACGAGGGGGAATCCGGCCATGGGCTCCGAGACAGGGACGATGCGCGGCGGCGACTACGAGATCCGGCGGTTCAGGCCGCAGCCGGCGTCGTCGTCGGACTACGCGGGGACCGAGCAGTGGATCGAGGCCGTGCACTACGGCTTCTACCAGAAGCCCGGGCGGGACGAGCTCACGGCACGGATCGCCGAGTCGTCGGTGGCCGACGGCCGCGAGCTCACCGGGGCCTACGAGACGACGCCCGCCCCGGCCCCGGCACTGGACGCGGGCCGGCCCGTCGCGACCTTCGCCACCTTCCGCAAGACCCTCAACGTGGGCCACGGGGTGCTCGTCCCCGCGCACATGGTCACCGCGGTCACGGTCCGGACCGACCACCGCCGCCGCGGACTCCTCCGCCGCCTCATGTCCGAGGATCTCGCCCGGGCGAAGGCCGACGGCGTGCCGGTCGCCGCGCTGACGGCGTCCGAGGCCTCCATCTACCGGCGCTTCGGCTACGGCGTCGCGACCCACGAGCGCAGCGTGAGCGTGGAGACGGGACCGCGGTTCCGGCTGGCAGCGCCCGTGCGCGGCCGCGTCGTCGCCGCCGAGCCGTCGGCCATGCTCGAGCTGGCCCCGGAGATCTTCGCCCGAGCCCACCGCGCCATCCCGGGCTCGCTGGGCCGGCAGGAGCGCTACCGGCTGCGGGCGGCAGGCCAGTGGGACGACGAGACCGGGGGACCGGACCGCGCCGTCCGCGTCGCGGTGCACCTCGACGAGCAGGGCACCCCCGACGGCTACGCGGCGTACGCCTTCCGCGGCTGGGAGACGGAGCCGCCCACCATGGCGCTGCGCGACCTCGTCGCCGCGACGCCGGAGGCGTACCTCGGGCTGTGGGACTTCCTCGGCTCGCTCGATCTGATCGAGCGGATCGACTGGGAGGACGCGCCCGTGGACGACCCCCTCGTATGGGCACTCGAGGACCCGCGGGTGGTGCGGACCGGCTCGGTGCGGGACATGCTCTGGCTGAGGATCCTCGACGTCGAGGCAGCGCTGTCCGCCCGCAGGCTCGCGCACGGCGGCGACCTCGTCCTGCGCATCCACGACCCGCTCGGGTTCACGGACGGCAGGTACCGCCTGGGCACAGCCCGGGTGGCACGCCTCGGCGACGACGACCCCGCGCAGGACGACCTCGTCATGGACATCGCCGAGCTCTCCTCGGTCTACGTGGGCGGAGTGAGCCCGGTGACGCTCGCGGAGGCCGGCCGCATCCAGGTCGGGGCCCATCGGCCGGGAGCCGCTGCGGAGCTCGCCGGAATGCTCGCCGTCGAGCGCCCGGCCCACTGCCTCACGCACTTCTAGCCGAGGGGTTCCGGCGGCCGGCGGGGGGTGCACCGCACGCCCGACGCCGGGCGGCAGCCGCGCGTTCACCCGGGCGCCGCCCTGCGGGGGTATCCTCCCCTCGGGACGTCGTCGGGCCATCCGGGGCGAGCCCGCCCCTTGTTCCTCCTCCCCTGGAGCGTCCATGCTCGCGCGCCGCAGTGTGCTCACCGCCCTCCCCGCCCTGGCACTGGCGGCCTGCGCCGCGCCGACGTCGACTCTTCCCGCGGGCGCGAGGGCTGCGGGCGCGGCCATCGCCGCCGGCCCCGGGGCAGTGCCGGCCCACGGGGCGCCGGAAGCCCCGGCACCCACCGGCCCAGCGCGGCCGCCGCGCCCCGGCCTCGAGCAGGTCGAGCACGAGTTCGCCGGCCGCCTGCCGTCCGCGTGGGGACTCCAGGTTCCCGGCGTCGTGACCCGCGTCGCCGTGGGATCGGTGGCCCTCACCTTCGACGCCTGCGGGGGCCCGGGCGGCGCGGGGTACGACGGCCGGCTCATCGGGACCCTGAGGAAGCACGGGGTCCCCGCGACCCTGTTCCTCAACGCCCGGTGGATCGCCGCGAACCCGGGGGCGGCCGCCGAACTGGCCGCCGATCCCCTGTTCGAGCTCGCGGACCACGGCACGGCCCATCGGCCGCTCTCGGTCACGGGCCGGGCCGCCTACGGCATCCCGGGCACCGCGTCCGTCGCCGCCGTCTACCAGGAGATCCTGTCCAACAGGGCGCACCTCGAGGGACTCGCCCACGCGCCCGGGCCCTGGTACCGCCCGGGCACCGCCTACTACGACGACGTGGCGGCAGATGTGGTCCGCGCCGTCGGCCTCGTCCCCGTGAACTTCTCCCTCAACGGCGACGGCGGGGCCACCTTCTCGCCCGCGCAGGTCGCCACGGAGGTCGCCCGGGCGCGCGCCGGCGACATCGTGATCAGCCATATGAACCACCCGGGTAGGGGGACCGCCCCGGGCTACGAGGCGGCCCTGCCGCGCCTGATCGGGATGGGGATCACCTTCACCACGCTGTCGCGTGCCGGCCTGCCATGGGAATAGCGCCGGCTCCGCGGGTAGAATCGGGGGCGGCCGCGCGCGGACCCGCTGAGAGCGGACGCCGTTTTGACCCGTGTTGAGGCCGCCAACTAAACTGGTGGGGCGCGTAGTGCGCAGCACCACCACCAACACTTCAGCCGGAGTCCGTGCGGCCGCACGTGTCTGGCTGACCGACCAACTATCCACATCGGAGCCCCTACTACATGACCATCACCTCCACGACCTCCTCCACGCCGCAGGTCGCCATCAACGACATCGGCACGCCCGAGGAGTTCCTCGCCGCCGTCGACGCCACCATCAAGTACTTCAACGACGGCGACCTTGTCGAGGGCACCGTTGTCAAGGTCGACCGCGACGAGGTCCTCCTTGACATCGGGTACAAGACGGAGGGTGTCATCCCCTCCCGCGAGCTCTCCATCAAGCACGACGTCGACCCGTCCGAGGTCGTCGCCGTCGGCGATCAGGTCGAGGCCCTCGTTCTCACCAAGGAGGACAAGGAAGGCCGCCTGATCCTGTCCAAGAAGCGCGCACAGTACGAGCGCGCCTGGGGCGACATCGAGAAGATCAAGGAGGAGGACGGCGTCGTCACCGGCACCGTCATCGAGGTGGTCAAGGGTGGTCTCATCCTCGACATCGGCCTCCGTGGCTTCCTCCCGGCCTCGCTGGTCGAGATGCGCCGCGTCCGCGACCTGGCGCCCTACATCGGCCAGAAGCTCGAGGCGAAGATCATCGAGCTCGACAAGAACCGCAACAACGTGGTCCTGTCCCGCCGTGCGTGGCTCGAGCAGACCCAGTCCGAGGTCCGCTCCTCCTTCCTCAACAAGCTCGAGAAGGGCCAGGTCCGCACGGGCGTCGTCTCCTCGATCGTCAACTTCGGTGCGTTCGTGGACCTCGGCGGCGTCGACGGCCTCGTGCACGTCTCGGAGCTGTCCTGGAAGCACATCGACCACCCGTCCGAGGTTGTCGAGGTCGGCCAGGAGGTCACGGTCGAGGTCCTCGAGGTGGATCTGGACCGCGAGCGCGTCTCCCTGTCGCTCAAGGCGACCCAGGAGGATCCGTGGCAGACCTTCGCCCGCACGCATGCGCTGGGCCAGGTCGTCCCGGGCAAGGTCACGAAGCTCGTCCCGTTCGGCGCGTTCGTCCGCGTCGAGGACGGCATCGAGGGCCTCGTGCACATCTCCGAGCTGGCGGTCCGCCACGTGGACCTCGCCGAGCAGGTTGTCTCCGTGGGCGACGAGCTCTTCGTCAAGGTCATCGACATCGACCTCGAGCGTCGCCGCATCTCCCTGTCGCTCAAGCAGGCCAACGAGGGCGTGGACCCGGACTCCACCGAGTTCGACCCGGCGCTCTACGGCATGGCTGCCGAGTACGACGAGGAGGGCAACTACAAGTACCCGGAGGGCTTCGACCCGGAGTCCAACGAGTGGCTCGAGGGCTACGAGACGCAGCGCGCCGCGTGGGAGCAGCAGTACGCCGACGCCCAGGCCCGCTGGGAGGCGCACAAGAAGCAGGTCTCGCAGCACCTTGCCGACGACGCGGCCGCCGCGTCCGGTGGCCACGAGGCGGCGCCGACCACCTACTCCTCCGAGGCCCCGGCGTCCGAGCACGGCACGCTCGCCTCGGACGAGGCACTCGCCGCGCTCCGCGAGAAGCTGACCGGCAACTGATCGTGACCGCGGCCGCCTAGGCCGTCGGTACCGAAACCGCTGGCGAGGGCGGGTCCTGCTCAGGCAGGGCCCGCCCTCGCCGCGTCCCCGGGCCTTTTTCCCCTGACGGCGCTGCGGGCCTGGTCCCTACGGTGGCCGAGGGGGCGGGTTCATCCCCAGCACCCGCCCCCGCCTCAGTGTCCCGGGGGCGCCAGCGTCAGTGCGCCTCCGCCTCTGTGCCAGCTGCTTCAGCGCACATCCACCCAGGAGGTCCCGAGGCCCACGGCCTCGGCAGTCCCGGCCGTCAGGCCGGCGAGCCGCGCCGTGAACTCCGCGGCGTGGGCGTCGGTGTCCGTCAGCGCCACCCGCAGCCTCGCCCCCGCGGCGCCGTAGTCGGTGCCGACCACCAGCACGCCCGCGGCGCGGAGCTCGTTCTCGAGGCGCGGCGCCGCGGCATGCGGCACGTCGATCCCGATGAGCCGGAGCCTCCGGCGGCTCAGGAGCGGGGCGGCGTCCAGCGCCGCCGAGACCGACTCCGAGTACGCCCGCACCAGGCCGCCGGCGCCCAGGAGGATCCCGCCGAAGTACCTCACGACCACGGCAGCGACGTCGCTGAGGTCGGCGACGCCGTCGTGCGTCTGGCGCCGCAGGAGCGCCTCCAGCATCGGGATTCCCGCCGTGCCCGAGGGTTCGCCGTCGTCGCTGCTGCGCTGGGTTGTGCGGTCCGGGCCGAGGACGAACGCGCTGCAGTGGTGGCGCGCATCGTGGTACTCGCGCCGCAGATCGGCGACCAGGGCGCGGGCCTCGTCCTCGGCCGCCACCCGCCGCAGCACGGTGATGAAGCGCGACCGCTTGACCTCGAGCTCGTGCCGGTGCTCCCCGTCGACGGTCGTGTAGGTCGTGGCATGGCTCGGCGTATCGGTCACCGGGCCCAGTCTAGGAGGCGTGGGCCGCGAGGGCGTGCCCGGCTCCACTAGGCTGGTGCCGTGCTGAGAGTGGGCCTGACAGGCGGGATCGCCGCGGGGAAGTCGGAGGTGTCGCGCCGGCTTTCCGAGCGCGGGGCCGTGATCGTGGACGCGGACGTCCTGGCGCGCGAGGCCGTGGCGCCCGGCAGCGACGGGCTCGCCGAGGTCGTCGAGGCGTTCGGGGAGGGGATCCTCGCCCCCGACGGCACGCTCGACCGCGCCGCGCTGGGCGCCGTCGTGTTCGCCGACCCGTCCCGCCGGGAGATGCTCAACGCGATCATCCACCCGCGCGTGCGGGCGCGCGCCGCGCAGCTCGCGGGCGAAGCCGCCGCCGCCGACCCGCACGCCGTCGTGGTCCAGGACATCCCCCTGCTGGTGGAGACCGGGCAGGCGGGCGCGTTCGACGTCGTCGTGGTCGTCGATGCCCCCGACGACGTCCGCCTGGCCAGGCTGCTCGCCCGCAACGGGATGGACGAGGCCGAGGCGAGGTCCCGCATGGCCGCCCAGGCCACGCGCGAGCAGCGCCTCGCCGCCGCGGACCACGTGGTGGCCAACACCGGTTCCCTCCCCGCCCTGCGCGCGGCCGTCGACCGGCTCTGGGACGAGGTGCTCGCGCCCGCGGCCGCCCGGGAGGGCTGAGCACCGGCCCCCGCAGGCCCCGGTGTCAGCCCACGGCGATCGCGCCGCCCTGCGGACACCAGCTGTCCGCTGCCCGGCGTAGATTGGGACCATGAGCCTTGCCCAGGAGATCAACCGCGTCGTCGCGCCCTTCGAGGTGATCAGCGAGTACCAGCCGGCAGGGGACCAGCCGACCGCGATCGCCGAGATCGCCGAGCGCATCCAGAACGGCGAGAAGGACGTGGTGCTCCTCGGCGCGACCGGCACCGGCAAGAGCGCCACGACAGCCTGGGTGATCGAGAAGCTCCAGCGCCCGACCCTCGTCATGGTGCAGAACAAGACCCTCGCGGCGCAGCTGGCCAACGAGTTCCGCGAGCTCCTGCCCAACAACGCCGTCGAGTACTTCGTCTCCTACTACGACTACTACCAGCCCGAGGCCTACGTGCCGCAGTCGGACACCTACATCGAGAAGGACTCCTCGGTCAACGAGGAGGTCGAGCGGCTGCGCCACTCGGCGACGAACGCCCTGCTCACCCGCCGTGACGTGGTCGTGGTCGCGACCGTCTCGTGCATCTACGGCCTGGGCACGCCCGAGGAGTACGTCGCCGGGATGGTCACCCTGCGGCGCGGGATGGAGATGGACCGGGACGCGCTCCTGCGCCGGTTCGTCGCCATGCAGTACGTCCGCAACGACATGGACTTCCACCGCGGCACCTTCCGCGTCCGGGGCGACACGGTCGAGATCATCCCCATGTACGAGGAGCAGGCGCTGCGGATCGAGTTCTTCGGCGACGAGATCGAGTCGATCCATACCCTGCACCCCCTGACGGGCGAGGTGATCCGCGAGGAGACGGAGATGTACGTCTTCCCCGCGAGCCACTACGTCGCCGGACCCGAGCGGATGGCCAAGGCGATCCAGGGCATCGAGGACGAGCTCGCCGAGCGGCTGCAGCTGCTCGAGTCGCAGAACAAGCTCGTCGAGGCCCAGCGGCTGCGCATGCGCACCACCTACGACCTCGAGATGATGCAGCAGATGGGATTCTGCAACGGCATCGAGAACTACTCCCGGCACATCGACGGCCGCGGCCCGGGTACCGCCCCGCACTGCCTCCTGGACTACTTCCCGGACGACTTCCTGCTCGTCATCGACGAGTCCCATGTGACCGTCCCGCAGATCGGGGCCATGTACGAGGGGGACATGTCGCGCAAGCGCACCCTCGTCGAGCACGGCTTCCGGCTGCCCTCAGCGATGGACAACCGCCCCCTGAAGTGGGACGAGTTCCTCGAGCGGATCGGCCAGACCATCTACCTCTCCGCCACCCCCGGCAAGTACGAGCTCGGCAAGGCCGACGGCGTGGTGCAGCAGATCATCCGGCCCACCGGCCTCGTGGACCCCGAGGTGGTGGTCAAGCCGACGAAGGGGCAGATCGACGACCTCCTCGGCGAGATCCGCGACCGGGTCGAGCGGGATGAGCGCGTGCTCGTCACGACCCTCACCAAGCGGATGGCCGAGGACCTCACCGAGTACCTGCTCGGCCACGGCGTCAAGGTCCAGTACCTCCATTCCGACGTCGACACCCTCCGCCGCGTCGAGCTCCTGCGCGAGCTGCGGCTCGGCACGTTCGACGTCCTGGTGGGCATCAACCTCCTCCGCGAAGGCCTGGACCTCCCCGAGGTCTCGCTCGTGAGCATCCTCGATGCCGACAAGGAGGGCTTCCTGCGCTCGGCGACGTCGCTCATCCAGACGATCGGCCGCGCGGCGCGCAACGTCTCCGGACAGGTCCACATGTACGCGGACAAGATCACCGACTCCATGGCCCAGGCCATCGACGAGACGAATCGCCGCCGCGAGATCCAGATGGCGTTCAACAAGGAGCGGGGGATCGATCCCCAGCCCCTGCGCAAGCGGATCGCCGACATCACCGACCAGCTCGCACGCGAGGACCAGGACACCGAGAAGCTGATCAAGCAGTTCGACTACGGCAAGGGCAAGCGCGGGTACTCCGCGGCCCGGGCCGTCGCGGCCGGGCAGGAGACCGTCCGCAAGGACGGGGTCGCGGCCGCCCCGGCCGAGGACCTCATCGGGCTCATCGCGCAGCTGACCGAGCAGATGCACGGCGCCGCCGCAGAGCTCCAGTTCGAGCTCGCAGCCCGCCTGAGGGACGAGGTCTCCGACCTGAAGAAGGAGCTCCGCCAGATGCAGGCGGCCGGACATGCCTGAGCCGGCCGCGCCGGAGCCGGGCACCGCCCGGCCGGCCGGGCCGCGGCCGGGCACTGCGGAACCGGCCGCCCCGGCGCACCGCGGGGTGCAGCGCAGGACCGTCGGCGTGCTGGCCTCCGCACAGCTGCTGAGCGGTCTCGGGAACGGTGCGACGCTCGCGATCGGCTCCCTGCTCGCGGTCCAGTACGGCGGCTCCGACGCGTGGGCCGGGTCGGTGACGACCGTGCTGACCCTCACGGCCGCGGTCGCCGCGCTGCCCCTGGCGGGCCTTGCCGCCGCGAGGGGCCGCCGCACCGCGCTCGTCTCAGGCCTCGCCCTCGCGATGGCCGGCTCGCTCGCCGTCGTGCTCTCGACCGTCGCCTCCTCCTTGGCGCTGCTCCTCGCCGGCGGGGCGCTTCTCGGGGTGGGGACAGCCGTGAACCTCCAGTCGCGCTTCGCGGCCGTCGACCTCGCCGGGGCGGCCCACCGCGGCCGCGACCTCTCGCTCGTCGTCTGGTCGATCACCGTGGGCGCGGTCGCGGGCCCCAACCTCATCCGGCCGGGCGCCGCCCTCGGCACAGCCCTCCACCTGCCCGAGACGGCCGGGCCGTTCGTCATCTCCGTCGCCGGCATGGCCCTGGCCGCCGTGATCCTCCTGTTCGGCCTGCGCCCCGACCCGCTGCTCGAGGCCCGGCGCCGCGCTGGCGTCCGGGAAGGCGTCGCAGACGGGGGCCACACCGGGTCGGGGCGCCGGGGCGGGCAGCCGTGGGCCGCCGCGTTCAGGGGCGGCGTGCGCGCCATCCGGACATCGCCGGACGCCGTCCTCGGCGTCGTCGGCGTCGTGGCCGCCCATGCGGTCATGGTCTCGGTCATGTCGATGACTCCGCTGCACCTCCAGCAGGTCACGGTCGGCGCCATGGCGGGCATGGGCCACGAGGGCCATGTGAGCACCGATTCGTTCGCCCTCATCGGCTTCACGATCTCGCTGCACATCGCCGGGATGTATGCGCTCTCACCGGTCATGGGATGGCTCTCGGACCGCTACGGCCGGCGTCGGGTGCTCGCAGGCGGCCATGGCGTGCTGGTGCTCGCCGTCGCCGTCGCGGCCGTCGGGGCGCCGAGCCCTGCGGCCGTTGCCGTGGGCCTCGTGCTGCTCGGGCTCGGATGGTCGGCGGCGACGATCGCCGGCTCCGCCCTGCTGGCCGAGAGCGTGGAACCGGTCCACCGGGTCCAGGCGCAGGGCGCGAGCGACACCGCCATGGGCCTCGCGGGCGCCGCCGGCGGCGCCCTCTCCGGGGTGGCGATGGCACTCATCGGGTTCGAGGGGCTCGCCCTCGCAGCCGGTGTCCTCAGCGTCGCCGTGCTCGCACTTGCCGTGACGCGGTCCATGGCGGGGCGCCGACGCTTCGATCCGGCCTGACGGACCGGCGGGGCTCAGAACGGGGGCGGTTGCGGAGGCCGTGGTGGTGGGGCCGGGGGCGTGCCGCGCGTGACGTGGGTGCGGCCGAGGCGCGAGGTCCAGACCGTCGTGCCCGCCGCGGCGTCATGCTCCGCTCTCCAGTGCCCGAGCGTCTTGATGCGGTGGTGCTCGGGACAGAGAAGGGCGAGGTTGTCCGGACCTGTGCTGCCGCCGCGTGACCACTCGTGGATGTGGTCTGCCTCCGTGCGGGGGTGCGGGGCATCGCACCCGTGGAAGGTGCACCCGGTGTCTCTGAGCGCGAGGTAGCGGCGCAGCGCGGCTAGGGGCGTGCAGCGGGTGCGGCCGAGCGCCAAGGGGACGCCCGGAGTCCGGGCCGACGACAGCGCCCACCCAGGTGGCCGCGTGGGCCGCCAGCGACCGCGCAGTCTCGGCATCGACGAGCCCATAGCCCTGGATCTCCGCAGGAGCTTCCGCGCGGTTCAGCCCTGCGGCAGGGGAGCCGGGTGTGGTGGAACCAGGTGTAGCGGGACCGGCGCCGGGAAGGAGGGTGCGGTACGGGATGGTCACGACGATCTCCATGCGGACGCCGCCACGTGGCTCGCCCATGCCCCCCGACCTCTCCGCCGCATCCATGGGCGCCCGGCCGCTTCCCGACACCGGCGCCAGGAGGAGGCCCGTGAACGCGTCCACGCGCTTCTGGGCCGTGGTGCGGGGGCCGTCGGCGGCCTGTGCGCGGGCGATGGCCTGCAGCCGGGTGTCGATCATGGCGCCGTCGGCGAGCGGAAGACAGGCGGTGAGGCAGCACATCCCGTCGTCGCAGGGATCGATCTCGACGCGGCGATAGTCGCGCGCCGCACGCGACCGCACGGCCAAGGTGTCGGCGGAGTATTCCTCGGCGAGCCGCCGCAGCGAGCGCCGGAGTGCTGGCACCGATGGCCCTACCCGACCCTGGACCGCCGGCTCATGGGGCGGGGATTCCGGAGCCGGGGAGTCCGAAGCGGCAATCCGGACGGCCCGCGCGGCACGCGGCGGCAGGGACAGCTCGGCGGCGACCTCGGCCGCGGTGAGCGAGAGGGCCTCAAGCCGTTCCATGGGGTCGGCCGAGCCCGCGCCCAGCAGCACGGCGATGCGCCGGACGTCCTTGGCGCGGTCGGCGTGCAGCTGGGACTCCATCGCCCGGACGACCGAGAGCCCGCCCACGAGCGAGTCGATGCGGAAGAGCCGCTCGGCAGCCCGCCGCGCGGGCTCACTCAGGGCCTCCGCGTCGGCCGGAGCGGGGTCCCATGCCTCCACCCAGCTCAGGGGAGGGTCCCCGGCCTCCTCCGCGGGGACGGCCCACGGCGCGCCGTCAGCCGACGGCGACCACTCGCCGTCGTGCGCCGAATCGAAGTGTCCCTCCGTGGACCGATCCCATCACGGGGGGCCGACATTCCTCGGCCGCCCCGTCACCCGCCCAGCGCGGGCTCGGGATCGGCCATCGACAGCAGGCGATCGAAGATGCCCTCGCCATCGTCCGAGATCCCGTCGTGGTGGAAGTCGCCGGTCTCCCAGACGTCGAGCCCGCGGACCCGGGCGGCCGTCTCGAGGGAGAGGGCACGGTCCACGAAGATGTCGTCGCGGTAGACGGCGGCGGCGACCGGCACGTCGTTCGCCCCGAGGCGGACCGGATCGTACAGCGGGCCCCAGTCGAACTTCTCGGCCAGGAGCCGCGCGGTCTCCGCGAGCGGCACGAGCGCGGGGTCCTGCTCGAAGTACCAGGGCATCACCATCTCGCCGAGCAGCAGCGGCTCCACGGCCTCCGGCCGGAATCCGGGATGCTCCTCCAGGACCCTCCACGCGGCCCAGTCGCTGGCCTCGCCCTGGGCGTAGATGGCCTCGTGGAGCACGGCGTAGAGCGGGTTCGGGGCCCGGGTCACGAGGGCGTGCACCTGGGCCAGAAACCCGTCGGAGAGGCGCGCCCCGCCCACGCCGAGGGTGAAGGCGTCCTCGAGCAGGTAGTGGAGCTGGTCCACGCGCGTGTTGCCGCCGAGCAGGCTGCCGACGAGCTGGAACCGCTCGGGCGTGAGCCGCTCGCCGGACGGGAGCCGCTCGTCGGCTGATCCCAGGTGGGACATGACCTCGCCCAGCCGTGCCCTGTCGTCCGGGTACCAGCCGAAGTACTCCGCATTGCGTTCGGCGACCCTGGCATAGGTGGCGCGGTAGACGCGCTCGGCGGGTCCGTCCAGGGGCGCGAGCCCGCCGGTGATGATCGCGCGCCGGACGCCCTGCGGGGCGAGGGAAAGATAGCTGAGGGTGCAGAACCCGCCGAAGCTCTGCCCGAACACGGTCCAGGGCCCGGAGCCGAGCTCGCGCCGGATCACCTCGCAGTCGAGGACGATCGAGTCGGCCCTGAAGTGCGCGAGGTAGGCCGCCTGCTCGGCCGGGCCGCCCCGGCGGGGGAGCGTGGTCCGGTCTGCGGGGGTCGAGAGACCGGTGCCGCGCTGGTCCAGCATGAGGATCCGGAAGTCCCGCGCCGCGGCCTTCATCCAGCCGCTCAGGCCGGTCACGCGGCCGCCCCGACCGCCGGGGCCGCCCTGGAGGAACACGAGCCACGGCAGGCGCTCCACGGAGTCGGCAGGGTGGGCCGCGGAGACGTACTCGCGGGCGAACACCTCGATCAGCTCTCCGTCGGGGCGCCCGTGGTCCAGTGGCACGGCGAATTGATGCTCCACCGTGCGCATCCCGCGGAACTCGTGCGCTCCGAGGACGCGATGGGCCGACGACGCCGCCGCCGCGCCGCCGCGGCGCCGGCCGCCCACCGTAGCGCTCACCCCGCCGACCCCGCGGCGGAGGCCCCGAACTCGGCGAGCGCCCCGCCGGTGACGCGGAACGTGTCCCACTCCTCCATCGGCACGGCCCCGAGGCTGCGGTAGAAGCCGATCGAGGGCTCGTTCCACTTCAGGACGGCCCACTCGACGCGCGCGTAGCCGCGCTCCACGGCGATGCGCGCGAGCTCGGCCAGCAGCGCCTTCCCGTAGCCCCGGCCGCGGGCGGCGGGGCGCACGTAGAGGTCCTCGAGGTAGATCCCGTGGGTGCCCTCCCACGTGGAGTAGTTGAGGAACCACAGGGCGAAGCCCATGACCTCCGGCGAGCCGGCGCCGGCACTGTCCTCGACCACATGGGCGAAGATCGCCGGGTTCTCCCCGAAGAGCTGCGAGGTGAGGGCCTCGGCGGTGTTCCTGACCGCGTCCGGCTCCTTCTCGTACACCGCGAGCTCGTGGATGAGTTCGAGGATGACGGGGACGTCGGCGGGCTCGGCAGGCCGGAGGAGGGCGGTGGTGGAAACGCTCATGCCTCCCAACTTAGCCCCCGAGTCGCCCCACGGAGGTCAGACGGATGACGGCGCTGCCCGCCGCATCGCTCGCGGCCAGGTCGACGTCGGCGGAGAAGCCCCAGTCCCGGTTCCCGGCGGGGTCGTCGAAGATCTGCCGCACGTGCCACACGCCGGGCCCCTCGTCGATGATGAGCAGTTGCGGGCCGCGCGCATCCGGTCCGGTGCCGATGTCCTCGTGCTCGTCGAAGTAGCCGTCCAGGGCGCTCTCCCATTCCGCGACGCCGAAGCCCGCCTCGCCGTCCAGCGCGGCGAGCGCGTCGGAGTCCTCGTCGGCGAAGAGCTCGACCCTGCGGAAGAGCTCGTTGCGCACCATGACCCGGAAGGCCCGCACGTTGGAAGTGAGTGCCGGCGGGGGAGGCGGCGGCGCATCGTGGGCGTGCAGGTCCTTGCCGCTCGTGAGCTCCTCCCATTCGTCCAGGAGCGAGGAGTCGACCTGGCGGACCAGCTCGCCGAGCCACGCAATGAGGTCCTCGAGGTCCTCCCGCAGCGCGTCCTGCGGGACGGTCTGGCGCAGGGCCTTGAACGCGTCCGTGAGGTAGCGCAGCACGATCCCCTCGCTGCGGGCGAGCCCGTAGAACTGCACGAACTCGCCGAAGTCCATGGCCCGCTCGTACATGTCGCGGACCACGGACTTGGGCGCGAGCTCGAAGTCGCCCACCCAGGGCGCGTGCCGGCGGTACGTCTCGAACGCGGCCTCGAGCAGCTCCTTGAGCGGCTCGGGGTAGGTGACGGCGTCGAGCGCGTTCATCCGCTCCGTGTACTCCATGCCCTCGGCCTTCATCGCGGCGACCGCCTCGGTCTTGGCGCGCTTGAGCTGGGCCGAGAGGATCTGCCGCGGCTTCTCGAGCGTCGCCTCGATCACGGAGACCACGTCGAGGGCATACGACGGCGACTCCGGGTCCAGGAGGTCCAGCGCTGCCAGCGCGAAGGGGGAGAGCGGCTGGTTGAGCGCGAAGTTCTCCTGCAGGTCCACGGTCAGCCGCAGCGTGTGCCCGCTCGCGCGCTGGGCGTCGGTGAGCTCGTCCTCGGGGATCCGCTCGACCACTCCGGCGGCCAGGAGCTCGCGGAGGATGCCGAGCGCCCGGCGCATGAGGCGCAGCTGCACGGGCCGGGGCTCGTGGTTCTCGGTGAGCAGCCGGTGCGCGGCGGTGAAGGGATTGCCGGGCCGCGCCATGAGGTTCAGGAGCATCGCGTGGGTCACGGTGAAGCTCGAGCTCAGCGGCTCGGGGGCGGCCTCGACGAGCTTCTCGAACGTGGGGCGCCCCCACGAGACGAACCCCTCCGGCGGCTTCTTCTTCACGACCTGGCGGAGCTTGCGCGCATCGTCGCCGAACTTCGCCCGGGCCTTGTCCATGGCCCGGTTGTTCTCCACGACGTGCTCCGGGGCCTGCACGACGACGGTCCCGGCCGTGTCGTACCCGGCGCGCCCCGCGCGCCCGGCGATCTGGTGGAATTCCCGGGCGTTGAGGTGGCGGGTGCGGGTGCCGTCGAACTTGCTCAGCGCGGTGAGCAGGACGGTGCGGATGGGCACGTTGATGCCGACGCCGAGGGTGTCCGTGCCGCAGATGACCTTGAGCAGGCCGGCCTGGGCGAGCTGCTCGACGAGGCGGCGGTACTTGGGCAGCATGCCGGCGTGGTGGACGCCGATGCCGTGCCGCACCAGACGGTTGAGGGTCTTGCCGAATCCTGCCGCGAACCGGAATCCGGCGATCAGCTCGGCGATCCGGTCCTTCTCCTCCCGGGTGCACATGTTCACGCTCATGAGCTGCTGGGCCCGCTCGATCGCCTCGAGCTGGCTGAAGTGCACCACATAGACGGGGACCTGCTTCGTCGCGAGCAGCTCCTCGAGCGTCTCGTGGACGGGCTTCTCCTCGTAGTAGTAGTGCAGCGGGATGGGCCGTTCCGCGTGGGCGACCACCGTCGTCGTCCGCCCGGTGCGCTCGGTGAGCTCGCGCTCGAAGCGGGCCACGTCCCCGAGGGTCGCGCTCATGAGGAGGAACTGGGCCTGGGGGAGTTCGAGGAGGGGCACCTGCCAGGCCCAGCCGCGCTGCGGGTCCGAGTAGAAGTGGAACTCGTCCATGACCACCGGCCCGAGGTCGGCGGCGTCGCCGAGGCGGAGGGCATGGTTGGCGAGGATCTCGGCGGTGCAGCAGATGATCGGGGCATCCGGGTTCACCGAGGAGTCGCCCGTGACCATGCCGACGTTCTCGGCGCCGAAGATCTCGCACAGCGCGAAGAACTTCTCCGACACGAGCGCCTTGATCGGCGCGGTGTAGTAGCTGCGCTGGCCCGTCGCGAGGCCGTGGAAGTGCGCCGCGACGGCCACGAGGGACTTGCCGGACCCCGTCGGCGTCGCGAGGATCACGTTCGAGCCCGAGACGATCTCGAGCACCGCCTCCTCCTGCGCGGGATAGAGGGAGAGCCCGCGGCCCTCCGTCCAGCCCACGAACGCGTCGTAGACCTCGTCCGGCAGGGACTGTCCGGAGTCGGGGCGGGAGGACGGCGAGGGGATCAGGGTGTCGAGTCGCATGGCGCCCCCAGACTATCCGGATTAGCGTGGTCCCATGAGTTCGCCCACGTGGGACCCGGCCCTCTACACCGCCTTCGGGGACCACCGCTCGAGGCCCTTCTACGACCTCACCGGACGCATCGCTGCCGAGGCGCCCCGCCGCGTCGTCGACCTCGGCTGCGGCCCGGGCGAGCTCACCGCGACCCTCGCCGAGCGCTGGCCGGACGCGCTCGTGGAGGGGCTGGACAGCTCGCAGGAGATGCTCGACGCCGCCCGCTCGCGCTTCGCGGGACACGACCGGCTCTCGTTCCGTCAGGGCGACATCCTGCACTGGGAGCCGGAGGACGACGTCGACGTGGTCGTCTCGAACGCCGCCCTCCACTGGGTGCCCGGCCACCAGGGCCTCATGGGCCGCTGGCTCGAGCAACTGGGGCCCGGCGCGTGGCTGGCGGTCCAGGTGCCGGGCAACTTCACCGCCCCCTCCCACGCCCTCATGCGCGAGCTGGCCGAGTCCTCGCAGTGGGACCACCGCCTGCGCGGAGTGCTCCGCCACACCGACCCCGTGTCCGAGCCGCGCGCCTACCTCGGGCTCATGCTCGACGCAGGGTGGGAGGCGGACGTGTGGGAGACGACGTACTGCCAGGTGCTGACCGGGGAGGACGCCGTCCTGAACTGGGTGCGCGGGACGGGCCTGCGCCCGGTGCTCGATGCGCTCTCTCCCGAAGAGGCCGCCCAGTTCGAGGAGCAGTACAACCAGCTCCTCTACGACGCGTACCCCTCGTCCGAGCGGGACGGGGTCCTCACGACCGTCTACCCCTTCCGGCGGATCTTCTGCGTGGGGCGCCGGCCCGGGCGGCCCTAGGCCCCGGCCTGCCCCCCAGGCCCAGGAGCCGCGCGCCGTTCTCCCACAGGACCTTGCGCATCCACTCGTCGCCGAGGCCCAGACGCGCGAGCGCGTCGAGCTGGTGGGCGTAGGGATACGGGATGTTCGGGAAGTCGGAGCCCAGGACCACCCGGTCCGCCAGCTCGGCGAGCCGGTCGGGGAACCCGTCCGGGAGCGGCGCGAACCGCTCGGTGAAGTCCGTGGCGGACATCGTCGTGTCGAGGTGCACGTTGGGGTAGGCGGCCGCGAGGTCGGCGAACTCCCAGTACTCCGGCATGCCCAGGTGCGCGACCACGAGGGTGAGCCGGGGGTGCCGGTCCAGGAGGACCCGGACCCGCTGCGGCCCGGTGAACTCCCCGGGGAGCGGCCTGGACCCCGCGTGCATGACCACAGGCACCCCGGCCTCCTCAAGCTGGGACCAGGCCGACTCGAGCAGCGGATCGTCCGGTCCGAAGCCGCCCACCTGCAGGTGGACCTTGAACAGGCGGGCCCCCGCCGCGAGGGCGCGGCCGACGTAGTCGCCCGCCTCGGGCTCCGGATACAGCGTGCCGCAGCGGACCGCGTCGGGGACACGCCGGGCGAAGTCGGCGCACCAGTCGTTGAGCCAGGCGGCCATGCCCGGCTTGTGCGCGTACGTGAGCGCTGGGATCGCTGCCAGTCCGAGGCTGCGCGCGATCCGCAGGCGCTCCTCCTCGTCGGCCCGGTAGGCGATCGGCCATGCCCATCCGTACCGGTCCTCCGCCGCATCGAAGTAGGCCCAGACCTTCTCCAGCATGGTCGGGGGGAGGAAGTGCACGTGGACGTCGGCGAGCGCCGGGATGCCGAGGCGTTCCAGGTAGGCGGGGATCTCGGCGTCCGTGGCCGGACCGGGAGTGGCGCGCATGCGGGCTACCAGCCCCGCTCCTTCCACTCGGCCAGGTGCGGCCGCTCGGCGCCCAGCGTGGTGGGCTTCCCGTGCCCGGGGTGGACCTCGGACTCGTCCGGGTAGGCGCCGAAGAGGCGCTCGACGACGTCGCCGTAGAGGAGCGCGAAGCGGTCCGGGTCCTTCTGAGTGTTCCCCACGCCGCCGGGGAAGAGCGAGTCGCCGGAGAAGATGAGGGGCGCGGAGCCGGGCTCGGACAGCACATAGGCGATCGATCCCGGCGTGTGCCCGCGCAGGTGGACGGCGGTGAGCTCGAACCCGTCGAAGGTGCCCACGTCGCCGTGATCGAGGACCACGCCCACCGGGGCAGGGATCCCGGCCACGTCCTGCCGGCCGGCGGCGACCGGGGCGCCCGTCTCCTCGACGAGCCCCTCGAGCGCGCGGACGTGGTCCCAGTGCTGGTGCGTCGTCGCGATCAGGGCGAGCTTCGCGGGGGCGTCCGCGTCCGCCGCGCCCTCCGCGAGCAGGGTGCGGATGGCCGGAAGGTCGTCGGCCGCGTCGATGAGGACCTGGGCCCCGGAGGCCTTCGCCGTGATGAGGTAGACGTTGTTGTCCATGTCGCTGACGGAGATCCGGCGCACCGTGACGCGCCCGAGGTCTTTCACGAGGGTGCTCATGGACGCCACCCTAGGCGGCTTCGCTACGCTGGGCCAATGGCAGTGGGTGATTTCCCGGGGCGGTGGCGCCCCAACGCGGAGCTGGCCGTGCCGCTCTTCGAGCAGCTCCGCCGGCACATCCTGGCGCTCGTGGACGAGGGCGGCCTGGGGGTCGGCGCGAAGCTCCCGTCGGTGCGCGCGCTCGCGGGAGAGCTGGGGGTCGCGCCGCACACCGTGGCGCGCGCCTACCGGGAACTCGAGGAGGCCGGCGTCCTCGCGACGGCAGGGCGGGCAGGCACCACGGTGGCCCCCCGCGGCCAGCGGGACGAGGAGCTCGCGGCGGCCGCGGCGGCCTTCGCGGGCACCGCGGCAGCGCGGGGCTGCTCGCTCGCCGACGCGGTCGCCCTGGTCACCGCGGCGTATGCCGCCAGGGACCGCCCGCAGGCCGGGTGAGCCCAAGGTCACATCGAAGACATTTTCGAATTTCGATCCAGTCCACTAGCATAGTCAGGTGCAGAGTCTGCCCACACTCAACGAGTCCACGTCCGAGCAGGAGACCGTCCTGGATGGCGAGCGGACGGGGCCTTCCACCGCCGCAGCCGTGCTCCAGGACAGCCTGACGCCGCACGACCAGTCCCGCCTCGTCGTCAAGGGCGCCCGCGAGCACAACCTCCGCAACGTCAGCCTGGACCTGCCGCGCGACGCGATGATCGTCTTCACCGGGCTCTCGGGTTCGGGGAAGTCCTCGCTCGCCTTCGACACGATCTTCGCCGAGGGCCAGCGCCGGTACGTCGAGTCCCTCTCCGCCTACGCCCGCCAGTTCCTCGGCCAGGTGGACAAGCCCGATGTCGACTTCATCGAGGGCCTCTCGCCGGCCGTGTCGATCGACCAGAAGTCCACGAGCAAGAACCCCCGCTCGACGGTGGGCACGATCACCGAGATCTACGACTACATGCGCCTCCTCTGGGCGCGCGTCGGGCGCCCGCACTGCCCGATCTGCCACGAGCCGGTGACCCGCCAGACCCCGCAGCAGATCGTCGACCAGCTCCTCGAGATGCCGGAGGGCACCCGCTTCCAGCTGCTCGCCCCCGTGGTGCGCGGCCGCAAGGGCGAGTTCGTGGACCTGTTCAAGGAGCTGGCCGCCAAGGGCTACTCCCGGGCCCGGGTCGACGGCTCGCTCGTGCAGCTCTCCGACCCGCCCAAGCTCGGCAAGCAGTTCAAGCACACCATCGAGGTCGTCATCGACCGGCTCGTGGTCAAGGAGGGCATCCGCCAGCGCCTCGCCGATTCGGTGGAGACGGCGCTCGGCCTCGCCGAGGGGCGCGTCCTCGCCGACTTCGTGGACCTCGACGAGGACGACGACGTGCGGCTGCGGGCGTTCTCGGAGCACCTCGCGTGCCCCAACGAGCATCCCCTCGCGATCGACGAGATCGAGCCGCGCTCCTTCTCCTTCAACAACCCGTTCGGCGCCTGCCCGGCGTGCACCGGCATCGGCACCAAGCTCGAGGTCGATGTCGACCTCGTCGTGCCCGACGCGCAGCTGAGCCTCTCCGAGGGCGCGATCGCCCCCTGGTCGCTGGGCACGGCAACCCAGGAGTACTGGACGAGGCTCCTCGCGGGCCTCGCCGACGAGCTCGGCTTCTCCATGACCACCCCGTGGCACAGCCTGCCGGAGTACGCCCGCGACGCGGTGCTGTTCGGCAAGGACCACAAGGTCGTCGTCCAGTACCGCAACCGGTTCGGCCGGGAGCGCAAGTACAGCACCGGGTTCGAGGGCGCCGTCTCCTACATCCAGCGCAAGCACCTCGAGACCGAGTCGGACTCCGCCCGCGACCGGTACGAGGAGTACATGCGGGAGATCCCGTGCCCCGAGTGCGGCGGCGCGCGGCTGAATCCCGCCTCGCTCTCGGTCCTGGTCGGCGGCCGGTCCATCGCCGACGTCAGCAGGCTGCCGCTCCAGGAGGCGAGGACCTTCCTCGCCACCCTCGACCTCACGCGGCGCGAGGAGCAGATCGCCGCCCAGGTCCTCAAGGAGATCGACGCGCGCCTGCGCTTCCTCCTCGACGTGGGGCTCGAGTACCTCAACCTCGAGCGCGCGGCCGGAACGCTCTCCGGCGGCGAGGCGCAGCGCATCAGGCTCGCGACCCAGATCGGCTCCGGCCTTGTCGGAGTCCTGTACGTCCTGGACGAGCCCAGCATCGGCCTGCACCAGCGCGACAACCGCCGGCTCATCGAGACCCTCACCCGGCTCCGCGACCTCGGGAACACGCTCATCGTCGTCGAGCACGACGAGGACACGATCCACGAGGCCGACTGGATCGTCGACATCGGTCCGGGCGCGGGCGAGCACGGGGGAGAGGTCGTCCACTCCGGCACGCTTGAGGACCTCAAGGCCAACACGGCCTCCCTCACCGGGGACTACCTCTCCGGGCGGCGCTCCATCGAGATCCCGGCCAAGCGCCGCAAGGTGGACCGCAAGCGCCAGCTCAAGGTCGTGGGCGCGCGCGAGCACAACCTGCAGGGCGTCGACATCGCCTTCCCCCTCGGGGTGCTCACCGCGGTCACCGGCGTGAGCGGCTCCGGGAAGTCCACGCTCGTCAACGACATCCTCTACAAGGTGCTCGCCAACCGCCTCAACGGTGCCAAGCAGGTGGCCGGCCGCCACACGCGCATCGAGGGCCTCGAGCACCTCGACAAGGTCATCCACGTCGACCAGAGCCCGATCGGGCGCACCCCGCGGTCCAACCCCGCGACCTACACGGGCGTGTTCGACCACATCCGGAAGCTGTTCGCCGAGACGAACGAGGCGAAGGTCCGCGGCTACATGCCCGGCCGCTTCTCGTTCAACGTCAAGGGCGGCCGCTGCGAGGCCTGCAGCGGCGACGGCACCATCAAGATCGAGATGAACTTCCTCCCGGACGTGTACGTGCCCTGCGAGGTGTGCCACGGGGCCCGCTACAACCGCGAGACCCTCGAGGTGCACTACAAGGGCAAGACCATCGCGGACGTGCTGAACATGCCGATCGACGAGGCCGCCGAGTTCTTCGCGGCGTTCACCCCGATCGCGCGGCACCTGAACACCCTGGTCGACGTGGGCCTCGGCTACGTCCGGCTCGGGCAGCCGGCCACGACCCTCTCCGGCGGCGAGGCCCAGCGGGTCAAGCTCGCCGCCGAGCTCCAGAAGCGCTCCAACGGGCGCAGCGCCTACGTCCTCGACGAGCCGACCACCGGCCTGCACTTCGAGGACATCCGCAAGCTGCTCCTCGTCCTGCAGTCCCTCGTCGAGAAGGGCAACACGGTGATCACGATCGAGCACAACCTCGACGTCATCAAGAGCGCCGACTGGATCATCGACCTCGGCCCCAACGGCGGCTCGGGCGGCGGCCGGATCGTGGCCACCGGCACGCCCGAGCAGGTGTCGCGGGTGGAGGGCAGCTACACCGGCACGTTCCTCGCCGAGATCCTCGGCGGCCAAGGGTAGCCACGCGGGCCCGAACATGAGCGCCGCGGCATGGACCGGATGGTCCATGCCGCGGCGTTCATGGCATGCGGGTGTTGGTTTCGGTCCGGCGGAGACGATGTGCGAGACTGTCCCGGTGACTGACAGCCCCGCGCTCGCGATCTTCGATCTGGACGGAACCCTCATCGACCCGGCGGGGAGCATCACCGGCGGCATCGCCTTCGCCCTCGGGGCCCACGGGCTGCCCGTCCCCGACGACGAGACCCTCTCGAGCATGGTGGGACCGCCTCTGCTGGAGTCCCTGCGCCGGCTCGCCGACGTGCCCGAGGAGACGCTCCCGGCGGTCGTCCACACCTACCGCCGGCGCTACATCTCGCACGGGATTGACCAGAGCCGGCCCTACCCCGGCATCCCCGAGCTGCTCGGCCGCCTGCGGGCCGAGGGCGTGCACCTCGCGGTCGCCACCCAGAAGCCGCAGAACCTCGCCGAGCGCCTCCTGCGCGCCCAGGGCCTCGATGTCCACTTCCACAGCATCCACGGCGCGCCCGACGACGAGACGCTCCCGCCCGCCACGGACGGGAAGGCCGGGATCGTCCGCGCGGCCCTCGAGACCAACCACGGCAGCGCCCGGCGCTCGGTCATGATCGGGGACCGGCGCCACGATGCGGCCGGCGCGGCCGCCAACGGCGTTCCCTGCATCGGCGTCCGCTGGGGCTTCGCCCCCGAGGGCGAACTCGCGTCCCTTGACCTGGCCGCCGCGGTCGGTGACGCCGACGAGCTCGGGCGGGCGATCGACGTCGTGCTCCACCGCGCACCGGAGGCCGCCACGTGCTGATCTACTCCATGACCCGGCAGAGCATCCGGGGCCTCATCGGCGGCCTCTGCCGCCCCACCGTCACGGGACTGGAGAACGTCCCGGAGAGCGGGCCCTTCATCGTGGCCTCCAACCACCTCTCCTTCCTCGACTCCGTCATCATCCAGGCGCTCATGCCCCGCGGCGTCGCGTTCTTCGCGAAGGCCGAGTACTTCACCGGCAAGGGCGTCAAGGGCAGGCTCATGAAGGCCTTCTTCGAGGGCGTGGGATCGATCCCCGTGGAGCGCGGCGAGCAGGCCGCGAGCGTTGCCGCGCTCAAGACCCTGCTCGACATCCTCGACCAGGGCGACGCGATCGGCATCTACCCCGAGGGCACCCGCTCCCGCGACGGACTCCTCTACCGCGGCCGGACCGGCGTGGGCTGGCTCGCGCTCACGACCGGGGCCCCCGTGGTCCCGGTCGGGCTCGTCGGCACGGAGAACCTCCAGCCCGCCGGCAAGAACGCCATCCGGCCCCAGCACTTCGAGATGCGTGTCGGCGAGCCCCTGTGGTTCGAGAAGACCGGCCCGGACCACTCGCTGCCGCTGCGCCGCGAGGCCACCGACCGGATCATGGACGCCATCGCGGCGCTCAGCGGCCAGGAGCGGGCGGCCGGCTACAACAAGCCGCCGGCGCACTAGCGGGGCCCGGCCCCGCGCCGCGCCCTCGCGCGCCCGGCCACGCGGACGGGAGGGCGCGCAGACTCTCCTAGACTGGAGCGGTGGCAGATCCAGCGAGCTACCGTCCCAGCACAGGGGACATCCCCACCGACCCTGGCGTCTACCGCTTCCGGGACCCGCATGGGCGGGTCATCTATGTCGGCAAGGCCAAGAACCTCCGCCAGCGACTGACCTCCTACTTCGCCCGGCCGGCGACGCTCCTGCCCAAGACCTATGCGATGGTCCACACGGCCGCGAGCGTGGAGTGGACGGTGGTCGGGAGCGAGCTCGAGGCCCTCCAGCTCGAGTACACCTGGATCAAGGAGTTCCGGCCCCGCTACAACCTCGCCTTCCGTGACGACAAGACGTACCCGTACCTCGCGGTCACGATGGGGGAGAAGTACCCCCGGGTCATGGTCATGCGCGGCGAGCGGCGCAAGGGCACCCGCTACTTCGGGCCCTACACGGCCGGCGCCATCCGCGAGACCATGGACACCCTCCTGCGCGTCTTCCCGGTGCGGTCGTGCAGCGCGGGCGTCTTCCGCCGTGCCGAGCAGAGCGGACGCCCGTGCCTGCTCGGCTACATCGACAAGTGCTCCGCCCCGTGCGTGGGCCGCATCAGCGAGGAGGACCACCGGGCCCTCGCCGACGACTTCTGCGCGTTCATGGGCGGCGAGGCCCGGCGCTTCATCACCGGCCTCGAACGGAAGATGGCGGACGCGGTCGCCGACCTCGACTACGAGAACGCCGCGCGGCTGCGCGACGACATCGTGGCCATGCGGAAGGTGTTCGAGCGCAATGCCGTGGTCCTCTCCGAGGAGACCGACGCGGACGTCTTCGCCGTCGAGGAGGACGAGCTCGAGGCCGCCGTGCAGGTGTTCCACGTCCGCGGCGGCCGCATCCGCGGCCAGCGCGGGTGGATCGTGGAGAAGGTCGAGGACACCACCCCCGAGGCCCTCGTGGGGCACCTGCTCCAGCAGGTCTACGGGGACGAGGAGCAGACCAACGGGAGGCTCCCGCGCGAGGTGCTCGTCCCCGTCATGCCCGAGGACGCCGACGAGCTCGGCCTCTGGCTCACGGGCCTGCGCGGCGCCCGCGTCGAGGTCCGGGTGCCGCAGCGGGGCGACAAGGCCGCCCTGCTGGGGACCGTGCACGAGAACGCGGTCCAGGCCCTGCGGCTGCACAAGAGCCGCCGCGCGGGGGACATCACGACCCGCTCCCTCGCCCTCCAGGAGCTCCAGGAGGCCCTCGAGCTGCCCGAGCCGCCGCTGCGCATCGAGTCCTTCGACATCTCCCACGTCCAGGGCACCAACGTCGTGGCCTCGATGGTCGTGGTCGAGGACGGGCTGACGAAGAAGAGCGAGTACCGCAAGTTCACGATCACGGGCGAGGCCGCCCGTGACGACACGGCGGCGATGCACGACGTCCTGACCCGCCGCTTCCGCAACTACCTCGCCGAGCGCGAGCGGCCGGTCGAGGAGAGGGACAGCGGCAAGTTCGCCTACCCGCCCAACCTGGTCGTGGTGGACGGCGGGCAGCCCCAGGTCACGGCCGCGGTCCGGGCCCTCGCCGAGCTCGGCATCGGGGACGAGGTCCGCGTGGTGGGCCTCGCCAAGCGGCTCGAGGAGGTCTGGCTCCCGGAGGGCGACTTCCCCGTCATCCTGCCCAGGGCCTCGCAGGGCCTGTACCTGCTCCAGCGCATCCGCGACGAGGCGCACCGCTTCGCCATCACGTTCCACCGGCAGCGGCGCGCGAAGTCGATGACCGCGTCGATCCTCGACGAGGTCCCCGGGCTCGGCCCCGCCCGGCAGAAGGCCGTGCTGGCCCACTTCGGCTCGCTCAAGCGCCTCCGCGCAGCGTCGGTGACCGAGATCACGGAGGTGAACGGGGTGGGCCCGTCCCTCGCGGCGGCCATCCACGCCCGCCTCCACGGCGTGGAGCAGCCGGCGCCCGCGGTCAACTACGCCACCGGCGAAATCGTGGAGTCTTAGCTAGGCTGGCACCATGACGGAGACGAGCGCGGCCGAGGCCGGCCACGAGACAGACCTGACCCCGGTCAGGCCGCCCGCGTCCGAGCTGCTCATCGTCACGGGCATGTCCGGCGCGGGCCGCAGCACCGCGGCGAACGCCCTCGAGGACCACGGATGGTACGTCGTGGAGAACCTCCCGCCGCAGCTGCTAGGCACCCTCTCCGACCTCGTGCGCCACTCGCCGGACCGGATCCCCAAGCTCGCCGTCGTCATGGACGTGCGCAGCAAGGCGCTCTTCGCCGACATCCGCGACGCCCTCGCCCAGCTCGCCTCGAGCGGCACGGAGTACCGCATGCTGTTCCTCGACGCGAGCGACGACGTGCTCATCCGCCGCTTCGAGCAGGGGCGCCGCCCCCACCCCCTCCAGGAGGGCGGGCGCATCTCGGACGGCATCGCCGAGGAGCGGACCCTCCTGCGCGAGCTCCGGGACCACGCGACGATCGTCCTCGACACGTCCGACTTCAACGTGCACGGCCTCGCGACGGCCATCACGGAGCTCTTCTCGGAGAAGGGCCCGGTGACGGTCCGGCTGAACGTCATGAGCTTCGGCTTCAAGTACGGGCTCCCGGCCGACGCCAACTTCGTCGCCGACGTGCGCTTCCTCCCCAACCCGCACTGGGTGCCCCAGCTGCGCCCGCACACCGGCCTCGACCCGGACGTGCGGGACTACGTGCTCGTGGCCAACGGGGCGCAGGAGTTCGTCGAGCGGTACGTGAACGCCCTCGAGCCCGTGCTGGCGGGCTACCGCCGCGAGAACAAGCACTATGCCACGATCGCCATCGGCTGCACCGGCGGCAAGCACCGCTCGGTGGCGGTCGCCGAGGAGATCTCCAAGCGCCTCGCGCAGCAGCCCCGGGTCACAGTCACCACGGCGCACCGGGACCTCGGCCGCGAGTGAGCACGCTCTTCACGGGGCCGCTGCCCCTCATCCGCCCCGGCGCGGGCACCGACGGCGGCAAGCCCAAGGGCCCCTCCGTCGTCGCCCTCGGGGGCGGCCACGGCCTCGCCGCCTCGCTGTCCGCCCTGCGCCTGCTCACCACGGAGCTCACCGCCGTCGTCACCGTCGCGGACGACGGCGGGTCCTCCGGCCGCCTCCGGGCCGACTTCGGCGTCCTCCCCCCGGGCGACCTCCGGATGGCGCTGGCCGCCCTGTGCGACGACACCGACTGGGGGAGGACCTGGCGGGACGTCATGCAGCACCGGTTCCGTTCCCCGGCGGGCACGAGCGGCCTCGACAACCACGCCATGGGCAATCTGCTCATCGTCACCCTGTGGGAGCTGCTGGGGGACGTCGTCGACGGCCTGCGCTGGGCCGGGGCCCTGCTCGGTGCCCGGGGCCAGGTGCTGCCGATGTCCCGGGTGCCCCTGACCATCGAGGGCGACGTCGTCGTCACCGGCGGGGGCGCCCATGGCGGCCCGGCGCGGGTGGAGACCATCCGCGGGCAGGCGGCCTGCGCGGTGGCCGGGCGCCTCGAGGACGTGCGGCTCGAGCCGGACGACGCCCCGGCCTGCCCCGAGACCCTCAGCGCGATCGAGCTCGCCGACTGGGTCGTGCTCGGCCCGGGCTCCTGGTACACCTCGGTCCTGCCGCACCTGCTCCTGCCGCAGCTGCGCCAGGCCCTCGTCGACACCCCGGCCCGCCGCTGCCTGACCATGAACCTCGCGGTCGACACCAAGGAGACCTCGGGCATGAGCGCGGCCGACCACCTCCGCGCCCTCCAGCGGGTCGCCCCCGGGTTCCGGGTCGACGCCGTGATCGCGGACCATGCCTCCGTGTCGGACCGCGCCGAGTTCGAGCGGGTCGCCGCCGAGCTCGGAGCGCAGGTCCTCTTCGATAGAGTGAGGTCTTCCGGCCGACGGCCGGTGCACGACGCGCTCCGGCTGGCCGGTGCGTACCATGAGGTCTTCACCGCGGGCGGGACCCCCGCGGCGGGACGTTGAGCGTGGGTCCGGTGCGGGCGCCGCGGGAGCAGGAAGGACAGCCATGGCATTGACCCAGAGCGTCAAGGACGAGCTGTCGCGGCTGACGGTCAAGAAGTCCTCCGAGCGCAAGGCGGAGGTCTCGGCCATGCTGCGCTTCGCCGGCGGCCTCCACATCATCTCGGGGCGGATCGTCATCGAGGCCGAGGTGGACCTCGCCGCCACGGCGCGCCGGCTCCGGGCCGCCATCGCCGAGGTCTACGGGCACCCCAGCGAGATCATCGTCGTCTCCGGAGGCGGGCTCCGGCGCGGGAGCCGGTATGTGGTGCGGGTGGTGCGCGACGGCGAGGCCCTCGCCCGCCAGACCGGGCTCCTCGACAACCGCGGCCGCCCGGTCCGCGGCCTGCCGTCCACGGTCGTCAACGGCTCCGCCGCGGACGCGGAGGCAGTCTGGCGCGGGGCCTTCCTCGCCCACGGATCGCTCACCGAGCCCGGCCGCTCGAGCTCCCTCGAGGTCACCTGCCCGGGCCCCGAAGCCGCGCTCGCCCTCGTGGGTGCCGCCCGCAGGCTGGGGATCGCGGCGAAGGCGCGCGAGGTGCGCGGGGTGGACCGCGTCGTCGTGCGCGACGGCGACGCGATCGCCGCGCTGCTGACGCGCATGGGCGCCCACGACGCGCTCATGGCCTGGGAGGAGCGGCGCATGCGCAAGGAGGTGCGGGCGACGGCGAACCGGCTGGCCAACTTCGACGACGCCAACCTGCGCCGGTCGGCCCAGGCCGCCGTGGCGGCCGGCGCCCGCGTGGAGCGGGCCCTGGAGATCCTCGGTACCGACGTCCCGGAGCATCTCCGCTACGCCGGCGAGCTGCGTGTGGCCCACAAGCAGGCGAGCCTCGACGAGCTGGGCCGGCTCGCGGACCCGCCCATGACGAAGGACGCCATCGCGGGCCGGATCCGCCGCCTCCTGGCCATGGCGGACAAGAAGGCCGCCGAGGAGGGCGTCCCCGGGACCGAGGCCAATGTGACGCCGGAGATGCTCGACGGTTGACCGTCCCCGGTCGCGGGTACCGCAATGATCGGTATCCCATCCGGCGCATCTGCTTAGGATGGAGCCGTCACCAGCCCGCGTGCCGCGACCAGCGCGCGCGGGGAGCCAACCGATGGAGGATGTTGTGACCTACGTACTGCCCGAGCTCCCGTACGACTACGCCGCCCTCGAGCCGCACATCTCGGCCCGGATCATGGAGCTCCACCACGACAAGCACCACGCGGCCTACGTCGCCGGTGCCAACACGGCCCTCGAGAAGATGGCCGAGGCGCGGTCGAACGGCGACGGCGCGGCCGCTGCCAAGCTCTCGAAGGACCTCCAGTTCAACCTCGGCGGCCACCTCAACCACTCGATCTTCTGGAACAACCTCTCCCCGGACGGCGGCGACAAGCCCGAGGGCGAGCTGGCCTCCGCGGTCGACGAGTTCTTCGGCTCGTTCGACGCCTTCCGCAGCCACTTCACGGCGGCCGCCACGACCATCCAGGGCTCGGGCTGGGCCATCCTCGCCTACGAGCCCATCGGCGGGAACCTGGTCATCGAGCAGATGTACGACCAGCAGAACGGCGTTCCGGTCGCGACGACCCCGCTCCTCCAGCTCGACATGTGGGAGCACGCGTTCTACCTCGACTACCAGAACGTCAAGGCGGACTACGTCAAGGCCTTCTGGAACATCGTCAACTGGGCCGACGTGGCCCGCCGCTTCGAGGCCGCCCGCGCCGGCGCCAAGGGCCTCATCACCTTCTCCTGACTGGAGACCTGCGTCACATTTTGTGACTTTCAGTGCGAAAGGGTCCGTCTGTTCCCGGACGGGCCCTTTCGCCGTAGGATGGGGAGCGGAAAGGCCCGCGCGGCCTTTCAGCCATGACAATGGAGACTCGGGCTGTCGGCCTTTCCCTGTGCAAATCTCTGCCCAACGACGTGCGGTGACCGTCTAACAGTTCGAGCAGTCTTCGCGGATGCTCGACTGAGCATCAAGGAGATCGACCAGAGTGACCACTCGAATTGGCATCAACGGCTTCGGCCGCATCGGGCGCAACTTCTTCCGCGCAGCTCTCTCCCAGGGCGCAGACCTCGAGATCGTGGCCGTCAACGACCTGACGAGCCCCGAGACCCTCGCCCACCTGCTCAAGTACGACTCGATCACCGGCCGCCTCTCCGAGTCCGTGGAGGTCCGCGAGGGGATCATCGTCGTCGGCGGCAAGGAGATCAAGGTGCTGGCCGAGCGCGACCCGGCCAACCTGCCGTGGGGCGAGCTCGGCGTGGACATCGTCATCGAGTCCACCGGCTTCTTCACGAAGGCCGAGGGCGCCAAGAAGCACCTCGCCGCGGGCGCGAAGAAGGTCATCATCTCGGCCCCCGCCACGGACGAGGACGTCACGATCGTCATGGGCGTCAACGACGCGATCTACGATCCGGCCAACCACAACATCATCTCCAACGCGTCCTGCACCACGAACTGCCTCGGCCCGCTGGCCAAGGCCATCAACGACGCGTTCGGGATCGAGCGGGGCCTCATGACCACGGTCCACGCCTACACCGCGGACCAGAACCTCCAGGACGGCCCGCACCGCGACCTCCGCCGTGCCCGCGCCGCCGCGATCAACATGGTCCCCACCTCGACCGGCGCGGCGAAGGCCATCGGCCTGGTCCTGCCCGAGCTCAAGGGCAAGCTCGACGGCTACGCCATCCGCGTGCCCGTCCCCACCGGCTCCGCCACCGACCTGACCGTCACGGTCTCCCGCGAGGTCACCAAGGACGAGGTCAACGCAGCGGTCAAGGCCGCGTCCGAGTCCGGCCCGCTCGCGGGCTTCCTCACCTATACGGAGGACCCGATCGTGTCCTCCGACATCGTCGGGGACCCGGCGTCGTCGATCTTCGACTCCGGCCTCACCAAGGTGATCGGCAACCAGGTCAAGGTCGTCTCGTGGTACGACAACGAGTGGGGCTACTCGAACCGCCTCGTGGACCTGACCGAGCTCGTCGCGTCCAAGCTCTGACCCGCGCCGTAACGCACGGAGAACTCGGATAGCCTGAGTCCATGACTGCACGCACTCTCGACGACCTGCTCGCCGATGGTGTCCGTGGGCGGCACGTTCTGGTCCGTTCGGATCTGAACGTGCCGCTCGACGGTTCCACCGTCACCGACGACGGACGCGTCCGCGCCTCCCTGCCCGTGATCCAGAAGCTTGCCGAAGCCGGGGCCCGCGTCCTGGTGATGGCCCATCTGGGCCGGCCCAAGGGCGCCCCGGACCCCAAGTACACGATCAAGCCCGCCGCCGACCGCCTGGCGGAGCTCGCCGCGGCCGCCGGCGTCACCGTGCTGCGCGCCGAGGACACGGTGGGGGACAGCGCCAAGGCGCTCGCCGGCTCGCTCGAGGACGGACAGGTGCTCGTCCTCGAGAACGTCCGCTTCGATCCCCGTGAGACGAGCAAGGACGACGCCGAGCGCGCCGCCTTCGCCCGCGAGCTCGCCTCCCTCACCGGAGACAACGGTGCCTACGTGGACGACGCCTTCGGCGCCGTGCACCGCAAGCACGCCTCTGTGTACGACATCGCGGGCGTCCTGCCCGCCTACCTCGGCGAGCTCGTCCGGACCGAGGTCGAGGTGCTCCGCCGCCTCACCGACGGCGCCGAGCGGCCCTACGTCGTGGTCCTGGGCGGCTCCAAGGTCTCCGACAAGCTCGCCGTCATCGCCAACCTCATCGGCAAGGCGGACAAGCTCCTGGTCGGCGGCGGCATGCTCTTCACCTTCCTCGCGGCCCAGGGGCACAAGGTCGGTGCGAGCCTGCTCGAGCAGGACCAGATCGCCACGGTGCAGGACTACCTCTCGCGCGCCGCGGCCGCCGGCACCGAGTTCGTGCTTCCGACGGACGTGGTGGTGGCCTCGAAGTTCGGAGCCGACGCCGACCACGAGGTCGCCGCGGCCGACGCGATCGAGGACACGTCCTTCGGCGCCGCCGGCATCGGCCTCGACATCGGGCCCGACACCGCCGCGGCGTTCGCCCAGGAGATCGCCGCGGCGAAGACCGTGTTCTGGAACGGCCCGATGGGCGTGTTCGAGTTCCCGGCCTTCGCGGCGGGCACCAAGGCCGTCGCCCAGGGCCTCGTCGACGCAACGGCGGCCGGCGCCCTGACCGTCGTCGGCGGCGGCGACTCCGCGGCGGCCGTCCGCACGCTCGGCTTCGACGATGCCCAGTTCGGGCACATCTCGACCGGCGGCGGCGCGAGCCTCGAGTACCTCGAGGGCAAGGAGCTCCCCGGCCTGACCGCCCTCGGAGCCTGAGCCCCCGGCCCCGCCGCCGCCCGGCGGCGGGGCCTCCCTGTGCCCACCCCACCACCTCGTCAGGAGCCACCCGTGACCACCTCCGCGAACGGCACGTTCGAGCGCACCCCCCTCATCGCCGGCAACTGGAAGATGAACATGGACCACGTCCAGGCCATCACCCTCCTCCAGAAGCTCGCCTGGACCCTGGACGACGCGAAGCACGACTACGCGCGGGTCGAGGTCGCGGTGTTCCCGCCGTTCACCGACCTCCGCGGCGTCCAGACCCTCGTGGCCGGCGACGACCTCGCCATCGCCTACGGCGGCCAGGACCTCTCCCAGTTCGACTCGGGCGCCTACACCGGCGACATCAGCGGCGCCTTCCTGGCCAAGCTCGGATGCCGCTACGTCCTCGTGGGCCACTCCGAGCGGCGCACCGTGCATGGCGAGTCGGACGAGGTCCTGGGCGCGAAGGTCAAGGCGGCGTACAGGCACGGGCTCGTCCCGATCCTGTGCGTCGGCGAGGGGCTCGAGGTGCGCCAGGCGGGCACACACGTCGAGCACACCCTGGCCCAGCTCCGGGCCGACGTCGAGGGCCTCACGGCCGAGCAGGCCGCCCAGCTGGTCGTCGCCTACGAGCCGGTGTGGGCCATCGGCACCGGCGAGGTCGCCGGCCCCGGCGACGCGCAGGAGATGTGCGCGGCCCTGCGCGCCGAGCTCGCCGTGCTGTTCGGCGACGAGGCGGCGCGCGCCACGCGCCTCCTGTACGGGGGATCGGTCAAGGCGGCCAACGCCGCGGCCATCCTCGCCGAGCAGGACGTCGACGGCGTGCTCGTGGGCGGTGCGAGCCTGGACGTCGCCGAATTTGCTAGCATTGTCAGGTTCGAGAGCCACGCGGGCGCCTAGCAGCGTCGGCATCGCCGCGACCACGTACGAGAGCTGACGGAAGGCCACGAGGCAAACCTGTGGAAGTACTCCAGATCATCCTGCAGATCATCCTGGGCATCACGAGCCTCCTGCTCACCATGCTGATCCTCATGCACAAGGGCCGCGGCGGCGGCCTGTCGGACATGTTCGGTGGCGGCATGTCCTCCGGCCTGGCGTCCTCCGGCGTCGCCGAGAGGAACCTCAACCGCTTCACGATCATCCTGGGGATCACCTGGGGCGTGGTGATCATCGCCCTCGGGCTCATCATGCGCTTCTCCAGCACCGGGGCGTCCTGACTCGGGCAGCGCGCCTTCCCAGCACGACGAGGCCGGGACCAGCATCCGCTGGTCCCGGCCTCGTCGTATCAGGTCACCGGGCCGCCCGGCCGCGCGCAGCTACGCCGACGCCGGCTCCTTGCGGACCAGTTCCTGGGGCACCTTCGCGGCGGCCGCGGCGTCGATGAGCCAGAGCGTGCGCGTCCGGCCCCTCGCTCCCGCGGCCGGCACGTGCACGGCGCCCGCCCCGGCCAGGGCAAGGCCCACGGCGCCGGCCTTGTCCTCGCCGGCCACGAGCATCCACACCTCGTCCGCGGACTTGATCGCCGGCAGCGTCAGCGAGATGCGGGACGGCGGCGGCTTGGGCGCGTTCTCGACGCCGACCACCGTGCGCTCGGTCTCCCGGATCCCCGCCATCTCGGGGAAGAGGGAGGCCACGTGTGCGTCGGGCCCCACCCCGAGGAGCAGCACGTCGAAGCGGGGCACCCCGCGGACGCCGCCCGGCAGCTCGGACTCGTGCTCGGCGGACGCGGCCTCGGCCAGCCTGCGGGCGTAGTCCGCCGCGGCGTCGTCGGCCGTCGCGAAGTCTCCCGCCGCGCCGGGGCGGTGCACGCGCGCGGGGTCCAGCGCCAGCCGCCCCAGGAGCGCCTCGTCGGCCTGGACGGTGTTGCGGTCCGGGGAGTCGGCCTCGACGAAGCGCTCGTCGCCCCACCACACGTTGACCTTCGACCAGTCGACGGCGCGGCATGCCGGCGAATCGGCGACGGCGCGCAGGGTGCCGATGCCCATCGTCCCGCCGGTGAGCACGATCGTCGCCTCGCCGTACCGGTCCTGGGTGTCCACGAGCTTCGTGATCAGCCGGGCCGCGATGGCGGCCAGCAGCACGGAGGAGTCGGGATGGATGCTCACACGGGGATCAGCGCTCACTCGGCTGCACACTCCTCAGGTTCGTGCGCGGCAGGCCGGAGGTGAGGACTTCGCCGAAGACCTCGTCCGGGTCGAGCCTGCGCAGCTCTTCGGTGAGGCAGTCTTGCAGACTGCGCCGTGGCAGGGCAATGCGCTGCGTGGGCTGGTCGGGCTGGGTGAGCTCCGCGACCGTGAACCCCGGGCGGTGCAGCTGGATGTCCCCGGTGGAGCGCCGGAGGCGGACCCGCCGGATGCCGGTGCCCGCCGGATCGGCCACGATCGTCACGGGGCTGTCGAGGGTGAGCCCGAGCCACGCGGCGAGCAGCACGGTGCTGGGCGAGTCCGAGGCACCCTCGACCGTGACGGCGGTGACCGGCTCGGGGTCGACCTGGTCCAGCGCGGCGGCCAGCTGGATGCGCCAGTTCGTCAGGCGCGTCCAGGCGAGGTCCGTGTCCCCGGGACGGTACGTCTGGCGCAGGTGGAAGAGCGCCGCGGTGGGGTCGGGCTCGTTGCCCGAGTCCGTGATGCGGCGGTGGGCGATGCAGCCGATCGAGGTGGCGCTCGCGTTGTCCGGGGCGCCGTGCGGCCACCAGGCGACGATCGGCGCGTCCGGCAGGAGCAGCGCCGCGACGAGCGACTCGCTCTCCTCTGCGAGCCGGCCGTAGCCGCGCAGCACGATCACCTCCGAGGCGCCGGCGTCCCCGCCGACCCGGATCTGCCCGTCGATGCGGTCCGCCGCGTCCTGGCCCGAGTCGACGAGCACGATGATGCGGCAGGGGTGCTCCCGGCTGGCCTGGTTGGCGGCCTCGATCGCCTCCTCCTCGAACCCGTGCTTGGTGATGACCACGAGCGTGAGGACGCGCCCGAGGGCGACGACGCCGCCCCGGTGGCGCAGGTTGGTGATCTCCTTGGAGATCCTCGAGGTCGTGGTGTTCGGCAGGTCGATGATCATGGTCGCCTCCAGGTGCGTCCGTCGCGGGCGAGGAGCTCGTCGGCGCTGCGGGGGCCCCAGCTGCCCGGCTCGTACGGTTCGGGCTGCTCGCCCGTGCTGGCCCAGTGCTCCTCGTACGGGTCGAGGATCTTCCAGGACAGCTCCACCTCCTGGTGCCGGGGGAACAGCGGGGGCTCGCCGAGGAGGACATCGAGGATCAGGCGCTCGTAGGCCTCGGGGGAGGACTCGGTGAAGGAGTGCCCGTAGCCGAAGTCCATGCTCACGTCGCGGACCTCCATCTGCGTGCCCGGGACCTTGGAGCCGAACCGGATCGTCGCGCCCTCGTCGGGCTGGACCCGGATCACCACGGCGTTCTGCCCGAACTCGGCCTCCTCCTGGTCCTGGAACAGCAGGTTGGGGGCGCGCTTGAACACGACGGCGATCTCGGTCACGCGGCGGCCGAGCCGCTTGCCCGCGCGCAGGTAGAACGGGACGCCCGCCCAGCGGCGGGTGTGGATGTCCACGCGGATCGCGGCGTAGGTCTCCGTGGTTGAGTCGGCGGGGATGCCGTCCTCCTCGAGGTAGCCCTTGACGAGCTCGCCGCCCTGCCACCCGCCCAGGTACTGGCCCCGGGCCGAATGGGTCGAGAGGTCCTCGGGCAGCCGCACCGCGGCGAGGACCTTCTCCTTCTCGGCGCGCAGGTCGTCCGCGTTGAAGGAGATCGGCTCCTCCATGGCGGTCAGCGCAAGGAGCTGGAGGAGGTGGTTCTGGATGACGTCGCGGGCCGCGCCGACGCCGTCGTAGTAGCCCGCGCGGCCGCCGGTGCCGATGTCCTCGGCCATGGTGATCTGCACGTGGTCCACGTAGTTGGCGTTCCAGATGGGCTCGAACAGCATGTTCGCGAACCGCAGCGCGAGGATGTTCTGGACCGTCTCCTTGCCGAGGTAGTGGTCGATGCGGAAGACGGCATCCGGCGGGAAGACGGACTCCACGATGTCGTTCAGGGCGCGGGCCGAGGCCAGGTCATGCCCGAACGGCTTCTCGATGACGACCCTGCGCCACTTCCCCTCCTCGGGCTGGGCGAGGCCGTGGTCGGAGAGCTGCCGGCACACCTGCTCGAACGCCTTGGGGGGAATCGAGAGGTAGAACGCATGATTGCCCCGGGTGCCCCGCTTCGCGTCGAGCTCCTCGAGGGTGGTCTTGAGGTTCTCGAACGCCTCGTCGTCGTCGAACGAGCCCTGGACGAAACGGACGCCCTCATTCAGCTGTGCCCAGACGGTCTCGTCGAACGGAGTGCGGGCGTACTGCTTGACGGACGCCTTGACCTCCTCCGCGAAGTCCTCGTGCTCCCACTCGCGGCGGGCGAAGCCCACGAGGGCGAAGCTCGGGGGCAGGAGGCCGCGGTTGGCGAGGTCGTACACCGCGGGCATGAGCTTCTTGCGCGCGAGGTCGCCGGTCACCCCGAAGAGCACGAGGGACGAGGGCCCTGCGATGCGGTTCAGGCGCCGGTCGCGCGGGTCGCGCAGCGGATTCGAGCGCCGCTTCGTCCCGGTCGCGCCGTTGTCGTTCTCTGGCATGATGCCTTTCTAGTCCATCGGAGGCGGTCCGCGCAGCGGACACGAGCGGCCGACCCGGTGCGTCCGGGCCGGCCGCTCGTGGGCGTCAGCGCGCGAGCGCCGAGATGAGACCGGTCAGCTGCGCGACGCCTGCCGCGCGGTCGGTGAGGTGGAGCTGCAGCACGGGCCGCCCGTGGTCGCGCAGCACCTGCGCGTCGCCGGCGGCCTGCGCGGCGATGAGCCGCCCGAAGGTGAAGGGGCGCTCGGGGATCTCGACGTCGTGCTCGGCGTCGGCGGTGATCTGGAGGAAGACGCCGACGGCGGGCCCACCCTTGTGGAACTGCCCCGTCGAGTGCAGGAAGCGCGGGCCCCAGCCGAACGTCGTCGGGCGTCCGGCGGCCGCGGCGAGCTCATCGCGGACCGACTCGAGCTTCGGGTAGGCGAGCCGGTCGAGGTAGGCCTGCACGCTCAGGTAGCCCGCGGGGCCGAGCTGGGACAGCAGCACTTTGAGCGCCTCCTCGACGGTCGAGGCACCCTCGAGCCAGTCGCCGCCGCGCACCTCGATCGCGCCCTCGGTGAAGAGCGCGGGCGTGGGCTCCGGCTGGGCGTCCAGGAGTCCCCGTGCCGCGGCCTTGGCCGCCTCGACGTCGGGCTGGTCGAACGGGTTGATGCCGAGCAGGCGCCCGGCCACGGCGGTCGCGAACTCCCAGACGAGCATCTGCGTCGCGAGCGAGCCGCCGACCGCCGCCTCGTTGGCCCCGAGCGAGGGCTCCCCGTCGGCGGAGACCAGCCGGACGACGAGCACGTCCTCCGCTCCCGAGGTGACCTCGGGCGCGTCCGCGCCGGCGACCACTGGGAGGACGCCGCGGCCGATCTTGCCGGTCGACTCGGCGATGAGCTGCTCCGCCCAGTCCGCGAAGCCGGCGATGCCGGAGCCGTCCTCGACGATCACGATCTTGTCCCGCAGGGGAGCCGTGCCGCCGAGGGCCGCGCCGAGCTGCAGGCCGATGTTGTCCTCCGAGTCGTCCCGCAGGAGCTCCGCCGCTTCCTCGGCCTCGTCGAGGAGGGCCTGGAGGTCGACGCCTGCGAGCCCCGCCGGGACCAGGCCGAAGGCGGTCAGTGCCGAGTAGCGGCCGCCGACGGTCGGGTCGGCCTTGAACACGGCCCGGTACCCGGCCTCGCGGGAGGCGCTCTCGAGCGGCGAGCCGGGATCGGTCACGACCACGATGCGGGAGGCCGCGTCGATGCCGGCCGCCGTGAACGCCGCCTCGAAGGCCCGGCGCTGCGAGTCGGTCTCGACCGTGGAGCCGGACTTGGACGAGACGACGATGGCGGTGTTCTCGAGGCGCTCGGCGAGAGCCGCGGCGACCTGCTCGGGATCGGTCGAGTCGAGGACCACGAGGGGGACCCCCGCCGTGCCCGCGATCACCTCGGGCGCCAGGGAGGAGCCGCCCATGCCGCACAGGACGATCCGGTCCACGCCCTCGGAGCGAAACGCGTCGCGCAGCGCGGTGATCTCGGCGACGAGGGGCTGGGAGACCGTGGCGGCCTCCGTCCACCCCAGGCGCTTGCCCGACTCCTCTTCCGCATCCGGGCCCCACAGGGTGGCGTCCTTGGCGAAGATGCGGCTGGCCACGGCGTCGGCCGCCAGCCGGGGGACGTGCGCGTCGACGGCCGTCCGGGCAGCGCCCGTCGCCTCGAAGGTCAGCGCGCTCATGCGCGGGCTCCGTGCGCCGTCTCGGAGAGGGTGCGCTCGACGTCGGCGAGGAGGTCGTTCCAGGAGGCGACGAACTTGTCCAGGCCCTCGGACTCGAGGACGGCGACGACGTCGTTGTAGTCGATGCCGAGCTCGGCGAGGGCATCGAGGTGGGCGTTGGCCTCGGCGTAGGTGCCGGTCACGGTGTCCCCGGTGACCTCGGCGTGGTCGAAGGTCGCCTCGAGGGTCTTCTCGGGCATCGTGTTGACCACGCCCGGGGCGACGAGGCCCGTGACGTACAGGGTGTCGGGCAGGGCCGGGTCCTTGACCCCGGTCGAGGCCCACAGCGGGCGCTGCGGGAGGGCACCGGCGTCGGCGAGGAGCTTCCACCGCTCGGTGGTGAACTCCTCCTCGTAGATCTGGTACGCGAGGCGGGCGTTGGCGAGCCCGGCCTTGCCCTTGAGGGCGGTGGCCTGCTCGGTGCCGACCTTCTCGAGGCGCTTGTCGATCTCGGTGTCCACGCGGGAGACGAAGAACGAGGCGACCGAGTGGATCTGGGACAGGTCGTGCCCCGCAGCCTTGGCCTTCTCGAGGCCGGTCATGAACGCGTTGATGACGGCGCGGTAGCGGGTGAGGGAGAAGATCAGGGTCACGTTGACGCTGATGCCCTCGGCGAGCGTGGCGGAGATGGCCTCGAGGCCCTCGAGCGTCGCCGGGATCTTGATGTGCACGTTCGGCTCGGCGACCTTGGCGTGCAGACGCTTGGCCTCGGCGATCGTGGCGGCGGTGTCCCACGCCAGACGCGGGTCGACCTCGATGGAGACCCGGCCGTCGACGCCGCGGGTGGCCTCGGCGACGGGGGCGAAGAGCCGGCAGGCGTCCGAGACGTCGGCCGTGGTGATCTCGAAGACGGTCTTCTCGGCGTCGGCACCCTCCGCGACGAGCTCGCGCAGCTGGGCGTCGTAGCCGTGGCCCTTGGTGATCGCGGCCTGGAAGATCGTCGGGTTGGTGGTCACGCCCACCACGTTCTTCTCGGAGATGAGCGCTGCCAGCGAGCCGTCCTGGAGGCGGAGCCGGGAGAGGTCATCGAGCCAGATGGACACGCCCGCGTCGGAGAGGGCCTGGGTAGGGGTAGTCATGTGAGGTGCTCCTCGGGGGATCAGGCCGCGGCGGCGATGGAGTCCTTGGCGGCGGCGGTGACCGCTTCGGCGGTGATGCCGAACTCGGTGAAGAGGGTCTTGTAGTCGGCGGAGGCACCGTAGTGCTCGAGGCTGACCGAGCGGCCGGCGTCGCCGACGAAGCGGTGCCAGGTCAGGGCCAGGCCGGCCTCGACCGAGACGCGCGCCCGGACGGCGGCGGGCAGCACGGACTCGCGGTACTGGGCGTCCTGGGCGTCGAACCACTCCACGCACGGCATCGAGACCACCCGGGCCGCAATGCCCTCGGCGGCCAGCGCCTCGCGGGCGGCGACGGCGAGCTGGACCTCGGAGCCGGTCGCGATGAGGATGACGTCCGGGGCGACGTCGGCACCGTCGCGCTGGGCCTCGGCGAGGACGTAGCCGCCCTTGGAGACGTTCGCGGCCGAGGCGAAGCCGCCCTGGCCCGATCCGTTCTCGCCGCGCTCCCACGTGGGGAGGTTCTGGCGGGTCAGCACGATCCCGGCCGGGCGGTCGGTGTGCTCGAGGATGGCCTTCCAGGCCTGGGCGGTCTCGTTCGCGTCGGCGGGGCGGACCACATCCAGGCCCGGGATGGCGCGCAGGGAGGCGAGCTGCTCGACCGGCTGGTGGGTGGGGCCGTCCTCGCCCAGGCCGATCGAGTCGTGCGTCCACACGTAGGTGGACGGGATCCCCATGAGCGCCGAGAGGCGGATCGCCGGGCGCTGGTAGTCCGAGAAGATCAGGAACGTCCCGGAGAACGCCCGGGTCCTGCCGCCGAGGGTGATGCCGTTGACGATCGCGGCGGCCGCGTGCTCGCGGATGCCGAAGTGGAGCACGCGCCCGTACGGGTTGCCCTCCCAGGCGTGGGTCGAGCGGGAGGCCGGGATGAACGAGGGCGAGCCCTCGATCGTGGTGTTGTTCGACTCGGCCAGGTCGGCGGACCCGCCCCACAGCTCGGGGAGGACGGGGCCGATCGCGTTGAGGACCTTGCCCGAGGCGGCGCGGGTGGAGACGTCCTTGCCGGCCGGGAACTCCGGCAGCGACTCGTCCCAGCCCTCGGGCAGGCGCCGCGCCTGGATCCGCTCGTGCAGCTTCGCGGCGTCGGGGTTGGCGGCCTTCCACGCGTCGAAGGACTCCTGCCAGGCGGCCTTGGCCTGCTCGCCGCGCTCGACGGCCCTGCGGGTGTGCTCGAGGACCTCGGGGTCGACGTCGAAGGACTTCTCCGGGTCGAAGCCGAGGATCTCCTTCAGGGCCGCGACCTCCTCGGCGCCCAGGGCCGAGCCGTGGACCTTGCCGGTGTTCTGCTTGGTCGGGGCAGGCCAGCCGATGACGGTGCGCAGCGAGATGATCGAGGGCCGGCCGGTCTCGGCCTTGGCCGCGACGAGGGCGTCGTAGAGGGCGGGGACGTCCTCCTTGTACTCGCCCGTCGCGGTCCAGTCGACGCGCTGGGTGTGCCATCCGTAGGCCTCGTACCGCTTGAGGACGTCCTCGGTGAAGGCGACGTCGGTGTCGTCCTCGATGGAGATGTGGTTCTCGTCGTAGATCACCACGAGGTTGCCCAGCTCCTGGTGGCCGGCCAGCGAGGACGCCTCGGAGGTCACGCCCTCCTGCATGTCGCCGTCGGAGGCGATGACCCACACCGTGTGGTCGAACGGGGACTCGCCGGTGGGCGCCTGCGGGTCGTAGAGGCCCCGCTCGCGGCGGCCGGAGTAGGCGAACCCGACCGAGGAGGCCAGGCCCTGCCCGAGCGGGCCAGTGGTGATCTCCACGCCCTTGGTGTGCCCGTACTCCGGGTGGCCGGGGGTCAGCGAGCCCCACGTGCGCAGCGACTCGAGGTCCTTCAGCTCGAGGCCGTAGCCGGCCAGGTACAGCTGGATGTACAGCGTCAGGGAGGAGTGCCCGGGGGAGAGGATGAACCGGTCGCGGCCGATCCACGTCGGATCCGCCGGATCGTGGCGCATGAGCTTCTGGAACAGCAGGTATGCGGCCGGTGCCAGGCTCATCGCCGTGCCGGGGTGGCCGTTGCCCACCTTCTGCACCGCGTCCGCCGCGAGCACGCGGATCGTGTCGACGGCCTTGCGGTCCAGGTCGGTCCACGTCAGTTCTTGCACATCCACAGCAGGCACGTACACGGCCCCTCTCCATTGCTGGCGGCAGGGAGCCTACGGGGCACGCGAATGGTGGGCCCTGCAATGCATCCTGCCAGCCGTTCACCATCGAAACGTTTGTCGGTGTCTGCCTACTGCCCTCATGCGCCTTTCCCTACACATATCCGGCCACCGGTCTGGCTGGCATATCGTCACGGGGCGCGTCCCAGCAGCAGGGCATCCAGCATTCATACTATCCACGGGTCGTGGCCGGGGGAGAGGTGTTTCAGGAAATTGCCACCGATATTCCACTGTGTGAACGCTCCGCGCCCACGCGGGGCCGCACGCCCGGGGGAGCACGGAGCCAGCCGGGGCGCGCACGGGCGGCGGGTATCATGGAGGCGGTCCCCGAGCACCCCTTGCGGGGGCCGACGATCCCGAGTAGAAGAGTCGCGCATCCGTGAGCACAGCAGACGCACCCGCCACCGCACCGTCCAGGCCAGCGAAGCTCGGCCTGCGCCGCAAGATCAAGGCGTACGTCGCCCTCACCAAACCCCGCGTCATCGAGCTGCTGCTCGTGAGCACGCTGCCGACCATGATCTACGCCGAACGCGGCTTCCCCTCGCTCGGGCTCATCATCGCCACCCTGGTGGGAGGGGCGTTCGCCGCGGGCAGCGCCGGCGCCTTCAACTGCTACATCGACCGGGACATCGACCGCCTCATGCGGCGGACTGAGAACCGCCCGCTCGTGACCGGAGAGGTGACGCCGCGGGAGGCGCTCGTCTTCTCCTGGGTCCTCGGCATCGCCTCGCTCGCGATCCTGTGGTTCGGCGCCAACCCGCTCTCGGCGGTCCTCGGCGCCGGCGCGATCTTCTTCTACGTGGTGGTCTACACGCTGGTCCTCAAGCGCAGGACCGCCCAGAACATCGTCTGGGGCGGGGCCGCGGGCTGCTTCCCCGTGCTCATCGCATGGTCCGCCGTCACCGACACCATCGAGTGGCCGGCCGTCATCCTCTTCCTCGTGATCTTCCTGTGGACCCCTCCGCACTACTGGCCGCTGTCCATGCGGTACGGCGAGGACTACCGCAACGCGCAGGTGCCCATGCTGGGCGCCGTCGCGGGTGCCAAGATCGTCGCCGTGCAGGTGGTCCTGTACGCCTGGGCCATGGTGATGGCCTCGCTGCTGCTCGTCCCGCTCGGCCACGCCGGCTGGGTCTACACCCTTACCGCCGTCGCCTCCGGTGCGTGGTTCCTGTACGAGTCGCACGCCCTCTACGCCCGCGCCCAGCGCGAGGAGATCCAGGACAAGAAGGCCATGAAGGTCTTCCACGGCTCCATCAGCTACCTCACGCTGCTCTTCCTCGCGCTCGCCGTCGACCCGTTCGTGGGAGGCCCGCTCCTCGGCTGAGCCAGCCGGCGCCTTCGGACACCGCCGAGCACGTTCAGAACACGGAAGAGGCCCGCAGCACGGATGCTGCGGGCCTCTTCCGTGTCGCCGCTGCGCCCGCCTACGCCTTGGGGCTGTACCGCGCGACGTCGGCGGCGTTGACCGCGGCCGCCATGAGGAGCGCCGAGACGAGCATGTGCGCTGCGACGAGGAGGGCAGGGATGCCCGTGTAGTACTGGGTGATCCCGAGCGCCGCCTGCAGGACCGTCAGGCCGAGGAGCGCGAGCGCCCCGTTGCGGAAGGTGCCGCGGATCCGCCGGGAGAGGGCGACGACGACGGCGAAGAGGGCGCCGAACAGGACGAGGTAGGCGGGAACGGCGTGGATGTGGGAGAAGAGGTCCCAGTCGAGCCCGTTGCGCGGCGCGTTGGCGTCACCGGCGTGCGGGCCGGCACCGGTGACGGTCACGCCCAGGACCACGGCCGCGGCGGCGGCCACGGTCGTGGCGAGCATGGCCGGCGCCACGGAGCCGGGCAGCGCGGGGTGCACCCGGTCCATGAAGCGGCCGGTGCGCCCGTAGGCCCGGTTCACGAGGAGCATCGACAGCACCACGAGGGCCATCGAGACGAGGAAGTGCAGCCCCACCACCCACGGATTCAGATGCGTGAGCACCGTGATCCCTCCGATGACCGCCTGCGCGGGGACGCTCGCGAGGAGCCCGAGGGCGAGCCAGAACAGGTCCCTGCGCTCCTTGCGCAGGTTCCACAGCATCACGAGCATGACGACGGCGACCGCGATGAGCGCGAAGGTCAGCAGGCGGTTGCCGAACTCGATGATCCCGTGCATCCCCATCTCCGGGGTGGTGGTGATCGACTGGGCGGTGCAGCGGGGCCACGTGGGGCAGCCGAGCCCGGAGGAGGTGAGCCGCACCGCGCCGCCGGTGAGGATGAGCACGATCTGACCGACGAGGGAGGCGATCGCCATGGCGCGGATGCGGCCGTCCACCTCCCGGGGCAGCCTGGCGGTGAGGCGGGTGAGTGCGGTGTCTGTCATGGTTTTCAGCTCCATCGGAACCAGCGGGTGGCGGCGGCGCCGGCGAGCACGGCCCACGCGAGGAGCACGGCGGCGGCAGGGACATTCAGGGAGCCTTCGAGGAAGGCCGAGCGCACGGCGTCGCCGAGCGCTCCGGAGGGGAGGAAGCCGACCACGGGGGCCAGCGCGGCGGGCACCCGCTGGACGGGCAGGACGATCCCGCCCAGGACGCCGAGGAGGATCCAGACGAGGTTCGTGACCGCGAGGGTTGCCTCCGGCCGGGCCGTGCCCGCGATGAGCAGGCCGAGCGCGGTGAAGGCGGCCGCGCCGAGGGCCAGGAGCGGCAGCCCGAGGAGGAGTCCGAGGGCTCCCGGCCGCCAGCCGAGGGCGAGCGCGACGCCGCCGATGACGACGACCTGGACGGCGAGGACCACGAGGACTGCGAGGACCTTGCCGGCAATGAGGCCGCCGCGGCCCAGCGGCGTGGTCGAGAGGAAACGGAGCACGCCGTAGCGGCGGTCGAATCCGGTCGCGATGCCCTGGCCGGTGAACCCGACGCTCATGGTGCACAGGGCAAGCACGCCGGGCGCGGCGACCGCGATCCGGCTCGGCCCCAGCCCGTCGAGCACCGGGGTGACCGTGAGGCCCACGAGCGCGAGCAGCGGGAGGACGATCATGAGCGTCAGCTGCTCGCCGTTGCGCAGCATCGCACCCGTCTCGTACCGGCCCTGCTGCCACACGCGGCGCGCGAGCCCCGCTGCGGCGCTCACGCGGCCCTCCCGTCGGGCCGGGCGCCCTCGTCCTCGGCGGCCGACTCGGCGGCGATCGAGAGGAAGACGTCCTGGAGGTTGGCGGTGCCGAGCTCGAGCGACTGCGGCATGATGTCCCGCGCGTGCAGCCACTGCGCGACGGCGAGGAGGTCCGCGGGGGTGAGCTCGCCGTCGACCGTATAGTGGCCGGCCGAGGCCTCGGCGACCGCGACGTCGGTACCCCGGCCCGTGCGGCCGGCGAACGCCTCCGCGAGGTCGAGCCCGGGCCGTGCCCTCAGCGTGAGCCGCGAGCGCGTGCCCTCGCGGCCGGCCAGGATCTCGCCGACGGTCCCGCTCGTGACCACCCGGCCGCGGTCGAGGATGTGGACCACGTCGGCGAGCCGCTCGGCGTCGTCCAGGAGATGCGTCGTGAGGATGACGCCGAGCCCGTCCCGGCGCAGCTCGTCGATGAGGTCCACCACGAGCTGGCGCGACTGCGGGTCGAGGCCGGCGCTGGGCTCGTCGAGGAAGACGACCTCCGGCCGTCCGATGAGCGCGGCGGCGAGGGCGACCCGCTGCTTCTGCCCGCCGGAGAGCCGCCGGACCGTGGTGGAGGCGAACTCGTGGATCCCGAGCCGCTCCGCGAGTTCGTCGACGGGGCGGGGGTCCGTGTACATGCCGGCGACGTGCGCGAGCAGGGCCAGGGGCCGCGCGGCGGGGGGCAGGCCCCCTTCCTGCAGCATGATGCCCACGCGGGCGCGCAGCTCCGCGCCGGCCCTCTCGGGGTCCTCGCCGAGGAGGCGGACGACGCCGGCGGTGCGCCGTTGGAGGCCCTGCGCGCACTCGAGGGTGGTGGTCTTCCCGGCGCCGTTGACGCCGAGGATCACGGTGATCTCACCGGCGTTCGCCGTGAGGTCGACCCCTGCCAGCACCCTCTTCATGCGTCCTTCGAGAGAGGGGAGCGGGCCGACGTCCTTCACCAGGCCTTCTATCTCGAGGCAGGGAGTACCGGTCTGTAGCACCCGGCCATTCTACGCAAGGTAGTAGTGCGTTCCCTGTGGACGGCGGCGGCCCCCGCCGTGAGCGCACTTTCCGCCGAGGGCGTGATAAGCATCTCCTTACTGGAGACCCGGGGCATATTAGGCAATGATTGTCTTGTGTATTCCGTGACCTCCCCGAAGCCCGATGCCCGGGCCGACGCTGAGGACCGCACGCGGGACCGCGTCCTGAGCGCGGTCCTCGAGCACGGGCCCGTCAGCGCCGCTGAGCTGGGCGAGATGCTCAACGTGACGCCCGCAGCGGTCCGCCGCCACCTCGACGCCCTCACCGGGGCCGGCGTCGTGGAGGTCAAGCGGGTGGTGACGTCCGGCGCCGGCGCGGGGCGGCCCGCCCGGCGGTACGTGCTGACCTCCAGGGGCCAGTCCACCATCGGCGACGACTACTTGGCGATCGCGCGCAAGGCGCTCGAGCGGCTGGGCGAGCTCGGTGGCCCCGGCGCCGTCGAGGACTTCGCGCATGAGCGCTTCGCCGCCATGGAGCGGCGCTACCAGCCGCTCGTGGACGCGGCGGGCGAGGACATCGCGGCGAGGGCCAGGGCCCTCGCCGAGGCGCTCACGGCGGACGGCTTCGTGGCCTCCTCTGCCTCGGTCCAGGGCAAGGCGCCGCTGCCGGTCCACTTGGGCAGCGTCCAGCTGTGCCAGGGGCACTGCCCCGTGCAGCAGCTCGCCGCGGAGTTCCCCGTCTTCTGCGACAGCGAGACGGCGGCGTTCTCACGCCTCCTCGGCGTGGACGTCCGCAGGCTCTCCACCCTCGCGCAGGGCGGGCACGTGTGCACGACCCACATACCTACCGGGCGGGGCCAGCTGAAGCTGCCCGGCGCGGAGACCGCAACCAACCAGCAAGAGAGGCCGTGATGACGGATCAATTAGCTGAGAACCGCGCCGCGACGGCCGGGGGCCAGGCCGGCGCCGGGTCAACGGTGATCGCGGAGATCCTGGAGAAGAACCCCGAGCTCCACGGGATCGGCACGTACGAGTACGGGTGGGCCGACAAGGACGACGCCGGCGCGAACGCGCGCCGCGGCCTCAACGAGGACGTGGTCCGGGACATCTCCGCCAAGAAGGGCGAGCCCGAGTGGATGCTCGAGACGCGCCTGAAGGGCCTGAAGTACTTCGACCGCAAGCCGATGCCGCTGTGGGGCGCCGACCTCTCCGGGATCGACTTCGACAACATCAAGTACTTCGTCCGCTCCACCGAGAAGCAGGCGCAGTCCTGGGAGGATCTCCCCGAGGACATCCGCAACACCTACGAGAAGCTCGGCATCCCCGAGGCCGAGCGGTCCCGCCTCGTGGCCGGCGTCGCGGCCCAGTACGAGTCCGAGGTCGTCTACCACCAGATCCGCGAGGACCTCGAGGCCCAGGGCGTGGTCTTCCTCGACACGGACACCGCCCTCAAGGAGCACCCCGAGTTCTTCCAGGAGTACTTCGGCACCGTGATCCCGGTGGGCGACAACAAGTTCGCCTCCCTCAACACGGCCGTGTGGTCCGGCGGCTCGTTCGTGTATGTCCCCAAGGGCGTCCACGTCGAGATCCCGCTGCAGGCCTACTTCCGCATCAACACGGAGAACATGGGCCAGTTCGAGCGGACGCTCATCATCGCGGACGAGGACTCCTACGTCCACTACATCGAGGGCTGCACCGCCCCGATCTACACCTCCGACTCGCTGCACTCGGCCGTCGTCGAGATCGTCGTGAAGAAGGGCGCCCGCGTGCGCTACACGACCATCCAGAACTGGTCGAACAACGTCTACAACCTCGTCACCAAGCGCGCCATCTGCCATGAGGGCGCGACGATGGAGTGGATCGACGGCAACATCGGCTCGAAGGTCACCATGAAGTACCCGGCGGTGTACCTCGTGGGCGAGCACGCGAAGGGCGAGACGCTCTCGATCGCGTTCGCGGGCGAGGGCCAGCACCAGGACACGGGCTCAAAGATGGTGCACATCGCGCCCAACACGAAGTCCTCGATCGTGTCCAAGTCCGTGGCCCGCGGCGGCGGCCGTGCGGCGTACCGCGGCCTCGTCCAGGTCCGCGAGGGGGCGAAGCACTCCGCCAACACGGTCCGCTGCGACGCCCTGCTCGTCGACACGGTCTCCCGCTCGGACACGTACCCGTACATCGACATCCGCGAGGACGACGTCGTGCTCGGCCACGAGGCGACCGTCTCGCGGGTGTCCGAGGAGCAGCTCTTCTACCTCATGTCCCGCGGCCTGCCCGAGGACGAGGCGATGGCGATGATCGTGCGCGGCTTCATCGAGCCGATCGCCCGCGAGCTCCCCATGGAGTACGCCCTCGAGCTGAACCGCCTGATCGAACTGCAGATGGAAGGGTCCGTCGGCTGATGACTGAGATGACCGAAGAGAAGACCGCAGAGAAGGCCCGCATCGGCACCCCGTCGATCCCCGGCCTCACGGAGGAGGGCGAGAGCCTGAGCCCGGTCGAGGCCGTCGCCTCCCCGCTGGGCGGCGCAGCGTCGAAGGCCCACTCGCACGGCGGGGGCTACGGCATCCCCGACAGCTCGCGTGCCGGGCGCCTGACGTCCTACCGGCTCGAGGACTTCCCCGCGCTGAAGGGCACCGAGGAGGAGTGGCGCTTCACGCCCCTCAAGCGGCTCGGCGGGCTGCACAGCGCGGCGCTCGACGGCGCCGCCCCGGCCGTCGCCGTCGAGGGACCCGATCAGGTCCGCGTCGAGACGGTGGGCCGCGACGACGCCCGCATCGGCTCGGCCGGCATCCCCGAGGACCGCGTCTCCGCCAACGCGTGGGCGCACTTCACCGAGGCCACGGTCGTCACGGTGCCCGCGGGCGCCGAGCTGGCCGAGCGGGTCCTCGTGACCCTGACCGGAGCGGGCTCCGCCCCCGCCGCCCAGCACCTCGTCGTGGTCGCCGAGCAGGGCTCCCGCGCCGTCGTCGTGCTCAACCACGTCGGCGAGGCTGTCGTGTCCGAGAACGTCGAGGTCGTCCTCGAGGACGGCGCCGACCTGACGCTCGTGACCCTGCAGGAGTGGGCCGACACCTCGGTCCACGCCTCGAGCCAGCAGGTCAAGGTGGGCCGCGACGCGCACCTGAAGCACATCGTCGTCAGCCTGGGCGGCTCGCTCGTCCGCATGACCCCGACGGCCCGGTTCGCGGCCCCCGGCGGCGAGGTCGAGCTCTACGGCCTCTACTTCGCCGACGCCGGCCAGCACCTCGAGCACCGCACCTACGTGGACCACGCCCAGCCCAACTGCGTCTCCAACGTCCTGTACAAGGGCGCCCTCCAGGGCAAGGACGCGCGCGCGGTGTGGGTCGGCGACGTGCTGATCCAGAAGCAGGCCGAGGGCACCGACAGCTACGAGAAGAACCAGAACCTGGTCCTCACCGACGGCTGCCGCGCGGACTCCGTGCCGAACCTCGAGATCGAGACCGGCCTCATCGAGGGCGCCGGCCACGCGAGCGCGACCGGCCGCTTCGACGACGAGCACCTGTTCTACCTCATGGCGCGCGGCATCCCCGAGGATGTGGCCCGCCGGCTCGTGGTGCGCGGCTTCCTGAACGAGATCATCCAGAAGATCGGCGTCCAGGGCATCGAGGACCACCTGACCGAAGCCGTCGAGCGCGAGCTCGAAGCCGGCGAGAACTGACAACGACCTTTAGGCCAGCCCGGCCCGCCGGGCAGTAGGAGAACACACATGTCCACACTGGAGATCAAGGACCTGCACGTCTCGATCGAGACCGAGCAGGGCGTCAAGGAGATCCTCAAGGGTGTCACCCTCACCGTCAAGACGGGGGAGACGCACGCCATCATGGGCCCGAACGGCTCCGGCAAGTCCACCCTCGCCTCGACGATCGCGGGCCACCCGCGCTACACCGTCACCTCGGGCTCGATCACGCTCGACGGCGAGGACGTCCTCGCGATGAGCGTGGACGAGCGCGCCCGCGCGGGCCTCTTCCTCGCGATGCAGTACCCGGTGGAGATCCCGGGCGTCACCATGACGAACTTCCTGCGCACCGCGAAGACCGCGATCGACGGCGAGACCCCGGCCATCCGCCACTGGACCAAGGACGTCAAGGCGGCCATGGAGCAGCTGCGCATCGACGCGGACTTCGCCCAGCGCAACGTCAACGAGGGCTTCTCCGGCGGCGAGAAGAAGCGCGTCGAGATCCTCCAGCTCGAGCTGTTCAAGCCGAAGTTCGCGATCCTCGACGAGACCGACTCCGGCCTCGACGTCGACGCCCTCAAGGTCGTCTCGGAGGGCGTCAACCGCGCCCACGCCGAGGGCAACATGGGCACCCTCCTCATCACCCACTACACGCGGATCCTGCGCTACATCAAGCCGCAGTTCGTGCACGTGTTCGTGGACGGCCGCATCGCGGAGCAGGGCGGCCCCGAGCTCGCCGACCGCCTCGAGGACGAGGGCTACGACCGCTTCCTCACGGGCGCCGGCTCCGCGACGGCCACGGCCTGACCCGGGCCGCCGCCACCACTTCGACACTGGGAAGGCAGTGATGACAGAGATCCAGCCCGCACCGACATCGCTCGAGGACGTCGAGGAGCGTCTCAAGGACGTGATCGACCCCGAGCTCGGCGTCAACGTCGTGGACCTGGGGCTCGTCTATGGGCTCGAGTACGGCGAGGACGGGGCGCTGCTGATCAGCATGACGCTCACGACCGCCGCATGCCCGCTCACGGACATCCTCGAAGAACAGGTCGGCAAGGTCCTCGACGGCGTTGTCGACGAGTGGCGCCTCAACTGGGTGTGGATGCCGCCATGGGGTCCCGAGCGGATCACCGAGGACGGCCGCGACCAGATGCGCGCCCTCGGCTTCAACATCTGAGCAGAGGGCCCCTTCAGGGCCCGCCCCCGCGAGAGCACGACGGCGGCCGGTCACCTTCCCCGCGGAAGGCGAGCGGCCGCCGTCGTGCGTCCAGCCGGCGGAAGGACGCTAGACGCGCCCCGTGAGGGTGTTGCACTGCTTGAGGTCCCCGCCGCTGAAGCCGCGCATGAACCACGTCTGGCGCTGCTGGCTCGTCCCGTGCGTGTAGCTCTCGGGATCCGCGCGGCCGGTCGCGGACTTCTGGATCCTGTCGTCCCCCACGGAGGCGGCGGCGGAGAGCGCGTCCTGGACGTCCTTCTGGGTGATCGGCTGCAGGTACGGCTTGCCCGTGGAGGGGTCGTCGATGGTGCTCGCATAGTGGGCCCACATGCCGGCGAGGCAGTCCGCCTGGAGCTCCACGCGCACGCTCCCGGACTCGGGTCCCTGGGGGTCTTTCTGGGCGTAGCCGAGGGTGCCGACGAGGTCCTGGACGTGGTGCCCGAACTCGTGGGCCACCACGTACTCCTGGGCCAGCGGCCCTCCCGAGGACCCGAACCGGGTCACGAGCTCGTCGAAGAAGCCCGGGTCGAAGTACGCGGTGACGTCCCCGGAGCAGTAGAACGGGCCGACCGCCGTCGTCGCCGGCCCGCACGCGGTCGAGGTCTGCCCGCTGAACACGACCGCCTTGGGCCGGGTATAGCGGACTCCCTGCGAGGGCAGGTAGCCCGCCCAGAAGGCGTTGACGCTGTTGACCGTCCCGACGATTCGGCAGTCGAGCCGCTGTGCGGCGTCGGCGCCCGTGCGGCACTGGCCCGTGCCGACGCTGGCCGGGCCGGTGGCCGTCCCGGACTGGCCGGAGCCGCCGGTGAGGTCGCCGAGGAGCCCCGGATTCACCCCCAGGAGGGTGAGCGCGAGCACGAGGAGGGCGCCCACGCCGCCGCCGATCAGCGGCCCGCGGCCCAGCCCTCCACCGCCGCCGCGCCGGTCCTCGACCTGGGACGGGTCCAGCTGGCTGCCATCGTTGAAGCTCATGGACCTACGCTAGCCGCCGCGTCACGATCCGGTCCGCACCCCCGGCGCGCCGATAGGATTTCCCCATGCCCTTCCTGGACCGGCTCGCGCGGTGGGCCGCTGAGAAGCCGCACGAGCCCGCAGTGGTGTGCGGGCCCGAGCGGCTCTCCTGGGCGCAGCTGCACGCCGCCGCCGCGGAGCTCGCGGCCTCGGGTGAACCCACCGGGGTGCTCCGCGCGCCCAACAGCGTGGACTTCGCCGTGCGCTGGGCGGCCGGGGTGGCCGGCGAGCGCGAGTGCGCGGTGCTCGACCCGGTCTGGCCTGACGAGCTGGCCCGCGACGTCGAGGCGCGCCTGGCGGACCGCTGGGGCGCGCCCGCCGGGCGGCGCCTGGAGCCCACGGAGCTCAGGGACGGCAGCGCCGCCTCGAGCTTCCTCGTGGGCCTCACCTCGGGCACCACGAGCGTGCCGAAGGGCTTCAGCCGCTCCCGCGGGTCGTGGGCACGCTCGTTCGAGGCCTCGGCCGCGGCGTTCGGGCTCACCTCCGGCGACCGCGTGCTCGCCCCCGGCCCGCTCTCGGCCAGCCTGAACCTCTACACGCTCTCCGAATGCCTGTGGGCCGGAGCGGCGTTCCACACCCTGCCGGGGTTCGACGTGGGGGACGCGCATGCGGAGATCACCCTGCGCGGCATCACGCGCCTCGTCCTCGTGCCCACCATGCTCCGGGTCCTCGCCGAGCGCGGCCTGGCCGGGGACGTCGACGCGAGCGGGCTGGCCGCCGTGGTGTGCTCGGGCCAGAAGCTGGACCGCCGCACCCTCGAGGCGGTGCGCCGCTGGGCCCCGCGCGCCGTCGTGTGGGAGTACTACGGCGCCTCCGAGCTGAGCTTCGTCGCCTCGAGCAGCCACGATCCGGGCAGCGCCGCGACGGAGGTGGGGACCGGCGTCGGCCGTGCCTTCGAGGGCGTCGAGGTGGCCATCCTCGACGACTCCGGAGCGCCCGTCCCCGAGGGCCGGACCGGGAACATCTGCGTGCGGAGCGCCCTCGTCTCCGACGGCTACGTGTGGGGCGACGACGGGAACGCGTTCACCCGGCTCGATGACTGGTGCACGGTGCGCGACCAGGGGTTCCTCGCCGACGGCGAGCTCCACGTCCTCGGACGGACCCAGGACATGGTCAACACCGGCGGCCACAACGTGTACCCCCACGAGGTCGAGGCGGCCCTGGCCATGATCCCCGGCGTCGCGGAGGTCGTCGTCGCGGGGATCCCGGACGACGTCCGCGGCCAGCGCATCGTGGCCGGGATCGTCCCCGCCCACGCGGGGCTGTGCCAGCTCCAGCTCCGGGCAGGACTCGAGGGCCACCTCGCCCCGGCGAAGCGCCCGCTCGAGTACGTCGAGCTGGCCGAGCTGCCCGTCACCGAGCGCGGCAAGCTCTCCCGGACCGAGTTCCAGCGATGGGTGCTCGAGGGGGACCCGCGTGCCCGCCGCCTCGCGTAGCCCGGAGGGGGCCCCGCTCATCGTCGAGGGGCTGCGGACGCCGCTCGCCCGGGCCGGGACCGAGCTCGCCGGCGTGCCGGTCCACGAGCTCCTGGGGGCGGTCCTGCGTGGGGTCGTGGACCGGTCCGCGGTCGAGCCCCGGGACCTCGCCGACGTCGTCGTCGGCAACGCCGCCGGCGGTGGCGGCAACCTCGCCCGCCTCGGCGCGCTCACTGCCGGGCTGCCCGAGCGGCTGCCGGGCATCACGGTGGACCGGCAGTGCGGCTCGGGCCTCGATGCGATCGTGCTCGCCTGCCGGCTCGTGCAGGCCGGCGCGGGCGCCGCGTACCTCGCCGGGGGAGCGGAGTCCGTCAGCACGGCCCCGGTGCGCGGGCGGCGCCGCCCCGACGGCTCCGTGGAGTTCTACCGGCGCGCCCAGCACGCCCCCCGTGACCCGGCCGCGGCCGAGCCGTCCGATCCCGACATGGGGTTCGCCGCCGAGACCGTGGCCCGCGAAGGCGGCATCGGCCGCGAGCGCCAGGACGACTTCGCACTGCGCAGCCACGCCCGTGCGCTCCGGGCGGCGGCGTCCGGCGCGTTCGACGGCGAGCTGGTCCCCGTCCGCGTTCCCGGCACCGAGGACTGGGTCACGGCGGACAACGGCCCGAGGCCCCGGCTCGACGCGCGGCTGCTCGCCCGGTTCCCCGCGGCGTTCGTGCCCGGGGGCACGGTGACGGCCGGCAACTCCTGCGGCGACGCGGACGGCGCTGCTGCCACGCTCGTGCTCGGCCCAGGCTGCGGTCCTGCGCCCCGTGAGGGCCGGGCCGCGCTGGCCTTCCTCGGTGCCGAGACCGTGGGGGTCGATCCGCGCCGCCTCGGCCTGGGGGCCGTGGTCGCCGCCGAGCAGCTCCTGGCCCGGCACGGGGTGCGGGCGGCGGAGCTCGGGGCGATCGAGTTCAACGAGGCCTTCGCGGGACAGGTCCTGGCATGCATCGACCGGCTCGGTCTCACCGGGGAGGACCTGGATCGGGCCCTGAACACCGACGGCGGCGCGCTCGCCCTCGGGCACGCCTACGGCGCCTCGGGCGCGGTCTCCGTGGTCCGGCTCCTGGCCCGGGCCCAGGGCCTGCCGGACGGGACCCTCTGCCTGGCGATGATCAGCTCCGCCGGGGGCATCGGAACCGCCGCGCTCTTCACGACCGTGCGCGGTCGCTGACAGGGCGGACTCCTCGGCGTCCGTCCCCGCGGCACTCAGTCGTCGCCGAGTCCCCGGGCAGCCAGGGCGTCTCCGGTGCGCCGTGCGTAGGCCACGGCGGCCAGCACCACCGGCACGGTCCGCGCGCGCACGCTGCGCTCGAGGCCGCGCGCGCGGGCGGCGTCGCCCACCTCCGCGAACGATCCGGCCAGGACGGGGATGCTGCGCACCATGATCGCGATCGCGAGGGCGAACCTCTCGGGGTCGGCGCCGAGCCGCCGGAACGGCCGTGCCAGGGAGGCGACGGCGTCGAGCAGGTCCTGGAGCGGGACGGTCGCGGTGAGCAGTCCGGCCGCCACGAAGCACAGGAGGAGATTGGCCACGATCCGCCCGGCCGCGGCGGGGCCCTGCTGCCACCACTGGAAGGCGAACAGGACTGCGGCGAGCGGAAGCACGAGCCGCCAGGAGGCCGCGAGCCGGCGGACGCCCAGGCCCGCCGACAGCCAGGCGAGGACCACGGCCGCCAGCGCGGCGCACGAGGCGCGCCAGTCCAGGAGCACGAAGCTCGCGGCGCCGGCCGCGACCACCCCGGCGAACTTGGCCGCCAGCGGGGCGCGGTGGAGCCAGGAGTCGCCGTGGACGTAGCCGGCAAGGAGCCCGGCGGCGGGGCGGCGCATCAGGCGCCTCCGCGCTGGGGTCCGGCCGGCGCGTGCAGGCACAGCTGCCGGTAGAGGCCGATGGCGGGTCCCGGTGCACCGTCGAAGGCGATCCGCCCGTCCTCGACCACGAGCACGCGGTCGGCGTCCGCCGCGAGCTCGAGGTCGTGGGTGGAGAGGATGACCTGCTCGCCGAGCGAGGCCAGCGTGCGCCGCAGCAGTTCGCGGTTGCGCAGGTCGAGCAGCGTCGAGGGCTCGTCGAGCACGAGCACCTCGGGCCCGACCGCGAGCACCGCGGCGAGTGCCATCAGCTGGCGCTCGCCGCCGGAGAGCTCGTGCACGCTCTGGTCGGCGAGCGCGCCGAGGCCGAAGCGGTCCAGGACCGCCTGGGCGGCCGCCGCGCGCTCGGACCGCCCGCGATGCCGGCGCCGCAGCGAGAGCTCGACATCCTCCCGCCCGGTGGGCATGACGAGCTGGGAGAGCGGGTCCGTGAAGACGAACCCGACGCGCTGGCGCACGGCACGGACGTCGTGGACCGTGTCGAGGCCGTGCACCGCCACGGCGCCGGTGCTGGGCGCGACGAGGCCGTTGAGCAGGCGCAGGAGCGTGGACTTGCCGGATCCGTTCGCGCCGATGACGGCGATGCGCGCCTCGGTGAGCGCGAGGTCGATGCCGTCGAGGAGCACCTTGTGGGCGGGGAACCCGGGCAGGGGGTCGTCCACGGGCACGACCACGCTGACGTCGGCCAGCGTGATGCCGCTGCGCTGTCGGTACTGGGTCGTCTGATGGCTCAAGCTTCCTCCTGCGCCGGGAATGGGGCCCTGTCAGAAGGCTACGGAGCGGGGCCCCGGCCCGTTTTGTCGACGGCCCACCATCGGCGCGGGCCCGGTGTTGGCGGGTCGCTACAAAGAGCCCTCCAGGCCGGGACGGATCATCGTGATGCCTGCGACCTGCGCCGAATCGAAGCGGGGCAGCAGGGCGGCGGCCTCGTCGAGCCCGACCACCCGCTCGATGAGGTCCTGGGGGCGCAGCGCACCCGAGGCGATGAGTCCGAGCATGCCGGGGTAGTCGGCGGCAGCCATGCCGTGGCTCCCGAAGAGGTCCAGCTCCCAGGCGATCACCCGCGCCATGGGGACTCGGGGGTGGCCTTCCACCGGGGGCAGGAGGCCGATCTGGACGTGCCGGCCGCGGCGGGCCAGGCTCAGGATGGCGTCGGCGCAGGTCTGCTCGCTGCCGACCGCGTCGACCGACACCTGGCTTCCCCCGCCCGTGACGGCGTGCACGCGGTCCGGGAGGTCGGAGCCGTCGGCCACGAGGACATGGTCGGCGCCGAGCGCTGCGGCCGCGGCGAGCGCTCCCGCGTTCCGGTCGACGGCGATGACCCTCGCACCGAGGGCCTTCGCGATCATGACCGCGCTCAGTCCCACGCCGCCCGCGCCGACCACGGTGACCCACTCGCCGGCCGCACAGCGGGCCCGGCGGGTGAGCGCCCGGAAGGCCGTGGCGAACCGGCACCCGAGGCTCGCCGCCGCCTCGAAGTCCACGCCCTCGGGGATCGCGACGAGATTGGTGTCGGCGGCGTGGATCGCGACCTGCTCGGCGAAGGACCCCCAGTGCGTGAAGCCCGGCTGCTCCTGGTCGGGGCAGACCTGCGCATTCCCCGACAGGCACCACGTGCACGTCCCGCAGCCCTCGACGAAGGGGGCGGTGACGCGGTCTCCGACGCGCCACTTCGTGACCCCGGCGCCCACCCGGGCGACGACCCCCGCGAACTCGTGTCCGGGAACGTGGGGGAGCGCGATGTCGTCGTGCCCCGCCCACGCATGCCAGTCGCTGCGGCACAGCCCGGTGGCGGCCACCGAGACGACGACGCCGCCCTCCGGCACCTCGGGCTCGCCGACCTCGCGCACAGTCAGCGGTCCGGCGATCTCCTCCATGACGATGGCGAGCATGGTCCTCCTAGGCTGGTCTGGCATCTGCAGAGGCGGGCGCTCCACGGAGGCCGCGTCCGTTCCAGCGGCATCGTCTCACGCCGCGGCCCGGCGTTTCCCCGGGCCGCCCGTGGGGTAGGGCGAGCGGATGGAAGACACCACCGGCGCGCTGCGGCGCATCGCCCGCGAAGCCTTCGGGATCGACACGTGGCGGGAGGGCCAGTTCGAGGCCGTCCGTGCCGCGGCCGAGGGCCGCGACGTCCTGGCCGTCATGCCCACGGGGCACGGGAAGTCGGCGATCTACCAGGTCCCGGGAGCGGCCCGGCCGGGCGTGACCGTGGTGGTCAGCCCCCTCGTCGCGCTGCAGGCGGAGCAGGCCCGGGCCCTCCGGGCCGCCCTCGGTGAGGGAACCGCCGTCGTGCTCAACTCGACCCTGCGGGCGCGCGCGGAACGGGAGGCCTGGGAGAGCCTCGCAGACGGCACGGCCCGGTTCGTCTTCCTCGCGCCGGAGCAGCTCGCACGCGAGGAGACGGTGGCGCGCCTGGCGGAGCTGGAGCCGAAGCTGTTCGTCGTGGACGAGGCCCACTGCATCTCGGCCTGGGGACACGACTTCCGCCCCGACTATCTGGTGCTGGGGGAGGTGCGGCGCCGCCTGGGCAGCCCGCCAGCGGTGGCCCTGACAGCCACCGCATCACCCCACACGCGCGCCGAGATCGCCGACAGGCTCGGGCTGGCCGACCCGCTCGTCCTCCTCCAGAGCTTCGATCGGCCCGAGATCGGGCTGCGGGTCCAGCGGCACGCGAGGGAGGACGACAAGAGGGCCGCCGTGCTCGACCAGGCCGCCTCGCTCGAGGGCCCCGGCCTCGTGTACGTCGCCACGCGGAGGGAGACCGAGGAGATCGCGGCGGCGCTCGCCGACAGGGGCATCGCTGCGGCCGCCTACCACTCTGGCCGTGCTGCGGCAGACCGCGCCGCAGTCCACGAACGGTTCCTCGACGGCGGCGCCGGGGAGCGGCTCGACGTCGTCGTCGCCACGACCGCGTTCGGCATGGGGATCGACAAGCCCGACGTCCGCTACGTGGTCCACGCCGACGTCCCCGACTCCCTGGACAGCTACTACCAGGAGGTCGGCAGGGCCGGCCGGGACGGCGGCCCTGCCCTCGCGGTCCTCCACTACCGGCCCGAGGACCTCGGGCTCCGACGGTTCTTCGTGGGCGGCCAGGCCCCCCGGGAGCAGGTTGCGGGCGTGTTCGAGGCCGTCCGCGCCCACGGCCCGGTCCGGGCGGGCGCCCTCGGGGAGCTCACCGGGCTGGCGCCGCGCGCGCAGTCGCGCATCCTGAACCTGCTCGTGCGCAGCGGCTGCGTCCAGGCGGCCCGGGCCGGCTACCGCGCGTCCGACGGCGTGGACTCGCCGAGAGCGGTCGAGCGGGCGCTCGCCGAGGAGGAGTCCCGCCAGCGCGTGGACGCCTCCCGCATCGAGATGGTGCGAGGCTATGCGGAGACCGACGGCTGCCGCCGCCAGTGGCTCCTCAACTACTTCGGCGAGGACGCCCCGCCCTGGTGCGGCAACTGCGACCGCTGCGAGGAGGACGGAAGCCTGCAGCAGGCCCGCGAGCGCGCGGCCGATGCCCCGGAGGGCTGGGCGATGCAGGACCCGGTCCGGCACCGGGACTGGGGCGAAGGCCTGGTGATGGGCGTCGAGCCGGACAGGATCACGGTGCTGTTCGACTCCGTCGGATACAAGGAGCTCGCGCTCTCGGCCATCGACGCAGACGAGGAGCTGCTGGTCCGCATCTCAGATGCCTGATTGGCCCGGGCTCTGGCGGGGCATGGAGGGGGCGGGGCTAGTATGGCTCCCGTGCGCTGCGTGGCGCAGGTCACACGGCGGCGGCATTGAGACCGGGAGGGGTTCCCCATGGCACGTCCGCTCGAGTGGCCCGTACTGCGCCAGTTCCTGGAACACGACGTGACAGGCCGCCATCATGCGGCCAAGTCACGGGTCACCGAGAACCTCAGGGCGCGGACCGAGACGGCAGACCGGGTTGTCGACTCGGTCTGCCCTTTCTGTGCCGTCGGGTGCGCCCAGAAGGTCTACGTCAAGGACGAGAAGGTCGTCCAGATCGAGGGCCACCCCGATTCGCCCATCAGCCGCGGCAGGCTCTGCCCCAAGGGCTCCGCCTCGCTCCAGCTGACTACGGGCGACGCCCGCGAGAAGTATGTGCTCTACCGCCGCCCGCACGGCCGGGACTGGGAACGGCTCGATCTCGACACCGCGATGGACATGGTCGCCCAGCGCGTCGTCGACACGCGGCGGGACACGTGGGAGTGGGAGGCCCGGGACCGGCGGACCCGGCGCACCCTCGGCATCGCGAGCCTCGGCGGCGCCACGCTGGACAACGAGGAGAACTACCTCATCAAGAAGCTGTTCACGGCCTTGGGCATCGTCCAGGTCGAGAACCAGGCCCGCGTCTGCCACAGCTCGACGGTGGCAGCCCTCGGGACGAGCTTCGGCCGCGGCGGCTCGACCACCTACCTGCAGGACCTCTCGAACGCCGACTGCATCATCATCCAGGGCTCCAACTTCGCCGAGGCGCACCCGGTCGGCTTCCAATGGGTCATGGAGGCCAAGGAGCGCGGGGCGAAGATCATCCACGTCGACCCCCGGTTCTCCCGCACGAGCGCCATGGCGGACACGTTCGTGCCCCTCCGGGCCGGCAGCGACATCGCCTTCCTCGGCGGACTGATCAACTGGGTGCTCGAGCACGATGCCTACTTCCACGACTACGTCGTGGCGTACACCAACGCGGCCACTCTCATCTCGGAGGACTTCCAGGACACCGAGGACCTCGACGGGCTCTTCTCGGGCTTCGACCCCGAGAACCGCGCCTACAACACCGACTCGTGGCAGTACCGGGGCGGCTACGCCGCTCCGTCGTCCGGCGAGCGGGATTCTGACTTCCAGGGCGGCAGCACCGTTGGCGGGTCGTCCCACGCCCAATCGCACGGTTCCGGCGGCGCGTCGGTCCAGGGCGAATGGCAGCGGGACGAGACGCTGCAGGACCCGCGGTGCGTGTTCCAGATCCTCAAGCGGCACTACGCCCGCTACACCCCCGAGATGGTGGAGCGGGTGTGCGGCGTCCCGCAGGAGCTGTTCCGCGAGGTCGCGGAGACGATCACGGCCAATTCCGGCCGGGAACGCACCACGGCCTTCGCCTACGCCGTGGGGTGGACCCAGCACACCACCGGCACGCAGTACATCCGCGCCGCCTCGGTGCTCCAGCTGCTCCTGGGGAACATCGGCCGCCCCGGGGGCGGGATCATGGCGCTGCGGGGCCACGCCAGCATCCAGGGCTCGAGCGACATCCCGACCCTCTACGACCTCCTCCCCGGCTACCTCCCCAGCCCGCACGCCGAGCACCACCTCGACCTCGACTCCTACAGCGAGGCGGACTCGCCCCAGGCCGGCTTCTGGGGCAACTCCCGCGCCTACATGGTCAGCCTGCTGAAGGCCTGGTGGGGAGATGCGGCCACCGCGGAGAACGACTACTGCTTCGACTACCTGCCTCGGATCACAGGAAGCCACAGCACCTACGACACGGTGGAGGCCCAGCTCGAGGGGACCTGCAAGGGCTACTTCCTCTTCGGTGAGAACCCTGCCGTGGGCTCGGCGAACACCCATCTGCAGCGCATGGGCATGGCGAACCTCGACTGGCTCGTGGTCCGGGACTTCTCCCAGATCGAGAGCGCGACGTGGTGGAAGGACGGCCCCGAGATCGCGACCGGCGAGCTGAAGACCGAGGACATCGCCACCGAGGTCTTCTTCTTCCCCGCCGCCGCGCACACCGAGAAGGCCGGCAGCTTCACCAACACCAACCGCCTCCTCCAGTGGCGGGACCAGGCCGTCGAGCCGGAGGCTGACCGTCGGAGCGACCTCTGGTTCGTCTGGCACCTCGGCAATAGGGTGCGGGCGCTCCTCGGCGGGTCGCATGACGAAGCCGACCGCCCGGTCCTGGAGCTGACCTGGGACTATCCGCACGGCGGCGCCCTCGACGAGCCCGACGCCGAGGGTGTGCTCGCCGAGATCAACGGGGCGGGCCCCGACGGCTCGCCGCTCTCGGCCTACACCGAGCTCAAGGACGACGGCTCGACGACGTGCGGATGCTGGATCTACTGCGGCGTCAGGGCCGACGGCGTCAACCAGGCGGCCCGGCGCAAGCCCCACCAGGAGCAGACCCTCGCGGGCCTCGAATGGGGCTGGGCGTGGCCCGCCAACCGCCGCGAGCTCTACAACCGGGCCTCCGCCGACCCTGAGGGGCGGCCGTGGAGCGAGCGGAAGAAGCTCATCTGGTGGGACGAGGACGCCGGCAAGTGGACCGGCGGCGACGTGCCCGACTTCGAGCCCACCAAGCCACCGAGCTACAGGCCGCCGGAGGGCGCCCGTGGGCCGGATGCCCTCTCCGGGACGGACCCGTTCATCATGCAGGCAGACGGCAGGGGCTGGCTGTACGCCCCGGCGGGGCTGTCGGACGGCCCGATCCCCACGCACTACGAGCCGCAGGAGTCACCGTTCGAGAATGAGCTCTACGGGCAGGGCCGGAACCCGCTGAGGAAGCTCCTTCCGCGCGAAGGCAACCGGTACCACCCCAGCGGCCGCGAGCCCGGAGCCGACGTCTACCCCTACGTGCTGACCACCTACCGGCTCACGGAGCACTTCACCGCCGGCGCCATGACCCGTTGGTTGCCCTACCTCGCCGAACTGCAGCCGGAGAGCTTCTGCGAGGTCTCGCCGGCGCTCGCTGCCGAGCGCGGGCTCATCCACAAGGGCTGGGCCACGCTGGTCTCGGCGCGGGGGGCCATCGAGGCCCGCGTCCTCGTCACCGACCGCATGAGGCCCCTCGTCGTCGGCGGGCGGACCGCCCACCAGATCGGCATGCCGTACCACTGGGGCCCGAACGGGCTCAGCAAGGGCGACTCGATGAACGAGCTCTCCTCGATCGCCATGGACCCCAACGTCCACATCCAGGAGGTCAAGGCCCTCACGGTGGACATCCGGCCCGGCCGCAGGCCGCGCGGGAAGGACCTGCTGGCCCTGGTCGAGGAGTATCAGCGACGCGCGGGGATCGATGAGCGCACCGGACTGGAGGGAATCAGGAAATGAGCGTCACATCGCTGGGGATGCCCACCGTCGGGGTCCCGCGCAAGGGCTTCTTCACCGACACGAGCCTGTGCATCGGCTGCAAGGCCTGCGAGGTGGCCTGCAAGGAGTGGAACCAGATCCCGGCCGACTCCACCCTCACGCTGACGGGCGAGTCGTTCGACAACACCTCGGCGCTCGGTGCCGACACGTGGCGCCACGTGGCCTTCATCGAGAAGCAGGTCCCGGCGACTGACCCGGGCGGCCACGATGGGGTCAAGTGGCTCATGTCCTCCGACGTGTGCAAGCACTGCACCCACGCGGCATGCCTCGACGTCTGCCCCACCGGGGCGCTCTTCCGCACCGAGCACGGCACCGTCGTCGTCCAGCAGGACGTGTGCAACGGCTGCGGGTACTGCGTGTCCGCATGCCCCTACGGGGTGATCGACCAGCGCAAGGACGACGGCCGGGTCTTCAAGTGCACCATGTGCTACGACCGTCTCGAGGCCGGGGAAGAGCCCGCCTGCGCCAAGGCGTGCCCGACCAAGTCCATCCAGTACGGCGAGCTCGACGAGCTGCGCGAGCGCGCGGACGCCCGCCTCGCCGAGCTGCACGAGCGCGGCGAGGAGAACGCCCAGCTCTACGGGCGCGACCCCGACAACGGCGTGGGCGGCGACGGCGCGTTCTTCCTCCTGCTCGATGAGCCCGAGGCCTACGGGCTCCCGCCGGACCCGATCGTGACCACGCGGGACCTGCCGGCCATGTGGAAGCGCGCCGCCGGCGCAGCCGCCGGCCTCCTCGCCGGTGCCGCCCTCGTGTTCTGGGGAGGCCGCGAGTGAGCCCGCGCCGCCGGCGCACCGAGGAGTTCACCTCGTACTACGGGCGCCCCATCCTCAAGGAACCGACCTGGGAGGCGCTGGACATCGCCGGCTACATCTTCGCTGGCGGCCTCGCGGGAGCGTCCTCCATCCTGGCCGCGGGCGCCCAGCACACGGACCGGCCCCGCCTCGAACGTGCCGCGAAGCTCACCGCCCTCACCGCGATCTCGGCCTCCGTCGTCGCCCTCGTGCACGACCTGGGGCGTCCGGAGCGCTTCGTCAACATGCTCCGGGTCGCCAAGCCCACCTCGCCCATGAGCGTCGGCTCCTGGATCCTCTCCGCCTACGGGCCGCTCGCGGGCGCGAGCGCGGCCGCCAGCGTCCTCGGCATCTTCCCGCGCGCTGGCAAGGCCGCCGGTCTCGGCGCGGCCCTGACCGGCTCGGCCGTGGCGACCTACACCGCGGTGCTCGTCTCCGACACGGCGGTCCCCACGTGGCATGACGCCCACGCCGTGATGCCGTTCGTGTTCGCAGGGTCCGCGGCGGCCTCGGCCGGGGGCCTCGCGGCGGCCCTCGCGCCCCTGGCCGAGGCGGGCCCGGCGCGGCGGATGGCGATCGGCGGCGCGGCCGTGGAGACCGCGGTGAGCCTCGCGATGGAACGCAGTGGGAAGCTCTCCGCCGAGACCTTCCACGAGGGCCGCGCGGGGACCCTGCTGCGGCTGTCGAAGGCCTTCACCGTGGGCGGAGCCGTCGGCCTGGCCCTCGGCGGCCGGTCGTCGCGCGCCGTGAGCGCGCTGAGCGGCCTCGCCGTGGCCGCAGGATCGGCGCTGCTCCGCTTCGGGATCTTCGAGGCCGGCCGTGCCTCCACCCTCGATCCGAAGTACGTGGTCGTGCCCCAGCGGGAGCGGCTCGCGGCGCGTCAGGAGGAGCCCGCCAGGGCCGATACCATGGGATGAGGCCCACGTCCGGGCCGCCTCCCCCTGAAAGGCCCCTGCCGAAGTGATCACTGTCTCCAACCTCGAACTGCGCGCCGGCGCACGCCTCCTCATGGACGAGGTGAGCTTCCGGATCGACAAGGGGGACAAGATCGGGCTCGTGGGACGCAACGGGGCGGGCAAGACGACGCTCACCCGCGTGCTCGCGGGGGAGGGCCTGCCCGCTGCAGGGACCGTGACCCGGGCCGGCGAGATCGGCTACCTCCCGCAGGACCCCCGGACCCCCGACATGGAGCAGCTCGCGCGCGACCGCATCCTCTCGGCGCGCGGGCTCGACGTCGTCGTGCGCAAGCTGCGCACCGCGCAGGCGGACATGGCGAGCGACGACGCGGAGGTCCAGCGCAAGGCCATGGCCCGCTACGACCGTCTCGAGGCCGAGTTCCTGGCGGGCGGAGGCTACGCGGCCGAGGCCGAGGCGGCCGCCATCTCGGCGAACCTCGCCCTCCCGGACAGGATCCTGAACCAGCCGCTCAGGACGCTCTCCGGCGGCCAGCGCCGGCGTGTCGAGCTGGCCCGCATCCTCTACTCGGGCGCGGACACGCTCCTCCTCGACGAGCCCACGAACCACCTGGACGCCGACTCGATCGGCTGGCTGCGGGACTTCCTCAAGGCGCACCAGGGCGGCCTCATCGTGATCTCCCACGACGTCGACCTGCTCGAGGCGACCGTGAACAAGGTGTTCCACCTCGACGCGAACCGTGCCGTGATCGACATCTACAACATGGGCTGGAAGCGCTACCTCGCCCAGCGCGAGACCGACGAGCGCGCGCGCCGGCGCGAGCGCGCCAACGCGGAGAAGAAGGCCCAGGTGCTCCTCGACCAGGCCAACAAGATGCGCGCAAAGGCCACCAAGGCCGTTGCCGCCCAGAACATGGCCAAGCGGGCCGAGCGGCTGCTGGCCGGGGTCGCTGACGAGCGGGTGGCCGACCGCGTGGCCGCGCTGCGCTTCCCGGAGCCCGCGCCGTGCGGCAAGACTCCGCTGACCGCGGAAGGGCTGTCCAAGTCCTACGGCTCGCTGGAGATCTTCACCGACGTCGACCTCGCCGTGGACCGCGGCTCCCGCGTCGTGATCCTCGGCCTCAACGGCGCGGGCAAGACCACGCTCCTGCGCATGCTGGCCGGCGTCGACACCCCGGACACCGGCGAGGTGGTCCCGGGCCACGGGCTCAAGGTCGGGTACTACGCCCAGGAGCACGAGACGCTCGACCATGACCGCACGGTCCTGGAGAACATGCGCAGCGCGGCGCCGGACCACCTCGGCGATGCCGAAGTCCGCGGGATCCTCGGCTCGTTCCTCTTCACCGGCGACGACGTGGACAAGCCCGCCGGGGTCCTCTCCGGCGGCGAGAAGACCCGCCTCGCCCTGGCCACGATCGTCGCCTCGAGCGCGAACGTGCTGCTCCTGGACGAGCCGACCAACAACCTCGACCCTGCGAGCCGACGCGAGATCCTCGGCGCCCTCAAGACCTACAAGGGGGCCGTGGTCATGGTCAGCCACGACGAGGGCGCGGTCGAGGCGCTCAACCCGGAGCGCGTGGTCCTCCTGCCCGACGGCGTCGAGGACCTGTGGAGCGCGGACTACCTGGACCTCATCACGCTGGCCTGACGGCGCCTACCGCACCTCGAGGGCCCGCGCGCCGGTGACCCGGGCGAGGTCGTCGTAGGAGATCGACAGCATCGACCGGTGGTCCCCGGCGCCCGCCCACAGGACCGGATACGCGGCAAGGTGCGTGTCGAGCAGTGTGCGCAGCGGCGCGGGGTGGCCCACGGGTGCCACGCCGCCCACGCGCTGGCCGGTGTGCGCGAGCACGAAGTCCGGCGAGGCGCGCCGGATCCTGGCCGAGCCGATCCGCTCGGCGACGAGCTTCGTGTCGACGCGCGCGGCGCCGCTCGCGAGGATGAGCAGCGGTGCGCCGTCCAGCTCGAACACGAGGCTGTTGGCGATCGCGCCGAGGTCACACCCGAGCACTCCGGCCGCCGCCGCGGCCGTGGGGACCTCGTCGTCGAACGTCCGCACGGTGTCCGCCAGCCCCGCGGCGACGAGGGCGGCACGGACGCGCCCCACGGCGTCCGGGTCGCCGGCCGCGTGGTACGGCATCAGTGGAAGCCCTGCGCGTCCAGGATCGCGTCCTCTTCGTCCTCGGCCGTGGGCCTGCGCTTCCGGCGCGGCGCGAAGCGTGCGGCCCGCGCGACGGCCTCGGCGACCTCGGACGGCGACGCATCGGGCGCCTCGGCGGCCTCTGCCGCCGCGTCGATGGCGTCGTTGCGGGCCTGCTGGCGCGCCGCATAGCCGAAGCCGATGAACATGAGCACTGCGAAGGCGAGCCACTGGAGCGCGTAGGAGAGGTGCATGCCCTCGTCCGGCGCCGGCTTGGGCAGCGAGGCCGGCGCGGGCTGCGCCGGGGCGGGATTCTCGCTCGCAAGCATGCCGTAGGCGCCCGTGAGGACGGGGTAGGGCAGCTGCTGGGCGTAGGCGGGCAGGTCGATCGAGGCGAGCTGGCCGTCCGGGGCGCCGCGGTCCAGGGCGGGCTCGCTCGGGCGCAGCCGCACGACGACGGTCGCCTCGCCTGAGGGGGGTGCCGGGATGGAGTCCGGCCGCCCGGCTTCCTTGTTGCCGATCGGCAGCCAGCCGCGGTCCACGATCACCGTCTGGCCGGAGTCGACCCTGAACGGGACGACGACCTCGTAGCCGGGCTGGCCCGAATTGGGCCGGTTGCGCACCACGCGGGTCTGGGCGGTGTCGTACGACCCGTGCAGCGCGACCTGCTTCCACTCGCTGTCGGAGGGCAGGGACGCGAACTCGGGGGCGGCCTGGGCGAACGGGACCGGCGGCGCGTCGTAGTTCCGGGTCACGAGGTCCACGTTCGCCTTGGCCTCGTCGAGACGGGCCATCTGCCAGCGGCTCAGCAGCACGCAGGCGATCGCGAAGACGACGGCGAGCCCGAGGTAGGTGAGCCACCGCCGGGAGATCAGGAATCGGTACATGAGGAGGGTGCTTCCGTCAGCGGCAGGGTCTCGCGCCAGAGCAGGCGCGTGCGCAGGTAGTCCTCGAGCCAGTCGCGGTGCTCGGCGCACGCCAGCCACGTCTTGCGGCGCTCCGGCGTGTGGATCTTGGGGTTGTTCCACTGCAGGCGCCACTGCGCGGGCGCCCGGCATCCCTTGCGGGAGCAGACCGGGGCCTGGGGGAGCTCGGAGTCGCCAGGCAGGAGGCTGAACAGGCTCATGCGGCGCCGGCCTCCGGGGGCTCCGAGCCGCTCCGGGGCGGCGGGGCGGGCGCGTCGCGCCCGTCATCGGCAGGCCCGTGGTCGGGCCGCCCAGCATCAGCGGGCCCAGCGTCGGCCGGCCCATCGTCGCCCGGCTCGTCGTCGACCATCTCCCCGACGATCGTCTCGCCGACCGGCGTCGGCCCGCCGACGCCGCCGCCCTCGGGCCGGCCGGCATCGATCTCGCCGTAGGCGATGTGGTCCATGAGCTCGGTGTCGTAGTCATCGCCCTTGGTCTGGGCGTTGGCGATCACCACCGCGACCCACGGAAGGAACACCGCGCCGGCGATCGCGATGAGCTTGAACCAGCCGTCAAGGAAGAACAGTGCCACGATGCAGACCACGCGGATCCCCATGGCCACCGCATACCGGACCATGCGCTGGTGCATGTCAACGCTGTGCCCGGGCGCGGCCGAGGTAATGCTGTGGACCTCAGGGGCGCCGTCGGCACCGTCCACGGCGTACTCGCCGTCGCTGTCGCTGGCCGCGCGGCCGTCTCGTTCTCTCGTCATCACACTCCCAAGCAGGCCCATTCTCCCACCACCGCGTGTACGGGCCAATTTGGCTAGGATGCACCCTGAACCGGCGCCGACCAGCGGCGTCCCCCCATCTTCCCTAGGAGCGCCAGTGAGCCCGGAAGCACCGTCCCCCCGCAGCGTCCTCGTCACCGGAGGCAATCGGGGCATCGGCCTCGCGATCGCCAAGGCGTTCCTCGCGAACGGCGACAAGGTCGCCGTGACCTACCGGACCGCCGCCGAGCTGCCGGAGGGCATCCTCGGCGTCCAGGCCGACGTGACCGACGAGGCCAGCATCGACGCCGCCTTCAAGGCCGTCGAGGAGGCCCACGGCCCGGTCGAGGTCCTCGTGGCCAATGCGGGCATCACCAAGGACACGCTCCTGCTGCGTATGAGCGAGGAGGACTTCACCTCCGTCCTCGACACGAACCTCACGGGCGCATTCCGCGTCGTCAAGCGGGCCTCGAAGGGCATGATCCGTCTGCGCCACGGCCGCGTCATCCTCATCTCCTCGGTCTCCGGCCTGTACGGGGCCCCCGGGCAGATCAACTACTCCGCCTCGAAGGCCGGCCTCGTGGGCCTCGCACGGTCGCTGACCCGCGAGCTCGGCTCGCGCGGCATCACCGCGAACGTCGTGGCGCCGGGCTTCATCAAGACGGACATGACGTCGGAGCTGCCGGAGGAGACCCAGAAGGACTATCTCTCGCGCGTGCCCGCCGGCCGGTTCGCGGACGCCGACGAGGTCGCCAAGGTGGTCCGCTGGATCGCGAGCGACGAGGCCGGGTACATCTCGGGGGCGGTCATCCCCGTCGACGGCGGCCTCGGCATGGGCCACTGAGCCGCACCTCGCTGCACGCGGCGCGCGGGCCACGGGCCGTTGTTGGAGGAATCCGACAACGGCCCGTGCGCTTCTGGGCTGGCATGATGGTGCGCAGTCACCGAAAACTTGGCGGGGTCACACAAAGTGGCCGACGCACAGACGAAGGGGAGCACGCATGGGAGTCCTGGACAGCAAGACCGCGATCGTCACGGGGTCGTCGCGGGGGATCGGCGCCGCCACGGCCAAGGTCCTCGCCGGCGAGGGCGCCGCCGTCGTCATCAACTACCGGCAGAAGGCGCCGCGCGCCAACAAGGTGGTGGCCGAGATCGAGGCCGCGGGCGGGCGCGCGATCGCGGTCGGCGGCGACCTCACCAACGAGGCGGACGTCGACGCCCTCGCCCAGGCGGCCGTGGACGCGTTCGGCTCCCTCGACATCCTGGTCCTCAACGCCTCCGGCGGCATGGAGTCCGGCCTCGGCGAGGACTATGCGCTCCGGCTCAACCGCGATGCCCAGGTCTCGATGCTGAAGGCCGCCGCCGAGCGCATGAAGCCCGGCTCGCGCGTCGTGTTCGTCACGAGCCACCAGGCCCACTTCATCGACAGCGTCCAGACGATGGACGCCTACGAGCCCGTGGCCCGGTCCAAGCGCGCCGGCGAGACGGCCCTGCGCGAGCTCGTCCCGTGGCTCGAGGAGAAGGGGATCACGTTCGTGGTCGTGTCCGGCGACATGATCGAGGGCACCATCACGGCCACGCTGCTCGAGCGTGCCGCCCCGGGGGCGATCGAGTCCCGCCGCGAGGCCGCCGGAAAGCTGTACTCCGTCGAGGAGTTCGGGGCCGAGGTCGCCAAGATGGCCACCGCGGACGTGTCGACGGGCCACACCGAGTACGTGGGCGGCGCGGGGCACTTCCAGGCCTGACCCCGCAAGCAGCTGCCAGAGACCCCGCAAGCAGCTGCCAGAGACCCCACAACCCCTCCCCGAGGTTGTGGGGTCTCCGGCGCTGTGTTGTGGGGTCTCTGGCGCGTCGCGGTGAGGGGTCAGACCCCCGCGAGGTGGCGCACCACGTCGAGGTAGGGAAGGTCGACGGCGGCGTCGGCCTCCGCGCGGACCTTCGGCTTGGCATTGAACGCCACCCCGAGGCCGGCCGCGGCGAGCATGTCCAGGTCGTTCGCCCCGTCGCCCACCGCGATGCAGTGCTCGAGCGGGATCCCGTGCCGGCCGGCCCACTCGCGCAGCATCCGCTCCTTGACCGCCCGGTCCACCACCTCGCCGAGCACCCGGCCCGTGAGCTTCCCGTCGGCCACCTCGAGCTCGTTCGCACGCCAGTGGTCCAGCCCCAGGCGCTCGGCGAGGGGGGTGAGGATCTGCTCGAAGCCGCCCGAGACCACGCACACGACGTGGCCGGCCGCGTGGAACGCCCGGATCAGCTCCTCGGCACCGAGCGAGAGCACGACGGCGTCCCGCACCTTGGCGATGACGTCCACCGGGAGGCCCGCGAGGGTCGCGACGCGCGCGTGCAGGCTCTGAGCGAAGTCGAGCTCGCCGCGCATGGCGGCCTCGGTGACCGCCGTGACCTCCTCGCGCTTGCCCGCGTAGTCGGCGAGGAGCTCGATGACCTCCTGCTGGATCAGCGTCGAGTCGACGTCCATGATGAGCAGCTTCCGCTCGGCCTCGCGCACCCCGGCCGGCACGAGCGCGGCGGCGAACCCCAGCCCCGCGAGCGCGGCGCGCGCAGCCGCCGCCTGGCCGGCGTCGGCCTTCACGTCCGCGGTGAGCACGGTGTAGCGGCCGTCCGCTTCCACGGGGCGCTCGAAGGGTCCGACGGCGGCCCCCGCACCTTCGAGGACCCGGGCGGCCGCGGCCGCGTCGTCGTCGGTCAGCGTGACGGCATGGAGGACTGCGGCGAAGTGTGCTGGCATAAGCCCTCATTCTACCGAGCGCCTCCGCGGCCGGCGCCGGGCCGGGTTGGTTCGCCCACGGCGAAGTATCTGGACTAGTGTCAGAGGCCATGAGCAATGTTCTCCAGCTGTCTGGGGTCAGCGTCGTCCGCGGGACGAAGAAGCTGCTGGACGGCATCGACTGGCAGGTGAACGAGGGGGAGCGCTGGGTCGTCCTGGGCCCCAACGGCGCAGGCAAGACCACACTCCTCTCGCTGGCCGCGGCCCGCCTGCACCCGAGCAGCGGCCGCGTCGACATCCTCGACGAGACGATGGGCAAGGTCGACGTCTTCGAGCTCCGCCCGCGTATCGGCCTGTCCTCTGCCGCCCTGGCCAACCAGATCCCCGAGGGCGAGAAGGTCCTCAACGTCGTGGTGACCGCGGCGTACGGCGTCACCGGCCGGTGGCTCGAGCGCTACGAGAAGGACGACGAGCGCCGCGCCTTCCGGCTCCTGAACGAGTGGGGCATGGGCCCGCTCCTCGGACGGGTCTTCGCTTCGCTCTCCGAGGGCGAGCGCAAGCGCGTGCAGATCGCCCGTGCTCTCATGACGGACCCCGAGCTGCTCCTGCTCGACGAGCCCGGGGCCGGCCTCGACCTCGGCGGCCGCGAGGAGCTCGTGTACAAGCTCTCGGACCTCGCGCAGGACGGCGCCGCACCCGTCGTCGTCCTCGTCACGCACCACCTCGAGGAGGTGCCGCCCGGCTTCACCCACGCGCTCCTGCTGCGCGAGGGCACGGTCGTGGCCGCCGGACCCATCGCCGAGACCCTCACCGAGGAGAACCTCAGCGCGACCTTCGGCCTGCCGCTCGACGTGCGCGCCAAGGATGGCCGCTACACCGCGACGGCCAAGGACGGCGCGGCCACGGAGGGCCTAGCCTCCGCCGGCGCAGCTGCCGCTCCGGGCGCGTGATGGGGTTCTGGGGCGACGTCCTCATCTTCCTCGCCGGGCTGTGGGCCGGCACGATCAACACGATCGTCGGCTCCGGCTCGCTCGTGACGTTCCCGGTCCTCGTGGCCCTCGGCTACAGCCCGGTCAACTCGATCATCTCGAATGCGATGGGCCTGGTGGCCGGGGGCTTCTCCGGCGCCTACGGGTACCGCCGCGAGGCCGTGAGCGCCAAGCGCACCCTCCTGAAGCTCCTGCCGGTCTCCCTCGTGGGCGGCCTGCTCGGCGCGTTCCTGCTCCTGCACCTGCCGGAGAGCGTGTTCGGGTTCGTAGCCCCGGTGCTGATCGTCGTCGCGATCCTCCTCGTCATCTTCCAGCCCCGCCTCTCGGCCTGGGCCAAGGCCCGCCAGGCCCTCGAGCACATCACCCCCGAGCAGGCGGACCTGCAGAAGGTCCCCTTCATCCTCTACCTGCTGGTGTTCCTCATCGGCGTGTACGGCGGGTACTTCACGGCGGCGCAGGGCGTGCTGCTCATGGGGGTGCTCGGGATCTTCTTCCACGGCACGCTCCAGCAGTCCAACGCGATCAAGGTCGTCCTGAGCCTCGTGGTGAACCTCGTCGCCGCCGTGGCCTACCTCCTCTTCGCGTTCGACCGCATCAACTGGATCGTGGTCCTGCTCATCGCGGTCGGCTCCACGCTCGGCGGTTTCCTCGGCGCGGGCATCGGCCGGCGCCTGAAGCCGGTGGTGCTGCGGACGGTGATCGTGATCCTCGGCGTCGTCGCGCTCGTGAACCTGCTCGCCAAGCTCGTCAATGGCTGAGACGCCGGCGGGGGAGGGGCGGCGGATCGTCCGCCTCGACTCGGCGGATGATCCGCGCATCGCGGACTACACGGACCTGACCGACGTGCGCCTGCGCCTCCTGCGCGAGCCGGCCGAGGGTCTCTACATCGCCGAGTCCTCGCGCGTGCTCCGGAGGGCCCTCGCCGCCGGGCACCGGCCGCGCTCGTTCTTCCTCGCCGAGAAGTGGCTCGACGGGCTCGCGGACGTGCTCGCGGCGCACCCGGACGTGCCGGCGTTCGTGGGGCCGCCGGAGCTGCTTGAGGAGATCACGGGCTTCCACCTGCACCGCGGCGCGATGGCCGCGATGCACAGGCCGGCCCCGGTGCCGGTCGCCCAGCTTCTGGCGGGGGCGCGCCGCGTCGCCGTGCTCGAGGACATCGTGGACCACACCAACGTCGGCGCGATCTTCCGCTCGGCCGCCGCGCTCGGCATCGATGCCGTCCTCGTCAGCCCCCGCTGCGGCGACCCGCTGTACCGCCGCAGCATCCGGGTCAGCATGGGGACTGTCTTCCAGGTGCCGTGGGGCCGGCTGGACTCCTGGCCCGGCGGCATCGAGGAGCTCAGGCGGCTCGGCTTCACCGTCGCGGCCCTCGAGCTCGCCGAGGACGCGGTCGACGTCGACGAGCTCGCCGCGCGCCGGATCGACCGGCTCGCGCTCGTGCTCGGGACCGAGGGCGCGGGCATCGCCCCCGAGACGCTCGGGGCCGCCGACCTTGCCGTGAAGATCCCCATGCGGCAGGGCGTGGACTCGCTCAACGTCGCGGCCGCGAGCGCCGTGGCCTTCTGGGAGCTGCGCCGACGCTGACTGGGAGCTGCGTCTCCGCTGAGCTGGTACCATTGACTGCTGGCCCTCCGACCGGGAGGGCGTTCACACCTGGCCTCTGGCAAAATCCAGGGGCGCAAGCAAAGGGCCTATTGTGAAGTCTGATATCCACCCGTCGTACGAGTACGTCGTCTTCAACGACCTCGCCTCCGGCAAGAAGTTCCTCACGCGCTCCACGGTCACCTCCGACAAGACCACCGAGTGGGAGGACGGCAACACCTACCCCGTCATCGACGTCGAGGTCTCCTCCGAGTCGCACCCGTTCTACACGGGCAAGCAGCGCATCATGGACTCGGCCGGCCGTGTCGAGCGCTTCAACGCTCGCTTCAAGAACTTCGGCAAGAAGGCCTGACCCGACTGGTCCACCAGTCGCAGGCCGCTGCCACGCTGAAGGCGCCGTCCCCCGGGACGGCGCCTTCGGCGTCTCCGGAACGGGTCTAGGCTGGATCCGTGGCGGACTATCACGGTGAATTCAAGGTCCCGGGCGGCAAGCTCGTGGTCGCGGACCTCGCGGCCGACGACGGCGTCATCACATGGGCGAGCATCAACGGCGACTTCTTCCTCGAGCCGGACGAGGCCCTCGCGGACATCAACGAGGCCCTCGTCGGCCTCTCCACGCACGCGCCGAACACGGCCATCAGCCAGGCTGTCGCGGAAGCCGTGGGCCCCTCCGCCGTGATGTTCGGGTTCGACGCCGACTCCGTCGCCGTCGCGGTCCGCCGCGCCCTCGGCCACGCGACCACGTGGGCGGACCACGACTGGGAGGTCATCCCCCCGAGCACGCTCACGATCACCGAGAACGTGGCGCTCGACGAGGTCCTGACCCGGGAGGTCGGAGAGGGCCGCCGGAATCCGACGCTGCGCCTGTGGGACTGGGACGAGCGCTCCGTGGTGATCGGGACCTTCCAGTCCTACCGCAACGAGGTGGACCCCGAGGGCGTCGAGAAGCACGGCGTGACCGTGGTGCGGCGCATCTCCGGCGGCGGCGCCATGTTCATGGAGGCCGGCAACTGCGTCACCTACTCCCTCTACCTGCCGACCTCGCTCGTGGACGGGCTCTCCTTCGCCGAGTCCTATCCGTTCCTGGACGCCTGGGTGATGGAGGCCCTCGCCAAGGTCGGCGTCTCGGCGTTCTACAAGCCGCTCAACGACATCGCCACGGAGGCGGGCAAGATCGGCGGCGCCGCGCAGAAGCGGCTCGGCAACGGCGCGATGCTCCACCACGTGACCATGAGCTACGACATCGACGCGGCCAAGATGACCGAGGTCCTGCGCATCGGGCGGGAGAAGATCTCCGACAAGGGCATCGCGAGCGCGCAGAAGAGGGTCGACCCGCTCAAGCGGCAGACGGGGATGGACCGCGCGGACCTCTTCGAGGCCATGATGGGCACCTTCGAGGCCCGCTACGGTGCCCGCCGCGTCGCCCTGTCCGAGGACTCGCTCGCCGACGCGCGCGCCCTCGCCGAGCACAAGTTCGCCACCCGCGCGTGGCTGCACCGGGTCCCGTAGCCGGCCCGCGCCCGGGGTGAGCGGGCGCACGACGGCGGGTGGCCGCCGTCGTGCGCGGGCCCGCCCTGCGGTCCGGCCCTGCGGCACGGCTTGCGGGCGGTCAGCCCTTCCGGGAGCGGGCCTGCGCCACGAGGGCCCGGTGCAGGTGGTCGCGGGCCTCGAGGACGAGGCGGCGCAGCGCCGCCGGCGCCTGCGCATGCTCGGCGAGCCACGCGTCCGTGCGGCCGAGCACCGGGTGCTCCAGCGGGTCCAGGCCCGGGGCGAGGGACGAGCCGGCCGGGTAGAGGCCGTCGACGAGGCGCGTCGCGATCTCCTGCGACCGCTCCTCCCAGACCCGCGTGAGCATCGAGAAGTAGCGGTCCAGGAACGGCAGTCGCAGCTCCTCCGGACCGAGCATGAAGCCGGCGACGGTGGCGCCGAGGAGGTCGTTGGAGAGCCCGTCGCCGTCCACGGCCGCGCGCCACGCATCCTCCTTGACCGCTGGATCGGGCCGTGCCGCCATGGCGAGGGCGTGCCCCACGCTGCCCTTGGCAGTGCGGTCCCGGGCGAGTTCCGCGTCCAGCTCCGCGTCGGTCGCACGGCCCTGGGCGGCGAGCGCCTGCCACAGGGACCAGCGCAGGTCCTGGTCCACGGCGAGGCCCGAGAGCGTCTCGGCGCCGTCCACGAGGGCCCGGAGCATCGCGTGCTGCCCGCCGCCGTGCCTGCTGCCCGCCGCGAGCGCCCGGGCCCACGCGAGCTGCTGGTCGGAGCCGGGCTCGGCGCCCCGCAGCGCGCGGGCGACGGCCGCGAGGTAGTCGTCCCGCAGGGCGCCGCGGCCCTCCGGGTGCGTGTACCGCTCGATGGCGGTGCGGGCGTTGTCGAGCACCGTCAGCTGGACGCCGACCGTGGTCTCGGCCGGCCCGAAGCGCTCGACGGCGCGCACGTAGTCCGCGGCGGGCGTCTCGCCGTCGCGCGTGGCGTGCCACAGCGCCGTCCAGGCGAGGGCCCGCGCGAGGGGGTCGGCGATGTCGCCGAGGGCGTCCCGGACGGTCGCCTCCGAGCGCGGGTCGAGGCGCACCTTGGCGTACGTCAGGTCCTCGTCGTTGACGAGGAGGAGATCGGGGACCGGGCGCCCCGCGAGCCCGGGCACCTCGGTCACGCCCCCGGGCGCGTCGGCCGACAGGTCCACCTCGACGCTCGCCGACCGCTCGATGGCCCCCGAGGCCGTGCGCGAGTAGAGGCCGACCTTGAGCCGGTGGGGCCGCCGCGCCTCTGCCCCCGTGACGGGGTCCGTGGCGCGCTGCCCGATGGCCACCCGGGCGAGCCGCTCGCCGTCGTGCTCCGAGGCGTACTCGACGAGCGGCTCGAGCACCGGCAGCCCGGCGGTCTGGAGCCACGCCGCGGCCCAGTCCTGCAGGGGGCGCCCCGAGGACCGCTCGAGCGCGCCGAGGAGGTCGGCGAGCGTCGTGTTGCCGTAGGAGTGCCGGGCGAAGTAGTCGCGGGCGGCGGCCAGGAACGCGTCCTCGCCCACATACGCCACGAGCTGCTTGAGCACCGAGGCGCCCTTGGCGTAGGTGATCCCGTCGAAGTTCTGCTCCGCGGCCTCGAGGTCGGTGATGTCGGCGACGATCGGATGGGTCGTGGGCAGCTGGTCCTGGAGGTAGGCCCAGGCCTTGCGCCGGTTGGCGAAGTTCACCCAGGACGTCCTGAAGCCGGTCGCCCGGTCCACGGCCAGGGTGCCCATGTACTCGGCGAACGACTCCTTGAGCCACAGGTCGTCCCACCAGCGCATGGTCACGAGGTCGCCGAACCACATGTGCGCCATCTCGTGCAGGAGCGTGTTGGCGCGCCCCTCGTACTGGGAGTCGGCGGCCCGGGAGGCGAACACGTACTGCTCCGTGAAGGTCACGAGCCCGGGGTTCTCCATGGCGCCGAGGTTGTACTCGGGCACGAACGCCTGCTCGTACTTGCCCCAGGGGTAGGCGGGGGAGAAGACCGAGTGGTAGAAGTCCAGGCCGCGCCTGGTGAGGTCGAAGATCCGGTCCGCGTCGAAGTGCTCGGCGAGGGACGCCCGGCAGTAGGCCGCGAGCGGCACGGTGAGGGTCCCGCCGTCGCGCGTGGTCCCGGTCCAGGCGCCCGACGCGCGGTGGTACGGGCCGGCGAGCACCGCCGCGAGGTAGGTGGGCATGGGCGGCGTGGGGGCGAACTCCCAGCGCGCGCCGGCGCCGTCGTCGAGCGGGACGGCCTCCGCCGTCGCCTCGCCGTTCGCGCTGACCACCCACGACGACGGCGCGAGCACCGTGAACGCGAAGCTCGCCTTCAGGTCGGGCTGCTCGAAGTCAGCGAAGTACCGGCGGGCATCCGCGGGCTCGCACTGGGTGTACAGGTAGGTCTCGCCGTCGGCCGGGTCCACGAAGCGGTGGAGGCCCTCGCCGCTGCGCGAGTACCGCGCGTGCCCAGCGACCTCGAGCCGGTTGTGCTCGGCCAGGCCCATGAGGCGGATCCGCGCTCCGTCGTAGGCGGAGGCCGGATCGAGGGTGCGGCCGTTGAGGACCAGGCGGTCCACGGACTCCCCGAGGAAGTCCGCGAAGGTCTCTGCGCCGGCCACGGCGCGGAACTCGATGACGCTCGTCGTCGGGAAGGCCGTGGCCGCGGGATCGGCCGCAGCGCGGAGGTCGAGGGTGACGTGGTACGACTCGACGGCGAGCAGCCCAGCGCGCCCGGCGGCCTCGTCGCGGCTCAGGTTGTGAGTTGGCACACGGCCCATTCAACCATGCGGCCCCACCACGCCTGGGCCCCGATATGCGCCCGAGCCGGATTGGTGAAAAGCTGTTCCCTATGTCGGATCTCTTCGAGGACTACTCCGTCGCCGCCGAACGTACCGGCGCGTACGACGAGATGTTCGCCCCCCGCCAGGCGGCGCGGCCCAGCTACGGCCATCTCGCGCAGGCGCTTGCGGGACTCGACCTGACCGACGTGACCTCCCGCGCCGATTCGATGGCGCGCACCTTCCTCGACAAGGGGGTCACGTTCGACTACGCGGGGGAGGAGCGGCCGTTCCCGCTCGACCTCGTCCCGCGCATCATCTCCGCCGGCGAGTGGGACGTCCTCGAGCGGGGCGTCGCCCAGCGCGTCCGCGCCCTCGAGGCGTTCCTCAACGACGTGTACTCGAAGATGGCGGTCGTCGCCGACGGCGTGGTCCCGCGCCGGCTGATCACCACGAGCAAGCACTTCCACCGCCAGGTGCACGGCTTCGAGCCCGCGGGCGGGGTCCGGGTGCACATCTCGGGCATCGACATCGTGCGCGACGCCGCCGGCACGTTCCGCGTCCTCGAGGACAACGTCCGCGTCCCCTCCGGCGTGAGCTACGTGCTCGAGAACCGCCGAGCCATGGCTAAGGGCCTGCCCGAGGTCTTCAGCCAGCAGCCCATCCGCCCCGTCGAGGAATACCCCCGCCGGCTGCTCTCGACCCTGCGCAAGACCGCCCCCGCCGGCGTGGAGGAGCCGACCGTGGTGGTCCTGACCCCCGGCGTGTACAACTCGGCGTACTTCGAGCACACCCTGCTCGCGGGCCTCATGGGCGTGGAGCTCGTCGAGGGCCGCGACCTGATCTGCCGCGGGAACCGCGTGTACATGCGGACCACGGCGGGCGAGCAGCGCGTGGACGTTATCTACAAGCGCATCGACGACGACTTCCTCGATCCGCTGCAGTTCCGCTCCGACTCGATGCTCGGCTGCCCCGGCCTGGTCAACGCGGCCCGGGCCGGCGGCGTCACGATCGCGAACGCGGTGGGCAACGGCGTCGCGGACGACAAGCTCGTCTACTCCTACGTCCCGGACCTGATCCGCTACTACCTCGGCGAGGAGCCGATCGTGGCCAACGTGGACACGTACCGGCTCGAGGAGGACGACGCGCGCGAGGAGGTCCTCGACCGCCTCGACGAGCTCGTCGTCAAGCCCGTCGACGGCTCGGGCGGCAAGGGACTCGTCATCGGCCCGAGCGCCACGCGCGAGGAGCTGGACACGCTCCGCAAGCGGGTCCTCGCCGATCCCCGCGGATGGATCGCCCAGCCTGTGCTGCAGCTCTCCACCGTCCCGACGCTCTCCGGAGACCGTTTCGGGCCGCGCCACGTCGACCTGCGCCCGTTCGCGCTCAACGACGGCGACGACGTGTGGGTCCTGCCCGGCGGCCTCACCCGGGTGGCGCTGAAGGAGGGCTCCCTCATCGTCAACTCGAGCCAGGGCGGCGGGTCCAAGGACACGTGGGTGCTCGCCCAGTCCCCGGACGTCCCCGTCGAGGCGGAGCCCCGGCACTCGATCAGCATCCGCGAGCGCACGAGCGTGTGGCCGGTCGAGAGCAACTGGCGCGACCGCCAGGCCGAGCAGCAGCAGCAGTGACCGCGCGCCGTCGGCCGGCCAGCCCCGCCAGCTCCATCCCCGCCCGCACCACGACCCCTCGAGGAGGACGACGTGCTCAGCCGCATCGCTGAATCCCTGTTCTGGATCGGCCGCTATGTCGAGCGGGCGGACGGGACCGCCCGCATCCTGGACGTGCACCTCGAAAGGCTCAACCACCTGCCCGCCGCCGACCAGCGTAGCGTCGCCCAGGAGCTCCTCGGCGTCATGGGCTCGCGGTCAGACGCGGACGAGTTCGGGCTGCCCGACCTGCTCCAGTCCCTCGCCTTCGACCGCACGAACGCCACGAGCATCGCGGGCTCGCTCGCGGCCGCGCGCGAGAACGCCCGGCGCGCCCGGGAGACCGTCTCCTCGAGCCTGTGGGAGTGCCTCAACACCACCTATTACGGCCTCAGCCAGCACCGCAAGGACGTGGTGGGCACCTACCGCTTCTGCAACTGGGTGCTCGAGCGCACGGCGATGGTCCGCGGCCTCGCCGACACCACGATGAGCCATGACGAGGGCTGGCTGTTCCTCGTGCTGGGCCGTTCGCTCGAGCGGGCGGACATGACCGCGCGCATGCTCTCGACTCGCGAGGTGCACACGGCGGGGATGTCCTGGGTCAACATGCTCCGCTGCGCCGGCGCCTACGAGTCGTTCCTGCGTACCCGCCGCACCGCCTTCGACGAGCGCCACGCCGCCGAATTCCTCCTCATGGACCGGCTGTTCCCGCGCTCCATCGTGTACGCGCTGCGCGACGCCGACGACGCGCTCGCGAAGCTCGACCCCTCGGACACCCGGGTCGGGTTCATCAACGACGCGCGCCGCATTGTCGGCCAGGCCCGCACGTTCCTCGAGTTCCACCGCACGGACGACCTGATGGTCGAGCTCCCCGAGCACATGGAGCGGGTCCAGAAGGCCGTGGCCCAGACGTCCGACGCGGTCTCGCGCAAGTACTTCAACAGGGCCGACGAGCAGGCCTGGGTGGGAGAGGTTTCATGACCAGGCTGAGGATCCTGCACCACACCGCGTACCGGTACAACCGCCGCGTCACCCTCTCGTACAACGAGGCGCGCATGACGCCGCTGACCGAGCCCCAGCAGGTGGTGCTCGAGTCGCAGGTCCGCGTCACCCCCACGCAGGCCGCGGTGAGCTCCTACAAGGACTACTGGGGCACCCGCGTGACGGCCTTCGACATGCAGCTCCCGCACGAGTTCCTCGAGGTCGTCTCCTCGACCACGGTCGAGGTGCACCGGGTCGAGCGCGTGCCTGCCGAGGGCGACGTCGTGGCCTGGGACCGGCTGCGCAGCCCCGAGCTCGAGGACCAGTTCAGCGACTGGCTGCCGCAGTCCCGGCTGTCTGGGCCGGGGAGCGAGGTGCTCGGCACGCTCCCGGAGATCGTCGACGGCCTCGACCCGCACCGCGCAGCCCACGCTGTGTTCGACTGGCTGCGGGGCGAGATGCGCTACAGGCCCGGCTCCACGGCCGTGACGACGGACGCCGAGCAGGCGTGGAACCAGCGGGAGGGGGTCTGCCAGGACCTCGCACACTTGGCGATCGGGTCGCTGCGCAGCCTCGGCATCCCCGCCCGCTACATCTCCGGCTACCTGCACCCGCGCTCGAGCGCGGACATCGGCGAGGTCGTCGCAGGCCAGTCCCACGCGTGGCTCGAGTGGTGGGACGGCGAGTGGCGGTCGTGGGACCCGACCAACCACAAGCCGGCCGGAGACTTCCATGTGACCGTGGCCCGCGGCCGCGACTACCGGGACGTGCCCCCGCTCAAGGGCATCCTCTCGGGCGGCGGCGGCTCCCACCTCGACGTCGGCGTGGAGATCACCCGCCTCGCCTGACCCGCCCGCGCCGCGTCTCACCCCCGGCGCCCCCGCCCCGGCCCCGCCCCACCCCTCCCCGGGTTGTGGGGTCTCTGGCGACCGTTTGCGGGGTCTCTGGCGCCGGGTTGCGGGGTCCCTGGCGACCGTTTGCGGGGTCTGCGGCGACCGCCTGTGGATAACTGGGGATGCTCCCCGAGGACTTGTGCCAGCATGGGGCCATGAGTGGACAGGCGCCCCGCGAGAACCTCATCCTGCGGCCGTTCTCCGCAAGTGAGGCGAGGGCCCGCGGTCTCAGCGCGGCGGACCTACGGATCGCGGACATCCGCCAGATCAGCCGCGGAATCTTCGTTCCCCACGCCGGTCCGCCCGTTCTGGACCGCCTGGTTCGCGCACATCTTGACCTCAACCCAGATGCCTGGGCGTCGCATCGCACGGCGGGTGCGTTGGACGGTCTGTGGATGCCGCCCTGGATGGACGACCACTCGTACGTTCACCTGAGCAAGCCATCCCACCTGCCGAGGGTCCGGCGCCCCGGGGTGGTGGGGCATCGAGTGCGGATCCTCGAGGGGGAGGTGGTGATCCATGAGGGGATCCGGATGACGAGTCGAGGCCGGACATGGCTGGACTTGGGCCATGAACTGAGCGTGGCCGCGTTGGTTGCGCTCGGTGACCAGCTGATCCGAAATCCTCGGCCGGAGTTCGAGGGCCGCAGTGCTCCCTACGAGACGAAGGCGTCCCTAGCCCGGCTTCTCAAGGCGCATCCCAAGGTCAAAGGGGTCGGGAAGTGCAAGGAAGCCCTGATCGACATGCGGGTCGGCTCCGACTCCGTGCCGGAGACCATGCTGAGGCTCAGTCTCGTGGCCCACGGTTTCCCCGAGCCGCAGCTCCAGATCAAGCTCGACCCGGACGACCCGAGATCGCCTACCGCTGACCTTGGCTACTGTCGGGACCGCATCGGCATCCACTACGAAGGCGCCCACCATCAGGAGCCTCAGCAGCGACTGAGCGATGCCCGCCGGGATACCGCCTTCCGGCACAGGGGCTGGGGCCTCATCTACGCGGGGGGGCCGAGGACTTGAACGATGACTTCGCCCGTGTCCGGCGCGAACTGAGGATCCTTCTGGCGGGAAGAGCGGCCTGAGTCACTGCCCTTGGCCGGCGGCCAGAGACCCCTCAAGCGGGTGCCAGAGACCCCTCAACGGGACGGGGGGGGAGGGAGGAGCCCAGGTCACCAGGGGCTGGGCCGGTAGTCCTTCAGGAACACCCCGTACAGATCGGTCCCCGCCTCGCCCATGACGATCGGGTCGTACACTCGGGCTGCTCCGTCCACGAGGTCCAACGGCGCGTGGAAGCCCTCGTCGGCGAGCCGGACCTTGGTGTAGTGCGGCCGCTCGTCGGTGATCCAGCCCGTGTCCACCGCCGTCATGAGGATCCGGTCGGTCTCGAACATCTCCCCGGCGCTCGTGCGCGTCATCATGTTCAGCGACGCCTTGGCCATGTTGGTGTGCGGGTGCCCGGGACCCTTGTACTTGCGCCCGAACTGCCCCTCCATCGCGGAGACGTTCACCACGTACTTTCGGCGCGCCGTCGAACGTCGCATTGCGGGCCGCAGCCTGGAGACGAGCAGGAACGGCGCCGTGACGTTGCACAGCTGCACCTCGAGCATCTCGAGCGGGTCCACCTGGTCCACGACCTGGGTCCACGAATTGATCGCCGCGAGATCGGGAACGAGGCCGCCGGCGTCGATCGCGGTCCCCGCGGCGATCCGGTCCAGCGACGCGGAGCCGGTCGAGAGCGCGAGGGCGGTCACGGCATCGCCCGCGAGCGCAGGGTGCTCGGCCACGGACCCCGCGATCGAGAGCGGGTGCTTGTCGTGCGCGTGCCCGAACGTGAGCAGCTCGGGGCCCCCATTGCCCGGGAGCAGCGCCGCCGGGAGCGGCTCGGACTCGGCGTCCACAAGGGGCTTGTACGCGTTCCCGGAGCGACGCACCGTCTGGGCGGCGTTGTTGATGATGATGTCGAGCGGCCCCTCGGCGTCGAGCGCGTCGGCGAGCGAGATGACCTGGGACGGGTCGCGCAGGTCGATGCCCACGATCGTGAGCCGGTCGAGCCACTCGGCGGAGTCCTCCATCGCGGCGAACCGGCGGGCGGCGTCCTTCGGGAAGCGGGTCGTGATGGTGGTGTGCGCGCCGTCGCGGAGGAGCCGCAGGGCGATGTACATGCCGATCTTCGCCCGGCCGCCGGTGAGCAGCGCCCTGCGCCCGGTCAGATCAGTGCGCGCGTCGCGCTTGGCGTGGCTCATGGCGGCGCACTCGGGGCAGAGCTGGTGGTAGAACGCATCCACCTGGGTGTAGTGCTGCTTGCAGATGTAGCACGGCCGCGAGCGGAGGAGGTGCCCTGCGATCTCGCCGGTCGCGGAGGACGCGAGCTTGTTGCCCTTCGTCTCGTCGTCGATCCGGTCCGGCGCGGCGGTCGCGGTCTGCGCGATGACGGCCCTGTCCGCCTCGGCGATAGCGTCGCGCTTCTGGGTGCGGGTGAAGCGGCGGTGCGCCTTGAACATCTTGCCCGTGGCGCGCCGCACGGCCACGTAGTCCGGGTGCTCCTCGTCGTACGTGTGGATCGTGCCGAGCACCTTGAGGGCGGCCTGGATCTCCTCAGGGGTCAGTTCGGCGGGCATATCAGGGGAGCTCATGGCTTCCCATTCTACCGGTGCGCGCACAGCGGCGCGGGGGCCCGGGGCCCGGCCCCCCCCCCCGGGGGGGGGGGGGGGGGGGGGGGGGGGCCCCCGGGGGGGGGGGGGGGGGGCGCGGGGGGGGGGGGGGCGGCGGGGGGGGGGGCGCCCGCCGCGGGCGGGGC
>NZ_JAUSTE010000004.1 GCF_030812675.1 Sinomonas atrocyanea | reverse complement strand
CCGGGCAGGGACTTCTGTCCGGTAACCCACGAATCTGCGTGAGCGAGGCCCCGGCCCGCAACCACCCACTAAGGCGGCCACTCCATACCGTCTAGGCCTCCTAGCCCGGCATCACGCGATCCGCAGCGGTTCTCTCCGAATGGCTACGCGAGCGCCTAGACGCAACCACCCACCTCGCCGTCCACTGCCTCGCCCATGAGGGCGCCAAGCTGGTCCTCGACCTCTCATGCAGCGGCGAGAGTCGATCCGGCGAACTCGTCTCCTTACGTTCTAGCCTAACCGTGCACCGGAACCGCCGGGCCCGATGTTTCGTCCGTCCCGGGTACTAGCCTGCCCGAGGCCGAAAGGGGGCGACCAGTGTGCCGCTGTCCTCAATGGTCAAGAAGAACGGCTCGACTGGGCACTGTTTGCGTTCCGAGTCTGCGGGTTCGTGGCGGCCGCGGTGGCTGCAAGCGGACAACGTCGGCCGGGCCACGGCTTGTGCAGCCGTGGCATAGGACCGCGCAGGGTGAGGCGCCGATCGCAGCGCACACTTCCGCCCGCGCAGGAGCAGGATTGCGACGTCGTTCTTCGGCGTAGGCATGCTCATGTTCGTCTCGGCGATCGCGACGACGTCGCGGCGTCCGCGAGATGGGTACGCCTAACTGGAAGGAGACGTTCCCGGGCCCCGCTCGAAGGCGTCCGGGACGCCGTCGCCGTCCGCGTCGACAGCCTCCTCGCGCGCGACACGGCGGTAGTGCCGGTTGCGGGCGCGGAGCACGACGGCGGCGAGCAGCGCCGCCGTCACGGAACCGGCGAGGATCGCGGCCTTGGCGTGCTCGCCGTGGGCGGAGGCGGGGCTGAAGGAGAGCTCGGCGATGAGCAGCGAGACGGTGAAGCCGACCCCGGTCAGCAGCGCGAGCCCCGCGAGGTCGATCCACTCCAGGTCGGCATCGAGGTCGGCATGCCGGCTCTTGGCCACGAGCCAGGTGGCGGTGAACACGCCGGCGGCCTTCCCGGCCACGAGGGCCGCGGCGATGCCGAGCGCCACCGGGTCCCGCAGCGCCGAGGCGAGGCCGTCCCATCCGCCGATGGCGACGCCCGCGGAGAAGAACGCGAAGACGGGCACCGCGATCCCGGCCGACAGCGGCCGCAGCCGGTGCTCGAAGGTCTCCGCGAGGCCCGGGCCGGCCTCGGGGCCCCCGTTCTTCTGGCTGCGCAGCACCGGCACGGTGAAGGCGAGCAGCACCCCGGCCACGGTCGCGTGGATGCCCGAGGCATGCACGAGGGCCCAGGTCGCGAGGGCGAGCGGGACGAGCAGGTACCAGGCGCGGATGCGGAGCTGGACGAGGACCCCGAACGCCGCGAGCGGCACGAGGGCGAGCAGCAGGTACCCGGGGGCCAGGTCGGAGGAGTAGAAGAAGGCGATGATGGCGATCGCGAGGAGGTCGTCCACCACGGCCAGGGTCAGCAGGAACGTGCGCAGGGCCGCCGGCAGGTGCGTGCTGATCACGGCCAGGACGGCGAGGGCGAACGCGATGTCGGTCGCCGTCGGGATAGCCCACCCCCCCAGCCCGTCGGAGCCGGCGGCGAGGTTGACGCCCACGTAGACCAGCGCCGGCACCGCGACCCCGCCGAGCGCGGCGACGACGGGCACGAGCGCCGCGGCGGGCCGGCGCAGGTCTCCGGCCACGAACTCGCGCTTGAGCTCGAGCCCGGCGACGAAGAAGAACAGGGCGAGCAGGCCGTCGGCTGCCCACGAGCCGACGCTGAGCTCGAGGTGCCACGGCGCGTACCCGAACCGCGCGTCGCGCAGCGCCGCGTACGCCGGCCCGGCGGGCGAGTTGGCCCACACGAGCGCCGCCACGGTCGCGAGCAGCAGGAGGGCGCCGCCCACCGTCTCCTTGCGGAGGATCTCGGCGATGCGGCGGTACTCGGGGTAGCTCCCGCGGCCCAGGGTCGGGGCCAGCGGACGACGGCGTGGGGCGGGCTGCGGCATGGATTCTTCCCATCGGTCGGGGGTCTCCTCGCGGGGAGGACGGACGTCACGCCGACCAGACTTCCCGGCACACCTTCAGCCATTCTACCGGCGCCGGGGGTCCTGAAAGCAGAACAGCGCCCCGGCCCCCGCGAGCGGCGGGTGACCGGGGCGCCGTCGTGCGCTCCTGCCGTGAGGTCCCGGGCGTCCCCCGCCCCGGAACCCTCACGGGGGATTCAGGAGAACAGCGTCCTGATCCCGATCACGGCAACGGCCACGCCGAGCGTCACCGAGATGGACACGAGCAGCAGGTGGACGTTCATGAACCGGGTGGCCCGGCCCTGCTCGTCCTTGGCCCGCGGATCCTTCATGATCCGGCGGAGGAACTGCGGCCACACCACGAGGTTCCACACACCGGCCACGATGAGCACCCAGGAGAGCGCGACGGGCAGCTGCATCAGTTGATCTCGCCGGCGAGCCAGGCCTCGGCCTGCGTGGCCTGGAGGTTGAGGGCCTTGCCGACCATCGGCTCGGCCGCGGAGGCGATCTTGCCGCCGAGGAGCGGGACCGAGGAGCTCACGGTGCCGTTGAGCTCGATGCGGGTCGCACCGCCGTCGGCCGCGAGGCGCTGCACGGCAGCGACGTCCACGGGGGCACCGGCCACCTTGACCTTGATGTCGGCCTGGCGGGAGCCGTCGGCCTCGGGCGCGCCCCAGTTCTCGGTCTGGGTGACGTTGATGTACTCGCCGACCACCTTGCGGGCGATCTCGGGGAGGCGCTGCGTGGGCAGCTGGCGCACGACGGTGGCGGTGAAGGCGCCGGCCACGTCGCCGTCGACCGAGAACGACTCGAGGCGGCCGCCGACGAGCTCGCTCACATGGCGCTGGAACGCCTCGTCCGCGAACACCGCCGCGACGCGGTCGACGGGGAAGTTGAGGGTCTGGCTGGCTGACAGTGCCACAGGGGTCCTTCCGTAGGAGGCTGGGGTTTGGCGGAACGAATGCGGTCCCGGCACAGGCACGCGGGGGCGCGCGCCGAAGACCATCCTAGGATGCCGTGGGGCCGCGATCCGACGCGGGCTGCGGCACGGGGGCGGGCTGCCGGCGCAGCACGAGCACCGCGGCCACGACCCCCACGAGCGTGCCGAGGCTGTTGGCGAGGATGTCCATCAGGGACGCCGTCCGCTCGGGCAGGAACAGGGCCTGCGCGGTCTCGGCCGCCGCCGACGCGGCGACCCCGGCCAGCAGCGCGCCCCACGGCCGGACGCCCAGGAGCACAGCGAAGAGGCCGAACGGGACGAAGAACACGACGTTGGAGGTCCACTCGAGCTGGGCATACCCGAGCCAGCGGGGGAGCCCGTGCGCGTGCAGCCACAGGAAGACGGCCCGGATGGTGCCCGCCTCCGGCCGGTCCACGGGCGAGGGCCACAGGACCACGAGGGCCACCCCGACCAGGTACAGCGCCGCGACCGCCGCCAGGGCGCGCCGCATCCGGGGCCGGAGGGCGGAGGTTCGGGGGATGCGCTGGACCATCCCTCCCATGCTAGGGGCGAACAGGGGCCGCCCGCGCCAGACGCATTGGCTAAGCTGGGACAGCCCCCGGCCTCGCAGAGTGTCGGGGCTGTTGTGCTGTCGTGGCGCGCTGCCCGCTGACGGAGCGCGCGAGTGAGGAGCCAGAAGTGTCTGTTGACGTGCTGCGCCCGGCGAGCCGCGAGGGCGCCCCGATCCTCGAGGGGCTGCGCCGCGCCGTCGGCGAGGACGCGAGCGTCGCCCGGCTCCGCGAGTATGCCTCCAAGCCCGCTGGCCGCCGCAGCCAGGACCTGCAGGTCGTCGCGCCCACCGGGCTCCGGCCGGTGGTCGTCGCCGAGGTGGTCGAGGCACTGCCGGAACCCGGCGCCGTCGTGCTCGCCGTCACCGCCACCGAGCGGGAGGCGGAGGACCTCGTCTCGGCGCTGGGCGCCTACGTCCCGTCCGAGTCCGTCGCGCTGTTCCCGAGCTGGGAGACCCTCCCGCACGAGCGGCTCTCGCCGCGCTCCGACACCGTGGGGCGGCGCCTCGCGGTGCTGCGCCGGCTTGCGCACCCCTCGGCCGCTCCGGCCGACGGCGGCGGCCCGGCGGGCGGCGAGCTGAAGGTCGTGGTCGCGCCGGTGCGGGCGGTGCTGCAGCCGCTCGTCGCCGGCCTCGGCGACCTCGAGCCGGTCTCCCTCACCGTGGGGCAGGACGCCCCCTTCGACGAGGTGGTCCGGGCCCTCGCCGACGCCGCGTACGCGCGCGTCGACATGGTCAGCCACCGCGGCGAGTTCGCCGTCCGCGGCGGCATCATCGACGTCTTCCCGCCCACCGAGGACCACCCCGTGCGCGTCGAGTTCTTCGGCGACGAGGTCGAGCAGATGCGCTGGTTCGCCGTCGCCGACCAGCGCTCCCTGACCGGGCCGAACGTCCACCACCCCACGGCGCTGTTCGCCCCGCCGTGCCGCGAGCTGCTCATCACGCCCGGCGTCATGGGCCGGGCCGCGAAGCTGAAGGGGCGCCTGCCCGCGGCGGCGGACATGCTCGAGAAGATCGCCGGCGGGATCGCGGTCGAGGGCATGGAGTCCCTCGCGCCGCTGCTCGTGGACCGGATGGTCCCGTTCATCGGGGAGCTCCCGGCCGGGTCGGCCGCGCTCGTCATGGAGCCGGAGAAGGTCCGTGCCCGCGCCCACGACCTCGCCGCGACCAACGAGGAGTTCCTCGCCGCCGCGTGGGCCACCGCGTCCGACGGCGGCGCCGCACCGCTCGACGTCGCCCTCGCCGAGGCGGGGGAGGACTCGGGCGAGCACGCCGGCCGGCTCGAGGACGCGAGCTTCGCCACGCTCGGCGAGGTGCGCTCGGAGGCGCAGGAGCGCGGGGTCACGTGGTGGTCGCTCACCTCGCTCGGCGTGGACGAGGAGACCGTCCTGGACATCGACGTGGTCACGATCGCCGCCCGCGAGCCCCGCGGCTACCAGGGCGACGTGGCCGAGATGATGGAGTTCATCGGGGGCCGCGTGCGGGACGAGTGGCGGATCGTGGTCGCCACGGACGGCCCCGGGCCGGCCCAGCGCCTCGCGGAGCTGTTCCACGACGCGAACATCCCGTGCAGCCGCATCGACGGGCTCGACCGGGCCCCGGAGCCGGGCATCATCGAGATCACGAAGGCCCCGGCCGGCAAGGGGTTCGTGCTCGACGGGCTCAAGCTCGGGCTGCTCACCGAGGCCGACCTCCTCGGACGGGCGAGCGCCGCGGGGACCCGCGACATGCGCAAGATGCCCTCCCGGCGGCGCAACGCCGTCGACCCCCTCTCGCTCACCGCGGGGGACTTCGTGGTCCACGAGCAGCACGGGATCGGGAAGTTCGTCGAGCTCGTGCAGCGCAAGATCACCGGCGCGGGGCAGGGCGCGGCCGGTGCCGCGCCGACGCGCGAGTACATGGTCCTCGAGTACGCGCCGGCCAAGCGCGGCGCGCCGGGCGACCGGCTCTTCGTCCCCACCGACCAGCTCGACCAGGTGACCCGGTACGTGGGCGGGGACACACCGTCGCTGTCCAAGATGGGCGGCGCGGACTGGGCCTCGACCAAGTCCAGGGCGAAGAAGGCCGTCAAGGAGATCGCCGGGGAGCTCATCCGGCTCTACTCGGCGCGCATGGCCTCGAAGGGCCACGCCTTCGGGCCGGACACCCCGTGGCAGCGCGAGCTCGAGGAGGCCTTCCCCTACGTCGAGACCCCGGACCAGCTCACCACGATCAACGAGGTCAAGGCGGACATGGAGCGGGAGGTCCCGATGGACCGGCTCGTCTCCGGCGACGTGGGCTACGGCAAGACCGAGATCGCGGTCCGGGCGGCGTTCAAGGCCGTCCAGGACGGCAAGCAGGTGGCGGTCCTCGTGCCGACCACGCTGCTCGCGCAGCAGCACTACGAGACGTTCTCGGAGCGGTTCTCGGGCTTCCCCGTTCGCGTGCGCGCGCTCTCGCGCTTCCAGACGGGCACGGAGTCCAAGGAGACGCTCGAGGGGCTCAAGAGCGGCTCCGTCGACGTCGTGATCGGCACCCACCGGCTGCTGTCCAAGGAGGTGGCGTTCAAGGACCTGGGCCTGGTGATCATCGACGAGGAGCAGCGGTTCGGCGTCGAGCACAAGGAGGAGCTGAAGAAGATGCGCACCAACGTGGACGTCCTCGCGATGTCCGCGACGCCGATCCCGCGCACGCTCGAGATGTCCCTCACGGGCATCCGCGAGACCTCCACCCTGGCCACGCCGCCCGAGGAGCGCCACCCCGTCCTGACCTACGTGGGGCCGTACACGGACAAGCAGGTCTCGGCCGCGATCCGGCGCGAGCTCATGCGCGAGGGCCAGGTGTTCTTCGTGCACAACCGCGTCTCCTCGATCGACAAGACGGCCGCCGCGATCCGCGAGCTCGTCCCCGAGGCGCGCGTCGAGGTCGCCCACGGGCAGATGTCCGAGTCCCGGCTCGAGAAGATCATCGTGGACTTCTGGGAGAAGCGCTTCGACGTGCTCGTGTGCACCACGATCATCGAGACCGGCCTGGACATCTCCAACGCGAACACGCTCATCATCGACCGCGCGGACTCCTACGGCCTCTCCCAGCTGCACCAGCTGCGCGGCCGCGTGGGCCGCGGGCGCGAGCGCGCCTATGCGTACTTCCTGTACCCGGCCGAGAAGCCCCTCGGGGAGGTCGCGCTCGAGCGGCTCAAGGCGGTCGCGGCGCACAACGAGCTGGGCGCGGGCATGCAGCTGGCCATGAAGGACCTCGAGATCCGCGGCGCGGGCAACCTCCTCGGCGGCGAGCAGTCCGGGCATATCCAGGGCGTCGGGTTCGACCTCTACATCCGGCTCGTCGGCGAGGCCGTGGCGGACTTCCGCGGCGAGGGCGAGGAGAAGGTGACGGAGATGAAGATCGAGCTCCCGGTCAACGCGCACCTGCCCCACGACTACGTGCCGGGGGAGCGCCTGCGGCTCGAGGCCTACCGCAAGCTCGCCGCCGCGACCGACGACGCCGGCATCAGCGAGGTCATGGAGGAGCTCGCCGACCGGTACGGCGAGCCGCCCGCCCCGGTGCAGAACCTCGCCGCCGTGGCGCGCTTCCGGGTCCGGGCGCGCGCGGCGGGCCTGACCGACGTCGCGCTCCAGGGCACCATGGTGCGCTTTGCCCCCGCCGACCTCCCCGAGTCCAAGCAGATGCGCCTGGCCCGCATGTACAAGGGGGCGCAGTACAAGCCGGCGTTGAACGCGGTGCTCGTCCCCAAGCCGAAGAGCGCGCCGGTCGGCGGCAGCGACCTCGTCGACGGCGAGATCCTCGCGTGGGCCGACCAGGTGGTGGAGGCCATCTTCGCCCCAGCCCCGGCAGCCACCACCTGACCTACCCAGACCCCGCCAGCCCCGGTTTCGGGTACGCATCTCGTCGCCCTTACGGCGTTCCGGGTACGCATCTCGTCCGGGAATTGCGGTTCCGGGTACGAGAGCGGAGCCGACAAAGCCGCCGTCAGCGCCAGCCCTGCGCCGTCAGGGCGGCGACGACGCGGCTGACAATGTGTGCCTCGCCCCTGACAAGGTCCTCTCGGGTGAGGATCACCTGCGCCCAGCCGGCGGCAACGGTCCTCCGGTTGCGGCTGCGGTCCCACAGCTGCTGCTCGGGCTCGAGGTGGTGCTCGCCGTCGTACTCGATGGCCACGCGGTAGCGAGCGTTGCCCAGATCGACCCAGAGCACCTTGCCCCACGGGTCTACGACGACGCAGTTGGGCTTGAAGGGCGGCAGCCCCGCCCGCTCGAGCATGAGCCGGATCCGCGTCTCCTGGGGCGAATCAGCGCCGACGGCCAGGAGCTCAAGGGCGATCCGGGCCCTCCCCAGGCCCGGGACCCGCCGCTTGCCGCCGACGTAGGCGCGCAGCTGGGCGAGCGTCACCACCGCGGTGCGCGGATGGAAGCCGCGCTCGTGCTCGGAAACCAGGTGTTCTCCCGCGACGATGACGTCGTCCATGGTCAGCTGGCGGACCCCGCAGAGGTCCAGCCAGGTGCGCTCCGGGGTGGTGACTCTCGTGCCGCCGAGCATCATGACGTCCTCGGCGCCGAGCCGGAGCCGGTGCCCGCGCACTTCGAAGCGGCGCGGTTGGCCGAGCCGCTCCGCCGGCCCTGCCGAACGGGCGAGGTCGATCTGGGACGTGTCCTGCGCCCAGGCCGGCAGGGGCATGCCGTGCAGCAGGGGGGCGTCAGGTGGCTGACCGAGGTGGACTCGTGCAGCCTCGTGTACGGGGCCGCCCGGCTCAGCAGATCCTCGCGGGCGTCGAGCGGCCTGCGGATGCCGCGGCTCGGGATGATGATCCGCTCACTGCGCACCTCGCGTGTCCCGAGCCCTGCCTCAAGGCCGTCGAGCAGGGTGAAGGAGGCCGTGGGGAGCCGGTCGGCGGAGCCTGTGCTGTTCGTCACCGTCCCATTGAGCCACGGACGACGGCGATGCCTCCGAAGTTATCCACAGGCCTTTCGTTCCGGGTACAGACAGCGGCCCGCCTGCGGTGCTCCTCAGAGCGGCAGGCGGGCCGTGCGTGTACCCGGAACGGCGGAGGGGCGGCGAGATGCGTACCCGGAGCGCCGAAAGGGCGGCGAGATGCGTACCCGCAACCGAGGGTACGGGGGTGAGTCAGCGGCGGTGCTGGTCGCCCGTGTTGTTCTTGGCCATGAACGTCATCGGGATCCCGAACGCCGCGGCGAACAGGAAGATGAGGGCCGCCATCGGCCACACGTTCGTGAAGTCGAGGAACTGCACGAGGTACAGGCCCAGGAGGAAGAGGACCATGAAGATCACGAAGAGGATGATGCTGCCGCCGAGCGGGTTCGGCTCGAGCGGGCGGTTGTACTGGTCGTCGTCAGACATGTCTCTCCTGTGCGCTGCGTCTAGTAGCCGCCGGCGCCGCTGGTGCCGCCGGTGACGATGGCCACCCCGGAGCTGGCTCCGATCCGGGTGGCGCCTGCTGCAATCATAGCCCGGGCGTCGTCGGCGGTACGCACGCCGCCGGAGGCCTTGACGCCGAGCTCGGGGCCCACCGTGGCGCGCATGAGGGCGATGTCCTCGACCGTGGCGCCGCCGCCGTTGAAGCCGGTGGAGGTCTTGACGAAATCGGCCCCGGCCTCGACGGCGGCCTCGCACGCGAGGACCTTCTGCTCATCCGTCAGCAGCGAGGTCTCGATGATGACCTTGAGGATGGAGGAGCTGCCGTGCACGGCCTCGGCCACGGCCTGGATGTCGTCCACGAGGGTGCCGCGGTCGTTGGCCCGGGCGGCGGCAATGTTGATGACCATGTCGACCTCGTCCGCCCCGTCCAGCGTGGCGCCGCGGGCCTCGAAGACCTTGACGTCGGTCGGGGTGGCCCCGAGCGGGAAGCCGGCCACGGCGCACGTGAGCACGCCCGATCCGCGCAGCGCCCGCGTCGCCGTCTTCACCCAGAGCGGGTTCACGCACACCGACTTGAACCGGTACTGCACGGCCTCGCTGCATAGGGCGAGGATGTCGGCCTCGCTGGCCTCCGGCTTGAGCAGGGTGTGGTCGATGTAGCCGGCAAGGTCCGCGGGAGTCAGTGCGGGCTCGGAAGACACGTCGGCGTCCTTTCGCTTGGGTGCTCCCATACTGGCACATCGGCGGGGGCAGGCGGCCGGGCAAGGCGTGGCGCAGCCGTATCATTGGCGCCGTCGAGCCGGCGCGGGCGCGGAGCCGCGCCCACCGATCTGATCTGAGGGTGTCTGGCGGAAGATGGTGGCCGGTGGGTTGTATCGGAGCCAGGGTGAAACCGACTGGAACGAGTGCCCCGGGTGCACCGGCGCCCGCCGTGCATTGCTCTGCTAGCGTCTAGTTGGAGGGTTGGCAGGCGGGCTTTCCTTGGGTGGTATGTCTTGGGAGCGGAGGGACTGTTGGCAGAGGAACCAGGGCGTCCAGCACGTCTCCCACGACGGCGGAAGCCCAGCATCAACGATGTTGCCAGGATCGCCGGGGTCTCGTACCAGACCGTCTCCCGAGTCATCAACAACGCCCCTGACGTGAGTGCCTCGACCCGAGACCGGGTGCTCGGCGTGATCAAGGAGGTCGGCTACCGCCGCAATCGGACGGCCACTGCGCTCGTCACTAGTCGCTCCACGGTCATCGGGATCCTTACGGACGGCTCTCCTCGCTTCGGCCCGGTGGGCACACTCATGGCTCTTGAGAGCCTGGCGCGGCAGAACGGCTATGCATCGACAGTCGTGACGGTGGATGAGCCCTACGAGGAGAGCGTGCCGAAGGCGCTCGACGCCTTGGACGACGTAGGTGTCGACGGAATCATCGTCATCGCCCCACGCATTGCCATGGCCGCCGCCGTGTGGAGTGCCGATTTCCGGGTGCCGGTCGAGATGATCGCCGCAGGAGCGTCCTCCACACCGAACGTCTTCACCTACTCCGAGAACCAGGAGCTGGGCGCCCGCATGGCGACCCAGCATCTCATCGACCTCGGCCACACGGACATCGCCCATATCGCAGGGTCGATGGAGTGGTTCGACGGCCGCGTCCGCAAGCGAGGCTGGGAAGCGGCCATGCGGGAGGCCGGCCTGAGGCCCGGGCTGTGCATCGAGGGCGACTGGAGCCCCAAGTTCGCCTACGAGACCGGGCTGCGCCTGGTCTCAGAGGGGAGAGTCCCGCAGGCGATCTTCGCTGTAAGTGACCATACGGCGCTTGGCCTCATCCGGGCATTCGCGGAGAACGGCGTCCGTGTTCCTGAAGATGTGAGCATCGTCGGCTTTGACGACGTCGAAGGCTCGGACTATTTTCTTCCGCCGCTCACAACCGTCAGGCAGGACTTCCCGGCACTCGCCCAAGCCAGCATCGAGGTGCTCCTGGGAGCCATCGAGGGGCGCGATGTCGACAGGACCCCCAGTGTCCCGACTCTTGTCGTGAGGGCGAGCGCCATCCCAGCGCGCCTTCGCCAGACCAGCCTTTAAGCCCTAGAGAAACCAGAGCGACGAGCTCCTGGCCCTCCTCCGCAGGCGGGGGACGGGCGGCTGGGCCCACCCCCGTTAGGGGAATCCGACGTTGGCAAGTTCCAAGTGATGCTTGACACATCCGTCCGTGAACGTTCACGATGGTAGGACCGTGAACGTTCACGGGAATCTCATCGAAGAGGAGGAGCCACGGTGACAGTCCACAGGCCGGTCCAGTCCCTAGGGCTCCCATCCAACGTCGGCGTGGGCCAGGTCGACGATAAGCAGTGGGCCCACGCAAGCCAGCTGCTGGCCGCGGCCCAAAGCCCGGGCAACGATCTTGCCAAAGGCGTGGAGGCGTTCGTACCCCGGAACTCCTCGGCGGTCGTGGGCGTCGTCCACAACGGAACCCTGTGGGCGAGCCTGGTCGTCACGGCGGATGGATCAGGCTGTCTCGCAGCGGTGGGCACTGTGGACCCCGATGGCCTGGAACCTTCCGTTGACTTGGCTGGCATCTCGTCGGAGGCGGTCCACTGGGTCCAAGGACACTATGGCCGCTGCAGCCTCGGACTCTTCTTCGACAAGCCACAGGCTGCGGCGTTCCTGAACGCCTCGGACAAGGCTGCCGCCATCCGAGCAGCCTCGACTGCCGGCGGACTCATGCTTTCGCCCGTCCCTCCTGCTCTGGCGCTTGCCCTCGCCTGAGCGGCACCCAGCCGCATCCGCGACCCCAACCCCAGAACGTCCAGGGAATTGCCCCGCGGACACCCCTTCAGCTCACCCTCCCATTCCCCGACTGGAGAACATCATGATTCGCAGAACAGCCTTCCTCGCAGCGGCCGCTGCTATCACGCTGGCCGCCGCAGGGTGCGGCAGCTCATCGACGAGCGCCGCCGGAGGAACCGACTCGGCCGTCTCACAGAAGGCCGAGACTGCCCTCAAGCAGGTCACAGGTCAGGTGCTCAGCAAGGGTCCGAACGGCGAGACTCCATCGCCCGCTTCGGCCACGACGCTGACCTCAGATGAGATCGCCAAGGTCAAGGCCATGGGAGCTACGGCCGCCATCGTCATGCACTACGGCGGCAACGACTGGGCCACGGCGCAGATCGCCGGTCTCAAGAGCGAGTTCGAGAAGCTGGGCATCAAGGTCATCGCCACGACGGACGCCGACTTCAAGCCGGACAAGCAGGTCTCGGACCTCGAGACCGTCATGACCCAGAAGCCGAGCATCATCGTCTCGATCCCCACCGACCCCGTTGCGACCGCGACGGCCTACCGGAAGGCCGCTCAGGCCGGGGCAAAGCTGGTCTTCATGGACAACGTCCCGCAGGGCTTTGTCGCGGGCAAGGACTACGTCTCCGATGTCTCCGCGGACAACTACGGCAACGGCGTGGTCTCGGCCCACGAGATGGCCAAGGCACTCGGCGGCAAGGGGAAGATCGGCGTCATCTTCCACCAGGCAGACTTCTTCGTGACCCAGCAGCGCTACCAGGGCTTCAAGGACACGATCGCGAAGGACTACCCGGACATCCAGGTCGTCGAGGAGAAGGGCATCGCAGGTCCTGACTTCGCCGGCGACGCCCAGGCGGCGGCGAACGCGATGCTGAGCAAGCACGCCGATCTCTCGGGCATCTGGGCCGTGTGGGACGTTCCTGCCGAGGGCGTCATGGCGGCTGCCCGCGCTGCAGGCCGCCAGGACCTCAAGATCGCGACCGAGGACCTCGGCAAGAACGTGGCCATCGCTCTCGCGAAGAACGACCTCGTGGTCGGCCTCGGCGCCCAGGTCCCGTTCGACCAGGGCGTGACGGAGGCCCAGATCGGTGCGGGGGCGCTGCTGGGCAAGAAGGAGCCGGCCTACGTGGCGCTGAGCGCGCTGCCCGTGGACCACTCGAACGTCCTAGACGCGTGGAAGCAGGTCTACCACGCCGACGCCCCGGCGGACCTCCAGAGCTCGTACAAGAAGTAGCGGGCCAGAAGCAGCGGAAGCAGTCGGGCGGGGGCTCAGGCCCCCGGCCGGGAGGGACAACCCATGAACACGCCAGACAATGCCGTCGAGATGCGGTCCATCTCCAAGGGCTTCAACGGGGTTCCGGTCCTGAAGGAGGTCGATTTCGAGGTCCGCAGGGGCGAAGTCCACGCACTTGCGGGCGGCAACGGCGCCGGCAAGTCCACCCTCATGAAGATCCTGCAGGGCGTCTATCAGGCAGACGCCGGCGAGATCCTCATTGACGGGAAGCCGGCCGCCATCAATTCCATCCAGGACGCGAAGTCCGCGGGGATCGGAATGGTCTTCCAGGAATTCAGCCTCGTGCCGAGCCTGACCGTGGCGCAGAACATCTTCCTCGCCTCCGAGCCGCTCGCCGGCGGCTTCATCGACGACCGCGAAGCAGTGCGCCGAGCCAAGAAGATCTTCGACGAGATGGAGGTCAGGGTCGATCCCAAGGCCGAAGTCTCCCGCCTCGGCACGGCGTACTGGCAGCTCACGGAGATTGCCAAGGCGCTGTCTCAGAACGCGAAGGTGCTCATCATGGACGAGCCGACCGCGAGCTTGGCCAGGCATGAGACCGAGGCGCTCTTCGAGCTCATCGACCGTCTCAAGGCGCGGGGCATCTCGATCATCTACATCTCCCACCGCATGGACGAGGTGTACCGGGTCGCGGACCGCATCACGATCCTGCGCGACGGCCGACGCCTGCTCACCGAGCCGCTCTCCACCGTGACGCCCGAGCAGATCGTCGAGGGCATCGTGGGCAAGAAGATCGAGGGGCAGCTCGCGTACCGCGAACGGGAGCACGCGGTGCACGACGGCGTCCCCCTCCTCGAGGTGCGCGGGCTCACCTCCGGACCCAAGGTCCGGGACATCTCCTTCGTCCTGCGGCCCGGCGAAATCCTCGGCCTCGCAGGCCTCATGGGCTCCGGGCGCACCGAACTGGCCCGCACCCTGTTCGGCATCGACAGGGCCACCAGCGGCGAGATCCTCATCAAGGGCAAGAAGGCCATCATCGGCTCGCCCAAGCAGGCGATCGCCGCCGGGCTGGCCCTGATCCCAGAGGACCGGCGTGCCCAGGGCCTCGTCCTGGAGCACTCGGTGCGCGACAACCTCCTCCTGCCCCTCCTCGGCAACATCAGCCGCGGACCGCTCTTGGACATCGGCGAGGGCAAGAAGCTCTCGTCTTCGCTCATCGAAAAGCTCGCTGTGAAGGTGGCCCACCCGAATCGGCCTGTCAGGCTCCTCTCCGGCGGCAACCAGCAGAAGGTCGTCATCGCCAAGTGGCTGGGCACCGACCCCGAGGTGCTCATCCTCGACGAGCCGACGGCCGGCGTCGACATCGGCACGAAGAGCGAAATCCTCGACATGATCCGGGACCTGGCGAGCACCGGCAAAGCGGTGATCGTCATCTCCTCCGAATACCCCGAACTCCTTGCGGTGAGCGACCGAGTCCTCGTCCTCAAGGAAGGCTCCATCATCCACGACCTGCCTCGCGGCGACATCGCCGACGAGGAGTCCCTCCAACTCGCAGTCCAGGGAGTCTGACATGAGCAAGACAGCCCCCGCCGCCACCATCGAGTCGCCGATCTCGCCGAGCTTCGGCGAGAAGCTCAGGAAGCTCGACTGGCGCCGCTACGTCATCTACATCGGCTTCGTCGTGGTCTTCGCGTTCTTCGCGATCCTCCTCCACGACCAGGGTTTCCTGTCGGCGGTCAATCTGCTGAACATCTTCCGGCAGACGGCGACCATCACCGTGATCGCGGTCGGGATGACCTACGTCATCTCGTGCGCTGAGATCGACCTCAGCGTCGGATCCACGGCCGGCCTCTCGAGCGTCGCCACCGCCATGGGCATCTCCCAGTGGGGTCTCGTGCCGGGCATCCTGGCCGGCCTCGCCATGGGCGTGATCGTCGGAGCGATCAACGGCGGTCTCGTAAGCCTGCTGGGCATTCCCTCGTTCCTCGTGACTCTGGGCATGATGGGCATCGCGGTGGGGGCTGCTCAGTGGGCCACCGCATCGGCCCCGCAGCCGATCCTCGACGACACCTTCAACACGCTCTTCGGCTCGGGGAACATCGGCCCGGTCCCCGGCCTGGTCCTGTGGTCCGCGCTCTTCGTGGCCCTCGGCGCAGTCGTCCTGTCCCGCACGAGATTCGGCCGCCAGATTCTGGCGACCGGCGGCAACCGCACGGCAGCCGACTTCACCGGCATCAACACCAAGCGCATCAAGTTCCAGGTCCTGCTGATCTCCGGCATCGTCGCGAGCATCGCGGGCATGCTCTACGCAGGGCGCCTCCAGTCCGGGCGCTTCCAGTGGGGCACGGGCGACGAACTCTCGGCGATCGCCGCCGTCATCCTGGGTGGCACCAGCCTCTTCGGAGGCTCCGGCACAGTGATCGGCACCCTGTTCGGATCGCTCCTGATCGGCCTGATCAACAACGGCCTCATCCTCGCCGGGCTCGACAGCAGCCAGCAGCAGGTCGTCCGCGGCGCGATCATCATCCTGGCCGTCGCCCTGGCGCGGAAGAAGTAGCCATGGGCGCCGCATGCCGCTCCGGAATCATCGGCACGGGCTTCATGGGCGAGGTCCACGCGCACGCCGTTCGGGCCGCGGGCGGGACGGTGAGCTCCGTCGCCGGCCGGACGCCGGCAAGCGCCGAACGCGCGGCCCTCATCCTCGGAGCCCTCCACGCAGCAGCGTCGCCAGAGTCCCTGATCGACCGCGACGACGTCGACGTCGTGCATATCTGCACCCCCAACGCGACGCATGCAGCGTATGCGAAGCGTGCTCTCGCGGCCGGCAAAGCAGTCGTGTGTGAAAAGCCCCTCGCGACCTCGGTCGAGGACGCAGTGGAGCTCGCGGACGTGGCCCAGCGCCACGGAAGTGTCGCATCGGTGCCCTTCGTCTACAGGTTCTACCCGGCCGTGCGGGAAGCAAGGGACCTGGTCCGTCGTGGGGCCGCAGGCCGCCTCTGGCTCCTGCACGGCTCATATCTACAGGACTGGCTCGCCAGCCCCCAGACGACGAACTGGCGCGTCGACCCGGCTAGCGGAGGGTCGTCCCGGGCGTTCGGTGACATCGGCGTCCACTGGTGCGACCTCATGGAATTCGTCACCGGGCAGCGGATCACGCGGCTCGTCGCCTCCACATCGCGGGCGTTCGCAGACCGGCCCGGCAATGGAGGCTCCGCCCCGGTCACCACCGAAGACGGAGCGAGTGTGCTGTTCGAGACCGATCAGGGCGCAACAGGATCCGTCGTGGTCAGCCAGGTCACTCCGGGCAGGAAGAACCGCCTCTGGTTCTCCTTCGACGGGACCGACGCATCGCTGAGCTTCGACCAGGAGCAGCCGGACACGCTCTGGCTGGGACGGACAGCGGCCAGCACCAGGGTCGCTGTGGGCGCCGACACGCTCACCACTGACGCCGGGAGACGGTACGCCCGGCTGCCCGCGGGCCACCCGCAGGGCTACCAGGACAGCTTCAACGCCTTCGTCGCCGACGTCTACGACGCCGTGCGCGGCCATGCACCCGACGGGCTGCCCACCTTCGCCGACGGGCTCCGCGCCGCGCAGCTCACGCAGGCGCTCGTCACTTCAGCCCGCGAGGGCACCTGGGTCGCAACTCCCGTACAGGACGCACCAGCCCACCGGGCTCCCATCACCATCTGAAAGGGCCAAGCCAATGAAACTCGGATACTGCACCATCACCTGGGGCGGCGTCGTCGGCCACCCCGTCGGGGTGACGAGCGTCAAAGACCTCTTCTACATGACCCACGGCTCTATGGAGAAGGCCGTGAAGGACATCGCTTCAGTTGGCTACGAGGGTGTGGAGATGTTCGACGGCAACCTCGTGGAGTACGCCGAGCGGCCCGAGGAGCTGCGCGGTCTCCTCGACGACGCGGGCGTCTCGCTCGTGAGCGTCTACACCGGGGCCAACTTCATCTACGCCGACATCCTCCCTGACGAGCTGCACCGGATTCAACGATCCGCTGAGCTGGCGGCCACGTTCGGGGCAGAACGCCTCGTCGTCGGCGGAGGCGCACGGCGCGCCGCGGGAACCCGCGACGAGGACTACCAGCGCCTCGGAGAAGCCCTCGACCGAGTGGCGGACATCGCCGAGCGAGCTGGCCTGACCGCCAGCTATCACCCGCACCTCAGCACCATCGTCGAGGCCCCGGACGAGCTCGAGCGCCTCATGCCGCTCACCAGGATCGGCTTCTGTCCCGACACGGCCCACCTCGCCGCAGGAGGCGCTGACCCGGCGGCCATGATCCGCAAATACCCCGAGCGCCTCCGCCATGTGCACCTGAAAGACCTCCGCGAGGACCCGTTCGGATTCCTGCCGCTCGGCGAAGGCGTCCTCGACCTTCCGGACATCGTCGAGGCGATCAAGGAGAGCGGCTACGACAGCTGGCTCATGGTCGAGCTCGACGAGTACGACGGAGACCCCCGCGCTGCGGCCGAAATCAGCAAGAAGTATCTGGACGCCCTCCTCCACGCCTGACCCTCATCGAAAAGGAACACGTCATGAAGAATCTCAATGTCGGCCTCATCGGAGGCGGCTTCATGGGCAAGGCCCACTCGCTCGCCTACTCCGCGATGCCCATGTTCTTCTGGCCAGCCCCGGCCATGCCTATCCGCAAGGCGATAGCCGAGGCGACTGACGACCTCGCCGCGGAGGCCGCCCGCCGCTTCGGTTTCGAGCAGTCCACCTCGGACTGGCGCAGAGTCGTCGAAGACCCGGAGATCGACGTTGTGGACATCGCCACGCCGAACCACCTCCACGCCGAGATCGCGATCGCCGCGGCCCAAGCAGGCAAGCACATCATCTGTGAGAAGCCCCTTGCGCGCACCGGCGAGGAGTCCAGAGCCATGTACGACGCAGTCAAGGACGCAGGAATCGTCCACATGGTGGCCTTTAACTACCGCCGCACTCCCGCAGTCGCCCTCGCAAAGAAGTACATCGAAGAAGGCGCAATCGGCCGAATCCTCAACTTCCGCGGCACCTACCTGCAGGACTGGAGCGCCGACCCCAATTCCCCGCTGTCGTGGCGCTTCCAGAAGTCCGTGGCCGGGTCCGGTGCGCTCGGGGACATCGCGACACATGTCATCGACATGGCCCGCTACCTCGTCGGCGAGTTTGCCTCCGTCAACTCGATCCTCTCAACCTGGATCCCTGACCGTCCCATGCAGTCCGGCGGGGCTGACGCCCTCGGCAACGTTCGCGGCGGCGACGGGCCGCGTGGCGACGTCGACGTCGACGACGAGGTCATGACCATGGTCCGCTTCGCCAACGGGGCCGTCGGCTCCATCGAGGCCACCCGCAACGGGTGGGGCCGGAACAACTTCATCACGTTCGAGATCCACGGCACCGAGGGCAGCATCGTCTTCAACTATGAACGCCGCGACGAGCTCCAGGTCTGCTTTGCGAACGACGGCGACGACCGTCGCGGCTTCCGGACCGTCTACACGGGGCCGGCGCACCCCTACGGAAATGGCCTCTGGCCGATCCCCGCCCTTGGCATCGGCTACGGCGAGACGAAGATCATCGAGGCGCACGACTTCTTCAAGGCCATCGCCGATGGCACCAGCGTGAGCCCGAGCTTCGCCGACGGCTACCAGACCGCCCTTATCGACGATGCGATCGTCGCCTCCGCGGAGAAGGACGCGTGGGTCGACGTCCCCCGCATTGCGGAGTTCGCGGACTAGCAGGAACAGCCTCAGGGGTGGGGGCAGCGCACACGCCGCCCCCACCCCTGCCACCACTAGGAGGAAAGATGAACCCGCCATCCGCAACCGACCGCAATCCAGCAGGAATAGAGGGTCAAGAAGCGTGGCTGATGCCCGTCTTCACGCCTAAACCCGATCGGGCAGCCGAGCTACGCACCGCTCTCCGCAATCTCCAGCAGACGAGCCGCAAGGACCGTGGCTGCATCGAATACAGCATCTATGAGGTCGATGGACGATTCGTCCTCATCGAGGGCTGGAACAGCCGAGCTGACCTCGCGAGCCACACCGAGCAGGCCCACGTCCAAGAATTCGTAGACGGTTCGGTCGACCTGCTCGCGGAGCCGTTCACGGTCTCTCCGATCGCCCCAGTGAGCTGACAATCCAACCCCCTAGGAGATCCCATGCCCCGCCCGTTCACCCTGTTCACCGGCCAGTGGGCCGACCTGACGCTCGAGGAGGTCGCCGGGCTCGCCGCGGGCTGGGGCTACGACGGCCTCGAGATCGCCGTCTCCGGCGAGCACCTCGACGCCTCCCGCTGGGACGATCAGGCGTACGTCGACGAGCGCCTGGGCATCCTCGACAAGCACGGGCTGGAGCTCTACGCGATCTCGAACCACCTCAAGGGCCAGGCCGTGTGCGACGACCCGATCGACTTCCGCCACCAGGGAATCGTCGGCTCCGCCGTCTGGGGCGACGGCGACCCCGAAGGCGTCCGGCGCCGCGCCGCCGAGGACCTCAAGGACACCGCCCGCCTGGCCAGGGCGCTCGGGGTCAAGACCGTGGTCGGGTTCACCGGCTCGAGCATCTGGCAGTACGTGGCCATGTTCCCGCCCGTCCCCGCCGCCGTGATCGACGCCGGCTACCAGGACTTCGCCGACCGGTGGAACCCCATCCTCGACGTCTTCGACGAGTGCGGGGTCCGGTTCGCCCACGAGGTCCACCCCTCCGAGATCGCCTACGACTACGTCACCACCCAGCGCGCCCTCGAGGCCATCGGCCACCGGCCCGCGTTCGGGCTGAACTGGGACCCCTCCCACATGATGTGGCAGGGCCTGGACCCCGTCGCGTTCATCACCGACTTCCCCGACCGGATCTACCACGTGGACTGCAAGGACACCCGGATGCGCATGGGCAACGGCCGGGCCGGGATCCTCTCCTCCCACCTGTCCTGGGGCGACCCCCGCCGCGGCTGGGACTTCGTCTCCGCCGGCCGCGGCGACGTCCCCTGGGAGGACTGCTTCCGCGCCCTGACCGCCATCGGCTACGACGGGCCCATCTCGGTCGAATGGGAGGACGCCGGCATGGACCGCCTCGTCGGGGCCCCCGAGGCCCTCGCCGCGCTGAAGAAGTTCGACTTCGCCCCCGCCACCGCCTCCTTCGACGCCGCCTTCAGCAACCAGACCTGACACCAGAACAGCAGCCACGGGGGCGGTCAACATCCTGATACGTGTCGACGACTGGTCAACCCTCTCCGGGTGCGAGATCGAAGTACGCCTGAAGGGCAGGACGGTCTGTACCGGAATCGCAGGAGAGGTCCTCGAAGGCGGGACAGTTCTGCTCGTCCAGCCGTTCAGAGGGGTCCGCACTGCATTCGACCAACGAGACTCCTATGAGGCGTGGACTCCTCTTGCCCGGGTGAATCGCCCAAGAAGGTACACATTGGCCTGACGCAGCCGGAGTGCCTGTCGTCCGTCGCTCTGGATAGGGGGACGCTGCCTCAGCGGGCGGTCACCCGCAGCCGGTACCCGCGCTTCACCACTGTCTGCACGAGCTGCGGGTCCGGCAGCGCCCCGCGCAGCCGGTTGACCGCCATGTCCAGGGCGTGGTTGGAAGCGGACGGGGAGACGAGCCGGGCGAGGGTCTCGCGGGGGACCACGGCGCCCCCGGCGTCCAGCAGCGTCCGGAAGAGCAGCATCGCCGCCGGGGCGAGGAACAGCTCGGACCCGGCGACGGTGACGGCCCGGCCCCGCAGCGCCACGGTCCCCGCCGGGGTCTCCACGCTGCGCACCGCGCGCCGCTCGAGGTTGTCGGTCACGAGCTTGACCAGCGCCCCCATGCGGTACCGCTCCGGGATCCACGGGCTGAGTCCTGCGGCCTCGAGGGGCGCGGCGGTCACGGGGCCGACGGCGGCGGTCGCCACCCGGCGGCGCAGAGCGCCGACGAGCTCGCGGTGGACGCCGAGCTCGTGGGCCGTGCTGAACAGGGCGTCCACGGCCGGGGCACTCGTGAAGGTCACGACGTCGAGGGCGCCCTCGCACACGGCGGCGATGAGCGCCTCGACGCGGTCGTCGCCCTCGGGCCGCACCCAGCGGTAGGGGGTGACGGTGACGAGCTCGGCCCCGGCCTCGCGGAGCCGGTCGAGCTGGCCCCGGTCGGTGTAGCCGTGCAGCTGCACCACCACGCGCCGCCCGTCGAGCCGGCCGCCGGCGTCGCGCAGCACGAGGTCCACGAGCGTGGAGGTGGTCTCGTCGTGGGCGATGCCGGCGTCGGCCAGCCCGGCCGCGCGGACCGCGCCGCGGGCCTTGGGGCCGCGGACGTAGAGCGAAGCGCCGGCGAGGGAGTCCTGCAGGGCGTCGCCCAGCCCCGCGGCGTCGGCCACCTCGAGCCAGCGGCGCATGCCGTAGGCCGTGGTGATGATCGCCAGGTCGGGCTGCGCGGCGATGGTGCGGCGGGTGTCCGCGAGGAGCCCCTGGTCCTGCTCGACCGGCGCGATCGTGAGGACGGGGGCATGCAGGACCTCGGCGCCCCGCCGCTCGAGGGCCTCGATCAGGTCCTGCGAGCGCCGGTGCGACGTGACGCCCACGCGGAAGCCCCGCAGGAGGCCCCCGAGCACGCTCCCATCCGCCGCCGGCTGCGCGCCGTCCGGCCGGACCGCGGCGGCGCTCACGCGGCACTCCCGGCCTGCTGCCCCGCGAGGTCGCCGACCAGCCCGCGCAGCTCGTCCGCGTACGCCGAGCCCGCCTCGGCGCCGCGCCCGGCCACCCGCACCACATCGCCGATGACGATCACGGCGGGGTTGCCGCACCCGGACGTGGCGGCCTCGGCGCTGCCGAGGTCGGCGACCGTGGTGCGCTGGCCCGCCTGGTGCCCGCGCTCGACCACGGCGAGCGGCGTTGCCGGCCCCAGCCCCGCCCGGCGCAGCCCGGCGGCGAGGTGGGGGAGCGTGGCGATCCCCATGAGGACGACGACGGTGCCGCCGGCCGCCGCGAGGCCGGCGAGGTGGAGGTGCTCGGCGTCGCTCAGCGGGGCGTGCCCCGAGATGACGGTGAAGGAGTGGCTCACGTTGCGGTGCGTGACGGGGATCCCCGCGGCGGCGGGGACGGCGATCGAGCTCGAGATCCCGGACACGACGCGCACGGGGACGCCCGCGGCCGCGCAGGCGGCGGCCTCCTCGGCGCCGCGGCCGAACACGAAGGGGTCCCCGCCCTTGAGCCGCACCACGTTGGCGGGGCGCCCGGTGAGGCCGTACGTCGCGTAGTCCACGAGCAGCCGGTTGATCTCCTCCTGCGGCACCTTGTGGTGCCCTGGCAGCTTGCCGACGTCGACGAGCCGGGCCGTGGTGAGCGCGGGGAGCTCGCGCCGTGGCGAGAGCCGGTCGAAGAGGACGATGTCCGCATCGCGGAGCGCCTCGACGGCCTCGACCGTGAGCAGGCCGCGCGATCCGGGGCCGCCGCCCACGAGGGCCACGTGGCCGCGGCGGCCAGCCGGGGGCTCGGCGACGAGGGGGACCCCGAGCCTGCGGTAGTGGTCCAGCACGGGCGACCATGCGGCGTCGTGCGCGGCCGGGCGCCCCACGAGGGCCACGAGCGCGGGCCTGGCGGGCGCGGCGGCGGCCGCCATGTAGGCCTCGGCCGACTCGAAGAACGTCAGGCGGGCCCCCGCAGCGCGGTAGCGCGCGAGGGCCTGGCGGGACTCGTCGGCTTCGCCGAGGACCACGACGGGAAGGCCCTCGAGGGAGAGGGTGAGCTGCATGTCAGGCCTCCTGGGCGGTGGGCGCGGCGGCGGCCGCGGCGGGGGTGCGGACGGGGATGGTCGCGCCGAGTGAGACGCGCTCGGCGGCGGTGGCGGGCCGGACCTGGTCCCGCTCGGGGACGTGCACGATCGAGTCGTCGGCCGCGTCGGGGGCGTTGACGAAGGAGCGGAAGCGGCGCAGGCGCTCGGGGTCCGCCAGGGTCGCGGCCCACTCGTCCTCGTAGTGCTCCACGTGGGTGGCCATCGCCGCTTCGAGCTCGGCGGCGATCCCGAGCGAGTCCTCGACGACGACCTGCCGCACATGCTCGAGGCCGCCGTCGAGCTCCTCCTGCCAGCGCGCGGTGCGCTGGAGGCGGTCGGCGGTGCGGATGTAGTACATGAAGTAGCGGTCGATGTACTGGATGAGCGTCTGATCGTCCAGGTCCTTGGCCAGGAGCTGGGCGTGGGCCGGGGTCGCGCCGCCGTTGCCGCCCACGTACAGGTTCCAGCCGTCGGCGGTCGCGATGACGCCCACGTCCTTGCCGCGGGCCTCGGCGCACTCGCGCGCGCAGCCGGAGACCCCGAGCTTGAGCTTGTGGGGGCTGCGCAGGCCGCGGTAGCGCAGCTCGAGCTGGATCGCCATGCCCACGGAGTCCTGCTGGCCGTAGCGGCACCAGGTCGAACCGACGCAGCTCTTCACGGTCCGCAGGCTCTTGCCGTAGGCCTGCCCGGACTCCATGCCCGCGGCGATGAGCTCGGCCCAGATGTCCGGGAGCTGCTCGAGCCGGGCCCCGAACATGTCGATCCGCTGGCCGCCGGTGATCTTCGTGTACAGGCCGTACTTCTGGGCCACGGCGGCGATGACGCCGAGCTTCTCGGGGGTGATCTCGCCGCCCGGGATGCGCGGGACCACCGAGTAGGTGCCGTCCTTCTGCATATTGGCCAGGGCGCGGTCGTTGGTGTCCTGGAGGGTGCCGCGGCCGGCGTCGAGCACGTAGGCGGAATGCTGGGAGGCCAGGATCGAGGCGATGGTCGGCTTGCAGATGTCGCAGCCGGCGCCGGTGCCGTGCCGGGCCATGATGTCCTCGAACGAGGTCAGCTGGGCGACGCGGATCACGTCGAAGAGCTCCTGGCGCGAGAGCGGGATGTGCTCGCACAGCGCCTTGCTGACCGTGACGCCGGACTTGGCGAGCTCGGCCTCGAGGAGCTTCTTGACCATCGGCACGCACGAGCCGCACTGCGTGCCGGCGCGGGTGCACGCCTTGAGCCCGGCCACATCCTGCACCGGGTCCTGCCCCTCGCACGTGCCGCACCCGTTGACCGCGTCCCGCAGCGCCCCGGCGGCGACGTTGTTGCACGAGCAGAGGATCGCGTCGTCCGGGAGCTCGACGAGGGCGGCCTCGCCGCCGTCGCCGGCGCCCGACGCGGACAGGAACGCGCCGGGCTCGGCGGGGAGCTCGCGGCCCAGGAGCGGGCGCAGGCTCAGGTAGGGGGAGGCGTCGCCGACGAAGATGCCGCCGAGGAGCGTGCGCGCATCGTCGGTCGTGACGATCTTCTGGTAGATGCCGCGGGCCGGGTCCGCGTAGACGATCTCGAGCGCTCCCGGCTCGGCGGCGAACGCGTCGCCGAAGCTCGCCACGTCCACGCCGGAGAGCTTGAGCTTGGTCGCGGTGTCGAAGCCGGGGAACGTCGCGCCGCCGCCGTGGAGGCGGTCCGCGACGATCTCCGCCATCGTGTTGGCGGGCGCCACGAGCCCCAGGCACATGCCGCCGAAGCTCGCGACCTCGCCGATCGCCCACACGTTCGGCGCGCCCGTGGCACACGTCTCGTCGATCACGACGCCGCCCCGCGGCCCGAGCTCGAACGTCGCCGGGCCGCCGGACTCGCCAACGCCGTCCACGGCCGCGCGGATGAGCTCGTCGCGGGGCCGCACGCCGATCGCGACCACCACGAGGTCGGCGGGGACCAGGCGCCCGTCCGCCATGAGCACGCCGGTGACCGTGCCGGCGTCGTCCGTGTGCACCTCGGACGGGAAGACCCCGCCGTGCAGCGTGAAGCCCTTCGCGGCGATGAGCCGGGTGAGCGCCTGGCCGGCGCCCTCGTCGAGCTGCCGGTTCATGGGCCACGGCGAGCCGTCGATGATCAGGGGCTCGGCGCCGAGCGACTGCGCCCCGGCGGCCGCCTCGATGCCGAGCAGGCCGCCGCCGATCACGGCGACCCGCGGGGGCCGGCCGAGGGTCCCGTGGAGGCGGCCGATCTCGGCGCGGAGGTACCAGACGTCCTCGAGCGTGCGGTAGACGTGCGTGTGCTCGGCGCCGGGAATCGGGAGGCGGGCGGCGTTCGAGCCCGTGGCCAGGACGAGCTCGTCGTAGGGCAGCTCCTCCACAGTGTCCCGGCCCTCGACGCGGACGGTGCGGGCCGCGGTGTCGAGGCCCACGGCCCGCGTGCCCGTGCGGAGCGCCATTCCCGGGGTGTCCCACAGCGACGGCGCCCCCAGGGTGAGGTCGACGCTGCCCGGATCGCCGGTGAGCGCCTTGGAGAGCGCCACGCGGTCGTAGGGAAGGTGGTCCTCCTCGCTGACCAGCGTGACGTGGAAGCCGCCGGACGCGTCGAGGCCACGGGCGGCCATCGCCTCGGCGAAGCGGTGGGCGGCGGGGCCGCCGCCGATCACGACGACGCGGCGCGGGCCGGGGCCTGGAGGGGGAGTCTCGAGCGGGCTGGTGCTCACGGTCGGTGCCTTCCGTAGGGGATGCCGGCGTTCCGGCGTGGTCTCCCTCAAGCCTAGGAAGGGGCGATTTCGGGTCAGTTGCCCGGATGTAACGGACCGTTGACTTCGCTGTCACGGGCATGTTTCGCGGGAGGTGAGGCCGGTTTTACGCAGCCGTCATGCGGGCTCAACCCGGGCGAAACGGCCCGCTCCGTAGCGTGGAGCCATGACGATCACAGCTGAAGCACCCCGCACGGACGCCCTCCTGGACCACGCTGGCCCCGCGCTCGCCGAGGGCGTCTGGCACAGCGTCTGCGCCCTCGGCGACCTCGAACCGAACTGGGGCGAGGCGGCGCTCGTCGCCGGCCGTCAGGTTGCGGTGTTCCGCCTCCGCACCGACGAGGTCTACGCCATCGAGCAGCGCGACCCGGCGAGCGAGGCGTACGTCATGGCCCGCGGGATCGTCGGCTCCCGGGGAGACCGCCCCACGATCACGTCCCCGCTGCACAAGCAGGTCTACGACCTCGCGACCGGCGAGCGGCTGGATGCCCCGGGCGCGCCGGTCGCGGCGTTCCGGGCCCGCGTGGTGGACGGCATGGTCCAGATCGCAGCCTGATGCCCGTGCCGAGCCCGAATGGACGCGCGCGGGCGCTACACCGCGGGCGCTACTACAGCCCGAGGGCCTCGCGCACGTCGTCGAGGGCGGCGTCGAGGGCCTGCCGCGCGGCCTGGCGCGCCTCGGCGAGCTCGGCGGAGCTGTCCACCGGGCGGATCACCTCGACGTAGCACTTGAGCTTCGGCTCGGTGCCGCTCGGCCGGATGATCACCCGGGTGGCGTCCCGCGTGGCCCACAGGAGTCCCTCGGTGGGCGGCAGCTGCTCCGATCCCTCGGAGAGATCCACCGCAGTCTCGACGGGGGAGTCCGCGAAGGAGGCCGGCGGGTCCTGGCGCAGCCGGCTCATCATCGCCTCGAGGAGGCCCAGGTCCGCCACCCGGACGCTGAGCTGGTCCGTGAGGTGGACCCCGTGGAGCACGTGCAGCGCGTCGAGTCGGTCGAAGAGCGTCTGGCCCTGGGCCTTCGCCTCGGCGGCCATCTCCGCGACGAGGAGCGCGGCGGAGATCCCGTCCTTGTCCTTCACGAGCGCGGGCGCCACGCAGTAGCCGAGGGCTTCCTCGTAGCCGTACACGAGCCCGGGGACCCGGGAGATCCACTTGAAGCCGGTGAGGGTCTCGCGGTGCGCGATCCCGGCCGAGGCGGCGATGCGGGAGAGCAGGCGCGAGGACACGATCGAGTTCGCGAACACGGGTCCGCCCGGCTCGGCCTCGGCCGCGGGCGGGGCGGCGGGGGAGGCGGCCGGCGAGGCGTCCGCGGCGGCCGCGGGGGCGGCGTCGTCCGTGAGGCCCTGCCCGCGCCCGAGCCGGCGGACCATGTGCGAGCCGAGCAGCGCCCCGACCTCGTCCCCGCGGAGCATGCGCCATTCGCCCGAGGCGGGATCGGGGGCGGCGACGGCGCAGCGGTCGGCATCGGGGTCGTTGGCGATCACGAGGTCCGCACCCGCCGCCTGGGCGGCCTCGAGAGCGAGGTCGAGCGCGCCGGCCTCCTCCGGATTGGGGAAGGCGACGGTCGGGAAGGCCGGGTCGGGCTCGGCCTGCTCGCGCACGAGGGAGACGTCCTCGAATCCGGCCGCCCGCAGCACACCGGCGGCCGTCTCGCCGCCCACCCCGTGCAGCGGCGTCAGGACGATCGTCAGCTCCCGCGCCGGGAAGAGCCCGGGATCGGCGAGGCGCACGACGGCGTCCCGGTAGTCCGCGGCGATGCCCGCCGGCAGCGTGGTCCACCCGGACTGGGCGAGCGGGATGGCGCCGACCGGGCCCGCGGCGTCGATGAGTGCGGCGATCTCGGCGTCGACCGGGGCGACGATCTGTGCCCCGCGCCCGGCCTCGTCCACCGCGCGGCCGCCGAGGTAGACCTTGTAGCCGTTGTCCTGGGGCGGGTTGTGGCTCGCCGTCACCATGACGCCCGCGTCGGCACCGAGCGCCTGCAGCGCGTAGGCGAGCACCGGCGTCGGCAGCGCGGACGGCATGAGGTAGGTCTCGATGCCCGCGGCGGTGAAGACCGCCGCCGTCTCCTCGGCGAACACGTCCGAGTTGGTGCGGGCGTCGTAGCCCACGACGGCGCGCGGCCGGATCCCGTCCGCCGCGCCCGCAGCGGGGCCGGCGACCTTCCCGTGGAGGAACGCGGCCACGCCCGCAGCGGCGCGGCGCACCGTGACGCGGTTCATCCGGTTCGGCCCGGGGCCGAGCGCCGCACGCAGCCCGGCCGTGCCGAACTGCAGGGTCCCGGCGAACGCGTCCGCGAGCTCCTGCCGTGCGGCATCGCGGGCGGGGGAGCCCTCGGGGTCGGCGGCGTGGGCGAGGACCTCGCGCAGCTCGGCCGCCGTCGCCGGGTCCGGGTCGGCCGAGGCCCAGGCCTCGGCGCGGGAGACGAGCTCGGCGAGCTCGGGGGTGCCGGCAGGTGTGGTGCTCATGGGAAGGTCCTTCAGATCGCGGCGAGGACGTCGGCGAGGAGGCGCGAGATGCGCGGGCCGGCGGCCCGGCCGGCCTCGAGGACCTCCTCGTGGCTGAGGGGCTCCGGGCTGATGCCGGCGGCGAGGTTGGTCACGAGGGAGATGCCGAACACCTCGAGGCCCGCGTGCCGGGCGGCGATGGCCTCGAGCGCGGTGGACATGCCGATCAGGTCCGCACCGATCCGCTTCGCGTACTGCACCTCGGCGGGCGTCTCGTAGTGCGGGCCTGGGAACTGGGCGTACACGCCCTCGGCCAGGCTCGGGTCCACGGACCGGGCCACCGCCCGCAGCCGCGACGAGTAGAGGTCGGTCAGGTCCACGAACGTCGCCCCCTCGAGCGGGGACGTGGCCGTGAGGTTGATGTGGTCGCTGATGAGCACGGGCGTCCCGGGGGCCCACTCGGGGTTGAGGCCGCCGCAGCCGTTCGTGAGGGTGAGGACCCGGCAGCCTGCCGCGGCCGCGGTGCGGACGCCGTGCACCACGGCGCGCACGCCCTTGCCCTCGTAGTAGTGCGTCCGCGCGCCGAGCACGAGGGCCCGCTTGCCGTCCGCGGTGAGCACCGAGCGGATGGTGCCCACGTGCCCCTCGACCGCTGGGGCCGAGAATCCGGGGACCTCGGAGGCAGGGAGGGTCGCCGTCGTCTCCCCGATGAGGTCCGCCGCGCCGCCCCAGCCGGAGCCGAGGACGAGCGCGAGGTCGTGCTGCTGGACGCCCGTGGCGCGCGCAATATGGTCTGCCGCGGCCCGGGCGAGCTCGAAGGGCCCGGTGGCGGTTGCCGTTGTGGTCACACGTAGAACCTACCAACCGCGCCCGCACCGGGGCATGCGCGGCACGGCAATGGCCCCCACGCCCCCGCGCAGGGCACAATGGATGTCCGTGACGATGAACCCTGACTTCGCGGCCCCCCACATTGCTATCCTCGGCGGCGGACCCGGCGGCTACGAGGCGGCGTCGGTCGCGGCGTCGCTCGGTGCCCGGGTCACGATCGTGGAGCGCGCCGGGCTCGGCGGCTCCGCAGTGCTCACCGACGTGGTGCCCTCCAAGACGCTCATCGCGACGTCCGACCTCATGACCCGGGTCGAGGAGGCCTCGGCGGCTCTCGGGCTGCGCCTGGCCTCCGGCACGGGGGACTCGCTCAAGCGCTCGGACCTCCGGGCGGACCTGCGCATCGTCAACGACCGGCTCCTGGGCCTCGCCCGCCAGCAGTCGGAGGACATCCGCGCCGGCCTCGAGGCGCAGGGCGTCCGGGTCGTGCTCGGCTCGGGGCGCCTCGTGGACGGCAGCGTGATCGAGGTGGTCACGGTGGACGGCACCGAGCGGATCGAGGCCGACGCCGTGATCCTCGCCGTGGGCGCGCACCCGCGCGAGCTCCCCACCGCGCGGCCGGACGGCGAACGGATCCTCAACTGGGCCCAGATCTACAGCCTCGAGGAGCTCCCGGAGGAGCTGATCGTGGTCGGCTCGGGTGTGACGGGTGCCGAGTTCGCCTCGGCCTACAACGGCCTCGGCTGCAAGGTCACGCTGATCTCCTCCCGCGACCGGGTCCTCCCCGGGTCCGACACGGACGCCGCCGAGCTGCTCGAGACGGTCTTCACACGGCGCGGCGTGCGGGTGCTCTCGCGGTCGCGGGCGGAGGCCGTCGAGCGCACGGAGGACGGCGTCGTCGTCACTCTCGGCGACGGCACGAAGGTGACCGGCTCGCACTGCCTCCTCTGCGTCGGCTCCATTCCCAACACGGACGGGATCGGGCTCGAGCAGGCCGGCGTCGCCGTCAGCGAGAGCGGGCACATCAAGGTCGACGGCGTCTCCCGCACCTCCGCGACCAGCGTCTACGCGGCCGGCGACTGCACGGGGGTCCTCGCCCTGGCCTCCGTCGCGGCCATGCAGGGCCGGATCGCGGTCGCCCACATCCTCGGCGACCAGGTGACGCCGCTGAACCTCAACCACGTCGCCTCGAACATCTTCACCTCGCCCGAGATCGCCTCGGTGGGGGCCTCGGAGGCGGACGTCGCGAGCGGCCGGATCGCCGGCGACATCGTCACCCTGCGCCTGAAGAGCAACGCGCGCGCCAAGATGCGCAACACGACCGACGGGTTCGTCAAGATCATCTCCCGGAAGGGGTCAGGCACCGTGATCGGCGCCGTCGTGATGGGCTCGAACGCCTCCGAGCTCATCTTCGGCCTCGCGATGGCGGTCGAGCAGAAGCTCCACGTGGACGACGTCGCGAACACCTACGCGGTCTACCCGTCGCTGTCCGGCTCGCTGTCGGAGGCCGCGCGCCGCCTGCACGTCCACATGTAGCCCCGGGCCCGGGGGCGGTGCGGCGGCGCGGCCGCGACGCCGCACCCGGGGGAGCGGAGGTCCTGCCGCTGGCCCCCTCCTGTGGGCTATGCTCGCAACCATGGCACCGCGGAGCTTCCTTGAATGGCCCGTCGTCCGGCAGATGCGCACCGGTGATCTGCTCGGCCGAGGGCCGTCGGTCACGTCGCCCCGGACCAAGGCGATCGCCCCACGGACCGCCACGGCGGACCGCGTGGTGCAGAGCGTCTGCCCCTACTGCGCCGTCGGGTGCGGGCAGCGGGTCTACGTCAAGGACGAGAAGGTCGTCCAGATCGAGGGCGACCCCGATTCGCCCATCTCGCGCGGCCGCCTGTGCCCCAAGGGCTCGGCCAGCGAGCAGCTGGTCAACTCCCCGGGCCGGCAGACCCGCGTCCTCTACCGCGCGCCCCGCTCCAGCGAGTGGGAGCGCCTGGACCTGGACACCGCCGTCGACATGATCGCGGACCGGTTCATCGAGAGCCGCCGCAGGACCTGGCAGCAGCAGGACAGCGAAGGCCGGCTGCTGCGCCGCACCATGGGCATCGCCTCGCTGGGCGGGGCCACGCTGGACAACGAAGAGAACTACCTGATCAAGAAGCTGTTCACGGCTGCCGGGGCGGTGCAGACCGAGAACCAGGCCCGCATTTGACACTCCGCCACGGTTCCCAGTTTGGGAGCCTCGTTTGGACGCGGTGGCGCGACGCAGTCACTGCAGGACATGGCCAACGCCGACTGCATCATCATCCAGGGTTCCAACATGGCCGAGTGCCACCCTGTGGGATACCAGTGGGTGGCGGAGGCGAAGGCGCGCGGAGCGAAGGTCATCCACATCGACCCCCGCTTCACGCGCACGTCTGCGGTCGCGGACCGGCACCTGCCGATCCGTGCTGGCTCCGACGTGGTGCTCCTCGGCGCGCTCATCAACTACGTCATCACCCATGACCTCTGGTTCAAGGAGTACGTGAGCGCGTACACCAACGCGGCCACGCTGGTCCACGAGGACTACCGCGACGCCGAGGACCTCGGCGGCCTGTTCTCAGGCTTCGACCCCGAGACCGGGGCGTACGACAAGTCGTCGTGGGGATATGCCGAAGAAGAGGGCGGCACGATCGTCGAGCCCGGCGCCAGCTCGGAGCACGGCTCCGACGCCTCGGCGCGCGCCGCCGGCCACACGTTCGGCAGCGGCGGCCCCTCGCTCGAGCACGCCCGCGTCCAGCGCGACGACACCCTCCAGGACCCGCGGACCGTCTTCCAGATCGTCAAGCGGCACTACGCCCGCTACACGCCGGAGATGGTCCAGGACATGTGCGGCCTGGACGTGGCGGACTTCGAGTACCTGGCCCGCACCATCACCGAGAACTCGGGACGCGAGCGGACCACGTGCTTCGCCTACGCCGTCGGCTGGACCCAGCACTCGCTGGGCGCCCAGTTCATCCGCGCCGCCGCGGTCCTGCAGCTCCTGCTCGGGAACGTCGGCCGTCCCGGCAGCGGCATCATGGCCCTGCGCGGCCACGCGAGCATCCAGGGCTCCACGGACATCCCGACGCTCTTCAACCTCCTGCCCGGGTACCTGCCGGTCCCCAGCGCCGGCCGCCACGACACCCTCAGCGAATACCTGGGGGCCATCGCGTCAAAGCAGCAGAAGGGGTACTGGGCCGAGGCAGACGCCTACACCATCAGCCTGCTCAAGGCCTGGTGGGGAGACGCCGCGACCGCGGAGAACAACTGGGCCTACGACTACCTTCCACGGCTGACCGGCGCGCACGGCACCTACGAGACGGTGATGAGCATGCTCGAGGACGAGGTGGAGGGCTACTTCATCCTCGGGCAGAATCCCGCCGTGGGCTCGGCCCACGGACGCCTGCAGCGGCTGGGCATGTCGCACCTGAAGTGGCTCGTGGTGCGGGACCTGAACCTCATCGAGTCGGCTACATGGTGGAAGGACGGCCCGGAGATCGAGTCCGGGGAGCTGCACACCGAGGACATCGAGACCGAGGTGTTCTTCCTTCCGGCGGCGACCCACGTGGAGAAGGCGGGCTCGTTCACCCAGACCCAGCGCCTGCTCCAGTGGCGGCACCAGGCAGTCACGCCGCCCGGGGAATGCCAGAGCGAGCTGCAGTTCTTCTACGAGCTGGGCCAGCGGATCCGCGCCAAGCTGGCCGGCTCCGACGACGAGCGCGACCGCCCGCTGCTCGACCTCACGTGGGACTATCCCACGGACGAGCACGGCGATCCCGACCCGGAGGCCGTGCTGGCCGAGATCAACGGCCGTCAGCTGGCCGGGCCCGAGGCAGGCCGGCCCCTCTCGTCCTACACAGAGCTGCGCGCCGACGGATCCACCGCCGCGGGCTGCTGGATCTACACCGGCGTGTACGCCGAGGGCACCAACCATGCCGCCAACCGCAAGCCCGGCCGCGAGCAGGGACCCGCGGCGCCGGAGTGGGGCTGGGCCTGGCCGGCCAACCGCCGGATCCTCTACAACCGCGCCTCCGCGGACCCGGCCGGCAAGCCGTGGAGCGAGCGGAAGAAGTACATCTGGTGGGACCAGGAGCAGGGACGGTGGGTCGGCGACGACGTGCCGGACTTCCCGGTGGACCGGGCGCCGGGCAGCCAGCCCGATCCGGCCCTCGGCGGCCCGGCCGCCCTCAGCGGTGACGACCCCTTCATCATGCAGTCCGACGGCAAGGGGTGGCTGTTCGCACCCACCGGCCTCGTGGACGGGCCCCTGCCCACGCACTACGAGGCCCAGGAGTCGCCGGTCGCCAACGCGCTGTACCCGCAGCAGCAGAGCCCCACGCGGCTGAGGTTCCCGCGTCCGGACAACCTCAGCGCGCCCAGCGCCGGGACCAGCGGTGCCGAGGTCTACCCGTACGTGTTCACCACATACCGGCTCACCGAGCACCACACGGCCGGCGGGATGAGCCGCTGGCTCCCGTACCTCTCGGAGCTGCAGCCGGAGATGTTCTGCGAGGTGTCCCCGGAGCTGGCCGCGGAGCGAGGACTCGAGCCGTACGGGTGGGCAACGATCATCTCGGCCCGCTCTGCCATCGAGGCGAAGGTGATCGTCACTGAACGGATGAGCCCGCTGACGGTGGGCGGCCACACGGTGCACCAGATCGGGCTGCCCTACCACTGGGGCGTGGGCAGCAACGCCGTGGTGAGCGGCGATGCCGCCAACGACCTGCTCGGCGTGACGCTGGATCCGAACGTCCAGATCCAGGAATCCAAAGTCGCCTCCTGCGACATCCGTCCGGGCCGCCGGCCCCGCGGCGCGGACCTCCTCTCCCTGGTCGCCGAGTACCAGGCGAGGGCCGGGGCAACGGTCGAGACCGGGAATCAGACGGTCACCGACCCGGCCGCCGAAGGCATCGACCCGACAAGGGAGGACTAGATGGGCCAGCTGGCCGGACCGACCGACCCCACCGCCGATGCCCACTGGGAGCACAGCCATCCGCGCAAGGGCTTCTTCACCGACACCTCGATCTGCATCGGGTGCAAGGCCTGCGAGGTCGCCTGCAAGGAGTGGAACCACAATCCCCAGGACGGCAACCTCGAGCTGCTCGGGTCCTCCTACGACAACACGGGAGCGCTGGGTGCCAGCACCTGGCGGCACGTCGCGTTCATCGAGCAGGGCCAGGAGCGCATTGCCGAGGCACGGGAGTCCGGGCGCGCGCTCGTCAACCTGGGCATGCCGCGCATCGGCCCCCCTGCGGCCGCGGCGGATGCCGCAGCAGACCTGGCGACGGCGGACACGACGCCGCCGGACACCGCCGACTTCCGCTGGCTGATGTCCTCTGACGTCTGCAAGCACTGCACGCACGCAGGCTGCCTCGACGTCTGTCCGACCGGTGCGCTCTTCCGCACCGAGTTCGGCACTGTGGTGGTGCAGGACGACGTCTGCAATGGCTGCGGGACCTGTGTGGCCGGGTGCCCCTTCGGCGTGATCGAGCGCCGCCGCGACGGGACCGTCGCGGTCGCCGCCCAGCGCGAGGAGCAGCATGCCGCGCACCCCGCCGTCCCCAACGTCGGCGTCGCCCAGAAGTGCACGCTGTGCTACGACCGCCTCGTGGCCGATGAGACGCCCGCCTGCGCCAAGGCCTGCCCGACCACGTCCATCAAGTTCGGCGACCACGACGACATGGTGGAGACCGCGAGGGAGCGCGTCGCCGACCTGCATGCGCAGGGGCTGACCGAAGCAAGGCTCTACGGCGCGAACGAGCTCGACGGCGTCGGCGGGACCGGATCGGTCTTCCTGCTGCTCGACGAGCCCGAGGTCTACGGGCTCCCGCCGGACCCGAGGGTCCCCACGGCCGATCTGCCGCAGATGTACCGGCGCGCCGGGATGGCCGTGGTGGGCATGGTGGCCGCCGCCGCCGTGGCATTCCTGGGAGGACGTGCGTGACGCACTCGGATTTTGACAGCTTCAGGCCCCCCGAGCCGGCCCGGCGCCGGCGACCGGGCGGCAAGCGCGGCTCCGCCCGCCGGGGAGGCGGTGACGGCTCCAGGGAGATGCCCATGGTCCCGGAGCCGGAGTTCACCTCGTACTACGGCCGTCCGGTGGTCAAGCCGGCGCCGTGGGGCGACGATGTGGCCGCCTACCTGTTCCTCGGCGGCGTCGCCGGCGGCTCCGCGCTGCTGGGCCTCGGCGGCCAGCTGACCGGACGGCCGATCCTGCGCCGGAACGCCCGGCTGGGCGCCCTCGCGGCGGTCAGCGTCGGTGCCGTGGCCCTCGTGAAGGATCTGGGCCGGCCGGAGCGATTCCTGCACATGCTGCGGACGTTCAAGGTCACCTCGCCCATGAGCGTCGGCTCATGGATCCTCAGCGCGTTCAGCGCGGGCGCGGGGGTCGCGGCGGTGGCCGAGATCGACCGCATGACCGGGAAGCGCCTGCCGCTGGGCCCGCTGCGGCCCGTGCTGCAGGCGGTCGAGGGGCCGGCCGGCGTCGGGGCCGCGTTCTTCGGCGGACCCCTCGCGGCGTACACGGCGGTCCTGCTCGGCGACACCGCCACGCCCACGTGGAATGCTGCCCACCAGGAGTTGCCGTTCGTCTTCGTCAGTTCGGCGACCCTCGCCTCCGCCGGGCTCGCCATGGTCACCACGCCCGTGGGGGAGGCGTCTCCCGCCCGGAAGCTCGCCGTGCTCGGTGTGATCGGTGACGTGGTGGCGACTCGGGTGATGGAGCACCGGATGGATCCGGTCGCAGCCGAACCCCTGCACGAGGGGAAGGCCGGGGCGATGCTGGCGTGGAGCGAGCGGCTGGCGGTCGCCGGCGGCCTGGGGACGCTGCTGGCCGGCCGCAGCCGTGCGGTGGCGGCGGCCTCGGGCCTGGCGCTGCTGGCAGCCTCCGCCCTGACCCGGTTCGGGGTGTTCGAGGCAGGCCTGTCCTCGGCGAAGGATCCGCGCTACACGATCGAACCCCAGAAGAACCGGCTCGCTGCCCGCCGCGCAGCCGGCATCACGGACGATTCGATCACCACCGCCGGGTGACCTGCCCACGGGGGCTAGCGGACCTCGATGCCGCCGCCCGCGGTGGTGTGGCCGATCACCGGGTATCCGGGCACCTCGCCGACCACGAGCAGGCCCCCGGACGTCTGCGCGTCGGCGAGGAGGAGCAGGTCGTCCTCGGAGACCCCGGACGCGGGCCGGAGGTGCGGCCTGACCCAGTCGAGGTTGCGCCGCGTCCCGCCCGAGACGAAGCCGTCCCGCAGCGCCTGCCGGGCTCCGTCGATGAGCGGCACCGCGGTCAGGTCGATCACCGCGCCCACTGTGGAGGCGCGGCACATCTTGTACAGGTGCCCCAGCAGGCCGAACCCCGTCACGTCCGTGGCCGCCTGCACGCCGGCCGCCACCGCGGCTTGGGCCGCGTCGCGGTTCAGGGCCGCCATCGTCGCCACCGCCTCGGCGAACACCTCGCCGGTCTGCTTGTGCCGGTTGTTCAGCAGGCCGACGCCGATCGGCTTGGTCAGCGTGATCGGCAGCCCCGGCTCGGCGGCGTCGTTGCGCAGCAGGCGGTCGGGAGGCGCGACGCCGGTGACCGCCATGCCGTACTTCGGCTCCGGATCGTCGATCGAATGGCCCCCGATCACCGGGCAGCCCGCCTCGGCGGCAACGCTCAGGCCCCCGCGGAGCACCTCGGCCATCAGCTCCGGCGGCAGCACGCCGCGCGGCCAGCCCACGAGGTTGACCGCCATGATCGGCCGGCCCCCCATCGCATAGATGTCCGAGAGCGCGTTGGCCGCCGCAATCCGGCCCCAGTCGAAGGCATCGTCGACGACGGGCGTGAAGAAGTCGGCGGTGGAGAGCACCGCCAGGTCCTCGTGCACCAGGACCGCCGCGGCGTCGTCGCCACTGTCGAGGCCGACCAGCACGTCCGCGCCGGGCTGGCCGATGAGGCTGCGGACCACGTCCTCGAGTTCTCCGGGCGGGATCTTGCAGGCGCAGCCGCCGCCATGGGCATAGCCCGTCAGCCGGGTCGCACCGGCGGCGCCCTCGTCGGGCTGCGGCAGGGAAGTCGGGGCCTCAATCACCCGCCCAGCCTACCGCCGCGTGCCTGCTACATTGGTGGGCGGTGGCGTCCGGGTCCTGGTGGGCCCCCCGGTCTTCAAAACCGGTGAGGCCGAGCATCTCGGCCTGGCGGGTTCGATTCCCGTCCGCCACCGCCAACCAGTGGCAGGCGATGCCGCGCAACGAGGAGGGGCTGTGGACCAGGTCGATCCCCGGCGCCTGATACCGCGCACGAACGACCTGCTGGCGCTTCCGGCCGTCCGCGAGGCGCGGACGCGGCTGAGCGAGGCGGTAGTCCGCGACCTCGTGCGGTACGCCCAGGACCAGGCGCGGCGCGGCGAACTCGCCCCCGCCGACGTGGAGGCCGCTGTGCTCGCCGCGGTCGCCGGGCGCACGGCGACCAGCCTGCGACCGGTGCTGAACGCCACCGGGATCATCGTCCACACCAACCTCGGCCGCGCGCCCCTCTCCGCTGCTGCGGTCGAGGCGCTCGTGGCCGCCAGCGGCTACGTCGACGTGGAACTGAACCTTGCAGACGGCCGCCGCTCCCGGCGCGGCGCCGGGGCCCGCGCCGCGCTGCTCGCCGCATGCCCTGCCGCCGAGGACGCGCTCGTGGTCAACAACGGAGCCGCCGCCCTCGTCCTGGCCACCACGGCCCTCGCCGCCGGCCGCGAAGTGATCCTGAGCCGCGGCGAACTCGTGGAGATCGGTGCAGGCTTCCGGCTGCCGGACCTGATCGAGTCCACGGGCGCCTCGCTCCACGAGGTGGGCACGACCAACCGGACCCACCTGCGCGACTACGCGGACGCCCTCGGTCCCGACACGGGCTGCGTCCTCAAGATCCACCCGAGCAACTTCTGGGTCGACGGATTCACCTCCGCTGTCGGCCTGGACGAGCTGAGCTCCTTGACGTCGGCCCAAGGGGTCCCCCTCGTCGCAGACCTCGGGAGCGGTCTGCTGGCGCCCGACCCGCACCTGCCGCGCGAGCCGGATGTTGCCACGGCGCTGGCCCACGGGGCCGACGTCGTCATCGCCAGCGGCGACAAGCTGCTCGGCGGCCCCCAGGCGGGCCTGCTGCTGGGCCGCAAGGAGATCATCGAGCGGCTGTCCCGCCATCCGCTCGCCCGCGCCGTCCGGGCCGACAAGCTCGCCCTCGCCGCGTTGGAGGCGACCGTCGCGGGCGAGGCGCCGCCGGTGGTCCAGTCCCTGCACGCGGACCCGGGGGAGCTCCGGCGCCGCACCGACCGGCTCGCCGGGGCCCTCGGCGTGCCCGTGGTGCCGCACGATGGCCGGGTGGGCGGGGGCGGCGCCCCCGGCTTCCCCCTGCCGGGCTGGGCGCTCCGGCTCCCCGAGGGAATCGCAGGCCACCTGCGGACCGGCGAGCCCGCCGTGCTGCCGCGCGTCCACGACGGCGCCTGCCTGCTCGACCTGCGGTGCGTCCCCGCAGCGGACGACGGCCGGATCCTGGAGGCGGTGCGGCAGGCACTGGCAGCCCTCGCCTCAGCGGGCGCGGGCCGGGCGGGCTGAGGCGTGCACGTCGTCGCCACCGCCGGGCACGTGGATTCCGGCAAGAGCACTCTGGTGCGCGCCCTCACCGGCATGGAGCCGGACCGCTGGGAGGAAGAGCGGCGCCGCGGCCTGACCATTGACCTGGGCTATGCCTGGACCACCCTGCCGTCCGGGCAGGAGGTCGCCTTCGTGGACGTCCCCGGCCATGAGCGCTTCCTCGGCAACATGCTCGCGGGCATCGGACCTGCGCCCGTGGTCTGCTTCGTCGTGGCCGCGGACGAGGGCTGGCAGGCGCAGTCGGACGACCACCGGGACGCGGTGGCCGCGCTCGGCATCGAGCACGGCGTCGTGGTCCTCAGCCGGGCGGACCGGGCGTCCGGGCAGCAGGTCCGGGACGTGCTCGCACGGACCCGGAGCGAGCTGGCGGGCACCGGACTGCGGGAGGCTCCTGCAGTGGCCGTGTCTGCGGTCGAGGGCAGCGGCCTGGACGAGCTGAAGGCCGCGCTCGACGGCGTGCTGGCCGGCGTTCCCTCGCCCGTCACGACCGGGCGCGTGCGCCTGTGGGTGGACCGATCCTTCACCATCACCGGGTCAGGAACGGTCGTGACAGGAACCCTCGGAGCGGGAACGCTGGCCCAGGGCGACCGGCTCCAGCTGCTCGGCCACGCGGGTCCGCGGGACGTCACCGTCCGTGGCCTGCAGAGCCGCGACACGGTGTACACCTCGGTCGGCCCCGTCAGCCGGGTGGCCCTGAACCTGCGCGACGTCTCGGCAGCGGACGTCCGCCGCGGGGACGCACTCGTCACCCCCGAAGCGTGGCCGACCACGGGTGTCCTGGGCATCCGCCGCACCACCGGCGTGGCCTGCACGGACATGCCGGAGCAGCTCATGGTGCACGTCGGCACCGCCTCGGTGCCGGCGCGGCTGCGTCCGTTCGGGCCCGATCATGCGCGGCTCGTGCTCAGCAGGCCCGCGCCGCTCGTCCTGGGGGACCGGCTGGTGCTGCGCGACCCGGGCAGCCGCTCGGTGCTGGGCGGCGCCCTCGTCCTCGACGCCGACCCGCCGCCCCTGCAGCGGCGCGGCGACGGCGCCCAGTGGGCGCAGCGGCTTGCGGCCATGGATCCCGCCGGGGACGTGCTCGCGGAAGTGGCGGCCCGCGGAGCGGTGGAGGTGCAGCACCTCCACCGCCTCGGCCTGCTGTCCGAGCACGGCGCCCAGGCGCCCTCGGGGGTGCGGGTCCTCGGCGACTGGTGGGTGCACGCTCCCGTCATCGACGCCTGGCAGCAGCGGCTGCGCGCCGCCGTCGAAGCCCTGCACGAACGGGACCCCCTCGCCCCGGGCCTCTCCATGGGGGCCGCACGCGACCTGCTCGCACTGCCCGATGAGAGGCTCCTTGCACCCCTGGTCCGCGGCGCGGGCCTGGAACAGGACGGCGGGCACCTCCGGCTTCCGGGGAGCGGCGACGATCTCGGGCCCATCGGGCCTGCCGTCGCCGAGCTGGAGCGCAGGCTCACGGCGCACGCGTTCCGTGCGCCGGAAGCGGACGAGCTGGCCGCGCTCGGTCTGGGCGCCCGCGAGCTGGCCGCCGCCGAGCGTGCCGGACGCGTGCTGCGGCTCCGCGACGGCGTGGTCCTCCTGCCCACCGCACCGGCCCTCGCGATGCGGACCCTGGCGCGCCTGGAGCAGCCCTTCACCACGAGCCAGGCGCGTGAGGCCCTCGGGACCACCCGCCGGATCGCGGTCCCGCTGCTCGAACACCTCGATTCGCGCGGATGGACCAGGCGCCTGGATGCCGGCCACCGCAGTGTGGTGCGCTGACCCGCCGGCCAGCCGCGGAAGCGTCGGGGCCGCCGCCCATCCCGAGCCCTTCGGCCCTTGAGCGGCCGGCGGCCGCGGCGGGAGGATGACCGCATGGCACACGACGGGAACCACGGCAACCCCACCTTCGCGGACGACCGCGAGGCCCTCGCCGCGGTCGAGGAGCACCACGGCCACATGCTCCGGCGCGCGACCGCGCTCGCCGACGCGCTCGTCGCCGCCGTCGCAGCCGCCGACGCCGGGACGGCCCACGACGAGAAGGCGAACCTGATCGGATGGTGCGAGGACGAGCTCATCCCGCACGCCGTGGCCGAGGAGGGCCCCCTGTATGGGCCCGCGCGGGAGACCGAGGAGGCGCGCCTCCTCGTGGAGGGCATGCTCATGGACCATCAGGCGATCATCGGCCTCGTGGAGGAGCTCCGCGGAAGCGACGGGCCCAGGGCCGCCGCCGTCGGCACGGCGATCGCCCGGGCGTTCGCCCTGCACCTGAAGAAGGAGAACGAGCTGCTCTTCCCGTACATCGCCGCACGCCCGGACCTCTCCCTTGCAGAGGCGGTCGCCGGCCTCGAGACCCTCGTGGGCGAGTAGCCAGGCGCCCCCTCGGGGCGCCGGTCCGCGCGGACCCGCGCCCGCGCGCAGCCCGAGGGACGCCATTGATACGCAGAGCGCTGCAATCCAGAGGCCGGCGTTGCTGTACCGTGGCCGCCGTCACAGGGCAGGCGCGAGGTGCGAGGAGCGACGATGGCCACGACAGCCGAGGAAACGACCAGGAGGCGGCCCGACGCCGCAGGCTCCGCCCGGCCTCCGGGGATGCTCGCCGCGGTGTCCTTCTCCGCCGTCATCGCGGGCTTCATCGCGGTGGCGGTCTCCTATGCCGGGCCGATGGTCGTGGTGCTCCAGGCCGCCCACGCGGCGCACCTGGGCGACGAGCTGACCGCGTCGTGGGTGAGCTCCATCGCCATCGCCAGCGGGATCACGTGCATCGTGCTGAGCGTGGCCACCCGCCAGCCGGTCGTGGTCGCGTGGTCGGTGCCCGGCGCGGCGCTCCTCCTGGCGGCGCTGGGCCACTACCCCTACTCCGACGCGCTCGGGGCCTACGTTGTCGCGGCCCTCGCCGCGCTCGTGCTCGGGGTGACCGGATGGTTCGGCAAGATCATGGAGGCCGTGCCCCAGCCGGTGGTCGCCGCGCTGCTGGCCGGCGTTCTCCTGCCGTTCGTGCTCAAGGCGAGCGGCGCAGTCGTGGAGGCCCCCGTCGTGGGGGGCGGGCTCGTCCTCGCGTTCCTGCTCGGCCGCAGGCTCGTACCCCGCTACGCAGTCCTCGTCGCGCTGGCCGCGGGAGCCGCGCTCGCCGCGGCCACGCGGGAGGTGCGGATGCCGGACCTCTCCTGGGACTTCTCCGGCCCGGTATGGACGACGCCGACCTTCGGCCTCCCGGCGATCGTCGGCATCTCCGTGCCGCTGCTCGTGGTGACGATGGCCGGGCAGAACGCCCCCGGCCTCGCGATGATGCGCCAGCTCGGGTACGACGCAGGGGACAGAGCCATGATCGGCGGGGCGTCGCTCGCCTGGGTGCTCTCGGCTCCGTTCGGTTCCCATGGGATCAACCTCGCGGCCATCACCGCGGGCATCTGCGCCGGCCGCGAGGCCCACCCGGATGCTGCGCGCCGCTACATCGCGGGCATCTCATGCGGCGCCTTCTACATCCTCTTCGGCGTCTTCAGCACCACAGCGGTGGCCCTCGTGGCAGCCGCCCCGGCCACGCTCCTGACCGCCCTGGCCGGCGTCGCGCTCCTCGCGGCGACCCAGGGCGCGATCGTCGACGCGATCGCACCGCGACGAGGCGGCACCCAAACGGCGCCGCACGAGATCGAGGCTGCCGTGATCACTCTGGCCGTCACCGCGTCCGGGGTGAGCGCGTTCGGCCTCGTCGCACCCTTCTGGGGCCTCGTCGCGGGCACCGTGGCCTACACAGCTCTGGGGATGTTCAGGCCGCAGCGGCGGCGAAGTGCTCCTCGATGAGCTCGCGCACCCCGTCCCTGCAGCCGCCGCAGCCCGTCCCGGCCCGCGTCCGGCGCGAGACCTCCTCGACCGTCGAGCACCCGGTGCCGACAGCCTCCTGCACCCGGCCGCGGCTCACCCCGGCACACCGGCACAGCATGGCCTCGGGATCCGGCGCGGCGGACGCGGACGGCCCGCCGGCGAGGGCCGCCTCCGGACCGTCGAGCCGGAGGATCACCGAGCGGTCGGCCGGAAGCTCGGCCCCTGACTCGAACAGCAGCGTGAGCTCCGCCGCGGCCCGGGGCATGCCCAAGGCCACGAAGCCGACCAGGACGCCCGCGCGCGTGGCCATCTTCACGTAGGCCCCGTGCTCGGGGTCCGACCACAGGGAGACCTGCAGCGGGGGCGGCCCCGACGCGGCCGGGGCGTTCTCGGGCGAGAAGGTGTCCCACGGCTCCACGCCCACCTCCCCGGCCACCGCGAGGTTCACGCCGCGCGCCTTGAGCAGGATGACCGGCGCCCGCTCGGGGCCGAGGGGTGCGGGCGCTGCCTCACCGAGGAACTCGCTCCGGAAGCGGGCGGCGAGCCAGTCGGCCTGCTGCCACCCCGGGGCGATGAGCCCGCTCGGTGCCCTCTCGCCGGGCTGCGCGCAGTCTCCGACCGCGAAGACATGCTCGGTGTGCAGGGCCCGCAGCCCCTCGTCGACGAGCACCCCGGGCCCCACGGCCAGGCCGACGCCCTCCGCGAGCTCCGTCCGGGGCCTGGCCCCGCACGCGAGGACCAGGAGGTCGGCGTCGACCGCCGAGCCGTCCTCGAGGAGCAGGGCACGGAAGGCCCCGTCCGGGCCGGTCTCGAGCCCGGTCGAACGGGCGTTCCCCGCGACCCGGACGCCCCGGCGGCGCAGCGCGGCCGCGAGCGTGGCTCCGCCGGCCGCGTCGATCGCGCGTCCGAGCGGGTGGCTCCCGTGGTGGACCACCGTGACGGTGGCGCCCTCCTCGCTCGCGGCGAGCGCGGCCTCCAGACCCAGGACCCCTCCGCCCAGGACCACGATCCTGCGGCGTCCCCTGACCGCGGAGGCCAGCCGCGCGGCGTCGTGCGCGTCGCGGAGAGCGGTGACGCCCGGGGGAAGGACCGGGTGCAGCGGATCCGGGTTGAGCCCCGTGAGGTTGGGCACGACGGCGCGGGCGCCGGTGGCCAGGACCAGCCGCTCGTAGGCGAGGCCCGTGCCGTCGGCGAGCCGGACCGTGCGCCGCGACCTGTCCACGCGGACCGCGCGGGTGCCGGTGAGCACGCGCACTCCGTCCGCCTCGAGCTCTTCCGGGTCGGCCAGGGCCATCGCCGCGAGGGTGGTCCGGCCCACGCCGAGGTCTGCGACGAGCACCCGGTTGTAGGCCGGCAGCTCCTCCTCGCCGACCACGGTGAGCTCGAGCGCGCCGGCCGCCGCGGCGGGCCGGAGCTCGTCGACGAAGCGGGCGGCGACGGGTCCGAAGCCGACGACGACGATGCGCGGCCGGGCGGGCACCGAGCCTGCCGGGTGCGGGGTCGGGGCAGTCATCGCGGAGCCTCCTTGGAGGGGACGGGGACGAGGGCGGGCAGGGCGCCGCTCACGGAGGGCACCGGGCCGGTCCGGTCCTGGGGGAGGGGCACCACGAGCACGCGCGTGGTCTTGAACTCGGGCATGCCGGAGATCGGATCGGTGCGCTGCTCGGTGACCCGGTTCGCAGCCCCGGGTCCCGGGAAGTGGAACGGGAGGAACACGGTGTCCGGCCGCACCTCGGCGGTCACCTGCGCGCGGCAGCGCACCTCGGGGCCGGCACCCCGGGCGTCCGCGGACCCGGCAGCGTCGGCGCGGCGGACGGCGACCCACGCGCCGTCCGCGATCCCCAGCCGGGCTGCCGAGGCGGGGTGGATCTCCAGGCGGACCTCCGGCTGCGCTGCCGCGAGCGAGGCGACGCGCCGGGTCTGGGCCCCGGACTGGTAGTGCTCGAGCAGCCTGCCGGTGGCGAGCTGGAACAGCGCCGGAGCGGGCCGATGGGCAGGCCCGGCGGGGGCGCCCGCGGGGGTGTTGGGCCGCACGGGCACGATCCTTGCCCGGCCGTCAGGGTGCGCGAAGCGGTCGAGGAAGAGCCGGGCCTTGCCCTGACCTCGGCCCGCACCCGGGGCTCCCGCCGGACACGGCCAGTGCAGCGCCTCCCCGGCGTCGAGCCGCTCGTAGGTGATGCCCGAGTAGTCCGCCGGCCCCCCGGCCGAGGCGGCGCGGAGCTCTTCGAACACCTCGCGCGGGTCCTCGGGGAAGGACGACGGCGCACCGAGCAGCGCGCCCAGCCGGTGCATGATCCACAGCTCGCTGCGGGGCCCCGGGGGCGGGGCGGTCGCCCGGCGGCGCCGGAGCACGCGGCCCTCGAGGTTGGTCATGGTGCCCTCCTCCTCGGCCCACTGCAGCACTGGCAGCACGACGTCCGCCTCGCGTGCCGTCTCCGAGAGGAAGAAGTCGCAGACCACGAGGAAGTCCAGCGCCCGCAGCCCGGCCAGCACGGCGGTGGCATCCGGGGCGGAGACGGCGGGATTGGCCCCGTGCACGAACAGGCAGCGCACGCCGCCCGCCTTCGTCTGTCCCGCCGGGCCCTCCGAGGCGGGCTTGCCGAGGGAGGCGAGGAGCTCGACGGCGGGCAGGCCCGGCCCCGGGATGCTCGCCTCGGGCACGCCCCACACCCGGGCCACGTGCTGCCGGGCGGCGGGGTCGGTGATCTTGCGGTAGCCGGGGAGCTGGTCGGCCTTCTGGCCGTGCTCCCGGCCGCCCTGCCCGTTGCCCTGTCCCGTGAGCGTGCCGTAGCCGCCGCGCCGGGAGCCGGGCAGGCCGAGCAGGAGCGCGAGGTTGATGGCGGCCGTCGCCGTGTCGGTGCCGTCGGCGTGCTGCTCGACGCCCCGGCCCGTGAGGATGTAGCACGAGCCGGTCCGGGCCGACTGGGCGAGCCGCCGGGCGGTCTCGCGGACCAGGGTGGCCGGGACCCCCGTGGCCGCCTGCACCCGCTCGGGCCACCACGGGGCGACGGAGCGGGCGAGCGCGTCCGGTCCCTCGCCGGGGGTGCCCCGGGCCGCGCGGTCTGCGAGGTAGGCGTGCGCCGCGAGCCCCTCGGCGAGGACCACGTGGGCGAGCCCCAGGAGGAGCACCAGATCGGTGTGCGGGGCCGGCTGGAGGTGGAGCCCGGCGCCGTCGTCCGCGAGCGCCGCGGTGGCGGTGCGGCGCGGGTCGACGACGATCAGCCCGCCGGCGGCCCTGGCCCCGGCGAGGTGCGCCACGAACGGGGGCATGGTCTCGGCCACGTTCGATCCGAGCAGGAGCACCGTGTCCGCCCCCGCGAGGTCCGCAACCGGGAACGGCAGCCCCCGGTCGAGGCCGAAGGCCCGGGTGCCCGCGGCCGCGGCCGAGGACATGCAGAACCGTCCGTTGTAGTCGATCCGCGAGGTTCCCAGCGCGATCCGGGCGAACTTCCCCAGCAGGTAGGCCTTCTCGTTGGTCAGGCCGCCCCCGCCGAAGACGCCCACTGCGTCCTTCCCGTGCCGGGCCTGCGCCCGCCGCACCTCGGCTGCCACCCGCTCGAGGGCGGCCTCCCAGCTGACGGGGCGGAGCTCGCCGTCGTCCGCCCGCATCAGCGGCGCGGTGAGCCGCCCCGGGTGCGCGAGCAGCTCCGCGGAGGTCCAGCCCTTGCGGCACAGCCCCCCGCGGTTCGTGGGGAAGTCGCGGCCGGAGACCTCCGGCACAGCGGACGTGGCGGCGGGTCCGGGGGAGCTCAGCGACATGGCGCACTGCAGCGCGCAGTAGGGGCAGTGGGTCGGGACGGCCGGTGCCGCGGCGGTCCGGCTCATGCGCCGGCCTGGGCCACGAGGGACCCGCGGCGCAGGTAGCAGCCCCAGCACACGGCGAGCATGAGCGCGTAGGCCGCGACGAACCCGAGGAACGCCGGGACGTAGGAGCCGGTGGCGGCACTCGACGCGCCCAGCAGCTGGGGGATCACGAACCCGCCGTACGCGCCGACCGCGGAGATGAGGCCGAGGGCGGCGGAGGCGAGGCGGGCGGTGTGCGACGCCGGCGCGCCGCCTCGGGCGGCCCGGCTCGCCCTGGCGAAGATCACCGGGATCATGCGGTAGGTGGACCCGTTGCCCACGCCGCTCGCGGCGAACAGCACGAGGAACAGGCCGAGGAAGAGCCAGAAGCCCTTGAGCGGGAGCGTCGCGACGAGGGCGATCGTCGCCGCGGCCATGACCGCGAACGAGGCGACCGTGATGCGCGCCCCGCCGAAGCGGTCCGCGAGCCTGCCGCCGTAGGGGCGGGCCAGGGAGCCGACGAGGGGGCCCAGGAAGGCGAGGGAGAGCGCCGCCGGCACGCCCGCGGCGCTCACGGTGAAGACCGAGTACGCGGGGAAGATGTCGTGGATGAGCTTCGGGAAGACGCCGCCGAAGCCGATGAACGAGCCGAACGTGCCGATGTAGAGGAGGGACACGACCCACAGGTGCGGTTCCCTCAGCGCGGCGAGTGATCCGGCGAGGTCGCCCTTGGCGTGGGCGAGGTTGTCCATCCGCCGGAGCGCCCCGAACGCGGCGACGAGGATGAGCGGCACCCACATGAGCCCCGCGACGGCGAGCGTGGAGCCGGCCTTGCCCGCGGCGGCGGCCCCGCTGGCCACGAACGCGGCCAGGCTCACCGCGAGCGGGACGGCGAGCTGGGCGACCGCCGCGCCGAGGTTGCCGCCGGCCGCGTTCAGGCCGAGCGCCCAGCCCTTCTCCCGGGCGGGGAAGAAGAAGGTGATGTTCGCCATCGAGCTCGCGAAGTTGCCGCCGCCGAACCCGGCCAGGCCGGCCACGGCGAGCATGAGCCAGAACGGCGTCGAGGGGGTGGCGACGCACGCCGCGAGGCCGAGCGTGGGGATGAGGAGCAGGAGCGCCGAGACGACCGTCCAGTTGCGGCCGCCGAAGCGGGAGACCGTGAACGTGTAGGGGATGCGGAGGGTGGCGCCGACCAGGCTCGGCATCGAGATCAGCCAGAACGTCTGGGAGGTGTCGAAGCGGAACCCCGCCGCGGGCAGCGAGACCACCACGATGGACCACAGCTGCCAGACGACGAAGCCGAGGAACTCGGCGAAGATGGACCAGCGCAGGTTCCTGCGGGCCACGGCCCGGCCCTCGGCCTCCCACTGGGCGCTGTCCTCGGGGTTCCAGTGCTCGATCCAGCGCCCGCGGCGGACGTCGAGCCGCAGGCTCTGGGCTGCCGGGCTCTGGACTCCTGGCGCCGGGGCGGGCGTGGTGGTCGATTCGGTGCTCATGGGTCCTCCTGGGGCGGGGGAGTGGGCTTCTCTGGGCTGACTCCCACGCTAGGAACAGGGCGTTTCGGCCAGCAGCCAGAGCCGTTAACAGGCCGTGACATCTCCCTCTCACCGGCGGCGCGCCCCGCGTGAGCCCGGCGGGGTGCCCGCCGGCATCCGGAACCGCAGACTCAGTTTCGTCTCATCATGTGAACCGATTGTCCGTTGGCTGGACGGGGCGGGCATAGGATGGCGTGTACTCAAATCCCGGACCGGAAGTCAATCCTCGGTCCAGCATGTGAAAGCGATGCCATGTCCACCACATCTGCGGTGACGGAGCCCTCGGCCGCACAGTCGGCCAATACGAAGGGCCGAGTCATCTTCTCGAGCCTCATCGGCACGACCATCGAGTTCTTCGACTTCTACGCGTACGCGACGGCGTCCGTGCTGGTGTTCCCGAAGCTCTTCTTCCCGAACGCCACGGACATCAACGCCATCCTGTCCTCGTTCGCGATCTTCGGCGTCGCGTTCGTCGCGCGCCCGGTCGGCTCGGTCGTCTTCGGCCACTTCGGCGACAAGCTTGGACGCAAGGGCACCCTCGTCGCCTCGCTGGTCACGATGGGGCTCGCGACCTTCCTCATCGGCCTGCTCCCGCCGGCGACGACGCCGGGCTGGGTGGTGCTGGCCCCGCTGCTGCTCGTGGTGTTCCGCTTCCTCCAGGGCCTCGCCCTCGGCGGCGAATGGTCAGGGGCGGCGCTGCTGGCCACCGAGAACGCCCCCGCCAACAAGCGCGCCGTGTGGGGCACGTTCCCGCAGCTCGGGGCGCCGATCGGCTTCATCATCGCCAACGTCATGTACGTGGTCATGAACAGCTTCCTCACCACGAAGCAGTTCGAGGACTTCGGCTGGCGCATCCCCTTCCTGTTCAGCATCATCATGGTCGCGATCGGCCTGTACGTGCGCCTCAAGCTGGTCGAGAGCACCTCGTTCAAGAAGGTCATCGAGGAGGAGAAGGTCGCCAAGGTCCCGCTCGCGGCGACGTTCCGGCACCACTGGCGCGCGGTCATCGCCGGCACGTTCATCATGCTCGCGACCTACGTGCTCTTCTACCTCACCACGAGCTTCACGCTCACCTACGGCACCGCGACGAACAAGGTCGAGGTCGCCCGCGCCGCCGCCCAGAAGGCCGGCAAGCCGTTCGACGCGTCCACGTTCGTCCCCGGCCTGGGGATCGACCGCGGCCTGTTCCTGTGGATGCTCATCATCGGCGTCGTGTTCTTCGGCATCTTCACCGTGGTCTCCGGGCCGCTCGCGGAGAAGTACGGACGCCGCCGGTTCCTGCTCTGGGTCACCGGCCTCATCTTCGCCTTCGGCCTCGCCTGGGGCCTCATGTTCGGGCCCGGCACCGGCGCCGCGATGGTCGGCCTGATCGTGGGCTTCACGCTCATGGGTGCGACGTTCGGGCCGATGGCCGCGATCCTGCCTGAGCTGTTCCCGGCGAACGTCCGCTACACGGGCTCGGCGATCGCCTACAACCTCTCGTCCGTGCTCGGCGCCGCGCCGGCCTCGTTCGTCGCGATCGCCCTGTGGCAGTTCGGCAAGGGCAGCACGGTGTGGGTCGGCGTGTACCTGGCGGCCGCGGCGGTGCTCACGTTCGTCGCGCTGCTGCTGACCAAGGAGACCCGCGACGCCAAGTTCGAGGAGAACATCTCGGCCTAGCCGAAGACCCCGCAAAGGTCCGCCAGAGACCCCTCAACCGGAAGGATCGGTTGAGGGGTCTCTGGCGTCTTCTTGCGGGGTCTCTGGCGCCCGGATGCGGGGTCGGCTTCCCGGAGGAGGGACTCAGTCCTCGATGGTCGCGATGACCGCGCCCGCGCCGACGGTCTGCCCGGGCTCCGCGCCGAGCCCGCGGACCGTGCCGGCCTTGTGGGCGGTGAGCGGCTGCTCCATCTTCATGGCCTCGAGCACGACGACGAGATCGCCTTCCGCGACCACGTCGCCGTCCGCGACGGCCACCTTGACGATCGTGCCCTGCATCGGGGCGGTGAGCGCGTCGCCGCCGGCCGCGGTGGCCGCGGAGCCGCGGGCCGTGCGGGCCTTCTTCTTGGGCTTGGCCGCCCGCGCGGTGCCGAGGGACAGCGCGGCCGGGATCGTGACCTCGAGCCGCTTGCCGCCCACCTCGACGACCACGCTCTGCCGCGCCCCGTCGTCGTCCGCGCCCTCGGCAGCGGCCGGGCCGCCGGCGTACGGTGCAATCGTGTTGTCGAACTCCGTCTCGATCCAGCGGGTGTGGATGGAGAACGGGCCCTCCTCGGGCGCGAACGCGGGATCGCGAACCACGGCGGCATGGAACGGCACGACCGTGGGCATTCCGGTGATGACCAGCTCGTCGAGGGCCCGGCGCGCCCGCTGGAGCGCCTGGGTGCGGCTCGAGCCGGAGACGATGAGCTTGGCGAGCATCGAGTCGAAGTTGCCGGAGACGACCTCGCCGGCCTCGACGCCCGAGTCGACGCGCACACCGGGGCCCGTCGGGTAGCGCAGCGTCTCGACGGTGCCGGGGGCGGGCATGAAGCCGCGTCCCGGGTCCTCGCCATTGATGCGGAACTCGAAGGAGTGCCCGCGGATCTCGGGGTCGTCGTAGCCGAGCTCCTCGCCGCGGGCGAGGCGGAACTGCTCGCGCACGAGGTCCAGGCCCGTGACCTCCTCGGAGACGCAGTGCTCGACCTGGAGGCGGGTGTTGACCTCGAGGAAGCTGATGGTCCCGTCCTGGCCCACGAGGAACTCGCAGGTCCCCGCGCCGAGGTAGCCGGCCTCCTTGAGGATGGCCTTCGAGGACTCGTACAGGCGCTTGGTCTGCTCCTCGGTCAGGAAGGGCGCGGGGGCCTCCTCGACGAGCTTCTGGTTGCGGCGCTGGAGCGAGCAGTCGCGGGTCGAGACGACGACGACGTGGCCCGTGGAGTCCGCGAGGCACTGGGTCTCCACATGGCGCGGGGCGTCCAGGAAGCGCTCGATGAAGCACTCGCCCCGGCCGAACGCCGCGGTCGCCTCACGCACGGCGGAGTCGAACAGCTCGGGGATCTCCTCGAGGGTGCGGGCAACCTTGATGCCGCGGCCGCCGCCGCCGTACGCGGCCTTGATGGCCACGGGCAGCCCGAACTCCTGGGCGAACGCGAGGACCTCGTCCGCGGACTCGACTGGGTCCGCCGTGCCGGGGACCAGCGGGGCGCCGACCTTCTCGGCGATGTGGCGCGCGCGCACCTTGTCGCCGAGGGCGGCGATGGCGTCGGGGGAGGGGCCGATCCAGGTCAGGCCGGCGTCGATGACGCGCTGGGCGAAGTGGGCGTTCTCGGACAGGAAGCCGTAGCCCGGATGGACGGCGTCGGCGCCGGAGGCGGCGGCCGCGTCGAGGATCTTGTCCATCACGAGGTACGACTCGGCCGCGGTGGTGCCGCCGAGCGCGAAGGCCTCGTCCGCGAGGCGCACGTGCAGGGCGTCCCGGTCGGGGTCGGCGTAGACGGCGACCGAGGCGATGCCCTCGTCGCGGGCCGCGCGGATGACGCGGACGGCGATCTCGCCGCGGTTGGCGACGAGCACCTTCGTGATGGGCTTGGTGGCAGCGCTGAGGGACAAGGCAACTCCGTTCTGTACTGCGGGAAGCCTAGCGCCGACTTGGTGGAATCGCCCATATTGGTGGCGGATTCCGTGCGTAGCGGGCCGATCCTTTGTAGGGGACCTACAAAATGTCAGCGGTCGACGGCGGCCGCCCACCAATCCGTGAGGCGCACCCCCGCGGCGGCCAGGAGGGCGCGCAGGGTGGACACGGACAGGCCCACCACGGCGTGGGGGTCGCCGTCGACGCGGGCCAGGAACGCGCCGCCGAGCCCGTCGATCGTGAACGAGCCGGCGCAGTGCAGCGGCTCGCCGGTGGCGACGTAGGCCTCGATCTCCGCGGGCTGCATCTCGCTGAACTCGACCCCCGCCGAGGCGAGCTGCCCGTGCCCCGGCGCGGCGCCGGCGTCGTGCGTCCCCTCTGCCCGCTGGCCGGGTTCCAGCCGGCCGCGGACGTCGATGAGCCAGTGGCCGGTGTGCAGGATGCCCGCGCGCCCGCTCATGGCCGCGAGCCGCTCGCGGGCGACCTCGGCGGTGTAGGGCTTGCCCAGTGCCTGGCCGTCGAGCTCGAAGACCGAGTCGCAGCCCAGGACCAGGGCGCCCGTGGCCGCGGGCAGGGCCGCGACGGCCTCGGCCTTCGCACGGGCCAGGAGCAGCGCGGTCTCGGCGGGGGTCGCGTCGGGGTGGCCGGCCGCGACCGCCTCCTCGTCCACGTCGGAGACGAGGATCCGGTGCGGGATCCCGGCCTCCTCGAGGAGCTTGGTCCGGGCGGGGGACTTCGAGGCGAGGATGAGCGTGGGCGGGTGCGGCTGGAGGTGGTGGGCGCGCGGCGCGGCGGGGACTCTCACGCGGCCCAGCCTATCCCCGCCCGCTCAGCGGGCCACGGGTTCCGGCTCGCCCTCGTCGCTGCGCTCGGGCGAGGCCGCCGCGCGCTCGAGCCGGGCGCCCTCGATGTCCAGGTCCGGCAGGATCCGCGCGAGCCAGCGCGGCAGCCACCACGCCGCGTTGCCGAGCAGGCGCATGACGGCGGGCACGAGGGTCATGCGCACCGCGAAGGCATCCAGCAGCACGCCGAGGGCCAGCCCGAAGCCGAGGGGCCGGACCATCGTCAGGTGGCTGAAGATGAAGCCCGCGAAGACGCTGACCATGATGATCGCGGCGGCAGTGATCACCCGGGCGGCGTGGTGGAAGCCCGTCCGGACGGCCAGGTGCGCCTCGACGCCGTGCGCGTACGACTCTCGGATGCCCGAGGTGATGAAGACCTGGTAGTCCATCGCGAGGCCGAACAGGATGCCGATGAGCAGGATCGGCATGAAGCTCAGGATGGCCCCCGGGTGGGTGACGTCGAAGACCGGGCCGAGCCAGCCCCACTGGTACACGGCGACGACCGCGCCGAACGCGGCGCCGAGCGAGAGCAGGAACCCGCCGGTGGCCAGCAGCGGCACGAGGAGCGAACGGAACACGAGCAGGAGCAGGAGGAAGGACAGGCCCACGACAATTGTCAGGTAGGGCGGGAGCGCGTCGGCGAGCTTGGAGGAGACGTCCACGTTCGCGGCCGTCTGCCCGGTCAGGCCGATCGCCACGCCGGTGCTCTGCTGGATGTCGGCGCCCTTGGCCCGCAGGTCGTGCACCACCTGCACGGTGCTCGCGCTGGCCGGGCCCTCCTTCGGGATCACCTGGAACACCGCGATCCTGCGGTCGGGGCTGACCGTGCCGGGGACGGCCGCGACCACTCCGGGCACCGAGCGGAGCTGGTCCGCGACGTCGTACTCCTTGGCCTGGGCGGAGGCAGCGTCGAGGCCCGCGGGGAGGTCGCCGACCACGATGATGGGGCCGGTCATGCCCTCGCCGAAGTACGTCCGGGTGGCGTCGTAGGCCTTGAACGCGGTCGAGTCGGCCGGCTCCGAGCCTCCGTCCGGGAGCGCGAGCCGCAGCTGCGCCGCGGGGACCGTGAGCACGGCGAGCAGCACGACGGCGCCCAGCACGGAGATCCAGGGGTGCCTGGTCACCCAGGCGCCCCAGCCGCGGTTGGCCTTGGCGAGGTCCGTGCGGGCCTCCTCCTCGGCGTGGCCGGACTTCGCGTTCTCCGCCTGGGCCTTGGCCCAGCGGCGCCGGGAGACGATCCGCCGGCCGGCGAATCCGAGGACCGCGGGCAGGAGCGTGACGGCAACCAGCACGGCCACGGCCACGGTGGCGGCCGCGGCGAGGCCCATGACCGCGAGGAAGGGCAGCCCGGGCACCACGAGCGCCGCGAGGGCGATCACCACGGTGAGGCCTGCGAACACGACGGCGTTGCCGGAAGTGCCGATCGAGAGCGCCACCGACTCGCGCGGGTCCATGCCGGCGAGCAGCTGGGTGCGGTGCCGGTTGACGATGAACAGGGAGTAGTCGATGCCCACAGCCAGGCCGAGCATGAGGCCCAGCATCGGCGTCACCGAGCTCATCGAGACCACGCTGGTGAGGGCGAACGTGCCGCCCACGCCGACCGCGACGCCGATGAGGGCCATGAGGAGCGGCAGCCCCGCGGCCACGAACGTTCCGAGCATGACGAACAGCACGACCGCCGCGACGGCCACGCCGATCCCCTCCGACGTGCCGAAGATCTGCGAGATGTCCTGCGTGAGCTCCTTGCTCGGGTAGGCGTTGACCCCGGGCACGCTCGAGGCGATGGACTGGACCTCCTGCCGCAGGGCAGGGGAGAGGCCATCGGTCGACTTGGTGAACTGGATCGACGCGATGGCCGCCTTGCCGTCGCCGGAGACGAAGCGCAGGCCCTCGGCTGCGGTGGCCTGCCGCTGGGCGAGCGCGAGCTGGGCCTTGGCGTCCGCGAGCTTGGCGGCGCCCTCGTCGGCCTGCTTCTTCCCGGCGTCGTACCGCGCCTGGCCCGCGGCGAGCTGCTGGCGCCCGGCCTCGAGCTGGGCCTGCGCCGAGGCCGTGGCCTGCGCGATCGCCGCCCCCGGCAGGCCCTGGGCCGCGAGGGCCTTCTTCTGCGCGTCGAGCTGGGCCTGCCCGGCATCGAGCTGGGCCCTGGTGGCATCCAGCGTGGCCTTGGCGGACTCGAGCTGGGGGGCCCCGGCCGCGAGCTTGGCCTCGTTCGCCGAGATCTGGGCCTTCCCGTCCGCGATCTTCGCGGCCGCGCCGTCTAGCTGGGCCTGTGTGGTGAAGGGGTCCGTCACGTTCTGGACGCCGTCGAGGCCCTTGATCCTGGCCAGGGCGGCGCTGAGGTCCTTCTTCTGGGCCTCGGTGAACGCCGCGTCCGGGGACGTGAAGACCACGGTCGCGCTCCCGCCGGCCGCGGAGGGCAGTTCCGCTTTGAGCTTGTCCAGCATGCGCTGGGTCTCGGTGCCCGGGATCTGGAAGTTGTTGGTCATGCTGCCGTGGAACGCGGCGGCCGAGCCGCCCACGGCCGCGACGATGACGAGCCACGCGGCGAGGACGAGCCAGCGGCGGTCGTAGGCGAACCTGCCGAGGCGGTAGAGGAGCGAAGCCATGGGCCTTACCTATTCAGGACGGAGCGGACGGGGCGGTGGTGCGGACGTGGCAGTGGAAGGGCCTCACGGCGCGGCGAAGCCGGTCTTGAGGTAGGTGATGGCGGAGGAGAGGAGGCTGCGGAGCCGGGTGAGGGACGACGGCGAGAGGTCGCCCCCCGATTCGGCCATCCAGGTCTCGAGGGCCGCCTTGCCGCAGGAGATGACGCTGCCAGCCAGGGCGGCCACGTAGAGGTCGTTGCCGAGGTGGGGGTGGCGTTCCCTGATGGCCGCGCCGATCTTGTCGGCGCAGTCGTCGAAGGCCTGCAGCTGGAAGCGCGTGAGGGGGTCGTGGCCGGCGGCCACGAGGAACGACTGGGCCATCGGCTCGATGAGGTCGTTGTCCGCGAGGCCGGTGAGGACGTGGAGCGCGGATTCGAGGAGGGGCTCGTCCGCCGGCCGCTCGCGGAGCTGGTCGAGGGCGCGGTCGAGGAAGCCGAACGTCGGGGCGGCGATGGCCTCCTCGACGCTTCCGAAGTAGTTGAAGAACGTCCGCCGGGAGACGCCAGCGGCATCGGCCAGCTCCTCGGCCGTGAAGCCGCCGAGTCCGCGCGACAAGGCGAGGGAGAGTCCGGCGGCGATGATGGATTCGCGGGTCGCGGCCTTGTTCAGCTCGCGGCGCGACGCGGTTTCAGGGGTCACCCCATGACACTACGTGCAAGTTTGCACTGCGTGCAAGTTGTCGAGTCGAGATCGGCTCGGGACAGGTGCTTTGACACGGAGACGGCAACGCCGCATCAGGACATGCCCGAATCCGGTGGGGATTGCGGCATGTCCTGATGCGGCGTTGGGGGTGGGCGGGGCGTGCGTGCCCGGCCGGGGGGTCAGCGCGCGGCGGCCAGCTCGCCGTCGTGCGTCTGCTCGGCGGCGGACTCGGACTCGTCGTTGAACGGGTCTCCGTGGCGCGGGGCGTTGTAGAGCTCCACGTCGAGGATGCCCTGGCGCTTGGCGACGATGGTCGGCACGAGCGCCTGGCCCGCGACGTTGACCGCCGTGCGGCCCATGTCCAGGATCGGGTCGATGGCCAGGAGCAGGCCCACGCCGGCCAGCGGCAGGCCCAGCGTCGAGAGCGTCAGCGTCAGCATCACGACGGCGCCGGTGGTGCCGGCGGTCGCGGCCGAGCCGAGGACCGAGACGAGGACGATCAGCAGGTACTGGCTGAAGTCCAGGTTGATGCCGAAGAACTGGGCCACGAAGATCGCGGCGACGGCCGGGTAGATCGCGGCGCAGCCGTCCATCTTCGTCGTCGCGCCCAGCGGCACGGCGAAGGACGCGTAGCCCTGCGGGACCCCGAGGTTGCGCTCGGCGACGCGCTGGGTGAGCGGGAGCGTGCCGATCGAGGAGCGGGAGACGAACCCGAGCTGGACGGCCGGCCACACGCCGGAGAAGTACTGCTTGACGGAGAGCCCGTGCGACTTCACAAGGATCGGGTAGACCACGAACAGCACGAGCACGAGGCCCGCGTAGATCGCGACGGCGAACTTGCCCAGGGCGCCGATGGTGTCCCAGCCATAGACGGCGACGGCGTTGCCGATGAGGCCGATCGTCCCGAGCGGGGCGAGGCGGATGATCCACCAGAGCACCTTCTGGATGATCTCGAGGGCCGAGCGGGTGAGGTTCAGGAACGGCTCGGCCTTCGCGCCGACCTTGAGTGCCGCGATGCCCACGGCGATCGCGATGACGAGGATCTGCAGGACGTTGAAGGACACGGTTGTGGTGACGGCGCCGCCGTCGCCCGCGGTCGAGGTGGCGCCGAGGCCGAGGAAGTTGTGCGGGAACAGGCCGGTGAGGAAGGCCCACCAGTCACCGCTCTTGCCGGTGTACTTCGCCTGCTGGGTGATGCCGGTGCCGGCGCCCGGCTGGAAGACGACGCCCAGGGTGATGCCGATCATGACCGCGATGAAGGCGGTGATCGCGAACCACAGCAGGGTGTTCCAGGCGAGCTTGGCCGCGTTGGAGACCTGACGCAGGTTCGCAATCGAGCTCACCACTGCGGTGAAGATGAGGGGGACCACAGCGGTCTGGAGCAGGCTCACGTAGCTGCTGCCGATGGTCGCGAGGGTCGCGCCGAGCGCGTTCGGGCTGGCCTTGGTGCTGCCCGTGTACTTCGCGAGGAGGCCCAGGGCGAGGCCGACGACGAGTGCGGCGATGATCTGCGGGCCGAACGCCGTGGCCCACGCGGGGAGGCGGCGCGCGGTGCGCGCGGTGCTGGTTGAGATGCTCACCCGTCTACGCTAGGGCGGAGATTTGTACCATACGAAGCTTGTGTTTCCTCATGTGACGCGCAGTGTGACGGCGCGGCCGGGGAAGGATCCCCTCAATGCCGCGCCGTCACGCTGTTTTGTTACGCTATTCCCCTGGCCTGGGTGGGATATGTCACGTGCCTCGCCCGGCGCCTCAGGAGGTCAGGGCGCGGCGGAGGGTGTCCAGACCGACGGATCCGAGGTTCAGGGCGCGCGTGTGGAACTCCTTGAGGTCGAACTCGCGGCCCGCGGCGGCGACCTCCGCCTCGAGCTCGGCGCGGACCTGCTCCCACAGCCGCTGTCCCACCTTGTAGGACGGCGCCTGCCCGGGCCAGCCGAGGTAGCGGTTGAACTCGAAGTCGAGCTGGCCCTCGGAGACGTCCAGATTCTGCTTGAGGAACTCGTAGCCCTTCTCCGCCGTCCACGTCCCCGTGCCCCAGCGCTCCGGGACCTCGAGCCCGAGGTGGACGCCGATGTCGAAGACCACGCGCGCGGCGCGCATGCGCTGGCCGTCGAGCATGCCCATGCGGTCGCCCGGGTCGGCGAGGTAGCCGAGCTCGTCCATGAGCCGCTCCGCGTAGAGCGCCCAGCCCTCGCCGTGCCCGGAGACCCAGCAGATGTTCCGGCGCCAGTCGTTGAGCAGCTCGCGGCGGTACACCGCCGTGGCGCACTGGAGGTGGTGTCCCGGGACGCCCTCGTGGTAGACGGTGCTCGTCTCCGCCCACGTGGTGAACGTGTCCTCGCCCTCCGGGACGGACCACCACATGCGGCCGGGCCGGGAGAAGTCGTCCGACGGCGCCGTGTAGTAGATCCCGCCATCCTGCGTCGGGGCGATCATGCACTCGAGCTGGTGCATCGGGCCGACGATCTCGAAGTGGGTCCCGGCAAGGTTCGCCACGGCCCGGTCGGAGAGCTCCTGCATCCAGGCCCGCAGCGCGTCGGTGCCCTTGAGCTGCCGGGCGGGGTCCGCATTGAGGGCGGCCTTGGCCTCGGCGATGCCGGCGCCGGGCCTGATCTGCTCCGCAACGGCCTCCTGCTCCGCGATGATGCGGTCGAGCTCGGCCACGCCCCAGGCGTACGTCTCCTCGAGGTCGACCGCGGCGCCGAGGAATCTGCGGGACTCGAGCGCGTACCGCTCGCGGCCCACGGCGTCCTCCTCGGGCGCCTGGGGGAGGAGCTCGCCCTCGAGGAAGTCGGCGAGCCCGCGGTAGGCCGCGGCGGCGGCCGCGCAGCCGTCGGCGAGGGCGGAGGCGACGTCCTCCGGCAAGCGGGCGCCGCCGTCGAGCGCCGCGTCCGCGGCGAGCCGGGCGAAGAAGCCGGTGCCCTCGGCGCCGTACTTGCGGCACTGGCCGACGACGACGCGCACCTGGCGCGCCGCCGAGACCTTGCCGTCCGCCGCGGCCGCCCGGAGCGAGGCGATGTAGCCCTCGACCGCGGCGGGGACGTTGGCGGCGCGGCCCGCGATGTGGCCCCACTGCTCGGCGGTGCCCGTGGGCATGAGGTCGAAGACGGCGCGGATCGACTGCGCCGGCGACTCGATGTTGTTCAGCGTCGCCGCGACCCAGCCGCTGGCGTACCGCTCGGCGTCGAGGCCGAGCCGCTCCCGCATCGCGTCGAGGGTGACCTCGTCGATCTCGTCCGCGGGGGCCGCGGCGTCGAGGGCGCTGAGGGTGCGCTGCACGAGGGCGCTGTGCTCGGCGAGGCCGGCAGGGGAGTAGTCGGGGTACTCCGTCTCGTGGCCCGGGTAGCCCAGCTCGGTCGCGAGGGCCGGGTCGAGGTCGAGCAGCTTGCGGGTGAACTCGTCGGCGATGGCATCGAGGGCGCTGGGCGCGCGCGTGCCGGCGGAGCTGTGCTGGTTCTGGTCAGTGTTCTGCGTCACGCCCACGAGCCTAGCGCGGCGCACCGACACGTGAAAGAACCCGTGCACATATCTCGCGGGTCCGAGGGCCGCGGCCCGGGTCCGGGGGCGTCAGGCGCGGCCGCGGCGCTGGGCGATCATGTGCCGCGGTCGCAGCGTCGCCCGGCGGATCCGCTCGCGGCGCGTCGGCGCCGCCGGTGCGGCCTCGGGGGCGGGGCCGCCGAGCGTGGCGAGCACGGCCGTGAGCGCCGCGATCTCCTCGGGCGTCGGGTCCCCGCGGGTGACCGAGAAGAGAACCGGCGCGGCGACGACGGCGGGCGAGTCCCCGCCGTCGTGCGTCTGGGGCGTCTGCGGGAGCGCGCTCACAGGGGGATGTTCCCGTGCTTCTTGGCGGGCATCGACGCGTGCTTGTCGCGGAGGGCGCGCAGGCCGCGCAGGAGCTGCACGCGGGTCTCCGACGGGGCGATGACCGCGTCGATGTACCCGAGCTCGGCCGCCTGGTACGGGTTGAGGAGCTCCTCCTCATAGTGCTGGATGAGCTCGGCGCGCTTGGCCTCCACATCCCCGCCCTCCGCCGAGACGGCGGCGAGCTCGCGGCGGTACAGGATGTTGACCGCGCCCTGGGCGCCCATGACGCCGATCTGCGCGGTGGGCCACGCGAGGTTCAGGTCCGCCCCGAGCTTCTTGGAGCCCATGACGATGTAGGCGCCGCCGTAGGCCTTGCGGCAGATCACGGTCAGCTTCGGCACGGTCGCCTCGGCGTACGCATAGAGCAGCTTCGCGCCGCGGCGGATGATCCCCTGGAACTCCTGGTCCTTGCCGGGGAGGAAGCCCGGGACGTCCACGAGGGTGATGATCGGGATGTTGAAGGCGTCGCAGTGGCGCACGAACCGGGCGGCCTTCTCGGAGGCCGCGATGTCCAGCGTGCCGGCGAACTGGATGGGCTGGTTCGCGACGATCCCGACCGTGTGGCCTTCCATGCGGCCGTAGCCGATGATGACGTTCGGCGCGTAGAGCGCCTGCATCTCGAGGAAGTTGCCGTCGTCGAGGATCCCCTCGATCACAGCGCGCATGTCGTAGCCCTGCGTCGGCGAGTCCGGGACGAGCGCATCGAGGGCGAGGTCCTCGTCCGTCTGCTCGAGCTCCTGCTCGGAGTCGAGGACGGGGGCCTCGACGAGGTTGTTCGAGGGCAGCACGTCGAGGAGCTCGCGGACGAAGTCGATCGCGTCGGCCTCGTCGGAGGCGAGGTAGGTCGCGGTGCCGGTCGTGGCGTTGTGCTGGCGGGCGCCGCCGAGCGTCTCCATGTCCACTTCCTCGCCTGTGACGGTCTTGATGACGTCGGGGCCGGTGATGAACATGTGGCTCGTCTTGTCCACCATCACCACGTAGTCCGTGAGCGCCGGGGAGTACGCCGCGCCGCCCGCGCACGGGCCCATGATGAGCGAGATCTGCGGGACCACGCCCGAGGCGGCCACGTTGTTCCGGAAGATGTCCGCGAACATGGCCAGGGAGGCCACGCCCTCCTGGATGCGCGCGCCGCCGCCGTCGTTGATGCCCACCACGGGGCAGCCGTTGCGGAGGGCGAACTCCTGGACCTTGACGATCTTCTCGCCGTTGACCTGGCTCAGCGATCCGCCGTAGACCGAGAAGTCCTGGCTGTAGACCGCCACGAGCCGCCCGTCGACCGTGCCGTACCCGGAAACGACGCCGTCGCCGAGCGGAGTCTTCTTCTCCATCCCGAACGCGGTGGAACGGTGCACCCGGAGGGTGTCGAACTCGACGAAGCTCTCCGGGTCGAGCAGCATGTCGATGCGCTCGCGTGCCGTGTTCTTCCCGCGCGCATGCTGCTTCTCGATCGCCTCCTGGCCCGAGGGTGCGAGCGAGGCCGCCCGCCGGTCGCGGAAGTCCGCGATCTTGCCTGCGGTGGTGGTCAGGTCGTGGGTCACACTCACTCCAGCTCTCGGTCCGTAGCGCACGCACGGTGGCTCTGTAGGGTCCGCACAAAGGGCGGAGACGTCCCCTCAGTCTAATGAGGCCCTGAGGCGAGGCCTGTGTAGGAACCCTACAAATTCGACGCGCCGGCCGGCGTGGGTCCCGCCCGGCGCGAAGATCTTGTTACTGGCCAGTAACAAGATCCCGTACACTGGGACCATGACGAGCATCACACCGGGCGCCGCCAGCTCGCTGGCGGGCCGCACCATCCTCATGAGCGGCGGCAGCCGCGGCATCGGGCTGGCCATCGCGAAGCGGGCCGCGGCGGACGGGGCCAACGTGGCCCTCCTGGCCAAGACCGCCGAGCCGCACGCCAAGCTGGCGGGCACCGTGTACACGGCCGCGGAGGAGATCGAGGCGGCGGGCGGATCGGCCCTCGCGATCGTCGGGGACGTCCGCAGCGACGAGGACGTGGCGCGGGCCGTCGACGCGACCCGCGAGCGGTTCGGCGGGATCGACGCGGTGGTCAACAACGCCTCCGCGATCGACCTCTCCACGACCGACGCGGTGGACATGAAGCGCTACGACCTCATGGCGGACATCAACGTCCGCGGCACGTTCCTGCTCTCCAAGCTCGCCCTGCCCGCGCTGCGTGCCTCGGCGGCCTCCGGCGCCGACGCCCACATCCTCACCCTGTCGCCGCCCATCAACCTCGACCCGGCATGGGCCGGCCGGCACCTGGCCTACACGATGGCCAAGTACGGCATGAGCCTGACGACCCTCGGCCTCGCGGAGGAGCTCCGTCCCGCCGGGATCGGCGTCAACTCCCTCTGGCCGGCCACCCTCATCGACACGGCCGCGATCCGCAACATGCCCGGCGGGGACGCCCTCGCCACCGCCGGACGCCGTCCGGAGATCGTGGCCGACGCCGCGCACGTGCTGCTCACGAGCGACCCCCGCACCACCACCGGCGGGTTCTTCACCGACGAGGAGGCCCTCGCCGCCGCCGGGGTGACCGACTTGGCCCCCTACAGCCTCGGCGCCCCCGAGGACCGCCTCGTGAAGGACATCTTCCTCTGAGATCCGGGGCGCCCCGGCGCCCCTCGATAGGATTCAGGCATGGACGACCACGCGCAGCCAGAGTCCCGCGGACCCCTCGACGCAACGCTCCTGGGTCCCGGGCTCGCGCGCGCGGCCGGGCTGTCCCGGCTCGAGGTCGTGGGCGAGATCGACTCGACCAACGCCGAACTCCTGCGCCGTGCGGAGGCGGACCCCGACGGATGGGGAGACCTTTCCGTCCTCGTCGCGGACCACCAGACCGCGGGCCGGGGACGCCTCCACCGGCACTGGGAGTCCCCCGTCGGGGTCGCCGTGGCCGTGTCGGTGGTGCTGCGCCCCCACAACGCCGCGGGCCGGCCGCTGCCCACGCAGAGCTACTCGTGGTTCTCCCCGCTCGCCGCGCTCGCGCTCCGCGAGGCCCTCGCCGAGACGGCAGGGGTCGAGGCGAGCGTCAAATGGCCCAACGATGTTGTGGTGGACGGGCTCAAGATCTCCGGAATCCTCGCCCAGCTCGCCCCGGGAGCGCACGGCGCCCCACCCGCCGTCGTGCTCGGCACCGGCATCAACGTCGGGCAGGCGGAGGGCGAGCTTCCGGTCCCGACCGCGACGAGCCTGGCCATCGCCACCGGGCGCGAACACCGCCGGGAGGGCATCCTCGCCGCCTACCTGACCGCGTTCGCCCGCCGATACCGGCAGTTCTGCGCGGTCGACGGCGACCCCGACGCGCCCCTCGCGGCCGGCCGCGGGCTCTGGGGCCAGGTCGAGGACGCCACCATCACCCTCGGCAAGCGCGTCCGCGTCGAGCTGCCCGGGGGGCAGACCCTCGTGGGCCGCGCGACGGGCCTCGACGCGCACGGCGCCCTGCGTGTGGTCGAAGAGGACGGTACCCGCCACTCGGTCGCGGCGGGCGACGTGGTCCACCTCCGCCCGGCCGACGGCGGCTATGCGTAGGCTCCTCGACCCGGGGGAGCAGCTCATCGTCAGGACGCGGCGCCAGGGCCGCATGCTCGTGCTGCCCGCCCTCGTCCTCATCCTCGTCAGCGGGGCGGCCGCCTTCGCCGCCGGCTGGCTCTCGCGCGGCCGCCTCGAGGCGATCGTCCCCTGGCTCCCCGCCGGGACCTACTCCTGGTCGCCGCTCGTCCCCGCCGCGGCCGCGGTCTGGGTCCTCGTCGGGTACTGCCTGCGCGAGCTGCTCGCGTGGCGCTCCGTCAGCTACGTGCTCACGAGCCGCCGCGTGCTCCGCCGCGAGCGCGGCCTCACCCGCAGCGACCGCGGAATGCCGCTCTCGCTCGTGCGCGATGTCCACGTGAGTCAGGGGTTCATGCAGGGGATGCTCAGGTCCGGGACGATAACCTTGACCTCGGGCCAGTCGGCGCAGCTCACGCTGACCGACGTGCCGGAAGTGCGCCGTTTCAGCCAGTTCATCCTCGACGCCATCGAGGAGCTCCCGCTCCAGGAGCGTCAGCCGGATCCTGGCGACGAGATCACTGACTTCAGCGATGCGTCGCTTCCGTGGGAACTGAGGGAGGACTGATGGACGAGCCGAACGGCGGGGTGCCCCGGGAGGACTCCGAGGAGCGGGGTGCCGCCCTCGAGGCCTCTTCCCTCGACGATGCCTTCCTGGAGCCGCTGGACGAGGAGGGCCTGCCCGTCGAGGACGAGCCCCTGGACGAGGAGGGCCCGGCCGGGCGTCCCGCAGCCGGGGACCCCGGCGCCGGGGCTCCCGGCCAGGGCCCCCGGCAGGCCCGGCGGATGACGTCCAAGGACATCGAGGTCCTCCTGCTCGGCGGCGAGCGCACACTCAAGCGCCGCGAGGTGGCGGCCGCGGCCGGGGTCTCCCTGTACTCGGCCCGCAAGCTCTGGCGGGCCTTGGGCATGCCGAACTTCACGGACGACGACCTCGCCTTCACGCAGGCCGAGCTCGAGCCGCTCAAGGTCATGCCGCGCCTGGTCCGCGAGGGCAAGCTCACCGAGGAGGCCGCGATCTCGGTGGCCCGGGCGATCGGACAGATGACCGACCGCATGGTCGTGTGGCAGGTCGAGGCCCTCGTGGAGGACATGATCTCGAGCCAGGGGATGAGCGACTCGGAGGCGCGTGTGGCCCTCCTCGAGCGGCTGCCGGACCTGGTCGGCCCGCTCGAGGAGGTGCTCGTCTACTCGTGGCACCGCCAGCTCGCCGCGGGCGTCCAGCGCCTCGTGGTCCGGGCCCAGGCGGGGCTCGACTCGAGCGAGGAGGGGCGCGACGGCACGGAGGACGACGCCCCGCTGCCGTTGGCGCGCGCCGTCGGCTTCGCCGACCTCGTCTCCTACACGTCGCTCTCGCGCCGGATGAATGAGCGCACCCTCGCGCAGCTGGTCCAGCGGTTCGAGAACCGCTGCTCCGAGATCATCGCCGTGGGCGGCGGCCGCCTCGTCAAGACGATCGGGGACGAGGTCCTCTACATCGCCGAGACGCCGGCGGCCGGGGCCCAGATCGCGCTGGCCCTGTCCAAGGAGTTCGCCGAGGACGAGATCCTCCCGCAGTGCCGCGTCGCCATGGTCTGGGGGCGCGTGCTGAGCCGGCTCGGGGACATCTACGGCCCGACCGTGAATCTCGCCGCCCGCCTCACCGCGATCGCCGAGCCGGGCCAGGTCCTCGTGGACGACGTCACCGCGAAGGCCCTCACGGGCGACGAGCGGTTCGTCCTCGAGCACCGAGAGCCCGAGATGGTCCGCGGCTTCGGCGAGATCCATCCGGTGTCCCTGCGCCACGGCACCGGGCCCGGCATCGTCCTCGACTGACCGGCCGCGCGCCCGCGGCACGCGTCCGGACGCCGGGGGAGTCCTCCCCATCGCGGGCCCGGACGGCGAGGCACTAGGCTGTGCCGGGGACATCGCCGGGGCTCGGGGCCCGGGCCGGTGGAGAGAGCACACACATTCCAGGGGGAGCGGATGACGCTGACGACAGAACAGGCCACATGGTTCGCCGAGACCTTCGAGCGGCTCGCGGGCAACGTGGGCCAGGCGGTACTCGGCAAGGACCATGTGGTCCGGCTCGCGCTCACCGCGATGCTCGCCGAGGGCCACATCCTCCTCGAGGACGCCCCCGGGACGGGCAAGACCTCGCTCGCGCGGGCGCTGGCCGCCACGGTGCAGGGCACCAATTCGCGCATCCAGTTCACCCCTGACCTGCTGCCCTCCGACGTCACCGGCGTGACGATCTACGACCAGAAGACGCAGCAGTTCGAGTTCCACAAGGGCCCGATCTTCGCCAACATCGTCCTCGCCGACGAGATCAACCGGGCCTCGCCCAAGACCCAGTCGGCGCTGCTGGAGGTCATGGAGGAGTCCCGGGTGACCGTGGACGGCGTGACCTACGAGGCGGGGCGGCCCTTCATGGTGATGGCCACCCAGAACCCGATAGAGCAGGCAGGCACCTACCGGCTCCCCGAGGCCCAGCTCGACCGGTTCCTCATCAAGACCTCGATCGGCTACCCCGACCACGCCTCGACCGTGCGGCTCCTCGGCGGCGCGTCCGTGAAGGACCGCTCGCGCGAGCTCTCCCCGATCATCACCACGAACGCGGTCGCCGAGATGGCCGAGCTCGTGGCGCAGAACCACGTGGACCCCGCCGTGCTCGAGTACATCTCGCGGCTGTGCGAGGCGACGCGCAACGCCCCGGAGACCCGTCTGGGCGTGAGCGTGCGCGGCGCGATCGCGATGGTCCGGGCCGCCAAGGTCTGGGCCGCGGCGCAGGGGCGCAACTTCGTCCTCCCGGATGACGTCAAGGAGCTCGCGGCGGTCGTCTGGACCCACCGGTTCGTCATGGATCCCGAGGCCGAGTTCGCGGGGGTCACCGCCGACCGGGTCCTCGACCGCGTCCTGGGTGAGGTCGCCGCTCCGCAGTCCCGCGCCGGCGTGTGAGCCCGGCGATGCCCACCCGCAACCCGTTCGCGGCGGCGCGGGACGCCGTCGCCCGTCGCCTGCCCGCACGCAGCGGAACCAGCGGACCCCCCGGAACCCGTCCGGCCGGCGCCGCGCCGAAGCCCGATTCCTCGCCGCGGCCGCGCCTGCACCCCGCCTCGCTCTGGCGGGAGGCGGCGGGCCTGGGGCGCTCGTACGCGGCGCCGACGCTGGTCCGCGCCGGCGCACTGTACCGGGCGCGCCTGCACCCGACCCTCTCGGTGGTGAGCCCGCTCGGCTGGGCGGTCGGGCTCGCCGCCGTGCTGCTGGCCGTCGCCGGCGCGGCCTGGGGATGGCAGGAGGCGACCGCCGCGGCGCTGCTCGCCGCGAGCCTCTTCGTCCTCTCGGTCGTGTTCGTGCTGGGCCGCTCCTCCTACGCGGTGGACCTCGACCTCGCGCGAACCCGGGTCGCCGTGGGCGAAAGCGCCGTGGGCGGCATCGAGGTGGTCACCACGTCCCCGCGCCCCGTGGCGCCGTCGCTCCTCGAGCTGCCCGTCGGCGCCGCCACGGCCGTGTTCCACCTGCCGCGCATGCGTCCCGGCGTCCCGCACGAGGACCTCTTCACGATCCCCACCGAGCGGCGCGCCGTGATCGTGGTGGGACCGGTCCGCTCGGTCCGGGCCGACCCGATCGGCCTCCTGCGCCGCCAGGTCGTCTGGACCGAGCCGCAGGACCTGTATGTGCATCCCCGCACTGCCGTGCTCGGGACCTCGGCCGCCGGCTTCATCCGTGACCTCGAGGGAATGCCCACCAACGAGCTCGCCACCTCGGACGTGTCCTTCCACGCGCTGCGCGAGTACATCCCCGGCGACGACCGGCGCCACATCCACTGGAAGACCACGGCCCGCACGGGCACCCTCATGGTGCGCCAGTTCGAGGAGACGCGACGGGCCCACCTCGCGGTGTGCCTGTCCGCGAACCTCGCCGAGTACGGCACCGAGGACGACTTCGAGCTCGCCGTCTCGGTAGCGGGCTCGATCGGCCGTCAGGCCCTCGCCGAGCAGCGCGAGCTGAGCGCCCTCACCCAGCGCGGGCCCCTGCGCACCGAGAGCCCGCGCCACTACCTCGACGACCTGACGCGCCTGCAGGGCGCCCCGATGCGCCCCACCGCCGTCGACGCCGCCCGCTCCACCGCGGACACCGTGCCGAACGCCTCGGTCGTGTTCCTCGTGGTGGGCACGGCCGTCACCCCGACCCAGCTGCGCGCCGCGGCCGCCTCCATCCCGCCCGGCATCCGCACCTTCGCGGTGCGCTGCGAGGCCGGCGCCGCCCCCGGACGGGCCAGCATCGCTGACCTCGCCGTCCTCACAGTCGGCACCCTCGAGGACCTCGGCCCGGTGCTGCGGAAGGCGGCGGCATGAGCGAGACCACCCGCATGCGGCCGCGCCGCCCCGCCGGAGACGGGGCGGGGGCCGCCGCGCGAGCGGGCCTGGGCAGTCCGCGGACCGGCGGCCGGGCCGGCGGCGCGCCGCGGCCGGGCTTCTGGGCCGGCCGGAACCCCTGGCTCCACGCGGTCGACGCCGCAGCCATCCTCGTGCTCGCGGCGCTCGGCATCGCCGGCTTCCACCTCGCGTACGGCGGCGACCCGCACTACGTCCTCGCGGGCCTGACCGGGGCGGCGCTCGGCCTCGCGGCGGCCTTCGGCGTCTCCGCGCTGCGCCCCGGCTGGCTCGTGGGCACGGCGGGGGCGTTCCTCGCCTACCTCCTGGTAGGCGGACTCGTTGCCACCCCGGACGATTCCGCGGGCGGCTTCATCCCCACCCTCGCCTCGCTGCGCACCCTCCTGCTCGGCATCGTCGTGTCGTGGAAGGACAACCTGACCGTCGCCGCCCCGCTGGGCACGGGCTCGGGGATGCTCGTGGTGCCCTACCTCAGCGCGTTCGTGTGCTGCCTCGCGGCGGGCCTCCTCGCGTGTCGGCTGCGCCGGCCGTACTGGCCGCTCATGCCGGTCACGGTGCTGTTCGTGGTCGGGATCGCCTTCGGCACCCACGAGGCGTTCCTGGCCCTCCCGCGCGGTGTCGCGTTCGCGGTGATCGGCGTCGTGTGGTCCTCGTTCCGGCGCTCGGCCGCGCGCGTCGAGACCGCGCGCGTGGTGTCGGGCGAGACGACCGTGGCCGATCCCGGCTCGGCGCGCGCGGCCCGGCTGCGCCGGGTGGGCCTCGGCGCCGCCGTCGTGGCCGTCGCAGCGTCGGCGACGCTGGCCCTCGCGCCGGCGGTCACGGCGGGCGCGCAGCGCGATGTCCTCCGGGACCGCGTGGTGCCGCCCTTCGACCCGCACAACTACGTGAGCCCGCTCTCGGGCTTCCGCAGCTTCGTCAAGGACCAGCGGGACTCGGTGCTGTTCACCGTCTCCGGCCTGCCCCAGGGCGGCCGGGTCCGGCTCGCTGCCCTCGACGCCTATGACGGCACCGTGGCCAACGTCGACCAGTCCGGCTCAGGCTCGTTCGCCAAGGTCGGCGACGCGGCCTCGATCGCGGCCGCCGACGAGCCGTCCCGGGCCAGCACGCCGTACACCCTCGATGTCACCGTGCGCGACTACCGCGGCTACTTCCTCCCCGGCGGACGGACGACGACGGGCATCGCCTTCGGCAACAAGAACAGCCCGGCGGCGGAGGGCCTCTACTTCAACCCGCTCACGGACACGGCCATCTCCACGGCCGGACTGTCCTCGGGCGACCAGTACGCGGTCCGCGTCCTCGAGCCCAAGCGACCCGACGACGCCCAGCTGGCCCAGGCCCAGTTCGCCCCGGTGAGCCTGCCCGCCGTCGACGGCGTCCCGCAGGTGCTCCAGGCCAAGGCCGGGGACATCCTGGGAGACAGCCAGACGCCGCTCGAGCGGGTACGCACCCTCGAATCCTACTTCCAGAAGTTCGGCGCGTTCAGCAACGGCCTCATCGCCGAGGGCCAGGTCCCCAGCCTCTCCGGCCACGGCGCGGGGCGGCTGCGGGCCATGCTGACCGCCAAGCAGATGGTCGGAGACGACGAGCAGTACTCGGTGACGATGGCGCTCATGGCCCGCCAGCTCGGCATCCCCGCCCGCGTGGTCATGGGGTTCTACCCCGAGAAGCCCCAGCCCGCCGGGACCAAGATCGACATCAGGGGCAAGGACGTGCACGCGTGGGTCGAGGTCGCGTTCGAGGGCTACGGCTGGGTCCCGTTCGACCCGACGCCGCCGAAGAACAACGTCCCGATCCCGCCGGACCCGCAGGCCCAGTCGAAGCCGCGCCCGCAGGTGCTCCAGCCCCCGCCGCCGCCCCAGGCGCCGGTCGAGCTGCCTCCGGACTCCCGTCCCGATGTGCTGGACCAGGAGCAGAAGAAGGAGAACTTCTGGCTCATCCTCGGGCCCATCCTCGCCGCGGTGGGCATCGGGCTCATCCCGGTCGCGGTCCTCGCGCTGCCCCTCGCGCTGGTCGCGTGGCTGAAGCTGCGCCGTCGCCGGCGCCGCCTGGCCGCGGAACACCCGGCGGAGCGGGTGAGCGGCGGCTGGCGCGAGTACACGAACTTCGCGACCGACCTCGGCGCGAGCCTCGATGCCCGTTCGACCCGCCGCGAGACCGCCGCGGCGCTCGGTGAGGCCTTCCCGGACACCGCGGGAACGACGACGATGCTCGCCCGCCGCGCCGACGCCGCCGTCTTCGGGGCGGGTCGCCCCAGCGACACCGAGGTCGAGGCCTACTGGGCCGACGTCGACAGCTCCATCGCGGCCGTGCGCGGCTCGCTCGGCTTCTGGCGACGGCAGCGGGCCAGGTTCTCGCCGCGCTCTCTCCTGCTCGAGGCCCGGGCGGCACTGGCCGCCCGCAGCTCGGCCGCGCCGGGCGCGGACCCCGCACCCGCGACGGGCCCGGCTCCGGTGCTCCGGCGCCTGCGGGGCAGGCGAGGGGCCGCGGCGGAGCACAGGACCCCGGGAGGTGCCCCGTGACCGCGTCGGCGCCGCCCGGCGCGGGGCCCGAATCGGTGTGTCCTGCGTGTGGCAGTATGGTCCGGCAAGGTGCGCTGTTCTGCCCCGTCTGCGGGGCGCCGGCGGCCCACACGGGTGGGCGGGGGCCTTCGGGCCGCGCGCCTGCGGGCCGCAGCGGGGGATACGAGGGGAACACGGGGACCATGGTCAATCTCGAGCTGGTCAATGCCTCCACGGGCAAGCGTGCCGGCGCCAAGCTCATCGACCTCGGGATCGCGTGGGTCCTCCAGCTCCTGCCCTACACGCTCGCCCTCGCCTCCCTCGCGGGCCTGTCCGGGAGCGCCTACCCCACGAGCTCGGACGAGCAGGCCCTGCTGGCCGCCGCCGTCTGGTGGATCGTCGGCACGGTGCTCGGGATCGCCCTCTGGATCTTCTGCTGGGCCTGGGAGGCCCGCACCGGGAAGACGCCCGGGCAGGCTCTGCTGGGCCTGCGCACGAGCGGCCCCGAGGGACTCGCCCCCGGCTGGGGCGCGGTGTTCGTGCGGAACTTCGTCTTCGGGCTCATCTGCCTGATCCCGGTCGCCGGGGTCGTGCTCGCCCTCATCTCGAACATGTTCGATCCCAACAGCAGGCGTCAGGGCTGGCACGACAAGGCGGCCAGGACGTTCGTCTTCGACGTGCGCGCCGGGCGGGACCCGCTCACCACCGGAGGGATCAACGGGCCTGCCTCATTCGCGCCCCGGGCGGACCTCCCTGCTCTCCAGCAGGTCGCCTCGCCGGTGGCCGCCCCGGCGGCAAGGCCCAAGGCTCCGGTGCGTCCGGCCGCCGTGCCAGCCGACCCCGCTGTTTCCGTCCCCGCCGCCGCACCGGTCCTGGCGAAGGACCCGGACGCCGATCTCGGGGCCACCCGGTTCGCCCCGGCCCGGCAGGGCGGTGCGGCGGCAGCGGGCGGCGCCCCCTCGGCGTCGGACGTGGTGCTGACCTTCAACGACGGCCGCCGGGTCGCGCTGCGCGGCCCCGTCCTCATCGGCCGCAACCCCGCGGGCTACGACGACGAGACCGTGCAGGAGCTGCTGGCGGTCGACGACCCGGGCAAGAGCGTCTCCAAGACTCATCTGGCGGTGTGGAACGACCAGAGCGGCGTGTGGGTCCAGGACCGCAAGTCGACCAACGGCACCCGCGTGGTGCGCGCCGACGGCGCCACCGCGGAGGCCCCCGCCGGCCAGCCAGTCCTCGTCGACGCGGGCGACGTGGTCCGCTTCGGCGACTGCTTCTTCTCGATCGGAAGGGGACACGCGTGACCGACACACACGCGCCCGAACTGGAGCCGCGCCTGCGGCTGACGGTCGGCTTCGGCACGGACCGCGGCCTGCGCCGCGAACTCAACGAGGACTCGTTCCTCGCCCAGGACCCGGTGTTCATGGTCGCGGACGGCATGGGCGGCCACGAAGCGGGCGAGGTCGCCAGCCAGCTGTGCGTGCAGACGCTGCGCGAGGCCACGATGCTGGCCCCGGGGAACCACGCGGCCACCGCCCAGGACATCCAGCAGGTGATCGAGGACGCCGACTGGCGCATCCGCGACGCCACGGGCGCCCGCGCGGGGACCACCCTCTCCGGAGCGGTGCTCATCGAGATCTCGTCGGTGCCCTACTGGCTCGTGGCCAACGTGGGCGATTCGCGCACGTACCGGCTCTCCCAGGGCGGCAGGTTCACCCAGATCAGCGTGGACCACTCCGAGGTCCGCGAGCTCGTGGACGCGGGCCAGATCACCGCCGAGGAGGCGCTCACGCATCCGCGCCGCCACGTGGTCACGCGGGCCCTCGGCACGGGGGAGGACGCCGAGGCGGACTTCTGGCTCCTGCCCGTCGAGGACGGGGACCGGCTGCTCGTCTGCTCCGACGGGCTCACCTCCGAGCTGCGCGACGACGAGATCCTCAGCCTGCTCGCGAGCCGCGCCCATCCCCAGGACGCCGTGGAAGCGCTCATCGACGCGGCCATCCACGCGGGCGGACGCGACAACGTCACCGTCATCGTGGTCGATGCGCAGGACGCCGCGGACGAGCTCGGCTTCCGTGAGACCGCACCCCGGCTCGCGCCCGAGGAGGACACCCTGGACCGCGAGGGCACCCGCGCCGAGGACCAGCAGGCGGCGGACCAGCACGACGAGGACCGGCACGACGACGAACAGCAGGCCGCGGACCAGCACGCCGAGCGTGCAGCCGACCGGGACCCCGCGGCCGAGCCAGAGGATGCCCGTGGCGAGGCGTGAGTACCGGCCCGGAGACGGCTGGACCCTGCTGACCCGTGGCGACCTGACTGTCCTCGTCCCCGCCGCGCAGCCTGAAGACCTCCTCGGGCGCCTCTGGGATGCGCTCGGGGCCGACGCTGCCGACCTCTACGCCGTGCTCGACGTCTTCGCCGCGGCCTTCGGCCTGGCCCGGATGCCCGCGTTCGCCGTCGCGGAGCACGGCGAGCGGCTGAGCCTCCTCGTCCGCGGGGCGGTGCGGGCCACCGTGACGACGCCCTCGGGGGAGGAGGCGTTCAGCGGCAGCGACGTCGGCACCTGGCTCGAGCGCGCGTTCGAGGCGTGGGACGCGGTCGAGGTCTCCGGGGCGCCCGCCGGTGCCGTGGTGTCCGGGGCGCCCCGCGGGGCGCTCCCGCTGATCGGCGGCGTGGTCCCCGCGGACACGGTGCTCGTCACCGCGGACCGAGGGGCGCACCCTCGGTCGTCGGACGACGGCGCCGGGCCGGCTGAGGCAGCCGCCGCGCCGGGCGCTGTGGCCCGGACCGGGGCCGCAGGCGACCGGCCGACCCCGGCCGGCGCCGCGCCGGCTGTGACCGCCGATGCGCCGGCCGCGAGCGAGGAGACCCTGCTCCCGGAGTCGACCGTCGCGGGCTCAACGCTGGCCGGCACTGCGCCAGCCCCCTCGGCGGCCACCCCTTCCGCGGCCGCCCCTTCCGCATCCGCCGACTCTGACGGCCCGGCAGCGCAGCCCGGCGAGACGCGAGCCGACGAGAACCAGCCCGATGAGACGCGGGCCGGGGCAGCACCCACTGCCGCTGAGGAGGCGCCTGAGGCCACCTCCTCGACGAGCGACTACGACCACCTTTGGGGCACCACGGTGCTCCGTTCCGTCGAGGACGCGGCGGTGAGGATCGAGGGCGACGACGAGGAGCCGGCCGCCAGCGAGCCGGCCGCCAGCCAGCCCGACGACGCCGGCGCCCCGGGTCCCGAGGCGCTCAGCCCGGCGCACGCGGACCCGCAGTCCCCACCCGGCGGCGAGGAGCCAGCCGCCGAGCGCGACCACGCGCCGTCGGACGCCGAAGCCGAGAAGGCCGGCGCGCCGGCCGCCTGGAGCCCGCCGAGCCTCCTCATCGACGCGGTGCCGTGGGGGAAGCCCCTCCCGGCGCGGCCGGAGCCCGCGCCGGGAGCCCAGCCCCAGCAGCGTCCGCGCCCGCGGGCGCAGAGCGAGATGCGCTATCCCGAGCCGCTGCGGGACGGCGCCGCGCCGGACAGCGCGGCGCAGGGGCGCTCGATCACCTCCGAGCTGTACGGCGACCACGACGGCGAGACGGTCATGCGCAGCGAGCTCGAGCCCGCATCGCTCGCAGCGGAGCCCGGCCAGGACGGCGCGGCGCCGCCGGCCGCGTCCGCCGGCGCCCGCGCGGCTGCGACGGGCCCCCTCGTGCTCGGGCGCCGGTGCCCGCAGGGACACGCGAGCCCGCCCTCGTACCCCCAGTGCGCGGTCTGCGGCGAGCACCTCCAGGGCGACCCCGTCCAGGTCCCGCGCCCGGCCCTGGGCCGCGTCGTCTTCTCCACCGGCGAGGTGATCGACCTCGTGCAGCCGCTCGTGGTGGGCCGCCAGCCCTCGGTGGCGCGCGTGGCCAGCGGCGGGATGCCCCGCCTCGTCTCGGTCACGAGCCCGTCCGGGGACATCTCGCGCAACCACCTCGAGGTCCGTCTCGAGGGCTGGCACGTCATGCTGCGCGACCTCAAGGCGACCAACGGCACGGTGCTCGAGCGCCCCGGCCAGGCGCCGCGCAGGCTCGCCCAGGGTGAGATGACGATCGTCCTCGACGGCGACGTCGCGGACCTCGGCGACGGCGTCAGCCTGCGCTTCGAGGCGGTGCCGTGAGCTCGAAGCGGCCCCCGGCCCCGCCCCCCGAGCTCAAGGGCTTCAGGTACCTGAGCCTGCTCGGCTCCGGCGGGTTCTCCGACGTCTACCTGTACGAGCAGGACAGGCCTCGGCGCAAGGTCGCCGTCAAGGTGCTCCTGTCCGACCTCCGCACGGAGAGCGCGCGCCGGCAGTTCGAGACCGAGGCCAACCTCATGGCCCAGCTCTCCTCGCACCCCTACATCGTGACGATCTACCAGGCGGAGATCACCGACGGCGGCCACTCCTACCTCGCCATGGAGTACTGCTCGCGCCCGAGCCTGGACATCCGCTACCGGCGCGAGCGGCTCAGCGTCGACGAGGTCCTCGCCGTCGGGATCCAGGTCGCCTCCGCGGTCGAGACGGCCCACCGGGCCGGGATCGCGCACCGGGACATCAAGCCGGCCAACATCCTCGTCACCGACTACAACCGGCCGGCCCTGACGGACTTCGGGATCTCGGGCACCGTCGAGGGCGGCGGGGAGGCCGACATGGGGATGTCGATCCCGTGGTCGCCCCCGGAGTCGTTCCGAGGGAGCGTGGCCGACGGCGTCGCCCTGGACGTGTGGGCCCTCGGCGCGACCCTGTACACGCTCCTCGCGGGCCGGTCGCCGTTCGTCATCCCGGGCGGGGACAACTCGCAGCGGGCCCTCGTGCAGCGCATCCACTCCTCTCCGGTCCCGCCGCTGGGCCGCGCCGACGTGCCGGAGTCGCTCGAGCTCGTGCTCGCCACCGCCATGTCCAAGGCCCCCGAGAGCCGCTACGCCTCGGCCCACACGTTCGCCCTCGCGCTGCAGCGGATCCAGAACGAGCTCAGCCTCTCCGTGACGCCCTTCGAGGTGCTCGAGGAGCCCTCGGACGACGACGACCCCGACTCCTCCTACGAGGAGACCCGGGTGCGGGGCGTCGTGGCGATCAACCCCCACGGTCCCCGCACGGCGACAGCCCGTCCCGGCGCGGCCCCCGCCGGGGCAGCCCCCGCCGGGGCACCGGGGCCGGCCGCGGTGCCGGGCGACACCACGGCGGCACGGGACACGGCGGCCTGGGGCGACACGGCCGCCCGCGGCGACACCGGACGGGAGGACACCGTCCTGCGCGGCCGGGCCGGCACGGCACCGGGCTCCCCGGAGGCCCTCCGCGACCCCGGGGAAGCCGCCGAGCCCGAGGCCGACTCGACCGTGCTGCGCGGCGACCGGACCATCCTGCGGAGCCGGCACACCGGCCCGGGGCAGACCGGCCCGGGGGAGGGGCCCGAGGACGGCAGTCGCGGGGACGCCGAGGGCGAGGAGCGCGCCGCCGCCGCGCGCCGGCGTCGGACGCTGCTGGCCTCCTCGGCGGCGGGCGTGGTCCTCGTCGCCGCGGTCGGGGCGGCGATCGTGCTCGCGCCGGGCCTCGCCGGCCGCCCCGCACCGAACCAGACCACGTACAGCGCGCCGCCGGTCGACGCGGTGGACACCGGCGCGGTGCCCAACGTCACCGAGCTGAAGGGCGCGGCGGACGCCTCGGGCGTGACGTTCACCTGGAAGAACCCGCAGCCCCGTCCCGGCGACGCGTACCTGGTCACGGTCCTGCGCCTGACGGGGCAGCAGCCGCCCACCACGGTCACCGCCGCAAGGGCCACCGTGCCCAAGGAGGCCTCCGGGCAGACCTGCGTGCGCGTCGTGGTGCGGCGCAGCGACGGCGCGGCGGGGCCGATGGACGACTCCGCGCCGAGCGCGTGCGTGAGCACCAAGTGAGACTGCCCGGCGCCGCCACGCGGCACGGGAACCATGTGATTGTCCGAACTGGGGAGACGGAGCGCACACGAATGGACCAAGGAACACCAGGGGCCGGCGACCTCGTCGTGGACTTCTGCGGCGAGCTCTACCGCCCGGACCCGGGCGGCGTGTTCGGGATCGGCAGGGAGGGCGACCTCGAGGTCGACGACAACCCCTACCTGCACCGGCGGTTCCTCGAGATCTCCCATGTGGACGGCATCTGGTGGCTCTCCAACGTCGGGTCGCTGCTCTCGGCCACCGTCGCGGACGTCAGCGGCGGCCTCCAGGCCTGGGTGGTCCCCGGCGCGCGGATCCCGCTCGTATTCGGCCACACGAACGTCATCTTCACCGCGGGGTCCACGACCTACGAGTTCGCCGTGCACGTGCGCACCCCCGCGTTCCGGCAGCAGGCGAACCCCGAGGAGGACGGGGGCGGCGCGGGGGAGACGACGATCGGCCCCATCACCTTCACCGAGTCGCAGAAGGCGGTGATCGTCGCGCTCGCCGAGCCGATGCTGCGCCGCGACGGGACGGGCCTGAGCTCGATCCCCACCTCCGCGGCCGCCGCGCGGCGGCTCGGCTGGGCGCTGACCAAGTTCAACCGGAAGCTGGACAACGTGTGCGACAAGCTCGACCGCGTGGGCGTGGTCGGCCTCCGGGCCGGCGGCGGGAAGCTGGCGACCAACCGCCGGGCCCGCCTCGTCGAGCACGCGGTGAGCTCGCACCTCGTCACCGCCGAGGACCTCGTGCTCCTCAAGACCCAGGCCGAGACGCTCCCGGGCCCGGCGGCGCCCGGCCAGAACGGGCCGGAGGGGGACTAGGTGCGGATCAGACTGACGCTGCGGCGGGATCCGGAGCCCGCGGTGGACCTGGCCGTGACCGTGGACGGCCTCGCCTCGGTGGGCGACGTGGCCCGCGAGCTGTGGCTCGCCGACCCGGCGCGGGCCGCCGAGCACCAGGGGGCCGGGCGTGCAGGGGCCGAGGCCGGCGCTCTGGCCGGCCTGACCCTCCGCGTCGAGGAGTCCGTCCTCGCGGGCGGCATGACCGGCCGCGTCCTCGACCCCGAGGGGACCTTCCTCGAATCGGGCCTCCGGCAGGGCTCGACCGTCTCGCTCTCGCGGGTCGCCGTGCGCGGGGCATCGGACCGGGCGGCCGGCCACGGCGCGCCCGGCCCGGACAGCGGCGGGCGGGTGACCGCCGTCGACCGCGGACCGGCAGCGGCGACCCTGCGCGTGGTCTCCGGCCCGGACGCCGGCAAGGAGTTCTCCCTTCCGGTCGGGGCGAGCCTGATCGGCCGCGGCGCCGGCGCCGACGTGGCCCTCGGCGACCCGCTCGTCTCCAAGCGGCACGCGCGGATCACGGTGGGCGAGACCATCGAGATCGCGGACCTGAACTCGTCCAACGGGCTCGTCATGGACGGGCTCACCGTCTCCAAGGCCGTGCTGTCCTCCTCGGACGCGGTGACCCTCGGGGACTCCACCGTGTCCGTGGTCGGCCTGGGCCACAGCGCCGGGCGCACCCAGACCTCCCCGCTCGTGCCGTTCAACCGCTCCCCGCGGGTGGTGCCGAGGTTCCCCCCGCAGGCGCGCGAGCTGCCGGAGGGGCCGCAGCGGCCCACCACGCAGCCGTTCCCGATCGTCATGCTCTTCGTGCCGGTCCTCATGGGCGCCGTGATGTTCATGGTCCTGCAGAGCGTCGTCTCCATCGTGTTCATGGCGATGATGCCCCTGTTCGCGGTGGGCATGTGGTTCGAGTACCGCCGCCACGCCAGGCGCGAGCTCCGCGAGGAGACCAGGCTCTTCGAGGAGCGGCTCGCGGAATTCGGGCGCCAGATCACCGAGCTGCAGACGGTCGAGCGGGCCGTGCGGCTCCAGGAGGCGCCCTCGGTCGCGGAGACCGTGGAGTCCATCTACCGGCTCGGGCCGCTGCTGTGGACCCACGCCCCCGAGCACCGCGAGTTCCTCACGGTGCGGCTGGGGCTGGGCACCGTGCCCAGCCGGGTCAGCGTCACGGTCCCGCCCGAGGGCCGGACGCTGCCCGAGTTCACGCGCCGCCTCCACGAGGCGCAGGGCCGCTTCGCGGTGCTCGACGCCGTGCCGGTCACGGCGAGCCTGCGGCAGGGCGGCGGCCTCGGGGTCGCCGGCCCGCGCGGCCTCGTCGAGAACGTGGCCCGCGGCATCCTGCTGCAGATCGCAGGACTCCACTCGCCCGCAGAGGTCGTGATCGCCGGGCTGGCATCGCACGGGTCCAAGGAACGCTGGGAGTGGCTCCAGTGGCTCCCGCACGTGGGCTCCTCCCACTCGCCCCTCACCGGCGACCACCTCGCCGCCGGGTCTGCGGCCGGGATGCTCCTGCTCACCCGGCTCGAGGACCTGCTCGCCGTCCGCACCGCCGGTCCGGACGGGCAGGGCGGCCCCGCGGGCGGCGCTGCGGGACGGCGCGGGGCAGTGCGGGAGGAGCAGGACGGGACGTCCGAGCCGATCGTGCCGACCGTCGTCGTCCTCGTCGAGGACGATGCCCCGGTGGACCGGGGGCGGCTCACCCGCATCGCCGAACTCGGCCCGGACGTGGGCCTCCACGTCGTGTGGGTCGCGGCCGGCGCCGAGCAGCTGCCGCAGTGCTGCCGCGACTTCATCGTGGTCGACGGCGAGCACGGCGCCACGAGCGGCCAGGTCCGCCTCGGGCGGCACACCTACCCGGTCAGCTGTGAGAGCGTCGACGAGGCGCTCGCCGTCCAGCTCGGCCGGATGCTCACCCCCATCGTCGACGTGGGCAAGCCGGTCGACGACGACTCCGACCTCCCGCGCAGCGTCTCCTACGTGACGCTCGCCGGCGCGGAGATCGCGGACGACGCCGGCACGGTCGCCGAGCGCTGGCAGCAGTCCAACTCGGTGCGCGCCTCCGCCGTGGCCAACCCGAAGGCGAAGGGCACCCTGCGCGCGCTCGTGGGCTCGAAGGGCGTGGAGCAGTTCTTCCTCGACCTGAAGAACGAGGGCCCGCACGCCCTCGTGGGCGGCACGACCGGCGCGGGCAAGTCCGAGTTCCTGCAGTCGTGGGTGCTCGGCATGGCCAGCGCCTACAGCCCCGACCGGGTCACGTTCCTGTTCGTGGACTACAAGGGCGGCGCCGCGTTCGCCGACTGCGTGAGCCTCCCGCACACGGTGGGGCTCGTGACGGACCTCTCGCCGCACCTCGTGCGGCGCGCGCTCACGTCGCTTCGTGCCGAGCTGCACTACCGCGAGCACCTGTTCAACCGGAAGAAGGCCAAGGACCTGCTCGCGATGGAGCGGGCCGCGGACCCGGACACCCCGCCGTACCTCGTCATCGTGGTGGACGAGTTCGCCGCCCTCGCCACCGAGGTCCCCGAGTTCGTCGAGGGGGTCGTGGACGTCGCCGCCCGCGGCCGGTCCCTCGGCCTGCACCTCATCCTCGCCACGCAGCGGCCCGCCGGCGTCATCAGGGACAGCCTGCGCGCCAACACGAACCTGCGCATCGCCCTGCGGATGGCGGACGAGGCCGACTCCGAGGACATCCTGGGGGAGAAGACCGCGGCGTACTTCGACCCGGGCATCCCCGGCCGCGGCGCCGCCAAGACCGGCCCCGGCCGCATCCAGGGCTTCCAGACCGGGTACGCCTCCGGCTGGACCACGGAGCGGCCCGCGCTGCCCCGCATCGACATCGCCGAGATGGACTTCGGCACCGGCGCGGCGTGGGAGCGGCCGGCGGACCTCGTGGACGCCGAGCCCGAGGCCGAGGGGCCCAACGACATCGCGCGCATGGTGCGCACCATCTCGACGGCGGCCGACCGGATCGGGCTCGAGATGCCGCGCAAGCCGTGGCTCGCCGAGCTGCCGCAGACCTACGATGTGGCGCGCCTGCCCAATCCGCGCACGGACGAGCGGCTCCTGCTCGGAGTCGTCGACGACCCCGCGCACCAGAGCCAGCCGACGTTCTCCTACGAGCCGGACCGGGACGGGAACATGGCCGTCTACGGCACGGGCGGCTCCGGGAAGTCGGCGGCCCTGCGCACCGTCGCGGTCGCCGCGGCGATCACCATGCGCGGCGGCCCCGTGCAGGTCTGCGGCATCGACGCCGGCTCGCGCGGCCTGCACATGCTCGAGGCGCTCCCGCATGTGGGCGCCGTGATCGACGGGGACGACGCCGAGCGGGTCGGCCGGCTCATGCGCCGCCTCTCCGGGCTCGTCGACGAGCGGTCCGAGCGGTACGCCGCCGCCAGGGCCGGGAGCATCGGCGAGTACCGGCGCCTCGCCGACCGGCCCGACGAGCCCCGCATCATCGTCCTCATCGACGGCATGGGGGCGTTCCGCGAGCAGTACGAGTACAGCTCGGACAGCCCGGTGTTCGACCTGCTCACGCAGCTCGCCTCCGACGGGCGCGCCGTCGGCGTGCACCTCGTCATGACCGGCGACCGGACCAATTCGATCCCGGCCTCGATCGCCTCGAGCGTGCAGAAGCGGATCATCCTGCGCATGACCGGCGAGGACGACTACCTGATGTTCGGCCAGCCCAAGGACGTGGTCACGCCGCAGTCGCCTCCCGGCCGCGGCGTGGTCGACGGCCTCGAGGTCCAGCTGGGGGTGCTCGGCGGGAACGCCAACGTGGCGCTGCAGGCCCGCGAGATCACCCGCCTCGCCGAGGCCATGCGCCGCCAGGGCGTCCCCGAGGCGCCGCCCGTGCGGACGCTGCCGGACCTCGTCGCGGGCTCGGCGCTGCCGACCGACTCGGGACGGGTGGCGCTCGGCCTCGAGGACTCGCTGCTCGAGCCGCTCTACGTCGATCCCTCGGGGGCCTTCATGCTCACCGGGCCGCCCGGGTCGGGGCGCACGACGGCGCTCGCGGCCCTCGCGGCCGGCCTGCGGCGGGCTCGGCCCGGCGTCCGCAGGGTCTACCTGGGGGCCCGGAGGTCTGCCCTGGCGAACCTGCCCCTGTGGGACGCGAGCTTCACCGGGGAGGACGCCGTGTCCGCCGCCGTGGACGAGCTCCAGCTCGACGTGGGGGTGCGCGAGTTCGCGCTCTTCATCGAGGGCCTGCCCGAGTTCGACTCCACGCTGGCCGAGAGCGGGCTCTCGGCGCTCATCACGGCCATGGACCGCGAGGGCCTGTGGGTCGTCGGGGAGTCCGAGACCGCCGGCTGGGGCTCGGCCTGGAGCCTGTCCCAGCCGTTCAAGAACGGACGCCGGGGCCTGCTGCTCAACCCCGCCGAGATGGACGGCGACTCGCTGCTGAACACGTCCCTGGGGCGCATCCGGAATCCCCGGTACGTCCCCGGACGCGGCTTCTACGTGGCGCGGGGACGGGCGTACAAGGTGCAGGCGGCGTTCGAGGACCTCTCGGCCGGCTGAGTGGGGAGGAGTCCCCATCGCGCCGGGTGCGGGGCGGCGTATAGCGTGGAGCCAAGTCCACGGGGGAAGCCCGAGGGGCAGGACGGAAGGGAAGACCATGGCTATTCAGCAGGGCGCCAACGTTGCCGAGCTCCGCGGTGTCGCGAAGCAGTTCGACGCGAAGGCCAACGAGGTGGACCAGATCAAGAACAACCTCAATGCGCTGATCAACAACAACATCCCGGCGAACTGGGCCGGCCGCGACGCCGAGCAGTTCAAGGGCGAGTGGCAGTCCACGGGCATGAAGTCCCTGGCCAAGCTCGTCGAGCAGCTGCGCGACGCCTCGCGCACCATGAACACCAACGCCACGGCGCAGGAGCAGACCTCCAGCAGCCTGCACTAGCGGCCTCCAGCATGAGAGGCCCCGCAGCACACGCTGCGGGGCCTCTAGCGCATCTCCCCCGGTGATGGTTTCGGGTACGCATCTCGTCGCCCTTTTGGCGTTCCGGGTACGCGCGCTCGTACCCGAAAGGCCATATCGCCGTCGAGATGCGTACCCGAAACGGAGGGTGGAGAGGACGGGGGCGTACCCGAAACCGGGGGCGGGCCGGGGCCATGGGGCAAGATAGACAGCGTGAGCCCAGAAGCAGCGAGCACCCAGGCAGCGAGCACCGAAGAAGCGGTCGGCGAAGCGGTTGTCCCGTCCGAGTCGCTGCGCGAGGAGTACGACGCCCTCGCGGACGAGGTCCGGCACCACCGCGCCCTCTACTACAACCAGGACGCGCCGGAGATCTCGGACGCCGAGTACGACGCGCTCTACCGCCGGCTCGAGGAGTTCGAGGCCCTCCACCCGGAGCTGATCGCGAACGACTCGCCCACCCAGGAGGTCGGCGGCGAGGTCACAGCGGCCTTCGCCCCGGTCGAGCACCTCGCCCGCATGTACAGCCTCGAGGACGTCTTCTCCATCGACGAGCTCGAGGCCTGGGTCCGGCGCGCCGAGGCCAGCGTCGCGGCGGCAGGGTTCCCCGCGGCGAAGTGGCTCACCGAGCTCAAGATCGACGGCCTCGCCGTCAACCTGCTCTACCGCAACGGCGAGCTGGTCCGGGCCGCGACCCGCGGCGACGGCCGCACGGGCGAGGACGTCACGCACAACGTCCTGACCATCAAGGACATCCCCACCCGGCTAGCGGGCGAGGGGCATCCCGAGGAAGTCGAGATCCGCGGCGAGGTCTATATCCCCACGAAGGCCTTCAACGAGTTCAACGACGCCCTCATCGCCGAGGGCAGGGCCCCGCTCGCCAACCCGCGGAACGCGGCCGCAGGGTCGCTGCGGCAGAAGGACCCCGCCGAGACCGCCAAGCGCCCCCTGAGCATGTTCGTCCACGGGATCGGGGCCCGCGCGGGGCTCAGCACGGCGAGCCAGTCCGAGACCTACGACCTCCTCAAGGCCTGGGGCCTGCCCACGAGCCCGTACTACGAGGTCCTGGACACCTACGAGGAGGTCTTGGCCTACATCGAGCGGTTCGGCGAGAAGCGGCACAGCCTCATCCACGAGATCGACGGCATCGTGGTCAAGGTCGACGACTTCGCAACCCAGCGGGCCCTCGGCCACACCTCGCGCGTGCCGCGCTGGGCCGTGGCGTTCAAGTACCCGCCCGAGGAGGTCCACACCAAGCTCCTCGACATCCAGGTGAACGTGGGCCGCACGGGCCGCGTGACCCCCTACGGCGTGATGGAGCCCGTCAAGGTCGCCGGCTCCACGGTCTCGATGGCGACCCTGCACAACCAGGACGTGGTCCGGGCCAAGGGCGTCAAGATCGGCGACACCGTGGTGCTGCGCAAGGCCGGCGACGTGATCCCGGAAATCGTCGGGCCAGTGTTGGCCCTGCGGGACGAGGCTGAGGTGCGCGACTTCGTCATGCCCACCACGTGCCCCTCGTGCGGCACGCCGCTGGCGCCGGGCAAGGAGGGCGACGTCGACATCCGCTGCCCCAACGCCCGCTCGTGCCCCTCCCAGCTCCGCGAGCGCGTCTTCCACCTCGCCGGCCGCGGCGCGTTCGACATCGAGGCCCTCGGCTGGGAGGCGGCGATCGCCCTCACCCAGCCGGCCGAGCCGGAGGTGCCCCCGCTCGAGAACGAGGCCGGCATCTTCGAGCTCACGGCCGAGGACCTCCGCGACGTCAGGATCCGCCGGGAGAAGCGGTCCAAGGGCGCGGGCACGGGGGAGTGGGAACTCGTCCCGTACTTCTACACGAAGCCGACGGCGAAGACCCCCTCGAAGCCCACGGCCACCACCGAGAAGCTGTTCCGCGAGCTCGAGAAGGCCAAGGCCCAGCCGCTGTGGCGCGTCCTCGTGGCGCTCTCGATCCGGCACGTCGGGCCCACGGCCTCCCGCGCGCTCGCCACCCGGTACGGGTCCATGGCGGCCCTGCGCGCCGTCCTCGCCCAGGACGACGCGCGCGAGCAGCTCGCCGACGTGGACGGCGTGGGCCCGATCATCGCGGACGCGCTCATCGAGTGGTTCGCCGAGGACTGGCACCGCGAGATCGTGGACCGCTGGGCCGCCGCCGGGGTGAAGATGGAGGACGAGCAGGACGCCTCCGTGGGGCGGACGCTCGAGGGGCTGACCGTCGTCGTGACCGGCAGCCTCGAGGGGTTCAGCCGGGACGAGGCCAAGGAGGCCATCATCGTCCGCGGCGGGAAGGCCGCCGGCAGCGTCTCCAAGAAGACCGACTACGTGGTGGCCGGCGAGAGCGCCGGGACGAAGCTCGACAAGGCCGAGCAGCTCGGCGTGCCGGTCCTCGACGAGGACGGCTTCCGCACCCTCCTCGCCGAGGGCCCGGGAGGCCTCGGCGCCCCGGCGCGGACCGAGGCAGGGAGCGGCGCGGACGAGGCCGCACCGGAACAGATCCTGCGGGCCGAGGAGGACGACGAGTGACGCGCGCCCATGACCCCGAGTTCCTCGACCACCTCCTGAGCGTTGCCCGGCGCGCGGCCGCGGCCGGCGCCTCCGTCCTCGCCGGACGCGCGGGCGGCGTGCTCTCGTCCGCCGACGGCGCTGCCGAGACGAAGAGCTCGGGCAGCGACTGGGTCACCGAATTCGACCTCGCGGCGGAGAAGGCCGTGCGCTCGGTGCTCGCCGCCGAACGTCCTGACGACATCGTCACCGGCGAGGAGCAGGGCACCAGCCGGGTCGCAGACCCGAGCGGCTTCCGCTGGTCGATCGATCCGCTCGACGGCACCACGAACTTCATCCGGGACATCGTCTACTACGCCACGAGCGTGGCGGTGGCCGACGAGGACGGCCAGTGGCTCGCCGGGGTCGTCAACGCCCCGGCCCTCGGGCGCGAGTACTGGGCCGTGCGGGGCGGGGGCGCCTGGCGCCTCGACGCCGCGCACGGGCGCACCGGCGACGAGGGGGACCGCGAACCGTGGCCCCGCCGCCTCGAGGGACCCGCCCCGGGACGCGCCGAGGACGGCTCGGCGATCCTCGCCACCGGCTTCTCCTACGAGCCCGGGATCCGCGCCGAGCAGGCCGCGGCCCTGGGCGGCCTGATGGAAGGGTTCGGCGACATGCGCCGCCTCGGCTCGGCCGCGCTGGACCTCTGCCTCGTCGCGGACGGGACCCATGACGCGTACGGGGAGCTCGGCCTCAACGAGCACGACTTCGCCGCCGGTGCACTCATCGCCGAGGAGGCCGGCTGCTGGGTGCGCCGTCCCGTCCTGACGAGCCCCCTGCTCGGGGGCCCGGACGACGACGAGCGGCTCGCCGCCTGGACCTGCGCCGGGGCCATCGAGTTCTCCGGCCGCTTCCCGATCGGATGACGGGCCTCACCGTCCGCGAGGCCACCCCCGCCGACTACCCGGAGATCGCCCGGATCGCCGAGGCCGCCTACCTCGGCCCGGGCTACTTCGAGAGCGCCGACCACCCGTACATGCAGCACATCGCGGATGTGGCCTTCCGGGCGGCGCGGGGCACGGTCCTCGTCGCCGTCCGGGACGGGCGGGTCGTCGGATCCGTGACCGTCATGGCGCACGGCGACGGCTTCGACCAGATCGCACGCCCGGGAGAGTTCGAGTTCCGCCTCCTCGTCGTGGACCCCGCTGTCCAGCGGTCCGGGGCCGGGACGGCCCTCGTGCGGGAGGTCGAGGCGAGGGCCCGGCGCGCGGCCGCGACCGCCGTCGTGCTCACCACGGGGGAGGGCTGGGAGGCGCCGAACGCGCTCTACCCGCGGCTGGGCTATGAGCGCGCGCCCGAGCGGGACTGGCCCGTCGCCGGGACCGACATCATGCTCCCGGTGTACGTCAAGCGCCTCTGACCGCGCCGGGGCGGGCCCGTCTGCCGCGCGACTAGACTGGATCGCGAACCTTCTAACCACCTTTCACAGGGAGATCCATGGCTGAGATCACTCGCGACGACGTTGCGCACCTCGCGCAGCTCGCGCGGATCGAGATGAGCGAGGCGGAGCTGGACAAGATGGCGGGCGAACTGGCCCACATCGTGGACGCCGTCAAGAGCGTGAGCGAGGCCGCGGGCCCCGACGTCCCGGCCACGAGCCACCCGATCCCGCTGCAGAACGTCTTCCGCGAGGACGTCGTGGGCCACGTCCTCACCCCGGCCGAGGCGCTCTCCGGCGCCCCCGATTCAGACCTGGACCGCTTCAAGGTCCCGGCCATCCTGGACGAGGAGTAAGCCCATGGGCACCAACGACAGCCAGCTCAACGAGCTCATCACGTCCAGCGCCTCGGCCCTCGCCGGGAAGCTCGCGGCCAAGGAGGTCTCCTCCGAGGAGGTCACGCGGGCGCACCTCGACCGCATCGCCGAGGTCGACGGCGGGGAGCGCGGAGTCCACGCCTTCCTGCACGTCAACACGGAGGAGGCGCTCGGCGTCGCCCGCGAGGTCGACGCGATCCGCGCCTCCGGAGGGGACGACGCCGCCGCCCTCCACCCGCTCGCGGGCGTTCCGATCGCGATCAAGGACCTCATCGTCACGAAGGGCCAGCCCACGACGGCGGGCTCCCGCATCCTCGAGGGCTGGATGAGCCCCTACGACGCGACCGTCATCAAGAAGATCCGGGCCGCGAAGCTCCCGATCCTCGGCAAGACCAACCTCGACGAGTTCGCCATGGGCTCCTCCACCGAGCACTCCGCGTTCGGCCCCACCCGCAACCCGTGGGACCTGGACCGCATCCCCGGCGGCTCGGGCGGCGGCTCCGCGGCGGCCGTCGCGGCATTCGAGGCCCCGCTGGCCCTCGGCACGGACACGGGCGGCTCGATCCGCCAGCCCGGCGCCGTGACCGGCACGGTCGGCGTCAAGCCCACCTACGGTGCGGTGTCCCGGTACGGGGCCATCGCCATGGCCTCGAGCCTGGACCAGATCGGCCCGGTCTCCCGCACGGTCCTCGACGCCGCCCTGCTCCAAGAGCTCATCGGGGGCCACGACCCGTTCGACTCGACGTCGCTCACCGACTCCTTCGACACCCTCGTCGCCGCGGCGCGGGCAGGTTCCGCCGAGGGCTCCCTGAAGGGGCTGCGCATCGGCGTCGTGAAGGAGCTCGGCGGGGAGGGCTACCAGGCCGGCGTGGAAGCCCGCTTCCGCGACTCCCTCGAACTGCTCAGGGGGGCCGGCGCGCAGATCGTCGAGGTCTCCTGCCCCAACTTCAAGTACGCCCTCGGCGCCTACTACCTGATCATGCCGAGCGAGGTCTCGAGCAACCTCGCGAAGTTCGACGGCGTCCGGTACGGACTGCGCGTCCTGCCCCAGGACGGCCCCATGACGATCGAGCGCGTGATGGCCGCGACCCGCGCCGCCGGTTTCGGCGACGAGGCGAAGCGCCGCATCATCCTGGGCACCTACGCGCTCTCGGCGGGCTACTACGACGCGTACTACGGCTCGGCGCAGAAGGTCCGCACGCTCATCCAGCGCGACTTCGACGCCGCGTTCGCCCAGGCGGACGTGCTCATCTCCCCGACGGCGCCGACCACGGCGTTCCCGCTGGGGGAGAAGCTGGACGACCCGCTGGCGATGTACCTCAACGACGTCGCGACCATCCCCGCCAACCTGGCCGGGGTCCCGGGCCTGTCCATCCCGAGCGGCCTCGCCGACGAGGACGGCCTTCCCGCCGGCCTCCAGATCCTCGCCCCGGCCCGCGAGGACGCCCGCCTGTACCAGGTCGGCGCGGCCCTCGAGTCGCTGCTCGAGGCGCAGTGGGGCGGCCCGCTGCTCGCGAAGGCGCCGGCGCTGGGCGCCCGTGCGAACGTCGGGCAGTCCGCCGAGACCAACGCAGGAGTGAAGTAGAGATGGCAGCCACGCAGACCGTCCTGTCCTTCGAGACGGCCATGGAGAAGTTCGACCCGGTCCTCGGCTTCGAGGTCCACGTCGAGCTCAACACGAAGACCAAGATGTTCTCCTCGGCCCCGAACGTCTTCGGCGACGAGCCCAACTCGGACGTCAACGAGGTGGACCTCGGCATGCCCGGCGTGCTGCCGGTCGTGAACCGGGCCGCGGTGGAGTCGAGCATCAAGATCGGCCTCGCGCTGAACTGCGAGATCGCCGAGTCCTGCCGCTTCGCGCGGAAGAACTACTTCTACCCGGACACCCCCAAGAACTTCCAGACGTCCCAGTACGACGAGCCGATCGCGCACGACGGCTGGATCGACATCGAGCTCGAGGACGGCACCGTGTTCCGCGTGGAGATCGAGCGCGCGCACATGGAGGAGGACGCCGGCAAGCTCACCCACATGGGCGGCGCGACCGGACGCATCCACGGCGCCGAGTACTCCCTCGTGGACTACAACCGCGCCGGCGTGCCGCTGGTCGAGATCGTCACGAAGCCGATCGTCGGCGCCGGCAGCCGTGCCCCCGAGCTGGCCCGGGCCTACGTGGCCGCGATCCGCGAGATCGTGAAGAACCTCGGCGTCTCGGACGCGCGCATGGAGCGCGGCAACGTCCGCTGCGATGCGAACGTCTCGCTCATGCCCAAGGGTGCGACCCAGTTCGGCACGCGTTCGGAGACCAAGAACGTCAACTCGCTGCGTTCGGTCGAGCACGCGGTCCGGTTCGAGATCCAGCGCCACGCCGCGGTGCTCTCGGCCGGGGAGAAGGTCATCCAGGAGACGCGCCACTGGCACGAGGACACGCGGACCACGACGTCGGGGCGCCCCAAGAGCGACGCCGACGACTACCGCTACTTCCCCGAGCCGGACCTCGTACCCGTGGTCCCGAGCCGCGAGTGGGTCGAGGAACTGCGGGCCTCCCTGCCCGAGCCCCCCGCCGAGCGGCGCAAGCGGCTCAAGGAGGCCTGGGGCTACGCCGACGCCGAGTTCCGCGACGTGGTCAACGCCGGCGTGATGGACTCGATCGAGGAGACCATCGCCGCGGGCGCGACCCCGCAGGCGGCCCGCAAGTGGTGGATGGGCGAGATCGTGGGCCGCGCGAAGGCCGCCGACGTGGACCCGGCGGACCTCGGCGTGACCCCGGCCGCGATCATCGAGCTCAACGGCCTCGTCGAGGGCGGCAAGCTCAACAACAAGATGGCCGGGCAGGTGCTCGACGGCGTCATCGCCGGGGAAGGCACCCCGACCGAGGTCATGGAGGCCCGGGGCCTCGTGCTCGTCTCCGACGACGGGCCCCTGCTCGAGGCGATCGACGCCGCCCTCGCCGCGCAGCCCGGCGTCGCGGACAAGATCCGGGGCGGCAAGGTCCAGGCGGCCGGCGCGATCGTCGGCGCGGTCATGAAGGCCACGCGCGGCCAGGCCGATGCCGGCCGGGTCAAGGAGCTCATCCTCGAGCGGCTGGGCGTCCAGGGCTAGCCGCACGGCACCCAGCCGGCTGCATCACCGGGGCGGGCCCTCCTTTGAAAAAGGGAGGGCCCGCCCCTTTTGCCGTGCCGGCGCGCGGCAGCACCATGGGAGGCGGCGCCGGAGGAACCGGCCCCGCCCCGCGGAGGATGCGATGACAGCGAACGTGAACTACTTCGAGATCGGCACCGAGGACCCCGAGGGCTCCCAGTCCTTCTACGGCGGCCTCTTCGGCTGGGGCTTCGGGCAGCCGTCCCCCGTCGGGTACAGGATGGTCGAGACCGACGCCGGCGGCCTGTGGGACACCGCGGCCGCGGGCGGGGGCCACTGGGCGGTGTTCTACGTCCAGGTGGACGACGTCGCGGCCTCGCTCGCGGAAGCGCAGCGGCTCGGCGCGAGCGTTGCCATCCCGCTGACGAACAACGGAGCCATCGAGTTCGCGCATGTCCTCGACCCGCAGGGGAACCGCTTCGGGATCTGGCGGCCCCTCCCCAGCGGTGCATAGGGTGGGCGCATGGCGCCTCTGATCCAGTACCACGCGACGGTCCTCGGAAGCCCGGACCCCCAGGCCGCGGCCCGCTTCTACGCCAACCTGCTCGGCTGGGAGCTCGGCGACGACGAGCGCGAGTGGGCGACGATCCTCGACCCCGCGGGCGGGGCCCAGCTCTCCTTCCAGCTCGAGGAGGACTTCGAGCGGCCGGTCTGGCCGGAGAGGCCCGGCGAGCAGCAGATGATGATGCACCTCGACCTGCTCGTCACAGACCTGGCGGAGGCCGCGGAGCGAGCCGCCGAGTGCGGGGCCCAGCGCGCGGCCCACCAGCCCCAAGAGGACGTCATCGTGTTCGTCGACCCGGACGGGCACCCCTTCTGCCTCTTCGAGAACTAGGGCGCCGCCACGCCTTCCTGTGAGCCACCTTCCGGTTGGCCCCCAGTTGTCCCAAGTCCCGCACGGGAGCCCGCGGCGGGCGGCATGATGGAGGCATGAGCTCCACCGCTTCACACCGCACACGTCGCGCCCTCGTCATCGGCGCCCTCGGCGTCGCCCTCGTGGGCGGCGGCGGCGCCGCGGTCTGGGCCGCGTCCACGCCCTCGCCCTCCCCGTCGGCCCCGTCCCAAGGCCCGCAGTCCACGCCGCACCGGGGCGGCCACGGGCAGGGCCTCATGGCCCGCGGCGGCCTCCACGGCGAGGTCACCGTCAAGCGCGCCGACGGCACCTTCGTGACCCTCGTGGGCCAGCGCGGCACGGTGACCGAGGCGACGGACACACGGCTGACGGTCAAGAGCGAGGACGGCTATACGCACTCCTACGTGCTGGATGGCAGCACGAAGTTCCGCTCCGCATCCGACCCCAAGGGCGGGGCCCTCAAGGCCAGCGACCTCAAGGTCGGCGACGAGGTCGCCGTGCGCGCCCAGCGCAGTGGCAGCGACGACACGGCCAGCGCCGTGGTGAAGGGTCCCTTCGCCGTCCGCACCGGCCAAGCCCAGGGGAACCAGGGGAACCAGGGCCACGGTGGCAGGCTGCACCGGCACTCGGGCACGCAGGGCGGCCAGTCGCCGTCGCCCAGCCCGTCCTCGAGCCCGTCGGCGAGCCGGTCCGTCTCCCAGTCCTGAGCGGCCGGGGCCGAGGGGTTCTTAGAGCGCCCTTAGAGGCGCCGCCCTACGCTGGTGCCGTCCGAGAACGCACCAGGAGGAACCACCGTGTCCGTGCCGCCGCGCCCCAGAACCCCCGACGTCCGGAGCCCCGCGCTCCAGCGCGCAGCCCGCGCCCTCGACCTCGACTTCCCGCGGGGCAGCAGGCAGCCGGCCGTGGGCCGCTTCATCGCCGCCAGCGTTGTCGCGGTCGTCGGATCCGTGCTCGCCTGCGCCGCGCTCGCGGCGGCGGCGATCTCCGCCATGCCGGACCTCGCGGGCTACGAGCACTTCCAGTTCATGGAGTACACGAAGCTGACCGTCATCGGTGTGGTCCTCGCGTGCCTCGCCTGGCCCGCGATGGCCTGGGTCTCGTCCAGGGCCTGGAAGCCGTTCCTGTGGCTGGCCCTCGCCGTCACCGTGGTCGGGCTGGCCCCGGACGCCTGGATCCTGCTCAAGGGCCAGCCGGCGGCGGGCGTCGGCGTGCTCGTGCTGATGCACTTCGCCCTCGCGCTCATCACCTACCCGGCCCTCGTCCTCATCGCGCCGCAGCCTCGTCCACGAGATCGAGCATCAGGGCGCGCAGTGCGTCCGTGACCCGCTGCACGGAACGCCGCCCGGCGTTCTCGGGCCGGATCAGGAGGTCGATGCTGCGCTGCGTGCCGATGCCGGCCAGCGGGCGCAGCACCACCCCGGCGGGCAGCCCGATCGTGGCGGTGTACCGCGGCAGCAGCCCGAGCCCCCCGCCGCCGGCCACGACGGCCGCGACCGTCGAGTAGTCGTTGATGCGGTGCGCGACCTCGGGGGAGACGCTGGCCACCGCGCCGATGGCAGCGAGCACGTCCGCGGGGGAGTAGCCGATCCGGCTCGAGACCCACCGCTCGCCGGCCACGTCCTCCGGCGAGAGCTCCTCGCGCGCCGCGAGCGGGTGCCCCGCCGGCAGGGCCACGTCGAACGGCTCCAGCACGAGCGGGACGACCACGAGCCTGTCGTCGGGCCACGACTCGGTGTGCGCGAGCCGGTGCGCGAGCACGATGTCGTACCGCGCGGTCAGGGCGGGGAACCCGTGCTGGGGCACGTCCTCGTCTGCGAGCCGCAGCCGCGGCACCGGTGCGCCGACGGCGGCGGCCGGGGACGCGCCGTCGTGCGTCTCGGGGCGGGACGCGAGCCGGGCCGTGAGCCGCCCGAACAGGGCCTGCGCGGCCGAGTGGAACGCGCACACGCTCACCGTCCCCGCCGGGTCCTCGCGGTACGCGCCGATCGCGGCGCGGGCCTCGGCCATGGCGCGCACGACCGCGCCGCCCGCCTCCGCGAGCACCCTCCCCGCGTCGGTGAGGACGAGGTTCCGCCCCTCCTTGCGGGTCAGCTGGGTGCCGGCGCTCCGCGTGAGCAGGGCCAGCTGCTGCGACACGGCCGAGGGCGTGACCAGGAGCTCCTCGGCCACTGCCTTGACGCTCCCGAGCTCCCCGAGTTCGCGGAGGATCTGCAGCTGCCGGACATCCATAAGACGATCCTAAACCGTCCGTTGAGAAACCTGCTGTTGTTCTAAGCTGTTCGCTGCCCTTGAATGGGCTCATGAAGGCCCTCTACAAGCCCGGCCCGCGCGCCGGCCTCGAGTTCACCGAGCGCCCCGAGCCGCAGGCAGGCCCGGCGGACGTCAAGATCCGCGTCCACGCCACCGGGATCTGCGGCACCGACCTGCACATCGAGTCGTGGGACGCGAGCGCGCAGTCCATGATCACCGCCCCGCTCGTGCCCGGGCACGAGTTCTACGGCGAGGTCGTGGAGGTCGGCGAGGACGTCCAGGTCGTCAGGGTCGGCGACCGTGTCTCCGGCGAGGGCCACATCGTGTGCGGCATGTGCCGCAACTGCCGCGCCGGCCGTCGGCAGATGTGCATCAACGTCGTGAGCGTCGGCGTCCAGCGCGACGGGGCGTTCGCCGAGTACGTGGTCATCCCCGAGGCGAACGTCTGGGTCCACCACGACCCCTCCGTCACCCCCGAGCTCGGCGCGATCTTCGATCCGTTCGGCAACGCCGTCCACACCGCCCTGAGCTTCCCCGTGGTCGGCGAGGACGTGCTCATCACCGGCGCCGGGCCGATCGGACTCATGGCCATCTCGGTGGCCCGGCATGCCGGCGCCCGGAAGATCGCGATCACGGACGTGTCCCCCCGCCGCCTCGAGCTCGCCCGGCAGATGGGCGCCGATCTGGCGATCGACGTCTCGACCATGAGCGTGCGCGAGGCCCAGCGCGAGCTCGGCATGCTCGAGGGCTTCGACGTCGGCTTCGAGATGTCCGGGCGCCCCGCCGCCCTGGCCGGGATGATCGAGAACATGAACCACGGCGGCCGTATCGCCCTCCTCGGCCTGCCCTCCGAGGCCGCCGAGCTCGACTGGACCAAGGTGGTCACCCACATGCTCACGCTCAAGGGCATCTACGGCCGCGAGATGTTCGAGACCTGGTACGCGATGAGCGCGATGCTCTCCTCCAACCCCGTGCTCCGGAAGAACGTCGCCGCCGTGGTGACCGACGTCCTGCCGGCCGAGCGCTGGGAGGAGGGGTTCGCCGTCGCCCGGTCTGGCAGCGGCGGAAAAGTGGTGCTGGACTGGCAGGGCGTCTGAGGGGCCCGGGCCCGATGAAGCAGGACGAGGAGAGGAAGACGATGTTCACAGGTGTCAGGGACCAGCTCGCCGCGGAGCTCGAGGAGATCCGGGCGGCCGGGACGTTCAAGGAGGAGCGGCACATCGACTCCCCGCAGTCGGCGCACATCCTCGCCGGCCCGCTGGACAGGCCGGCGGGGGAGGTGCTCAACTTCTGCGCCAACAACTACCTCGGCCTGGCCGACCACCCCGACCTCATCGACGCCGCCAAGAGGGCCCTCGACGAGCGCGGGTTCGGCATGGCCTCCGTGCGCTTCATCTGCGGCACCCAGGACGCGCACCTGGCGCTCGAGCGGCGCGTCTCCGAGTTCCTCGGCACCGAGGACACGATCCTCTTCTCCAGCTGCTTCGACGCCAACGGCGGCGTGTTCGAGGCTCTCCTCGGGGCCGAGGACGCCGTCATCTCGGACGCCCTCAACCACGCCTCGATCATCGACGGCATCCGCCTGTGCAAGGCGGCCCGCCTCCGGTACGCCAACCGGGACATGGGCGAGCTCGAGGCGCGCCTGCAGGAGGCGAAGGCGATGAACGACGGCGGCGGGGCGCGGCGGGTGCTCATCGTCACCGACGGCGTCTTCTCGATGGACGGCTACCTCGCGCCGCTGCGCGAGATCTGCGACCTTGCCGAGGAGTACGGCGCGATGGTCATGGTGGACGACTCGCACGCCGTCGGCTTCATGGGCGCCACCGGCGCGGGCACCCCCGAGCACGCGGGCGTCTCCGACCGCGTGGACATCTACACCGGCACGTTCGGCAAGGCCCTCGGCGGCGCCTCCGGCGGGTACGTCTCCGGCCGGGCCGAGATCGTCGCGACCCTTCGGCAGAAGGCCCGGCCCTACCTGTTCTCCAATTCCGTGGCGCCCATGATCGTGGCCGCCACGCTCACGGCGCTGGACCTCGTGGCCGGCTCCGATGGACTGCGCGGGCAGCTCTTCGACAATGCCGCCCTGTTCCGCCGCCGCATGGGGGAGGAGGGCTTCGAGCTGCTGGACGGCGAGCACGCGATCGTGCCGGTCATGTTCGGCGACGCGGCCCTCGCCGGCCGGATCGCGGCGGAGATGCTCGCCCACGGGGTGTACGTCACGGCCTTCTCGTATCCGGTGGTTCCGAAGGGGCTCGCCCGCATCCGGGTGCAGCTCTCGGCGGCCCATACCGCGGAGGACGTCGAGACCGCCGTCCGCGCGTTCGTCGCCGCGCGAGAGGCGGTCGGCGGCCGCCCCTAGTGTGATGCATATCACACAGTCGGAGGGACGCTCGGCCCTGTCCGGCGCCTCGGGAGCGCTCCTACCGTGGAATGTGCGCGGCACGGCGAGCGACGACCCTGCCGCCCTCCGCGCCGCGCGGCGGCCAGGTCCGTGGCCGCCGGGCAACCAGGAGGCATGTCATGAGCGATGTGACGCCCATCAGGAGCAGCGTGCGCACGGGAGGCTCGGGCCTCAAGAATGTGGGCGGGCTCTGGGGCGAGCTCCTCGCAGAATTCCTCGGGACCTTCGTGCTCATCGCGTTCGGCGACGGCGTCGTCGCGATGGCCGTCGCGGCGCTCCCGGGATCGGGCCGCGCGCAGACCCCCACGACGATCTTCCTCGCGAGCGGCGACTGGCTGCTCATCACGTGGGGATGGGCGCTCGCGGTCACCATGGCCGTGTACGTGGCGGGCGGCGTCAGCGGCGCGCACATCAACCCGGCCGTGACGCTCGCGTTCGCCGTGCGCCGGAAGTTCCCGTGGTCCAAGGTCGGGCCGTACATGGTCGCGCAGGTGGCGGGCGCCTTCGTCGGCGCGGCCCTCGTGCTGCTGAACTACTTCCCGGCGATCGACGCCTACAACAAGGCCGTCGGGGTGGGGCGCGGGGACCCCAAGAGCAATGCGACGTTCTCGATCTTCGCGACCTTCCCCGCGCCCTTCTACAACGGCAATCCGATCGGCCCGCTGGTCGACCAGATCATCGGCACCATGTTCCTCGTCATGCTCGTGGTGGCGATCATCGACCTGCGGAACACCGCCGTGCAGGCCAACCTCGGCCCGCTCATGGTCGGCTTCGCGGTGGCGGCCATCGGCATGTCCTTCGGCGCCAACGCCGGGTACGCCATCAACCCCGCCCGTGACCTCGGCCCGCGCCTGCTGGCGTGGCTCGGAGGGTGGGGGCAGGTCGCGATGCCGGGAACCGTGGACGGGGCCTTCAGCTGGTACTTCTGGGTGCCGATCGTGGGTCCGCTGATCGGCGGCGTGATCGGGGTGCTCGTCTACGACTGGTTCATCGGCGATGTGCTGCACGCCCGCGACCGGCTCGCCAAGCCCGCGCCCGAGCCGGGGCGCACGCGGGAACCCGGACAGCCCGAGCCCGGGCGCGCCGGAAGCGAGGCCGCCGGCTGAGCCGGGACGCCGCCGGGCGCACCGGCCGGGCCGCCGAGAGGCGGCCCGGCCGGGGCATCCGACGCGGTGCCCCGGGCCCTTCGGCCCCCTGTGGGCCGTGGCGGTCGCGGGCTACAGTGAGGCCATGACGGCCACCACCAACAGCGCCCAGGATGTCGACGTCCTCATCGTGGGGGGCGGGATCGCCGGCCTCTCGCTCGCCTCGGAGCTCGCCGGCAGGTGCCGGGTGGCCCTGGTCGAGGCCGAGCCCTCGCTCGCCTACCACACCTCCTCCCGGTCCGCGCAGCAGCTCATCCCCAGCTACGGCCCCCCGCCCGTGCAGGAGCTGACCCGCCGCACGCTCGAGGTGCTCGCCGACGCCGCCGACGGCGCGGGCCGCCGGCTCGTGTGGCCGAGCAGCTTCATGCTCGTGGGAAGCCGCGCGGACGTGGAGTCCGAAGCGCACGAGGGGATGCGGGCGCTCAGCCACGAGGAGGCCACGCGGCTCGTCCCCGCGCTGCGGCCGGGGGCCTTCGAGGCCGCCGCCCTCGACACCGACTCCGTCCGCGTCGACGCCGCGGCCCTGCTCGCCTTCCACGAGGAGCGGGCCCGGGACGGCGGCGTCGGGCTCCACGTCGGCGCCCCGGTCCACAGCGCGCAGCGCGTGGGCGAGGGGTGGCTCGTGGGCGCCGGCGCCGAGGGCTTCCACGCTGCCAACGTGGTCAACGCCGCCGGCGCGTGGGCTGACGACGTGGCGATCCTGTTCGGCGTCGAACGGCTCGGCCTGCAGCCCTACCGCCGCACCGCGGCCCTCGTCTCCCTCGCCGCCCCGCTGGGACCCGAGACCCCCATGGTCGCCGCGGCGGACGACACCTGGTACTTCAGGCCGGACCCGGCCGGCGCCCTCGTCTCGCCCTCGGAGTCCGAGCCCTCGCGCGCCGAGGACGCCGTCCCGCGGCCCGGGGACATCGAGGCCACCGTGGCCCTCATCCGCACGGTCGCCGACCTCGAGGTCACCGGGATCGTGCGGGCCTGGACGGGCCTGCGGACCTCGCCTCGGGACGGCTTGCCCGTCCTGGGCTTCGACCCCGAGGGCCCGGGCTTCTTCTGGCTGGCCGGGCAGGGCGGCTACGGCTTCCAGACGTCGACGGCACTGGCGGAGGCCGCCGCCGCCCAGCTCCTGGCCGGTCCCGACGCCCTCCGCGCGGGCGCGAGTCCGGTATCCGAGACACAGCGGGCCCTGGATCCGCACCGCCTGTCCGTGCGCAGCTGAAGATGGAGGCATGAGTCTCCTCATCGACGCCATCGGCGAGCTGTCCACCCAGCACCTCACCGGCGAGGCGAGCCCCGCCTCCGGCGAGGGGGCCGGCGTGCTGCGGGACGCCGCCGTCGTCCTCGAGGGCGAGCGGATCGCCTGGGTGGGCCGCTCGGCGGACGCCCCGGCCGCGGACGAGCGCTACGACGCGCAGGGCCGCGCCGTCCTGCCCGGTTGGGTGGACTCCCACTCGCACCTGGTGTTCGCCGGCGACCGCACCGCCGAGTTCGAGGCGCGCATGGCCGGGCAGGCATACGCCGCCGGCGGCATCGGCGTGACGACCGCCGCCACGCGCGCCGCGTCCGACGGCGAGCTCCGCCGCCTCCTCGCGGGCCGCGTCGCCGAGGCGGTGGCCGGGGGGACCACCTATCTGGAGACGAAGACCGGCTACGGCCTCGAGGTCGGGCACGAGGCGCGCAGCGCCGCCCTCGCCGCCGAGGCCGCCGACGAGGTCACGTACCTCGGCGCCCACCTCGTGCCTGCCGGTGCCGACCCCGAGGCGTACACCGACCTCGTGTGCGGGGCCATGCTTGAGGCCGTGCGCCCGCACGTGCGGTGGGCCGACGTGTTCTGCGAGACGGGCGCGTTCACCGAGGAGCAGTCCCGCCGCGTCCTCACGGCCTGCCGGGACGCCGGGCTCGGCCTGCGCGTGCACGGCAACCAGCTCGGCCCCGGCCCCGGCGTCCGGCTCGCGGTCGAGTTCGGGGCCGCCAGCGTGGACCACGTGAACTTCCTCGACGAGGCGGACGTCGCCGCGCTCGCGGGCAGCTGGGCCGGCTGGGCCGACGGCGGCGCGGCCGGCGACCCCGCGGGGACGGTCGCGACCGTCCTGCCTGCGTGCGACCTCTCGACCCGCGCCCCCCTCGCACCGGCCCGCCGCCTGCTCGATGCCGGCGTGCAGGTCGCGATCGCCTCCAACTGCAATCCCGGCACGAGCTACACGAGCTCGGTCTCCTTCTGCGTCACGACCGCCGTGCTGCAGATGGGCCTGACGGTCCAGGAGGCCGTGCGCGCCGCGACCTTCGGCGGCGCGCTCGCGCTGCGCCGGCACATCGGGGCCGACACCGACGGGCAGCGCGCGGTGGGTTCGATCGCCGTCGGCCACCGCGCCGACCTCCACCTCCTCGACGCGCCCAGCGCCACCCACCTCGCGTACCGGCCGGGGATGCCGCTCACCCATGCCGTCTGGCGGGCGGGGCAGCGGATGCGCTGAGCCGGCCCGCGAGCGGGCAAGATAGGTCCATGCCGCAAGCACGCGCCGTCGTCCGTCCTGCCTCCCGCGCCCGCTGGCGCGCCCAGCTGGCGATCGTCCTCGGGCTCTCCCTCGGGCAGTCAGCGGTCTACTCCGTGGTCCAGCTGCTCGACAAGGCCACCCGGGCGCCGCTGTCGCAGGGCACGAGCACCCTCAACCGCTCGCTCAGCTCGCGGGAGTACTTCGACCTCGCCTACCAGCTGCTGGACATCGTGTTCTCGCTCGTCCCGGTCGCGCTCGTGCTGTACTTCGTGTGGGACGCCGCGGCCCGGCGCGGCCCCGCGGCGCTGCCGTGGAGCGCTCCGTTCCGCCGCCTCGGGTTCGATCTCGGCCGCCCCGGCCGCGACTGGCTGTGGGGCCTGGGCCTGTTCCTCGCGATCGGGATCCCCTCGCTCGGGCTCTACTGGGCCGGACGCGCGCTCGGGGTCACGACGGCCATCATCCCCAGCGGCCTCGACGCGCACTGGTGGACCGTGCCCGTGCTGGTCCTCTCCGCGATGCGCCACGCGGTGCTCGAGGAGGTCATCGTGGTCGGGTTCATGCTCGGCTGGCTGCGCCGGCTCGGGTGGCGGGCTCCAGCGGCGATCGCCGCGAGCTCGCTGCTGCGGGGCAGCTACCACCTGTACCAGGGGATCGGGCCGTTCTTCGGCAACGCCGTGATGGGGGTCGTGTTCGCCCTCGTCTACCGCAGGTACGGGCGGGTCATGCCGCTCGTGATCGCCCACGCCCTGCTCGACATCACGGCGTTCGTCGGCTTCAGCCTCGTCGGGAAGGCCATGGGCCTGGGCTAGGAGGGACCCCGCAACAGCGCGCCAGAGACCCCACAGCGTTGCGGGGTCTCTGGCGGCATGTTGCGGGGTCCCTGGCGGTCGACGGCGCGGTCGTGTCAGATCGTGACGGCGCCGTCGGCCGTCTCGAACGTCACGGACATGATGCCGGGGGTGCCCTTCGGCGAGACCCATTCGACCGCGACGTCCTCGAGCGGCCGCTCGACGGGCTCGCCGAGCCACTCCGTGACGCGCTCGGCCGAGCCGGCGATCGTGAGCCGGCTCATCCGCACGGTCCCGGGGTAGGCGTTCGACGGGTGCAGCGAGGGGTCCCCCTCCCACTTGAGCATGTACGGCACCTGCGGGTCGGCGATGAGCCCGAGGATGCCGATCTGCTTCCAGACGAGCTCCCGGCCGTCCGGGAACTTGCGGTTGCCGGGGACGGCCTGGCGGCCGAGGCGCTGCTCGAAGGGGGCGAGGTCGTCGACCTCGACGCACCAACCCATCCACCCGCCGCCCGCGGCGCTGCGGGCGCGGACCGCCTGGCCGAAGGGCGCCTTGCCCGAGGCCGGGTGGTCCAGGACCTCGACGACCTCGAGGTAGTGGTGGTCCGTGAGCGGGATGATCATGTTGCGGGTTCCGAAGCGCGGGTGGACCCCGCCCTTGACTGCCTCGACCCCGAGCGCGTTGGCGATTCGCTCCGTCGTGGCCAGAAGGCCGTCGGCTTCGCAGGCATAAGATACGTGGTCCATACGCATGGAAGTCATGGTGCCACTTTGTGATGGGCGCCTCAGCTTAGGGTTGCCTTAGTTGAGACGGGACGCGGAGGCAGCGCCGTCAGCGCGCCAGCGGCAGCGAGACCTCCATGGTCGTCCCGGCCGCGCCCGTCTGCGCGATCCGGACCGATCCGCCGTTGCGCACGGCGATGTCCCGGACGAGGGCCAGGCCGATCCCGAAGCTCCGCCGGCCGGCCGGTGACGCGGTCCCGCCGCCCGCATAGCGGTCGAAGACCCGCTCGGGCGCCGGCCCGGCGATCCCCGGCCCCGTGTCCGCGACGGTGAGCAGCGCCGCGGTGCCCTGGCCCGGGGGCCGGCCGCCGTCGGAGACCCGCACGCCGACGGTGACCCGGCCGCCGTCGGGCGTGTACTTGACCGCGTTGTCCGCGAGCGCCACGATCACGCGCCGCAGCGGGGCCGGGGCGACGGCGACCGGGACCGCGCCGCCGGGCGTGTCCGCGGCGACGGCAATGCCCCGCTCGCCGGCGAGCACCGCGACGTCCGCCACGACATCCCGGGCGAGCCCGGCGAGGTCCGTCGGCGTCTCCGGGATGTCCGGTCCGCCGGAGACGCTGTGGAGGAGGTCCTCGATGACGGCGGCGAGCTTGGCGGAGTCGGTGCGCAGCTCGGCGAGGACTCCGGCCGCCTCGCTGTCCGGTCCCAGGCGCCGCTGCGCGAGCTGGATGCGGGTGTTCAGGACCGTCAGCGGCGTACGCAGCTCGTGGCTCGCGTCCTGGACGAAGCTGCGCTGGAGGGCGAGCGACTCGCCCAGCGGCCTGACCGCCTGCCGCGCCACGAGCGCGCCGACCACGCCGGCGAGCACAATCCCGAACACGCCGCCCGCGACCAGCGCGCCGAAGACGTCCACCGTGTCCAGGAGGATCTGCTGCCCGCGGCGCGCGGCATGCGCGGCGATCTCCGAGGGCTGGGACTTGACCCAGATGAAGACGGCGGCAGCGGCGAGGAGGAGCACGACGACGACGGCGACGGCGGCCGCGATCTGCAGCCCCACCTTCAGCGCGGCCCTCCGCAGGGCGGCCTCGTCCGAGTTGGCGGGGCGGCGCCGCGGGAAGCTCGGGCGCCCGCGCCCGGGCCGCGCGGTCATTCGAGGCCGCCGAGCTGGTAGCCGACGCCGTGCACGGTCCTGATCACGGTCCTGTCCGTCTTCTTCCTGAGGTAGTGGACGTAGGTGTCGACGACGCCGGGCGTGTCGCCGGCGTCGAACACGGACGCGAGGAGCTCGGCCCGCGAGTGCACCCGGTCAGGCTCCGCCGCAAGCCGCGCCAGCAGCGACGACTCGGCGGCCGAGAGCTCGACGCGGTGCCCGTACGGCGAGGTCAGCACGCGCGCCGCCGGGTCGAGGTCCCAGGACCCGACGGGCAGCAGCGCCGGGGCGGGCGGGCCGTAGGTCCTCGTGAGCGCGCGGAGCCTCGCGGCCAGCTCGTCGGAGTCGAAGGGCTTGACCAGATAGTCGTTGGCGCCGGCGTCGAGGCCCTCGACCCTGTCCGGGACGCTGCCGAGGGCCGTCAGGATGAGGACCGGCACGGCGAGCCCCCGGGCGCGGATCGACTTCACGAGCGAGACGCCGTCCACCAGGGGGAGGCCGCGGTCCACCACGAGGGCATCCCAGTCGCCTCCGAGCGCCAGCCGGAGGCCCTCCCGCCCGTCCGGGGCGAGGACCACCTCGAAGTCGTCACCGAGCAGCTCCGCCATGAGCGGGCCGAGCTGGGGGTCGTCCTCGACGAGCAGGACGCGGGGCGTGGCAGTCATGGCTGACATTGTGCCAAGCGCGGCCTCCGGACGCCTGGGTGCGCGCAGGCCCGGGCTCAGTCCTGCTCGACGCCCACGGGCTCCGGCTCGGGCTGGGCGGCCTTGCGGCGGCGGCGCCAGATCTCGAGGCCTATGGGGATGACCGAGGCGGCGACGATCAGCACGGAGAGGATGTCGATGTTCTTCGCAATGAACTCGACGTGGCCGAGCCACACGCCCAGCAGCGTGATCGCCACCGACCAGGCGACGCCGCCGAGCACGTTCCAGCCGATGAAGCGGCGGTAGGGGTAATGGGCCATGCCTGCCGCGAGCGGGACGTAGGTGCGCACGATCGGCACGAACCGGGCGAGCACGAGGGCGCGGCCGCCGTACCGGCCGAAGAACTCCTCGGCGCTGTCGAGGTAGGAGAGCTTGAGCACGCGCGCGTCGGCGCGGAACCAGCGCTTGCCCACGAACCGGCCGAGCAGGTAGCCGGCCTGGTCGCCCGCGACGGCCGCGGCCGCCACCACGAGGATGAGCAGCGGGAGGCTCAGCCCGAGCTGGACGTGCAGCAGGCCCACGGTGAACAGCAGGGAGTCCCCGGGTAGGAAGGGGAAGAGGAGCCCGGACTCGATGAAGACCATGAGGGCGATGACGCCGAGCACCCAGGGGCCGGCTGCGGTCAGGAGTGCAGTGGGATCGAGCATGGCGGTATCAGCGGCTTTCGGGTCGGGTGACGAAGGGCAGCCTGGCCAGCACCGGCGGCACGAGGCGGTTCCACAGGCCCGCGAAGAGGAAGATCCCGGCGATCGAGGCGGGGAAGGAGACGAGGACGTCCATCGGGTAGTGCATACCCACGTACACACGGGTCCACGCAACGAAGACCGAGGCCGCGAAGCCGATGGCCAGGACCCAGACGCCCCAGCGCGTGTGGCGGAGCAGGAAGTACAGCGCGATCGTGAGCGAGACCGCGAAGCAGACGTGGCCGCTCGGGAAGCTGTTGGGGTCCATGGCGTCGGAGATGGGGTGCGCGAGCAGGCCCTGGTCGGGACGCTGGCGGTGGACGGCGTACTTGAAGATCAGGCTGTAGACCCAGCCGAAGCCGGTGATGCCGACGACAGCGATCGCGTCCACCGGGGTGCGCCGCACGAACCACAGGACCGCGAGCACCACGACGAGGATCACGATCGCGCCCTTGGGGCCGAGGATCTGCTCGAGTGCCAGCGCGACGGTGTTCATCCACGACACGTGGTGCAGGCTCATCCACGCGTCCACGTTGAACTCGGCGTTCGTGTACGCGCTCGTGGTCGCGGCGAAGCCGAGGGCCAGCACCACGACGCTCATCAGCACGGGGACGAGGATCCAGTGCTTGAGCGTGGGCAGGTGGAGGAGCCGGCTGCGCGCGGGGAGGTCGGCCCAGGCCCGAGGCCGGGGCGACGCGTCGTGGGAGGTCGTCATGGACCCCATCATCCGGCCGGCCGTCTAAGACCGCTCTAAGAACCATCGGCACCTCCGCGGACCGCCAGCGGCACGATCGTGCCGGTTTGGCGACCGCACTGTGGCTTGACTCACACGATCCGGCCGCGCAAGCTGGTGAGCGGAACGTTCGTGCCGGTGAGGTGCTGCGTCCGGGATGCCGGCGCCGGACCCGCGGTCCGCGGCGGGGAAGCGGGGGAGGCGTGTGGGCAGGCTCAGCAGGGCGGTCGCCGACGAGGTTCGGGCCCGCCGTCGGGCGCTCGGACTGACACAGCAGGACCTCGCCGAGCTCGCCGGGGTGAGCGAGCGGTTCGTCCGGTTCGTCGAGCAGGCCAAGGCGAGCGTCCAGCTCGACGCCCTCGAAGCGCTCCTCGACGCGCTCGGGCTCGAGCTGCGCCTGGCCGGCAGGGGGGAGTCCCCATGACCCGGCACCGGATCGCCGACGTGTACAAGGCCGGGGTCCTCGCCGCCCGCCTCGAGCGGTTCGACGGGGGGACCCGCTTCGCCTACCTGCCCGCCTACGTCTCCTCCGGCGGCGAGCCCGTCGCCAGCACCCTCCCGCTCACGGGCCGCCCGGTCGTGACCGGAGCGGGGGCCGTCCCGCCGTTCTTCACCGGCCTCCTGCCGGAGGGCCGGCGGCTCGCCTCGCTCCGCCGGGCCGTCAAGACCAGCGCCGACGACGAGCTCGGGCTCCTCATGGCCGCCGGCTCGGACCCCGTGGGCGACGTGCAGATCGTCCCCCACGGCGAGCCGCTCCCCGGCGCGGGCGCGGCAGGGGAGCCCGGCGGCGGGACAGGGGTGCGGGACGGCGCCCGGGGCGCCCCGGAGGAGCAGGCGGTAGTCCTGGATCCCCGCCGCACCCCGGACTTCGCCAGGCTCCTGGACGATCCGAACCTCGTGGACCCGAAGGCGCTCGCCGGGGTGCAGGACAAGGTGAGCGCCGGGATGATCTCCGTGCCCGCGGCCCAGTCCGGCCGGAGCTACATCCTCAAGCTCAACGCCCCGGAATTCCCGCATGTGGTCGAGAACGAGCACCTCATGTACCGGTACGCGGCCAGGCTGCGGATCCCGGTGAGCCCGGTCAGGCTCGTGCACGACGTCGCGGGGCGCGCCGGGCTGCTCGTCGAGCGCTTCGACCGGCCCGCCCGAACGCCCGGCACCGGCGGGACAGCCGCCCGGGAGACCGCCGTCCTCCGCCTGGCCGTCGAGGACGGCTCGCAGCTGCTCGGCCTGTACCCCGCGGACAAGTACAACGTGAGCTACGAGGAGCTGTGCCGGGGTGTCGCCGCCCACTGCGCGGCGCCCCTGCCGGCCCTGCGGAGCCTGGCGCTGCAGGGGGCCTTCGCATGGCTCACCGGCAACGGCGACCTGCACGCCAAGAATGTCTCGGTGGTCCGCGGGCTCGCTGTGCCGGGGGAGTGGGCGGTCGCGCCGGTCTACGACATCCCCTCGACCGTCCCGTACGGCGACAAGTCGCTGGCCCTGCCGCTGGGAGGCAAGCGCACCGGGATCTCCCGGCGGCACTTCCTCGCGTGGGCGGGCGAGCTCGGGCTCCCCGCCAGGGCAGCGGAGGGGGTCCTCGCGGCGGCGCTGCGGGCCGCGGGGCCGCTCCTGCCGGACCTCGAGGCGGCCGACGGCGGCCCCTCGCCCTTCGCGCCGGCCGCCACCCGGGCCTGGGTGAGGGAGCTGAGGCACCGGCGCCGCCTCATGGAGGGCTGAAGGGGCGCCCGAGGGTGCCAAGTCACAGACGGTCACAGTCTTCGGGGCCCCTCGCGGCCGCCCCTACACTCGTGCCATAGGTCATGAGCGCCAGCGCCAAACCCCGGTTCGCTGGCCGGCAACCCCCCCGCCGCGGTGGGGTGCCCCGGGTGAAGACCTGGGCCGGCGAGAGCCGCCGGTCAAGCGCAGCGCAGAGGAGCTTGCTATGTCCGGCAACCCCCAGTGGTCCTTCGAGACCCGCCAGATCCACGTCGGCCAGACCCCGGATGCCGAGACCGGTGCCCGGGCCCTGCCGATCTACCAGACCACCTCGTTCGTATTCCCGAGCGCCCAGAGCGCCGCGAAGCGCTTCGCGCTCGCGGAGCTCGCCCCCATCTACACGCGCATCGGGAACCCGACCCAGGACGCGGTCGAGCAGCGCATCGCGAGCCTCGAGGGCGGCGTCGCCGCGCTCCTGCTCTCCTCGGGCCAGGCCGCGACGACCTACTCGCTCCTCAACGTCGCCGAGTCCGGCGACCACGTGGTCGCGAGCGCGAGCCTGTACGGCGGCACCTACAACCTGCTCAAGCACACCTTCGCCAAGTTCGGCATCGAGGTCACCTTCGTCGAGGACCCGGACAGCCTGGACGAGTGGAAGGCCGCCGTCCGGCCCACCACCAAGGCGTTCTTCGCCGAGTCGATCTCCAACCCGCGCCAGAACGTCCTCGACATCGAGGCCGTCGCCGACGCCGCGCACGCGGCCGGGGTCCCGCTCATCATCGACAACACCGTCGCCACCCCGTACCTCGTGCGCCCGCTCGAGCACGGCGCCGACGTCGTGGTCCACTCGGCCACGAAGTACCTCGGCGGCCACGGCTCGGCGATCGCCGGGGTGATCGTGGACGGCGGCAGCTTCGACTACGCCCAGGACCCCGCCCGCTTCCCGGGCTTCAACACCCCGGACGAGAGCTACAACGGGCTCGTGTTCGCCCGCGACCTCGGCGTCGGCGGCGCCCTCGGGGCCAACCTCGCCTACATCCTCAAGGCCCGGGTCCAGCTGCTCCGCGACCTCGGCTCCGCGGTCTCGCCGTTCAACGCGTTCCTCATCGCCCAGGGCATCGAGACGCTCTCCCTGCGCGTCGAGCGCCATGTCGAGAACGCCCAGAAGGTCGCGCGCTGGCTCGAGGCGAGGGCCGACGTCGAGGCCGTCGCCTACGCCGGCCTGCCCTCGAGCCCCTGGCACGAGCTCGGCCGCAAGTACGCCCCGAAGGGCACCGGCGCGATCGTGTCCTTCGAGCTCGCGGCGGCCGAGGGCGTGGACCCCGCCGCGGCGGGGGCGGCCTTCGTGGACGCCCTGTCGCTGCACTCCCACGTGGCCAACATCGGCGACGTCCGCTCGCTCGTGATCCACCCGGCCTCCACCACCCACGCCCAGCTCACCGCGGAGCAGCAGCGCGCCGCGGGCGTGACCCCCGGGCTCGTGCGCCTCGCCGTCGGGCTCGAGAGCATCGACGACATCCTGGCCGACCTCGAGGCCGGCTTCGCCGCGGCAGCCGCCGTCGGGCAGTCCCAGGACGGGGCCCGGCTGGGGGAGCCCGTCGCGTGACGCTCCTCGACCGCCCGGGCATGCCCGGCGCAGCCACCGCGCCCGGCAGCGAGCGGACGACGGCGCCGCGGCAGGACGGCGTCGTGCTCACCGCCGGCGTCGGCGCCCTCCAGCTCGAAGCCGGCGGCGCACTGCCCGAGGTCGAGCTCTCCTACGAGACGTGGGGCACGCTCGACGCGGACTCCTCCAACGCCGTCCTGATCCAGCACGCCCTCACCGGCGACACGCACGTAGCCAAGGGCCACGGCGAGGAGCCCGGCTGGTGGGACGCGCTCGTCGGGCCGGGCAAGCCCGTGGACACCGAGAAGTACTTCGTCGTCGCGGCCAACATGCTCGGGGGCTGCTACGGCAGCACCGGGCCCAGCAGCCTCGACCCCGAGGGCGTCCCGTGGGGCTCCCGGTTCCCGTTCGTGACGATCCGCGACTCGGTCCGCGCCGAGGCCCGGCTCGCGGACCGGCTGGGGATCCGGCGCTGGCACGCCGTGGTGGGAGGGTCCATGGGCGGCGCCCGGGCCCTCGAATGGGCAGCGATGTACCCGGACCGGGTGCGCCACTGCGTGGTCGTGGCCATCGGCGCGTACTCGACCGCAGAGCAGATCGCCCTCGCGCAGGCGCAGCTCCTCGCCATCCGCCAGGACCCGGCGTACCGCGGCGGCGACTACTACGGCGGTCCCGCGCCGGTGGCGGGCCTCGGCCTGGCCCGGCGCATCGCCCACATCTCCTACCGTTCCGAGGCCGAGCTGAACTTCCGGTTCGGCCGACGCGGCCAGGGCGCCGAGAATCCGCTCGAGGCGCCCGGTGGCGCCGCCGAGCGGGGCCGCTACCAGGTGGAGAGCTACCTCGACCACCAGGCGGAGAAGCTCGCCGGACGCTTCGACGCCAACAGCTACGTGGCGCTCACCGAGGCGCTCATGAGCCACGACGTGGGCCGCGGCCGCGGCGGCGTGCAGCGGGCGCTCGCCGGAGCCAAGGCGGAGTTCTTCCTCGCCTCGGTGAACTCGGACCGGCTCTACTTCCCGGAGCAGAGCGACGAGCTCGCCCGGGCCCTTCCCGGCGAGGTCCCGGTGCACTCGATCGACGCCAAGATCGGCCACGACGGCTTCCTGACAGAGATCGGGCAGCTCGGCGCCCAGCTGCGCCGAAGGGTCTTCACGCTCTGAGCGTTCCGGCGCGGGGCCCGCCCCGCGCCGGAGCGCGCCCGTCGGCTGAGCCACAGCAATCACACAGCTTTCTCCCGCCCGAGCCACAACTGCATCCCCCATGCTGGAAGGAGACCAGAGGAGGATCTGATGGGCGAGAGCATCCGTGAGGCGGGCCGGCGCCGGGCGCGCCTGGCCGCTATGGCCGTCGGCGCCAGCGGCGTGTTCGGCGTCGGCGCGATCGCCGCCGCCGTCTACGTCCCGGCGGTGGTCCAGAACGTCACCAACACTGGCGGCTCCGACGATTCCGGCCAGAACGGCGTCACCGGGCAGGACGACGGCGGGACCACGAACAGCCCCCTGGACAACGGCGGCAGCCGCCACAGCCGCTACCAGCAGTACCAGTCCGGCCAGCAGGGCGGCCTCGCGCCGTCCCAAGGCGGCGGCCCCATGGGCCAGTCGTCGGGCTCCTGACATGGCGGCGCACGCCGACTTCGAGGCATTCACCTGCGCCTGCCGCGTGGCCGTCGCCGAGCCCTCGGCGCTCCCCGCCGCCCTCGCCGGCGTCCAGGCACTCCTGCGCCGCGTCGACGAGGCGGCGAGCAGCTTCCGCGCCGACTCCGAGCTCGCCCTCCTCCAGCGGGCCGGCGGCGGCACCGCGAGCCCCCTGCTCGCGCACCTCGTGCGCGCCGCCCTCGACGTGGCCGAACGCAGCGGGGGCGACGTCGTCCCCACCCTCGGACGCGAACTCGCCACGCTCGGGTTCGGCACGCTGGACCCAGGGGCGCTCCCCGCGGCAGGGCCCCGGCCGGCCGAGAGCTGGCGGGAGATCACCCTGGAGGGGAACGAGCTGAGCGTGCCGCGCGGCGTCGTCCTCGACCTCGGTGCGACAGCGAAGGCGGCAGCCGCCGACCTGGCAGCACACCAGGTGCACGACGAACTCGGCACCTCGGTCCTCGTCTCGCTCGGCGGGGACATCGCCACGGCCGGCCGCGCGGCCTGGGAGGTCCTCGTGCAGGACCTCCCCGGCGACCCCGCGACCCAGGTCAGCCTGGGCGGAGGGTGGGCCATGGCGACCTCGAGCACCCAGAAGCGCCGCCGCGGCGCCGGGGTGCACCACATCCTCGATCCCTGGACGGCGCTCCCGGCCCCCGCCGCGTGGCGCAGCGTCACCGTCGCCGCCCCCGACTGCCTGAGCGCCAACATGGCCAGCACGGCGGCCATCGTGCGCGGAACCGGCGCGGTGGCGCGGCTGCGTGAGCTGGGCCTCCCTGCGCGCCTCGTGAGGCACGACGGCGGGGTGATCGAGCTGGGCGGCTGGCCCGCGCCGCGCCGCGACATCGACGCCGTGCCCGTGGCGGGGGTGCGCGGATGAACGAGATCATGTGGGCCATCGGACGGGCCGGAGGCATCGTCTCACTGGGGCTGTTCACCCTCGTCCTCGTTCTCGGGATCGTGAGCCGCTCCGGACGCACCCTGCTCGGCCTGCCCCGCTTCTCCGTGGCGCTCGTCCACCGCAGCACCGCCCTGACCGCCGTAGTCTTCCTGGCCCTGCACGTGGGCACCCTCATGCTCGACCCCCACGCCAAGCTGGCGCTCCCCGACGTCGTGGTGCCGTTCATCGCCGCCTGGAATCCCTTCTGGGTGGGACTCGGGACCGTGGCGCTGGACCTCGTCCTCGCCCTCGTGGTGACGGGCCTGCTGCGACAGCGCATCGGCCAGCGGGTGTTCAGGGCGGTCCACTGGGCCGCCTACGGCATGTGGCCCATCGGCCTGGCCCACGCTCTCGGCACCGGGACCAACGCCGTGGACCTCTGGTTCCAGGCGTACGCCTGGGGCTGCGCCGGCGCCGTGGCCTGCGCCGTGATCTGGCGCCTGAGCGCCGGGTTCGCCGAGACGTCCGCGGCCCGCCTCGGGCGAGTCTGAGAGGAACGGGACCATGGAAGCGACCACCGAGACGGACGTCCGGCTCCCGGCCCTCGGGACCGGCCGGCTCTTCGCCGCCGCCGGCCCCGGCAGGGTCGCGCACGAAGCCGCCTACGGCCCGCGCCGGGACGACTGGACCCGCGGGACCCTGCTCACCGAACTCGAGGCCGCGGGACTGGCCGGCCGCGGCGGAGCCGGCTTCCCCGCGTGGCGCAAGCTCTCCTCCATCAGCGGGCGGCGGCCGGTGGTCATCGCCAACGGCGCCGAAGGCGAGCCCGTGAGCCGCAAGGACGCCGCACTCCTGCGCCGGGCCCCACACCTCGTGCTCGACGGCCTCCTCGACGCCGGAGAGGCGCTGGGAGCCTCCCAGCTGTTCCTCTACGCCCCGGCTGACTCGCTCGCGGCCGTCCGCGGCGCCGTCGCGGACCGACGGGACGCCCGCCGCGTGCGGCTCGTCGAGGCACCGCGGACGTTCATCTCGGGGGAGGCCACGGCGGTGGTCTCCGCCCTCGAGGGCGGCCCGGCCCTCCCGAGGGACACGACCGTGCGGCTGAGCAGCAGCGGGTACCGCGGGCAGCCCACGCTCCTGCACAACATCGAGACGCTCGCCCACCTCGCCCTCGTGGCCCGGTACGGGGCCGCTTGGTTCCGCAGCACGGGCAGCAGGGAAGACCCCGGGACCCGGCTCGTGAGCCTGTCCGGGGACGTCCCTGCCGAGGCGGTACTCGAAGTCCCCGGCGGCGTGACCGTCCGCGAGATCCTCCAGGCCGGGGGAGCGGACCCGGCGTCCACTGCCGCCGTCCTCGTGGGCGGCTTCCACGGTGCATGGGTCCCCAGCGGCGGGTTCGACAAACCCATGACGACGGCGGGCCTCGCCCGCTACGGCGGCCGTCCCGGCGCGGGGGTGCTCCTCGTGCTCGCGAAGGGCCGCTGCGGTCTGGCGGCCGCCGCGCCGATCGCCCGCTACCTCGCCGACAGCTCCGCGCAGCAGTGCGGCCCCTGCATGTTCGGCCTGCCCGCCATGGCAGCGGTCCTGGAACGCATCGCCGGGGGAGAGCGCACCCCGTGGCTCGCGTCGGAGGCCGAGCGGCTTGCCGGCCTCGTCACCGGACGGGGCGCGTGCCGCCACCCGGACGGGGCCGCGGGCTTCGTCCGGAGCACCCTGTCCGTGTTCCGCGACGAGGTCCAGGCGCACCTCGGCGGCTCCTGCGCCCAGGGGTGGCAGCGATGAGCCGCACCCAGCTGGAGCTGCACGTCGACTTCACCCGCTGCGAGGGGAGGGGCCTCTGCGCGGAGCTCCTCCCCGAGCTCCTCGTCCGCGACGACTGGGGCTACCCCGTGGGCCGCGGCGGGCGCGACGTGCCCGTGCCGGGCGGACTCGCCGCGGCCGCCCAGGACGCGGTGGACCTGTGCCCCGTGCAGGCGCTCCTGCTGCGGCGCGTCACCCGCGCATGACCTCGCTGCGCGCCTTCATGTACTCCTCGAGCGAGATCTTCTGGTCGGAGAACTGCCTGTCGAGTTCGGCGAGCTTCTTGGCGCGGTAGCCCTGCGGGGCGTCATCCGGCGCACTCGTCTCGGCTGGCTCCGGAATCCGCGGGGCCTGCGGCACCGCCCGCGGCTGCTGTGCCGGCCCGGCTTGGGGTGCGGGCTGGGCCTGTGGCCGTGGCTGGGACTGGGGCGCCGGCTGCCCCGGGAACCCGGGCGGCAGGGGCTGCTGCCACCAGGGCACGTCCGGCTGGCCCGGCGCCGCCGTGCGGTGCCCCTCCGGGAGCTGGCCCTCCGGGTGCTGGCCCTGCGGAGAGGGCGGAGGCGGGGGCGTCTGCGTCTGCGGGTATCCCGGGTACTGGCCCTGGTTGTACTGGCCCTGGTTGTACTGGCTCTGGCTGTACTGGCCGTGGCCGTATTGGCCCTGGCTGTACCGGTCCTGCCCGTACTGGTTCTCGCGGTCCTGCGGGTAGGGCGGCCGGCCGGGCCCGGACTGTCGCATCTTCCGCATCACCATCGGGATCACCCACCAGAAGATGACGACCCAGAAGATCCAGTTCCCGTTCATGCCACCAGCCTACGCCGCAGCCTGTGGGCCGGCTGGGCGCCGTCTGGGCAGACGCCGGGGCACCCAGGCCACAAGGTCAGCAGGCCACGAGGTCAGCCGGCCACAGGTCAGCTGGGCTCCCCCGAGCCGAGGGGAGCCCCCGCGCCGAAGACGGGCTCCGCCGTCGGCCGCTTCGCGAGGATGCCGTCCCCGCTCGACTTGTGCCGGAGCCGGCGGATCACCCACGGGACGAAGTACTCGCGCGCCCAGACCAGGTCCTCGGTGCGCGCCGCCCGCCACGTCCGCGCAGGCACCGGGCTCGGCTCCATCGGCTCGAGGCCGTGCCGGACATTGAGCGCCTCGAGCGCCATGATCGCGATCGTGTGGTGGCCGAGCGGGGAGAAGTGCAGCCGGTCGGTGTCCCACATGCGCGGATCGGAGAGCTGGCGCAGGCCCCACATGTCGGCAACCACGGCATCGTGGCGCGCCGCCACCACACGGAGGTTCTCGTTGTAGATGGCGACCTTGCCGCGGATCGCGGAGAGCACTGGGGTCGAACCGATGTCCGGGCCGTTGAAGAGCAGCACCGTGGCGCCGGCATCGGCGAGCCGTCCGACGGCCGCGTCGAGCCGGAGCGCGAGGGCGTCGGGGTCGCTTCCGGGCCGCAGCAGGTCGTTGCCGCCCGCGGAGATCGACACGAGGTCCGGCTGGAGCTCGAGCGCCGGCTCGAGCTGCTCGTCAAGGATGCGGCCGAGGAGGCGCCCCCGGATGGCGAGGTTCGCGTAGGCGAAGTCCTCCGTGCCGTGCGAGAGCTCCTCCGCCAGCCGGTCCGCCCAGCCACGGTGGCGGCCCGGGTTGTCCGGATCGGGATCGCCGATCCCCTCGGTGAACGAGTCCCCGAGCGCCACGTACCGGTGCCACGGGTGCCTGCGCCCTTCCGGGAGACCGATGTCTGCTGGGGCCTCGCGTTCGACGGTCATGCCTGCATTATGCCGCGCAGGTAACATGAACGGTCTTTCAGGGTGGCCGCCGGGATCAGCGAGGGCAACGAGAGGCGCCCCGCACATAGTTGAGCTTTCAACTATGTGCCACAATGGTGAGCATGACTGACGCCCCCGCCGACGCCCGGCGTGCCCTCTTCCCCGCCCACTACCCCGAGCACGTCGCCCTCTGGAACCGCCCCGAGGACGAGCGGGAGGGCACCCCGCTCCTCGTGCTGCTCCACGGCTACGGCTCCAACGAGGCGGACCTCATGGGCCTCGCCCCCTACGTCCCCGAGCAGTTCACCGTCGCCTCCCTCCGCGCCCCGCAGGAGCTGGCCCCCGGGGCCTACCAGTGGTTCCCGCTGATGGCCGCGCAGGACTTCGCCATGGACGCCGTCGAGGCCGCCACCGAGTACGTCCTGGCCTGGCTCGATGGGGTCCGCGGCCAGCACAGCTCCGTGACCGTGCTCGGCTTCTCGATGGGCATGGCGATGGCCACCTCGCTCGTGCGCCGCCGCCCGCACGACTTCGCCGCCGTGGTGGGCCTCTCCGGTTTCGCCATCGATCCCTCGGCCGCGGACGCCTCCGCCGGCAAGTACGGATACTTCCTCGACGGCGAGCTCACCGGCACACTCCCCATGTTCTGGGGCCGCGACCAGGCCGATCCCGTCATCACCCAGGACAAGGTCGAGTACACGATGGGCTGGGTCCGCAGCCACGTGCAGCTCACCAAGGTCACCTACCCGGGGATCGGGCACAGCGTCAGCGCCCCCGAGATCGCCCACGTCAAGGAATTCCTTGAACTCTCCGTCCTCAAGGGCTGAGCTCCGCCAAGCACGACGGCGGCTGCCCGCCTCGGGCGGCGGGCCGGCCCCGGGCTCGGGTCGGGCGCTGCGGGGCTGCGTCTCAGGGGTGCGTCGCGAGGCGCACGCGCCGGCCGTTGACCTCCACCGAGTCGCCGGCGCCGAGCTGGCGGCCGCGGCGCTCCTCGATCTCCCCGTTGACCTTCACCAGGCCGTGGCGGATGAGCTCGGCCGCCTCGACGCCGTCGTCGACGAGCGAGGCGAGCTTGAGGAGCTGGCCGAGCCGGATCGTTCCCTCGCGGATCTCGACAGTCTCCTCTGCGCCGCCGTCCCGGGGCGAGGGCTGGCCAGTGGCACGGGAGGATTCGCGGCGCGTCATGCTGCAACTCTAGGCTAGCCGCGTGACTGCAGCCCCCCGCGTCCCCCTGCCCGTATGGCTCGCGGGGGCGATCGCCGCAGGCGTTGCCATCCCCGCCCAGGGCCGAGTGAACGGCGCGCTCGGCCTCCGGGTCGGGGACGGCCTGGAGGCGGCGGTGACCAGCTTCGCCACGGGACTCGTGCTCCTCGTCGCCGTCGCCCTGCTGCTGCCGTCCGGCCGGGCCGGGCTCCGCGAGATCGTGCCCGCGGTGCGGGAGCGCCGCGTCCCCTGGTGGTACCTCGGTGCCGGCCTGAGTGGGGCCCTGTTCGTGGTCGCGCAGACGTTCACGGTCGGTGTCCTCGGCATCGCCGTGTTCACCATCGCTGCCGTCACCGGCCAGACCATCAGCGGGCTCCTGGTGGACCGGGCGGGATTCGCGCAGGGGCGCAGGAGGCCGCTGACAGGGCTGCGGCTCCTGGCCACCGTCCTCACGCTCGCGTCCGTCGCGTACGCCGTGGCCCCCAAGCTCGCCGTCTCCGACCCGGCGGCGCTCCTCGCGGTCATCGTCCTCCCGGCGGCGGCCGGCTTCGGGCAGAGCTTCCAGTCCGCCATGAACGGCGCCAGCGCCCGCGCGTACGGCAGCCCGCTGGCCGCCACGCTCATGAACTTCGTCTCGGGCATCGCCGGCCTGGCGCTCGCCTGGGGCATCAGGCTCGCCGCCGGGGGCTCCGGCCGGCCGCTGCCCGCGGACTTCCCCGGCGACTGGTGGTACTACTCGGGAGGCGCGCTCGGCGTCGTGTTCATCGGCGCGGCCGCCGTGCTCGTCCGGCACCTCGGTGTGCTCCTGACCGGACTCGGCATGATCGCGGGGCAGCTCCTCGGTTCCCTCGCCCTCGACGCCGCCGCGCCCGTGCCCGGCAGCGTCATCGCCCTCCCGACCGTGCTCGGGACCCTGGCCACGCTCGGGGCGATGGTGGTGGCGACCCTGCCGTGGGACCGTCGGCAGTTCCGCCGGTAGGCTTGGAGGCACACACCCGGCGGACCGCACCCAGCGGCCTGAACACTCTCGGAGGATTCCCCTTGGCACCCAAGACCGCACTGGACTCGATTGTCTCCCTGGCCAAGCGCCGCGGATTCGTCTACCAGGCGGGTGAGATCTACGGAGGTTCCCGCTCGGCGTGGGACTACGGTCCGCTCGGCGTCGAGCTCAAGGAGAACATCAAGGAGCAGTGGTGGCAGACCTTCGTCCGCGGCCGCGAGGACATGGTCGGGCTCGACTCCTCGGTGATCCTGCCCAAGCAGGTCTGGGAGGCCTCGGGCCACGTCGCGACGTTCACCGACCCCCTCGTCGAGTGCCTCCAGTGCCACCACCGCTTCCGCCAGGACCACCTCATCGAGGCGTACGAGGCCAAGAAGGGCCGCGCCCCTGAGGAGGGCATGGCCTCGATCACGTGCCCGAACTGCGGGACCTCCGGGAAGTGGACCGAGCCGCAGATGTTCTCGGGCCTCATGAAGACCTTCCTCGGCCCGGTGGACAACGCCGAGGGCCTGCACTACATGCGCCCCGAGACCGCGCAGGGCATCTTCGTCAACTTCAACAACGTCGTCACCACCTCCCGGAAAAAGCCCCCGTTCGGCATCGGCCAGATCGGCAAGGCGTTCCGCAACGAGATCACCCCCGGCAACTTCATCTTCCGCACCCGCGAGTTCGAGCAGATGGAGATCGAGTACTTCACGGCGCCTGCCGACGCCGACACGTGGTTCAAGCACTGGGTCGACGCGTGCTGGGACTGGTTCATCGACCTCGGCATCAGCGCCGAGAACATGCGCAAGTTCGACGTCCCCGAGGACGAGCGCGCCCACTACTCCGCGGGCACCATCGACATCGAGTACCGCTTCGGCTTCCAGGGCAACGAGTGGGGCGAGCTCATGGGCGTCGCCAACCGCACCGACTTCGACCTCTCGAGCCACTCGAAGGCGTCCGGCCACGATCTCGCCTACTTCAACCAGGCCACCAACGAGCGCTACACCCCCTACGTGATCGAGCCCTCCTTCGGCCTGACCCGCTCCATGATGGCGTTCCTCGTCGACGCCTACACCGAGGACGAGGCCCCCAACACGAAGGGCGGCGTGGACAAGCGCACCGTCCTGCGCCTCGATCCGCGCCTGGCCCCCGTCAAGGCCGCAGTCCTCCCGCTCTCGCGCAACGAGGACCTCTCGCCCAAGGCCCGCGCCCTCGGCGCCGAGCTGCGGCGGCACTGGAACATCGAGTTCGACGACGCCGGCGCGATCGGCAGGCGCTACCGCCGCCAGGACGAGATCGGCACCCCGTACTGCATCACCGTGGACTTCGACACGCTCGAGGACCATGCCGTGACCATCCGCGAGCGCGACTCGATGGCCCAGGAGCGGGTCTCCCTCGACAAGGTGACCGGCTACCTGTTCGAGCGGCTCGGGAAGTGACCCGGGCGTGGCACAGCTGACCTACCGGCCCTGGCGCGAGGGCGACGACCGCACCCTCCTGCAGCTGTGGGGCGACGCCGAGGGCGCCTCGCCGGCGCAGTTCCGCGGCGCGTTCGCGCCGGACTCCGACGGTGCGGGCCCGGACGGCGCCGCGCCGTCGCCCGCCATCGCGTGGCGCCGCTGCATCGTGGCCGAGGACGAGGGCATTCCCGTGGCGGCCGGCGTGGTCTACGAGGCAGCGCTGCACCCGGCCCGGCTGTGGACGTACGTCGAGGTGGCCCGGGACCACCGGCGCGCCGGCGTCGGCACAGAGCTCCTGCGGCGCCTGCGCGCGGCAGCCGCCGAGGCGCCCGCCCGCGCTGCCTCCGCCGGGGGAGGAGCCCCGCGCCTGCGCTCCAAGGTCGAGGCCGGAAGCGCGGGAGCGGCGTTCGCCGACGCGCGCGGGTTCGGGGTGCTCCAGCGCTCCCGCGAGGTCGTCGTGCGGCCCGGGGCGCTCAAGCTCCCCGTCTTCGGGGACGGGCCGGCAGCCGACGGCGGACTGGGCGACGACACGTCCCCGCTCGTCGAGGACCTGGCGACCGGTTCGGTCGAGCTGAGCGACGCCGTCGGCCGCTACTACACCGCGGTGCACGACTGGGACCCGCCTGCCCCGCTCAGCGTGGGCCGTGCCCAGCAGCTGTTCCTCTCCGACGCAGCGGGCGCCCACGGCGCCGTGGTGCTGCGCGCCCCGGCCACGAGCGCGTTCGGCACCGGGGTGGCGCCGTCGAAGAAGGGCCGGCTGCGGGCCTTCGCGGTGAGCTACGCCGGCCCGGCCAGCGCCGCCGCCGAGCAGCCGAGCGAGGTGCTGCTCGGCCACGAGGTCCACCTCGATCCGGCCGACGCGCAGGACGCCGTGCGCGGTCTCCTCGCGCTCGTCGCCTACCAGCACCCCGTGCGGCTCGAGGTCGACGACTCCATGGCGGCCGTGCGGGCCGCCGTCGACCCCCTGCTCGAGACGGGCGCAGCAGAGCAGGTGGGACCGGACACCCTCACCGTCGGCGACTGACGGCCGGCTGGGTCGGCCCGGCCGGCTACATCTTGTCGCGGTCCGGCCGCAGCCCTCGCATCACATCGCGGGCGTCCCAGATGTCCCGCTCGGCCTCGGTCGGGGCGCCGCCGCCGAACGCCGCCGGAACCCACCACGCTCCCGCGGGGTGCCCCAGCGGGAAGTCGAGCACCGCGACGTCGACTGCGGACTGGAGGGCCGCCTGCAGGCGGCGCCCGGCGTCCTCGGGGCCGGTGGCCCCGGAGAGGTCCACGGGGGCGCCGAAGTGGATCCGGATCGGCGCCTTCCAGAGGGCCCGGAGCGAGCCCGCGCCCCGCCTCGTCGTCGCCCCGTGTCCCCGCGTCATGATCCGGTGCCCGCCCCAGACGCCCACCGGGACGAGCGGCACGCCGGTCTGCAGGGCCATCCGCACCGCTCCGGTGTGGCACGTGCGCACGGAGAAGCTCCGGCTGACGCCGGCCTCGGGGAACAGCGCGATGCTCCAGCCCGCGTCCAGGGTGCTCAGCGACGCCTTGAGGCTCGCGTGGCCGGGCTTCCCCACCACGGCGAGGCCCCCGCAGGCCGAGATCGCGGCACCGAGCAGGCGGCTGCGGTAGGGGCGCGGTCCCACCAGGAACCTCAGACGGTCCCTCCGCTGCTCCCACCACAGCAGGGCGACGAAGACGAAGTCGAGGTACCCGAAGTGGGTGACCGCGAGCACCACCTGGCCCGGAGGAACGTCGTCGAGGCCCGTGGCGACCACCCGCACCCGGGCGAGGTCACGGATGCCGGTGAACACGCGGCGCGCCACGTCGTACAGCCACAGGCTCCCCGGACGCAGGGGCAAGCCCCCATGCGGGGGCCGGGGCCGGCAGGCATCGTGGGGCGTTGCCATGGCGCCCAGACTACAGCCGCGCCGCGGCCCCACCTGGTCCCCCGCGGAGCTCGGATTGTCCACATAGGACGGGCCCGGGCTCCCTTCCCGTGCCGGCACTCCCTAGCGTCGTGCCCAAGGCGCCGGAGGAGCGCCGGAATCCGTCGAACGGGGCACAGGCATGGGCAAGGGACAGCGCAATCGGGCAGGCCACGGCGGAGTGCCGGCCGCCGGCGCGGGCTGGGCGTGGGAGCACTGCGCCGCGGGCAGCGACGACGGGCCGCGGGACCCGCACCTGCCCGAGTTCAGCAGGCGCCAGGCCGATGCCCTCAGGGCCCATGCCGCCCAGGCCGTCCGCAGCCGCGGTTACCGGGCCAGGGACCGCGGGACACACCTGACCGTGACGGGAGGCCCCTTCACCGGTCCGGGTGCCCAGCTCGGGTTCTCGACCATCGCCCGCGAGGCGCAGCGGACGCCCGAGGCGGACTGGGCCGCTCTGGTGGACGCCGTCGTCGCCCAGATCCTGGGCGCCGCCGTCCAGGGCTGCGGGACCCACGGGAGCCTCGGCTATGCGGGGCCGGCGCTGCGCGAACGGCTCTTCCCCCGCTTCGTCGCACCGGAGCGGATGCCGCCGGGGCAGCTCGCCGAGGCCCACTCCTACGCCCGTGAGGTGGGAGGGCTTCCCCTGATTCTGGCCATCCGCCACGACCAGACCTCCATCTACGTCGCCGACGACCACCTCGCGAAGGCCGGCGGCCCCGAGGCGGCGTGGGCGGCCGCAGAGTCCAACCTCTTCGCCGCCGGCCCCGGCAGGGCAGAGGGCTTCGTCCGCGATCGGACTGCGGTGCTCCTGCTCGAGTCCGACCATCCGCGCCAGGCATCGTGGATGGCCTTCCCGGACCGGCTCATGGCCCACCTCGGCAGAGAGCCCGGCCCGCTCGGAGTCCTCTTCGGCGTCCCGGCGCTGAGGATGATCGCCGTCAGCGCGACCGAGGACAGCGTCTCGCACGAGGGCGTCCGCTCGATGCTCGGGCTCAATGCCGTCCTCGCCCAGGACGAGGTGGCGCCCCTGAGCCCGCACGTCTACTGGTGGCGTCCGGGCGCCGGCCTGCGGCAGGCCACGGCGTGGCGGGACGGCCGCGTCGAAGTGGCCCTGCCCGAGGAACTCGCCGAGCTCCTCGGCGGACCGGACGGCAGGGCCGCCGCATGAGCCCTGATCCCTCCGCCCGCAGGGAACCACCGGCGTTTTGCATTGCTTTGACACAATGGAGGGGTGACTGCCGTGCCAACCGTCCTCCCCGAAGCCCCCGCGGGCGCCCCAGCCGAACCGGTGCGCCTCGAGCTGCCGCCTCTGCACCTGGGGCGCCTCACCGTCGACACACCCGTGGTGCTCGCGCCGATGGCGGGCATCACGAACACGGCCTTCCGGCGCCTGTGCCGGGAGTTCGGCGGTGGGCTGTACGTCGCCGAGATGGTCACCTCGCGTGCGCTCGTCGAGCGTCATCCGGAGTCCTTGCGCATGATCAGGCACGACGACGACGAGACGGTCCGCTCCGTGCAGCTCTACGGTGTGGACCCCGTCACCGTGGGCCAGGCGGTGCGCATGCTCGTCGAGGAGGACCTGGCGGACCACATCGACCTCAACTTCGGCTGCCCGGTCCCCAAGGTCACCAAGCGCGGCGGGGGGTCGGCCCTGCCGTGGAAGACGGACCTGTTCACCCAGATCGTGACCGCGGCCGTCCGGGAGGCTGACCGGGGCGGACTCCCGCTGACCGTGAAGATGCGCAAGGGCATCGACGACGACCACCTGACCTACCTCGAGGCCGGGCGGATCGCGCGCGACGCCGGCGTCGCCGCGGTGGCGCTGCACGGGCGCACGGCGGCCCAGTTCTACTCGGGCACCGCGGACTGGAGCGCCATCGCCCGGCTGCGCGAGGCCCTGCCGGACGTCCCGGTGCTCGGCAACGGCGACATCTGGAGCGCGGAGGACGCGGTGCGCATGGTGCGCGAGACCGGAGTCGACGGTGTCGTCGTCGGACGCGGCTGCCAGGGCCGGCCGTGGCTCTTCGGCGACCTGCAGGCGGCCTTCGAGGGCTGCCCCGACCGCATCCGCCCCGGCCTCGCCGAGGTGGGCGAGGCGTTCTTCCGGCACGCCCAGCTGCTCGTCGAGTACTTCGAGGACGAGGGCAAGGCCCTGCGGGACATCCGCAAGCACGTCGCCTGGTACTTCAAGGGCTACGCGGTGGGAGGGGAGCTGCGGGCCCGCCTCGCACAGGTCAACACGCTCGAGGAGCTCCGCGGCCTGCTGGGCACCCTCGACGCGGACGCGCCCTACCCCGGCACCGACGCCGAGGGCCCGCGCGGGCGGGCCGGGTCCCCCAAGCGCCCCGCCCTCCCGGACCGCTGGCTCGAGAGCCGGACCATGGACAGCGACCAGACCCGTGACATCGCCGCCGCCGAGCTGGACGTGTCCGGTGGCTGAGGCGGTCGCCGAGGGGACCCGCGGCTATGCGGCGCAGGACACGCAGCGCTGGGTCGAGGAGCCGCCCAAGAAGTCCTACCGCAGCGACTTCGAGCGGGACCGGGCCCGCGTCCTGCACTCGTCCGCCCTCCGGCGGCTCGGGGCCAAGACGCAGGTCGTGGCACCGGACACCGATGACTTCGTCCGCACCAGGCTGACCCACTCGCTCGAGGTGGCGCAGGTGGGCCGCGAGCTGGGGCGGGTCCTGGGCTGCGATCCGGATGTCGTCGACGCGGCCTGCCTCAGCCACGACCTCGGCCACCCGCCCTTCGGCCACAACGGTGAGAGCGCCCTGAACGACATCGCCCACGCGATCGGCGGCTTCGAGGGCAACGCCCAGACCCTGCGCCTGCTGACGCGCCTGGAGCCCAAGGTCCTCGACGCCGGGGGGCGGCCCGCTGGCCTGAACCTGACGCGCGCGAGCCTGGACGCGGCGTGCAAGTACCCGTGGACCGCGGTCGAGGCGCCACTGGTCCACGGCCACCGCACCAGCAAGTTCGGCGCCTACGAGGACGACCTCCCGATCTTCTCCTGGATCAGGGACGGCGCCCCCACCGGCCGGTCGTGCATCGAGGCCCAGGTCATGGACCTCTCGGACGACATCGCGTACTCGGTCCACGACGTCGAGGACGCGATCGTGGCGGGCAAGTTCCAGCTGCGCTGGATGGAGAACCCGGACCACCGCGCCCGGGTCATCGGCTACACACAGCAGTGGTACCTGCCGCACAGCGACGCCGCCGCCATCGACGCGGCGCTCGCCCGCCTCGAGGCGACCCCGGTCTGGGTGCGCGAGGCGGACGGCTCGCGCAGGTCCATGGCCGCGCTGAAGAACATGACGAGCCAGCTGATCGGACGCTTCTGCGACAGCGCCCTCGCGCTGACCAGGGCCGCCTACGGGGCGGCGCCGCTCACCCGGTACAGCGGGGAGGTCATGGTCCCCGAGGAGACGGTCCTGGAGATCGCGGTCATGAAGGGCCTCGCGACCACCTTCGTGATGACCACGGACCACCGCCAGCCCATCTACGAGCGCCAGCGCGAAGTCCTGCATGCCCTCGTCACTGCCCTGAGCGCCACGGGTGAGCGGCATCTCGAACCGATGTTCGCGGCGGACTGGCGGGCGGCCAAGGACGATGCCGGCCGGCTGCGGGTGGTCGTGGACCAGGTCGCCTCCCTCACGGACGGTTCGGCCCTGGCCTGGTACGAGCGGCTCGTCGGGAGCCTTCCCAGCCTGTGGTGAGCCGGAGGGCACGGGGCCGGGACTGTCGGCGACAGTGGCTAAGGTAGATCCGTGGCTGGCCTGATCAAACCCGAGGACATCGCGGAAGTCCGCGCCCGCACGGACATCAGGGAGATCGTCGACGGCTACGTGACGCTCAAGGGCGCCGGCATCGGCTCGTGGAAGGGCCTGTGCCCCTTCCACGACGAGCGGAGCCCCTCGTTCCACGTCCGCCCCCAGGTGGGCACCTACCACTGCTTCGGCTGCGGCGAGAGCGGGGACGTGATCAGCTTCGTGATGAAGATGGACCACACCGCGTTCGCCGAGACCGTCGAGAAGCTCGCGGCGCGCATCGGCTACGAGCTGCACTACGAGGAGGGCGCGGGCCCCCGGCGCGAGGAGGTCGGGCGGCGGCAGCGGCTCCTGGACGCCCACAAGATCGCCGCCGAGTTCTTCCAGGCGCAGCTGCTGGCCCCGGCCGCGGCGGCTGGGCGGCAGTTCCTGTTCGAGCGCGGCTTCGAGCGCAACGTCGCCGAGCAGTTCGGCGTCGGGTTCGCCCCCCAGGGCTGGGACTCCCTCCTGAAGCATCTGCGGTCCAAGGGCTTCCGGGACGACGAGCTCAAGCTGACGGGCATGTTCTCGGAGGGCAACCGAGGCCTCTACGACCGCTTCCGTGGGCGGCTCATCTGGCCCATCCGCGACATTTCGGGGGATGTGATCGGATTCGGCGCCCGCCGCCTCTTCGACGACGACCAGGGCCCCAAGTACCTCAACACCCCTGAGACGACGCTCTACAAGAAGTCGCAGGTCCTCTACGGGATCGACCTCGCCAAGCGCAGCATCGCCAAGAAGCGCCAGCTGGTCGTCGTCGAGGGCTACACGGACGTCATGGCCTGCCACCTCGCCGGCGTGGACACGGCGGTCGCCAGCTGCGGGACGGCGTTCGGCGGGGAGCACATCAAGATCGCGCGCCGCCTCCTCTCCGACGACGGGACCGGGGGAGAGGTCGTCTTCACGTTCGACGGCGACGCCGCCGGCCAGAAGGCGGCGCTGAAGGCCTTCGAGGAGGACCAGCGCTTCGTGGCCCAGACGTACGTGGCGGTCGAGCCGAGCGGGATGGACCCGTGCGAGCTGCGCCAGCACCGCGGCGACGCGGCCGTGGTCCAGCTCATCGGGACCAGGCGCCCGCTCTTCGAGTTCGCCATCCAGGCAACCCTCCGCAAGCACAACCTCGACTCGGTGGAGGGCCGGGTCTCAGCCCTGCGCGAGGCGGCGCCCGTCGTCGCCCAGATCCGCGACCCCGCGATCCGTCCCGCCTACACCCGCGAGCTCGCGAAGTGGCTCGGCGTGCCCCTCGAGGACGTCTCGCGCGCGGTGCAGTCGGCAGCGCGGCGGGGCACGCCGTCGCCCGCGCCGCGCCAGGGCCATCAGCAGGAGGGCCCCGCCCACGACGGCGACCGGGCGGCCCCCGCCCCCTTCTCACCCGCCGCGTGGCGGCCGGACCCGCGCGACCCGGTCGCGGTGATGGAGCGCCAGGCGCTCGAGGTGGTGCTCCAGCAGCCCCAGATGCTCACCGACTCGGCCTGGACCGAGTTCGCTGCGGCACGGTTCGCGGCCCCGGCCCACGCCGCCCTCCACTCGGCGATCGCCGCAGCGGGCCGCCCCGCCCCCCAGGAGGCGGCCGCCGGCTGGATCGAGCGGGTGCGCCACGAGCTGCCGGAGGCCCTGCGGCCCCTCATGGCCGAGCTGGCGGTGACCCCGCTGCCTGCCACGACCGAGGAGTCGCTCGAAAGGTACTGCCGGGACATCCTCGCCGGGCTCGCCGAGCTCCAGATCACCGCCCAGAAGGCCGAGATGATGGGCCAGCTGCAGCGGCTCGGCCCGGACAGCCCCCCGGAGGAGTACCAGCGGCTCAACCGGGCCCTGCTGGAGCTCGAGCTCCGCCGCAGGGCCCTCCGGTCGGCCGACTGAGCGGCCCCCGCGGCGGCCCGGCGCCGATTTCGCGCGCAGGCCGCGCCCTGATAGGGTAGAACCCGCTGCAATCCCCCGTAGCTCAATTGGCAGAGCATTCGACTGTTAATCGAAGGGTTACTGGTTCGAGTCCAGTCGGGGGAGCCACTTGCAGTCATTCCCCCGTAGCTCAATTGGCAGAGCATTCGACTGTTAATCGAAGGGTTACTGGTTCGAGTCCAGTCGGGGGAGCCCTGGTGCGCGCCGCCGGCCGAAAGGCCGGTGCAGCGCCGCCCGCGGCCTCTATCATGAACGTATGCCCGAGCCGTCGGCTTCCCTCCCCGCAGGGTGGACCCGCTACGAGGGTCCGCTCCTGACCGTGTGGCGTGCGCGGTTCGAGAGTGTGTTCGGCGAAGGGTCTGCCGCCGGCTTCAACGACGGGATCCTGATGCGGGACCACCGCAGGCCCATCGCCCAGTGGGTCAACTTCGCGCTCCGGTCCGCCGTCCTCGTCGCGCCCGAGACCCCGGCCGGCTGGCCCGTCCAGCGCTTCGCCATCTACTACGCGCCGCCGCGCGAGGGATTCGAGACCATCCGGACCGAACGCCACGAGTGGCTCCCTCGTGGCCCCCGCGGCTCGGCCACGGACGCCGACGCCTTCGACGCCGCGGTCCAGGCCGCCGAGCAGTTCCTGCAGGTCGAGGCGGCCTTCGGGGCGCTCGGGACGGGGAGCACGCCCGGCTGAGGCCGGCTGCGCGGCCTCGGGCCCCCGTGCGCCCCCGGGTGGTAGTTTGGTCACGGATTGCGCCTCGCGCGTTCCGGACCGACTGGAAGGAACCCGACGACGATGAGTGGACGCCACAGCATGCCGGACGATCGGCGGCCGAAACTGGCGGCTCTGCCGGACCTCGCAGGCCAGGCCGCACGGCTCGCACCACGCCAGCTGAACGATGAGCTGACGCTCGCGAAGATCGAAATGAAGCAGAGGGGGAAGCAGGCCGGCATCGGTGCCGGCCTGTTCGGTGTGGCGCTCGTGTTCCTCGGGCTCCTCGTGATCGCGCTCGTGGTGGCGGCGATCCTGGGCCTCGCCACGGTGATGCCGGGCTGGCTCGCGGCCCTCCTGGTGAGTGCGGCCTTCCTCGTCATCCTGGCGATCGCCGCGCTCGTCGGACTCCGCTGGGTGAAGCGGGCCATGCCGCTCGTCCCCGCCGATGCCATCCGCGGCCTGCGGTATGACCTGGGCATTGTGACCGAGGGCCGCGACTTCGACCCCCGCCTGCTCGACCCCTCCACGATCCAGTACAAGCGCGCCCAGGCCACCAAGGAGGCCGAGAAGGCGCGGCAGCAGCTGGAGAAGGAAGCGCAGGACCGGGCCCACGGCAAGGTCAAGCTGCCGACCCCGTCCGAGGCCGAGCTGCGCGAGCGCCTCGACAAGCGCCGCGAGCACCTCCTCGACGTCCGCGAAGGGCTCGTCGCCGAGATGGACGTCAAGCGCCAGGCCGGCTACCTCGCCGACGACGTGCGCTCGGCCCTGGCCGGCGCGTCGGGCCGCCGCCCCTTCGCCAAGGGCACCGCGGCCGTCCCCGGCGCCGCCGTCCCGTCCAATGACGAGTCCGCGCGCCGGGGCGCCGAGGCGGCCGAGATGATCCGCGAGCGCTGGGCGCCCCTGACGGTCTTCACCGTCTCCGCGACCGCCTTCGTCGTCTTCCTGCGCAAGCTGGTCAAGAGCTGATCGGCAGGGGGACACCGAGTGCACGGCAGCACGTCGGCCGTGGGGGGAACGGGAGCGATGCGGGGCCATGAGCGGGCGGAGCCGTCGTGAGGCTGTTCGACGCCGGTGCGCACCCCGGGCGCGGCCAGACCGAGACGGATGCGGTCCTGACGCTCCCGAACGTCATCACGATCCTGCGCTTCCTCGGCGTGCCGCTGTTCATGTGGCTCGTGCTCGGGCCACGGGAGTACGGGTGGGCGGTCGTGGTGCTCGCCGTCATGGGCAGCACTGACTGGGTCGACGGCTACGTCGCGCGCCGGCTCGGGCAGACCTCAACTCTCGGACGGGTCCTCGACCCCGCCGCGGACCGGCTCGCACTCCTCGCCGTCGCCCTCACCCTCGTGCTCGCGGGGGTCGTGCAGTGGTGGTACCTCGCCGCGCTCCTGGTGCCCGACGTAGCCCTGGGCCTCGCCTCGCTCTTCTACTTCCACAGCCACCCCGATCTTCCGGTGTCCAAGGTCGGCAAGGTCCGCACCGCCCTCCTCCTCGTGGGGACCCCGCTCCTCGTCCTCTCCCGACTCGCCGTGCCCGGCGCCTCCGTGTACTCGGTGGCGGCATGGGCCCTCCTCGTCCTCGGGCTGCTCGGCCACTGGGTCGCCGCGGTGAACTACTTCCGCGCCATCGTCGCCAAGGGACGGCCGGTCCGGAAGGGCCGGCTCGGGGACGGCGGCAGGGAGGCGGAACGCTGATGGTCTGGTTCGCCGTGGTCCTCGCGGTGCTGGGCGCCTTCTTCCTCGCGATCGGGGCCCAGCGCCAGGGCAGCGCCGTCAAGGCCGACATGGGCGGCCTAGCCCTCAGCTCCCGGGGGTTCGTGCGCCTGGTGCGGAACCCCCGCTGGATCCTGGGGCTGGCCCTGCTCGGGGCGGGGATGCTGTGCAACATGGTCGCCCTCGTCTCGGCGCCGCTGACCGTCATCCAACCGATCGGCGCCATCGCGCTCGTCGTCACGACGGTGGTGAACTCGAAGGACCAGGGCATCACGATCAACCGGCCCACCGTCGTCGCCATCAGCGCCTGCGTCACCGGCTCGGCCCTCTTCGTCCTCCTGGCCGTCAACGCGACCGTCGAGAACCACCATGTCGGTCCGGACGCCGAGCTCACGATTGTGCTGCTGCTCGCCCTCGCGGTCGGGGTCTTCGGCTCGCTGGCGGCCATGTTCCGCCATCGGCTCGGGGCGTTCGTCTACATCCTCGGGGCGGGCGTGCTGTTCGGCTTCGTCGCGGTCCTGACCCGGATCATCGGCCGCGACCTCCTCGCCGCCAACGGCCAGTTCCTGCTCAACGTCCAGTGGTACTCGGTCGTCGCCATCGCGGCGGCCGGCGGACTGGGCTCGTGGTTCGTCCAGAATGCCTATTCCTCCGGTCCTCCCGACCTGGTGATCGCGGGGCTGACGGTCATCGACCCGATCGTGGGCATCGCGATCGGCATCACCATCCTGGGTGAGCTGCGTCCCGATGTGCCGCCCGTGCTCGCACTGTCCATGGTCGTGGCCGCCGTCGTTGCTATCGTGGGGGTCATTGCCCTGTCCCGGCACCACCCCGAGGTCGCGAAGCGGAGGAAGGACGCCGCCCGCGAGCTCCGGGGAGGATCCGGGCCCGACGCACGTTCCCACGCCGGCTGATGCACCCGCCCGCCGCCGGCACCGCGGGCCGGAACCGCCGGCCCGCCCGACCAGGAGAGCCCTCGTGACACTGCCTGACCCCGACACGGACCTGACCAGCAAGCCGCTGACGATCCTCATCGGCGCCGACACCTACCCGCCGCACGTCAACGGCGCCGCGCAGTTCGGCTACCGGCTCGCCAAGGGCATGACGGCCCGCGGGCACCACGTGCACGTCGCGGCCGTCCGTTCTGACAAGGGCAAGAGCTTCACCGAAGTGCGCCCGGAGGCCGTCGTCCACCGCCTCCGCTCCCACTCGGTGCCCACCCACGAGTACTGGCGCATCGTGTTCCCCTGGGAGGTCAAGAAGGAGATCGCGCTCCTCTTCGACCACGTCCAGCCGGATGTCGTGCACATCCAGAGCCACTACATGATCGGCGAGCACGTCCTGTACGAGGCGGTCCGGCGCGGCATCCGCGTGGTGGCGACGAACCACTTCATGCCGGAGAACCTCAATCCCTTCCTGCCCTTCCCGCAGTGGTTCATCGACATCGTCGGCCGGCAGTCGTGGAAGGACATGGGCAAGGTCATGGGCCAGGCCGACGTCGTCACGACCCCCACGCCGCTCGCGGCGAAGGCGATGCACGACCATGCGTTCCTCACCGAGGTCCTCCCCCTCTCCAACGGCATCGACATCGCGGCCTACGAGCCGCGGCCGGACGAGACCGTCCAGAAGAACCCGTACCCGACGGTGCTGTTCGCCGGCCGGCTGGCCGAGGAGAAGCACGTGGACGTGCTGATCAGGGCCATCGCGAAGACGCCCGCCGAGCTCGACGTGCACCTTGAGATCGTCGGCGGGGGAGAGGTGCGCCCCTCCCTCGAGAAGCTCGTGGACAGCCTCGGCGTGCGCGACCGTGTGCGCTTCCTCGGGCTCGCCCCCGATGACGAGCTCCGGCTCGCCTACCTGCGGGCGGACCTCTTCTGCATGCCAGGCACGGCCGAGCTCCAGTCCCTCGTCACGCTCGAGGCGATGAGCGCCTCGACCCCCGTGGTCCTGGCCGACGCGATGGCCCTGCCGCACCTCGTGGCCGACGGCGAGAACGGCTACCTCTTCCGGCCCAACGATGCCGACGACCTCGCCTCGAAGATCACCGCCGTGCTGGGCCAGCCGGAGCAGGAGCTGGCCCGCATGGGCGCGGAGAGCCACCGCATGGTGCAGAAGCACGGGCTCAAGGCCACGCTCGACACCTTCGAGGCCCTCTACCGCGGGACGGATCTGGGCGGCGACCTGGCCTGAGCCGGGGCCCAGCCTGGTCTGCCAGTAGGATGAGATGGTCCCGCCCGCGCGGGACGGGGGGCGTTAGCTCAGCCGGTCAGAGCAGGGGACTCATAATCCCTTGGTCGTGGGTTCAAGTCCCACACGCCCTACCCCAGGAGGCCCGGAACCAGCCATGGTTCCGGGCCTTCGCCGTCCTGCGGGGGCGCCGAGGGTGTTGTGGGAACCGGACCGGCAGCGTATGTTACTGATCAGTAGTTACCTACCAGTAGCATCATGACCGGGAGACCCCATGCCCCAGCACCGCAGCGCGGCCGACCTTCCCTACGCCGACGGCGACTTCTACTCCTTCGAGGCCCTGCTGGCCGACAAGGAGCGCGACCGCCTCCACGAGGTCCGCGAGTGGCTGGGCCGCGAGGTCGCCCCGATCGCGGTCGACTGCTGGAACCGTGCCGAGTTCCCGCACGAGCTCGTCCCCCGCCTGGCCGAGCTCGACGTGATGAGCCCCATCCGCAGGCAGGGGCACTCAAGCCTCCTCGCCGGCCTCCTGCACGCCGAGTTCACGCGGGCCGACGCCTCGATCGCCACGTTCATGGGGGTCCACGACGGCCTCTTCACGGGCTCGCTCGAGCTCCTCGCCTCCGAGGAGCAGAAGGCGAAGTGGCTCCCCGAGGCCTACACGCTCGAGAAGATCGGGGCCTTCGCGCTCACCGAGCCCCTCGGCGGCTCCGACGTGGCCGGCGGCACCCGCACCACGGCGCGCCGGGAGGGCGACGCGTGGGTGCTCAACGGGGCCAAGCGGTGGATCGGCAACGCGACCTTCTCGGACTGGGTCGTCGTCTTCGCCCGCGACATCGCGGACGACCAGGTCAAGGGCTTCCTGGTGGACACCACGCTGCCCGGCTACCGCGCCACCAAGATCGAGAACAAGATAGCGCTGCGCACCGTGCAGAACGCGGACATCACCCTCGAGGACGTCCGCGTTCCGTCCGAGTTCAAGCTCGCCCACGCCAACAGCTTCCGGGACACGAACAAGGTCCTCAAGGTCACCCGGCTCGCGGTCGCCTGGCAGGCCGTGGGCCAGCAGCTCGCGGCCTTCGACGTGGCGCGGCGCTACGCGGTCGAGCGCGAGCAGTTCGGCCGGCCCATCGCCTCGTTCCAGCTCGTCCAGGACCAGCTCGTGACCATCCTCGGCAACGTGGTGAGCTCGCTGGGCATGATGGTCAGGCTTGCCCAGCTCGAGGATGCGGGGCAGGCCCGGGACGAGCAGTCCGCCCTCGCGAAGGCGTTCACCACGGCGCGGATGCGCGAGAGCGTGGCGATCGGCCGCAGCCTCCTCGGCGGCAATGGGATCGTGAGCGACTTCGGCATGGCCAAGGTGTTCGCCGACGCCGAGGCCATCTACTCCTACGAGGGCACCCACGAGATCAACACCCTCGTCACGGGACGCGCGATCACGGGCATCTCCGCGATCGTCTGACCGGGACGAGCCCTCGCGCCGGCGGGACTCACGGGGGGCCTGCCCACGGGAGGAGCACCGAGGGGCGGCGGTCCTCGATGAATGCGAGCGGGTCCACGTAGTCGTCCCCGCGGCGGACTCCCCAGTGCAGGCAGGGGCCGTCGGCGCAGTGCGCTGCCCCCGAGCCCGGTACCACACCGAACTGCTGGCCCCGCGCCACGGCGGAGCCGACCGGGACCGTGGCCTCGGCGGGCTCGAAGCTGCTGCGCAGACCGCCGCCGTGGTCCAGGGTCACGACCGGGCGGTCCACGACCCAGCCGCTGAAGGCCACCGTTCCGGCCTGCGGCGCCCGGACCGCCGTCCCGGGTGCCGCGGTCAGGTCGACGCCGCGGTGGCCGGACAGCCACGGGCGGGGCGGAGGGTCGAAGGGGCGTGAGACGGCGGGCCGCGGGGTGAGCGGCCAGGTCCAGCCCGTCTCCGGGGCCGGGTCCGCCCCGGACGCCGCCGGGCCCAGCGGTGCCAGCAGCGCTCCCACGAGGGCCACGGTCGCCGCCAGGCGCACGGGCACCAGTGCACGGGCTGCCCGGTGGGAGGTATCCATGACCTCAGGATGTCGGAGGCGGCCCGGCCCGGGCAGGGGCCAGGATGCCTATGTGGACGACCCCAGGGGGACCGGAGCTGGGGAGGTGCTTCCGCCACGGGGCGGCAGTGCCGGGCGCCGGCCGCCGCCTCCGGGCGTGTCGCGCTGTAGTACACTGGAAACCGCGGCTTTCGAGCCCGCTTTGCTGTGCCGGATTGAGTGCTCTGCCACGACCGGGCCGGCTGCGGGGGAGGAGGCCGACTCCGCGCATCCAGCGCCCGTCTCCCTCAAGCTCCGGCCCGGCCGGTGCATGCCGGGGGAGGGGCACTGCCCGCCCATCGGTCCGCGACTGCGGTAGGGCAGGCAGGGGATGCCAGGGACGGACGGCCACCCGGCCGTCGTCGTCAGTAACCGTCAACTATGGCAGGGGCAAGGGCGTACCCAGAGGTCGCCCTCGGAGAAAGACCTGCCGGAAGGAGCGTCGGCATGCCCGTCGTTACCATGCGCCAGCTGCTCGACAGCGGTGTCCACTTCGGCCACCAGACCCGCCGCTGGAACCCGAAGATGAAGCGCTTCATCCTCACCGAGCGCAACGGCATCTACATCATCGACCTCCAGCAGTCGCTGTCGTTCATCGACCGCGCCTTCGAGTTCGTCAAGGCCACGGTTGCCCACGGCGGCACCGTGCTCTTCGTCGGCACCAAGAAGCAGGCTCAGGAGGCCATTGCCGAGCAGGCGACCCGCGTCGGCCAGCCGTACGTCAACCAGCGCTGGCTGGGCGGCATGCTCACCAACTTCTCCACGGTTGCCAAGCGCATCCAGCGCCTCAAGGAGCTCGAGGAGATCGACTTCGAGGACGTGGCCGGTTCTGGCCACACCAAGAAGGAGCTCCTCATCCTCCAGCGCGAGAAGGACAAGCTCGAGAAGACCCTCGGCGGCATCCGCAACCTCTCCCGCACTCCGTCCCTCCTCTGGATCGTGGACACGAAGAAGGAGCACCTCGCGGTCGACGAGGCCAAGAAGCTCGGCATCCCGGTCGTGGCCATCCTCGACACGAACTGCGATCCCGACGAGGTCGACTTCCCGATCCCGGGCAACGACGACGCGATCCGCTCCGTGAACCTCCTCACGCGCGTCGTGGCCGACGCCGTGGCCGAGGGCCTCATCGCCCGCCAGAACCGCGGCTCCGGGTCCGAGGGCACGCAGGCCGAGCCGCTCGCCGAGTGGGAGCGCGAGCTCCTCGAGGGCGAGAAGGCCGAGGCCCCGGCTGCCGCCGAGGCCCCCGCTGAGGCTTCGGCTGCTGAGGCTCCGGCCGCCGCCGAGGCGCCGGCCGAGGCTCCCGCCGCTGCCGAGCAGTCTGCCGAGGGCACGAACTAGCTCGAGCAAGACCCTCTCCGGGCTCCCGAGGGAACCCGGAGGCCGCCGGCAGGATGGCCGCCCCCGCGGGCAGCCATCCTGCTGGCGGAAAGACCTGCAGAACATACGAGACGAGGGGTTCATATGGCGAACTACACCGCCGCTGACATCAAGGCCCTGCGCGAGCGCACCGGCGCCGGCATGATGGACGTCAAGAAGGCTCTTGACGAGGCCAACGGCGACGCCGAGAAGGCCGTCGAGATCATCCGCATCAAGGGCCTCAAGGGCGCCACCAAGCGCGAGGGCCGCTCCACCGCCGAGGGCCTCGTGGCCGCCAAGGTCGAGAACGGCGTCGGCGTCATGGTCGAGGTCAACTGCGAGACCGACTTCGTGGCCAAGTCCGCCAAGTTCATCGAGCTCGCCGACAAGGTGCTCGCCACCGCTGTCGCCTCGGGCGCTGCCGACCTCGAGGCCCTCCTGGCCGCCGATGTCGACGGCAAGCCGCTGGGCGACTACGTCGTCGAAGAGGGCGCGGTCCTCGGCGAGAAGGTCGCCGTCCGCCGCATCGCCCGCGTCGAGGGCGCCACGGTCGACGCCTACCTCCACAAGACGTCGAAGGACCTCCCGGCCCAGGTCGGCGTCCTGCTCGCCGTCAACGGCGAGGGCGAGGCCGCCGATGCTGCCGCGCACGACGTCGCCGTGCACGTGGCCGCGATGGCCCCGAACTACCTCCGCCGCGAGGACGTCCCGGCCGACCTCGTCGAGTCGGAGCGCCGCATCGCCGAGGAGACCGCCAAGGCCGAGGGCAAGCCCGAGGCTGCCCTGCCGAAGATCGTGGAAGGCCGCGTGACCGGCTTCTACAAGGGCGAGGTCCTCGTCGACCAGGCGTTCGCCAAGGACGCCAAGAAGTCCGTCGGACAGGTCCTGTCCGAGGCCGGTGTCGAGGCGACCGCGTTCGCCCGCTACCGCGTCGGCGCCTAGCACGCGCACCAGAGGGGCGGCCACTTCGGTGGCCGCCCCTTTGCTGTGGCCGCCGCCGCGCAGCCCTTACGCAAGTGCCGCTACTCTAGACGCAGGCTCCAGCCCAGACGCTCCACACGAGGGGACACATCCATGGAATCCGTAACGACCGCCGACCCCGCTATCCCCTCCACTGACGACTCCCTGCCCGACGCGGCCGCGGCCGCCGCGCTCGTCGACGACCCGCAGCCGCGCCGACGCCGCGTCCTGCTCAAGCTCTCCGGGGAGGTGTTCGGCGGCGGCAAGCTCGGCGTCGACCCCGGGACCGTGCGCGGCGTGGCCGAGCAGATCGCCGCGGCAGTCGACGAGGTGGAGATCGCCATCGTCGTGGGCGGCGGCAACTTCTTCCGCGGCGCCGAGCTCTCCCTCTCCGGCATGGACCGCTCGCGGGCGGACTACATGGGCATGCTCGGCACCGTCATGAACTGCCTGGCGCTCCAGGACTTCCTCGAGCAGGCCGGGGTCGAGACCCGCGTGCAGAGCGCCATCACCATGGGGCAGGTCGCCGAGGCCTACATCCCGCGCCGTGCCATCCGGCACATGGAGAAGGGGCGCGTCGTGATCTTCGGCGCCGGGGCAGGCCTGCCCTACTTCTCGACCGACACCGTTGCCGCGCAGCGGGCCCTCGAGGTCCACGCCGACGAGGTGCTCATGGCCAAGAGCGGGGTCGACGGCGTGTACACCGCGGACCCCAAGAAGGACCCCTCGGCGGTCAAGCTCGAGCACCTCACCTACGACGAGGCCCTGCGCCGGGACATCCGGGTCATGGACCAGACGGCCATGACCATGTGCAAGGACAACCGGCTCGACATGGTCGTCTTCGGCATGGAGGGCGAGGGCAACGTCACCAAGGCGATCCGCGGCGAGCACCTCGGCACCCGCGTGACCGTCTGAGCGCCGCCGACATGCGGCTAGGATGTTCCTAGTCCCCGACGGCGGGGGCCGGCGCCGCGCGCCCGGCCCCCGCCGTACGCTGCAAACGAAGTCCACAAGGAGTGCGACGTGATCGAAGAGACCCTGCTCGAAGCCACCGAGAAGATGGAGAAGGCGGTCGAGGTGGCCAAGGAGGACTTCGCGTCGATCCGGACGGGCCGCGCCAACCCCGCGCTGTACGCGAAGGTCATGGTGGACTACTACGGCACGCCCACGCCGCTGCAGCAGCTGGCCTCCTTCCAGGTCTCGGACGCCCGCACGATCCTCATCACCCCGTACGACAAGAGCGCCCTGCGCGACGTCGAGAAGGCGCTCAGCGACTCCGAGGTCGGCGCCAACCCGTCCAACGACGGCAACGTGATCCGCGTGGTCCTGCCCGAGCTCACCCAGGAGCGCCGCAAGGAGTACGTGAAGATCGTCAAGGGCAAGGGCGAGGACGCCAAGGTCTCGATCCGCAGCATCCGCCGCAAGGCCAAGGAGTCCCTCGACAAGCTCGTCAAGGACGGCGAGGTCGGCGAGGACGACGGCGTGCGCGGTGAGAAGGAGCTCGACTCGCTCACCAAGAAGCACGTCGATGCGGTCGAAGACCTCGTCAAGCGCAAGGAAGCCGAGCTGCTCGAAGTCTGATGAGCGCGCCCCAGCCCGACGCACCGAGCCCGGGGCCCCCCTCCTCAGACGGACACGTGCCGGGGGGCGGGCTCCCCGGACTGCGCCGCGACCGCAAGCCCAAGCCGCTCTCGCGGGCCGGCCGGAACCTGCCCGCCGCCATCTCGGTGGGCCTCGCCCTGCTCATCATCCTGCTCGCGGGCCTGTTCCTGTGGCCTCTGGGCTTCGTGCTGATCGCCGTCTCAGCGGCCCTGCTGGGTGTCTGGGAGGTGTACCGGGCGCTCGAGACGCACGGGACCCGGATCCCGGTCGTGCCGGTGCTGGCGGCGGCGGTGGCGATCCCCGCCACGGCCTACTTCGGCGGCCAGGAGGCACAGCTGTTCGCGCTCCTCGCCAGCTGCGCGGCCGTGCTCCTGTGGCAGAGCCTCGAGCACCCCGCAGGGGCAGCGCGGGGCGTCTTCGCGGGGGTCTTCGTGGTCCTGTGGATCCCCTTCCTCCTCGGGTACGCGGTGCTCCCGCTGCACGCCACCACGCCGCCGCCTGGGCTCGGCCTGTGGCTGAGCGGCGCGGTGCCCCCCGCCACCCTCGAGCTCGCACTGACCCTCCTTCTCGTCGTGGCCAATGACACGTTCGGCTACATCGTGGGCGCGAGCCTCGGCCGCCACCCGATGGCCCCCAAGATCAGCCCGAAGAAGTCCTGGGAGGGCTTCGCGGGCTCGGTGGGCGGGGCGATGGCCGTCGGCGTGCTCGGGGCTGTCCTCCTGCTGGGCCGGCCCTGGTGGGAGGGCCTCGTCCTCGCGGTCGTCATGGTCGGCGCCGCGACCGCCGGCGACCTCGCCGAGTCCATGGTCAAGCGCGAGCTGGGGATCAAGGACATGAGCAGCATCCTGCCAGGCCACGGCGGCATGATGGATCGCCTCGATTCGATCCTCTTCGCCACCCCGGCGGCGTTCCTCGTCTTCAGTCTCCTGCCGAGCTCCTAGCCGGCAGGTTCCCATGATGGTCTTTCGAGCACTCCAGAGAGGACGCACACACGTGGCGCACACCGAGGACAGCGCGGCGGCAGGGTTCGATCGGGTCGGCCGCGGCGACCTGGGCTACAGCCCCAAGCAGGTTGAGAAGTTCATGTCGGCGGCGCGGGACTTCCTCGAGGACCCGTCCGCGCCGGCGGTGACGAGCCACGACGTCCGGACGGTCTCGTTCGACGCCGTCCGCGGCGGCTACGACGCCACCGAGGTCGACGCCGCCCTGGACCGCCTCGAGGACGCCTTCGCCCGGCGGGAGCGGGACGAGCTGATCCAGCATTCGGGCGAGGACGTCTGGCTGCGCGAGATCGGACAGCTCGCCGGGGTCCTCCGCGGCAGGCTCGTGCGCGCCGACGGCGAGCGGTTCCGCCGCCCGTCGAGCCCGAAGGCCCCCAGCTACCACGTCGAGGACGTCGACAGCCTGTGCGTGCGGCTCCTCGACTACCTCGAGCACGGCTCGCCGATGACGGCGGACGAGGTGCGCACGGCCGTGTTCCGCACCGTCACGGGCCAGGAGGGCTACGAGGAGACGCAGGTGGATGCCTTCCTCGACCGCGCCGTCGAGCTCATCGCCGCCATCGACTAGACGCACGACGCCGGCCGGCCGCCGCACGCTGCCCGGTCGCCTCAGCGCGGCTCGGGGGAGTGGAGCCGCACGAGGAAGCGGTCCGCGCCCCGCGGGACGCTGCGCCTGCTCGCGCGCGAGACGACGATCATCACCGCGAACGCGAGCGGCACCGTCCAGGCCGCCGGCTGGGCGCACGCGACGGCCACGGCGGAGGCACGCGCAGCGTCCCCCCAGATGCCCGCGCCGAGGGCGGCGGAGGCCACGAGCGCCCCGCCGCACGCGACGGCCCCGACGGTCATCCCGGCGATGGCGCCCGCCGGGGTCAGGCGCCGCCACCAGATGCCCAGCACGAGCAGGGGGCAGATGGTCGAGGCCGTGAAGGCGAACACGAGCCCGACGCTCCCCGCGAGGCCCTGGCCCCCCATGCCGAGCGCCAGGAGGAGCGGAACGAGGGCCGAGAACGCCGCGGCCGTCCTGAAGCCGCGCACGCTGCCTCCGAACAGCTCCTGGCTGATGACCCCCGCCACCGAGACGAGCAGCCCCGAGGTCGTGGACAGGAAGGCGGCCATCGCGCCGGCGAGCACGAGCGCCGAGAGCGCGGTCCCGAGTGGGCCGGCGAGCAGCCGCTCGGGCAGGAGGATCGCCAGGGCGTCCCCCTGCGAGGCGAGGTCGGGCGCCGCGATCCGGCCGATGAGGCCCACGGCGGTGGGGAAGATGTAGAACACCGTCAGCAGCCCGAGCACGATCACGGTGGTCCTCCGGGCCGTGACCCCGTCCGGGTTGGTGTAGAAGCGGACGAGGACGTGGGGGAGTCCCAGCGTCCCGAAGAGCAGGGCGAGCAGCAGCGAGAAGGTGCGGTAGCCGCCGTCGGACGTCCCCGGCGCGGCAGAGAGGGCCGCGAGCGCTTCGGAGCCGGCGCCCGGCAGCCCGCGGCCGGCGACCAGCAGCGCCAGGAACACCGCAGGGACGGCGAGGCACGCGAGCTTGAGCCAGAACTGGAACGCCTGCACGAACGTGATCGAGCGCATGCCGCCGAGCATGACCGCGAGGACGACGACGGCGACCACGGCCGCCGAGCCAGCCCAGCCGGGCAGCCCCGTGGTGATCCGCACCGCGAGCGCCGCCCCCTGCAGCTGCGGGATGATGTAGAGCCAGCCGATCAGGACCACCAGGACGCTCGTGGTGCGCCGGGCCGCGAGCGAGCCGAGCCTGGCTGCGGTGAAGTCGGGGATCGTGTACGCCCCGGAGCGGCGCAGGGGCGCGGCGACGAACAGCAGGAGCATGAGGAAGCCGGCGGTGTAGCCCACCGGGTACCACAGGGCCTGCGATCCGCTGACCATGATGAGCCCCGCCACGCCCAGGAAGCTCGCCGCCGAGAGGTACTCCCCGCCGATGGCGGACGCGTTCCACCAGGGGCGCACCGTGCGGGAGGCGACGTAGAAGTCGCTGGTCGTGCGGGAGATCCGCAGTCCGTAGAAGCCCACGAGGACGGTCGCGGCCGCCACGGCGCCGAGGGCCGCGAGGCCGATGGCCGGCGTCACGGGTGGTCCTCGAGGAGTTCGGCGTAGCGCTGCTCCGTGCGGTTCGCGGCCCGGTAGTAGGCCACCGCCGCGACGAGGGCGGCCGGGTAGGGCAGCGCCCCGATCAGCAGCCACACGAGGGGGACCCCCGGCAGCCAGGGCAGGTCCCCGGCGGCATCCGAGATGATCCAGAGCGCGGCCACCGCGGTGAGGAAGGCCCCCGCCACGAGTGCCGCCAGGCGGAACTGGGAGCGCAGGAGCGAGCGCAGCACCACGCCGCCGAGCTCCGACTGCTCTGCCACCTCCCGCGAGAGCGGCGGCGTGCGGGGCGCGCTCGCGGCACTCGAGGCGGGCGCGGTCACGCGCACCCGCCGCGAGCGGTCGATCCGCCGGTCCCCGGCCCCGGGAGCCGTCACGGCCGCGGCCGGATCCGGCCCGCGGCGAGCCGCTCACGCAGCCCGGGCAGGCAGCGCCGGCTCACGGGGAGCTCCGAGCCGCCGGCCAGAACGGTCGGCTGCGGGCCGCCGAGCCGCAGCTGCTGCACCGCGTCCATGGCCACGAGGTAGGAACGGTGGATCCGCACGAAGCCGGCGCCGCCCCACTGCCGCTCCAGGTCCGTCAGCGGGACCCGCACGAGGTAGGTGCCCTCGGGCGTGTGCAGGCGCGCATAGTCGCCCTGGGCCTGCACGAAGGCCACATCGTCCCGGCGGATCATCCGGGTGACCCCGCCCTGCTCGACCGTGATGATCTCGGGTGCGTCCGCCTGGGCGCCCCGCGCGCCCTCGCGCGCTTCGACGATGCGCCCCACGCACCGCTCGAGCCGCTCGGGCCGGACGGGCTTGAGGAGGTAGTCGACGGCGGCGAGGTCGAATGCCTCGAGGGCATGGTCGTCGTCGGCGGTGACGAAGACGACGGCGGGCGGCGCGGCGAAGCGGGCGATCACCCCGGCCAGCTCGAGCCCGCTCAGGCCGGGCATGTGGATGTCGAGGAAGAGGGCATCGACCTCCTCGCGCTCGAGGACCTTGAGGGCCTCGGTCCCGGAGGTCGCCGAGTGGATGGCGCCGACGCGGTCGTCGCGGCCCAGCAGGTACGTCAGCTCCTGCACCGCCGGCAGCTCGTCGTCCACGACGAGGGCACTGATCATGCGGCTCAGTCTATCGGCGGCCGCACCACGTGCTCCGGCTGCGACTTGGGGACGCGCAGGGTCACGAGCGTGCCGTGTCCGGGGGCGGTCTCGATGACGAGGCCGTGGTCGTCCCCGTACACCTGCCGCAGCCGGGCGTCCACGTTCCGCAGGCCCACGTGGATCCCGCCGGCGCGGCCCGCGAGGACCTCGCGGAGCCGCTCCGGGTCCATGCCCGCGCCGTCGTCCTCGATCTGCACGAGCGCCTCGTGCGGGGAGTCCTCGGCGGTGATGCTGATGTGGCCCGTTCCCTCCCGGGCCTCGAGGCCGTGGCGCACCGCGTTCTCGACCAGCGGCTGGAGGCTCAGGAAGGGGATGGGCACGCCGAGGACCTCCGGAGCGATGCGCAGGCTCACCTGGAGCCGCTCGCCGAAGCGGGCCCGCTCGAGCAGGAGGTACTGGTCGATGCTCTTCAGCTCCTCGGCGAGCGTCGTGAAGTCGCCGTGCCGGCGGAACGAGTACCGGGTGAAGTCGGCGAACTCGACGACGAGCTCCCGCGCCCGTGCCGGATCGGTGAGGATGTACGAGGCGATCGCGGTGAGTGCGTTGTAGATGAAGTGCGGGCTGATCTGCGCCCGCAGCGCGCGCACCTCGGCCTCCATGAGCAGCGTCCGGGACCTGTCCAGCTCGGCGAGCTCGGCCTGCGTGGCCACCCAGTCCGCCACCTCGCGCGTGGCCCGCACGAGTCCGGCGCCCGCGGAGGGGGAGAAGGCCACGACGGTGCCGATCACGCGGGTTCCGGCGCGGACGGGCGCGACGACGGCTCCGCGCAGCCGGCAGTCCGCCTCGGCGCAGCCCACCGCCGAGCAGTCGAGCTCGTCGGCGTCCGCCACTCGGGCGCGTCCGTGGGCGAGCGTCTTCGCGGCCAAGGCCATCACCGCCCCCGCATGCGCCGGGCTCTCGCCGTCCCAGGCCAGCAGGCGGGAATCGTCGGTCAGGGCCAGCGCGGGGGCGCCGAGCATGGAGCGCAGGTGGTGCGCGGCCTTCGCTGCGCCCTCGGGGCCGAGACCCCCGCGCAGGGACCGGCCTGCCTGGGCGGCCGAGTGCAGGATCGTGTAGCTGGCCCGCTCGGCGTCGCTGCCGAACTCCCGGCGCGCTCCCCGCGTCCGCCATGCGACTGCGCCCACCGCCACGCCCGCGGCCAGCACGAGGGCCAGCACGGCGAGCGTGAGGGTGTCGGGAGACATGATGCAAGGCTAGCCGCCCGCGGCAGCCGCTCGGCGTGGGCGCGGCGCCGTTCGGCGCAGGCAGGAGGCCGCTCGGCGCTTGCCCGCCGCGGGGCTCTGGCTGGGGGGTCCCGAGGGGCGCAAAAGTGATGTGCATCACGCATCCGCCGGGCACCCGCGCCGGCCAACGTCAGGAGGACCCATGGGCAACGACGCCCCCCGGGACGCGAGGGCCGGCACGGCCCCGCACCCGGACTTCCAGCTGGTCCAGGCCAGCGACGAGTTCCGCGCGCTGCGCGCGAGCCACCGCAGCTTCGTGTTCCCGATCGCCGGAGCGTTCCTGCTCTGGTACTTCCTGTACGTCCTGCTGGCGGACTACGCGCACGACTTCATGTCGATCAGGCTGGCCGGCAGCATCACGGTCGGCCTCGTGCTCGGCCTGGCGCAGTTCGTGACCACGTTCGGCATCACCGCCTGGTACGTCCACCACGCCAACAAGAAGCTCGATCCGGCAGCGGAGGCCATCCGCGGCGAGATCGAACGCGGCGAGCTCGAGCCGGGCGAGGCGTCGCCGGGGGCCCACGCCGCGGGCCGCGAGGAGGAGAGCACCCGATGAACGTCGCCGCAAGCCTGCAGAGCAGCACCTGGCTCAACATGTCGATCTTCGCCCTGTTCGTCGCGGTCACGATCGTGATCGTGATCCGGGCCGGCAGGAACAACAAGACCGCTGCCGACTACTACGCCGGCGGCCGGTCCTTCACCGGCGGCCAGAACGGCACCGCCATCTCGGGCGACTACCTCTCCGCCGCCTCGTTCCTGGGCATCACCGGCGCGATCGCCGTCAACGGCTACGACGGGTTCCTCTACTCGATCGGCTTCCTCGTGGCGTGGCTCGTCGCGCTCCTGCTCGTCGCCGAGCTCCTGCGGAACACCGGCAAGTTCACCATGGCCGACGTCCTGGCGTTCCGCCTCCGCGAGCGCCCCGTGCGCATCGCGGCCGCGATCTCGACCCTCGCGGTGTGCTTCTTCTACCTCCTGGCCCAGATGGCGGGGGCCGGGGGCCTGATCGCGCTGCTCCTGGGCATCTCAGACTGGGGCGGCCAGGCCGTCGTCATCACCGTGGTCGGCGCGCTCATGATCATGTACGTGCTCCTCGGCGGCATGAAGGGCACCACCTGGGTGCAGATCATCAAGGCCATCCTGCTCATCGCGGGCGCCTTCGTCATGACGATCATGGTGCTGGCGATCAACGGCTTCAACCTCTCCACCCTGCTGGACAGCGCGGTCCACACCGCCGGCGCGGGCGGCGAGAAGCTGCTCAACCCGGGCTTGGCCTACGGCAAGGACGGCACCTCCAAGCTCGACTTCGTCTCGCTCGGCCTCGCGCTGGTCCTCGGCACCGCGGCGCTGCCCCACGTTCTCATGCGCTTCTACACCGTGCCGACCGCGAAGGAGGCCCGCAAGTCGGTCGTGTGGGCGATCTGGATCATCGGCGCCTTCTACCTCTTCACCCTCGTGCTCGGGTACGGCGCGGCGGCGCTCATCGGCGCGGACACGATCAAGAAGGCCCCCGGTGGGGTCAATTCGGCGGCCCCGCTGCTCGCGTTCCAGCTCGGCGGACCGCTCCTGCTGGGCTTCATCTCGGCGGTCGCGTTCGCCACGATCCTCGCGGTCGTGGCCGGCCTGACCATCACCGCGGCGGCCTCGTTCGCCCACGACATCTACGCCAACGTCCTCGCCAAGGGCAGGACCACCCCGGCCTCCGAGGTCAAGGTGGCCCGCCGCACCGTGGTGGTGATCGGCCTCTTCGCGATCGTCGGGGGCATCTTCGCCAACGGCCAGAACGTCGCCTTCCTCGTGGCCCTCGCGTTCGCGGTGGCGGCCTCGGCCAACCTGCCCACGATCCTCTACTCGCTCTTCTGGAAGAGGTTCACCACGCAGGGGGCGCTGTGGAGCATCTACGGCGGCCTGGCCTCGGCGGTCCTGCTCATCGCCTTCTCGCCGGTCGTCTCCGGGTCGAAGACGTCGATGATCCCCGGCGCGCACTTCGCGTGGTTCCCGCTGAGCAACCCGGGCATCGTCTCGATCCCGCTCGCCTTCGCCCTCGGCTGGCTCGGGACCGTCCTCGACAAGCGGCGGGAGGATCCGGCCAAGCAGGCCGAGATGGAGGTCCGGTCGCTCACCGGCGTGGGCGCCGAGAAGGCGGTCTCGCACTAGCCCACCACCTCGCACGACGACGGGCGGCGGCTCCCAACAGGGGGCCGCCGCCCGCTGCGGTTCCGGGCAGCGCGAGCCGAGCGTGCGCCGTCGTGCGTCAGCGGGGCTGGATGCGGATCCCGTCCAACAGGAGCGGGTCGCCCTCCCACCGGTAGGAGAGGTCGAAAGCGCGGCTGCCGCAGACGAGGACCCCCTGGGCCTCGCCGCGCGGGCGCTGGCCGGCGCGGGAGAGCGAGTCGGCGCGCTGGATGTCCGCGGCGCACGCCGAGTCGATCTGCAGCTCGGTGAGCCGGCTCGTGAGCTCGGTCTCGCTCAGGTGCTCCCTGAGGGCGGGGGTGAACTCGCCGTAGGCGCGCGTGAGGTTGCCCGAGGCGAGGTCGGAGCTCATCTGCTCCGAGGCCCGCTTGATGCCCGCCCCGGGGCTGAACACGGTCAGGGCCAGGACCACGGCCGCGGCCGCGGCGAGGAGGACCGCGGCGCCGCCCACGCCCAGCCCGATCCACAGCCACGGGCTCCGCTTCTGCCGCGCCCCGCCCGGGCCGGCCCACAGCTCCTGCGGGGTGGGCTCGCGGGGCCGCTCCATGCGGGCCTGGCTCTGGTTGGGCAGCTGGGGGAACGTCATTGGGCGGCTCAGTCCTCGGCGCTAGGCGGGCGGTCGGGGGCCCCTCGCGAGGAGCGGGTCCATCCTGAATGGTATGAGGTCGCCCATCGCGAGGGCGGTATCGGTCCGCTCGACGCCGTCCACCGCGAGGATCTTGCCGTTGATCCTGAACAGGTCCTCGGCGTCGAGGGCCACGACCCGGAGCAGGAGGTCGGCCGTGCCGGTGAGGCCGTGCCCCTCGAGGACCTCGGGGATGCCGGCGATGTGCTCGGTGATCTCCGCGAGCTTGCGCTGCTGGACGTGGACGGTGATGAACGCCAGCAGGGGATAGCCGAGCGACGCCGGATTGATGCGCCGGTCGAACCCGAGGAACACGTGGCCCGCCTCGAGGCGCGCGAGCCTCGCCTGCACCGTGTTCCGCGAGAGCCCCAGGTCCTGGGCGAGCGCCACGACCGTGCGGCGGGGATCCTCGGACAGCGCCCGCAGGATGCGGGCATCGGTGGCGTCGACGACGTGCATGGTGCGCAGGCTAGCACGCTGGAGACCTGCCGATCTGGGCATCGTGCCCAGTGCGGCCACGATTGGTTGTACCCCCTGATAGTTGTGAGTATGGTCACATTAACCCGGCGGCCCACAGGCCTCCCGAGATCAGAGAGGGATGCGTACCCAGTGTCCAGCTACCAGATGTCGACCGGCGACGACGGCTCGCCGATCCAGCTTCTCTCCCCCCACGGCGAGCGCCGGCCCCACGAACGGTACGACGGCCTCCTCGCCGACCTCGGCCCCGAGGCGCTCGCCTCACTCTACGAGGACATGGTGGTCGCCCGGCGCATCGACGCCGAGGGAACGGCCCTCCAGCGCCAGGGCCAGCTCGGCCTGTGGCCGCCGTTCCTCGGCCAGGAGGCCGCGCAGATCGGCTCGGCCCACGCCGTCGCACCCGACGACTTCATCTTCGCCAGCTACCGCGAGATCGCCGTCGCCTATGCCCGCGGGATCCCGCTGCCGGCCCTCATGCGGCAGTGGCGCGGCGCCGCGAACGCAGGCTGGGACCCGTTCCGGCACAACATGGCACCGACGCAGGTGGTGATCGGCGCCCAGTCCCTGCACGCCGTCGGGTACGCCATGGGCGTGCAGTTCGACGGCGCGGAGACCGCCGTCATCACCTACTTCGGGGACGGTGCCACGAGCCAGGGCGACGTGAACGAGTCGATGGTCTTCGCGGCGAGCTTCCAGGCCCCCGTCGTGTTCTTCTGCCAGAACAACCACTGGGCGATCTCGGAGCCGGTGGGCGTGCAGGCCCACGTGCCGATCGGGCTGCGCGCTCCGGGCTTCGGCATCCCGAGCGTGCGGGTCGACGGCAACGACGTCCTGGCCTGCCTCGCCGCGACCCGCGAGGCCCTCGGCCGGGCCCGCTCGGGCAACGGCCCCTCGTACATCGAGGCGGTCACCTACCGGATGGGAGCCCACACCACCGCGGACGATCCCACGCGGTACCGCGACGCGAACGAGCTCGAGGACTGGCGCGGGCGCGACCCGATCTCACGGCTCGAGGCGTACCTGCAGGCCGAGGGAGTGCTCGACGACGGCCTCCGGGCGCGGGTCGCAGCGACGGCCGACGACGTCGCGGCCGCCCTGCGCGAGGCCACCATCCACATGCCCGATCCCGCCCCGGCGGAGCTCTTCGAGCATGTCTACGCGGGTCCGCACGCGGCCCTGGACCGGCAGCGGGAGCAGTTCGAGCGGTTCCACGCCGGGTTCGACGACCATGCCGGGCACGCCGCCGGCGCACACACGGAGGGGGTCCGCTGATGCCCGGGATGACGTTCGCCAAGGCGCTCAACGCAGGCCTGCGCAAGGCCATGGAACGTGACCCGAAGGTCGTGCTGATGGGCGAGGACATCGGCCGCCTCGGCGGGGTGTTCCGCATCACCGACGGCCTGCAGAAGGACTTCGGCGCGCACCGGGTCGTCGACACGCCGCTCGCGGAATCCGGCATCATGGGCACCGCGATCGGCATGGCCTACCGCGGCTACCGCCCGGTGGTGGAGATCCAGTTCGACGGCTTCGTGTACCCGGCCTTCGACCAGATCGTCTCCCAGGTCGCGAAGATGCACTACCGCACCCGCGGCGCGGTGGCCATGCCGATCACCCTGCGCCTGCCCTACGGCGGAGGCATCGGCTCCCCCGAGCACCACTCGGAGTCGCCCGAGGCGTACTTCGCGCACACCGCCGGCCTGCGGGTCGTCTCCCCCTCCACGCCCCAGGACGCGTACACGATGATGCAGGAGGCCATCGCCTGCGACGACCCGGTGGTGTTCCTCGAGCCCAAGCGCCGGTACCACGACAAGGGCGAGGTCGATGAGGCGCTCGAACCGGGCGCTGGGGGGCTCGGCATGGGCTCCGCCCGGGTCGCGGCGGAGGGCTCCGACGTCACCCTCGTCGCCTATGGACCGATGGTGAAGACGTGCCTCGACGCCGCGGTGGCCGCCTCGGACGAGGGGGTCTCCATCGAGGTGATCGACCTGAGGTCCCTCTCGCCGGTGGACTACGGCCCGCTCGAGGCGTCCGTGCGGAAGACGGGTCGGCTCGTCATCGCCCACGAGGCCTCGCAGACCCTCGGCCTCGGCGCCGAGCTGTCCGCCGTGCTCACGGAGCGGTGCTTCTACCACCTCGAGCATGCCCCCGTGCGGGTAACCGGCTTCGACGTGCCCTACCCGCCGTCCAAGCTCGAGTTCCACCACCTGCCCGACCTGGACCGCATCCTCGACGGCGTGGACCGCGCCCTGGACAGGCCCAACTCCCTCAGCGGCATGGAGGAGGACGCATGAGCGCGGCCACGGCCGACCAGGGGGCGGCCCCCGTGACGCGGCCCTTCCTCCTCCCGGACCTGGGCGAGGGCCTCACCGAGTCCGAGATCGTGTCCTGGCGCGTCGCCGTGGGCGACTCCGTGCGCCTCAACCAGGTCATCGGCGAGGTCGAGACGGCCAAGGCCGTCGTCGAGCTCCCGAGCCCGTACACCGGCACCGTCACCGCGCTGCTCGCCGAGCCGGGGGACGTCGTGGCCGTCGGCGCGCCGATCGCCGAGTTCGAGGTGGCGGCCGACGCCGGCCGCGCGCCCGCCGCTGCCGGTACGCCGACGTCCTCGGACGCGGCGGGGGAGGCCCCCCGGCGCCAGGCGACGCTCGTCGGCTACGGCGCCATGCCGGAGACCGGGGCGCGGCCGGCGCGCCGCGCGCGCCTGACCGTGGTGGGGGAGGGGCCGACGGCTGCGGGGCGGCCGCCGAGCGCAGCGGAGCGCACCGGTCACGCAGCGCTCGGTGGGGACGCAGCAGCGGAGCCGAGGCCCGCCCCCGCGGAGCGACCCCGTTCCACCCCTCCCGTCCGCAAGCTGGCCAAGGACCTCGGGGTGGACCTCGGAGGCCTCGAGGGCACCGGCCCGCGCGGCCTCATCACGCGCGACGACGTGCTCGCCTCGATCGGCACGGGTGCGGCCGGCACGGCCCCGGACAGCAGCCTCTCGGCCGCCCCGGCCCCGGCCCCGGCGGCAGGCGCGCCGGCCGCATCGCCGGCCGCCGGCGTCGTCCGCGAATCCCGGACCGCGATCAGGGGCGTGCGCAGGCAGACGGCGGCCGCGATGGTCGCGAGCGCGTTCACCGCCCCCCACGCGAGCGAGTTCCTCACCGTGGATGTCACCCCGGCGATGGAGCTCATCGGGCGGCTGCGCGAGAACCGCGCGTTCACGGGCCAGAAGGTCACCCCGCTCACGCTCGTCGCCAAGGCAGTGCTCATCGCGCTGCGCCGGAGCCCCTCGCTCAACACGCGCTGGGACGAGGGGGCGCAGGAGATCGTGCAGTACCACTACGTGAACCTCGGCATCGCGGCCGCCACGCCCCGGGGGCTCATGGTGCCGAACATCAAGGACGCGCAGGAGCTCTCGCTCGCGGAGCTCGCCGGGGCGATCTCTGACCTCGCTGCGACGGCGCGGGAGGGCCGCACCGCGCCGGCGGACCTGTCCGGGGGGACCATCTCGATCACCAACATCGGGGTCTTCGGGATCGATGCCGGCACGCCCATCCTGAACCCCGGCGAGGCCGCCATCCTCGCCATGGGCCAGGTCCGCAGGCTCCCCTGGGAGCATGGCGGAGAGGTCGCGCTGCGCCAGGTCATGACGCTCTCGCTCTCCTTCGACCACCGCCTCGTCGACGGCGAGCAGGCCTCCCGGTTCCTCGCCGACGTCGGCGCCGTCCTCGCCGATCCGGGCATGGTACTCACCATGGTGTGACCGCCCCGGAAGCCCGGCCGGCCCCCGGAATCGCGGGCCGGCCGGGCTTTTCCTCTGCGGAGACCCCACCGGCACCCGTAGTGCCGACCACCGCGGCCGAGTACCCCGCCAGTGGCCCCCTCGCCGGACCCTGCGTACCCGGTCCGAAATCCCCCGAGTAGGGGCCCGCGGAGTACCCGAAAAGACGGGTACGGATTACTCGGGCGCCCCATGGGCCCCAATTTTTACGCTCCTTCTATCACGCCGCGGGCACCCCGCCAGCGGCGGCGAGGGTAGGGGGAGCCTGCTCATGGAGCCCATCGGAAACCCACGGATCCGCGGCCGGCACCGTGCCCGGCGCGGCACGGTCCACGCGCCCCGCCGGGCCGTCGCCGCCCTGCTGGCAGGAGTGCTCGCGGGTGCGGCGCTGCTCGCCGGGACGACGACGGCCTCCGCGGACGTCGGCACCGTGGACCAGGACAGCATGCGCACCGGGTGGGACAGCAGCGAGAGCGCCCTCTCCCCGGCGGCCGTCGGGTCCACCAACTTCGGCAAGCTGTTCTCCACCGCTCTGAACGGGCAGGTGTACGCGCAGCCGCTCGTGGTGGGCCAGACCGTCATCGCGGCCACGGAGAACAACGCGGTCTACGGCCTGGACGCCACGACGGGCGCGGTGAAGTGGACCCGCTCGGTCGGTCCCGCATGGCCCGCCTCCACGGTGAGCTGCGGGGACCTCGTCCCCAACATCGGCATCACCTCCACCCCGGTCTACGACGCGGCGACCAACAGCGTCTTCCTCACCGCGAAGACGAACGACGGCGCGAACGCCCAGCTCCCGCACTGGTACATGCACTCGATCGACGTAGCGACCGGCACCGAGCGGGCCGGGTTCCCGGTGCTGATCGACGGGGCCCCGACCAACGACCCGACCCATCCGTTCAACGCGCTCACCGCCATGCAGCGGCCGGGCCTGCTGCTGATGGGCGGGGTCGTCTACGCCGGGTTCGCGAGCCACTGCGACTACAACCCGTTCGTGGGCTACGTGGTCGGGGTCTCCACGGCGGGGAAGCAGACCACCATGTGGGCCACCGAGACCGGGGTCAGCAACGCCGAGGGCGGCATCTGGCAGTCCGGCGGCGGCCTCGTCTCCGACGGCCCGGGACGGATCCTGTTCACGACCGGCAACGGCATCGCCCCGCAGGCGTCTGCGGGGTCCTCCCCGCCCTCGACCCTGGCCGAGTCCGTGGTCCGGCTGCAGGTCGGCACCGACGGGAACCTGACGGCGAAGGACTTCTTCAGCCCCGCCGCCAACGTCAAGCTGAACCAGAACGACGCCGACCTCGGCTCCGGCAGCCCCATGGCGGTCCCCGACGGGTACGGCACCTCGGCGCACCCGCACCTGATGGTGCAGACGGGCAAGGACGGCCACATCTACCTCCTCGACCGGGACAATCTGGGCGGCATGGCCCAGGGCGCCGGCGGCACGGACGCCGTGGTGAACACGGCCGGCCCGTACAACGGGGTCTGGGGGAGGTCCGCGTTCCTCGGCACCACCCAGGGCGGCTACGTCTACCAGGTCGAGAACAGCGGCTACCTGCGCGCCTCGAAGCTCGTGCCCACGAGCACCGGCGGGGTCCAGCTCGCCTCGGTCGGGACGTCCAGCGGGACCTTCGGGTTCTCGTCCGGGTCCCCGGTGGTGACCTCCTCCGGCACCGACCCGTCCACGGCGCTCGTGTGGGTCGTCTACACCGACAACGGGACGGGCACCAACGGGCAGCTGCGCGCCTACCGGGCCATCCCGGACAGCACGGGCAAGCTCGCCCAGGTCTTCAGCGCCCCGATCGGGACGGCGGCGAAGTTCACCTCGGTCGCCACCAACGGCGGCAAGGTGTACGTGGGCACCCGCGACGGCAACGTGCTCGCGTTCGGCATCCCGACGTCGGCCGCGGTGGGCTCGACCGGCGGCGACCTGGGCCAGGTGGCCGTCGGCGCGAGCGGGACCGCCACGGTGACCATGACGGCGACGCGTGCGGTGACGATCAGCTCGATCACCACGGCCGCTCCGTTCGGGATCGGGTCGGTGGCACTCCCGAAGGCCCTGGCCTCCGGCGCGAGCCTCTCCCTCCCCGTGACCTTCGCCCCCACGGCGACCGGGGAATCGGACGGCTCGCTGACGGTGAAGACCTCCGACGGTGAGACGGACCTGCTGGGCGTCCACGGGATCGGCACGAAGGACGGCCTCGGCGCCACCCCGACGTCGCTCGCCTTCGCCAACGTCCCGACCGGGACGATCAGCCGCCAGACCGTCAACATCGTCAACACCGGCACGACGGCGGTCTCCGTGACCGGGGTGACCCTGCCCGCCACCGCGAGCCTCGTCGCGGACCCCGCCACCGTGCCTGCCGTGGGGGCGACCATCCAGCCCCTCGCCTCCGTGCCCGTGTCGATCGCGTTCAGCCCGACGGCCGCGGCCACCGTCAGCGACTCGCTGACCGTGACGAGCAACCTCGGGGGAGTGACGGTTCCGATCAGCGCCACCTCCATCTCCGGCGCCTCGCACCTGCAGGTGCCCGCATCGCTCGACTTCGGCAACGTCGCGGTGGGGGCGTCCTCGACCCGCTCATTCCAGATCCAGAACACCGGCAACATCCCGATGACGATCACCAAGGCGAAGGCCCCGCAGGGCGTCTTCAGCACCACGACCCCGGTCTCCGAGGGCCTGAGCATCCCGCCCGGGGACTCCGTGTTCCAGAGCGTGACGTTCGCCCCGACGGCGGTCGGGCAGGCCGGCACCGCGGACACGTACTACCTGATCACGGCCGACGACGGCTCCAGCGCCCAGGAGGTCATGCTCACCGGGTACGGAGTCAACGATCCGGTCGCCGCCTACGCACAGAAGATCGGTGCAGGAACGTGGGCGTCCCCGCTCGGCCAGGCCCTCTCCACTGAGTACGCCGTGGGCACCGGCACGTGCCAGGACTACACCTCTGGCATCATCTGCTGGTCCCCGACCACCGGGGTGCACGAGGTCCACGGGTCCATCTATTCGCGCTACGCGGCGGCCGGCGGTCCAAGGGGCTTCCTCGGGTTCCCGACCACGGACGAGACCAAGACCCCGGACGGCATCGGCGCCTACAACCACTTCTCCGGCTCCGGCGGCGCCTCGATCTACTGGACGTCCACTACGGGGGCGCACTCGGTCCAGGGAGCCATCCGGTCCAATTGGGCGGCATCCGGGTGGGAGCGCGGACCGCTGGGCTACCCGACCACGGACGAGCTGGGCACCCCGGACGGCCTCGGCCGGTACAACCACTTCAACGGCTCCGGCGGCGCGTCGATCTACTGGACGTCGAAGACCGGCGCCCACTCGGTGCGCGGCGCGATCCGGGCCAACTGGGCAGCCTCGGGCTGGGAGCGCGGCCCGCTGGGCTACCCGACCACCGATGAGCTGGGCACCCCGGACGGCATCGGCCGGTACAACCACTTCAACGGCTCGAGCGGCTCCTCGATCTACTGGTCCCCGACCACCGGCGCACACTCGATCCGCGGCGCGATCCGGGCGGAGTGGGCTGCGAGCGGCTGGGAGAAGGGGCCCCTGGGCTACCCCACGACCGACGAGAAGGGGACGCCGGACGGCTCCGGCCGGTACAACCACTTCTCCAAGGCGGCCTCGATCTACTGGACCCCGTGGACCGGCGCGCACTCGGTGCTCGGCGCGATCCGGGCCACGTGGGCCTCGATGGGCTGGGAGCGCAGCTGGCTCGGCTACCCGACCTCCGACGAGTACTCGGTCACCGTAGGCCGGGCCGAGGACTTCGAGAACGGCACCCTGACGTGGAGCGCCTCCACCGGGATGGTGAACGCGGGGTGAGGTGAGGACCTGGGCCAGCGACCTGTCCCGTCTGCTGGCCCGCCGGGGGAGCGGCGCTCACGGCCTGGCCGTGAGCGCCGCTTCCGCCATGAGGGCGAGCGTCGCCCTGGCCGACGAGGCCCTCACCCGCCCGCCCGGCCTGCGCACCGAGTGCGGCGTGGAGTTGATGAGGCCGAACACGGCCTGCGCCCGCATCCGCAGCTCCGCCGCGCTCGCCGCGGGATGCACCGGCCGCAGGGCATCGCACCACACGTCGACATAGGCGAGCTGCAGCGAACGCACCCGCCGGCGGTCCGCCTCCGCGAGGGAGCCGAAGTCGCGGTCCTGGACCCGGATCACGTCCGGCTGGGCCAGGGCGAAGTCCACGTGGAAGGCAACGAGCGCGCGGACGGGAGCGCCGTCGTCGTCCGCGCCGAATGCCGCCTCCTGCGCCACCCGGCGCCCGCCCTCGAGCAGATCCTCGCTGACGCCGACCAGCAGCGCCCCGAGCACCGCCTGCTTGCCGGGGAAGTGGCGGTAGATCGCAGGCCCGCTCACGCCCGCGGCCGCGCCGAGGTCCTCGAGCGAGGCCCCCGCATAGCCCTGCGCCGCGAACAGCCCTGCAGCCGCGTCGAGGATGGCCCGCCGCCGCTCGGCCTTGGCCTGCACGCGCGGGCTCGTGCTCTCGCCCATGTCCCTCCCCGGTCCGGCGGAAACCCCTGTGCTGGACATCACAGTTAATCCACATTAACTTAGATTCCAGTTAGCCGTCACTAACCGAGTTGATGCGGGCCCCGCCCGTCCCGGAGGACCGATGGAGACCCTGACCAGCCGGATCGACCCGGCAGGCCCCGCCTTCGCCGAGAACCGCGCTGCCCAGCGCGCCCTCGCCGACGGGCTGCGGGCGCGCCTCGCCGCGGCGGCCCTCGGCGGCCCCGAGCGCTCCCGCGAGCGCCACGTGGCCCGCGGCAAGCTGCTGCCGCGCGAGCGCATCGACGTCCTGCTGGACGAGGGCTCGCCGTTCCTGGAGGTCTCCCCGCTCGCCGCGGACGGCATGTACGACGGCGAGTGCCCGGCCGCGGGCGTGATCGCCGGCATCGGCCTGGTCCACGGCCGCCACGTCATGGTCGTGTCCAACGACGCGACGGTCAAGGGCGGCACCTACTACCCCATGACGGTCAAGAAGCACCTGCGCGCCCAGGAGATCGCGCTCGAGAACCGGCTTCCCTGCATCTACCTCGTCGACTCGGGCGGGGCGTTCCTGCCCAAGCAGGACGAGGTGTTCCCCGACCGCGACCACTTCGGCCGGATCTTCTACAACCAGGCCCGCCTCTCCGCAGCCAAGATCCCCCAGATCGCCGCGGTCCTCGGCTCGTGCACCGCCGGCGGCGCCTATGTGCCGGCGATGAGTGACGAGACGGTGATCGTGCGGAACCAGGGCACGATCTTCCTCGGCGGCCCGCCGCTCGTGAAGGCCGCGATCGGCGAGGTGGTCACCGCGGAGGAGCTGGGCGGGGGAGAGGTCCACGCCAAGGTCTCCGGCGTGGCGGACCACCTCGCCGACAACGACGAGCACGCCCTCGAGATCGTCCGCAGCATCGTCGAGACCCTCCCGTCCCCGGCCGCGGCGCCCTGGGCGGTGCGCACCCCCGTCGAGCCCCAGGCCGACCCGTCCGAGCTGTACGGCGTGGTGCCCGTCGACGTCAACGCCCAGTACGACGTCCACGAGGTCATCGCCCGGCTCGTGGACGGCAGCGAGTTCCACGAGTTCAAGAAGGACTACGGCCCCACGCTCGTCACGGGCTTCGCGCACCTGGACGGGCATCCGGTCGGGATCGTGGCGAACAACGGGGTGCTGTTCTCCGAGTCGGCGATGAAGGGCGCGCACTTCATCGAGCTGTGCGACCAGCGCGGCATCCCGCTCGTGTTCCTGCAGAACATCTCCGGCTTCATGGTGGGCCGCGACTACGAGCACGGCGGGATCGCCAAGCACGGCGCGAAGATGGTCACCGCCGTCGCCACGACCCGGGTCCCCAAGCTCACGGTGGTGATCGGCGGGTCCTTCGGCGCCGGCAACTACTCGATGTGCGGGCGTGCCTACTCGCCGCGGTTCCTGTGGATGTGGCCGGCGAGCCGCATCTCGGTGATGGGCGGCAACCAGGCCGCGTCGGTGCTCGCGACCGTCAAGCGCGACCAGTTCGAGGCCCGCGGCGAGGAGTGGGCCGCGGCCGAGGAGGACGCCTTCAAGGCCCCGATCCGCGCGCAGTACGAGGCCCAGGGGAGCCCCTACTACTCGACCGCGAGGCTCTGGGACGACGGCGTCATCGACCCGGCCGACACGCGCCGGGTGCTCGGAATGGCCCTCGCCGTCGTTGCCCAGTCCCCCCTGCCGGAGACGTCCTTCGGCATCTTCAGGATGTGAGCCGCATGACCGCCACCACTGCTTCCGCCCGGCCCTTCGCCAAGGTCCTCGTGGCCAACCGCGGCGAGATCGCGTGCCGCGTGATCCGGACCCTTCGCCGGCTCGGCGTCGCCTCCGTCGCGGTGTACAGCGACGCCGACGCCGGGGCGCGCCACGTCCACGAGGCCGACGAGGCCGTCCGCATCGGCCCCGCCCCTGCAGCGCAGAGCTACCTGAGCATCCCCGCGATCGTCGAGGCGGCCCGCGCCACCGGGGCGGAGGCCGTCCACCCGGGCTACGGCTTCCTGAGCGAGAACGCCGCACTCGCCCGCTCCCTCGCCGACGCCGGCATCGTGTTCGTGGGCCCCGGGCCCGAGGCCCTCGCGGTCATGGGGGACAAGATCCGGGCCAAGAACCACGTCGCGGGCCACGGCGTCCCGGTCATCCCGGGCGTCCCCGAGCCGGGCCTCACGGACGCCGAGCTCATCGGGCGCGCCGAGGGCGTGGGCTATCCGCTGCTCATCAAGCCCTCGGCCGGCGGCGGCGGCAAGGGCATGACCGTCGTCGAGTCCGCGGCAGACCTGCCGGGCGCCCTCGCGACAGCCCGCAGGGTCGCGACCGCCGCCTTCGGCGACGGGACGCTGCTCCTCGAGCGGCTCGTCCGCGCCCCCCGGCACATCGAGGTCCAGGTCCTCGCGGACACCCGCGGCACCACCATCCACCTCGGCGAGCGCGAGTGCTCCCTCCAGCGACGGCACCAGAAGGTCATCGAGGAGGCCCCCTCGCCGCTGTTCGACACCGAGCAGGGCCCGGACACCCGCGCCCGCATCGGCGCAGCCGCGTGCGAGGCCGCGCGCTCCGTCGGCTACGTCGGCGCCGGCACGGTCGAGTTCCTCGTCTCCGACGAGGCGCCGGACGACTTCTTCTTCATGGAGATGAACACCCGCCTCCAGGTCGAGCACCCGGTGACGGAGATGGTCACGGGCATCGACCTCGTCGAGCAGCAGCTCCGGGTCGCGGCCGGCGAGCCCCTGGCCCTGCGCCAGGAGGACCTCCGCCTCGACGGCCACGCCATCGAGGCCCGCGTCTACGCCGAGGTCCCCGCCCGGGGCTTCCTCCCCGCCACCGGCCGGATCGAGGTCCTCGACGAGCCAGCCGGGGATCGCGTGCGCGTGGACAGCTCCCTCGAGCCGGGCCTGGCCATCGGCTCGGACTACGACCCGATGCTCGCCAAGTGCATCGCGTGGGGCCCCACCCGGGGCGAGGCCCTCGAGACGCTGGACGCCGCGCTCTCCCGGTACACCGTGCTCGGCGTCGAGACCAACATCGAGTACCTCAGGCTCCTGCTCGCCGACCCGGACGTGCGCGCCGGACACCTCGACACCACCCTGATCGAGCGCCGGCTCGACGGCCTCGCCTTCCGGACGCCCGGAGAGGCCGACTACGCGGCGGCGGCGCTCCTCGCCGCCGGGACCGCAGCCGATGCAGTCGACGCGGCCGCCACAGGGCCGTGGGCCGCGGACGGCTGGCGCCTCGGAGCCCCCGCCGCCCGCCGCATGAGCCTCGGCGGCCCGGACGGCGGCGTCGTGACCGTCGCCGTGCACGCGCCCCCGGCCGGCGCGGCCGACGGCGCCGGGACGGTCCGCGTGGACGTCGGCTCCGAGCGGGGAGCCCCACGCGGGGCGGGCCTCGAGCGGGTGGGGCAGGCCGGCGTCGTCCTCACCCTCGACGGCGAGGAGCACCGCTACTCCTGGGCGCTCGCGGAGGGCCCGGCGGGGGAGAGCACCGTGCACCTCGGCGAGGCGGGCTGGTCCACCGCCCTCCCCGTCCTCGGCCGCGCGGAGCGGCTCGAGCGGCTCCGCGCCGCCGTCCACCGCCACGAGGGCGAGGCGGCGCCCGAGGTCCGCACGCCCATGCCTGGCACCGTCGTCTCCGTCGCCGTCGACCACGGCCAGGCCGTCGAGGCCGGCCAGCCCCTCGTCTCGGTCGAGGCCATGAAGATGGAGCACCAGCTCGTCGCCGCCTTCGCCGGGACCGTGGCGCTGCACGTCACCCCCGGCGCCCTCGTCAAGGCCGACCAGGTCGTCGCCACCGTCACCCCCCACCACGAAGCCCCACAGCGCGACGCGCACGAAGGAGCCTGAATCCATGGACTTCCAGCTCAGCGACGAGTACCAGGAGCTGTCCGACACGGTGCGCGAGTTCGCCGACGAGGTCGTCGCGCCCGTGTCCGCCCGGCACGACGAGGAGCACAGCTTCCCCTACGAGGTCATCGCCCAGATGGGCGAGATGGGCCTGTTCGGCCTGCCCTTCCCGGAGGAGTACGGCGGGATGGGCGGGGACTACTTCGCGCTCGCCCTCTCGCTCGAGCAGCTCGGCCGCGTCGACCAGTCGGTCGCGATCACGCTCGAGGCCGGCGTCTCGCTGGGGGCCATGCCGATCCACCGCTTCGGCACCGAGAAGCAGAAGGAGGCGCTCCTGCCGGACCTCGCCGCGGGCCGGGCGCTCGCCGGCTTCGGCCTGACGGAGCCCGGAGCCGGGTCGGACGCAGGGGGGACCAAGACGACCGCGCGGCTCGAGGACGGGGCCGACGGGCGCGAGTGGGTCATCAGCGGGTCGAAGGAGTTCATCACGAACTCCGGCACGGACATCACGAGCTTCGTGACCGTCACGGCGGTGACCGGCACGGAAGAGCGGGCCGACGGGACCGCCCGCAAGGAGATCTCCACGATCATCGTGCCCTCGGGCACTCCGGGGTTCCGCGCCGAGAAGCCCTACAACAAGGTGGGCTGGAACGCCTCGGACACCCACCCGCTCTCCTTCAAGGACGCGCGCGTCCCCGAGGAGAACCTCCTCGGCGTGCGCGGCCGCGGCTACGCCAACTTCCTCTCCATCCTCGACGAGGGCCGCATCGCGATCGCCGCCCTCGCCACGGGCGCAGCCCAGGGCTGCGTCGACCTGTCTGTGAAGTACGCCAAGGAGCGCACCGCGTTCGGGACGAACATCGGCAAGTACCAGGCCATCCAGTTCAAGATCGCCCGCATGCAGGCCCGCGCCCACACCGCCAGGCTCGCCTACTACGACGCGGCCGCGCGCATGCTCGCCGGCAAGCCCTTCAAGACCGAGGCCGCGATCGCCAAGATGGTGGCGGGGGAGGCCGCGATGGACAACGCCCGCGACGCCACGCAGGTGTTCGGCGGCTACGGGTTCATCAACGAGTCGACCGTGGCCCGGCACTACCGCGACTCGAAGATCCTCGAGATCGGCGAGGGCACCACGGAGGTCCAGCTCATGCTCATCGCCCGCGAACTGGGGCTGTGACCCGGCTCTAGCCAAAGGGGCCGGCCCTGACGTTGGATGAGGGCAGGCCCGGCAGCAACGCAACGAGGAGGGGCACGTGATCGACAAAGTGGTGGCGAGCGCCGAGGAGGCGGTCGCGGACATCGGGGACGGTGCATCGCTCGCCGTCGGCGGGTTCGGGCTGTGCGGCATCCCCGTGGCGCTCATCGACGCCCTGCACGCCCAGGGCACTGGCGGCCTGACCACCATCAGCAACAACTGCGGGGTGGACGACTGGGGCCTCGGGATCCTCCTCGCGGACGGCCGGATCACCCGCACCATCAGCTCCTATGTGGGCGAGAACAAGGAGTTCGCGCGGCAGTTCCTCGCGGGCGAGCTCGAGGTGGTCCTGACCCCGCAGGGCACCCTCGCCGAGAAGCTCCGCGCCGGCGGGGCCGGCATCCCCGCCTTCTACACGGCGGCCGGGGTGGGGACCCTCGTCGCCGAGGGCGGCCTGCCGCAGAAGTACGACGCCGACGGGAACGTGGTGCTCGCGTCCTCGCCGAAGGAGGTGCGCACCTTCAACGGCGCCGAGTACGTGCTCGAGGAGTCCCTCACCCCGGACTTCGCGCTCGTGCACGCCCAGAAGGCGGACCGCCACGGGAACCTGGTGTTCCACGCGACGGCCATGAACTTCAACCCGCTGTGCGCGATGGCCGGCCGGGTCACGATCGCCGAGGTCGAGGAGCTCGTCGAGCCGGGGGAGCTCGACCCCGAGAACATCGACCTGCCCGGCATCTTCGTCCAGCGCGTCGTCCACGTCCCGCCGGGCAGCCCGCACGCCGAGAAGCGCATCGAGAAGCGGACCGTGTCGACCACCGAGGGGGCCTGAAGATGCCGTGGACCCGCAATGAGCTCGCCGCGCGAGTGGCCCGGGAGCTCGAGAACGGACAGTACGTCAATCTGGGCATCGGCATGCCCACCCTGATCCCCAACTACATCCCGGACGGGGTCGAGGTGGTCCTCCACTCCGAGAACGGCATCCTCGGCACGGGCCGGTACCCGCGCGAGGACGAAGTCGACCCGGACCTCATCAACGCCGGCAAGGAGACCGTGACCGTCAACCGCGGCGCGGCGTTCTTCGACTCGGCGACCTCGTTCGGCATGGTCCGGGGCGGCCACGTGGACGTCGCCGTGCTCGGGGCCATGGAGGTCTCCGCCCACGGCGACCTCGCCAACTGGATGATCCCCGGGAAGATGGTCAAGGGCATGGGGGGCGCCATGGACCTCGTCTTCGGCGCCAAGCGGCTCATCGTCATGATGGAGCACACGGACCGGAACGGGAACCCCAAGATCCTGCCCGAGTGCACGCTGCCGCTCACGGGCCGGGCGTGCGTCGACCGGATCATCACGGACCTGGGCGTGATCGACGTGCAGCGCAGCGGGGTGGGCGCCGGGATGGAACCGGGACCGGGGCCGGTGCTCGTGCTGAGGGAGCTCGCGCCGGGGGTCACCGAGGAGCAGGTCGTCGCCGCGACCGCGGCCGAGCTCGAGGTGGAGATCCATGACAACGAGCCCTGAGCCGGCCCCGCTCCGCGTGATCGAGCAGCGCGGCCTCTACTTCGACGAGCTCGAGGAGGGCGTGGCCTACGCCCACCGCCCCGGGCGCACCGTGACCGAGGCGGACAACGTCCTGTTCACCACGCTCACCATGAACACCCAGGCGCTCCACCTCGACGCGGCGTGGAGCGCGGGCCAGCCCTTCGGGCAGCGGCTCATGAACTCGATGTTCACGCTCTCCACGATGGTGGGGCAGTCCGTGGCCCAGCTGACGCAGGGGACGATCGTCGCGCAGCTGGGCCTCACCGACGTGGCCTTCCCCCACCCGCTCTTCCACGGCGATACGCTCTACACCGAAACCGTCGTCGTGGAGAAGCGCCTCTCGGCCTCGCGTCCCGGACAGGGGATCGTGACCTTCGAGCACACCGGGCGCAACCAGGACGGCACCGTCGTGGCCCGGGCCCGCCGCTCGTGCCTCATGTGGACCAAGGAAGCGCATACCCGGTGACCGAGATGACCGCCCAGCCCCACGCCCACGGAGCGCCCTTCGCCATGGGGCCAGCGCTGCTCTTCTGCCCCGCCGACCGTCCCGAGCGCTTCGCCAAGGCCGCCGAGCGGTCCGACGCCGTGATCCTCGACCTCGAGGACGCGGTGGCGCCGGACGCGAAGGCGGAGGCCCGCAGGAACCTCGCCGAGACACCGCTGGACCCGGAGCGGACCATCGTGCGCGTCAACTCCGCCGGCTCGGTCCACTTCGACGCGGACCTCGAGGCGCTCGAGGCCACGCCGTACCGCACCGTCATGCTCGCCAAGGCCGAGGCGCCCGAGCAGCTCGCGCTCTTGCGCGCCTACCGGGTCATCGCCCTCTGCGAGACCGCCGCGGGCATCCTCGCGGCGCCGTCGATCGCCGCCGAGCCGAACACCGTGGGCCTCATGTGGGGGGCCGAGGACCTCGTGGCCTCCCTCGGCGGGACGTCGAGCCGTGCCGCAGACGGCGCGTACCGGGCCGTCGCCCTCCACGCCCGCTCCAGCGTGCTCCTCGCCGCCGGCGCCCACGGGAAGGCGGCGGTCGACGCCGTCTACACCGACATCCCGGATCTCGACGGGCTCTCCGCCGAGGCCGCGGACGCCGTCGCCTCCGGGTTCGCGGCGAAGGCCTGCATCCATCCGGGCCAGGTCGCCGCCGTGCGTTCCGCGTACGCGCCGTCAGCCGAGGCGGTCGCCGCCGCCCAGGCTCTCCTCGCCGCGGCGGAGGCCGCCGGCACGGGCGTGTTCCAGTACGAGGGCAAGATGATCGACGGCCCGATCCTGCGCCACGCCGAGGCGGTGCTGCGCCGGGCCGGGCTCGCCTGAGCGGAGCCGAAACCCTAGCTTGCGGGCCAGAACAGCTCGGTCCGCCACGTCGCCGGGTCCGGCTCGGCGTTCGGGTCGCTCATGTAGACCTCCCACATGCTCGCCCCCGGGGCGAGGCCCTGCTCCCGCATCCACCCGGTCACCTGCTGGTACGTCTCCGGCAGGGACTCGTAGGGGCCCACGTGCAGGGCGTGCACCGTCCGCCCGCCCGGCAGGACGCTGGCCGTGACCTCGCCGGTGCCGGAGAACGTCCCCGCCACCGGGAAGCCCGCCTCGACGTCGATGGTCTCGCCCGGCATGCCGTGGTACATCGCGAACGGCGGTCCGGCGACGCGGCCGCCCTGGTCCTGGACGGCCGCGACCACCGTGCCGAACACTCCGTCGAAGAAGCTCCGCAGCTCGTCCATCTTCACGGTGGCGCGCACCACGGCGGTCGGCTGCTCGGGCAGGTCGCTGACGCTGATCTCAGTCATGGTCCCATGCTCGCCCATCGGCCCCCGCCGGCGCGAGTGCCGGGAGCCCCCGGTCCTGCGCCCCTCGCCCGCGCCGGAGCCCTGCTCCTTCCGCAGAGGGGAGGCTGCGCCGTAGGGAATACTGGAGGGCATGCACACTTCCGGCACCGAGAGGGACCCGCAGGCCCAGCGCTCCGTCGTCATCCTCGGATCGACCGGCAGCATCGGCACCCAGGCGCTGGAGGTGGTCGACGGCGCCCCCCACCGCTTCCGCGTCCTGGCCCTCAGCGCCGGCGGAGGCAACCTCGGCCTCCTCGCCCGCCAGGCCGTGCGCACCCGCGCCGAGGCCGTGGGCATCGCCTCCGGGAGCGTCGACGAGCTGCGGTCCCTGATCAGCTCGGCCGCGGCCGCCGAGGGCGTGGCCGGCTACGAGCCGGAGCTCCTCGCCGGCCCCGACGCTTCGGCCCGCATCGCGGCGTGGAGCGGGGCCGGCGGCCCCGCCGATGTGGTGCTCAACGGCATCACGGGGAGCATCGGACTCGCGCCGACCCTCGCCGCCCTCGCCTCCGGCGCCACGCTCGCGCTCGCGAACAAGGAGAGCCTGATCGTGGGCGGCTCCCTCGTGACAGGCGCGGCCCGGCCCGGCCAGATCGTCCCGGTGGACTCGGAGCACTCCGCGATCGCCCAGTGCCTGCGGGCCGGCCGCGCCAACGAGGTCGAGAAGCTCATCCTCACCGCCTCCGGCGGCCCGTTCCGCGGGCGGGACCGGGCCTCGCTTGCGGGCGTCACCCCTGCCGAGGCGCTCAACCACCCCACGTGGGACATGGGCAAGGTAGTCACCACCAACTCCGCCACGCTCGTGAACAAGGGCCTCGAGCTCATCGAGGCGCACCTGCTCTTCGACGTCCCGCTCGAGGCGATCGACGTCGTGGTCCATCCCCAGTCCGTGGTGCACTCCATGGTCCAGTTCACCGACGGCTCGGTCATCGCCCAGGCGAGCCCGCCGGACATGCGGCTGCCGATCGCCCTGGGCCTCGGCTGGCCCGACCGCGTCCCGCGGGCGGCACGCCCCTGCGACTTCACCCAGGCGGCGGCGTGGACGTTCGAGCCGCTCGACGTCCGTGCCTTCCCGGCCGTGGAGATCGCCCGCGACGCCGCGAAGCAGGGCACGACCTTCCCGGCCGTGTTCAACGCCGCGAACGAGGAGGCCGTCGAGGCCTTCCATGCCGGCAGGATCGGGTTCCTGGACATCGTCGACACGGTAGAGGCAGTGCTCGCGGAGCATGCCGGTTCCTCGGAACTCTCTGTGGATTCCGTGCTCGCCGCCGAGGAGTGGGCACGTGCGCGGGCCGGTGAGCGTTTGGGAACGCAGAAGCCTTAGGAGATCTCCAGCGTGAACCCCACTGTCCTGTTCGTCCTCGGCGTCGTCTTCGTCGCCGTCGGCATCGCCGTATCCATCGCCCTGCACGAGGTGGGCCACCTCCTGCCGGCCAAGCTGTTCAAGGTCCGGGTCACCCGGTACATGATCGGCTTCGGGCCCACCCTGTTCTCGTTCCGGCGCGGCGAGACCGAGTACGGCGTCAAGGCACTCCCGCTCGGCGGCTACGTCGCGATGGTGGGGATGTACCCGCCCAACGCGACGGACGGCTCGGTGCGGCAGTCGAGCACCGGCATGTTCCAGAGCCTCGCCGAGGCGGCCCGCGACCAGGCGCACGAGGAGGTCCGGCCCGAGGACCATGGGCGGCTGTTCTACCAGCTGCCCGTCTGGAAGAAGGCCGTGATCATGCTCGGCGGCCCCGCGATGAACATCATCCTCGGGATCCTCTGCACCGCGATCCTGCTCATGGGGTTCGGGACGCCGCAGCCCACCACCCAGATCGCCAGCGTCTCCGCGTGCATGGTCACCCCGGGCAGCGGGAGCCAGAACACGGATCCGGCGACGTGCACCAAGACGCCGGCCGCGGCGGCCGGGTTCCAGCCGGGGGACACCATCGTGGCGTTCGACGGCAGGCCCGTGACCGGCTGGGACCAGCTCACCGCCTGGATCCGCGCCTCCGCCGGACACGAGGTCCAGGTGACGGTCAGGCGCGGCGACGCCGAGGTCACCACGAAGGTCACCCCGGTGCTGAGCCAGCGGCCGGTCCTCGGCGCCGACGGCCAGCCGGTGAAGAACGCGGACGGCACCTACCAGACCACCCAGGCAGGCTTCCTCGGCATCGGGCCGCGCCAGGGCCTCGTGCCCCAGCCCGCCTCGAGCGTCCTCCCCGCGGTGGGCGAGAACATCGCCCAGGTGACCGGCGTCGTCGTCAACCTGCCCGCCCGGGTCGTCGCGGTGGGGCAGGCGGCGTTCAGCAGCGCCCCCCGCGACCCGAACGGCCCCATCAGCGTCGTCGGCGTCGGCCGGGTCGCCGGCGAGGTAGCCTCGATGGAGGACGTCCCGCTCCAGGCGCGGATCGCGACGCTCGTGGGCATCCTCGCCGGCGTCAACCTCGCCCTCGCCGTCTTCAACCTCGTCCCGCTCCTGCCGCTCGACGGCGGGCACGTGGCGGGCGCGCTCTACGAGGGCGTCCGGCGCCGCGTGGCGGCCTGGCGCCGGCGCCCGGACCCCGGCCCGTTCGACATCGCCAAGCTCCTGCCCCTGACCTATGTGGTGGCCAGCGTCCTGCTCGTCATGAGCGCGCTGCTGATCTATGCGGACATCGTCAAGCCCGTCAACCTCTTCGGATGACGTTCAGCGGCACCGGCCGCGAGGGAGATAGTCTGGACCCATGACTGTCTTCGCCGTCGAATACCGCTACGTGTCCGCGCCGGAGGGGGCCGCCCGCCTCGACGAGGTGCGCCCCGACCACCGCGCGTGGCTGCGCGAGCGGGCCGAGTCCGGCGACCTCCTCGCGAGCGGCCCCTACGAGGGCGGCGCGAAGGCCCTGCTCATCTTCCGGGCCGAGGACCGCGCCGCCTTGGACGCCGTGCTCGCCGACGATCCGTTCGCCCACGCGTCCCTCATCGCGGAAACGGTCGCCACGCCGTGGAACCCGATCATCGGCCGCCTCGCCGACGCCGCAACGGTCTGACCGGCCGCCGGCCCCGCCGGCCCTGAAACCACCCAGCAGTACCCAAAGGAGCACCAGTGACCTCGGTCAGCCTCGGAATGCCAGCAGCCCCGCCGCCAGTCCTCGCGCCCCGGCGCAAGACCCGGCAGATCAGGGTGGGCTCGGTCGGCGTCGGCTCCGACTCGCCGATCAGCGTCCAGTCGATGACCACCACTCCGACCACGGACATCAATGCCACGCTCCAGCAGATCGCGGAGCTCACGGCCGCCGGCTGCGACATCGTCCGCGTTGCGTGCCCGTCCGCGGACGATGCCGAGGCCCTGCCGATCATCGCGAAGAAGTCCCAGATCCCCGTGATTGCGGACATCCACTTCCAGCCCAAGTACGTCTTCGCCGCCATCGAGGCCGGGTGCGCCGCCGTCCGCGTGAACCCCGGCAACATCCGCAAGTTCGACGACCAGGTCAAGGAGATCGCCCAGGCCGCCAAGGACCACGGCACCTCGCTCCGGATCGGCGTCAACGCCGGTTCGCTGGATCCCCGCCTGCTGCAGAAGTACGGCAAGGCCACCCCGGAGGCCCTCGTGGAGAGCGCCCTGTGGGAGGCCAGCCTCTTCGAGGAGCACGACTTCCACGACTTCAAGATCTCCGTCAAGCACAACGACCCCGTGGTCATGGTCCGCGCCTACGAGCTGCTCGCCGAGCGGGGCGACTGGCCGCTGCACCTCGGCGTGACTGAGGCCGGCCCGGCGTTCCAGGGCACCATCAAGTCCGCCACCGCGTTCGGGGCCCTGCTCTCCCAGGGCATCGGGGACACGATCCGCGTCTCCCTCTCGGCCCCGCCCGTGGAGGAGGTCAAGGTCGGGATCCAGATCCTGCAGTCGCTGAACCTGCGGCCCCGCAAGCTCGAGATCGTCTCCTGCCCCTCGTGCGGCCGCGCCCAGGTGGACGTGTACACGCTCGCCGAGGAGGTCACCGCCGGGCTGGAGGGCATGGAGGTCCCGCTCCGCGTCGCCGTCATGGGCTGCGTGGTGAACGGGCCCGGTGAGGCGCGCGAGGCGGACCTCGGGGTCGCCTCCGGGAACGGCAAGGGCCAGATCTTCGTCAAGGGCGAGGTCATCAAGACCGTCCCGGAGAGCCAGATCGTGGAGACTCTGATCGAAGAGGCGATGAAGATCGCCGAGGAGATGGGGGAGGCCGGTGGCGAAGATGCTGTCGAAGGCGGCCCCGTGGTCACCGTCTCGTAGCCGCCCCGCCGCGAGGGCGGTGCGCCGGCTCACGGACGAGGACACGCCGGCCCTCGCCGCGCTCGCGGCCGTGGACCCGGTCGCGAACGTGTTCGTCGCCGCGCACGTCGAGGCGTACGGCACCGCCGCCGAGACGGGCACCGGCGCGGAGATCGTCGGGACGTTCGACGGTGACGGGCGGCTTGCCAGCGCGTGCTGGCTCGGCGCCAACATCGTCCCCGTCCAGGTCCCGGCCGAGCATGCCAGGGGCTACGCCGACGTGATCCGGCACTCCCGCCGCCGGTTCGCCTCCATCTTCGGCCCCGCCGAGGCCACCCTTGCCATCTTCGCCGAGCTGTCCGGGCCTCCGGCGCGGGACGTGCGCCGGGCCCAGCCCCTCCTGGCCATCGACGGCGCGCCCGCCGTCCCGGCCGACCCGCTCGTGCGGGTCACGACCCTCGAGGACTTCGACGCCCTCGCGCCCGCCTGCGTGTCCATGTTCGAGGAGGAGGTGGGCTACTCGCCGGTGGCCGGCGGCAGCGACAACTACTACCGCCGGGTGCGCCAGCTCATCGCGGAGGGCCACTCGTTCGCCCGCTTCGGGGCGGACGGAGAGGTCGTGTTCAAGGCCGAGCTCGGCTCCGTCTCGCCGGCGGCCTCGCAGGTCCAGGGAGTCTGGGTCGCGCCCGCGCACCGCGGCGAGGGACTCAGCCCCGGGGGCATGGCCGCCGTCGTCGAGCATGCCCGGCGCGCCGCCCCGATTGTGAGCCTCTACGTCAACGACTACAACCACCGCGCCCGGGCCAGCTACCGCCGGGTCGGCTTCGAGCAGGTCGGCACGTTCGCGACCGTCCTGTTCTAGACCACGCACTGCAACGGACATTGGGGGAAGACGTGCGTCCACTGTCAGCGCCGTGGCGGCGCAGCGCGCTCGCGGCAGTCTCCGCGGCCCTCGCCGTCGGCGCCCTGGCGGCCTGCCGCGCCGGCGTGCAGGTCCCGCCCTCCTCGGGCCAGGGCGGCCCCGGGCTCAACGCCTCCGGCGAGCAACGCAGCTTCACCGGGGAGGAACTCGTCGGGACGGCCGCGGCGGCCAAGACGGCGCTCAGGCTCGGCGGCTCGGTCCTGGACGCCCCGCAGCTCACGGCCCAGAAGGAGGCCGCCGTCCCCGGGCTGCTCGCGGACGCTGCCCCGGCTGCGTGCGCAGCCCTCACCGCTCCGTCCACGCCCGCGGGCCTCGACCGCGCCGCCGCCGCGCTCGTGGTCGCCCCCTCGGACAGCCACGCCCAGCACACCGCAGTGGGGCTGAAGAGCCGGGCGACGCCCGAGGATGCCGTGGCAGAAGTCGCCGCCCTGAAGAAGGCCGCCGCAGCGTGCGGGCGCTTCCAGGCGTCGCTGGGGGGCCGGCGGGTGCCCGTCGCGGCGGCCGCGGCGGACCCGGGCGCCGACGCCCAGGACGCGGTCATGGTCACCTCCACGGCGCAGGTCCCGGACAGCGGCGGCGGCACGCCCCAGGAGCGCAGGGTCGTCCGGGCGCTCGCGGCCAAGGGGACCGTGGTGGTGGAGGTCCTCCTCGTCGACGCGCAGGCGGACGACGCCGGGGCCACGGTCCGCGGCTACATCGACATGGCGCTGGCCCGGCTACCGCTCTAGGCCGAGGCCGCGCCCCTGGGCGCGGGCAGCGGGCCGGTGAGGTGGCGCTCGAGCGCCGGGGCGAGGAGTTCCTCTGCACGCTCGGCCGGCAGTGAGGCGATCGGCTCGAGCTCGACGATGTACCGGGCGAGGAGGAACCCGACCACCTGGGTCGCGGCCAGCGACGCGCGCAGCGACCGCTCGGCCTCGTCATACGGCAGGCCCTCGGCCACCCGGACGAGGATCCTGCGGCGCACGACCTCGCGGAGCAGCCGTGTCCGCGCGGCCGAGCCGATCGTCGCGCGGAAGAACGCCGCGAGCACGCGGCGCTGCGGGCCTTCCCAGAGGGTCAGGACGGCGTGCGCCACGTACCGACCGCGCCCCTCGGACGTGGAGGCGGACAGCCCGGCGAGGAGGTCTCCGGGGTCTGCCGGCAGCGCCACCGCGGCCGAGAAGAGCGCCTCCTTCCCGTCGAAGTAGTGGTGCACGAGCGCGGGGTCGACGTTGGCCTCCCGCGCGATCTGGCGCAGGCTCACGGCATCGAACCCCTGCTCGGCGAAGAGCCGTCCGGCCGCGGCGACGATCCGCGTGCGGCGGTCGCCGCCGTCGTCCGGCCGGCCGCGGCGCTGGGTGCTCACGAGCTCTTCCGGGGCAGCGTGAACGAGGCCAGGACGAGCAGTCCCACCACGATGGCGGCCATGATGCCGAAGTCGCGCCACATGGTGCCGGTGGGGTCGGTGTTCTTGGCGATCTCCTGGAGCGCATTGACCGAGTAGGTCAGCGGCATCCAGTCGGAGACGGCCTCGAACACGTCGTTCATGCGGTCGCGCGGCACGAAGAGCCCGCACAGGAGGATCTGGGGGATCACCACGACGGGCATGAACTGGACGGCCTGGAACTCCGTGCGGGCGAAGGCGCTGCAGAACAGGCCGAGGGCCACCCCGAGGACGGCGTTGACCACGGCGACGAGCACCACGAAGCCGCCGTTGCCCCTGATGTCCAGGTGGAACACCCAGTAGGCCACCCCCGTGGCGATCGCGGACTGGAGGGCGGCCATGAGCGAGAACGCGATCCCGTAGCCGAAGAGGAGGTCGCCCGTGTGGATCGGCGTGGTCATGAGCCGCTCGAGCGTGCCGGTGGTGCGCTCCCGCAGCATCGTGATGGAGGTGATGAGGAACATCACGATGAACGGGAAGATCGCGAGCATGATCAGTCCCACGCGGTCGAATGTGCGGGGCGCGCCGGGCGGGAGGGCCTCGTTCTCGTAGAGCCAGTACACGATCGCGAGCAGTGCCGAGGGGACGACGACGATCATGGCGAGGCTGCGGTGGTCGTGCCCGAGCTGCCTGAGCACGCGCGCGGTGGTGGCCCACAGCATCCGCGGGTTCACGCCGCATGCTCCCTGGCCGGGACCGGCAGGCCCGCCGCCTGCCGGTCGAGGTCGGCCCGGATGATGCCGAGGAACGCCTGCTCGAGGTCGCTGCTCCCACCGCGCCCGCGGAGGGCGTCCGGGGTGAGCTGGCCGAGGAGGCGCCCTTCCCGCAGCAGGAGGAGCGAGTCGCAGCGCGCCGCCTCCTCCATGACGTGGCTGGAGACCAGCAGGGTCGCGCCGCTGTCGGCGAGCGCCCTGAACCGGTCCCACAGGTCCACACGCAGCACGGGGTCGAGTCCCACTGTGGGCTCGTCGAGGACGAGGAGCTGGGGCTCCCCGACGAGGGCGCAGGCGAGCGAGACCCTGCTGAACTGGCCGCCGGAGAGGTCCGCGGCGCGCCTCCGGGCGAGGTCTGCGAGGCCGACGGCGGCGACTGCCGCGCGGGCCTCCGCGGCGGACTTGCCGTGGAGGGCCCCGAAGTACTTGACGTTGTCGAGCACGGTGAGGTCCCGGTAGACGCTGGGCTCCTGCGTCATGTAGCCGATCACGTGGCGCAGGGGCGCCGAGCCGGCCGGCCTGCCGAGGACGGTCAGGGATCCCCTCCAGAGCTTCTGGACTCCCACGATGGAACGCATGAGCGTGCTCTTGCCGCTTCCCGATGGGCCGAGCAGCCCAGTGACCCGGCCGGCCGGGACCGTGAAGCCCAGCTCGTGGAGGATGGGCCTGCGCCGGATGCGGACGGACAGGGCGTCCGCCTCGATCGCCGGGGCGGTCGCGGCGGCATGGGCTGGGGTGTGCGGCATGGGATTGCTCCAGGGCTGGGATGCCAATTCATCACGTGGTGAATCGGAGGCTAGGCCCGCCCCGGCGTGCCGTCAAGAGGACGTGCTCACGCCTCCCGGCGGAACTGGACCTTCCATTCCTCGGGACCCTCGGAGAGGTAGGAGACGTCGAAGGCGCCCTCGCGGTAGCGCTGGTCAACCTGGGCCAGGAGCGGCAGCGGCGCGTGGTTGGCGACGATCACGAGACCGGCGCCCACGGCGAGGGAGTCCAGGGCGCCGAAGATCGTCGCGTGGCGGATCGCGTGGGGGATGACCCGCACGTCGAGCTCGGGGAACCCCTCGCCGTCGTGCTCCCCGCAGGCGCACGAGGACTTCTGGGTCAGGGTGAGGGGGTTCTCTGCGGTGTATTCCACGGCACGTCCTTCCGATCGGTTCTGCTGGCCGAAACTTTACTACAATAAATCCCGTGGAAAATAGTCCGCTCGGTCCCCAGCCCGCCGCCCCCGGTCCCGCCCTGCCGCTCTCGGGCGCCCGCGCGGCAGTGCTCGACCTCGTCAGGGCACGGCGCAGCCCGTGCACCGTCGAGGAACTCGCCGGCGAGACGGGGCAGCACCCCAACACCGTCCGCGAGCACCTCGAGGCCCTCGTGGCAGTGGGGCTCCTCGAGGCCGCCGCGGGTGCCCCCGCAGGACAGGGCCGCCGGGGGCGGCCGGCGAAGCGGTACCGTCCCGCCGAGCTGGCTCCCCAGGCCCCGGGCTACGCCGCCCTCGCCGGGGTGCTCGCCGCGGAGGTGGCACGGCTCGCCCCCGACCCTGCGGCGGCCGGTGCCGAGGCGGGCCGGAGCTGGGCACGGCGTGCCCTCGCGCCGGCCGCGGGCCCGGTCTCGGCGAAGGACGCCCGACGCCGCGTCCTCACCGAGCTCGACGAGCTCGGCTTCGCGATCGCCCCGGCACCCGCACCTGGAGCCCCGGCAGATGCCGCTGACTCCGGGGAGCGGGTCCGGCTCGTCGCGTGCCCGCTCCTGGCCGCCGCGAGGGACGAACCACGGGTCGTCTGCTCGGTCCACGCGGGGCTCGTCGACGAGTCCCTGCTGCTGCTCGGCCAGCCCGGCCTGCGGGCCCGGCTCGAGCCCTTCGCCGAGCCGGGCGCGTGCCTGCTCACGATCGGCCCGGCATGAGCCGGGATGCCGGTGCCCGGGACGCCGGATCGCGCAAGGCCGGTCCCCGCGTCCCGGCCGCCGCGCGCAGCCCTCGCCCCGGAACGGTGGTCTGGCACCGGGCGCTGCTCCTCGCGGTGGGTGGCGCCTCGCTCGTCGCGGGACTCGACGCGGCCCTGGTGCTGCTCGAGTTCCCGGCCCCGGTGGGCGGCCACACGGCGCCCCTGCTGCCGGCAGACCATGGGACCCTCATGGTGCTCGGCTTCGTGGGCACGCTCATCGCGCTCGAACGGGCGGTCGCGCTCCGCCGGGCCTGGGGCTATGCGGCCCCCGCCCTCCTCGGAGGCGGGGCCCTCGCCCAGCTCGCGCCCTGGGGTCCGGCGTGGCCCGCACGCCTCGCGCTGCTGGCGGGCGCGATCGCCTTCGCCCTCGTATACGTGCCGCTGTGGCGCCGGCAGCGGGACCCGGCGGTGCTCGTCCAGGCGCTCGGGGCCGTGGCGGCCGCCGGAGCCGCCGGGCTCCTGGCCGCCGGGGTGGCGGTTCCGGCCGTCGTGCCCTGGCTCGCCGCGTTCCTCCTCGCCACCATCGCCGGGGAGCGGCTCGAGCTGGCCCGCCTGCGGATCCGCGGCCGTTGGGCCGAACCGCTCCTCGTCGCGGCGAACGCCGCGCTCGTGGCCCTGTGCCCCGCAGCGACGCTGTGGCCGGCCGCCGGGTATCCGCTCTTCGGCCTCGCCGTGCTCGCGCTCGCCGCGTGGCTCGTGCGGTACGACGTCGCCCGCGCCACGGTCCGTTCGTCCGGCCTGCCGCGGTACGTCGCCGCGTGCCTCCTCGCGGGCTACGCGTGGCTCGCGGTGGCCGCCGGCGTATGCCTCCTCGTCCCGGGCAGTCCCTCGGGAGCGGCGTACGACGCGTTCCTGCACGCGGTCTTCCTCGGGTTCGTCATGTCCATGGTCATGGCCCACGCGCCCGTCATCCTCCCCGCCGTGCTGCGCCGCCCGCTCCCGTACCGACCGGCGATGTGGCTCCCGGCGGTGCTCCTGCACGCGACGCTGCTGCTGCGGCTCGGCCTCGGCGACGCGCGGGGAGACACGGTGGCCTGGCAGTGGGGCGGGGCCGGGAACGTCCTCGCCGTCCTGGCATTCGTGCTGCTCGCGGCCTGGTCGGCGGCCCGCCCGGGCCAACCCAGGAGCATCGACGGGCCCAGAAGCACCGAAGGGCCCCGAACCTCCACCGAGCCGCGAACGGCCAGCGGGCCCAGGACCGCAGGGGAGCCCCGGCCATGATGCCCACCGTCCCTCCCGCAGCCGCCGATCCCGCGGCTCCCGGCCGCCAGGCGCGCACCGGGCGGGCGCAGTGGCACCGCTGGGCCAACGCGCCCACGCTCGTGTGGCTGCTCGCCATCGCGGTCCTCTCGGGCATCCACCGAGGCATCCCGGCCTCGGGGTGGCTGCTGGTGCACCTCGCGCTCCTGGGCGCGGCGACGAACGCGATCCTCGTCTACTCGTGGCACTTCGCCGAGGCGCTGCTGCGGCTGCCGGTGCCGTCGCGACGGGCGCTCGCGGCGCGGCTCGTGCTCCTCAACGTGGGTGCTGCCGCCGCGATGGCGGGAGTCGTGGCCGGGGTGTGGCCGCTGGCGGTGTCCGGCGCCGCCGCCGTGGGCGCGGCGGCGGGATGGCACGGGGCCGCGCTGCTGGTCAGGCTCCGCCGGGCCCTGGCCTCGCGCTTCCGGTCCACCCTGCGCTACTACCTCGCTGCGTGCGCGATCCTGCCGTTCGGCGCCGCGGCGGGGGCACTGCTCGCGCTCCCGGGGACTGACGACGGCGGGGACCTGCACGCCCGGCTCCTGCTCGCGCACGAGTCCCTCAACCTCCTCGGGTGGGTTGGCCTGAGCGTCCTCGGCACGCTCGTGACCCTCCTTCCGACGATGCTGCGCACGCGGGCCGACGACTCCGCCGAGCCCATCGCCCGCCGGGCGCTCTGGGTCCTCCTCGCGGGCGTCGGCCTCGCCGCGGGAGGCGCCCTCGCGGGGGTCCGCGCGGCGGCCGGGGCCGGCGTCGTGCTCTTCCTCGCCGGGGTGCTCGTCTCCGCGGTCCCGCTCGCCCGGGCGGTGCGGCGCAAGGCGCCGGTGGCGTTCGCCCCGCTGTCGGCCGTCGCCTCGCTCGTCTGGCTCGTGGGCGCCCTGGCCCGCCTCGCGTGGCTGTGCCTGGCGGCTCCCGACTGGGACGCGCTCCACGTGGCCCTCGGAGGCCTCACGCCGGCGCTCGCGGCCGGGTTCGCCGCCCAGGTGCTCGCGGGCGCCCTGTCCTACCTGCTGCCCGTGGTGCTCGGCGGCGGCCCCGCGGCGGTCCGTCGGCGCACCGAGACGCTCGACGCCGGCGCCTGGCTCCGCGTGGCCCTCGCCAACGGCGCACTCGCCCTCTACCTCCTGCCCGTGCCCAGCGCTGTCCGCGTCGCGGCCGCGGTGGCGGGCCTTGCGGCCCTCGTGGGATTCGTGTGGCTCGCCGGGCGCGCCTTCCTGGGCCGCCCCGGGCGCGACCCCGGCGCCCGGGGGGAGCGGGAGCGCCGCCCCGGCGGCTCCGGGCCGGTCGAGGCGGGCGCCTCCGTGCGCAGCCGCCTCGGCTCGGGTGCGGTGGGACTCGCGGTGCTGCTCGCGGCGGTGGTCGCCGGCGTGGCCGCCGACCCCTCCGTCCTCCCCGTCGCCGGCGGCGGGAGCCCCGCGGCCGCCGCCGGAGGGTCCGCGGTCGCGCCCACCGGGCACACCACGACGGTGGACGTCGCGATGTCCGGGATGCGCTTCGTGCCCGGCACGGTCAGCGTCCCGGCCGGAGACCGCCTCGTCATCCGCCTGGCGAACAAGGACCAGACCGCCCACGACCTGGTCCTCGCCACCGGCCAGGACTCCTCCCGGATCTACCCCGGCAGGAGCGGAGAGCTCGACGCCGGTGTCATGGCGCAGTCCGTGGACGGCTGGTGCTCCGTGGTGGGCCACCGGCAGATGGGTATGGTGTTCCGGGTCAGCGTGACCGGCGCCCCGCAGCCCTCCGCGGCGGCCGCCCCCGCGCCGGGGAGCATGGACATGCCGGGCATGCAGCCCGCCTCCTCCGGCGCCCCGGCGGCCGCGCACACCCCCTACCCGGCGGACCTCCCCGCGGTGCCCCCGGGCACGGTGCACCGCGTGACGCTGACGGTGCGCGACACAGTCGCCGAGGTCGCCCCCGGCGTCACCCAGACCCTGTGGACCTACAACGGCACGGCGCCCGGGCCCGTGCTGCACGGCAGGGTGGGGGACACGTTCGAGGTGACGCTCGTCAACGACGCCTCCGCCGGCCACTCGATCGACTTCCACGCCGGCGCGCTCGCCCCCGACGGGCCGATGCGGACCATTGACCCCGGCCAGCGGCTCACGTACACGTTCAGGGCCACGGAGGCGGGGATCTGGATGTACCACTGTTCCACCATGCCGATGTCCCTGCACATCGCGAACGGGATGTTCGGCGCGATGGTGGTCGACCCGCCGGATGCGCCTCCGGTGGACCACGAGTTCGTGCTCGTCCAGAGCGAGCAGTACCGCGGCGCGGCGTCCAACGGCGCGCCGGGGATCGCCGACTCGGCGAAGATCACCGCGGGCACCCCGGACGCAGTGGTGTTCAACGGGTACCCGAACCAGTACGACGCCGCGCCGCTCGCCGTGCGCGCGGGCGAGCGGGTGCGCGTGTGGGTGCTCGACGCCGGCCCCGGCCGCGCGACGTCGTTCCATGTGGTGGGGGCCCAGTTCGGCGCGGTCTGGGCGGAGGGCGCGTACCGGCTTGCCCCGGGGCCGGGCGGAACACAGGCGGGCGCGTCCCAGGCCCTCGACCTCTTACCCGCCCAGGGCGGCTTCGTGGACCTCACGTTCCCCGAAGCGGGGCACTATCCGTTCGTGAGCCACTACACGGTGGACGCGGAGCGCGGCGCGCACGGAGTGTTCGACGTCGCTGCCGCGAAGTGAGCCGCCGCTCCTCCTGGGACTCACCTCCTGGGACTCACCTCCTGGGACTCACCTCCTGGGAGTCACCTCCTGAAGGTCAGGTCCCGGACATGGGGGAGGGGGCGTGCGGGCTGCGCCGCTGGGATACATTGGTAGCTGACTTTCCAGCCCTCTTCGCCCGTCCCGGCCGCCTGCCCGACGGGCCCAGATACGAGAACGGATGCCCGCGTGGTCCTGCGACTCTCCACCCTGTTCCTGCGCACCCTGCGCGAGGATCCCGCCGACGCCGAGGTCGCGAGCCACCGGCTCCTGGTCCGCGCCGGCTACATCCGCCGCGCCGCGCCGGGCATCTACACCTGGCTCCCGCTCGGGCTGGCGGTCCTGCGGAAGGTCGAGCAGGTCATCCGCGAGGAGATGGCCGCGATCGGCGCGCAGGAAGTGCACTTCCCCGCGCTGCTGCCCAAGGAGCCCTACGAGGCCACGAACCGCTGGACCGAGTACGGCGAGGGGATCTTCCGGCTCAAGGACCGCAAGGACGCCGACTACCTCCTCGCCCCCACGCACGAGGAGATGTTCACCCTCCTGGTGAAGGACCTGTACTCCTCGTACAAGGACCTGCCGCTCTCGCTGTACCAGATCCAGAACAAGTACCGCGACGAGGCCCGCCCGCGCGCCGGCCTGCTGCGTGGGCGCGAGTTCATCATGAAGGACTCCTACTCGTTCGACGTCGACGACGCGGGCCTCGACGCGAGCTATGCGCGGCACCGCGAGGCGTACCTGAAGATCTTCGCCCGCCTCGGCCTCGAGGTGGTCCCGGTCAGGGCGACCGCCGGAGCCATGGGGGGCTCCCGGAGCGAGGAGTTCCTGCACCCGACCGAGATCGGCGAGGACACGTTCGTCCGCTCGCCGGGCGGCTATGCGGCCAACGTCGAGGCCGTCGCGACCGTGGTGCCCGAGGCGGCCGACTACAGCGGCGCGCCCGCGGCGCAGGTGCTCGACACCCCGGACACCCCGACCATCGAGACGCTCGTCGCGGCGTCCCAGACGATCTTCCCCAACCCCGAGCGTCCCTGGACCGCCGCGGACACCCTGAAGAACGTGGTCCTCACCGTCACGCTCCCCACGGGCGAGAAGCAGCTCGTGGCCATCGGCGTGCCCGGAGACCGCGCCGTGGACCTCAAGCGCGTCGAGGCCAACATCGGCGCCTTCCTGCCGGTCGCCGGCGAGATCGGCCTGGACCCGGCGAGCGACGAGGAGCTCCGCGCGAACACCGCCCTCGTCAAGGGCTACATCGGCCCGGGCCTCGCGCTGGACAAGCCGGTGCTGGGCCTCGAGGGAGCGGCCAAGGTGCTCTACCTCGTCGACCCGCGCGTCGTGGCAGGCACGCGCTGGATCACGGGCGCGAACGAGCTCGGCAAGCACGTCTACGGCCTCGTGGCCGGGCGTGACTTCGGCTGGGACGGCGTCATCGAGTGCACCGAGGTGCGCGCCGGCGACCCCGCCCCCGATGGCTCGGGCCCGCTCGAGACGGCGCGCGGGATCGAGATGGGCCACATCTTCCAGCTGGGCCGCAAGTACGCCGAGGCACTCGGGCTCAAGGTCCTCGACGCGAACGGCAAGCAGGTCACCGTCACGATGGGCTCGTACGGCGTGGGCGTCACCCGCGCGGTCGCCGCCCTCGCCGAGTCCAACCACGACGACCGCGGCCTCATCTGGCCGCGCGCCGTGGCGCCGGCGGACGTCCATGTCGTGGCCGTCGGCCGCGGCGAGGAGATCTTCGCCGAGGCCGAGCGGATCACGGCCGAGCTCGAGGCCCGCGGCCTGACCGTCATGCTGGACGACCGGCCCAAGGTCTCGCCGGGCGTGAAGTTCGGCGACGCGGAGCTCATCGGCGTTCCGACCATCGTGGCCGTCGGCAAGGGCCTCGCCTCCGGCGTGCTCGAGGTCAAGGACCGCCGCTCGGGGACCGCCGAAGACGTGCCGGTGGGCGAGGTCGTCGACCGCGTCGTCGCCGCCGTCCGCGGCGCCTGAGCGCGCCGGCGTGCTGAGCGGCTTCGAGGCCGTCGACCCCCTGACCGTGGCCCTCGTGGTCGTGGCGGGGTTCTGCGCGGGCTGGGTCGACGCCGTCGTGGGCGGCGGCGGCCTCATCCAGCTCCCGGCCCTCCTCGCCGTCCCCGGCATCACCCCGGTCCAGGCGCTCGCGACGAACAAGATGGGCTCGGTCTTCGGCACGACGACGAGCGCCGTCACCTATGCGCGGCGCGTGCGGCCCGACTTGCGTACCGCCGTCCCCATGGCGCTCGTGGCGCTCGGCGGGGCGTTCGGCGGCGCGGCCCTGGCCACCGCCCTGCCCGCACGGGTCTTCAAGCCGATCATCCTCGCTGCGATCATCGCCGTCGCCCTCTTCACGGTGCTCCGCCCGCAGATGGGCCAGTACACCCAGCTCCGGCTCAAGGGCGGCCGTCACCTCGCGGCGGCCTGCGGCCTCGGCGCCGTGATCGGGTTCTACGACGGCCTCATCGGCCCCGGCACGGGCTCGTTCCTCGTGATCGCGCTCGTCTCCGGGATGGGGTACGCCTTCCTGGAGGCGAGTGCGAAGGCCAAGATCGTCAACATGGCCACGAACATCGGCGCCCTGCTGCTCTTCGCCCCCTCCGGCGTCCTGCTGTGGGGGCTCGGGCTCGTTCTCGGTGCCGCCAACATGCTCGGCGGGTACACCGGGGCCCGCATGGCCGTCTCCCGGGGCAACGGGTTCATCCGGTGGGTGTTCCTGGCCGTCGTCGCGGCCCTCGCGGTCAAGCTCGGCATCGACGTGTGGAACGAGAACTTCGCCTGAGGCCACCGGGCCGCACCTGTCGGGCCGCCGCCGCGCGGCGTAGCATCACGCCATGCTCCGCCCCGAGGACTACTCCGAGGCGCTCGCCCGCGCCGACCACCATGCCCGGCGCTGGCTGGGCAGTGTCCCCTCCCGGGACGTCGGCCCGCGGGCGAGCGCGGATGAGGCCGCCGAGGCGTTCGGCGGCGCCCTGCCCGAGACCGGCCTCGATGCCGCCGAGACGGTGGACCTGCTGGCCGGGCTGGCCGAGCCCGGGCTCATGGCGATGGGCTCCGGGCGCTTCTACGGGTGGGTGATCGGGGGCACCCTGCCCGCCGGCCTCGCCGCCGATTGGCTCGTGTCGGCGTGGGACCAGAACGCCGGCCTGAGGTTCGCCACGCCCGCGGCGGCCGCGGCCGAGGAGGCCGCCGGCCGCTGGATCATCGACCTGCTCGGGCTGCCCGCAGGCGCGGACGTCGGCTTCGCCACCGGCGCGAGCATGGCCAACTTCTCCGGGCTCGCCGCGGCGCGCTGGCGGGTGCTCGAACGCGCCGGCTGGGACGTCAACCAGCGGGGCCTCTCCGGCGCACCGCGCGTGCGCGTGCTCGTCGGCGCCGAGCGCCACGACACGGTGGACATGGCGCTGCGGCTGCTGGGCCTCGGCGCCCCAGAGGCCGTGGCGGCGGACAGCCAGGGCAGGATGCGTCCAGAAGCCCTCGGCCGTGCGCTCGAGGCCGGGACGGGCCCGGCCATCGTGGTGCTGCAGGCGGGCAACATCCACTCCGGCGCGTTCGACCCCTTCGCCGAGGCCATAACCGCCGCCCGGGAGCACGGGGCGTGGGTCCACGTCGACGGGGCCTTCGGGCTGTGGGCTGCCGCGGCCGGTGCGACCCGTCCGCTCGTGCGCGGCATGGACGCCGCGGACTCGTGGGGCACGGATGCGCACAAGAACCTCAACGTTCCGTACGACTGCGGGATCGTCGTCTGCCGCGACGTCCCGGCCCTGCGCACGGCCCTCGGCATGCATGCCGACTACCTCGTCCACGATCCGCACGGCGACCACGGGCCCGGCGACCCCCTCGAGAAGGTCCCGGAGCTCTCCCGCCGGGCCCGCGGGATGCCGGTGTGGGCAGTGCTCCGCTCGCTCGGCCGCAGCGGCGTGGAATCCCTCATCGAGGGCCTCGTGGACCATGCCCAGCAGCTCGCGCGGCGCATCGGGCAGCTCCCTGACGCCGAGGTGCTCAACGACGTGGTGTTCAGCCAGGTATGCCTGGCGTTCGGTTCCGACGCGCGGACGGAGGCCGTCGCGGCCTTCCTGGCGGAGGACGGGCGGGCCTGGATGAGCGGCTCGCGCTGGCGTGGCCGGTCGGTGCTGCGCATCTCCGTGGCGAACTGGTCCTCCGGCCCCGAGGACGTCGAGGCCTCCGTGGGCGCCGTCCGCGACGCGCTCGCGGCCACCGAGGGCCTCTGAATCAGTCGAGGCGCTCGAGGTCCTCGACCGCCGGGAGCCCGGGCAGCGGCCGCGAGCACAGCGAACTCGCGACCCAGAGGGAGCGCGCAAGCTCGCCCTCGTGCCGGGGCCGCTCCGCGTACCAGAGCGCGTTCTCGACCTCGCGCAGCACCGCCCACGCCCGGGCGGCCTCCGCGTCCAGCCTGCCCTCGCGGGCCAGCAGCGCGCAGCGCTCGAGGAGGGCGGCGGGAGCGTCCGGCCCGGCCAGCTCGGGGAGGCGGTTCCAGAGCATCGGGGCCACCGCGAACTCGGCCTCGCCGACCGACGCCTGCGGATCGATCGCGCGGAAGGAGGGACCGCCGTCGTGCGCCACGGCCCCGGGCGCCGCGAGCACGTTCATGCCGTGCAGGTCGGTGTGCACGAGGACGTCCCGGCCGCCCCGCCGGCCCACCGCGCCGCGGGTGGCCGCCACGTCGAGGCCGGCTTCCAGCAGCCATCGCGGGAACGGGCGGCCCAGACGCTCCCAGCGTTCGGGCAGCTCGTCGCTCCAGCGCTCGGCCACGGCGTCGATGCGCTCGAACCGGCCCCAGCCGGGCCGCTCGTCCGGGGCGATCGAGAGCTCGCGCACGAGGGCGCCCCACACCCTCGCGGCCTCGGGGAACGGCGCGTCCTGCAGGCGCCGGCCCGCGTCGAGCCGCTCGAGCAGGAGCGCGGAGGAGGCAGGGTCGTCCTCGAGCAGGCGCACCGCGCCGCGCCCGTCCCAGAGCCGCAGGGCGGGTGCCTCCGATGCGGTCTCGGGGAACGGCCGGGAGAGCTTGAGGGCAAGCCGTTCGCCGCCGCGACGGACGGGGACCACGATGGCCCACATCCCGGCGTGCGCGGCGCCTCCCGGGGGCAGGTCGAGGGTCAGATTCCATGCCGCGAGCCGGGCAGCAAGGAGGCCGGGCACGGCCTCAAGCCATGCCCGGCCTCCGGCGCTGCGCCGGCAGCGTGCGAGCAGCGCCTCCGGAATGATTCCGGAGGGCGTCATGCGATGCCGGTGGTTCCCAGCAGACTGCCGAGCCCGAAAGTGGCAGCGAGGGCGATCGCCCCGCCGATCACCACCCGGGTGGACGCGCGCGAGCGCGAGCCGCCGCCGATCCACGCGCCGACCCAGCCCGTGACCGCGAGGGCGACCAAGACGACCACGAACGTCAGCGGCACGCGCAGCGCAGGAGGCGCCAGCAGGATGGTCAGCATGGGCAGCACGGCGCCGGCGAGGAAGGCGATGGCCGAGGCCAGGGCGGCGTGCCAGGGGCTGACGATCTCATCCGGGTCGATGCCGAGCTCGATGTCGAGGTGGGCGCGGAGGGCGTCCTTGGCCGTGAGCTCCCTGGCCACCGTCGTGGCCGTCTGTTCGGAGAGGCCCTTGTGCCGGTAGAGGGAGACGAGTTCGGCGAACTCCTCCTCCGGCTGGTCCCTCAGCTCGGCGGTCTCCTTGGCGATGAGGGACTTCTGGCTGTCGCTCTGGCTGCTGACCGAGACGTACTCGCCGAGCGCCATCGAGATGGCCCCGCCGACCACGGCGGCCATGCCGGCTGCGAGGATCGGGCCGTTCTCCGTGGTGACGCCGGCAACGCCGACGACGACGGCGGCGACGGAGACGATGCCGTCGTTCGCGCCGAGCACGCCGGCGCGGAGCCAGTTGAGCTTCGCCGCGAGGTCAGTGCCCTGGGGCTCGGGGTGGAGTTGGGTGTCGCTGCTCATGGCACCACTGTGACACCGGCGGCCCCGGCCTTCCAGCGAGAGAAGGCTTTCCTTACGGCGCGTCGCCCACCCGGGGCCCGGAGGCGGCGGTGGGGGACGCCGGGGACGCCGCGGCGGGGGAGGCCGCAGCAGACTGGGCGGCAGACTGGGCGGCGCGGTGGCCCGGGAAGGCGGAGGCGGCAGGGGAGCCGAGCGCCCCGGCCGCGGCGGCGCGCCGGGCCGCCCGTTCGAGGCCATCGGCGGCCGCCGACCGGGTCCGGACCGCCACGACGCCGACGAGGTCCGACCATGCGGAGGTCGCCGAGGTTTCCAGGGCGGCCACCTGAGCCGGGCTGCCGGCATCCGCGGGGAGCGCGAAGCCGGCCTGCGCCGCCGGGAGGGCCACGCACGCTGCCCCGGCGGCCTCTTCGAGCGCGTCGAGCTGCGCGCGGTGCACTCCGACGGCCGCGAGGAGGCCCGGCCGCTCCGCGGCGCCGGCGCGCGCCGCGAGGACCGTATAGGTCCAGACCGCAGCCTCCTCCGCGGACTGGACGGCAGCAAGCCCCGCGGCCGGTCCGCGCGCCGCCGGCGCCGTCGCAGCGGGGGACCGGGAACCGCTGGACGCCGCCGTGGACGACGGCGTGGGCGCACCTCCCGCTGTGCCGGCGCCGGAGGGGCCGGACGCCGGCGGGCACGTGCTCGCCGCCGGGGACGCCGAGGAGGACGGTGCTGCGGCCGCGTCAGGGGATGGGACGCCGGTGGCCGCGCCGAGGCGCTCGGACTGGAGCTGCTGGCCGGCCGCAACCGCGGCCAGGAGCGACGCCGTCGGCCCGTCGACCCCGGCAAGGTCCCCGCGCAGCGCGGCGGCGCTTCCCGAGAGCTGCGCGGTGAGGGCCGCAGGGGAGACCACGGCGGAGCCCGGGGCCGTCGCGGTCGGCGTTGCCGCTGCCGTTGCACCCGATGTCCCCGCTGCCTCCGGCGCCGACGCGCCCAGGACCCGGGCCTGGAGATCGAGCACCTCTGCGATTCCCCCGGCGGCCTGCCGGACGGGAGCGGGGGCCGCGGCGGGCGGGGTGGGGGCGGCGGCCGCCGACGGGGTGCCGTCCTGCCCCCCGGACGCGACCCGACGGGCTGCAGCAGCGAGGCGCGCGGCGCCGTCGTGCGCCCGCACCAGCGCAGCCTCGTTGGCGGAGGGCACCCTTGCCGGCGGCCCCGGCGCGGCCAGCAGGGCGCCGCCCGCTCCGACGGCGAGGGCGAGGACCAGGACGGCGGCCCAGGCCCATGGCGGCACCGTCCGGCGGCTCCTGCTTCCCCGTCGGCGCGCGGACGGGCCCTGGGGCGCAGTGGTGGATTTCACGGTCTCGATGATGCCACGCGTCCGGGCCCGGTCACGCGGCGGGGCGCCGAGCAGATAGGCTAGGAGGACAACTGAGCAAAAGGAGGCGGACCCCCATGTCCGAGCCCGATCTGCCCTCGCGGGGCGCCCCGACGCCGGCAGGGCAGGATCCGCAGGCGGGTGGGGAGGAAGCCCGTCTCCACGCGCTGCTCGAGCCCATCGTGCAGGCACGCCAGCTGGTCCTCGAGGGCGTCTCCGTCAAGGCCGCCGGGAACCACCGGACGGTGGGCGTGGTCGTCGACCTGCAGGACGACCAGACCGGCGGGGTGGGCCTCGACGTCATCGCCGAGCTCTCCCGCGAGCTCTCCGACGCCCTCGACGCGGACCCCGCAGCGGACACCCGGCCGTACGACCTCGAGGTCTCCTCCCCGGGCGTCTCGCGTCCCCTCACCCAGCTGCGCCACTGGCGCCGGGCCGTCGGCCGGCTCGTCAGGGTCAACGTCATCGGCGAGGAGAACGTCACGGGCCGCCTGCGCGAGGTGACCGAGGACGGCATCGTCCTCGTCCCGGACCTCCCCGCCAAGAAGGGCGTCAAGCCGAAGCCGGGTGCCCCGCTCGAGCTGGCCTTTGACGCCATCCGCAGCGGCAAGGTCGAGGTCGAGTTCTCGCACCTCGAGGATGCCGACCTGGGCCCCGCCGCGGACGGGCCCGAGAACGACGACACCGACGAGACCGAGGAGGCCTAGTGGACATCGACATGAGCGCGCTCCGCCTGCTGGAGCGTGAGCGGGACATCCCCGTGGAGAAGCTCATCCCGACGATCGAGCAGGCCCTCCTGCTCGCCTACCACAAGTCGCCGGGCGCGATCGAGACGGCCCGGGCGGAGGTGGACCGCCGGAGCGGCCACGTGACCATCTGGGCCACCGAGCTCGACGACGAGGGCAACGCCGTCGGCGAGTTCGACGACACCCCGGAGGGCTTCGGCCGCATCGCCGCCACGACGGCCCGCCAGGTGATCCTCCAGCGGCTGCGCGACGTGGAGGACGACAACGTCCTGGGCGAGTTCAAGGGCCGCGAGGGCGAGCTCATCGCGGGCCTCATCCAGCAGGGCCACAACCCGAACATGGTCCAGGTCAGCCTCGGCACCATCGAGGCCGTCCTGCCTCCCCCCGAGCAGGTGCCGGGGGAGAAGTACCTGCACGGGGCCCGCATCCGCGCCTACGTCGTGGACGTGCATCGCGGCCTCAAGGGTCCCTCGATCACGCTCTCGCGCTCCCACCCCGGTCTGGTCAAGAAGCTGTTCGAGCTGGAGGTTCCCGAGATCGCCGACCGCAGCGTCGAGATCGTGGCGATCGCCCGCGAGGCCGGTCACCGCACCAAGATCGCCGTGCGCGCGCTCGTCCCCGGCGTCAACGCCAAGGGCGCCTGCATCGGCGAGATGGGGTCGCGGGTGCGCGCCGTCATGACGGAGCTGAACGACGAGAAGATCGACATCGTCGACTACAGCGACGACCCGGCGACGTTCATCGCGAACGCCCTCTCGCCCTCGAAGGTCACGAGCGTGTCGATCGTCGACGACGCCACGCGCTCGGCGCGGGTCCTCGTCCCTGACTACCAGCTCTCGCTCGCGATCGGCAAGGAGGGCCAGAACGCCCGCCTCGCCGCGAAGCTGACCGGCTGGCGGATCGACATCGGCTCGGACGCCCAGGCCTGAGGCGTCGGGGCCGAGGCATTCCGGGATCCGGGTCCGAAGGGTCTAGAATAGATAGGTCCGGGCCTGTGCCCGGCGGCAGGGCAGGGCACCGGGCAGGCAGCTCGGGAGCTCGGCCCCTTCGATGTGGGAGAGCAAGGATGGAACGGACAACCGCCCAGCCTCTGCGCACCTGCATCGGCTGCCGCCGGACGGCAGCCCGGTCGGAACTGCTCCGGCTGGTGATGGACCGTGGAGACGCCCAGCGCGTCGTCGCGGACCCCCGCCGCCGGCTGCCCGGTCGCGGCGCGTGGCTGCATCCCGACCAGGCATGCCTGAAGCAAGCCGTCAGGCGGCGCGCGTTCCACCGAGCCTTCCGGGGCCCGGTGGACATCAGCGGCGTCGACGACTTCTTCAGGTCCTCCGTCTCGGCTGCCGCCGGGCCGGACACCGTCCAAGCTGAAAGCGGGTCAGAAATCTGATGGACACCCGATGAGTCCCCGACCGATGAGTGCGTAGCAATGAACTTCTCGTTGCGCACCGCCGAGGGCTTCCTGATGCACACCGGTGCAGAGGGAGCCTGCAGCAAGCAGTAGACGGTCCGTGCCTGGCTCGGCGCGGACCGAGACAGGAGAAATGTGGCCAAGGTCCGCGTACACGAGCTCGCCAAGGAGCTCGGTATCACCTCTAAGGACGCCGTTGCCAAGCTCGCAGAGCTGGGCGAGTTCGTGCGTTCCGCGTCCTCGACGATCGAGGCGCCCGTCGTGAAGAAGCTTCGCGACGCCTACCCCGCCGACGGCGCGAAGGCGAAGGCCAGCGACAGGCCGGCCCGTCCCGCCGCCCGTCCGTCCGCCGGTGCCCCGACGCCGGGACCGTCGCGTCCGGCGCCGTCCCCGCGCCCGGCCGCTGCGCCGTCGCCCGCCCCTGCACCCAAGGCCGAGGCACCCGCGGCGAGCCAGCGCCCGGCCCCCGAGGCCGAGCGTCCCGCTGCGGAGGCCCCCCGTCCCGCCGCCGAAGCCCCGCGTCCCGGCGCCCGTCCGGCGCCCCGTCCCGCGGCCGGCGGCCGCGGAGCGACCCCGGGCCCGCGTCCCAGCGGCCCGCGCCCGGGCAACAACCCGTTCTCGTCCTCCCAGGGCATGCAGCGTCCCGGGCGTGACGGCGACCGCGCGCCCCGTCCGGGCAACAACCCGTTCGCGTCCTCCCAGGGCATGCCCCGTCCCGGCGGTGGCCGCGACGGTGACCGCCCCGGCGGCCCGCGTCCGTCGGCGCCGCGCCCCGGCGGCACCTCCGGCATCCCGCGTCCCGGTGCGCCCCGTCCGGGTGCGCCCCGTCCGGGTGGTGCCCCGCGTCCCGGTGCGCCCCGTCCCGGTGGTGCCCCGCGTCCCGGCGGCACCGGCGGACCCCGCCCGAACCCCGGCATGATGCCCCCGCGCACCGAGCGCCCCCAGCCGGGTGCCCGGCCTGCGGGCACCGGCGGTCGCGGTCCGGGCGGCCCTGGCCGTCCCGGCGGCGGCGGTCCTGCCGGCGGCGGCTTCGGCAAGGGCGGCCGCGGTCGCGGCGGCACCCAGGGCGCCTTCGGCAAGGGCGGCGCCGGACGCGGCAAGCAGCGCAAGTCGAAGCGTGCCAAGCGCCAGGAACTGGAGCAGATGAGCGCACCGTCGCTCGGCGGCGTCTCGGTGCCCCGTGGCGACGGCAGCACGATCGTGCGCCTGCGCCGCGGCGCGTCCATCACGGACTTCGCCGAGAAGATCGATGCGAACCCCGCCTCGCTCGTCACGGTGCTGTTCCACCTCGGTGAGATGGCCACCGCCACCCAGTCCCTGGATGAGGAGACCTTCTCCGTCCTCGGCGAGGAGCTCGGCTACAAGATCCAGGTCGTCTCGCCGGAGGACGAGGAGCGCGAGCTGCTCGAGTCCTTCGACATCGACCTCGAGGCAGAGCTCGAGGCGGAGACCGACGAGGAGCTCGAGGCCCGCCCGGCCGTCGTGACCGTCATGGGCCACGTCGACCACGGCAAGACCCGCCTCCTCGACGCCATCCGCAACACCAACGTGGTGGAGGGCGAGCACGGCGGGATCACGCAGCACATCGGTGCCTACCAGATCGCCTTCGAACACGATGGGCGCGAGCGCAAGCTGACCTTCATCGACACCCCGGGCCACGAGGCGTTCACCGCCATGCGTGCCCGTGGTGCCCAGGTCACCGACATCGCGGTGCTCGTCGTGGCCGCGGACGACGGCGTGATGCCGCAGACCGTCGAGGCGCTCAACCACGCCCAGGCGGCCGGTGTGCCGATCGTGGTCGCGGTGAACAAGATCGACAAGGAGGGCGCCAACCCGGAGAAGATCCGCGGCCAGCTCACCGAGTACGGTCTCGTCCCCGAGGAGTACGGCGGCGACACCATGTTCGTGGACGTCTCGGCGCGCCAGAACCTGAACATCGACGACCTGCTCTCGGCGGTCCTGCTCACGGCGGACGCTGCGCTGGACCTGCGGGCCAACCCGAACAAGGATGCCCGCGGCGTGGCCATCGAGGCCAACCTCGACAAGGGCCGCGGCGCCGTCGCGACCGTCCTCGTGCAGTCCGGAACGCTCCACGTCGGCGACACCATCGTTGCGGGCACGGCCCACGGCCGCGTCCGGGCCATGTTCGACGAGGACGGCGAGGCGGTCGAGGCCGCGCTGCCGTCCCGGCCGGTCCAGGTGCTGGGCCTGTCCTCGGTGCCGCGCGCCGGCGACACGTTCCTCGTGACCGAGGACGAGCGCACCGCGCGGCAGATCGCCGAGAAGCGCGAGGCCGCCGATCGCAACGCCCAGCTGGCCAAGCGCCGCAAGCGGATCAGCCTCGAGGACTTCGACCAGGCTGTGGCCGAGGGCAAGATCGACACCCTCAACCTCATCCTCAAGGGCGACGTGTCCGGTGCCGTCGAGGCGCTCGAGGACTCGCTGCTCAAGATCGATGTGGGCGAGGAAGTCCAGCTCCGCGTCATCCACCGCGGCGTCGGCGCGATCACCCAGAACGATGTCAACCTCGCCACGGTCGACAACGCGATCATCATCGGCTTCAACGTCAAGCCGGCTGAGCGCGTTGCCGAGCTCGCGGACCGGGAGGGCGTGGACATGCGCTTCTACTCGGTCATCTACGCGGCGATCGAGGACATCGAGCTCGCGCTCAAGGGCATGCTCAAGCCGGAGTACGAGGAGGTCCAGCTCGGCACCGCCGAGGTCCGGGAGATCTTCAAGTCCTCCAAGTTCGGCAACATCGCCGGCTCGATCGTCCGCAGCGGCATCATCCGCCGCAACGCGAAGGCCCGCGTGCTCCGCAAGGGCGTCGTGGTGGGCGACCGCCTCAGCATCGAGTCGCTCAAGCGGTTCAAGGACGACGCGACCGAGGTCCGCGAGGGCTACGAGTGCGGTATCGGGCTCGGGTCGTTCAACGACCTCCAGCTCGAGGACGTCATCGAGACCTTCGAGATGCGCGAGAAGCCGCGCGTCTGACGCGCCTGATGGGCGGGGCCCCGGGTTGCCGGGGCCCCGTTCGCACGTCGGCAGGCAGTGGTTCCCCCGCGGGCCGCTGCCTGCCGAGACGAACAAGCACCCCAGACGATAGGAGGGACCATGGCCGATCCGGCCCGCGCCGCGCGGCTCGCGCAGCGCATCAAGGTGGTCGTGGCAGAGGCCCTGCGCAGGGCCGTGAAGGACGAGCGCGCCGAGGCGATCACGATCACCGACGCCCGCGTCACGAACGACCTCCAGCACGCCACGGTGTACTACACGGTCCTCGGCGACGCCGCAGCCACGGCAGGCGCGCGCGAGATCCTCGAGACCAAGAAGGGCGTGCTCCGGCGCGAAGTGGGGCGCAACCTCACCATCCGCCTCACGCCGACCCTCGAATTCGTGGCGGACGAGGTCCCCGTGAACGCCTCGCACGTCGAGGACCTGCTCCGGCAGGCCCGCGAGCGCGACGCCGAGGTGGCACGCCTCGCCGAGGGGGCGCGCCCCGCCGGGGACGCCGATCCGTACCGCAAGGCGGACGAGGCCGGCGACGACTCGTACGACGACGGGTTCGACGACGTCGAGCCGCGCGAGGACTGACGCTCGCCAGGACTGACGCTTCAGGCAGCCGTGGGGGGCGGGGGGGGGGGGGGGGCCCGGGGGGGGGGCGCCCCCCCCCCCCGCGGGGGGGGGGGGGGGGGGGGGGGGGGGGCGGGGGGCGGCGGGGGGGTGTTGGGCGCCGGGCGGGTTGTCAGTTTCCGGGCGGGGGGGGGGGGGGGGGGGGGCGCCCCCCCCGGGGGGCGCCCCCGCCCCGTCGGCGCCTGCGGGCGGGAGCGCCCCCGGCGCTCCATATACTGGGAGGCGTGCTTTCTGGACTGGTGATCGTGGACAAGCCACGCGGGTGGACGAGCCATGACGTGGTGGGCAAGGTCCGCCGGCTCGCAGGGACCCGCAAGGTGGGGCATGCGGGGACCCTCGATCCCATGGCCACGGGCGTGCTCGTCGTCGGGATCAACAAGGCGACCCGCCTGCTCTCCCACATCGTCGGCACCGAGAAGACCTACAGCGCCACCATCCGGCTCGGCCAGCGCACGGTGACGGACGACGCCGAGGGCGAGGTCCTCGAGGAGCGCATCGCCGCGGCCGTCACCGAGCAGCAGATCCGTGATGCGGCAGCGAAGCTCACCGGGGACATCCTGCAGGTCCCCAGCAGCGTCAGCGCCATCAAGGTCGCCGGCGAGCGGTCGTACGCCCGCGTCCGCGCCGGCAAGGAGGTCGAGCTCGAGGCCCGGCCCGTGACGATCCACTCCTTCGACATCCACGGCGTCCGCCGGGAGCGCGGGGGCAGGCTCCAGGACGTCGACGTCACGGTGCGCTGCTCCTCCGGCACGTACATCCGGGCCCTCGCCCGCGACCTCGGCGCCGACCTCGGCGTGGGCGGGCACCTCACGGCGCTCCGCCGCACCCAGGTGGGCCCCTACCGGATCGAGCAGGCGCACACGCTCGAGGAGCTGGCCGGCTCGCTCGCCGTCCTGCCGCTCGCGGACGCCGCACGGACGCTCCTGCCGGTCCGCGAGCTCAGCGACGGCGAGACCGTCGAGCTCTCCTACGGGCGCCGCATCCCCGCGACGGGATCGGCGGAGCTCACCGCGGCGTTCGCGCCCGACGGCGAGCTGGTCGCCCTCCTGAAGGACGTGGGCGGGCAGGCCAAGCCCGAACTCGTGTTCGCCGCCCACGGCGAGGGCGCCTGAGGTGGACCCGTTCTTCGTCGTCGGCGCGGTCCTGTGCGCGCTCTCGCTGATCCTGTGCGTGGCCGCCGTGGTCACCAAGACCTATCCGGGGGACGCGGCGATCGTGTCCGTGGCCGTCGTCGAGCTCTTCCTCGTCGTCTTCGGCATCGGCGCAGGGATCCGGCAGGCCGGGGGAGAGGCCGTGCGGGGGGAGCCATGGGAGTTCTGGGGCTACCTCGCGACGGCGCTGATCGTGCCGATCGCCGCGTTCTGGTGGGCGATCGCTGACCGCACCCGGTGGAGCAACGCAGTGCTGGCCGCCGTGCCGGTGACGATCTTTGTGATGCTGTTCCGCATGGAGCAGATCTGGAACGGAGCACCCTTCTCATGACCTCTGCCGAGCCGTCCCCCACCCCTGGGGGCCCGACCGGGCCCGAGCACTCTCCCCGGACCCGCAACGTGGGCCTGGGCCGCATCCTCGTGGCCGTGTACGGCGTCTTCGCGCTGTCGGCGACGGCCCGCGCCGGGTACCAGATCGCCACCAAGTTCTCCGAGGCGCCGCTGGCCTACCTGCTCAGCGCCGTCGCGGCCGTCGTCTACATCGTCGCGACCGTCTCGCTCGCCCGCCGCGGCGTCACGAGCTGGTACGTGACCCTCGGGGCCATCCTGCTCGAGCTCGTCGGCATCCTGGCGGTCGGGACGGCCAGCGTGGTGGACGCCTCGGCGTTCCCCCACGACACCGTCTGGAGCGGGTTCGGGCGGGGCTATGGGTACGTCCCGCTCGTGCTGCCCTTCCTCGGCCTCGCGTGGCTCCTCTACCACCGCCCCCGGACGGCCGCTGCCGTGGATGCGGATGGCGGCCGGTAGTCTTGTCAGGCACACACAGGGCGACGAGGCGAGGACGATGGTCTTGATCTGGCACGGAGTGGACGAGATTCCCGGGGATTTCGGCCCGACGGCCGTCACCATCGGCAACTTCGACGGCGTCCACCGCGGCCACCAGCAGGTGCTCGCGCGCCTGCTGGCCACGGCGAGGGACAGCGGCAGCCGCGCCGTCGCCGTGACGTTCGACCCGCACCCGGCCCAGGTCCACCGGCCCGACACCGCTCCGCACCTCATCATGGGGATCGAGGACCGGCTCGCCGCGCTGTCCGGCTACGGGCTCGACGCGATCCTGGTCCTGCACTACACCCTGGAATTCGCGCAGCAGAGCGCCGAGGACTTCGTCCGCGGCATCTTCGTCGACGCCCTCCGCGCCTCGCACGTGGTCGTGGGCCACGACGTCCGCTTCGGGCGCGGGAACGCCGGCGACCTCGCCGCGATGCAGCACCTGGGGGAGCGGTTCGGCTTCGGCGTCGTGGTCGTCGACGAGTTCACCGAGCACGCCCCCCGGCACCGCGCCGCAGAGCCGCAGCCCGCCGCCGCGGCCGAGGACGACGCCGACGAGCGCCGCTGCTCCTCGACGTGGGTGCGGGAGGCTCTGGAGTCGGGCGACGTGCGGACCGCGGCCGAGATCCTCGGCCGGCCCCACGCGATGCACGGCACCGTGGTCCACGGCGCCTCCCGCGGGCGGGCCCTCGGGTTCCCGACCGCGAACCTCTCCCATGACGCCGCCGGCCACGTCCCCGCCGACGGGATCTACGCCGGCTGGCTCCTCGACCAGGCCGGGACCCGCTGGCCGGCGGCGATCTCCGTGGGCTCGAACCCGACGTTCGAGGGCGTGGCCCGCCAGGTCGAGGCCCACGTCATCGACCGGCCGGACGAGGCCCCCGAGGACTTCGACCTCTACGGCCAGAACGTCGTCGTCGAGTTCGTCGACCGGCTGCGCGGCATGGTCGCCTACCGCGGGCCCGCGGCGCTCGTGGAGCAGATGAAGCTCGACGTCGATGCCGCGCGGGACGTGCTCGCCGCCTCCGGACAGGGCGGTGCCTCCCCCCGCTGAAGCAGCCGCGTTTCGACACGGTGAGGCCTGAACCGATAGAATCCTCGGTGGCCCTCGCTGCAGTCCGTGGCGGCCTGGGCCGCACCGGCCCCGTCACCGCGGGACACCCTGCCGGTGTTCCCCGGGGACGCAGCGTCCAGCGGGCCGCACGGCACGAAACGAGGAGCTCCAATGGCTTTGGATCCCGCCGTCAAGCAGGAGATCATCAAGGAATACGCGACGAAGGAAGGCGACACCGGGTCTCCCGAGGTCCAGATCGCCGTCCTGACCAAGCGCATCAAGGACTTGACTGAGCACATGAAGCAGCACAAGCACGACTTCCACACCCAGCGCGGCCTGCTCGCGCTCGTGGGTCGCCGCAAGCGCATGCTCGCCTACCTGCACGACACCGACATCGCGCGCTACCGCTCGCTCATCGAGCGTCTCGGCCTGCGCCGGTAGTCTGGGAGCAGTCCGCCCGTCCGCGTCCAGGCGCGGGCGGGCGGCCAGCTTCCCCCATCGCCCCGCCGTCGGCGGGGCACGACAACTGAACCACCATCAGGAGGCACCGGCTGCCTGCGGTCCTCGGTAGTGGCTCTTGAGGGCGTCCGGGACACGGACGCGCCAAGGGCCTCGATCGAAGACCGGGTTCCGGACAGCCTCCGCCACACAAGGAAACGGAGGTGCTCTCCTATGGAGGGTCCCGAGATCCAGTTCTCTGAGGCCGTCATCGACAACGGCCGCCACGGCCAGCGCGTCGTCCGCTTCGAGACCGGCCGCCTCGCCAAGCAGGCCGCCGGCGCGGCGATGGCCTACATCGACGATGACACCGCCCTGCTTTCCGCCACCACGGCGGGCAAGACCCCTCGCGAGGGCTTCGACTTCTTCCCGCTCACGGTCGACGTCGAGGAGCGCATGTACGCCGCGGGCCGCATCCCCGGCTCGTTCTTCCGCCGCGAGGGCCGCCCCTCGACGGACGCCATCCTCGCGTGCCGCCTCATGGACCGCCCGCTGCGCCCGGCCTTCGTCAAGGGCCTGCGCAACGAGGTCCAGGTCGTGGTGACGGTCCTGGCGATCAACCCGGACGAGCTCTACGACGTCGTCGCGATCAACGCCGCCTCGATGTCCACCCAGCTCGCCGGCCTGCCCTTCTCCGGCCCCATCGGCGGCGTGCGCGTGGCCCTCGTCCACGACGAGCAGGGCGCCCAGTGGGTCGCGTTCCCGAAGCACTCGCAGCTGCAGAAGGCGACCTTCGACATGGTCGTCGCCGGGCGCATCGCCGGCGACGACGTGGCGATCATGATGGTCGAGGCCGAGGCCACCGACCACTCCTGGAGCCTCATCAAGGACGAGGGCGCCACGGCCCCCACCGAGGAGGTCGTCGCCGAGGGCCTCGAGGCCGCCAAGCCGTTCATCCGCGCGCTCTGCGAGGCCCAGCAGGACCTGGCCGACCGTGCCGCCAAGCCCACCGCCGAGTTCCCCGTCTTCCTCGACTACGAGGCCGACGCGTACGACGCCGTCGAGGCCGCCGCCGCTGCCAAGCTCGCCGAGGTCTTCCAGATCGCCGACAAGCAGGAGCGCGAGGCCGCGTCCGACGCGCTCAAGGCCGAGGTGCTCGCCCAGCTCGCGGGCCAGTTCGAGGGCCGCGAGAAGGAGCTCTCCGCGGCGTTCCGCTCGGTGACCAAGAAGGTCGTCCGCCAGCGCATCCTCACCGAGCAGGTCCGCATCGACGGCCGCGGCCTGACGGACATCCGCCAGCTCACGGCCGAGGTCGAGGTGCTCCCGCGGGTCCACGGCTCGGCGATCTTCGAGCGCGGCGAGACCCAGATCATGGGCGTCACGACGCTGAACATGCTCAAGATGGAGCAGCAGATCGACTCGCTCTCGCCCGAGACGCACAAGCGGTACATGCACAACTACAACTTCCCGCCGTACTCCACGGGCGAGACCGGCCGCGTCGGCTCCCCGAAGCGCCGCGAGATCGGCCACGGCGCCCTGGCCGAGCGTGCGCTCGTGCCCGTGCTGCCCTCGCGCGAGGAGTTCCCGTACGCGATCCGCCAGGTGTCCGAGGCCCTCGGCTCCAACGGCTCGACGTCGATGGGCTCCGTGTGCGCCTCGACCCTGTCGCTGCTCAACGCCGGCGTGCCGCTCAAGGCCCCGGTCGCGGGCATCGCCATGGGCCTCGTCTCCGACGAGGTCGACGGCCAGACCCGCTACGCCGCCCTCACCGACATCCTCGGTGCCGAGGACGCCTTCGGCGACATGGACTTCAAGGTCGCCGGCACCTCCGAGTTCGTCACGGCGATCCAGCTCGACACCAAGCTCGACGGCATCCCCGCCTCGGTCCTGGCCGCCGCCCTCAAGCAGGCCCGCGAGGCGCGCCTGCACATCCTCTCGGTGATCAACGCCGCGATCGACCGCCCGGACGAGCTCTCCGAGTTCGCGCCGCGGATCATCGCGATCAAGATCCCCGTGGACAAGATCGGCGAGGTCATCGGCCCCAAGGGCAAGATGATCAACCAGATCCAGGAGGACACGGGCGCCGACATCTCGATCGAGGACGACGGCACCGTGCTCATCGGCGCGACCGACGGCTCCTCGGCCGAGGCCGCCCGCGCCGCGGTGAACGCGATCGCGAACCCGCAGATGCCCGAGGTCGGCGAGCGCTACCTCGGCACCGTCGTCAAGACGACCACGTTCGGCGCGTTCGTCTCGCTCACGCCGGGCAAGGACGGCCTGCTGCACATCTCCGAGCTGCGCAAGCTCGCCGGCGGCAAGCGCGTGGACAACGTCGAGGACGTCGTCTCCGTGGGCCAGAAGGTCCAGGTCGAGATCACCAAGATCGATGACCGCGGCAAGCTCTCGCTCGCGCCCGTCGTGGCCGACGCCGACGCCGCGGACCAGGGCGAGGCCTCGGCGGAGGTCGAAGCGTAGCCGCATGGCAACAGTCGAACTGCCGCTGACCTCGGGCCAGCTCGTGGACGGCGCTCCGGCGTCGACCACGATCTTCGGGAAGGATGGCGGCGCCGTCGTGCGCCGGTCCATCCTTCCCGGGGGCGTACGTGTCCTCACGGAGGCGATGCCGGGCCAGAGGTCGGCGTCGATCGGCTTCTGGGTGGGCGTGGGCTCCCGTGACGAGGCTTCGGGCCAGCACGGGGCCACCCACTTCCTCGAGCACCTGCTGTTCAAGGGCACCCAGCGCCGCACCGCCCTCGAGATCGCCTCGGCGTTCGACGAGGTGGGCGGCGAGTCCAACGCCGCGACGGCCAAGGAGAGCACGTGCTACTACGCGCGGGTGCTCGACACCGACCTCCCCATGGCCATCGACGTCATCGCGGACATGATCACCTCGGCGGTGCTCGACCCCGACGAGCTCGAGCAGGAGCGGGACGTCATCCTCGAGGAGATCGCCATGGACGGCGACGACCCGACGGACGTGGCGCACGAGCACTTCGTCGCGGCCGTGCTGGGCGGCCACCCGCTCGGCCGTCCGATCGGCGGCACCCCGGAGGCCATCCGGGCGGTGCCGCGGGACTCGGTGTGGGAGCACTACCGCCGCTACTACCGTCCCGAGGAGCTCGTGATCACCGCGGCGGGCGGCCTCGAGCACGACGCCGTGTGCTCGCTCGTGCTCGACGCGCTCCAGGGCGCCGGCTGGGACCTCGGGTCGGAGGCCGCCCCGGTGGCCCGCCGCTCGGCGGCGCCCGCGGCCATCACGGGCCAGCCGGGCCTGTCCGTGGTCAAGCGGCAGGTCGAGCAGGCCAACGTCATCATGGGCTGCCCCTCGATCACCGCCACGGACCCGCGCCGGTACGTCATGAGCGTGCTCAACGCGGTCCTCGGCGGGGGCATGTCCTCGCGCCTGTTCCAGGAGATCCGCGAGAAGCGCGGGCTCGTCTACTCGACGTACTCGTTCGCCTCCGCCTACGCGGACGCCGGGTACTTCGGCATCTACGGCGGCTGCGCGCCGGCCAAGGTCCCGCAGGTCCTGGCGCTCATGGCGGCCGAGCTCGAGAAGCTCGCCGAGCACGGCATCACGGACGAGGAGCTGCGCAAGGCCGTGGGCCAGCTCTCGGGCGGGATCGTCCTCGCGCTCGAGGACACCGGCTCGCGCATGTCCCGGCTGGGCCGCGCCGAGCTCGTCTCGGGAGAGTTCCAGGACATCGAGGAGACCCTCGCGCAGATCGGCGCGGTCACCGCGGCGGAGGTCCAGGACCTCGCCCGCGTGCTCGCGACCGCCCCGCGCACCACCACGGTGGTGGGCCCGTTCGAGGAGAGCGAGACCTTCGGCCTCACCTGAGGCCGAGCAGACCACAGGGACATGACCCCTCATCGAGAGCCCTCGGTGAGGGGTCATGTCCCTATGTTGTGAGGTCATGTCCCTACCTTGTGGGGTCATGTCCCTACCTTGAGGGGTCATGTCCCGGGCTCAGGCGAGGATGTCCTTGGTGGTGAAGCGGCCGTAGGCGAGGGCGCCGAAGAGCGCGATGTACCCGGCCTGCAGCCACGCATTCGCGGCGAACGAGTCCCACGAGACCGGGTCGCGCAGGAAGTCCGCGAGGCCCAGCCAGTGGTCCGTGAAGAGCCACGGGTGCAGCCAGTCGAGCTGGTCGAGCGCGTCGAGGATCTGGGAGACGACGGCGAGCACCGCCGTCGCGGCCATCGCCCCGACCGGCACCCCGGTCAGGGTCGAGGCGAACAGCCCGATCGCGGCGAGCCCGAGCAGCGACACCGTCGCGTACGCGGCCATGAGCAGCAGCCGCCCGAAGGACTCCGCCGGCCCGATCTGCGTGCCGGACAGGAGCGTCGCGTGGCCGAGCGGGAACAGGGCCAGCCCCACCGCCGTTCCCCCGAGGACGACGGCGATCCCCGCCGCCGCGCAGAAGACGGCAGAGCTGAGGTACTTCACCGCGAGCAGCCGCACGCGCCCCGCGGGGGCGAGGAGCAGGTAGCGCAGCGTCCCCAGGCTCGCCTCGCCCGCAATCGCATCCCCGGCCACGACGCTGATGGTCAGCGGCAGGAACAGCGGGGTGCAGACCACGAGCCCCACGACCCCGGCGAAGAGCCCGTTGTCGGTGATCTGGTCGAGGAAGGCGGGCCCGCGGCCGCTCGGCGGGCGCCCGGGGGAGAACTTCACGGCGAGCCCGATGAGCACGGGCACCGCCGCGAGGGCCGCGAGCATGGCCCAGGTCCGCCACCGCCCGAACAGGACCCGCAGCTCGGAGGCGAGGAGCTTGGCCGTGTGGCTGCCCCCGTGGGCGTCCACCGCGCGGGACACTTCAGCCTGCGACATCGAAGCCCTCCCCGGTCAGCTCCACGAAGCGCTCCTCGAGCGTGGCGGCCTCGGCACTGAACCCGCGCACGCGCACACCGGCCGCCACGAGCGCCGCCACCAGGTCCTCCGGCGGCGGTGCACCCGCCCCGGCAGCAGCCGCAGGCGCGCGGCCTGCGGGCGGCGGGTCCCCGGCGTCGTGCGCAGGGCCGGCCCCGTCGTCGGCGGCCGAGGCGGCGGCCGCGGCGGCAACGACCGTGCCCGGCCCGGCAGGCTCGACGTGCAGGCCGAGGCGCCGCAGGACGTCGGCCGCCGCGACGGCGTCGGGAGTGCGGACCTCGATCCGCGGACTCGCCCCCGCGCGCAGCGCGTCGAGGGTCCCCTGGGCCACGAGGCGCCCGGTGCGCAGCACGGCGGCGTGCGTGCAGATCTGCTCGACCTCTGCCAGCAGGTGGCTCGAGACGAAGACCGTGGTGCCGTCCTCGGCGAGCGATCGGATCAGGCCCCGGACCTCGCGCGTGCCCTGCGGGTCGAGGCCGTTGGTGGGCTCGTCGAGGACGAGGAGGTCGCGCGGGGCGAGCAGGGCCGCGGCCAGCCCGAGACGCTGCTTCATGCCCAGCGAGTAGGCGTGCACCTTCTTGCCCGCGGCGTGCGAGAGCCCCACCCGCTCGAGTGCCGCCCCCACGCGCGCGCGACGGGTGGCCCGGGCAGTGAGGGGATCGGCGGCGTCGAACCGCGACAGATTGGCGGCCCCGGTGAGGAAGGGGTAGAACGCGGGCCCCTCCACGAGGGCCCCGACCCGCGGCAGCACGCTGCGCGCCGCCCGCGGCATCGGCTCGCCGAGCACCTCGGCATGCCCCGACGTGGGGGCCACGAGCCCCAGCAGCATCCGGATGGTGGTCGTCTTCCCCGATCCGTTGGGGCCGAGGAACCCGAACACGGCGCCGCGCGGCACCTCGAGCGCGAGGGAGTCGACGGCGGTGTGGGCGCCGAAGCGCTTCGTGAGGGCGTGGGTGCGGAGGGCGGCATCCCCGGCGCCGGGGCGGGTCCGCGCAGCGTCGGGCCCCGCCGTCACCTGGCGGCCGCTGCCTCGAGGGCCGTCGCGGGGACGGCCCCCGCCAGCACGCGGCCGTCGTCCAGGAGCAGGACGGTGAACAGCGAGGTGCTGATCACCCGGCCGCCCGCGGCCGGCGCGGCGAGCTGCTTCATGAGCGGCTGGTCCTTCAGGCCCGCAGGCACCTTGTCCGCGGGGATGACGGTGATGGCATCCCAGCCCCGTGGCGCGGCCGCGGCCGGGGCGTGCTGGGCCTTGGCCTGCCGGTGCTGCGCGGGGGCGGGGAGCTGCTGCTGGGTCACCTTCGCGCCGGCGGGCGGGGTGAAGGCGAAGACGGAGGCATCCGGTGCCGCCAGGGTCAGCTGGGTGAAGGCGGCGTGGAAGGCGGCGGCGTCCTGCCCCTTCGCGTACACGTCCACGGCGAGCGGCAGCCCGGTCTGTGCCTCGACCGCGATCCGCACGGAGGCGACGAGGGTGCCGGCGGCCTTCGGGGTCAGCACGAGCGTGTAGGCGCTGTGGCCGGCGACCGTGGCGGGCTGGGCGAGGGAGACGGCGGTGCTCGGCCCGGCGGCGGCCAGGAGCCGCTGCGCGAGCTGGTCCGGGGACACGGCGGCCGCGCTGGGCACGGCGGCCGCAGCCGCCGAGGGCAGGGCGGCGTGGGTGACCGCGTGGGCCGAGGAATCGTAGGTCCACAGGTCGCTGCCGTTGCGGACGGCGTCGCGCTCGGCGAGCTGGTCGAGGACCTGCACCCGCTCGCGCGTGGGACCGTCGGCGTAGACCTTCGCGGTGTGCGCGCTCGTGAGCAGCTCCAGCATCGCCGCCTCGGAGCCGAAGGAGGTGCTGCCCTTCGCGGCGCCAAGCGCCTGGCCCGGGATCGAGGGCAGCCCGAGGTCGGAGCTCTGCTCGACCGTGCCGGAGAACTGCCGGGCACTGTGGCCGGCCGCGAGGGCGAGGACCTGCTCGGGGGTCGCGGGCGGGGGCGGGGATCCGGCCGTCGCCCCGGAGGCGAACAGGCCCACGGCCACGACGGCCGGGACCGCCGCGGCGGGGATCCAGCGGAGCCAGCGGCGCTGGGTGTCGGCGTTCATCGAGACCTCCGGGGAAGGAACCTTTGCCTCAACGCTACGCCGGTCCCGGCCACCTGTCGTCATCCCTGGGACGGATCCCGGTGCGGGGGCTCAGCCGCCCGCGAACGGGGGCAGCACATCCACCACATCGCCGTCCGCGAGCACGCGCGCACGGTCCCGCACGGCAACCTCGTTCACCAGGAACGAGCACCGGCGCAGCACCTCGGCCAACGGCGGGGCGCCCGTGCCGGAGGAGGCGGGGACGCGGACGACGGCGAGGGCGGCCTCGAGCGCCTCGGCCAGGCTCGCGCCGTCGGGCGCCGACAGCGACTCCTCGGCCCTGCCGGCGGCGGCCTGGGCCGCGGCGTAGTACCGCAGCGTGATCTGCAAGGGCTCTCCTAGGGTCGCTCGGAGGCTGCGGGTCAGCCGCCGATGGCGGACATCGAGCGGTCCGGCTGCACGAAGCCGTCCGCGCCGAGGCCCGTGTGGTCCATGCCGTGGGCGCGCGGCTTGAGCCACATCGCCTCCTGCCACCGCAGCGCCACCTGCTCATCGGACGCCCCCGAGCGCAGGAGCCCGCGCAGGTCCACCTCCTCGTGGGAGAAGAGGCAGCTCATGACCTTCCCCTCGGCCGTGATGCGGGTGCGCTTGCAGTCCGCGCAGAACGGCTCGGTCACCGAGGCGATGATCCCGACGGTGCCGAGCAGCGCGCCGTCGTCCTTGCCCCGCACCTCGAACCGCTCGGCGGGCGCACCGTCGCGGTCCCGGGGATCGGGGGAGAGGCGGAAGCGCTCCGAGAGCAGCCCGCGGACCTCCCCGGCGGTGACCATGCCGTCGCGGGTCCACCCGTGGTCGGCGTCGAGGGGCATCTGCTCGATGAACCGCAGCTCGTAGCCGCGCTCGAGGCACCATGCGAGCAGGTCGGGACCGTCGGCGTCGTTGATCCCGCGCATGAGCACGGAGTTGATCTTGATCGGGCCGAGCCCGGCCGCGTCCGCGGCCTCGATCCCGGCCAGGACCCGGTCGAAGAACGGGCGGCGGGCCAGCTGGGCGAACGTCTCCGGGTGCAGGGTGTCGAGCGAGACGTTGATGCGCGTCAGTCCGGCGGCCTTGAGTGCGGCGGCCTTGGCATCCAGGCCCACGGCGTTGGTCGTGAGGGCGATCGGCAGGTCCGGGTGCGCCGCGCGCAGCGCCGCGACGATGTCCACCAGGTCCGCCCGCACGAGCGGCTCGCCGCCCGTGAGCCGCAGCTCCCGCACGCCGAGCACGCGGACGCCGATCCCCACGACCCGGACGACCTCCGCGGCGGACAGGAGCGCGTCCTTCGCCAGCCACGGCAGGCCCTCGGCCGGCATGCAGTAGGAGCAGCGCAGGTTGCACTTGTCGGTGAGCGAGAGGCGCATGTCCGTCGCGACCCGGCCGTACCGGTCCTGGAGCCCCGGCAGCCCCGCGGGCCGGTCCGCCGCCAGCGCCCCCACCGAGGGCTCCGACGCGCGCACCTGCGGCATCCCGAGCTCAACACCCATGCATCTACAGTACGCGAGTGGTGCCCGCCACGGGCCGGCCGGGCGCAGGGGACCTATTCTGGTGCCATGAGCGCAGGACCCGAGCCCCTCACCGCGCCGCCGGGGCAGCGGCGCGCCAGCCGGGTCCGGGGCGCGGCCGCCGCCGGGGCAGGCGTGGTCGCGGCCGCGGCAGGGGTGCTCTCCGGGGAACTCGCCGCCGGCCTGCTCAGCCCGTCCCTGAGCCCGGTCTCCGCGGTGGGCGGCGCCGTCACCGACCTCGCCCCGCCCGCGGCGAAGGACTGGGCCATCCAGACCTTCGGCACCGGGGACAAGGCGTTCCTCGTCACCGCCATCGGCGTCGTCCTCGCGCTCCTCGGCGCCGCCGCCGGCCTCCTCGAACTCCGCCGGCCCGGGGCCGGGGCCGCGCTCGCCGGCGCCGTGGGCCTCGCGGGGCTCGCGGCCGTGGCCACCCGCTCGCTCGGCGCGCCGGCCGCGTGGACCTGCGCGCTCCTTGCCGGCGCGGTGGCCGTATCCCTGGTCCGCTGGCTCGTGGGCCGACTCCGGCGGGAGGCCGGCGCGCCGGGCCGGCTGCCGGCGGGGCTGCCCCGCCGGGGCTTCCTGCGGGCCCTGACCGGCACGGCGGCCGCGGTTGCCCTCGGCGGGGTGCTGACCGGCGTCGTGCGCAGCGCCTCGCTCGCGGCGGACGCGGCCCGCGCCGCCCTCCGGCTCCCCACCCCCGCCCAGCCGGCCCCGCCCCTCCCCGCCGCGGCCGAGGTCGGCGTTGCGGGCGTGAGCGCCCTCGTCACTCCGAGCACGGAGTTCTACCGGATCGACACCGCGTTCGTCGTCCCCTCCGTCGACCCCGGCAGCTGGCGCCTCGCGGTCACCGGACTCGTCGGCCAGCCGGTGACTCTGACCTGGGCCGACCTCCTCGCCCAGCCCCTCGTGGAGCGGTACATCACCCTCACCTGCGTCTCCAACGAGGTGGGCGGAGACCTCGTGGGCAATGCCCGCTGGCTCGGCTGGCCCGTGCGGGAGCTGCTCGCCCGCGCGCGCCCCGCAGCCGGGGCGGACATGGTCCTCTCACGCAGCGTCGACGGGTTCACCGCCGGCACTCCGCTCGAGGCCCTCACTGATCCCGGCCGGGACGCCCTCCTCGCGATCGGCATGAACGGGGCGCCCCTCCCGCCCGAGCACGGGTTCCCCGTGCGGCTCGTGGTCCCGGGCCTGTACGGCTACGTCTCCGCGACCAAGTGGGTCACCGAGCTCAAGGTCACCACGTTCGCCGCCGACCAGGCCTACTGGAGCACCCGCGGCTGGAGCGAGAAGGGCCCGATCAAGACCGCCTCGCGGATCGACGTGCCCCGCCGCGGCAGCCGGGTCGCCGCAGGGCAGGTCGTGGTGGCGGGCGTCGCGTGGGCCCAGCACCGCGGAATCTCGCGCGTGGAGGTCAGGGTGGACGACGGCGCGTGGCAGCAGGCGCGGCTCGGCACCGGCATCTCGCGCGACACCTGGTACCAGTGGGCCGCGCCGGTGCGCCTGGCCGCGGGACGGCACCGCATCGCGGTCCGCGCGACCGACGGCGACGGCCAGGTCCAGACAGCAGCGGTCGCCCCGCCCGCGCCCGACGGGGCCACGGGGTACGACATCATCGAGGTGGAGGCCACATGACGCATTCCGACTCCGGCGCAGCGCCTGCGGCGCCGGCCGAGGCCCGCCCGCACGACGGCGCGCACGGCCCGGGGCACGATCACAGCCGCGGGCACCGGCCGGCCCACAGCCACCGGCACCGCAGCGTCGAGGAGCACCGGGAGCTGATGGCCCGGCTCCTCGCCCCGCTCGCCGACAGGGCCGCCCAGGACCGCTCGCTCGATGCTGCCCTCGGCGCCGCCCTCGCCGCCGACCTCGTGGCCCCGGGCAGCCTCCCGCCGTTCGACAACTCCCAGATGGACGGCTTCGCGGTGTGCTCGTCGGACCCCGGCTCGGACGCCGGGGCCGGGGACGGGGCGGGGCCGGCCCTGCGCCGGTTCACGGTGGCAGCGCCGATCCCGGCGGGCGCCCCCGCGCCGCCGCTGCGCCCCGGCCACGCGGCGCCGATCATGACCGGGGCCATGCTCCCCGCCGGCGCCGACGCCGTCGTGCGGGTCGAGCTGGCCGTCCCGTCCGGCTACCCGCCCGAGGGCGGCACCGTGGACCTTCCCGCGGTCGAGGCCGGGACCTACGTGCGGCGGGCCGGGAGCGACGTGGCGGCGGGCGCCGTCGTGCTCCCCGCCGGCACAGCTCTCGGCCCGGCCCAGCTCGGGCTCGCCGCCGGGCTCGGACTGGCCCTGCTGCGGGTGCGGCCGCCGCTGCGCGCCGTGCTCGTGAGCACCGGCGCCGAGCTCGCGGCCCCCGGGCGGCCGCTGGGACCCGGCCAGATCCACGACGCGAACGGGGCGCTCCTGCGCGCCGCGCTGCGGGAGGGCGGGGTGGAGGCGCGCGCGGTCGCGGTGCGAAGCGACGAGCCGGCCGAGCTGCGCGGCACCCTCGAACGGCTCGCCCGCGGACCCGAGCGGCCCGACCTCCTCATCACCACCGGCGGCGTCTCGAAGGGCGCCTTCGAGGCGACCAAGCTCGCCCTGGACGGGCACGACGTCGAATTCGCCCACCTCGCGCTGCAGCCCGGCGGACCCCAGGGACTGGGCACGTTCGCGGGGCTGCCGCTCATCGCGTTCCCCGGCAACCCCGTCAGCTGCTGGATCTCCTGGGAGGTCCTCCTCCGGCCCGTGCTCTCGGCGCTCCTCGGTGCGCCCCGCGCCCGCCGCCGCGTCCGCGCCCCCCTCGCCGAACCGCTCGAATCGCCCGCCGGCACCCTCCAGGTCCGCCGCGCCCGGCTGCGGCCCGACGGCGCGGTCGGACTCGCGGGCGGCCCCGGCTCCCACCTCCTCGGCGCCCTCGCAGCCTCGGACGCCCTCGTCATGGTGCCCGAGGACGTCACCGCGCTCGCCGCCGGGGCCGACGTGGAAGTATGGCTCACGTGACTGAGACCCCCCACCCCGCACCCGGCCCGGGCCTGACCCACGTCCGCGCCGACGGCAGCGCGCACATGGTCGACGTGAGCGCCAAGCCCGAGTCCACCCGGGAGGCGACGGCCCAGGCGGTCCTGAACACCACCCGGGAGGTCATCGCCCTCCTGGCGGAAGGCGGCCTGCCCAAGGGCGACGCGCTCGCCGTGGCCCGGGTGGCCGGCATCATGGCCGCGAAGAAGACCCCTGAGCTCATCCCGCTGTGCCACCCGCTCCCCATCGCCAAGGTCACGGTCGACTTCGAGCTCGGCCCCGCGGCCGTCACCGTGTTCGCCACCGTGAAGACCCGCGGCGTGACGGGGGTGGAGATGGAGGCCCTCACCGCGGCGTCCGTGGCCGCCCTGGGCGTGTACGACATGGTCAAGGCCGTGGACAAGCACGCCGTCATCACCGACGTCAGGGTGCTCGCCAAGTCCGGCGGCAAGAGCGGGGACTGGGATGCCCGCACTGGAGGCGCGGCATGAGCGGGCATGACGCTGCGCACGCCCCCGACGGGGGGCGCCGGGCGGGCATCGTGATCGCCTCCACGCGCGCGGCCACCGGGGTGTACGAGGACCGCACGGGCCCCGTGGTCGCCGACTGGCTCTCCGACCACGGCTTCGAGGTCATCCCGCCGGCGGTGGTCCCGGACGGCCCCAGCGTCGGGGCTGCCCTGCGCGCCCTCCTCGCGCTCGGGCCGGCCGCGATCATCACGAGCGGCGGCACCGGCCTGAGCCCCGACGATGTGACCCCCGAGGAGACGCGCCCCCTGCTCGACCGCGACGTGCCCGGCATCATGGAGGCCCTGCGCGCGGCCGGCGCCGCCAAGACCCCCCTCGCGGCGCTCTCGCGGGGGCATGCCGGCCTCTCTGGGCGGACCTTCATCGTCAACCTGCCCGGCTCGCCGTCCGGCGTCATGGATGGCCTCGCCGTCCTCGACCCGATCATCGGCCACATCTGCGACCAGGCCGCCGGCCGGGGAGGATCCAGCCATGACCACCACTGAGCCCGTCGAGGTCCTGCACGCCGCCGTGACCACCGCCCCGCTCGACGAGGCCGCCGCCCGGGCCGCCGTCGACGCCCCGGACGCGGGCGCCGTCGTGCTCTTCTCCGGCGTGGTCCGCGACCACGACGACGGCCGCGGCGTCGCCCGCCTCTCCTACAGCGCGCATCCGAGCGCCGAGGCGACCCTGCGCTCCGTCGTCGAGGCGACCATCGGCGACGTGCTGGCGGCGGCCGACGGCGGGACGGCCGGCGCGCCGGAACGTCCCCTGCGGGTGTGGATCGCGCACCGCGTCGGCGAGCTCGCGGTCGGCGACGCGGCGTTCGTCTGCGCGGTCTCCGCGGCCCACCGGGGCGAGGCCTTCCGGCTGTGCTCCGAGCTCGTGGACCGGGTCAAGGGCGAGGTACCCATCTGGAAGGAGCAGTTCTTCGCCGACGGCGGGAGCGAGTGGGTCGCGGCGCTGGGCTGAGCGGCCTCCCGCGCCACGATTCTGACCACCGCTGCCCGCGCCAGTAGGCTGGGCCGCATGGCAGAACGACTTCCCGTGGCAGTGCTGGGCGCGAACGGGCGCATGGGTTCCGAGGCCGTCAGGGCAGTCGGCGCGGCCGAGGACATGGACCTCGTCGCAGCGCTCGGCCGGGGCGACTCCCTCGAGGGCCTCCTCGACGCCGGCGCCCGGTACGTCGTCGACCTCACCGTCCCCGACGCCACCGAGGCCAACGTCCGGTTCGCCGTCGAACACGGCCTCCACTCCGTCGTGGGGACCACCGGGTGGAACGAGGAGCGGCTCGGGTCGCTGCGCGACCTGCTCGCCGCCCATCCCGGGACCGGCGTCCTCATCGCGCCGAACTTCGCCCTCGGGTCCGTGCTCGCCTCGGCCTTCGCAGCCAAGGCCGCCCGCTACTTCGAATCGGTCGAGATCGTCGAGCTGCACCATCCCGACAAGGTCGACGCCCCCTCCGGCACGGCCGTCCGGACGGCCCAGCTCATCTCCGCCGCCCGCAGCGAGGCCGGGCTCGGCCCGTCCCCGGACGCGACCACCAAGCAGCTCGACGGCGCACGGGGCGCCGACGTCGACGGCGTCCGCGTCCATGCCGTGCGCCTCCGCGGCCTCGTCGCCCACCAGGAGGTCCTCCTGGGCGGACCGGGGGAGCAGCTGACCCTCCGCCACGACTCGTTCGACCGCGCGTCCTTCATGCCCGGGGTGCTCGTGGGGCTGCGCGAGGTCGCCGCGCACCCGGGCCTCACCGTCGGCCTCGACGGCTATCTGGACCTCGGGCTGTGAGCGCCATGGACCCCGCGGATCGCCAGAACCGGAACAGCTCCCAGGACCCACAGCGCCCGCCGCGGTCGGGCGGCGCGTGGGCATGGGTGGTGGCGAACAAGACCAAGATCGGCGTCGTCGCCATCACCGTGCTGCTGGTGTTCTACCTCATCCTCACCTTCGACCGCGCCCGGATCCTCCTGCTCGACCCGGCGCCGGTCGCCAAGGCAATCGGCGCCGGCTACCTCCTGCTCCCGGTCGTGGGGGTGTGGGCGCTCCTGCGCGAGCTCGCCTTCGGCACGCGGCTCGAGCGCATGGGCAGGGAACTCGAGGCCGAGGGCGGCCTGCCGGAGGACACGCTCCCGCGCACGGCCGGCGGAAGGATCGTCCGGTCGGCCGCCGACGCCGAGTTCGCTCAGTACCGCCACGAGGCGGAGGCGGCGCCCGAGGACTGGCGGTCCTGGTACCGCCTCGGGCTCGCCTACGACGCCGCGGGCGACCGCAAGCAGGCACGCTCCGCCATGCGGCAGGCGATCGCCCTCCACCGCGCCCGCTGAAACAGGCCAGCCGGCCGGGCTGCCGACGGCAGCCCTACCGGTGCGAGGACGCGCTGCGGCGTGCCGGGCCGCGGGCGGCGGTCCTGCCGGCGAGGCCGAGCTGGGCCGCAGCATGTGCCACGGCCTCCAGCGGCCCCCGCCAGCCGTTGGCCCGGACGAAGAGGCCGAGCGCGAGGGCGGCAACGACGTGGACGGCCAACAGCGCCTCACGGGTGAGATGCGCCCAGTCCGCGAGCGGGAGCGTGAGCGCCGCGACGTGGGCCGAGTAGAGGGTCAGCGTCATCGCCCCGGCGCCCGCGAGCGGTGCGAGCAGCCCCGTCCGCGCCAGCGGCGCGATCCGGGCGAGGAGGAGGAAGGCTCCGATCGCGGCGGCCGAGGTCCCGGCCGTGTGCAGGAGATCGAGCGGCGTGCCGGCGTGCGGGGCGGCAGAAGTCAGCCACCACCACGTGCCGGTCTGGTCGACCCCCGTGAGGTTCCCCTCGAGCATGGCGCGCAGCGGCCACACCTTCGCCTGAGGGGTGGCCAGGAGGACGTTGAGGCCCCCGAGCGGGCCGAGGAAGGCCCAGGCGCAGGCCTTCGCGAGCACGGCCGCCGCGGCACCCGCAAGGACGAGCCACACCTGCGTCGCGGTCCGGGTGAGGTCCGCGCGGCCGATCCACAGGCCGACCAGGAGGTAGGCGAACCACTGGAGGGCCGGGTAGTAGCCGGTGACGGCGAGGTCCGCGACGAGGCGCACCGGATCGGCAAGGTCCGGCCAGGACGGGCTGTGGCCCAGCCGGAGCGGGGGCACGGACGCGAGCAGGAGCGGCCGGAGCAGGTACGCCGCGACGGGGGCGAGGAGGATCCAGACGACGGCCAGCAGCCCGAGGGTCTGGCGGCGGAGCCTGAGCACGCCGAGCGCGCACCAGAACAGCACCGCGTAGTCCACGAGGATCACCGCGACGCCCACGCGCGCGAGGCCGAGGGTGAGCCCGACGGCGGCGATCACCGCCGCGCGCAGCGCGAGCCCGAGCCGGTTCCGCTCCGCTGGGACCCGTCCCAGGGTGAGCGAGACGCCGGCGAGCACGGCGAACAGGGCCGCCGCCCGGCCCGAGAGCACCGATCCGACCCACGTGGCGGCGAAGGCACCCGTGTCCGGATCCTGCGCCACCGTCGGCAGGATGTGCGTGGCCATCATGGCCAGCAGCGCCGCCCCGCGCGCCATGTCGAGCCCCGCGAGCCTGGCCGGCCCGCCCCCGCGCGCCCGGCCCGCCGACAAGCCCCGGGTGCCGGCCACCCCCGATTGTCCGCCCATGCTCCCGATGCTCTCACGGCGGGATGCCCGCGCCCCGCGGCCGGGCCTGCGGCGGGAGGTGCCAGGCGCCGGGGCCGCGCATCCGGGTGCCCTAGGATGGGCCTATGTCCGCCGAGCTGACCGTCTCTGCCGTGCAGTCCGTGGCGCTCCCGGGCGGGCTGGCCGCGAACATCGACGAGCACGTGCGCCTCCTCGAGGACGCGGACGCCCATGGAGCCAGGCTCGCGGTCTTCCCCGAGCTCTCGCTCACGGGCTACGACCTCGACCTCTTCTCCGACGAGTCCGCGTGGCTCACCCGTCCCTCGGCGCAGCTCTCCGAGCTCCAGGCGGCCTGCGAGGACATGGGCATCTCCGCCGTCGTGGGGGCGGCCGTCCGCGAGCCGGACCGCACGCCGCACCTCGCCTCCGTCCTCGTGCGCCCCGGGGCGCCGGCCGTGATCGCGCCCAAGATGCACCTGCACGGCAGGGAGCGGGAGATCTTCGAGCCCGGGTCCCGACTCACCGTCGTCGACGTCGACGGCTGGAAGGTGGCCCTCGCCGTCTGCTTCGACGTCGCGCAGCCCGGCCACGCCGCGGAGGCCGCGGCCGCCGGAACCGACCTGTACGCGGCGCCGGCCGTCTATGTGGCGGGGGAGGAGCGCCGGCTGGACCTCCACTTCGGGGCCCGCGCCATGGACAGCCGGTTCTTCGCCCTGCTCGCCAACGCCGGCGGAACTAGCGCACTGGGCGACTCGTGCGGCCAGAGCGGGGTGTGGGGGCCGGACGGGCACCGGATGGCGTCCGCGGCCGGGACCGGGACCGAGGTCGTCACGGCGGTCCTGTTCCGTTCGGCGCTCGAACGCTACGCCCGCCCGTCCTGACGCGTTGCCCAAAGGGGCGGCGTCCACGGTAACGTTCTGTATATGGCAGACGAGAACCGCACGCGCACTTTCGGCACGCTCCTCACGGCAATGGTGACCCCGTTCACCGCCGACGGCGACGTCGACTACGATGCGGCGGCGTCCCTCGCGGCCAAGCTCGTCGACGACGGCTGCGACGGGCTCGTCGTCACCGGCACCACGGGGGAGACGTCCACCCTGACGGACGAGGAGAACCTCGGCATGTTCAAGGCCGTCCTCGAGGCGGTCGGCGGCCGCGCCAAGGTCATCGCCGGGACGGGCACGAACGACACCCGCCACTCGGTGGGCCTCTCGCGCCGGGCCGAGGCCCTCGGCGTGGACGGCCTCCTCCTCGTCACGCCCTACTACAACAAGCCCAGCCAGGCCGGCGTCCAGGCCCACTTCGAGACGGTCGCCTCGGCCACCGAGCTGCCCGTCATGCTCTACGACATCCCGGGCCGGTCGGGCATCCCGATCGCCCCCGAGACGATCCTCAGGCTGGCCGAGCACCCCCGGATCCTCGGCCTCAAGGACGCCAAGGCCGACTTCGCCTCGGTGACGCGGGTGCTCGCCAAGACCGACCTCGCCGTCTACTCGGGCGACGACGGCCTGACCCTGCCGTGGATGGCCGCGGGAGCGCTCGGCGTCGTCTCCGTCACCGCGCACGTCGCGACGAAGCAGTTCCGCACACTCGTCGACGCGGCGCTCGCGGGCGACTTCGCGGCTGCCCGCCAGGTCCATTTCGACCTCGACCCGGTGATCCGCGGGATCATGACCCGGGTCCAGGGCGCGGTCGCCGCCAAGCAGGTTCTCAAGTGGCAGGGTGTCCTGCCCAACTCCGTGGTCCGGCTCCCGCTTGTGGAGCCCGGCGACGCGGAGCTCGCCCTCATCCGCAACGATCTCGCCGAAGCCGGAATGGACTTCGGCGCCTAGGAGCAGCCCAGCATGACCCAACGAGCCCTGTCCGTCCTCACCACTCCGCCCCCGCTCCCGACGGGGACCCTGCGGATCGTCCCGCTCGGCGGGCTCGGCGAGGTCGGACGGAACATGGCCGTCTTCGAGATCGAGGGCAAGCTCCTCGTCGTCGACTGCGGCGTCCTCTTCCCCGAAGAGACCCAGCCGGGCGTGGACCTGATCCTGCCCGACTTCTCCTACCTCGAAGGCCGCATCCAGGACATCCTCGCCGTCGTGCTCACGCACGGCCACGAGGACCACATCGGCGCCGTCCCGTACCTCCTCCGCCACCGCCGGGACATCCCCCTCGTGGGATCGCAGCTCACGCTGGCCCTCGTGGAGGCCAAGCTCGCCGAGCACCGCATCACCCCGGTGCTGCGGGTCGTGGAGGAGGGCCAGGTGCTGGACTTCGGTCCGTTCCAGACCGAGTTCGTGGCCGTCAACCACTCGATTCCGGACGCCCTGGCCGTCTTCATCCGCACCGCCGGGGGCACGGTCCTCCATACGGGCGACTTCAAGATGGACCAGCTCCCGCTCGACGGCCGCATCACCGACCTCCGCCACTTCGCCCGGCTGGGCGAGGAGGGCGTGGACCTGTTCATGGCCGACTCCACCAACGCGGACGTCCCCGGGTTCACCACCGCGGAGAAGGAGATCGGCCCCACGCTGGACCGGCTCTTCGGCCAGGCGCGCAAGCGGATCATCGTGGCCAGCTTCTCCTCGCACGTCCACCGCGTCCAGCAGGTGCTCGACGCCGCCCACCAGCACGGCCGCAAGGTCGCCTTCGTGGGCCGTTCCATGGTGCGCAACATGGGGATCGCGGCCAAACTGGGCTACCTCGACGTGCCGCCGGGCATCCTCGTGGACATGAAGGCCATCGACGACATCCCGGACCACCGCCTCGTGCTGATGTCCACCGGATCCCAGGGCGAGCCCATGGCCGCGCTCTCGCGCATGGCGAACGGCGACCACCGGGTGCAGGTCGGCGACGGCGACACGGTGATCCTCGCGTCCTCCCTCATCCCGGGCAACGAGAACGCCGTCTTCCGCGTCATCAACGGCCTGCTCAAGCTCGGCGCGAACGTGATCCACAAGGGCATGGCGAAGGTCCACGTCTCCGGCCACGCGGCCGCCGGCGAGCTCCTCTACTGCTACAACATCGTCGAGCCGCTCAACGCGATGCCGGTGCACGGGGAGACCCGCCACCTCATCGCCAACGGCAACCTGGCCCTCGAGACCGGCATGGAGCCGGACAGCGTCATCCTCGGCGACAACGGAACCGTGGTCGACCTCAAGGGCGGCGTGGCGAAGATCGTCGGGCAGGTCGAGGTCGGCTTCGTCTACGTCGACGGCAGCAGCGTCGGGGAGATCACGGACGTCGACCTCAAGGACCGCAGGATCCTCGGCGAGGAGGGCTTCATCTCGGTCATCACCGTGGTGAACCGCTCGACCGGCAAGGTCGTGACCGGCCCGGAGATCCACGCCCGCGGCGTCGCCGAGGACGACGCCGTGTTCGACGACATCATCCCCAAGATCAATGCCGCCCTCGAGGAGGCGATCCTCGCCAAGCCGGACCACACGGCACACCAGCTCCAGCAGGTGATCCGGCGGGTCATCGGCACCTGGGTTAGCCGCAAGCTCCGGCGCAAGCCCATGATCATCCCGGTGGTCCTGGAGGCCTGACGCCCCGGCCCTTCCGCCGCCCAAGGCCGCCGCTCCCGTGGAAATCCGCGGGGGCGGCGGCCTTTCGCGGTACCGTGGCGGATATGGCGACTCGTACCTCTTCCACGCCAAAGGCCGGCACGTCCAAGACCAGACCCACCCGGACCTCCGCGCCCGCGGCCCGGGGCCGGTCGGGCGCGGGCGCGTCCCGGGCCAAGGCGTCCGGCAAGGGGACCACGTCGCCACGGGGCGTGACCGCGACCGACGCCGGCCAGCCGTGGCCCGCGCGCCTCATCGGCGGTACCTGGGGCGCCCTCGCCCACACCGTCGGCGGAGGGGTCCGCCGCGTCGGCACCGACGTCAGCGGCATCGACCCCGAGGAGCGCCGCGACGGCGCCGCGCTGTTCAACCTGGTCCTGGCCGTCTTCATCGCGACCTTCGCCTGGTGGGGCTGGAAGGGCTGGTTCCCGGACGCCGTCTACGCGGTCGTCAACGGCACGTTCGGCTGGGTCTCGCTCCTGCTGCCCCTCATGCTCGGCGTCTGCGCGTTCCGCCTCTTCCGCAAGCCCGCGGACCACCGCGGCAACAACCGGGTGGGCATCGGCTTCCTCGTCATGACGTTCGCCGCGACCGGGCTCGCCGATGTCCTCGGGGGGCTGCCCTCCGCCGCGGCGGGCTTCGACGGGCTCCGTGCCGCCGGGGGCATGCTCGGCTTCCTCGCCGCCTCCCTGCTTGCAGCGGTCCACCCGGCGATCCCGGTCATCGTCTACTCCGCGCTCGCGTTCATCTCCGTCCTCATCGTCACGGCCACGCCGTTCGCCGCCATCCCGCGCCGGATCCGTGCCGGCTGGGAGCACCTCATGGGCCTCGACCTGACCCCCGAGGAGCAGGAGGCCCACGACCGCAGCTACCTGTACGACTCGGAGCGGCGCGCCCAGGAGGCGGCACGCCAGCGCCGGACCAAGAAGCGGCGCCTGTTCGGCAAGGATGCCGAGGAGGCCCCCGAGCCCGGAGACGGCTTTGCCGGAGACGAGCCCTACGAGCGCGCGGTCGTGGACGACCCCGAGGCGACGGCGGCCATGGCCGCACCGGCGCCCGGCCGGTCCCAGGCGGAGGCGGCGATCCAGAAGATCCGCGCCGCCCAGGGCCGGGGGAGCGAGCAGGGCGCCGACGCCAAGCCCGTGGAGGGAGCCACCGAGGCCATCCCGACGGTCGGGCTTCCTGCCCCCGCCGCGGCCCCGGCCGTCCACGTCCCCTCCACCCCGGTGGCGCCCGCGCCGCCGCCCACGCCCATTCCCCAGCGCACCGAGCAGCTCCAGCTCTCGGGCGACGTGGCCTACACGCTGCCGTCCTCGGACTTCCTCGTCCAGGGCTCCGCTCCCAAGGAGCGGACGGAGGCCAACGACGCGGTCGTCGCAGCGCTGACCAGCACGCTCACCCAGTTCAACGTGGACGCCGAGGTCACTGGCTTCTCCCGCGGCCCTACGGTGACCCGCTACGAGATCGAGCTCGCCCCGGGGACCAAGGTCGAGAAGGTCACGGCCCTGTCGAAGAACATCGCCTACGCGGTGGCGAGCTCGGACGTGCGGATCCTGAGCCCGATCCCCGGCAAGAGCGCCATCGGCATCGAGATCCCGAACACCGACCGCGAGACGGTCTCGCTCGGCGACGTCCTGCGGAGCCAGAACGCGCGCCGCACCGACCACCCGATGGTCATGGGCGTGGGCAAGGACGTCGAGGGCGGGTTCGTGGTCGCGAACCTGGCCAAGATGCCGCACCTGCTCGTCGCGGGAGCGACCGGCGCAGGCAAGTCCTCGTTCGTGAACTCGATGATCACCTCGATCCTCATGCGCTCGACCCCCGACGAGGTGCGCATGGTCATGGTCGACCCGAAACGCGTGGAGCTCACGGCCTACGAGGGGGTCCCGCACCTCATCACCCCGATCATCACGAACCCCAAGAAGGCCGCCGAGGCCCTCCAGTGGGTGGTCCGCGAGATGGACGCCCGCTACGACGACCTGGCCAACTACGGGTTCAAGCACATCGACGACTTCAACAAGGCGGTCCGGGCGGGCAAGGTCGTCCCGCCGGCGGGATCCGAGCGGAAGATCCGCGCCTACCCGTACCTCCTCGTCATCGTCGACGAGCTGGCCGACCTCATGATGGTCGCGCCGCGGGACGTCGAGGACTCGATCGTGCGCATCACCCAGCTCGCACGTGCCGCGGGCATCCACCTCGTCCTCGCGACCCAGCGGCCCTCGGTCGACGTCGTCACCGGCCTCATCAAGGCCAACGTGCCTTCCCGCATGGCGTTCGCGACCTCGTCGGTCACCGACTCCCGCGTGGTCCTCGACCAGCCCGGCGCCGAGAAGCTGATCGGCCAGGGCGATGCGCTGTTCCTGCCGATGGGCGCGTCGAAGCCCATGCGCGTCCAGGGCGCCTGGGTCTCCGAGTCGGAGATCCACAAGGTCGTCGAGCATGTGAAGGGCCAGCTCCAGGTCACCTACCGCAACGACGTCGCGGCGGAGCCCGAGAAGAAGCAGATCGACGAGGAGATCGGGGACGACCTCGAGGTGCTCCTGCAGGCCACGGAGCTGGTGGTCACGACCCAGTTCGGGTCCACGTCCATGCTCCAGCGGAAGCTGCGGGTCGGCTTCGCGAAGGCCGGCCGGCTCATGGACCTGCTCGAGAGCCGCGGGGTGGTCGGCCCCTCCGAGGGGTCCAAGGCCCGCGACGTGCTCGTCAAGCCGGACGACCTGCCGGCCGTCCTCGCTGCGCTCCGCGGGCAGGACTCGCCGTCCTCCGGGACGGCAGCCGCGGACGAGGCCCTCGCCGACAACGCCAGCGCCAACCACCACCTAGGGCAGTACGAGAACGACTCGCCGTACGCGGAGGACCTCGTCGCCAAGGACCTGGAGGGGCGTCCGCAGGCGGTCGACTACCACGACGGCGACGACGAGGGCGGCGAAGACGCATGGTCGCTGACCGGACGCTAGGCTGAGACGGTGACCACCCCGCCGTCGGCGTCCCCCTCCCAGCTGTGGAACCTCCCGAACATCCTCACGATGGCGCGGATCGTCCTCGTGCCCTTCTTCATCTGGTCGCTGCTGGCCGACGGCACGGCGCACGGGCCCTTGCGCTGGGTCGCCTTCGCCCTGTTCGCCGTCGCGATCTACACCGACCAGCTGGACGGCTCGATCGCCCGCCGGCGCAACCTCATCACCGACTTCGGCAAGATCGCCGACCCGATCGCGGACAAGCTCCTGACCGGGGCCGCGCTCGTGCTGCTCTCGGTGCTGGCCGAGCTGCCCTGGTGGATCACGGTGCTCATCCTCGTGCGCGAGTGGGGCATCACGGCGCTGCGCTTCGTCGTCATCCGCTACGGCGTCATGCCCGCCTCGCGCGGCGGCAAGCTCAAGACCGTGCTCCAGACGGTCGCGATCCTGCTGTACCTCTTCCCCCTCACCCCCGGTCTGGCCGTGCTCTCCGCCGTCGCCTTCTGGGTGATGCTGCTGGCCCTTGCCGTGACCGTGGTCACCGGGGCCGACTACGTGCTCAAGGCCGCGCGGCTCCGTGCGTCCGCCCGGAAGGCGGACTGAGCCGATGTCCGAGGACCGGGTGCCGACCGTGACAGCGCACGAGGTCGTGGAAGCCTTCGTCGCCCGCGGGGCCACCGCGGCCACCGCCGAATCGCTCACCGCAGGGCTCGTCGCGGCCGCACTCGCGGACGTCCCCGGCGCATCCAGGATGCTCCGCGGGGGCGTCGTGAGCTATGCGAGCGCGGTAAAGGCTGCGGTGCTCGGGGTCTCGCGGGAACTGCTCGCGCGGGCCGGCTCGGTCGACGCCGACGTGGCCCGCCAGATGGCCGACGGCGCCCGACGGGTCTGCGGGGCTGACTACGGCGTCGCGACCACCGGCGCCGCCGGCCCCGAGGCGCACGACGGCAAGCCGGTCGGGACCGTGTTCGTCGCCGTCTCGGGCCCGGCCGGGTCGGCCGTGCACGCCTACGCGTTCGACGGCGACCGGGCCGCGATCCGCCGCGCCGCCACCGAGGCGGCACTCGCCGCCCTGCTCGATGCACTCCGGGACGCCTCCCCTGGGACGGGCGCGGAAACTGGGAGCGAGCTGTGAATTGGTTCGGCGCGGAGCCCGACGGGGAACAATACAGCTGTCCGCGGAGTTGTGGATAGTGTCGTCAACCGAAGGCGGCGCCACTAGGATGAGTCACACGGAGCCCCGAGAGGTCGGGGAGCCCGAGCCAAGGAGCGCATCGATACACATGGTTAAGCAGCCCGTATCCGTCAACGGCGTAGTGCGCTGGCGTGATGTGGGATTGGCCGACATCGGTAAGCAGGAACAGAAGGAGCGCAAGATGGTTGTTCTGCGTCATGAGATTGGGGACGTCCTGCGGGACGTCCGCCAGCGCCAGGGCCGCACGCTCCGTGAAGTCTCGCACAACGCGCGTGTATCGCTCGGGTACCTGAGCGAGGTGGAGCGCGGCCAGAAGGAAGCGTCCTCCGAGCTGCTGTCGTCGATCTGCTCCGCACTGGACGTCCCGCTCTCGGTCATGCTGCGCGAGGTCAGCGACCGGGTCGCCGTCGCAGAGGGCATCACCATTCCGGACACGGTGCCGCAGGAGTTCGCCCAGCGGTACGGGCGCGACCTGAACACGGATTTCGACGCCGAGCTGACCCAGGTCAGCTGACGTCGCCAGCAGGGAAGGGCCGGGCGCGGAGCGCCCGGCCCTTCGTCGTGTCCCGGCGCTGCTGCCGCGTCCGCGCGGCCTTGCCCGCCCGGCTCAGGGGCGGGGCGCCAGGTCCTCGTTGAGCCGGTGCAGATAGCGGGCAAGCTCGGCCAGCTCGCCCGTGTCCCACGACGCGAGGCGCGCGGCGAAGTACTCGTGCCTGCGGGCTCGCAGATCTTCGACATGGCTGCGCCCGGCCGGGGTCAGCGCCACGTGCTGGGCGCGACGATCGTGGGGGTCGGCCTCCTTGGCCACGAGCCCGATCTCCTCGAGGAGCGCGATCTGGCGGCTGACGGTGGGCTTGCCGACTCCGACCGTCGCGGCGAGGTCCGTCACCCGCCGGGGCCCCTCGCCGTGCAGGATCGTCAGCAGCCCGTAGGCGGCCGGATCGAGCTCGGGGTGCAGGTCCTTCGACAGGCCGAGGGACGCGGCGCGCCCGCGGCGCCAGAACAGGCCGAGCTGCTGCTCGACGTCGACCAGGGCCGCGTCGAACCCGGCGGGGGCAGGCGGAGAAGGCATGCCACCATCTTAGGTGCGGCGGTGCCGGCGACGTGCGGCCCGCACTGCGGTGTGAAGGAGAATGGACGGGTGAGGAATAGCGATTTCTGGCGGCTCATGGAGGACGAATTCGGCAGCGGGTACGCCCACGTCCTCGCCTCGTCCGCCGTGCTCGCCGCCGTCGGGGGCCGCACGGCGGACGAGGCGCTCAAGGCAGGCGTCCACCCCCGCACTGTATGGCTCGCCGTGTGCGAGCTGCAGGATGTGCCCGCGGAGCGCCGGCTCGGGAAGGACCGACCGCTGAAAGACTGACGGCAGACCCTACGACACGCCGGGCAGGATTCGAAGATGTGTTCGGGAGAGGGGTAATCTCCTGCACAGAGGATTCCATGCGCGGCAGCGCCCGAGATGTGCACATAGCGGGGTCGAGACGTTCGACTGTCGGTGGGCATCGGTAGCGTGAGCGGCATGGAGGAGCGGCGGGCAGGACAGGGCACCGCCGCGAACGACCAGACCCGGAGGTAGACATGGCAGCAGGAACGCCAGAGCGCCAGAAGGCACTCGAGGCAGCGCTCGCGCAGATCGACAAGCAGTTCGGCAAGGGGTCGATCATGCGCCTCGGGGACGACACGCGCGCCCCGATCGAGGTCATCCCGACGGGGTCGATCGCGCTCGACGTGGCCCTCGGAATCGGCGGCCTTCCGCGCGGACGCGTCGTCGAGATCTACGGCCCGGAGTCCTCCGGCAAGACCACGGTCGCGCTCCACGCCGTCGCCAACGCCCAGCGGAACGGCGGCATCGCTGCCTTCATCGACGCCGAGCATGCACTCGACCCGGAGTACGCGGCCAAGCTCGGCGTCGACACCGACGCCCTGCTCGTCTCGCAGCCGGACACCGGCGAGCAGGCGCTCGAGATCATGGACATGCTCGTCGGGTCGGGTTCGCTCGACATCATCGTCATCGACTCCGTCGCCGCCCTCGTGCCGCGCGCGGAAATCGAGGGCGAGATGGGCGACAGCCACGTCGGCCTCCAGGCCCGGCTCATGAGCCAGGCGCTGCGGAAGGTCACCGGGCGCCTCAATCAGACCAAGACCACGGCGATCTTCATCAACCAGCTCCGCGAGAAGATCGGAGTGTTCTTCGGATCCCCGGAGACGACCACCGGTGGCAAGGCGCTCAAGTTCTACGCGTCCGTCCGCATCGATGTCCGCCGGATCCAGACGCTGAAGGAGGGCGCCGACTCCGTCGGCAACCGCACCAAGGCCAAGATCGTCAAGAACAAGATGGCCCCGCCCTTCAAGCAGGCCGAGTTCGACATCATCTACGGCCAGGGCATCTCCCGTGAGGGCGGCATCATCGACATGGGCGTGGAGCACGGCATCATCAAGAAGTCCGGTTCCTGGTTCACCTACGACGGCGACCAGCTCGGCCAGGGCATGGAGAACTCCCGCCGGTTCCTGCGCGACAACCCGGAGCTCGCCGCGGAGCTCGAGCGGCTCATCAAGGAGAAGCTCGGCGTGGGCGTCAAGCCCGAATCGGGTGAGGAGCAGCCGCGCCTGAAGGCTGTCGACGGGGAGTAGCCCCATGGCGGCCCGCAGTGGACGGCCGGTGCCGCCCCGGGCGGAGCAGGATCCGGAGCCCGACCCGGAGTCGGTGGCCCGGGCCATCCTGCTCCGCCAGCTGACCCTCGGCCCGCGCAGCAGGCTGCAGCTTGAGCGGAAGCTGCGCGAGCGCAACGTCCCGGAGGGCCTCGCGGAGAGGCTCTTGGACCGCTTCGAGGAAGTGGGCCTCGTCGACGACGCGGAGTTCGCCCGCCTCTGGGTGCGCAGCCGCGGCGAGACGAAGTCCCTCGGCAGGGCGGCACTCCGGCGCGAGCTCGGTGAGAAGGGGATCACGGGTGATGCCGCCGAGGAGGCACTCGGAGAGCTCTCGTCCGAGGCCGAGGAGGGGGCGGCGCGCCGGCTGCTGAGCCGCCGGGTCCGGCCTTTCGACCGCGACGATCCAGCCGCGCGGGACAAGGAACTGAGGCGGCTGGTGGCGATGCTCGCCCGCAAGGGGCACGCTCCCGGCATCGCCTTCCGGATCGCCGCCGAGGTCCTCGACGGAGTCGAGCAGGAGGAGGGCTGACGACGCACCCATGGCCGCCGCGGAGGCCCGCACCACAGCCTGCTGCAGCATGCGGACCGCCCGCGGCGTGTCTGTGTGAATGCTGGGAATCCTGTGACTAGAGTGACAAACGGGATTCCTGCGGTATCGTCTGACGCGTGCGATCTGAACGAGGTGCCCTTGCAGGCGGCCGGGTCGGCGCCGCGCGTGCGGCGCTCGTCCTCGCCCTCTGCCTGGCCTCTGTCGTCCCGGCCGCGGCCCCGAGTGCGACGGCCGATGACAACACGCCGCCCTCGGGCTACCCGACGTGGGCGGACGTCCAGGCTGCCAAGGCCAACGTGGACTCTGCGAAGGCCGAGAGCGACCGGATCGCGTCTCTGCTGACCACCGTCGAGTCCAGCGCCGCCGATGCCTCGGCCAAGGCCGTGTCGGCGGGGGCCGCCTACGCCAAGGCCGCCCAGGCCGTCAAGGACCAGCAACAGGTGGTCGCCGCCCTCGAGCAGGAGTCGGCCAAGCGGGCTGCGGAGCGGGACGCCGCCCAGCGGAACGCGGGCCAGTTCGCAGCCGACTCGTACATGGGCGGCTCGCCCAGCGACCCCATCGAGACCCTCTCCGTGCTCGGGCAGCAGGACGGCATCGGCCGGCTCCAGACGCTGCAGGTGCTCGGCGACCAGGCAGCGCAGGCCGTCACCGACTACCGGGTGGCGGCCAACGCGGCGACGGCCGCCGAGGAGAAGTCGCGGGCGGCCAAGGACGCCCTCGCCGACCTCGCGGCGACCGCTGCCCAGCAGCTCAGCGCCGCCCAGGACGCCCAGAAGCAGGCCCAGGACGCCGTCTCCCAGACCCAGCAGCACGAGAACACGCTGCTCGCGCAGCTCGCGGACTTGAAGGGGACCTCGGCGAACGTGGAACGCGGCTACCGGGAGGGCCAGGCCGCGCAGGCCGCGTACGAGGCCGCCCAGGAGGCCAAGCGCCGCGCCGCCGAGCAGGCTGCCCTCGAGGCCCAGCGCCGAGCCGCTGCGGAGGCCGCCGCGCAGGCCGCCGCCCAGCGAGCCCAGCAGCAGGCCCAGCAGGCACCCCAGCAGCAGGCCATCCAGCAGCAGAACGCCGCCGCGGCGGCCCAGCAGGCTGCCTCCGTCCCCGCGCCGGTGGTCATTCCGCCCCCGCCCCCGCCTGTCGTCAGCCCCGGGGTCGGCGTCACGGACGACCCCGCGGGCGCCCAGGCCTACGCGTCCGGCCAGCTCGGCGGGTATGGCTGGGGCGGCGGCGAGTACGGCTGCCTCGTCAACCTCTGGAACAAGGAGTCCAGCTGGATGACGGACGCGACCAATCCCTCGAGCGGCGCCTACGGGATCGCCCAGGCCCTTCCGCCGTCCAAGTACTCCACCGCGGGCAGCGACTGGCTCACGAGCTACCAGACCCAGATCACGTGGGGCCTCGGCTACATCAGGGACCGCTACGGCTCACCCTGCGGCGCCTGGGCCCACGAAGTCGCCAACAACTGGTACTGACGCCTCCGCCCTGCACCCGGCACGGGCCGGGCGCCATGCGGAGGCGCCGGCCCGCTGCCGGTACCCTTGATGGGTGAGTTCCACGCTGCCCGCCCCGACCGCCGAGCCCGCCGGCACGGCCACACCGCGCTCCTATGAGGTGCGCACCTTCGGCTGCCAGATGAATGTCCACGATTCCGAGCGGATGTCCGGCCTCCTCGAGGCGGCCGGCTACGTGCGGGCCACCGAGGGCGCCGAGCCTGACGTGGTCGTGTTCAACACCTGCGCGGTCCGAGAGAACGCGGACAACCGGCTCTACGGGCACCTCGGGCAGCTGCGCCCGGTCAAGGAGCGGCACCCGGGCATGCAGATCGCCGTCGGCGGCTGCCTCGCCCAGAAGGACCGCGACACGATCCTCGCGAAGGCGCCGTGGGTCGACGCCGTCTTCGGCACCCACAACGTCGGCGCGCTCCCCGCGCTGCTCGAGCGGGCGCGCCACAACGACGCGGCCCAGCTCGAGATCCTCGAGTCGCTCGAGGTGTTCCCCTCGACCCTGCCGACCAAGCGGGACTCCGCGTACAGCGGCTGGGTCTCCATCTCGGTCGGCTGCAACAACACCTGCACGTTCTGCATCGTGCCCAGCCTGCGCGGCAAGGAGCGCGACCGCCGCCCCGGCGAGATCCTCGCGGAGGTCCAGGCCCTCGTGGACGACGGCGCCATCGAGGTCACGCTCCTGGGCCAGAACGTCAACTCCTACGGCGTCGAATTCGGCGACCGGCTCGCCTTCGGCAAGCTCCTGCGCGCCTGCGGCGACATCGAAGGCCTTGAGCGGGTGAGGTTCACGAGCCCGCACCCGGCCGCCTTCACGGACGACGTCATCGAGGCCATGGCCGAGACGCCCAACGTCATGCCCCAGCTGCACATGCCGCTCCAGTCGGGCTCCGACCGGATCCTGCGTGAGATGCGCCGTTCCTACCGCAGCGCGAAGTTCCTCGGCATCCTGGACAAGGTCCGCGAGCGGATCCCGCACGCGGCCATCACCACCGACATCATCGTCGGCTTCCCGGGGGAGACCGAGGAGGACTTCCAGGCGACCCTCGACGTCGTCGAGCGCTCCCGCTTCTCGAGCGCCTTCACGTTCCAGTACTCCCAGCGCCCCGGCACCCCGGCGGCGACCCTGGCGGACCAGCTGCCCAAGGCCGTGGTCCAGGAGCGCTACGAGCGCCTCACCGCCCTCCAGGACCGGATCGCCGCGGAGGAGAACGCCGCGCAGGTGGGCCGCACCCTCGAGGTCATGGCCACAGCGCAGGCCGGCCGCAAGGCGGGGGAGACCCACCGCCTCTCCGGGCGGGCGAGGGACAACCGCCTCGTGCACTTCTCCGTGCCCGAGGGCGCCCAGGCGCCCCGGCCGGGCGACCTCGTCACTGTCACGGTGACCGAGGCGGCCGCATTCCACCTGATCGCGGACCCCGCCGGCCCCGCCGACTACTCGCTGCGCCGCTCGCGCGCTGGCGACGCGTGGGACCGGGCGCAGGCCGACTCCTGCGGGGGGCCGGCGCCGGGAGCCGGTGCCCCGGGCCGCGGCGTCAGCCTCGGGATGCCCGCGCTGCCCGTCCGCGGCGCATGACCCCAGCGGGACAGGCCGCGCCGAGCGAGCCGGGAGGTCGAGCGGACGACGCCGGCCGCCCACCTGCCCTCGTGTCCCCGCCCGCCGTTGTGCCTTCACCCGAGGCGCCGGCCGGCGGTGCGCCCGTGACGGCCCCGCCGGTCATTGCGGTCGTCGGGCCGACCGGCTCGGGCAAGTCGGACCTCGCCGTGGGCCTCGCGCTCGCCCTGGACGGCGAGGTGGTCAACGCCGACGCGCTGCAGTTCTACCGCGGCATGGACATCGGCACGGCCAAGGCCACCCTGCGGGAGCGCCGCGGTGTCCCGCACCACCTCCTCGACGTGCTCGAGGTGACCGAGGAGGCCTCGGTCTCGCGCTTCCAGGGCTGGGCGCGGAACGCGATCGCCGACATCCACGCCCGCGGCCGACGCGCGATCCTCGCCGGCGGATCCGGCCTCTACGTCCGCGCCGCGCTTGACGTCCTCGAGTTCCCCGGCACCGACCCAGCGGTCCGCGCGCGCCTCGAGACCGAGGCGCAGGAACGCGGACTGGAGCCGCTGCGCGAAAGGCTGCGCCGCGTCGACGCCGTCTCGGCGGGGCGGCTGGGCGACGCGCGGCGGGTCATCCGCGCCCTCGAGGTGCATGAGCTCACGGGGCGGCCGTTCAGCTCGTTCATGCCCGAGCGCCAGTACGCCGCCCCGGCCGTCCAGATCGGCCTCGACCTCGACCGGGCGGAGCTGCACCGGCGGCTCGCTGCCCGCGTCCACCGCATGGTCGACGCCGGCCTGCCGGCCGAGGTCGCCCGGCTCGCCGCCGCGGGGCTCCGGGAGGGCCGTACCGCCTCGCGCGCGCTGGGCTACGGCCAGTTCCTCGCGGTCCTCGACGGGACCGCGACCGACGAGCAGGCCGCGGAGGAGACCATCGTGGCGACGCGGCAGTTCGCACGCCGGCAGCTGACCTGGTTCCGCGCGGACCCCCGGGTGCACTGGCTCGACGCGCAGGCCCCGGACCTCCTGGACCAGGCGCTCGCCGTCGTCCGCGAGGCGGATGCCGCCCGCCCGGCGTCCGCCTCCTCCCGGCCCGGGGCCCCCGGCGCGGCCCGGTAGGCTTGGGCGCATGACCGTTCCGGCGACCTCGGCCCCCCACGTCCTCGCATCCCTTAAGGGTCTGCCCTTCGTCAAGGGGCACGGCACCGGCAACGACTTCGTGCTCGTCGCCGACCCCGACGGCGCGCTGCAGCTCGGCGAGGCCGAGGCCGCGGCCCTGTGCGACCGGCACCAGGGCCTCGGTGCCGACGGCCTGATCCGCGCCATCCGCTCGCGCCGCCTCCCCGAGGGCGAGGCGGTGCTCGCCCAGGAGCCGGCGGCCGAATGGTTCATGGACTACCGCAACGCGGACGGGTCCCTCTCGGAGATGTGCGGCAACGGGGTGCGCGTCTTCGTCGCGTTCCTGCTCGACGCCGGCCTCGTCGAACTCGCCCCCGGCGAGATCCTCCCGATCGGGACGCGGGCCGGAGTGAAGCGCGTGGAGCGGCGGGAGGACGGCTTCGCGGTCGACATGGGCCCGTGGACGTTCATCCACGCCGAGCAGGCCGCCGCGGAGGCCAGCGATGCCACCGTGACGGCCGTGGGCCTCGACGTGGCCCGTCCCGGCCTGAGCGTGAGCATGGGCAATCCCCACACCGTGGTGGCCCTCGCCGAACCGGGCGAGCTGGCCGGGCTCGGCCTCCACACGGCCCCGCTCGTCGATCCCATGCCGCCGCACGGGACCAATGTCGAGTTCGTCGTGCCCTCGGACCCGCTCGTGGCGTCCGGCGTAGGGAGCATCACCATGCGCGTGCACGAGCGCGGAGTCGGCGAGACCCAGTCCTGCGGGACCGGCGCCTGCGCGGCCGCGGTCGCGATCCGGCATTGGGCCGGCGCCGGGGCCCCCGACCGCTGGGCGGTGGCCGTCCCGGGCGGCACGGTCGGGGTCGCGTTCGTGCCCGGCACCGACGGCAGAGAGCACGTCGAGCTCTCCGGACCGGCCGTCATCGTGGCGCGGGGGACGCTCGCCTGAGGCCTCGCCCGGCCACGGGCTGGGCGTCGGGCAGGGGCTCAGCCTGAGCCAGTCCCGTCCGGGGGAGGGTAGGTGATGCGCCCGTCCGCGTCGACCCTGGCAAACGGGGTGAGCTGAGCCCGCTCGTGGGACGTGGGCGAGATCAGGTGCACCACCTCGACGCCGGCCACGAGCAGCGCGTCGGTGATGAGCCTGCGGTGGCAGCGCCACGGGACCGCCTCGCTGCACATGATCGCCGGGAGGCCCTCCTCGGCCAGCCCGAGGAGTTCCGCGAGGCCCTCGTGGAACTCGCTGCCGGCCATGTAGTCGGCGTAGTCGCGGAAGCCCTTGACCCGCCACCCGCCGTTCGGGGTGGGGGTGCCGGCCGGAGTGTGCCGGCGGCCGCCCAGGGCCGGCAGCCACCGGTAGCCGAGCCCCGCGGGGAGGCTCTCGCGGACCGCCTCCTGGTTCCACTGCGGATGCTTCCTCGAGGCCGGGAACGAGCGCACGTCCACCAGCTCCGTCACCCTGTGCGGGCGCAGCATGGCCACGAGCTCGGAGAGCTGGCGGCTCGAGTGGCCGATCGTGAAGACCTCTGTCATGGTGCCCCTAGCGGCGGCGGGTGAGGCGCAGCACGCGGAAGCCCTTCGACGTCGCCGGCCGCTCGACGTCGAACGCGTCACCGAGCTCCTCCGCGAGCCAGCGGGCGAGCGAGTCCGCCCCGAGGTTCTTCTGCACCACGAGCCACGCCTCGCCGCCCACCTCGAGCCGGGGAAGCCACGTGCCCAGCAGCTCGTGCAGGGCGGCCTTGCCGATGCGGATGGGCGGGTTGGACCAGATGGTGGCGAAGCGGATGCCCGGGTCGACCTCGCCCGGGAGCTCGGCCGCCACATTCGCGAGCCCGAGCAGGCCGGCGTTCTCGGCGGTGAGGGACAGGCTGCGGGTGTTGACGTCCACCGCGTGGACGCGCGCCGCGGGGGAGCGCAGGGCCATGGTGAGGGCGATCGGGCCCCAGCCGCAGCCGATGTCGAGCAGGTGGCCTTCGCGGGCCGGGTCGGGTGCCTCGGTCAGGAGCACCGCGGTGCCCTTGTCGATCCCGTCCGGACTGAAGATGCCCGCCGAGGTCTGCAGCGTCACCTCGCGACCGTCCAGGACGACGGCGAGCGGCCGGCGCACGTCCGGGGTGTCCGGGTCGGCGTTGAAGTAGTGAGCCTGGTCCATGGGAATCGAGCCTAGTGCGAATCCCTCGGGTGCGTGAGCCGCGCCCAGGGCGGCCCAGCACGGCCGCTCCACGGCATCCGGTATACTTGATCCATGCGCCTGTTCAAGTGACCCGATGACGCCTCCTGCTGCCCCCGAAGGGCTGCGCAGCGGGGGATTCCGGGTAATCCCCGAGCCGATGGACCTTCCGGCCGGACCCACGAACAGAGACATCCAAGGAGCACCGTGCTACCCGAGCACCCTCAGGGCGCTTCTCCACAGCCCGCCACGCCTCGCAGTGGCGCCTCCGCGCGCCCGCACTATTCTGGAACTGCATCCTCGAAGGAGACCATGACCGACGAACAGCACACCACGGGTTCCTCCCGTGCAGCAGGGGGCAGCGACGCGCCCCAGGACCTCAGCCCCGCCGACATCCAGGCGGTGATCGACAGGATCCTCGCGAAGGAGGAGGCCGCGACGGCCAAGGGCGCCGAGCAGCGCCCCGAGCGATCGCGGGGCGCCCTCGGCGACGGCCGGGCGCTGGCGATCTCGGACGTCGAGACCGAGCACGGCGACTACGACGGCGACCAGCAGGACCTCGCCGAGCGGCGCGCCCTGCGGCGCGTGGCCGGCCTGTCGACCGAACTCGAGGACATCACCGAGGTCGAGTACCGCCAGCTGCGACTCGAGCGCGTCGTGCTCGCCGGGCTCTGGTCCGAGGGCACCCTCGAGGACGCCGAGAACTCCCTCCGCGAGCTGGCCGCGCTCGCCGAGACGGCGGGCTCCGAGGTGCTCGACGGCGTGGTCCAGCGCCGCCAGAAGCCCGATGCGGGGACGTTCCTCGGCTCGGGCAAGGCGCTCGAGCTGCGCGACATCGTCGCAGCGACGGGCGCCGACACGGTGGTCGTGGACTCGGAACTCTCCCCGTCCCAGCGCCGCGGGCTGGAGGACATCGTCAAGGTCAAGGTCATCGACCGGACCGCGCTCATCCTCGACATCTTCGCGCAGCACGCGAAGAGCCGCGAGGGCAAGGCCCAAGTCGAGCTGGCCCAGCTCGAATACCTGCTCCCGCGCCTGCGCGGCTGGGGTGAATCGATGTCCCGGCAGGCCGGCGGCCGCGTCGGCGCCGCGGGCGGCGGCATCGGCTCCCGCGGACCGGGCGAGACCAAGATCGAGCTCGACCGGCGGCGCATCCGCACACGCATGGCCAAGCTGCGCCGAGAGATCGCGGGCATGAAGCCCGCCCGCGAGACCAAGAGGGCCAACCGCAAGCGCAACGAGGTCCCGTCGGTGGCGATCGCCGGCTACACGAACGCCGGCAAGTCCTCGCTGCTCAACCGCCTCACCGACGCGGGCGTGCTCGTGCAGAACGCCCTGTTCGCGACCCTCGACCCCACCGTGCGCCGGGCCGAGACGCCGGACGGCCTGCCGTACACGCTTGCCGACACGGTCGGGTTCGTCCGCTCGCTGCCCACGCAGCTCGTGGAGGCCTTCCGCTCGACTCTCGAGGAGGTCGCGGACGCCGACCTGATCCTCCATGTCGTGGACGCGTCGCACCCTGATCCCGAGGGGCAGATTGCCGCGGTGCGTGCGGTCCTGGCGGACGTCGATGCCCGGAAGGTCCCCGAGATCATCGTCCTGAACAAGGCCGATGCCGCGGACCCGTTCGTCCTCGAGCGGCTCCGCCAGCGCGAGCCGCGCCACGTCGTCGTCTCGGCCCGGACCGGGCAGGGCATCGCCGAGCTCAAGGAGGCCATCAGCGACGCGATCCCGCGCCCCGACGTGGCCCTGACGATCCTGGTGCCCTACAGCCGCGGAGACATCCTCAACCGGCTGCACACCTCGAGCTCGGAGATCCGCTCGCTCGAGCACGTCGAGGCGGGCACGCGGGTGGAGGTCGTGGTGCGGAAGGAGTTCGCGGCCGAGCTCGAGCCGTTCGTCGTCCATGACTGATCCCGTCCACACCGCAGCCCACGACGGCGGGGGCGCGCCCGCCGTCGTGAGTCCGCCGTCCGCCGCCTCGGAAGGGGAACGCGAGGCCCTCGGCCTGCTGGACGCCGCGGTCGCCGCGATGGGCGGCCAGCAGCGCGACGGCCAGCACGAGATGGCCCGCCAGGTCGCCCGGGCGATCGCCGACGGCCAGCACCTCCTCGTCCAGGCCGGCACCGGCACCGGCAAGTCGCTCGCGTACCTCGTGCCGCTGATCGCCCATGCCCAGGCCAGCGAGCGGCCGGCCGTCGTGGCGACCGCGACGCTCGCCCTCCAGGCCCAGATCGTGGGCCGCGACCTGCCACGGCTCCTCGAGGCGGTCACGCCCCAGCTGGACCGGCCGGTCGACGTCGCCCTCGTCAAGGGCCGCTCGAACTACCTCTGTCGGCACAAGCTCGAGGGCGGGTTCCCGACCGACGAGCCGGCCGAGGGCCAGCTCTTCTCCCTCGGCGAGGACGCGGTCGCCCACCCCGGTGCCGGGCCGGCGACCCAGCTCGGCCGCGAGGTGCAGCGGCTGCGCGAGTGGGCGGGGGAGACCGGCACGGGAGACCGCGACGACCTCGTCCCGGGCGTTACCGACCGCGCGTGGCGGCAGGTGTCCGTCACCGCGCTCGAGTGCCTCGGCGCCCAGAAGTGCCCCTTCGCCGCCGAGTGCTTCAGCGAGCTCGCCCGCCAGCGCGGGTCCGAGGCCGACCTCGTGGTGACCAACCATGCGATGCTCGCCATCAACGCCTTCGAGGGCCTCAACGTCCTGCCCGAGTACGACGTGGTGGTCGTGGACGAGGCCCATGAGCTCGCCGACCGCGTCACCGGCGCCGTGAGCGCCCAGCTGTCGGGGCAGATGATCCAGGCCGCGGCCTCGAGCGCGCGCCGGCACTGCGCGATCTCGGTCGAGGCGCTCCAGGGCGCTGCGGCCGCGCTCGAGCTCTCCCTGACCTCGGCGCCCACCGGCCTCCTCCCGCGAGGCCTGAACGAGGAGCAGTCCCAGAACGTCGCCCTCGTCCGGGACGCCTGCCGGGTGGCCCTCTCCGAGTCGAAGCCCGGCGACTCCCAGTCCGCTGACGGAGCCCGCCAGGTTGCCCGTTCGCGGCTCATGGCGGTGCTCGAGGTCTGCGAGCGGCTCCTGGATGCCGAGGCCAACCGCGAGGTCGTCTGGGTCACCCGCATGGGCGCCCCGGACCCGGTCACGGGCTACTCCGCGCCCGACGACGAGGCGCCGGCGATGCTCCACATCGCCCCGCTGAGCATCGGGGGCAGACTCCGCGACGGGCTGTTCGACGGGCACACCGTGGTGCTCACGAGCGCGACGCTCGCCATCGGCTCCGCCTTCGAGCCCACGGCGGGCGCCCTCGGCCTCCTCGGCCCGGGGGCGCCCTCCTGGACCGGCGTGGACGTGGGCTCGCCGTTCAACTACCCGAAGCAGGGCATGCTGTACGTCGCCCGGCACCTCCCCAAGCCCGGCCGCGGCGTCTCACCCGAGGCGCTGGACGAGCTCGAGGCGCTCCTCGCGGCCTCGCACGGCGGGGCACTGTGCCTCTTCTCCTCGCGGCGCGCGGCCGAGGAGGCCGCCGACGAGCTGCGCACTCGGCTCGAGACCACGATCCTGTGCCAGGGCGAGTCGTCCATGAGCGCGCTCGTGAAACAGTTCGCGGCCGAGCCGGACACCTGCCTGTTCGGGACCATGTCCCTGTGGCAGGGGGTCGACGTCCCCGGCCAGTCGTGCCGGCTCGTCGTGATCGACCGGATCCCGTTCCCCCGTCCTGACGACCCGCTCATGTCTGCCCGCTCGCGGGCGGTCGCGCAGGCGGGGGGGAACGGCTTCATGAGCGTCTCCGCGACGCACGCCGCGGTCCGCCTCGCCCAGGGCGCCGGTCGGCTCATCCGCACGACGGCGGACCGCGGCGTTGTCGCCGTGCTCGACTCGCGTCTCGCCACGGAGCGCTACGGCGCCTTCCTGCGCGGGGCGCTGCCGCCGCTGTGGGGGACCACCGACCGGCGGGTCGTGCTGGAGGCGCTCGGAAGGCTCGCGCAGGCGGGCTGACGCCGGGCTCAGACGGAGCGCAGCACCGAGACGACCTTGCCCATGACGGTCGCCTCGTCGCCCAGGATGGGCTCGTAGCGGGTGTTCTGCGGCAGGAGCCATGTGTGCCCGTCCCGCTGCCGGAACGTCTTGACCGTGGCCTCGTCATCGAGAAGGGCGGCGACGATGTCGCCGTTCTCGGCGCTGTTCTGCCGCCGGACCACGACCCAGTCGCCGTCGCAGATCGCCGCGTCGATCATCGAGTCGCCCTTGACGCGGAGCATGAACAGCTCCCCGTAGCCCACGAGCTGGCGGGGGAGCGGCATGACGTCCTCGACCGCCTGGTCCGCCAGGATCGGGCCGCCGGCGGCGATGCGGCCGACGAGCGGGACCATGGCCGTGTCGGCTGCGGACGCCATCGTCTCCAGCGTGGCCCCGCCGGCGCCGAGCAGCGCCGCGGCGCCCTCGCCGCTGACGCTGAGCTCGCCCTCGTCGAGCGTGAGCGGCATCAGCACCTCCATGGCGCGCGGCCGCTTGGGGTCGCGCCGCAGGTACCCGAGCTTCTCGAGCTGGGACAGCTGGTGGGTGACGCTCGAGAGGCTCGCGAGCCCGACCGTGTCGCCGATCTCGCGCATCGAGGGCGGATACCCCTTGAGCTGTACGGAGCGCTGGATCGTCTCGAGGATCCTCTTCTGGCGCGCGGTCAGCCCCTTCGCCGCCTTCGTCCGTGATGCCATGCCGTCCCTGTCCCTTCGCCCGCCCGCGGGATTCCGCGGCCTGTGCCGGCTCGGGACCAGAACTGTCGGACCCCCTCCGCACCATGGATCCATGGCCTTCGGAGGGAGCAGCCGGACCGATGTTCGGGCCCGTGCCCCGTGCTTCTCCCACCGTAGGACAGTTCAGGGCACCTTTCAAACACATGTTCGAGCGAGTCTGGACATGCTTCGCCGACAGGTGCTAAGAAGGATCACAACAGTTCGAAGATGCATTCGAAAAAGCTGCACATCCGGACTCTGGCCCTGCGTCGGAGCTTCGAAGAACATGGTTCGGAGGCCACGCGCTGGCGGGGCCCGGATCGTGCAGGGGAAGGCAGACCATGGCACACGCGATCCACCTCGGCACGCTCCCGGCGCCCCGCGCAGCGCGGGCCCCTCGTCCGGCACTGCGCCTGACGCGGCGGGGGCGCCTCGTCCTCGTCGTCATCCCGCTCTTCCTCGCGACCCTGGCGGTGCTCGTCGCGTGGGCGGCGCTCACGGCGCCCGCCCAGGCCTCCGCCCAGCCCCTCACCGGCCCCGGTGGTGCCGTGACGGTGACGGTGCAGCCGGGGGAGTCCCTGTGGACTATTGCGGCGCGGCGCGTGCCGAACCAGGACCCCCGCGTCACCATCAGCCAGATCCAGGACCTCAACGGGCTGACGGGCGTCCGGGTGCTCCCCGGCGAGCAGATCCTGGTTCCGGTCCTGCGGTAGCCGCGCCCGCTCCGACGGGAGCGTCACGGACGCCCCGTCGGGCCGCCCCCGAATGGGGCCGGCCTAGGGCGCTGGCGTAGGCTGGAGCGGTGGACGACCAGCTTCAACGACTCAACCGGCTCCCCCTCCGCGACGATCTCCGCGGACAGCATCCGTACGGCGCGCCGCAGATCGACGTCCCCATCCAGCTCAACGTCAACGAGAACACCCACGGGGTTCCGCAGGATGTCCAGGAGGCCATCGTCGAGGCCGTCCGGGGGGTCGTAGGGGGCCTGAACCGGTACCCCGACCGTGAGTTCACCCGGCTGCGCGAGTCGCTCGCCGAGTACCTCGGCCACGGCCTCGCCCCGGAGCAGCTCTGGGCCGCCAACGGCTCGAACGAGGTGCTGCAGCAGATCCTCCAGGCCTTCGGCGGCCCGGGACGTTCGGCGCTCGGCTTCCCTCCCACCTACTCGATGTACCCGCTGCTCGCCGCCGGCACGGGCACCGCGTATCTGAAGGGCACCCGCGAGGACGACTTCGAGCTCACGGCGGCCTCGGCAGCCCGCCAGGTGCGCGACCTCGCGCCCAACGTGGTCTTCCTGTGCTCGCCGAACAATCCGACCGGGACGGCGCTCGGGCTCGACGTCGTCGAGGCCGTGTACGAGGCCGGCGAGGCGAGCCAGGCGATCGTGATCGTCGACGAGGCATACGCCGAGTTCGCGCAGCTCGGCACGGACAGCGCGCTCGCGCTCCTGCCGGGCTGCCCCCGCCTGATCGTCACCCGCACCATGAGCAAGGCCTTCGCCCTCGCCGGAGCCCGGCTCGGCTACCTCGCCGCGGCGCCCGAGGTCATCGACGCCCTGCGCCTCGTCCGGCTGCCGTACCACCTCTCGGCCGTCACCCAGGCCACGGCGCTCGCTGCGCTCGAGCACCGCGCCTCCCTCATGGCAGAGGTCGAGGAGATCAAGCACCAGCGGGACCGCATCGTGAAGGAGCTCGAGCGGATGGGTCTCACCCCAGCGTCCTCGGACTCGAACTTCGTCTTCTTCACCGGGCTCGACGACCCGCAGAAGATCTGGCACGGGCTGCTCGAGGCCGGCGTGATCGTGCGCGACGTCGGGATCCCCGGCAGCCTCCGGGTCACCGCGGGCACCGAGCGGGAGACGACTGCGTTCCTCACCCGCCTCGAGGAGCTCCTCGCCGCGGACGGGCGCCTGCCCGCCGCCTAGAATAGAGAAGCACCCCCGCAGACGCCTGATCGAAGGACACACACCCATGAGTACCGAGCTGCAGACCGCGCCCGTGACCCAGCGGACCGCGCGGATGGAGCGCACGACGAGCGAGTCCTCGGTCCTCGTCGAGGTCAACCTCGACGGCACCGGCCGCTCCGAGATCTCCAGCAGCGTCCCGTTCTACGACCACATGCTCACGGCGCTGTCGAAGCACTCGCTGATCGACCTGACCGTGAAGGCGACCGGGGACACCCACATCGACGTGCACCACACGGTCGAGGACATCGCGATCACGTTCGGCGAGGTCCTCAAGCAGGCGCTCGGGAACAAGGCCGGCATCCGCCGCTTCGGCGAGGCCTCGGTGCCGCTCGACGAAGCGCTCGCGCACGCTGTCGTCGACGTCTCGGGACGGCCCTACCTCGTCCACGGCGGCGAGCCTGCTGGGCAGGAGTACCACCTCATCGGCGGCCACTTCACCGGCTCGCTCACGCGGCACGTGTTCGAGGCCATCACGCTGCACGCCGGCATCTGCCTGCACATGAACGTCCTCGCGGGCCGAGACCCGCACCACATCGTCGAGGCCCAGTTCAAGGCCTTCGCCCGTGCGCTGCGCGCGGCGGTCGAGCCTGACCCGCGCATCGGCGACGCCATCCCGTCCACGAAGGGGGCCCTGTGACCGCCGCGCCCGACGCGCTGCCCCCGGCCCCCGAGGGCACCCCGGGCGCTGTCGTCGTCGATCCGCGGCACGCGGCGGAGAAGGTGCCGGACCCGCAGGGGCGCCCCACCGTCGTCGTGCTCGACTACGGGTCCGGGAACGTGCGCTCGGCGGTCCGCGCCCTGGAGCGCGCCGGTGCCGCCGTGACGCTGAGCGCCAAGGCCGAGGACGCGCTCGCCGCGGACGGCCTCGTCGTGCCCGGGGTCGGGGCCTTCGCCACCGTCATGAAGGAGCTCGCCGCGGTCGACGGCCTGCGCATCATCGGCCGCCGCGTCGCCGGGGGACGGCCCGTCCTGGCCATCTGCGTCGGCCTGCAGATCATGTTCGAGCGCGGCATCGAGCACGGCGTCGAGGCCGAGGGCCTCGGCGAATGGCCCGGCACCGTCGAGCTGCTGCCCGCCGAGGTGGTGCCGCACATGGGCTGGAACACCGTCAAGGTCCCCGAGGGCTCCACGCTGTTCGCGGGGGTCGAGGACGAGCGCTTCTACTTCGTGCACTCCTACGGGGTGCAGAAGTGGGACTTCGAGGTCGCCCAGCCGCGCATGGCGCCCCCTCTCGTGACCTGGAGCGAGCACGGCGCGCCGTTCATCGCCGCCGTCGAGAACGGCCCACTGTGCGCCACCCAGTTCCACCCCGAGAAGTCGGGCGATGCCGGGGCCCGGCTCCTGCGCAACTGGGTCGAGTCGCTCGCCAAGCCTGCCGCCGGAGCGTCCTGACGCATGTGGTCCGTGCTGCTGTTCGGCCTCGCGGGGCTGCTCGTGGGCGGCGCCGTCTCGTTCCGCCGCCAGGGCCTGCCGAACTGGACCTGGATCGCCTTCGGGGCGCTCGCCGCGGCCGCCCTCGTGGCGGCGTACCTGCTGACCCTGCCGGCCTCGTGAGCCGGCCGAGACGACACTGAGGGAGACACCATGACCGACGAGGCCCCCATCCTCGAACTGCTGCCCGCCGTCGACATCGTCGACGGCCAGGCCGTCCGGCTCGTCCAGGGCGAGGCCGGCAGCGAGACCGGCTACGGCTCGCCGCTGGACGCGGCCCACGCGTGGCAGGACGCCGGCGCCGAATGGGTCCACCTCGTGGACCTCGACGCCGCCTTCGGCCGCGGCGACAACCGCGCGCTCATCGCGGAGGTCGTGCGCGGCCTCTCGCTCAAGGTCGAACTCTCGGGCGGCCTGCGCGACGACGCCTCCCTCGAGGCGGCCCTGGAGCTGGGGGTGGCCCGGGTGAACCTGGGCACGGCGGCGATCGAGGACCCCGAGTGGACCGCCAAGGCGATCGCCCGCCACGGCGAGCGGATCGCCGTCGGCCTCGATGTGCGCGGCACGACCCTCGCCGGCCGCGGCTGGACCAAGGAGGGCGGGGACCTCTGGGAGGTGCTCGCGCAGCTCGAGGACGCCGGCTGCGCCCGCTACGTGGTCACCGACGTCACCAAAGACGGCACGCTCCGCGGACCGAACGTGCAGCTCCTGCAGCAGATGTGCGCCCGCACGGACAAGCCCGTCGTCGCCTCCGGCGGCATCTCCAGCCTGGACGACCTGCGCGCCCTGCGCGGCCTCGTGCCCCTCGGCGTCGAGGGTGCGATCGTGGGCAAGGCGCTGTATTCCGGCCAGTTCACGCTGCCGGAGGCGCTCGACGTCGCCGGGCGGCGCTGAATGGCCCGGACGCACGACGACGGCCGGTCGCCGGCGCCGGGACGTCACCTACCCGGCCACATCGCCGCGGCCCTGGCCCGCGCGGGAAGCGGAGCCGACTCCGCCGGCCAGCCCTGGGAAGGGCGTGACCTGAGCGGCGACGGCAACCCCCTCCACCGGTTCGACACCGACGACGGCCGGCCCGACCCCGCCGTGGCCGCCGCGGTCGCCGACCTCGTTGCAGGCACCGGCGGCGAGGACGGCGTCCATCGCGCCCTCGCCTCGGCGCGCGTGTTCGTCGCCGTCGTGGCGAGCCTCGCCGAGGGAGGGCTCGGGGAGCACGGCTTCGCCGAGGACAAGGAGGCGGACATGGCCCTCGTGACCGTCGCCGCCCCCGACGGCCGCAAGGCGCTGCCGGTCTTCACCTCGGTCGAACGCCTCGAGGCGTGGCACCGGGACGCGCGCCCGGTCGCCGTCTTCGCGCCCCGTGCGGCGCTCTCCGCAGTCTCGGAGGGGGCCGAGCTGCTGGTCCTCGACCCGGGCGCGGACTTCACCCTCGTGCTGCGGCGCCCCGCGGTCTGGGCGCTCGCGCAGCAGAAGGAGTGGACCCCCTCCTACGCCGACCCGGACCTCGTGGACGAGGTCGGGAAGGCCGCCGAAGGGCTCACCCCGGTGCGGGGGATCGCGATCTCCCCGGGCGCAGGGGTGGCGTCGCGGGACGCGGCGGGGCGCGTCGTGGCGGGCGGCGGACCCGGCCCCGAGCTCCGCCTTACCGTCTCCCTCGCCCCGGGTTTGCCAGCGGAGGCGGTGCGTGAGACGGTGTCAGAGCTGAACGGCAGGCTCGCCGCCAGCGCGCGCTTCGCGGAAGCCGTCGACTCCATCGAGGTCAAGCTCCGCGCTGCGGACGGCTGAGTTCCGCCCTGCCACCGCCGGGCGGTGCGCACGGAAGAGGAACCCATGGACTTCGCCCAGTACGGGCACCTGTGGCGCCGGAAAGAGGTCCGGCGCCTGCTGCTCGTGGCGATGGTCGCCCGGCTGCCGCACTCGGCGGCCGGCGTGCTCCTGACCCTCCACGTCGTCCAGACCCTCGGCCTCGGCTATGCGGCCGCGGGCGCCGTCGCCGCGGTGCTGACCATCGGGATTGCCCTCGGCGCACCCTGGCGGGGCCGTCGGGTCGACACAGCCGGGCTGCGGACCGCGCTCGTCCCCTCGATCGTCGCCGAGGCCGTCGTCTGGGGCGTCGCCCCCCACCTGGACTACCCGGGGCTGCTCGTCGCCGCCCTCGTCGGCGGGCTCTTCGCCCTCCCCATCTTCTCTGTGGTGCGCCAGTCCCTCGGCGTCATGACCCACGCGGGGCAGCGCCGCACTGCCTTCGCCCTGGACTCGATCTGCACCGAGGTCACCTTCATGGTCGGCCCCGCGCTGGCCGCCTTCGTCGCCGTCAACGTCTCCACCGTCTGGGGGCTCACGGGGGTCGGGGCCTCGGCCGCGCTGGCAGGCCTGTCCCTGCTGTGGTTCAACCCGCCCACGCGCACGGGGCAGCCCGGAGCGGTGCCCGGCGCCGGAGCCGACGATCCCGAGCTCGTCGAGGTGGCCTCCGGACCGGAGTCGGCGGAGTCGCCGGCCCCGACCGAGGTCGCCGCCGGGCAGGCGGACGGCGCCTCCGGCCTCCGGCGCCTCCTCGGGCGCGCCCGGGGCGGCCCGGCCTGGGCCGGTGTCGCTGTCATCGTCGTCATGGCCGTCGCCGCCGGCGCCGGCATGGTCCTCTCCGGCACCGACGTGGGCATCGTGGCGATCCTGCGCGAGCACGGCCAGGGGGGCGAGCTCGGCGTGGTGTTCTTCTTCTGGTGCTTCGCCTCGCTCGTGGGCGGACTGCTCTACGGCGCGATGCACCGCCCGGTCTCCCCGCTGGTCCTGCTCACGGCCATGAGCGTGCTGACCATCCCGATGGGCCTCGCGCACGACACCGTGACCCTGAGCCTGCTCTCGGTGCTGCCCGGACTCCTGTGCGCGCCCACCCTGTCCGCAGCGTCGGAGCGCGTCGCCGAGCTCGTCCCGGAGCGCCGCCGTGGGGAGGCGATGGGCTGGTACGGCTCCGCGCTCACGGCGGGGACGGCGCTGGGCTCGCCCCTGACCGGCACCCTGATCGACGCCGTCGGGCCGTGGTCCGGGTTCGTGGGCATCGGGGTCGCCGGCACGCTCCTGTGCGTGGGCGGCATCGTCGCGCAGAATGCACGACGACGCCGCTCGCCGCAGTCGGTCGGCTGAATCACCCGGACGGGCGCGCCGCGGTCAGTTGACGGGGCCGGTGTACTTCTCGCCCGGGCCCTTGCCGGGCTCGTCCTGGATCACGGACGCCTCGCGGAAGGCGAGCTGGAGGGATCGGAGGCCGTCCCGCAACGGCCCGGCGTGCTGCGAGCCGATCTCGGGGGCGGCGGCGGTCACGAGGCCGGCGAGCGCCGTGATGACCTTGCGGGCCTCGTCGAGGTCCTTGAGCTCCGCGGCGTCTGCGCCGTCGGCCAGTCCGCACTTGACCGCGGCAGCGCTCATGAGGTGGACCGCCGTGGTCGTGATGACCTCCACAGCCGCGACCTCGGCGATGTCGCGAACCTGGGCGTCGACGTCCGGGGTGCCGGAGGGGGCCGTGTCGAAGCTGTGGCGGTGGGCGCCGTCGGAGGGCATGGGGGCGTTGGGGCTGGTGCTGCTCATGCTGATAAGCTTGGCACAGACCGACTGGATGTCGTTATTCACGCGCGAGCCGCTCGGAAACCCGGCCAGACCCCTCCGTGGGGCGCTGGTGAGGGTTTTTGTGCGCCTACCCTGTATACTTGACTGACAGTTTGCAAGCGGAGATCACCTCCCACCTGTCGGCGTCCGGGCCTCACGGCCGGAAAGCTGCCGGGTACCAGGTTGGCCGGTCCGGCATCACGCCGGGCCGAGAAGGCTCGCCCCGACGGGGAGGGCGCCATCCGAGGCCTCCGATTGCACCGGCAATCGGGGGCCTTCCTTGTTGCCGGGGCACTTCCGTCACATGTACAGGAGCTTGAACATTAGCGATCCACGCATCAATGAGCGAATCCGCGTTCCCGAGGTTCGCCTCGTAGGCCCTGCGGGCGAGCAGGTGGGCATCGTACGCATCGAAGATGCGCTGCGACTGGCTACGGAGTCAGACCTCGACCTCGTCGAGGTGGCGCCCCAGGCCAAGCCACCGGTATGCAAGCTGATGGACTTCGGCAAGTACAAGTACGAGGCCGCGGTCAAGGCACGCGAGGCGCGGAAGAACCAGACGAACACCGTTCTGAAGGAGATCCGGTTCCGCCTCAAGATCGACAAGCACGACTACGAGACGAAGAAGGGCCACGCGCTCCGCTTCCTCGGCGCCGGCGACAAGGTCAAGGCCATGATCCAGTTCCGTGGCCGTGAGCAGCAGCGCCCCGAGATGGGCATCCGTCTGCTCCAGCGGTTCGCGGAGGACGTCGCCGAGGTCGGTTCGATCGAGTCGACGCCGCGCATCGATGGCCGCAACATGGTCATGGTGATCGGCCCCCTGAAGAACAAGGCGGAGGCGAAGGCGGAGGCCCGCCGTGCGGCGCAGCGCGCCGCCGACAAGGCCAAGGCAGAGGAGGCGAAGTCCGCATCGGTCACGGCCGGGCAGGCGCCGCTGACCCAGTCGCTGGGCGATGCCATTCCGGCCGAGTTCCTCCAGGCCGCCCAGGCCCGCGAGAACGCCGAGCCGGAGGCGGCCACGGCCGAGGCCCCGGAGGAATCCGTCGTCCCGGCAGCCGAGCCCACCGAGGCGCCGGAGGCCGAGGAGGCTCCCAAGGCTGAGGCTCCGGTGGCCGAGGAGGCGCCCAAGGTGCAGGCTCCGAAGGCCGCTGCCCCCGAGGCTGAGGCTCCGAAGGCCGCTGCGCCCCAGGCTGAGGCTCCGAAGGCCGCTGCCCCCAAGCAGCCGGCCGCGCCGAAGCCGGCAGCTGAGGCCGCCCCGAAGCCGGCAGCTGAGGCCGCCCCGAAGCCGGCCCAGTCCGCACCGCGGCCGGCGGCGGCGCCCAAGCCGGTGGCAGCACCCAAGCCGTCGGTCCCGAAGCCGGGTGCGCCCCGCCCGTCGTCGGCGGCGCCCAAGCCGTCTGCCCCGAAGCCGACGGCGCCCCGGCCGTCCGGCCGCCGAGGCAACTAGACCAGACCCGGCCGGGCCGGGCCGCTCGCCTCTGGCGAGCGGGCTGCCCGCCGAGTCCGCCGCCGCGGGCCCAGCGCCCGCGGGCGGCACGCAACGAGTCGGCCTGCGCGAGCAGGCCGCCAACGAAATCCGCGGCCCCGTGCCGCGGGAAGCAAAAGGAGATCGGTTCCCATGCCGAAGATGAAGACGCACAGCGGCGCCAAGAAGCGCTTCAAGCTGACCGGTTCCGGCAAGCTCAAGCGCCAGCAGGCCAACCGCCGCCACTACCTCGAGCACAAGCCGACGACGCTCACGCGCCGCCTCGCCGCGGACAAGATCGTCTCGGGCGGCGACGCCAAGGTCATCAAGCGCATGCTCGGCATCTGATTTCTTCCACCCACCGGCCCTGAGAGGGGCCACGAGCCATCCCGGCCGGGCAGAGCCCGGGTGTCTGGGAGAGATTCAAAAGGAGTACGCACGTGGCACGTGTGAAGCGGGCAGTCAACGCCCTGAAGAAGCGCCGTACCGTCCTCGATCGGGCGTCCGGCTACCGTGGTCAGCGCTCGCGCCTGTACCGCAAGGCCAAGGAACAGCTGCTGCACTCGTTCGTGTACAGCTACCAGGACCGCCACAAGCGGAAGGGCGACTTCCGCCGCCTGTGGATCCAGCGCATCAACGCTGCCTCCCGCGCCAACGGCCTGACCTACAACCGCCTCATCCAGGGCCTCAAGGCCGCTGAGGTCGAGGTGGACCGCCGCATGCTCGCCGAGCTGGCCGTCTCCGACGCCGCCGCGTTCGCGGCCCTCGTCGAGGTTGCGAAGAAGGCCCTCCCGGCCGACGTCAACGCCCCGGTCGCCAAGTAGCACCTGCAGGGCAGCGCTGCCGGGGATGCCCCGGCGGAAGCGCCCTCCGTCCAGCGCCCGCGCAGCCCCAGGCTGCGCGGGCGCTGCCGCGTCCGCGGCCGGGCACGGCTCGCTAGAGTTGGGGCGTGATACCGAGTCCGACCATGACCAATCCTCGCGCCGACCGCGTCCGCGATGTCGCCAAGCTGGCCACCCGGGCCGCTCGGAACCGCCGGCGGCAGTTCCTCGCCGAGGGCCCCCAGGCCGTGCGCGAGGCGCTCCGGATGGACGCCGAGCGCCGCGCCGTGGGGGCCGAACCGGTCGTCGTCGAGCTCTACGCGAGCGAGCCCTGCCTCTCCCGCCATCCCGAGATCGCCCACCTCGCCGAGGCCACCGGCAGGCTGCGGCTCGCGGACGACGAGGTCCTCGCCGCCATGGCGGACACCGTGAACCCCCAGGGCATCGTGGCCGTGTGCACCATGCTCGACGTCCCGCTCGCCTCCGTCCTCGCACCGCGGCCCCGTCTGCTCGCCGTCATGTGCCGGGTGCAGGACCCGGGGAATGCGGGCACGATCCTGCGCGCCGCCGACTCCGCCGGGGCCGCCGCCGTGGTCCTCACCGCCGGGAGCGTCGACATCTACAACCCCAAGGCCGTCCGCAGCACCGCGGGCTCGATCTTCCACGTGCCGGTGGTGCTCGGCGTCGATCCTGCGGACTTCGCTGCCGCGGCCCGCGCCGCGGGCCTCGGCATCCTCGCGGCCGACGGCGGCGGCCCGCTCGACCTCGACGGCCTCCAGGACGCCGCGGCCGGCCGCAGGGCCGGCGGAGACGGGGACGCGGGGGAGTACCGCCTCGAGGACCCGACCGCGTGGCTCTTCGGCAACGAGGCGCAGGGCCTCAGCGACGCGGAGAAGGACCTCGCCGACCACCGGGTCGCGGTCCCCCTGTACGGACGGGCCGAGAGCCTCAACGTCGGCACCGCCGCGACGGTCTGCCTGTACGCGAGCGCCAGGAGCCAGCGGCGCTGAGCGGGGGCAGGTGCCCGTAGGGTAGGACCGAGCCGCCCGTGCGCACCTCAGGGGATCGGCAAGCACATCAGTCTGGGTCCAGCACCTCGGTGGGGACCGTGAAGGAGGGGACCATGTCGTCCGGTGGTGGGACCAAGGCCGTCGTGGCGGCGCTGACGGCGAACCTGTCGATCGCGGTGATGAAGTTCCTCGCCTTCGCGCTCACGGCATCCTCGTCGATGCTCGCCGAGGCGATCCACTCGGTGGCCGACTCAGGCAACCAGCTGCTCCTCCTCGTCGGCGGGAAGCGCTCCCGCAAGCAGGCGAACCCGGAGCACCCGTTCGGCTACGGGCGAGAGCGGTACATCTACGCGTTCATCGTCTCGATCGTGCTGTTCAGCGTCGGCGGCCTGTTCGCCCTCTTCGAAGCCTGGGAGAAGTTCAAGGACCCCCACGGCATCGAGGGACCCTGGTGGTGGGTGCCCCTCGTCATCCTCGTGGGCGCCGCGACAGCGGAGGGCCTCTCCTTCCGCACCGCGGTCCGGGAGGCGCACCACCTCCGCGGCGGCCAGTCCTGGGTGGCCTTCGTCCGCAACGCGAAGCAGCCCGAGCTGCCCGTGATCCTCCTCGAGGACTTCGGCGCGCTCCTCGGCCTCCTGTTCGCCCTCGTCGGCGTCTCCCTCACGCTCGTCACGGGCAACGGCCTCTGGGACGCCGCGGGGACAGCCATGATCGGACTGCTCCTCGTGGTGATCGCCGCCGTGCTCGCCCTCGAGACCAGCTCGCTCCTGCTCGGCGAATCGGCCACCCGCTCCGACGTGCGGCGCATCGAGGCGGCGATCACCGCCGACGGGACCCGGATCATCCACCTGCGCACCATGCACCTGGGCCCCGAGGAACTGCTGGTCGGCGCCAAGATCAGCGTGGCCCGCGGGGCGAGCGGCGCGGAGATCGCCCGGACGATCGACGAGGCCGAGGCCCGGATCAGGGCCTCGGTCCCGAGCGCACGGGTCATCTACCTCGAGCCGGACATCCACCGGGACGGGGACGCGCGGCCCCCGGCCGTCACGGAACCGTCCGCCGGATAGCGCCCGGTGCGCTCAGCGTGCCCGGCGCCCTCAGCGGGCCTTGCGCCGCTCGAGGGCGCCGCTCAGCAGCGCGATCCCGAGGCCCAGCACTGCGAGGACCGCCCCGACGTACGCCGGCGCGACGAAGCCCCAGCCCGCCGCGATGACCGCTCCTCCGAGGAACGCGCCGAGGGCGTTGGCCACGTTGAGGGCCGAGTGGCTCAGCGAGGTGGCGAGGGTCGCGGCGCCAGGGGCGGAGTCCAGCAGCCGCGCCTGGAGCGCGGGGATGAGGACCGAGCCGGAGCCGCCCACCACGAACACCATGAGCAGGGCGAGCGGCCAGACGGGCGCGGCGAGGCCGTAGAGCACCATCACCCCTGCCACGGCGGCGAGCGCCCAGTAGATCGTGCCCATCACCGAGCGGTCGGCGAGGCGGCCGCCGGCCATGTTGCCCGCGACCATCCCGAGCCCGTACAGCGCCACGACCACCGGCATCAGCGCCTCGGGGAGCCCGGCGACGGACGTCATCGTGTGGGCAATGTACGTGTAGGTGGCGAAGAAGCCGCCGAAGCCCACGACGCCGACGGCGAGGGCGAGCCACAGCTGCCCCCGGCGGAGCGCCGAGAGCTCCCTGCGGATGCTCGCCTCCGGATGCGGCGGCTCGTACGGGACGAATCGGGCGACCATCGCCACGCAGGCGAGGGCGATCACCGCGGTCACGACGAACAGCAGGCGCCAGCCCAGCGACTGCCCGAGCCAGGTGGCCGCGGGCACCCCGAGGACGTTGGCGATCGTCAGGCCGGACATGACCGTGGCGATGGCCCATCCCCTCTTCGTGGGCGCCACGAGCGAGGCCGCGATGACCGCGGCCGTGCCGAAGTAGGCCCCATGCGGAAGGCCCGCGGCGAAGCGCGAGAGGAGCATCGCGCCGTAGCCGGGGGCCACGAACGAGGACAGGTTCGCGAGCGCGTAGAACGCCATGAGGCCGAGGACCAGGGCCTTGCGCGGGAGCCGGGCGCCGACCGCGGCCAGCAGCGGTGCCCCCACCACGACGCCGAGGGCGTACGCGGAGATGAGCTGGCCGGCCTGCGGGGTGCTGATGGCGAGCCCGCGCTCGATCTCCTTGAGCAGCCCCATGGTCGCGAACTCGACGGTCCCGATCGCGAAGCCGCCGAGGCCGAGGGCCAGCATGGCCCAGAAGAGGGGCTTGGGGGCGAGCAGCGTGGAACGATGCCCGGCGACCGTCCCGGGGCGTCCGGCGGGTCTGACAGGGGGGAACCTCTCGGCGGGCGCCGTGGGGGCATGCGGGAGGGCGGGCGGTTCGGGCGTGGGCACGGTGGCATTCCTGGTGTCGGGGGCCTGATGGGGTCTGGGGAGGATCGCCGTCGGCCCTCGTCTCCTGCCAACAGTACGGGAGGTGCTCCCATTCCGTCCGGCTCCTGGGCTGGGCCCTAGACTGGGCCGGTGCAGACGCAGACCGACGGAGCCGGCCCCCAGTTCGTCCAAGTGGTCGGGGGAGCGATCGTCGATTCGCTCGAGCGCCCCACCATGCTCCTGGCGGCGCGCAGGACGGCGCCGCCGGCCTTTGCGGGCCTCTGGGAGTTCCCGGGGGGAAAGGTCGAGGACGGAGAGTCGGCCGAGGAAGGCCTGCGCCGCGAGCTGGACGAGGAGCTCGGCGTGGCCGTGGCCCTCGGGCCCGAGGTGCCCGGCCCGCTGCCTCAGGGGTGGCCCCTCAGCGACCGGGCGGCGATGCGGGTGTGGCTCGCCGAGGTGCGCGCGGGCGTGCCCGAGCCCCTGCAGGACCATGACGAGCTGCGGTGGGTCGGACTCGAGGGGGATGCCCTGACGGAGCTGGACTGGATCCCCGCGGACTTCCCGATCGTGGACGCGGTCCGCCGCCACGCCGTCCGCTGACACTCCCGGCCGCAGTCACGCCATCCGCTGACACTCTGGGCCGCAGCGCTCCTGCCCGGGATCAGAAGAGGGCATCCTGCCGCGGGGCGCGGGCGGGCTCTTGCGCCGCCAGACCCCCGGCGGCGAGGACATCGCCGTCGCGGTGGCCGAAGGCCTCATCGCGCTCGAAGCCCCGGCCGAAGCCATGGCGGGCCTTGGCGGCCGCGACGCGCCGGCCCAGCCACGCGCGGTACTCGGACGGGGCGTAGGAGCCCTTCGCGTAGAGCCTGCGGTAGCGGCCGACCAGCCGCGGGTGCGTCTTCGCGAGCCATCCCATGAACCACTCGCGGGTCCCTGGGCGCAGGTGCAGCGCTCCGGCTGTGACCCCGGTCGCACCGGCCTCGGCGAGCCTGCCCATGAGCGCGTCGAGGTGCTCCTCGGAGTCGGTGAGCCAGGGGAGGATGGGCATCGCCATGACCCCGCACGGCAGGCCCGCGTCGCGCAGCCTCGACACCAGGTGCAGCCGGGCGGCGGGGGAGGGGGTCCCGGGCTCGAGGGCGGACTGGAGCTCGGGGTCGAGGACGGCGAGGGAGATCCCGGCGCCGATCGGCACCTGGGCCGCAGCTGCCTTCAGGAGCGGGATGTCACGGGCGAGCAGCGTTCCCTTGGTCAGGATGGAGAACGGGGTTCCGGAGTCCGCGAGGGCGCGGATGATCCCGGGCATCAGGGCGTAGCGGCCCTCGGCACGCTGGTAGGGATCGGTGTTGGTCCCGAGCGCCACGTGCTCCCGCGCCCAGGAGCGCCTCGAGACCTCGGCCCGCAGCACCTCGCCGACGTTGACCTTGACCACGAGCTGTCGGTCGAAGTCGAGGCCGGAATCGAGGTCGAGGTACGTGTGGGTCTTGCGCGCGAAGCAGTAGACGCAGGCATGGCTGCACCCGCGGTAGGGATTGACGGTCCAGTGGAACGGCATGGAGGACGCCGGCGGGACCTTGTTGAGCGCCGATTTCGCGGCGACCTCGTGGAAGGTGATTCCCTGGAACTCCGGCGTCCTCACCGTGCGCAGCGCGCCCGCAAGGGACAGGAGGGGCGGCTGGGCCGGGGTGCCGTCGTCCGACCCGGAGAGCGGCTCGGCGACCGACTGCGTGTTCCATCGCATGACACTCATTCGAATACATCTTCGAATCAGTGTCAAGGGGCGCTGGGGCGGGGCCTCCGCTACGCCTCCTCGACCAGGGACCAGGTCACCGTCACGCTCGCCCGCACCTCGGTCTCGCCGGCCTCGAGCGGTGCGCTCGGCTCGGGTGCTGTGAAGGAGGCCCGCCTCAGCGGCACGGGTGCCCCCGGTGGCGCGGCGGCCGGCGGGCCGCCGGCATCGATGCGGACTGCGGCGCCCAGTGCCCGCCCGGCCAGGGCGGCGAGCCGCCGGGCCGCCCCCTCGGCCTCGTGGAAGGCGGCGGCCTGCGCCGAGGCCTCCGCCGCCGAGGGGTCCGAGACGCCGAGGGAGATGCCGTGGATGCGCACCGCGCCGCCGCCGGCCGCGACGACCGCGTCGAGGAGCTCGCCGGTGCGGGCCAGGTCCCGGGCCCCGATCGTCAGGCCCCGGCTCGCGACGTAGCCCACGAGCTGCTGGCCGCGGCCCTCCTCCCAGGTCAGCTCCGGCGCCACCGAGAGCGAGGAGGAGACTATATCGGAGCGCGTCACCCCGGAACGCAGCGCCGCGGCGACGATCGACTCGGAAGCCCGGGAGGCGCCGTCGTACGCCTCGCCCAGGCGGGGGGAGCGGACCTCCGCCCCCACGCGGAGCACGGCGATGTCGGGAACCACGGTCACCGATCCGGTGCCGGTGACGGTGATGGAGTGCGGACTGCTCATGGCTATCAGGTCCTTCCGCCGGCGGCGGCGCGCCCCGGCGCGCACAGGGGCATCGTAGCCGTGAACTAGACTTGACGGGTGCCCGAGACTACGCCCCCATCCGCCGAGACAGAGGTTCCCGTGAGCGAGACGAGCGTCCCCGACCCCGTGGACGAGGCCGCCGTCGCCGCCGCCGTCGAGAGGGCCCTCGAGGCCGTCGCGGGTGCCGCCGACCTCGATGCGCTCAAGTCGGCGCGCATCGCCCACACCGGGGAGAAGTCCCCCCTCGCCCTCGCCAACCGCGCGATCGGCTCCCTCCCCAAGGAGTCCAAGGCCGCGGCCGGCAAGCTGGTCGGCGGGGCCCGGGGGAGGGTCAACAAGGCCATCGCCGAGCGGCAGTCCGTGCTCGAGGCCGAGGATGCGGCCCGGATCCTCGTCGAGGAGACCGTCGACGTCACGGCGGCACCCCGGCGCAGGCGCGCCGGCGCCCGGCACCCGCTGTCGACCCTGCAGGACCGGGTCAGCGACATCTTCGTGGGCATGGGCTGGGAGATCGCCGAGGGGCCCGAGCTCGAGTCCGAGTGGTTCAACTTCGACGCCCTCAACTTCAAGCCCGACCACCCCGCGCGCGAGATGCAGGACACGTTCTTCGTCGACCCGCCCGAGGCGCACCTGCTCCTGCGCACGCACACGTCGCCGGTGCAGGTCCGCTCGATGCTCGAGCGCGAGGTCCCCCTCTACGTGCTCTGCCCCGGCAAGGTGTTCCGCACGGACGAGCTCGACGCGACCCACACCCCGGTGTTCCACCAGTTCGAGGGCCTCGCGATCGACGAGGGCCTGTCCATGGCGGACCTGCGCGGGACGCTCGAGCACTTCGCGCGGCAGATGTTCGGGGCAGAGGCCCAGATCCGCCTGCGTCCCAACTACTTCCCGTTCACCGAGCCGAGCGCCGAGCTGGACATCTGGCACCCCGGCGCGAAGGGCGGGCCCGCCTGGATCGAGTGGGGCGGGTGCGGGATGGTCAACCCGAACGTCCTGCGGGCGGCGGGCATCGACCCCGAGCAGTACTCGGGGTTCGCGTTCGGGATGGGCATCGAGCGCACCCTCATGTTCCGCAACGAGGTCGCCGACATGCACGACATGATCGAGGGCGACGTCCGCTTCAGCCAGCACTTCGGGATGGAGATCTAGTCCAATGCGAATCCCCCTTTCGTGGCTGCGCGAGTACACGCAGCTCCCCGCGGACGCGACCGCCGAGGACCTCATGGCCGACCTCGTCAAGGTCGGCCTCGAGGAGGAGGCCGTCCACCGGCCCGCCGACTCGATCCGCGGGCCCATCGTGGTCGGCCAGGTGCTCAGCGCGGTCAAGGAGCCGCAGAGCAACGGCAAGACCATCAACTGGTGCCAGGTGCGCGTGGTCCCCGAGGGCCAGGAGCAGACCCTCACGGGCAAGGGCATCGAGCCGTCGGGCGTCCAGGGGATCGTGTGCGGCGCGCACAACTTCGCCCCGGGGGACAAGGTCGTCGTGACCCTGCCCGGGGCCACGCTTCCCGGCGACTTCCACATCGCCGCCCGCAAGACCTACGGCCACGTCTCGGCCGGGATGATCGCCTCCGTGCGCGAGCTCGGGATCGGCGACGACCACGACGGCATTCTCGTCCTCTCCCGCATCGGGCTCGACCCGGAGGTCGGGACGGACGCCCTCGAGCTCCTCGGGCTCACCGACGAGGCCGCCGAGATCAACGTCACCCCGGACCGCGCCTACTGCTTCTCCATCCGGGGGATCGCCCGCGAGTACTCGCACGCCACCGGCACCGAGTTCACCGACCCGGCCGAGCTCGTGGAGGCGCCCCAGACGCTCGCGGGCGGCTACGACGTGGTGCTCGACGACCGGGCGCCGATCTACGGCGTGCCCGGCTGCGACCGCCTCGTGGCGCGCACCGTCCGCGGCATCGACCCGACCCGGCCCACCCCCCAGTGGATGGTCTCGCGGCTGCGCCTCGCCGGCGTGCGGTCGATCTCCCTGCCCGTGGACATCTCGAACTACGTCATGTTCGAGCTCGGCCAGCCCACGCACTGCTACGACCTCGACACGCTCACCGGGCCCATCACGGTCCGCCGCGCCGCGCCGGGGGAGAAGATCACCACGCTCGACGACAGGGTCCGGACCCTCGACCCCGAGGACCTGCTCATCACGGACGAGTCCGGCCCGATCGGCATCGCCGGCGTCATGGGCGGCGCCGCGACCGAGTGCTCGGATGCGACCGTGAACGTCCTCATCGAGGCCGCCCACTTCGACACCGTGAGCATCGCCCGCTCGCGCCGCCGCCACAAGCTGCCCTCGGAGGCGTCCAAGCGCTTCGAGCGGGGCGTCGACTGGAACGTCGCCGGGGTCGCCGCGCAGCGCGTCGTCGACCTCCTGGTCCAGTACGGCGGCGGGGTCGCCGACGAGGCGGGAACTGACGTCGGGACCGCGCCCACCCCCGTGCGGATCGAGCTGCCCGCGGGGTTCGCGTCCTCGCGGATCGGCATGGAGTTCAGCGAGGAGCTCATCACCCGAGCCCTCGGCGACCTCGGTGCCGACGTGGAGCGTGCCGGCGAGGACTTCGTGGTCACCCCGCCGAGCTGGCGCAACGACCTCGAGACCAAGGAAGACCTGTCCGAGGAGATCGCCCGGCTCGTCGGCTACGACAAGATCCCGGCGACCCTGCCGACCGCGCCCCCGGGCCGCGGGTTCACCCGCAGCCAGCAGCAGCGCCGCCGGCTCGTCCAGGCCCTGGCCGACGCGGGCCTGACCGAGGTGCTCGCGTACCCCTTCGCCACCAAGGCCGAGAACGAGACCTTCGGTGTGCCGGAGGAGGGCGCCCCGCGGCCCGCGGTCAAGCTCGCCAACCCGCTCAGCGAGGAGCGCGGCTGGCTGCGCACCTCCCTGCTGCCGGGGCTCCTGGAGACCGCCCGGCGCAACCACGGGCGCGGCTTCCGCGACCTGGCCCTCTACGAGGCCGGCCTCGTCTTCCTCCCTGGGGACGGGCCGCTCGGCACCGCCGTCATCCCGCCCCTGGGGGTGCGCCCCGCGGACGAGGTCCTCGACTCCCTCTACAACGGGCTGCCGGACCAGCCGCTCCACGTCGCGGGCGTGTTCACCGGCAAGGACATGCCCGAGGCCCCTGGCAGCGCGCCGCGGGCCTGGGACTGGGCCGACGCGCTGGACTACGCCCGCATGGCCGGCGAGGTCCTCGGCGTGGAGCTCGTGGTCTCGCAGGGCTCGCACCAGGCGTTCCATCCCGGCCGGGCGGCCCAGCTGAGCCTGCGCTCCGGCGAGACGGTGGGCTACGCCGGAGAACTGCACCCGAAGCTCCTGGCCGGCCTCGACCTCCCCGCCCGGTCCGTGGCCTTCGAGCTCGACGCCGACGCCCTCTTCGAGGCCGCCGCGGACGTCGTCGTGGCCCGCCACCTCTCGACGTTCCCCGTGGCGACGCAGGACGTCGCGCTGATCGTCGACGCGGCGCTCCCGGCCGACGCCGTGCTCGGCGCCCTCCGCGAAGGTGCCGGCGACCTCCTCGAGGACGTCCACCTGTTCGACGTGTACACCGGCAAGGGCATCGACGAGGGCAAGAAGTCCCTCGCATTCGGCCTGCGGTTCCGCGCCGACGACCGCACGCTGACCGCCGACGAGGCGTCCGAGGCGCGCGCCGCTGCCGTGGCACGTGCCGCCGAGCGGTTCGGCGCGGTGCAGCGCGGCTAGACGCCGCTCCGCCGCCGCGATGCGCCTGCGGGCAGTTCCGCTCGGTCATCCCGGGTCGGGGCTGCCCGCCGGCGTCTGCACTCCGGGCGAGCTCGAGCGGGCCTCGGCGCTCCTCGACCCGATCCGCAGCCGCGAGTTCGTCGCGGGACGGCTCGCGCTGCGGTGCCTCGTCGCCGAGCTCGCCGGCACGGATCCGCGGCTCGTCGTCCCCGCCTACCGCTGCCCCGCGTGCGGGCCGGGGGAGCACGGCGCGCCGGGCTTCGCCCTCGTCCGAGAAGCTCCGTGCGCCGGCGCGGACACCACGCACGACGACGGGGTGCGGCTCCCGCTGGACGTCGCCGCGAGCATGTCCCGGGCCGGCGGGTGGGCCCTCCTGGCCGCCGAGGCCGCCCCGGGGGAGCGCGAGGCCGCCCCTTGGGGGCGCGAGGTCGGGGCCGCCCCGGCGCGGATCGGCGTCGATCTGGCCCACGTTGCGGACTTCCGCGGGACGCTGCCGGACGCGGCCTTCACGGCGGACGAGGGCCGCCGCGTCTGGTCGGCACAGGATCCGCCGGTCGAGGCGGCGCGGCTGTGGGTGCGCAAGGAGGCCCTGCTCAAGGCCATGGGGACGGGCCTCCGCACCGATCCCGCAGCGGTCAGCACCAGCGGCGACCCGCGTGTGCGCGACCTGGATGCGGTGGAGCTCGGCCTCCCGGAGGGCTTCGTCGCCGCCGTCGCCCGGACCTGATCCCGGGCCTGTGGGGGAGGGACTACGCCGGCAGCGGCGGCAGCGGACCCTCGAACAGCCACGGGCGCAGGACCGCGTGCGCCTCGAAGCCGGGCGCCCCGGCGCCCACGCGGTCGAGGAGCTCGAGGAAGTCTGCCGTGGACGCGTTCGCGTGCCGGTTCTCCTCGCAGAAGGCCCGCAGGGCACGGAAGAACCTGTCGTCCCCGAGCACGCGCCGCACGGCGTGCAGGGCGAGGGCCCCGCGCTTGTACACGCGGTCGTCGAACATCATCGCCGCCCCGGGAGCGCCGACCGCGAGGTCCTGCCGCTGCGCCGCCACGAGCGTCCACGCTGCCTCGGCCCGCGAGGCCACGGAACCCTGGCCCGCGTGCTCGCTCCAGAGCCACTCCGCGTAGCACGCGAAGCCCTCGTGGAGCCAGATGTCCTCCCACGTCCTGGCGGTGACGGAATTGCCGAACCACTGGTGCGCGAGCTCGTGCGCGAGGAGCCGCTGCGACTCCCAGCTGCGGGTGATGTGGTTGCGGCCCACGATGGAGAGCGTCTGCGCCTCGAGCGGGATCTCGAGCTCGTCCTCGGTCACCACCACGGTGTAGTCACGGAAGGGGTAGGGCCCGAAGAGGTCGGTGAACAGCGCGAGCATGGCCTGCTGGTCGCGCAGCCCCGTGAGCGCGTCCTGGCGCAGGGCCGGCGGGACGGCCGCGAACACCCCGACCGCGGGGTACTCCCGGCGGGGCAGGCGCCCGAGCTCGAGCAGCTGGAACCGGCCGATCAGCAGGGTGGCCAGGTAGGGCGCCATCGGCTCGTGGACCTCGTAGATCCAGGTCTCCCGGCTGGCCTTGCGCCGGTGCCCCACCACGAGGCCGTTCGACACGACGCGGTACCCGGCGTCGGCCGAGGCGGAGATGCGGAAGGTGGCCTTCTGGCTGGGGTGGTCGTTGCAGGGGAACCACGTGGGCGCGCCGACGGGCTGTCCCGCGACGAGGATGCCGTCCTCGAGCTCTTCCCAGCCCACATCGCCCCACTCGCCGTCCGTGGGGCCCGGGCTGCCCTCGTACCGGACCTCGAGCGAGAAGTCCCTGCCCTCGGGCACGGGGGTGGCGGGCGTGATGCGCAGCTCGTCCCCGCGCTGGACGGCCTTGGCCCTCGCACCCTCGACCTGTGCCTTGAGCACACGGAGTCCGGCGAGGCTGAGGGTGATCGTCTCGAGGCGCCGGTTCGCCGTGGCGCGCAGCCGCGCCCTGCCCGCGAGCCGGTTGCTCGCGAGCTTGACCTCGAGGTCGAGGTCGTAGTGCGCGACGGTGTAGTCGGGGCTTCCGTGCCCGGGCGTGTAGGGGTCGGGGAGGCCGCCGCTGCCGGGGGGCGGGGCCGGGGTGACGTGGCGGTCCTGTCTCACCTGGTGGGTGCCTCCGGTTCCTTCCACGGCACCACGGGGTTGCCGCGCCAGTATGTTCCCGCGGGCACGTGCTCGCCCCGCATGACGAGCGACGCCGGCCCGACCGTCGCGCCGTCGTCGATCCTCGCGCCGGGGAGGACGACGCCGTGCGGCCCGAGCGTCGCCCCCTCGCCGAGCGCGGCGGTGTCGATCGCCATGATGCGGTCGTGGAACAGGTGCGTCTGCACGACGCAGCCGCGGTTCACGGTCGAGCTGCGCCCGAGCGAGACGAGGTCCGCCTCAGGCAGCCAGTAGCTCTCGCACCAGGCGCCGGAGCCGATCTTCGCCCCGAGGGACCGCAGCCACCACACGAGCGCCGGGGTGCCGGCCGCTGCCCGCGCGAACCAGGGGGCCGCGACCATCTCGACGAACGTGTCCTGGACCTCGTTGCGCCACACGAACGAGCTCCACAGGGGGTGCTCGCCGGCGTGGATCCGACCGACGAAGAGCCACTTCGCGGCGGTCGCGGATGCCGCCGCGACCGCCCCGGCTGCGAGCATGACCGCCCCGCACAGCAGCGCCGCGGCCAGGTACCCCCATGCGGCGGCGAGCCAGTCGAGGGCCGCGAGCACGGCGACGGTGATGGCCACGGTGAGCACCACCGGAACCGCGCGGCACAGCTCCCACAGGGCGCGGGCGACCTTCAGGCGCCGCGCCGGCCGGAAGGTCCGCTCGGCGTCCGTCGAGATCGCCGTGCGGCGGAGGCGCACGGGAGGGCTCCCGAGCCAGGACGAGCCGGACTTCGCCTTCTTCGGTGCGGCGGAGAGGACGGCGACGAGCCCGTCCTTCGGCACGGACCGGCCCGCGGCCGTCATCCCGGAGTTGCCGAGGAAGGCGCGCTTCCCGACCTTCGCGGGCGCGATCTTCATCCAGCCTCCGCCGAGCTCGTAGCTGGCCACCATCGTGTCATCGGCCAGGAAGGCCCCGTCGGCGACGGTGGTCATCGACGGCAGCAGCAGCACGGTGGACGCCTCGACGTCCTTGCCGACCTTCGCCCCGAGGATCCGCAGCCAGACGGGCGTGGCGAGGCTCGCGTAGACCGGGAACAGGACCTCCCGGGCCAGGTCGAGGACCCGCTCGGTGGCCCAGACCTGCCAGCCGGTCCGCGAGCGTACGCGGTGGTACCCGGCAGTGAGCCCGAGGCCGAGCAGACGGGTGGTGCCGGCGATGAGCAGGAGGTTGAGGACGAACCACGCGGCCGCCGCGAGGGGCGTCGCCGCGAGCAGCGGCACCAGCGCGGCATGGAGCGAGGCGTGCCCGCGCGCCGCCCAGGCGAGCAGGACGCCGGCCGCCGCGGCCGAGGCGAACGGGATGAGCGCGAGCAGCGCGGAGCCCGCCGCGAAGGCGCCGATCCACAGGGCCTCGGCCGCCCGGGAGCGCCGCGCCGCAGCCTCCGGCCATCCGGGCTTGGCCTTGCCCACCCGGCTCGCGGGCGATCCTGCCACCCGCAGGCCCGCCTTGACCTTGCCAGAGACGGCGGAACCGGGGTCGACGACGGCGCCCGCGCCGATGCGGGCACCCGGCAGGAGCGTGCTGCGCGCCCCGATGGCGGCACCGGCGCCGATGCTGATCCCGCCGAGGTGGACCCAGTCGCCGTCGATCCACCAGCCCGAGAGGTCGACTTCGGGCTCGACCGAGGCGCCCGGCCCGACGGAGAGCATGCCGGTGACCGGGGGGACGGAGTGCAGCACGGCATCCCGGCCGATCTTCGCCCCGAGCGCGCGCGCGTAGTACGGGACCCAAGGCGCGCTCGCGAGGCTCACGGCCTGGGCGAGGTCGGCGATCTGCTCGGCCAGCCAGAGCCGCAGGTGCACGGAGCCCGCCCGCGGATAGCGGCCGGGGGAGACCCCGCGCAGGAGGAGCCGGGCCGCTGCCACCGAGATGGCCATCCGTCCCCAGGGGCTGACGAACACCAGCCAGGACGCCGCGACCCACCACCAGGAGACCGTCGGCGCGGCCGAGAACCCCGCGCCGGCGGCGAGGACGTTGTTCGCGGCGGCGAGGTAGGTCAGCCACCGCATGCCCACGAGGATGAAGAGCGGGAGGCCCATGAGCGTCTGGAGCCATTGGGTCCGCGCGGGCGTGGGGCGCACGGCGCGGGCCGGGGCGGGCTGGGCGGAGCCGGTGCCGACCACGGCGTCGACGAGGGCGCCGACCCTGGGGTGCGCGTAGACGTCGGCGACGGTGACGGTGGGGTAGCGCCGGCGCAGCGCGGAGACGAGCTGGGCGGCCGCGAGGGACCCGCCTCCGTGGGCGAAGAAGTCGGCATCGAGCCCCGGGGCGGCGGTGCCGAGGACGGCGCCCCACTGCTCGACGATCCACGCGGCGTCCTCGGGGAGCTCGAGGTCGGGGCCCTCCTCGTTGTCCTGCCCCGGCAGCGGCCAGGGCAGCGACTTGCGGTCCACCTTCCCGCTCGTCGTGGTCGGGAGGGAGTCCACGACGGCGAGCACCGGCACGAGCGCGGCCGGCAGCTCCCGCGCGAGCCGCGCCCGGCACGCGGCGAGGTCCGGCGCGGTGCCGCGGGCCGGCGCGAGGTACCCGACGAGGACCTGGTTCCCGGCCGCCGTCGTGCGCACCGCGGCGGCCGCGCCGGCGATGCCCGGGAGCGCCTGCAGCGCCGCGTCGACCTCGCCGAGCTCGATCCGGCGGCCGCCGAGCTTGACCTGCTCGTCCGCCCGGCCTTGGAAGGAGAGGCCGTCGGGCTCGAACCGCACGAGGTCGCCCGAGCGGTAGGCCCGGTCCCACCCCAGCGTGGGGACGGGGGCGTACTTCTCGGCGTCCTTCACCGGGTCGAGGTAGCGGGCCAGGCCCACGCCGCCGATGATGAGCTCGCCCACCTCCCCGGCGGCCACGGGCGCACCGGCCGCATCGACGACCGCGAGGTCCCAGCCGTCGAGGGGGAGCCCGATCCGCACCGGCCCCGAGCCGCCCATCAGCGCCGCGCACGCGACGACCGTCGCCTCGGTGGGCCCGTACGTGTTCCACACCTCGCGGCCCTCCACGGCGAGCCGCGCGGCGAGCTCCGGGGGGCACGCCTCGCCACCGAAGATGAGGAGGCGCACGTTCTCGAGGGCCTCGGCGGGCCACAGGGCGGCGAGGGTCGGGACGGTCGAGACGACGGTGATCCCCCGCTGCACGAGCCACGGGCCGAGGTCCATGCCGGTGCGCACGAGCGCCCGGGGAGCGGGCACGAGGCACGCGCCGTGCCGCCACGCGAGCCACATTTCCTCGCACGAGGCGTCGAAGGCCACGGAGAGCCCGGCCAGCACACGGTCGTCGGGGCCGATCGGCTCACCATGCAGGAAGAGCCGGGCCTCGGCGTCGACGAAGGCCGCGGCCGAGCGGTGGCTGACCGCGACCCCCTTGGGCGTGCCGGTCGAGCCGGAGGTGAAGATGATCCAGCAGTCGTCCTGCGCTCCGGGCAGCCGGGGCGCCGGAAAGGGCTTGGGCCGGCCCTTCGCGACCACCATGGAGCCTCCGCCGCGCAGGATTCCGGCGACCTTCGCCTCGCTGAAGACGAGCTTCGCCCGCTCGTCCGGGTCATCGGCGTCGACCGGCACGTAGGCGGCGCCGACCAGCAGCGTGGCGAGGATCGCCACGTACAGCTCGGCGGTGCCCGAGGGGATGCGGATGCCCACCCGGTCCCCGGCGCCCAGGCCCGCCGCGTGGAGCCTGCGTCCCATGGCCCGGACCTCCTCGAGCAGCTCCGCGTAGGAGAGGGCGGCCGAGCCGTCGTCGAGCGCGGGGGCATCGGGGAAGGCCTCGGCGCTCGCGGTGAGGATGTCGATGAGGGTGCGGGGCGCCGGCGCCCGGTCCGCACTCCTCAGCTGGGCCGCGGCCCCGGCGCGGGGCAGGGGCTCGTGCGTCTCGGTCACTGCCGTGCCTTCTTCGCTCGTGGGGTGGGCGGCTACGGGACGAGGAGGACCTTGCCGGTGGTGGCACGGCCCTCGAGCGCGGTGTGCGCCGCGGCGGCCTCCCACAGGGGGAACTGCGCCCCGATGCGGACGTTGAGCGAGCCGTCGGCCACCGCGCCGAAGACCTCGGAGGAGCGCCAGCGCCGCTCGGCGGCATTGAGCAGGTGGTGGGCGAGCGTGGGACGGGTCAGGAAGAGCGAGCCGCCGGCGTTGAGCCGCTGCGGGTCCACCGGGGGCACCGGGCCGGACGCCGCGCCGAACAGCACGAGCATCCCGCGGATGCGCAGGCTCGTCAGGGAGCCGTCGAACGTGTCCCGCCCCACGCCGTCGTACACCACGTCGACGCCGGCCCCGCCGGTGAGCTCCCGGACCTGCTCGGGGAAGCCGTCGTAGCGGATCACGTGGTCCGCGCCGGCGCCCGAGGCGAGGTCGGCCTTGGCGTCGTTCGAGACCGTGGTGATGACGCGCGCGCCCTTGGCCTTGAGCATCTGGATCATGAGCAGGCCCACCCCGCCCGCGCCAGCGTGGAGCAGCACCGTCTGTCCGGGCTCCACCCGGAAGGTCGAGTTGATGAGGTAGTGGGCAGTCATCCCCTGCAGGGGGAGCGCGGCGGCGGTGAGCAGGTCCACGCCCTCCGGGATGGGGAGGGCCTTGTCCGAGTCGATCAGGGCGTACTCCGCGTAGGTCGCCGCGCCCTCGGCGGTCGCCACCCGGTCGCCCTCGGCGAAGTCGGCGACGCCCTCGCCCACGGCGGCCACGACCCCCGAGGCCTCCGCGCCGGGCGTGAACGGGAAGGACATCGTGTAGAGGCCCTGGCGCTGGTAGGTCTCGATGAAGTTGATGCCGGTCGCGGCGACGCGCACCAGGATCTGCCCCGGGCCGGGCTCGGGCCTGGCGATCTCGGTGGGCTTGAGGACTTCAGGGCCCCCGGGGGCTGTGGCGACGATGGCGTTGATCATGGTTCTCCTGCGTGTCTCGAAGTCCAGTGTCGTTCGGTTCGCACCACCATCCTAGGGAAGCTGACCGGGAAGAACCCGATGCATAAATATTGACTGCAATGCATAAACTTGCCTAGAGTGGAGCGGTGACCATTACTGCAGCCGTCTCCGGAGCCAGCGGCTACGCCGGGGGAGAGGTCCTCCGCCTGCTGGCCAACCACCCCGAGGTCGAGATCGGGGCCATCACCGCCCACTCGAGCGCGGGCAGCCGGCTGGGGGAGCTCCAGCCGCACCTGCTCCCGCTCGCAGACCGCGTCGTCGTCGAGACCACCGTGGAGAACCTCGCTGGCCACGACGTCGTGTTCCTCGCGCTCCCGCACGGGGCGTCCGCCGAGGTGGCCGCCGCCCTGCCCGAGGACACCCTCGTGATCGACGCCGGCGCGGACCACCGCCTCGAGGACCCCGAGGCCTGGTTCCGGTTCTACCGCTCCGAGCACGCCGGCACCTGGCCCTACGGGCTGCCCGAGCTCCCAGTCGGTCCGGGCGCGGGCACGGGCAGCGGCCAGAAGCAGCGCGAGAAGCTGCGGGGCGCGCGGCGGATCGCCGTCCCCGGCTGCTACCCGACCTCCGTCCTGCTCGCCCTCACCCCGGGCTTCGCCGCCGGCCTCCTCGAGCCCGAGGACGTCGTCGTCGTCTCGGCGTCCGGGACCTCCGGGGCCGGCAAGAGCGTCAAGCCGCACCTGCTCGGCTCCGAGGTCATGGGATCCATGAGCCCGTACGGCGTGGGCGGCGGCCACCGGCACACGCCCGAGATCGAACAGGGCCTCTCCAACGCGGCCGGAGAGCCCGTCACCGTCTCCTTCACCCCGACCCTCGCGCCCATGAGCCGGGGCATCCTCACCACCGCCACGGCCCGCGTCAAGGACGGCGTCGGGCCCGCGTCGCTGCGCGCCGCCTGGGAGTCCGCCTACGGGGACGAGCAGTTCGTCCACCTCCTGCCCTCCGGCCAGTGGCCCGCCACCCAGATGGTCCTCGGGTCCAACAATGCGGTCCTCCAGCTGGCCTTCGACGAGCACGCCGGGCGCGTGATCGTCAGCTCGGCCATCGACAACCTCACCAAGGGCACCGCCGGCGGCGCGGTGCAGTCCATGAACATCGCGCTGGGCCTGAACGAGGGCACCGGCCTCGCACAGCTGGGAGTCGCACCGTGACCGTCACCGCACCCAAGGGCTTCCGGGCCGCCGGCGTCACCGCCGGCCTCAAGGCCTCCGGCAAGCCGGACATGGCGCTCATCGTCAACGACGGCCCCGACCGCCACGCCGCCGCCGTCTTCACCACCAACAGGGTCATGGCCGCCCCCGTGCGTTGGTCGAAGCAGGTCGTCACGGACGGGCGCGTCGACGCCGTCGTGCTCAACTCCGGCGGGGCGAACGCCTGCACCGGTCCGCAGGGGTTCCAGAACACCCACACGACGGCCGAGAAGGCCGCCGACGTCCTCGGCATCTCGGCCGGCGACGTCGTGGTCTGCTCGACCGGGCTGATCGGCGAGCAGCTGCCCATGGACAAGATCGTCCACGGCGTGGACGAGCTCGCGGCGGCCCTCGCCGACGACGGCGGCCACGACGCCGCGCTCGCGATCATGACCACCGACACTGTGCCGAAGGAGTCCGTGTTCACCGGCACCGACGCGGCCGGGATCGAGTACACCATCGGCGGCATCGCCAAGGGCGCCGGCATGCTCGCCCCGGGCCTCGCGACGATGCTCGTGGTCCTCACCACCGATGCCGCCGCCGCTGCCGAGATGCTCGACGCCGCCCTCCGGGACGCGACCCGCGTGACCTTCGACCGGGCCGACTCCGACGGCTGCATGTCCACGAACGACACCGTCGTGCTGCTCTCCTCCGGCGCCTCCGGGGCGGTCCCGGACGCCGACGCGTTCGCCGCCGGCCTCACCCAGGTCTGCGCCGAGCTGGCCCGCAAGCTCATCGGCGACGCCGAGGGCGCCGCGCACGACATCGCCGTGCGCACCTTCAACGCCGCCACCGAGCGGGACGCCGAGACCGTCTCCCGTGCCGTGGCGCGGTCGAACCTCTTCAAGACCGCGATCTTCGGCAAGGACCCCAACTGGGGGCGCGTGCTCTCCGCCGTCGGCACCACCGACGCGGCGTTCGAGCCCGACTCCCTGAACGTGTCCATCAACGGCGTCGAGATCTGCCAGAACGGCGGGATCGGCAAGGACCGCTCGCTCGTCGACCTCGAGCCGCGCGAGGTGCTCGTCGAGATCGACCTCGCCGCCGGGGACGCCGAGGCGACCATCTGGACCAACGACCTCACGCACGACTACGTGCACGAGAACTCCGCCTACTCGAGCTGAGACCCATGACTGACGCCCCCACCGCCCCCCAGAGCCCCAACCTCCGCCTCGCCATGGACAAGGCCGAGACCCTCATCGAGGCCCTGCCCTGGATCCAGAAGTTCGCCGGCACCACCATGGTGGTCAAGTACGGCGGCAACGCGATGGCCAACGACGAGCTCCGCCGCGCGTTCGCCGAGGACATCGTGTTCCTCCACCACGTCGGCATCCGCCCCGTGGTGGTCCACGGCGGCGGCCCCCAGATCAGCGCGATGCTGGGCCGGGTGGGCATCGAGAGCGAGTTCAAGGGAGGGCTGCGCGTCACGACCCCCGAGGCCATGGACATCGTCCGCATGGTCCTCACCGGCCAGGTGGGCCGCGAGCTCGTGGGCCTGATCAACTCCCACGGCCCCTACGCCGTGGGCCTCTCGGGCGAGGACGCCGGCCTGCTCCGCGCCGTCCGCACCGGCGCGGTCGTGGACGGCGAGGAGGTGGACCTCGGCCTCGTCGGCGAGGTGGTCGGCGTCGAGCCGGGCGCCGTCCTGGACATCCTCGAGGCGGGCCGCATCCCCGTGATCTCCGGCGTCGCGCCCGAGGTCGAGGACGCGGAGGCGGCCGACGGCGCCCTCTACCAGCCCACCGGCCAGGTCCTCAACGTCAACGCGGACACGGCCGCCGCGGCGGTCGCCGTGGCGCTGGGCGCCTCGCGCCTCGTGATCCTCACCGACGTCGAGGGCCTCTACCGCAACTGGCCCGACCGGGACTCGCTCGTCTCCCAGATCTCCGCCTCCGAGCTGCGCGAGATGCTGCCGGGCCTCGCCTCGGGCATGATCCCGAAGATGGCCGCGTGCCTCAAGGCCGTCACCGAGGGGGTCGACCGCGCCGCGATCGTGGACGGCCGCAGCCCGCACACCATGCTCCTCGAGATCTTCACGAACGCCGGCGTCGGGACCCAGGTGGTCCCCGACGGGGAAGGAACGCGCGCATGAGCCAGGACAGCACGAACACCACCGAGAGCCGTCCGGAGGTCCGCCCCGCGTCCGAGCTGGCGGGGACCTCGAGCGGGAGCGAGTGGCTCTCCCGCTACTCGGACTCGCTCATGGGCGTGTTCGGGACGCCGCAGCGCGTCCTCGTCCGCGGCCAGGGCTGCTACGTGTGGGACGCCGACGGGAAGCAGTACCTCGACCTCCTCGGCGGCATCGCCGTCAACGCCCTCGGCCACGCCCACCCGTTCGTCACGTCCGTGATCTCCTCGCAGCTGGCCACGCTCGGGCACGTCTCGAACTTCTTCACGAGCCCCACCCAGGTGGCCCTGGCCGAGAAGCTCCTCGAGGTCACCGGCGCCCCGGCCGGGTCGAAGGTGTTCTTCGCGAACTCCGGGACCGAGGCCAACGAGGCCGCGTTCAAGCTGGCCCGCCGCAACGCCGGCACCGCCGAGCAGCCCCGGACCAAGGTCGTCGCCCTCGAGGGCGCCTTCCACGGCCGCACCATGGGAGCCCTCGCCCTCACGGCGAAGAAGGCCTACCGCGAGCCGTTCGAACCCCTTCCCGGCGGCGTGGTCCACGTCCCGTTCGGCGACGTCGACGCCCTCGCGGCCGCCGTGGACGCGACCACGCAGGCCGTCTTCCTCGAGCCGATCCAGGGCGAGGCCGGCGTCGTGCCGCTCCCACCCGGCTACCTCGCCGCCGCCCGGAAGATCACCCGCGACGCCGGTGCCCTCCTGATCGTCGACGAGGTCCAGACCGGCATGGGCCGCACCGGCACGTGGCTCGCGATCGAGGGCGCCGGGATCGTGCCCGACGCCGTCACCCTCGCCAAGGGCCTCGGCGGCGGCTTCCCGATCGGCGCCCTCGTGACGTTCGGGGAGGAGAACAGCGCCCGCCTCACCGCCGGCCAGCACGGCACCACGTTCGGCGGGAACCCCGTGGCGACGGCGGCCGCGCTGGCCACCCTGCACGCGATCGAGACGCAGGGAGTCCTCGCCAACGTCCGTGCCGTGGGAGAGCGACTGCGCGCCGCGCTCGCGGACCTGCCGGAGGTCGCCGAGGTCCGCGGCCGCGGCCTGCTCATCGGCGTCGACCTGGCGAGCCCCGCGGGGGTGCCCGACGGCGCGAACCTGGCCGGCGCCGTCGTCAACGCCGCCCTCGACGCGGGCTTCATCGTCAACGCGCCGGGCCCGCGCACCATCCGCCTGGCCCCGCCCCTCATCCTCACGGCCGAGCAGGCCGATACGTTCGCCGCCGCGCTGCCCGCGCTCGTCGCAGCAGCCGCCACCACCCTGAAGGAGGCGAAGTGACCACCCGGCACTTCCTCAAGGACACCGACCTCAGCCCCGCCGAGCAGGCCGAGGTCCTCGACCTCGCCGTGCGGATGAAGGCCGCGCCGTACTCGGTGCAGCCGCTCGCCGCCGAGGGCGCCGGCCGCAAGACGGTCGCGGTCATCTTCGACAAGACCTCCACCCGCACCCGCGTCTCCTTCTCCACCGGTGTCTCCGACATGGGCGGGACGCCGCTCATCATCAACCCGGGCGAGAGCCAGATCGGGCACAAGGAGTCGGTCGAGGACACCGCCAGGGTCCTCGAGCGCATGGTCGCGGCGATCGTGTGGCGCACCGGGGCCCACCAGGGCCTGGTCGACATGGCCGCGAACTCCCGCGTGCCCGTGGTCAACGCGCTGTGCGACGACTACCACCCGTGCCAGCTCCTCGCGGACCTGCTCACGGTCAAGGAGCACAAGGGCGAGCTCGCGGGCCTGTCGATGGCCTACCTCGGCGACGCGGCGAACAACATGGCCAATTCCTACCTCCTCGCCGGCGTCACGGCGGGCATGCACGTGCGCATCGCCGGGCCCGAGGGCTACCTCCCCGCCGCCGAGGTCGTCGCCGAGGCCGAGGCCGTCGCCGCCCAGACCGGCGGATCGGTCCTCGTCACCGTTGACCCCGTCGCCGCCCTCGACGGCGCCGACGTGGTCACCACGGACACCTGGGTCTCGATGGGCCAGGAGGCGGAGAAGGAGGCGCGCCTGTCCCTCTTCCGCGACTACTCGGTCGACGCCGCGGCGATGGCCAAGGCCGCCCCCGACGCCGTGTTCCTCCACTGCCTCCCGGCATACCGCGGCTACGAGGTCGCCGCAGAGGTCATCGACGGCCCGCAGTCGGTCGTGTGGGACGAGGCAGAGAACCGCCTGCACGCCCAGAAGGCCCTCCTCGCGTGGGTCCTGCACTACTCGGGCCAGGCCGTCGTCGAGGGCCTCCCGGCCCTCTGACGAGACGTTGACCATGACAGCGGTTCCGGGCGCCGCCCCGCAGACGAAGGCCGCCCGCCAGGCGCGCATCCGCGCGCTCCTGGCGGGGCAGCCGGTGCGCTCGCAGGCCGAGCTCGCCGCGCTCCTCGCGGACGACGGCGTGCAGGTCACCCAGGCGACCCTCTCCCGCGACCTCGTGGAGATCGGGGCCGTCCGGGTCCGCGGCGCCGACGGCGGCCTCGTGTACGCGGTGCGGGGCGAGGGAGGGGACCGCAGCCCCCGCCTGGGGCAGGCGCCCGAGGTCCTCGACGCGCGGCTCGCGAAGCTGTGCGCCGACCTGCTCGTGACCGCCGAGTCGAGTGCCAACATCGTGGTGCTGCGCACCCCGCCCGGCGCGGCGAACTTCCTGGCGCTCGCGATCGACCATTCGGTGATCCCCTCGATCCTGGGCACCATCGCCGGGGACGACACGGTCATGATCGTCACTCGCGACCCGTCCGGCGGAGAGGCCGTCGCCGCGCGCTTCCTCGAGCTGGCCTCCCAGGGGGCCTGAGCCGTGGGGCGGGTGCGGCGCCTCGACCACGTGGGCATCACCGTGGCGGACCTCGCCGCGGCCACGGCATTCTTCGTCGGCCTGGGCCTCGAGGTCGAGGGCCGGATGGTGATGGAGGGCGAGTTCGTGGACACGGTGATCGGCATCCCCGGCTCGCGCAGCGAGATCGTCATGCTCCGGCCGCCCGATGGCGGCGCCGGGGTGGAGCTCTCCAGCTTCGTCCGGCCCGCCCACGAGCCGGGCTCGCCCGGCGCGATGTCCACCGAACTGGGGCTGCGCAATGTGGCCTTCGAGGTCGACGACCTCCCGGCCGCCGTCGAGCGGCTGGCCGCGGACGGCTACAGCCTGGTCGGCGGGGTGGGCGAGTACGAGAACGTCTGGCGCATGGTGTACGTGCGCGGCCCGGAGGGGATCATCGTCGCCCTGGCCCAGCGGACCGGCTAGTCACCCCGACGTCGGCCGCTCGGAGCCCTCGGCGAGCGCGGTGAGCTTCTGCACGTACGCGGACCAGTCCTGGTCCGGGAGGTTGCTGCTGCCCGGGACGAGGCCCGCCGCGCCGTCGACCGATTCGCGGAGGATGTCGGCGTGGCCCGCGTGCCGGGCGAGGTCTGTGAGGACGTGCACGAGGACGCGGCCGAGGGTCACCTCGCTCTTCTCGCGGGGCCACCAGGGCACCCTGCCGGTGGCCTCGAGGGGCAGGGCATCGATGGTGGCGTCGGCGAAGGCCCAGACGCGACGGTAGAGGTCGACGATGCCGGCCGCGCTCTCGTGCTCCGTCGCGTACCAGTCGGCCTGCGGGTCAGCGTCGACCTCGGCGTCCGAGACCCGCTCCCGGGGTGTGGGCCACGGACGGCCGAACGTGTCGCCGAAGTACCCGATCTCCACGTTCGCCGCATGCTTGACGATGCCCAGCAGGTTCGTGCCGGTGGGCGTGCGCGGCATCCTCAGCTCCCGCTCGCCGAGCCCGTCGAGTTTCCACAGGAGCGCCTCCCGGGCCTCCTGGAGGTAGTACCTGAGCGCGTCCTTGGCGTCGGTGAGGTCCGTCATGCCTGCATTCTGCTACAGCGGCATCCGATCGATCAGGAATCGAGAAGGGGCCACGCGGGTCCGGCCGTAGTGTGGGCAGTGCAAGGACCACTTCGAGGAGCGACAGATGCCGTACACCGTAGATTTCAAGGACGTGTCCACCGTGGGACTCGAATCGTCCCCCGTCGCGGACGCCCTGGCCGGGCTGAGGGCCAACGAGTCCCGCTACTTCAAGAACAAGTACGACCACGACTTCACCGTCACGCCGGCCAGCGAGGCACCCGAAACCCTGGAATGGATCCAGCGGATCCTCGCGGAGGAGCGCAGCCTCACCATCGCCTCCCGCCCACTGGAGGTCACCTCCTTCGAGGTGGACGGCCTCCGGATGGCCTATGTGTTCTACGAGTCTGGCCTCTCGATCAACGTCATGTACTCCGTCGAGGACGGCGGCAAACGCGCGGTCGGCTTCAAGCTCTCCCAGGGGATGGAGGTCCCGGAGGAGCTCGCGGGCACCTTCAAGTTCGCCCGCCAGAAGTCCAAGCTCGCCGGCGAGATCCGAGGCTCGTACTTCGTGATCAAGGGCGAGTACTGACCTGACCCGCGGCCGCGGCCGTGGCAGTACCGCCGCGGTGGGGCATGTACAGGGCCCGGCGCGCGTCCTAGCCTGAGGCGGTGGACACCCCCGGCACCGTCACGGCAGGCGTGGAGCCCGGCGCCCTCACCGTCGTCGCCCTCGGCCCAGCGACCTGGGATGCCTTCGCGGACCTGGCCGAGCGCAACAACGGCGTCTTCGGCGGGTGCTGGTGCATGTGGTTCCAGACCTTCTACGCCGAGAAGCGGCGCGCCGAGGAGGACAACCGCACCCAGAAGCGCCGCCTCGTCGACGAGGGCCGGGCGCACGCGGCGCTCGTCCTGCAGGACGGGGAGGCCGTCGCATGGTGCGAGTACGGCACGCCGGCGGAACTGCCGAACATCTACCACCGCAAACAGTACGAGGCCGAGCTCGACGTGCTGCCGGACTACCGGCTCACGTGCATCTTCGTGGACCGGCGCCATCGCCACCACGGCCTCTCTGCAGTCGCCGTCCGGGGCGCGCTGCGGCTGATCGCGGACGCGGGCGGCGGCATGGTCGAGGGCTATCCGCACGACACCGGGGGCGCACGCCAGGCGGTGCTCTACAACGGCACGCGACGGCTCTTCGAGGCCACGGGGTTCGAGTACGTCCGCCCCAAGGGCAGCAAGAACTGCGTCATGCGCACGGTCGTGGCGCCCGCCTGAACCGCGGCTCTGCCACGACGCGCGCCAGGGGAGGCCGGCCGCCGCGGATCACCACTGCCGGCGCACCGTGCCCTTCGGGCCCATGACCAGGGTCGCCGGCGGGACGTCGTCGGCCACCACGGCGCCCGCTGCGATCACGGCGTCCCGCCCGATGCTGACGCCGGGAAGGATCATGGCGCCGGCGCCGATCCACACGTTCTCCGCCACATCGATGGGCGCCCCCGTCAGCCACAGCCGCCGCTCGGCGGGATCGACCGGGTGGCCGTTCGTGATGAACGTGGCCCCGGGCCCGACCATCACGCGTTCGGCCAGCCGGATCCCGGCATAGTCCAGGAACGTGCAGTTCTGGTTGATGAACACCCGCTCGGCGAAGTCGAGCCCGAGGCCGTGGTCGGTGTAGAAGGGCGGGTAGACCGTCACCCGCGGCGGCAGCGGGCGGCCCAGGATCTGCTCGAAGAGCGCGGCCTTGCCCTCCTCGTCGTCGAAGGGCAGGACGTTGAGCCGGGAGGTCAGGGCGGTCACCTGCAGCACGCGCTCGCTCATCGCCTGGAACTCGGGGCTGTGGATGCGCATGAACCTCTCGCGGGACATCCCCCCATCCTCTCCTGCGGGCATGGGGGCGGCTACCCGAGCCGCGCGAACGGTGCGACGTAGCGGAAGGTGCCCCGGGCGCCGTCGTGCGCGGGGAGCAGCCGGACCTGGAACAGCCCGCCCCACGCCGGGTCAGGAGCGGCGATGCCGTGCCGCGAGGCAGGCTCCCAGCCGTGGGCGCCGTAGTAGGCGGGGTCGCCGAGGAGCGCGATGAGCCGCTCCCTCCGGTCCTCGGCGGCGCGGACGGTCGCCTCGAGCAGCGCCGCGCCGATGCCCCGGCCCTGCCGGTCCGGCCGCACGGAGATCGGCCCGAGCCCCAGCGCCGGCACCGGGTCGCGGCCGGCTGCGTCGATCCACCCGCGGGTCGTGATGGCGTGGCCGACGACAGCGCCCCCCTCCTCGGCGACGAGGGCCAGCCACGGCAGGTACCCGGCATCGGCGCGGAGCCACTCGACGAGCGCCGCCTCGCCCGGATCCCCGGTCTCGTCCACGGGCGGCGCGGAGTGGGCGGCGCTGGCGAACGCCGCCGCAGTCACGGCGCGGACGGCGGGGAAGTCCCCGGGACGCTCGGGACGGACGACGGCGGGTCCCCACCTCACGCTGCCCTCCCGCCGTGGCCGAGCGAGGCCAGCAGGAGCGCCTCTGCGAGGACGGCCCTGTGGAAGTCAGCCAGGTCGATGGACTCGTCCGCGCCGTGCGCGCGGGAGTCCGGGTCCTCCACCCCCGTGATGAGCACCTGCGCCGACGGGAACCGGGCGGCGAGCTCGGCCGCGGCGGGAATCGAGCCGCCCACGCCCATGAGCACCGGGTCCACGCCCCAGACCTCCTTCATCGCCGCCAGCATGCTCCGGGCGGGGCCCGAGGCGGCGTCTCCGGCGAAGGCCTCCGTCGAGGCCCCGGGCGTCACCGTGATCCGGGCGCCGAGGGGAGCGTTCGCCTCGAGGTGCGCGCGCACCGCTGCCAGCGCCCGCGCCGGGTCGTCCCCGGGGGCGAGCCTGAGGCTGAACCTCGCCCGGGCAGAAGGGACGATCGCGTCCGCGGACAGCGCCACGGGCGGGGCATCGATGCCGATGATGGACAGGGCCGGCTTGGTCCACAGCCGTGACGCGATGCTGCCGGAACCGGCAAGCTGCACCCCGGGCAGCACTCCGGCATCGAGCCGGTAGTCCTCCTCGCTCAGCTCCCACCGGCCGTCGTCCCAGCCCACGAGGCCCGGAACGGCGACGCTGCCGTCGGCGGCGTAGAGGCTCGCGACGAGGTGGGACAGCGCGGCGAGGGCATCGAGGACCGCGCCGCCGAAGGTGCCGGTGTGCAGCGAGTGCTCGAGGACCCGGACCTCGAGGGTCGCCGAGGCGAAGCCCCGCAGGCTGGTCGTGAGCGCCGGCACGCCCACCCGCCAGTTGCCCGAGTCCGCCACGATCACCACGTCCGGGCGCAGGAGCGTGCCCTGGGCATCCAGCAGGCGGGGCAGCGACGGCGAGCCGACCTCCTCCTCGCCGTCGACGAGCACCGTCACGCCCACGCCTGCCTCGACGCCGAGCGTCCGGGCCAGGGCACGGCACGCGGCCAGGTGGAGGACCACGCCGCCCTTGTTGTCGGCGACTCCGCGCCCGAACAGGCGTCCGCGCCGCTCGACGGCCTCGAAGGGCGGGCTGTGCCAGGCCCCGAGGTCGCCCGTCGGCTGGACGTCGTGGTGGGCGTAGAGGAGCACGCTGGGGGACCCGGGTGCCGCGGGCCGGCGCGCGAGGACTGCGGGGGCGCCGGGCATCCCGTCGGGCTTCTCCGCCCGCACGACGTCGACCTCCGGGAACCCGGCGTCCCCGAACAGCTGGGCCACGAGGGCGGCGCTGTGCTCGAGGTGCTGCGGATCGGCCCCGGCCCACGCGGAGCCCGGGATGGAGACGAGGCTGCGCAGAGCATGGACGGCCTCCTCCGCTCCCGCCCGGGCGTGCGCCCGCAGGAGCTCGGTGTAGTCCGCCATGGGTCCACCCTTCCATCCGGCCCGGCTCCCGCCAAGCGCTGTACGCCGGGGCGGCGGACGGCGGAGAATGCCTCCAGTGCCTCTCGGCCCCAGATTGCGGTCTATGCATATCTATGTAGACTGATGCATAACAATTCGTGCTGGCCATGCCGCCATGCATCCCCGTGCTGAAGGAGAACACCGTGAAGGATCGCATCGTCCTCGCCTACTCGGGCGGTCTGGACACCTCCGTCGCGATCGGCTGGATCGCCGACGCGACCGGCGCCGAGGTCGTCGCCGTCGCGGTCGACGTCGGCCAGGGCGGCGAGAACATGGAGACCGTCCGCCAGCGCGCCCTGGGCTGCGGCGCCGTCGAGGCCTACGTCGCCGACGCGCGCGACGAGTTCGCGGACGAGTACTGCATGCCTACCCTCAAGGCGAACGGCCTCTACCAGGGCCACTACCCGCTCGTCTCCGCGATCTCCCGCCCGGTGATCGTCAAGCACCTCGTCAAGGCCGCCCGCGAGTTCGGTGCCACCACGGTGGCACACGGCTGCACGGGCAAGGGCAACGACCAGGTCCGCTTCGAGGTCGGCATCCAGACCCTCGGCCCCGACCTGAAGTGCATCGCCCCGGTCCGCGACCTGGCCCTCACCCGCGACAAGGCGATCGCCTACGCGGAGGAGAAGCACCTCCCGATCGTGACCACGAAGAAGAACCCCTACTCGATCGACCAGAACGTGTGGGGCCGCGCCGTGGAGACGGGCTACCTCGAGGACATTTGGAATGCCCCCACCAAGGACATCTACGACTACACGGCCACGCCGGAGTTCCCCCCGGCCCCCGACGAGCTGACGATCACCTTCGTCCAGGGCGTGCCGACCGCGCTCGACGGCGTGGCGATGACCCCGCTGCAGATCATCCAGGAGCTCAACCGCCGCGCCGGCGCCCAGGGTGTGGGCCGCATCGACGTGGTCGAGGACCGGCTCGTGGGGATCAAGTCCCGCGAGATCTACGAGGCCCCGGGCGCGATGGCCCTCATCACCGCGCACAAGCACCTCGAGGACATCACGATCGAGCGTGAGCACGCGCGCTTCAAGGCCGGGGTGGACCGCCGCTGGAGCGAGCTCGTCTACGACGGTCAGTGGTTCTCCCCGCTCAAGCGCGCCCTCGATGTCTTCATCGACGACTCGCAGCAGTACGTCTCCGGCGACATCCGCATGGTCCTGCACGGCGGCACCGCTGTGGTCAACGGCCGCCGCTCAGACACCTCGCTGTACGACTTCAACCTCGCCACCTACGACACCGGCGACACGTTCGACCAGTCCAACGCGAAGGGCTTCATCGACATCTGGGGCATGTCCTCCAAGGTGGCCTCGACCCGCGACCAGCGCGCCGCGGGGGAGTGAGCGAGGGTGGCTGAGGAGAGCGGAGCGCCGCAGCAGCACGGGACGAACGAGGGCGCGCTCTGGGGCGGCCGCTTCGCCGGGGGACCGGCGGACGCGCTCGCCGCGCTGAGCAAGTCCACGCACTTCGACTGGCGGCTGGCCCGCTACGACATCGCCGGCTCCCGGGCCCACGCCCGGGTCCTGCACCGCGCGGGGCTGCTGGACGATGCCGAGCTCGCCGGCATGCTGGATGCGCTGGACCGGTTGGACGCCGATGTGGCGTCCGGAGCCTACGTCCCGGCCGAGTCGGACGAGGACGTGCACGGCTCGCTCGAGCGCGGCCTCATCGAGCGTGCGGGGGCCCACCTGGGCGGCAAGCTGCGGGCCGGGCGCTCGCGCAACGACCAGGTGGCAACCCTCGGGCGGATGTTCCTGCGCGACCACGCGCGGGTCATCGTCCGCGGCGTCCTGGCGACGGTCGACGCCCTCGTGGCCCAGGCCGAGGCGCATCCCGAGGCCGCGATGCCCGGCCGGACGCACCTCCAGCATGCCCAGCCCGTCCTGCTCAGCCACCACCTCCTCGCCCATGCCTGGGCGCTGCTGCGCGACGTGCAGCGCCTGCAGGACTGGGACCGCCGCGCGGCCGTCTCCCCCTACGGCTCCGGCGCGCTCGCGGGCTCGTCCCTCGGCCTCGACCCCGAGGCCGTGGCCGCCGACCTCGGCTTCGACTCCGCGGTGCACAACTCGATCGACGGCACCGCCTCGCGCGATGTCTTCGCCGAGTTCGCGTGGGTCGCGGCGATGATCGGCGTGGACCTCTCCCGCATCTCCGAGGAGGTCATCCTCTGGGCCACGAAGGAGTTCTCCTTCGTGACGCTGGACGATGCGTACTCGACCGGGTCGAGCATCATGCCGCAGAAGAAGAACCCGGACGTGGCCGAGCTCGCGCGCGGCAAGGCCGGCCGCCTCATCGGCGACCTCACGGGCCTGCTCGCGACGCTCAAGGGCCTCCCGCTCGCGTACAACCGCGACCTGCAGGAGGACAAGGAGCCGGTCTTCGACGCCGCGGACACCCTCGAGCTCCTGCTCCCGGCCGTGTCCGGCATGGTCGCCACGCTCGTCTTCAACACGGAGCGCATGGCCTCCCTGGCCCCGCAGGGGTTCGCCCTCGCGACCGACATCGCCGAGTGGCTGGTGCGCCAGGGGGTGCCTTTCCGCGAGGCCCACGAGCTCTCCGGGGCCGCCGTCAAGCAGGCGGAGTCGCGGGGGGTCGAGCTGTGGGACCTCACGGACGAGGAGTTCGCGGCGATCAGCCCCGCGCTGACCCCCGAGGTCCGCTCCGTGCTCTCCACGGAGGGGTCCCTGGCGAGCCGGAGCGCCCAGGGCGGCACGGCGCCGTCGGCGGTCGCCCGGCAGCTGGACGCCCTCAGGGCGCAGCTCGCCGACGCCCGGGCCTTCGCCGCCTGACCACCGCGCGCAACTCCGAGGCGGCCGGCCCTTCCCGGGGCGGCCGCCTCGGCGCATCATCAGTGCGTGCCCCCGCGCACCCTCATGCTCGTCGTGGCGCACCCTGACGACGACGCCATCGGCATCGCCGGCTCGATCGCCCTCCACGCCGCCGAGCCGGGGTTCCGGTTCGCCCTCGTCCATGCAACGGACGGGGCCGCGGGAATGATCGCGCCGGGGACCGCGACGACGCGCGCCGACCTCGGGCGGTACCGCCGCGCGGAGGACGAACGGGCGTGGTCCGCCCACGGGCGCGGACCCGATCGCCACGAATGGCTCGGCTACGAGGACGGATGCCTCTGCGACGCCGACTTCGGCGGGCTCACAGCCCGCATCCGGGCACTGCTGGAGGAAGAGCGCCCGGACGTGGTGGCCACCTTCGGACCGGACGGCGTGACGGGGCACCCGGACCACATCACGATCGGCCGGGCCACGGACGCCGCCTTCCTCGCGCTCGCCGGCAGCGGGGGCCCCGGGCTGAAGCGGCTCCTGCACTGGGCCCTGAAGGAATCGACCTGGCTGCGCATCAACGCGGCCCGCACCTCGAGCGGGCTGCCGCCCTGGGACCCCGCGCAGGTCTACCACTTCCGCGGCATCTCCGATGCGCTCGTCGACATACGGGTGGACACCCGCAGCGTCGCCGAGCGGGTCGTCGCCGGGCTCGCCGAGCACCGCAGCCAGCGGCTGTCCCTGTTCGAGCACCCCCTCGCGCGCGCCGCCTGGCTCTCGGCCGCCTCCCACGAGCACTTCGTCCAGGTCTGGCCCCCGCGCGAGCGGCCCCGTCCGCTCCTGACGGACATCTTCGAGGGCCTCGGCTAGGCCCCGCCCGGGCCCCGACTGGCTAGGCTGGAGAGCATGGGAACCGACGCCGCTGCCCCGACCGACACCGAGCTCCTCGCCGCCCTCCGCGCCGCGGCAGAGGGGATCCACCACGAGATCGGGGGTCTCGGAGAGGACTCCGTCGCTGCCCCGTCCGAGCTGCCCGGATGGACCCGTGGGCACGTCCTGGCCCACCTGGAGGGGATCTCCGCGGCGCTGGCCCGGCAGGCAGAGCTCGCCCGCCGGAACGAGCAGGCCGACCTCTACGACGGCGGCAAGGCTGCCCGCGACCGCGCCATCGACACCGGCGCACGGGCCTCGGCCGAGGTGCACCGGCGGCGCACCGGGGCGGCCGTCGACCGCGCCGTCGCGGCGTTCGCCGCGCTCGGGCCGGCCGAATGGGACCTCCCGGTCCGCTTCCGCGACGGCGTGGTGCGGGACGCCGGGCTCGCCCTCTGGCGCGAGCTGGTGGTCCACCGCAGCGACCTCGGGACAGGGTGCACCCAGCAGGAGTGGACCGCCGCGTTCTGCCGCCACCTGGTGGACTTCCTGGCCCCGCGCGTCCCCGAGGGCCAGGTCTTCGTCCTGCGCCCGGCCGGCGGCGAGCAGATCCGCGTCGGCGGCGGCAGCGACGCCGTCGTGCTCGCCGGACGCCTGCAGGACCTCGCGGCCTGGCTCGCCGGCCGCCCGGTCTCCCACGGCGCCGTCCGCGCCGAGCGCGAGGGCCAAGCGGTCCCGCTGCCCGAGCTCGGGCCGTGGCCGTCGGCGCTCCCCGCGGCGTAGCGCCCGTGGACTTCGACTCCCTGGTCCACTGGCTCCTGCGCGACCCGGTCTCCGTCGCCCCCGACCTGCTCGGCGCCGTCCTCTCGCACACCACGCCGGAGGGGACCGTCGCCGTGCGCCTGACGGAGGTGGAGGCCTACCGCGGGCACCGCGACTCCGACCACCCCGACCCCGGATCGCACTCCTACAACGGCCGCACCCCGCGCAATGAGGCGATGTGGGGCCCGCCGGGGCGCCTGTACGTCTACTTCACCTACGGGATGCACTTCTGCGCGAACATCGTGTGCGGGCCGGCGGGCAGCTCCTCCGGCTGCCTGCTCAGGGGCGGAGAGGTGGTCGAGGGCCTCGAGCTGGCACAGTTGCGGCGCCCGGCCGCCAAGCGGGACGCGGACCTCGCCCGGGGCCCGGCTCGCCTCACCCAGGCGCTCGCCATCGGCCGCGGGGACAACGGGGAGGCGCTCGACGGCGGCCGGTTCCGGCTCGAACCCCCGCCCCACCGCGCCGCCGGGGTGCTCTCGGGGCCCCGCGTGGGCGTGGCGGGGCCGGGGGGCTCGGCCGACTACCCCTGGCGGTTCTGGCTCCCGGGGGAGCCGAGCGTCTCGCCGTACCGCCCCGCCAAGGCCCGCCCGCCCAGCCCCCTCTGAAGGCCACCTCCTGGGGGTCACGTCCTGAAGGTCACCTTCTGAGAGTCACTTCCTGAAGGTCACCTCCCGCGGGTCCCCGGACCTGGCGGCGGCCTGACGACCGACATTCGGTAACGTTGAGCCGTGAACGAACCCAGCCCAGAGACGACCCCGAACTCCCAGGACCCCGCCGCGGCAGCCCCGCCCGGCGCCTCGGTGGGGGAGCTGCTCGACCGCCTCTGCGCGACGGTGCCGGACTATCCGAAGCCCGGGATCATCTTCAAGGACCTCACCCCGGCGTTCGCCGACCCGCAGGGCCTGCGCGCCATCGTCGACGCGATCGTCGCGCCCTTCATCGGCCAGTTCGACCTCGTCGCCGGCATCGAGGCTCGCGGGTTCCTGCTGGCGGCAGCCGCGGCCTATGCGACCGGCACGGGAGTGCTCACGGTCCGCAAGGCGGGGAAGCTCCCGCGGGAGACCTTCCTGGAGGAGTACGCCCTCGAGTACGGCACGGCCGCGCTCGAGGTGCACACCACGGACATCGCCCCCGGCGCCCGCGTCCTCGTGCTCGACGACGTCCTCGCCACCGGCGGCACGGTCGGTGCCGCGGTGCGCCTCGTGGGCCGGTGCGGCGGCGACGTGGTGGGCGTGGGAGTCGTGCTCGAGCTCGAAGGGCTGGGCGGCCGCGAGGCCCTCGCGGGGCATCGCGTGCACTCGCTCCAGCGCCTCGGCGACTGACCAGCCCGTCCCCGCCGCGTCGGTGCACGCTACGTTCACCGGAATCGCAGTAGAATGGACGGTCAAACTTTTCTTGTTAGGGGAAGGCAAGGATGCTCGACGCCGATCTCGCCCATGAACGGGACTACGTCAGGGGTCTGTACACGCGACTCGATGAGCTGCGCGAGGAGAAGCGCGGCCAGCTGGCGGCGGTCCGCAAGGCCGGTGCCATCGGCTCGATCCAGAATGTGTCGGAACGCGACGCCTTCGCCGCGATGTACGAGGACCGCCTGGCCCAGCTGGACGCCGTGGAGAACCGCCTCGTGTTCGGCAGGCTCGACCTCGACGGCGGTGAGTCCCAGTACATCGGCCGCATCGGCCTGAGCACTGACGACCTGCGCCGCCTGATGGTCGACTGGCGCGCCCCGGAGGCGAGCCACTTCTATCAGGCCACGGCGTTCGACCGGCAGGGAGTGCGCCGGCGCCGCCACCTCATCCTGCAGGGCCGCGAGGTCGTCGCGATCGAGGACGACGTCCTCGACTCCGACATGCTCACCGAGGGCACCGCGCACCACCAGGGCGAGGGCGCGCTGCTCGCTGCGCTGAACTCGAAGCGCACGGGCCGCATGGCGGACATCGTCAGCACCATCCAGGCCGAGCAGGACCGCATCATCCGCGCACCCATGGCCGGCGCCCTCGTCGTCCAGGGCGGCCCCGGCACCGGCAAGACCGCCGTGGCCCTGCACCGGGCGGCATACCTGCTCTACTCGCACCGCGACCGCCTCAAGAGCGCCGGGGTGCTGCTCGTGGGCCCGTCGTCGTCCTTCATGAAGTACATCGAACGCGTCCTGCCCTCGCTCGGCGAGACCGGCGTCGTGATGTCCAGCGTCGGCCGGCTCATGCCCGGCATCACGGCCGTGCCGGAGAAGGACCCCCGTATCGCCGCGCTCAAGGGGAGCCAGCGCATGGTCCCGCTCATCGCGGCCGCCGTCGCGAACCGGCAGCGGGTCCCCTCCGCGGACCGGGTGCTCGAGGTCGAGGGCTACCGGCTGCTGCTCACCCCGCGCCAGGTCCGCCGCGCGCGGGACAAGGCCCGTGCCACCGGCAAGCCGTACAACGAGGCCCGGAACACGTTCGTGAAGATCCTCCTGCGCGAGCTCACCGAGCAGCTGCAGTCCAAGGTCGAGGCGAGCGGCTCGGGCAACACGACGGACCGCTCGTACCTCGCCGAGGACGTGCGGCAGTCCCGCGACGTGCGGGTGGCCGTGAACCTGTGCTGGATGCCCATGACCGCGGAGAAGCTCGTCGCCGAGCTCCTGGGGCGCCGGAGCATCCTCGACGCGGTCGCCCACGAGTTCACCGAGGAGGAGCGCGACCTGCTGCACCGCCCCGAGGACACGCCCTGGACCGAGGCGGACGTGCCCCTGCTGGACGAGGCGTGGGAGCTGCTCGGCGAGCTCGACGCGGCCACGGGGCACGAGGCGGCGCGCCGCGAGGCCGAGCGCCGCCGCGACCTCGAGAACGCCCAGCAGACCCTGAAGAACATCGACGCCGCCCTGCGCGAGCAGGGGATCGACGGCGTGGTCGAGGCCGAGGACCTCGTGGCCTTCCAGCAGGAGCCCGAGGTGCGCCTCACCGCGGCCGAGCGCGCGGTCGGCGACCGCACGTGGGCCTACGGGCACATCATCGTCGACGAGGCGCAGGAGCTCTCGTACATGCAGTGGCGCCTGCTGGTGCGCCGCTGCCCGCTCAAGTCGTTCACGATCGTCGGGGACATCGCCCAGACCTCGTCGGCGGCCGGCGCGTCGTCCTGGGGCCGCGCCCTGCGCCCGTTCTTCGGCGACCGCTGGACGCTCGAGGAGCTCACGGTCAACTACCGCACCCCGGCCCAGATCGCGGAGGCGGCGGCGCGCATGGCCGCGGCCGCGGGGCTCGTGGTCTCGGCGCCCAAGGCCGTGCGGGAAGGACGCTGGGACCCGATCGTCGAGCGGGTGGGGGCCGGCGCCGTCGTGCCCCGCCTCCTCGAGGTGCTCCCCGAGGAGCTCGAGGCGGCCGACGGCGGTCTGGTCGCCGTCATCGCCGAGGCGCCGCTGCTCGGGGCCGCGCGGGACGCCCTGCGCCGGGTGTACGGAGCCCGGGTCGGCGGGGGAGCGGGCAGCTTCGAGCAGGACATCGTGGTGCTCGATCCGCGGGAGGCCAAGGGCCTCGAGTTCGACGCCGTCGTGGTCCTGGAGCCCTCGGCCCTGCTCGACCACGAGTACGGCAAGGTGGGCGACCTCTACGTGGCCATGACGCGCCCGACGCAGCGGCTCCGGCTCATCTCGGAGGGGCCGCTGCCGGCCGGCATCGAACAGGGGAAGGATGGGCGTGGCTGATACCGTAGAGGCCGTGCCGCAGACAGCAATCCTCGACTCCCAGAAGAACGATCCGAGCTTCCCGAACATCTGGCAGGAGCTCGTGTGGCGTGGCCTCATCCACGTCTCGACCGACGAGGGCGAGCTCGAAGAGCTCCTCTCCGGGGAGCCGATTACGTACTACTGCGGGTTCGACCCCACCGCCCCGAGCCTCCACCTGGGCAACCTCGTCCAGCTGCTCGTCCTGCGCCGTCTGCAGCTGGCCGGCCACAAGCCGCTGGGCCTCGTCGGGGGGTCCACGGGCCTGATCGGCGACCCCCGGCCCACCGCCGAGCGCACGCTCAACACCAAGGACACCGTCGCCGAGTGGGTCGGCTACCTCAAGGCGCAGGTGAGCCGCTTCCTGTCCTTCGAGGGGGCGAACGCCGCACGGATCGTGAACAACCTCGACTGGACCGCGCCCCTCTCGGCCATCGACTTCCTCCGTGAGATCGGCAAGCACTTCCGCGTCGGCACGATGCTGCGGAAGGACGCGGTGGCCTCGCGCCTGAGCTCGGACGAGGGCATCTCCTACACCGAGTTCAGCTACCAGATCCTGCAGGGCATGGACTACCTCGAGCTGTACCGCCAGTACGGGTGCGTGCTCGAGACGGGCGGCTCCGACCAGTGGGGCAACCTCACGAGCGGGACCGAGCTGATCCGCAAGGTCGAGGGCAAGACCGTCCATGCGCTCGGCACGCCGCTGATCACGAACGCGGACGGCACCAAGTTCGGCAAGAGCGAGGGCAACGCCATCTGGCTCGATCCGGCCATGTGCTCGCCGTACACGTTCTACCAGTTCTGGCTCAACACCTCGGATGCGGACGTGGTCGACCGCCTCAAGGTGTTCACCTTCCTCACCCGCGCCGAGATCGGGGAGCTCGAGGAGGCGCTCGCCGAGCGGCCGTTCGCCCGGGAGGCCCAGCGGCGCCTCGCCTTCGAGGTGACCTCCCTCGTGCACGGCGTCGATGCGACGGAGAAGGTCATCGCAGCCTCCGCGGCGCTCTTCGGCAACGGCGACCTCGGCGTCCTCGACGAGGGCACCCTCTCCGCGGCCACCGCGGAGCTGACGACGGCGGCGGTGACGGCCGAGCAGCTCGGTGTCGTCGAGCTGCTGGTCGCCACGGGACTGGCCGAGAGCAAGTCGGCGGCGCGGCGCACGGTCGGGGAGGGCGGCGCCTACGTGAACAACACCAAGATCACCGATCCCGACGCCGCAGTGGCCGTAGAGGACGCCCTGCACGGGCGCTACTTCCTCGTGCGGCGGGGCAAGAAGCACCTGGCCACGGCCGTCCTCGAAGGCTGAGGCACGGGCTCGGACGCCGAGAAGGGCCCCCACGGCAGCCGCCGTGGGGGCCCTTCTCGTGTGGTCAAGGCGACACGCCCGGGCGCCTTCCACGAGTTGCGCGCGGACGGGGCCGCGGGTAATGTATTCCGAGTCGCCAACGCAGAGCGGAGGCGGAAAACCTCGATCTTCCCTTCGGGAAATGCTCGGAGTGCTGGCCTTTTGAGGCCAGGGCGGCCTGCAGCGCCTCGAATGGAAAAACGGAAAGCCGATTTGAAAACGGCGGTCCGAATCGGGTAGGATTGAATCTTGTTGCCGCGGGGATGTGGCCGGCCGGTTGGCTGGTCGGAGTACCTGCGGGGGCGTGTTGTTTGAGAACTCAATAGTGTGCCAAGTTTGTTGATGCCATTTTTTATGGTTGTCAAATGTGCCTGCTGCTGTGCGCCCCTGTGCATG
>NZ_JAUSTE010000003.1 GCF_030812675.1 Sinomonas atrocyanea | reverse complement strand
CTTGCATGTGTTAAGCACGCCGCCAGCGTTCATCCTGAGCCAGGATCAAACTCTCCGTCAAAGAACACACCAGCCAGGCACCCCAGGAAAATGAGGCAACCCGGCCGGCAGAAAATGATCCGGCATCAAACACCCGCCACCATGCACAGGGGCGCACAGCAGCAGGCACATTTGACAACCATAAAAAATGGCATCAACAAACTTGGCACACTATTGAGTTCTCAAACAACACGCCGCACCCGGTAACAACCACACCAGCCAAACCGGCCAGGCCCTCCCGGAGCAACTTCTCTAACCTACCCGTTCGTTCTTTCCGAGTCAAACCGCGCTGGGCGGCTCGATGACTGTTCGGGAACTGTCGGGGTTTGGTTGCGCCTTCCGGGATGTTTCCCGGTCTCCGGCGCGGATAGAACTATACCACCGGTCCGCAGGCAACGCCAACCGGCCCCCAACGCGCAGTGGGGAGGCGGCGGACCGCCTCCCCACAGCACTGGGCGAGCCGCTTCGCAGCGGCCCGTGACTACTCGGCTGCCTCGGCGGCGACGTCGGGGACGAGGTACACCACGCCCAGCGGCGGAAGGGTGAGGACTGCCGAGGCCGGCTTCCCGTCCCACTCCCTTGCTTCCGCGACGACGAGCCCGCCGTTCGTCACGCCCGAGCCGCCGAACTCGGTGGCATCGGTGTTCACCAGCTCCCGCCAGCGGCCCGCCTGCGGCAGGCCGACGGTGTAGTCGATGTGCGGGTTGCCGGCGAAGTTCGCGATGCACACCAGGGGGGCACCGTCGTCGGACCAGCGGATGAAGGAGATGACGTTGCGCTCCGCGTCGTCGCCGCGGATCCACTCGAAGCCGGCCGGGTCGTTGTCCTTCTCGTACAGCGCCGGCGTGGACCGGTAGACCGAGTTGAGCTCGCGGAAGAGCCGCTGGACGCCCTGGTGCGGCTCGAGGTCAGCCATCCACCACTCGAGCCCGTGCTCCTGGTTCCACTCGGCCTCCTGCGCGAACTCGCAGCCCATGAAGATCAGCTGCTTGCCCGGGTGGGCCCACTGGAAGGCGTAGAAGGCACGCAGGTTGGCCAGCTGCTTCCACCGGTCGCCCGGCATCTTGCGCAGCATGGACCCCTTCCCGTGGACCACCTCGTCATGGCTGATGGGGAGGAGGAAGTTCTCGCTGAACGCGTACACGATCGAGAACGTCATCTTGTTGTGGTGCCAGGACCGGTTCATCGGGTCCTCGTGCATGTACTGGAGCGAGTCGTGCATCCAGCCCATGTTCCACTTGATGCCGAAGCCGAGGCCGTTGAGCGACGTGGGCTTCGTGACGCCGGGGAAGGCGGTCGACTCTTCCGCGATCGTCACGATCCCGGGATTGCGCTTGTAGGCGGTCGCGTTCGTCTCCTGCAGGAAGGAGATGGCCTCGAGGTTCTCACGGCCGCCGTACTGGTTGGGCCGCCACTGGCCTTCCTCGCGGGAGTAGTCCAGGTAGAGCATCGATGCGACCGCGTCGACGCGCAGCCCGTCGATGTGGAACTCCTCGAGCCAGTAGAGCGCGTTCGCCACGAGGAAGTTGCGCACCTCGGTGCGCCCGAAGTTGAAGATGAGCGTGCCCCAGTCGGGGTGCTCGCCCTGCATCGGGTCGGCGTGCTCGTACAGCGGTTCGCCGTCGAACTTGGCCAGTGCCCATTCGTCCTTCGGGAAGTGCGCGGGGACCCAGTCGACGATGACGCCGATACCGGCCTGGTGCAGCCGGTCGACGAGGTAGCGGAAGTCGTCCGGGTGGCCGAAGCGCGAGCTCGGCGCGTAGTAGGACGTGACCTGGTAGCCCCACGATCCCCCGAACGGATGCTCGGCGACCGGCATGAACTCGACGTGGGTGAAGCCCATGTGCGTGACGTACTCGACGAGTTCCTCGGCCAGCTCGCGATAGCCCAGGCCCGGCTTCCACGAGCCGATGTGCACCTCGTACACGCTCATGGGGGCGTTGTGCGGATCCTTCGTGGCCCGCGCGGCCATCCACTCGTCGTCCTTGAAGGCGTAGTTCGACTCGTCGACCCGGGAGGCAGTGTGGGGCGGGACTTCCGTGGCGAACGCCATCGGATCGGCGCGCTCGACCCAGTGGCCGTGCCGCGTGAGGATGCCGAACTTGTAGCACATCCCTGCTACAACGCCGGGGATGAAGATCTCCCAGACGCCGGAGGTCCCGAGGCTCCGCATCGCGTGCTCGCGCCCGTCCCAGCCGTTGAAGTCGCCCTTGACCTGGACGGCCTGGGCGTTCGGCGCCCAGACCTTGAAGGACGTGCCCTCGACGTTCCCGAGCACGGAGTGGTGCCTCTCCACGTGGGCGCCGAGCGCCTTCCACAGCTCCTCGTGGCGGCCCTCCCCGATGAGGTGGAGGTCGAGCTCGCCGATGCTGGGCATGTAGCGGTACGGGTCGTCGACCGTGACGAGGTGGCCGTCCCCGTACTCGACCTCGAGCCGGTAGTCCGGCACGTGGCCCGGGTCCGCCTCGGGAACGGTCCCCGCCCACACGCCGTGCGACTCGTGGGCCAGCGGGACCCGGCCCTGGGGCGTAACCGCCGTGACCGAGCTAGCGAGGTGCTTGAGGGCGCGGATGGTCACCGTTCCCTCGCCGTCCAGATGCGCGCCGAGGACGGCGTGCGGCTGGTGGAATGCTCCGGCCGCAACCTTCGCCAGGACGTCCCCGTCGACGGGGATGGGCGCCTTCTCGCCGGCGCCGGGGACGGTTCCCGAGGGTGCCTCGACGGCGTTCCCCGCCAGGCTCTGGGCGCGGACCGCGCCGTCATGCTGTGCGGCGGTCTGCCCTGCAGCGCCCTGCGCTGCTCCCCCTGCATGCTCTCCGTGTGCCACGTGCGCCTCCTCTCCGGGCGGCGGTGCTGCCGTCCCGACTGCTGCCCCCTCCGGTGTGCCTGCGGGCCCACCGGGGATGCCTTCCCGTGATCGGTCCTGTGATTGGCCCTGGTCCCGGCCGCCCGGAAGCCAGGCCCCCAGCGCCGTGCGTGCGGCGTGCAGGGGGATCTCGGCCCATGCCGGCCGGTTGCGCTCCTCGTACGAGACCTCGTACAGCGCCTTGTCGAGCCACAGCGCGTCGAAGAGCGCTGTACCGAAGGGGCTCTCGCCTCCTGCCACGGAGGCGTACCCATCCCAGTAGGCGCGCCCTGCGGCGTCGGCCCAGCCCTCGGGAACGCGCGCGGCGGGATCGGTCCGCCGTGCGGCCCCGGCGGCGTAGTCGAAGGAGCGCAGCATCCCGACGACGTCCCGCAGGACCACGTCGGGCAGGCTGCGCTCGGCGACCGGCCGAAGCGGCTCGCCCTCGAAGTCGAGGATCGCAAAGGGCCGCTCGCTGCCGGCGAAGTGGAGGATCTGGCCCAGATGCAGGTCACCGTGGATCCGCTGCAGGACCAGGCCCTCCCGGGCTGCGGGCAGGGCCGCCAGCAGGGAGTCGAGGGCGGCATCCGGCACCCCCACGCTCGTGCGGACCTCTGCCCACGCGGCCCGCAGCCGCTCCGAGAGCCGCCCGATGAACGTCTCGGCGGCCCCGGGGTCGAGCGTCTCGGTCCCGAGCGTCGTCGCAAGCGCCGTGTGGATGCGCGCGGTGGCCGCCCCGAGCCCGCGGGCTGTGTCCGAGATGTCACGTCCGTCCGCTGCGGCGTCGAGGGCGACGCCCCACATGTCCGCGCCGCCGGCGAGGAACTCGTGGGCCACAGCGAGCTGGCCCTGCGCTCGGCCCCCCGACTGCCGTTCCCACCCGGCGTCGATCCAGCCGAGCGCCGTGGGAGCGTCAGTGGCGTGGGCGCGGGCCAGGGCAGCCCCCAGCTCCACCTCGGGGTTGAGCCCCTCGGAGAGCTGGCGGAAGACCTTGACCATCGCATCGCCGGCAGCCGAACGGACCACAATCGAGGTGTTCGACTGCTCGCCCCGCAGCACCGACGCCGTGAGGGCGCCGCCGGGGAGGCCAGCCTGCCCGCTCGAGGACCCCACCGCGTCGGCGTGGTCTCCCTCGACCGCGGCGCCGTCCGCCATGAGGCCCAGGAGCGCCGCCGCGAACACGGGCTCGTGGACGGCGTCGTACACCCAGACGACCGTTCCGCCCGGCCCGCCGACCTTGCCGATGAGGGCAGCCTCACTGCCCTCGGCCGGCTTCTGGCGGAGGCTCAGCGGAACGTTGAGGACGGTGTCGAGCCGGCCGGCGCTGGCCCGGATGAAGTGCACCTCCAGGCGCGGGGCGTCGGGGCCCCCGCCCGAGAGCACGAGGCCGCCCACCGGCTGGAACTCGACCTCGCGGCCCTTGGCCGGGAACCACCGCTGCTCGGGGATCCACTCGGTGAGCAGCGCCTCCAAGGACGGGAAGAGGCCTCGGGTCTCGGTGTCCGTCACTGGACCAGCTCCCCGGCCGGGGACTCGGGCACAATGACTGGCAGCGCCGTGGTCAGCGGGCTGGTGGGCACGGAGGCGGCGTTGCGGACGCGCAGCCAGAAGTACCCGTGCGCCCCGAGCGTCACGTGGAAGCGCCCGTCCTGCCCCACCTGCGAGAACGGCTCGCCCCCGAAGATGTCGCGCAGGCCGCGCCCGGCGAACTCGGGCAGGTCGAGCGCGGTGGCCACCGGGTGTCCGGCGAGGTTGAAGACGCAGAGGATGGCCTCGCCGCGCCGGCCGTGCGCCACGTCGTCGGGCATCTCCCTCAGGTAGGCCAGCACACGCTCGCTGTCCGCCGGGACGTTGCGGTAGCCGCCGAGCCCGAAGACTGGGTGCGCGCGGCGCACCCCCAAGATGTTGCGCATCCACCGCAGCAGGCTGCCGGAGTGCGCCATCTCCGCCTCCACGTTCGCCATCCCGTAGTGGTACACCAACGACTGGATGGTGGGGAGGTAGAGCTTCCCCGGGTCCGCCGTCGAGAAGCCCGCATTGCGGTCCGGGTTCCACTGCATCGGCGTGCGCACCGCGTCGCGGTCCTCGAGCCAGATGTTGTCCCCCATCCCGATCTCGTCGCCGTAGTACAGGAACGGGCTGCCCGGCAGCGAGAGCAGGAGGGCGTTGATGAGCTCGATCTCCGCGCGGGAGTTGTCCAGCAGGGGCGCCAGGCGGCGGCGGATGCCGACGTTGGCCCGCATCCGCGGATCCGAGGCGTACCAGCCCAGCATGGCCTCGCGCTCCTCCACGGTGACCATCTCGAGGGTCAGCTCGTCGTGGTTGCGCAGGAAGGTGCCCCACTGCGCGCCGCCGGGGATGGCCGGGGTGTCCACCATCGTGTCGATGATGGGCTGCGACTTCTGGTCGCGCAGCGCGTAGTAGAGGCGCGGCATGATCGGGAAGTGGAAGGCCATGTGGCACTCGGGCTCGGTCTCGGTGCCGAAGTACTCCACCACCTCGTGCGGGGGCTGGTTGGCCTCGGCGATGACGATGCGGCCCGGGTAGTTGTGGTCCATGAACTCGCGCAGCCGGGCGAGGAAGACGTGCGTGGCCGGGAGGTTCTCGCAGTTGGTCCCCTCCTCGGCGTACAGGTACGGGATCGCGTCGGCCCGGATGCCGTCCACTCCCTGGTCGAGCCAGAACTGCACCACGTCGAAGATCGCCTGCTGGACCTTGGGGTTCTCGTAGTTCAGGTCAGGCTGGTGGCTGAAGAAGCGGTGCCAGAAGAACTGCCGGCGGATCGGGTCGAAGGTCCAGTTGGACTCCTCGGTGTCGATGAAGATGATGCGGGCGTCCTGGTACTTCTCGTCGGTGTCGCTCCACATGTAGAAGTCGCCGTAGGGGCCGTCCGGGTCCCGCCGGGACTCCTGGAACCAGCGGTGCTGGTCAGAGGTGTGGTTGAGCGGCAGGTCGATGATGATCCGCACGCCACGGGCGTGGGCCTCGGCGACGAGCCGCTGGAAGTCGCTGATCGAGCCGAACTCGGGCAGCACGGACTCGTAGTCGGAGACGTCGTAGCCGCCGTCGCGGAGCGGGGACTCGAAGAACGGCGGCAGCCACAGGCAGTCGACGCCGAGCCACTGCAGGTAGTCCAGCCGGTCGATCAGGCCCTGGATGTCCCCGGAGCCGTCCCCGTTCGCGTCGTTGAACGCCCGCACGAGGACCTCGTAGAAGACCGCCTTCTTGTACCAGAAGGGATCGTGCTTGAGGCCTGGTGCGTTGACGTTGAAGTTCGGCTGTGCCTGCTGGCCGATGTTCATGGACTCGGAGGTCTCCTTAGCGGCGGGGGTCACGCTGGTTCGGGTCTACGCCACGTTAGCGTGGCGCCTGAAGGACCGGCTACCGACGCACGTGGAGGATGTGCGCCGGCTCGGCGTGCGCGTCGAGCCGCACGTAGTTGTGCTCGCCCCACATCCACGACTGTCCGGACAGGAGGTCGTCGACGCGGAACCTGCCCTCGAGGTCGAGGTCCTCGCGGTCGAGGTGCAGCGCCGGCAGATCGAGGGTGACGGTGCTCTCGCGGGCGGAATGCGGGTCCACGTTCACCACGACGATGAGGGTGTCCTTGGTCCCGTCCGCGTTCTCCTTGTGCTTGGAGAACACCACCGTCGCATCGTCGGTGCTCGAGTGCAGGGTGAGGTTCTGCAGGTCCATGAGCGCCGGGTGCGCGCGGCGGATCTCGTTCAGCCGCGTCAGGTACGGCGCGAGGGAGCGGCCCGCGGCCTCCGCACCGGCCCAGTCCCGCTGCTTGTACTCGTACTTCTCGTTGTCGATGTACTCCTCGGCACCCGGGCGGGCCACGTGCTCGAACAGCTCGTAGCCGGCGTAGACGCCCCAGAGCGGGCTCGCCGTCGAGGCGAGGACGGCCCGGATCTTGAACGCCGGCCAGCCGCCGTACTGGAGGTACTCGGTGAGGATGTCCGGGGTGTTCACGAAGAGGTTGGGCCGGTAGAACGGGGCCCAGTCCTTCGAGATCATCGTGAAGAACTCCTCGAGTTCCACCCGAGTGTTCCGCCACGTGAAATAGGTGTACGACTGCTGGAAGCCGGCCCGGCCGAGGGCCTTCATCATTGCCGGCCTCGTGAAGGCCTCGGCGAGGAAGACGACGTCGGGACTCTTCTTGGCCACCTTGCCGATGAGCCACTCCCAGAACCACACGGGCTTCGTGTGCGGGTTGTCGACGCGGAAGATCTTCACCCCGTGGTCGATCCAGAGGTTCACGATCCGCAGGATCTCCTTGGAGAGCCCCTCCGGGTCGTTGTCGAAGTTCAGCGGGTAGATGTCCTGGTACTTCTTCGGCGGGTTCTCGGCGTAGGCGATCGAGCCGTCGACGCGGGTGGTGAACCACTCGGGGTGGGATGTGACCCACGGATGGTCCGGCGAGGCCTGCAGCGCGAGGTCGAGCGCCACCTCGAGGCCGAGCTCCTCGGCGCGGGCGACGAACGCGTCGAAGTCCTCGAACGTGCCGAGGTCCGGATGGATCGAGTCGTGGCCTCCCTCGGCGGCGCCGATGGCCCACGGCGAGCCGGGATCGCCCGGGTCGGCGGTGAGCGAGTTGTTCGGCCCCTTGCGGAAGGCACGCCCGATCGGGTGGATCGGGGGCAGGTAGATCACGTCGAAGCCCATGGCGGCCACCCCGGGGAGGCGCTCCGCCGCAGTGTGGAGCGTGCCGGAGGTCCACGCTCCGGTGGCGTGGTCTCGCACGGCGCCCTCCGAACGGGGGAAGAACTCGTACCAGGCGCCGCGGCCGGCCCGCTCGCGCTCGACCAGGAGGGGGTAGTGCTCGCTCTCCGTGACGAGCTCGCGGATCGGGAGGCGCTCGACGGCGGCCCGCACCTCGGGCGCGTCCCCCGCCGCGAGGCGGTCCTCGACCGTGCGGGAGGCGTCGGCGAGGGTGTACGACGCCGAGCGGAGCGTTGCGCGGTCCGCCTCGCTGCGCTCGTCCTCCTCCGCCGCGGCCGCGAAGAGCGCGGCCCCCTCAGCGAGCATGAGCTCGACGTCGATGCCGGCGGCGACCTTCACGGCAGCGTTGTGGTGCCACGTCCCGTAGCGGTCATGCCAGGCCTCGATGGTGAAGGTCCACTCGCCCTCCTTGGTGGGGGTGAGGATGCCGTGCCACCGGTCCAGGCCCTGGCCCAGTTCCCGGAGCCGGACGCGCTGCTTCTCCTTGCCGCGCGGGGAGTAGAGGACCGCGCTCACGCCGAGCGCGTCGTGGCCCTCGCGGAAGGCGGTGGCGCCCACCACGATTCCCTCGCCCGCGACGGCCTTCGCGGGGAAGGCCCCACCCTCGACCACGGGGGAGACGTCCGTGATGGGGAAGCGGCCGAAGCGGAGCTTGCCGGGGATGTGAGGTTCGACAGCGGGCACAGGTTGTCCTTTCGCGTGACGGGCGTGGTCCTTGAAGGCCTGTCCATCCGTCACGATAGCCCGGCGCGCGGACGATTGCGAAGGACGTGACTGGCCGCCAAGTGGCACACTCCCCGACCAGTACCCGCAGTTCACCGCCATGTAACGTGGCGCTCTTCATCGGTGCTCGCGGCTCGGCTAGTGTGGCGCAGGTGAAGGCCATCCGTAGATTCACCGTCCGCACCGTGCTCCCCGAGCCGATCGCCGCGCTCGACACGCTTGCCACGAACCTGCGCTGGTCCTGGCACCAGCCGACCCGTGAACTGTTCGCCGGCCTCGACCCCGAGCTGTGGGAGGAGAGCCGGCACGATCCGGCGGGCCTGCTGGGCCTCATCACCCGCGAACAGCTGCAGCACCTGGCACTCGACCCGGACGTGGTGTCCCGCGTGCGCGCGGCCGAGGAAGACCTGCGTGCCTACCTCGAGGAGCCGCGCTGGTACCAGGGGCTCGGTGACGCGGCGCCGAAGTGCATCGCCTACTTCTCCCCCGAGTACGGCATCACGGAGGTCCTCCCCCAGTACTCCGGCGGCCTCGGGATCCTCGCAGGTGACCATCTCAAGAGCGCCTCGGACCTCGGCGTGCCGCTGATCGGCGTCGGCCTCCTCTACCAGGCCGGCTACTTCAAGCAGTCCCTCTCCCGCGACGCGTGGCAGCAGGAGACGTACCCGGTGCTCGACCCGGACGCGCTGCCCCTGACGCTGCTCAAGGAGGAGGACGGCACCGCCTGCGTGGTGACCCTGCCGCTGCCGAACGGCCGCAAGCTCCACGCCCACATCTGGCGGGCAGACGTGGGCCGCGTCCCGCTGCTGCTGCTCGACTCGAACATGCCGGCGAACGACGACGGTGCCCGCTCCATCACCGACCGCCTCTACGGCGGCGGCGGGGACCACCGGCTCCAGCAGGAGCTGCTGCTGGGCATGGGCGGGGTGAAGGCCCTGCGCATCTTCCAGCGGCTCACGGGCGGACCCGCCCCCGAGGTCTTCCACACGAACGAGGGCCACGCGGGCTTCCTGGGCATCGAGCGGATCCAGGAGCTCATGTCCGCGACCCCGCCGCTCACGTGGGACGAGGCACTCGTGGCCGGCCGTGCCTCCACCGTGTTCACGACGCACACGCCCGTGGCGGCCGGCATCGACCGGTTCGACGCGGCGCAGATCAAGTACTTCTTCGACGCCGGCCTGGCCCCGGACGTGCCCACCGCGAAGGTGCTCGAGCTGGGGCGCGAGAGCTACGAGGGCGGCGACCCCTCGGTGTTCAACATGGCCGTGATGGGCCTGCGCCTCGCGCAGCGGGCCAACGGCGTCGCGAAGCTGCACGGCCGCGTCTCGCGGGAGATGTTCTCGGGGCTCTGGCCGGGCTTCGACCACTCCGAGGTGCCGATCACGTCCGTCACGAACGGCGTGCACGTTCCCACGTGGATCGACCCGAGGATCAACGCGATGGCCGAGGACCTCGCTCCCGGCGGCGGGGTCGGCGGGCGCTGGGACGTCGTCTTCAACGTCACGGACGAGAAGATCTGGCAGATCCGCCGCGAGCTGCGGGCGCGGCTCATCGAGGACGTGCGCCGGCGCGTGCGCGCCGCGTGGCACAAGCGCGGCGCGGGCGAGGCCGAGCTGACCTGGACCGACTCGATCCTGAGCCCGGACGTCCTCACCATCGGGTTCGCGCGCCGCGTCCCCACGTACAAGCGCCTCACCCTCATGCTCCGCGACCCGGCGCGCCTCAAGCGGCTGCTCCTGGACCCCGAGCACCCGATCCAGATCGTGATCGCCGGCAAGTCGCACCCGGCGGACGATGCCGGCAAGAAGATGATCCAGGACCTCGTCCGGTTCACGGACGACCCGGAGGTCCGCCACCGCATCGTGTTCCTGCCGAACTACGACATCGCGATGGCGCGGACCCTGTTCCCGGGCTGCGACGTGTGGCTCAACAACCCCCTGCGCCCCCTCGAGGCGTGCGGGACGTCCGGGATGAAGGCCGCGATCAACGGCTCGCTCAACCTCTCGGTCCTCGACGGCTGGTGGGACGAGCTCTACGACGGCTCCAACGGCTGGGCGATCCCGACCGCGAGCGGCGGCGCGAGCGCCCAGGAGCGGGACGACATCGAGGCCGCAGCCCTCTACGAGCTCATCGAGACCCAGGTTGCCCCGCGCTTCTACGGCCACGCCGGCACGGACACCGGGGCGGAGTCCGCCGGCGCTGCGGGGCCCTCGTCCGGCCGCACCGAGGGTGCACCGACCTCGTGGATCTCGATGATCAAGCACACCCTCTCGTTCCTCGGCCCCGCCGTCTCGGCGGACCGGATGGTGGGCGACTACGTCACGGAGCTGTACACGCCCGCGGCCCAGGCCGGCCGCGCGGCGGTGGCGGACGACTACCGGGCCGCACGCGAGCTCGCCGCGTGGACCAAGCACGTGCGCAGCAACTGGTCCCAGGTCCACGTCGAGCACATCGACTCCGGCGGCCTCTCGGAGGTCCCGCAGATCGGCGACAAGCTCAACGTCAGCACCTACCTGAACCTCGGCGTCCTCAACCCCTCCGACGTGCTCGTGGAGCTCGCCTACGGCAAGGTGGACGAGGCCGACCAGCTCACGGGGGTGGGCCTGACGGAGCTCGAGCCGAGCGAGCACCTCGGCAACGGCCGCTACGTCTTCACCGGGGCGGCGACGATCGAGCACTCGGGTGCGTTCGGCTACACCGTGCGCGTCATCCCCCGGCATGACGGGCTCGCGTCCAAGGCCGAGCTCGGCCTCGTGGTCAACGCCTGATCAGGCGTCCACGACGCGCACCGTGAGGGCATCCTCGCTCACGCCGACGGCGTCGGCGAGGATGCCCTCCACGGCGGCGAAGGCAGCAGTGGCCCGGAAGGCCGGGTGCACGCGCCATTCGATCTCGAGGGGCGCCCCCTCGCCGTTGGCGAGCTCGGAGGCGAGGTCCTGGAGGCAGTCGTTGAGGGCATCGAGGTTCGCGCCGTAGTAGTCCGGGAAGCCGAGAGCGGCCCCGAAGGCGACGAGCACCTCCCGCTTGGACGGCGCGCCCGGGACGACCACCCGGCGGCGCTGTCCGGAAGGTCCGGAATGTCCGGAATGACCCTGTGCCATCACTGGTCCTCCCTGATGAACCGGAACGACGCATAGTGGTCGTCCGTGTAGTAGGAGTCGCCCTGCTGGCCCGCCACGATCCGGCGTGCGCCGCGGTCCGACGAGCCAGGCGTGGTGACGGTGTACTCGTGGTAGTAGCCGCTGGGCCTCGCCGGCAGGATCTTCTCGAAGTTGCTGTAGACCACCCCGTCGCGGCTGTACGGGTACGGGCCGCCGCGGGCAATGCGCGCGAGCGTGTCACGGGCCTCGCGCGGCAGCTGCGACGCCCTCACCTCGGCGAGCCGGCTCGGGTTGGTCCGCGCCGTGGACGGGGCCGCGACGGGAGCGGAGGCGGACGGCGAGGGCGAGCGGCCGGCGTCGGCCGTCAGCCCGCCGCAGGCGGACAGCAGGCCCGGGACCGCCACCGCGAGCAGCACGAGGGGCACGGCCGCCCGGTGCAGGGCCGGCCTCATGCCGCGGACCGGGCCCGGTAGATCGTCAGGGAGTACGGCTCGGCGGCGTCCTGCTGCCCGGAGGCGAACACCGTGCCGATGCGCTGCTCGGCGTGGCGGGCGGTCGAGTAGCGCAGCTCGTAGGCCATAGCACGCCCCTTGGCCTCGGGGAACGTCACCACGGTCCGCTCGGGGCTGCCGTTGACCACCACGAGGCCGTCGAGGTAGCCGTCCTTCGAGCCGAGGAGGAACTGCAGGAGCCGCTCCCGCGGGTCCTGCCAGCGTCCCGGGTCCATGGGCTCCCCGTCCGCGCCGAACCAGTGGAAGTAGTTGCTCTCCTCGCGCGCCGGGTAGCTCGGGGGCTGGCGCTGGAGGAAGTCGCGGCGGATGCGGATGAGCCAGGCCGTGTGCTCGAGCAGGTGCTGGCCCGTCGAGTCCAGGTTCCAGTTCAGCCACGTGAGCTCGTTGTCCTGGCAGTAGGCGTTGTTGTTGCCCTGCTGGGAGCGCCCGAACTCGTCGCCGGCCGTGATCATGGGCACCCCGAGGGAGACCATGAGGGTGGCCATGAGGTTCTTCCCCGACTGGATGCGCGCCTCGAGGATCGTCTCGACCTCGGTGGGGCCCTCGAAGCCGTGGTTGTAGGAGCGGTTGTGGGTGGCTCCGTCCCGGTTCTGCTCGCCGTTGGCCTCGTTGTGCTTGCGGTGGTACGCGGTGAGGTCTGCGAGCGTGAAGCCGTCATGGGCAGCGACGAAGTTGACCGAGGCCAGGGCGGTGCGGCCCGACGCGGCGAACAGCCCGTGCGAGCCCGAGAGCGCGTCGGCGAGCCTCGCCGTCGGGCCCCCGAGGCCGCCGGCGTCGAGTTCGGCGCGGTCGGTGAGCCAGAAGTCGCGGACGGTGTCGCGGTAGTGGTCGTTCCAGTCCGACCAGCCCAGCGGGAACCGCCCCGTCTGCCAGCCGCCGAATCCGAGGTCCCAGGGCTCGGCGATCAGCTTGGTCCGCGAGATCACGGGATCCGCGGCGGCCGCGACGAGGAAGGGGTGCGCCGGTGTGAAGGAGTGCTGGCCGTCGCGGCAGAGGGACACCGCGAGGTCGAAGCGGAAGCCGTCGATCCGGTACTCCTCGGCCCAGAGCCGCAGCGAGTCGAGGGCCAGCTGGACCACGCGCGGGTTCGAGAAGTCGAGCGTGTTGCCGCAGCCCGTCGTGTCGATATAGCGCCCCTCGGGGTCGCAGCGGTAGTACTCGTGGTCGCCGAGGCCGCGGAAGCCGACCACCGGGCCGTCCTGGCCCTCCTCCGCCGTGTGGTTGTAGACCACGTCCAGGAAGACCTCGATGCCCGCCTGGTGCAGGAGCTTCACCATGCCCTTGAACTCGTCCTGCACCGCCTGCGGGCCGGCCGCGCGGGCGGACTCGGTGGCGTACGCCGGGTGGGGGGCGAAGAACGCCGCCGTGTTGTAGCCCCAGTAGTTGGTCAGGCCGAGGTCCTGGAGGTGCGACTCGTCGAGGTGGAAGTGGACGGGCAGGAGCTGGACGCTCGTGATGCCCAGCCGCCGGAAGTAGTCGATCATCACCGGGTGAGCGAGGCCCGCGTACGTTCCGCGCAGCTCCTCGGGGATGTCCGGGTGGAGCATGGTCTGGCCCTTGACGTGGGCCTCGTAGACGATCGTGTCCCGCAGCGGGACCGTGGGGCGGTCCACGTCGCCCCAGTCGAAGCCGTTGTGCACCCGCACGTTCAGCCAGCGGCCCTCGGCCTCCTCGACCGCCCGGCCGTAGGGGTCCAGGAGGAGCGTGCCCTCGCCGGGTGCCGGCGCCTCCCCCGCCTCGTCGGTGCGGGCGGCGAACGCGTACCGGGTGCCTTCGGGCATGCCCGGGATCAGGCCGTGGTGCACCCCGTCCGTGTACTCCGTCAGGGGCGCCTTGCGCCAGGCGCCGCCGTGGTCGAGGAAGTGGACGTCCACCGCGTCGAGCCCCGGGGCGTATACGGCGAGGTTGACGGTATGGGTTGCCTGCTGCTCGGCCGAGCGGGCAGGGGTGAGTCCGAGCGGAAACGGCTGCGACGGCGTCACCACGAACGCCAGCGGCATCGTCATGTTGCTCATGCTCATAAGCATCCTTGGCCCGGGCGAGCCGGGCCGTGGTCCTTCCTCGTCGGTGTCGGGGTCGACAAGAGCGTGGGGCCACCCTCGGCACGCTCATCCTAGTATCCGCACGCGATCCGCCGGGAAAGCCGGGCCTTCTGCGACGCCTTCGGACATACTGGTGCCATGCGGATCGCACTCGTCCAGCTGACCTCATCCGGCTCCGTCGAGGAGAACCTCGCCCTCGTCCGCGCGCGCGTGGCCGAGGCGGCGCGGCGGCACGCCGACGTCGTTGTGTTCCCCGAGGCGACCATGCGTGCCTTCGGGCACTCGCTGACGGAGATCGCCGAGCCCCTCGACGGGCCCTGGGCGCAGGCGGTGCGGGCGGCCGCCGACGACGCCGGGGTGATCGTGGTGGTGGGCATGTTCACGCCCGGGGAGGCCGGCACTGTCCGGAACACGCTCCTGGTCCACGGCCGCGGCGTCGACACCCACTACGACAAGATCCACCTCTACGACGCGTTCGGCTTCCTCGAGTCGGACACCGTCACGGCCGGCAAGGAGCCTGTCACGTTCACGGCCGGCGGCGTCACCTTCGGCCTCGCCACGTGCTACGACGTGCGCTTCCCGGACCTCTTCACCGCGACGGCCGACGACGGCGCCCAGGTCCAGCTCGTGTGCGCCTCGTGGGGACCCGGGCCCGGGAAGGCCGAGCAGTGGGACCTGCTCGTGCGGGCCCGTGCCGTGGACTCGACGTGCTTCGTCGTGGCCGTGGGCCAGTCCGACCCGGAGGCCGCGGGCGTGGACGCCAAGCACGGGGCGCCGACCGGGATCGGCCGCTCCGCGGTGGTGAGCCCGTTCGGGCACCTGGTCGAGCGCGCCGGGTCCGGGCCCGAGACGCTGTACGTGGACCTCGACATCGCCCAGGTGGCGAAGGCGCGCGAGGCCTTGCCTGTCCTCGCGAACCGCGTCCGGTTCTAGCCCGAGCCACCCCGCGCGACGCCGAAGTCAGCCCGCGCGACGCCGAGGTGCCCCTGCAGGCGAGGTCTGACACGCCTCGCTCCACGCCTCGGCGGCCCATCGCCGTCGTCCGCCGGAAGCCCCGGGCGACCTCGCGCGCCCACGGGGCGACCTCGCGGGCGCTACTTGGCCTCGGCGGCAGCCCGGCGGGTCGAGACCTCGTAGAGCGAGATCGCCACGGCCATTCCGGCGTTGAGGGACTCCATGTCCGAGTCGATCGGGATCGAGACGATCTGGTCGCACAGCTCGCGCGTGAGGCGGGAGAGGCCTTTGCCCTCGGACCCCACCACGAGGCACACCGGCTCGGGTGCCAGGGCGAGGCCGGGCAGCGAGACGTCGCCGTCCCCGTCCAGGCCGAGCACGAAGATGCCCAGCTCCTTCATCTGCCGCAGCACCGTGTTGAGGTTCGGGGCCTTGGCCACCGGGACGCGGACCGCCGCGCCGGCAGACGTCTTCCACGCCGAGGCCGTCATGCCCACGGAGCGCCGCTCCGGCACGATCACGCCGTGCCCCGAGAATGCCGAGACCGAGCGGATGATCGCGCCCAGGTTGCGCGGGTCCGTGATCCCATCGAGCGCCACGAACAGCGGCGCGTTGGCGATGTGTCCCCGCCGCCACTTCTCGATGGTCTCCTCCGCGAGCTCGAACGCGTCCGGGTAGTCGTACGGGGGAACCTGGAGCGCGACGCCCTGGTGGATCGCGTCGTCCGTCATCCGGTCGAGCTCGGGCTTCTGCGACTCCATGAGCGGGATGCCGGCCTCGGCGGCGAGCTTCATGGCCTCGCGCACCCTGTCGTCCATCTCGATCCGCACGGCGACGTAGAGGGCCTTGGCCGGCACGCCGGCGCGCAGCGCCTCGACCACCGAGTTGCGTCCGGTGACCATCTCCTCGGCGCCCTTCGAGCGGCCGGTCCCGCCGCGGCCGGCGGCGAGCCGCCCAGGCTGCCCGGTGCGCTTGGCGGCCGAGCGCTCGGCCAGCTCCTTGGCCCGGTGCGCCTTGTGGTAGACGCGGTCCTCGGCCTTGGGAGTGGGGCCCTTGCCCTCGAGGGCCTTGCGGCCGTGGCCGCCGGTGCCCGTGGTGGGGCCCTTCTTCTTCCGGGTTGCTCCCGGGCGTCCCTTGGCGGCCATCTAAACTCCCATTCGGTTGGTCTGTGCGGTGTGCGGGGCGACGAGGCTCCAGGCGGCACCGTCGGCTGAGTCTTCGACGGCGATGCCCGCCGCCGAGAGGGTGTCGCGGATCGCGTCTGCGGCTGCCCAGTCCTTCGCGGCCCGCGCGGCGGCCCGCGCCTCGAGCTGCGCGTCGACGAGGACGGCGAGGGCCTGGTGCGCGGCGCTGTCGGACGACGGCGTGTCGGTGCGGGCGGCGTCGAGGCCGAGGACGGCGGTCATCGCCAGCACTTCGGCCAGCGCCGCGGAGGATTCCTCGGCGTCCCCGTCGGCCAGGGCCGAGTTGCCGCGGCGCACGGTCTCGTGGAGCACGGCCAGGGCCTGGGGGATGTTGAGGTCCTCGTCCATGGCCTCCGCGAACGCCTCCGGCACGGAACCGCCCGCGGCCCCGGCACGGCTCGCGAGGGGCGAGCCGCCGCCGTCGTACGCCGGGTCCCCGCCGGCCCGGGCACGCGCCTTGGCGATGAAGCCGTCGATGCGCTCGACAGCGGCGGCAGCCTCCGTGAGCGACGTGGGCCGGTAGTCGAGCACCGAGCGGTAATGGGCCTGGCCGAGGTAGTAGCGGACCACGCGCGGGCTGGCGAGCGCGAGCATCTCGGCGGGCGCGATGACGTTGCCGATGGACTTCGACATCTTCTCGCCCTCGAAGGTGACCATCCCGTTGTGCATCCAGAAGTTCGCGAACTGGTCCCCCGCCGCGGCGGACTGGGCGAGCTCGTTCTCGTGGTGGGGGAAGCGCAGGTCGAGGCCGCCGCCGTGGATGTCGAAGCGGGGGCCGAGGTACTTGGTGGCCATCGCCGAGCACTCGAGGTGCCAGCCCGGCCGGCCGCGGCCCCACGGCGAGGGCCACGACGCCGTCACCGGCTCGCCGTCCTTGTGGCCCTTCCACAGCGCGAAGTCGCGGGGGTCCCTCTTCCCCCGCGGATCCGCGTCCGTGGCCGCCTGCATGTCGTCGATCCGCTGGTGGGTGAGCGAGCCGTACTCGGGCCACGAGCGCACATCGAAGTACACGTCGCCGGAGCCGTCCCCGGCCGGGTAGGCGTGGCCGCGCTCGATGAGCCGGGCAATGAGCTCGTGCATCTCGGTGATGTGGCCGGTGGCCCGGGGCTCGTAGGTGGGGCGCTGGACGCCGAGGACCTTGTAGGCGGCCTCGAACTCCTGCTCGTAGCGGTAGGCGAGCGCGAACCACTCCTCGCGGGGGAGGTACGTGCCCTCGGGGACGAAGTCCGGGGCGAAGCTCGCCTCCGACTTGGCGAGGATCTTGTCGTCGATGTCCGTGACGTTGCGGACCACGGTGGTCTCATAGCCGCGGTAGGCGAGCCAGCGGGTGAGCTGGTCGAAGACGATCGCGGAGCGGACGTGCCCCACGTGGGGGGAGCCCTGCACGGTGGCGCCACAGTAGTACACCGAGGCCTTGCCGGGCTCGAGTGGGACGAAGTCACGGACTTCGGCTGTGGCGGAATCGTAGAAGCGCAGGGTCACTGGATAAGGGTATACGGGTGGGCGGGCGGGACGACGGCGAGGTCCGCGACGACGGCGAGGGCCGCGACGACGGCGAGGGCCAGGCTGCCCGGCGCCCGGGTCAGCTGGGGCAGACCTTGCCGATGTTGTTGAGCGCGTCCGAGAACTGCTTCTGCTGTTCCGGCGTGGCCACGGCGGTCGACGAGTCGGCGACCTTCTTCTGCATGTCCGCCATGCCCTGGATGATGGTCCCGATCGAGGGGTCGACCTTCTTCGCCAGGTCCGCGTAGTGGTCGGCGATCTGCTTGGCCTGCTGGACCTGGTTGCCGGTGGGCTTGAACTGGTCGTTGCTGAGCAGCTTGCAGCTTTCCTGGACGCTGAGGCGGCCGTCTGCGCCGCAGGCGGTCAGCAGCATCGTGGCCGCGAGGGCGGTGGCGAGCAGGCCTCTCTTCATGCAGTGGCTCCCTGGGGATCGGCGACGCGCTGCGTCGCGGGCGGGTGGTCGGAACGGCCCACCAGTCTACCGGACGGCAGCGACGAGGGCGGTGGCGAGGGCTGCGACGCCCTCCCGGCGGCCGGTGAAGCCGAGGTGGTCGGTGGTCGCGGCGCTCACACTGACGGGCGCGCCGACGATCTCGGACAGGAGCGCCTCGGACTCTGCGCGGCGGGGCCCGAACTTGGGACGCTGCGCGACGAGCTGCACGGCGACGTTCCCGATCTCGTATCCGGCGTCCCGCACGATCCTCGCCGCCTCGCGCAGCAGCGTCGCCCCCGAGGCCCCGGCGTACTCGGGGCGATCCGTGCCGAAGTGGGTGCCCAGGTCGCCGAGGCCCGCGGCGGAGAACAGCGCGTTGGCCGCCGCGTGGGCCACCGCGTCCGCGTCCGAGTGGCCGGCGAGCCCGCGCTCGCCCTCCCACAGGAGCCCCCCGAGCCACAGCGGGCGGGGCGCATCCTCGGGCGCGAAGGCATGGACGTCGATGCCGATCCCGGTGCGGGGAAGGGTCATGGGGCTCTCCTGGGGTTCCGGGGGTCCGAGGGTGTTCCGGGGTTGTTTCTCGGGCTCAGCCCTGGGCAGCGACGAGGGTCTCCGCGACATGGAGGTCCATCGGGGTCGTGACCTTGAAGGCCTGCAGGTCGCCGGGGACCACGTAGACCGGGGTGCCGATCGACTCGAGGAGCATGGCGTCGTCCGTGATCGCGGCGGCCTGCTCCGGGTCCCACGTCGCGGCCAGCTCGTGGGCGCTGCGGAGCGCAGCGACGTCGAACCCCTGCGGCGTCTGCACGGCGCGCAGCTGCTCGCGCACCGCGGTGCCGGTCACGACCTCGGCCGCGACCGCGGCCGCCTCGCCCTCCGTCGGCGCGGTCGACTTGATGGTGTCCACCACCGGGATCGCGGGCACGACGGCGCCCGCTCCCCTCTCGAGCGCCTCGGCCACCCGGTGGAAGACCTCCGACGGCGTGAGCGGGCGCGCCGCGTCATGCACGAGCACGTGGACGGTGCCGGGGGCCAGGGCAGCGAGGGCCGCGCGGACGGAATCCGCACGCGTCTGCCCACCGGGCACCGCGGTGATCTCAGGGGCCAGCTCACCGAGTTCCTCGGCAAAGGTGCGGCACAGCTCCGTGAGCTCGGTGTCCCCTTCCGGGACCGCGACGCAGATCTGCCGGGCAATCCCGGCGCCGGCCGCCCCGCGGAGCGCGTGGAGGAGCAGCGGCGCGCCGGCGAGCGGAACGAGCGCCTTGGGGACGCCGTACCCGAGCCTCGTCCCCGAGCCCGCCGCCACGATCACGACAGCGGTCGGGGACGCAGGCTGGGGGGAGGCATCAGTCATGGGCTCCAGCCTAGACGAACGGCCCGGGACGCCCGGAAACGCGCGAAGGCCCCGGCATACGCCGGGGCCTTCGCGGACATCCTTGCCTCTTGAGGGCCTGCCTCAGGAGGCGAGGACCTCGTCCAGGACTGTCGCAGCCTGCTCCTCGTCCGTCTTCTCGGCGAGCGCGAGCTCGGAGATGAGGATCTGGCGGGCCTTGGCCAGCATGCGCTTCTCTCCCGCGGAGAGTCCGCGGTCCTGATCCCGGCGCCAGAGGTCACGCACGACCTCTGCCACCTTGATCACGTCGCCGGAGGCCAGCTTCTCGAGGTTCGCCTTGTAGCGGCGGGACCAGTTGGTCGGCTCCTCGGTGAACTCGGCACGGAGGACATCGAACACGTGCTCGAGGCCTTCCTTGCCCACGACATCGCGGACCCCGACAAGGTCCACATTCTCGGCCGGTACTTCAATCGTCAGGTCACCCTGAGCCACTTTGAGCTTGAGATACATCTTCTCTTCGCCCTTGATCGTGCGCATCTTGATCTCTTCGATCTTGGCTGCACCGTGGTGGGGGTAAACAACCGTCTCGCCAACCTCAAAAACCATGTGGACATTCCCCTTTCCCGCAGACTAGTCTACCACGTTCCCCCTCCGGACCGGGCCCCCGGTCGCCCCGCGAAGCCCGGAATCACGCGGAAGTGGAGCCCTTCCGGTACCCCTAGGGGGGTTGACCCAGCGCGAAAAGCATGCTTCACGTCCGCGTCGCGCGCGTGCCGCGTGCGGTCAACAAGGGCGGGGTGGGGCAGTCGCGCCGAATCTACAGAACGTCGAAATTGGCGATACGCTAGGGGCGACCAGACACCTCACACCCTCTTCAGGAGCCAGCTGTGCGTTTTTCTGCAACGAAGCCGGCCAAGCGCGTCGCTGTCCTCGCCGCGCTGGGCGTCGGCCTGCTGACCGCCACGGGCTGCGGCTACATCAACGCCCAGCAGACCACCCACGTGTACTCCGCCTCGGACGGCGTCCGGGCGGACGTCGGCTCGCTGCAGCTGCGCAACATGCTCATCGTCTCCGCTGACAGCGCGGCCACCTCCTCCGCCTCCGCGGGCACCGCCGGCGGCCCCGGCCGCCTCGTCGGCACGGTCTTCAACCCGACCGAGCAGGACATGACCCTCACGTTCAAGGATGGCTCCTCGACCGTGCGCATCGACGTCCCGAAGAAGGGCGAGGTCCAGCTGGCCAAACCCGGCAGCAACGTGTCCCTCTCGCACGCGGGCGGCATCCCCGGCGCGCTCGCGAAGGTCTCGTTCACGGCCGGCAGCACGAGCCAGGACGTCCAGGTCCCGATCGTGGACGGCACCCTGTCCGAGTACCGCCAGTACATCCCGAGCCCGTCCGGGTCCGCCTCGGCCACCCCGTCTGGCTCGGCCACGGGACCCGCCACGGCGCCCGCGAGCCCCTCGGAGTCCGCCTCGGCCACTCCGAGCCGCTGACCCCACCGCCCCACCGGGCGCCGCCACGCGTCGCCTGACGCAGCCGCGGACGACGCCGGCCGCTCACCCCGCGCGGGGTGGGCGGCCGGCGTCGTCCGTCTGGGGGTCACTTCCTGAGAGTCACCTTCTGTGAGTCACATGAGGTGACCTCCAGGAGGTGACCCACAGGAGGTGACCTTCAGAAGGTGCCCCCCTCCAGAAAGCACCGGGGGCGAGCGGAACTCAGGGCTCGAACTTGTAGCCCAGTCCGCGCACGGTGACGAGGTGGCGCGGGTTCGAGGGGTCGGGCTCGATCTTGCTCCGCAGGCGCTTCACGTGCACGTCGAGAGTCTTGGTGTCGCCCACGTAGTCCGATCCCCACACCCGGTCGATGAGCTGCCCCCGGGTGAGGACGCGGCCCGAGTTCCGCAGGAGCATCTCGAGCAGCTCGAACTCCTTCAGCGGCAGGGACACCTGCTCGCCGTCGACGCTCACCACGTGCCGGTCCACGTCCATGCGCACGGGGCCGGCCTGCACGGTCGAGGAGATGAGCTCCTCCGGCTCGCCGTGGCGGCGCAGGACCGCCCGCACCCGCGCCACGAGCTCGCGCGAGGAGTAGGGCTTGGTCACGTAGTCGTCGGCGCCGAGCTCCAGGCCCACCACCTTGTCGATCTCGGAGTCCTTCGCGGTCAGCATGATCACGGGGACGCCCGAGCGGGCGCGGAGCTGCCTGCACACCTCCGTCCCGGGGATTCCGGGAAGCTGGAGGTCGAGGAGCACGAGATCGGCCCCGTTGCGGTCGAACTCGGCCAGGGCGTCGTTCCCGTTGTCGACGACCTCGACCTCGTAGCCCTCCTTCGCCAGAAGGAATGAGAGGGGGTCGCTGAACGACTCCTCGTCCTCGACGATCATGATCCTGCTCAAGCCATCGCTCCTTGCTCCGGCGGCCGGCTGGCCGCGCTCTGGTCTTCCGTGCCGCCCTCCATGTCCGGCAGGCGCACCGTGAAGGTCGAGCCCTTCCCGGGCTGCGACCACACGGTCACCTCGCCGCCATGGTTCTCCACGACGTGCTTGACGATGCTCAGGCCGAGGCCCGTCCCGCCTGTCTGCCGCGAGCGGGCCGCGTCCGCGCGGTAGAACCGCTCGAAGACGCGCTCCTGGTCCTCGGGCGCCATGCCGATCCCCTGATCCGTGACGGACACGGACACGAGGCCGTCGCGGTGCCGGAGGCCGATCCCCACCGTGGTGTTCCCCGGGGAGTACCGCACGGCGTTGTCGATGAGGTTGCGGAAGGCGTTCGTCAGCAGGTCCGGGTCGCCGAAGACCTGGGCGTCGACGCGGCCGCCCACCCGGACCTCGATGTCCTTGGCCTCGGCAGCGAGGCGGGAGCGGTCGACGGCGTCGGCGACCACCTCGTTGATGTCCACGGCCTTGCCCTGGTGCACCACGTCGGCACCCTGGAGGCGGGAGAGCTCGATGATGTCCTGCACGAGCGCGGCCAGCCGGCTGGCCTCCTTGTGCATGCGCGCTGCGAAGCGGCGGACGGCGTCCTCGTCGTCGGGGCTTGCCTCGAGCGCCTCGGCCAGCAGCGAGATGGCGCCCACGGGCGTCTTGAGCTCGTGGGAGACGTTGGCCACGAAGTCGTTGCGGATGCGCTCCGTGCGGGTGATCTCGGTCCTGTCGTCGGCGAGCAGCAGGATGTACTCGTCGCCGAGCACGGCGGCGCGCACGTTGACGATGATGGTGCCCTGGCCCAGCGGTCCGCGCGGCAGCTCGAGCTGCTTCTCGAGGATCACCCCGTTCCCGCGGACCTTCGCGGTCATCTGCAGCAGCTCGCGGTGCACGACCGTGTGGCCGCGGACGAGCCCGTAGGCGTAGGCGGCAGGGCTCGCGCGGACCACGCCGTCGACCGCGTCGACCACGACGAAGGCCTGGCCGAGCACCGAGAGGACGTCCGCGGCGCCCTCGGGGAAGCTCGGCTCCGCGGCCGGCCCCTCGAGGAGCTGGCGCTGGCGCTGGCTCGCGCTGAAGGCGAGCACGCCGAAGGCGCCGAAGGACAGGCCGATCAGGGCCGCCACGATGCCGACGACGAGAGGGTCCACGCTCCTTAGCTTAGGCCGCGACCCACCGTGGGCGGACCGCCCTGGTGGCTGGCGGGGGCCGGTTCAACTAACGTTCACCTCAAGGCGGCGAACTGTTCATGGACCGCTGGAAGTGTGACGAGTCGGAGCGCCCACCGGGGCTCTGCCTCGTCGAGCCGTGAAAGGACGCCACCGTGCGAAAGGTATTCCAGGAGGAGTTGCAGAAGGTCCACGAGGACCTCGTCGAGATCTCGCGCCTCGTGGCCACCGCGCTCGACCGGGCCGTCGAGTCGCTCACGAACGCCGACGTCGAGCTCGCCCAGGAGGTCATCGCCGCCGACGCGCGGATCGACTTCCTGCAGACCGCCCTCGATGAGAAGGCGATCGAGATCCTCGCCCTCCAGGGCCCCGTCGCGTCCGACCTGCGCATCATCGTGGGCTCCCTGCGGATGAGCGCGTCCCTCGAGCGCATGGGCGACCTCGCCCGCCACGTGGCCCAGCTGACCCGCCTCCGCTACCCCGAGAAGGCCACCCCCGAGTCCCTCGCAGGCACGTTCGCCCGGATGGCCGAGCTGGATGCGGAGATCATCAACGAGGTCACCGCCCTGCTCGAGGACCACGACCTCACCCGCACGAGCCGCATCCAGGCCGCGAACGCCGAGCTCGACGAGCTGCATGCGGGCATCTTCCGCGCCATCGCCGACCAGACGTGGACCGGCTCGCCGTCGGTGGCCGTCGACGTCGCGCTCCTGAGCCGCTACTTCGAGCGGTTCGCCGACCACGGCGTGTCCGTGAGCCGGAAGGTCTCCTACCTCGTCACGGGCGAGTGGGACGGGGACAACACCTCGAACTGAGCCGAGTACGACGCCGGCCGCCCACCTCGCGCGAGATGGGCGGCCGGCGTCGTACTCGGGTCTACCTGCGGGACCCTACTTGCGGCCCTGGTTCTTGACGGCCTCGATCGAGGCGGCGGCCGCCTCCGGGTCGAGGTAGGTGCCGCCGACGGTGACGGGCTTGAAGTCCTCGTCCAGCTCGTAGACGAGCGGGATGCCGGTGGGAATGTTGAGGCCGGCGATGTCCTCGTCGCTGATGCCGTCGAGGTGCTTCACGAGCGCACGCAGCGAGTTGCCGTGGGCCGTCACGAGGACCACCTTGCCCTCCCTGAGGTCTGCCTTGATCTCGGACTCCCAGTAGGGCAGGAGCCGCTCGAGGACGTCCTTGAGGCACTCGGTGCGCGGGATGTCGTCGCCGAGGTCGGCGTAGCGGGGGTCGCCCACCTGCGAGAACTCCGAGTCGTCCGCGAGGGGCGGCGGCGGGGTGTCGTAGGAGCGGCGCCAGACCATGAACTGCTCCTCGCCGAACTCCGCGAGGGTCTGGGCCTTGTCCTTGCCCTGCAGCGCGCCGTAGTGGCGCTCGTTGAGGCGCCAGGAGCGCTTGACGTCGATCCAGCCGCGGTCCGCGACGTCCAGGGCGATGTTCGCGGTGTTGATCGCGCGCTTGAGCCGGGACGTGTAGAGGATGTCCGGCAGCAGGCCCTTGTCGGCGAGCATCTGCCCGCCGCGGCGCGCCTCCTCGCGGCCCTGGTCGTTGAGGTCCACATCCACCCAGCCGGTGAACAGGTTCTTGGCGTTCCACTCGCTGTGCCCATGGCGCAGCAGGATGAGCGTGTAGGTCATGGGGCCATGCTATCGGGCGCGACCGCGGCCCACGCGACCGTTACTTCGCCGAGCCGCCACCTGCTGGGGCCGTGGAGCACCGGCCATCCGGAGGCCTTCACGGCCCGGCACATGGCGAGCCACCGCTGCCGCACGCCGAACGGGGCGAGCGGCGCGGCGGCGAGCCACGCGGCGTCGAGCGCGGCGAGGAAGGCGTGCACGCGCTCCCCCGGCACGTTGCGGTGGATGAGGGCCTTGGGCAGGCGCTCGGCGACGTCGGAGGGCCGCTCGAAGGAACCGAAGCGGACGGCGAGGGAGAGCGCGCGGGGGCCAGCGGCGTCGAGCGTCACCCAGGCGGCGCGGCGGCCGATCTCGTCGCACGTGCCCTCGACGAAGATGCCGCCCGGGGCCAGGCGCGAGCGGACGAGGTCCCAGATGTCCGGGACGTCGCGCTCCTCGTACTGGCGCAGGACGTTGAAGGCGCGCACGAGCGCCAGCTGGCCGTCCACGGGGAGCTCGAAGCCGCCCACCCGGAAGTCGAGGCCCTCGCGCTCGAGCGGCTTGGCGGCCGCGACCCGGCCCGGCTCGATCTCGATGCCGGTCAGGCGCAGGTCCGGGCGCACCTCGCGCAGCCGGAGGAAGAGCTCGACGGCGGTGATGGGAGAGGCCCCGTAGCCGAGGTCCACGGCGTGCGGGGCCAGCGGGTGCAGCAGGAGCCGGCGCGCCTGGGTCCCGGTGATCCACCGGTCGACGCGGCGCATGCGGTTGGGGTTGGTGGTGCCCCGGGTCACGTTGCCGACGACGCCGCCGCGCACCACCCGCACGGGCCTCGCCTTCTGCACCACGGACGCCAGCCTAGCCGTCCGCGCCGGTCCTGCGGGGTGACCCCGCGGTCCCCCGGGGTGACGTCGCGGTCCGGGAAGGTCAGCGGTGGGCGACCGCCGGGCGGACGTCGGCGAGGTAGACGCCGGCCGCGGTCACCGCGGCGATGTTGAACAGCCCGTAGCCGCCGAACCCGAAGATGAAGCCGCTGCCCTGGGGCAGGGTGACCCCGAGCACGGTCACGAAGGCCGCCGCGCCGGTGACGCCGAGCCAGAAGCCCTTGGTGCGCTTCATGCGCGCCTCGAACATGGGCGCCTTCCGGATCAGGCAGTCCACGAACGCCCAGACCGCGACGGCAGCACAGATCAGCCCGGTGACGTAGAACGAGGCGAACTGGATCCAGAGGATGAGGAATTTGCCGTCCACGCGATCAGCCTACCGTCCGGAGTCGAGCGCCTGGCGGAGGTCGTCCCACAGGTCCTCGACATTCTCGATCCCCACGCTGAGCCGCACGAGCCCGTCCGGCACCGTCTCCGGCTCCGCGAGGTGGCGGCGACGACGCTCGATGGTCGACTCGACGCCGCCCAGGCTCGTGGCCGGCAGCCACAGCGCGACCCGGCCCACGAACGCGTCGGCGGCCTCGGCGCCGTCGAGCTCGATGCTGATGACCGAGCCGAAGCCGGCCAGCTGGGCGGCGGCGCGGTCGTGCCCGGGGTCCGAGGGCAGCCCGGGGTAGCGCACGCGGGAGACGGCAGGGTGGGCGTCGAGCCGGCGCGCGAGCTCGCCCGCGGTGGCCTGCGAGCGCTCGACGCGCAGGGTCAGGGTGCGCAGGCCCCGCAGCCCGAGCCAGGCCTCGACCGGGCCGGCGATCGCCCCGTGCAGGGTGCGGTGCTGATGCAGGCGGGCGCGCAGCTGCTCGTCCGCCGTCACGGTGACGCCGAGGAGCACGTCGGAGTGCCCGGCCAGGTACTTGGTCGCGGAGTGGACCACGACGTCCGCGCCGACGCCGAGGGGCTTCTGCCCGAGGGGGGTGGAGAACGTGTTGTCGACGACCACGAGCACGCCCGCGGCGTGCGCGGCGGCGACGAGGGCCGGGAGGTCGGCGACCTCCATCATGGGGTTCGTGGGGCTCTCGACCCACAGCACGTCGGCACCGTCCAGCGCCGCGACCGTGGCGCCCGTGTCCTCGATGTCGACCTCGAGGAGCGTCAGCTCGCCGCGCTCCGCCTTGAGCTGGGCGAGGCCGAGGGTGCCCGAGTAGGAGTGCCGGGGCGCCACGAGGACGCCGCCCACGGGGACCAGGCTGAGGGCCGCGGCCACGGCGCCCATCCCCGAGCTGAACAGCAGCGCAGGCAGCGGGGAGCCCTCAAGCTTGGCCACCGCGTCCTCGAACGGCTCCCACGTGGGGTTGGAGAACCGCGCGTACCCGCGGGCGCCCTCGCCCACCCCGCCGAGGCCCACGAACGTCGAGGAGAGCACGATCTCCGGGTTCACCGGGGAGTCCGTGCCGCGCTGGGGCCGGCCCGCGGCGACGGCCAGGGTCTCCGGGGCCAGGGCTGCCAGGGCTGCGTCGTCGAGGTGCGGGTACGCGGGGTCGGCTGTCATGCGTCCCAATCTAGGACACGGTGAGCCCGGACACGGCGAGCGGTATCCACAGGGGCCCGGGGCCTTTGCGGCGACGGGCGCATCCACCGGTAACCTAGAAGCGGTGATCTCCCCCGTCGTCCCCCAGTCCAGCCCCCAGCCCAGAGTTCCGCACGGCTCAGGCCTGCGCTCCGCCGCGGGGCTCTTCGTGGCGTTCGAGGGCGGCGACGGCGCGGGCAAGTCGACCCAGGCCCGGCTCCTCGCCGAGGCCCTCCGCGCCGAGGGGCACGAGGTGCTCCTGACCCGCGAGCCGGGCGGGACGGAGATCGGCGAGAAGCTGCGCGGCCTCGTGCTCGAGCACGGCCACGGCGAGATCGATCCGCGCACCGAGGCACTCATCTTCGCCGCGGCCCGCGCCGCCCACGTGGCCCAGTCAATCCGCCCCACCCTGGAGCGGGGCGCCGTGGTGATCACGGACCGGTACATCGGTTCCTCGGTGGTCTACCAGGGCGTGGCGCGCGGGCTCGGCCCCGAGGAAGTGCGCGGGCTCAACGAATGGGCCACGGAGGGCCTCTGGCCGGACGTGACCGTGGTGCTCGATGTGGACGAGGGCGAGGGCCGGGCCCGCCGCACCGCAGGGCGGGGCGAGGAGGACCGGCTCGAGTCCGAGTCCGACGACTTCCACCGCAGCGTGCGCAGGGCCTTCCTCGACCTCGCCGCCGCCTATCCGGAGGCCTACCTCGTGCTGGACGCGGCCCGGGCGCCCGAGGACCTCGCGGCGGACGTGCTCGGGCGCGTCCGGGCAGCGCTCAGCGCGCCCGCGGCGGCCGGCGGGGCGCCCGCATGAGCGTCTGGGACGAGCTGCGCGGCCAGGCCCCCGTGGTCGAGCAGCTGCGCCGCGCCGCCGCCGGCGACGGGCTCACCCACGCGTGGCTGTTCACCGGCCCCCCGGGCTCAGGCCGCTCGACGGCGGCCAAGGCCTTCGCGGCCGCCCTCAACTGCGAGGCCGACGACGTCATGGCGCGCGGCTGCGGGCAGTGCCCCGGCTGCCAGGCGGTCCTCGCCGAGACCCATCCCGACGTCGAGTTCGTGCGGACCGAGAAGGTGACGATCACGATCGACGAGGCCCGCGAGATGGTCGCCAAGGCCGGCGACCGCCCGCAGACCGGCCGCTACCGGGTGATCGTGGTCGAGGACGCCGACCGCATGGCCGAACGCACCACCAACGTGCTCCTCAAGGCCATCGAGGAGCCCACCCCGCGCACGGTGTGGATGCTGTGCGCCCCCTCCCCCGCCGACGTGCTCGTGACCATCCGCTCGCGCTGCCGCCCGGTGGGCCTGCGCCTGCCGCCGGTGCAGGACGTCGCCGCGCTGCTCGTGGAGCGCGACGGCGCCGACGCGCACCTCGCGCTCGAGGCGGCCCGGGCGGCCCAGAGCCACATCGGGATCGCCCGACGGCTCGCCAATGACCCCACAGCGCGGCAGCGGCGCACCGACACCGTGCGCGCGCCGCTGGCGCTCGCCACCGTCTCCCAGGCCGTGGCCCTCGCCGAACAGCTCGTGAAGATCGCCACCGAAGAAGCGAACGCGTCCAATGACGAGCGCGATGCCGCGGAGCGGGCCCGGCTGCTCGAGACCCTCGGGGTGGCCGAGGGCGACAAGCTGCCGCCCTCGCTGCGCGCGCAGGTCCGCCAGCTCGAGGAGGACCAGAAGCGCCGGGCCAAGCGTTCGGTGACGGACTCCCTGGACCGCACCCTCACCGACCTGCTCTCGTTCTACCGGGACGTGCTGATGGTCCAGCTCGACGGCGGCCTCGAGCCGGTCAACGCCGAGCTGGCCGAGGACATCCGGGCGTTCGCCGCGCAGTCCACGCCCGAGGCCACCCTGGCCCGCATGGACGCCATCAACACCACCCGTCAACGCATCACCACCACGAACGTCGCCCCGCTGCTCGCGGTCGAGGCGATGGCCGTTGCCCTGATCTGAGGAGACCCGTGACGTTCCCTGCTTCCCCGCGCCCCGCCGGCTCCCGCCCGGGCCCCAGCGCCGCCGCAGCCCGCCTGCGGACGGTGCGGGGCGGCGTCGTGCGCGAGAGGCCGCGGCACGCCAGCGCCGCGGCAGCGCTGGCCGCGATCGTGACGGCCCTCCTGGTCCTCACCGGCTGCACCCCGTCCGCGGGCGGCTCGCAGCCTGGCAGCGATCCCGCCGCCACCCAGGGCGCCCCCGCGGGCCTGGAGAAGTTCTACACGCAGAACGCGCAGTGGAGCCCGTGCGAGGGCGGCAAGTTCGACTGCACCACCGTCAAGGTGCCGGTCGACTACGCCAACCCGGGCGGCGACACCGCCGACCTCGCGCTCATCCGCCTCAACGGGCGCAACGCCAAGGGGAGCCTCCTGGTCAACCCCGGCGGTCCGGGCGGGTCCGGGTACGACATGGTCAAGGACTCGGCCCAGACCATGTTCTCCGCGAAGCTCCTCGACTCCTACAACGTGATCGGCTTCGATCCGCGCGGCGTCAAGCGCTCGGCACCGGTGACGTGCGTGAGCGACCAGGAGCGGGACGCGCTGCGGGAGTTCACCGCCGACCCCGGCACCGACGCCGGCCTCGCGGCGACATTCGCGGAGCAGAAGAAGCTCATCGACGCGTGCGAGGCGCACAGCGGGCCCATGCTCGCCCACACCGACACCGTCAGCGCGGCCAAGGACATGGACATCATCCGGGCTGCGGCCTCCCGGCAGGTGCAGCTCGACTACCTCGGCTACTCCTACGGCACGTTCCTAGGCTCGACCTACGCGACCCTGTTCCCGGACCGCGTGGGCCGCATGGTGCTCGACGGCGCGCTGGACCCCTCGCTCGACAACCACGAGATCACGCGCGGCCAGGCGCGGGGCTTCGAGGCCGCCGTGCACGCGTACGTGCGCTCGTGCCTCACGCAGTCCGACTGCCCGCTCTCCGGGTCGGAGGACGCCGGGGTGGCGAAGATCCAGGCCCTGCTCGCGACCGTGCGGCAGAGCCCGCTGCACACCAACAGCGGCCGCACCATCAACGCCACGGACTTCGTCAACGGCTTCATCCTGCCGCTGTACAACGACAAGAACTGGCCGGCCCTGACCCAGGCGCTCGTGGGCGCGTTCAAGGGCGACGGCAGCGGCATGCTCCGGCTCGCGGACATCGCCGCGGACCGCGAGCAGGACGGGAGCTACAGCTCCAACAGCAACTTCGCCTTCATGGCGTACAACTGCCTCGACTACTCCACGGACGCCTCCCCCGCCGCAATGCGCGCCGAGGCGGCCCAGCTCAAGCAGGACTCGCCGACGCTCGGGGAGTTCTTCGCCTACGGCGGGGTCAACTGCCGCGACTGGCCGTACAAGCCTGTCCGCACCCCCGCCCCCGCGCACTACACGGGGCAGAGCCCGATCCTCGTGGTGGGCACGACCGGCGACCCGGCGACCCCGTACGAGTGGGCCGGGAACCTCCGCAAGCAGCTCGGCAACGCTGCCCTCCTGACGTGGAAGGGCGAGGGGCACACCGCCTACGGGCGCGGCTCGACCTGCGTGGACAACGCTGTGGACTCCTACCTCGTGGACCGGAAGGCGCCCACCGACGGCACCCGCTGCTGACCGGACGGCTCAGCGCCGGGCCGGCTCAGCGCTGGGCCGGCTCGTCGGGCCAGAGCAGCCCGGGCAGGTCCGCGATCGAGGGCACGACGGCGTCGGCTCCGGCGGCGCGCAGCTCGCCGGCGGTCTGCGCTCCCGTGAGGACGCCGACCGCGCCGCCCGCGCCCGCCCGCCGGCCCGAGACGATGTCGGCCTCGGTGTCGCCGACCACGACGACGTCGCGGACGTCCTCGACATCGAGTGCCAGGACCGCCGTGAGGACCATGTCCGGATAGGGGCGGCCGCGGCCGGCGTCCTCGGAGCAGAGTGAGAGGTCGGCCAGGCCCATCCAGCCGAGCGCCTCGAGGACGCTGTTCTGGGTGTGGCGCCCGAACCCGGTCGCGAAGCACACCTTGACGCCGCGCTCCCGCAGCAGGTGCACGGTCTCCTCGGCCCCCGGGACGGCCGCCACGGCCCCGGCCGCGATCATCGCGTCGTACGCGTCCGAGAAGGCGCGCGAGGCCGCCCGGGCGGTGCCGCCGTCGTCCGTGAAGACGCGGGAGAAGAGCTCCGCGCGGTCCAGGCCTGCGCTGCGGCGGGACTGCGCGAGCGCGTCCGCGAGCCGCTGCCCCTCCACTCCGCACGCGTGCAGCACCTGTTCGACTGCGTGTTCGGCGGCCCCGCCGTCCGTCACGGTGGTGCCGTTCATGTCCAGCACGGCAAGGCGTGGCGTGCGCTCGGGAGCCGGCCGCAGGTGCAGCGTCACGGATGGGACCTCGTTCCTCTTGCCGGCACTCCTCCTGGCCGGGGTCTGCCGAGCATCCCAGCCGCCGCGGTCAGGCGCCTGAACGCGCCGGGTACGCTCGGTGAACAGCTTCCGGGCGCGCGGGCCAGAACGCCGCTGGCAGCCCGCGGCCCGTTTTGACCCCGGCCGAGGCGCTCGACTACAGTTGTCTCTCGGTGGTTCGACGAACGGCGGACCGCTGGAACGCCTCCTTAGCTCAGACGGTAGAGCGTCTCACTCGTAATGAGAAGGTCAGCAGTTCGATCCTGCTAGGAGGCTCAGATAGCCCCTTCTGGTCTGCGGAAACGCAGACAGGAGGGGCTTCTTCGCGTTCAACGGCCCCTCCCTGCCGGCTAGGCGAGGCTCTCGAACACCATCGTCGCCTGGATGCGGTCACCGCCCCCGAAGCCCTTGCTGCCGCTGCTGGCAGTGGTGATGGTGTGGAGCCGGTAGCCCTTGGCGGCCTGGTTGTTGATGACCTTCTCGAGCTCGGTCAGGTTCCCCGACCCGGTCCCCCAGAGCTTCTCCTTCAGGATCACCTGCAAGACGACGTACTGCATGACACGGTCCCCTTCCGCTGCTTCGCCAGTCGCCCGCCATGCTACCGGGGCGGGAGACCCGGCGGCAGGCCCCGCGACCGCCCTCAGAAGCGCGATGCGGCTGCGCACGGCATACGCACAACTGCGTATTCACCTTCCCGGAGTGCGGCGGGACCATGGTCCTACGGGGACCGCCGGGGGCCGCGCTCGGACATCCCGAGCCGGAAGACGCACGGAAGGCACTCGCATGCACAAGCTGCTCGTCCTCTACCCGGAGCCTGCAGACCGGCAGGCCTTCGCCGATTACTACGAGTCGACCCATCTGCCGCTCATCGCCAAGATCCCAGGCATCCTCGGCTACAGGTACTCCCTCGACGTCTCCCCCGGCCCGGACGGAGCGCCATACTTCGCCGTGTTCGAGTGCGACTTCGCCAATATCGACGTCTTCCGACAGGCGATGGCCTCACCGGAAGGACAGGCGGTCGGTGCTGATGTGCCGAACTACGCCACGGGCGGTGCAGTCCTGCTCGACTACTCAGTCGCGGAAGGGAGTGCTGCTCGGACCGGCTGACGCAGGCCTCTCCCTACCGGTGACGGCTTGGCCTCCCCGGCGTCCGCCGCCCTGCTCACCTTCGCCCCCGCGCCGGGACGGTGCGCTTTGGCAAGGCCCGCGACGATGATTCGCGGCCCAGTCACAGCTCCGAGACTGCGGGTTCGGTTGTCCGCGGCCTCAGAGGCGCCAACCGGACGTCAAGTCTCAGTAAGGTGCCCCCATCCGCGTCCGCCACCGGCGCCTCGCCCGGCGTGGGTCCTCGGTCAGGACGATGCGCCCTTGTGCCCCTTCGACCCTATTTCTACCCTCATGCGCGTCCGATCATCCATCAAGGATCCGGGGAGGCGCGCGATGGAGCCAGATGCGAAGCTGGCGGGAGAGCTCCTGGAGCTCTGCGGCAGAGGCGAATACCTGCGCGCAGCCAGCGAGCTGCTGCTCGAGCTCTTCCCCGGCGAGAACGTGGCGTGGAACGTGCTCGATGTCCAGGCACCCAGCGCCGAGGTCCGCCCGTACCCCGATCGCCCGTACCCGGATGTGTCACAGATCCTGCTGGACGTGTGGGAGGACCACCCTTTGGTCCGCAGTTACGTCGGCGACGGCGGCGCCGGGGTCTGGCAGCCGCGGCGGCTCAGCGACCTCGTCACGGACCGGCAGCTCTACCGCACCCGCGCCTACAAGGAGGGCCTCGAGCCCCTCGGGTCGAACCGTCAGCTTGCCTTCTTGGTCGCGAGGCCCTCGAGGTTCAGTATCCGCGGGTGGGCGATGAACCGGGCAGGAGTCGACTTCACCGACCACGAGATGGACGTCGCACGGCGCATCCAACCGGTGCTGAGGCTGGTCGACGCGGCCTTTTCCGGAGGCTTCGGGGACCGTCCGGGAAACTCCGCCGCGTGCGAAGAATTGACTGCGCGGGAGCTGGAGATCCTGGAGCTCGTCTCCAAGGGGCTCACCAGCGGGGCCGCAGCCCATCTGCTCGGAATCAGCCCGCGGACGGTGGCGAAGCACTTGGAGCACGCCTACGCGAAGCTCGGCTGCACGAACCGGGTCGATGCCCTCAGGACGCTGCGCGAGGGGCGCCAGCCGACCTGATGGGCCGGCGCCCAAGATCCGGGGGCGGCAGACCCCGGCGCATACGCACAACTGCGTATTCTCCCCCGGTTGTGGCTTCGGTGAAACTGATGCCACCGGGCGGCGCTCCCGAGCGGAGGGCGGCCCGGTGACGCGCGCAGACTGCGCCCACGGGCGGCACCCACCGCCCGCCCATCTGCCTTTCCGCCGCCGCCTTGCCCATTTGAGGAGAGAATCATGTCCGTAAGACCACCCGCCGGCTCTCGCCCCTCGCCGCGGTCGCGGCCGTCCTTCTCGTCGCACAGCCTGCCTCGGCTGCTGTGTCCAGACCGCCCACCATTCAGGAATGGAGCGCTACCATCGCTGCTGGCAATGGGTGCTCCTTCCCCCTTGAGATCACCGGCACCAACGGCAAGCTCACAGTGATCACCTTCAAGACCGGAGACGTCTTCCAAGTCGGGAAGGGAGTCGTGCTCACCTATCGCAATCTGACGAACGGGAAGACCTACGCTGTGAACACCGCAGGCTCGGTCGACCGCTTCGTGCAGAACGCCGACGGCACCCAGACCGTCTACCTCTCAGGTCACAACGGGTACGTCTACTTCAACACTGACGCAACCGGCCCCCGGGTGATCCAGTACACCGGCCGACTCGTCGTCACCACCGACGCCAGCGGCCAGAACACGCTCTCTGTCGTCTCGCAGTCCGGGCAGTCGGTCAACGTCTGCGCCGCCCTCGCTTAAGCTGGCTGCAGACTCCGAGGACGGTGCCGCAGCCAGCGAGGAGGGCATCCAGGCGTGGACGCCCTCCTCGCTGGCCCTGGTTTCTCGCCTCGAGGGCGATGAGAGAATCCGATCGCTCTGTGCCCGCGCGGCGCGGCCGAGGAGCACACCGTCGACGTCGAGTGCCGCCAACAGGTCGTGGCCCGGCGGCCAAGTCTGCGACTGGGATGTCCCGTATACATTGCACATCGCCGCTGACACACTGGGAGCGATCCTCGACTACCACTCACCATGGAGGTTGGACATGGACGAGGACGCCGGCGCCCGCAGTGAGCTGTCCGCCCGGATTGAGGAGCGGCGGGGAACGATCCGGGATTTCCTCCGCCGTGCCCGTCCGCGACGGAGCCGCCTGACCAATATCAGCATTGTCGGCAGTTCCCTGGCCGCAGCCTTCACCGTTGGTCCCGCGGCCGGAGGAAGCAGGTTCACCGATGCGGTGAAGAACCTGTTCGCGCTTCCCGACGACTCCATTGTCTGGCGTGTCCTCTGCCTGGCTGCGGTCCTGCTCTCGGTCGCCGCCGCCGTAGCGACCAACCTGGCCAACTCAGCCAACGTCGCCTCCCAGGTGAGCGCGGCAGAGGCATGCCTTGGAGAGCTGGAGGGACTGCAGCTCTCCCTGTCGCTCGGGAACGTGCCCCTTGACGACGTGATCCAGGCCTACCGCCAGTCGATCACCAAGGTCTCATTCCTCACCGGTTCCTGAAGGGTCCCAGTGGTCGTCGGGCGGGGCCGGGATACCGCGCGGCCTCCCGGAATCGGCAGCGGCTACTCCTCGACGAGGATCACCATGGTCTCAGCCAGCACGCCGTCATACTCCATGGCCTCGGCAGCTGCCCGGGCGGCCATGACGGCATCCATGTCGGCGACATCCATCAGCACCGCCACCTGCGTCTCGAAGGGGGCCGGCGGTCCACAGGCCCGGTGCGCAGGAGGCTACCGTCGGATCCGCACCCCGCAGAAGGGCATTCATGCCCGTCATCTCGCTCGGTCCGGGGCTGCCGGGCATAGCCGTTGCCAGCCGGCGCTGCTCCTCCTCCTTCACTGCGGGAGGTCGGAGGAATATGCTCCCGCCATGGGGGTCATCCGGAGGATGAACAGGGGCTGGGGCTCAGCAACGCTGGCCATATCCGTAGCGATCGTTCTCACGGGCTGCACCACGGCGGCCGGCCTCCAGGCAGCGCCCGGCGGTGCGGGCCGGATCAGCACGGCGTCCCCGGCCTCGCCCGCCGTCGCAGAGCATGAGCTCTACAACCTGGCCACCGATCTCTTCTTCGTCCACCTGCCCCCGGGGTCGACCAGGACCGCTCAGAAGTGCACCCCGGCGCTCGATGACCCGCGCGGCGGCGGCCGCTGCACGGTCGACTTCACCAGCGCGCTGACACCCCAGACCGTCTCGGACTACTTCACGCGGAGCGCCGCACTCAACGGCTGGACGGCCGAGCAGAAGGGCGGGGACGGCAGCACGTTGTCGTGGTCCACGACCTATCGCAGCGGCAGCCGTGCCCACGCTGTGCTGACCCCGCTCGACCCACAGAGGGCATCCCCGCCGTACGCCTATGAACTCGCCGCGTCCGTCTGATCGAGGGCAAGGGCCCCGGCGAAACCGCCGTCGCCCAGCAGAGGATGGCCCGGGCTCCATCCCGAGGATCGAGGCGAACCGGTTCGTGCGGACCTGCCGGGAGCGCTCGCCGAGGTCAAGGCGACGGATCGCTAGGCTGTGAGCGTGCCGCCGATCCCCAGCCCAAGTCCGCTGGACGTAGTAGTCCACACGGACCCTGCCCCGTGGTGGCAGACGCTGGCGCCCTATGCTCCCCTGCTCGCGGCCATCATTGCGGCGTGGATCGCGTGGCAGACCCTCAAGGAGCGGAGCCGGGCAGACAATCAGGCCGAGTGGTGGCGACGGGCGCAGTGGGCCATTGACTCCTCCCTTTCAAGCGACCCTGACCAGGCGGAAATGGGCCAGAAGGCCATCGAGGTGCTCGGCCGCAGCAAGCTGGCCGCCGAGGAGGAGCTCGAGCTCCTCAAGGTCGCCACGGCCGACCCCCTCGAGGTCTTCGAAGCGGAGTCGGCGCTGGGCGGCGTCGATACCGGATCCCGGGTGGTGGACGGAGCCGCGGGGCGCCCGGACAATGACGGGGAAGGCGAGATGACCGCACAGGCATCGAGGAGAGTGACGACGAGCATGACGGAGAAGGCGCCGGTCCCCAAGTCCGACGGCGCCGCCCCGGTGCGGCGCCGGTCCTCCAGTAGCCGCGACCGCCGCGTCCAGATCGCCGCGGCGAAGGCCCGGGTCACCCTGGACAGGCGGCTGCGCGTCGATACCCCCAAGTGGATCATCGACCTCGCCAACGAGAAGGCCAGCTGAGGGCGACCGGTGCCTGGCGACGCCGGCGCCCGTGCGCCCAGAAGGCGCCCGACCGGCCAATGGCCCTGATGGGCCGGGCGCCAGTCGGACGCCCCCCGGCGCACGCACGCGATCGACACAGCAGGGGTCGGACGTCGCACGCTGCCACCGTTCTACCAGAGCGGACCCGCCCGCGACAGGGCTGCCCCCGCGAACGCACCGGGCTCGAAACGCCCGCCGTCCTGCAGTAGCCCGGACGGGCGCCCCCGGACAGCTCCCGGCACAGAAATGGAGGGGCCCCAGCTGCCGGGGCCCCTCCACGGGGTGCGGATTACCAATCCGCGATGAGGATCCTTGATCGGGAGAGGAAGCTCAACCGCACTCCTACCCGGCACCTCCCCCAGTGAAACGCCGCAGCCGGTTGCGGGCTCTCTGTTCACCGCGCACCGGCCCCGGCTCCCGCGCGCGTCCTCGCTGCGCACATAGGATCCGGGCGTGAGCACGCCCCAGCACCGCAGCTCGGCCCTCCACGCGCTCGGCCTCGACGCCGCGTGGCTCGCCGCCCGCATCGAAGAAAGCCCGGTCCTCCTCGACCTCACCGACGGCATGCCCCGCTTCGAACGCGCCGTCCCCCGCAGCGGCCCCGAGCAGTTCGCCGTCATCCTCTTCGACCCGGCCGACGGGACGCGTCTGATCGTGGAGGTGCAGGCTGGCGACGCCGACACCGACCAGCTCGCCCGGGCGCTCGACCTCTGGACGACGGAACGCAACCGCCTGCCGGTGGCCCACCGGGTGGTGCTCGCTGCTGAGCACGTCCCCGACGACGTCGCGCGCGCCGCTGCGCTGGCCAGTGCCTCCGCCCCGGTCGAGCTCCTCGAACTCCTTGCCGAGCGGACCGGCAAGATCGTCACGGTGCACGGGGAGCCCCTCCCCCTCCCCGGCGCGGACGGCCCCGTCGCGCCAGCCTCCTGACCCACCGGCGGGGGCGTTGCTGCCCGACCCCATCAGGGGCGCCGGTTCTCGGGCAGCGCTAGTCCGTCACCGTGTCCGCGTGGCGGTGGGCGACCTTCCAGACTCCGCCCTCGCGCCGGTAGACCTGGGTCGCGCGCAGCGTGTAGGTGCGCGGCTCTCCGTCGACCGACACTGAAGTGTGCTCCAGCCCCACGGTGTAGGCCGCGTCTCCCACCACGTCGTACACCTGGAGCTCGAATTCGTAGGCCGTGCAGTCCGAGAAGCTCTGCTCGAGGAAGCCGAACACCTCCTCGACCTCGCGGTGTCCGTACGCGTTCCGCCATGCGCCCAGGATGCTGACGGGCTCATCGCTGGCCCAGATGGCCCTGCGGGGACCGGCGTCGCCGTTGTGCAGGGCCACCTCCGCGTCACGCAGGGTGGTCCTGACCCAGGTGAGGAAGTCCTCCAGGTCGGTCACTCCGTCACGGTACGTCCGCGGCCGTCACCGTGGCAACGGCGCGGCCAGGGAGTGCTCCGCGGACGGTCAGACGGTGCCCGTGGGGGCCGCGCGCCCGTCGACGTCGGCGGTCAGGCTGTCGATGCGGGCGATCGCGCGCTCAAGCTGTTCGACGCTCTCCCACAGATCCGGGTGCAGGTCCCGGACCTCCTCGAGGCTCTTCCCGGCCGACCGCAGCGATGCCAGATCGAAGCTGACATTCGTGCGGGCACCGGCCACGGCGGCCCGGAGCGCGCCGAAGGCGACCACGACGTCGGCGATGAGGGCGCGGTTGCCGTTGGCCGCCAGCCACGCCAGGTCATCGATCGCCCCGACGGCGTGCTCGCCGAGGACGGCGGACGCCTTGGCGGCGTCGACGCACGCCCGGTGGATGGCCTCGTCCCGCTGGGGACCCGGCTTCATGCGGAAGGCAGCGCCGAAGGCGCGCGAGGCCGCGGCATCCTCGTCGGCCAGCCGGAGGGCGGTCCCGCGGAGGGACTGCGCCCTCTCCCGCAGGCCGTCCACTTCAGCGCGGCGCGGCCCGTCCGCTTCGGTGTAGCCGGCGACCATGGACGTCAGGGAGGCCGCGACCGCGAGCATGACGCCGGTTCCGGCACCGCCGCCGGGCGAGCCGGTCGACTGCGCGAGGGCGTCGGTCCAGGCCTCGACCGTCGAGGAGCGGGTGGTGGCAGTCTGGCGTTCGTCCACGATCAGATCCATTCCTTGCGGCGGAAGAGGATGTACAGCCCGACGCCGCCGCCGACGATCATGCTCAGCGACAGGACGAGCCCGAGGGTGCTCTGGAATCCGAGGAAGGGCACGTTCTGCCCGAAGAACCCGGTGACGGCGGTGGGGACAGCGATGATCGCGGCCCAGCTCGTGAGCTTCTTCATGACGAGGTTCATCCGGTTGCCCTGGATGCTGATGTGGGTCTCGAGGATGCTGCTGACCATGTCCCGCAGCGACTCGGTCCAGTCGGAGGCCCGCAGGACGTGGTCGTAGACGTCCTGGAAGAACGGCTGCATTGCCGGGTCTGCGATCTCGAGGTCCCGGCGCAGGACCGTGTTGAGGACCTCGCGCATCGGGAGGACGACCCTGCGGAGCCGCACGAGGGCCTTGCGGAGCTCGAACGAGCGCCGCTGCAGGTCGTGGTCCGAGGAATGGTCGTCGAAGAGCGCGTCCTCGAGGTCCTCGATGCGCTCGTCAAGCTCCTGGACGACGTCGAAATGGCCGTCGACGAGCAGGTCGATGAGCCCCAGAGCAGGAAGGCCACCCCGTGGCCCGCGACGTCAGTTTCCCGGTCCCAGCGCTCCATGAGCTGCTCGGGCGAGAAGCCCGGCCCGTGCACGGTCACGAGGGCACGCCGGGTGATGAACGCCTTGACCTCGTTCACGGCCAGGTCACTGCCCTCGGGTGCGAGCGAGGCCTCATAGGCGGCCAGGAACAGGTGCGTGCGGTAGCGGTCGAGCTTGGGACGCTGGTGGTCATGGAGCGCGTCCTCGACGGCGAGGCGGTGGAGTCCGAGGATCGTCTCCATAGCGCCGAGGTCGTCATCGCTGGGCGACTCGTAGTCGATCCAGACCGTCGCGCCATCCTCGCCGAGGAGCCCTTCGATCTCCTCGAGTGCGAGGTCCTCGCGCTCGACCTTGCCGTCGCGGTACAGGCGGGTACGAACCATTCCGCAATCCTAGTCAGGCCGACCTTGGGGCCAGCTGGGTCCGGGGGTCAGAGGCCGAGGACGTGGAGGGCAGTGGTCCAGTCGTGCGCGATGGCGGTCTGGGCGGCCGCGAGCCGGACCGTGTGCGCGCAGACGGCTCGGTGCAGCGTGTTCTCCACGGCGTCCTTGGGGTTGGTCGTGCCGGCGGCGCCGGGCCTGTTGGGTTCGGGCCAGAGGTTGGAGACGGAGTTCGAGCCTCCGAGCTCGAGGCTGACCAGATGGTCATACTCCGTCGTGGGGGACGCGCTCTCGCCGTACTCCCGCAGGCTCTCGGCCTTCACCTTCGCGGTGGCCGCCGACGACGGCCTCACGGCAGCGGTGTAGCCCGCCTTGCAGATGGTCGAGTCGATCGTGGCCTGCGTGACCGCCGGGTCCACCGCGCCCGGCGTGCAGGCCGGGTCGGGCAGGTACTTCCCCGCAGTCGCATCGACCGCCCGCGCCTGGCAGTGGCCGGGCGCCAGCTGCTCGTCGAGGGCGACCTGGGAGGGTGAGTGGACCTCCTTGATCTGCCCCTGGCCGGCGGGCTCCGACGGCTGGGCCGACGCCGGGGCGGCGTGGCCGCCGGCGTCGATGGCGGTCCCGATGGAGGCGGCGGAACAGGCGGTGGTTGCGGTCAGGAGGGCGGCGACGGACGACGCGGAGGCAAGGAGGCGGAGAGCATTCATAGCCCTCCATATGTAAGCCGTGCGCGGCGGAGCCCGGCGTCGGCGCGCCGTAACGGTGGGCAGGCCGGGGCCGACGTCTTGCGTGCTCGAGGGCCGTCCGCCCCTAACCCTTCCGGCCGGCCGCGGGGAAGATGGACGCCAGGACCGTTGCGCTGCCCGACGGGGAACCTCCTGCGGTCCGCGCTCCAAGGAGGGATCGCGATGGACGCCGTCTCCCTGACCGTCCTCATCATCGTCATCGTGGTGGTCCTCGTCGCGGCGAGGATGTCGGTCCGGATCGTCCGGCAGTACGAACAGGGGGTCCTGTTCCGCCTCGGCAGGGTCGTCGGGGTGCGGCTGCCCGGGCTCCGGTTCATCATCCCGGTCGTCGACCGCCTGCCCCTGGTGAGCCTGAGGATCGTGACCATGCCGATCCAGTCGCAGGGCATCATCACCCAGGACAACGTCAGCGTCGACGTCTCGGCCGTCGCCTACTACCGGGTGGTGGACGCCGTGAAGTCCGTCGTCGCCATCGAGAACGTGGCCGCCGCCATCGACCAGATCGCCCAGACCACCCTCCGCAAGGTGGTGGGCCAGCACACGCTGGACCAGACGCTCTCGGAGACCGGCCGCATCAACGCCGACATCCGCCAGATCCTCGACGTCCTGACCACCGATTGGGGCGTCGAGGTCACCCTCGTGGAATTGAAGGACATCCAGCTGCCCGAGAGCATGAAGCGGGCCATGGCGCGGCAGGCCGAGGCCGAACGGGAGAAGAGGGCCAAGATCATCGCCGCGGAGGGGGAGGCGATCTCAGCCACAGCCCTGGGCCAGGCCTCCGACACGATGATGGCCCACCCGCTCGCCCTGCAGCTGCGCAACCTCCAGAGCCTCGTGGAGATCGGGGTCGACAAGAACACCACGGTGGTCTTCCCCGCCCCGCTGATGAGCATGATCGGAGAGCTGTCGGCCTTCATCGCCCGGGAGAACCAGGCCGCCTCGACCGTGGCCCCCGGCGATGCGAAGTCCCCCGTCAAGGCCGCGTGAGGCGTGCCGATGGACATGACGTCAGCCCCTGCCCTCCCCGGAGCCCCAGTCCCGGCGCGCCGGGCCACCACGGCAGCCGAGGACACCCTGTCCCTCGTGGCCGGGCTGTGGCTCCTGACCGGGACCTACGTCGACGGATGGGCCCACAACAACCTGGCGCACCTCGAGACGTTCTTCACGCCGTGGCACGCGGTCCTGTATTCGGGCTTCGCAGCGAACGCGGTGTGGATCGGCTTCCTCGTGTGGCGCCGCCGCCGTCGGGGGAGCCGGTGGATGGACGCCGTCCCCGCCGGCTACGGAGGGGCCGCCATCGGCGTCGTCCTCTTCCTCGTCTCCGGGGTGGCGGATCTCGCGTGGCATTCGGTGTTCGGCATCGAGCAGGACATCAAGGCGCTCTTCAGCCCCTCCCATCTCGGGCTGGCCACGGGCGGCTTCCTCATCCTGGGCGCACCGTTTGCTGCCGCCACTGCCGCGCCGCCCGGACGGACGACGCCGGCCCGGCTCACCACGGCCCTCGTCAGCGCCGCCCTGTGCGGCATGGTCGCCATCTTCATCCTCCAGGAATTCGCGGTCTTCGCGCGCCACGGGCTCATCCAGACCTACGGGCCGCCCGTCGGCGGGGTCAGGCCCGTCCTGCCGGCAACGTCGGCGAGCACCATCGTGGCCCTGGGCTCGTTCCTCGTCTCAACGGCCGCGCTCTTCGTCCCCATCCTGCTGGCGGCGTCCCGGTGGCGGCTCCCGGCCCTCGTGCCGGCGCTGCTGACCTTCGTGCCGTCGGTGGCCCTGCAGGCCATGGTCGCGTTCCGCGACGCGCGGCTTGTCCTCGCGGCGGCCGTGGGTGCGGCCCTGGTCTGCCTCACGTGGCTCGTCCTGAGGCCACGTCCGGACCGGCGCGTCCGCCTGCGCGCCGCGGCGGCCCTCGCGCCCCCGCTCTTCTGGGGCCCCTACTTCGCGGCAGTGGCCTCCGCGGACGGTCGGCTCAGCTTCTCCCCGGAGATCTGGGCCGGAATCCTCGTCTGGACCGCCCTCGAAACGCTGGCGATCGCTGCGCTCCTCGTGCACCGTCGCCCCGATGCCCTGGAGGAACCATGAGCCTCGTGTCCGAACTGCCGGCACGTTTCGACCCCTTCCCGCTCTACCGGGAGCTCCGGGAGGACTCCCCCGTGCTGTTCGACGCCGCACAGGGTGTCTGGCACCTCTTCCGGTACGACGACGTCCAGCGGGCGCTCTCCGAGCACGCCGTCTTCTCCTCCAGGATGCGGGGAGGCCGAGAGCCGGACCAGGACCACCTCTTCGCCTCGAGCCTCATCAGCACGGACCCTCCGAGGCACCGCCAGCTCAGGTCCCTGGTCTCCGAGGCGTTCACACCGCGGGCGGTGGCCGCCCTGGAACCGCGCATCTCCGAGATCGTCGAGGAGCTCCTCGACCGGGTGGGCGCCACGGGCTCCATGGACCTCATCGACGACTTCGCCTATCCGCTGCCCGTGATCGTCATCGCGGAGCTCATGGGCATCCCCGCCGAGGATCGCGACCGCTTCAAGCGGTGGTCGGACACCGTGGTGAGCCAGGTCCGCGACTACGAGGACAGCCCCGGCCGGACGGCGGCGCAGCAGGAGATGGCCGAGTACTTCTTTGCCATGATCGAACGACGGCGGCGCGATCCGGGAGAGGACCTCATCAGCCGGCTGCTCGCCGCGCAGGTCGACGGCGAGCACCTGAGCGTGATGGAGCTGTTGGGCTTCTGCGCCCTGCTGCTGGTGGCCGGCAACGAGACGACCACCAACCTCCTCGGCAACGCCGTGCTGACGTTCGCGGAGTGGCCGGGCACGATCGACCGGCTCCGGGCCGAGAGCGGAGCCCTGCCCTCGGCGATCGAGGAGGTGCTCCGCTTCCGCTCGCCCGTCCAGTCCATGTTCCGGGTCACCACCCAGGACACCGTGGTGGGCGGCACCGCAATCCCCGCCGGGTCCCGGCTGGCGGCCTGGATCGGCTCGGCGAACCGCGACGGCCGGCAGTTCCCGGATCCGGACGCCTTCACCCTCGAGCGGCACCCGAACCGGCACCTCGCCTTCGGGCAGGGCATCCACTTCTGCCTCGGGGCGCCCCTGGCCCGGCTCGAGGCCCGCGTCGCCCTCTCCGCCCTCCTGGCCCGCCTGCCGGGCCTGTCCCTCGCGCCGGGCGCGCCCCTGGAGCGCATCGACAGCACGATCATCTTCGGGCCCCGACAGCTGCCGGTGCACTGGCAGCCAGCCTGACGCCCGGGAGGCCGCTCAGCTCCCGGCGCTGGGAGACGGCGACGGGGAGGCCGGAGCCGACGGCGCGGGAGCCGACGGCGAGGGCGAGACAGGAGCCGATGGCGAGGAGGAACTCTTCGGCTTCGCCGGGGCCTTCTGGATCGCCTCGGCGAGCTTCTTGACGCCGGCGCCGTAGGTCCCGTCGAGCGCGTGCGCCTTGATGGCCTGCGCATCGGCGACCTCCTGCCCGGGCGCGGCCCCCGCCAGGGTCCACAGGTCATCGCGGAGCTTCGCGGGGAGGTGCCGGAAGGCCGCCGGGAAGCGGTTGGCGGCGGCCCGGGCCACGGCCTGGGCATGCTGGCCGTACTGGGCGCTCCCGTCCTGGCGGATCACGACGGCGAGCACGCGCCGGAGCGCGGCCCTCGCCGGATGCTTCGCGGAGGAGGCAGCCGCGCTCGGCGACGGCGCTGCACCCGCCGCCGCGGGGACTGCCGGCTGGAGGAGCGATGCGTCCTGGACGGCAGCAGCTCCAGAGTCCGCCGCAGCGACGTCCGCGCCGAGGCCGTCGAGCGAGGTCAGGCCCGCCAGCGACTCGTCCGCCTGCGGCTGTGGTGCCTGCGCGGCCGGGACCGGGGTGCTGTGGGCCTGGAGTGCGACGGCCGTGCCGCCGCCCGCAAGGAGCACGGCGGCGAGCGCGGAGGCGGCGCCGGTGGCCCAGCGTCGGCGGGGGCGCCGCGGGAAGGTGGCGGGGTCTGGCTGGGGGAACATGATGGTGCCTTTCGGAGCGCGGTCGGTGGCGGCCCGGATCGGACCTGTCCGCCGATCCGCTGCCCAGCATGGCGAACCCAGGCAAGCGGGGTGTTCGGCGGATGTTCGGGGAATGTAAAGTCGGCGCCCAGCGGCGGCCGCCACGCGCCGTCGTGCGTTTGAATGAACCTGTGGAAGATCGCAGCGGCAGCACCGGCGAGGGACGGGGGCTGGTCCTCGTGGTCGAGGACGAGCACGCGATCGCCGACCTCGAGCGCCTCTACCTCAGCCGCGCCGGCTATGGGGTGCACGTCGAGCGCGACGGCGGGGCGGCGCTCGCGCGGGTCCGGCAGCTGCGGCCGGTGGCGATCGTGCTCGACGTCGGGCTGCCGGGGCTCGACGGGGTCGAGGTGTGCCGGCGGCTGCGGGAGGCCGGCGACTGGACGCCGGTGATCTTCGTGACCGCGCGCGATGACGAGGTGGACCGGGTGCTCGGCCTCGAGCTCGGGGCCGACGACTACCTCACCAAGCCGTTCTCCCCGCGCGAGCTCGTGGCGCGGGTGAAGAGCCTGCTGCGGAGGGCGGCCGGCCCTCGGCCGCCGCGCGTGCTGGGGGTAGGGACAGTCCTGCTCGACCTCGAGCGGCGCACGGCCGAGGCGGACGGCCGGCCCCTCTCCCTGACGGCGATGGAATTCGATCTCCTCGCCCATCTCATGTGCGAACCCGGGCGCGTCTTCAGCCGCGAGCAGCTCCTCGCGGCCGTGTGGGGCCAGGCGGACTACGGCGGCGGCCGGACCGTCGATGTGCACGTGGCCCAGCTCCGCGCCAAGCTCGGCGCAGCGAGTCCCCTCCGGACGACCCGCGGGGTGGGCTACAGCGTCTCGGACGACCCGGACCGGCGCCCGTGAGGGGCTGGTTCGGGTCCCTGCACTTCCGGGTCACCGTGGTCATGGCCGCCGTCGCCGCCGCCGCAACGCTCGTCGCGGGCCTCGTCGGGGCCCAGCTGATCCGGTCCGCGGCCGTCGACCAGGCGCGCTCGAGCCTGGCCCGGGAGGCCACCGCCCTCAGCGCCTCGGGCAGCGTGACCGACTTGGCCTCCCTGCGCGAGCTCGCGTTCGGAGAGGCCGGCCGGATCGCGCTCATCCAGCCGGACGGCACCGTCACCGGCGCGGGGCGGCGCCTCGTCAGTGCCGACGCCGCGGCGAAGGTCCGGGCCGGCCGGGCGGTGTCGCAGACCGAGATCGTCGCTGGGACCCCCGTGGTCGTCGAGGCCCGGCCCATCGCGGCCGGCGGCGGACTGGTCCTCGCCGAGCCGGTCTCCGCCGTGACGCAGGCCGCCGGCCCGCTCGTGGCACGCCTCGCCTGGGCCCTCGTCCTGGGGTTCGTGTGCGCAGTGCTCGGCGGGGCTCTCGTGGCCCGCTGGGTCGCGACGCCGCTCACCCGCCTGGCCTCCGCCGCGCGGCGGCTGGCGGGGGGCGAGCGGGGGGTCGCGGTCGACGGCGGCGGGCCGGCTGAGATCGACCAGGTCTCCCGCGCACTGGCGGCCCTCGACGGATCGCTCGCGACGAGCGAGGCACGCCAGCGCGAATTCCTGCTCTCGGTCTCGCACGAGATGCGTACCCCCCTCACGGCCCTCCAGGGGTACGCGGAGGCGCTCGCCGACGGAGTCATCCCGGCCGAGGAGGTCCCGCGGGTGGGCAGGACCCTCTCCGCGGAGACCGAACGGCTGGACCACTTTGTCCGGGACCTGCTCGAGCTCGCCCGCCTCGAAGCGGACGACTTCCGCATCGACGTCCACGAGGTCGACGCCGCGGAGCTGCTGCCCGCCGTCGTCGAGGCGTGGCGCGGCGTGTGGGAGCCCGCGGGGATCGCGATGCGGGCCGAGGCAGCCGGCTCGCTCCGCGTCGACACCGACGCGAGGAGGCTCCGGCAGCTTCTGGACGGCCTGGTCGAGAACGCCCTGCGCGCCGCGCCCGCCGGCGCCCCGGTGGTGCTGGCCGGACGCCGGGAGCCCGGCGCCGTGGTGCTCGAGGTGCGGGACGGCGGTCCCGGGCTGAGCGAGGAGGACGTGGGCAGGGCCTTCGACCGCGGCGCGCTCCGCGACAGGTACGCCGGCGAGCGTAGGGTGGGCACCGGGCTCGGCCTCTCCATCGCCTCGCGACTCGCCTCCCGGCTCGGGGCCGAGCTCGCCGCCGGCCATGCCCCGGAGGGCGGCGCGGCGTTCGCACTGCGGATGCCCGCGCTCTGACCGTCGGTGCCGGCCCGTTCTGGACACCCGGGCCCTGCGCCCCGGCGCCTATGCTGGACGCAGCAGGGATCCCATGCCCTGCGCCAGACGCAGGTGTCCCACCGGCGGATGGCGCGGTGGCAACGAAGGGAGTGCTCGGTGCGGCTGCTGGTGGCGCGTCTGCGCGCCTTCGCGTCCCTCGGCCCCGCGGAGGAGGACCACTGGCCCGCCCTGCGGATGGTCCTGGGCGTCGGAATCCCCACGGCCGCGCTCCTCGTGGCCGGACACCCGGAACTCGTGATCGACGCAGTCTTCGGCGGCTTCGCCGGAATGTACGGTCGCGGCACGAACCGGTCGGTCCGGCTGCGGCACCAGTCCGCGGCAGGCGCGCTGCTCGTGGCCGGCGTCGGGCTCGGATCCGCGCTGTCCGCCCTGCAGGCCCCGGCCGTGACGCTCGTTCTCGCGGAGGCAGCGTTCGCTGGACTCGCCTCGCTGGCCGCCGATCGCGTCGGGTTCCGTCCCGCGGGCCCCTTCTTCGCCCTCTTTGCCTTCGGAGCGTGCGCCGCGCTCGACCGCGCCGACCCTGGCGTCGCGACCGCGGTGGCCCTCGCCGCGGCCGTGTTCGCCATCGCGATCGGCGCCTCGTCGCGCCGGGCCGCGGTGCGCCCCGCGGTCAGACCGCCCCGGGTGCCTCCGTCCCCGCGGAGGGCCGGCGGCTACGTGCTCGCGGTCTCGGCGGCCGGCCTGGCAGCGCTGGCGCTCGGCATCGGGCACCCCCACTGGGCCATGGCAGGCGCCGCGGTCCCCCTCTCGGCCACCGGCTTCCACGGTCGGCTGCGGCGGGGCCTGCACCGAGTGGTCGGCACGCTGGCCGGGCTCGGCCTGACGGGCGCGATCCTCGCCTTCCACCCCACGCCGCTCGTCATGGGCGCGCTGGTCGTTGCGCTGCAGTTCCCCACCGAGCTCTTCATGGCCCGCCACTATGCCCTGGCCCTGTTCTTCTTCACGCCGCTGATCCTGCTCATGACGCGGCTCGCGCTGCCCGGGCCGGCGCAGGCCCTGATCGCGGACCGGGCCGTCGAGACCGTCCTGGGAGTACTCGTCGGGTTCGCGGTGGTCCTCATCGACGCGGGACTGCCGCGCCGCGTCCGGGCGATGGGCTAGGGTCAAGGAGCACAACGAGAGGCATCACATGGTCGAGATCCTGAGCCCCACGGAGCTGGAGCGGGCGAGGCGCACCGGGGCGCTCGTCGCGGACATCCTGCAGGCCCTCAAGGCCCGCAGCACTCCTGGCACCAACCTGCTCGACATCGACGGCTGGACGCGGGCGATGATCGCCGACGCCGGGGCGCTGTCCTGCTACGTCGACTACGCGCCCCCGTTCGGCCGGGGACCGTTCGGGCACTACGTCTGCACGGCCGTCAATGACGCCGTGCTCCACGGGATGCCCCACGACTACGCGCTGGCCGACGGCGATCTGCTCACCCTCGACCTCGCCGTCACCAAGGACGGGATCGCCGCGGACTCGGCGATCAGCTTCCTCGTAGGCGAGTCGGAGCGGCCGGAGAGCACGGCGATGATCAGGGCCACCGAACGCGCCCTGGATGCCGGCATCACCGCAGCGGTGCCCGGGGCCCGCATCGGCGACATCTCGAACGCGATCGGGAGCGTCCTGGGCGCCGAGGGCTATCCGGTCAACACCCAGTTCGGCGGCCACGGCATCGGAACCAGCATGCACCAGGACCCCCACGTGCCCAACAGCGGACGGCCGGGCCGGGGCTACCGGCTGCGGCCTGGCCTGCTGCTGGCGCTGGAGCCGTGGATCATGGAGGACACGGCCGAGCTCATCACTGACGCCGATGGGTGGACCCTGCGCAGTGCCACGGGATGCCGCACGGCCCACAGTGAACACACGATCGCCATCACCGAGGACGGTGCCGAGATCCTGACGCTGCCGGCGGACCTCCGCCGCTAGAGGCACATCGTGGAGGGGTCGGGGGCCCTCCTCGGCGAGGCCGCGGCCGTCGCCCGGCGCTCAGAACTTGGCCATGCGGGCCTTGACCTGGGCGACGTAGACCTTCGTGTCGTCGTACATGCCGCGGCTCTGGACCGATCCGAGCCCCTGGTAGTAGCCGGCGATGGCCTCGTCCAGGTTCTTCGCCTCCGCGGTGAGCCACCGGAGCATTGCGACGCCGCCGGCTATGTTGTCTGCCGTCCTGTTCAGGTCCAGTGTGGGACGTCCGGTCATCCCGGCCAGCCAGTCGCGGTTGGCGGGCATGATCTGCATGACACCGATCGCGCCCACTGGAGAGGTGACGTTCTGGCGGAAGCTGGACTCCTGCTCGGCGACCGCGAGGGCCAGGGCCGGGTCGACGCCCATCTGCACGGCGGTCTGGCGGACCATGGACTGGATCTGGGCTGCCGTCTCAGTGTTCACGGCGGGCGGCGGGGTCGGCGCGGGGGCAGGGCTCGGCGTGGGGGCAGGAGCGGGCGGCGGGGCGGGGATCGGTGTGACCGTCCCGCTGGCCGCGCCCACCGACGCGATGACCTTGATCCCGGAGCTCCTGTTCCACTCGATCCTTCCACCCTCGAAGTTCTGGGCGACGCCGCCGCTGATCGCGTACTCGCCGCTGGTGGGATAGCCCATCTTGCCGTTCTCGTAGCCCATGCTTCCCCAGGCCGCCCGGATGGCGCCCATGGACTCGTGCGCCCCGGTCTTGGGGGACCACATGACGGCGCCGCCCTCGTACTGCTGGTAGACGCCGCCGTTCTTCAGTCCGCCGATCTCGCCGCTCGTGGGGTAGCCGAGGGCGCCGTCCTGCGCACCCATGCTGGTCCAGACTCCGCGGATCGCCCCGAGGGACTCGTGTGCCCCGGTCCTCGGCGACCAGACGATGGTCCCGCCCTGGAAGGACTGGGAGACCCCACCGCCCCTGAGCCCGGAGGCTTCCCCCGAGGTGGGGTAGCCGAGCTTCCCGTTCTGGGAGCCGAGGCTTGACCAGGCGGCACGGATGGCGCCGACCGATTCGAAGGCTCCGGTCGCCGGGGAGAACACGATGGCACCGCCCTCGTAGGACTGGGAGCTGCCGCCGCCCTTGAGGCCGGTGATCTCGGCGGAAGTCGGATAGCCGAGGTCGCCGTTCTGGGCCCCGAGCTTCAGCCACCTGTCGCGGAGCGGGCCCGTCGACTCGAAGGCGCCCGTCTGGGGCGACCACACGATGGCCCCGCCCTCGTACATCTGGGAGACGCCGCCATTCCTCAGCCCGCCGACCTCGCCCGAGGTCGGGTAGCCGAGCCTGCCCTTCTCGAGGCCGAGCCGCTGCCACGCGCCGCGGATCGCACCCATGGACTCGAAGGCGCCCGTCTGGGGCGACCACACGATGGCCCCGCCCTCGTACATCTGGGAGACGCCGCCATTCCTCAGGCCGCCGACTTCGCCCGAGGTCGGGTAGCCCATCTTTCCGTCCTCGAGGCCGAGCCGCTGCCACGCGCCGCGGATCGCCCCCTTCGATTCGAACGCACCATTCTGCGGTGACCAGACGATCGCACCGCCCTGGTACATCTGGTACACGCCGCCGTCCTTGAGGCCGCCGATCTCATCGGACGTGGGGAAGCCGAGCGACCCGTTCTCGAACCCGAGCCGCTGCCACACGCCGCGGATCGCCCCCTTGGAGACCCGGGCTCCCGCGGAGGGGGTCCACACCACGGCCCCCCGCTGGTACATGTGGTAGAGGCCGCCGTCCCGGAGGGTGCCGATGCCGCCGAAGCCCGGCCCCAGCCCGAACTGCGCGGCCTTCGCGTCCATCAGGGCCGCCACGTTCTCCGGCACGGCGCCCTTGGAGGTGATGCTGACCGTCGCGGAGGCGGCGCCGGCGGCGTTGATGCTCACGCGGGTGCCCCCGGCCGTGGTGAAGGTCTGGCCCGGCTGCCAGGCGAGGTTGGCTGCATAGACGCCGGAGAACGGTTTGGTGGTGGGCGGGATGAGGAGCGACTCGCTCTCGTCGAGGCCGCCCTTGATGATCTGCACTCCCTGGTTGCCCGCCAGCGCCGTGGGCGCGTCGTACCCGACCGGCGCCCGGTACTGCAGGTAGTACCACTCGCCGGTGGAGGGGTCCTTGAACTTGGCTGCACGGCGCGGGGCCCCGCCGGCCCAGGGCGTGAGGGTGTACGTGGAGGCCGCGCCGGGGGTGCCGATGTTGGCGATCTCGTCCCCGCGGCCCATGCCCCCGTACTCGTAGAGGTAGGCGTTCAGCTGGGGCTGGCTGTACCGGGAGATGCCCATGAGGTCGGTGCCGTCCCCGTACCCGCGGGTGCTGCAGGAGGTGTCCGCGAAGCGGGCCCCGGCCCGGACGGCGTCCACGGCCCCGTTGCTGCACTGGAGCGTGTTGGCGTGGCCGATCCCGAGGATGTGGCCCATCTCGTGCGCGGTCACGGGCCCGGTGAAGCTCGAGGGCCGCGGCAGCAGGATCCGCCCGCTGGTCTGGCTCGCCGCCCAGCCGGCCCCGAGGTTCCCCTTGCTGCCGGAGACCAGGATGTCGTCACGCGGCACGGCGAGCAGGAGGACTGTCGAAGAGCCGGGAGTCCAGCCGAGTTCGCGGGACACCGTGCTCATGATGGTGCCGAAGTCGTCGCCCGAGGAGGCCGAGGTCTTGAACCCCGCGACGACCTTGGTGACGCGCAGGCTGATGCGGCCGGCGGACATGGCGGACCAGTAGCTGCTCGCGGAGGCGACCGCGTTGCGGTAGGCGGTCACGTCGAGGGCCGCAGCGTCTGCGGCGCTCTTGTCCTTGGTCTGCAGGGTGACGATCGTGACGCCCACCTGGGCCGCGCGCTGCGGGTAGCCGGCGGTGACAGCTGCGGCGAGGGCGGCGTGTGCGGGTGCTCCTCCGAGCAGGGACGGCGCCAGCGCGACCGCCAGCGACGCGGCGGTGGAGGCGACGGCGCGCGCGTTCTTGGCAGCGTGGCCCCCCAGGGCATCGCTCCTGGGCCTCCCGGCGGGCTCGGCGCGGTGCTTCGGACTGCGGCGCATTGGGTAGTCCTCCATGGGCGACTGGTTCCAGTGCGAATACTACGGTGAATTTGACATGTACAACTAATTCCCGGCCATTTCCCGGTCCCGCTCGCTTTGACATGTACAATCAGGCGTGCCCGGGAGGGACAGCCCGGGACCGAGGAGACATGCCCGCATGAGCCACATCAGCCCTGCCATTGCCGCGATCGTGCTGGAGGAAGGCGACCGCTTCGCGCTGCTCGCCGGCGGCGAGGAGCGCACCGGCACGGTGGCCGGCAGGACCGACACCGGATGCCTCCGCTTCACAGACGACGCCACCGGACGCACCGTTCTGGCCGACCTGTCCCACTGGGACGCGGTGCGGCTCGACAGCACGAGGCTCGCCCGGCGCCCCGACATCCGCCCGCACTGGCTGCGCGACGAGATCGCCGCGGACCCGGGCATGCTCGGCCTGGGGGCCCTGCGGCACGCTCCCCTCTGCCCGCGGGGCATCCACAGCCTCATCCTGGACGACCCGGCGACGGGGATCCGGTACGCCGTCGACGTCCAGCACGGCTCCTGCGACGAGGACCAGCTGGCCCGCTCGTCTGCCGCTGCGCGGGCCGAACAGCACCGCAGCCCCCACACCACCGTGGTCCCGGTCGTGGTCGCCGAACGGATCCCCGTGTCCGTGCGGGCCAGGGTCGAGCTCGGTATCGAGGCGAGGGCTACCGACATGGGCCGGGGCATCAGCCTTGAGCTCGTCCCGGTTCCGAAGGAGTGCCCCGCGCCGTTCGCAGGGCTCATCGGCGCCGCCTGAGCCGGCGCCGCCGCTGCCGCGAGGGGCCGCGGGGCCGTGTGGCCCGGCGGGCCGCTACGACTCCGCGGCGAAGACCGCAGGACCGGCGAACGCGCGGGCGGCCATGGAGGCGGCCTCGCGCCGGAGCCCGCCCCGCCGGATGCCGTTGGCGGCGGCCGCGAAGGCCTCGAGGTACGGCACCATCCTCGCCGAACCGGTCGCCGGGGCCTGAACAGCCCCGAGGAGCTCGGGGCTGTTCAGGGCCTCACGGTCGGAGAAGTGCCGCTCGAGGCCCTCGCGCAGCAGCCGCATCGCCTCGCTGCGCTGCTGCGAGACGGCGGAGGAAGTGATGCCAAGCTCGGCGGCGACATCCTTGACGGCACGGCCCTCGAGGTAGATCGCGGTGACAATGGAGCGCAGCCGCTCGGGAAGCGCCTGCACTGCGGCCCGGAGGTACTGCGTGCGCTCGGCCGCAAGCACGGCATCCTCCGGCGCGACCGCCTCGGCCACGAGCGCCTCCGCGGCGTCGTCGAGGGCCCCCACGGTGCGGGAGGCGTCGGCGAAGGTGTCCCGCACCTGCTCGCGGGTGAGCCCCAGGGCGGTGGCGAGCTCGTCCTCGGTGGGCTGCCGCCCGAGCCCGCCGGCGAGCGCCTCGGCGGTGGCCTGGACGGCCTTGATGCGCTTGCGCGTGCCGCGCCCCGCCCAGTCGAGCGAGCGCAGCTCGTCGGAGAGCGCGCCCGTGATGCGCCGCCTGGCGTAGGCGCCGAAGGGGACGCCGGTCGAGGGGTCGTAGGAGTCCGCGGCCAGCACGAGGCCCAGCGCACCCACGGAGGCCATGTCCTCGCGCGAGAGGTGGGTGGCCCGCGCGCACAGGTCGGAGACCAGGTAGCCGACGAGCGGCAGATTCTGCAGGACGAGGCTGTTGCGCTCTCCGATATCCACGTGCACCCCTGTGAGACCAAGCCGGCGTGAAGCCCATGGAGGGACATCGACGACCCCAGCCGTCACCTCATTGGACATGTACATTCTTATCCTGACAACGTTGTACATGTCCATTCGCCGCGCGTGACACACCGTGTCATGCGCGAAAAAAGGGGTGACGCCGCCTCTCAGGCCTTCTCGGTGGGCACGGCAGCGGGGGGCAGGCCGCGCAGCACCTCGGCGGCGTCGGCGTGCGTCGCGGCGCGGTTCGCATCCGCCACGGCCTCGAAGATCTCCTCGCGCTTGACCGTCAGGTGGCGCGGTGCCTCGATGCCGATGCGGATGCCCTCACCGCCTCGGCTCTCGAGGAACGTGATGACGATGTCCTCGCCGATCATGATCTTCTCACCGGGCTTGCGGGTCAGGACGAGCATAGTGTTCCCTTCCGTGGGTAGCGGGCGTGGCGCCCTCTAGAGCACCGTCCGTGGTGCTGGCGATCCGTCCACCCAGCCTAGGGGAATCCCCAGGCGGTTGACGGTGTGGGCTGTGCGGGTCTCCCCTGCGCCGAGGACCGCGAGCGCGTCGACCGGCAGGGTGCCGCGCACCCGGTCGGTCCACTCCGCGGTGTCCTCCGGCTTGTGGCGCGCGTCCACCGCGAGCCAGACCTGGTCCGCGGCGAGCTCGGCGGCGGCCTCGAGGTGGGGCAGCCCGTCGGCGAACGGGCCGAGCGAGCAGGCAACGAGGACGGCCCTGCCCTCCTCGACGGCGGCGGCGCGCGCCGCGACGGCATCCCACCGGCGGTCGAGGTGCGGCCGACCCGCGAGGCCGACGGCGCCCGCCCCGTACAGCTCCCACCCCGTCTTCGGGCCGGGGTGCTCCGCGGGCCCGAACTGGTCGACCGGCCCCGCGTGCTCGGCCATCGACTGCACCACGTCGCCCGCCGCTCCCCCGACTCCGAGGACCAGGACGAGGTCGCCGGGGGCGGAGAGCGGCGTGGGGACCGCGCCGGCGTCGACCTCGCGGCGCAGCCGCTGCAGGAGTGCGTCGAAGTCGGTCGCCTCGGTTGAGACGGCTCGGTGGGGCCGGTCTGCGGCAGGTGCCCCGGCAGCCCCGGGACCTCCGCCTTCACCAGGGTCGGCGGCGGGTCCGGGGCCGTGAGTCCTGGCGGGCCCGTGCACCGTGCGGAGGGCGTCCTCGGCGCTCTCCGCCTCCTCCAGCAGCGCGGCGATCCCGGTGCGGGCCGTCAGCAGGTGCGGGAGGGCAGGGCCGGCCGCCGGGGTGGGTGCCCCGACCTCGTCCGGGACGTGGACCGTGACCTCGATGTGGCGGCGTCCGAGGAAGCCGCCGAGGCCGCTGTCGAGGACGCGCTCGGCCCGGACGATCCGTGCCGCGGCGCCGTAGGTCTGGACGGCCTCGCGGGCGAGGTCGTCGAGGGAGGCGCCCCTAAGCTGGAACTGCTGAGCCAAGGCGCACCACCCCGATCGTCTCGATAGCCAGCTCCGCGGACGTCACCTCAGCGTAGGAGAGCACCGGGACGCCGGCGGGCGGGTGGGGCACGAGCCGGCGCAGCGCCGGCCTCAGCATCGGCGCGCACACGAGCACCGCGGCCCTGCCGGCGGACTCGGCGGCGGCCACGGCGGAACTGAGCGAGGTCAAGATCGCGTCGAGCTTGCCGGGGTCCATCACGAGCTGGGTCCCGGTCTCCCCTGGGCGCAGGTCCTGGACGAGGGTCTGCTCGAGCACCGGCTCCACGGTGATGACGGAGAGCCTGCCGTTCTCGGCGAACCGCGCGACGAGGGCCGGCCCGAGGGCCAGCCGCGCCGCCTCGATGAGGCCTTCGGGATCGGCGGAGGCCTTGGCCCGCAGCGCGAGGGCCTCGTAGATGCGGGTGAGGTCGTTGATGGGCACCTGCTCGGACAGGAGGCCCTGGAGCACGCGGTGGAGCTCGCCGAGGGTCAGCAGCGCCGGGGTGAGCTCCTCGACCGCCGCCGGGCTCGTGGCCCGTACCCCCTCGGTGAGCACCCGGACGTCCTCGCGCGAGAGGAGGCGGGCGGCGTTGGCGGTCACGATCGAGGACAGGTGGGTGACGAGCACGCTCACGCGGTCGATGACGGTGGCACCGGTCATCTCGGCGCTGTGGCGCATCTCCGCGGGGATCCACTTGCCGGCGAGGCCGAAGACGGGCTCGACGATGGCGGTCCCGGGCAGCGCGTCGAGGAAGTCGCCGAGCGCGAGGAGCCTGCCGGTGGGGGCGGTGCCGCGCCCGGCCTCGACGCCGGCGACCCGGATGGCGTAAGTGGCCGGAGGGAGCTCGACGCTGTCGCGGGTGCGCACGGCGGGGATGACGACGCCGAGGTCCATGGCGACCTTGTGCCGCAGCGACTTGACCCGGGCCAGCAGGTCGTCCGGCGAGCCGCCCACGAGGTCCACGAGGTCCGGGGCGAGCAGGATCTCGAGCGGATGGACACGCATCTGCTCGAGGAGCAGCTGGTTCGGGTCCGGCTCCGGTGCGGCGTCCGCGGAGGCGGCGGCAGCAGCGGCGTCGTCCGCGGGCTTCACCCGGCGCGAGGCGAGGATGAGGACGGCGCCGACGCCGAGGAAGGGCAGCGGCGGCATGCCCGGGATGAGCGCCATGACCACGGCGGCGCAGCCCGCGATGAGCAGGGCGTTGCGGGACTGGGAGAGCTGCTTCGACGCGGCCTGGCCGAGGTCCGCCTCGGCATTGGAGCGGGTGACGATCATGCCCGTCGAGACGGCCATGAGCAGGGCGGGGATCTGGGTGACGAGCCCGTCGCCCATGGTCAGGAGGCTGTAGGTCCCCACGGCGTCGCCGAGGGACAGGCCGCGCTGGGCCATGCCCACGCCGATGCCGCCGACGATGTTCACCACGATGATCACGATCCCGGCGATCGCGTCTCCCTTGACGAACTTCGACGCGCCGTCCATGGCGCCGTAGAAGTCGGCCTCGGCGGAGACCTCCGCGCGCCGCTGGCGGGCCACGACGTCGGTGATGAGCCCGGCATTGAGGTCGGCGTCGATGGCCATCTGCTTGCCCGGCATGGCATCGAGCGTGAACCGGGCCCCGACCTCGGCCACACGCTCGGCGCCCTTGGTGACCACGACGAACTGGATGACCACGAGGATCACGAACACGACCGCGCCGATGATGAGGGACCCGCCCACGGTGACCTTGCCGAACGCGGCGATGACCTGGCCCGCGAAGCCCTGCCCGAGCACGAGGCGCGTGGAGGCGACGTTGAGGCCGAGCCGGAACAGGGTCGCGACGAGCAGCAGGGAGGGGAACACCGAGAAGTCGAGCGGCTTCTTCACGAACATGCTCGTCAGCAGGATGACCAGCGCGAGCAGGATGTTGCACACGATCAGGACGTCGAGCAGCGGCGCCGGGACGGGCACCACGAGGAGCAGGACGATGCCGACGATCCCGATCGGCACGGCGAGCCGGGAGAGGGTGCGGTTCACAGCGGGGCTCCTCGGGTGGGAACGGGCGGGGCGGGCGGGACAGCAAGCGCGGGCGGGACACCAAGCGCCGAGCGCCCCGCAAGCACCGCCGGCCGCTGCGGGACGGTGTGGACGCCGGCCGCCGCGCCGCGGGCCTTGAGGGCCATGACGAACGCGAGGACGCCGGCGACGGCGGTGTAGAACTCGAGCGGGATCTCCTGCCCGAGCTCGCACGCGCCGTGCAGGGCCCGGGCGAGCGGGACGTCGCGGACCATGGGGACGCGCTCCTTCTCGGCCTCCTCGCGGATGCGGGCGGCCACGGTCCCGGCGCCCTTGGCGACGATGCGCGGGGCGGACTTGCCGGGCTCGTAGCGCAGGGCCACGGCCACGTGGGTCGGGTTGACGAGGACGACGTCGGCACTCGCCACGGCGGCGATCATGCGGTTGCGGGACATCGCCAGCTGCCGGGAACGTCGCTGGGAGCGGACGAGCGGGTCGCCCTCGCTCGTCTTCGCCTCCTCCTTGACCTCCCGCTTGGTCATCCGGGTCTTGGTGCGGTTGCGGCGCATCACGACCGCGACGTCCGCGATGGCGAGCAGGACGCCCGCCGCGACCGCGAACTGCAGCAGCGATGCCGCGCCGTTGCCCGCTTCGGCCAGCAGGCCCGTGATCGGGAGTCCCCCGGCGGAGAGCAGGACGGGCACGAGGCCCTGCACCACGTTCCACAGCACGAGCCCCACCACGGCGGTCTTCGCGAGGGCCTTCACACCGCCCCAGAGGGCCTGGACGCCGAACATGCGCTTGAGCCCCTGGGCGGCGTTGAAGTTCTCGAACGAGGCCTTGAACCGCTTCACGTGCACGCCGCCCTGCAGGGCCGAGCCGGCGAGGACCGCGGCGAAGACCGCCGCGACGAGCGGCCCGACGGTGCCGGCGAGGGAGCCGAACCCGTCGGTGAGCGCCGCGACCGCCTTGGCGGGATCCGGGCTCGCCGCGACGGAGGCGGCGGTGAACAGCTGGGCGGCGCCGGCGTCCGCGGCGCGGGAGACGGTGGAGGGGAGCATGATGGCCCCGACGCCGACGGCGAGCCACGCGGTGAGGTCCTGCGAGCGGGAGAGCTGGCCCTTGGACCGGACCTCGCGCAGGCGCTTGTCGGTGGCCTTCTCGGTGCGCTCCTGGGAGTCCGCCATCACCTCACCCCCATCAGGAGGGAGGCGGCCTGCTGGGCGAGCGCGGCGACGACCCGGGGCAGGGCGAGGAACATGACGCCGGCAAGGCCGAGCGTGATGAGGACCTTGAGCGGGAAGCCCATCTGGAACGCGTTGAGGGCGGGGGCGACGCGGGTGAGGAGGCCGAGCCCCACGTCGGCGAGGAAGAGGACGGCCATGAGCGGACCGGCGATCTGGACGGCGGAGACGAACATGCCGGTCGCCGCGGTGGCCATGGCCGCCACCGGCTTGGCCAGATCGAGGCCGCCGCCGAGCGGGATGGCAGTGACGCTGCCGGTCAGGCCCGCGAGGACCACCTGGTACCCGTCCGAGGAGAACAGGAGCGCGAGGGCCGCCATCTGCACGAGCCGGGTGAACTGGGCCCCATTGACCATGCTCTGCGGGTCGTAGCCCTGCGCGAGCTGGAACCCGCCGGAGAGGTCGATGAGGGAGCCTGCAGCCTGGAGCGCGGCGAACACGAGGTAGACGAGGAAGCCGAGGGCGAGGCCGGTGACGAGTTCGAGGACGAGTCCGGTGACGAAGCCGGCCGTGTCGAGCGGCTGCCGCCCGGCGGCCGCGCGGGAGGACACGGCGAGCCCGAGCCCCACGCCGAGCATGGCCTTGATGCGGGCCGGGAACGCGTTGTGGGAGAACGGGGGCGCGATGAAGAGGAATGCCGTCATGCGGACCGCGGCGAGCATGACGGCCTCGATCCAGCCCTGGTCGATGGGGATGTCCATGCGGCCCTCACGCCGATCCGAGGAGGGAGGGGATCCTGGCGAAGAGGTCGTTGGTGAAGGAGACCATCTCGGAGATCATCCAGTGCCCGCAGACCACGAGGGCCACGGCCACGGCCACGGCCTTGGGCACAAACGAGAGGGTGGCCTCCTGCAGCTGGGTGATCGACTGCACGAGGGAGACCGCGAGCCCGACCACGAGGGCCGTCACGAGGACCGGGGCGGAGAGCTTCGCCGCCGCGAGGAGGCCCTGGAGCAGGATGTCGAGGACCGCGGAGGTGTTCACGAGGGACCTCCGTGGTAGCTCTGGATGAGCGCGGTGATGATGAGCCCCCAGCCGTCCACGAGGACGAACAGCAGGATCTTGAACGGCAGCGAGATCATCACCGGCGGGAGCATCATCATGCCCATCGACATGAGCGCGGCGGAGACCACGAGGTCGATGATGAGGAACGGGATGAAGATGACGAACCCGATGATGAACGCCGAGCGCAGCTCCGAGATCATGAACGCGGGGATGAGGGTCTGCAGCGGGGTGGCCGCGGGGCTGGCGGGGTTCTCGAGCCCGGCTGCCCGGGTCATGAGGGCGATGTCCTCCTGGCGCGTGTGCGCGACCATGAACTTGGACAGCGGCCCGCTGGCCGCCGTGAACGCGTGGCCGAAGTCGAGGTGGCCGCCGAGGTAGGGCTGGACGGCGAGGTTGTTGATGTCGCTGACCACCGGCCACATGATGAATAGGGACAGGAACAGGGCCAGGCCGGCGAGGACCTGGTTGGGCGGCACGGACGCGAGCCCGAGCGCGTTCCGGGTCATCGCCAGGACCACGAAGATCTTGGTGAACGAGGACATCATGAGCAGCAGCGCGGGCGCGACCGAGAGCAGCGTGATGCCGATGAGGGTCACGACCGCGGAGGACGGCGCGTTGTCCGGCGTGTTGATCTGCAGGGTCAGTCCGCCGCTGCCGCCGGGGGCGGCCGGGGCGGTCGGGTCGCCGGGGCCAGCCGGGGCGGTGGGCTCGAGCGGCAGGCCGGCGGCGTGGCCCGCCGCGGCCCCGGCCAGGAGGAGCGCGAACGCGGCGAGGGCCGCGAGGGCGAGGAGCACGACGGCGTGGGGCACCCACGCGGGCACCCGCGCCCTCCCTGTGTCCAGCGAGAGGGTCACGGCCGCCGCCCGGCGCGCAGCGCGCCGGCTGCGAGCCGCCACGTGCCGGGATCGAGGATGGAGCCGGCCAGCGGTGCCGGCTGCTCAGCGAGCCGTCCCTGCTGGGCTGCCAGCTCGGCGTCGAACGACGCCGCGTGGCGGGCCGCGCGGCGGGTCGCGGCGGCGGGTGCCTCAGCCTCGACGGGTTCCGGGGCCGGGGCCTCGGCAGTGTGCAGGACGCTGATGCCGTGCTCGGTGACGCCGAGCATGAACCGCTTCCCGTCCGTGTCCACGAGCACCACGGAGGCCTTGGGCCCGACGCTCTGCCGGGAGACGACGCTCAGTGGCCTGCCCTTGGCCGCCGCCGGCCCGCGGCGCAGGCGCCGGTACAGGAGCCACATGACCCCCAGCACGGCGCCGAGCGAGACGAGGACCCGCAGGCCCAGCATGAGCGAGTCCATTCAGCGCTGGGCCTCGGCGGTGTCGAGGATCCGCGAGATGCGCACGGCGTAGTCCTGGTCGACGACGACGACCTCGCCGAGCGCGATCCGGCGCCCGTTGAGGAGCACGTCCACGGGCGCCCCGGCCGAGCGGTCGAGCTCGATGACCTTGCCCGGTTCCATGGCGAGGGCCTCGCGGATGCTCATGCGGGTGCGGCCGATCTCCACCGTCAGCGCCATCTCCACGTCCTGGATGCGCCCGAGCCGGTCTGCGAACGTCCCGGGGTCCTCGGCCTGCCAGGCCTCGTCCGCGAGCCGCACGGCGAACCAGCCGAAGGGGGCTGCGCCGTCGGAGATCTCGTATACCGCGACGCCGTCGGCGTCGGGTCCGCCGGTGAGGAGCCCTGCCGGGTCTCCCTCGACGAGCTCGGACAGGACTCCGTCGCCGAGCGCCGCGGCGGCGCGTTCGAGCGCGGGCCGGAGCACCGCCGTCGTGCGCGCGGCCGGCCCGCCGCCCGCCTCGGCGACGAAGCCGGTGTCCACGAGGCCGAGCGCGATCTCCGCCGTGGCGGGCCCGATGAGGGAGGCCGAGACCACGGCTGCCACGGGGGCGGGAACCCCTGCGGCCGGTCCGGAGACGCGCAGGCCCGGGACGGGGAGGGCGGCCGCGAGCTGCTCGGCGGCAGAGGCGGTGCGGGCCGGGGTGCTCACGGGCGGTACTCCTTGATGGCGACGGCGGGGTGGGATGCCGGGGGGTGGGGTGTGGCAGGGTGCGAGGCGGGCACAGCGGCCGGCCTCTGGGGCGCGGCGTCGGGCGGTGGCGCGGTGAGCGCGACGATGCGGGCCGCGGCCCGGGACCCGCTGCGGACCACCATCGCCTGGGCGAGGTCCCGCCCACCCACGCTCACGCGGAACGGCTCGCGTTCGTGGTGGGGCAGCGAGATGGTGTCGCCGACGGCGAGGGCGAGGACCTGTTCCGGAGTGATGGTCGCCTCCGCGAGCCGGATGGCGACCTCGACGGGCACCTCGGCGAGCTGGCGGCGCACCAGCTGGGGGGCGTCCTCGGCGCTGGCCACCGGGTTCACGGCGCCCAGCTGCGGCAGCAGCGCGTCGGCGGGGATCGCGACCGTCACCGCGGTGGCCGACTCCCCTACCCGGACGGTGAACGCGACGACCACCATGAGGTCCGCGGTCGCTGCCGCCTGGGCGAACTGGGAGTTGTGCTGGATGGACTCGACCCTGGCCGTGGCGGGCAGGAGCGGGCCGAGCGAGTAGGCGAGGACGTCGAGCGCCTCGTCCACGAGGTTCTTCACCAGCGCGTGCTCGAGGGGGGTGAATTTGCGTTCGAGGCCGGCCGTGTCCACGTGGCCCCCGAGCATCCGGGCCACCCAGCCGAGGGCGGCCGGGGTGGGGAACTGGACGACCATCTTGGCCGGGTGCTCGCCGAGGACGCAGCGGACCATCGTGGTCACGGGGACGAGGGAGGCGACGTACTCGTCATAGGTCTGCACCAGGAGGGACTCGGTGGTGACCGTGGACTTGGTGCGGACCTTCGCGGTCAGCTGGGTGCCCCACTGGCGGGCGAACGAGTCGAAGGCCGCCTCGAGGATGCGGCTGTGCTCGCGCGCGAGAGTGGTGGGACGCCGGAAGTCGTACGGCTCGGCGGTTTTGGCCTGGGGCATGCCGAGGTCCTGCGCAGTCACGCCCTTCACTATCGGCAGGCGGCGCGGCGCGGTAAGGGGCTCTGGCCGGTTCCGCGGACGCGGAGTAGCGTCATTCCCATCCACACCGTCAGGAGGATCTGCCATGGGACTCGAGGACAAGTTCGACGCCGCCGCAGACAAGCTCAAGGGCAAGGTCGAAGAAGCGGTGGGCAGGGCCACCAACGACCGTTCGAAGGTGGTCAAGGGCAAGATGGACCAGGCCAAGGGCGGCCTGAAGGACACGGTCGCGGACCTCAAGGCCCACGCGAAGGACAGTGCGGACGAGGCAGCCAGGGACCGCCGGCGCACCGGCGAGACGGGCGGGGACCGGCTCGCCCCCTAGGCCGGCCCCTTCCCCGTCTACTCTTCCGGTCCCTCGTCTTCTCCGGCGGAGGGGTACCCCTCTTCCTCGGCTCCGGCCGGGTAGTCCTCGTCGCTGCCCGGAATCCCCTCGGCCTGCTCCAGCAGGTCAGCCTCCGAGGCCTCGGCGTCCATGCGGGGCCGGGACGCCTCCTCGGACGGGAGGACCGGGGCGTGCTGCTCGGCGTAGTCAGCCTCCGGTGCCTCCACCGGCGGGCTGCCGACAGGATCGGCCTGCGCCGCGGGCTCCGCCGGAAGGGCCTGCTCGAATGCATCGGCCTCGGGCTTTTCCTCAGTCATCGCCATGCCTCCAACTGTGTGTTCCGGTGGTACCCCCAGTGCGTTCCCGGCCCACGGCGTCCCCAAACCGCCCGCAGGCGCACGTCCTCAAGCCGGCTCGCACACCACGAGCGGGTCCATCTAGCCCGCGAAGGTAAGGCTGACGGTGAGCGGTGCCGAGGGGAACTGGGTGCCGATGGTGGAGGACTGCGCGCCGAGCGCTGCGGCGGTGGGGCGGAGCGGGCCGGCGAGCACGATGGCGATCGAGCCGAGGACGGCGACCACCTTCGTCGCGGCGGTCGCCAGACCGTGGTGCCAGGGGCTCCTCGGCGCGTAGACACGGGCCACGACGTAGGACGCCAGGGCCGCCCACGCCTGGACCGCCGCATAGACGCCCAGGGCACCGTCGCGGTCCAGGGCCGTGCGGTCTGGGGTGAGCCGCCCGTCCGACTCGACGTCGCGCCGGCATTCCTCCAGCACCCGCGTAACCAGCCGGACGACGTCCTCCTCGATCTCCCCGACCCACGCGCTGATGTCGGGAAGCCTCTGGTCCGCCTCGGCCAGCTCGCGCTCGAGGGAGTCGATGCGCCGCTCGACCTCGGTGCGGAGTTCCTCGCTGGGCCCGTTCATGGCGCTCCCCTTCGCGTCGCGCACCTCTCGCCTCCGTGGAGCACCGATTCTGCACGCTGCCAGTGCCGTGGTCCAGAGTCGAACGGCCCAGACGCCCCTGGCCCCCGTCGGGCCGCGGGCCCCCTGGTGCTCGAGGGGAGCCCTGCGATGATGGCGCGCATGGAGAACGTCGAAGTCGTCGTCGCCCATCAGGCCCGCGCCACCGTGAGGGTCGGCGACGTGTTCCTGAAGATCGACGCCGACCAGGCGCACCTCGACACCGAGGTCGCGGCCATAGCGCTCTCGCCGATCCCGGCCCCGGAGGTCCTGTGGCAGCAGCCGTCCGTGCTGGCGCTCAGGGCCGTCCCCGGAACGGCCCTCGGCCGGCTCGGGGAGCCTTCGCTCGCCTCCGCCCCGGCGTGGTCAGCTGCAGGCGAGACCGTGCGGGCGCTCCACCAGGCCCCGCCTCCGCCGTGGAAGGCCCGGAGCCTGGAGGACATCGCAGAGCGCCTCGACGAGGAGTGCCGGCTGCTCATCGGCTCGGGCATCCTCCCAGCCGCCCTCGTCACCCGGAACCGCCAGATCGCCGAGACGGCGCTGCGGCCGGTCGCACCAGTGTTCATCCACGGAGATCTGCAGCCGACCCACGTGTTCGTCGAAGGCGAGCGGATCACGGGCGTGATCGACTGGTCAGAGGCTGGCCGAGGCGACCCGGTGTTCGACCTCGCCACCCTGACTCTGGGCCACCCGGAGCGCCTCGGGAACGTCCTTGCCGGCTACGGCGGAGACGTGGACGCCGAGGCGGTCCGGGCGGCGTGGTCGCTGCGGAGCCTGCTGGCCGTCCGGTGGCTGGTCGAGCATGGCTTCGATCCCGCCGCACCGGGCGCCGAGATCGATGTGCTCCGGGCCCGCATGTGAGCGGCGCGGGTGCCCTGCCAACAGCGCCCCCTCCCTGGGGCCCCGCCTACTTCTGTCCCGCCCGGGCCTTGAGCGCCTCCGGGATGAGCGCCCGGACCTCCTCGGACTGGTCGGAGAGCACGACGACGTCGACGCGGCGGTTCTGCTCGTAGTCGGCGTCGCTCGTGCCCGTGTTGGCGGGGCGGGACGAGCCGTAGCCGGTGGCGCCGATGCGGGCGCCCGGCAGCGCGTCGCGCTCGACCATGACGCGCAGCACCTTGGTGGCCCGCTCGGAGGAGAGCTCCCAGACCGAGGGGTAGCCCGTGATGAGGTTCGCGGCGTGCCCCTCGACCGAGACGTGCAGCGGCGTCGGGACGATCACGGGCGTGATCGCGTCGAGCACGCCCACCGCGCGCGGGGTGAGCGCCGAGCTGTCCGGGCTGAAGAACGTCTGGGACCCGACGAGCCGCACCGTGAGCCCGCGCTGGTCGATCGTGAACTGCACGTCCCCGAGGAGGCCCTTCGCGTCGAGGCGCGCGGTCATCTGCTCCTTCAGGGCCGTGAGCCTCTCGACCTCCTTGGTCGCCAGGGCGAGGCTCGAGAAGCCCTCGGTGTCCTTGCTGGCCTTGTCCGGCGGGACCACGGTGCCGGTGGCGGTGTCGATCTTCTGGGTGACAGTGGTGCCGAAGCCCGTCGCCAGGGAGTTGCGCAGCTTCTCGAACCGGTTCTGGTCCACGGTGGACATCGCATAGAGCACCACGAACAGGCAGAACAGGACCGTGATCATGTCCATGTAGGAGATGGCCCAGCGCTCGTCGACGTGGAAGGGCTCGGGGGGCTTGCGCGGGGTGCGGCGTCGGCTCACGCGGCGGCCCTCATCTTCTCCTTCGCGTCCGCCCTGCCCCGGTCCTTGACATGGTGCTCGGGGACCATTGCGCGGAGGCGGTCCGCGAGGAGCATGGGCTGGGCCCCGCCCTGGACGGCCAGGATGCCCTCCATGATGAGCGTCATGCGCTCGATCTCGAGCTCGGACAGGCGGGTGATGCGGGCCGAGATCGGCAGCCAGATGAAGTTGGCGGAGAGCAGGCCCCACAGGGTGGCAATGAACGCGCTGGCGATCATCGGGCCCAGTGACGTGGGGTCGGAGAGGTTCTCGAGCACGTGGGTGAGCGAGACCACCGTGCCGATGATGCCCATGGTGGGGGCGTAGCCGCCGAGGGCTGCGAAGAACTTGGAGTCGGCGTGGTCGGCGCGGGACTTCGTGCCGATCTCGTCCTCCATCATGATGCGCAGCTCCTCGGCGTCGGTGCCGTCGGCCACGTTCTGCAGCGCGCGCGAGAGGAAGGGGTCCTTCGTGTCAGTGGCCTCGGCCTCGAGCGAGAGGAGGCCCTCGGCGCGCGCCTTCTCCGCGAGCGCGATGATCTTGTCGATGCTCTCCTGCGGCTTGGGGGCGCGGCCGGTCGCCGCCCGCGGGACGGCGCGGAAGGCGCGCAGCGTGTCCTTGAGGGTGTTGCCGGCGAGGCCGACGGCGATGGTGGCCCCGAAGACGAGGATCATGGGCGGGGGCAGGATGAGGGCCGTGACGCTCGCGCCCTCCATCGACACGATCGCGACGACGGACCCGAACGCGAGGACGAGTCCGACGATGAGTGACGGGTCCATGGTGGTGTTCTCCTAGCGCTGGGTGGGGCGCAGGGGTGTGGCCCCCGGGCCTGGGTCGTTCTCCGCTGTCCCCCGCACGAGGCTGAGCTGTTGCCCCTGGCCCACCGTGAGCCCGCGTGCTGTGGCGAGCACGAGGGCGCGGTAGTCCGCGATGAGCCCGATGATCTCGGCGAGGCTCTCCCGCACCACGTACGTGGCGCCCCCGACCATCACGAGGGTCGTGTCAGGGTTCTCCTGCACGCGCTCGATGAGGTCGGGATTGACTGCGAAGCGTGACCCGTTGAGGCGGGTGACTGCGATCATGGGGCCGTTCTTCTGCTCGGGGGCGAGGCTCAGTGCCTCGCCCCCCACTATCGGCCGCCGCACCCGCGCCGTAAGGCCACCTCATGGCCCCCGGAGAATTAGCGCTTTGGTCGGGATGAGGGGGTGTCTCCCGTCCTCAGCGGACGAACCCCTGTCTCCTCCATTTGGCAAGACCCAAAGGACTTCGAGAGCAAAACTGTCTCCCCTGAGTCCAGGGACTCGGAGGCGGAGTCCTCGGCGTGCCAAGCTCGTCGTGGCCCGGAATGAGAGAGTCGGTAGCGTCCCCTCGCGTGAGTCTCCGTGACACCTGGCGCACGGCGTCGGTAGGCGATCCGCAAGCTGCTTCTCCTGGAGCACGGTGCGGTCGAAGCAGTCTGCGCCGAGAACGCCCCGGTCTTCCTCACGCGTCAGAGAGCGCTGCGCTGCGCGGCGTTGAAGAATATCCGGCTCCGGCCCTAACGCAGCCGGGGCAGAGCGTATAGCGGGCACCGTCCAGATGCCCTAGAGCGCAGCCCAGAATAGGAGTCTGTCTTGCTACCTCCCGGGACGGGCGAGGCGCCCCTCGATGTACCGCTCGACCACCTGGAGTTCGCGCGGCGTAATGCCGTAGACGGGACTCGGCGTGATGGGCTGGACCCCCGCGTGCAACGCCCATGCTTTGGCGCGATGCTGCTGCCTGAGCTGGTCGTCGATCCACACCGCTGCGTCCGGACCGGTCTCGCGCACATGCTCGCGTACCACTGCGGCCTTGTTCCATGTGCCCCAGGTCGGCGTGCCGGCCTCGAGCACTGGCCACTCCAATGAGCCACGCAGTCCGATGCTTTCGCCGAATGTCGGCGCTTCGTAGCCCCACGATGTGACCCAGTAGCCAACAATATGCTCCTTGGCGATCAGCGCGTTGAGAGCCTGGACCATGGCCGGGGCGACCTGAGCGTCCGTGTAGGGGTAGGCAGTGACGAACCCGCCGGGCCATGGCGGCTCCTCGTCGTCGCGGCGGGCAGCCTCCGCGATAAGCACGCCGTCGACGTCCAGGTACAGGTGGACGAGGGGGCCGCTCAGAGCTTCCTCGGCAGAGGCTCGACTACGATCAGCCCGTCATCATGGGAGCTGACGATGGCGCTGTTGGACCCCCAGTAGGTCTCGTGCGGTAGGACGTGGACGATGGTGGAGGTGCCGTCGGGCCATCCAAGGACTTCGGTGTGACGCTGGTGCCAGTGCCCGGCGAACGCGAGGCGAGGCCGCATGGATTCGACCACGTGCTGAAGCAGATCCCGAGTGCGGCGGCTCGCGAAATCGATCTCGCGCGGAAGCTTCAGGTCGTGTCGGAGGCCGGTCACACCAGCCGGCACGTCGTGGCAGATGAGAACGTCAATGGGGCCACGTGAAATGAGCAGCTCGGCCTCGAGGGCCGTCGGCTCTTCGAGGTCGGCCCACAGGTCTTTGCCTTCGGTCCGCCATTTCCTGTCAACGGAATATGCACCCCCGAGTGCCCCTATCCGCAGTTCTCCGACTTCTAGAACCGTGCCTCGTGGGATGTACGAGACGTGGTCCGAGAGACGCCGGGTGCCGTCGGCCTGCAGCGGAAGGCCCCGAAGCTCCTTGTGGTTGTCATGATTCCCATCGGCGAAGAGGAATTGAACCCCGGCCGACGCGAGTTCATGCTCCAGGCGACGGTCGAACTTGCCTTTCTCCCGCCCAGGCCAGCGCACGGCCAGATCGCCGACGTGGAAGAGCGTCTTGATCCCTAAACGCCCAAGGACCCGCACCGTATGGCGCGCGATCTGAATGTCACCGTGCCAGTCACCGGCAACCGCGAAGGTGTACGGATTCACTTTTCCAGCCTCTCGATACCAGCCACCGGGGTGGTCCCCCGGACTGTAGGTACGCCGTCACCTCGAACGTCGATGAGAAATACAGCGGGTAGCCCCATTTCGAGCCGGAGGATTCCGAGCAGGGGGACGGTCTCCCCATCCCTCCGGAGGACTGCGGCGTCATAGTCGCCGACAGGCCCTCCGGCTGGCATCCGATTCAGAGTGCTTGATTCAGGGCCGCCGATGTCCAGGATGTAGACCGAGGCCGACTCAGTCACGACGACGTACTGCCCGAAGTCGAGATCAGTAACCACCACTGGTGACACGGACCGCGCCTCCTCCCGGCTAGGTGACGCCGTCTCATCGGATCTCCCTGAATTCATGCCGCCGCGCCGTGAGTTTCGGCATCGGCTGCATGCCGGGACTCAAGGCTTGGAAACACGACGGCGAGGAAAGAGGCCCTGTCTTCTTCGCCGGTGAAGTAGCGGAGGTCTTGGTTGGCGTCGAAGTACTGGGGGATGCAGTTCAGGAACGTGCGGAGGTCACGCACAGAGACTTCATTGGACAGGTTGAGGGCGACGTGCACGGCCAAAGTTTGTGTTCCTCGTCTCGTATCGACGGATGTCGAACTAGTTCTACAGACAACGAGATTCCATCTTAGTGACATGAGTGGGTGCCTGTTCCCCGCGAGGTGTCCGCCGACCGTCTTGAGCGTTGGCAGCGACGCCGCAAGCAGGTCGGGGCGCGCATCCGTGAGCTCCGCACTCAACGTGGGCTCACCCAGGAAGCGCTGGCGTTGGAGTCAGGCCTGGACCGCACGATGGTGATCTACGTTGAGTGGGGACGCAACGGCCTGAGCTACGAGCGGCTCTGGGACATAGCGGAAGCGCTCGGCGTCGACGTTTCCGACCTGTTGATTCCGTCGCGGACGGAACCGCAGCGACGCGTCTTTCGGGGTGGCCGCCGCGCGACGACCCGGCTGGAGGACGGCCCAAAACCTGGGCACGACCAATAGCCGGGCGGCCGTGTTGAGCGACGCCGAGCGAAACAAGGGTGAATCAGAGCGAAGGTTCGCCGAAGGCGTGAGGCGCCCTTGACCTTGAGTAAAGGACTTCTGAGTGCGCGATACGAGTTCGATGACGAGGTCGCACGCAGGTGCTCGGGTGACCCCTGCGTGTCAGCCCGCCGTGATCGGGATGCGGATGCGATGGTCTGCTCATGGATGCACAGACTTGGCTGGCCGTCGCTGCCGGGGTCGTCTCGCTCGTGGCGCTCTACTTCACCGCTATGGCAGGGAGGGCAGCGCGAAGCCAGGCTGCGGTGGCGAAGGAACAGACAGAGATTGCCAAGGCGCAGGCGAGAACCGCCGCCGAGCAGACTGCCATACAGCGCCAGCTGCGCGAGGACGCGGCCCAGCCCTACGTATGGGCAGACTTGCGTGAGGACGCCACGCAGGCGGCGCTCCTCCATCTCGAGCTGGGCAACAGCGGGCCGACCATTACAACCCACGTTCGTGTGACCGTCAAACCGCCCTTGCCCGCCACGGACAACAACATAGAACAGGTACGAGCCATCGAGGCTCGTCTCGCCACAGGAATAAAGTCGCTTGCTCCTGGCCGGATCCTGAGGTGGAACCTCGGCGTGGCACACCGAATACTGGCACTTGAGGGCGGACACCGACGGACGATCCGTGTTGAGGCAAACGGGCCATTTGGGCCTCTTGCGCCTCTCGAGTACGACGTCGATCCTGACGACTGGCGGCTCATGAGGGCCCAAGGGCAGGGCAGCCTTCATCTCGTTCGGGAATCCATCGACCGGGTGGCCACAACAGTTGACGTGCTGGCCTCGGAAGTGCGCCGGCTGGCTCGGCACGAGGACGATGAGCCGGATGTGGGCCAGTAGAAATTGTGCAGCCTTTTGGAGAAGTCCGAACAAAGCAAGTAATTCGGTGAGAGATGCGCCTCCGGCCTCAGCCCTGCTGGCTCGATCGGGCTGCTGACCGGCCCCTCTGCTTCACTGGAAGGATCGTCGACGAGCGTGTCTTTGGCGACCTGCGGTCAGACTCTCTTGCGCGAATATTGGTCTGGAAACTTGGGTGGGTCTGAGCGCGCACTTCTCCAACCGAGAACCAGCGGCAGCTATGGTGATCAGGTGGTGGACGCAGAAGGCGACCGGCGGCGGGTGGACATCCTGCGGGGATCTGCGGTCGTAGGGCTGATTATCACGTCGCCGGAGTGGGTCCACCGGCGGGTCGATGGCATCGTCCTAGGCCCGGACGGCGAGACCACGCGTTCCTCCTCGTATGACTTCACCCTGCCCCGTGATGCGCCAGCCCCGGGCCCTGATGGACGCGTCCTCCTGCCACTGTCCTTCATACGCAAGGGAGCCCTTCGCCGCTTCAGCGCGACCGGCCCGGACGGACGCACGCCCGCGCCTGTTCTGACGCGCACGGAAAACACAGCGGTCGCCGCTGGGATGCTAGCGTCCTTCTTCCCTGACGACGCGAAGGGTGGTGACCTGGAACAGCTCATCCTCGATGTAGTCGACTATGCGGACGGCAGCGCCGACGGCGAAGAGGCGCTGGGACGCCTGCTCGACGGCGCACGCCAGGCACTAGAACCCAACGCGGCGGAGGCAACGCTCGACCAGGCCTTGGACGTTTTCGAGAGCCTAGCGCGGACCCTGATGGATCACTTTGTCCTCTTAGTCGAAGTCGACGCCAGGATCCTCGGGATGCGGTCCATCGTGAAGATCTCCTATGAACAGGAGCTCGTCTTCAGGCGCCGTCCTTGGGAGCACACCACAGTCTTCACCTTCCCGGTCCCCGACTTTGGCAGTGCGCGCAGTCACCATGTAGAGGTTACCGTGCCGGCGGCCCTTTCCATCCGTGAGCTCTCCCTACGCGACAAGGCCACCCACGACCACGTCCTCGACCGGCCAGAGGGGAACGCAGCCCTCGGACATGTCTCGCTTAGCCCGGGGCACCGCTTCAGCCAAGCGACCGTCCGGGTCGAAGCGTGCCCAGCTCAATCCGGCATAACGGGGTTCACGACGGTCGCCAACATTGCTGTATTTCTCCTGACAGCCCTACTGGTCCTCGAGAAGATAGGAGCGACCCACCTCCTCGCGAGGGGGTTGCCCCTGCAGTCCTCCGCGGCGTCGGTAGTCCTCTTCGCCCCTGCCCTGCTCCTCTCCTGGTTGGCGAGGACAGCCGAACACGACTTGGTCAGAGTCCTCTTCAAGCCATTGCGTTTCAGCCTGGGACTCTTCGCATTGTTCTTCCTGACGCTAGGGGTGCTGGCAGCAGGGCCGCTCACTATGGAGGGGCGGGCAGTGGCCTGGGCCCTAGTATGGATCGCATCAGGAATCGGAATACTAGGGTTTCTCGGGTACAGGCTGAACGTACGGCGTTTGCGTCTGAAGCGCCGTGGCGAATGATTCACGGCCCATCCCCCACCTTTCGTGAACGAGCCTAGACTGGGGCAGAGAACGCCGTCGGATGAGGAGGGGAGGATGGCCATGGCCGCGACGCACCGTGCAGGCGCTTCACGTCCCCGGAGCGCCTCGCGCGAGTTCCCGGCCCATCCGCTCGACGTGGTCGTCGACCTCGGGGCAGGATCCCTCCTCGGCGAGAGGCCGGTCCGCGACCCCGACGGCACCGAGCGGGGGCTAAGAGCACTGCTGAGCCTCTCCCGTCGAACCTTAGAGAAAGCGTCCTCCGGCGACCAGGACTCCGCCGCGCGTCTAGAGCAACCTACATCCGCGGTCCAGGAAACGATCGATGTTGCCGTCCCCGTTGCGACGGCGTACGGCCAGTGGACCCAGTTCGAGTCCTTCCCGCACTTCATGGGAGGCGTCGAGTCGGTGGTACAGCAGGACGACACCCACCTGCACTGGACCACGAAGGTGGCCGGGCAGACCCGCGAGTTCGACACGGTGATCACCGAGCAGAACCCGGACGACCGGATCGCGTGGAAGAGCATCGACGGCCCCAACCACGCGGGCGTCGTGACGTTCCGGCGGCTCAATGATGCCGAATCCCGGGTGTCGGTCCAGTTCGACTGGGAGCCGGGCTCCGCGACCGAGAAGATCGGTGCGGCTTTCGGTGCCGACAACGCCCAGGTCAAGAGTGACCTGAAGAGGTTCAAGGACTTCGTGGAGTCCCACGGCGCGACCGGCGGATGGCGCGGCTCTGTGAACAAGTCGTCGCCCCAAGCCGAAGGTGCCGAACAAGGCAAGCAGGATCCACCCGTCGTGCAGGGTAGTTCTAGGCACCGCTGACGCGGCCCGGTCCGCATTGACCCGTGTGAGTCGCGGCTCCGCAGATAGTTTCGGTATTGAGCTTCAGGAGGGTATCAGAGGTGACTGGCTCGAACGGGAGCCCCAGCACCTCACAGGATGAAACCGCCTGACCAAACGGGTGGGCGACGGAGCCGGTTACTCATCTTCGGGCTCCGTTGCTGGGGGGCCGATCGTGTAATCCTTCAAAAACTCATCCATCTCAACGGGGTCGATTTGGAGATCAACCGTGCCCTGACGAACCAGCCCGACAGTCGGAACCGGGACGCGCAAGCGAGTCGCGAAAGTGCTGATGGCCTCCCGAAAGTAAGGGAAGACAGTCATGAAGGCTACGCGTTCGAGGAAGTCAGCCATGCATGCACCAGAAATAGAGATCTGCTCCTCAGCCGCCCACACGACGGTATGGTCGGTGTAGAAGGAACAATCTTCCATCACAAACTTGAAGCCGAATGAGGTCGACAATGTCCCACCGTCGAACCCAAGATTGAACTTGACGCCTTGCCCTATATCGTCATCATCGACAGGCGCCCCACGTCTGGCTTGGAAAGAATCTTGGATCACATTTTCCGGCTGGATTAGACCCAACAACTCAACGACGTCATCGATACGCTTGATGGTGGCCACCTATGTTGCTCTTCGTCGGTCAGGTCACGCAGCGAGAAGGAAATCGGTCCGTTTGCTCTCAGCCGCCATCTTGCCAATGTGTGAAGAATCAAAAGCTCCGCTTGCCCAAGACGCAGCGGCGACATCTGAACGAACCGTGCGCGTGGTTTCACCAGCGCGCGCCGGCGCCGCCTCTAGAGGCTCAACGGAGCAAGCCGCCGAGGCTCTATCATCACGCGCTGCTGTAAGATCATGAATCTGGATCCACCCGTCACCGCGTGATTCGAGCTGGCCTTTGTCAGCAGCCACATGATGGGTGACTAGTGCGCCTACAGCGTGGGCGTAACTCGAGATTCGCGTCAGCGTCGCCGGCGTCACCATCCGCTCGAACTCGGAAACGGCCTGCTGGGTGATGCCCAGCATCTCAGCAACATCCTTCTGCTTCAGCCCGCTTTCGACCCTGACAGCGACCAGACCGCTGACGAGCTCGAGATTTTGCTTGGCCAGATACTTCGCCCGACGTCGGGAACTCTTGGTCCCGAAGGAACGATTGTGGTCCGTAGGCATGTCCAGATCCTCCCACACAAGCTGTGGCTTGTACAAGCTCCCGTGCTCACCGAGCAGCCGCTCACGTGTCCAGGTCGAGCAAGCGATCTACCAGGTTCTCCACTTCGCAGGGCAGGTTCCAGTGCTGGGAGCGGCCAAGCTCACACCGCTTCTTCGCGTAGACCATCTGCCTCGTCTGCTCATCGCTGACCTGCTTCGCATCGCCAGCGACGTCTTTGAAGTGCGCATGGAGGGCGACCAGGTATGTCGACCATTCACCGTCGGGCTCGTAGTGGTAGTGGCGGAAGAGCTGCCGAGGGACACCCTCGATCAGTGGGTCTAGCGTATGACGCAACTCATAGTATTGTTCGCCCCGTCTGAACGCCTTGATGGGCTTGTCCCTATCAGACGGATTGGTGCAGCCAGCCGCCGCGGTTTCGAAGATCGCTTCCAGCTCTCCGATCAGCGTTTCGCTCACCACGATGGGCAGCTGATCGAACCAGTCACGGACCGCGGCGATGCCTTCGTTGTCAGGGACGTAGTACGAATGCCAAAGATAAGGCGGGTCGGCTGGTCGGCAACAGCGAGAGTTCTTCGCATCTTCTGCGTCCGCGCCGACCGAGTAGACGAAGGTACGAGGGCCCGGTGGTCGAGGGACCGCCATCTCACCTGGTGCAGTCAATGACTCTCCTACAAAGGGCAATTCTCTTGTGGGGAGCCTACAGGGTGCGCCAACAGTCGTGGGGCAGACGCATCCGCTCAAGACAGCACCCAACCGCTATTGCGGCGCCTGTCCGAGGCTCTGGCCCGAGCGTTGCGACGCTTCATCCCATAAGACGATCTGGCGGAAGGATCCGCAGAGTAGTCCTAACGATGTCGCGAGCAGCCCTGCTCGCGGGCGGTGGGCGCGGCCAGGTGCTCGGGCATCGCGGGGGTGCGCGACACAGTGCTCGATGGGCGCCGACGTGCCCGACGACCTGGAGGGCTGCTTTCTCTCGGATGACTGGTCGGTACGCGATAAAGACGCATTCGTCGAGCAGACCGTTGAGCTCGGCGGCAGAGGAGATACAGCTGGCCGGGGCCCGCAGATCCGGGAGGAGGTGAAGACGGCTGCCCCGATTGGGGATGGGTCATGAAGTGTGAACCGGCACTCGGTGCATGCTCGCTGCGGTGTTTTGGCTCTTCGCATCTCGGTGAGACCTATCAACACGACACTCCATTGTCGATCAAGAGCGCATCCTGCCGAAGCACCTATCAATCTAGCTAAGGCGTATGGGTAACTGACAGCTTCTCAGCAGCCTCTTGGGATTTCCGAGTTAATGAGGATCTTGGACCACGACCTACGGCGACGTCCGAGTGAGAACAACGGATCAGGACCCCATTTTCGCACCGACGCACTCGAGAAGGCGGGGGGCCGAGATGGGAATGTGGCCAAACCACCTGTTCACCGACCGCCGCGTCAGCGGGACCGTGTCAGCCCACAGCGCACTCGGAGACAAACCCCCGATCAGCCAGCCTCGACCAGCCGATGGCCGGGCACAGCTGGTACCGGCGCCGACACATTGAGACGCATATCACAGACGAATCGATGATGCGTGCATAATGAGTTCCCTCGAATGATCTGGCTTTGTCTCCGCTGACTCGCGGGCCGGGCCTCTGTGTGCACAGGTGGGATTTACGATGCGTGCCGATGCTCATCACAACAGGCTGCAGCTGGTTCGCGCCGCACGGGACGTCATCGGGCAGAAGGGCACGACAGACGTAAACGTCCGTGAGATTGCCTCCGCGGCCGGCGTGGGGACTGCCACCCTGTATCGGCATTTCCCGAACAAGGAGGTGCTGATCGATGAGGTTTCTGTGGTGCGGTGGTCCCGCATGGAAGCCTTCGCCCGTCACGGCGTCCGGGCAGCGTATACCCCTGTCCAACAGGTGCTGGCCATCCTTGAAGCTTTCACCCGTATGACGACGACTGACGACAGGTTCATAGCTGCAGCAGGGCTGAAGGTGGGTCATGCGCCGCCTCGTGCCCTCCAGCCGATTCGCCAGTCCTTCGACCCCTTGTTCGCCGCTCTCTGGGTGGAGGCCCAGCGGGAAGGCATGCTCCGCCGCTCCGCGGATCCCCGCGATGCCGTGGAGCTTGCTGGCGCCATCCGCGATGGCAGCCGTCGCATCCAGATGATGACTATGCTGACCGCCGGGATCTGCACCGGGGCGGTCGAGGCCGAGGCTCTGGTTTCCCAGATGTTTCTGAAGCGTTCGAAGTGAGAATCTTTCGGCGGAGTTTTCTCACATCCCGTCGCGGTGGCCATCTCGCTGGCAGCCTCTCTGCATGGCATTTCTCCGAAACGACTCGACGCATCCAGCGGGCATCGGTGTTCCCGGAACTGCGCACCGGTCACGTTCCGGTGCCCTTTCAGCCGTTGAGCTCACGGCAGGGTGCCTAGAACAGTTTTCCGGACGGACCGGCGGACCTCCATGGCGCCCCGGCACCCGTGAGCCCGCCAAGGCTTGGGTGGGTTCTACACCGAACGCACTAGCTACCGCCGCCATGCGGTTGATCTGCGGCAGCATCTCGCAGCCGGAGTCCTCGGCCTACCGGCCTCAGCCGTTCCCTGTAGTGCCGCCTCCGGCCGAATCCTTCTCGGAGAAGCCGCGTACGCCACCGGCGGTATGCCCACCAGGAAGACCTACCTCGGTACAGCACCCGTACATCTCTGAACCAGGCCGATAGCCGGACCTCCGCAGGCGACTGCCCTTTGCCGCCAAGAATCGCGGGCCGCGGGTCGCACACGCCCGGAGCAGCGGTGCAGGCCTCCCGGAAGCGGAACTGGCCTGCGGGCCCTGCTTCCGCGGAGGGGTGATCGTCGGGATCTGCTCCACCCATATTGATGTCGCTCAAGGGCTGGGACCTCAAGGAGCCGGCCCCTACAAACATTTGCGTTGCCGCCTCTTTGGCAGTGCATTGATCTGCACGGAGGAGAATTTGGAAAGTCTAGTCAGCCTGTTGCTCTCCATCGTCACCCTATTCGGCTTCTACTCCCTATTGGCGTTCGGCCTCGGGATAATCTTCGGCCAGTTGGGCGTGGTGAATGTAGCCCACGGCGAGTTCGTCATGGTCGGGGCCTTCCTGATGTACGCACTGGCAGCCGTCCCCTTCTGGCCCCGGCTGCTCCTGGTGCTCGTCCTCGGGTTGGCGCTGGGCGTCCTCACCGAGCGGCTGGTCCTGTCAAAGCTGTATGCACGGGGATTCCTGGCAACGCTGCTCGCCATGTGGGGGGTGGGAATCGTGCTGCGACAGGGCGCGGACGCCATCTTCGGCTCCACCCCGGCGGCAGTGGCGGCCCCAATCTCCGCCAGCGTGGACATCCTCGGCGTCCAGTACCCCCTGTACCGGCTGCTGGCCACGGGAATCGCGCTGTTGGTCGTGGCGGCCGGGCTGCTGGTTCTCTACCGGTCCCGACTCGGTATGGCCATCCGGGCCACGGTGGACAACCGCACCATGGCCTCACTGCTGGGCATCCCGCCCACTCTGGTCATCTCCGGGACGTTTGCGGCAGGGACCGCCTTCGCCGTGCTCGCCGGGGCGCTGCAGAGCCCGATGCTCGGGGTCACCCCAGATGTGGGTGTGTCATTCCTGGCACCGGCGTTCTTCGCCGTCCTGATCGGGCGCCCGGGATCGCTTCCGGGTTCGGTCTTCGGGGCCTTCGTCGTCGCAGTGCTCAGCACCGCCCTGCGCACATATCTCGACGAGACCGTTGCCCAGCTGGTGCTCTTCACTCTTCTGATCGTTCTCATCGCAATTCGCCCCAATGGAATCTCATGGAGGAAGCCTCAATGGAGAATCGCCCCCACTCCCGCAGCGCAGAACGGAACCCCGGCATGAACCGGCCACGGCGCGTGGCCACGCTTGCAGCCGCCCTCCTGGCGGCCGCGGTCGCCATGACCGGATGCGGTGCAGCTGCGACCGGCGCCCAATCACAGAACACGGAGAAGGTGCTCAAGATCGGCCTGATCGCCCCCGTCACAGGGCCGGCAGTGCAGGAAGGACTGGCGCTCCAGCGCGGGTTCGAACTGGGGGTCAAGAAGATCAACGATGCCGGAGGCGTGTTCGGGCATCCCGTGCAGTTCGTCATGGTCGACGACCAGGCCAACGCAGCGAAGTCGACCCAGCTGGCCCAGCGCCTGGTCACGCAGGACAATGTGGACTACCTGTTCGGCACGATCCCCGGGGACACCACGGCCGCCGTCGGCAAGGTGTCCGAGGCATCGAAGGTGCCCTTCTCCTCGGTGGTCCTGGGCGACGCGCCCTTCTGCGGACCGTACTTCTACCCGCTGGGCGAACCGGACATGTCGATGCTGGACGTGATCGTCCCGCAGATGATGAAGAAGTACGGCAAGAAGGTGGCCATGGTCGGCAACGACTACGTGTTCCCGCGAGGATACCTGGCCAAGGCCCGCACGATGATTGAAGCCGCAGGCGGCAGCGTAGCCGTCGAAGAGTACTCCCCGCTCGGAACCGCGGACTGGCAGCCAGTGATCAACAAGCTGTCGGCCGCCAAGCCGGACTGGATCCTGTCCGCCGTCGTCGGTGGGGATGCGACGTCCCTTGTGACCCAGGCAGACCAGGCCGGGCTCCTGCACACCACCGGGTTCAGCGGGGTGAGCATCATGCAGGACTTCTACCCAGGCCTGACCAATCGGGTCGAGGGCATGCAGCTCCCGGGCCGGTACTCCGACCAGCTGCCCGGTCAGGCCAACGCGGACTTCGTCCAGAACTTCCGCAAGGCGTACAACTTCAACTCCCCCATCCCCGGTGTGGCTGCAAATGCCTACGAAGGCGTCCAGCTTGTCGCACGCGCCGTCGAGAAGGCTGGGTCCACCAACGCAGACGCCATCACGTCGGCCCTTTCTGGCGCGAGCGTTGACAACGGGGTCTTCGGAAGCGGGCACTTCACCAAGGACCGGCGCTTCGTCACCCAGATGTACCTGCTGAACATCCAGGCCGGCGGCAAGTACGTCCCGACGGAGCACTTCGACGCGCTTGAGAACACCGGAGGGTCGCAGTGCAGTTCCTGAAGCCCCTGACGAGACTGCACGGACGGTTTGAGCGCCGCCACGCTCTGGCTGCCGGAATCGCTGTCGCTGTGCTGGCGATCGCCCCCTACCTGCTGCCTGCGTATCCTCTGGCACTGCTGACGCTCTCGCTGGCCTACGGGCTCTTCGCCTTCGGCCTCGACCTGAGCTGGGGGCGTGCGGGAGTGATCAGCATCGGCCATGCAGCGTTCTTCGGACTGGGCGCCTACGGCTCGGCGATCGCAGTCAACGCAGGCGTCCCTGCGGCGGCCGGGGTGGTCGCCGCACTCATCCTCTCCGCCGCGATCGCACTCGGGATCGCCCGCGTGGGGCTGGGCCGCAAGGCGCTTGCCTCGACCATGGCCGTGCTGACCCTCGCACTGACGCTGCTCGCCGAACAGATCGCCAGGTCCTGGCTGTCCGTCACGAACGGCAGCAATGGACTCTTCGTCCCGGCGGGCGGTGTCGTCGACAGCTACTACCGGACCGCTGCCGTCGTCCTTGCAGCAGTGCTGGGAGTCTGGTTCTTCGTGCTGCGCGGACCCCTGGGGCGACGCCTCCTCGCCGTCCGCGTCAACGAGCAGCGCACCGAGCACCTGGGTGTGGACCCGTATCGGGCCAAGACCTACGCCTTCGTCCTGAGCGCACTGGTGGCAACCGTGGCCGGCGCCACCGCTGCCCCGGTGATCGGCCTCGTGTCCCCGTCCACGGCCGGGATCGTCATGTCCACCCAGGTCCTGGTGTGGCTGGCGGTCGGCGGCCGGGGCACGATCCTGGGCGCCTTCCTGGGCGCAGGGATCGTCACGGTGGGACAGGAGTACCTCGGGGATGCGATCGGCAGCTGGTACCTCCTGGCCATGGGGGTGATCTTCATCCTCGTCGTCCGCTTCGCCCCGGGAGGTCTCGTCGGCCTGCTGGCCAAGGCGAGCAGGACGCCGGTCTCCCGCTCGTCCGCCCAGGACACCGTCATCCCCGGCACCCGGCTCTCCAGGACGGGCACGCAAGGGCCCTCCGCCGCGGCCGGCCCGGGCCCCAGCCCCCGGAGCGAGGAGGACTGGGACGCCGCCCTGGCCGACCTGGACCCTCCGGCACTGAACCTGCGCGACGTCACCAAGTCCTTCGGCCCGGTACCTGTCGTACGAGGAGTGACCCTGGAGGTACCCCGCGGTCAGATCGTCTGCCTGATCGGACCCAACGGGGCCGGCAAGACCACTCTCCTGAACCTGATCGCAGGCGACCTTCCGCTGACCCGAGGCCAGATCCTCCTCCGCGACAGGGAGGTCACCTCCTGGAGCGCCCACCACCGGGCCGCACTGGGCCTCGGACGGCTGTTCCAGATACCCAGCCTGTATCAGGAGCTCACGCCGGCCCAGAACATGGCCATGGCCCGCACAGAAGCATTCCAGCACGTCGACCTCCCCGCGGAGCTGGAGCGCTTCACCCACAGGAACGACGTCCTGACCCAGGACCTGCCGCTTGCGGACCAGCGCGCGCTGGAACTCGCCATGTCCATCTCGTGGGGACCGGAAATCGTACTGCTGGACGAACCCGCGGCAGGACTGTCCCATGAGGACTCGGTCGGGCTGGCCCAGACACTCCGAAGGGTCAACAGGATGCTGGGGTGCACCCTCGTCATCGTCGAACACGACATGGACATCGTCCGCCAGCTCGCAGACCGCGTCGTCGTCCTGGCCGACGGCCAGGTGCTGGTGGACGGGCAGATGGACGAGGTCTCCGCCAACGCGGACGTCCGCAACGCCTACCTGGGAGCGGTGTGAAGATGCTCGAACTGACAGGCCTCACGGCCGGATACGGCAAGACACGCGTAGTCGACGACGTCACCCTGTCCATCCACAGCGGCGAGGTGACCGCCCTGCTCGGACGCAACGGAGTGGGCAAGACCACTCTGCTCCGCAGCATCTTCGGCCTCTGCGACGTCCACCAGGGCCGGGTGCGCATAGACGGCACACCAGTCCCCCCGGGCAGGCCTGAATACCTCGCCCGCCGCGGATTCAGCTACATGCCCGATGACAGGGGCGTCTTCCCCACCATGACGGTCGAGGAGAACCTGCAGCTCGCCCGACGCCGAGGATACGAGCCCCCCGTCGACGTCTACTCGCTGTTCCCCCTCCTCACAGAACGTGCCGGCCAGCCCGCTGGCCAGCTATCCGGAGGGCAGAAGCAGCAAGTCGGCATCGCGCGATCAATCCTCGCCGGAGAGCAGCTGATCGCCATCGACGAGTTCTCGCAAGGACTGCAGCCGTCCTTGGCCCAGGCCGCCCTCCAGACACTGCGCGAGGTAGCCGCAGCAGGGAAGGCAGTCCTCTTCATAGAGCAGGGCCCTGCCCTGCCCCTGGAGTACGCAGACCGGGCCATCGGCATGGTCAAGGGCCGCATCGTCCTGGATGAACCGATAACCGCCCTCCGCGAAGACCAGAGCTCACTGACCGAGCTGCTGGTCATCAGCTGAAGACCCCACCCCACCCTGAGAGGAACATTTTGTCTGAGCACATCTGGCAATGGACCGCCACACAGACCGCCGAAGCCATCCGCACAGGGACCATCTCGTCCCGCGAAGCCACAGAATCCGTCCTCGAACGCATCGACGAGGTCAACCCCCGCATCAACGCACTGGCCGAGGTCTCCCACGACGAGGCACTGGCCGCCGCGGACGCGGCCGACCGCCAACAGGCCGCCGGCCACCTGAACGGCCCGCTCCACGGCGTGCCCGTCACGATCAAGATCAACAGCGACCAGTCCGGCCACGCCACAACCAACGGCATCACGGCCTTCAAGAACGCAGTGGCCGACCAGGACGCCCCCCACGTCGCCAACTGGCGAAAGGCAGGCGCCATCTTCGTCGGACGCACCAACACCCCAGCCTTCTCCATCCGCTGGTTCACCGACAACGACCTCCACGGACGCACCCTCAACCCCTGGGACCCGGAGCGCACCCCCGGCGGCTCGAGCGGCGGAGCAGCCGCCGCAGTCGCCACCGGCATGGGGGCACTGGCCCACGGCAACGACATCGGCGGATCCATCCGCTACCCAGCAGCAAGCTGCGGCGTCGTAGGCATCCGGCCCACAGTCGGACGCGTGCCCTCCTGGTACGGGCCCCGAGACCAGGACCAGCTGCTGGGCGTGCAGAACATGCTCGTCCAAGGCCCGCTCGCCCGAACGGTCGCCGACGCCCGCCTCGGCCTCACCGCCATGGCCGCATGGAGCCCGGAGGACCCCTTCTGCGTCCCCGTCCCCCTCACCGCAGAACCCCTCCCGCACCGGACACGGGTCGCCGTCGTCCGCGAGGTCGGCATCACGCCCACGGACCCCGCAGTCGACGCGGCCCTCACCAAGGCCGCAAAGGCACTCGAAGCCGCAGGACACCTCGTGGAAGAGGTAGAACTGCCCGTGCTCGCCGACGCATGGAAGCTCTGGTGGCAGCTCGTACAGGGCATCGAATTCAGCGAACTCGCTCCCAGCATCGAAGAGTACGGCGACAGCGCCATCCAGAAGTCCGCCGAGAACCAGTTCGCAGTAGCACGGAGAATGTCCGACGACTTCGGGCTGGACGCATACATGCGGGGATACGCCCGCCGCGGAACGCTCATCCGGGAAATGCAGCTCTTCCTGCAGCAGTACCCCCTGGTGCTCACCCCCGTCTCCGCCGAACGCACCTTCGAGATCGACGCCGACCTCCAGGGCGTGGACAGGATGCAGGAAGTCATCAACGCACAATGGCCCATGATGTCACTCGCCGCCCTGGGCTTCCCCGCCCTGTCCGTACCGGCAGCCGCCCCCGGTGGACTGCCCATCGGCGTCCAGATCACCGGCCAGAAATTCCGCGAAGACACCCTCTTCCAAGCAGGTGAAATCATCGAGGCCCAGTCAGGCGTGACCACGCCCGTCCAAGCCTGACCGAGCTGACCGAAGGCCCATCGGCGTGCCGATCGGCCGCGCACGACGGCGCCGCCCGCCTTCCGAGGCGAGCGGCGCCGTGGCACGCTTCGAGCTAGACGGTATGGAGTGACCGCCTTGGTGGGTGGTTGCGGGCCGGGGCCTCGCTCTGGCCCACGCGACCCGGGGGCGGGTGCGCGCGGTACCCCGACTCGACGGGGGGTCCGGACAGGGCACCGCGCGGTCCAGCTCCCCCCATAACTGATAGGCAAGCTCGACGGATCTGAAGCTATGGCCAGCGTCGAGCGGTGTCAAATGGGCCGCCTGCGCGGCTGGGCGCCCGGGATTCCAGGCGACGGCGTCCGGGCAGCTACATCGCGGACTGGACGCCCCCACGGCCGGACGTCGCTTTCATGCAGAGCCGCGGGTCAGCGGCCGATGAGGACTTGAGCGGGAACGGTCAGGGCCGGTGTGCGGAGCGTCCACCTACTGGGCTGCAGGCTGAACGGGACGCGGAATCGGTCCAAGGTCGGCGCCCGTGCGCCGGCGGTCCGGTTTACTGGGCCGCCGGACTCGTCGTGGGCGAGGGCTGGGAGCGATCGGCGTTCCGTCCCTGGCCTGCCCGAGAGACTGCCACCGTGCCCGGCAGGGCCCCTAGGCTCCCGCCGCGGCTGGGTCGTCAGTCGGGCCGGTGAAATCCATGCGCACGGCGAGGGCCCCGGAGAGTTGTTCGAGGAGCCGGGCGAACTCGCCGAGGCCGACCCCGGCACCGATCTCGGCCAGTGCGGCATCGACGATGCCGTCGAACTCGGCGAAGGCCTCGTCCATGACGGCCTTCCCGTCGGGGGTCATCACGATGAGGAGGCGGCGCCGGTCCGCCGGGTAGCTTGTGCGGGCGGCGTATCCGCGCTGCTCGAGCCTGTCCAGCAGCGGAGTCAGAGTTCCCGAACCCAAGCCCAGCCGTGCGCCGAGATCTCGGGGCTGGATCGGACCTTCGCAGTAGATGTAAGACAGGGCAAGGTAGTCGCTTCGGCCCAGCCCCAGCCTTCTGGCGTAGGACCGCCGGGAAGCGTCGCCGACCTCCATGAGCCGCCGGATTGCGCGCGCGGCCGCCCCACCCGTGGCCAGCGCGGGAATGGCTGTCTCCCCCATGGCTGCTGCTTCCCATCTTCCGAAACGAGATCGTGCGCTCGTCACGGTAGGGCCCGAACCTGTGAGCAGGCCCGGCGCGCCCCGGGCGGAATTGACAGGCGATGTCAATTCAATCGATAATCAAGCGACTCGAATACCGATTATTTGCACAGTCGGTTGGTTCGAGCCCCCGGCTGTCAGGAGAATGGCGGCCCCTCCATGCCCAGGCACCTCTGAGTCCTACGGTGCGGCCGCCGCGATTCGGCCTCCGAGGAATGAAAGAACCATCCACTATGGCCAACACAGCCAAGACCCTTCCGGGCGCACCCGTCGGTGCGGCCACACGCCCGGGGCCAGCGCGGATTCCCGGCGGCCTCCCCCATCCCTGCTGCTTCATGGTCGCCGCGGCGTGCGCGAGGGCGTGGGCATGACCGGGGCGGGCATCGCGGTGGCGCTGACGGGCATGCAGAAGGCAGCGATCGTGCTGATGCAGATGAGCACCGAGTCCGCGGTGCGGGTGATGGCCCAGTTCACCGAGGCCGAGGCAGAGGCCGTCGCCGCCGAGATCGTCCGGCTCGGCCGGGTGGACGCCGACGTGTCCGAGCAGGTCATCGCCGAATTCCACGACCTCGTCGTCACCGGCCGCCGACCGGTGCTCGGCGGACGCGCCCTCGCGCAGGGGCTCCTGCAGGCATCCCTCGGCGCCGACCGCGCCGAGGGCGTGATGGGGCGGCTGGCTGCGAGCATGGCGGGGAACGCCTTCGAGTTCCTCGAGACAGTCGACACCGGCCATCTGCTCACCGTCCTCGACGGCGAGCTGCCTGAGACGGTGGCCCTGATCCTGGCCCATCTGAGGCCCGAGACCGCGTCCCCGATCCTGGCCGGCCTCGGCCAGGCCCAGGCCACCGAGGTCGCCCGCGCACTGGCGACGATGGGGCCGAGCACTCCGGAGACCATCGGGCTGCTCGCCGACGAGCTCAGGTCCAGGCTCGGGACTGCCGGCCAGGGGACCAGGCAGCCGGCCGAGGCCCTGGGCGGGATCCAGCCCCTGGTCGACATCATCAACCGGTCCGACGCCGCCACCGAGCAGGACGTCATGGAAGGCCTCGACGCCGTCGACCCCGTCCTGGCGGAGGAGGTGCGGGCGAGGATGCTGACCTTCACCGACCTGGTCAAGTTCGAACGCCGCGACATCCAGCGGATCCTCCGCGGTGTTGAAGGCACGCTGCTGGCCAAGGCCATGAAGGGCGCACCGGCCCCGGTGGTGAAGGCGATCCACGAGAACATCTCCGACCGCAACCGCGACCTCGTCGAGGCCGAGAGCAAGGCCCTCGGCCCGATCCGCGCTTCCGAGGTCCAGGAGGCCAGGGCCCAGGTCGTCTACCAGATCCGCGTCCTCGAGGCCGCGGGCGAGATCACCGTGCGCCGCGGGGACGAGGACTTCATCTACTGAAGGCCTGACTCGTCGAGAACACGAGAAAGAGTAGGAGGCAGGGCCGTGGGGACCGAGTTCGGCAGGCAGCTGCAAGCCCAGCGCAACGCGCGGGGCCTGACCCGGCACGACATCGCCAGCGCCGCATGCCCGGCGGACTACATCGCCCTCATCGAGGAAGGGCGGCGCGAGCCCACCCCCGAGGTGATCAGGGAACTCGCCGGCCGCCTCCAGCTCACCCCGGCCCAGCTGGACGCCCGGGACCAGACGCCCTCCCCTGAGGAGGCCGCCTACCTGCTGCATTCGATGGCCGCCCGGCAGTCCCACGACCTCCGCGAATACGACAGCGCCGCCGCCCACGCCGCCCAGGCAGCCCACGCCGCGCGGGAGGCCGGCAAGAAGGGCGCCTGGTGGGACATGACCTCCCTCCACGCCGAAAGCCTGATGAAGCTCCGGCAGTTCGCGAAGGCCGCAGCCCTGGCCCGCACCCTCCTCGCGCACCCCCTCGGTGCAGCCGGGCCCCTCACCGCCCGGGCCCACGACCTGCTCGCCCGCTCGGAGCGAGGACGGGGACGGATCGGCGCCGCCGTCGAGCATGCGCGCGAGGCCGTGCGGGCTGCGGCGACGGCCCTGCCCCGGACCCCGGTGCCGCTGGAGCCCCTCCGGACCCTCGTGGAGTCCCTCGCCGATGCCGGGCACCTCGAGGAGGCCTGGGACTACTGCGGCATCCTGGCAGACCTGGCAGAGGACGAACCCGACGGGCCGCTGCAGGGCACAGCCCACGCCGCCATCGGCAACGTCGCGTTCCTGCGCGGCGACCACAGCGGGGGCGCCACTCGCCACGCCCGCGCGGGCAGGGCCCTCTCCCCCGCGAACGACATCGGCCTCTGGGCCGAGTTCAGCAAGGCCGCAGCCTCCGCACGGATCACCGGCGGGGACCTCGGACCCGAGACCGCGAACGCCCTCGAGCGGGCAGAACTGGCCTACTCCGTCATCGGCGGCACCCGGGAGGACCAGATCGAGCTCTCCCTCCTGCGCGCCCGCTGGCTCTACGCCACCGGCAGCCCCGCCCAGGCCCTGGCGCTCCTGCGCGACGTGCACGCCGAGAAGCACCTCCTCGCCCACCACCACGCCGCCCACGCCTCCCTCCTCCTGGGCCGGGCCCTCGGAGCCGCCGGGCAGCAGGAGGAGGCCGACCGCGTCCTCGATGCCGCCGCGCACCAGCTCGCCCTGGCCGGCATACGACCCCAGACCTAGATGAACCACGGCGCACACGTGGACCCGGCCGCCCGCAGCACCGGTCCCAGCGACGGCGGACAAGGACGAGGGATGAGAGGCGAAGGGCGCATCAGGGTCTTCCTGCTCAGTGGCTACAGGCCGCTGCGGACCGCGCTGCGCGAGATGCTCGGGGACGAAGGCATGGACGTCGTCGGCGAAGCGGAATCCGCCGCAGAGGCGCTGCCCCTGCTCCTGGACCTCGCCCCCGACGTCGCGGTCCTCGACGAGCACCTCCCCGACGGCGAGGGCCACACCCTGTGCCGGCAGCTGCACGAGTCCGGCACCCGCACCCGCTGCGTCATCCTCACCAGCTGGCTGCCGCAGCCGGCCAGGACCCCTTCGGCAGGCGGCCCTGTCTTCCTGCTGCGCTCGATCGCCGACAACGGCGTCCCGCAGGCGATCCGGGCAGCGGCCGGGCCGGAGGCCCGTCCGGCGGCGCGTGTCCAGACCCGGCCCCGGGCTGCCCCACCGCCCAGCCCGAGCCCTCCTGACCGCAGCCCCAACACCCTGTGCACCAGGCCCCTCCCTCAGAGCCGACAGGTGCAGTCCTTTTCGTCGGGGCGGTAGTTGCCAGGCCGGTGCCGGTGGAGGCGGTCCCGCCGGCGAGGGCGGCGGCGACGAGGGCGAGGGCGGTCTTCAGCAGGCGCCCCCTTTCCTGAGCCGCGGCCCCGATCTGGAGGCCCACCCGTTCGTCCCGAATCCGATCACCCCATTGCAGGAGCCGAGAACGCCCGATCAGGGCCGCGGCACAGGAATCAGTACGGAGGTCCGGGGGAAGTCCAAGGCTTCTCGCAGGATCGCCCAAGAACAGCTTTCGGGAACGGTCGGCGGCCCTAGCGTGGAGGTGTCGGGTGGTCCTCATCCATCTACCGCTCCAGCAGCTGGGCGGTGGCAGCCCGCGGCCCAGGTTCGGGGGAACCTCTTCCTCTCGGTCAGCCGCTGTGAGCCCCATTGCCTCGACACCCCTTGTGAGAGCCAGGCCTGAGCCTGGCCAGCCGTCCCGGGCACCCCCGGTGCCTGCACGACCGAAAGAGAAACCAATGCGCAAGTCCCAGAAGATCGCCCTCGCCCTCGGCCTCGGCGCCGCCGCCCTCGCCGGCGGGACCGCCTTCACCGGCACCGGCCTGGCCACCACCGCCCCCACGACGCAGTTCCTCGGCGGTACCGTCTCCCAGAGCGTCACCGGCGCGACCCTGTCCGGGGTCGACTACTCGTTCGCCAATGCCCCGGCCAACACCGAGGTCAGCTCGATCGCCCTGACCTTCGCCAACACCGCCGACGGCCACACGGTCGCGGTGGCACCGGCCGGCGGCACCGGGTCCTTCACCTGCTCGGCCGTCTCCAACAACGCCTCGACCTGCACCTTCGACGGCGCGGCGGACACCGGATACGCCGGCCTGACCAGCCTGGACGTCACCGTCAGCTAGTCCCGAACGGCGGTGCGGCCCGCCCCTCGGCGGGCGGGCCGCACCATCCACACCCCTGCCGCCGCTGCAACCTGTGAGGACCACCGTGAGGAACCTGCTCCGACGCCTCCTCGCCGTCACGGCCGCCGCCGCGGCCGTCACGGGGGCGCTCCTGGGGGTCCTGCTGGCCAGCGGCCACGCAGCCGTCGTGGTCACGCACGGGGTGAGCATGAACCCCGTCTACTACCAGGGCGACCTCGTCGCCGTCGCCCGCGCCGACGCGTACCACGTGGGCGACATCGTCGCCTACCACGTCCACGGCGGGACCGAGATAGCCCTCCACCGCATCATCGGCGGCGACGCGAACGGGTTCACCATCAAGGGCGACAACAACCAGTCCACCGACATCGACCACCCCGCCGCCGACCAGATCATCGGCCGTGCCGTCCTGCACGTGCCCCAGGCCGGCACCGCCCTGAAGGCCCTCACCAGCCCGCCCGTGCTCGCCCTGGCCGCCTTCGCCCTCCTCGGCGGCGGCACCACCGTCCTCACCCGCCGCCAGCGCCGACGCGCCCGAAGGAGAACCAGCATGTCCCGCCACCTCGAGACCGGCGCCCCTTCGCGCCCCCTGGCACTCGACCAGCTCCTCCAGCGCCCCCTGCGCGCCTGGACCGCCGGGACTCTGGTGGCCCTCGCCCTCTCCGCCGCCCTGGGCGCCTGGGCCTGGTCCGGGCCCACCGAGGCCGGCGCCCCCACCTCCCAGGCCGTCCAGGGCAGGAGTATGGACTTCTCCTACTCCGCCCCCGTCCGGCCCAGCCCGGCCTATGACGGGACCACCGTCTCGTCTCCCGACCCGGTCTTCCGCAAGGTCCTCGCCGGCTCCGTCACCGTCGCCTACACCTACCACGGCCCCGCCGGCACCGCCAGCGCCGCCGCTGAACTCTCCGCCCCCGGCGGCTGGCACGCCACCATCCCCCTCACCGGCCCCCAGCCAATCGGCGACGGCGGCACCGGCAAGGCCGTCCTCGACCTGGCAGCCCTCGAGGCCCGCGCCCAGGCTGCAGCCCAGGCCACCGGAACGACCACCACTCCCCTGGCAGTCGCCCTCGTCCCCACCGTCCACGCCGACGGCACCGACTACGCACCCGCGCTCAAGCTCACCCTCGCCCCCCTCCAGCTCAGCCTCTCCGACCCCACCGGGCTCAGCACCGGCCAGAAGGCCGCCGGGCCTGCGGCGCCGGCCGCGAAGGAGCGCTCCCTCGCCCTCGGCGCCTGGTCCCTGGGCGCGGCGGCAGCACGGCCGCTGTCCGCGGGCGCCTTGGCCGCCGCCGCCCTGGCCCTCGCCGGGGTCGCCCTGGCTGCCCGGCGCCGCGGCCCGCAGGATGAGGCCGCCCGGGTCCGGGCCAGGTGGGGCTCCCTCATGGTTCCCGTGCACCCCGTCCCTGCCGCCCCGGGCCGGGCGACCGTCGACGTCGACGACATCGCGACCCTGGCCCGGCTCGCCGAACGCTACGGGCTGCTGATCCTGACCTGGTCCCGCAGCGGCGTGGAGACCTTCATCGTCAACGACGAGAACATCACCTACCGCTACCGCACCGGCGCCGCCCAGGTGCCCCTGTCCGAAGCCGGTGCCGAGGAAGGCGCCCGAGGAGGCCACACCAGATGATGACTGAGAGCAGCGAACCCGTGGACGACCGGCGCCACCACCCGGAGGAGACCACCGTCCAGGACCAGGTCCGGGACATCCTGGCCGAGGCCCTGGCCAGCCCCCGCCTGCCCGGGCACGCCAAGGCCAGGCTGCGCGCCATCCTGGCCGAGTACCCCGACCGTCCCGAGGAAGCCCTCCTCGAACACCTGCGCCTGATCCGCACCGGGCCAAGGCTCCAGCGGGCAGGAGCGCCCGGCGTCCTGGCCAGCAGCGCGGACCAGCCGCCGGTGCCGCCGCTTCGGGTGTTCCGACTGCCCGAACCCGCCCCGGCCTCCTAGGCTGGGAGCACCACTTCCACGACTGGTCAGGAGGCCGCAGATGCACCGCCCTCCCGGCAGGCCCGCCCCGCGCACGCGGGCGGGACTCCAGCGGGTCCCCCTGCTGGACCCGGGCGTGCTCGCCGAACTGGAGGAAGAGATGCCCGGCGCAGGAGCCAGGTTCGCCTCGTCCTTCACCGGGATGTGGGAGCGGCGCCTGGCCCGCATCGAGGCGGCCCTGCAGGGCGCGGACGCCGAGGAGTCGCTCGAGGCCGCACGGAGCCTGCGGGTCTCCGCGATCATGGTCGGCGCCCCGCGCCTGGCCGGCGAGGCCGCCGCGCTCGAGGGCGCCCTGCGCTCAGGGGCAGCAGCCGTGCAGCTGGGGCGGGTCCGCGCCTGCGGTCAGCGCACGGTCGCCTCACTCCGGCAGCGCTGCGTCCGCCAGGCCGCCGACGGTGACGCGGCCGGGGTCACCGTCTTCCCTGATGGCCGCTGCGGTGCCGCTCCGCCTGCGCCGCCGGCTGCTGCCCCGGCCCCGGCCCCTGGTCTGGAGGGTCGGGCAGGAACACTGTGAATGCCGTCCCGGCCCCCGGCGTGCTCGTGCACTCGATGCGGCCGCCGTGGGCCTCGGCGATGGACCGGGCGATCGGCAGGCCAAGGCCCAGGCCCGGGATGCGGGCGGCTCTGGAGCCGGGGGCCCGGTAGAACCTCGTGAATACGGCCGCGGCTTCCTCCGGGCTCATGCCGATGCCCGTGTCCTCGACCTCGAGCACGATCCCGTCTGCTGCCCGGAAGGCCCTGGCCGTCACGCTCCCGCCGGGGCGGGTGTACTTGACGGCGTTGGAGAGGAGGTTGTCCAGCAGCTGCGCGATCCGCACCGGGTCAACCATGCCCGGCAAGGCCTTGGACTGGGTGTCGTCCTTCAGGGTTACCCCGGCCGACCGGGCCGCGGGAGCCGCGGCCGCGACCGCGAGGCGCACGATAGCGGCGACGTCCGCCGGCTCGGGGCGCACGTCGATACCCCCGGACGCCGCGGCGAGCAGGTCGCCGACGAGGCGGTCGAGGCGCTCCGCGTTGCGGCGGACGACCTCGAGCCCGTGCTCGGCTCGGGTCGGGATGCCCGGAGTCTCCTGGACCAGGTCGAGGTAGCCGACCATCGAGGTGAGCGGGTTGCGCAGCTCGTGCGAGACGTTCGCGAGGAAGATGTCCTTTGCCGCCAGGGCCTCCATCAGGGAGGTGACGTCGCTGAAGGCGAGGACGGCGCCGTCGGGGCTCCCATCCGGGCCCTGCACGGGACGGGCTGAAGTCGAGAACACCCGCTGGGTGGGCCCTTCCCCCAGCCGGACCAGGAAGTCCGAGAAGGCCTCCCCCCGCATCGCCCGGACCACCGGCTGGCGGTGCGGCGGCAGCGGCGCCCCCGCCAGGTCGAACACCCTGGGCCAGTCCTGTCCGATGCCGGGGACCCTCCCCGCCAGGGCCTTGTTCAGGTACTGCTGCCGGTTCGCCACCGCGGTGGCGCCGCTCGCGTCGAGGGCCTGGACCCCCACCGGGATCGTCTCCAGCACCGTGTCCAGGAGCCTCTTCTCCTTCGCCTGGGCATCCAGCGCCTCCTGCAGCCGCCCGCGGGCGGACTCGAGGGCGCGGCGCTGGTCCCGGGTCGCCGCGGCGAGCAGGTGCACGACGGCACCGGCTGCAAGCATCATGGCCGGCAGGACCATCACATCGGCGTACTCCCCCGGGGCCGAGGACCCGGCCAGGACCAGAGGAGCCCACACCATGGCCAAGGGCCCCAGGAAGGCCGCAGCCATGCAGAACCCCGGACGCAGGCCCGACCAGGCCAGCCACACCACTGGCACGACCCCCAGGGCGCCCAGCTGCATCTTGGTGTCGAGCCCGGCCACGCGGACCATCCCAATCGGGACGAAGTCCAGCAGCGGCAACGCCAGGGCCGCACCGGCGGGGGCCTTCCCCCAGGGGACTGCCGCACCGAGGGCGAGCAGGAGCACCTGGCCCGTAAGCGCCGCCCCGAACAGGGGCTCCGCGAGGATGTCGGGATGCCACACGGCCACGACCCCGGCAACCAGCGCGATCGCTGCCGCCAGGGGCACTTGGCTCAGCAGCACCTGCTGCCGGCGGGACATCCCGTGCACGAACATCTGCACGAACCAGTCCCAGCCTCGCACCGCTCCCACCCGCGCACCACCGCCCCGGAACATCCAGACATCCTGTCACGTGTCTTGACAGCTTTTTGGGCACAGGTTACACCAGCACTCTCAGGTACGGCAGGGCGGCGCCGGTCGCGACCCCGAGGACGCGACCGGCGGAGGCAGGGCGGACAACCGTGGCCCTGGGGGTTCCTGCAGAACCTGCTCGGAAGCACATGCAAACCACGGGGGAGCCGGAAGGTCACGGCACCTGCCGCGGAGGCCGAGGGCCGAATGCACGAGAGGTCCCGTGGGCTCTCGCAGACCGAATTGGCCGGCACAGGTTAATCGTCCAGCTGCATCTCCCTGCCTGCGCCTGGATCTATCATCGGCGGCTATCAAAGGTCCCGAAGGTCTGCACATAGTCGATGGCGGCCTGCAGGGCGTCTCTCACCGGGGTCATGTTCCGCTGGACTTGGGAGGGGAGCATGCCGCCCCCGCTCAGCGGAGAGATCTGGTCGACCCTCGATGATGTCACCCGCAAGAGGCCAGCCGTGCTCTGCAAGACCAGCCACCCGCTAGGACAGGTGTCCTCTCTCGGCGACTAGTCCACTGTTGAGCAGGTTGAGAAGGAACCGGCACGGCCACGGCTGCCCGCACTGGCTGCATCCGTCACCGATCAGGGGGCCGCCGGGGTGGTGCGCCTGGACCGCAGGCTCCCATGTGTCGACGTTGTACCGCTGGCGTGTGCTCCCGTGGAGCTTCGTGTGGGCGACTTGGCGGAGGATCTCCTCGTACACGGGCCCCGCTGGCTCATCGTAGGTCTTGGCATCCATTCGGTCCCTCCCCCGAGGTATCCTCCTGACGGTGACAGCAGCTCCTCCTCACTGTCAGCGACGGGCTTGGCCCGCTGCCCGATTTCACAGCACTCTGCGCAGCGGTCAGATGATGTACCGCCAAAGGTTCCTTGGACAGGACAGCGAAGCGTGCAGCGTTCAGCACCTTCTGGTATCGCCAAGAGGGCCGTGGGTCAGCCGAGAGAGCATCCGATCTGGTCAGATCCGTCCAGCCCGCACGCTGCGCGACCCAGAAGGCTGTCCGCACGGCCTTCCAGCCCCCACGGCAAGAATTTGGCTTCCTGCTAACCGGCGGGGTAGCTCCACTCCCAGCCACTGGTCACTCCCGATGGGAGCCAGATGAGAGTTCCTGCTCCGGGAGGAAGATCGAATGCCATCTGGCCAACGACCTTCTCGCTGGGCCCGATTTCGTCCGGAATCCTCTTGGCGGGAGCTATGCAATTGATGTTGTCGATGCGACCGTTGACGGTTGTCCCGTTACTGGCGATTGCCTTCCATTCGAAGATGGGGGTGAATTTCGGGTACGAGTCATGTGCCAGATCCGCTGTGGTGGTGATCTCCATGTCAAGGACAATTGTTTGGCCTCGGGTCGGCGCGAACAGGTCCGACTGACACCGGGCATTTGCAGTGATCCCGGTGACTTTGATTTGTACCATGGTCGCGTCGTTGGACTGGAGTTTCAGCCCGTCACCGACGTGTGCGATGAGGTTCCCTCTGATGCTCCGGGGGGGACCTGCGGCGGCTGAGGCGGCGGCAGCGGCTGCGGCCGCGTCTGCATCGGACTTGGCTTTGGCGTCCTTCTCCGTCATGTCTACGTCAAGGACCAGAGGGGTTCCTTGAGGGAGGGATACGCCGGCGGCTGGCTCCGTTCCGGTGATCTTCGCAGAATCCGGGGCGTTGTCGAACTGGCTCCCATCCGGACCACGAAATACGAAGTGGATGCCCAGCGCAATGAGGCCGGACTGCGCGTCGCCGAACCTCTTTCCCACCACGGACGGCATCGTCCGACCAGGGCTGGCCGAAGGCGTGCTCTGCGCGGTCGACGACGCCTGAGGGGAACCGCATCCCGCGATGCCCATGATGAGTACTGCCGCAAGCGCGACGACGTTGACTGTGCTGGCGCTGCTAGCACACCGCGGAGCTGCCTTCACGTTCCCCCTTTTACCCTGTGCAAAGCGCGGTTCAATCGCCCGCGCTCAGGTCAAGTTAGCACGACAGAAGCGGGTTTTAGGCTCTTGGTCGAGAGAGTCTTGTACATGTCCAAACGCCTGTCCCATTGGCCGCCTTTGGGACTGCCGTCGTTGATGGTCATCTAGGTCGACGTCGAGAGCCCTCCCCTGCCTCTATCGGACCTCGACCTCGGGATGGTGCTCGGCGACCCAGTCCGCCATCCGCTTGGCGCGTTTGGCGATGAGTTCCAGTGAGCGTTCCTGGCACTCCACGTACTCTTCCGTGGTGGTCGGTGTGCCGGGGCGTTCGAAGTTCTCGAGCGGCAGGTAGAACAGGACCTCGTCGTAGGCGCGGGTGACGAGATCCTGCAGGTGGAAGAAGCGCACGAATTCGGCGAACCCGTCGAAGAGTGCGAAGAAGTCGGCGTAGGCGCTGATGACGCTGGCGAGCGGGCTCCAGGGCCCCCCTGCGTAGTGCCGCCGGATGCATTCAAGGGTGAGGTCCATGCGGTCACCGATCTGATCGCCTTCGGGCCCGAACCCTCGCGCTGTGTTCATCGTGCGGCGATCCTTCTTCCTGAGCGGCCAGATCATCGCACTGCCGATGGTGTACGGCGGGTTCAGGTAGCGGGACTTCTGGTCATCGCTCAGTTCCTCCCGGGCTGCGACGAGAGCCGGCGGCTTCAGCCACGTCGTGTAGGAATTCGTTATGGCGTCGCTGCCGTAGCAGTACCTAGCTCCCGAGGCGTCGGTGAAGATCAGGTATTCATTCTTGCCAGCCGACGCAATGCTCGGAATGAAGAGGACACCCGAGCTCAGCTCCTTCGTCCAGAGCAGTTCATGGTCGGCCCGGAGCCTCTGGCTGTCCCTGTCAGCGTCGGGCCTGGTTTTCGCAGGCGTGTCCGTCTTGTAGTCGAATGAAGTGTCGAAGACGCGCATGACGGCAGTCTACGGGCCCCCGGTTCATCGGACGCGAAGGCGGCAGCAGCGTAGGGCTGGCAGACTTTCACTAAGGGGTAGATAGAGTACAGCTATGGCTACAATCTCTCGGACTGTCCAATGGACGTTGCTCGCTGACATTGACACGGTGCTTGATCTTCTTCCGCCCGCAATTGAAAAGGCGACGTTCAAGCTCGCGTCTCTCTCGCCCGAACAGGTTCTCGTAGACGTGCCCAGAGCAATCCTGCGCGACCGCTGGGCAGCGAAGATTACAGGCAAGATGACCCCCGCCAACGATAAGACCTTCATTGATTGGCGCGTTGAAGGCCTCGGCAACAGGCATTACGAGCACCTCGTCAAGATCGCAGAGGGGCTGCCAGAGGACCTTCTCGATGACCATGGCATCAAGGCTGCGGCGAGCCAGGATTACCTTCGGCTGTTTGGATGGAAAGAGATCGCCCACTTGGCAAATGTTCTCGAGCGGGAAGAGCACGTGCACGCCATCGGCGTCGGTCTTCTTGACAACAAGAACGGTATCGCCGCAGTAACCAGCCGCCGACTCCTCTTCCTTGAGAAAAGCATCGGCTCTGAGAGCCTGACGTCATTCTCGATCAACGGCATCCAGGCCGTTGATGTGAAGAAGGCATCGATGAGCCTGCGCTCATCCGGCGAGACGCTAACGATCAGCCATCTCGGTACCACCGCGATCATCTCGAAGTTGGCGCACGGGCAGGGGGATTCCTTGCTGCGGGCCATCAGAGGAGCACAAGAGTCACAAGCGGCATCTGCGCAGCCGGCTGCACAAGGACCCGTGGACACGGTCGGTCAACTGGAGCGGCTGGCCGAACTGTTTGACAGAGGAGTCCTTACCCAAGAGGAGTTCCAGCAGCAGAAGAGAGCCATTCTGCAGAAGTCGTAGACCTATGGGATCTGGTCGTCGGGCTGCGCTCCGAGGACCATCAATGGTTCCTTTGATTGGAACCTCCGCGGTCCACCTCTAGTGCCGAAATGCGCCTTGCGGGGCTGCTGCGGGTCAGGCTCCGACGGGGCGAGCTCCACAGTTTTCCAGACCGACGATGATGGCACGTACGAGGTCGCCGACCGGCGTGGCTGCATCCACGCGGAAGCCGGGCTCATCTGGGTCAAGGGGTTCGAGCGTGGCGAGCTGGCTCTCGAGGAGGCTTGCGGGCATGTACTCGTGGGCGCGGCCGGCAATCCTGCGTGCGATGTCCTCGTGGCTTGCATCGAGGTGGATGAAGACGGCCGACGGGGCGAAAGTGCTGAGGTATTCGCGGTAGCGGCGACGCAGGGCCGAGCATGCGACGACTGACGGCTGCCTGCTTGCTGCGGAGCCCGACGGCATCTAGCCACGGCCATCGGTCATCGTCTGTCAGGGGGGTGCCGGCCCCCATCTTCGCCTTGTTCTCGGCGGGATGGAGGTCGTCGGCGTCGATGAACACCCTCCCCAACGCGGCAGCGAGCGACGAAGCGACGGTCGTCTTGCCGACCCCGGACACGCCAGTGACGAAGACCGTGCCGATGCCGTTCACAGGAGGCCCTGCTCGTCGGTGCCGGCCGGGATCGGGACCATCTTGGTCACGACGGTGGGCGAGGCGAGGAAGGGGGCGACTGCCGCGTCGAGGGCTTCGACGGCTGGACCTTTGGCGTGGGCGTCGAGAAGTTCGGCGGTGGTCCACTTCTCGAGCATGGTGATGGTTCCGTCTTCGGCGTCGTGGATGGCGTAGAGGAGGCAGCCTTCTTCCTCGTGGACGGCGGGGATGGACGAGCGCAGCGCTTCGCGCAGCTGGTCCTTCTTGCCCGGGGCGGGGTGGAAGACGGCGGTGACGACGACGGACATGGTGCTCCTAGGGGTTTGTTGCTGCGAGTGCGGCGGCAAGCGCTGAGGGTTTAGGTGGTCGGGGTGCTCTGGCGGGCAGGGGCGCTGCTGGAGCGCCGGACGAACTCGGCGTCGACTTCGATCCGGCGGCGGTGTTCGGGGAGGAGGCCCTTCGCGCGGCCGACCGCGAGGTCCACCGAGTGGACCGCGAGCATCTCGATGGGCTGCCGGACCACGGTCAGGGGCGGGGAGACGAGCTCGGTCCAGGGGTTGTCGTCGAAGACGACGAGGCTCAGGTCCTCCGGAACGTGGATCTCGGACTGCTTGATCCTCCGCAGGGCCGAGCGGACCTGGGCGGTGTTGCCGACGATCAACGCAGTGGGCGGTTCCGGCATGCTCAGGAGGGCCCCGACCGAATCGCTCCCATTGTCTCCGCGGAAGGGGATGTGGTGGACGAGCTCGTCATCCACCGAGAGGCCGGCAGCCGCCATGGCCCGCCGGAAGCCGGCCACGCGGTCCCGCCCGGTCGAAGTCGCGGCCGGTCCGGAGATGAACCCGATGCGGGTGTGCCCTAGACCGATGAGGTGGGCGGTGGCAACCTCGGCCGAGACGTCGTTGCGGATGGTGACGACGTCGATCTGCTCGAGCTGGTCGATCTCCCGGTCGACGAAGACCACGTTGATGCCCAAATCGATGAGCCTGGCCCACTTGTCGACGTTGTCCCCGGCGGGGGTGGCGATCACCGAGGCCACGGACCTTTCGATGAGCGTGGCGATGGACTCGGCCTCGAGGTGGGGGTCTTCCTGCGTGGTGAGCACGACAACGTGCACCCCACGCGCGCGGGCCTCCCAGACCACGCGGTCCGCGAGGCGGGCGAAGAACGGGTTCGCGAGGTCGGCGACGACGAGGCCGATCGTTGAGGTCGTCCGCTGCTGGAGCTCGCGGGCAGCGGCGCGCGGCCGGTACCCCAAGTCCTCGATGACCTCGAGGACCTTCGCCCGGGTCGTGGGCGCCACAGGCCCGGTGCCTTCGTTGAGCACGCGCGAGACGACGGCGACGGAGACACCCGCTTCGCGGGCGACGTCGCGGATAGTCGCTGGCTTCTTCACCGGCTCCTCCTAGGTCGTGAGGGAAACACTAGACCAGTTTCCCGAGGGGTGATTGACGTCACTCCCGGTCCACTGGTACAAAAGTGTAACCGTTACCACTTAGGGAACCAAGCGAGCGACGAGAGAGTCGGGCAGAGCCGGCACGAAGTCCCTGACTCACCCCGTCGGCCGCCCGATCACAGGAAGAAGCACCGTGAACCTCCACTCCCTCCTCGAGCAGCGCGAAGCCGAAGGCCACCCGATCCGCGTCGGCCTCATCGGCGCCGGCCGGTTCGGCACCATGTACCTCTCCCAGGCCCGCAACATCCCCGGCGTGCACGTCGTGGCCATCGCGGATATCAATACCAAGCGCGCTGAAGGCGCCCTCGAGCTGGTCGGCTGGCCGGCCGATGCCGTCTCCGCCACGATCGAGGACGCCATCGCCCAGCGGGGCACCGCGGTCGTCGCGAATGCCTCCACCCTCTTCGAGGCGGACATCGACATCATCGTCGAGGCGACCGGCAACCCGATCGTCGGCATCGATCACGCGCTGCGGGCCATCAGCACCGGCAAGCACATCATCATGGTCACGGTCGAGGCCGACGCCCTGGCCGGGCCGGCCCTGGCCCGCCGGGCCGAGGAGGCCGGCGTCGTCTACTCCATGGCCTACGGCGACCAGCCTGCCCTCATCATGGAGCTCGTCGACTGGGCCCGCACGTCCGGCTTCGACGTCGTCTGCGCGGGCAAGGGCGCGAAGTACCTGCCCCACTACCACGAGATGAACCCCGACAACGTCTGGGAGAACTGGGAGTTCTCCAAGGAGCTCACCGACTCGGGCCAGCTCAACCCCTACATGCACACCTCCTTCCGCGACGGGACCAAGGCCGCCATCGAGATGGCCGCGGTCGCCAACGCCGCCGGCCTGGTCCCCTCCGACAGCGGCCTGACCTTCACCCCGGGCAACGTGGAGGAGATCGCCACCATCTGCCGGCCCTCCGCAGTCGGCGGCGTGCTCGCCCACGAGGGCTCGGTCGAGGTCATGTCCAGCGTCACCCGCGAGGGCGACTGGATCCCGTTCAACACCCAGGAGGGCGTGTTCGTCGTCGTCAAGGCGACCAACGACTACGTCTCGGGCTGCTTCACCGAGTACCCCTGGCACCCGGACCCCACCGGCCAGTACGCCGCGCTCTACCGCCCATACCACTACGTCGGCCTCGAGCTGAACATGTCCATCGCCAATGCCGTCCTGCGCGGGATCTCCACGGGATCGCCCAAGGGCTTCTTCGGCGACGTCGTTGCCACGGCCAAGAAGGACCTCAGCGCCGGGGAGTTCCTCGACGGCGAGGGCGGCTACACCGTCTGGGGCAAGCTGGTCTCGGCCGAGACCTCGGTCCGGGAAGGCCTCCTGCCTGTCGCACTCGCCCACCACGTGGAGCTGAAGAACAGCGTCGCCAAGGGCGAGCACGTCAAGTGGGACGACATCGTCATCGACGAATCGCTCGCGACCGCCCTCGAGCTGCGCCGCGAGACCGAAGCCCTCATCCGCGCCACCGTCTGAATCCCGGCAGCGTGCCGGGACGGCCCCGAAAGGCAGCCCGGCACGCTGCACGAACCTGCCCCACCCTTCCAACGATGAAAGGACCACCCATGACGAGACGAGCCGGCTGGCTTGCCGCCCTCGCTGCCGCATCCGTCACCGCCCTAGCCCTCAGCGGCTGCTCCGGAGGCGCTTCCGCCGCCGCGAACAGTGTGGAGGTGAAGCTGTCGATCCCCGACCCCATCGGGTCCTCGGTCGGCGCGGCCGCGCAGCACTTCGCCGACGTCGTGAAGAGCAAGTCGAACGGCAAGGTCAAGGTCACGGTCATTCCCAACGGCACGAGCTTCGGCGGAGACCAGAACGCCGCCGTGTCGCGGGTGCAGAGCGGGTCGCTGGACGCGGTCATCCTCTCCACCTCGGTCTACGCCGGGACGGACAAGAAGATGAACGCGGTGAGCCTGCCGTACCTGTTCTCCTCTGTGGACCAGGAGGTGAAGTACCTCAATGGTGCTCCCGGGAAGGAGCTGCTGGGGGATCTTGGCCAGAGCGGCACGAAGGGCCTCGCCATGCTCTCGCGGACCCCGCGGGAGGTGACCAACTCGGTCCGCCCGATCCAGACGCCGGATGACCTCAAGGGCCTGAAGATCCGTGTCCCGGGCAATCCGCTGTGGACCAAGTTCTTCAGCGCCGTCGGGGCCAGCCCGACGCCGCTGGCATTCTCCGAGGTCTACACCGCCCTGCAGACGGGAGCGATCAGCGGCCAGGAGAACCCGGTGGAGGTTCCTGCCACCAACAAGTTCGCCGAGGTGCAGAAGTACCTCTCCATGACGAACCACATGGAAGACGCCTTCGTCCTGGCCTTCAGCGACAAGAAGTGGGCCGGACTGGATTCGGACGCCCAGCAGGCCCTGCAGGCCGCGGCCGATGACACCGCCGCGTTCAAGACGAAGAACGACGCCGCCCAGGCCGACCAGCAGGTCAAGCAGCTGGAGTCGGGTGGGGTGAAGGTCAACGACCTCTCACCCGACGGCGCCGCGAAGTTCAAGCAGGTCGCCCGCGCGCTCTATCCCCAGTTCGCCGACACCGTCGGCGGCGCCGACTTCCTCAAGAAGACCGTCGATTTCGTCGACGGTCAGTGACAGCCCGCCGGCCCGTGGCTGGCCGTCCTCAGCACGGCCAGCCACGGACCCCAACGGGATCCGCTAGGAGAGCAAGCCCCATGGAAACAGTGATCGACGAGAGCACAGGCATCGTCAGGACCGAGGAGCAGGCCGAGGCCCACGGCCCGGCGGCCTGGAGCGGCACGAAATGGCTCGACAGCGTCTTCGAGGCAATCGTCGCAGCAGCCATAGTCGTCGAATTCTTCGTGGTCCTGTTCAACGTCCTGTACCGGCTCGCGACGGGGAATTCCGTCACCTGGACGCAGGAGGTTTCCGAGTTCGCCCTCTACATCGCGGCGTTCGTGGGAGGGGCGATCGCCTATGCGCGCGGTGCGCACATGTCGATCCAGATCCTCGCCGACAGGCTCCCGGACCGTTGGCGGGCGTACCAGCGCGCCTTCGTCGACGCGGTCGTCCTCGGCATCTCGGCGGGCATGCTGGCGGTCTTCGTGCCCGTGCTCCTCCAGCGCTCCGGCGAGTCCACGCCGATCCTGAACGTCCCGCAGTCCTACGTCTCGCTGCCCTTCGCCGTGGGACTGGCGATGACGTCGTGGTTCGCCCTGGTCAAGCTGGTCCGCGGACCGCGCCGGGCGGCCCTGGGCGGGCTGGTCCTCGCTGCGGCGGCAGGCGCAGGGGTCCTGGGCCTGCAGCAGGCAACGCTGGCGATGAGCTCGGACACGCTCCTGGTCGTGGTGCTCGTCTTCCTCTTCGTGGTCCTCTTCCTCGGGGTGCCGGTCGCGTTCGTCCTCATGCTCGGCTCGGGCGTCTACATCCTCTGGGGCGGGCTGTCCGACCTCTCGGCGGTCCCCGTCGGGATGCAGTCCGGCGCCAATTCGTTCCTGCTCCTGGCGATCCCGTTCTTCATCCTGGTCGGAGCGCTCATGAGCCGCGCAGGGCTGACCGCCCCGCTGGCGAAACTGGTCGACGCCGTCCTTGGCCGCATCAGGGGCGGGGCGCTGATGGCCGTCGTGGTGACGATGTACGTCTTCTCCGGCATCTCCGGATCCAAGGTGGCAGATGTCGCCGCCGTCGGCACCACCATGCGGGACATGCTCGAGGAACGGAAGGTCGCCCGAGGCGAGGTCGTCGCGGTGCTGTCGGCCTCGGCCATCATGGGCGAGACCGTTCCCCCGAGCATCGTGCTGCTCATCCTGGGCTCCATCACGTCCCTGTCGACGACCACCCTCTTCATGGCTGGCCTCGTACCGGCGGGGGTGCTGGGAGTCTGCGTGATGCTCCTGGTCTTCTTCAGGGCCCGCGGGACAGCACGCGCGTCCCGGAGCTCCATTGCCGAGAAGGGCCGGACGGTTGCCCTGGCCCTGCCCACCCTGATCCTTCCCGCCGGGCTGGTGGCCGGGATCGTGACGGGCGTGGCGACCCCCACCGAGGTCTCAGCTCTGGCCGTGGCCTATGCCTCCGTGCTCGCCTGCGTCTCCCGGCCCGACCGGGCGGCGCTCTCGTGGCAGGCCCTCCGCGAGACGGTCACCACCGCGGGCATGGTGCTGTTCATCATCGCGGCAGCGTCCCCGTTCGCCCAGACGCTCGCCACCGCAGGGGTGTCCGCAGCGATCGCGGACGCCATGTCCGGGCTGTCGGACTCTCCCTTCCTCTTCATGCTGGTGAGCATCGTCATCCTGATCGTGATGGGCCAGCTGCTCGAGGGGATGCCCGCGGTGCTCATCTTCGCCCCGCTGCTGCTCCCGATCGCCGTCCAGTTCGGCATCAACCCCGTCCAGTACTCGATGGTCCTGGTCATGGCCATGGGCATCGGCTCCTTCGCACCCCCGGCCGGCATCGGGTTCTACGTCGCCGCAGCAACCGGAAGGGAGAGCGTCGAAGGGAGCATCCGGCACTTCCTCCCGTACCTTGCCGTCCTCGTCGCCGGCGTGCTCCTGCTGGCGGCCGTCCCCTGGTTCAGCACCGTCCTTCCCACCCTCATGGGGCTGAGCACCAACTGACCCTCCCCCTCTTTTTTCAACGATGAAAGGAACTCCGATGACACGACGAACCAGCTGGCTCGCAGCCCTTGCAGGCGCCTCCGTGGCGGCCCTCGCCCTGAGCTCATGCTCGGCGACCCCCGAAGGCTCCAGCTCCGGGGCGACCGCCAACCTCGCCTCCCAGGTCCAAGCGGACCAGAAGACCGATGTGGCCACCTTGCAGAAGAACCTCGGCACCCCGACCCCGAAGTCCGGGGTGAAGCTGTGCTACGTGACCCGGACCCTGGCCAACGAGTTCTGGGGCTTCGAGCGCGACGGCTTCGAGTCCGAGGCCAAGAAGCTCGGTGTGCAGTACCAGACCTACGCGGTGAACGACGAGTCCTCGATCACCGAGCAGCTGGACAAGGCCCAGAGCGCACTGAACCAGGGCTGCTCCGCCATCCTGGCTTCCCCGATCTCCGCGACGGCGCTGGACACGGTCTTCAAGGCGGCCCTGGCCAAGGGGGTGCCGCCGATCGTGCTCAACGACGCCAAGGGGACCGTGCCGGGCGTGGTGTATGTGGGACCCGACGCGGAGACGATCGGGCAGAGCGCTGCCGACTACATCGCCAAGCAGCTCCCCAACGGGGGCAAGGTCGCCCAGATCGAGGGCGACCCCGGCTCGTCCAACGCTCTCAACCGCGGCAAGGGCTTCAAGGAGGGCCTCGCCAAGCACCCGAATCTGAACCTCGTGGCGTCCCAGACGGCCAAGTGGGACACGAACCAGGCCCAGACGATCGCCAATGCGATGCTCACCGCCAATCCGGACATCAAGGCGTTCTACTCCCAGAACGATGGGATGGGGCTCGGGGTCCAGGCAGCAATCGATGCCAAGGGCCTGACCGGCAAGGTGATGCTCGTCGGCACGGACGGCATCCCGCAGGCGAAGAAGCAGATCGCGGCCGGCACCTACACCGCCACGGTGAGCGAGCGGCCCACCACAGAGGGTGCGACCGGCGTCGACACCGCGCTGTGGCTGCTGGCCGGCAAGCAGGTCCCGGCGTGGGTCGATGTTCCGGCCTTCGTCGTGGACAAGCAGAATGTCTCCCAGTACATGACCGGCATGCCCTGATCGGGCACGACAGGACACACCATGACTGACACCCTCCTTGAGATCAGGAACGTCGCCAAGTCGTTCCCCGGCGTCCGGGCACTCGACGACGTGAGCTTCCACCTGGACCGCGGCGAGGTGCTGACCCTGGCCGGCGAGAACGGGGCCGGGAAGAGCACCCTGCTCGGCATCCTGGGCGGTTCCCTGACCCCTGACCACGGAACGGTGACGGTGGACGGGGTCCGGCGCAGCGAGTACACGCCGCGCCGGGCCCTGGCCGACGGCGTCGTCATCGCCCACCAGGAACCGGCCATTGTGCCCCAGCTGACCGTCGAGCAGAACCTCCTGCTCGGCAGGAGCGCCAAGGAGCGCCGCCAGGCAGCCAAGGCAGTCGAAGGGGCCCTGGCCGACGTGGCCGCCATGGGATTCCCGCTCAAGGGCACCGCCCGGATGGCGGACCTCAGCCCGGCCCAGCGGCACGCCCTCACGATCGCCAAGGCCTTCGCCTTCGGCGCCAAGATCGTCGCACTGGACGAGCCGACGACCTCGATGCTCGAGCACAACGTCGAGGCCGTCCTCAAGCGCGTCCGCCAGATCGTCACGGACCGGGGCGTGGGAGTCATCTTCGTCTCCCACAAGATGCCCGAAGTCATGCGCGTCTCCGACCGCGTCGTCGTCCTGCGCGACGGCCGCGTCGGCTTCGAGAAGCGCATCGCCGACACGAGTGTCGAGGAGATCGTGCGCAACATGGTCGGACGCGAGCTGCTCGGCTTCCGCAGGCAGCACCCCGTCTCCGACGATGCTCCCGTCGTCTTCCGCGCCACCGGCATCGCCAGCCCGGCCTCGCCGCACGCGAATTCCCTCGAGGTCCGCCGCGGCGAGGTGCTGGGGATCGCCGGCCTCGTCGGCTCGGGCCGCACCGAGCTGCTCCGCGCCCTCATCCGGGCAGACCGCGGCGCCTCCGGAGAGGTGGAGATCGACGGGAAACGAGTGCATCTCCGGACCCCGAACGACAGCCGCGCCGCGGGCATCGCCTTCATCCCCGAGGACCGCAAGCAGCAGGGCCTTGCACTGCAGATGCCCGCGTACGCCAACATCGCCCTGGCCGGCGCCAAGGAGCTCAACGGGCCCGGACCCTTCACCAGCCCGCGCCGGCAGGCCGCGGTCGCCCAGGAGATCGGCGCGTCGCTGGCCCTCAAGCCGGCCAACGTCCGGCTGCTTGCCCGCCAGTACTCCGGCGGCAACCAGCAGAAGATCGTCATCGCCAAGTGGCTGCGGCGTGGCTCGCGGGTCTTCCTCTTCGACGAGCCGACCAAGGGCGTCGACGTGGGCGGCCGCGCCGAGATCTACCACGTGATCGACGAACTGGCCGCCGCCGGCAACGCCGTCATTGTCGTCTCCTCCGACCTGCCCGAGATCATCTCCCTCAGCGACCGGGTCCTGGTCATGCGCGGCGGCCGCATCCTCTCCGAACATGTCGGCGAAGACATCAACGAACACAGCCTCGTGGCCAGCGCCATGGGGATCGCGAAGGAAACCACATGAACAAGGACAGCGCGGCTCGCCCGAACGGACGCAGGCGTCCGGTCAACATCCAGGCCCTCGGCATCGTTATCGCCGCCGTGGTCATCTTCCTCGGACTCGGCCTGCTGAATCCGAACTTCCTCAACATCAACAACCTCCGCGACGTCGCGGTCTCCGCCTGCGTCAACGCCCTCATCGGCATCGGGCTGACCTTCGTCATCGTCACCGGCGGCATCGACCTCTCCGTGGGATCGATCGCCAGCTTCGTCGGCATCGTCTCCGCGGACCTCATGGTCAACGCAGGGGTCTCCCCCGTCGCAGCGCTGCTGGTGGGCCTGGTACTCGGCTTCGCCGCCGGGGTGGTCAACGGACTCCTGATCACCCTGCTGAAGCTCCCGCCCTTCATCGCCACACTGGGCACGATGAGCATCTACCAGGGCCTGGCCTACGTGACCACCAACGGCACCCCCGTTTACAACGTCCCCTCCTCCTTCGTGTTCATGCTCAACAGCTACATCGGCGGCATCCCCATCGTGGTCGTGGTCGTCATCGTCGTGGCCATCCTGGCCTGGCTGCTGCTCCGCCGCACCGTCTTCGGGCAGAACGTCATCGCCACGGGCGGGAGCGAGGAGACCGCCTGGCTCTCCGGCATCCGGGTCAACCGGGTCAAGCTCCTCGTCTACGGCATCTCCGGACTCCTCGCCGCCCTGGCCGGCATGGTCGTCGTCGCCCGCATCTCCGCCGCCCAGTCCGAGGCCGGAAGCCCCTACCTGCTCACCGCGATCGCCGCGGCCGTCATCGGCGGCGCCAACCTCATGGGCGGCGAGGGCCGCATCGGCGGCACCCTCATCGGTGCCCTCATCCTCGGCGGACTCACCAACGGCCTCGTGCTGCTGAACGTGCCGAGCTTCTACGAGCAGATCGTCACCGGCGCCGTGGTCGTCGTCGCGGTCGCCGTCGACCAGATGAGCAAGGGCTGGCCCATGCTCCGCCGGGGCAAGGGCGACACCGACAAGGGCGCGGCTCCTGGCGCTCCCGCAGCTGCGGAGGCCCCGGGAACGAGCGCGGATCAGGCAAGCGGGAGCAGCGGTACGAGCCCGCGGACCGGGGCGTCCCTGTGACCCCCAGTCACGCCCACGGGTCCGGGCGGCGAGTGCTCGTCACCGGCGGCAGCGGCCTCATCGGAGCCGCCGTCGTCGGGCACCTGGCCGCCCTCGGCCACCACGTAACCGTCCTCGACATCACCGGCGCCAGGGTTCCGGAGGGTGCGGCGTCGTTCACCCCGGGCACAGTCACCGATGCGGAGACCGTACGCCGCGCCGTCGCGGGCCAGGACGCGGTCGTCCACCTGGCCGGCCGTGCCGGGCTCGACCGCGGCACACCGGAGGAGATCTACGCCGCCAACGCCCTCGGCACCTTCATCGTCATGGACGCTGCAGGGCAGGCCGGGGTGGCGAAGGTCGTGTACGCCTCGAGCATCAATGCCTTCGGCCTCCCGCTGAACCCGCACGATGTCCTCCCCTCCCGCTACCCCTGGGACGAGGATGAGCCGGCAGCCATCGCCGACGCCTACTCCCTCTCGAAGCAGGCCAACGAGAACGCCGCCACAGCCCTGGCGTCACAGCACGGGACGGAGCTCACCGGACTGCGCTTCCCTCTCGTCCGGGACATCTACGAAGACGAGGGGACGGTGTTCGCCCGGCACATCCGGGGCGGGATCGAAGAAGACCCGAGGAGGCAGGCCTGCGAAGGCTGGACCTACCTCGACGTCCGGGACGCGGCCGGTGCCGTCCAGGCGGCACTCTCCCACCCGACCCCTGCTGCGCCCGGTATCCTCGTCGCCGCCCCGCAGACCTACCTGCGCCAGCCGACCGAGGATGCCCTGGAACGCTACGCCCCCACGGTCCCGCGCGACCCGGTCGCCGGCCGGGACGTCCCCGTCTCCCTGCGCCGCTCGCACGAGCTGCTGGGCTTCAAGGCCGAGCACACGCTCGAGCAGCTCTCCGAAGACCTTCTCGTCGACCTTGACGAGGTGAACCCGTGACAGAGCAGCCTGCTGTCTCGCTCCTGGGCCTGGGACGGATGGGCCTGCCCACCGCCGAGCGGCTCCTCGAATCCCTCGGCAGCCTGACTGTGTGGAACAGGACAGCTTCGAAGGCCGATGCCCTCGCCGCCCGCGGGGCCCGCCTCGCCGCGTCCCCCGCGGACGCAGCCGCTGACATCGCCCTGACCGTGCTGACGGACCTGTCCGACGTCGAGGACGTCCTCCGGGGCGAGGACGGGCTCCTCGCGGGCTGGCACCGCGCGAAGACCGACCATCCCGTGCTGGTCGTCCACGGGACCGTGTCCCCCACCGAAGTCGCCGAGCTCGCCCAAGAGCTCGCCATGGATGGCATCGGCGTCGTCGACGCTCCCCTCAGCGGCGGCGTCGCCGGAGCCGAAAGCGGCACCCTGAGCGTTATGGTCGGCGGCCAGGACTGGGCCGTCGCCAAGGCCATGCCCGTGCTCGAGAACGTCGGTGCAACGGTCATCCACTTCGGGCGGCCGGGGAACGGGGAGATCGCCAAGGCCTGCAACCAGGTCATCGTCGCCAGCACAGTGACGGCAATCTCCGAAGCGCTCGTCCTCGCCGACGCCTGGGGACTCGACAGAGCCCAGCTCCTGCGGATCTTCGGCGGCGGGCTCGCGAACTCCGAAGTGCTCCGGCAGAAGCGCGACCGATGGCTCACCGGCGACTTCACCGGAGGCGGAAGCGCGGTCAACCAGCTCAAAGACCTCCGCTTCGCCGCCGACACCGCCGCCGCCAAGGGCCTGCGTCTGCCCGTGTCCCAGACCCTCAAGGACGTCTTCGAGCAGATGATCGACGAAGGGCTCGGCGACCTCGACCATTCCGCCGTCGAACTCACCATCGCCGGCACCATCGAGAAGACCAGGAGCACCGCGACGTGACGCTGGAAGTCATCGACGCCCACCACCACCTCTGCCTGCTCAGCGCAGCGAGCTACCCCTGGCTCGAGGGCCAACCCCAGAAGCGCTACCACGGCGACGACCTGCCGCTGCGGCGGGACTACCTCCTCGACGACTATCTGGCCGACGCCGCCGGCCTCGCAGAGATCGATGCCCGCCTCGTCGGCTCCGTGCACATCGAGAACGGCGCAGCCGACCCCCTGTGGGAGGCCGAATGGGTCGACCGGGTCATCGCCCACGGGCCCTTCCCCACCGTCCAAGTCGTCAAGGTTGACCTCACCGCGCCCGACGCGCACGACCAGCTCGCAAAACACCGAGACCGTGCATCGGTCAGGGGCGTGCGGGACATCCTCAACTGGCACCCCGATCCCTACTACTCCCACCGCGACCGCGACGACCTCTTGCAGGACCCCGACTGGCTCAGGGGCTTCCGGGCCCTCGGCGACCTCGGCCTCTCCTTCGACCTGCAGGTCTTCCCTCACCAACTGGCCGACGCCGCCCGCCTGGCCGCCGACCACGGATCGACCCCCATCGTGCTCGACCACGCCGGCATGCCGATCGAACGCGACGACAACGGCCTAGCTGAATGGGCGAAGGGTATGCGCCTCCTCGCCGCCGAGCCCAACACCACCGTCAAGATCTCCGCCCTCGGCACCAACGACCACACCTGGACCACCGACAGCATCCGCCAGATCGTCCTCACGACCATCGACTTCTTCGGCCCGCAGCGCTGCATGTTCGGCAGCAACTTCCCTGTCGACGGTCTCTACTCCACCTACACCGACGTCTTCCGAGCCTTCGACCACATCACCGCCGACCTCTCCCAGAACGAGCGCAAGAGGCTGTTCGCCGGAACCGCCCGTGAGTTCTACAGGCTCGGCACCGCCCACCCTCAGGCGGACCCTGCTCCCACGTCGATCCCCTCTGGCGGAGACTACAGAGGATGATCAGCCGACGCGTGTAGTCCATGCGCCGCGCCGAGCACCAGCCACCCGGCCCACGAGGTCCGACCTTCTGGGACTCGTGAGTCCGAGAAGCCGGATCTCGAGCGGTCTTTCGGTAATGGTTCCTTTGATGAGACGGTCATGCCAAGGCTGCGAGGAGCGGCATTCCGCCGCCCTGATCCGTTCTGGCCGATCTGGGGTCAGTCACCGCTCTTCGGGGAACTCCCAACAGCTGCGTAAGGGTGGCTGGCTGCCAGTCAGCCGGCGCGTAGCTGGGTTCCGCGCTGGCGGAGCGCTCGACGAGCTGTCTGCGCTGCGATCGACCGGGCCGCGCGGCCGTAGGCGTTGGCTCCCTCTTCGGTGAGCCGCACTCCTGTGAGGGATATGCCCACGGCGAAGGCGGGCGATGGGGTCTGCGAGGGAACGGCGGCAGCGATGGCCGTTACGGCCGGGTGGACCTCCCCGAACTCGAGGGCGAAGCCTCGCTCCCTGACCTGCTGGAGCTCGCTTTGGAGCCGGTGGGACACCCGGCTATCCCCTGCAGGCAGGGACGCCAGTAGCGCCCTCCCCGCCGCAGTCGAAACGGCGGGCAGTCTGTCCCCGGGTCTGCCCGCTGCCATGAGCGGGGCCCTCCCTTCGTGCCGGGCCATGACCAGCACTTGGGGACCGTCGAGCATGACGAGTTGCACGAGTTCACGGCCCGCAATGCTCGATCTGGCGCACGCCTCGTGGAACGACTGAACTTCTGGGAAGGAGTTCACATAGGCGCCGCCCAGTTCGGCCAGACGCCGGCCCAGCCGGTAGCCGTCTGCTCCGCGCTCGAGCAGGCCGCCCATCTCGAGGGCGGTGCACACCGATACAACTGAGCCCCGGGCAGCGCCGAGCGCGTCCGCAATCTCGGTCACTGCCATAGGTTCCAAGGGGTGTGCCGCCAGGATCGCGAGCAGCTCGATGGAGCGGTTCACGGCCATAGATCCTGCCATTGGGGGGCCTCTCTGAGAACGGCAACGTGATTCACGACAACCAGGCGGCGTCGTTGGGGACCACCGTGGACCTGGGCTGAAGACCGCGTGGCCGGCTCCGCTGCCCTCGGAAGCGTGCGGTAACGGGGGCGGATCGGGAGAGGCAACCCTCACCGTCGGCTTTCCCGGGTGGTGCGACGGTAGGCACCTGAACCATCTAGCCGGCCGACGACGGCGACGGCTGATCGGGACGGCTCCGAGCACTGGCGCGCCTGCCGCCAAGTCGTCCTGGGGGCGACGCCTGTATGGCGTCGCTCCCCCGGTACCGATGCAGGTCAAGCTTCAGGACCTTGAGCTGGGCCGACCGGGAATGTGGCTGAGAATGGACTTGGTGAAGCCGCCATCGACGCAGATGTCCTGCCCGGTGACGTAACCCGATAGCGGGCCCACGAGGAATTCGATCACGTTGGCGATGTCGATGGGATCCCCGATCCTCGCCAGCGGGATGATGTCCTCCCTCGCTTTCTTGAGCTGCGGATCGGCGTACATCTTCTCGGTCATGCGTGTATGGGTCATGCCCGGGGAGACCACATTCACACGGATTCCGTCGGGCGCCCACTCCAGCGCGAGGGTCTGGGCAAGCATGGTCAGTGCAGCCTTGCTCGGGCTGTAGGCGCCTGATCCGGCGTGCGGGAGCTGACCGGACATCGAAGAGGTGAAGCAGGCGGCGCCGCGGCTCTCCCTCAGGTGCGGGTAGCTCGCCTTGGCCAGGAGCCACGCTCCGCGGAGGTTGACGGAGAACATGCCGTCCCAGTCCTCGAGCGACAGGTCGCAGATTGCGCCCGGACTGGCGATTCCGGCGTTCGCCACCAATGCATCCAGGCCGCCGAACTCTGCTGCTGCGGCCTCCACCAGCTGACTGGGCACGTCGGGATTGCCGAGGTCGCCCGCCAACGCGATGGCGGTCCCTCCCATTGACTGGATGGATCGGACGACTTGATCCTGGCCGCCGTTCGGCTCGTGTCCGCACACGGCGATCATCGCCTGCTCGCCCCGGGCAAGGGCCGCCTCTGCAAGCCTCACGCTTGCAGACGCTCCTATGCCGCTGCTTCCACCGCTGACCAAAGCCCTCATTGCACACACTCCTATTCACAGGGATTCACATGGGAATCATTTGGATTGGTAAGTAGATCGGGCGGCTGCGGCCTGTGGGCGCAGTTCGCCTCGCACGAAAGAGGAAGCCGACGCACGGCCGACGCGACAGTCCGTCAGCCACCTCGGCCCCTCGCCGAGAGGGTTACTCCCCTAGCTCCCAGCCTCGGTTCCTGAGCTCGTCCAGCGCCTTCTTGAATTCGTGGACGGGGTTCTCTTCGCGGATGACCTCGAGGACGACGTTGTCGATGCCGCAGGTTGCCTTGACGGCGGCGCCGAGTCCATTCCAGTCGATCACTCCGGTACCGATCGGGTCATGTCCCCAGGCTTCCGTGCCGGTATCGGAAATGTGGACGAGCCCGATTGACCGGTGGTTCGCGAGCAGGGCCGCCACGGGGTCCTCCCCTATGTAGGCGGCGTTCGCGACGTCGTACACGATCTTGAGCGAATCGTCGTTGACCGCCTTCACGATTCCTGCCAGGTCCCGGATGCTGGGCGCGAAGCAATAGGGGGTGTTCTCGAAGAGGAGCCGTGTGCCAGCCTGTCTGGCCATCGGAATCAAGGCCTCCAGGCTCTCGTGCATCCATCCGTGGACGTTCTCGAGGGATGGGGAGATCATGGGGCGTCTCGTGCCCGGGGATATGACGACCTCGCGGGCGCCCCAGGCTGCAGCCAGGTCGATCACCGACTTGATGTGCTCGATGCTCTTGCGCCGCATGTTGGCGCCGGGGCTGGCCAGGTTGATGTCGTATCCGCCGGCATTCAGCGACCTGATCGTGGCGCCGTATTCGTTGAGCCTTGCATGGATGGTCGATCGGTCTGAGTCGGATATTTCGTCCGGCCAGCAGTGCGGAGAGCTGATCGGAACTTCGAAAGTGTCGTACCCGTTGTCGGCCAATTCCGCGATTGCCTCGATCGCCGTTTTTGACCAGAGATAGGAGAATGTGTTGATGATCATTGGGCTGTCCTTCTCAGTTCTGTACCCAGGCTCTGCCGCAGGCAGGTCCTGGCCGAAATCCGGAGTTGTTCGTCCTTAGTTTTGCACCGGCCTCGAGGTCAGGTTCCGACGCCGAGGTGGGCTCCGCCGGCCACGTCGAGGGTCACACCGGTGATGTACCGGTTGTCCGGGTCGGCGAGGAAGAGGATGGCGCGGGCGACCTCGTCGGGTTCGGCGAACCGTCCCATCGGCAGCTGGGCGGCGCGCCGGGCCCGGTTGGCGGCTGCGTCCGGGCCGGTGTCCTTGGCGAACTGGGCCCACATGGGGGTGTTGACCGGGCCCGGTGCGACGGCGTTGACGGAGATGCCGTGGGGGCCGAGGATCTGGGCGAAGGACCACATGATGTGGAGCACCGCGAGCTTGCTCGCGTTGTACGGGAGGTAGTTGCTGCGGGCCTCCTTGGCGGCCACCGAGGACAGGACGACGATCGCGCCGGCGGTGCCGGTGCCGGTCATCGAACGGGCGGCCTCGCGAACCATCGAGAACGTCCCGGAGGCATTGATCCGCATGACGGATTCGAACTCTTCGGTCGTCGTCTCCATCAGGTCGGGGGTCGGGCCGAGCACCCCCGCGGCGTGGATGAGGACGTCGATGCGGCCGTATTTCCCGGCGGTGTCCTCGATGACGCCGGCGCACTGCTGTTCGGAGGTGATGTCGAGGGGGAAGAAGTCCGCCAATTCCTGGCCGGCCTTCGGGGCGCGGTCGGCGCCGACGACGACGGCGCCGGCCCCGGTGAGCGCCTCGACGACGGCGTTGCCGATTCCCCCGCTCGATCCGGTCACCAGGACGACCTGGCCTTTGAGGCTCATGCGGTCTTCACCCTCGTGGTTGCGCTGGCCCGTCGGTCGTCTGCACCAGGTGTTTGAGCTGCTGACTTCATCTTCGAACGTTCCTTTCGGTGGGGTGCCCGTGCTGCGTGGCCGGGTTCTGGGCTTGCCCTGCGGTCGCTGTTGGGAGGCGCTCCCCACAACGACCGCGGGGCGGCCAGGCGCGTTCCGGGGGTGGTGGTTCGGCTCGAAGACCAGATGGCGTCTACGAGCGGGAGCGCTTCGTCTGGCCCGGCGCCGAACCGATCTCGGCAACGAGGTTCTCGCCCTCGAGTACTTCGCGGTCGGCCAGGGCCACGGTGGCACGGGGGGCACGGCTGCCGGTCTCCGGGAGGGTGATGTAGACGATGAGGCAGAGGGCAACGATGACGATCATGTAGATCGCGGTGTAGGTGGGGTGCCCGGAGCCGACGAACGCGGCGGCGATCAGCGGGGCGGTGCCGCCGAAGACGGCGATCACGATCTGGTGGGCGAGGCCGATGCCCGAGACCCGGACCGCGGCCGGGAACAGCTCGGCCTGCATGGTCGGGTACACGGCCTGCCAGATGCCCAGGACCACCCAACCGGAGGCGGAGACCAGGACGTAGACACCGAAGCCGGGCTGGTTCAGCAGCAGGAGCAGGGGGTAGAAGAGCACGACCATGCCGATGGCGCCGATGATCGGGAAGATCTTGCGCCGCCCGAGCCGGTCCGAGAGCGCACCGCAGATCGGAACGATGACGACGAGCAGTGCGAGGCCGATGACGCTGCCGGCGAGGGAGGAAGCCAGGTCCCGGCCGGTGGTGAGGCTGGCGTAGGTGGGGAGGAAGGTGGCCCAGGTGTAGTAGGCCACCGCAGGGGCCGAGAGCGCCGCGGTCTGCAGCAGGGCCTTGGGGTGCTCGCGGAGCAGGGCCCACAGGCGCGACCACGCCGACCGCTGGTCGACGATGGCCGTCGCCTCGAACTCGGGCGTCTCGTCTGCTCGGGCCCGCATGATCAGGCCGATCACGCCCAGGACGCCGCCGACGATGAAGGGCAGCCGCCATCCCCAGGCGGCCAGGTCGGCCTTGGAGAAGGAAGAGGTCACGATCGCCCCGGCGCCGGTGGCCGCGAGGGTCGCCAGGCCGCTGGCCATGTTGGAGAAGGAGCCGAACAGGCCCCTCCTGTTCGCGGGAGCGTGCTCGACCATGAAGGCGATCGCACTCTGCGCCTCGCTGCCGGCCGAGATTCCCTGGAGGAGGCGGGCAACCAGGAACATCACCGGTGCCAGGTAGCCGATCGCCGCGAACGGCGGGGTGAGGCCGACGATGAGGGAGCCCAGGGCCATCCCGGAGATGGAGAGGGTCAGGACGGCCCGCCGGCCGAACCGGTCGGCCAGAGGGGAGATGATGATCCCGCTGAGCGGGCGCACCACGAACCCGATCGCGTAGGTGAGCAGCGCCGCGATCAGGGATGCGAAGGCCGAGTGGCCCGGGAAGATCTGTCCCGAGAACACCGCTGCCAGCAGCCCGTAGACGTACCAGTCGTACCACTCGACGAAGTGGCCGAGCGTGCCGGCGATCATGTTCACGGGGCGGGCCGGGCGGCCGAGCGCGTGGGGCGTCGTCGGCACGTTGGACGTCCCGAACGGATCTTTCGAGGTCGTCATTGAACTCTCCTTGCTCCTGGGGTGTTGCTGGGTGGTCTGGGTGGTTGAGTGAGATCGATTGCATTACAGGGCGATGAGCGGTCCCGGGCGAGGATCCCGTGCCCGAAGGGCTCTGGATCAGGACGGCTGCGGGCTCAGCGCCGGGCGGTGTTGGTTGCGTGGCTTTCCCATTGGCGGCCTTCCTGTTCACCGGTCGGCAGCCCGGCGGAATGGAGGATGCGCTCGAGGAGCCTCTGGGTGGCGACGGCGTCGCGGCCGCTGGTGAGGGGCTGGCTTCGGTCTGCCAGGCGGTCGAGGAAGTGGTGCACCGCCTCGGCGAAGCCCAGGGTCTCCGTGGCGGTGGCCCAGCCGAAGGCCTCCGAGCTGAGGTCACGGACGGTGGTGGTGCCGTCGACGGTGATCGCGACGGACTCAGGGGCCCGGATCTCGGCGGAGCGTCCGGCGCCATAGGCGTCGAGTTTCTCGTTCCAGGCGCCCGCGGTGCGGGCAGCCATCAGGACCCCGGTGCTGCCGGTGTCGAAGCGGATGAGCGCGGCGGCCCCGTCCTCCTGCCAGGGGTCCTCGCCCGCGGCGTGCGCGCTCACCTCGACGGCCTCGCCGCCGCAGTACCAGCGCAGCAGGTCGACCATGTGGATGGCGTTCTCGAACGTGGCGCGGTACTCCGACCCGGGCCTGTTCTTCTGCGCGACGCAGAACGCCGCCCCATCGGTTCCGAAGGCCTCGCGCCCTGCCACATAGACCGGGGCGTAGCGGCGGTTGAAGTCGACCATGAGGATGCGGCCGTGCTCGTCGGCGAGGTCGGCCAGGCGCTCGGCCTCATCGGCCGAGGGCGCGAGGGGCTTCTCGCAGAACACGTCCACGCCGCGGCGCAGGCAGGTCTCGACGGCGTGCGCGTGCTCGGAGCGCGGGGTCAGGACGAAGACGGCGTCCAGGTCCTCGGCTGCGAGCATGTCCTCGACCGTGGTGTAGGCGGCGCCGAAACCCCAGCGGCGCATCAGCGCCCCGGGGTCGGGGCGGCGCGAGACGAGCGCGGCGAGCTCGACGTCGTCCCGCTTGACCAGGCTGGGCAGCTGGGCGATGGAGGCGATGTTTCCCGCTCCGACGACGCCGACGCGGATCCTGGCCTGCGCGCTCACCGGGCGCTCCCGGGGACAGCCGTCTGGGCGAGGGCGGCGCGCACTGCGGCCGCGGACCGGGCGAAGCCGACCGCCGGCTCGGGCAGGTCCTGGGGGTGCCAGCGGTACTCGTACTCGAGGGAGAGGACGTCGTCGTAGCCGAGAGCGGCGAGGGAGGCGAGGATTCCGGCCCAGGGCACGACGCCCTCGCCGACGACGCGGGAGCGCACGGCGCGCTCGGACGCTGCGACCCGGGCGGTCTCGGAGGCCTGGAACGGTGCGTCCGGGTCGGTGAAGACGAGGTCCTTCACGTGCACGTGCCCGATGAGGTCTCCCTGGACGCGCAGCGCCTCCTCGTAAGGCTCGTCGTGGGTGAACGTCAGGTTGGCCTGGTCGTAGAGGACCCGCACCGCCTCATGGTCCACTTCCCGCACGAGCCGTGCCGTCTCGGCCGCGGACTGGGTCATGGTCCCGAAGTGGTTCTCGACGCAGAGGCGAACCCCGGCGTCGGAGGCTTCCGGGGCCAGCGTGCGCAGGGCTGCGACGAGCCGGTCCCAGTGGGCGCCGTGGTCCCGGTCGCCGGGGTGCCAGGAGCCTGCGTAGACCCGCAGCCGGGCGGCGCCGACGGCCTGGGCGATCTCGATCGCGCCGCGGAACTCGTCGACCGCGCTCCGCCACTGGCCCTCCTCGAGGGCGTTGATCCCGGTCGTGTAGGGGGTCAGTCCGACGATCGGGACGCCCAGGTCCTCCGAGGCCCGCCGGGCCTCTCGGGCCGAGCGCCGGTCGCGCAGCGGCAGCGCTGAGCGGTAGCCGTCCTGGTAGATCACCTCGGCGGCGTCGAGCCCGGCGGCCGCGAACAGCGCCAGGGCCTCGGGGACGGTCTGTCCCGGGGTTCCGAGGGTGTGGCCTGCGAGACGCATGGTCACTGGTCCTTTCTGGGGTTCTGGGGGGCTGCGGCGAGCCAGTCTGCGGGGCCGACCAGGGGCGGCGGGTCGGCCACCCTGGAGCGGTCGACGATCTCCATCAGCAGCCCCCAGGGGGTGAGGAAGTAGGCCCATCGGTTGCCCGCGACCCTGGGGCTGTCGCCGGCGACCTCCTTGCGGTCGCCGAGCACCCGCACGCCGGGGATGCTGCGGAGCGCTGCGAGGGCCTCGTCGACGTCGTCCACAACGAAGCACAGGTGGTGGCCGCCGGCGTCGCTGTGGCGGGGGTGCTCGGTGCGGCGGTCCGAGGTGTCCCACTCGAACAGCTCCACGTTCAGGTTCGGAGGCATGCGCAGCATTGCCAGCGTCAGGCGCGCGTCCTGCGGCACGGCGAAGTTCTCGGGCATGAAGTCCGCGTCGGGTCCCCGGGTGGAGCGGTAGAGCTCCTCGGCGCCCAAGGCCTCTACGAAGAACCGGACCGCCTCGTCGAGATCGGGCACGGTGAAGGCGACGTGGTCGGCGTGCCGGAGGCCGGGGACGCGGGCCAGCTTCCCATGCGTGGGGGCGCTCATGGCCGTGGCCCTGCGGTGGAGGCCCGCACCAGCAGCTCCGGCTCCAGGACGATATGCCCGGCCGATCCGTCCGCTGCCTTCTTCTCGGCGAGTTCGATCGCGATGCTGCCCATGTCGGCGATCGGCTGGCGGACCGTGGTCAGGGCCGGGTTGAAGCGGGCTCCCAGGGCGAGCCCGTCGAAGCCGACCACCGAGACGTCCTCGGGGACGCGGAAGCCCTGGGAGGCGAGGGCGGAGATGACCCCGAAGGCGACCATGTCGTTGGCTGCGATGATCGCCGTGGGCCGGTCGGCCATCGCGGCGAAGTGCGCGGCGGCACGCCCGCCCGCCTCGGTGTCGGCGCCGCTGTCCAGGACGATCGGCTCGCCCTCGGCCAGGTCGCGGTAGGCGTCCATGCGGTCCTGGGCGGTGTGCGTTCCTGCGATGCCCGAGACGTAGCCGATCCGGCGGTGGCCGAGGGAGCGCAGGTGCTCGAAGGCGAGCTTGATGCCGCGGCGGCTGTCGACCGTGACGGTCGGGACGCCGGCGTTCTGGTCCACGCGGTCGATCACGACCAGCCGCTGCCCGAAGTCGAACTGCATCAGCGCGTCGATGTCCACCCGCGTCGAGGGGGCGATGATGCCGAACGGCGCGTACAGCGACTGCATCGCCGTCAGGTACCCGGCAGTCTGCACGTCGTCGCCGTTGGTGACGCACAGCATCAGCTGGTAGCCGCGCTCCCCCGCCGCCTCGGTCATCGTCTTGGCGAGCTCGGCGAAGAAGGGGTTGGTGATGTCAGGCACGATCAGCGGCACGAGGGTGCTCGTCTTGCGCCGCAGGGCCTGGGCCAGCGGGCTCATCGTGTACCCGAGCTTCTCCGCAACGCGCAGGATGTGCTCGCGCGTCTCCGCCTTGACCGCTTCCGGGCGGGAGAAGGCGCGCGAGACCGTGGAACGGTGCACGCCCGCTTCCCTGGCGACGACGTCGATGCTGAGATCAGCCACGGTGTACTCCTTCTCGTTGGACCTCGTAGGCGTGCCAGATGATCCGCATCGCGTCCTCCAGCTCGCCCAGCGTCGGCATTCCGCGGAAGCCCTCGCCTAGGGTGCGCGCAACCTGCCGCACGAACGGATCGTAGAGAGGGTCGCTGTCGACGTTGATGACGGCTCTCTCGGTGCGCCCGTCGAGCCCGGTGAACACGGCCGACCCGTCCGTGTCGATCGAGGCGAATCCGGCCTCGCCCGCGGACGAGTAGCTGCAGTAGCGCTGCAGCTCCGAGTGCGGGAACGCATACCCCACTTCGACGATCGCCTCCCGGCCGTCCGGGGCGGTCAGGACCAGGGTTGCGTGGTCCTCGACGGCCCCGGCGTGAAGGGCAGAGGACAGCCGCGCGGTGACCTCGGCGCCCGTGTTGCCGCTGCCGCGCAGGAACAGGTCGGCGAAGTGTGGGCCCAGGTTGGCCAGGCAGCCGCCGCCGGCCCGCTCCGGGTCGAGCATCCATGGGTTGCCGTTGCGCTCGTAGCGCTCAGGGGGGCCGGCGATGAACGAGAGCCTCTCGTACACCGGCCGGCCGGCCTTCGCCAGCCAGCTGTCCACCGGGCCGCCGCGCTGCACCAGCGGAACGGTGGCCGGGACCCCGGCCTCCTCGGCGGCGCGCCGGACGTCCTCCAGCTGCCCCAGTGAGGTGCCGATCGGCTTCTCCACGACGAAGGGAACGCCCCTGCCGATCAGCGCCCGGCAGATCTCAGGCATGCGGTCATGCGGGCTGAAGACGTAGGCGAGCTCCACATCCTCCAGCTCTAGCAGGCGGCGCCAGTCGGCCTCGACCGGGGCGCCCCACAGTTCGGCCAGTTCCCGCACGCGTCCCGGGTCCTCGTCGGAGAGCCCGACGACATCGTGCACCTCGGCCATCGCCGGAGCACAGAGCGGGACGTGCCAGTGCGAGGCCCCGAAGACGACGGTGCGTGCCCGGTTCACGAGGACACCCCGAGTCCGGCTTGGCCGCCGGGCGAGCGGTGGCCTGGGGTCGAAGCGCTCTCCCGGCCCGTACCGAGATCGGCCCCGGCAGCGTCCCGCAGGGAGAACCAGACGGCGCCATCGGCTCGCGGTTCGAAGTGCACCATCGGGAATCTCCTCAATGAGATCGGTTGCTGAGATCGGTTGCATTCACCATAGGGACGGTGAGAGAGTCTTGTCAACGGATCATTTCCACGGGAGGAACCCAGATGTTCACCAAGCTTCGGACACTGCGCACGATCGATGACTCCGGGGCGGTCCTCATCGTCCGTCTACCCGATGCCGACACCGCCGAACGCGTCGCGCACGCCGCGATCGACGGCGGGTTCCGAGCACTCGAGATCACCCTGTCCATCCCAGGCGCGGTGGACCTCGTCCGCCGCCTGGCCGGCCAGTACGCCCCCGAAGGCGTCGCGGTCGGCGCAGGGACGGTCCTGGACGGCCACGCCGCATACGAGTGCATCCGCGCCGGGGCGGCCTTCCTGGTCAGCCCGCAGCTCAACCCCGAGATGATCCGCGTGGCGAACCGCTACCAGGTGCCCACCATCAGCGGCGCGTCCACCCCGACAGAGCTGCTCGAGTCGGCCGAGGCCGGCGCGGACATCCTCAAGCTCTTCCCGACCGAAGGCGCGGGCATCCCCTACGCCAAGGCCGTGCTCGCACCCCTGGCGCACCTGCCGATCATGCCCGCCGGCGGCGTGACGACCGAGAACGTCGCCGAATGGTTCGCCGCCGGCGTCTCCGGCGTCGGGGTCGGCAGCGCCGTAACCAAGGCATGGCAGCCCGACGGCGACTTCACCAGGGTCACCGCCGCCGCCAAGGAGTTCCTCGCAGCCGTGGAGGAAGCGCGCCGATGACCGAGCCGACCCTGCGCATCATCATCGGCACCGCCGGCTCCGGCAAGTCGACCGTAGCCCAGCACCTCGCCCGCGAGCACGCCGCGGCCTACCTCGACAAAGATGCGATGAGCGCCCGCTTCGTCGAGGCCGCCCTCGCTGCCGCCGGCTACGATCCCGGAGACCGCGAGTCCAACGAGTTCTACCTCGAGCACATCCTGCCCCTCGAATACGACTCACTCCTGGACGTCGCCGGAGCCAACCTCCGCCTCGGCCGCCCCGTGGTCATCGACGCCCCGTTCAGCCCATACCTCTCCGACCCCGACTTCATCACCGCCGCCCGGAATCGCTTCCAATTGCCCCCGGTCGACGTCGAGGTGATCCGCGTCCGCGTCTCCCCCACCACACTCCAGCAGCGCCTGCGGGAACGCGGCCTCGAGCGGGACCGCTGGAAGCTCGCCCACTGGCACGAATACTGGACGAAGCACGGTGGCCAGGAATGCACCTGGACCGGCGTCCGCCTGACTGAATTCGACAACGACACATTGGCGGACCACCGGCCGATGCCCTGACGATTCGACGCCGCTCTCTCAGACCAGTGAACAGCAGTTCGAAGCAACCCACGCGTCCACCGCTCGGGGGGGCGTCCTCGCCGTGGACACAGACTCAACTCGATGCTTCTGAGTGCGGATGACCACATAGGGCAGCGCACCAAAGATTCCTTTAACGAGACGTCCATGCCGGACAGAACCTCCTCCCCGGCACGGACAGAACTTCCTTGAAAATTCAACGGAGTGTGTGGGGCTTGGTTGTCCAAGCAATGTGTCTCACTCCAGTATTCTCAACATCAATGAGATTTGGCCTTTGACTGGACGGCGGGGACGGGATGGCGCGACTTGGCTATGCGCGGGTGAGTTCTGCGGAGCAGGACACCGCCCTGCAGATCAGGGATCTAGAGGCCGCGGGGTGTGAGCGGATCTACCGCGACCACGGAGTCAGCGGCACCAGGGCCAGCCGCCCCGAGCTGGACAGGATGCTCGACCGCCTCAGCCGCGGCGACGAGGTCGTCGTGTGGAAGCTGGACCGGCTCGGGCGCAACACCCGCAACCTGCTCGAGCTCCTCGACACCTTCAAGGCCAAGGGCATCAAGTTCCGCTCCCTGCGCGACGGCATCACCACCGACCCCGACACCGAGCTCGGAGGCGCCATGGCCCAGGCCATGATCACCATCATCTCCGCCTTCGCCCAGCTCGAACGCGACCAGCTCTCCGAACGCACCAGAGCCGGCATGGCAGCCGCCGCGGCCAACGGCCGCCGAGCCGGCCGCCGCGAAGTCACACTCGATGACCCGAGGGTGAAACGGGCAAGGGAGCTGAAGGCCCAAGGCCTCAAGCCGGCCGACATCGGACGGGTCATCGGCGTCGGCCGGGCAACTGTCTACCGCTACCTGAGCCTCGAGCACGGCTGAGGCCACGGTGACGCAGGTCCGCTTGGAGCGGATTCCCGGGCAGGCGGCTGCGGGGCTCGCGCCAGGAGGAGCGATGGGCATCCCGTTCAGTAGGCCTTGACGCGCTGCTCGACGATGAGGTGGATGAGGGCGAAGGTGCCCTCCTCGTCGATGGCGCGCAGGGCGTTCTCGAGGGCGGCCGGGACGTCGGCGTCCTTCTCGACGCGGACGCCGTAGCCGCCGAAGGCCTGGGCCATGAGGGCGAAGTCCGGGTTCTTCAGCTGGGTGCCGGAGACGCGGTGGGGGTAGTGGCGCTCCTGGTGGGAGCGGATGGTGCCGTACTCCTGGTTGTCCATGACGACCACGAGCGGGGTCGCGCCGTACTGGGCGGCGGTGGCGAGCTCCTGGCCGTTCATGAGGAACTCGCCGTCCCCGGCGATGGTGACCACGCGGCGGCCGGGGTTCGCGAGCGAGGCGGCGATGGCCGAGGGCACGGAGTAGCCCATGGAGCCGTTGCGGGCGCTGATCATGGACGCGTAGCGCTGGGTGGGGAAGTAGCGGTGGGCCCAGTTGGTGTGCTCGCCGGCGCCGAGGGTGACCATGGCGTCCTCGGGCAGCGAACGGACGAGGTGGGCCATGAGCGTGTCCATGCGCGCGGGCCCGTCCGTCGGCGTGGCCGGCGGGAGGGCGGCGAACTTCTCCTGCTCGCCGCGCATGCGCTCGGTCCAGGCCTTCCACTGCTCGCGGGCGGGCAGGTTCATCAGGACGAGGTCGCGCACGAACGAGTCGGGCTTGGCCACGATCTGGTAGGAGACCGGGCCCGAGCGCCCGCGCAGCGACGGGTCGATGGTGACGAGGAAGTTCTTCTTCGCCCAGTCCTGGCGCACGAGGAAGCCGTCGGTGATGACGTCCCCGGGTACGGTGCCGACGAAGACGAGGAGGTCCGTCTCCTCGAGGAGGTTGTAGGTCGGCTTGGGGCGGCCGTAGCCGATGGGGCCGACGTAGGAGGGGGAGTCGAACGGGATGGTGCCCTCGCAGCGCCATTCCGCGGCGGCGGGGATGCTGTGGTCCTCGAGCCAGTTGGTCAGGGCGGTGGCGCCGTCCTGGGTCCAGTCGTTGCCGCCGACCACGAAGAGCGGCTTCTCCGCCTGGGACAGGGCGGCCTTGAGGGCCTTCCAGTCGGTGACGGTCATGCCGCCCTCGGCCACCGGGATGACCGGGTGGATCGTCGCGTCGACCTCCTGCTGGATGATGTCCTCGGGCAGGCCCACGACGACGGGGCCGGGGCGGCCGCTCATCGCGGCGAACATGGCCTCGGCGACGATCTCGGAGGCGCGCTCGGGGTGGTCGAGGACCATGACGCGCTTGGCGCCGGTGTCGAACCAGGACTTGATGTCGAACTCCTGGAACGCCTCGCGGTCGCGGTGGGCGAACGGGATCAGGCCCACGAACAGGACCATCGGGGTCGAGTCCTGCCAGGCGGTGTGCAGGCCCACGTGGGCGTTCGCGGCGCCGGGCCCGCGGGTGACCATGGCCACGCCGGGGAGCTGGTTCATCTTCCCGTCCGCCTCGGCCATATACGCCGCGCCGCCCTCGTGGCGGCAGACGATCGTCTCGATGTCGGCTCCGTGCAGCCCGTCGAGCACGTCCAGGAACGACTCGCCCGGGACGACGTACGTGCGCTTGACGCCGTGGGCTGCGAGGGAGTCGACGATCACGTGCCCAGCGGACTTGCGCGCGGGCAGGACGGCCCCCTCTTCGCCTACGGGCCCGGATGCCGGTACAAGCGTGATCGCGGTTTCGGCGGGGAGTGTTTCCGTTGGGAGCGTCATTGCTTTCCTGGTCTCCGACTGTGGTCCTGGCGGTGGCTGGGCTAGGGCGACCGCGCCCGCAGCCGCGCACGGGGAGAGCGACTGCGGGCGGGGCCGCGGTTCTTAGGCCTTCGACCGGAGTAGGTCGAGGGCGACGTCGGCGATCATGTCTTCCTGGCCGCCGATGAGGCTGCGGCGGCCGACCTCGACGAGGATGTCCCGGGCGTCAAGGCCGTAGGTCGCCGCGGCCTTCTCTGCGTGGCGCAGGAAGGAGGAGTAGACGCCGGCGTAGCCGAGGGTGAGCGTCTGCCGGTCGACCTGGACGGGGCGGTCGTGGAGGGGGCGGACGAGGTCGTCGGCGGCGTCCTGGAGTGCGAACAGGTCGGCGTGGTGCTGCCAGCCCTGGAGGGTGGCGACGGCGACGAACGGCTCGATGGGCGTGTTCCCCGCTCCTGCCCCGTGCCCGGCGAGGGAGGCGTCGACACGGTAGGCGCCTTCCTCGACGGCCACCACCGAGTTCGCGACGGCGAGGGAGAGGTTCTGGTGCGCGTGGATGCCAATCTCGGTCTCCAGCCGGAGGGCGTCCCGATAGGCGCGCACGCGGGCCCGGACCCCGTCCATGGTCAGCCCGCCGCCCGAGTCGGTGACGTAGACGCAGTTGGCCCCGTAGGACTCCATGAGGAGGGCCTGCTTGACCAGCTCCTCGGCGGGGGCCATGTGGGACATCATCAGGAAGCCGGAGACGTCCATGCCCATCTCACGGGCTGTGGAGATGTGCTGGGCGGAGACGTCGGCCTCGGTGCAATGGGTGGCCACCCGGACCGAGCGGACTCCGAGGTCGTAGGCGCGGCGGAGCTCCTTGACTGTGCCGATGCCCGGCAGGATGAGGGTCGTCAGGCGCGCGTTCTGCACGGATTCTGCGGCGGCCTCAATCCATTCCCAGTCGGTGCTGCTGCCCGGGCCGTAGGTCAGGCTGCTGCCGGCGAGCCCGTCCCCGTGGGAGACCTCGATGGCGTCCACTCCGGCGGCGTCGAGCGCTGCGGCGATCTTGCGGACGTTCTCGACGGAGAGCTGGTGGCGCACGGCGTGCATGCCGTCGCGCAGGGTCACGTCCTGGAGGAAGACGCGCACGGGCGAGTCGTTCGTCTCGGTGGTCATCGGGTTGCTTCCTCTCGTGTGGTGACGAGTTTCTCGGCGACGCGCAGTGCCGCGGAGGTCATGATGTCCAGGTTGCCGGCGTAGGAGGGCAGGTAGTGGGCGGCTCCCTCGACCTCGAGGAAGACTGTCACCCGGGTGTAGCTCCCGCTTCGCCGCTCGGCCGGGACGAGGGGGTCGACCTCGGGCCCCTCGTCCTGGAACTGGACGCCCTGCTTGAGGCGGTAGCCGGGGACGTACTCGGCGACACTGGCGGCCATCTGGGCCACGGACTGCTCGACGGCAGCGCGCCCGGCCTCGTCGAGGCGGTCCACGAGGCACAGCACGGTGTCGCGCATGATGACGGGCGGCTCTGCGGGGTTGAGGACGATGATGGCCTTGCCGGCGGCGGCGCCGCCTACCTCGACGATGGCCTCGGAGGTGGTCTCGGTGAACTCGTCGATGTTCGCCCGGGTGCCGGGGCCGGCCGACTTCGAGGCGATGGAGGCGACGATCTCGGCGTAGTGGACGGGGGCGGCCCCGCCCACGGCCGCGACCATGGGGATGGTCGCCTGGCCGCCGCAGGTGACCATGTTCACGTCGGGAGCGTCGAGGTGCGCCTCGAGGTTCACGGGCGGGATCACGAACGGCCCGACTGCGGCCGGGGTGAGGTCGATGAGGCGCTTGTTGTAGGGGGCGAGGGCCTTGGCGTTGTGGACGTGGGCGCCGGCGGAGGTCGCGTCGAAGACGATCTCGATCCCGTCGAACTCGGGCATGGCGATCAGGCCTTCGACGCCGTCCGAGGTGGTGGCGACGCCGATGCGGCGGGCGCGTGCAAGCCCGTCCGAGTTGGGGTCGATGCCCACGAGGGCGGCCATCTCGAGGTGCTCCGAGAGCCTCTTGACCTTGAACATGAGGTCGGTTCCGATGTTCCCGGATCCGATGATCGCGACCTTTGCGGTCATGGCTTCTCCTGGTTCAGTGCGGCCCGGACGGTCCCGAGGCCGGTGATGGTTGCTTCGATGGTCTGGCCGGGGAGGAAGGGGACCATCGGTCCCAGTGCCCCCGAGAGGACGACTTCGCCCGCGCGCAGGGGACGCCCGAGCCGGGCAGCGGTCTGCGCGACCCAGATCAGGGCGGCCACGGGATCGCCGAGGCACGCGGCCCCCGTTCCGCGCGACACGGTTTCACCGTTGCTCGTGAGGGACATGTCCACCTCTGCGGGGGTGAATTCCTGCAGGGTTGCCCTGTTCTCTCCGAGGACGTAGAGGCCGCTGGAGGCGTTGTCGGCCACGGTGTCGACGATGCTGATGTCCCAGTCCCGGATCCGGCTGTCGACGATCTCCAGGGCCGGGACGGCGTAGTCGACGGCACGGCGCACCTGGTCGGGGGACGGGTCGTCGATGTCGGCGGCGAGCACGAATGCGATCTCGGCCTCGACCTTCGGCGCGATGAGGGCGGTCCCGTCGACCGGGCCCTCGCCGGAGACGAGCATCTCGTCCAGGAGGACCCCGAAGTCGGGCTGGTCCACGCCGAGCTGCTTCTGGACGGCGGCCGAGGTCAGGCCGACCTTGCGGCCTGCCCGTGATGCTCCGGCGGCGACCCGGCGTTGGATGCCGAGCTCCTGGACCTGGTAGGCGGCGTCGAGGTCGCTGCCGAGCAGGTCGCGCACGGGCGGGCACGGGGCGCCGCTGAGGAGGGCCTGGTAGAGACGCTCGTCGGCCTCGGCGACGGCGAGGCTGGCTGTCTGTGTCATTCGTCTTCCTCGTGGGTCAGGGCTGCTTGAGGACGGCTGTGGTCACGCCGAAGCCGGCGATGTATTCCTTGATCGGCCGGTAGAACTCGTAGGTGACCTCGTATTCTCCGCAGGAGCGGAGCGCGGAGTAGGCGGCCACCCAGGTGCGCACCTCATGGGAGGAATGCCCTGCGACGCGGTTCATCTCCTCGGCCTGGTAGGCGTCGAAGTCCTCGACTCTGCCGGACTTGCAGACCTCGAGGAAGGCCCGGTCCCAGTCGGGGTTGAGGTCCATGATCTCTGCCTCGCCCCGGGCGAAGGCCTCGGCGGTGGCGATCGTGCGCGCCTCGCGGACTGCCCTTGCCTGGGGGGTGGGGTGGCGGCCGACGGTGAGGAACTCCCGCTGCTCGGGGGTGGCGGTCGCGATCTGCGGCACGGGCGGGTCGTGGGAGAGGCCGCCGGAGCCGATGAAGAGCACCCTCTTGTCCGAGTCCTTGAAGAACTCGCCGATGGCCTGCCCGAACTTGCGGATGCGCTGGACCTTCGAGAAGGGCGGGGCGACGGAGTTGACGAAGACGGGGATGACGGGCTTGGCTGCGGCATCTCCGTTGTAGAGGATCTCCATGGGCTGGACTGCGCCGTGGTCGACTTCCATCCGCCGCGAGATCGCCGTGTCGATGTCGCGGTCGATCACGAACTGCGCCAGCTCTCCGGCGAGCTCGGTGGGGACATCGAGCTTGCCCTCGAAGGAGTTGTAGTCCCCGGTGCCGTAGGCCTCGTAGCCGATGCAGAACGGGGGCATGAGGTCGTAGAAGAATCCGTTGTAGTGGTCGGGGCCGAAGTTGACCACGAGGTCGGGGTCGAAGTCGGCCACGAACTGGCGCGCCTGGTCGAAGGCGGCCTCGACGGCGGCCTTGGCTTCCGCGGGCGGGTTGGCGTGCTCCAGCAGCGGGCTGTGGGACATGCACACGAGTGCCTGGGTCATGGCTTCCTCCTGCTTTCTATCTCGGGGCTCAGCGACCGAGGCCGCGGGCGCCCAGGTACTGCTTGATGACCGTGTTGAACTCGTCGGAGCGCTCCACCTGCGACCAGTGGCCGCACTGGCTGAAGATGTGGGCGTCCGCGTGGGGGATCACGTTGAGAAGGTCCCAAGTGCGGGAGACGGGGATGACCACGTCCTGCACCCCGTGGATCAGGAGCACGGGCACCTCGAGCCGCGCGAGGGCGTCGAAGTCGAGGGGGAGCTCGAAGCGGTCGCGGTCGCGCGCCTCCACCACGCGGACGAGGCGGTCGGAGGCGGTGTCGTTCAGGGCCGAGGCGTAGCGGAGCGAGACGAGCTCGTCGGTCACGAGCGACTTGTCCACAACGAACTGCTCGAGGGTGCGCCGCACGCCCGCCTCGCTCAGCTCGGGGTTGGAGTGGCCGGCAAGGGCCGCAGTCTTCTTCGCCCCACCGGTGCCCATCGACACGACGCCCAGGAGGCGGTCGGGGTGCTCGATCGCGAACTGGAACGCGACCCAGCCTCCGAGGGAGTTGCCCACGATCCAGGTCTTCTCGATGCCGAGGGCGTCCAGCACGCGCACGGCGTGCTCGACCCAGGCCTTGATCCCGTACTCGGTGCCCTCGGCGTCGACGGTCTGGCCGTAGCCGATGGAGTCGATGGCGATGCACCGTCCCAGCTCGGAGATCTGCGGGAGGTTGAGCCACCAGTTCGCGGCGGCGGTGACGCCGGTGCCGGAGCCGTGGAGGAAGAGGATGGGCGTCCCCTCGCCGAGCTCGTGGTAGTGGGTCAGCTCGCCCGGTGCGGTCTCGAGCCACTTGTCCTCGAGCCCGAAGAAGGCGTCGGTGGTGTAGGCGGGGATTTCGACGGTTGGCATGTGGATTTCCTTGTCTGTGGCTAGTGGGCGGAGAGGACGCGGTCGGCCACGGGGGCCGAGAGGACGTGGCCGAGCGCCTCGCGCAACTGGGCTTCGGCCTCGTCCGGGTCCCAGACGGCCTCGCTCTGCCGCCAGGCGACATACCCGTCCGGGCGGACCAGGATGGCTCCGGCCTCATCGACCTCGCGGATGCGGGCCCAGTAGGCGTAGGGGTCCTCGTAGCCGGGCTCGCCGACGACGACGGTCCGCAGGAACGCGAGACCGAGCCTTGAGGCGGCCTCCTTCCACGCCTTCCCCGACAGCCCGGTGACGAGCGTGACCCGGCCGTGCCCGGTCACGTCCAGAGTGGAGGTGCGCCGGCCCGATCGGTCCACCAGCCAGGCGTGGGGCAGCTTCGCCCCGGGGCGTGTGGTCGCCTGGAGGTAGAGCTCGGCGTCCCGTTCGAAGACCTCCTCCCCGGCCTTGGTGTCCGGCACGACGGCGGTGCTGGCGTAGCGCTGGTTGAGCTCGACTCCCTGCGCGTTGAACTCGTGGTCCTTCAGCTCCAGGGCCTCGGCCATCTTGGCGCGCAGCTGCGCTCCCTCCGGGGTGGCGGCCCGGAGGCGGGCGAGGCCCGCCTCGACGGTGCGGGTGCCGTTCCCGGCGTCGGTGACGAAGCACTCCCTCAGCGGGGCATAGTCCAGGCGCGACTGGTTGGCGCGCGCGACGATCTGCGCACCGACGGGGGCGCGTTCGGCGGAGTAGCTCTCGAGCAGCTCGGGGCCGGCGTGGCCCTTGATGACGTAGGCGAGCTTCCAGGCAAGGTTGAAGGCGTCCTGCATGCAGGTGTTGGACCCGAGGCCGCTGCTCGGCGGATGCCGGTGGGTCGCATCGCCGCCGCAGAAGACCCGGCCCTTGGACATGGTCAGGGCGTGCTGCTGGTTGACGTACCAGACCGAGGTGCCCTCGATCTCGGGCTCGAGCGTCGGGTCTCCGACGAGGGTGCGGATCTGGGAGAGGACCTTCTCGTGGGAGAGGTCGGGTTCGCCCGCGTCCTTGTCGAAGCCCCAGCCGGCAATCCACTCGTTCCAGGGCCGGATGCACCGCAGCAGCCCCATGCCGATTTCGCCGAAGTCCGCAGCCGGGTTCATGATCCAGTGCAGGATGCTGGGGCGGTGCTGGACGTACTGGGAGAGGTCGGCCCGGAAGCGGACATAGGCTGTCCCGGCCCTGGCCGTGTGGCCGACGAACTCCAGGCCGAGCTCCTCCGCGACCTGGCTCTTGGCCCCGTCCGCGCCGATGAGATAGCGGGCGCGGACGCTGTACTCCTGGCCGGAGGTCCGGTTGAGCAGGCGGACCGTGACCCCTTCCTCGTCCTGCTGGTGCCCGAGGTACTTGGTGGAGAAGGCGACCTTCGCGCCGCGCTCGGCCGCGTTCTTCACCAGGAGCGGCTCCATGTAGGTCTGCGGGATGTCCAGCATCGTGCAGGGGCTGCCCTTGACGTAGTCCCCGGAGCGCAGGTCGCCGGTTCCCCACGTCTGCAGGCGCGCGACCTCGGGACCGGCCAGCGAGGTGGTGAAGAGGGTGTCCCCCATCTTCTCCCACGGCACCGCATAGAGCTTCGCCTCCTCCTCGAGGCCCAGGTCCCGCAGCACCTCGACCGCGCGCTGGTTCGTGATGTGCGCGCGGGGCGTGTTCGCCAGCCAGGACCACTGGGAGACCATCATCGTGCGCACCCCGTAGGTGGCCAGAGCCAGAGCCGCCGTCGCGCCCATCGGCCCGGTGCCGACGACGAAGACGTCGGTGTCGAAAGAGGTATCGTCCACGTGGCGGTCTCGGATGTCCGCGGCCCCGACGATGTCATTGAAATTGGATGTCATGGCCCTCACGTCCTTGTGTGATCTGCGGCATGCCTTCAAGACTACTAGCATGCTAGCCGGTAAACAAGAGGCCGGGGATGAGTGAGGCCCCCTCCAGCAGTTAGGAGGGGGCCGGTCGAATGGAGCGGTGGGTCGGGCTCAGGCAGCGCCCACAGCCGCCAGCTTCCGCGGACGGGGACGGGGACGGCGCCCGGTGCGACACCGCGTCCGGCTCCGTTGCGAGTGGCGGATGCCGCCGCCTCCCGTAGTCGAGGTGCTGAAGCGCTACGAGGCGCGCTCCCCCATCCGCTGCGGGGCTTCCTCGAAGAGCGAGGTGGTCTCGAGGATGTGCCGCTCCATCTCGGCCTCCGCTGCGACCGGGTCTTGGGCGTCGAGGGCTTCCCGGATGCGGTTGTGGTCCCGCTGCCGCTCGTCGATATGGGAGGCCAGGGGATGGGGTGCGCCATGGGTGTTGATGAGGAAGTCGCTGAGGTCCCACATGCGCCGGCTGGTGGTCGTGATGATCCGTGAAGCGGCCATCCGGTGGATCTGCTCGTGGAACTGGCGGTTGAGCTCCCGGTATCCGCGGGCCCGCACGAGGTCGTCCGGGTTCTGCGCGACCTCGTCGATCCGAGCCGAGATGGCGTCGAGGTCACGGATGGCCTGCGGGGTGCTCCGCGTGGCCGCGACCGCCGCGATGGCGCCTTCGAACCCGGCGAACATGCGGAAGAAGTCGTGGACCTCCTGCTGGGGGTATGCGGTGACGACGCAGCCGATCTGAGGGAGGATCTCGACGAGTCCGTCGCCGGCAAGGAGACGGAGCGCCTCCATCACGGGCTGCTTGCTGACCCCGAATTCCCCTCGCAGGTCAGCGACGGACAGGCGCGCGCCTGCGCGGATCTCACCCTCGAGCAGACGGGTCTTCACTGCGGCGTACACGTGGGCGGACAGCCGGCCGCCGGCGGCAGGGGCCGCCTGTGCTGAGGATGAGAAGAGGTCGTTGGCCATAATGCTAGTATTCCAGCTCCTTCGCGAGGGGTGGGGACCAGCAGCGCCGCCGGCCCCCACCCGAGTTGTCACGCGCTGTGGGCGGGTGCGAAGGCGCGGGCCACGTCGGCGACCTGCACCGACGGGGCGAGCAGCCCCATCGACTCGACCGCCGCCTCATGGACCGCGGCGGTGGCCGCGGAGCAGGCGTCCTCGACGATGAAGACCTGGTAGCCCCGGTCGACGGCGGCGCGCGCAGTGCTCTCGACGCTGACGTTCGTGGCCACTCCCGCCACGAGCACCGTCTTGATGCCGCGCCCCGCGAGGAGCGCCTCCAGTTCGGGGGTCATGCCTCCGACGGACTGATGCGTGACGACGGCGTCGTCCGGGTGCGGCGTGAGGGGCTCCACGATCTCGGCGAGAGGGCTGCCCTCCTTCAAGGACCCTCCCTGGACGACGCCCTGCAGCAGGGGCGAGTTGGGGACGAGGTCGGTGTAGTCGGGGCGGAAGGCCACCCGGGTGTACACGATCGTGCTGCCTGCTGCGCGCGCGGCGTCGAGCAGGTCGCCGACCTTCTGGACCACCTTGCGTCGCCAGACTTCGTCGAAGAAGAAGGGAGCGAAGGCGCCCTCGGCGCTGATGACGTCGCCCTGGCAGTGGATTGCGAGGACAGCGGTCGTGGTGGGATCGAGTTCCATGGCCGGCTCCTTAGCTTCCGGGGGTGACGACGACATTGGTGAAGCCGCCCTTGCGCTTCTCGACCGCGTCCAGGGCCTCGTTCACCTCGGACAGCGGATAGACCTCGTGCTCGAAGACGGAGAGGTCGAGCGTGCCCGCGGCTGCCATCTCGGCCATGTCCTGGGCATCCCCCACGGTGAACCAGAGGGAGCCGATGATGCTGATCTGGAAGCACATGAGCCGGAACATCTCGACCGGCAGTTCTTCCGACATGCCGCCGATGCTGGCCATGCGGCCGCCGCGCCGGAGGGACTCGATCCCGGAGAGCGTGGTCTCCTTCGGAGCGCCCGGGCCGATCGCGTCGACGAAGATGTCCGCGCCGAGGCCGCCGGTGTGCCGGCGGACCCAGTCGCCTTCGGGCTCGTCGCCGTAGGAGAGCGTGTGCACCCGGCGCGGATCGAGCTGCCGCACACGCTCGAGGAGCTCGCGGTCTCGGGCGACGGCGAAGACCTTGGTCGCACCCATGCCCAGTGCGTTGAGCACCGCGCCGAGGCCGAGCGTGCCGGTCCCACCGTGCACCAGCACTGACATGCCGGCCCCGGCCCCGGCCTTCTTCAGCGCCGAGTACGACGTTCCCAGATACCCGAATCGGCAGGCCTCCTCGAAGGAGATGCTCTCAGGGAGGACCACGACGCCGTCGGCCGGGGCCTTCATGAACTCGCAGAAGCCCCCGTGGGGGTAGTCCTCGAAGATCTCCTGGGAGCCCGGGCCGAAGCCGAAGTAGCCCTGGAAGGTGTAGGCCGGGTCATTGATCCGCTCCCCGCGCCGGGAGGCGTGCGAGTCGCCCGAGTCGCGTCCCGGGTTGACGTACACCCGGTCTCCGGGCTTGACGTTGCGCACCTGCGAACCGACGGCCGAGACGACGCCGGCGGCATCGAGCCCGTAGATGGCGGGAAGCTTCGGGAGCGGCAGGAATGGGAACCACTCCGGGTAGGTCGTGATGACGTTGCGCAGGTTCGGCACGACGTTGCATGCCTTGACCTCTACGATCACGTCGTTCGGCCCGGGAGCGGGCTTCTCGATCTGGTCGATCTGGAAGGGCTTGCCAACCTCGTGGAGGCGCGCAGCCTGCATCAGGCTCATCTCTGCTCCTTTGCAGCAGTGGGGAGAAGGCATCGGTGCGATTGCACCGGCTGTGATCCACGCTACAAACAAGCATGCTGGCATGCAAGCATTCTTGCCTCTTGCATGTGAGTGTGACCTGTCTTACTTTTGCTACTGGCATGCTAGAAGACCAATGCATGAGACCCATCCACCGCACCAAGGAGAGCAGTATGTCGACGACGACATCTCCGGGCCGATCGGGAACGCCGGCGCGCGTCGCCGCAGCAAGCCTCATCGGAACCACCATCGAGTACTACGACTTCTTCATCTACGGAACGGCGGCCGCCCTCGTCTTCCCAAAGCTCTTCTTCCCCGAGGCAACGCCGCTGCTCGGCTCGCTGCTGGCATTCGCCACCTTCGGAGTGGGCTTCCTCGCCCGCCCCCTCGGCGGGATCGTCTTCGGGCACTTCGGTGACCGTGTGGGGCGCAAGAAGATGCTCGTGATCTCGCTCGTGGGCATGGGCGCTTCGACGTTCCTCATGGGACTTCTTCCCGGGTACGCCCAGATCGGCCTGGCCGCGCCCATCCTGCTGACTGTCCTCCGCCTCGTCCAGGGATTCATGGTGGGCGGCGAGTGGGGCGGTGCCACTCTGATGGCGGTGGAGCACGCACCGCGGGGCAAGAAGGGGTTCTACGGCGCCTTCCCGCAGATGGGCGCCCCAGCCGGGACGAGCCTGGCCACGGTCGCGTTCCTCCTCATGGCGCTCCTGCCGAATGACCAGTTCCTCGCCTGGGGCTGGCGCATCCCGTTCCTGATCAGCGCGCTGCTGGTCGCAGTGGGCCTCGTCATCCGCCTGACCATCGCCGAGAGTCCCGCCTTCGCGGCCGCCCGGCAGAAGCAGGACCTCGTCCGCGTCCCGATCGCCGCCGCGTTCCGGAAGCACCCCAAGGAGATCTTCCTGGTCGCCGGAACGTACCTGAGCCAGGGCGTCTTCGCCTACATCACGATGTCGTACCTGGTCAGCTACGCCACCGCCAGCGTGAAGATCGACCGGGTGGCCGTGCTCCTGAGCGTCTTCGCCGCCGGACTCGTCGCTGTCGTCCTCTACCCCGTTTTCGGCGCACTCTCCGACAAGTGGGGGCGGAAGACGATGTACTTCCTCGGAGCCACTGCCATGGGCGCGGTGATCTGGCCGGCATTCATGCTGATCAACACTGGCAGCGTTTTGAACTTCCTCGTCGCCGTGGTCCTGGTATTCGGCGTCGCCATGGCCCCGGCCGCCGGTGTGACGGGGTCGCTCTTCGCGCTCGTCTTCTCGCCCGAGGTCCGGTACTCCGGGGCATCGGTGGGCTACACGATCAGTCAGATCGCCGGCTCCGCCTTCGCCCCGATGATCGCCACTGCACTCCTGGCCTCCACCGGGACCAGCGACTCGATCGTGGTCTACATGGTGATCGTGTCCGTCATCTCGATGGTGTCTGTGGCACTCCTGCCGGGCGGTTGGGGCCGACGAGAAGTGGGCCAGCAGGCCCAGGCCGAAGAGGCGTCCAGGGCTGCAGCCATCTGAGACGGTTCGGCATCCACGGGCCCCGGGCAGCGATCCTGCTCGGGGCCCATGTTCTTCCCCGCGGCCATTGGGCCGCTCTCAATGGTCGGATGCCGTTCTGACTACACCTGACCTTCCAACCAGGCGCCCGCCGCGAACAGGGCGGGAAACCCACCATCCAAGGAGACAACATGACTGCCAGCGCCAAGTTCGTTCGTTCCGTCGACGCGATCAGCTCGGAGGAGATCTTCGCCGCGCACGAGGGCGGGAAGCTCTCCGTCGCGGTGGAGCGCCCGCTCGCGACGAAGCGGGACCTCTCGATCGCGTACACGCCCGGAGTCGCGCAGGTGTCCCGCGCGATCGCGGCCGACCCCTCTCTGGCCCGGACGCACACGTGGGCCTCGCGGCTGGTCGCGGTGGTCTCGGACGGGACGGCGGTGCTGGGGCTGGGGGACATCGGCCCGTCGGCGTCGCTGCCGGTGATGGAGGGCAAGAGCGCCCTGTTCAAGACCTTCGCCGGGCTGGACTCTATCCCGATCGTGCTGGACACGACGGACGTGGACGAGATCGTCGAGACGATTGTGCGGATCGCGCCATCATTCGGGGCGGTGAACCTCGAGGACGTCGCCGCGCCGCGCTGTTTCGAGCTCGAGGCCCGGCTGATCGAGGCCCTGGACATGCCGGTGATGCACGATGACCAGCACGGCACTGCCGTGGTGGTCCTGGCGGCGCTGACGAATGCCGCGACGGTGGTGGGCAAGGAGCTGTCCTCGATGCGGGCCGTGATCGCCGGCGCCGGGGCAGCCGGGATCGCGATCGCCGAGATCCTGCTCGCCTCGGGCCTGACCGACGTGGTCCTGCTCGACTCCAAGGGCGCCATCCACGCCGGCCGCGGCGATCTGGCCGAGCCGAGGAACGCGATGAAGGCCGAGTACGCTGCCCGGACCAACCCGCGCCGGGTTGCCGGCGGCACGGCGGAGGCGCTGGCCGGGGCGGACGTGTTCATCGGGGTCTCGTCCTCGACGGTCCCGGAGGAGCACCTGGCCGGGATGGCCGAGGGCGCGATCGTGTTCGCCCTGTCCAACCCGGACCCCGAGGTCGCCCCGGACGTCGCCGCCCGCCACGCGGCCGTCGTGGCCACCGGCCGCAGCGACTTCCCGAACCAGATCAACAACGTGCTCGCCTTCCCGGGGATCTTCCGCGGCGCCCTGGACGCGGGGGCGCGCCGGATCACCCCGGCGATGAAGATCGCCGCCGCCCGCGCGATCGCCGGGCTCGCCCTCGACGGGCTCTCCGCCGACTACATCGTCCCCAGCCCCCTCGACCCCCGCGTCGCCCCCGCCGTCACCGCCGCGGTGGCCGCGGCGGTCGTCCCGGGCGAGTAGGCGCTCCCTCCCCGCCGGGCCGGAGGGGGGCTGGGCGCCGCGCCTCGCGACCGGATCAAGAACGGGGGGAACCAGAACAAAGGCGCGTACACGCCAAGCGTTACAAGACGAACCCTGAAGATTCGCGCGGGCGCGAGGTCCAACTCTTTCCGTCTCGCAAACCATCGTTTCCAAAACGATCGCGGGCGGGGCTGCGAGGGACCTGACTGCTGATCCGGTTAGGCTCTGTGCCATGGGTTGGGGGAACTTCTTTCGCGCACCACTGGCTTCATGGAACGGTCCGGTCGACGGCTGGGTGCATTTCACTCCGTCCACCGGCCGCCCATGGCAGCCGGAGGTCTACGTGCGAACGTCGGGGGTCTACCGCTCCTGGCCCCTTAGGTTCCGGGATGCCGAGGGACTCAAAGCGGTGTGGGCGCGGCTGGAAGAGTTCGCTGGAGCCGGCGGCACAGTAAGGGCGCTTCTGGGCAACATTGCATGGGCGGATTCGCATCAGGCCCTCCTCGAACAGCCGGACCGCGCCCTCCAAGCGGTGACGCTCGAGGCTGAGAAGCGCCCAATAGCCTCCGATGACGGGGCCGTCGCCCATCCTCAATCCGTCTCGGTTGCGCTGCTTGCAGAACCGGAGCGGGTTTCCAGCGGGCCATTGTCCGAGGAAGCCTTCGTGGTGATCCGATCCTTTCTGCCCGCCGAACCTGGACCGGACGACCACGCCTCCGCCGACGAGCTCCGGAAGCTCCTCGATGAGCATTGTCGACCGATGACGGCGTGGGAGCGTCGGCGAAACCGGCCCGTCATTGAGCGCCGGAGCGAAGCCAAGCTGTACGCAGACAGGCGCACTCGGAGAGTTGGCTGGGCCTCGTGGGTGGCCAGTGTGGGGACGGTAGTCGCTGGCGATGCCGCGCTGAACTGGCTAGGGATGAAATAAGCGAAGGTCCCAGACCTAGACGGCACCGTCCCTGCCGTGTTAATTGCCCCCGCCCGCTCACCGGGCATCTTCTCGGGCGGTCCACAGGGGAAACAGACGCCTCCGAAATCTCGGACTTGCAGCTCACTGCGGGCGCCGTCGTAGCGTCCGGTGGACGGCCGGCTAGCGGGAGACCAATGCTCCCCCTTGCCCGAGGCCCACGGTTTCCCGGCCTTAGTATCAGTTCAGCGAATTGACCCGCGGGGTAGCATGGCGCTATTCAGCGGAGCCACACAGCAGGCTTTTGCGCGGGTGATCGAAGCGAATTCAGACCCGTTCGTTTCGGTGTCACTGAACCATTGAGGGATTCATTCCCAGGCGTCGACGGCGTGAAGCGTCCGGACGGAGGCGCCACTCTCGGTGGCGTCTCGCTGCTCCTGCTCGCGGACCTGATGGTGGAGGGCAAGGGCGTACCTCTGCAGTGAGGCGTGGCGGTCAAGGGTCTCGGAGAGGTCCCTCCTAAGTTCTGAGATCGTCTCGTCACGCTTTTGGAGCTCCTGGCGCAGCCGTGCTGCGGCTGTTGGGTCGATGTCACCCGGCACCATGGCGGAGACCTCGGCCGGTATCCGCTCGACGAGGGCATCGAGGAGGGCCCCGTAGTGGGTCTGGGAGCTTCCGTGGGAGAAGCGCCCGATGGTGGCCATGCCCAGTCGCGTGGGCGCCTTGCCTTTCGCGGCAGCTAGGACGGCGGCGATGAGTGCTTTCAACGGCACGGGAACGTTTTCAGAGGTGAGTGCGTGCCGGAGGGCTTCGGCGAGCTCTTTTGCGCTGAGGTTCATTCCCATTCCTTTGTCCGGGCTGCTGCGGCGTAGCGTCCCGGGAGCTCTGCGAGGGCGAGGTCCCGGAGGTCGGAATCAGAGCGGCCTTCGAATTCTGCCTGGAGTTCCGGTGCATCGGCCTCGATCTTGCGTCTGGACCTCTCGAACACGCCTGGCTTGCCGTCAAGGCCTCTCCGGCGCAGTTCAAGGCGGGCCCTGTTCCCCTGCGTCAGAGCAGAGTTGCGGCACACGTTAGGGCGGCAGAGCCTGAAGTCCGCCTCGGCTTCATTGCCGCAGAGCCCCCCGGGTCCGTGGACGCAGACCGTGAATTCCCCGACATAAACGTTGGGGTTGGCCTTGGCGATCTTCTTCAGCTGCCTCGCGGTGACCGGGGCGTTCGCGAGCTCATGAGCGTCTGCATCCTTGAGGACGACCTCGAAGCGGTCCTTCCCGGCGCCTGTGACCAAGCCGGGGTCGTCCGCGATCTGCGCGGCGGCATCGATGAGGGTCTGAGCGGTCGCGATCATCCGGGCCTCCTCGATCGATTCGGGGTCCGCGATGTAGACACTGTTGGGCAGGTGACCGTAGTAACCTTCGGCGACCTTCCGGCTGGACCAATGGCCCTGGGCTGCAGCAAGAGCGTCGCCCCAGGCCTGGTTAGCGTAGGCCTCAATCCCGGTGATCCGCACAGTGCGGTGCGGCAGCCATTTGGGCATCTCGGGCAGCGGCGGCATGAAGCCAAGCGCGCACAGGTGCTCGGCACTCGATTCAAACCTGCGCAGGTACGGCCCGGCGAGCTGGATGCTGTGCGCGGAGCGGTCCTCGACGGATCCGCCTCCTAGGTACGGGTGGAACAAGAGCTCCTCGCCGGTCTGCGGGTGCAGCGCAGGCGGGAGCCGGTACAGCTCCTTGAGGCGGTGGACAACCTCAACCGCGCGGATCACGTCCTCGCCGACAACCCAGGTCGCATTAGTAGGGGTTCGGTTCTTCACAAGGTAGCCGCGCATGCGCATGACCGGGACGTCGAGGTCCCCCCGCTCATAGGTGCCCGGGCGGAGGCAGTCGTGTGGGAGGGCCGCGAGTTCGCGGTCCCGCACGGTCGTGAAGATGGTGGTCACAAATGCGCTGGCGTAGCCGAGGACCGTCGCCCAGTGGTCCAGGCCCAGACCATACCGGGTGGCCGGTAGCCCACGGATCCAGGGGCGGCTCACACCGTCGGGCCCAATGATCTGCTTGACGGGGAGGTCGAAGCCGTCCTCGTCGAACGAGAGCCCCCGCTCACGGCGGATTCGTTCGACGATGCGCACCAGCTCCGTAGGCCGGCTCTTAAAGACCTTGTGGTCGACGCCGGCAAGCTTGAAGAAGGTGGCCCAGGCCGGTGAGGCTTGCCCGGTCAGCGGCATGACGGCGGCTGGCAGCGCCCGTCCCGAGCGTTCCCAATCCTCGAGCAGCTTCCGGACCGCCGCGGTCTGGACGCGTTTGGACTGGCCAGTTAGGTCGGGAGCTGCTGCGAGACGCCCGAGCCGGGCGAAGACATCATCGGCGCAGTGGTCCAGGATCCACAAGCACAGCCCGAGCACGGGTCCGCACAGCTCGGGTGCCGGACGCTCAACGTTCTCTCCCCGGGTCGGTACCTTGAACACAGTGTCGACTGCCCTCCCATCGAACGGCCGGCCGCCGAACATCTGCGGCAGGCGCAAGACGTCCCTGACCGCCCAGAGATTGCCCAGAGGCCGGGCGTACCCGGCGAGGGTCTGTGGTGAGGCTTCGGGGAGTTGTTCGCGCAGTGCCCGGGCGAAGGCGTTCCAATGCTTCGTGGACATGCTGGTCCATCCGTTCCGATCGATGATCGATAAGGAGACGGCGAAGCAGAGGACATAGGCCACAGCACTCATGGGCTTGATGGGCCGCTCCGCGGCCGCGGCGCCGGCCATGACGGCATTCGTGTCCAGGCCCGAGCGTCCGTCCTCGGCCAGCCCGGGGTTGAGCCGGAGCAGGATCCAGTCCTTGACGGTTCCCCGCCATCGGGCAGGAATCCCGGTAAAGTCCAACGAGGGGATGCCTTGATTCACCACTGGGTAGCCAGCGAATGACCAGAGGTCGCGACTGTACCGGAGGGGGTCCGTGATGCTCTCCCCGTCCGGGATCAGATCCCGGAGGTCAACGCTGTCGTCCAACCGGTGGGCTGCGCCCTGGAGTGGGAGGCTGTGAATTCGGGCGGTGATCTCAGTCACGGATCCTCGTTTCGACATACACGCAGGCGATCAGGGCTCTGGCGTTCTCTATCTGGTCGGGCGGGGCCGCATCGACCAGCGGCTGGGGGAACTGCTCCAGGGACTTCCTGGCCAGCGTGTTCAGCAGTGGTGCTTCGCCTGAGAGCCATTCGTCGGGCTCGTAGCGTCGGATTCCGTCGGTAAACTCGACCGCAGCGATAAGCCCCGGGATCGTCTCCGGGACGCGGTACCCGTTCGGGCAAATGAAGCAGGCCACTGGGCCAAGGCCGCACGGCTTCTCAGCGTCAGTCGGCGACTGGCCATTGCTCACGCATGCTGCGACCCCAACGTCCATCACCGCCTCCGCGCCCGACAATGCCCTGACCGCGTCCTCAGGTGCTGGCCCCGTCACGTCCTGAAACGGGTTGCCGCTCGTCTTCTGGCGCCAGTAGGCCGCCACCTTGGCCTGCGTGTCGAGAAGGCCCGGCACCAGGATGACATCCGGAACTGCATCCGCCAGGTACAGGCGGCTAGTGGCAGGCTTCTGGCCGATCACCTGGAACCGCTTGTGCTTCCCGCGCAGCAGGGCCGCTTTGCGAAGCCGACGGAAGCTCACGGACGTCGGCAGCGAAACTTCCCCGGCTAGGCCCGTGGTCGCCTTCTCCCACCACAAATTGACTGCACTGCCGTTCATGACCGTGGTCTTCCCTGTGCAGACGAATAGAAGCCGGTCGAAGTCTTCACCCTCGTTCCGGATGTGTCTCTCGACCCGTGTGGCAGCGGTGACGAATTCGAGGAGTCCGCCATAGCTGAACAGTCCTCCCGCGGGGGCGGGAGTGCGCAGGACCTCGCGATTGCGGGCCTTGATGCCGGTCACGAAGGCCGCATCGTCGTTGACCCGTTCGATTGAGTCGGCTGTGTAGGACAGGATGGTGGAGAGGTTCGGACCCTTATTGTCGGCCAGCGCCAGCAGGACCATGGCTGCGGCCAGGTCATCCCGTTCCACTCTGAAAGCAGCAGGGCAGTCCGTGCGACCGCCTAGAAGGCGGTCCGCATCAACGGTCAACCAGTCCCTCGGGAGGGAACCGAGCCCGTCCGTTACGGCCTGACGGTGGCGGATGAACCACCGGCCGACCCAATCCTTGGCGATGCGCTCGATCTCATCTGCCACGTCCGGGGCGTAACCCGCGACATCGGGTTCGTCGACGACGAGGGACCTCGCCGAGAGGTAGGCGCGGAACCCTTCTCCGTCTTCGCGGATGGACGGAAATGCGCGAGCGAGGAAGGTCCGGAGGCTTCGCTGCGACGCCCCGCGGGGCGAGCTCGCGATGATCATGCCCCACACATCCCCTGGTGTCAGACCACCCGAGCGTAGATCCGTGACCGAGCGGTGTTCCTCGAGCAGCGCTAGGAAGACTCGTGCGTTACCGAGATGCTTAGCCAGGGTCGTCAACGAAGTCCATGTGCCTCCGTTCACGTACAGCGACTCGAGAAGGGCTACGGTGAGCTGCTCGCCTGCCGGTGTCGCGGGCAGGCGTGAGAGCCTAGATGTAGTACCCAGGGACGTTGTTTGATCTGGGTGCTGTGATGTGACGAGAACCTCCCGGCAGAGTGGAGCTGCTACCGCTTCCGCTCTGAACCAGGAGGTTCTCGTGTCTCACGCTAACGCGGCGCTGACTCCGCGCCAACGCCTCCGGCTTGCCCGGCTGATCGTGGACGATGGCTGGTCGGTCTCGGCCGCAGCCGAGTACTTCCGCGTCTCGTACCCCACCGCGGCGAAGTGGGCCCGCCGCTATGTCGAGCTCGGGTCCGAGGGAATGGGCGACCGATCGAGCCGGCCTCACTCCCATCCGAACAGGACCCCGCAGCCCAAGGTGAAGAAGATCGTGCACCTTCGGATCAGAAAGCGCCTCGGCCCCGTCCAGATCGCTGCCAGGCTCGGGATGAGCGCCTCGACCGTCCACGCCGTCCTGGTCCGCTGCAGGCTCAACCGGCTCTCCCACATCGATGTGAAGACCGGAGAGCCGGCCCGCCGCTACGAGCACGAGAAGCCGGGTGCCCTGATCCACGTCGATGTGAAGAAACTCGGCAACATCCCGATCGGCGGCGGCTGGCGGTCCGTCGGCCGGGCCCAGGGCGGGAAGAACCGCGCAGCAACCGACGTGAACCGGCGCAAGGGCAACAACCGCGGCCCGCTCACCGGCCACGCCTTCGTCCATACCGTCATCGACGACCACTCCCGCGTCGCCTACGCCGAGATCCATGACGACGAACGAGCCGACACCGCCATCGAGGTCCTCCAGCGGGCTGTCTCCTGGTTCGCCGACCGCGGCGTGCGGGTCGAGCGGGTGCTCTCGGACAACGGACCCGCCTACCGCTCGCACGCCTGGAGGCACGCCTGCACCGAGCTGGGGATCAAACCGAAGTTCACCCGGCCCCGCCGCCCGCAGACCAACGGCAAAATCGAACGCTTTCACCGCACCCTCGCCGAGGGCTGGGCCCACACGAAGCACTACAACTCGGAATCAGCCCGCCGCGCCGCGCTCCCGGCATGGCTCCACTTCTACAATCACCACAGGCCCCACACCGCCATCGGCAAGCTCCCGCCCATCAGCCGGATGCCAAACAACCTGGCTGGGCACTACAGCTAGCGCCTCGCGGCCCAGGGCACGGTGGTCTGAGGCGCGGTGACCCGGATGCGGGCTGACAGCTGCGGGCTCACACGGGGAACCGCAGCAGGTGCCAGTAGGGCGAGCCCGGCGTGACGTAGGCCCACTGGTACTCGTCGACCCCGATGCTCGGCAGCCACAGCCAGTTGCCCACCACCACGAGGCCCGGACACGAGTAGCCGCAGGCAGGGGGAGGCGGCGGGGCCGCGGCAGCTTCCACTGCCGGCCCGATCAGGAGCAGCGAGGCGGCGACCGCCACCGTGCCCCTGAGCTTCTTCATCTTCATGGTCCATCCTGTCGAGACCCCGAGACCAGGAGACAGGTTCCCTCAGTCCAGCCATTGTCCCGGCCGCCGGTCTCCCCGGTCAACGGACGGCGGCCCGAAGTCAGTGCGGACCATCACCTATCGGCCCGCGAGGTCGTCTGCCACCCGCCGGAGGTCTTCCATCCAGCCCTTCGACCGGTTCGGCTGCCGGCCGGCACCTTCGAAGTTCTGCAGCGCCTCGGCGAGGCTGTCCAGGGCGGCGGAGATGTTGGCCTTCACGGCGTTGTAGCCCTCGTTCGAGCGCGGGTCCGAGGAAACACCCGCGAGCAGCTCTGCTCCGGCGCGCACCACCAGGGACGCCTCACGTTCGTTCATGGGGGAACTTCCTCACGGGGGAAGGAGCGGAGCCGGGCCAGAGGAGACGCCGCGGACGGCCGACGGCCGTAACGGACCAGTATCCTCCACTGCGGGGCCTGAGGACAGCGGCGAACTCTGGGCCGGGAAGCGTGCGGTACCGTGGAGGGATGCCCTACACTAGCTCGCCCCTGGCTCCGAGGGGTGGCGAGCGGGCACTGACCATCCCCGAACTGGCCGACGTCCTCGGCGCCGACGCCTTCAGCAATCCGCGCTACCACGGGTACGGCGAGTGCGACGAGGAGACGAGGCACCAGCTGCACAGGGTGCGCCACGCGCCCGAGGCCCTGGTCCGCATCTACCGCGCCCTTCCCCCCGGCGTCGGCCAGATCAACTCCGGTGACTGGGTCACGCTCTCCCAGGACTACGCGCGCCAGCACGCGATGCGGGACGACGACGCAGCCAACGACTGGCCGATCGTCTTCGCCGACGTCCCGGCGCGCACTGTGATCACCGACGGCAAGGACCTCGACCAGTACGGGTACGCCGGGCCGCCGCTCACGGGGCTTCGGGACAGCGCCGCGGGCGACAGTCTGGCCCCCTAGGCCCCACCTTGAGGGGTCATATCCCAACGTTGAGGGGTCATATCCCTCAGGGACATGACCCCTCAACTCAGGGACATGACCCCTCAACTCAGCCCGGAGGACCCGTAGGCCCGGCGGCGCGGGGCGCCTGGACTCACGCCACCTCGTACACCCGCCCGAGCGCCGGCAGGTGCATGAGCACCCGCACCACGGGACGCCCGGTCGCAGCCTGGACCGCGCGCCGGTAGGTGTCCATCTGCCCGAGGTAGTGGGCGCGGATGTGCCCCGCCGGGTCGTGGCCGGGATACGTCTTGTGGTCCACGAGCACGAACCCGTCCGGGCCCTCGAGCAGCAGGTCGATCCAGCCCTCCATGGTCTGCCCCTCCGGCCGCCAGCCGATGGCCGCCTCGCGGTGGCGCACCCAGCCGGGGAACTCGGCGTCGAGCCACGCCTCGAAGCGCTCGCCGGCGGCCGTGAGCAGCGAGGCGTCGATGGTCCGCGCGACACCCCAGCGTTCAACGAGGCGCTCGGCGAGGCGCGTGCGCCCGGCGGGGTCGAGGGTGCGGAACTCCGTCCCGAGGTAGGCGTGCACCGCGCTGCCCACCGCGCCCCAGTCTTCGGAGCCGTGCGCTGCCAGGGGCGTGCCGAGCACGGCGGCCTCCCGGATCTCGGCCTCGAGCCCCTCCGAGGGCACCTCGCTCGCCTTCAGCCGGGCCGGCCGCCGCACGACGCCGGTCCCCGCCGCGGGAGGGTCGACGAACCGCGGCGACCACTCGCCGTCGTCCGTCACCGGTTCCGCCGGCTGCAGGCACGCGAGCCGGGCCGGGACCGCTGTCTCCCGGCACACCGGCACGGATCCGTCGGCGGGCTCCTCGGCCGCCTTCCACGCGACGAGGCCCTCGATCCCGAGGTCGTTGAGCAGCCCCGGGGAGCCGTTCTTCGCCGTGAGCACGGTGGTCTCCGCGGCGCGGGTCATCCCGACGTACATGAGCCGGGCCTGGTTGCGCTGCTCGCGGGCGAGGAACCGCGCGGCGGCCTCGGACTGCTGGGCCCGCTGGTCCAGCCCCGACCCGCCGTAGGGGAACGGGCTGGGCCACAGCCGGATCCACCGCCCCGCGAGGGGATCGGCGAGGTCCAGCTCGCGGGTCTGCTCCACACCCGTGCCGAACGGGCGCGCCTTCGCCTCCTTGTCCAGGCTCTCCATGACCACCACGGGCCACTCGAGCCCCTTGGCCCGGTGGTACGTGAGCACGTTGACCACATCCGGGCCGGAGTTCTCCGCCGACTCGTGCTCGTCCGAGGCGAAGAACTCGAGGAACCCGCGCAGCGTGGCCGGCTCCCGGAGCGCCCGGCACCGCTCGTAGTACAGCTCCACGGCGCCCCGGAACGCGTCCAGGTTCCGCAGCCGCCGCTCGGGGGCGGACCAGCCGGCGATCAGCCGCGGCAGGCCCAGCACGCCGGTCACGGCCTCGAGGACCTCCGTGGGCGTCGCGGCCGGGGCCTGCCCGCGCAGCGTGTCGAGGGCCGCGACCACGGGCGCGGCCCGCCACGCATCGTGCACCAGGCGGGGGCCGGCCACCACCTCGCCGGCCTCGTTGCGGACCCGCTCCCGGGGCACGACGGCGCCGAGCAGCTCCTGCTGCCACACCAGGTGCGAGGGGTGCTCCGGGTGCAGGGCCACGAGCTCGGCGAGGGCCACGGTGTCGTACCGGTCGGCGACGTACGCCATCCCGGCGCGGGTGAGCTGCACCTCGCGGGCGCCGCCGAGGGCGCGCGGGTCCAGGCTGGCCCGCAGGCCCAGCGCGTCGAGCGCCGCCGCGACCGCGCGGACCTCGGCGTTGGTGCGGGCCAGGACGGCCACGTCGCAGGGCCGCAGCCCGGGGCGCCGTTCCAGCAGGTCCTTCACCCCGGCTGCGGTGGCACGGAGCCGGTCCTCGGCCCGGCCCGCCGGCCGGGTCCATGCCTCGACGCTCCCCGTGTCCGCGCCGTAGGCGGCGGCGCGGGCGGGCGGCAGCTCGAGGTGCACGGACTCGGCCGCCATCCCATGGTCGGCGAAGACCCGCTCGAACACGGCGTTGGAGAGGTCCACGACCGCCTGCCGCGAACGCCACGTGTGCGAGAGCTGCTCGCGCCGCTCGGCCGGGACCTGGGCCATCACGGCCTCCATGAGCTCCGGGTCCGTGCCGCGGAACTCGTAGATGGCCTGCTTCGGGTCCCCCACCCACACCGAGCGGCGCACGAGGGCTCCGAGCTCGAGGAACAGGGCCAGCTGCAGCGGGCTCGTGTCCTGGAACTCGTCCACCACGAGCACGTCGATGCGGGCGCGGAACGACTCCCGGAAGGCGCGGTTGTGCCGGGCCAGGTCGAGGACCCTGGCCTCCTGGTCCACGAAGTCCATGAGGGCGTTCTCGCGCTTGAACTGCTCGTACGCGTCGAGGGAGTCCGCCGCGCAGCGGAACAGCCCGCGGACGTAGCCCTCGAGGTCCGCGTGGAGCACCGGGTTGGAGAGCAGCCCCGCGGCGATCCGGTCGCGCAGCGGGCCGAAGATCTTCTTCAGCGGCGCCGGGGCGCCCGAGCCGAGGAAGCCGCGCCACACCTCCCACGGGGTCGTCTCGACGCTCTGGGCCCGGGCGATCCTGTCGAGGACCTTGGGGTGGTTCTCCTGGAAGGACTTCGTGGTGAGGTTCGCGGCGCTGCCGTCCTCGTGCACGCCGCGGGCCACGGTCCGGTCCAGCTCGGCCCGCAGCGCGTGCAGCTCGCGGAACCACTCGGCGCGGCGGTCCTCCCCGGGCGGGTCCAGGAAGCCCCGGAAGCCGGCCCACGAGGGGTCGGCGCACGCCCGCACGGCGTTGGCGTCCAGCTGGTTGGCGCGGGCCAGGTTCACGATCCGCTGGAGGGTCTCCTCCCACGACTCCACCCCGTACCCCTGGGCGAGGTCGGGGTGGGTGCCCAGGCGTACGGCGATGGGGGCGAGCTCCTCGGCGTGCCGGGCCCGGACCTCGTCGGTGGCGAGCCGGAACATGGCCTGGAGCTGGTCCTCGCCGATCACCTCGAGCGCGGGGGAGAGGCCGGCGTCGATCGCGTACTCCGCGAGCAGCTGCCCGCAGACGCTGTTGACCGTGCCGATCAGGCTCGCTCCGAGCTGTTGGGACGCCGCCGCGAGGGCAGGCGACGTGCGCTCGGCGTCGAGGAGCCGGGCCGCGATCCGCTCCCGCAGCTCGCCGGCGGCCTTCTTGGTGAAGGTCGTGGCCATGATCTTCTCCGCCGGGGTGCCGGCAGCGATCTCCTGGACGATCTTCTCCGTGAGCGTGTAGGTCTTCCCCGTCCCCGCGCTCGCAGAGACCATCGTGACGTTCTGCAGCAGGCGCGCGCTCATGAGTAGTCCCCCTTCAGCCCGCACAGGGCCCCGAACCGGCAGAACCGGCAGCCCGGCTCGACGTACAGGCGGCCCACCGCGGTCTCCGCGTCCTTGACCGTGGTGGGCTCCCCGCCCTCGGCGGCCGCCGCCTCGGCCTGCGCCGCGGCGAACGCCTGCTCCACAGGCCCGGTCGCCGTCACCCTGCCGGCGAGGACCTGCTCGACCGTGAACTCGGCCGACCGCACGGCCCGGCCCCACAGCTGGCCGGGGTCCTCGTCGCGCGGGATGGCCGTCCCGAAGTGGGCGTGCGCGGAGGCGAACGCGTGCTGCTTGAGGAGGAAGTACGCGGTCGGGTCGTCCGGCGGGGCCTCGCCCTCGTGCAGCGCCCACTGGTACAGGGCCAGCTGCAGGGCGGTGCCCTCCTTGATCTTCTGGCGCAGGTGCTTGGCGGAGCTGTACCACTTGAGGTCCACCACCACGGTGCGGCCCGCCTCGTCGATCCCCACCGCGTCCGCGCTGCCGCGCACCGGGACGGTCAGGACGCCGTCCCTGGTCACCAGCTGCAGGTCCTTCGCGACCGGCTTCTCGACCTCCTGCAGCGTCACGCCGCCCTTCTCGAGGCCGCGGAAGAATTCCCGCGCGGCGACCGTGACCGCGTCCACTACCGTGAGCCGGCGCGCCTTCTGCCCGGGCAGGAGCAGCTCGGAGGCGAGCTGGGGGAGCAGCTCATCGATGACCTCGGCGATCTCCCGGTCCTCGGGCACGGCCCGGTGGGCCGCCCGCAGCCGCCCGTGCAGGACCTCGATGACGCGGTGCGCGAACGAGCCGATCATGCGGCTGCCCTCCGGGATGTCCGCCGCGTCCGGCACGCGCAGGCCGCCCTTGCGTTCGAGCGCCCACCGCATCGAGCAGCCCAGCAGCACGTCGAGCTGCGAGTAGGACATGGTCTCCGGGGCCAGCGCGGGGTTCGCCCCGACCTTCTGCACCGGAGCGGGCGCCCCGGGCCGGCGGGCGGCGGCCCGGGCGAGCCGTGCGGTGCGGCCGGCGAGGCGCCACATGCCGTCCCCGTCGGTGAGCTGCCGCGGTGCCCGCGTGGCCCGCTCGATCCGCCCGCTGAGTCCGGCCCCAGTCCCGGCCGGGGGGCCGTAGCGTTCCACGAGGGATTCGAGCAGCGGATTCGGGCCCACGCGCTCTCCGTTGCGCTGCGCGGCCTGCACGAGCACGAGCCTGCGGCACCGGGCCGCCGCGGCGAGGGTCCCGCGCACCGCCAGCGCCGTGAGGTCCTGCGGGGTGGGCAGCTCGACGCCAACCCGGGCGAGCGAGGCGGCGTCGTGCGGGTCCCAGCGCCGCACCGTGGGCGCGGAGGCGGACTGGAACCCCCACCAGAGGACGTCCTCGACGTCCTCGCCGAGCTCCACGAGGTGGTTCAGGCGCAGCCAGGGCGCCGCCTCGGCCGGCACGAGCGCCTCGGCGCCGGGCGTGACGACGGAGGCGATGATCCGCCGGAGGTCCCTGCGGCCGACGTGCCGCAGCGGGGCCACGAGCGCCAGGACGCGGCGCAGCTGCGCGGCCGTGGGCTGCAGCCGCGGCACTGCGGCGGCCCGCGCCGTGAGCGCCGCCGCGAACCAGGCCGTGGCGTCGACGAGCTGCGCCCCGCTGGGCAGCCGGTGCTCCGCCTCGGGGAGCAGGCCCGTGCTGAAGAGCCGATCCAGGGTGGCGGCGAGCTCGGGGCCGAGGGCCTCGTCCTCGCCGATCGCCCGGATCGCGGCGTCCCACACGGGCCCGCGGGTGCCGGGCTCGCGGCTGAGCGCGCGCAGCAGGTGCCGGGCCGCGCGGCGCTTGACCGGCGAGTCCTCCAGCGTGAGGAACTCCGCGAGCAGGTGTACGTTGACCGGCTCCCACACGAGCTCGAAGAAGAGGGGGATGAGCTGGTCCTGGGCCCGCCACGCCGACCGGGCGCCCACGCCGAGCCGCGGGCTGCCGTGCTGGGCGAGGTACTGGTCCAGCACTCCGGTGGGGTCCGAGCAGACGACGGCGGTGCTCCCGTTGGCGTTGGCCGCGAGCCAGCGTGCGGCGTGCTCGGCGGCCTCCCACTCGGTCTCCGCGGCCAGGACCGTCAGCTCGGGCGTGCGCGCGGGCTCCGGGGCCTCGCTGATCCTGACCCCGCGCCGGCGCAGGGCCCCGATGATCCGGCGCCACACGGCCGGGAAGGTCTCCTCGGGGTGCTGGAGCACGAGCTCGTCGATGCCGAGCGGCAGGGGAGAGGACTCGAGCTCCGCGAGCAGCTCCACGACGTCGTCCGCGAGCGATGGAGCGAGCGGGCCGTCCGCGGCCAGCGGGCGGCCCGCGTCCCTGCCGAGGCGCTCCGCGGCGGCGAGGGTCTCCAGCAGGGGCGAGGCCGCGCCGTCGAGCGTGCCGTCCCAGCCGTTGGCGACGGCATCCTCGCGGGCCGCGAGGAGCTCGTGGGCGGTGGACCAGGGATCGGCGGCGAGCGAGTGGTGGAACCACGCGCCGGGCGCGTCGAGGTGCTCGAGCCGGCGCAGGTACTGGCTCACGCGCTCGGCGTTGGGCACCTCGGGGCGGGTGAGCCCGAGACGCGTCTGCAGGAGTCCGATGAGGTTCTTGCGGCCCACCCGCACGCGGTTAAGCCCCGGGCTCGCGTACGCCCACGGCGCGCGATCGAGGAACCACCCGAACTCGACGATCATCTCCTCACCCTAGCCAACCCCTCCGACAGAACAGGCTCCGGGGGCGGAACGTGGCGATCGGGCCGGATGCACCTACCCGCCGAGAGCACCTGCACCTACGCTGGCCCCCACGCCGGCGACACGGCGGGAATCCAGCGGAGGAGCAGCGGTGACGCGGACACCGATCGAGCGCATCAGCAGCAACGACCTCACCGTGCTCGCGACCGACCGCGGCCCCGCCCCCATGCAGATCGCCGCGGTCCTCGAATTCGGCCCGGGGGCCGCGCCCACCTTCGGCGAGGTCGCCGCCGCCCTTCAGGAGCGGATCCCCGGGGTCCCCCGCCTGCGCCGCCGGCTCCTGGCGCCTCCGCCCGGCTGCGGACGGCCGGTGTGGATCGACGACCCGGAATTCACCCTGTCCCGCCACCTCGCCGAGGCCCGCCCGCTCGCGGCCGGCGAGCGGCTGCTGGACGCCGCCGCCCGGATCGCGTGCCAGCGGCTACCGCGGGACCGGCCGCCGTGGGCGGCGCACTGGCTGCCAGGCGGACCGGGCGGGCCGGCGGCCCTCGTGTTCGTGGCCCACCACGCCCTGGCGGACGGGCTCGGCGGCCTCGCGGTCCTCGCCGCCCTCGCGGATCCCGCGCCGGGCGCCACCCCCGCGCCGGGCGCCACCCCCGCGCCGGGCGCCACCCCCGCGCCGGGGGCCACGCCCGCGCCGGGCGCCACCCCGCCCGCACCGCCTCCACCGGCCTTCCCCCAGCCACCACCCCGGCCGAGCGAGCTCTTCGTGGACGCCTGGAGCGAGCGCCTCGGCGCCCTTGCTGCGGCCCCGCGCACGCTCGCGGCGGCCGCCGCCGGGCTGCGCGAGCTCGGACTGCTCGGCCGCCGCAGCGGACGCCGCGGGAGCAGCGGCGGCCCCAGGGAGCGGCTGCGCGCCCCGAGCACGGCGTTCAACCGGCCCACGGGCAGCCGGCGCCGCATCACCGCCCTCTCGGTCCCGCTCGAGGACGTCGTCGGGGCCGCCCACGCCCGCCGCTGCACCGTCAACGATGTGCTCCTCGTCGCGGTCGCGGGCGCCCTCGGCACCGCCCTGCGCGCCCGCGGCGAAGCGCCCGAGCGGTTCGTCGTCTCGGTCCCGATCTCGTCCCGTCGGAGAACGGAGGCGGGCACGCTCGGCAACGCCAACGGCGTGGTCCCCGTCGAGGTCCCCGCAGACCCCGACCCCGCCGTGCGCCTCGCCCGCGTCGCCGCGCAGTCCCAGGCGCGCCGCAACGCGCCCCGCGGGGCCTCCGCCGGCCCGCTCGGCGTCGCCTTCCGCGCGCTGGCCCGCGCCGGCGCCTTCCAGCACTTCATCGACCGTCAGCGCCTCGTGAACACGTTCCTCTCGAACATGCGCGGACCCGCCGAGCAGCTCTTCCTCGCCGGCCACCCGATCACCCGGATCGTGCCCGCGAGCATGACCCCCGGCAACGTGGGCGTGTGCTTCACAGTCCTCTCCTACGCCGGCCAGCTCGTCGTCGCCGTCCTCGGCGATCCGGACGTGGTCCCCGAGCAGGATCGGCTCACGGCGCTGCTGCACCGTGAACTGGTCCGGTTCACCGGGTAGCGTGGGCCCATGGAACGTCTCACCTCAGCCGACGGAACCACCATCGCCTACGACCGCCTCGGCACCGGGGCCCCGCTCATCCTCGTCTCGGGAGCCACCGTGGACCGCCTCGGGGACGCCCACCTCGCGGACGCCCTCGCCGAGAGCTTCACGGTCTACAACTACGACCGCCGCGGGCGCGGCGACAGCACGGACACCCTGCCGTTCGCATCGGAGCGGGAGATCGAGGACATCGGCGCCCTCCTGGACCGCGCCGCGCACGACGGCGGGACCGCGGCCGCCGTCGTCGGCCTCTCCTCGGGCGCTGCCCTCGCCGCCCGGGCCGCCGCCGTGCTGCCCGTGCGCGCGCTCGTGATGTGGGAGCCGCCGTTCATGACCGACGACGGCGGCCGGGCCCGCGCCCGCGAGTACACCGAGACCCTCGACGCGAGGCTCGAGGCCGGGGACCACGACGGCGCCCTGACCACCTTCCTGCGCTACGTCGGCCTGCCGGACGCGGCGATCGACAGCACCCGCCAGTCGCCCACGTGGGCCGCCGCCGTGCGCCTCGCCCCGACCCTCGCGTACGACAACGCTGCGATGGGCCGGGACGGCGTGGTCCCGCAGGACGTGTTCGGCAGCATCGCCGCCCCGACCCTCGTCCTCACCGGCGGCGCGAGCCCGGCGTTCATGCCCGCCGCCGCCCAGGAGGCCGCGGCGGCCATCCCCGGCGCCCGCACGGGCACGCTCGAGGGGCAGACCCACAACGTCGACGCCGCCGTCTTCGCCGCGGCCGTGAAGGAGTTCCTCGCGGCGCAGCAGACGCCCGCGTGACGCCCGCCGCGCCGGCCGACGCACGCAGGGAGGCCTTCGGCGAGGCCCTCGACCGCGTCGCCGCGCTCGCCGGGGGCTTCGCCGACGCCGCCGCGGGGGCCGCAGACCAGGATCCGCACCTCGCCCAGCCTGTGGCGGCCTGCCCCGGCTGGACGGTGCGCGACCTCGTGGACCACCTCGCGGGCATCCACCGCTGGGCTGCCGCCGCGCTCGGCGCCGAGCACGCCCCGCGCCTCGAGGGCCGCCCGGAGACGGAGGCGCCCGTCGGCTGGTACCGGGCGAGCGCGGCGCACCTGGTCGCCGTGCTGCGCGCCGCCGGGCCCGACGCCCCCGCGTGGACGCTCTGGGGCGAGCGGACGGCGTCGTTCTGGGCCCGCCGCCAGGTCCACGAGCTTGCCGTCCACACCTTCGACCTCCTCGACGCCCTCGGCCGCGCGGACGCCTGGAGCATCCCCGAGGACCTCGCCCTCGACGGCATCCGGGAGGTCCTCGAGGGCTTCTACCCGCGCCAGGTGAGGCTCGGCCGCTCGGGGGGACTGCCCGGCGTCGTCTGCTTCGCCGTGACGCACGACGACGGCCGGCCGGCGGAGGCGCTCGTCACGCCGGCGGTGGCCGGGAGCGGCGGCGACCAGGCACTGCTGGGCACGGTCGAGGGCCCGGCAGCGGAGCTCTACCTGGGGCTGTGGGGACGGCGGCCGCTGCCGGGCGCCCCCGAGGACCTCGCGGCGGCCCTCCGCGACGCCCACCTCGCGCCGTAGCCTGCTGCCCGCGCGGTCTGGGACTGGATTCCGATTGACCTGAGACTCAGTTTCACGGTTCAATCATCTGTGGCCTACGCCACAGTAGCTTCCTGCCGAGGAGTCCCCAATGAACCTTGCCGCGTACCTCGAGTCCACCGCCGTCGCCCACGGAACGCGCACCGCCATCACGTGCGGCGGGGAGGCCTGGACGTACGCGGACCTCGCGGGCGCGGCCGCCCGCGTCGCCAAGCTGCTCGTCCGCTCGGGCGTGGAGCCGGGGGACCGGGTCGGGGTCATGCTGCCCAACGTGCCCGAGTTCGCGGCCCTCTACTACGGCGCCCTCCGCGCGGGGGCGGTGGTGGTGCCCATGAACCCCCTGCTCAAGCAGCGCGAGATCTCCTACTACCTCGAGGACTCCGGCGCCACAGTCCTCTTCGCTGCGGAGGACGTCGCCCAGGAGGCGGCCGAGGGCGCCCACGCCGGCGGGGCGCGGGTGGTCGCCGTCGGCCGCGGGACGTTCACCGCGGCGCTCGCGGACGAGGAGCCGCTCGGACAGGTCACCGAGCGCGCGGACGGGGACACCGCCGTCATCCTCTACACCTCCGGCACCACCGGCCGTCCCAAGGGCGCCGAGCTGACCCACAGCAACCTCATCCGCAACGCGGACCTGACCGTGCGCACCCTGCTGACGCTGACGTCCGAGGACGTGGTCTTCGGCGGGCTGCCCCTGTTCCACACCTTCGGCCAGACCTGCGCGCTCAACACGACGGTCATGGCAGGCGCGGCCATCGCGCTGCTGCCGCGGTTCTCCGCCCAGGCCGCGCTCGAGATCATCGACGCCCAGCACGTGACCGTGTTCGCCGGCGTCCCCACGATGTACAGCGCGCTCCTCGCCGTGCCCGACCACCGCAGCTACGACACATCCTCGCTGCGCGTGTGCATCTCCGGTGGCGCGGCTCTGCCCGTGGAGGTCCTGCACCGGTTCGAGGACGAGTTCGGCTGCATCATCCTCGAGGGCTACGGACTGTCCGAGACCTCGCCCGTGGCCGCGTTCAACCACCCGGACCGCCTCCGCAAGCCCGGCTCGATCGGCACCGCCGTGGAAGGCGTCGAGCTGCGGGTCGTGGGGCTCGACGGCGAGGAGGTCCCGCAGGGCGAGGTGGGCGAGATCGCGGTGCGCGGGCACAACATCATGAAGGGCTACTGGAAGCGGCCCGACGCCACGGCCGAGGCCATCCGCGACGGCTGGTTCCTCACGGGGGACATGGGCCGGTCCGACGCGGACGGCTGCTACGCGATCGTGGACCGGAAGAAGGACCTCATCATCCGCGGCGGCTACAACGTCTACCCGCGCGAGGTCGAGGAGGTCCTCTACGAGCATCCGGCCGTCGCCGAGGCCGCCGTGGTGGGCGCCCCGCACGCCGAGCTCGGCGAGGAGGTGGTCGCCGTCGTCGCCCTCAGCGCCCCCGGTGCCGCGACGGCAGACGAGCTGCGCGAGTTCGTGAAGTCCCAGGTGGCCGCCTACAAGTACCCGCGCGAGGTGCGGATCGTGGAGCAGCTGCCGAAGGGCCCCACCGGCAAGATCCTCAAGCGGGACCTGAGGGCCGAGCTGGCCGGCTGAGCCGGGCGGCTCCGGGCGTCAGGCCCCGGGCCAGGTGCCGCGGCGCTCGGCCTCGCGGGCCTCGAGCGCCGCGGTGAGCCGCTCGACCCGCTCGGTCAGCGCCTGGACCTTCGCCTCGAGGCTCTGGTCGATCGCCTCGACCTCGGCCTCCACGTCCTGGACCTCGGCCTCGACCTCTTCGACCCCGGCCTCGAACTCCGCGGCGGTCTGCGACGTCATCGTCTCGACGAGCCACGCGGCGATGGAGGCCGTGACCACGCCGAGGACGGCGATGCCGGAGACCATGAGCGCCGCCGCGACGAGCCGGCCGATCACCGTCACCGGGTAGTGGTCGCCGTAGCCCACCGTCGTGATCGTCTCCAGGGCCCACCAGATCGCCGCCCCGAAGCTGCGGATGTTGGACCCCGGCACGTTCTGCTCGACGTCCTCGACCGTGAGCGCCCCGCAGTACATGAGCATCCCGGCCGCGGCGATCACGTAGACCACGAGGCGGCCGCGCAGGGCGTAGCCGGCCTTGTTGTGCACCACCCGGAGGAACGTCACGAGCCGCAGCGGCCGCAGCGCCGGCAGGGCCAGGATCGCGAGCTCGTGCAGGTTGCGCACGAACCACCGGCCGCGCCGGGGCGCGAGCCACAGCTGCCCCGCATAGTCCACCACGAACACGGCCCAGGCTGCCCACAGCAGCCCCTCCGCCCACGCGCCCTCCCGCGGCGGCAGATTGCCGATGACCTGCACCGAGTAGGCGCCGAGGAACACGACGGCGGCCACGAGCGTGGGCCACTCGGTGAGCTTGCGCCAACGGTCCTGCGTCATGCCCGAAGGGTACCGCCGTCCGGCGCCGTCGTCAGTCGCCGCAGGAAAAGAGGTGGGCGACCGTCAGCCGAACTTCTGGGCCGTGGCGTAGCCCTTGCCGTTGTACTTCTGGACGAGCACGGAGGAGATGGCCGGCTGGCCGTCCATGGTGGTGTCCACGCTCGTGCCCTGGAGCATGAGCGGGGCGTTGAAGCCCTTGATGCTGCGCAGGGCCTTCATGAAGGAGTCGCGCGTGGGATCGGTCATCTTCTGGAACGCCTGGTCGAGCGTGGCTCCGGCGATGTAGCTCCACATGCAGTGGGGGAACGCCGGCATGCCCTGGTAGTTCGCGTACTGCTTGAGGTCGGAGAGGAACTTGACCACGTCCTGGTCCTTGGCGAACTCCGGGCTCTGCGGGGCCTTGGAGAAGGCCACCGAGTAGATGCCAGGGTAGGCCGAGGCCCCGCCCGGCTGCAGGATGGCCGTGGGGCTCGAGGTGTTCGAGGGCAGGAACCAGCTGGGCTTCCAGCCGATCTGCTGGGCCTTCTGCAGGGTTGCGATCGTCAGCGGGGTGATGGACATGGCGTTGAAGAACACGTCCGCGCCGGTCGCGGCCAACTGGGTGATCTGTGCGTCCACCGACGTGTCGGTGGCCTCGTAGGTCTGCTCGCCGACCACGCTGATGTTCGAGGCGCCCTTGATCGCGTCCTTGAAGCCGGAGACGTAGCCCTTGCCGTAGTCGTCGTTCTGGGACAGGATCGCGACCTTGTGCGTCCCTCCGGAGGAGGCCAGCAGCTTGCCGAAGGCCCCACCCTCGTTCTGGTAGGCCGGCACGAGGCCGAGCTGCCACGGGCTCTGCTTCTGGTCGCTGAAGGTCGGATCGCCCGTCATGACGAGGACCTGGGGCACCTTCTGGCTGATGGCGGCCTCGCGGAACGCGCGGTTGGTCGGCGTCCCCAGGCCCACGCCCTCGGCGAAGACGTTGTCCGAGACCATCTGCTGGAAGTTGGAGAGCGACTTCTGCGGGTCGTAGGCGTCGTCGTAGGTCTTGATGTCCACCTTGCGGGTCTTGCCGTCGCCGAACTTCACCCCGCCCTCGGCGTTCTTGGCGCCGAAGTAGGCCTTGACGCCTGCGACGGTGCAGGTGCCGGGGCCAGCGGTCGCGCCGCTGAGGGGGGTGGTGATGCCGAGCGTGATGCTCGTGTCCGTGATGCCGGGCGATGCCGCCGTGCCCCCGCTGCCGCTCTGCGCGCTGCCGCGGCATCCTGTCAGCGAGAGCGCAAGGACCGACGCCATCGCGACGGCGCCGAGGAGCCCCCGTGTCCCTTTCCGAACGTTCATGATCGACCGTGCCTCTCTGTTTTCTCGGGTGCCTCCGGCGCCGCGTCCGGGGTCGGAACCTGCGCGGGAGTGTTCTGCGGGGGAGTCCCCGCAGCGCTGGAGTGGTGCTTGTCGGCGGCGGTGCCCGCCGGCGGGGCGGCGCCGCCCGCGCGCGATGCGGTGCCGCGGCGGCCGAGCCGCCTGAGGACGCGGGGCAGGCTCACGAGCCCGTCGGGCAGGAGGAACAGCACCGCGAGGAGGATCACGCCCTGGCTGATGGTGGTCAGGTTGGGGTCGATGGCGTTGGTCAGCTGCGGCACGAGGATGTAGTACGCCCCGCCGATCAGGGAGCCGACGATGCTGCCGGCCCCGCCGATCACCATGGCCGCGAGCAGGCTGATGGAGTGGCCGAAGCTGAGCGTCTCGGGGGAGGTGTACTGGACGGCCGCCATGTAGAGGAAGCCGCTCGCGCCGCCGAACACGGAGGCGATGGTGAAGGCGAGGACCTTGGTCCAGTACGGCGAGACGCCCATCGAGGCCGCCACCGACTCGTTGCCCTTCACCACGGCGAACGCGCGCCCGTACTTACCGCGCACGAGCCGCCGGGCCAGGAGGAATCCGACGCCGGCCACGACCAGGACGATGTAGTACTGCCACTGGTCGTTGAACAGGCCGGACCAGTCCGGGGCGTTCGAGAAGATCGCCGAGGTGCCCTGGGATCCGCCGGTGAACGTGTCGAGCCGCTTGGCCAGCGGGACGCCCACGATCGGCAGGGCGATCGTGACCATCGCGATCGCGAGGCCGCCGAGGCGCGCGGCGGCGAGGGCCACGAGCAGCCCCACGATCCCGGTGATGACGGCGGCCGCGACGAACACGAGGACGATGTTCCAGCCGTGGGTGACGCCGTAGGCGGTGACGTAGGCGCCCAGCCCCAGGAAGAAGATCTGCCCGAGGTTGACCTGGCCGGTGTAGCCCATGACGATGTTCAGCCCGAGCACGGCCACGGCGTATACCCCGATGCGCACGAGGCTCTGGTTGGCGATCGCGGGCAGGAAGAGCGGGGCCGCGAGGAGGAGGATGGCGACCAGGACGGCGATGCCGATCCGGGCCCCCCGGGACTTCAGTGCTGCGCCCATCAGACCCGCACCACGACCTTCCTGCCGAACAGGCCTTGGGGACGGAGGACCAGGATGACGAAGATCAGCGCGAACGGGACGGCGATCTTGAGGTCGTGCCCGATCAGCGGGACGTAGACGGCGACGAGGTTCTCGAGCACCCCGATGCCCCAGGCGGCGGCCACGGCCCCGATCGGGCTGTCCAGGCCGCCCAGGATCACCGCGGCGAGCGCGTAGACGAGGGCGCCGTCGAGCATCCCGGGGGTGAGCGTCAGCTGCGGGCCGACGAGGGCTCCGGCCATGGCACCGAGCGCGGCCGCGAGTCCCCAGCCGACCATCAGCAGCCGCCCCACCGGGAGGCCGGAGAGGGCGGAGGAGGCGGGGTTGTCCGCCACGGCCCGCAGCGCGAGCCCGAGCTTGGTGCGCATGAACAGCACCTGCAGCAGGACCATGATCGCCACGATCGTCACCGTGGTGGCGAGGGAGCGGACGCTGACCACCGCGCCGAGGACGTTGACGCTCGTGAGGGGGAACAGGGAGGGGAACTGCAGGTTGTTGTAGCCCCACAGGACCGCGACGATGCCCGTGACGAGGGTAAGCAGGCCGATCGTGACGACGACTGCCGTGTCCGGGTCGCCGCGCTCGAACCGGCGCATGAGGAACCGCTCGACGAGCGCGCCGAGGCAGAACGAGAGGACGATCGCCAGGAGCACCGCGGCCAGGAGCGGCAGCCCCGCCTGCACGAACGCATACGCGAAATAGGCGGAGAGGACGGCGAGGCCGCCCTGGGCGAAGTTGATCAGGCCCGTCGCCTGGTTCACGAGCACGATCGCGAGGGCGAGGGCCGCGTAGATCGAGCCGGTCGAGAGGCCGTCGACCACGAGCTGGATGAAGGTCTCCATCGGGTTCAGCCCCCCAGGTAGGCGCGGCGGATCTCGTCCATGCCCTTGAGCTCGGAGGAGGTCCCTGTCAGCACGGTCCGCCCCGTCTCGAGCACCGTGGCGGTGTCGACGAGGGAGAACGCGAGGTTGGCGTTCTGCTCGACCACGAGCATCGCGATGCCCGATTCGACGCGGAGCCGGCGGATGGCGTCGTAGACCGTCTTCGCCGTGCTGGGCGCGAGGCCCAGGGAGGCCTCGTCGAGCAGGAGGAGCTTGGGCTTGGCCATGAACGCCCGGCCCACGGCGAGCATCTGCTGCTCGCCGCCGGAGAGCGCCGCGGCCCGCGAGCCGATCCTGTTCCGGAGGTTCGGGAACAGCTCGAGGCAGTAGTCGATGTCCTTCTCGATCTGCCTGCGGTCCTTGCGCAGGTAGGCGCCCACGGCGAGGTTCTCGCGCACGCTGAGCTGGGCGAGCGTGCCGCGGCCCTCGGGCACGTGCGCGATCCCGAGCCCGGCGACCTGGTCGGGACGCAGCCCGCGGATGTCCCGGCCGGCGAACCGGATGGTCCCGCCGGTGCGGACGGTGCCGCTGATGGCACGCAGGGTGGTGGTCTTGCCCGCGCCGTTCGCCCCGAGAACGCCGACGGCGCCGCCCTCCGGCACCGTGAGCGAGACGCCCTCGAGCACCTGGACGGGTCCGTAGGAGGCAGTGACGCCGTCGAGTTCAAGCAGCGTCATCGGCCGCGTCCTTCCCGATGTAGGCCTCGATGATCCGCGGATCGGCCTGGGCCTCGGCCGCGGTGCCCTCCATGAGCTTGCGGCCGTGGTCCAGCACCACCACGCGGTCCGTGAGGGCGGAGATGAGGCCCATGTGGTGCTCGACGATCACGATCGTGATGTCCTGCTGGTCGCGCACCTGCTTCACGGTGGCGATGAGCTGCTCGACCTCGCCGTGGGAGAGGCCGGCCGCCGGCTCGTCGAGCAGGAGCAGCGACGGCCGGGCCAGGAGGGCCCGCCACAGCTCGATGCCCTTGTGGAGCCCGTGCGAGAGCTCGTCCGCGGGCCGGTCCGCCGCCCACGCGAGGCCCGCGCGGTCGAGGAGCCCGAGCGCCTCGGTGCGCATGGCCCGCTCGGCCCGGCCGGTGAACGGCAGTCCGAGGGCCCAGGAGAGCGGCCCGCCCGGCAGGCGGGTGTGGCCGCCGAGGACCACGTTCTCCAGGACGGTGGCCCGCAGCTGGAGTGCAGGGTGCTGGAACGTGCGGGAGAGGCCGATCCGGGCCAGGTGCGAGGGCGCGCGCCCCACGGCCTCGGTGCCGTCGATCGTGATCGAGCCGGAGCTCGGCCGGTAGTGGCCGCTGATGCAGTTGAAGAGCGAGGTCTTCCCCGCCCCGTTGGGGCCGACGAGTCCGAAGATCGTGCCGGGCTCGACCTCGAAGCTCACGTCCTGGAGCACCTTGACGCCGCCGAAGTGCAGGTTCACGTCGCTCAGGCTCAGGCGTGCTGCCATCGGCGTACCTCCGTTGTGCGTCTTTGCCCGCGGCCTGTGGAACGGATCACAGCCGCTTGGCATTGAAGCTACGGATCGGAGACGAGATTGTCAACGATTTTGGATGCCGGATGGAGGTGCCGCCGCGGACACCGTGCGGAGCCACTCGATGGTCGCGTCCGTCATGGGGTGCGCGGAGCCCAGGGCATCGAGGTAGGAGCGCACCTCGAGCATCTCCTCCTCGCGCCGCACGGCGTGCCGGCGCGTGCCCTCGAGCAGCCGCTGGACCAGGGCCGCCCCGTCCGGGCCCAGCTCGGCGGCGATCTGGTCGGTGACCCAGCCGGCGGCCCCGACGGCGCTCGCCGCCGTCACCGCCTCGAGGATGGTGGCGGCGAGCCCCTTCATGAACACGCTGCGCAGGAGCTTGAGGCCGGCGGCGGCGCCGGGCTCCGGGCCGGCCGACGTGGCCGGGATGCCCAGTTCGGCGAGCTGGGCGGTGAGTGCGGCCTCGCCGGGGCCGCTGACGAGCAGCGGCGTGGCGATCCGCGCCCGGGGGACCGGGGCGAGGACGGCGACGTCGGCGAAGCGCACCCCGGCCCCGGCCGCCTGCTGAGCGAGGCGGCGCTTCTCCTCGGGCGCCGCCGTGTTGAGGTCGGCGAAGACCGCGCTGCGCGCCATCGCGGGCAGCGCCTCGGCGAGGGCGGCGGAGGCCGCGCGGGCGCCGACGAGGCTCAGCACGAGGGCGGCGCCCGTGACGGCCTCGGCCGTGCCGGGGACGAGCACGACGCCGGGCGGGGCGGCGGCGGCGCGGGGATCCGCGGCGGCGACGTGTGCCCCGTGCGCGGCCAGGTCCGTCGCGTAGATGGTTCCGGCCTCACCGAGGCCCAGGACGGCGATGCGCATGCGGTCCTCCCGCGATTGGTTCTAAGATTGTAGACAATATCGCGGCTCCGTCCGGGCCGCGAGGGCTCTCCAGGAAGCGAGCGGACCATGGCGCCAGCAGCGGTGAACGAGGCGACGGCGGCCGTGTCGCCTGCGGGCGGCGCGCCCTCCGAGGGTGGGGCCCACGCACCGGTGACCGACCAGATCCGCGACGCGATCGTCCGCGGCGAGTACGCGCCCAACCAGCGGCTCATCGAGGCGGACCTGAGCGCCGCCTTCTCCGCCAGCCGCGCCACCGTGCGCACCGCCCTGCTGGAGCTCGCGGGCGAGGGCCTCGTGGAGCGCCTGCCCAACAAGGGCTCGCGCGTGCGGGCCATCTCGGTGGACGAGGCGATCGAGATCCTCGAGGTGCGCATCGGCGTCGAGGGCCTGTGCGCCGCGAAGGTCGCCGAGCACCTCACCGACGAGCAGGCGGCCGAGTTCGCCCGGCTGAGGGACGACATGGCGGCCTCAGTGGAGGAGGGCGACCTCGTCGAGTACTCCCGCCTGAACAGGGCCCTCGATGTCCGGGTGCGCGAGCTCAGCCACCACGCCACGGCCTCGGACGTGCTCGCCCGGCTGCACGCCCAGAGCGTGCGGCACCAGTTCAGGCTCTCGTCCCGCCCCGCCCGAGCCAAGGTCTCCGTGCTCGAGCACACCGCCATCATCGACGCGATCCTCGCCCGCGACCCGGAGGCCGCCGAGCGGGCCGTCCGGGCCCACCTGCTCAGCGTCATCGAGGCCCTCCGGGAGGTCACGGCCCGCGAGGCCGTCTAGCGCCGAGGGCGCCGGCAGGGCCCGGAGCGGCCCTGCCGGCGTAGGGCTCAGGATCCCGTGGTGCGCCAGCCGCCGTGGTACTCGGTGCGCGCGGTGACGGAGTACGGGGCCGGGCTCACCACGGCGCGCACCGCGAACTGCTCGTGCGGCTCCACGGTGGTCTTGCGGGAGCCGCCGTCGGGCTCGCCCCACACCACGCGCAGCTCCGTGCCGAGCTCGACGTTCGGGTCCACCGTCGCGAGCGAGAGCCCGCGCCGCTCGTTCGCGGTGACGCCGGTGAAGAGCGAGAGCCCCACGACGGTGCCGTCCGCGTCCACGACCGAGTCGTAGTTGGACGAGCCGTAGTTCGCGTTCGGCAGGTCGAAGAACTGGTATCCGGGCCGGTCCCGGTCGAGGAAGGATGCCCAGATCGCGGCGAGGTCCTCGTCGTTCCAGGCCAGGGTGACCTTCTTGCGCTGGGCGGCCGGGTCGAGCTTCTCGAGGGCGTCGCGGCCGATGAAGTCGTGGTCGAACTTCACGAACGAGCCGTAGCCGAGCTCCCACGGGTTGAGGTAGTAGTCCTCGATGTCCGCCGAGACGAACGAGCCGGCGAGGGCGTTGATCGCCTCGTAGCCGTCCGCGGGGAGCCACTCGCGGTAGGCGCGCTCGCCGTCGCCCGTGTAGATCGCCGGGAGCGGCGAGGGGATCCAGCCGGACTCGAGGGTGTTGGAGGAGTACGCCCGGGAGCCGCAGGGCTCGATCCCGAACTCGGCGCCGGCGGACAGGACGGCGTCGCGGACCCGCCCGTGCTGCTCGTAGGGGCCCCAGATCTCCAGGCCCGGCGCGCCGGCCATGCCGTGGCGGAGCGTCCGGACCCGGCCGCCGGCGATCTCCATGTGGCCCATGTGGAAGAACTTGACCTTCTCGACCGGTCCGCCGGCGAGCTTCTCGATGATCTGCCACGCGTTCGGGCCCTGGATCTGGAACCGGTAGTACTCGCGGGAGACGGCCTGCCCGTAGGGGCGGGAGGGGGAGCGGTCGTCGTAGGTGTACTCGACGTCGTACCCGCCGGTCTCGGCATGGAACTGCAGCCAGTTGGCCACCGGGGCGCGGCCCACGAACACGTACTCGTCCTCGGCCTCATGGAAGAGGATGCCGTCCCCGATCACGCCGCCGTTCGAGGCGACCGGGACGAACTGCTTGGCCGTGTCCACGGGGAAGTTGGCGAAGCTGTTGATGCCCGTGGCGGACAGGAGCCGCAGGGCGTCCGGCCCCTTGAGGAAGAAGTTCACCATGTGGTGCGACTGGTCGTAGAGGACCGCGGCCTCGCGCCAGGCCTTCTGCTCGCGGCGCCAGTTGGTGAACTCCGCCGGCACCACTGGGTAGATGTACGTGCCGAGCTGGGAGTTGCGCAGGTGCTCGACCGTGCTCTGCGGCGTGCCTCCGGCCGCATCGAGCACTTCTTGGAGGTTCTTCTCTGCCATGGGTTCTCTCCTTCGGTCTCGACGAGTGCTTCCGACAGGAAGGAGCCGCAGCACTGACGACGCGATTGGTGACAATAATGTATTCGATACCTTGACCGGAGGCTAGGCCCGTGGTTGTCTGGCAGGACACCCCCTCCGGGGCCCTCGTCGGGGCCCGGCCGACACGCGCGAAGGGAAGGGTCGACGATGACCGCAGAATCACTGGCAGGCACCGGGCAACGGGCCGCCACCGAGTCCCTGGCGGAGGCGATCGCCCGAGCGGGCGGCCCTGTCGAGCTGCTGCGCAACCAGGACTGGCCCGCGTTCACGTTCCCGGTGGCGCCCGAATTCACGAACTGGCGCGACGAGCAGCGGGCGTGGAACACGACCGTGGCCCTCATGGACCAGTCGCACCACATGACCCAGCTCTTCCTCGGCGGCTCGGACCTCATCCCGCTGCTGTCCTCGATCTCGCCCAACACCTTCGGCACCTTCCGCCCCGGGGTGGCCAAGCAGCTCATCGCGGTCAACCAGGACGGGTACCTCATCGGCGACGGCATCCTCTTCTACCACGAGGACGCCCCCGAGGGGCTCGTGCTGATCGGCCACCACCTGCTCATCGACTGGGTCCGCTTCAACGTCGAGAAGGCCGCGGCCGCCGGCCAGGACGTGCACCACCGCCTCGAGGCCAACTCCCACATGCGCCAGGGCCCGCCCACGTTCTACCGGTACGAGCTGCAGGGCCCGCGCGCCAACGAGGTCATGGAGAAGGTCTTCGCCGGACCCATCCCGGAGATCAAGTTCTTCCATATCGGCGACGTCCAGATCGCCGGCCGCCCGGTCAAGGCCCTCCGCCACGGGATGGCCGGCCAGCCGGGCTTCGAGTTCTACGGCCCCTGGGAGGACCACGAGACGGTGCTGGCCGCCCTCATGGAGGCGGGCGAGGAGTTCGGCATCCGCCGCGTCGGCGCCAAGGCCTACTCGGCCTCCCCCCTGGAGTCCGGCTGGGTGCCCACCCCCTTCCCGGCCATCTTCGACGACGACCTCGCCGAGTACCGCGCCTGGCTCCCCGCCGCCCGCGCCGGGTCGATCGGCGGCTCCCTCTACTCCGAGGACGTGCACGACTACTACATGACCCCCTACGACATCGGGCTGGGCCGGTCCGTGCGGTTCGACCACGACTTCCACGGCCGCGAGGCCCTCGAACGGCACGCCGAGAACCAGCGCCGCCGCAAGGTCACGCTCATCTGGGACGCCGAGGACGTCGCCGCCGTGGTGCGCTCCCAGCTTGAGCCCGGCACCCCGGCCAAGTACCTCGACTTCCCCAAGGCCCGCTACGGGCTGTTCCAGATGGACGAGGTCATCCACGCCGGCCGCCGCGCGGGCATCTCCACCGACGCAGGCTACGTCGCCTACGACCAGCTCTACATGTCCCTGGCGACGCTGGACGCCGACGTCCCCGACGGCGCCGAGGTCGAGGTCGTCTGGGGCGAGGACCCCATCTCCCGCAAGGCCTCGGTCGACGCCGACCACCGCCAGGTCCGCATCCGCGCCACGGTGGCCCCGGCCCCGTACCACGAGTTCGCCAGGACCGTGTACCGTGCCAATGCCTGATGGGATCCCCTGCCTCCTGATGCGCGGGGGCACCTCCAAGGGCGCGTACTTCCTCGCCTCAGACCTGCCCGCGGACCCCGCCGCCCGCGACGAGCTCCTCCTGCGCATCATGGGCACGCCCGACCCGCGCCAGATCGACGGCCTCGGCGGCGCCCACCCGCTCACGAGCAAGGTCGCCGTCGTCTCCGCCTCGCCCGATCGCGGAGGCGGCGGCAGCGGATCGGCCGACGTCGACTACCTCTTCCTCCAGCTCGGCGTCGACGAGGCCTTCGTGACGGACCGGCAGAACTGCGGCAACCTCCTGGCCGGGGTCGGCCCCTTCGCCGTGGAGCGCGGCCTCGTCCCCGCGGGGCCCGAGCGCACGGAGGTGCGGATCCGCATGGTCAACAGCGACAGCGTCGCCACCGCCCGCTTCGCCACCCCTGGCGGCGCGGTGGACTACGACGGCGACCTCGCGATCGACGGCGTGCCCGGCACCGCGGGGGCGATCTCGCTCGACTTCGAGGACACCGCGGGCTCCTCGACCGGGGCCCTGTTCCCGACCGGCAGCGTCCTCGACACGGTCGAGGGGGTCGAGGTGACGTGCGTGGACAACGGCATGCCCAGCGTCCTGATCCGCGCCGCCGACCTCGGCGTGCGCGGCGACGAGGCGCCGGCCGACCTCGAGGCCGACGCCGACCTCGCCGCCAGGATCGCGAAGATCAGGGCCGCCGCGGCCGAGCTCATGGGCATGGGGGACGTGAGCGGCACGACGGTCCCCAAGCTCGTCCTGCTCTCCGCCCCGCGCGCCGGGGGAGCGGTCGCCACCCGCAGCTTCCTGCCCGTGCGCGTCCATACCTCGATCGGCGTGCTCGGCGCCCTCACCGCCGCGGCCGGCGTGCTCGCGCCCGGCTCGGTGGGCCACGCCCTCGCGGCCCTGCCCGAGGAGGGCGCCCCGTTCCGGATCGAGCACCCCACCGGGCACTTCGACGTCGACGTGGCCCTCGCACCGGCCGCGACTGCGGGGAGCGGCACCGCCGGCGAGGGGGGCGCCCCCGGAGGGCTCGCCGTCGTCCGCTCCGCAGCCCTGCGCACCGCCCGGAAGATCTTCGACGGGCGCGTCTTCCCGCGCCCCCGCCTGTAGCAGCCCCACGCGCCCGCAGCACGAAAGAGGACAGCAATGACCGACTACACCTCGTTCGACGTGGCCCACCTGGGCAACGTCGAGCTCCTCACCCCGACCTTCGAGAAGAGCCTGTGGTTCTTCCAGGACCTGCTCGCCATGCGGGTCGTCGCCGAGGCCGGGGACTCCGTGTACCTGCGCACGTGGGACGAGTACCAGCTCTACACGATCAAGCTCACCGCCTCGGACGACGCCGGCGTGGGCCGCACCACCTTCCGCACCACGAGCGCCGAGGCCCTCGACCGGCGCGTGCGGGCCATCGAGGAGATGGGCCTGGGCATCGGCTGGGAGGACGGCGAGGTCGGCACCGGCCGGACGTTCACCTTCCGCGACCCCGACGGGCACGAGATGGGGATCTACTACGACACCGAGCGGTACGAGGCCACGGACGACAGGCCGGCACTGAAGAACCAGGCCTCCCGCTTCCCCGGCCGCGGCGTCAACGCCCGCCGGCTCGACCACATCAACTACCTCGCCAAGGACGTCGTGGCCAACGGCGAGTTCGTCGCCAGGGCCCTGCGCGGGCGCGAGTCCGAGCGCATCAAGCTCGACGACGGCGGCTACGCGGCCTGGTGGTTCCACTTCAACAACAAGTCCTACGACATCGTCTACTCCGACGACTGGCTCAAGCACGGCAACCGCCTCCACCACGTCGCCTTCGCCCCGGACACCCGCGAGGACATCCTCAAGGCCGCAGACATCTTCCTCGAGAACGGCATCCACATCGAGTCCGGCCCGCACAAGCACGCCATCAACCAGACCTTCTTCCTCTACGTCTGGGAGCCGGGCGGGAACCGCATCGAGTTCGCCAACGCGGGCGCCCGCCTCCTGCTCGACCCCGACTCGCCCGTGGTCGAGTGGAGCCAGGAGGAGCGGAAGAAGGGCCAGGCCTGGGGCATGAAGACCATCGAGACCTTCCACACGCACGGCACGCCAGCCGTGCGGCAGTGACACCCTAGAGGTACCCACCCACAACACCGCACGAAGGAGTGTGGAGACCATGACCGAGACACTGGACCCCGCGGCCCCCGCGGCGCCCGTCACCACGGGCCTGTACATCGGCGGCGCCGAACGCCGGGCCGCCGCGACGCTCGAGGTGGCTGACCCCGGCAAGCCCGGGACCGTCGTCGGCCACGCGGCCGCGGCGAGCGCGGCCGACGTCGACGACGCGATCGCCGCCGCCAAGGCTGCCTACCCGGCCTGGAGCGCGCTCGGTGCGGCCGAACGGGCCGAGCGGATGAGGTCCGCGATCGAGGGCATCGCGGAGGCGCGGGACGAGGACGCCGCGATCCTGTCCCAGGAGAACGGCAAGATCCGCCTCGAGGCATGGGTCGACTCCCTCGTCTTCGAGATCCGCTGGAACCTCGCCCTCGCGCTCGCCGACCAGGTCGACGCCGCGACCGTCCTGGCGCCCGCGCCGGGCATCCCGGTGACGACGACGGTCGCGTACCAGCCTCTCGGCGTGGTCACCGTGATCGTGCCGTTCAACTGGCCCATCGCGATCCTGGGCGCCTCGCTGCCGCACGCGCTCCTGGCCGGCAACACCGCGATCGTCAAGCCGCCGCCCACCACCCCGCTCGCCACCACCCGCGTGGTCCAGCGCATCGCCGAGAAGCTCCCGCCCGGCGTGCTCAACGTGGTCACCGGCAAGGACGCGGACATGTCCGCGCTCATCACGAGCCCGGACATCGCCAAGGTCTGCTTCACCGGATCCGTCGCGGGCGGCAAGAAGATCATGGAGATGGCCTCGGGATCCCTCACCAGGGTCACGCTCGAGCTCGGCGGCAACGACCCGGCCGTGATCCTCGAGGACGCGACCCTCGACGACGCCGAGCTGGACCGCCTCTACGCGGCCATCTTCGACACCACCGGCCAGATCTGCATGAACGCCAAGCGCGTCTACGTGCACCGCTCCCGGCTCGACGACGTGGTCGCAGGCCTCGCCGCCCGGCTCGAGAAGGCCGTGATCGGCTACGGCCTCGACGAGGGCACCACCATGGGCCCGCTGCACTCGCCCGTGCAGAAGGCGTTCGTGGCCGAGCTCATCGAGGAGGCCAAGGCCTCCGGCGCCGACGTGCGAGAGTTCGGCACGCTGCCCGCCGACCCCGAGCTGTCCGGCGGCAACTTCCTGCGCCCCGCGCTCGTGGTCGACCCGGACCCGGCGCTGCGCGTGGTCACGCACGAGCAGTTCGGCCCGGTCATCCCGATCCTCCCGTTCGACACCGAGGAGGAGGCCGTCCGGGCCGCGAACGACACGTGGGCCGGGCTGTGCGGCTCCGTCTGGTCCGCGGACCCCGCGCACGCGGACCGGATCGCCCGCCAGCTCGTGTGCGGATACGTGTGGGTCAACGACCACGGCGCCACCCGGCTCGACCTGCGCGCGCCGTTCGGCGGCATGAAGCAGTCCGGGCTGGGCCGGGAGCAGGGGATCGAGGGTGTGCGCGCCCTCCAGGACACCCGCTCGGTGGCCCACCTCGACCCGGACGCCCTCGCGGCCGGGTAGCTGTACCCGGCCAGGACAATGCCGGCCAGGACAATGGGGGAGCGGGCGCAGGCGCCGACCGCGGCGCGGCGCCCGCGCCTGGCCCTCCTCCTCGCCTCCGCCCGCCCCGGGGGTTCTTCACCGGCCGCACCGCGGCACGTCGTGGCAGCGCGCAGAACTCTGACCGCAATACCTATGGACATTCCCTATGTAGATAGTTAGATTCAACACAGGACGCAACGTGGCGCCCGTGCGAAAGGAGTCCCGAACGTGGCAAAGAGCGCACCCGCGGCGAACCGCGAAGCATCGCTGCAGCTGATCGACAACTTCTCGCTCGAGATGACCGGCAAGGACGTGCCGGGCCTGCTCGAGGCCAAGGACCACATCCCGGCCGGCACGCGGATCAACATCACCTTCCTCGGCAACGAGGACCTCGAGATGCGGGTGGCCGCGGCGAAGGCCGTCCGCGAGCACGGGTTCACGCCCGTCCCGCACATCTCCGCGCGCCGGCTCAAGTCCCAGGGCGAGCTCGAGGAGTTCCTCGGCCGCCTCCAGGAGGTGGGCGCGAGCGAGCACGTGTTCACCGTGGGCGGCGACCCGTCCGTCCCGGAGGGCCCCTACGAGGACTCGCTCGCCGTCATCTCCAGCGGCGTGCTCCAGCAGTACGGCGTGCGCGAGGTCGGCATCGGCGGCTATCCCGAGGGCCACCCCGACATCTCGAAGGAGACCCTCGCCCGGGCCCTCGAGGACAAGGCCGCGGCCTTGAAGGACCAGGGGCTCGGCGCCGTCATCCTCACCCAGTTCGCCTTCGACACCGAGCCGGTGGCCGAATGGATCGCGGGCGTGCGCGCCAAGGGCATCGAGGCCCCCATCCGCGTGGGCACCCCGGGCCCGGCCGGGATCAAGCGACTCCTGGGCTTCGCGCGGCGTTTCGGCGTGGGCGCCAACGCCATGATCGTGAAGAAGTACGGCTTCTCCCTCACGAACCTGCTCGGCGAGGCCGGGCCGGAGCACTTCGTCGACGACCTCGCCTCCGCCCTCACGGACGCGTGGCCGCACCCGGGGATCCCCGGCAAGGTCGGCCTGCACTTCTACACGTTCGGCGGCCTCAAGGCGACCGCCGACTGGGTGCGCACCTTCACCGCCGAACGGTCCTAGGCCGCCATGGCACTGCACACCGAAGCCCGGAAGGACCGCGCCTGCCTGATCGTGCACGGGCCCGACAAGGCTGGCATCGTGGCGGCCGTCGCGGCGCTCGTGACCCGCAACCAGGGCAACATCGTCACGCTCGACCAGTACTCCACCGACCCCACGGGCGGGGACTTCTTCCAGCGGGTCGAGTTCATCCGGCCCGACCTCGCGCTCGCGATGCCGGATCTGGAGGCGGACCTTGCCGCGACCCTCGGCCCGCTGGACATGCAGTGGACGCTCACGGACCTGTCCGTGCCCAAGCGGATGGCCATCATGGCCTCGACCTCGGACCACTGCCTCCTCGAACTGCTGTGGCGGCACCGGCGGGGCGAACTGCCCGTGACCATCCCGATGGTGATCTCCAACCACACCAACACCGCGGAGGACGTGCGCTCGTTCGGCATCCCGTTCTTCCACGTCCCCTCCGCCGGCCCGGACAAGTCCGGCGCCGAGGATGAGATCCTCAAGCTCCTGGCGGGCAACGTCGACTTCGTGGTCCTCGCCCGCTACATGCAGATCATCTCCGCGGACTTCCTCGACCGGGTCAGGGTCCCGCTGATCAACATCCACCACTCGTTCCTGCCGGCGTTCATCGGGGCCGCGCCCTACCGCAAGGCCAAGGAGCGCGGCGTGAAGCTCATCGGCGCGACCGCCCACTACGTGACCAAGGACCTCGACGAGGGACCCATCATCGAGCAGGACGTGGCCCGCGCCACGCACGCCCACACCGCCGCCGACCTCCAGGCCCGCGGCGCCTACGTGGAGCGCGCCGTGCTCTCCCGCGCCGTGCAGTGGCACGCCGAGGACCGCGTGATCCGGCACGGCAACCAGACCATCGTCTTCTGACCCCAACCCCAGACCCTCCCGAAGAGAAAGAGGTTCACCGTGGCACCGAAGAATCTGCAGGAAGTCCTCGACGCGTCCAAGGGCGCCGTCGACCTGCTGCGCAACTCCCAGATCGGCTCCTACATCTACCCGGTGGTCCCCGCGGACTTCCAGAACTGGATCAAGGAGCAGAAGGCGTGGCGCGAGACCGCCGTGCTGTACGACCAGTCGCACCACATGGACAACCTGTTCCTCAAGGGCTCGGACGCGATCAAGCTCATCACCGCGACCGCGATCAACTCCACCGCCAACTTCCCGGTGGACAAGGCCAAGCAGTACGTCCCCACCACGGCCTCGGGCCACGTCATCGGGGACGGCATCCTCTTCCGCGAGGCCGAGGACGAGTACGTCTACGTGGGCCGCGCCCCCGTCACCAACTGGCTCCTGTACCAGGGCGAGACGGGCGGGTACGCCAACCTCGACATCACGGCCGACCGCCGCTCGCCCTCGCGCCCCTACGGGCACGCCGTCTCGCGCCAGTACTACCGCTTCCAGATCCAGGGCCCGAAGGCCTGGGCGGTCATCGAGAAGCTCAATGGCGGCCCGGTCGAGCAGCTGAAGTTCTTCAACATGTCCACCATGACGATCGACGGCACCACGGTCCGGACCCTCCGCCACGGCATGGCCGGCGCCCCCGGCCTCGAGGTGTGGGGCCCCTACGCGGACCACGACCGCATCATGAACGCGATCGTCGAGGCCGGCGCGGAGTTCGGGCTCGTGCCCGTGGGCTCGCGCGCCTACCCCTCCAACACCCTCGAGTCCGGCTGGATCCCCTCGCCGCTCCCGGCCATCTACACGGGCGAGGCGGAGCGCGGCTACCGCGAGTGGCTCCCGGCGGACGGCTACGAGGCCACGGGCACGCTGGCAGGCTCGTTCGTCTCGGACAGCATCGAGGACTACTACCTCACGCCGTGGGAGCTCGGCTACGGCTCGTTCGTGAAGTTCGACCACGACTTCATCGGTCGCGACGCCCTCGAGAAGATGGACCCGGCCACGCAGCGCCGCAAGGTCACCCTCGCCTGGAACGCCGAGGACATGACGAAGATCTTCGGCTCCCTCTTCGACGTGGACGGCCCGCAGTACAAGTTCTTCGACCTGCCGCTGGCCAACTACGGCTCGGCCAACTACGACTCGGTGGTGGACGCCGACGGCAACGTGGTCGGGTTCTCGATGTTCACCGGCTACAGCGCGAACGAGCGCCGCGCGCTCTCGCTCGCGACCGTGGACCCCAACGTGCCCGAGGGGGCCGAGCTCAAGGTGGTCTGGGGCGAGCCCGACGGCGGGAGCCGCAAGGCCGCCGTCGAGCCCCACGAGCAGATCGAGGTCCGTGCCGTGGTCAGCCCCGTCCCGTACTCCACCGTGGCCCGCACGGAGTACCACGGCGGCTGGCGCACCAACTACCAGACGGCCTAGGTTGGGAACTCGGCACGGGGCACACCGCCCCGTGCCGAGTCCGTGTCTCAAGGAGGTCCGATGAGCCTGAGGTTCGCGCTGCTCGCCCTGCTCCGGGTCGGCCCGCTCTCGGGCTACGACCTGCAGAAGCAGTTCTCCCTCTCGGTGGGGCACGTGTGGCACGCCCCCGACTCCCAGATCTACCCCGAGCTGCGCAAGATGGAGGCCGAGGGCCTCATTGAGGGCGAGGAGCAGGCCAGAGGCCAGCGCGCCACGCGCCGGGTCTACCACGTCACCCCGGCGGGGGAGCGGGCCTTCCTCGACTGGATGGGCACCCCGCTCGAGTACGCGCGGGTCCGCGACCCCGCCCACCTGCGCGCCGCCTACCTCGAGGCGGCCACGCCGGCGGCGGCCCGCGAGTTCTTCCGCGCGCACATCACGCAGTGGGAGGGCGAGCTGGCGCAGTGGGAGGGCGAGCTCCGCCGCATCGACGCCGTCGCGAACCCGATGCTGGCCCGCAGGCTCGCGGTGACCGAGCCCGGGGCGCGCGAGCGGACCGTGGCCTTCAAGCGCTTCACCTACGAGGGCCTCGTGGACCGCGCACGGTCGGAGATCGCCTGGGCGCGCCGCGGCCTCGAGCTCGTCGAGGGTCTCGAGGCGGCCGACGGCGGGTGGGCCGGCACACGCGCCACCGGCGCCTGATCCGGCGCGGCCGCCCGCCTACTCGGGTCCGCTGCCTACTCGGTGCCGCCCGCCTACTCGGGTCCGCCGCCTACTCGGTGTTGGCGTGCGCCGCCCGGGCGGCGGCGTTGTCGACCTGCCTCCGCCCGGCGAGGATCAGGCACGCCGCGTCCAGCGCCAGGTGGGTTGCCTGGTCGAACAGGCTCGAGAGCGGCTGGATGCTGGGGGCCTCGCCCGGGCGCCGGTACTTCGTGGCGGCCGGGAGGACGAGCCGCGTCCCGGCGAGCTGACCGAGCGGGGAATCAGGGTCCGAGGTGACCGCGTGCACCCGTGCCCCGGCCGCCGCGGCGGACTGGGCGATCTGCACGGTGTGGCCCGTGGTGCCGGACCCGGAGACGGCCACGAGGAGGTCTCGGGCGCCGACCGCCGGGGTGGTGGTCTCTCCGATTACGTGGACGGTCAGGCCCAGGTGCATGAGACGCATCGCGAAGGCCCGCGCCATGAGGCCCGAGCGGCCCTCGCCGGTGACGAAGACACGCGGCGCCTCCTCGAGCGCGTGCACCGTCGCGTGGAGCTCGTCGCGGTCGACACGCGCGAGGACCGGCTCCAGTTCGCGGGCGATCGTGGTCAGGGGATCATCGGCCACTGCGGGTCCTCTCGGGGCTGTTCAGGCTGTCGATGCGGTCGCGGAGCTGCTCCGCGGCGGCGAGGGGATCGGGCGCGCCCGTCACGGAGCCGCCCACGATCACGCGCAGGCGCGGGAGGGCGGCGAGCGCCGGCAGGTCGTCCACGCCCAGTCCGCCGGCGAGCGCGAGCCTGCGTCCGGCCGCCCACTCGCCGAGCAGGCTCGCGGGGCCGGCGTGCGCGGCCTGGACGTCCTTGGCCACATGGGCGGCCAGGACTACCTCGTCGGGCAGGTCTGCGGCGAACCCGGCCCGCCGCTCCTCGCTCGTGGCCATGAGGTCGACGACGGTCTCCGCACCGTGGTCCTGCGCCGTCCGGACGGCCTTCTCGATGGTCGCGTCATGGGCGACGCCGAGGACGGTCGCCGACCGCGCGCCGGCCTCGAACGCCATCCGGAACTCGGTCGCGGCGTCGTCGGCCGTCTTGAGGTCCGCGAGGACGGGGGTGGACCCCGCTGCCGCTGCGATCTCGGCGAGCAGCCCCATGCCGTGCGCCTTGATGAGCGAGGTGCCCACCTCGATGACGTCGGCAGAGGGGGCCAGGGCCCGCGCGAGGGCGAGCGCCCGCTCCCGGGGGATGCGGTCGAGTGCTATCTGGAGCTCCACAGGGGTGTCCTCCTCGGGTCAGGGAGCCGGCGCCAGGGTGGCGGCGGCGGTGAAGGCGGCGAGCTGCTCCCGGGTGGGGAGGCCGTCGCGGTCGCCGCGGTGGGTGGTGGCCAGGGCGCCGACGGCGCTCGCGCGCTCGAGGGCGGAGGCGTCGTCGAGCCCGTCGAGGAGCGCGCTGATGAAGCCGGCGGCGAACCCGTCGCCCGCCCCGACGGTGTCGACCACGCTGACCCGGAAGCCCGCGTGGTCCCACCGGCCCCCCGCGGTGTGGAGGGACGCGCCGGCCGCGCCGTCCTTGACGGCGACCCGTGAGGCGCCGAGCGCGAGGTAGAAGTCGGCGATGCCGTCGGCGCTGTCCCGGCCGGTGAGGAGCAGCCCCTCGGCGCGGCCCGGCAGGACCCAGTCGGCCCTGCTCGCGACGGCGTTCGTCCACTCGATCAGCTCGGCCTCACTCGTCCACAGGGTGGGCCTGATGTTGGGGTCGAAGGAGACGGTCGCGCCGTGGGCGCGGGCCACCTCGAGGGCGCGCAGTGCGAAGGCCCGGGTGCTCGGCGAGAGTGCGAGCGGGATGCCGGTGAGGTGCAGGTGCCGGGCCGAGGCGATGCACGCGTCGGCCGCCTCGCTCGCGGCGAGCCGGCTCCCGGCGGAGCCCGCGCGGAAGTACCGCACCTCGGGGTCGCCCCCGAGGGACAGGCCCTTGAGCTGGAAGCCGGTGGGGGCGGTGTCGTCCACCGTCGCCGCGCCCGTGTCCACGCCCTCGGCGCGGAGGGTCTCGAGGGCGTACGTCCCGAACGGGTCGGCCCCCACGCGCCCGATCCAGCCCGACCGGTGGCCGAGCCGGGCGAGCCCGACGGCGACGTTGGTCTCCGCGCCCGCCAGGCCGCGCTCGAACGTGGTGACCTCGTGCAGTGGGCCGGGCTCGCACGCCATGAACATGGCCATGGCCTCGCCGAACGTTACGGCGTCCAGGTCCGGGCTCATGCCGCGGCCTCCTGCCTCGGCGACCCGGCCTCCACGGTGTTGCCCAGCTCTCCGAGCCCGTCGATGCGCACGGAGACCGAGTCCCCGGGCGTGAGCGGGACGTCGCGTCCCGGAGCGCCGGTGAGGACGAGGTCACCCGGCCCCAGGGGCATCAGCTGGGCGAGATAGGCGAGGATCTCGCCCGGGTCGCGGGCCAGCCCGGCCGTGGACGCCCGGCTCGCCTCGGCCCCGTTGACGTCCACGGTGATGGAGAGGTCCGCCGGGTCGAGGTCCGTGTCGATCCAGGGCCCGACGGGGGTGAACGTGTGCCGGCTCTTCGCAGCGGTCCAGAGCGGGTCGCCTCCCTGGGCGTCCCGGTCCGTGACGTCGTTGGCGACGGTGATGCCCAGGACGCAGGAGAGCAGGTCCGAGGCCCGCACTCCCGACGTGTCCCGGCCGATCACGAGGGCGAGCTCGCCCTCGGCCACGGTCCGGCCGGCGTCGTCCGGCAGCCGCAGCGCGGCCCCGGGGCCGACCACGGTGCGGGCGGCCTTCAGGAACGCCCGCGGGGGGAGGGCCCGGTCCTCGGGGCCGGTGTTGCGGGCCATGCCGACCACGGTGCGGGGCTCGACCGGCGCGAGCAGCCGGGCCCCGGCGGCGGGGATGCGGGTGCCGGTGTGCCGCGGCCGGCCCGCGAAGGGGTCGGCGAGCACGGCGAACTCCCCGCCGTCCCAGCTCGCGTAGTCCGTGCCGCCGGCATGGGCGATCCTGCACACGCGCATCTCAGGACTCCGCGGTGCGGAGCGTGGACCGGGACGGCGCGGCCGCGCGGGGCCGGACGAAGGGGATGAGCACGGCGGATCCGGCGAGGCTCGCGGCCATGAGCAGGAAGGAGGCGCTGCTCGAGCCCGTGGCGCCGTCGAGCCAGCCCACGAAGTAGGAGCCGACGAAGCCGCCGAGGGCGCCGAGGGAGTTCACCAGCGCGATGGCGGGGCCTGCCACCTCGCGCGGCATGAGCTCCGGGATCGCGGCGAAGAACGGCCCGTACGGGGCGTACATGGCCGCGCCCGCGACCACGAGGAGGACGAAGGCCGCCCAGAAGTTCTTGGGCCCGATGAGGTAGGAGCCGTAGAACGCGACGGCGCTGAGCGCCAGCCATGGCCAGACGTAGCGGTTGCGGTGGCCGGAGAGGTCCGAGAGCCGGCTGTTGACGACCATGAGGATCACGGCGAACACGTACGGGATGGCGGAGATGAGGCCGGTCATCCCGATCCCCTCGCCGCTCGCGGCCTTCACGATCGACGGCAGCCAGAAGACGAACCCGTAGACGCCGAGGCTCCACAGGAAGTACTGCACGGACAGGATGACGACGTTGCGGGACCGCAGCGCGCTCCACAGCGAGGCTGCCGGGGTCATCGCGCGCTGCTCGGCGTCCAGGGCGTCCTCGACGTAGCCGCGCTCCTCCTTGCTGAGCCAGGCCGCCTGGTGCGGGTGGTCGGCGACGAGCGCCCGGAACACGAAGGCCCAGACGATGGCCGGAACGCCCTCGATGATGAACATCCAGCGCCACGACGTCGCCTCGACGAGGTAGCCGGAGACCGCCGTGAGCCACAGGACCGTGACCGGGTTGCCGAGGATCAGGTAGGTGTTGGCGCGTCCGCGCTCGGCCTTCGTGAACCAGTGGCTCAGGAAGATCACCATGGCCGGCAGGACGGCGGCCTCGACGACGCCGAGGAGGAAGCGCACCACCATGAGCCACGGGACGGAGGAGACCACGCCCTGCAGGGAGGCCAGCACGCCCCAGGCGAGCAGGCTCCAGAAGATCAGGGTGCGGGCGCTGCGCCGCTCGGCATAGATGCCGGCGGGCACCTGGAAGAGGAAGTAGCCAAGGAAGAACAGGGCTCCCAGCAGCGCCGAGACCCCCGCATCCAGATGCAGGTCGCCCTTCATCCCGCCGGCCACGCCGATCGAGTAGTTCGAGCGGTCCAGATAGGCCAGCGAATAGGTCACGAATGCAATCGGAAGGAGCCGGGCCCAGCGTGCATGGCCAGGAGAGGCCGCGGCCGCCCGGGTGGACCCGGGGCGCATGGCGGAGTCGGACATGAGATCACCTCACTGTGATGTTCCATATGATGGAAGGGCTTGTCGCCACTTGGAATCCAGTCTGCGCCCTCCCGCGCGGGTGCACAAGGGGTCGCGACCAGAAATTTCCTCCTACCGGCATCCCCTCCCATATCGTGGAATGGTTCTGGCATACTGGGGCCATGACCCAGACTCCTCCTGACATGGTCGGGAAGGCCCTGCTGCTGCTGACTCTGCTCGGCGACTACCCCGACGGGGCGTCCCTCTCGGAGGTGGCGAGGAGGGCCGGGTTCCCCCTGAGCACGGCCCACCGCCTGGCCGCCGCCCTCGTGCGGGACGGCTACGCGTGCGTCGACGAGGTCAGCCGCCGCTACAGCCTCGGGCTCCAGACCTTCTCCCTGGCCAGCCGCGTCGCCCACCGGCACGGGTTCGCAGGCTCCGCCCTGCCCGTGCTCCGCCGGCTCGCCGACCAGACCGCCGAGAGCGCGCTCATGTCCGTCATCGACGGGCACCACCAGCTCTACGTGCACCACGTCCAGGGCAGCCACTCGGTGAGCGTCAGTGGAGAGCCTGGCCGCCGGGGGCCGCTGCACTGCACCTCGATGGGCAAGGTGCTCGTCGCCTTCGCCTCCGAGCCCGCCCGCACTGACCTCGTGGAGACCCTCGAGCTCACGGCATTCACGCCGCACACCATGGTGGACAGGGACCAGTTCCGGCGGGAGATCGAGGCGGTCGCCGGACAGGGCTACGCGATCGCCGACGAGGAGCACGAGGCCGGAATCCGCGCGATCGGCGTCCCCGTGCGCAACCCCGATGGCCTCGCCGTCGCGGCGCTGTCCGTCGCCGCCCCTGCCTACCGCGTGAGCCGGGAGAAGCTCCTCGACTACCTCCCGGCGCTGCACGAGGCCGCGCAGGAGCTGACCGTCCTCCTGCCCCCGCGCTGACCCCAGCGCTGTGACCGGGCCCCTCGGCTGGGCCCCCGCACGGCGCAATCGAGGGTCTTGACGGCGCTGGCCCGTAATTAATAAAATCGAGTGACAAATCAATCGCTCGGCCCGACATCCCCAGCATCGGGGCCGACGCACTCCAGTCGGCACCCCGCCCGCCCCACTCCGGGGCGGCCCGGGGCCCGGCCGCTCCGCCCGGGGCTCGAGGGCTTCCCCCGTCCCACGGCTTCACCGCACACGGTGCGGTTCTCCATCAGCCGGGCGGCCGCGGCCGCCCCTGCGAAAGGGCCTCCATGGGAACATGGGCAGCTCTCGCGCACCAGCCGACCTTCCCCATCGGGACCATGCTCCTCCTCACCGACGGCACCGTCATGTGCCAGTCGGGCGGATCGCGGAGCTGGTGGCGGCTGACGCCCGATGAATCCGGCAGCTACGTCGGGGGGACGTGGACACAGCTCGCCGACATGCACAGCTCGCGCCTCTACTACGCCTCCGCCGTGCTGCGCGACGGCCGCGTCCTCGTCGCCGGCGGCGAGTACAGCGACGCCGGCTCCGACACGGACACGGCGGAGATCTATGATCCCGCCGCCGACACCTGGACGAGCATCGGCAACCCCGGGTGGGGTCGCCTCGGCGACGCGGCCGCGTGCCTGCTCGCCGACGGGCAGCTCCTCGCGGGAAACCTCAGCGACGGGCGCACCGCCGTCTACGATCCCGCGGCCGACGCCTGGACCGCCACCGGGACCATGGCAGCGCGCTCCAACGAGGAATCGTGGACGCTGCTCCCGGACGGCTCAGTGGTCACCGTCAGCTGCGCCAACCATCCCCACGCCGAGCGGTACATCCCGTCCACCGGCGCATGGATCAGCGCCGGCTCCACCCCGGTCGAGCTCGTCCAGGCCTCCTCGATCGAGATCGGCCCCGCGCTGCTCCTGCCGGACGGCCGGGTGTTCTGTGCCGGCGCAACCGGCCACACCGCCCTCTACACCCCCTCCGGGAACACGACCGGGACCGGCTCCTGGGCCGCCGGGCCGGACTTCCCGGCGGACGCCCAGGGCAGGCTGCTCAAGGCGAAGGACGCGCCCGCCGCGCTCCTGCCCAACGGGCGGGTGCTCTGCACGGCGGGACCCGCCGGGGACGCGGCGGGGGACTGGCCCACGCCGACGATGTTCTTCGAGTTCGACGGCGCATCCCTCACCCGCGCCGCCGACCCGCCGAACGCCGACCAGGTCATCTACCAAGGCCGCATGCTCCTGCTCCCGACCGGCGAGGTGCTCTACGGGGCCCAGACCGCCGCCCTCTACGCCTACCAGCCGGACCCCGGGGGAGACCCGGCGTGGGCGCCTGCCATCGCCTCCGTACCCACGAGCCTCGGCATCGACGGCACCTACACCCTCACCGGGATCCAGCTCAACGGGCTCTCCCAGGCCGTGGGCTACGGGGACGACGCGCAGATGGCCACGAACTACCCCCTCGTCCGCCTCACCGGCACCTACTCCGGCAAGGTCCGCTACCTGCGCACCGCCCAGCATTCGACCATGGCGGTCGCCACGGGCAGTGCGGCCGTCTCGACCCAGTTCACCGTGCCCCACGACCTCGAGTTCGGGCCGTACGAGCTCAGCGTCGTGGCCAACGGCATCGCCTCCGCACCGGTGGCCGTCACCGTCGGCCTCGGATCCGGGCGCGCCCAGTACCTCGTGGTCGACACCTGGACCCCGAGCCAGGACGGCGCCCTGTGGGCGTACGTCGGGGGCGCCTGGCGCGGCCGCGTGATCGGCCAGTCGGAGCTCGTCGGCGTCGCGCAGGACCTCTTCGCCGCGGAGGCGGTCGACGTCTGGTGGGACTCCACCGGCCTCGTCACCGCCAGGGGCTGGTCCTCGCCGCACTGACCGCGCGCTTCCCGCACCGCCCTCCTTCGCACCCGCCCTCGCTCCTCGCACCCGCCCTCCCGCCCTTTAGGAGCCAGCCATGAACACCCCCTCGCAGGCCGTCATCGACCAGCTCGACGCCGCCTCCAACGCCCTCGCGGCCGCGCCGTCGTCGGCGTCCCAGCCCGCTGCCCCGCCCGATCCCGGTGCGGCCGCGGCGAAGCAGCCCACCCCCGGCGCCGCACCCGCAGGGACCGGCGGCAACGCGACCACCCACTACCTCGTCCTGGACCACTACGCCGCCGGCGGCCCGGCAGCGCTCTGGGCCTACGACGGCGCAGCCTGGCGCGCCGGGCTCATCTCCGAGCCCGGCGACGAGCAGGGATTCGTCCAGGTCGCCTTCGCCGCGAACCGCGTCGACGTGTGGTGGGACACCGGCGGATCACTCAGCGTGGTCCGCTCCTGGAAGTACCTCTGAGAGCCGAGGACCAGCCATGACCGCAGCAGCAGCCCCGCGCACCGCCCACTCCTACGGTTGGGTGCCGGACGTCCCGGACCAGCGCGACCACCTCTTCGCCGCGCCCCGCGAGGTGATGGGCGCCCTCCCGCCCTCCGTGGACCTCACCGCAGCCTGCCCGCCCGTCTACGACCAGGGCCAGCTCGGGTCCTGCACGGCCAACGCGATCGCCGCCGCCCTCGAGTTCGACGCCGACAAGGAGGGCATCGCCGGCTACACCACGCCCTCGCGCCTGTTCATCTACTACAACGAGCGCGCCGCGGAGCACACGGTGGCGAGCGACGCCGGCGCCCAGATCCGCGACGGGATCAAGTCCGTCGCAGCCCAGGGCGCCTGCCCGGAGACCGAGTGGCCCTACGACATCGGCCAGTTTGCGGCGAAGCCGGGCGAGCAGTGCTACATCGACGCCAAGCAGCACCGCGCCATCGCCTACCAGCGCGTGGCGCGGTCCATCGCCCAGATGCAGGGCTGCCTCGCCGCCGGCTACCCGTTCGTGTACGGCTTCACCGTCTACGAGTCCTTCGAGGGCCCGGAGGTCGCCCACACCGGCGTCGTGCCCATGCCGGCCCCCAACGAGCAGGTCCTCGGCGGCCACGCCGTCCTCGCGGTCGGGTACGACAACGCCACCCAGTGCTTCCGGGTACGCAACTCGTGGGGCGACGGCTGGGGACAGGCCGGCTACTTCACCATGCCCTACCAGTACCTGCTCTCGACGGGCCTGGCCAGCGATTTCTGGACCGTCCGGACCGTCGCCTGACATGCGCGGCGACCCCAGCACTCCACGGGCGGGAGCGCTCGACATCCTCGAGCTCCGGGTCCACGGCGTCCGCAACACGCCGCCCCAGGAGATGCTCGGGGTCGCCGTCGACGAGATCGAGGTGGCGCGCGACGGCGCCATCCCGCTCGCCGACGGGCTCGCCGGCTTCTACACGGCCAAGGCCCCCGCCCCGGACGCCCCGACGCGGATCGAGGCCTACAGCTGGGGGCACCTGGACCGCTTCGCGAAGGGCCGCGGCTTCCTCACCGGCGTGTGGCGCACCGCGTACAACGTGGTCTGGTTCCTCGTCGCGCCGTTCGGCTTCGCGAACGCCGGGTACTGGGCGCGCGCGTTCGAGACCGACCCCGGCCGCGAGGGCGGCCTGCGCACCGGCAGCGGCGGCGGCATCACGCGGCTGTTCGGCCTCGCGCTCACGCTCCTGCTCACCTCCGCCGTCTCGACCGTCGTGTTCGACCTCGTGGCGGTCCAGTGCTTCCTGCCCGTTGACCGGGCCGGCACGTGGCGCGTGTGCAGCGCCCTGCCCGCCCAGCTCGACGGGCTCGGGCAGTGGACGCGCGGCCAGCGGCTGGCCCTGTTCTCCCTCGCGCCCCTGGCCGCCGTCGCCGCGATGGCCATCCTCGGCCTCATCAGCGACGTGCGGTTCCGCACCCGGATCCACGACGCCGCCAGGGTCCGCGCGGCGCAGGGCGCCCCGGACGCGCTCCCGCTCGCCGTCCCCGAGATGTGGATGCGGCGGCGGGTCAACTCCCCGACGGGCCTGACCCACCTCGCGGCGAGCCTCGACCTCGTGGTGGCCACGCTCGCCTGGGACGCTGCCCCGCACGACGGCGCCGCCGCACCGACGCTCTTTGTCCTCGCCCTCGTGCACCTCGCCGCCTCCGCGGCCATGATCGCCTTCTGGGCGAGGTCCGTGCGGGCGCCGCACCCTGTCCCCGGCGGCGAGGGCGCGCTGCGGCGGTTCGCCGGCAGCCGCGATGCCCAGGCGGGGCTGCTGCTGGTCCTGGCCGCCGCCATCTACGTGCTCTGCCTCGTCCTGGAGATCTGGGGCGCTGGCACCGACGTCCCCGGCCCGTTCGGCGGCGGGCAGCTCACTCCGACCCTCATCCTCGTGGCGCTCACGGTCCTAGCCACCGCGGGCTGCGTGGTCCGCGCCGGCTACAACGAGTGGATCGCGGCCGCCGTCCTCGCCACCGGGACCGCGGCCCTCTGGGCCCTGCTCGCCGGTTGGCTGGATCCCCTCTGGCCGGGGGCGAACGCGGCGGCGCTGGCCGTCGTCGTGTTCAGCGGCGTGGCGGTCGTGGTGCCCTACCTGGCCCTGCGCCGCCGGAACGCGCGCGCCCGCGAGGAGGCCTGGCACGGCGCCGGGCCCGGGGTCTTCATGTTCCTCGGGCTGCTGGTCGGGGCGTTCCTCGCGAGCGCCCTCGCGCTCGGAGCCGGCGCGTGGCTGCGGTCGGGCCGCTTCCAGACCGGCCCCGTGCCCGGGGACCCGCTCTTCCGGGCCGTGTCCCTGCCCGGCGGCGCGCACGACATCGCGGTGCCGATCGCCTTCTGGGCCTTCGGCGGCGTGCTCGGCCTCATGGTCGCCGTGGTGATGCTCGTGCTCATCGTCGTGGGGCTCCTGAAGCTGCGCAGCACGACCATCGACGAGCCTGCCATCGACCCGGCGGAGGAGTGCTACCGCCCCGAGATCGCCCGGCAGCGCCGCGCGAGCGCCTTCCTCCAGCGCTCCGAGCCGCTCCTGCACTTCCTCGCCTGGACGGTCGGGGTGGCCGTGGCGGTCTCCCTCGCGCTCGCCGTCCTGTGGCAGTACCGCGACCGCAGCGGGCGCTGGGCCTGGGTGCGCGGCGTGCTCGCCGGGGCGTTCGGCCGGGACTCGGTGGCTGGGCTGTGGCAGGCCGGCCAGCTGATCGTCCTCACGGCCGTGGTGCTCGGCGGCGCGGCCGTGCTGGCCCTCGCCGTGGCCAAGGCGGCCGCCCCGGACGCCGCGCGGCCGCTGGGGCTGCTGTGGGACCTCATGGCGTGGCTCCCGCGCGCCGCGCACCCCTTCGGGCCGGCGTGCTACAGCGAGCGGGCCGTCCCCGAGCTCGCGGACCGGATGATCCGCTGGCTCGAGCCGGACGGCGCCCCGGACCCGAATCGCAGGGTCCTGCTCGCCACCCACAGCCTCGGCACGGTCCTCGGCGTCGCGGCGCTGTTCCATCTCGCGGCGACCGGGCATGCGGACCTGCTCCCGCGGGTGCGCCTGCTGAGCTTCGGAATGCAGCTGCGCCCGTACTTCGGGCGGTTCTTCCCGGAGCTGTTCGGGCCGGACGTGCTCGGCACGCCCGGGGTGGCGGCGCCGTCGTTCTGGACCGCGGACCCGTGGAAGGGCAAGGACCTGCCGGTCCCCGCCGCCCCGCCGCGCAGCCGCGCCCGCGTCCTGGCCCGCGTGGGCGCGCCCGCGGGCCCGGTCTCCGGTGCGCCCGACGCCGGCCGCTCGCCGGGCGCGGGACCGCTCACCGCGCTGCTCGGCGCGGCCCCGGCCCCGTCCGGGCGCCAGGGCATCAACGGGCAGGGCCCCGACGGGCAGGGCGCCGCGCAGGCCGGCCAGGCGCAGCCCGTGTGGCTGAACCTGTGGCGGCGCACCGACTACCTGGGGTTCCCGGGCTATTCGTACGCCCGGGACGCCAATGTCCTGGACCGGCTCGCCCTGGAGATGGAGCCCGACTCCTACATGGCCCAGGTCGCGACCCACGGCAACTACCTGCCCACGGCCGCCTACCTCCAGGCGCGCCGCGACCTGCTCCTGAACTGGTGGCCGCCCGAGAACGCCGCATCAGGACATGCCGCAATCCCGGGGGAATAGCGGCATGTCCTGATGCGGCGTTCAGCGGGGCCCGAGGCGCTCGAGCCGCCGGGCCCAGCTCGGGGCGGGCTCGGGCCGCGGGCCGATCGCGATGAACCGCGCCGGGAGCCGCTGCAGCAGCGGGAAGCGGCCCAGGATCTTGAGCGGCAGCGGCAGGGTGTCCGGCGATGTCGCGAGGGCGCCCCGGAGGGCCCGGTTCACCACCCCCCGGTGCGCGAGGCGCTGGAACGCCTGCACGAGTCTCGTCGGGGGGAGCCGGCGCCGCTGCACGGACGCGAGCACGTCCTCAGGGACGGGGCCGGGGGAGCGGCGCATCCACTGGCCCACGATCCGGGCGGCCGCCACGGCGTCCTGGATCGCGAGGTTGATGCCCACGCCTCCGACGGGGGACATGGGGTGGGCGGCGTCGCCGATCAGGAGCAGGCCGTCGCGGTGCCAGGTGTTGAGCCGCTCGATGCGCACGTCGAGCAGCTTGACGTCGTCGAGCTGCTCGGGCGCGCCGTTGAGGCGGTCGGCGAGCCACGGCTGCAGCCGGGCGAGCCGCGCCCGGAACGCGTCGAGGCCCTCCGCGCGCAGGGCCTCGTCCTGGCCCTTGGCGATGAGGTAGCCGCACTGCCAGGTGTCACCCCGGTCGATCATGACCATGAACTCGCTCCCGGAAAGGCGCCCGACGCCGCCGTCCGGGTCGCCGGGCTGCCGCGGGAGCCGGAACCACTCGACGTCCACGGGGACCCCGAAGGCCCGGGGGGCGAGGTTGGCGCCCACGCGCACTGCGGACCATCGGCCGTCGCAGCCCACCACGAGGTCCGCGGAGAGGGTGTGCTCGGCGGCCTTCGGCTCCGCTGCGCTGTGCCCACCCGCCGCCGGGCGGTAGTCGCGCCAGCGCACGCCGGAGACCCGGCCGGCGTCGTGCGTCAGGCCCACCACCTCCGCCGAGCGCAGCAGCGTGAAGTGCGGTTCGCGGTCGGCCGCGTCGGCGAGCATCTCGAGGAAGTCCCACTGCGGCACGAGTGCCACGTGCCGGTGCAGGCCGGGCAGCGACCGGCCCAGGTCGGCGAGCCGCACCGTGCCGGCGTCGAGCTGGATCTCCGCCTCCTCGAGGAGGCGGTGGGGGAGCGCGGCGAAGGCTGACCCGAGTCCCAGCTCGTCGAGGAGCGTGAGGGTCGAGGCGTGGACGGTGTCGCCGCGGAAGTCGCGCAGGAAGTCGGGGTGCTTCTCGAGCACCACGGTGTCGATGCCGCCGCGGGCCAGCAGCAGCCCCAGGACCATGCCCGCGGGGCCGCCGCCCACCACGGCCACCCGCGTCCGCTCCGGTGCAGCCATGGCCCAAGGGTACGCGTGCGCGGCCCGTTCCGTGCCGCCGCGCGCGGAAAGGGCGGCCGACGGCGCGAGGAGAGTCGCGCCGTCGGCCGCCCGTTCGTGGGCGGAGCCTCAGTTCTTGAGGTAGCCGTTCGGGTTGAGGACGTACTTCTTCGCCGCGCCCTTGTCGAACTCCTCGTAGCCGCGCGGTGCGTCGTCGAGGCTGATGGCCGTGGCGTTGACGTTCTTCGCGATCGAGACGCGGTCGTGGAGGATCGCCATCATCAGGCCCCGGTTGTACTTCATGACCGGGCACTGTCCCGTGGTGAAGGACAGGGACTTGGCCCAGCCGGTGCCCAGGCTCAGCGACAGCGAGCCCTTCTGGGCGTTCTCGTCGATGCCGCCCGGGTCGCCGGTGACGTAGAGCCCGGGGATGCCGAGGGCTCCGCCGGCGGCCGTGATGTCCATGAGGTCGTTCAGCACCGTTGCCGGCGCCTCCTTGGCGCCCGAGCCGTGGCCCTTGGCCTCGAAGCCCACGGCGTCGATGCCGCAGTCGACGAGCGGTTCGCCCAGGATCTGCTCGATCTGCTCGCCGGGGCTGCCCTTGGTGAGGTCCACCGTCTCGCAGCCGAAGCTCGCGGCCTGCTTGAGCCGGTCTGCGTTCATGTCGCCCACGATCACCACGGCGGCGCCCAGCAGGAGCGCGCCCGTCGCCGCAGCCAGGCCCACGGGCCCCGCGCCGGCGACGTACACGGTCGAGCCCACGCCGACGCCGGCCGTGACCGCGCCGTGGAACCCGGTCGGGAAGATGTCCGAGAGCATGGTCAGGTCCATGATCTTCTCGAGCGCCTGGTCCTTGTCCGGGAACTTGAGGCAGTTGAAGTCGGCGTACGGGACGAGCACGTAGTTCGCCTGGCCGCCGACCCAGCCGCCCATGTCCACATAGCCGTACGCGGAGCCGGGCCGGTCGGGGTTGACGTTGAGGCAGATGCCCGTCTTGCGCTCCTTGCAGTTCCTGCAGCGGCCGCAGGCGATGTTGAACGGGACCGAGACGAGGTCTCCGACCTTGAGGAATTCGACGTCGGGGCCGGTCTCGACGACCTCCCCGGTGATCTCGTGTCCGAGGACGAGGTTCGGCGGGGCCGTGGTGCGGCCGCGGACCATGTGCTGGTCGGACCCGCAGATGTTGGTGGCGACGGTCTTGAGGATGACCCCGTGGGGGACCTTCCGGCCCACGTTGGCCGGATTGACCCCGGGGCCGTCCTTGAGCTCGAACGTCGGGTAATCGATGTCGATGACCTCGACCTTGCCCGGCTCCTTGTAGGCGACTGCCTTGTTGCCTGCCATTGGTTGGTACCTCTCTGCTCCAGTGAAGCAGGGGCCCCCGCCCCTGCGGTGCTGATTCAGTGGACCGTCTCAGGCGTCAGCAGCGGCTTTGGGGGACCGCGTGGGTTACCGCTGACGTCGTCGTGTGGCGGTTCTCGAACCCTAGGCACGCCGCGCACGGGGGTCAAGGGCTGGAGGTCCCCGCAGGACGAGCAAGCCGCAGGACGACGACGGCACAGCGCAACGACGCCGCAGCACGACGACGCCGCACCCGCTCCCCGTCCGGCTCCCTGGGGAGCGGCGAGGTGCGGATGCGGCGTCGTGCGGGCGGGCTGGGCCTCAGGGGGGCGGGCCCAGAACTCGCCCAGTAGCCCAGCGAGCGGGACGCCCCGGCTAGCAGGGCGCCCCGCAGGCGGGACAGGGCTCCGGGATCAGGCCGGGAGCTGGAGGACCTGACCGGGGAAGATCAGGTTCGGGTTGGCGATGGTCTTGGCGTTGGCGTCCGCCAGCGCCTGCCAGCCGCCCTTGACGTTGAGCTTCTCGGCGATCTTGCCGAGGGTGTCGCCGGAGACGATCGTGTAGGTCTTGCCGCTCACGGCAACCTCGGCGGCGTGGCGGGCCGGAGCCTGCTGAACCGGGGCGGCCTGCTGGACGGGGGCGGCCTGCTGGACCGGGGCCTGCTGGACGGGGACAACACGCTCGACCGGAGCGGACTGCACCTGGATCGGGCTCGGGTTGGCGCCAGCCGTGCCGGAGAGGCCGAGCTTGGCCGAGCATGCGGGCCACGCGCCCCAGCCCTGGCCGGCGAGCACGCGCTCGGCCACGGCGATCTGCTGGGAGCGGGACGCCGTGGTCGGCGAGCCCGTGCCGCCGTACGCGGCCCAGGTGCTCGGGGTGAACTGGAGGCCGCCGGAGAAGCCGTTGCCCGTGTTGATGGACCAGTTGCCACCCGACTCGCACTGGGCGAGCGCGTCCCACGTGGAGCCGTCGGCCGCGTTGGCGGCGGGCGCCCCGAGGGCGGCGGCGCTCAGCGCGGCGCCGGACGCGGCGACGAGGGCGAGGGAACGGCGTGCGGCGGTAAGGGTAATCTTCTTCATAGGAAACTCACCATGCTCGGGACTCCACCGGCACTCCTTCCGTCCCCGGAATTCGTCGTGCGCCGCCGGCCCCTGACAGCTCGAAGGTCAGGTCAATGGTGTCTGCGCAGACGGCGGCGAACGGTGGACGGCAGCACCCGGCATATGTGGCCAACGGCTGTTGGCCGCAGGCTTTATGACGCCTCGCAGAGAGCTATCGCGGGCGAAGTCCGTTATCGAACTGATACCTACGGTAGGGTACAAATCCTCTGTTGCCAAATCGTGACCCAGGGAAGTGTCGGTGAAGGCCACCGCGGTGGGGTCTAGGCGAGGAGTCCGCGGACGTCGTCGGCCGTCAGGGACGAGGAGAACACCGCGTCATCGTCCATCACGGAGGAGAACAGGGCAGCCTTCTTCTCCTTGAGCTCCATGACCTTCTCCTCGATGGTGCCCTTCGCCACCAGACGATACGTCATGACCCTCCGGGACTGCCCAATCCGGTGCGCCCGGTCCACCGCCTGAGCCTCCGCCGCCGGGTTCCACCACGGGTCGAGGAGGAAGCAGTAGTCCGCCTCCGTGAGGTTGAGCCCGAAGCCGCCGGCCTTGAGCGAGATCAGAAACACCGGGGCCTCGCCCTCCTTGAACCGGGAGACCACCTCGCCGCGGCGCCGGGTCGACCCGTCGAGGTACTCGTAGGCGATCCCCGCGGCGTCCAGGCGCTCCGCGGCCTTCTTCAGGAACGAGGTGAACTGGCTGAACACGAGGGCGCGGTGGCCCTCGGCCACCACGTCGTCGAGCTGCTCGAGCAGGGCGTCGAGCTTCGCGGGCACCACGCCCTCGTGCGAGTCGTCCACGAGCGCAGGATCCAGCGCCATGAGCCGCAGGAGGGTCAGCGAGCGGAAGACGATGAAGCGGTTGCGGTCGAGGTCCTCGACCAGGCCCAGGACCTTCTCCCGCTCCCTTTGCAGGTACTGCTGGTAGAGCGAACGGTGCTTGGGGGAGAGCTCGACTTCGAGGCGCTGCTCAAGCTTCTCCGGCAGCTCCGTGGCCACCGCCTCCTTGGTGCGCCGCAGCATGAGGGGGCGCACCCTGCGGCGGAGCCTCCCCAGCCGCTCCGCGTCGCCGCCCTTCTCGATGGGCCTGGCGAAGTCCTGGGCGAAGTGGTTCGCCGCCGGGAACAGCCCCGGCGAGACGATCGCGAACAGGGCCCACAGCTCCATGAGGTTGTTCTCGAGAGGGGTGCCGGTCAGGGCGAGCTTGAAGGGGACGTCGAGGTCGCGCGCGCACTGGTGCGCCTTCGTGGCGCGGTTCTTGAGGAACTGGGCCTCGTCCATGATGAGCCCGGACCAGTCCAGGGCCGCGTACGCCTCGAAGTCGAGGCGGAACAGGGCGTAGCTGGTCACGACGATGTCCGCGCCCTCCGCCGTCGCGGCCACGGGCGTGCCCGACTTGCCCTGCGTGTCCGTGAGGGCGACGGTGCGCAGACCCGGGGCGAACCGGGCCGCCTCGGCCTCCCAGTTCGGCACCACTGACGTGGGGGCGACGACGAGGAACGGGGGCTTCGCGGCCGGTTCCGACTCCGCTTCGCTCTGCTCGGCCGCCGGGGTGGCCGGGTCCGGTGCGCTGCGCGCATGCAGGATCAGGGCGAGGGTCTGGAGCGTCTTGCCGAGGCCCATGTCGTCCGCGAGCACGCCGCCGAGGCCGTGGCGGTGCAGGAATGCCAGCCATTGGAAGCCCTCGTCCTGGTACGGGCGCAGGGTGGCGTCGAGCCCCCCGGGCACCGGTACCGGGTCGAGGGCGTGCGGGTCGAGCAGCCCCTCGACGGTCCGCTTCCACCGGGCCGGCTCGACGGTCTCGCCCGCGAGCTCGGCGATCTCGTCCCAGAGCCCGGCCTGGTAGACGCTCAGCCGGGGAGGCCGCTTCGCGGGCGGGCCCTCGATGCGCCATTCGCGCAGCTCGTGGGACTCGTCGATGATCCGCTTGAGCCGGCGGATCTCCGGGGTGTCGATGCGGAACCAGGTCTTGTCCGGCATGAGGACCTTGTCCCGGCCGCGGGCCAGGGCGGTGAAGACGTCCTGGAAGGGGATGCTCCGGCCCTCGATCTTGACCATGAGGCCGAGGTCGAACCAGTCGTTCTTCTCGGACTCGACAGCGCTGAGCACGAGCTCCGGGGTGCCCTCGAGCCTGCGGTAGTCCGGTCGGGTGCCCTCGATGCGCACGGCGACGCCCTCGAGCCGTTCCAGGGCCGGGAGGATCCGCTCGGCGAAGTCGGCTGTGTCGAGGTCCTCGAGCCGTGCGGGCCCCACCGGCATGCCCGGCAGCGGGCTGTCGGCGAGGACCTCCGCGACGGCCCGCAGGGCGCCCTCCTCGGCCGCCTCGTCCCGGTGGAAGCCCTCGCCCGGGACCGGTGCGAGCGGAACCTGCCGCACGGCGTCGCCCGCCGGATACTCCCAGTGCCAGGCGAGCCGCAGCTCGTCCCGCGGCCCGAAGCTCGCGGTGAGCACGAGGAGGGGAGGCTCGACGGGCGGGAGGTCCACGCCGTCGTCCGCGGTGATCGTGACCGAGCGGGCGAGGTCGGGGTAGAACTCCGCGACGAAGGCCTCCCGGTCCGCGGCCGGGATCTCGACGCCCTCGGGGGTGCCCAGGAGCGCGCGCTCCCGCTCGCCGAGCCGCGCCTCGGACTGGGCGAGGACGATCAGCTCCTCGTCGGCGCCGGTGCGCACGACCGCGTACGTGCCGTGGTCGCCGACCGTCCCGGCACGCTCCGTGGGCAGGGCGACGCCTTCGACGGCGAGGGTCGGGACGAGCCGTAGCGCTGCCGGGTCGTCCGTCCCGGGCAGGGCCTCGAGGCCGACGACGGCGGTCCCCTCCGCGAGGGTGACCCCGGTTCCGCGCCGGGCGGCGACCAGTTCGAGGCCGAGCGGGCCGGCGGCTCCGAGAAGCGTCCACAGCAGGGGGCTCGTGAACTCGTCCAGGTACAGCCAGGGGTCATTGCCATTCCAGTAGCCCGATCCCGTGCCGAGGCGGAGGGCCTGCAGTTCGCGGAGCAGCTCGAAGTGGGGCGTGTGGAAGTCGCCGGCGTGGTCCGGGCGGCCGAATCGGCTCCAGGACAGGTCGCCGCGCAGCCACCGGCCCGTGGCGGGGTTGTACTCGACCGGCCGCATGCCGAGCCGGTGCTCGCGCCGGCGCCGGCCCCGGGACCGTGCGAAGCCGCCGAGGCGGGCCTCGAGGTCCCGGAGCTCGAATTGGAGTCCGAGCCGGCCCGAGCGCCCATGAAGGTGGCGCTCGCCGGCCGGGTTGATGATGCGCCGCAGCTCGCCCTTCCAGGCCGGCTCCGCCGCCCGCGCGGCGTTCTTCTGGGACGCGTCCGCGCGGAGCCGCTGGGTGTTCGCGGCGAGCACCACGGCGGCGACGTGCTTGCAGTCCGCCGAGATCGGGCAGGTGCACCAGCCGCCGGCGTAGCGGTAGGTGGCCTGCTGGGGCTTGAGGTAGACCCCGACCTCGTACGGCTCGGCGGCCGTGCCGAAGACCTCGGCCGTCAGCTCGGTGATCTCGGGGTGCCAGGCGAGGTTCTCGACCCGTCCGTCCCTGGCGTAGGCGTGGGCGCGGGACATCGCCGCGGCCCCGATCCTGTTGACCATCCCGGCCACGTCCACGAGGGGCAGGGCTCCGCCTCCGGTGCCAGCATGCTGGCCGGGAAGGGAGAGGGGTGCCATGCCTTTATCGTCCCATGCGCCGCCGACAGTCCTGGGCGGGAGGGTGCCGCTAGGGTGCGGGGCGGCGGGTCCCTACGAGCAGCCCTGGCCGGCGGGATTCGCGGTGCAGTCGTCGGCGTAGAGCTTGACCTCGGACCGCCAGACGCTCAGGGCCTTCGGCATGCTCGGGACCGGGGCGTTGCCGGCGATGGCCTGGTAGGGGCCGCCGTCCACCGAGAACTCGCCGGTGAAGACGGTCGTCAGGCCCACGTTCACGTCTCCGGTCGCTGCGTAGACGTGGCTTGTGACGGTCTTCTCGCCCCACCGCGACTCGGGGAGGGGACCGCCGGGCACTGCCGTGACCAGACTCGTCCCGTCGCCGTAGCTCCAGCGGTACTCGCTCGGCGTGACGCGGATGGCGACCTTCTTGCCCACGATCGTGATCGAGAAGGACTGGTCGGAGGGCTCGGCGTAGATGTTCGTCTCCGCGCCCTTGAGCGTGTGGCGTCCAGGCTGGCTGCCGAGCTTGGGGCCCTTGATCGGAAGTTCCCTGAGCTGCTTCTCCGTCACCGCGATGACGACGTCGCCCGGCCGTTCCGGCGGCTTGCCCGGATAGAGGCAGGCCTGTTCGAGCCGCTCCCACGGCGCACCCTTCTTCCGGGTGTCCTGCCTCTCCCACACGACCATCTGGCCGCCGGGTTCGGCGCTGCACCGGCTGTTGAGCGCCGCGCACGTACTGACCACCGGCGAATCGGTCTCTGAAGCACATGCTGGAGCGTAGGAGTAGACAAAGACTTCCTTCACGCCTTCCACCTTCGGAAACTTGAAGACGGCGCGGCCGGACGTCTCGGCGTGCACCTGCGCCGACCGGTCGCCCCATTCACTGTCGACGTCGTCTGCGTTCGCCGGAGCGGGGGTCCCGACGAGGGACGTGACTACTCCGAGTGTCAGAAGTGCCCGCGGGGTCTTCACGCTGTCCCGGCTTCCGAAGTCAGCCACGCCCCGTTCTCGAACTTGGCGTATAGAGCCTGAGCGGTCTTCAACTTGCCGCCAGCCCGCGACCTGCTGATCTTCCGATCGGGTCCGATTACTTGAGAGGCCGACTCTTCCATGGAGAAGTAGGCAACGGCCTGCCCGAGCGGATCTAGTCTCATGTCGGTTACGAAATCGCTGATAGTCCACTGTGGGCCAACCCTCCATCCACCGTCCGCCTTGGCGGTCTCCCCAGACTTGATATAGGAGACGCAGATCTTGCAGTCAGGCTTGGAGACGGCCTTCAGCGGCCCGGTGTCGCCTGTTTCGAGCGCATAGGTGACGGTGTCGAACCAGTACTGCGTGAAGGCCTCGAATCCGGCCTTGGTGTTCTCCTTCGCGGCGGCGGGCAGCTGGGGCCTGGGCAGGTTCCGGGCGGGGCCGGTGGAGCTGGCCGGCGTGGGCCGGGAGTCGGCGGCCGGCGTCGGCGTGGCCGTGGCGGAGGCGCTCGCCGGGCCGGTGGGCGGTCTCTGCGACTCGGCGTCTGCCCCGCCCGAGCACGCGGAGAGCGCCAGAGCCGAGGCCAGGACGAGGACGGGCAGGGCAGAGCGAAGCGTGCAGCGGCGAATCGCCATTGACATCCCCCGAGGTCGTTGGTGTGGGCGCCGCCCGGTGCGCTGCGGCGCTTGTCCGGCAGTCTACAAGCTCGTGACTAGACCTGTCGGGAGTTATCCACAGGGACCTCGGTCAGCGGGCGTGCGCGGGGAGGGCGCTGCCGGTGCCGAGGCCGCGGAGCTCCCAGCCGGCATCCCGCCAGGCGGCTGCGTCCAGGACGTTGCGCGCGTCGAGCACGACGGCCCGGCGGACCCGCGACGCGGCCTCTGCGGGGTCGATGGCCCGGAACTCGGGCCATTCGGTCAGCAGCAGGACCAGCTCGGCCCCGTCGAGCGCTGCCGCCGGGGACGGCTCGAACTCGAGCTGCGGGAAGCGCAGCCAGGCGTTGTTGATGGCCTTCGGGTCCGTCACCACCACGTGCGCGCCGGCCGCCGCGAGCCGCACCGCCACATCGAGGGCGGGGGAGTCGCGGATGTCGTCGGTGTCCGGCTTGAAGGCCGCGCCGAGCACGGCCACGCGGCGCCCCGCGACGTCGCCGCCGCACAGGTCGGCGGCGAGGGCCGCGACGCGTCCGCGCTGGCCCTCGTTGACGCCGTCGACCAGGCCCATCCACGCGTCCACGGAGTCGACGCCGAGCTCCTGGGCCTGGGCGCGGAACGAGCGGATGTCCTTGGGCAGGCACCCGCCGCCGAACCCGAGCCCGGCCGCGAGGTAGCGCTGGCCGATGCGGGGGTCCAGCCCCATGGCTGCGGAGAGCTGGGTGACGTCGGCGCCGGCGGCGTCGCACAGCTCGGCCATCGCATTGATGTAGGAGAGCTTCGTGGCGAGGTAGGCGTTCGCAGCGGACTTGATGAGCTCGGCGGTCGCGTACCCGCAGACGATCCTCGGCACCCCGGCTTCCAGGAGGGGAGCGTAGACCGTGTCGAGCGTGCGCGCCGCGCGCTGCCCGCCGGCGTCGTCCGCCACCCCGTACACGAGCCGGTCCGGCACGAGCGAGTCCTTCACCGCGGTCCCCTGCCGCAGGAACTCGGGGTTCCAGGCGAGCTCGAGGTCCGCCCGGCCGAGCCACTCGCGCACGCGGTGGACCGTCCCGACCGGGACCGTGGACTTGCCCACGACGGCGGCCCCCGCCTTCGCGTGCCGGCCCACCGCGCGGGCGGCCGACTCCAGGTACCCCAGGTCGGCCACGCCGCTGGTCTTGGCCTGCGGGGTCCCGACGCACAGGAAGTGCACGTCGCAGTCCGCGGCGAGGGCCATGTCGGTGGAGAACGAGAGCCGTCCCGTGGCCCGGCCCTCGGCCAGGAGCTCCTCGAGGCCGGGCTCGAAGAACGGTGCGGTGGCGCGGGCGAGGCGCGCCGCCTTGTCCGCGTCGGTGTCGATGCCCACGACCGTGTGGCCCATCGAGGCCAGCGCGGCGGCGTGGACCGCTCCGAGGTAGCCGCAGCCGATGACGGAGATCTTCATGGTGTCCCTTCCTTCTCTTGCCGAATTCACCGGACCCAGCGGACCTCAGCGGGCGGGGACCGCGGTGCGGGCGATGACGTCCTCGTAGTGCTCGACGAGCTGGGCGCAGATGGCGCTCCAGGACCGGCCCTGGACGCTGCGCCAGGCGGCCTCGGCGAACGCGGCCCGCTTCGCGTCGTCGCCGAGGAGGTCCTGGGCGTAGGAGCGCAGCTGGGCCAGGTCGCCGGGGGAGTACAGCCAGCCGGTCTTCGAGTTCTGCACGAGGTCGAGCGGGCCGCCGCGGCCGGTCGCGACCACCGGCACCCCCGAGGCCATGGCCTCCTGGATGGTCTGGCAGAACGTCTCGAACTCGCCCGGGTGCACGAACAGGTCGAAGCTCGCGACGATCCGGGCGAGGTCCTCGCCGCCCTTGAACCCGGTGAAGAGCGCCCCGGGCAGCTGGGCCTCCAGCTGGGCGCGCAGCGGTCCGTCCCCGACCACCACGAGCCGGGTACCGGGCAGGTCCGCGAGCACGCGCAGGTCCTCTACCTGCTTCTCCGCCGCGAGCCGCCCCACGTAGCCGATCACGGACACCGGCGAGCCCGCGGGGGTGCACCCGGCCACGGACGCCCGCCACACGGCGTCGCGCTTCGCGGGGCTGAACCGTTCCGTGTCGACGCCGCGGCGCCACAGCTCGACGCCGGGGATCCCTCGCCCGCGCAGCTGGTTGAGCGCGAAGGTGGACGGTGCGAGGGTCCGGTCCGCGAGGAGGTGGATCGCCTCCACCCGCTGCCACGCCCAGTTCTCGAGGAAGGGCACCCCGTAGCGGGCCGCGTAGCCGGGCACCTCGGTCTGGTAGACCGCCACCGTGGGAATCCCCAGCTGGCTCGCGGCCCGCACGGCCCGCCAGCCGAGCTCGAACGGGGAGGCCAGGTGCACCACGTCGGGCCGGAAGGCCCGGAGGAGGCGCCGCACCTTCGGCACGGCCCCGAACGCGATCCGCACGTTCGGGTAGCCGGCCACGGGCACGGCGGGCAGCCGCACGACCTTCGCGCCGGACACGGTCTCGTCCTGCGGGAACACCGCCCCGGCGCCTTCGCCGGACGGGGCGAGCACGAGCACCTCGTCGCCGCGCTCGTGCAGGTGGTCGAGCACCCGCAGGACTGAATGGGTGACGCCGTTCATCTGCGGCAGGAACGACTCGGCAACAATCGCGATCCTCACGCCTCCACGCTCCGCCGCCCGTCTGGCCGGACGGCGGCGGCCGCGTGACCTGCGGGGGAAGGCCCGGTGAACGCCCGGCGCACCCCTCGACGTGACCTGCGGCACAGTCTGGACGGACGGGGAATGGTGCCGGACCGGGCTCGGTTGCCCAGAGCATGACGATCCAGGACACCGCATCCGGCCCCGCCACGGCGGCCCCGCTCTCCAGCCTCTTCACGCCGTTCCACCTCGGCAGCCTCCGCGTCCCCAACCGCTTCGTCATGGCCCCCATGACCCGCGAGTTCTCGCCCGAGGGGGTCGTGACGGACGACGTCGTGGGCTACTACGCGCGCCGCGCCGCGGCCGGCGTCGGGCTCCTCATCACGGAGGGCGTGTACGTCTCGGAGGACTCCGGTCCCAGCACGCGCGTCCCGCGCCTGTTCGGCGACGCCGAGCTCGCCGCGTGGCGACGCCTCGTCGAGGAGGTGCACGCGGCCGGCGGCGCGATCGTGCCCCAGCTCTGGCACCTCGGCGCGGCCCGCGGCGACCACGCCGAGTTCAACCCGGAGCTGCCCTCGCTCAGCCCCTCCGGGATCGCCCCGAACGGCGCCCAGCGCGGCCGCGCCGCGACCGTGGAGGAGCTGGCCCGCATCCGCGACGACTTCGCCCGCGCCGCCGCGGCGGCCCAGGCGGCCGGCTTCGACGGCGTCGAGCTGCACGGCGCCCACGGCTACCTCCTCGACCAGTTCCTCTGGGAGGGCACGAACCGCCGCGAGGACCAGTACGGCGGCTCGCTCGAGGCCCGGCTGCGCTTCCCCGCGGAGGTCGCCTCGGCGGTGCGCGCCGCCGTGGGCCCCGACTACCCGGTGATCTTCCGCTTCTCCCAGTGGAAGTCCGGCGACTACGGCGCCAGGATCGCCCAGACGCCCGAAGAGCTCGGCACCATCCTCGGCACCCTCGCCGAGGCCGGCGTCTCGGCCTTCCACCCCTCGACCCGGCGCCACTGGGAGCCCGCGTTCCTCGAGGCCGCCGGCGCCGACGGAGAGGGCGGCGACTCCGCCCTCGGCCTCGCGGGCTGGACCAAGAAGCTCAGCGGGCTCCCCGTGATCACGGTCGGCTCCGTGGGGCTGGACAACGAGTTCGAGGTCACGTGGCAGGAGGGCGGCCGTTCCCAGGTCCGCGGGCTCGAGGCCCTGCTGGGCCAGTTCGGCCGCGGCGAGTTCGACCTCGTGGCGGTGGGCCGGGTCCTGCTCTCCGACCCCCTCTGGGTCGAGAAGGTCCGCGAGGGCCGCACCGAGGAGATCCGCCCGTTCAGCGCGGAGGACAGGCTCCACCTCTCCTGACCCCCGGCGGTGCCGTCCGCCGGTGCGCCTGAGCGGCGCACCGGCGCGGCCGTGGCACAGTGGAGGGCGATGAAACTCCGCGCCGACCAGTCTGGACTCCGCGGGCTCCCCATGCCGCTGTGGCTCCAGGGAGTCGCGGAAGCCGTCCAAGCCCTCCTGATCTCCGCCGTCCTGGCGGTCATCCCCGTGTTCGCCGTCTGGGCGACCGGCGGCCTGGGGCCCTGGGCGCCCGAGGACGCCGCCCGCCTGGCGGGGCAGGCGTGGCTCCTCGCCCACGGGGTGCCGCTCAAGCTCAGCCTGGCCGCCGGGACGGGCGAGGCGGCCGAGCCGGTGACCGGGACGCTGTCCCTCATCCCGCTCGGACTCACGCTCATCCCGGTGCTCCTGGCCTGGCGGGCGGGCCGGCGGCTCGCCCGGGCCTCGTATGCGGACACCCTGTGGCAGGCGCTCGCCGGAGCAGCCTCCGCGTACGCCGGATTCGGGTTCGCCACTGCGTTCGTGTGCCGCACCGCCCAGGTGGACGTGGGCATGGTCGCCGCGACCCTGGTCCCGCTCATCCCCGCCGGCCTCGGCCTGGTGGCGGGCGCCCGGCGCGAGGCGGGCGCCTGGACCAGGCTCATCGGCGTTGACGCCGTGGACTGGATCGCCCGTGCCGGGCAGTATTCGCGCTGGGCCGGCAGCTACGTCTGGGCGGCGGTTCGCTCCGGCGCCGTGGGCCTGCTCACCTCGCTCGCGATCGCCGCGGTGCTCCTCGCCGTGGACCTGCTGGGCCACTGGGCCGAGGCCGTGGCCGTATTCGAGGGTGTCGGCGCCGACGCCGTCGGCGGGGCTGCCCTGACCGTCGCCCAGATCGGCTACATCCCCGACCTCGTGGTCTGGACCCTCGGCTGGGCCTCCGGCGCGGGCGTCGCCCTCGGGACCGGCTCGAGCGCGGGGGCCCTCGCCACCGCGGTGGGGCCGCTGCCTCCCGTTCCCCTGCTCGCCGCCGTGCCCGCGGGGCCGCTCCTGTTCGGCCCGGCGGCCCTCGTGGTCCCGGTGCTGGGCGGCCTCGTCGCGGGCTGGTGGTTCGTGCGCGAGGGGGAGGACCACTTCGACGAGTGGCTCTCGATCAAGGTCCGGGCCCGCTGGTTCTCCGCGCCGGTCTCCGCGGTCTTCCTCGGCGCCCTCGTCGGTGCCGTCGCAGGTGCGCTCGCGGCCGGGCTCGCGTGGCTCACGAGCGGCTCCGCCGGCGTGGGCCGGCTCACCGAACTCGGTGTGAGTCCCCTGTGGATGCTCGTCTGGGTGGGGGCGGAGACCGCGATCGGGGCCTGCATCGGCTACGGCCTCGGGCCGTGGCTCGAGCGCTCCCGCACCCGCAGCGCCGACTCCGCCGAGGCTTAGGCCTGCATCAGCCCTGCCGCGCGGCTGCGTCCAGGCCCGCGCGGAGGTCCGCCTGGCAGGTGTCCTTGGCGGTGATGGTGATCGCGTGGTGGGAACAGTCCTCGAAGCGCGCCACCTGTCCGGCGAAGGCCAGTGCCGCCGCGGAGTAGAGCCCGAGCGCGAGCCCGACGAGCATGCCCGCGATGGCCCCGACGGCCAGCGACCGGGGATGGCCCCCGCGGCCGACGAGCACGAGCACCGTGATCCCGCCGCCCAGCACGGCCGCGGACAGCAGCGCCGAGGCCCAGGCCCAGCCCACGCCGTGCGCCGCCGAGATCCACGTCAGGAGGACGGCCACCGCGAGGACGCGGAGCAGGAGCTGGGTGCGGGCGAGGGAGGCCTGGGCGGTCACGGTTCCCCACCCTACCGGCGCGCGGGCCTGCCGGCGTGCGCGGCGCCGGTAAGGTGGCCCCATGCGCATCGTGGTCCTCGTCTCCGGCACCGGCTCCAACCTGCAGGCCGTCATCGACGCCGTGAGGGCCGGCGAGCTGGACATCGAGATTGCTGCCGTCGGCGCGGACCGCGAGGGAACCTATGGGATCGAGCGCTCGGACGAGGCCGGCCTCGAGACCTTCGTGGTGAACTTCAACTCGTTCCCCACCCGTGCGGAGTGGGACGCCGCCCTCGCCGACAAGGTCGCGTCCTACCGCCCGGACGTCGTGGTCTCCTCGGGCTTCATGAGGATCGTCAGCCCCGAGTTCATCGCGCGCTTCGGCGGCCGCTACCTCAACACGCATCCCGCGCTCCTGCCCGCCTTCCCGGGGGCGCACGGGGTCCGCGACGCCCTCGACTACGGCGTCAAGGTCACCGGCTGCACCGTCCACTGGGCCGACGCCGGGGTGGACACGGGGCCGATCATCGCCCAAGAGGCCCTCGCGGTCGCCGACGGCGAGGACGAGGACTCGCTCCACGAGCGCATCAAGGTCATCGAGCGGCGGCTGCTCATCGACGTCCTGCGCCGGCTGGCCGCGGGCGAGGTCCCCGCTCCGGCCTGACCCGGGCCGGTCACGACGCGGTCCGGTTCCGCCACCCGCCCGTCCGGTGGGGGGAAACGCACGACGGCGCGTGCCCGCCTGAGCGGGGCACGCGCCGTCGTGCGTTTTAAGGCGGGCCGATCAGAGGGTGCCGCCGCTCTGCGGGGGCGCGTCCACGGAGCCGCGCCATCCGCCGGTGGCGCCGTTGGACTCCACGAAGTCCTTGAACTTCTTCAGGTCGCTCTTGACCTGAGCGTTGTCGGCGCCGAAGGCCGCACCGATCTTCTCGGTTGCGGAGCCCGGCTCCCAGTCGAACTGGACCGACACCCGGGATTCGGCATCGTTGAGCCGGTGGAAGGTGACGACGCCCGCGTGGTTGGGGCCGTCGGTGCTCTTCCACGCGATCCGCTCGTCCGGGTTCTGCTCGGTGATCACCGTGTCGAACTCGCGGGTCTGCCCGGCCACCTTCGTGGTCCAGTGCAGGTGGGTGTCGTCCTGCTGTACCACGGACTCGACGCCTCCCATGAAGTGCGGGAAGGACTCGAACTGGGTCCACTGGTTGTACGCCGTCGCAACGGGGACGGCAACATCGATCGTTTCCTGGACGGTAGACATGCGTTTCTCCTAGCGAGGTTGGCGCTGTTGGGGACTCTCTACAGGTACCCGGCGGCATGGAGGCCAAAACACCGGGCGGACTACTTCACGGCCGCCTTGATCGCGGTCTTCGCCTGGGCGGCCCTCGCCTGCGCCACCTTGCGCCGGGCCTTGACGGGGTGGTGCTTGCGGTCGATCAGGAGGGCCACGCCGATCCCGGCGAGCCAGATGTCCTTGGCCATGGGCACGCCCGCGGGGGTGGGCCTGATCCCGTCCGGCTGGGTCAGGCCCGGGGTCTTGGAGTAGACGGCGAGCAGGCCGGCGGAGAATGCCGTGAGGCCCAGCGCCGCGAGACGGGTGGGGACGAACGGTGCCAGGAGGGCGGCCCCCAGCCCCACCTCGGCGCCCGCGACGAGCTTGCCGAACGTCTTCGGGGCCACCTGCTTGGCCTGGGGGATCGCGTGGGCGGTCATGTCCTGGAGCCGCTCGGCGCCCTCGGCGTCGAGCGAGAGCTTGGAGACCCCCGAGTTGAGGACGAAGGCGCCCGCGACGAGGCGCAGGACGGCGTGGCTGAGCTTGAATCCCATGGTGTGTGCCTTTCGGTGTGGATGCTGGAGCCGTTAGCGGCGGGGAGAGGACTTCAGGAGCCTGCGGGCGCCCGCCCAGGCCACGAGGGCGGCCGCGGCCCAGGGTCCGCCCACAATGATGGGGTCCATCCAGGCGTGCTTGAGGTCCGCCCGGTTCTGCCCCCATCGTGAGGACACGGGGTGGTGGCCGGCCTCGCCGAGGACCCCGGTCTCGGTGACGGGGTTGTCGGGGTGCAGCGTCGCGAGGGAGCGCAGGTGCGACTCCCAGGCGTCGACGCGGTCCCCCGCCAGGAGAAGCAGCCAGTGCGGCGTCTGCCCCTCGCTGTAGCGGCGGTACGAGAACCTCCGGATCGCGCCCGAGGCCCCGTGCAGGGGAGCGGTCGTGCCGAACACCGGGGTGAGGAACTCGTGTTCGCGGGAGCGCTCGTGCGGCGTGTTCTCCGGCTGCCGCTCGGGGAAGTCCCAGTGGGCCCCGGTCGGCTCGTGCTTCTCGCGCGGCACCGAGGGCCGGTCCGCGGGGTCGAGGTCTGCGCCCCAGCCCGGGATCCGGGCGCGGAGCTCCTCGCTGGACGGCGGCTGGGGGCGCCTGTCGGCGGTGTACGGCATGGCTGGCTCCTTTCAGGACGCCCCGGGCACCACGAGGGGCTTGATGATGCCGTCGAGCTTGCCCGAGAACAGGTGGTAGCCCTCGGCGATGTGCTCGAGCGGGATGCGGTGGGTGACGAGCTCGCTGGGCTTGAGGTAGCCGTTGCGGACGTGCTCGAAGAGGCGCGGCCACTGCCGCTTGACCGGGCACTGGTTGGTGCGGATCGTGAGCCCCTTGTTCATGGCGTCGCCGAACTTGACGCCGGTGGGGGCGGGGCCGTAGGCGCCGAGGACCGACACTGTCCCGCCCTTGCGGACGGCGTCCAGCGCCCAGTTCAGGGCGATCGGGGAGCCGCCCTGGAGCTTGAGCTTGGCCCCGGCCACGTGCAGGAGGAACCCGCCGTCCGCCTCGGCGCCGACCGCGTCGATCACCACGTCGGCGCCGAGATAGTCGGTGGCCTTCTTCAGCTCGAGGATGATGTCGCGGTGCTCGGCGAAGTTGTACGTCTCGGCGTGCGCGAACTCCCTGGCCTTCGCGAGGCGGTAGTCGAGGTGGTCCACGACGATCACGCGCCCGGCTCCCATGAGCCACGAGGACGCGGCCGCGAAAAGGCCCACGGGCCCGGCGCCCAGGACGATCACCGTGTCGTCTTCGGAGATGTCCCCGAGCTGCGCCCCGAAGTAGCCGGTGGGGAGCGCGTCGGTGAGCAGGACCGCGTCCTCGTCGCTCATCCAGTCGGGGATGAGGGAGGGCCCGACGTCGGCGAACGGGACCCGTACGAACTCCGCCTGGCCGCCGTCGTACCCTCCGCAGCTGTGCGAGTAGCCGTAGATCCCGCCGATCGCGGTGGCGTTGGGGTTCACGTTGTGGCAGTTGGAGTACAGCCCGCGTGCACAGAAGTAGCACGAGCCGCAGTAGACGTTGAAGGGGACCATGACCCGGTCCCCCCGCTTGAGGTTCTGCACGGACGGGCCGACCTCTTCGACCACGCCGATGAATTCGTGGCCGAACGTGGTCCCGACCCGGGTGTCCGGGATCAGCCCGTGGTACAGGTGCAGGTCGGAGCCGCAGATGGCCCCGAGCGTGACGCGGACGATCGCATCGTTGGGATGTTCGATCGAGGGGATGTCCTTCTCCTCGACCCGGACCTTGTACGGCCCGCGGTAGGCCATGGCGCGCACGGCGGCCCTCCCTCCTCGCTGGGTGACGGGATGCTTCCCGCCAGACCCTTCCCCGCACGGGGCCTCCGTCAACCAACCGCGGCCCGGGGCGGCCGGGGGCGGCGACGGTAGAATGGCGCCGACCCCACCCCGCTGCTGCTTCGAGAAAGACGAGTGCCTGTGACCCAGCTGGACCGCGTTCCCATCCGCCGAGCCCTGATCTCGGTGTACGACAAGACGGGGCTCGAGGAGCTCGCCGTCGGGCTCTCCGAGGCCGGCGTGCGGATCGTCTCGACCGGGTCGACCGCGAAGCGGATCGCGGCCGCCGGCGTCCCGGTCCAGGAGGTCGAGGAGGTCACCGGCTCGCCGGAGATGCTCGACGGCCGCGTCAAGACCCTCCACCCGCGCATCCACGGCGGCATCCTCGCGGACCGCCGCGTGCCCGCCCACGTCCAGACGCTCGAGGACATGGACATCGAGCCGTTCGACCTCGTCGTCGTGAACCTGTACCCGTTCGTGGAGACGGTCGCCTCCGGGGCGGCGATGGACGACGTCGTCGAGCAGATCGACATCGGCGGCCCCGCGATGGTGCGCTCGGCGGCGAAGAACCACGCCGCCGTCGCCATCGTGGTGGACCCGGGTACCTACGGCGACGTCGTGGCGGCCGCGAAGGCGGGCGGCTTCGACCTGAGCACGCGCCGCCGCCTGGCGGCGAAGGCGTTCGCGCACACCGCGGCGTACGACACGGCCGTGGCGACGTGGACGGCGAGCCAGTTCCCGGACGAGGACGAGAGCGGCGCGGTGCACTGGCCCGCGTACGCCGGGCTCGCGCTCGAGCGCTCCGAGGTGCTCCGCTACGGCGAGAACCCGCACCAGCCGGCCGCGCTCTACGTGGACCGGGCCGCCCCCGCAGGCATCGCCCAGGCGGACCAGCTCCACGGCAAGGCCATGAGCTACAACAACTTCGTCGACGCCGACGCCGCCCTGCGCGCCGCCTTCGACTTCGACGAGCCGGCCGTCGCGGTCGTCAAGCACGCGAACCCGTGCGGCATCGCCGTCGCCACCCCCGGGGCCGAGGACCCGATCGCGGACGCCCACCGCAAGGCCCACGCGTGCGACCCGGTCTCCGCATTCGGCGGCGTCATCGCGGCGAACCGCACGGTGACGCGCGGCATGGCCGAGACCGTGGCGGGCATCTTCACCGAGGTGGTGATCGCGCCGGACTTCGAGCCCGAGGCGGTCGAGATCCTCTCGAAGAAGAAGAACATCCGCCTCCTCGCCCTCCCCGAGGGCTACGGCCGCTACCCGACCGAGATCAAGCAGATCTCCGGCGGCGTGCTGGCCCAGGTCAGCGACACGTTCTCGGCCGAGGGCGACGACCCGGCCCGCTGGACCCTCGCCGCGGGCGAGGCGGCCGACGAGGCGACCCTCGCCGACCTCGCCTTCGCCTGGCGGGCCTCCCGCGCGGCGAAGTCCAACGCGATCCTGCTGGCCAAGGACGGCGCCTCGGTCGGCATCGGCATGGGCCAGGTCAACCGCGTTGACTCGTGCCGCCTCGCGGTGGAGCGCGCCAACACCCTCGGCGTGGAGGTGACATCCGACGTCGACTCGGCCGGCGGCGCGTCCGGCACCGGCGGATCCGGGTCGGCGCCGGAGCGCGCGCGCGGCGCCGTCGCGGCGTCGGATGCGTTCTTCCCGTTCGCCGACGGGCTGCAGATCCTCCTCGATGCCGGGGTCAAGGCCGTGGTCCAGCCCGGCGGGTCCGTCCGGGACGAGGAGGTCGTCGAGGCGGCGAAGGCCGCCGGCATCTCGATGTACTTCACGGGCGCGCGCCACTTCTTCCACTGACGCCCACCCCACCCGGGAGGGAGCCAGGGAACCAGGAAGCTAAGGAGCGGGGAGGGAGGCGGGTCATCTGGCCCCGCCTCCCTCCTCCCGTTCCGGGTACGCATCTCGTCGCCGAATCCCCGTTCCGGGTGCGCATCTCGTCGCCGAATCCCCGTTCCGGGTGCGCATCTCGTCGCCGAATCCCCGTTCCGGGTACGCGGGCGGCCTCGACGGTCCTGCGTCGACGGTCCTGCGCCGACGGTCCTGCGTCGTGCGCGCGGTCAGTGGCGCCGCGGCGCGGGCGGGCCCTGCCGCGCGTCCAGCCACTTCCGCACGGCGTCGAGGGCAGCGTCCGGGCCGGCCACCACGGCCATGCTCGCGGGCTCGCTCTGGCCCTCCGAGGCGAGGATGCGCACCCTCAGGCCCTGGTCGGAGCCCGGCTCGCGCCACACCCGCAGGACCAGTGCGCCCAGTTCCTCGAGCGCCGGCTCGGGCGACTCGTCCTGATCGCCGACGGACGCGGAATGCTGTGCCATGCTCTCCCCTGAGGATCGATGCTGATCGACAGCGGGCACGTGGCCCGCGTCTCCTTCCCCCCGGGCCAGTCTAGGCACGCCAGGCGCCTGATCCGGGTGCCCCGGCAGTCACGAATCGGGCCAGCGCTCTGTCTCCGGTAAGTTAAGGACGTTGACATAGCAGCACTCACGCACACTGCGGCCCATGCAAATGCGCGCATCCGCGCCGCGGTCTGCTCCAGCTCCGCAGGAGGCGCCCACCCATGGCCACCATCATCTATACGCACACGGACGAGGCGCCGATGCTGGCGACTCACTCCTTCCTGCCGATCGTCAAGGCCTACTCCTCGGCGGCAGGCGTGCAGATCGAGACGCGGGACATCTCCCTGTCGGGCCGCATCATCGCCGCCTTCGGCGACTACCTGACGGCCGAGCAGCAGCAGTCGGACGCGCTCGCCGAGCTCGGCGCCCTCGCCAAGACGCCCGAGGCGAACATCATCAAGCTGCCGAACATCTCCGCCTCGATCCCGCAGCTCAAGGCCGCGATCGCCGAGCTGCAGTCCCAGGGCTACGCGCTGCCCGACTACCCGGACAACCCCTCCTCGGACGAGGAGACGGACATCCGCTCGCGCTACGACAAGATCAAGGGCTCCGCGGTGAACCCCGTGCTCCGCGAGGGCAACTCGGACCGCCGCGCTCCGCTGTCGGTCAAGAACTACGCGCGCAAGAACCCGCACTCCATGGGTGCGTGGAGCGGCGACTCGAAGACCAACGTGGCCACGATGGACGAGAACGACTTCCGCGCGAACGAGAAGTCGGTGGTCATGTCGGCCGACGATTCGCTCACCATTCAGCTCGCGCTCCCGGACGGCACGGTCAAGGAGCTGAAGAAGGGCATCAAGGTCCTCGCGGGCGAGGTCGTGGACGGCACCGTGATGCGGGCCGCCGCGCTCGATGACTTCCTCGCCGCCCAGGTGGCCCGCGCCAAGGAGGAGGGCGTCCTCTTCTCGGCCCACCTCAAGGCGACCATGATGAAGGTCTCCGACCCGATCATCTTCGGCCACGTGGTCACGGCCTACTTCGCCGAGCTGTTCGAGACCTACGGCAAGCAGCTGGCCGCCGCGGGCCTGAGCCCCAACAACGGCCTGGCCGCGATCCTCAACGGCCTGGACGCCCTGCCGGAGGACGTCCGCGACGGCGTCAAGGGCCTCATCCAGAAGGGGCTCACCGAGGGCCCGGCCCTGGCGATGGTGGACTCGGACAAGGGCATCACCAACCTCCACGTCCCCTCCGATGTGATCGTGGACGCCTCGATGCCCGCGATGATCCGCATCGGCGGCCACATGTGGGGCCCGGACGGCCAGGAGCACGACACGCTCGCGGTCCTGCCCGACTCCTCGTACGCCGGCGTCTACCAGACCGTGATCGACGACTGCCGCGAGCACGGCGCCCTCGACCCCACCACGATGGGCACCGTCCCGAACGTGGGCCTCATGGCACAGGCGGCCGAGGAATACGGCAGCCACGACAAGACCTTCGAGATCCCGGCCGCGGGCACCGTCCAGCTCGTCAACGGGGCCGGCGACGTCCTCATCGAGCACGCTGTCGAGCCGGGCGACATCTGGCGCGCCTGCCAGACCAAGGACGTGCCGATCCGCGACTGGGTCAAGCTCGCCGTCAACCGCGCCCGCGCCACCGACACCCCCGCCGTGTTCTGGCTCGACGAGGACCGCGCCCACGACCGCAACCTCATCGCGAAGGTCCGCGAATACCTCGGCGAGCACAACACCGAGGGCCTCACCATCGAGATCCTCCCGCCCGCGGAGGCCACGGCCTACACGCTCGAGCGGCTCCGCAAGGGCGAGGACACCATCTCGGTCACCGGCAACGTGCTGCGCGACTACCTCACCGACCTGTTCCCGATCCTCGAGCTGGGCACGAGCGCCAAGATGCTCTCGGTCGTCCCCCTCATCGCCGGCGGCGGCCTCTTCGAGACCGGCGCGGGCGGGTCGGCACCCAAGCACGTCCAGCAGCTCGTGAAGGAGAACTACCTGCGCTGGGACAGCCTCGGGGAGTTCTTCGCGCTCGTGCCGTCCTTCGAGCTCTACGCGGAGCAGGCGGGCCTGCCGGCCGCGAAGGTCCTCGCGGACACGCTCGACCGTGCCACCGGCACGTTCCTGCTCGAGAACAAGTCCCCGGGCCGCAAGCTCGGAACCATCGACAACCGAGGCTCGCACTTCTTCCTCGCCCTGTACTGGGCGCAGGAGCTGGCGAAGCAGACGGACGACGCCGGCCTCGCCGCCGCCTTCGCGCCCGTCGCCGAGGCCCTCGCCTCGCAGGAGGACGCCATCGTGGCGGAGCTGCTCGCGGTGCAGGGCTCGCCGGTCGAGCTCGGCGGCTACTACCGCCCCGATGAGGAGAAGGTGTTCGCGGTCATGCGCCCCTCCCGGACCCTCAACGGCATCGTGGACGGCCTGGCCAAGTAACGCCCCAGCCCCACGGGCGGGCTCGGTCCCGCCAGTCACGACGGCGCCCCGCGCCGGAGGTGGTCAACCACCTCCGGCGCGGGGCGCCGTTTGCCGTCTGGCGCTCGGCGGCCCCGGCGGCTTGCCCGACGTCATGCTTTTTGACACCGGACCCCTGTCTCTGGATGATGGTTGAAGCTTCAATCGTATGTGGTCGCCTGTCTGGCGACCGCGAAGCCGATGCCCCACCGACAGCAAGGAGCCCCCATGGCACCCGCCAACAGCCCCGTCCTCGCCGACACGGCCCGCACGATCCTCCGTGTGGCCCTGGGCGCCGTCTTCCTGGCCCACGGCTGGCAGAAGTTCTTCGAGTTCACGATCCCCGGCGCCCAGGGCGCCTTCGCGCAGATGGGCGTCCCCGGGGCCCAGATCGCAGCTCCCGTGGCCGCCACCCTCGAGCTCGTGGGCGGTGCGCTGCTCGTCCTGGGCGTGCTGACCCGGATTGCCGGCGTCCTCCTGGCACTCGAGATGCTGGGCGCGCTGTTCCTCGTGCACGTTTCCGCCGGCATGTTCGTCGAGAAGGGCGGCATGGAGCTCGTGCTGGTGCTCGCGGCGGGCTCGGCCGCCGTGGCCCTCGTGGGGCCGGGACGCTTCTCGGCCAGCGGCCTGCTCTTCGGCCGCGCCGCCGGACGCTGGGCCAGCATCGCGGCCTGACGCTCCCGTCCGGACAGCGGCGTCCCCGCCCCGAGGTGCACCGGCACGTCGGGGCGAGCGGGCGCCGTCGTCGTCTGCCCGCCGGCGCCGGGACCGCGGCGCCCGGATCGGTCGTGATGCCCCAACTCACCACGTCCGATCCGGACGGCAGCCGCGGCCCGGCGCCGGGGACGCATCAGGCCGACGCGGTCGCGGGGCGTCGGCGCACCACGAGCCCCGTCCCGAGGCCGGCGCCGGCGCCCAGCAGGAGGCCGAGGCCGGCGAGCGCCATCGCGAGGGTGAGGCTCAGGCCGTCACCGGCGTCCTGCGCGAGCGACGCCGGGCACAGTCTCGGAGCCTGGGCGGCCCGGGGTGCCGCGTACGGACCGGAAGCCGAGCTAGCGCCGCCTGCGGACGCAGCGGTCCCGGCCGAGCCCGACGACCCGTTCCCGGGCCCTCCGGCCGTGCCCGAGGCGGTGGCGACGCCGGCGAGCCCGTGGCCGAAGGCCCATCCGGTGGGCATCCCGCTCCACCCGGCAGCGCCGAGGACTGCGGGCTCCACGGGGCCCAGGGCGGCTCCGGGAAGGGTGTCCGCGACCGGGCCGTTGGCGGCCTCCGGCATTGTCCCGGCGCCTGGGCCGGTGTCCGAGCCGGTGTCAGATCCCGTCCCGGAGCCCGTGCCCGGACCGGAGCTGCTGCCGGGGGCACCCGCGGCCGGCCCGGAGGCCGGGGCACCGCAGCCGCCCTGGGGCAGCATCGCAGCTGTGCCGTCCAGACTCACTCCGAGGGGCAGCGCGAGGCACACCTGCGGGGCGGTGGCGGCGCCGATTCCTCCCAGCGCCGGATCGCCGAGGCCAGTGGCCCCGAGGCCAGTGCCCGCGAGGACGGGCCCGGTCGTGGCGCCCGTGGGAGCGGCGGCGGTCAGCACGGGATCGGTGACCGCGGCGACCCCGCCAGACGCGCCCGTCCCGGCCGCGGCGTCGGAATCGCGCACGAGGGCGCCCGTAGTCGCCCCGGTCGGCGCGACGAGGGTCAGCGCCGGGTCGGTGACCGCGGCGGCCGCGCCCCCGGCGCCCGTCTCGGTCCCGGCAGGCGTCGAGGTCCCGGCGGGCGTCGAGGTGCCGGCGGTGCCGCCCTTCGGTCCGCTGCCGGCATCGGGATCGCTCACGACTGTGCCGGCGGACGCCCCGGTGGGGGCGTTGAGTGTGAGCACCGGGTTCGCAACAGCGGTGCCGCCGGTGCCGGTCCCGGCCACGGTCGCCGCCGTGGGTGCGTTGAGGGTCAGCACCGGGTCGGTGACCGCGGTGACTGCGGGGAGCGGTGAGGCCGTCACCGCGGTCGGCGCGGCGACGACCGCGCTGGGATCTGTTGTGACGGTGGTCGCATCCGCACTGGCGGCGGCATGGCCGAGGCCCAGCAGGCCTCCCGCGACCACGGTGCCGAGCATGGCCCGGCGCAGCAGGGTATTCACAGTTGTTCTCCTGACAACGATTCGATGGCGCGTTGCGCGCCTGGGACGCATGTGCCTGCACGGGGGCAGACTCATCCCCTCCTAGTCGGGAGTCGAACCGGGATCGAAGGCCGGCAGCGGCGGGAGCGGCACGGCCTGAGGACGCACGCGCGGGCCGGCTCGCCAGGCGAGGGCGAGCGCGAAGCCTGCGGCGGCGAGGGCCGCGGCGCCCGGGCCAGCTCCACCGGATCCGACGAGGCTCCCGTCCGCGGAGCCCGCCGCCGTCGGGAGGGCGGGAAGCGTGGGGAAGCCAGGCGCCGGCACGTCGGGAAGAACGGCCCGAGCGGCATCGGCCATGAGCGCCGCGGGCACGAGCGGACCGGTGACCAGGAACCTCAGCACCGCATCCGCCGAGGATCCCGCGCGGCCCGCGGCTGGCGCCTGCGGGAACGGGCGGGACGCCGCTGAGGCGGCTCCGGCCGCCTGCCCTCCGGAGGAGGTGCCAGACGCTTCCCGGGTCTCGGCCGCCTGCGCCCCGACAGCCGCAGAGAGGATGGGCGCGGAGGGGACGGGCGTAGAGATGACAGGCGCGGAGAGGACGGGCGCCGGTGTCCCGGCCAAGGGTGCTGGCAGGACGGCCCGCGTCCCGTCCGCGACGGCCTGTGCCGCGGTGCCCGCGCTGTCCACGGCGCTGCCGAGGGTACCGGCGGTCCCGGACACCACGGGGGCGAGGACGGGGGAGAGCGGCGCGAGCGGGCCATCGGTGAGCGGCTCGACGGCCTGCGGCACCGCTCGGACCTGGGAGGCCACGGAGGAGGCGGTTGCTGCGGCGGGCCCGGCGCCGGTGCCGATCGGGTCCGAGGCGAGTGGCGCCGTCGTGCGCGCGAGCGCCCCGACGATGCCCGGGCCGGAGGACGGGCTGAGGACCGAAGGGTCAGGCGGCAGGCCCGCGGCGCTTGCCGCGCCACCGGAGAGGAGCAGCCAGCCCAGACCGAGTCCGGCGGCCGCCGCAGCGTGGCGCACGAGGGCAAGCGCTCCGGTGCGCCAGTCGGCATGGTCGCGCATCCCCTCGCCCTCCTCCCCAGTCAGGCGGCGGCCCGGATGGGCTGTGCGGCCATCCTAGGAAGGGGAGGGGCGCAGGTCCAGATGCGGGACCGAGGTTTTCAGCCCCGTTCGTCGTTCGGGTAGCTGATGCCGAGCTGGCGGCGCACCCCGTCGAAGAGCCGCATCGTGTCCACCATGTGCCGCCACGGCATGGTCGGGCTCTCCGAGACGCCCTGCTGTACGCACCGCACGACCTCGCGCAGCTCGTACACGTAGCCGCGGCCCACGATCTCGATCTTCTCGGTGCGCGCAGGGTCCCACCCGCGCCGCACCACGAGCTCGGTGGGGTTGTTGACGCTCCCCACGCTCGTGAGGACGCCCTCGGTCCCGGCCACGGTCGCGGTCCGCGGCCCGTGGGCCACGAGCGAGGAGATGAGCGATGCGAGCTGGCCGTCCGAGTAGGAGAGGGTGAGCACGTTCTGCTCGTCCACCCCGGCATCGTTGAGCTTTCCGACGGCCGTGAGGGAGTCCGGGTAGCCGAGGGCGCCGAGCGCCCAGAGGAGCGGGTAGACGGTCAGGTCGAGCAGTGCTCCGCCGCCGGCCGGCACGTCCCACAGCCGGCTCGTGGGATCCTTCGGCGCGGGAAAACCGAGGTCCGCCGAGACCCACTGCACCTCGCCGATCTCTCCCGACTCGATGATGTCGAAGGCCCTGAGCATGCCGGGGACGAACCGGCTCCACATGGCCTCCATCAGGAACAGGCCCTTCGCCTCGGCCAGGCCCACGAGCTCCTGCGCCTCCTGGGCGTTGACGGTGAAGGCCTTCTCGACCAGCACGTTCTTCCCGGCCTCGAGGGCGGCGCGGGCCACCTCGTAGTGCTGCCCGTGCGGCGTGGCCACGTAGACGACGTCGACGTCCGGGTCCTCGACCAGCTGGACGTAGCCGGGCCGTGCCCCCTCGTCCGAGTACGCGCGCGAGGCGCCGAACTCGCGCGCGTAGGCGAGCGCACGCTCGTGGGCCCGGGAGCTGACGGCGTGCAGCGCCGCGTCCGGAAGGAGCGCGAGGTCCCGCGCGACGGTCCGGGCGATGCCGCCCGTCGCCACCACGCCCCACCGCACCGTGCGGCCGGTCGGCTCGAGCGGATCGTCCGTGGGCTGCAGCGACAGCCACGGCCGCTGGATGTGACGTGTCATGCGCCCATCCTTCCACGGCCCGCGCCAGGACAGCGGGCGCGACCACGCAGTGCGGGCTGCGCGATGCCTCCGGGAAGCCCTGCCTTGCTGGACGGCCGCCACAGCGGGCGGGAGGATCGGTCCATGGGGATCCTCCGTACGGCCCGCAGGTATCCGATCGTCGTCGCTGGCCTCGTCGTCCTGGCGGCCGCTCTAGCCCTCGCCGGGCTCGGGCAGCGGGATGCCGCCCTCATCACGGCGAGCGTGTTCGCCGCCGCGGTGGGGGCCTGGACGCTCATCAAGATGGTCCGGGAGATCCTCCACGGCCACTTCGGCCTCGACATCCTTGCCGTCACGGCCATCGTGGCGACGCTGCTCGTGGGCGAGTACATCGCCGCCGTGATCATCGTGCTCATGCTCTCCGGCGGCGAGGCCCTCGAGGACTACGCCGCCGGGAGGGCCAAGCGCGAGCTCACCGCCCTGCTTGACCGGGCGCCCAGGGTCGCCCACCGGCAGGCGCCGGACGGGACCGTGGAGGACGTGGTGCTCGAGGAGGTCGGGCCCGGGGACCTGCTCGTGGTGCGTCCGGCCGAAGTGGTGCCGGTGGACGGCGTCCTGGAGTCCCCCGCGGCGACCTTCGACGAGTCCTCGCTCACCGGCGAGAGCCTTCCGGTGGACCGGCTGGCGGGGGAGCCCGTCCTCTCGGGCTCGATCAACGGCACCGCTGCGGCCATGCTCCGCGCGAGCGCAACCGCAGCGGACAGCCAGTTCTCCCAGATCGTGGCGCTCGTCCGCGAGGCGGCCGCGAGCCGGGCGCCGGTGGTGCGGCTCGCGGACCGCTACGCCGTCCCCTTCACGCTGTTCTCCCTCGCCCTCGCCGCGGTCGGGTGGTGGGTCTCCGGGGACCCGCGCCGCTTCGCGGAGGTGCTCGTGGTCGCCACCCCGTGCCCGCTGCTCATCGCCGCCCCCGTGGCGTTCATGGGCGGGATGAGCCGGGCCGCGAAGCACGGCGTGATCGTCAAGGGCGGTGCGGTGCTCGAGCTGCTCTCCCGCGTGAAGACCGCGGCCTTCGACAAGACCGGCACGCTCACCCGCGGGCGGCCCGAGCTCGTCGCGGTCCGGCCCGAGCGCGGGTTCGACGCCGAGCAGCTCCTCACGCTCACGGCCTCCGCCGAGCAGTACTCGACCCACGCGCTCGCCGCCTCCGTGGTCGAGGCCGCCGTGGCGCAGGGGGTGGACCTCCTCCCGGGCGGTGGGGCCGAGGAGGCCGCGACGAACGGTGTGCTCGCCGAGATCGCCGGCCAGCGGGTGCTGGTCGGCAAACGGGCCTTCGTGGGCGCCGAGACGGGCCGCCAGCTCGCCGAGCCCCCGCTCGAACCGGGCGAGCTGGCCGTCTACGTGGCGGTCGACGGCGCCTTCGCCGGTGTGGTCGTGCTCAGGGATCTCCCGCGGCCCGAGGCCCGCGCCACCCTAGCCCGCCTCGCGGCCCTGGGCGCGCGGCACACGGTCATGCTCACGGGCGACGGCGCCTCCACCGCCCACAGCATCGCCTCGCACCTCGGCGTCACAGACGTGCGTCCGGAGCTCCTTCCCCTCGACAAGGTCGAGATCGTGCGGGCGGCCGAGCCGCGGCCCGTGCTCATGGTCGGCGACGGCGTCAACGACGCTCCGGTCCTCGCCGCGGCCGACGTGGGGATCGCCATGGGCGCCCGCGGCTCGACCGCGGCCAGCGAGTCCGCGGACGCCGTCGTGCTCGTCGACGACATCTCCCGGGCCGCGGACGCCATGGAGATCTCCCAGCGGACGGTGCGGGTGGCGCTCCAGTCCATCTGGCTCGGCATCGCCCTGAGCGTGGGCCTCATGGCCGTCGCCCTCACCGGCCTCCTGCCGCCGGTCGTCGGGGCCCTGCTGCAGGAGCTTGTGGACCTCGCGACCATCCTCAATGCCCTGCGGGCCATCCGTGGAGGCCGGCCGACGGCAACGGCGGCCGCCCCCGCAGTGGGGACGGCCGCCGTCAGAGGCTGAGCGCTCGGAAGACTACTGGACGAGCTTGCTCAGGGTCGGGTCGTTCGCGTAGGCCTCCTTGGCGTTGGCCTTCGTGACGATCTGCGGCGGCAGCAGGAAGGCCGGGACCGTCTTGACGCCGTTGTTGTAGGACTTGTCGTCGTTGATGTCCGGCTTCTGGCCCTGCTGGAGCTTCTTGACCATGTCGATGGCCTTGTTCACCAGGTTGCGGGTGTCCTTGTTGATGGTCGAGTACTGCTCGCCCGCCATGATGGACTTGACCGACTCGACCTCGGAGTCCTGGCCGGTGACGACCGGGACCGGCTTGCCGGCGCTCTTCACCGAGGTGATGATCGCGCGGGCCAGGGTGTCATTCGGGGACAGCACGCCGTCCAGCGACGCGGAGTTGTAGCTCGCGGCGAGGATGGTGTCCATGCGCTTCTGCGCGTTCTCCGCCTTCCAGCCCTGGGTCACGGCCTGGTCGAAGGACTTCTGGCCGGAGACGACCTTGAGCGTGCCGTCGTCGATCTTGGGCTGGAGGATGTTCATCGCCCCGTCCCAGAAGACCTTCGCGTTGGCATCGTCGGGGGATCCGGCGAAGAGCTCGACGTTGTACGGGCCGTTCGGCTTCTTCGCCTTCATGCCGTCCAGAAGGGCCTGGCCCTGCAGCTGGCCGACCTTGTAGTTGTCGTACGCGACGTAGTAGTCCACCGCGTCCGTGTTCTTCAGGAGGCGGTCGTAGGCGATGACCGTGGCGCCCGCGGCCTTGGCCTGCTGCACCTGGGTGCCCAGCTGGGAGCCGTCGATGGCGCCCACGATGATGACCTTGGCGCCCTTGGTGACCATGGCCGAGATCTGGTTCTGCTGCTCAGAGACGCCACCGTTGGCGAACTGCACATCGGGGTTGAAGCCCGCGGCCTTGAGCCCGTCGTTGAACAGCCCCTCCGCGAGGACCCAGTTCTCCGAGGTCTTCTGGGGGAGCGCGACGCCGATCGTCGAGTTCGCTGCGAACCCGCCGGTGCCGCCGCTCGCGCTGGCGGAGCTGCTCGACTCCGAGCGTCCGCACCCTGTGAGCGCGAGGGCCGCGATGGCCACGACGGCCGCGGCCTTTCCTGCCGTACCGAACATACGCATTGTTTCTGCTTTCTGTGGTTTCCTGTGGATCCGGTTGCGGAATCGTGGGGTCTGGGGGTACCCGGAGGGGGAGGCGCCGGCCGCGCCCGGGCGCGCGGCCGGCGTCGTCCGTCAGGCGTCCTTGGCGAGGACTTCGCTGGTCTTGGTGGTCTCGTCCGGCTGCAGGGGGGTGCCGCCGGCGGTGCGGTCGGCGCGGCCGCCGCCGGCGCCGCGCAGGAGCAGGCCGATGATGGAGCGGCGTCCCTGGGACTTCTGGTAGACGTCGAAGGCCACGGCGGCGAGGAGGACGAGGCCCTTGATGATGGCGGTGCGGTCCGCGCCGATGCCGAGGAGCTGGAGGCCGTTGTTGAGCACGGCCATGACCAGGCCGCCGACGATCGAGCCGATCACGGTGCCGACGCCGCCGGTGACCGCGGCGCCGCCGATGAACACGGCAGCGATCGCGTCGAGCTCCCAGCCGGTGCCGTCGAACGGGCCGGAGGCGGTGGAGCGGGCCACGAAGACCATGCCGGCGAGGGCGGCGAGGATGGCCATGTTCATCATCACCAGGAAGTTGACCTTCTTGGACTGGACGCCGGAGAGCTCGGCCGCGTGGCGGTTGCCGCCGACGGCGTAGACGTGGCGGCCGATCACGGTCTTGGAGGAGATGAAGCCGTAGATGAGCACGAGGATGCCGAGGATGATGCCCGGCACAGGGAACGAGGTGCCGGGGCGGCCGGTGGCGAAGAGGTAGGTCGCGTAGAGGATGGCGGCGCTGATGAGCACGAGCTTGGTCACGGTGACCCACAGCTCGGGCACCTCGGCGCCGAGCGCCTTGGCCTCGCGGCGGGAGCGCAGCTCGAAGAAGACGACGGCGGCGACGCCGATGATGCCGATCAGGAGCGTGAGGTTGTTGTACCCGGTGTCCGGGCCGATCTCGGGCAGGTAGCCGGCGCCGATGAACTGGAAGTCCTTGGGGACCGGGACCGTGTTGGACTGGCCGATCCACTGGTTCACGCCGCGGAAGATGAGCATGCCCGCGAGGGTCACGATGAAGGCGGGGATGCCGATGTAGGCGACCCAGAAGCCCTGCCAGGCACCGATGACCGCGCCGATCACGAGGCCGAGGATGATCCCGACCCAGGAGGGGAGGCCCCAGTCCCGCATCGCGATGGCGACGATGATGCCGACGGCAGCGGCGATCGAGCCGACCGAGAGGTCGATGTGGCCGGCGATGATCACGAGGACCATGCCGATGGCCAGGATCAGGATGTACGAGTTGCCGTTGAAGAGGTTGATCACGTTGTCCGGCGTGAGCGTGAGCCCGCCGGTGAGGATCTGGAACAGGATGATCAGGGCCACGAGGGCGAAGATCATCCCGAACTGGCGGCTGTTGCCGCCGAAGAGCTTCTTGAGGGCGTCCATGGTTGGTCCTTCGTCTCTCAGGCTGCCTTGCGGGCCTGGGTCATGAGCTTCATGAGGCTCTCCTGCGTGGCCTCTTCCTTGGTCAGGACGCCGGTGATGGCGCCCTCGAAGATCGTGTAGATGCGGTCCGAGAGTCCCAGCAGCTCGGGCAGCTCCGAGGAGATCACGATCACGCCCTTGCCCTGACTGGCCAGGCGCTGGATGATCCCGTAGATCTCGTACTTCGCGCCGACGTCGATGCCGCGGGTGGGCTCGTCGAGGATCAGCAGCTCGGGATCCGTGAACATCCACTTGGCCAGGACGACCTTCTGCTGGTTCCCGCCGGAGAGCTTGGCGACGCCCTCGTCGACGTTGGGGGTCTTGGTGCGCAGCGACCGGCGGTACTCCTCGGCCACCTGGTACTCGCGGTTGCGGTCGACGACGAGGCCCCGGGTGATCTTCTTCAGCGCGGCGGAGACGGTGGTCGTCTTGATGTCGTCGAGCAGGTTCAGGCCGAGGGACTTGCGGTCCTCGGTCACGTAGCCCAGGCTCGCGTCGATCGCCTGGGCGACGGTGTTCATGCGGACCTCCTTGCCGTGCATGTAGGTGTGGCCCGAGATGAACTTGCCGTAGGAGTGGCCGAAGATGCTGCGGGCCAGCTCGGTGCGGCCGGCGCCCATGAGCCCGGCGAAGCCGACGATCTCGCCCTCGCGGACGAAGAAGTCGGAGCCCTTGCACACGAGCCGGTCGGCGATCACGGGGTGCTGCACCGTCCAGCCCTTGGCCTCGAACAGGACGTCCCCCACGGTCGGGGTGTGGTCCGGGAAGCGGGACTCGAGCGTGCGCCCGACCATGCCCTTGATGATGCGGTCCTCGTCGACGCCGTCGCGCTTGACGTTGAGCGTCTCGATCGAGCGGCCGTCGCGGATGATGGTGATCTCGTCCGCGACCTGCTCGATCTCGTTGAGCTTGTGGGAGATCATGATCGAGGTGACGCCGCGGCCCTTCAGGCCCACGATCAGGTCCAGCAGGTGCTGGGAGTCGGACTCGTTCAGCGCGGCCGTGGGCTCGTCGAGGATGAGCAGCTTGACGGACTTGTTCAGCGCCTTGGCGATCTCGACCAGCTGCTGCTTGCCGACGCCGATCTCCTTCACCTGGGTGTCGGGATCGTCGGAGAGCCCGACGCGCGCGAGCAGGTCCAGGGACCGCCGGCGGGCCTCCTTCCAGTCGATCACTCCGCGGCGGGAGGGCTCGTTGCCCAGGAAGATGTTCTCCATGATGGACAGCTCGGGGATCAGCGCGAGCTCCTGGTGGATGATCACGATCCCTGCGGCCTCGCTGGCCCGGATGTCCTTGAACTCCTGGACCTGGCCCTGGAAGAAGATCTCGCCGGCGTAGCTGCCGTGGGGGTAGACCCCGGAGAGGACCTTCATGAGCGTGGACTTGCCAGCTCCGTTCTCCCCGCAGATCGCGTGGATCTCGCCGGCCTTCACCTGGAGGTTCACGTCCGCGAGCGCCTTCACGCCCGGGAACTCCTTGGTGATGGACCGCATTTCGAGGATGACGGGTTCGTTCGGCGCCATGTGCCCCTTGCCTCCTGGTCATCAGGTCGAACTTCATTGTCCGGCGGCCAAGGTTCGGCGCCGTCTGAGTAGAAAGTAAACAATCTCTGCGCTCTTGTCGTCAAGGCTTGAACGCAATCTGAGGGTGCTGCTCCGATTCCGGGGAGCCGCAGCGCCTCAGGAACGATGGGCGATCTCCGCGTTCTGGAACACGAGCGCGGCCGCCCCCAGGGCTTCGGCGCGGGCCCCCAGCGCGGACATCGCGAGGGCGGTGGTCTCCCCGACGAGCGGCACCGCGTGCCGCAGGAGGCCCCGCCGGATGGGCTCGAGCAGGATCTCGCCGAGGCCCGCGAGGGGGCCGCCGATGACGATCACCTCGGGGCTGATGAGGTTGGCGACCGCGCCGAGCGCGCGGCCCACGGCCAGACCGGCGTCGTCGAGCACCCGCAGGACGGCTGCCGAGCCGGCGTGGGCGCGCTGGACGATCTCGTCGGGGGTCATCTGGTCGGGGTGGCCCCTGCTGAGCAGCTCGGACATGGTGGTGGTGGACGCGACCGTCTCGAGGCAGCCGCGGTTGCCGCAGCGGCACACGAGCCCGTGCTCCACGATCGTCGAGTGCCCGATCTCTCCGGTGACCCCGACGTGCCCGTAGAACGGGGCCCCGTTGATGATGAGGCCCGCGCCGATGCCGGACCCGATCTTCACGAACATGAGGTTCTCGACCCCGTTGTGGGGGCCCCAGGTGACCTCGCTGAGGGCGCCGAGATTGGCGTCGTTGTCCACGAAGACGGGGAGCCCGAGCCTCTCCTCGAGGTGCGCCAGGATCTGGAACCCGACCCACTCGGGAAGGATGGCGCCCTGGACCACCGTGCCGGTCCGGTGGTCGATGGGGCCGGGGATCCCCGCGCCCACCCCCACGATGTGCTCGCGCCGCACGCCGGACTCGGCCAGCAGGCGGTCCAGCACGTCCACTGCGGCCGTGATGCTCACGTCCGCCTGGTGGCCGAGGGGCAGCATCATGCTCTCCTCTGCCAGGACCTCGTAGGCCAGGTTCGCGAGCACCACCCTCAGGTGCCGGCGCCCGAAGTCGATGCCGACGGCGACCGCAGAATTGCTGTTGAGCCGGACGCTCAGGGCGCGCCGGCCCGAGCTCGTGGTCGGCTCGGTGGCGACCACGCTCGCGTCGCAGAGCACCTTGACGATGTTCGACACGGTGGCGGTCGAGAGGCCGGTCTGGCGGGAGAGCTCGGCCTGGGTCGCGGGGCCCGCCATGAGCGCCTCCACGATGCGCTGCTCGTTGAGCTTTCGGAGCGCTGACTGGGAGCCGGGGTTGCCGGTGCCGCTCGTCGTCGAGCGCAGGGTGGAGACCATGCCACACAGCTTGCGCTCTGGCCCCTCTTGTCGTCAAGAAATGAACGCAACAGGGGCCATCGTCAGGCTCGGGAGCAGGCCACTAGTCTGGGGGCCATGAGCCCAGTGATCGAATTCGGCGGCAAGACCCCGGACATCCACCCGAGCGCGTTCGTGGCCCCCACGGCCTCCGTCATCGGCGACGCGCACCTGGCCGACCGCTCGAGCGCCTTCTACGGGGTCTCGGTGCGCGCCGACACCGCCACCATCACCGTCGGGGCCGGAAGCAACCTCCAGGACAACGTGGTCCTGCACGCGGACGCAGGGTTCCCGTGCACGGTCGGGGCCGGCGTCTCGGTGGGCCACAACGCGGTGGTCCACGGCTGCACGGTGGGCGACAACGTGCTCGTGGGCATGAGCGCGACCATCATGAACGGCGCCGTGATCGGGGCCGAGTCGCTCGTGGCGGCCGGGGCCGTGGTCCTCGAGGGGACCGAGGTGCCGCCGCGGTCACTCGTGGCGGGGGTGCCCGCCAAGGTGCGCCGCGAGCTCACGGACGAGGAGGTCAAGGGCCTCTACCGCAATGCCGCCCACTACGTGGACCTGGCCCGGGCGCACCGGCAGGCCAACGGCCACTGACCGGCCCCTTTCCGGGGAGGCCATCCCGCGCGAGCCGTCAGGCGAAGACCACCGTGCGGTGCCCGTCGAGCAGGACGCGGTGCTCGGCGTGCCACTGGACGGCCCGGCACAGGGTGCGCCCCTCGACGTCGCGGCCCATCTGCACGAGCTGCTCGGCCGTCCTGGAGTGGTCCACCCGGATGACCTCCTGCTCGATGATCGGCCCCTCGTCGAGGTCCGCGGTCACGTAGTGCGCGGTGGCCCCGATGATCTTCACCCCGCGGGCGTGCGCCTGGTGGTAGGGCCTGGCCCCCTTGAACGAGGGCAGGAACGAGTGGTGGATGTTGATGGCGCGGCCCTCGAGTGCGCGGCACAGCCCGTCGGAGAGGATCTGCATGTACCGGGCCAGCACCACGAGCTCGATCCGGTGCTCCTCGACGAGGGCCAGCAGCTTCTCCTCGGCCTCCGCCTTCGTGGCCGAGGAGACGGGCAGGTGCACGAACGGCACGCCGTAGAACTCGGCCATCGGGGCGAGGTCGGTGTGGTTGGACACCACCGCGGGCACCTCGATCGGCAGCGTCCCCGCCCGCTGCTGGAAGAGGAGGTCGTTGAGGGTACGCCCGTCCTTGGAGCACATGATGAGCGTCCGCACCGGCTGCCCGCCCCCGAAGAGCCCCAGCCGCATCGAGAACGCCTCGGCGACGGGTGCGAGGGAGGCCTCCAGCGCCCCCCGGTCCGACTCCGTCTCGACCTCGACGCGCATGAAGAACGTGCCGGTGTGCGGGCTCTCGTACTGGCGGGACTCGGCGATGTTGCAGCCGGCGGCCAGGAGGGCGCCGGAGACGGCGTGCACGATCCCCGGTCGGTCGGGGCAGGAGAGGGTCACGATGAACCTGTTGCGCTTCACGCGCTCTAGCGTAGCGAGCCGTGCGTACCCGGCCCGCCCGGCGGGACGGCCGGCTCAGCGCACGACGGCGGCCGCCTCCTCGCGCTCCGACCCGCGCCGCAGCGTCCGGGTCGCCGCCAGAGCGGCGGCGCGCCCGGCCCGGGTAGCCCCGATGGTCGAGGCACTGGCCCCGTAGCCGACGAGGAACAGCCGCGGCTCGCGCACCACGCTCACCCCGTCGCCGGCCATGAGGACCCCGCCGCCCGGCTCCCGCACCCGCAGCGGGGCGAGGTGCCCGAGCGCGGCCCGGAAGCCGGTGGCCCACAGGATGGCGTCGAGCTCGAGCGCGGTGCCGTCGGCGAGGACCGCGCCGGTGGCCGTGAGCCGCGCGAGCGGGCCGCGGGAGACGAGCACTCCGGAGCGGATGCCGGCGAGGTACTGCTCGGTGAGCGGCAGGCCCGTCGCGGCGGAGACGCTCAGGGGCGGCAGCCCGGCGCGCGTGCGCTCGCCGACGCGCCGCTCGACCTCCGCGCCCCACTCGGGGCCGAAGGGCTCCCGGGTCCACTGCGGCGGCCGCCGCGTCGACCAGGCCGTGCGGGCGCCCGCGGCGTCGAGCTGGAGGAGGAACTGCAGCGCGCTCGTCCCGGCCCCGACGACCAGGACGCGCTGCCCGGCGAACTCCTCGGCGGAGACGAAGTCGTGCGTGTGCAGCTGCCGGCCGCGGAACTGCTCGCGCCCCGGGTAGTGCGGCCAGTACGGCTGGTCCCACGTCCCCGTCGCGGAGATGACGGCCTCGGCGAGCCACGCGCGCCCGTCGGCGGCCCGCACGAGGAGGGCGCCGCCGTCCTCCGTGCGCTCCACCGAGGCGACGCGGGCGGGACGGACCACGGGCAGCCCGAAGGTGCGCTCGTAGCCGCCGTAGTACCGGCGCACGACGGCGGAGGCCGGCTCGTGCGGGTCGGGCGCCTCGAGGGGGAGGCCGGGCAGGGAGTGGAGGTGGTGGGCGGCGTCGAAGGTCAGGGAGTCCCACCGGTGCCGCCAGGCTCCGCCCGGCCCCGGGTTGGCGTCGAGGACCACGTAGTCCTCCCACGGGGAGAGGCCGCGGCGCTGCAGCCAGTACGCCGCGCTGAGCCCGGCCTGTCCGGCGCCGATGACCACCGCTGGGCGTGCCTCCACGACATCCTCCTTCATTGACGGATCAATCGTCTGCGGAAACCTCGCGGCGCCCCGGGATGTTCCCGGCGGTACCCGCCGGTGGCCAGCAGCCCACGGTAGACTGGGAGCCGTCGCGACTGGCGTTGGGTGGATCACCACCGGGGAGCGGCACACATGGGACACCGCGGATCGTACGCCTGGGCCGGGGTCGTGACGCTGTGCCTTCATGCTCTGCCGCGGAAGTTCCGGGGGAGCGCGGAGGCCGGTAGCCTGACCAGTAGCCTCCCGCCACCTGACAACCCAGGAGATCCCGTGAGCCCCGCCACTCCTACCGTGTCCGCCGTCAGCAACCTGCCGCTGAGCGAGGTCGATCCCGAGATCGCCGCCGTCCTCGACCAGGAGCTCGGCCGCCAGCGCAGCACCCTCGAGATGATCGCGAGCGAGAACTTCGCCCCCCGCGCCGTCATGGAGGCCCAAGGGTCGGTCCTGACCAACAAGTACGCCGAGGGCTACCCGGGCAAGCGCTACTACGGCGGCTGCGAGTACGTCGACGTCGCCGAGAACCTCGCGATCGACCGCGTCAAGGCGCTCTTCGGTGCCGAGTTCGCGAACGTCCAGCCCCACTCGGGCGCCCAGGCCAACGCCGCTGCGCTGTCCGCGATGATCAACCCCGGCGACAAGATCCTCGGCCTCTCGCTCGCCCACGGCGGCCACCTCACGCACGGCATGAAGCTCAACTTCTCCGGCAAGCTGTACGAGGTCGCGGCCTACCAGGTCGAGCAGGACACCTTCCGCGTGGACATGGACAGGCTCCGCGAGCAGGCCCTCGCCGAGCGTCCGCAGGTCATCATCGCCGGCTGGTCCGCCTACCCCCGCCACCTGGACTTCGCGGCGTTCCGGTCGATCGCCGACGAGGTCGGGGCGCTCCTGTGGACCGACATGGCCCACTTCGCCGGCCTCGTCGCCGCCGGGCTGCACCCCTCGCCCGTGCCCCACTCGCACGTGGTGACCTCGACCGTCCACAAGACCCTCGCGGGCCCGCGCTCGGGCGTGATCCTGGCCAAGGAGGAGTTCGGCCGGAAGATCAACTCCAACGTCTTCCCCGGCCAGCAGGGCGGACCGCTCATGCACGTCATCGCCGCCAAGGCCGTGGCGTTCAAGGTGGCCGGCTCCGACGAGTTCAAGGAGCGCCAGCAGCGCACCCTCGAGGGGGCGAGGATCGTGGCGGAGCGCCTCTCGCAGAAGGACGTCGCGGAGGCGGGCGTGTCCGTCCTCACCGGCGGCACCGACGTGCACCTGGTCCTCGTGGACCTGCGCGACTCCCAGCTCGACGGCCAGCAGGCCGAGGACCTCCTGCACGAGGTCGGCATCACGGTCAACCGCAACGCCGTCCCGTTCGACCCGCGGCCGCCGATGGTGACCTCCGGCCTGCGGATCGGCACCCCGGCGCTCGCAACCCGCGGCTTCGGCGCCGCCGAGTTCGCCGAGGTCGCCGACATCATCGCCACCGCGCTGAAGGGCGGTGCCGACGCCGACGCCCTCCGCGCCCGCGTCGAGAAGCTCGCGGCGGACTTCCCGCTGTACCCGGGCCACGAGGAATGGTGAGCGGACCGATGGAATCCCAGACAACGGGCCGTGCGGCCGTCCTCGACGGCAAGGCCGCCTCGGCCGCCATCAAAGAGGAGCTCGCCGAGCGCGTCGCAGCCCTCAAGGCCCGGGGGATCACCCCCGGCATCGCCACCGTGCTCGTCGGTGCAGACCCCGCCTCGCAGCTCTACGTGGGCATGAAGCACAAGCAGTCCGAGGCGATCGGGATGAACTCGATCCAGCGCGAACTGCCAGCCGACGCCACCCAGGAGCAGGTCGAGGCCCTCATCGACGAGCTCAACGCCGACCCCGCGTGCCACGGGTACATCGTGCAGCTCCCGCTGCCGAAGCACCTCGACACGGACGCGATCCTCGAGCGGATCGACCCGGCCAAGGACGCCGACGGCCTGCACCCGACCAACCTCGGCCGGCTCGTGCTGAATGTCAGCGGCACAATCGACACGCCCCTGCCGTGCACGCCGCGGGGCGTGATCGAGCTCCTGGTCCGCAACGGCTACGACCTCAAGGGCAAGCACGTGGTCGTGGTGGGCCGCGGCGTCACGATCGGCCGGCCGATCCCGCTGCTGCTGACGCGCCGCGAGATCAATGCGACCGTGACCATCACCCACACGGGCACCACGGACCTGTCCGAGCACCTGCGCCGGGCGGACGTGATCGTGGCCGGTGCCGGGGTCAAGCACATCGTCAGGCCTGAGGACGTCAAGCCCGGCGCGGCTGTGCTGGACGTCGGCGTGACCCGTGAGACGGACCCCGAGACGGGCAAGTCGAAGGTCTACGGCGACGTCCATCCCGACGTCGCCGAGGTGGCGGCCTACGTCTCGCCGAACCCCGGCGGTGTGGGCCCGATGACCGTGGCGCTGCTCATGACCAACGTGGTCGAGGCCGCCGAGCGCGCCGCCGGCCCGGCCTGATTCTGGGAGTCACCTCCTGGGGGTCACCTTCTGGGGGTCACCTTCTGGGAGTCACCTCGTGTGACTCCCAGAAGGTGACCCCCAGATTCGTGTGCGGGCGCCGTCGCGGCCCGTACTCCCACGGGAGCAGGCAGGTGGCGCATCTGTGCCTCCCGTACGACGACGGCGGCCCGCCCCGCGCGTAGGCTCGCCCCATGCAGGGGTGGAGTGGGGCCCGGCCGCGCCGGGCGTGGGCGCACGGCCGCGCCCCGTGGCCCATCAGGGTCGCGGCCGTCGTGGTGCTCGCGCTCGTGCAGGTGTTCGGCACGCACGGGGCGGCGTTCCGCCAGCCGGAGGCCCGCCCCATCGATGCCCTCGCGGTCATCCTCCTCGTGGCCGGTCCCGCGCTCCTGCTCGCGCTCATCCCCAGTCCCGGCCCCGTCGCCGCCGCCGTCGTGGCGGTGACCCTCGTCTACTTCGGGCTCGGCTACCCGTGGGGTCCCGTGCTCGTCTCGCCGGCCGTCGCCCTCGTCTTCGCGACGGCGGCCGGCGCCCGCCGCTGGACCTGGGCCGCCGGGCTGGGCGTCGTCGCCGCCGCGGCCATCTGGACCCTGCCCGCCGGCAACTGGCTGGGGGCCGGAGCGGCCGCGGCCTGGACCGTCGTCGTGCTGCTGCTCGGCGAGGGGCTGCGCGTGCGCCGGGAGGGGGCCGCCGCCCGGCGCCGGGAGTGGGAGTCCCACCGCCGCGAGGTCCGCGATCAGGAGCGCCTCGAGCTCGCCCGCGACATCCACGACATCGTGGCCCACTCCCTCTCCCTCATCAACGTCCGGGCGAGCGTCGCCCTGCACCTCGCCGAGAAGAACCCCGGCGAGCTCGTGCCCGCCCTCGAGGCCATCAAGCACACGAGCCACGAGGCCCTCGGCGAGGTGCGCGAGCTCCTCGGCGTCCTGCGGCAGGATGCGCCCGTCACCCCCGAGGACCCGCTCGGCCGCATCCCGGGGCTCATCGAGGATGCGCGGGGGACCGGGCTCGAGGTGACCCTCGACGCTCGGCTCGACCCGCCGCCGTCGTCCTCCATCCAGCGGGTGGTGCACCGCGTGGTCCAGGAGGCGCTCACCAACACCGTGCGGCACGCCGGCGCGCACCGCGCCGACGTGCGGATCGCGCGCGAGGGCGGCCGCGTCGTCGTGGACGTGCACGACGACGGCACCGGCCTCCGCGGGTCCCTCTCCGGCGCGGGGATCACCGGCATGCGCGAACGCGTCGCCTCGCTCGGCGGCACCCTCACGCTCACCGACCGGGGCGGCCTCCGGGTGCACGCAGAGCTGCCCGAGGGGGAGGGCCGATGATCCGCATCCTGGTCGTCGACGACCAGGCGCTCCTGCGCGCCGGCTTCCGTGCGCTCCTCGACGCCGAGCCGGACATGGAGGTGGTCGGCGAGGCGGGGACCGGGGCGGACGCCGTGGCCGCGGCGGCGAGGCTCGCGCCCGACGTGGTCCTCATGGACATCCGCATGCCCGGCGGCGACGGGCTCGAGGCGACGCGGTCGATCCTCGCCGCGCCCCCGGAGGGCCTGAAGGTCATCATCCTGACCACGTTCGAGCTGGACGAGTACGTCACGGGCGCGATCCGGGCCGGGGCGAGCGGCTTCCTTGTCAAGGACACGGAGCCGGCGGACCTCGTGCGGGCCGTGCGCGCCGTGCACGACGGCGACGCCATGCTCTCGCCGTCCGTCACCCGCAGGCTGCTCGCGCGCCTTGCGGCCGAGCGGACGCCCGCGGCCGAGGCCCCGTCGGCGGACATCAGCGGCCTTACCGAGCGCGAGCGCGAAGTCGTCTCGCTGGTCGGCCAGGGCCTCAACAACGCGGAGATCGGCGCGCGCCTGTTCATCACGCCGCTCACGGCGAAGACCCACGTCTCGCGCGCCATGACCAAGCTGGGGCTGCGTGACCGGGCCCAGCTGGTGGTCCTCGCCTACGAGTCGGGGCTGGTGCGGCCGGGCTGGCTCGGCTGAGCGCCGGAGGGTGCGTCCGGGCGTAGGCCCGCATGATCCGGACGGAGTAGGCGGCCCCGCACGATGACTCCGCGGGGCCGATGCCGGAGCAGGGCCGGCTGAGAAGACTGGAATCAGCGGCTGAAGTCCAGCCGACGAAGTCCCAAGGAGACCGCCATGTTCGCCGTCCTCGATGCCACAGCCGCCGCCGACCCGACCGCCCACTGGGCCGGCCCCTGGTTCCCGTGGTTCCTGATCTTCCCGCTGTTCTGGATCCTCGCTCTGGGCCTCTTCTTCTTCATCGGCCGCCGCATCTGGTGGGGCCGCCGGGGGCAGGCGGCGGCCGCCGGGCGCTTCGGTGCGGGTCACTACCCGGGGCCCTTCCCGGCTGGCCCTGCGGCCGCCGAGGAGATCCTGCGTGAGCGCTACGCGCGGGGCGACATCGACGAGGCCGAGTACCGCCAGCGCCTCGAGGTCCTCCGCGGCGCCGAGCCGGGACCCTACTACCAGCCCTGACGCCTGGGAGGCACCTCCTGACGGGCGCCTCCTGGGAGGCACCTCCTGGGGGCCACCTCCTGACGGTCACCTTCTGGGAGTCATCTCCCGCGGGTCGCGACCGAGGGCCAGGTCCTGTGGGTCACGCGAGGTGACTCTCAGGACCTGACCCTCGGAAGGTGACTCTCAGGAGGTGACTCCCAGACGGGCTGGGGGCAGGCGGACCGGCGGTCAGGCCTTCGCGGCGACCGGCTCCGCCGCGCGGTTCGGCCCGAAGACCGTCGCGCCGGTGGCCTGCTCGGCCTCGTGGTCCGGACCGAGCGGGATGCCGCGGCGGTCGCGCAGGCACAGGACCGCGCCGATCGACACGAGCGTTGCGATGAGCAGGTAGGCCGAGACGGCGGCCGTGGAGCCCGTGGCCTGCAGGAGTGCTTGGGCGATGGTCGGGGCGAAGGCGCCGCCCAGGATCGCACCGATGGCGTAGGAGATCGAGACGCCGGAGAAGCGCACCGACGCCGGGAAGATCTCGGAGTACCACGCGGCCTGCGGGCCGTACGTGAGGCCGAGCCCGATCGAGAACAGCACCAGGCCGGTGTAGAGGCCCCCGAGGTTGCCCAGGTTGACGAACCAGAACAGCGGGAACACCATCAGGGCCTGGAAGACGAAGCCGATGAGGTAGGTGGCCTTCCGGCCGATCTTGTCGGCGAGGATGCCGGCCACGAGGGTGGACACGAACCACATGGCGGAGGCGACGGTGGCCGCGAGGAGCACGGAGGTCGCGTCCATCTTGAGCTTGCCCGTGGCGTAGCCCTGGATGAAGCCGCCGGTGGTCATGTAGCCGGCCGCGTTGTTGCCCACGAACACGAGCGCCGCGAGGATCACGAGGTGCCAGTGCTTGCGGAACAGCACGACGATCGGCACCTTGGTCTGGCGGCCGCGCTCGGCGATCTCGGCGAACACCGGGCTCTCCTCGACCGAGCGGCGCACGAAGTAGCCGACGGCGATCAGCACGATGCTCAGCAGGAACGGCACGCGCCAGCCCCACTCGAGGAAGGCCTTGCCGGGGGAGACGGCCCCGGTCATGATCGCCATGACGCCGGAGGCGAGGAGCATGCCGAGCGGCACGCCGAGCTGCGGGAAGGCGCCCGCGAGGCCGCGGCGCTTCGCCGGGGCGTGCTCGACGGCCATGAGCACCGCGCCGCCCCACTCGCCGCCGGCCGAGACGCCCTGGAGGATGCGCAGGAGCAGCAGCAGGATGGGCGCCGCCATGCCGACCTGGGAGTAGGTGGGCAGGACGCCGATGAGGGTCGTGGACGCGCCCATGAGGATGAGGGTGATCACGAGCATCGCCCGGCGGCCGATCACGTCGCCGAAGTGCCCGGCGAGGAACGCCCCGAGCGGGCGGAAGAGGAAGGAGATGCCGACGGTCGCGAACGAGAGCAGCGTGGCGATGTTCGCGCCGGCGGGCTTGAAGAACAGCTCCGCGAAGACGAGGGCCGCGCCCGTGGCGTAGATGAAGAAGTCGTACCACTCGATGGTGGTGCCGATGATCGTCGCGAACGCGACGCGTCGCTGGTTCGCTGCGGCGGAGACGGCGCCGGTGCCGGTGTGGGTCATGGCTGGTGTCCTTGCTGGCCGGCATCGTCGCTGATGCCTCGTGGTGCGGCCGGGGGCCGCGGGGGAACGGTGATGGCCCTGGCCCGTTCGGGCTCAGGCTCGGAGGTGGCGGTGTCACCATAGTGGCGGACACCACTTCCGTATGTAAACTTCGGAGATTCGCCAATATACTTTGAGGCAACTTATATACGGAGGTGAGCGTCCTTGGCAGACGTGACGCTGCGGCAGCTCGAGCTCTTCGCCGCCCTGCCGGACCATGACACGCTCAGCGCGGCCGCGGTCCGCCTGCACATCTCCGAGTCGGCGCTCTCGCAGGCCATCACGAGCCTGGAGAAGACTGTGGGGGAGCAGCTGTGCGTGCGCCGCAAGGCGCGTGGCCTCGCGCTCACTCCGGCCGGGCAGCACTTCGCGGTGCAGGCGCGCCGCATCCTCGCCGACACGCGCGAGCTCGTCCTCGATGCGCGCCGGGACCAGGAGCTGCGCGGGCCGGTGAAGCTGGGGTGCTTCGCGAGCTTCGCGACCAGCATCGTCCCCGCGCTCCTCGACGGCTTCCCGCGGCGGCACCCCGGGGTGGACCTCGAGATCACCGTGGGCACCAACGACGACCTGCTCCCGGCGCTCGACTCGGGGCGGCTCGACGTCGCCATCATGTACGACATGTTCCTGCCCGTGGGCTACGCCCGGCGCGAGATCTACGCGACGGAGCTCGAGGCGCACCTGCACCCCGACCACCCCCTGGCGGCGGGGGAGGCCGTGGACCTCGCCGACCTCGCGGAGGAGCCGCTGATCCACTACGAGGCGAGTCCCAGCACCGTCAACACCGTGCAGGCCTTCGCCGCCCGCGGGCTCACGCCCACGATCGCGGCGCGGGTTCCGCAGATCATCCTCGTGGAGGCCCTCGTGGGCCGCGGCGTGGGCTACGGGCTGCTGATGTCCCGCCCCAACGTGCGGCCCGCGAGCGTCGAGGGCCTCCCGGTCGCTGTCCGGCGCCTCGACCCGCCCGCGACCCGCACCCACGTCGTGGCCATCTGGCCCGAGGACATGGTGCTCACCGCGCGCGCGGCCGCGCTCCTCGACTATGCGGTCGAGAAGCTCGGCTCCTACGGGCGCCCCGGGGAGCACGACGGCGGGTCCCCGGCTCATGCGGGGACCGGCGCCGCGCGCGAATAGGCCTTCAGGTCGAAGGCCGGGTCGGCGGCGTCGTCCGGGGTGAGCTGCCGGCCCGCCCCGAGGAGGCGGCGCGCGGCCAGATGGTCGGTGGGACTGTTGACGCTCTCCACGGCGACGAGCCGCGCCTCGGCGCCGGTGACGTCGAAGGCGAACACGGAGAACTTCCCGGAAGCCCGGTCGCCGCGCACCACGCGGTGCGCGTCGCTCCGGGAGAGCCCGGCGATCTGGACCTTCGTGGGGCCCTGGTGGCTCCAGAACCACGGGAGCTCGGCGTAGGGGCCCGCTGCGGCGCCCAGCAGGACGGCGGCGGCGTGCCGCGCCTGGTCGGTCGCGTTCTGCACCGACTCGAGGCGGACCCGGCGCCCCGCGTGCGCGCTCGGGAAGCTCGCGCAGTCGCCGATGGCGAGGATGTGCGGATCGGAGGTGCGCAGACCGCCGTCGACCGTCACCCCGTCCCCGACCGCCAGCCCGGCAGCAGCGGCGAGCCCCACGGCGGGGAAGGCCCCGACGCCGACCACGACGACGTCGGCCGGCAGCTCGCGCCCGTCCGCGGTCATCACCGAGGCCACCCGGTCGCCGCTGCCGGACCCGGCCGGGCGCGGCAGGAAGCCCGCCACCGCGGTGCCCAGCTCGAGCCGTACCCCGTCCAGTGCATGGCGCTCGGCGAGGAAGGCCGAGACCGCGGGGGAGACGGAGCGCCGCAGGGGACGTTCGGTGGGCGCCACGACGGTGACGTCGACTCCGCGGGCCCTGGCGGCGGCCGCGACCTCAAGGCCCACGAAGCCGGCGCCGACGACCACGGCGCGCCTTGCCCCCTCGAGGCCGGCCCGCGCCCGCGCGGCGTCCTCCAGCGTCCGCAGGGACACGACACCTGCGAGGTCCTCGCCCGGCACCCCGAGGCGGCGGTTGTCGGCCCCCGTCGCGAGGACGAGCGCCGAGTACGCGATGCGCTCGCCGGTGTCCGCCACGAGCTGGCGCGCTTCGGGGTCGATGCGCTCGGCGGCGACTCCCCAGAGGGCGCGCACGCCGGCGTCGTCGAAGAAGCCCTCGCCGCGCAGCGGCAGGGCCTCGGGCGCACCGGAGGCGGCGATGAAGTCCTTGGACAGCGGCGGCCGCTGGTACGGCCGGGCCGACTCGCGGGAGAGGAGCGTGATGGCCCCGGCGTAGCCGCCCGCGCGGAGCGAGTCGACGAGCTGGACGCCCGCGTGGCCGGCGCCGACCACCACCACGCTGTCCGCCGGGCCGAGGGGAGGCTGCTGGGCCATCCGCTACACCTGGCCCGCGGGGACGTCGACCACGAGGGCGTCGAGGGTCCCGCAGGAGATCTGGCAGCCGAGGCGGCTGCGGGCGCCGTCGCGGGGCGTGGAAGTGCACTCGAGCATCTCGTCCTCGTCCTCGCCCATCGGGGGGAGGACGTCGAGGAAGTCGGGGCGGACCAGGACATGGCAGGTGGCGCACATGGCCTGGCCGCCGCACTCGCCGACGATCCCGGGGACGCCCGCGCTGACGGCCGCGCGCATCGCGGAGGTGGTGGGCTGGACATCGAGGACGGTCTCGGTGCCGTCCGGCTGGACGTAGGTGATGGTGGGCATGGTCTTCCTTCCTCAGTTCCAGGCCACGGGGAGCTCGAGCATGCCGCGGAAGACCCAGCCGCCCTCGCGGGCCGGCCGGTCGGCGAGCCGCAGGCCCGGAAGGGCGTCGAAGAGCCGCGGGAGGGCCACCTGGGCCACGGATGTGCGGGCCACCCAGGTGCCGGCGCAGAAGTGCGTGCCGCCGCCGAAGGCGAGGTGGGGCCTCTTCTCGCGGTTGAGGTTGTACGCCTCGGGGTCTTCGAACTGCTCCGGGTCGCGGTTCGCGGCGCCGATGACGACGCCGAGCCGCGCCCCCGCGGGCAGGCTCGCCCCGCCGAGCTCCACCGCACGGGTGGTCTGGCGCGGGTACATCCCGATCGGCGCGACCCAGCGGACGGCCTCCTCGAACGCGGTGGGCCACAGCGCCGGGTCGGCGAGGACCTGGGCGAGCTGGTCCGGGTTGGACAGGAGGGCCCACACAGCCGTGCCGAGCACGTCGCGGGGCTCGTTGAGCCCGCCGCCGATCGTCATCTTCATGTTCGCCCGGATGGCCTCGACGGGCAGCCCGGCGTTGACCACTGCCGAGAGGAGGGTCGCGTCCGGATCGGCCGTGAGCACCGGGATGAGCTCGTCGATCGCGGCGTCCACCTCGGCGCTGGACGCCGCGGACTTGGCCCACACATCCGGATCGTCGGCGTAGTTGCCCGTGCCGTCGATCATGGTCTGGCTCCAGCGCTGCAGGTCCTCCTGCGTGGCGTTGCGGAAGCCCATGATCTCGCGCAGGTTCTCGGCGGCGAAGGGGGCCGCGAAGCCCAGGTGCAGGTCGGCCCCCGGGCCGGCCGCGGCGAAGTCGGCGAGGTACTTCTCGGCGTTCCTGGCGAAGACCGCCGTCCACGTCTCCTTGATGGCCTTGGGCCGCAGCACCGGCCCGTACGCCGCGCGGTCCACCTGGTGCTCGGGGTCGTCCTTGCGCAGCATGGAGTGGCCCATGGAGCGCTTCATGAGCGAGCCCTCCTCGTCCGCCGAGAACGTGTCGGCGTCCTGCTCGATCCGGTGGCAGGCCTCGAAGCTCGTCACGAGGTAGCGGCCCACGGCCGGCACCCACGCGACGGGCGACTCGGCGCGCAGCCGCCGGTAGATGGGGTAGGGGTCGTCGTAGAGGTCCTCGATGCGGACCCAGTCGGCGATGGGGGCGCCCAGATCGGCGGGGGCGGGGGCTGGCTGAACGGTCATGGCTCCGAGTGTGGCGGACGCCATAAAGGCAGGTAAAGTTCAAAAAAGCTCGATAATAGACAACTTCTTCTTCACAAGGGGGTGTGCCATGGGAGAGGCGACGGGACGCGCGGGCGAGGCGCCCGGCGTCGTCCGCATCCCGAGCCGGTTCACGCTCCGCCAGCTCGGCTACCTGCTGGCGGTCGCGGACGCGGGGTCGATCAGCGCCGCGGCGCAGCGGCTGCACGTGACCCAGACGGCGGTCGGCTCGGCGCTCAGCGACCTCGAGCGGGCCCTCGGCGCCCAGCTGCTCGTGCGCCGCCGCGCGCACGGCGTGGTCCTCACCCCGGCCGGCGCCTACGTCCGCGACCACGCCCGCGAGCTCCTCGCGGGCGCCGCGGACCTCGAGCTCTCCGCGCTCGACGCCGGTGCGACCCTCCGCGGGCCCGTCGCCCTGGGCTGCTACTCGACGCTCGCCGTGACCCTGATCCCGCCCATCCTGGCGGAATTCGGCCGGGCGCACCCCGAGGTCCAGCTCGACTTCGTCGCCGACCAGCAGGCCCCGCTCGAGGAGGCGCTGCTCGCCGGGGAGCTCGATGCGGCCCTGCTGTACGACATGAACCTTCCGCAGGGCCTCGAGGCGCGGACCATCTCGGAGGCCCGCGTCTACGCGCTCCTGGGCGCGGACCACCCGCTCGCCGGCGCCCACGCGGTCACGCTGGACGCGCTCGCGGAGGACCCGCTCGTCTTCCTCGACCTGCACCCCAGCGGCGAGCACACCCTGTCCGTGTTCCGCGCCGCCGGGGTGGTCCCGCGCATCCGCTACCGCACCACGGACTTCGAGCTCACGCGCTCGCTCGTGGGCCGCGGCCTGGGCTATGCCCTACTGGTCCAGCGCCCGGCGCGGGACGAGACCTACGAGGGGCTGCCGGTGGTGCCCGTCGAGATCACCCCGGCCCCGGCGCCGGTCCGGGTGCTCATGGCTTGGAATGCCGCCGTGCGGCCCACCCGGCGCGCCACGGCCCTCATGGAGTTCATCGCCGGCCAGGGCGCCGGTGGGCGAGGCCCCGGAGGTCCCTCCCCATTGTGAAAGACTCGTTGCGGAATGTGGCCGACCGTACTAGGCTGCGACCTGTGTCACATTCCGCTCTTGTAACTGCCGGGGGGTCAGCCGTGGGTGAGGCAGACAGGCGGACTGTCATCCGCGCCGAGGACCTCGTGAAGGCCTACGGCGAGTTCCGCGCCGTCGACGGCATCAGCTTCGAGGTGCCCGCCGGCGAGTCCTTCGGGCTCCTCGGGCCCAACGGGGCCGGCAAGTCGACCACCATGCGCATGATCGGCGGCGTCACCCAGCGCACCGCCGGCACTCTCGAGATCATGGGCCTCGACCCCGAGCGCCAGGGCCCTGAGGTCCGCGCGCACCTCGGCGTCGTGCCGCAGCAGGACAACCTCGACGAGGAGCTGCGGGTCCGGGACAACCTCATCGTCTACGGGCGCTACTTCGGGCTTCCGATGGACTACCTGCGCCAGCGCGCCGACGAGCTGCTGGCCTTCGCCCAGCTCGAGGACAAGGCCACCGCAAAGGTCGATTCGCTCTCCGGCGGCATGAAGCGCCGCCTCACGATCGCCCGCTCGCTCGTCAACGAGCCCAAGATCCTGCTCCTCGACGAGCCCACCACGGGGCTGGACCCGCAGGCCCGCCACGCCCTGTGGGACAGGCTTTTCCGCCTCAAGGAGCAGGGCGTCACGCTCGTGCTGACCACCCACTACATGGACGAGGCCGAGCAGCTGTGCGACCGGCTCATCGTCGTCGACAAGGGGCGCATCATGGCGGAGGGGTCGCCCGCGGCGCTCATCCGCGAGCACTCGAGCCGGGAGGTGCTGGAGGTGCGCTTCGGCGCCGAGCGGAACGCCGCCGTCGTCGGCCAGCTCGAGGGCGTCGGCGAGCGCGTCGAGGCGCTGCCCGACCGGGTGCTCGTCTACGCCGCCGACGGCGAGCGGGCGCTCGAGCTCATCCGGGGCCGCGGGCTGCACCCCCTCACCTCGCTCGTGCGGCGCGCCTCGCTCGAGGACGTCTTCCTGCGCCTGACAGGACGGTCTCTCGTTGACTGAGGCCGCGCCGACCCGCCTCACCGCGCACGCCCCCGACGTCTCGGCCGCGAAGGCCCGGCGCTGGGGCTCGTTCTACTTCGCCGAGCACATGCTCCGCGGCATGCGCGCCTACCTCGTCACGATCGTCGTGACGAGCGTGGGCAACCCGCTGCTGTACCTGTTCTCGATGGGGGTCGGGCTGGCCTCGATCGTGGACAGGAGCGCGGGCGGGGCGCGGGCCGCGTTCGACGGCGTGGGGTACCTCGCGTTCGCCGCCCCGGCCCTGCTCGTCTCGAGCGCAGTCATGACCAGCGCGAACGAGATGATGTTCCCCGTCATGGACGGCTTCAAGTGGCGCCGCGTCTACTTCGGCCCGCACGTCACCCCGCTCGTGCCGGGGCAGCTCGCGGCCGGGCACATCATGGCCGTCGGCGTGCGGCTCACCGTCCAGTGCCTCGTGTTCTTCCTCATCATGCTCGCCTTCGGCGCCGCGCCCGGTCCCTGGGCGTGGCTGCTCGTGCCGATCGGCGTGTTCGCCGGCATGGCCTTCGGTGCCCCGCTCATGGCCTACTCGGCGCACATCGAGTCGGAGAACTTCCAGTTCTCCATGATCCAGCGCTTCATCGTCATGCCCCTGTTCCTGTTCTCCGGCACCTTCTACCCGCTCGCCACGATGCCCGTGGGCATGCAGTGGATCGGCTGGATCTCGCCGCTGTGGCACGGGAACGAGCTCGGCCGCATGGCCTCGTACGGGATGGACGAGCCGGGCTGGCTCGTGGCGGTGCACGTGCTGTACCTGGCCGCGCTCGGTGCCGTGGGCATCTGGTGGGCGCGCAGGAATTACGCGAAGAGGATGGGCAAGTGAGCGCCCTGACCGACGAGGACTACGAGATCACCGCCAGCGGCCGGCCTCTGGGCGCGCTGTACGCGGGCAACGCGCGCGCGGTGATCGAGCGCGGCTTCCGCGTCATCAAGAGCCAGAACTGGATCATCCTCGTCTCCGGGTTCTTCGAGCCGGTGTTCTACCTGCTCTCGATGGGGATCGGGCTCGGCAGCCTCGTCGGCAACGTCACCGGCCCCGGCGGCGCGCCCATCTCCTACGCCGCGTACATCGCGCCGGCGCTCCTGGCGGTCTCGGCCATGAACGGCGCCATCTACGACTCGACGTGGAACGTGTTCTTCAAGATGCACTTCGGCAAGCTCTACCAGGGCATGCTCTACACGTCCCTCGGCCCGCTCGACATTGCCATGGGCGAGATCTTCATGGCCCTGTTCCGCGGCTTCCTCTACGCGCTGGGCTTCACGGGTGTCATGGGGGTCATGGGCCTCATCACCACGCCCTGGGCGCTCCTGCTGGTGCCCGCCTCCGTGATGGTCGCCTTCGGCTTCGCGTCCTTCGGGATGGCCATCACGAGCTACATGAAGACGTTCCAGCAGATGGACCTGATCACGTTCGTCATGCTGCCCATGTTCTTGTTCTCGGCGACCTTTTACCCGCTGTCCGTCTATCCGGCGCCGGTGCAGTGGATCGTGCAGGCGTTCCCCCTGTGGCACGGCGTGGAGCTCATGCGCCAGATCAGCATCGGGGCCTTCACCCCGGCCACGGGCGTGCACCTGCTGTACTACGCGATCATGATCCTCTTGGGGGTCGCGTTCACCACGCGCCGGCTGCGCTCCCTCTTCCTGCGCTGACCCCCACCTGACCCCACCCGCCGTCCCGTTTCGGGTACGCATCTCGTCGGCTTTTCGGGGTTTCGGGTACGCATCTCGTCGCGTATTCGGGGTTCGTGTACGCACGACGGCGGGTGCCCGGCCCGCGCGGGCCGGGCACCCGCCGTCGTCCGCGCCACGCTCGTACCCGAGACGGGGAAATCGCGACGAGATGCGTACCCGAGACGGGGAAATCGCGACGAGATGCGTACCCGAGACGGCAGGCCGGGGCGGAGTGGGCGGCAGGGCCGGGGCGGGGAGGGCGGCAGGGCCGGGCCGGGGGAGAGGAGGTGCGAGCGCGGGCGGCAGGGAGAGCGGGCGCGGCGGGCGGCGGTGCGGGCGTCTGGGAGAATGGACCGCATGCAGAGTATCGGCCACCAGAACACGTCCCCCCAGTCCGACGGCGCCCCGGCAAGCCGCCGCGGAGGCCTCAAGGTCGGCGCGCTCGGCCTGTCGGTCCTCGTGCTCGCGTTCCTCGTGGCCGTGATCTTCGCTGCGAACCAGAATGCCGTGATCGGATGGATCGTGGCCATCGTCTCGTTCGGCTGGCTGGTCTTCGCGCTGTTCGTCTTCACCACGGTGCGCACCGCGGGCCGCAAGGCGCAGGAGCGCTTCGAGCGGGCCGCCGAGCAGCTCACCGGCCGCGCGCCGTCGGTCGCCGGCGGGGAGGCCCGCTCGGTCGACGAGGTCCGCGACCTCAAGCTCGACCACTCCTTCAAGATCATCCAGGTGCAGGAGCGCGTGATCCGCGAGAACCTCGGAGGCGACCGCGAGATGGTGGACCGGGCGCTCGAGACGATCCAGATCACCGCCGCCAACGCCCGCGACATGCTCCGCCCGGACGACGGCACGCCCCTCACCGGGACCGTCATCGACGAAGGGTAGAGTAGCCAGGTGACTTCCCCCGAATCGGCCCCGAAGGGTGGGGCCCTGCGCATCGCGACCGTCAACGTCAACGGCCTCCGCGCCGCGTGGCGCAAGGGCATGCCGGAGTGGCTCGGGACGCGCGAGGTCGACATCCTCTGCCTCCAGGAGGTCCGTGCCCCCGACCCGATCGTCCACGAGTACTTCGGCGGCTGGCACGTGCTGCATGCCGAGGCCGATGCGAAGGGCCGCGCCGGAGTGGCGATCGCCTCCCGCGAGGCCCCCACGGAGACGAGGATCGGGATCGGCGACGACTACTTCGCCACCGCAGGCCGGTGGGTCGAGGCCGACTTCGCGCTCGAGGGTGGCCGCCAGCTGACCGTGGTGAGCGCCTACGTGCACTCGGGCGAGGCGGGCACCCCCAAGCAGGACGACAAGTACCGCTTCCTGGACGTCATGCTCAAGCGGCTGCCGGAGCTCGCCGAGATGAGCGACTACGCGCTCGTGGTCGGAGACCTCAACGTGGGCCACAGCCCGCTGGACATCCGCAACTGGAAGGCCAACCAGAAGCGCGCCGGCTTCCTCCCCGAGGAGCGGGCCTACTTCGACCGCTTCTTCGGCACCGAGATCGGCTGGAAGGACGTGCACCGCGACCTCGCCGGCCAGGTCGACGGCCCCTACACCTGGTGGTCCCAGCGCGGGAAGGCGTTCGACAACGACGCCGGGTGGCGCATCGACTACCACATGGCCACGCCGTCCCTCGCGTCCGTGGCGAGCAACGCCGTCGTCGACCGGGCGAGCGCGTGGGACACCCGATGGTCCGATCACGCCCCGCTCGTCATCGACTACCAGCTCCAGAACCCCGGAAGTGCCTGACCCCATGACTTCTCCTGCTCCCGCCCGCCAGCGACTCCTCTCCGGAATGCAGCCCTCGGGCGACTCGCTCCACCTCGGCAACTACCTCGGCGCCCTCGTCAACTGGGTCAAGCTCCAGGACCAGTACGAGTGCCTGTACTTCATCCCCGACCTGCACGCCATCACGGTCCCGCAGGACCCCGCGGAGCTCCTGCACCGCACTCGGCTGACGGCGGCGCAGTACATCGCGGGCGGGATCGACGTCGAGCGCTCCACGCTGTTCGTGCAGTCGCACGTGCCCGAGCACGCCCAGCTCGCGTGGGTCCTGACCTGCCTCACGGGCTTCGGCGAGGCGTCCCGCATGACCCAGTTCAAGGACAAGGCGGCGCGCCACGGGCACGACGCCGCCAGTGCCGGCCTGTTCATGTACCCGATGCTGATGGCCGCCGACATCCTCCTCTACCGGCCCTACGGGGTTCCCGTGGGAGAGGACCAGCGCCAGCACCTCGAGCTCGCGCGCACCCTGGCCCAGCGCTTCAACACCCGCTTCGGCGAGACCTTCGTGGTGCCGGAGGCGCTCATCCCGCCGACCTCGGCGAAGATCTACGACCTGCAGAACCCGACGGCGAAGATGTCCAAGTCCGCAGAGTCGCCCAACGGCCTGATCAACCTCCTCGACGACCCCAAGGCCACGGCGAAGAAGATCAAGTCGGCCGTGACCGACGCCGAGACCGTGGTCCGCTTCGACCGCGAGGCCAAGCCCGGCGTCTCGAATCTCCTCACCATCATCTCGACCATCACCGGCGAGGACATGGACTCCCTCGTGGCCTCCTACGAGGGCAAGATGTACGGCCACCTCAAGGCCGACGTGGCGCAGGTCGTCGTGGACGCCGTCGCCCCGATCAAGGCGCGCACCGAGGAGCTCCTGACCGATCCCTCGGAGCTGGACCGGCTGTTGGCCCGCGGCGCCGCCAAGGCCCGCGAGATCGCGTCGCGCACGCTCGCCGACGTCTACGAGCGCGTCGGCTTCCTCCCCGCCCTCGCCCCGGCGGCAGCGGCCGTCGGCTGAGGCCATGCCGGGATTCGAGGACGGCGCGATCGAGGACGCAGCGGGTACCGCCGGAGGTGCATACCGGCCGCTCGTCGGGGTGATCTTGGGGTTCCCCGACACCGTGGCCCAGGAGCTGCGCGCTTGGCGTGCCTCCTTCGGGGACCGGATGGCCGAGGTCATCCCGGCCCACATCACGCTCGTGACCACCACCGAGACGTCCGACTGGGACGCGGCGGCCCGGCACGTGCGCGCGGTGGCCGCCCGGGCCCGGCCGTTCACTGTGCGCCTGCGGGGCACCGGCACGTTCCGCCCCGTCTCACCCGTGGTGTACGTCAACGTGGACGAGGGCTTCGAGGAGTGCGTCAGCCTGCACCGCGAGCTCCAGCGTGGCCCGCTCGCTCGCACCCTGCCCTTCCCGTACCATCCCCACGTCACGGTGGCGCACGACCTGCCGCCCGAGCGGCTCGACGAGGCCCAGAGCGGGCTCGAGACCTACAGCGCCTCCTTCACGGTGGACAGCATGGGCCTGTACCAGCACGACGCCGACGGCTTCTGGCAGCTGCGGGAAGAGCTCAAGTTCGGCGGCCGCGAGAAGGCCTGAGCGCGGCTGCGCAGGAGGGCACACAGAGGGGCGCCGCCCGTCCTGACCAGGTCAGGACGGGCGGCGCCCCCGTGTTTGCCGGGCGGCGGTCCGCTACATCTTGCGGGCCAGGATGGCCTGCTTGACCTCGGCGATCGCCTGCGTGACCTGGATGCCGCGGGGGCATGCCTCGGTGCAGTTGAAGGTCGTGCGGCAGCGCCACACGCCCTCCTTGTCGTTGAGGATCTCGAGGCGCATGTCGCCGGCGTCGTCCCGCGAATCGAAGATGAAGCGGTGCGCGTTCACGATGGCGGCGGGCCCGAAGTACTGCCCGTCGGTCCAGAACACCGGGCAGGACGAGGTGCACGCGGCGCAGAGGATGCACTTCGTGGTGTCGTCGAAGCGCTCGCGCTCCTCGGCTGACTGGAGTCGCTCCTTGGTGGGCACGTGGCCCTTGGAGACGAGGAACGGCATGATCTCGCGATAGGACTGGAAGAACGGTTCCATGTCCACGATCAGGTCCTTCTCGACCGGCAGGCCCTTGATGGGCTCGACCGTGATCGGCTTGGACGTGTCGAGGTCCTTCAGGAGGGTCTTGCAGGCCAGACGGTTGCGGCCGTTGATGCGCATGGCATCGGAGCCGCACACCCCGTGCGCGCACGAGCGGCGGAACGAGAGCGAACCGTCGTGCTCCCACTTGACCTTGTGCAGGGCATCCAGGACACGGTCGGTGCCGTACATCGTCACCCGGAACTCGTCCCAGGTCGAGTCCTCGGAGAGCTCAGGGTTGTAGCGGCGCACGCGCAGCGTGACATCGAACGTGGGGATCTCGCCCCCGCCGCCCACGCTCGCGGGCAGCTCGACCTTGGACGCTGGCTCAGCGGTTGAGGCGGTCATCAGTACTTACGCTCCATCGGCTCGTAACGGGTGAAGACAACGGGCTTCGTGCCGAAGCGCAGGCCCGTGATGCCCTCGGTTTCCGCGGCGTCGTCCTTGTAGAGCATTGTGTGCTTCATCCAGTTGGCGTCGTCGCGATCGGGGAAGTCCTCGCGGTAGTGGCCGCCGCGGGACTCCTTGCGGTGCAGCGCAGCAACGGTCATGACCTCGGCAAGGTCCAGCAGGAAGCCGAGCTCCACAGCCTCGAGGAGGTCGAGGTTGAAGCGCTTGCCCTTGTCCTGGATGCCGATGTTCCGGTACCGCTCGCGGAGCTTCGTGATGTCCGCGAGGGCCTGCGCAATGGACTCCTTGGTGCGGAACACCTGCATGTTCGCATCCATGGTCTCCTGCAGGTCGGCGCGGATCGCCGCGATCCGCTCGGTGCCGGCGGCGTTGCGGACGGCGTCGAGCAGTGCGACGGTCTCGGCGGCCGGGTCCTCCGGCAGCTCCACAAACTCGGCGGTCTTGGCGTACTCGGCGGCGTTGATGCCCGAGCGCTTGCCGAAGACGTTGATGTCGAGCAGCGAGTTGGTGCCGAGGCGGTTCGAGCCGTGGACGGACACGCACGCCACCTCGCCGGCGGCGTACAGACCGGGGACCACGGTGTCGTTGTCCTGCAGGACCTCGCCCTTGATGTTCGTCGGCACGCCGCCCATGACGTAGTGCGCGGTCGGGAACACCGGCACGGGCTCCGTGTAGGGCTCGACGCCGAGGTAGGTCCGCGCGAACTCCGTGATGTCCGGCAGCTTCGCGTCGATGTGCGCCGGCTCGAGGTGGGTGAGGTCCAGCAGCACGTAGTCCTTGTTCGGACCGGCGCCGCGGCCCTCGCGCACCTCGTTGGCCATCGAGCGGGCCACGATGTCACGGGGGGCGAGGTCCTTGATGGTCGGCGCGTAGCGCTCCATGAAGCGCTCGCCCTCGGAGTTGCGCAGGATCGCGCCCTCGCCGCGGGCCGCCTCCGAGAGGAGGATGCCCAGCCCCGCGAGGCCGGTCGGGTGGAACTGGATGAACTCCATGTCCTCGAGCGGGATGCCGCGGCGGAACGCGATGCCCATGCCGTCGCCCGTCAGGGTGTGGGCGTTCGAGGTCGTCTTGAAGACCTTGCCGGCGCCGCCCGTGGCGAACACGACGGCCTTGGCCTGGAAGACGTGCAGCTCGCCCGAGGCGAGGTCGTAGCTCACGACGCCGGCCACGCGCTTCTGCTTGAACGGGGTGCCGTCCTCGCGGGTCGCGTCCTCCTCGACGACGAGCAGGTCGAGCACGTAGTACTCGTTGTAGAACTCGACGTTGTGCTTGACGCAGTTCTGGTAGAGCGTCTGGAGGATCATGTGGCCGGTGCGGTCGGCGGCGTAGCATGCGCGCCGGACCGGGGCCTTGCCGTGGTCGCGGGTGTGGCCGCCGAAGCGGCGCTGGTCGATCCGGCCCTCCGGGGTGCGGTTGAACGGCAGGCCCATCTTCTCGAGGTCGAGGACCGCGTCGATGGCCTCCTTGGCCATGACCTCCGCCGCGTCCTGGTCGACGAGGTAGTCGCCGCCCTTGACCGTGTCGAAGGTGTGCCACTCCCAGTTGTCTTCCTCGACGTTGGCGAGGGCCGCGCACATGCCGCCCTGGGCGGCTCCCGTGTGCGAGCGGGTGGGGTACAGCTTGGTCAGCACGGCGGTACGGGCCCGCTGGCCGGCCTCGATCGCTGCTCGCATGCCGGCGCCACCGGCGCCGACGATCACCACATCGTATTTGTGGACCTGCATGCTGTGAAGCTCCATTTCTTGCGGGGATCCGCTGGTTACGAGGCGGGGCAGTAGTCGGCGACCGTGCGGACACCGTTGACCACCGGGCACGGATCGAAGGTGAAGATCACCAGGGTGCCGAGGATCACGATGATGGCGCTGGCCGCGAAGAGGACCGCCTTGAGCCAGAAGCGGTCGGAGTCCCGCTCGGCGTAGTCGTTGATGATGGTGCGCACGCCGTTGGTGCCGTGGAGCATCGCGAGCCAGAGCATGGCGAGGTCCCAGAACTGCCAGAACGGGCTGGCCCACTTGCCGGCGACGAAGCCGAAGTCGATGCCGTGGACGCCTTCGCCGACCATGAGGTTCACGAAGAGGTGGCCGAAGATCAGGACGACCAGGACGATGCCGGACAGGCGCATGAAGAGCCAGCCGATCATCTCGAACTGGCCCTTGGGGCCCCCGGTGCGCTTGTACTGCGGGGCGATCCGGCCGGTCACGGAGGTGCTGCGCGGCTCGCGGATTTCAGGTGCTGTGGTCATGTCAGTGGGCTCCCAGCGCGAGTGAGAGGTGGCGGATGGCGAAGCCTGCGAAGACGACGACCCAGACGATGACGACCGTCCACAGCATCTGGCGCTGGTACTTGGGGCCGTTCTTCCAGAAGTCCACGAGGATCACCCGCAGGCCGTTGAATGCATGGAAGAGGATGGCTGCGACGAGACCAGTCTCGCCGAGGGCCATGAGCGGGTTCTTGTATTCGGCGATGACCGCCGTGTACACCTCGGGGGACACGCGCACCAATGAGGTGTCCAGGACGTGCACCAACAAGAAGAAGAAGATGACGACGCCGGTGATCCGGTGTACGACCCACGACCACATGCCTTCACGGCCGCGGTACAGGGTGCCAGCTGGTTTTGTCGGCACTGAATAAACCTCCCTGCGGGCACCGGCGCCCGCATGGGGCCCATGCGGAGGGGGCAACCGGTGCGGAGTGGCCCTGCTGTACGAAGGGCGCGCTCACCTAGTCAGAATCCAGCCTAAATCTAGGCTTCGCCCACAGCTTACTCAAATAGCCCTCTGGGGCATGTTAAAGCAGTGGGGATTGTCACAGTGACGCCCCTTGCGGTCCGCCGTCCACCGTGATCGGGCCTCCCGCTCCACTAGAGTGGGAGGCGATGACAGACAAGACTGCCCCCGTCGCCGGCCCCGCGCCCGCACCGCATGATCCGCTCGAGAAGTTCGTCGCGGTGATCCCCGCGGGCGGCGTGGGCACTCGGCTGTGGCCCCTCTCGCGCGCCGCGGCGCCCAAGTTCCTGCACGACCTGACGGGCTCGGGCAGCACCCTCATCCGAGCCACGTACGACAGGCTCACCCCGCTGGCCGGGCACCGCTTCCTCGTGGTCACCGGCGAGGCCCACCGCGCCGCGGTCTGCCGGCAGATCCCCGAGCTGGACGCCGCGAACCTCGTCCTGGAGAGCGAGCCGAAGGACTCCGGGGCCGCGATCGGGCTGGCCGCCGCGATCCTGTACCGCCGGGACCCGGCCACGATCATGGGCTCCTTCGCGGCCGACCAGGTCATCAGCCCGGACACCGTCTTCCAGGCCGCCGTCCGCGAGGCGATCCTCACCGCCGCCTCCGGCGAGCGCGGGAAGATCGTCACGATCGGCATCGAGCCGACGCACCCCTCGACGGGCTTCGGCTACATCCGGGGCGGCGAGGCGCTCGACGTGCCCGGGGCGCCGAGCGCGCGCGCCGTCGTGGAGTTCGTGGAGAAGCCCAACCTCGAGGTCGCCGAGAAGTACCTCGCCTCCGGCGAGTACCTGTGGAACGCGGGCATGTTCGTCGCGCCGGTGGCCCTCATGCTCGAGCACCTCGAAGCCAACCAGCCCGAGCTCCACGCCGGCCTGGCGGAGATCGCGGAGGCCTGGGACACTCCGGCCCGCGACGAGGTCGCCGCACGCGTGTGGCCCACGCTGCCGAAGATCGCGATCGACTACGCCGTCGCCGAGCCTGCTGCCGCCGCCGGGGACGTCGCCGTCGTGCCCGGAGCCTTCCGCTGGGACGACGTCGGCGACTTCGCCGCCATCGGCCGGCTCAACAGTGCCCGCGAGGCCGAGCGCGTCACCGTGCTCGGGGAGGGTGCCCGCGTGTTCACCGAGGATGCGAGCGGCATCGTGGTCTCGGACACCAAGCGGGTCATCGCGCTCATCGGCATCGAGGACGTCGTCATCGTCGACACGCCGGACGCCCTCCTCGTGACCACCACGGAGCACGCCCAGAAGGTCAAGAACGCCGTCGCCGGGCTGAAGGCGAGCGGGGACCTCGACGTCCTCTGAGGACGGTGACGCTAGAGTGAACAGGTGCGAAACTACACGACGGAGACGAAGCCCACGCCCCTCGTAGGCCCTCGTCTCGAGGCGTTCCTGCCAGAGCTGATCGAATTCCGCCGGGACCTCCACTCGCACCCCGAGCTGTCCTTCCACGAGTACCGCACCACCGACAGGATCGTGGCGCGCCTCGAGGCGGCGGGGCTCACGCCGCGCCGGCTCGAGGGCACGGGCGTCGTCGTCGACATCGGCACGGGCCCGATCGCCACGGCCGTCCGCGGCGACATCGACGCCCTTCCGATCATCGAGGAGACGGGCCTGCCGTTCGCCTCGCGCAACCACGGCGTGACCCACGCCTGCGGCCACGACGTCCACACGACGGTGGCCCTGGGGGTCGCGCTGCTGCTCGCCGAGATCGACCGGGAGACCCCGCTCGACGGCACGGTGCGGATCCTCTTCCAGCCGGCGGAGGAGACCATGCCCGGCGGAGCCCTGGCCTGCATCGGCCAGGGGGTGCTCTCCGGCGTGCCGCGCATCATGGCGCTCCACTGCGACCCGCGCATCGACGTCGGCAAGATCGGCACCCGCATCGGCCCCATCACCTCTGCCTCGGACACGATCCGCATCCAGCTCACCGGCCGCGGCGGCCACACCTCGCGCCCGCACCTGACCGAGGACCTTGTCTTCGCGCTCGCGCAGATCGCGGTCAACGTGCCTGCGGTCCTTTCCCGGCGGGTGGATGTGCGCAGCGGGGTGTCCATGGTCTGGGGCCAGATCTCCGCGGGCGCCGCGCCGAATGCCATCCCGGCCACCGGCTCCATGTCCGGGACCATGCGCTGCCTCGACCGCGAGGCCTGGCACAGCGCGGGGGAGCTCCTCGACGAGGTGGTGCAGCAGGTCGCCGCACCGTACGGGGTCGAGGTGAGCCTCGAGCACATCCGCGGGGTGCCCCCGGTGGTGAACTCCGAGCACGAGACCGCGCTGCTCGAGGCCGCGGCTCGCGCCGAGCTGGGGGAGAACGCCGTGGTGCTCACGCCGCAGTCCATGGGCGGGGAGGACTTCGCCTGGTTCCTCTCCGAGGTCCCCGGCTCGATGTTCCGCCTCGGAACGCACACCCCCGGCGGCGAGGAGTACGACCTCCACCGCGGCGACTACGTGGTCGACGAGGCCGCGATCGGCTACGGCGTCCAGGTCCTCGCGGCGGCCGCCCTCCGGAGCCTGCGCGACCTCTAGTGTTGGTAACGAATCACCAACGATTCCCGCGGCCGTCGTCGGGCGCCGGTGTGTGAAGGAATCCTTTCGAGTACCCTTGTGCGCTGTACCACACGCCCGGCGGGCCCTCTTCGGCCCCGGCGGCTGAGGAGAGTCTCTCGTCCACCTGGAGGACCACTTGAACCGCTTCCGTACCCCCTTCTCCCGAGCCGGCGTCACGGGCGCGGCGCTCGCGGCGGCCACGGCGCTCACGCTCGCAGGCTGCGGCTCCGCCCCGCCCTCGTCCGGCTCCTCGGGCGGCTCCTCGGCGCAGGCCTCCAACTACCTCGGCTGCATGGTCTCGGACTCGGGCGGCTTCGATGACAAGTCGTTCAACCAGTCGGGCTACGAGGGCCTCCAGAAGGCGGTGAAGGACCTCGGCATCCAGGAGAAGCACGTCCAGTCGAAGGCGGACACCGACTACGACCCCAACCTGCGATCGATGGTCCAGGCCGGCTGCAAGCTCACGGTCACGGTCGGCTTCCTGCTCGGCGACGCGACCAAGAGCATCGCGACGGCGAACCCGAACAGCCACTTCGCGATCATCGACTACACCGACCCGACCTTCCCGAAGAACGTCAAGCCGATCGTGTACGACACGGCGCAGGCGGCGTTCCTCGCAGGCTACTTGGCCGCGGGCGTCTCCAAGAGCGGCAAGGTGGCCACGTTCGGCGGCCTCAACATCCCGACGGTGACGATCTTCATGGACGGCTTCGCGGACGGCGTGAAGTACTACAACCAGAAGAAGGGCAAGAACGTCCAGGTCCTCGGCTGGGACAAGGACAAGCAGGACGGCACCTTCGTGGGCGACTTCAAGTCGGTCGACAAGGGCAAGGTCCTCACCCAGGGCTTCCTCCAGCAGGGCGCCGACGTGGTTCTCCCCGTGGCCGGCGCCGTGGGCCCCGGGGCTGCTTCCGCGGTACTGGACGCCAAGAACGCAGGTCAGGACGCGAAGCTCATCTGGGTCGACTCGGATGGCTACCTCACCGCCCCGGACTACAAGTCCGTCATGCTGACCTCGGTCCAGAAGACGATGTCCACCGCCGTCGAGTCCGTCCTCAAGGACGACCTCAACGGCAAGTTCGACGCCACCCCGTACGTCGGCACGCTCGACAACGGCGGCGTGGCCCTCGCCCCGTTCCACGACCTCGACTCGGCGGTCCCGGCCGAGATGAAGAGCGAGCTCGACCAGCTCAAGAAGGACATCATCTCGGGCTCGGTCAAGGTCGAGTCGAAGTCCAGCCCCGTCTCCAAGTAGCGACAGCACGTTTCCATCCAGCGCCCGGCCCACGGTGCTCCATGCATCAGGCCACCCAGTGCCGCCCGCCGCTCGCCGGCAGGGCGGCGCTGGCGTGCCGGGGAGCAAGCTGGTCCCACCTCATCCCAGGGGACGGTTCCCGCAGTGAAACTCGAACTCCGCGGCATCACGAAGCGCTTCGGCTCGTTCGCCGCGAACGACCACATTGACCTCGTCGTCGAGGACTCCCAGATCCAAGCGCTGCTCGGCGAGAACGGCGCCGGCAAGTCGACCCTGATGAACGTCCTCTACGGGCTGTACGAGCCGACGGAGGGCGAGATCCTGGTGGACGGCAGCCCCGTCACCTTCCGCGGCCCCGCGGACGCGATGGCAGCCGGGATCGGCATGGTGCACCAGCACTTCATGCTCGTGCCGGTGTTCACCGTGGCCGAGAACGTTGCCCTCGGCGCCGAGAGCACGAGGGCCGGAGGCTTCCTCGACCTCGACGTGACCCGGGCGAAGGTCCGCGAGATCTCCGCCCGCTACGGATTCGACGTGGACCCCGACGCCCGCATCGAGGACCTCCCCGTGGGCGTGCAGCAGCGGGTGGAGATCATCAAGGCCCTCGTCCGCGACGCCAAGGTACTGATCCTCGACGAGCCCACCGCGGTCCTGACCCCGCAGGAGACGGACGAGCTCCTCGCGATCATGGCCGAGCTGAAGGCCTCGGGCACCTCGATCATCTTCATTTCCCACAAGCTGCGCGAGGTCAAGGCCGTCGCAGACGTGATCACCGTGATCCGGCGCGGGCGCGTGGTCGGCGACGCCCCGCCGTCGGCCGCCCCGGCCGAGCTGGCCACCATGATGGTGGGCCGGCCCGTCAGCCTCACCCTCGACAAGGCGCCGGCCCAGCCGGCGGAGACCACCTTCTCGGTGCGGGACCTGACCCTCGTGGCCCCCACCGGGCAGCGGATCGTGGACGGGGTCTCCTTCGACATCGCCCAGGGCGAGATCCTCGCCGTCGCGGGCGTCCAGGGCAACGGCCAGACCGAGCTGACGGAGGCCATCCTCGGCCTCCACCGGCACGTCACCGGGTCGGTGACGCTCGACGGCAGGGAGCTGCTCGGGCGCAGCGTCAAGCAGGTCCTCGAGGCAGGCGTCGGCTTCGTCCCCGAGGACCGCTCGCACGACGGCCTCGTGGGCGCCTTCAGCGTCGCCGAGAACCTCGTCCTGGACCTCTACGACCGTGCCCCGTTCGCCCGCGGGCTCGCGATGAGCCCGGGCCGGGTCGCCGCCCAGGCCAAGGAGAAGATCGAGGAGTTCGACATCCGCGCGGGCTCGCCCGACGCACCGGCGTCCTCGCTCTCGGGCGGCAACCAGCAGAAGGTCGTCATGGCGCGCGAGCTTTCGCGCCCCCTGCGCCTGTTCATCGCCTCGCAGCCCACCCGCGGCGTCGACGTGGGCTCGATCGAATTCCTGCACCGCCGGATCCTCGCCGAGCGGGACCACGGGACCCCGGTCATGATCGTCTCCACCGAACTGGACGAGATCATGGAGCTCTCGGACCGCATCGCAGTCCTCTACCGGGGACGCCTCATGGGCATCGTCAGCGGGGACACCCCCCGCGACGTCCTCGGCCTGATGATGGCCGGCATGGACGCCCAGGAGGCCGCAGCGGCCGCCGCCGAGGCCCGCCACGCTGGCGGCGAGCACACCACAGGAGAGACACATGGCTGACGTGCAGAACGCACCCGACTCGGCCCAGGCGCCCCAGCCCGTGCCGACCCCACCGCCCGGCGTCCCCGCGCACGGGGCAGGGGAGACCCTGCTCCGTCGGATCGCCACGGGCACCCCGATGGTGTCCCTGCTGTCCATGGTCCTGGCGATCGTCATCGGCGGAATCCTCATGGCGGTCACCAACCCCAAGGTCGCCACCGCGGCGGGCTACTTCTTCGCCCGGCCCTCCGACACCATCACGGAGGTCTTCCGCCCGTACGCCGCACTGGTCCAGGGCTCGATCTTCAACTGGCAGGGCGCGGACCTTGCCGCCCAGCTCTACCCGCTCGCCGAGACCCTCACCGTCTCGACCCCGCTGATCCTCGCGGGCCTGGGCGTGGCCCTGGCGTTCCGTGCGGGCCTGTTCAACATCGGCGCCCAGGGGCAGCTGATCTTCGGGGCACTCTTCGGCGCCTACGTCGGGTTCGCCTGGCACCTCCCGTTCGGGCTGCACCTGCTCGTGGTGATCGTCGCCGGGATCGTGGGCGGCGGTATCTGGGGCGGGATCGTGGGCCTCCTCAAGGCCCGGACCGGCGCCCACGAGGTCATCGTGACCATCATGTTCAACTACATCGCGAGCTTCCTGCTCCTGTTCCTGCTCACCACGCCGGCCTTCCAGCGCAAGGGCTCGACCAACCCGATCTCGCCCTTCCTCGACGCCTCGGCCCTGTTCCCGGAACTCCTGGGGCCGCAGTTCCGCCTGCACGCGGGCTTCATCCTCGCCATCCTCGTCACGTGGGCCGTCTGGTGGATCCTGTCCCGCTCGACCCTCGGGTTCGAGTTCAGGGCGGTGGGCGCCAACCCCAACGCCGCGCGCACGGCGGGCATCAACGTGGGCCGCTCCACCGTCCTGGTCATGGCACTCGCCGGCGCGCTCTCCGGCCTCGCCGGAATCGCCCAGGTGTCCGGCACCGAGAAGTACCTCTCCGGCGGCGTGGCAGCCTCGATCGGCTTCGATGCCATCACCGTGGCGCTGCTCGGAAGGTCGACCCCGTGGGGCACGTTCTTCGCGGGCCTGCTGTTCGGCGCGTTCCGGGCCGGCGGCGTCTCGATGCAGGCCGTCACCCAGACGCCGATCGACATCGTCCTGGTGATCCAGTCGCTCATCGTCCTCTTCATCGCCGCCCCGCCGCTCGTGCGGGCGATCTTCGGCCTCGGCCCGCGCAGGCGGAAGCGCCGCCGGCCCGGGCCCCCCACCCCCACCCCGGCTGCACCTGCCGAGAGCGGAGCCGCATCATGAGCACCACTGCAGCGGCCCCGGCCCCGCAGGACGCCCGGCCCGGCCCCGCCGCCGCGCCGGTGTCCCGCAAGGCCCCCATCGGCCTCAGCCTCCTCGCTGTGGCCGGCACGGTCCTGTTCGGCGCGCTCTCGGGCAGCAAGAGTGCCTCGTTCGGCCTGGTCGACGCGGGGCGTGAGGCCTCCGGGCTCGCCGCATGGCTCGCGCTGGCCGTCGCGCTCGTGGCCGCGGCCTGGTTCGGGTACCTCCGGTTCAGGGGCACCCGCTCCGGACGCGCGCCCGCCCGCTGGACCACCGGGGCCCTCGCCGCCGCGGCCGTCGTCTTCCTCCTGGCGCTCCTGGGCGTCGCCGGCGTCACCGTCATCACGGTGAGCTCGCCGGTCGTCGGATGGCTCGCCTCGGCGGTCATGCTCGCAGGCGCGGCCTACTCGGTGTGGCTCACGTCCGCGCGGCGCACGACGCCGGGCTGGGTCGGCGCAGTCTTCGCGGTCGCCTTCCTCGTGGGCTTCCTCGTATGGATCGTGGCCGGCGGCCGCGACCAGACCCCGTTCATCTCCCTCGCCGGCCTGCTCGCGGGCGCCGTGACGCTCTCGGTCCCGCTCGTGTTCGGCTCCCTCTCCGGAGTCCTGTGCGAGCGCTCCGGGATCGTCAACATCGCGATCGAGGGCCAGCTGCTCATGGGCGCCTTCAGCGCCGCGGTCGGCGCGACCCTCGCGCACAACGTATACGTGGGCCTGGTCGCGGCTGCGGTGGCCGGGGCGCTCGTCTCCCTGGTGCTCGCACTCGTGAGCATCAAGTACCTCGTGAACCAGATCATCGTCGGCGTGGTCCTCAACGTGCTCGTGGTCGGGCTGACCAACTTCCTCTTCTCGACCCTGCTCACCGAGGACCCCGACGGCCTCAACAAGCCGCCGCACCTGGGGAACATCGAGATCCCGATCCTGGCCGACGTGCCGGTGATCGGCCCGATCCTGTTCCGCCAGTCGCTCGTGGGCTACCTGATGTACATCGCCGTCGTGGTGGTCTATGTGGGCCTGTTCCACACCCGCTGGGGCCTGCGCGTGCGGGCCGTCGGGGAGCACCCGCAGGCGGCGGACACCCTGGGCGTGAACGTGAACCGGACCCGGTTCTGGAACACCATCCTCGGCGGGGCCGTCGCCGGCATCGGCGGATCGTTCTTCACCCTCGTGGCCGTGGACGCCTTCAGCAAGGAGATGTCCGCCGGCCGCGGCTACATCGCCCTCGCCGCCCTGATCTTCGGGCGCTGGAACCCGATCGGGGCCTTCCTGGCCTCCCTCCTGTTCGGCTTCGCCGACAACCTGCAGAGCATCATCACGATCATCGGCTCGCCCGTCCCGAGCCAGTTCATGGCCATGCTCCCGTACGTCGTCACCGTGTTCGCCGTGGCCGGCCTCGTCGGCCGCTCGCGGCCGCCGGCCATGGAGGGGATCCCGTATGTCAAGCAGTGAGCCGGCCCAGCCGGAGGCCGCGGTCGACTGGGCGGCCCTCACCGCCGCGGCCACGGACGCCATGCGGACGGCCTACGCGCCGTACTCCCGGTTCCCCGTCGGCGCCGCGGCACTGACCGACGACGGTCGGATCGTCACCGGCTGCAACGTCGAGAACGCCTCGTACGGGCTCACGCTCTGCGCCGAGTGCACGCTCGTGGGCCAGCTGCGGCTCGGCGGGGGCGGCCGGATCGCGGCCTTCGCCTGCGTCGACGCCGCCGGCAGCGTGCTCATGCCCTGCGGCCGCTGCCGCCAGCTCCTCTACGAGTTCCGCGCGCCCGGGATGGTGCTGCTCACCGTCAGCGGCGTGCGGACCATGGACGAGGTGCTCCCCGACGCGTTCGGGCCGCAGAACCTGCAGAACTGATCCGACGGAAGGACACCAGTGACCACCTCCGGGAACGGGGCGCGTGCCGCGGAAGCGCACGACGCCGTCGACGTCATCCGGGCGAAGCGCGACCGGCGCGAGCTCAGCGACACCCAGATCGACTGGGTCATCGACGCCTACACACGGGGGGCCGTCGCGGACGAGCAGATGTCCGCGCTCGCCATGGCGATCCTCCTCAACGGCATGACGCACCGCGAGACCGCCCGATGGACGACGGCGATGATCGCCTCGGGCGAGCGGCTCGACTTCTCTTCACTCCGCAGCCGCTCCGGCGGACAGCGGCCCACGGCCGACAAGCACTCGACCGGCGGGGTCGGGGACAAGATCACGCTCCCGCTCGCACCCCTCGTGGCCGTGTTCGGGGTGGCCGTCCCGCAGCTCTCCGGCCGCGGCCTGGGCCACACGGGCGGCACCCTGGACAAGCTCGAGTCCGTCCCCGGCTGGCGCGCCTCCCTGAGCAACGAGGAGATGATGGCCCAGCTCGACGATGTCGGGGCGGTCATTTGCGCCGCGGGAGCGGGCCTCGCCCCGGCGGACAAGAAGCTCTACGCGCTGCGCGACGTCACCGGCACGGTCGAGGCGATCCCGCTCATCGCCTCCTCGATCATGAGCAAGAAGATCGCCGAGGGGACCGGCGCGCTGGTTCTCGACGTCAAGGTCGGCTCGGGGGCGTTCATGAAGGACACCGCCAGCGCCCGCGAGCTCGCCGAGACGATGGTGGCCCTCGGCCAGGACGCCGGGGTGCGCACCGTGGCGCTGCTGACCGACATGGAGACGCCGCTCGGTCTCACCGCCGGGAACGCGATCGAGGTCGAGGAGTCCCTCGAGGTCCTCGCAGGCGGCGGCCCGGAGGACGTCGTGGCCCTCACGGTCCGGCTGGCCGAGGAGATGCTCGAGGCCTCCGGCGTGCAGGGCGATCCGGCCCAGGCGCTCCGCGACGGCCGGGCGATGGACGTGTGGCGCCGCATGATCGCCGCCCAGGGCGGCGACCCGGACGCCCCGCTCCCGCGCGCCAAGGAGTCGGAGACGGTCTACGCCCCGGCGGACGGAGCCCTCGTGGGCCTCGACGCGCTCTCGGTCGGCATCGCCGCGTGGCGGCTCGGTGCCGGCCGGGCGCGCAAGGAGGACGCCGTCCAGTCCGGAGCCGGCGTGCGGCTGCACGCCAAGCCCGGCGCGACCGTCCGCGCCGGCGAGCCGCTCATGACGCTCCTGACCGACACCCCCGAGCGCTTCGGCCGCGCCCGCGAGGCCCTCGAGGGCGCGGTCACGATCGCTCCCGAGGGGTCCCGCCCGGCGCGCCCGCTGATCCTCGACCGCATCGCCTAGCACCCGGCGGCCGGCCCCGAGCCGGCGCCCGACGCCCGGCCCCGAGCCCCGGGGGCGTCTCCGCCCGGGGGAGGGCCGGCGTCGTCCGCGGGGAGGAGCGCCGCCGCGGCGATGCAGGACCTTTGGACGGATGGCCGCCGGGGCCCGCGCATGGGACACTGGAGGAGGCCCAGTTTCCGGAGGAGCACCACCGCATGTCGTTGACCTTCATCGATCACGCGATCCTCCACGCTGCGGGCCAATGGTGGATCTACCCGATCCTCCTCATCTTCTTCTTCATCGACGGCTTCGCGATGATCGTGCCGAGCGAGACGCTCATCGTGGCGCTCGCCGCATACTGGCGCCATTCCGGGGAGCCGAATCTGTGGATCCTCGGCGCCACCGCGCTCATCGGGGCGATGGCCGGGGACAACGTGGCCTACCTCCTCGGGCGCAGGATCGGCACCGACCGGTGGAAGTGGATGCGGCGTCCACGCGTGCAGAAGGTCTTCGGCTGGGCCCGCCACGAGCTCGACAAACGCGGCGCCGTGCTGATCTTCACGGCCAGGTACATCCCGTGGGGCCGCGTGGCGGTCAACTACGTCTCCGGCAGCACCGGGTTCCGGCACCGCACCTTCTTCTGGCTCGACGCGTTCGCGTGCCTCACGTGGGTGGGCTACTCGCTGGGCGTCGGCCTGCTCGCGAGCTCCTTCCCATGGCTGCACCACAACCCGCTGCTCAGCGTGGTCGTCGCCGTCGCGTTCGCCCTCGTCCTCGGCGTGCTCCTCGACCACAGCATCACGGTCTTCCACCGCTGGCGCGACACGGTCGACGCCCGCCGCGCGGCCGCCGCGGCCACCGCCGAGCACGAGCGCGAACTGGGCCTGCGGCCCCACGCGCCCGCCGACGACTACGCGCCGCGCGACCGCGAGGCCACGCCCACCCCGGGGGAGTGAGCCCCCGGTGGCCTGAGGCCCCCGGCTTCAATAGAGTTGAGCCGTGACTGAGCCGAACATCGACGCCGCCCCGGACCTCTCCTTCGACCTCCGGGCGCTGCCCAAGGTCTCCCTCCACGACCACCTCGACGGCGGCCTGCGCCCCGCGACCATCATCGAGCTCGCCGCCGAGATCGGCCACGAGCTCCCGTCCACGGACCCCGTGGCCCTCGGGCAGTGGTTCCGCGACGCCGCGGACTCCGGCTCCCTGCCCCGGTACCTCGAGACGTTCGACCACACGATCGCCGTGATGCAGACCGCCCCGGCGCTGCGCCGCGTCGCGAAGGAGTTCGTCGAGGACCTCGCGGACGACGGCGTGGTGTACGGCGAGGTGCGCTGGGCGCCCGAGCAGCACCTCACCGACGGCCTCACCCTCGACGAGGCCGTCGAGGCGGTCCAGGCCGGCCTCGAGGACGGCATGGCCGCCGTCGAGGAGTCCGGCCGCGTCATCGCCGTCGGCCAGCTCGTCACGGCCATGCGCCACGCCGACAACTCCCAGGCGGTCGCCGAGCTCGCGGTGCGCCACCGGGACCGCGGCGCGGTCGGGTTCGACATCGCCGGGGCCGAGGACGGGTTCCCGCCCTCGCGCTTCGCCGAGGCCTTCACCTACCTCGCCCAGAACAACTTCCCGGCCACCGTCCACGCCGGGGAGGCCGCCGGCCTCGCGAGCATCCAGTCGGCCCTCGTCGACGGGCGTGCCCTCCGCCTCGGGCACGGCGTGCGCATCGCCGAGGACATCACGGTCGAATCGACCGACGAGGTCGACGAGGACGGCGTCCCGATCCTGGATGTGACGCTCGGGGAGCTGGCCGCATGGGTCCGCGACCGGGGCATCCCGCTCGAGCTGTGCCCGTCGTCGAACCTCCAGACCGGCGCGATCGCCGCCTGGGGGGAGGACATCCTCGACCACCCGTTCGACATGCTCTATGAGCTCGGCTTCAACGTCACGGTCAACACCGACAACCGGCTCATGAGCGGCGTGACGCTCACGGACGAGTTCGAGCTCCTCGTCGAGGCGTTCGACTACGACCTCGACGACCTGCTCGAGATCACGCTCAACGCCGCCGAGGCCGCGTTCCTGCCGCTCGAGGACCGCGAGGACCTCGTCGAGTACATCAACGAGGCCTACGCGAACCTGGCCGAGTAGGCGCGGCCCGGTGGCGCCGACGGTGCGGCGGGAGGCGTGAGGTGAGTGCCGCCGTCGACCGTCTCGTGGAGGTGGTGCGGCTCCTGCGTGAACACTGCCTCTGGACGGCCGCGCTCACGCACGCCTCCCTCGTGACATACCTGATCGAGGAGTCCTACGAGCTCGTCGAGGCCATCGAGGACGGCCAGCCGGAGGAGGAGCTGCGCGGCGAGCTTGCCGATGTGCTGCTGCAGGTGGTCCTGCACGCCGAGATCGCCCGGGAGCGCGGCGCGTTCGACCTCGACGGCGTCGCGGAGGCGCTCACGGCCAAGCTGGTGCGGCGCAATCGCCACGTCTTCACGCCCGACGGCGCGCTGCAGCCGGGCTTCCCCACGACGGTCGAGGAGATCATCGCCTCGTGGGACGAGGCCAAGCGCGAGGAGAAGGCCGCCGGCGCGGGCCAGGACCCGGCGCACGGGCGCGAGGCCTCGCCGCGTCTCGTCGGCCCGGATGCGCTCGAGGGCCTGCCGCGGCACCTTCCCGCGCTCGCGCTCGCGCAGAAGGCGCTGGGGCGGGCCGAGCGCCGGCGCGCCCTCGACGGGGCAGTCGGCGCGGGCGGGATGACCGACGGCCCGACCTCGGCGCCCCACGGGGCGACCTCGGCGGGGTTCGCGACGGAGGAGGAACTCGGGGACTTCCTGCTCGACACGGTCCGTGCGGCGCGCGCCCTCGGCCTGGACGCCGAGCGCGCGCTCCGCGCCGCCGTCGGGCGCCTCTGAGCGGGCACGGGGCCCCGTCACAGGTCGCGCCGCCGCGCGCGGGGCGGATAGTCTGGGGGCGACACCGTGCCTGCCCCGCGGACCGGCGCGGGCTGTGCCACCCAAGTCAGAGCCGTTCCATCCACCAAGGAGCACATTCATGGCCCTTATCGATGCCATCCACGCCCGCGAGATCCTCGACTCCCGGGGCAACCCCACGGTCGAGGTCGAGGTCCTGCTCAGCGACGGCTCGCTCGGCCGCGCCGCGGTCCCCTCGGGCGCCTCGACGGGCGAGTTCGAGGCCGTGGAGCGCCGTGACGGCGACAAGGGCCGCTACCAGGGCAAGGGCGTCCAGCAGGCCGTCGAGGCCGTCCTCGACCAGATCGCTCCGGCCCTGACCGGCTTCGACGCCACCGACCAGCGCGCGATCGACCAGACCATGATCGACCTCGACGGCACTGCCAACAAGGGCAACCTCGGCGCCAACGCGATCCTCGGCGTCTCCCTCGCCGTCGCCAACGCGGCCGCCGACTCCGCCAACCTGCCGCTGTACAAGTACCTCGGCGGCCCCAACGCGCACGTCCTGCCCGTGCCGCTCATGAACATCCTCAACGGCGGCTCGCACGCGGACTCCGACGTGGACATCCAGGAGTTCATGATCGCCCCGATCGGCGCCGAGACGTTCTCGGAGGGCCTCCGCTGGGGCGTCGAGGTCTACCACAACCTCAAGAGCGTGCTCAAGGAGAAGGGCCTCGCGACGGGCCTCGGCGACGAGGGCGGCTTCGCCCCGAACCTGCCTTCCAACCGCGCCGCGCTCGAGCTCATCACCGAGGCCATCCAGAAGGCCGGCTACACCCCGGGCCAGGACATCGCGCTCGCGCTCGACGTCGCCTCCTCCGAGTTCTTCAAGGACGGCGCCTACCAGTTCGAGGGCAAGTCGCTCTCCGCCGCCGAGATGAGCGCCTACTACGCCGAGCTCGTCAAGGACTTCCCGCTGGTCTCCATCGAGGATCCGCTCGACGAGAACGACTGGGAGGGCTGGAAGATCCTCACGGAGGAGATCGGCGACAAGGTCCAGATCGTCGGCGACGACCTCTTCGTGACCAACCCCGAGCGCCTCCAGCAGGGCATCGACGCCAAGACGGCCAACTCCCTGCTCGTGAAGGTGAACCAGATCGGCTCGCTCACCGAGACGCTCGACGCCGTCTCGCTCGCCCAGCGCAGCGGCTACACCACCATCACCTCCCACCGCTCCGGCGAGACCGAGGACACGACCATCGCGGACATCTGCGTCGCGACCAACGCCGGCCAGATCAAGACCGGCGCCCCGGCCCGCTCCGAGCGCGTCGCGAAGTACAACCAGCTCCTGCGCATCGAGGAGGAGCTCGACGACGCCGCGCGCTACGCCGGCCGCAGCGCCTTCCCGCGCTTCAAGGGCTGACACCCTCCTCTCCGCCCTCAGGCGCCGGCCACCGGCACCGCGGGCGGCACCTGCGCGGAAACGCGCCCCGCGGCGGCTATCGTGGAATGACGATGGCCGCCGCGGCGCATCGGGCAGGTGCCGGCCCCCGCGGGCCGGCCGCACACAGGAGACCAACCCAAGGAGCTTCCATGGCGACGCGTCGACCGGCCGTGCCCCGCACGCCGGCCCCGAAGCGACCCTCGCCGGCCGCGCCCGCCGCCCCCGCGGAGCCGGCCCAGGACGCGGCGCCTGCTCCCAAGGCCGCCCCCAGGGCACCCAGGCCGCCGGGCGGTGCGAAGCGCCGGACCGGGCCGAAGGTCCCGCTCAAGACCCCGGTCTCCGTGGACAGCGCCCCCGTGCCGGCGCGGGCGTTCTCCGGCCGCATCATCGCCCTCGCCGTGGTCCTCGTCGCCATCACGATCATGCTGGCCCCGACCGTCCGCGTCTTCCTCGGCCAGCGGGCCGAGATCAGCTCCCTCCAGGCAGACATCGCTGCGAAGCACGCCGAGCAGGACTCGCTCAAGCAGTCCATCGCCCGGTGGGAGGACCCCAACTACGTCAAGCAGCAGGCCCGCGACCGCATTAACATGGTGATGCCCGGCGAGACCTCGTACTGGGTCTTCGGCGAGGACGGCACCCCGGCCGCCGCGAGCAGCGGGACGCAGACCCCGGCGGCCGGCGACACGCCGTGGACCCAGGGCTTCTGGGACGCGTTCGTGCGGGCCGCGACCGACTGAGCCCGGCGCGGTGCCCGCGGTGCCGCCCCAGCGAGAAGGCGGCAGGGCGGCGTCGTGCGCGCCCGACCAGACCAAGGACAGTGAGATCCCCGTGACCGAGACCCCCCAGCCGCCCGCCGACGCCCCGACGCCGGCGGACCTCGAGACCCTGAGCCGCCAGCTCGGGCGCCCGGTGCGCGACGTGGTCGCCATCCCGGCCCGCTGCGTGTGCGGGAACCCGCTCGTGGCTGCGACCGCTCCGCGGCTGTCCAACGGCACCCCGTTCCCCACTACCTTCTACCTGACCCATCCCGTCATCACCTCCGCGGTCTCGCGCCTCGAGGCCGCCGGGATGATGGCCGAGATGAACGACAGGCTGGTCGCCGACCCCGAACTGGCCGCCGCGTACCGCCGGGCGCACGAGGCCTACCTCTCGGCGCGCGAGGAGATCGGCCGCCGCGCGGGCACCGGCCCCGTCCCGGAGATCGACGGCGTCTCCGCCGGCGGGATGCCGACCCGGGTCAAGTGCCTCCACGTGCTCGTGGGCCAGTCGCTCGCACTCGGACCCGGGGTCAACCCGCTCGGCGACGAGGCGGTCGAGGGCATCTCGGCCTGGTGGACGCCCGACGCCTGCTCCTGCGCGGGGGCCTGGGACACGGAGGGGCAGGCCCCCGACCGGGACCTCTCCCGCCACGGCCCGCAGGGGCTGCCCGCGATGACCGGCCGGCCCGCGCCCGTCCGGCGGATGGACACCGCCGGGGACCCCGCCGAGCGAGAGGACGCGGCGGGGGAGGAGCGGGCATGAGGGTAGCGGGCATCGACTGCGGCACGAATTCGATCCGCCTCCTCGTGGCGGACACGCGTCCCGGCGACGACGGCGCGCCCCGCCTGGCGGACGTCCGCCGCGAGATGCGCGTCGTCCGCCTGGGCCAGGGCGTCGACGCAACCGGCATGCTCGCTCCCGAGGCGCTCGAGCGCACCTTCGCCGCCGCCGACGACTACGCCGCCACCGTCCGTGACCTGGGCGCCGAGCGCGTCCGCTTCGTGGCGACCTCGGCCATGCGGGACGCGCGCAACGGCGACGAGTTCGTCGCCGGCATCCGGGCGCGCTTCGGCGTCGAGCCCGAGATCGTGCCCGGCGCCGAGGAGGCCGCGCTGAGCTTCGCCGGCGCCGCGAGCGTCCTGCCGCTGGCCGCCGGCCGCCCCGTGCTCGTGGTGGACCTCGGCGGCGGCAGCACGGAGTTCGTCCTCGGCGACGCCGCCGGGGTCCGGGCCGCGCGCTCGATCGACATGGGCTGCGTCCGCCTCACCGAGCGGCACCTCCGCTCGGATCCGCCCACCGCCGAGGAGGTCGCCGCGGCCGAGCGCGACGCCGACGCGGGCATCGACGAGGCCCTCGCCGACGTGCCGCTCGCCGAGGCCACCGCCGTGATCGGCGTCGCCGGCTCGATCACGACCATCACCGCGCACGCCCTCCGCCTGCCGGCCTACCAGCCCGAGCGCATCCACGGCGCCGAGCTGCCGCTCGGGCAGGTGGCCGACGCCTGCACCTCACTGCTGGGGCTGACCCACGCGCAGCGGGCAGAGCTGCCGTACATGCACCCCGGCCGCGTCGACGTGATCGGCGCCGGGGCGCTCGTGTGGCGCCGCATCCTCGGCCGGCTGTCCGCGCTCACGGACGGCCGCATCTCCACCGCCGTCACGAGCGAGCACGACATCCTCGACGGCATCGCCCTGAGCACCCTGACGAAGAAGACCACGTGATCCGACGCGCCACCGCACTGACCCTCTCCCTCCTCACCGCCCTGACCGCGGCCCTCCTCGGCCTCCTGCCGTCGGCGCCCGCTGCCCGGGCGGACAGCATCCGGGACCGCGAGTACTGGCTCGGCGAATATGGGATCGAGAAGGCCTGGGAGGTCTCCAAGGGAGCCGGCGTGAAGGTGGCCGTGATCGACAGCGGCATCGACGGCACCCATCCGGACCTGCACGGCGCGGTCGTGGGCGGCCACGACTCCTCCGGCGCGGGCTCACCTGACGGGCAGAAGCCGATCGGCGCGAAGCCCGAGCACGGCACGCTCGTGGCCACGATGCTTGCCGGCCGCGGCCACGGCCAGGACCCGGGCAAGGACGGTGTGGGCCCGGACGGGATCGTGGGCGTGGCCCCCGAGGCACAGCTCCTCTCGGCCTCGACCTGGCTCGGCTCGCCAAACCCGGCCGGCATCTCCGACCAGGCGCAGATCCCGGACGCCGTGCGCTGGGCCGTGGACCAGGGCGCCAAGGTCATCAACATCTCCCTCGGCAGCTCCTCGCCCGTCTGGCCCGAGAGCTGGGACTCGGCGTTCCTCTACGCTGAACAGCACGACGTGGTGATCGTCGCTGCTGCCGGGAACCGCGTGGGCGGCAACATCCAGGTCGGCGCCCCCGCCACCATCCCAGGCGTCCTGACCGTCGCGGGCCTCGACCGCCAGCGGAAGGCCAGCGTCGACTCCTCGTCCCAGGGCATCAGCATCGGCGTGGCCGCGCCGGCGGAGGAACTCGCCGGTGGACTGCCCGGGGGCCAGTACGCGGAGTGGGCCGGCACCTCCGGGGCTGCGCCGGTCGTCGCGGGGGTGGCAGCGCTCATCCGCTCGAAGTGGCCGGATATGAGCGCGGCCCAGGTCATCAACAGGATCGTCTCGACCGCGAAGGACGCCGGCGCACCCGGGCCGGACCCGATCTACGGCCGAGGGATCCTCGACGCCGAGGCGGCGCTGAAGGCGGACGTGCCGGTCACCGCCGTCAACCCCCTCGGCTCGATCGCCGACTGGATCAGGGTCCACCGCAAGGGAGCCGGCACCGCCCCCGCCGCCCCGAACGAGACGGCCGCCCCCACGGCCCCGGCCAAGGCCGTGGCTGAGCCGCCCGTGCCCACGCCCCGCCCCGACACCGTCGAGAGCCCGTGGCCCGCCCTGACGGTGGTCCTCTCGGCGGTCCTCGTGCTCGGCGTCGCCGCCGGCGGCAGCCTCCACCTCTGGCGCCGCGCGGGCCGGCTGCGGGCCGACGGCCAGGCCCTCCCGCCCGGCGCCGCGGCCCCGATGTCAGCCGAGGAGTCGCACCCCGAGAGCTAGTGAATATTTTCACAAACTGCGCTACGCTTGATCCATGCCTTCCTCCCTGCAGCTTGTCGATCGCCCCCGCGTCCTCGTCGTCGGCGGCGGCTACGTCGGCCTCTACGTGGCCCTGAACCTCCAGAAGAAGATCGCCTCGGCCGGCGGCATCGTCACGGTCGTCGACCCGAACCCGTACATGACGTACCAGCCGTTCCTGCCCGAGGTCGCCGGCGGCAACATCGAGGCCCGCCACGCCGTCGTCTCCCTGCGAGAGCACCTCAAGGACAGCGAGGTCATCCAGGGCTCGGTCACGAGCATCGACCACGAGGCCCGCACGGCCGTCGTGGAGCTCCCGGGCGACCAGGGCACGGTCGAGGTCCCCTACGTCGACGTGGTCCTCGGCGCCGGCGCCATCACGCGGACGTTCCCCATCCCGGGCCTCGCCGAGGCCGGCATCGGCAACAAGACTATCGAGGAGGCCATCGCCCTCCGCAACCAGGTCATCGAGCGCATCGAGTTCGCCTCGACCGCCACGGACCCCGCCGAGCGCCGGCGCGCCCTGACCTTCGTGGTCGTGGGCGGCGGGTTTGCCGGCATCGAGACGATCGCCGAGATGGAGGACCTCGCCCGCGAGGCCGTCCGCAACAACGGGCGCCTCAGCCAGGACGAGGTGCGCTTCGTGCTCGTCGAGGCCATGGGCCGCATCATGCCCGAGGTCACCGCCGAGCAGGCCGAGTGGGTCGTGGGCCACCTGAAGAGCCGCGGCATCGAGGTGCTCCTGAACACCTCCCTCGCCAACGCCGAGGGCTCCCTCAAGCTCATCAACATGCCGGACAAGACCCCGGCGGACGAGTTCGAGGCGGACACCCTCGTCTGGACCGCCGGCGTGCAGGCCAACCCGATGGTCCGCGCCACGGGCTTCCCGCTCGAGCCGCGCGGCCGCGTCCGCGTCCTCCCGGACCTGCGCATCGCCGGCGACGAGGGCATCATCGAGAACGCCTGGGCCGCCGGCGACATCGCCGCCGTGCCCGACCTGACCGGCAAGGGCCTCCCGGACGGCACCTGCGTGCCCAACGCCCAGCACGCCCTGCGGCAGGCCAAGGTCCTCGCGAACAACCTGTGGGCCAACCGCTGGGACAAGCCGCTGACGGACTACAAGCACAAGAACCTCGGCGCCGTGGCAGGCTTCGGCCCTTGGAAGGGCGTCGCGAACATCAACCTGTTCGGCCGGATCGGGCTCAAGGGCCCGCTCGCGTGGCTTGCCCACCGCGGCTACCACGGCCTCGCGATCCCCACCGCGGAGCGCAAGTTCCGCGTGCTCCTCGACTGGTTCTCCTCGCTGTTCGCAGGCCGCGACACGACCCCGCTCCAGGGCCTCGAGAACCCGCGCGCCGCGTTCGAGAGCGCCGCCCGGCCCGCCCCGAAGCCCGCTGCCGCCCCGGCGCCGAAGGCCCAGGACGCCGGCGAGAAGGTTCCGGCCGGGGCCAAGTAGTCCCACCGCCGGCCCCGCGCCGACCACGACGACGGCGGCCGCCTCCCGCGCAGGAGGCGGCCGCCGTCGTGCTCCCGGCAGGCACCCGCGGCGCGGCACGCGGGCGAGCCAGTAGGCTGGGTGCGCGCCCCAGTAGCCCAATCGGCAGAGGCAGCGGACTTAAAATCCGCTCAGTCAGGGTTCGAGTCCCTGCTGGGGCACCATGTCTGGAGCAGACCTGCGCAGGCGTTACAAGGCTGTGACCTCAATCACTGTAACCGTCGTTAACCGTTGAATTAGCCTGTCTTCTAATCAGGAACACCTGATTGTTCGCATCAGGGGCTTTCCGCGCCCTTCGATGGAGGAGATTACGCATGATTCAACGTCACCAGGCTGCGCCCCGGGCGGCGAAGCTGGCTGCACTCGGCATCGGGGTCGCCATCCTGGCGACCGCGTGCAGCGGTTCCTCGGGCACGCCGTCCAGCTCCAGCTCGAGCAGCGCCGCCGCCTCCGGCACGATTTCCTGCCCCGCCCCGAGCTCGTCGGCCGGTGCCGGCAGCGCCTCGGCCGCGGCCACGGTCGCCCCCGGGGATGTGCCGAAGTCCTCGACCACGTCGCCGACCCCGCTCAAGCTCGGCTCGCTCCTCCCGCAGACGGGTGCGCTCGCGTTCCTCGGCCCGCCCGAGATCGCCGGCGTGAACCTGGCCGTGAAGCAGATCAACGACGCCGGCGGCGTCCTCGGCCAGAAGGTCGAGATCACGCACCGCGACTCCGGCGACACGACGACGGACATCGCGACCCAGTCGGTGACGAACCTCCTCGGGCAGGGCGTGTCCGCGATCATCGGCGCGGCGTCCTCGGGCGTCTCCAAGACGGTCATCAACCAGATCACCGGCGCCGGCACCGTGATGTTCTCCCCGGCGAACACGTCGCCGGACTTCAGCACCTGGAACGCGAAGGGGCTCTACTGGCGCACCGCCCCGTCCGACGTCCTCCAGGGCCGGGTGCTCGGCAACTACATGGCCTCGTGCGGCGCCCAGACGCTCGGCATGATCGTCCTCAACGACGCCTACGGCACTGGCCTGCGCGACAACGTGCAGAAGGCGTTCGAGGGCGCCGGCGGCAAGGTCGTCGACCAGGAGCTGTTCAACGAGGGCGACTCGCAGTTCAGCTCGCAGGTGGACAAGGTCGTGGCGGCCAAGCCGGACGCGATCGCGGTCATCTCCTTCGACCAGGCAAAGCAGATCATCCCGCTGCTGACCGCCAAGGGCGTCAAGCCGACGCAGCTGTTCTTCGTCGACGGCAACACCTCGGACTACAGCAAGGACCTCAAGCCGGGCACGCTCAAGGGCGCCCAGGGCACGACCCCCGGGACGTTCGCGAAGGACGACTTCAAGAAGCAGCTCGCCACGGTGGATTCGGGCCTGAAGGACTACAACTACGCCGGTGAGTCCTGGGATGCCGTGAACCTGATCGCGCTCGCGGCCGAGGAAGCCAAGAGCACCAAGGGCACGGACATCGCAGCGCACCTGCAGGATGTCTCCGAGGGCGGCGAGAAGTGCTACGACTTCGCCACCTGCGTCACGCTCCTGCGCCAGGGCAAGGACATCGACTACGACGGCAAGTCCGGCCCGGTCTCCTTCGCCAAGAACGGCGACCCGCAGGAGGCCTACATCGGCATCTACCAGTTCGACGACAACAACAAGCCGCAGCCGGTCCGCGAGGAGTTCGGCAAGCTGAGCTGACCCCAGCCCGCTGGGAAGCCCGGCTCAGGGCCCCGGTCCCCGCGAGGGGGCCGGGGCCCCGGCACGTCCAGGGGCGGAAGGGCCGGCGCTCCTGGCGGCGCGCAGACGACGGCGCCGCCCCACCCGAGGAGGGTGGGGCGGCGCCGTCGTCTGGGAGAGGCTAGTCCGCCTGGCCGGCGGCCTTCCCCGGGCCGCCGCCCTCGTGGCCCTGGGCGGCCTGGCCCTCGACCGTGTGGCCCTCGGCGGCCTGGCTCGCGGCCGGCTGGCCCTCGGCTGGCTGGCCCTCGACCGTGTCGGCGAGGGTGCCGAGGTAGAGCTGGATGACCTTCGGGTCCTTGAGCAGCTCCCGGCCGGTCCCGGTGTAGGCGTCGCGGCCCTGGTCGAGGACGTAGCCGCGGTCGCAGATCTGCAGGCAGCGACGGGCGTTCTGCTCGACCATGATGACGGAGACGCCGGCGCGGTTGATCTCGTGCACCCGCAGGAAGGTCTCGTCCTGCTTGACGGGGGAGAGGCCGGCCGAGGGCTCGTCGAGGAGGAGCACCGCGGGGTCCATCATGAGGGCCCGGCCCATGGCCACCATCTGCCGCTCGCCGCCCGAGAGCGAGCCGGCCCGCTGCGCCCGGCGCTTGCCGAGCTCGGGGAACAGCTCCGTCACGAAGTCCCAGCGCTCCTTGAATGCCTTGGGCCGCTGGAACATGCCCATCTGCATGTTCTCCTCGATCGTGAGCGTCGTGAAGACGTTGTTGTTCTGCGGCACGAACCCGAGGCCACGGGTCACGAGCTTGTTCGCCTTGAGCCCGGTCAGGTCCTGCCCGCGCACCACGACGGAGCCGGAATGGACCTTGACCAGGCCGAACATGGCCTTCAGCAGCGTGGACTTCCCGGCCCCGTTCGGGCCGATGATCCCGATCAGCTCGCCCTTGCGCGCCTCGATGCTGCAGCCGTTGAGGATGTTGACCCCGGGCAGGTAACCGGCCACGAGCTTCGTGACGGTCACGACGGCCTCGCCGTCCGGCGCCGGGGGTGCCGCGGGTGCGGTGTGCTCGCTCACTTCTGCTCCTCCTTGCCGGTGTCCACGGCCGCGTCGCCGGCATCGGCGGCCTCTCCGGGCGCGGCGCGGTGCTTGCCCGGGTGGGTCACGGTGATCGTCTCGGCCTCGGCGAGGACGGACTCCTCGGAGATGATCCCGGCGTCGGCCGTGCCGACCACCGATTCCTCGTCCGCGGCCAGCTCCTGCTCGAGCTCCTTCAGGCCGCCCGCGGCGCCGAGGTCCACGTCGTGGTGGGCGCCCAGATAGGCGTCGATCACAGCCTGGTCCTTCATCACGTCGGCGGGCGGGCCCTCGGCCACAACCTTGCCCTCGGCCATGACCACGACCCAGTCGGCGATGTGGCGGACCATGTGCATGTCGTGCTCGACGAACAGCACGGTCATGCCCTCGGCCTTGAGGTTCTTGATGTGGTCGAGGAGGCTCTGGGTCAGGGCGGGGTTCACGCCTGCCATCGGCTCGTCGAGCATGACGAGCTTGGGGTTGACCATGAGCGCCCGGGCCATCTCGAGGAGCTTGCGCTGGCCGCCGGAGAGGGACGCGGCGTAGTCGTCGCGCTTGGCGTCGAGCTTGAACTTGGCCAGCAGCTCCTCGGCCTTGGCCGTGATGTCCTTCTCGCGGCCGCCCCAGATCCCGCGGAACAGGGCGTTGCGGAGCTTCTCGCCGGGCTGCTCGGAGGCGCCGAGCCGCATGTTCTCGATGACGGTCAGCTTGCCCATGACTTTGGTCAGCTGGAAGGTGCGCACCATCCCGAGCCTGGCCACCTTGTAGGAGGCCATTCCGGCCAGGTCGCGGCCCTCGAACTGCCACGTCCCCGACTGGGGCGTGTCGAAGCCCGTGAGGAGATTGAACAGGGTCGTCTTGCCGGCGCCGTTGGGCCCGATCAGCGCGGTGATCTTGTGCCGCGGGATCTCCAGGTGCTCGACGTCCACGGCATTGATGCCGCCGAAGCGCCGGCTCACGTTGTCCGCGACGACGATCGGGTCGCGCTTGCGGCAGCCGGGCGCTGCCGGCCCCTCGCTGATGGGGCGGCTGTCCGTCATGTAGTCGACGGCGCCGCCGGCGGTGGTGTATGCCTCGCTCATGAGAATGCGAGCTCCTTCTTGTTGCCGAACACGCCCTGCGGCCGGAAGATCATCAGCAGCATGAGGGCGACGCCCACGAGGATGTAGCGCAGCTGGCCTGCCTGCGTGGGGCTGAGGAACGGCAGGACGCCGATCTGGATCAGCCCGAAGAGCACATTCTGGGTCAGGGAGAGCACGACCCAGAAGATCATGGCCCCCACGATCGGCCCGAGCACCGTCGCCATGCCGCCGAGGAGGAGGCAGGTCCACAGGAAGAACGTGAACTCGGTGCCGTAGTTCGCCGGCTGCACGACGTCGCGGGGAAGGGTGAACACGAGCCCCGCGAGGGCGCCCAGGATGCCGCCGATCACGAGCGCCTGCATCTTGTACGAGTAGACGTTCTTGCCCAGCGAGCGCACGGCCATCTCATCCTCGCGGATGCCCTTGAGGACTCGGCCCCAGGGGCTGCGCATGAGCAGCCAGACCCCCACGCCGAAGATGACGACGAGTCCCCAGCCGAAGAACCGGTAGAAGAAGTCGGGGCTGCTGTAGCCGAGGTAGCTCCCCGGGGGGAAGGGGTTGAGCCTCAGGAAGTCCTGGCGGAAGCCGGCGAGGCCGTTGGCCGAGCCGGTGACGTCGGTGAGGGTGTTGGTCGTGACGATGTAGCGGATGATCTCCGCCGCGGCGATGGTCACGATCGCCAGGTAGTCCGCCCGCAGCCGCAGGGTCGGGATGCCGAGGATGAGGGCGAACACGACCGAGGCCACGACCGCCACGATGAGGGCGAGCCAGAACGGGAAGCCGAGGTGGATCGTGCTCATCGAGAACGCGTAGGCGCCGACCGCGATGAAGCCGGCCTGGCCGAAGTTGAGCAGCCCCGAGTAGCCGAAGTGCACGGCGAGGCCGAGCGCGGCGAGGGCGTAGGCCGCCGTCGTGGGGCTGACGAGCTCGCCGAGCGCCTCGAGAAGAATCTGTCCGAAATCCATGGTGGCCTCCTCAGCCCACTCGCTCACGTCGGCCCAGGATGCCCTGGGGCCGGAACAGGAGGACGAGGATCATGACGACCAGCGCCCCGACGTACTTCAGGTCCGAGGTGAGGCCGAAGACGGTGGTGAGCTCCACGAAGATGCCCACCACGATGGACCCCACGAGGGCGCCGAAGACGGTCCCGAGGCCACCGAGGGTCACGCCCGCGAAGATCATGAGCAGCAGCTGCTGGCCCATGTTGAAGGAGACCCCCGGGCGGTAGTACGCCCACAGGATCCCGCCGAGCGCCGCGAGGAAGCCGCCGGTGACCCAGACGAGCCGGATCACCCGGTCGACATCGATCCCGCTCGCTGCCGCGAGGGCCGGGTTGTCGGCGACGGCGCGGGTCGCCTTGCCGAGGCGGGTCCGCAGCAGGGCGAAGGCGATCAGGAGGATCACGACGACGGAGATCAGCAGGGACCACAGGTTGTTCGGGGAGATCGAGACGACCCCCAGGTCGATGTCCGTGGACTGGGAGTAGGGGAGCTGCTGGGTGGCGCCCCCGAAGAAGAAGAGGATCACGTAGCGGGAGGCCAGGGCGAGGCCGATGCTGACGATCATCATGGGGACGAGTCCCGTCCCGCGTCGCCGCAGGGGCTTCCACAGGAAGGCGTCCTGGACGTAGCCGAAGGCGATTCCGGCGGCGAGCCCCGCGAGGATGGCGAGCCAGAACGGCACGCCCACGGCGCTCGTCGAGAAGACGACGACGGCACCGAGCGTGACCATCTCCCCATGGGCGAAGTTCGTCAGGCCGGTGGTGCCGAAGATGAGCGAGAGGCCCACGGCGGAGAGCGCCAGGAGCAGGCCGAAGCTCAGGCCCGCGACGAGGCGGTTGGCCAGATTCGTGAAGAAGCTCTCCTGGTGCACCTGGATGCCGGCCCCGAACGCGAAGATGGTGCTCGCGTTGGAGGTCTGGCTGAAGGTCACCGTCCGCGGGTTCTCCTGCCCGTCCGCGAGCTTGATGCCCTGGGGCAGCGTGGACTCGTCGAGGGTCACCTTGTAGCTGCCCTGGGTGGGCACCGAGATCGTCCACGCCCCGGAGGCCGAGGACGTGGTGCTGCCGCTGAAGCCATTGCCCTCGGCCGTGATCTTGACGCCTTGGAGCGGCTGGCCCGCATTGCGCAGGAAGCCCGAGATGCTGTTCTGGAACTGGGACTGGCTGGGGCCCGGGCTGGGCGAGGTCGTCGCCTCGGCGGCCGGGGCCACGGCCAGGAGCACTGCGAGGATGGCGCCGATCAGGGCGCCTGCCGCCACCAGTGCGCGCCGCGCGCGCAACCTGGGGACGGCCGAGGCTGTGCGTCTCACGTGGGGCCTCCGTCTGTACGGGTGCGGCTGGGGGTGCCAGCCGGTGGTCGGTGCAGCGGGCACGGCCGATCGCCGGAGCTGAGGCCCGGGGTGTGACGAACCTCACCCGCTGGACGTCATGTTACCCCGCGGGACGGGGGCCGATCGGCGGCGCGGAGGGGTGCTGGAGGTCGCGATCCGGTAACAACTGTGAAGCTGCGCCCCAATGCTTCTTTAGGGCAGCTTTGCGGTCGGGGCGGCGCCCGTCCGAACGGTGCCGACCGGGGCCGCGGGCCAGGTCAGAGGTAGAGGCCGAGGTCCCGCGCGGGCTCGTCGCTCTCGGCGACGGCGTGGACGTCGCGCTCGCGCAGCAGGACATAGTCCTTGGCCGCGACCTCCACCTCGGCGCGGTCCTCGGGGTCGAAGAGCACATGGTCGCCGACCGAGACCTGCCGGACGCTGGGGCCGGCGGCGACGACCTCGGCCCAGGCGAGCCGCTTGCCGAGCACGGCGGTCGCCGGGATGACGATGCCGGACGCGGAGCGCCGCTCGCTCGCCTCCTTGTCCAGCTCGACCAGGATGCGGTCGTGGAGCATCCGCAGGGGGAGGCGGGGCTGGGGGGCGGAGGTCGCGTCGTTCGGCACCGCAACAGTGTAGCGGCGGGAACTTCTGGGGCCTCCCGGGCGTGCTCTCCAGTAGCGGCTCCCCAGCACCCGCGGGGGCCGCGACACCGCAGCATGAGATGGACAAGGAGCCGACATGGCATTTGGGGGCAACCCGGTCTTCCGGGGGAAGAACTACAGGAGCGCCGTGGCCACCGCCGCGCCCGCCCAGCCCCAGGGCCAAAGCCCGTACGGGCAGGCCCCGTACGGCGGGGCCCCCTATGGCCAGACGCAGCACGGCCAGGGGCCTTACGGGCAGCCGGGGTACCCGCAGCAGCCCATGACGCCCGAGCAGCTCGACAAGCTGTACCGCGCGCCGTCCGCAGGCCCGGCCGAGACGGGACGCATGACGTACGACGACGTGATCGTCCGCACGCTCGCCTGCCTCGGTTTCGTCGTGGTCGGGGCCGCGGTGACCCTGGCCGTCCCGGCGAGGGCGGCGTTGGGCCTCATGGTCGTCGGTGCGCTCGGTGGCTTCGTCCTCGCGCTGGTCAACTCGTTCAAGCGCGAGCCCGTGGCCGGGCTCATCCTGGCCTACGCCGGACTCGAGGGCCTCTTCCTCGGCGGCATCACGCGCCTGATCGACGCGGTCGCGCCCGGCGTGGGGCTGCAGGCGGTCATCGGCACCATCGTCGTGGCGGCCGTGACGCTCGGCCTCTACAAGAGCGGCAAGGTGCGGGCCACCCCGCGCCTGGCGAAGTTCCTCCTGATCGCCCTCGTGAGCTACCTCGCGTTCAGCCTCGTCAACGTGGTCATCATGCTCGTCAACCCGGGCCTGGGGGCGTGGGGGCTCCGCAGCAGCGTGCACATCTTCGGCATCCCGCTGGGGGTGTTCGTGGGCCTGTTCGCGATCGTCCTCGCGGCGATCTCGCTCATCTTCGACTTCAACAGCATCGAGCAGGGCGTCCGCGCCGGCGCCCCGCGCCGGTTCGCCTGGACCGCAGCCTTCGGGCTGACGGTCACCCTCGTGTGGCTCTACACCGAGCTGCTCAGGCTCCTGGCGATCCTCAACAGCAACGACTGAGGCGCCGAGCGCGCAGAGCCCCCGGACCGCCGTCCGGGGGCTTCGTGCTGCAGGGGCCGTGGTCGCGGCCCGGGGTCAGAGGACCCGGCGGGCGCCGTCGGCCGGGACCACGGTGAAGAGGTCCGGGGCGGCGAACCCCGCACGGCGGAACGCGGCCGTGACGGCGTCCCGCGCCGCTCCCTCGGCAGCGCGCGGGACCAGGGCGATCGCCGACCCGCCGAAGCCGCCGCCGGTCATGCGGGCCCCGAGGGCGCCGGCCGAGCGCGCGGCCTCCACGGCGAGGTCGAGCTCGGGGCACGAGATCTCGAAGTCGTCCCGCATCGAGGCATGGCTCGCGTCCAGCAGGGGCCCGATCGCGGCCGGCCCCTCGGAGCGCAGCACCGCGACGGTCGCCAGGACCCTCTCGTCCTCGGTCACCACGTGACGCACGCGCCGGAAGGTCACCGGATCGAGGAGGCCGCGGGCCTCGGCGAGGTCCTCGGAGGAGACGTCCCGCAGCGCGGCGACGCCGAGGACGTCCGCGCCGAGCTCGCAGGATGCCCGGCGCTCGGCGTAGCCGCCCCCCGCATGCGAGTGCGCCACCTTGGTGTCGACGACGAGGACGGCCAGGCCCGCGGCGCCGGCGTCGAACGGGATGAGCTCGACGCCCTGGTCGCGGCAGTCGAGGAACACGGCGTGCCCGGAGGCGCCGCGCAGCGACGCCGACTGGTCGAGGATCCCCGTGGGCGCGCCGACGAACGCGTTCTCGGCGCGCTGGGTGAGGAGCACGAAGTCCTCAGGCGCGAGATCGGCTCCGGCGAGCTCGGCCAGGGCCGTCACGACGGCGCACTCGATGGCGTGCGAGGAGGACAGGCCCGAGCCCACCGGGACTGTCGAGTCGAGCGCGAGGTCGAACCCCGTCAGGCCGACTCCGTGGTCGGCGAGGGCCCACGCGACCCCGGCGGGGTACACGCTCCACCCGGGGGCGGCATCGCGGGAGAGCGCGTCCAGATCGAGCTCGACGACGCCGCCGCCGTGTGTGGACAGGAGCCGGACGAGCCGGTCGGGGCGAGCCCGCACGGCCACGTGCGCCGCGAGGTCTATCGCGAACGGGAGGGCGAAGCCCTCGTTGTAGTCGGTGTGCTCCCCGATGAGGTTGACCCTGCCCGGTGCCCGCCACACGCTGTCGGGCGCCCCGCCGAAGGCCTCCGAGAAGGCGCGCAGGGCGGCCCCGGCGGCCTCCTGCCGGGGGAGGTTGATGCTCATGCGGGCGCCTTTCCGGTGGCTGCGCGGGCCGCCGAGGCGCCGGCGAGGGCCCCGCGCAGCCGGGCAGCGACCTGCTCGGGGGTGGTGTCGTTGATGAAGGCGCCCATGGCCGCCTCGGACCCGGCCAGGAACTTCAGCTTGTCGGCCGCCCGGCGCGGGGAGGTGAGCTGGAGGTGGAAGCGGGCCGCGGGCCGCAGGGAGGCCTCGAGCGGGGCCTGGTGCCAGGCCGCGATGTAGGGGGTCGGCGTCGGGTACAGCGCGTCCAGGCCCCGCAGGAGCGAGAGGTAGGCGTGGGCGAGCTCGTCCTTCTCCTCGCCGGCGAGGGCGGAGAAGTCGGCGACGTGGCGGTGCGGGACGAGGTGGACCTCGAGCGGCCAGCGCGCGGCGAACGGCACGTACGCCGTGAAGTACTCCCCTTCGAGGACCACGCGCTCGCCGGCCGCGCGCTCGCGGTCCAGGAGCGTCCCGAGCAGGGTGGTCCGGCCGTCCGCGTGGTCGTAGAACCGGCGCGCGGCGGCGCCGAGCTGCGCGGCCCGCGGGGTGACGTAGGGGTAGGCGTAGATCTGGCCGTGGGGGTGATGCAGGGTCACGCCGATCTCCGCCCCCCGGTTCTCGAACGGGAAGACCTGGCGGACGCCGGGCAGCGCGCTCAGGGCGGCGGTGCGCTGGGCCCACGCCTCGACGACGGTGCGGGCGCGCTCGTACGGCAGCTGGGCGAAGGATCCGGTGTGGCTGGAGGTGAAGGACACGACCTCGCAGCGGCCGGCGGCGGGCACGGTGTCGCCCCAGGGCAGCGCCGGGGGGACCACCGCCGTGTCCGGCCCGAGCGACGGGAAGCGGTTCTCGAACACCACCACGTCGTAGTCCGCGTCGGGGATCTCGGAGGCGTTGGACGGTGTGCTGGGGCACAGGGGGCAGGCCTCGGCGGGCGGCAGGTGGGTACGGGACTGACGGTGGGCCGCCACGGCGACCCAGTCGCCGGAGAGCTCGTCGTAGCGCAGCTCGCCGGGGGCGGCGCGGTGCTCGAGGCCGCGCTGATCGGCCACCGGCACGCGCGGCGGCGTGCCCGGGTCGTCGAAGTACAGCAGCTCGCGGCCGTCGGACAGCCGCGCCGGCGTGATCCTCGGGGCATGGGGTGCAGTCACTGTGCTCCCTTCGTGGGTCGGGCGTCCTCGACGGCCGCGACGATGAGGTCGGGGACGTGCTGGCGCAGCTCGTCCAGGGCCCCGGCGGAGAGGCCGTCATCGGTGATGAGGGTGTCGACCGCGCTCAGGGGCAGGATCCGTGCGAGGCCCACGAGGCCGTACTTGCTGTGGTCGGCGAGGACCACGAGCCGGGCGGCGGCCTCCGCGGCGGCCCGGTTCGCCTCGGCCTCGAGCATGTTCGGCGTGGTGAGGCCGGCGCGGGGATGCAGCCCGTGCACCCCCATGAAGCACACCTCGACGTGGAGCTGGCGGAGCGTCGACGTCGCGAGCGGCCCCACGAGGGCCTCCGAGGGCGTCCGCTCCCCGCCGGTGAGGATGGTCCGCACCGCGCCGGCGGCGCCGAGCGCCTCGACCACCTTGATCGAGTTCGTCGCGACCGTGAGGTCCGGGATGCCTGCGAGGAGGTGCGCAAAGGTGAAGGTCGTCGTGCCCGCGGTGACGAAGATGGTCGCGCCCGGCCGGACCAGCTCGACCGCCTGCTGGGCGATGGCGCTCTTGGCGTCGGGGCGGTGCTCGCTCTTGACCTCGAACCCGAGCTCGGTGAACCCGACGTCCGTGGGCCGGGCCGCACCTCCGTGCACGCGCCGGGCCAGCCCCTGCTGCTCGAGGTGCTCGATGTCGCGCCGGATGGTCATCTCCGAGACGCCGAGCGTCGCCGCGAGCTCGGTCACCCGGACGGCCTCGCGCCGCTCGAGCTCCGCGATGATGTACGCATGGCGTTCCGCGGCCAGCATCGGTCCCCCCGCCTCGGCTCCCCGGCAGGGGAGTCGGTTAACAGAAACAACAGCTTTCTAACAAAAGATAACATTCTGTCGGTCTGCTGGGAAGACCCCGCGGCAGCACGGGCTGCGTGCCGGGAGCGGGCTAGCGTGGTCCCATGACACCTTCACCGACCGCCCGCCGCGCCGCCACCGGACGGCAGCACGAACTCCGGCGCGCGGGCGCCGTCGCCGTCGTCACCGAGCTCGCCGCCGGCCTGCGCTCCTATACGCGCAACGGTGTGGCCCTCACCGAGACGTACGGCGACGGCCAGATCCCGCCCGGGGCGACCGGCATCACCCTCGCGCCCTGGGCGAACCGGATCGAGGACGGACGGTGGTCCCTCGACGGACGGGCCCAGCAGCTGGACATCACCGAGCCCAAGCACGGGCACGCGAGCCACGGACTGCTGCGCAACACCGGCTACAGCCTCCTCGAGCAGACGGAGTCGGCGGTGGCGCTCGAGGCCGTCGTCTTCCCCCAGCACGGGTACCCGTTCCTCCTCCGCCACCGGGTCGACTACGCGCTCGGGTCCGACGGCGGCCTCAGCGTCACCCAGACCCTCGCCAACGACTCGGACACCACCGCTCCGTTCGTGCTCGGCGCGCACCCCTACCTGCGCATCGGCGACGTCCCCAGCGAGGAGCTCACGCTCACCGTCTCGGGCCGGACCCGGCTCATCGCCGACCAGCGCCTCATTCCCCGGTCTTCCGAGCCGGTCTCCGGCCGCGCGGACCTCCGCAGAGGCCAGCCCGTCTCTGCCTCGCCCTCGATTCCGGCTACACCGACCTCGCCTTCGAGGACGTCGCGGACGACGGCGCGGGCTCGCCCCGGGCGGCCCGCGCGACGCTCGCTGCAAAGGACGGCCGCAGCGTGTGGCTGTGGCAGGAGCAGACCTGCCCGTACACCCACGTCTTCGTCACCGACACCTTCCCGGGGCGCGCCAAGGCGGTGGCCCTCGAGCCGATGAGCGGGGCGGCGAACGCGTTCAACAGCGGGGCCGGGCTGGGCTGGCTCGAGCCCGGCGCCTCGGCCTCCATCCGGTGGGGGATCGGCTCGGAGCTCTAGGCGCGCGACGGGCGCCTGAAGGCCTCTGGCAGGATGGGGCCATGGAGCCCACACCCCCCGGACCCCGCCCCACGCCCGCCCGGGCCGCCCGCCCCGTGAGCGACGCCGACCTGCCGTTCGCCCTGCGGGTCGCGGCCGCCTGGTCCTGGCGCACCGCGATCATCCTCGTGGTCGCGTGGGCCATCGCCTGGGCCCTCGCGCAGCTGAGCTTCCTGGTGATCCCCGTGCTCGTCGCTGCCCTGCTCGCCGGCCTGCTCAGCCCCGTGGTCGGCTGGCTCCGGCGCGCCAACGTCCCCCTGGGCCTCGCCGTCGCGATCACCGAGATCGGCTTCATCGCGGCCGTCGCGGGCCTGCTCACCCTCGTGGGACGCCAGATCTCCATCGGCTTCGCGCAGCTCTGGGATGAGGCGCTCGCCGGCCTGGCCGAGGTGCAGAAGTGGCTCGCGGAGGGCCCGCTGCAGGTCACCTCCTCCCAGCTCGAGGCCTACACCAACGACGCCCAGCGCCTCCTCCAGTCGAACCAGGGCACCCTCGTCAGCGGCGTGCTCAGCGTGGGGTCCTCTGCAGGCCACTTCCTCACGGGGGCACTCATCGCCCTGTTCGTCCTCGTCTTCTTCCTGCTCGAGGGCGAGCGCATCTGGAGGTTCCTCGTGGGACTCCTGCCGCGGCAGGCGCGGCCGGCCGCCGACGGCGCCGGGCGCCGGGGATGGACCTCGCTCGTGAGCTACGTGCGCGTGCAGGTGCTCGTCGCCGCGGTCGACGCGGTGGGCATCGGCGTCGGCGCGGCGATCCTGGGCGTGCCCCTCGCGCTGCCCCTCGGCATCCTCGTCTTCGTCGCGTCCTTCATCCCGGTGGTCGGCGCGCTCGTGAGCGGCGCCGTGGCCGTGCTGCTGGCGCTCGTGGCGAACGGACTCGTCAACGCCGTCATCATGCTCGTCATCGTCGTGGCGGTCCAGCAGATCGAGTCGCACGTGCTCCAGCCCCTCATCATGGGCCGCGCAGTCTCCCTCCATCCCGTCGCCGTGATCCTCGCAGTCGCCGCCGGCTCGTACATCGCCGGCATCCCCGGGGCCCTCTTCGCGGTGCCCACCCTCGCCGTCACGAACTCGGCCGTGCGCTACATCGCGGCCCGAGGCTGGGAGAACTCGTGGGAAACTGGAGGTGCGCCGGCGCCCTCGGACGACGCCGGAGACGTTCCGCCATCCCGTGAAGCCCCCTAGGAGCACTGAGCATGAAGGCCCTCTCGACTCTCGCTGTGACGCTCGACGACGTTCTTGCCGCACAGGAGCTGCTCGAGGGCATTATTGCCAGGACCCCGATTGAGCAGTCCCGCGCGCTGGGACAGCAGGTCGGCGGCGAGGTCTTCTTCAAGTGCGAGAACCTCCAGCGCGCCGGGTCGTTCAAGGTCCGCGGCGCCTACGTGCGCATGGCCCGGCTGAGCGAGTCGGAGAAGCGGCGGGGCGTCGTCGCGGCCTCCGCCGGCAACCATGCCCAGGGCGTCGCCTCCGCGGCCAAGCGCCTCGGCATCCGCGCCCGCATCTACATGCCGCTCGGCGTCGCCCTGCCGAAGCTGCAGGCGACCCGGAGCCACGGCGCCGAGGTGGTCCTGCACGGCCACAACGTCGACGAGGCGCTGGCCGAGGCCAAGCGCTTCGCTGACGAGACGGGCGCGGTGTTCGTGCACCCGTTCGACAACGCGGACGTCGTCTCGGGGCAGGGCACGATCGGCCTCGAGATCCTCGAGCAGGTCCCGGACGTGGACACGGTCCTCATGGGCGTCGGCGGCGGCGGCCTCCTCGCCGGCGTCACCGTGGCGCTGAAGGCCAAGGCCGCCGAGCTCGGACGCGAGATCCGCGTGATCGGCGTCCAGGCCGAGAACGCGGCGGCCTACCCGCCCTCGCTCGCCGCGGACGCCGTGGTGCCGCTGCCGAAGGTCGCGACGATGGCGGACGGCATCGCCGTGGGGCTCCCGGGCCAGATCCCGTTCAGCATCATCCGGGAGCTCGTGGACGACGTCGTCACGGTGAGCGAGGACTCGCTGGCCCGTGCCCTGATCTTCCTGCTCGAGCGCGCCAAGCTCGTCGTCGAGCCCGCCGGGGCGGTGGGCGTGGCCGCCCTCATGGACGGCAAGCTCGCCGAGCTCGGCATCGATGCGAAGAAGACGGTCGTGATCCTCTCGGGGGGCAACATCGACCCGATGCTCATGCTCAAGGTCATCCAGCGCGGCCTCTCCGCCGCCGGGCGCTTCCTCACCGTCCGCATGATGCTCGACGACCGCCCGGGCTCGCTCGCCACCATCTCCCGCATCATCGCCGAGAACGACGCGAACGTCACCGGCGTGGACCACACCCGGGTCGGCGGCTCGATCGCCATGGGAGACGTGGCGATCACCATCGACATGGAGACCAAGGGCCACGAGCACTCCGACCAGGTGCTGCGCGCGCTGCGCGCCGAAGGGTTCCAGCCGATCGTCATGCACGTCTGAGGCCACGCGGTCGTGGCGGGAGGGGGCAGGGATGGACACGCGCCTCGCAGTGCGGGCCCGGGCCGGTCTCGCGACCATGACCGCTGTGACAGCGGTGCTCTACCTGATCGAACTCGTGAACATGGCCACCTTCGGGCTGCTCACCCGCATGTTCGGGATCAGGCCCCGCGACGTGAGCAGCCTGCCCGACGTCCTCACCTCGCCCCTCGTCCATGACTCGACGAGCTGGGCCCACCTGCTCGCCAACACCCTGCCCCTGTTCGTCTTCGGATTCCTCGCCTTCCTCGCGGGCCTGAGGCACTTCCTCACCGCCGTGGTCCTCTCCTGGTTCGGCTCGGGACTGGGCGTGTGGATGTTCGGGAGCCTCCTCGGCCGCCCGTCGATCACGGTCGGGGCGTCCGGGGTGATCTTCGGCCTGTTCGGGTTCCTGCTCGTGCGCGGATTCTTCAACCGCAGCTGGGGGCAGATCCTGCTCGCGCTCGTGCTGTTCGCCGTCTACGGCGGCGTGCTCCTGGGCATCCTGCCCACGGTGGGCAGCGGCATCTCCTGGCAGGCCCACCTGTTCGGCCTCGCCGGCGGCGTGGCCGCAGCCATCGTCCTCAGGCCCCGCGGGCGCGCGGCGGCCTGAGCCGCCCTGGTTCCCAGACGCACGACGGCGCCGTCCCCCCGCGAGGGGAGCGGCGCCGTCGTGCGTCTGGGCGTGCTGGGGCGGGATCAGCCGTTGTAGGGCGTGGCCGAGATGATCTCGACCTTGATCTCCTTGCCGTTCGGGGCGGTGTAGGACAGCTTGTCACCCTGCTTGTGGCCGACGATCGCGGCACCGAGCGGGGACTTCTCGCTGAACACGTCCATGTCCGTGCCGCCGTCGGCGATCTCGCGCGAGCCGAGGAGGAAGCGCTCCTCCTCGCCGGCGATCTTGGCGACCACGAGCATGCCGGGCTCGACGACGCCGTCGTCCGCGGGCTTCTCGCCCACCTGGGCGTTGCGCAGCAGGTCGGTCAGCTGGCGGATGCGGGCCTCGATCTTGCCCTGCTCCTCCTTGGCGGCGTGGTAGCCGCCGTTCTCCTTGAGGTCGCCCTCCTGGCGGGCAGCCTCGATCCTCTCGACGATCTCATGACGGCCGGGCCCTGAGAGGTGGTCCAGCTCGGCCTTGAGACGGTCGTACGCCTCCTGCGTGAGCCAGGGGCCGCCCTGATGGGTCGTGGTGGACATGTCGTCTCCTTGTAACGTCTCTCCATGCAAAGACCCCACCAGCGGAACGTACGCACCTGATACGAGGCGCGATGCCTCGGGAGCGCTTTCTCGACCACCGGCGGGGCAATGGGTATTAGACCAGTCTAGTGATCCGGGGTCCCAATCCCAAGCTGGCCTGCGGGGCGTGTCCGGCTAGGTGCCCTTGAGCCAGCAGGAGTCGACGACGCCGGAGACCGCCGCGGTCTCGGTGCGCAGCGGGACCCGCTGCAGCCTCGTGGTGGTCCCCGAGCCGCCAGCGTCCGGGCCGATCTCGACCTCCTTGAAGCCCACCACGGCGTAGGCGTCGGACAGGGCGTGGACGGCGCAGACTGCGGTGGCGGAGGCGTCCTTGGTCACCTGGAAGTCGATCTCGGCGTGCCACGGGTCCGGGGTCGAGAAGCCGATGTCGTTCGAGCTCACGCCGGCGCGGACGGTCGACGTGTAGGTGAGCCATGCGGCCACCGCGATGCCCACCACGAGGGCCACGACGATGACGATCCGGGCCCGCTGCCTGGTGAATCCGCGCCGGGGGGCGCCGTAGCGGGCAGCGAGAGCGGGGGAGTCGGTCACCTGACTATTCTAGGAGACGTGTCAGAGACCGATAGCGCCCTGCGCCTCCTCGCCGTGCACGCCCATCCCGACGACGAGTCGAGCAAGGGCGCCCCGATGATGGCGAAGTACCTCGCCGAGGGACACGAGGTGATGGTCGTCTCCTGCACCGACGGCTCCCGCGGGGACATCCAGAACCCGCACATCGTCGACGCCCCCCATCCCCGGCGGGACATGGCCGGGGCGCGGCGCCTCGAGATGGCGGCCGCCCGCGAGATCCTCGGGGTCGACCACCGCTGGCTCGGGTTCATCGATTCGGGCCTGCCGGAGGGCGACCCGCTGCCGCCGCTGCCGTGGGGCTCCTTCGCGACGCTGCCGATCGAGCAGGCCTCCGCGCCGCTCGTGCGGCTCATGCGCGAATTCCGCCCGCACGTGGTCGTGGCCTACGACGAGAACGGCGGCTACCCCCACCCCGACCACATCATGGCCCACCGTGTGGCCGTGGAGGCGTTCCGGGCCGCGGGACAGGACGGCGCCTACCCCGACGCCGGGGCACCCTGGGCCCCCTCTAAGCTCTACTACGACGTCTCGTTCAACCCGAACAAGGTTCGCCGCATCCATGACGCGCTCGTCGCCGCCGGGCTCACCTCGCCGTACGCCGACTGGATTGCCCGTGCCTCCGAGAACGACGCCGAGGGGCACCGGCCCTGGACCACGCGCCACCGGGTGACCACCCATGTCGAGTGCGCCGAGTACTTCGAGGTCCGGGACCGGGCTCTGCTCGCCCACGCCACGCAGATCGACCCGGACGGGTGGTTCTTCGCCGTCCCGCTCGAGCTGCGCCAGCGCGAGTGGCCCTGGGAGGACTACGCCCTCATCGAGTCTGCGGTGGGCTTCCCGGAGGAGGGGACGACCGAGGGGGACCTCTTCGCCGGGCTACGATAGATCGGTGCAGAATCTCCTCGTTGCCCTCACCCAGACACCGGCCCCGTCGCCCTCGGGCACCCTGCGGCCGGGGCTCAGCGAGGACATGATCACGCCCGGGAACTGGGGGTTCGCGGCCACCGCCTTCGTGGTGCTCCTGACGATCTTCCTCATCATCGACATGGTCCGCCGCCTCCGCCGCATCCGCTACCGCGCCCAGGTCGAGGAGTCCCGCGCCGGCGAGGAGCCCCGCACCGGCGACGGGCCCGGAGGACCGGAGGCCAGCGGCTCCTCGCAGAAGGGCCCGGGTGCCTCGGGGCGCGACCGCGCCGACGGCCGCCCCTGATCTTCCCCGACCCCCATGGCAACGCGTGGCAACGTGTTGCCGGAGGACTCGCCGAGGCTTAGTCTCGCTGTGCCCGGCACGACGGTGACCGGGGCCACAGGCCACGGAGTCCGGTACCCGGTGCGGGACTCCCGACAGGGGGAGGCACCGATGGACCAGACCACTATCCGCAGGCTGTCCGACGAGGCGACGCAGCTGCTGATGAACAAGGCCGGCACCGTGTCCAGCCGGCGCGGCGGCTGGATGATGATCGCCACGATCCTCATCGAGGCATGGGACCTGTATGCGCTCTCCTTCGTCCTCGTCTTCATCAAGACCGAGTACCACCCCAGCGCATTCGAGCTCGGCTGGCTGACCGCCGGCGTCCAGGGCGGCGCGCTCCTCGGCGCGGTGCTCGGCGGCGTCGTCGCGGACAGGCTGGGCCGCAAGCGCGTGTTCATCCTCACGATGGTGCTGTTCATCGTGCTCGCGATCGCGCAGGGGTTCTCGCAGAACGTCTGGGACCTGATCATCCTGCGCATCCTCATCGGCATCCCGCTCGGCTCGGACATCTCCAACGGCTACGCCTACATCATGGAGTCGATGTCCAAGGGCGCCCGCGACAGGATGGGCAGCCGCTGGCAGGGGATGTTCGGCCTCGGCGAGGTGCTCTCGATCGTGGTCATCACCATCATGTATGTCGCCGGGACCGACCACGCCATCCTGTGGCGGGTGGCGCTGGCCATCGGCGCGGTGCCCGCCTTCATCCTGCTGCTGGCCCGGCTCGATCTGCCCGAGACCCCGCTCTCGCTCATCCACCAGGGCAGGTTCACCAAGGCCAAGGAAGTCTCGCTGCGCCTCTTCGACGAGCCGCTCGACATGCTCCCGAACGAGGACGTGAAGCTCCTGCGGCCCAAGGTGGGCGACTTCCTGCAGGTGATCTGGGCCGACCGCACCAAGCGGCGCGCCACGATCTTCGCCTGGATCTCCAACGCGTGCCAGGGCGCCGAGTTCACGGCGTTCGGCTTCTACCTTCCCGTCATCCTCGTGACCGCCGGCGTCGGGGTCGCCTCGAACGCCAACATGACGGGCACGAACATCGTCACCGCGGCCATCTATGTCCTGGCCACGATCTCGGGCTTCCTCGCCCCGGTGATGATCCACCGCACCGGCCATCGCGGCGTGGCCATGTGGGGCTTCGGCCTCGCGTTCGTCGGCCTCGTGGTGGGGGCGTTCGCGCTGGGCGCCAAGGTCGAATGGCTGATCGTCCTGGGCGCTGCAGTGCTGATGTGGGGCCACTACTGGGACGCCTCCAACGGCATGACGATCGCGTCCATGGTCGCGCCGGCGCGGTTCAAGGCCACGGCCTCCGGGTTCGGCTACGTCTTCGTGAAGGCGGCCTCGTTCTTCGGCGCGTTCGTGTTCCCGTTCATGACCACCGCGTGGGGCCCCGTCGGGGCGACCCTGGCCGTCTCCGTCCTGTCCCTCATCGGGTTCCTCTCCGCGAAGTTCATCCTCCCGGAGGTCTACAACTACGTCGAGTCCGAGGAGGTCCGCGCCGAGGTCACCGACTGACGGACCCCTCTGACGCGGCCGGGACATTCAGGCTCCCGTAGCGTTCCATGCGGTGCCATTTCAGGTGCAGGCCGGCGAGCGCCGTGAACACGGACTGGATGACCACGAGGTACATGAGCTGGCGGTACACGACCTGCTGAAGGGGCAGCGTCCACAGCGGCCCCAGCTTCTCGCGGTCCAGGCGGAACGCGTAGGCCGCCATCGCCAGCTGGGCGCCCATGAAGGCCAGCCACAGCACGCCGATCCGCACGGGGTCGAGGAACACCAGGCCGTACAGCGCGAACACGTCCACGATCGGCGCGAAGAGCGGCAGGAGGACCTGCAGCACGAGGAGGTAGCCGAGCCCGCGCCGTCCCAGCTTGCCCGCCGCGCCGCCCTGCAGCACGGCCCCGCGGTGCTTCCACATCGCCTGCAGGGTCCCGTAGCACCACCGGTACCGCTGCTTCCAGAGGGCACCCAGGGTTGCCGGGGCCTCGGTCCAGGCCCGCGCGCTGTCCTTGTACACCACCCGCCAGCCGTCCCGGCACAGCGCCATGGTCAGGTCCGTGTCCTCCGCGAGCGTGTCGCTGCTGACGCCGCCGAGGTGCAGCAGCACGTCGCGCCGGAAGGCGCCGATGGCCCCCGGGACCGTCGGCATGCATTCGGCGAGGTCGAACAGCCGCCTGTCCAGGTTGAAGCCGACGACATACTCGATGTGCTGCCACGCGCCCAGGACGCCGTCCCGGTTGGCGACCTTGGTGTTGCCTGAGACGGCACCGACCCGGGGGTCGGCCAGGGGCTGCACGAGCGCACGGACGGTGCCGGGTTCGAAGACGGTGTCGCCGTCGACCATGACGACCACCTCGTGCGAGGCGGCGCGAAGCCCCGTGTTGAGTGCCGAGGGCTTGCCGCCGTTCTCCTGGCGCAGCACGGTCACCCCGGGCAGCGCGAGGGCCTCGACGATGTCCGCGGTGCCGTCCGTCGAGCCGTCGTCCACCACGATGATCTCCACCGGGTAGTCGGAGGCGGCGATAGACCGCACAGCGGCCTCGATGCCCGCAGACTCGTTGTAGGCCGGAACGATCACCGTGACGGGTTCGGTGACCTCCGGCCGCAGCGGCGCATCCCGTCGGCGCCGCCCACGCCGCGCGAGCCGGTGGTGGCGGGACGCCACGGCCACCACGAGGACGGCCCGGACCAGCGTCACGACTCCGCTCACTGCGAGCAGCCACGAGATCACGGCCACGACCGTCCCGCTGGCCTGGACACCGCCCACAAAGGCGGCCCCGACAGCCTGCTCCGCCGGAGGGGCCGTGCGCATGGTCGTGATGCCCAGCGCGTCGCCCACGCTGGTGACACGGTCCCCCTGCGCCGCCGCCCGCTCGAGCACCTGCTCGAGGGCCGACACGGTCTCGCTGCGGTCGCCGCCGCCGTCGTGCATGAGCAGGACCTGGCCCTGGCTGCCCGTCGGGACGGCGTTCTTGACGATCTGCGGCACCCCCGGCCGTGACCAGTCCTCGCTGTCGAGCGTGCTGAGCACCGTGAGGTAGCCGTCCGAGGCACTCGAGAGCATCGCGGACCACGTCTGCGTGGTGACCGCATCGTTCTCCGAGCTGTACGGGGGACGCAGGAGCGTGGCGGTCCTGCCGGTGATCCCTGTGACGGCACGCTGGGCGCCCTGCACCTCGAGCTGGCGCCGCCACTCGGGGATCTTCCCCAGGTCGGCGTGCGTGAGCGTGTGGATCCCGACCTCGTGGCCCTCTGCGATCATCCGTCGGACGAGGTCCGGGTGGTCGATCGCCGCCGTGCCCACCACGAAGAAGGTCGCGTGGACATGGTGGGCCTTGAGGACGTCCAGGATCCGGGGAGTCCACGTCGGGTCGGGACCGTCGTCGAAGGTGAGGGCCAGCGTGCGCTCGGGCGGGCGGGCGGTGCGGACGGTGGACGACCTCGCGTCGACCACGGGGCCCCCGTCGAGTACCGCGGCCGGCACCCCTGAAGAGCCGGCCGCGGCGGGCACGGAGTCGTCCCCGATCCCGGCCAGATGCTGGGTGTAGCCCTGGACGGCCAGGGCGATCGCGAGTCCGATCAGCAGCCCCGCGAGCACGATCCAGTGGGTGCGGACCCGGCCCGGCTGCCGGCCGGCCGCGCGTCCGCGATGGGGCCGCCGCGTCCCCCGGAGGGGCGTCCGCGCGCCGGTCACGGGTGCGCGGGCGGGGTCGCGCGGCGCGTCTGCCCGGGGGCAGCGGGGTTGCCGGGGGCCGGCTGCTGCGTCGCGACCGGCGTCGGCGCGGGGGCCGGAGCCGCGGGTGCAGCAGTGGGGGCCGGGGCCTGCTGGGCCGGTGCCGCGGGCGCCGCCGCCCCGCCTGCAGCATTCGGCGCCGCCGGGCCCGGCGCGACGTGTGCCGCCGGAACGGGGACCGCCGTCGGAACCGGCTGCGCGCCGGCGGCTCCCGGGGTGCCGGCATCGGCGCTCGTGGCCGGGCCGCTCGTCCGGGCGGACGGCGGACTGGGCGGAGGCGCCGCTGGGGCCGCCGGCTGGGCCGGGAGGGGGAGGAAGGGGGCGGCCGCATTGGGGCTTCCGCCGAGGAGGGCGAGCCCGACGACGCCCAGGTACCCCGCCACGAGGATCAGGGCCACGGCTCCCGCGGCGCGGACGAGCCGGAGCTTGCGGCCCGTCGAGTCCACGAAGATCGGACGGGCGGTGCCCGGTGAGGGCGCACGGCGGCTGGGGATGCTGCTGGGGGGAGTGTCCATCGGTAGGACAGTGTAGGCGGTGCCCCGCCCGGACGGCACTCCGGGGGCCCTCCTCCCGCCTCCGGCTACCGGCGGGAGCCGGGCTCGGGCAGACTCGGACCATGACCAACCGCCTCGCCGGCCAGGCCTCGGCCTACCTGCGCCAGCACGCCGAGAACCCCGTCCACTGGCAGCCGTTCGGAGACGACGCCTTCGCCGAGGCCGCGCGCCGGGACGTGCCGGTCTTCGTCTCGATCGGCTACGCAGCCTGCCACTGGTGCCACGTCATGGCCCACGAGTCCTTCGAGGACCCCGCGGCAGCGGAGCAGCTCAACGCCGGGTTCGTGTGCGTGAAGGTGGACCGCGAGGAGCGCCCGGACGTGGATTCGGTGTACATGGCCGCGTGCCAGGCCATGACCGGACAGGGCGGGTGGCCCCTGAGCGTCTTCACACTGCCCGATGGCCGCGCCTTCTACGCGGGGACCTACTTCCCGCCGGCCCCTCGCCCGGGCCAGCCGAGCTTCCGCCAGGTCCTCCACGCCGTCAGCGAGGCCTGGCAGGAGCGGCGCGACGCCGTGGAGCGCCAGGCCGGGGCGCTCGCGGAGGCCCTGGGCGGCCTGTTCTCCGACCAGCTCCTCGGCATCGCCGCCGACGGCGAGCACGACGGCGCCGCCCTGGCGTCCGCGGTGGGCGATGCCGTCGCCGCCCTGGCCCGGACGGAAGACCGCTCCCACGGCGGGTTCGGTGCCGCACCGAAGTTCCCGCCCTCGCCCGTGCTCGAGTTCCTCGTCCGGCACGCCGCTGCCGCCGCCCCCACCGCTGAGGACGCCCGGGGCCTGGCCGGCCGCACCCTCGCCGCGATGTGCCGCTCGGCGCTCTTCGACGTGCTCGGCGGCGGGTTCGCGCGCTACTCGGTGACCGCCGACTGGTCTGTGCCGCACTACGAGAAGATGCTCTACGACAACGCCCAGCTCCTGCGGGTCCTGGCCCACTGGGTGCGGCTCGGCGGCTCGGACGAGTTCCCCGCGGACGAGGCGCGGGAGGCCGCCTCGCTCACGGCGGACTGGATGGTCCGCGAGCTCGGGCTGGCCGGCGGCGGCTTCGCGTCCTCGCTCGACGCCGACTCCGAGCGGAACGGCCGCCGGGTCGAGGGCGGCTACTACGTCTGGACGCGGCGCGAGCTCGCCGAGGCGGTGGGGGACGCGGACGACGCCGGGCGGCTGGCGGCCCTCTTCGGCCTGCCCCTCGGCGAGCACGCCTCCTCGGCCGCCCCGCTGCACGCGGGCCGGGCCCTGACGGTCGAGGAGCACGGGCGCCTCGCGCGGCACCGGGACGCCCTGAACGCGGCCCGGCAGCTGAGGACCCCGCCGTCCCGGGACGAGAAGGTGGTGGCGGGCTGGAACGGCCTCGCGGTGGCGGCGCTCGCCGACGCGGCCTGGGCGCTCGGCCGCCCGGAACTGCTCGGGCCGGCCGGGGCGGCGGCAACGCTGCTCAGGGACGCGCACTGGGACGGGGAGCGCCTCCTGCGGGTCTCCCACGGGGGCGTCGCGGCAGGCATCGAGGGGCTCCTCGCCGACTACGCGGGCTGCGCCGAGGGCGCCCTGGCGCTGTATGCGGCAACCGGGGACGAGGAGTGGTACGCGTGGGCCGAGGACCTCCTCGGGGTGGCCTCGCGTCGGTTCATCGCCGACGGCCTCCTCTCCGACTCCGCCGCGGACGGGCCCGCCGCGGACGATGCCCCAGGCGTGCGGGCAGCGCTCGCGGGGTCCCGCAGCCTCGATCCGCACGACGCGGAGGCCCCCAGCGGCGCCTCGCTGCTGGCCGGGGCGATGCTCTCCCACGCCGCCTACAGCGGCGCGGCCGCGCACCGCACGGTGGCGGAGTCGATCCTCGGCGGGCTGCCGCGGCTGCTCAAGGAGGGGCCCCGGTCGGCCGGATGGCTCCTGGCCGTGGCCCAAGCCCTGCTCGCCGGCCCCGCCGAGGTGGCGGTCGTCGGACGCGCGGGCGAGGACCGCCGCCGCCTGCACGCCGAGGCCCTCGCCTCGCCCGCCCCCGGGACGGTCGTGGCGGTGGGCGGCCCCGGCGCCCCGTCGCGGGTGCCGCTCCTCGCCGACCGGCCCGCCGCGCCCGACGGCGGCCCCCTCGCCTACGTGTGCCTGGACTTCGCGTGCCGGCTGCCGGTGGGGACGCCGGGCGAGCTCCGCCAGGAGCTGGCTACGCGCCCGTGATGATCGGCGCGCCCAGCACGGCGAGCATGATCGCCACATAGTGGGCCGCGAACGCCGCGACGGTGAAGGCGTGGAAGAACTCGTGGAAGCCGAAGTGGTGGTACGAGAAGTTGGGGCGGCGGATCCCGTAGAAGACGGCACCGGCGATGTAGAGCGCGCCGCCGACGCAGATGAGGATCGCCGCGGGGACGCTCGCGGCGAAGAACTCGGGCAGGAACAGCAGGGACGCGCAGCCGAGCGCCACGTAGATGGGCACGTACAGCCAGCGCGGGGCGCCCACCCACAGGGTGCGGAACGCGACGCCGGCGAGGGCGCCCGCCCAGATGACCGTCAGCAGCAGCACTGCCGTGGGTCGGGGGAGGAGGACCCACGAGAGCGGCGTGTAGGTCCCCGCGATGACGAGCATGATGTTCGTGTGGTCGAGCCGCTTGAGCAGCGCCTTGGTCCGCGGCGCCCAGTTGCCGAGGTGGTAGACGGCGCTCACGGCGAAGAGGAGCAGCCCGGTGGCGGCGTAGACCGCCGAGGCGATCTTGCGGTCGGCGCCGGGGGCGACGGACACCAGGACGATCCCCGCGGCGAGGGCCAGCGGGGCGGTCGCGGCGTGGATCCAGCCGCGCCACGAGGGCTTGAGGGACAGGAGCTCTGCGCGGACCTCCGCGGGGTGCTGCATGGTCCGAGTCTAACTTACGGTCGGGTAGGTTACTGGTCGGTAGCTGCGGATCCGGCTGCGGTAGCCTAGAGGGGCAGCAGCGTGGGCGCCCGGAACAGGGCACGGATTCGACGGGCAGGAGGGCCATGGGACTGCCCGGCTTCCTCTACGGCTTCTACGAGCGCCGGCTCCAGCGCTCGCTCAGTCCCGACAGCGTTCCCGGGCATATCGGCGTCATGGTGGACGGCAACCGCCGCTGGGCGCGCCAGTTCAACGCCCCCACGAGCCAGGGCCACCGGGCCGGGGCGGACAAGATCCACGAGTTCCTCGGCTGGTGCCGCGAGCTCGGAGTGCGGGTCGTGACCCTCTACATGCTCTCCACCGACAACCTCAGCCGCTCGAGCGAGGAGCTCGCCGAGCTGACGCAGATCATCGCCGACACGCTGGACCGGCTGGACGAGGACCCCTCCGTGTCCGTGCACGCGATGGGCGCCCCCGAGATCCTGCCCGACCACCTCGCCGAGCGCCTCGCGCGCCTCACCGCCAAGCCGAGCCCCTCCGAGCCCCTGCACGTCAACGTCGCGGTGGGCTACGGCGGCCGGCGGGAGATCGTCGACGCCGTGCGGGACCTCCTGCGCGACGCGCTCGCCCGCGGGGAGGACATCGCCGCGCTCGCCGAGCGCCTCGACGTCGACGACATCTCCCGCTTCCTGTACACCGCGGGCCAGCCGGACCCCGACCTCGTGATCCGCACCTCGGGCGAGCAGCGGCTCTCCGGCTTCCTCATGTGGCAGAGCGCGTACAGCGAGTTCTACTTCTGCGAGGCCCTCTGGCCGGCCTTCCGCAAGGTCGACTTCCTGCGGGCCCTGAGGGACTACGCGGGCCGCCAGCGCCGCTTCGGCGTGTAGCTAGGCCCCGGCCCGCGTGGTCCTCAGCCCTCGTGCCACCGCGAGCAGGGAGCCGAGGCACACGGCCGCGACCCCGAGCAGGAGCACCGTGTACGTGGCGACGCCCGCCAGCGCGGCGAGCAGGAGCGGCAGCAGGAACCCCGCGTAGCTCGCGCTGTAGTAGACGCCGGTCAGCCCGGCGAGGTCCCGCGGCCCGGCGATGGCCTGGACCTCCTTGAGCCCCGAGACCAGGCACGTGCCGTAGGCGGCGCCGAGGACCGCGGCGGAGGCCGCCCCGAGCCACGGGGAGAGCGCGGAGGCACTCGCGGCGGCGAGCAGGAGTCCGGCGAGCATGGCGCTGAGGCCGACGACGCCGGCCCTCCCGCCGGTCGCGGCGTCGAGCCGGGGCACAAGCGGCTGCACGAGCGCCCCGATCCCGAGCGTGAGCACCGTCAGCCCTGTCGCGTACGCCAGGGCCCACGCGCCTACGGCCGGCGCCTCGAGGAGCGGGATGACCGCCTAGCCGATCCCCGCCGTGGCGAAGATCCAGGGCGCCGCCGGCAGCACGACGCGGACAAAGCGCGCGTGACCCGCGAGCGGGACCCGCAGGTCGTCCCAGAGGCTGGCGGCAGGACCGCCGGGCGTCGACTCTGCCGTCTCGGGCACCCGGGCGAGCAGTCCCAGCGCGGCCGCCGAGACCGCCAGATGGAACGCGTACGGCAGCACCGAGGGAAGCGGGGCCCACTGCGCGAGCGAGCCTGCCACGCCTGCACCGATCCCGAAGCCCAGGGTGAGGGCGAGCGCGGGGCGGCGGGCCCCCGCCGTCGTGCGCTCGGCCTCGCCGAGGCGGGGATCGAAGCGGTGCGCCGAGAGCTCCTTGACCCAGCTCGTGCCGACCGACATCGCGATGCCCACCGAGGCCCCCGCGAGCAGGCGTCCCGCGCACATCACGGCGGGCGCGGCGGAGCCGAGGGCCAGGACCACGCTGGCGAGCGCGCCGAGGAGGACGCCCGCGCGGACGAGGGGAGCCCTGCCGCGCCGGTCGGACAGTGCGCCCCCGAGGAGGAGGCCCGGGACGAGGCCCGCCACGTACGTGCCGAGGAACAGGTCCACCGTGACCGCGGCGTAGCCGAATCGCGCCTCATACAGGTGCAGCAGCGGAGTGAAGTGGTTCCCTCCCCAGGCGATGGCGAACAGGGCGGTGGCGGCACGGAGCCAGGGGCGGCGCAATGGACGGCTTTCTTCTCGGAGGGGAGGGGGAGGGGGAGGCCGGTCAGGAGCCCGAGGGCCGGGGCGCGTCGATGCCCACGTGCGTGCGCAGGAGGGCTGCGTAGGCAGGGGCGTCCCCGCGGTCGAGGAACGTGGTGAGCCGGCGGTGGTCGGAGAGGAACCGGGGCAGGTTGGCCCCGCCCGAGCGGACGATCGCGTGGGTGAGCCGCTCGAGCCGCGGACGGATCTGGCCGTAGAACGCGCCCGTGAGAGCGTTGCCGGACGTGGCGGCCACGGCGGCGTGGAACGCGTGGTCGGCGCGGGCGAACGCGAGGGCGTCCCCCTCGTCGATGGCCCGCTGCTGGGCCTCGAGGAGGTGGGCGAGTGCCCCGGGGGCCGCTGCGGCGGCCCGCGGTCCGTGGGCCACGGCCCGCACCGACTCGGACTCGAGCATGACCCGCGCCTCGAGCAGCTGGCGGGTCGCCGCGTCGTCCTCCGCGGTCACCACGGCGCCCTTCTTCGGGTACAGCCGCAGGAGCCCCTCGGCGGCGAGCTGGAGGAAGGCCTCGCGGACGGGGGTGCGGCTCATGCCGAGGGCCGTGGACTGCTCGCCCTCCGTGATGAGGGAGCCCGCGGCGAGGGCGCCGGAGACGATCGCTTCCGCGAGCGCTGCGTGGGCGCGCTCGGCGGCCGTCTGGGTCTGCTCGGTTCCGGCCATGCCTCCAGCCTACGCTTGCATTTATTGATAGATGCAACAGGTGGGGGATGTGCGGGCGTGATTTGCCGGACACTCCCCGCGGGTTCATCTGCCGGACATGTGGCGCGGCGTACATTGTGGCCATCGGAGGTATCCGCCTCCGGTACGGGGAGGCCGAATGTGGGCGCTGCGCTGCAGCAGTCCAGGGAGGCCGGTTCCGGCCTCTGGGCCGAGCCGGACGGAACTGGAGAACGCCGGGGAGACCCGGGGGCTGGAGTCGACGTGACGACCACTGGAATGCTGCCCGCAGAGACCGCCGCCGCAGGATCCCCCGCCGGGGACACTCGGAGGACCTATGTCCTGGACACGTCCGTGCTGCTGTCGGATCCGCGGGCGCTCCTGCGCTTCGCCGAGCACGCGGTGGTGATCCCCGTCGTCGTGATCACCGAGCTCGAGGGCAAGCGACACGACCCCGAACTGGGCTACTTCGCCCGCAAGGCCCTGCGCCTCCTCGACGATCTGCGCATCCGGCATGGGAGCCTCAGCATGCCCGTCCCGCTCGCAGCGGACGGCGCGGCCGAGGGCGGGACCCTCACCGTCGAGCTCAACCACATCTCCGCCGACGTCCTGCCCGCGGGCTTCCGCAGCGGCGAGAACGACTCCCGGATCCTCGCCGTGGCCAAGAACCTCGCCAACGAGGGCCGCTCCGTGACGCTCGTCTCCAAGGACCTCCCGATGCGGGTCAAGGCCTCCGCCATGGGCCTCGACGCCGACGAGTACCGCAACGAGCAGATCGTCGACTCCGGCTGGACCGGGGTGGCCGAGGTCGACGCCGACGAGGAGCAGGTCGGCGCGCTCTACGGCCACGAGCCGGTCTTCATCCCCGAGGCCGCCGAGATGCCGGTCAACACCGGCCTCGTGGTGCTCTCCCACCGCGGCTCCGCGCTCGGGCGCGTGGGCGCGGACAAGCAGGTGCGGCTCGTGCGCGGAGACCGCGAGGTGTTCGGGCTGCACGGGCGCTCGGCCGAGCAGCGCCTCGCCATCGACCTGCTGATGGATCCGGGCGTGGGCATCGTCTCGCTCGGCGGCAAGGCCGGCACCGGCAAGTCGGCGCTCGCCCTCTGCGCGGGCCTGGAGGCGGTCATGGAGCGGGGCGAGCACAAGAAGGTGGTCGTGTTCCGGCCGCTCTTCGCCGTGGGCGGCCAGGAGCTCGGCTACCTGCCCGGCACCGAGGCCGAGAAGATGAACCCGTGGGGCCAGGCCGTCTTCGATACGCTCGGTGCGCTCGTCGGCAAGGACGTCCTCGACCACGTCATGGACGCGGGCCTGATCGAGGTCCTGCCGCTCACCCACATCCGCGGCCGGTCGCTGCACGACTCGTTCGTGATCGTGGACGAGGCCCAGTCGCTCGAGAAGAACGTGCTCCTGACGGTCATGAGCCGCATCGGGCAGAACTCGAAGATCGTGCTCACGCACGACGTCGCCCAGCGGGACAACCTCCGCGTCGGCCGGCACGACGGGATCGCCGCCGTGGTCGAGACCCTCAAGGGCCACCCGCTGTTCGGCCACGTGACACTCACCCGCTCCGAACGCTCGCCCATCGCCGCCCTCGTCACCGAACTGCTCGAGGGAGCCGAGATCTGAGGGTCGACGACGAGCAGGTGCTCGGCTTCCGGCTCGCCGGGCACCGCCTGTCGCACCGCGTGGCGCCCGGCCGTCTGCTGGAGGCAGCCGCCGCCTGCGGCCTCGTCGGCGCGACGCCGCTGACCGCCCCGACGTCTCTGTGGGCCAGAGTCGCGGACCTCGGCACCGACGCCGTCGAGCGGGCCGTGGCGGAGCGCACCCTCGTGGAGACGTGGAGCCTGCGGGGGACTCTCCACGTCTTCCCCGCGACCGACCTGGCGGTCTTCACCCGGTCGCTCCTGCCTGCCGACGAGGAAGCGCTCCGGTACGCCGTCCGCGGCGCCGTGCCCCTGCTGGACGGGATGGGCCTGACGGCGGGGGCCCTCTCGGAGCTGGCGGCGGCCGCCACGGCAGAGGCGCTCGACCATCGGATGATCCTCGGCAAGCCCGCGCTCGACTCCGCCGTCGCCTCGGCCATGCGCGCCAGCCTCCCGCCGCGGCTCGGGGAGGCCTGGGATGCACCCTCGCCTTTCGCGGCCGGCCAGACGGCGGGGGAGGCCCTGGCGTCCTTTGCGTTCCGCCTGCTGGGACTCCGGGCCGCGATCTGCCTCGCGGGCCGCGAGCGGGGCCGACCGGTGTTCGCCCGGGTCGAGGACTGCCTCCCCCGCACCCCCATGCAGGAGACCGCCGCCGCGGGTGCGGCCCTCGTGCGCAGGTACCTGCGCTGCTACGGTCCCTCGACGCCGGAGCACTTCGGCCAGTGGGCCGGCACCCACCCGCGGCACGCCGCCGCACTGTGGAGGGCGTGCGCGGCCGAGCTCGTGCCCGTGGACGCCGGCGGGCAGCCCCGATGGGTCCACCGGGCCGACCTCGAGGCGCTCCGTGCGGCGCCCCGGCCCGCGGGCCTCCGGCTCCTGCCGCCGCTCGATCCGTGGGTCCAGACGCGCGACCGGGAGCTGCTCGCCCCGCCCACCCAGCACCACCGGGTGTGGAGGGCGGCGGGCTGGCCTGGCACCGTGGTCCACCGCGGCCGGATCGTTGCCCTGTGGCGGGCTCGGTCCCGCGGATCCCTGCTCCGGTTCGACGTCGATCCCCTCGCCCCCCTGGGGGCCCGGGCCAGGGCGCTCCTCGAGCGCGAGGCGCAGGCACTCGCGCTCTTCCGAGGTCACCCCGGCGGTGCGGAGCTGGCCGTCGTGTCCGCCTGATCCGGGCCGAGCAGCACGGCGGCGGCCGCCGCGTGTCCGTGCACCTCGAGCTGCCAGCCGGGGCGGCGGAAGGCCTCCTTCGCGAGGCGGAAGCGGAGCTCGCGTTCGACGACGCCCGGGGCGCCTTCGCAGCGCGCCTCGCCGTTGGGCCCGTACCCGAGCGAGCGGCTGATGCCGATCGAGGGCGCGTTCCAGTCGTAGGCGCTGGTCTGGGCGAGCTCGGCGCCGAGGTGGTCGAAGGCCCACAGCAGCACGGCCGCGCGCATCTCGGTCCCGAGCCCGAGCCCGCGCGCCGAGCGGCGCAGCCACGAGCCGGTGCCGACCGTCCGCAGGGCGGCGAAGTCCGTGGCGCCGACGTCCTGGGAACCCAGGAAGCCGCCCCCGCGGGACCAGACGCCGAACATGACAGTCCACTCCTCGGGGCGGCAGCGCAGACGCGTCTCCCAGATCCACCGCGCGCTGTTGGCCGCGATGTCGTCGGACTTGTCCCAGGCGTTGGACAGCGCAGAGCGTCCGCACGGGGCCAGGGCGGGGTCCGTGAGACCCCCGCGGGCCGCCTCGACGTAGTGCGGGATGTCCTCGTCGCGGAGCGGCCGGAGCTCGAGGCGCGGGGTGAGCAGGCGGAGGCGGAAGACGGGCCAGGCATCCTCGAGCGTCATCATCCCGCCACGCTAGCCCAGCTGCGGCGGAGGACAGGGCCGTGGCACTAGTGTCCACACTGTGACCGACCGACTTCCCGAGCTGTGGCAGGCCAGCCCCGTCGCCTTCTGGCTCGTCGTCGCGTGCCTGGCGTACTACCTGTGGATGGCCGCGCGGCTCGCCGTGATCGACATCCGCAGCCACCTGCTGCCGAACCGGATCGTCCTGCCGAGCTACTGGGCGGCGGTCCCGCTCACCCTCGCTGCGGTGCTGGCTGCGGGGAACTTCGACGCCGGAGCGGCCGTGCGGGTCCTCGGGGGCGGCGCCGTGCTGTGGCTCGTCTACTTCGTGCTGCGCGTGGTCTACCCTGCCGGGATGGGATTCGGGGACGTGAAGCTCGCCGGCGTGCTCGGCCTGTACCTGGGCTTCCTGAGCTGGCAGCACCTGTTCTGGGGCACCGCCGCGGCGTTCCTGCTCGGCGGCCTGTACGGCCTCGGCCTCATCGTCACCCGCCGCGGCACCGCGAAGTCGGCGATCCCGTTCGGCCCCTTCATGCTCGTCGGGACCGCGATCGCGCTTGTGCTGCCCGCCTGATCCGCACCCTCAGCCCACGAAGTGGGCGCGGCGCTGCGGGTCGAGGGCCCACTCGATAGCGCGGGCGTGCAGCGGAGGCACGTCGGGGAGGCCGTCTCGGGTGAACCAGCCGACCTCGAGGTTCTCGTCGTCGTTCACGCGAGCCTCGCCGCCGGTGTACGCGCAGGCCATCACGACGTCGAGGTACTGGGCGTGGTCACCGTTCGGGTAGACCACCGGGGCGGTGATGCCCACGCCGGCGAGGTGGGTGACGGCCACGTGGACGCCGGTCTCCTCGAGCACTTCGCGCACCGCGGTGGCGGCCGGCTCCTCGCCGGGCTCCACGATGCCCGCGGGGACGGTCCAGCGCCCGTTGTCGGCGCGGCGGACGAGGAGGAGGCTGCCGGCGTCGTCCGTCACGACCGCCTTGACGCCGGGGAGCCAGAGGGGGTGGGCGCCGACCATGTCTCGCAGGGTGAGGATGAAGTCAGGCGTGGGCACGGCTCCCAGACTACCCGGGCTGCCGGAGCCTGCCGCGCCCCGGACCGCCCCCAGACGCTCTGAAGGTCACCTCCTGGAGGTCGATGTCAGGACAAAGACGCTCAGGAAGTGACCTTCAGGAGGTGACTCTCAGAAGGGCGCTACTTGTTCGTGCCCGTCATCGTGGTGACGTCGAGGGCCTTGTCGAGATCGGACTCGGAGACCTTGCCCTCGCCCTCGCCGACGAAGCCGAGCGCCACGGTGGCCTCGCGGATCGTCAGGCCCTCCTTGACCGCCTTCTTGGCGATGGCCGCGGCGTTCTCGTAGCCGATGAACTTGTTCAGCGGCGTGACGATCGAGGGCGAGGCCTCCGCGAGGAAGCGCGCGCGCTCGGCGTTGGCCTGGATCCCGTCCACCATCTTGTCCGCCATGACGCGCGCCGTGTTGGCGAGCAGGCGGATGGACTCGAGCAGGTTGGCGGCCATGACCGGGATGCCGACGTTGAGCTCGAACGCGCCGTTGGTCGAGGACAGGGCGATCGTGGTGTCGTTGCCAATCACCTGGGCAGCCACCATGATCGCGGCCTCGCAGATCACCGGGTTGACCTTGCCCGGCATGATGGACGAGCCCGGCTGGAGGTCAGGGATGGCGATCTCGCCGAGGCCGGTGTTCGGGCCCGAGCCCATCCAGCGCAGGTCGTTCGCGATCTTCATGATCGAGTACGCGATGTTGCGCAGCTGGCCCGAGGCCTCGATGAGGCCGTCGCGGTTCGCCTGGGCCTCGAAGTGGTTGCGCGCCTCGGTGATGGGCAGCGCCGTGTCGGCCGCGAGGAGCTCGATGACGCGCTGCGGGAAGCCGGCCGGCGTGTTGATGCCCGTGCCGACGGCGGTCCCGCCCAGGGGCACCTCGGCGACGCGGGGGAGGGAGGCCTCGATGCGCTCGATCCCGTAGCGCACCTGCGCCTCGTAGCCGCCGAACTCCTGGCCGAGGGTCACCGGGGTGGCGTCCATGAGGTGCGTGCGGCCGGACTTGACGATGTCCTTGAACTCCTCGGACTTGCGGCTCAGCGAGGCCGCGAGGTGCGTGAGTGCGGGGACGAGGTCGTTGAGGAGGGCGTTGGTCGCCGCGACGTGCACCGACGTGGGGAAGACGTCGTTGGAGGACTGGGAGGCGTTGACGTGGTCGTTCGGGTGGACGACCTTGTCGCTGCCCGCCTCCTTGAGCGCGCGCGTGGCGAGCTCGGCGAGGACCTCGTTCATGTTCATGTTGCTCGACGTGCCCGACCCGGTCTGGAACACGTCGATCGGGAAGTGCGCGTCGAACTCGCCCGCGGCGACGCGATCGGCGGCGTCGGCGATCGCGTCGGCGAGCTCGGCGTCGATCACGCCGAGGTCCTCGTTGGCGCGCGCGGCGGCCTTCTTCACGCGCGCGAGGGCCTCGATGTGCTTGCGCTCGAGCGTCTTGCCCGAGATGGGGAAGTTCTCGACGGCGCGCTGCGTCTGGGCGCGGTAGAGGGCCGAGGCGGGCACTCGCACCTCGCCCATCGTGTCGTGCTCGATCCGGTAGTCCGTGGCAGGGGCCTGCACTGCAGAGTCAGTCATGGCTCCCAGATTAGCCCCGGTCGCGGGGCACCCCCGAACTGGGAGCGCCCTGCGACGGAGGAGGATCTGGGGAGCCTAGACGTCCCCGAAGCCGGAGACGAGCTCGGCCTTGCCCTCGGCCAGGTGGTAGCAGACGCCCAGGACGGCGGTGCGGCCCTCCTCGACGGCGGTGGCAATCGTCTGCGAGGTGTCGAGGAGCCGCTTGCCGGTCTGGCGGACGTGCTCGACGACGGTGTTGTCGACGTCGGTGATCCCGTTGCGCTGGGCGGTGAGGACGGACGGCATGATGCGCTCGACGAGGTCGCGGACGAACCCGCCCGGCATCGAGCCGGTCTCGTACGCCTGGACGCTGGCGGTGACGGCGCCGCAGGAGTCGTGGCCGAGGACCACGATGAGGGGGACATTGAGCGGCTCGATGGCGTACTCGAGCGAGCCGAGGATCGTCTCGTCGATGACGTGGCCCGCTGAACGGACCACGAACGCGTCGCCGAGGCCGAGATCGAAGATGATCTCTGCCGCGAGCCGGGAGTCCGAGCAGCCGAAGATCACGCACACCGGGTTCTGCGACGCCACGAGCTCGTGGCGGCGTGCCGAGTCCTGGTTCGGGTGGATGCTCGCGCCATCCACGAAGCGCTGGTTTCCGTCGCGCAGCATCTGCCACGCCTGGGCGGGAGAAAGAGTCTGGGTCACGGCCCCTACTCTACGCCGGGCGCAGGCCTGTTCCCGGGCGGCGGGGCCGGGCGCCGGCGGGCGGCGGCGGGGCGCGTCGCCGCTCGGGCGGGCTAGGAGCGGGCCGACGCGGCGGCTGCGCCTGCCACGGCGTCGAACTCGTCGAAGCCGGCCGAGCCGCTCACGATCACCGTGGTCCCGGCGATGGTCGCGACATAGCTCTTCTCGGTGCCGGGCTTGTCGTACAGCGTCCACTGGACCCCTCCGACGTCCCGGGTCCCGGTGGTGGGCGCCTTCTTCACCTGGTCGGCGAGCCACGTCGGGTTCGCCGACGCGGTCTGCTCGACCGAGACGAACTGCTGGGCCGGGGTGAGGTAGCCGAGGTCCCAGTGCGAGACGCCGTCCGAGGTCCCCGAGACCCAGCGGGCGTAGTTGGGGGAGTAGCCGGCAGGCAGGTGCGGGACGACCGGGCTGAAGCCCGCCACCGGCTTCGCGTTCGCGGCGACGGCCGCCACGTCGACGGCCGGCCGGTACGTGTCCGTCTTCTGCGAGGCGTTCAGCAGCACCACGGGGACGATCGCCAGCAGGCTCACGAGGAGCGCCATGATCATGCCGATCACCGAGGCGTTGGCGCGCTTGGCCGCGGCGGGGGTCAGGACGGGCTTGGCGGCGGGGGCGTCGTCGGGGCCAGGGGCGGCCTGGGCATCGTGCGTCTCGGGGGCATGGTCGGTGCTGCTCACCCCTCCATGGTCCCGCATGCGGCGCGGTGTTCGCGAATGCGAATGCGTCGGGGACGGCCGACATCCTTTCGGGGCGGCGGCCCCGGGAAGACTAGGATGAAGGCACACGCCCGCTCGAAGAAGAGGTCCTCAGTGTCCACTGCGTCCCAAGACACCCAGTACTCGACCCTTTCCAGCTCGCTCCACGTGGGAGCCGACGAGCCGGACCGCAACCTCGCGCTCGAGCTCGTCCGGGTGACCGAGGCAGCTGCGATCGCCGGCGGCCACTGGGTCGGCTTCGGTGACAAGAACAAGGCCGACGGCGCGGCCGTCGACGCGATGCGCTCGTTCCTCGAGACCGTCCACTTCAACGGCGTCGTCGTGATCGGCGAGGGCGAGAAGGACGAGGCCCCGATGCTGTTCAACGGCGAGCGCGTCGGCGATGGCACGGGCCCGGAGGTGGATGTCGCCGTCGACCCGATCGACGGCACGCGCCTCACCGCCCTCGGCATCAACAACGCCCTCGCCGTCCTTGCGGTGGCCGAGCGCGGGACGATGTTCGATCCCTCCGCGGTGTTCTACATGGAGAAGCTCGTCACGGGCCCCGAGGCAGCAGACCTCGTGGACCTGCGCCTGCCCGTGAAGCAGAACCTGCACCTCATCGCCAAGGCCAAGGGCGTCAAGGTCAACCAGATCAACGTGTGCGTCCTGGACCGCGACCGCCACAAGCCCCTCGTCGAGGAGATCCGGGCTGCCGGCGCGCGGACCAAGTTCATCCTGGACGGCGATGTTGCCGGCGCCATTGCGGCGGCCCGCGAGGGCACCGGGGTGGACGCCCTCATGGGCATCGGCGGCACGCCCGAGGGCATCGTCGCGGCCTGCGCCATCAAGGCGCTCGGCGGCGTGATCCAGGGCCGTCTGTGGCCCACGAGCGACGAGGAGAAGCAGAAGGCGCTCGACGCCGGGCACGACCTCGACCGCGTCCTCACCACGAGCGACCTCGTCACGAGCGACAACTGCTACTTCGCCGCGACGGGCATCACGGACGGCGACCTGCTCCGCGGCGTGCGCTACCGGAAGGACCGCGTCAGGACGCAGTCGATCGTGATGCGCTCCAAGTCCGGCACCGTGCGCTTCGTGGACGCTGAGCACCACGCGAGCAAGTGGGAGAGCTGGGCTCGCCGCGCCTGAGCCGCGGCTAGACTGGGGCGCGGCCGCGCCCCAGTCGGGCGCGTGGCCCGCACTCTGACGCCCGACCCAGGAGGATCATGAGCCCCGAGAGCCAGCAGGCCGCCCCCGAGCTGACCGTCAGTCCCTGCAGGGACCGCGCCACGTGGGACGGCCTGGTGAACGGCCACGGAGGGCACCCCCTGCAGCTGTGGGGCTGGGGCGAGGTCAAGGCGGCGCACCACTGGCGCACCGAGCGGCTCGTCGTCAGCGACGGCGAGACCGTGGTGGGCGGCGCCCAGGTGCTGTACCGGTCCCTGCCATGGCCGCTGAAGTCGCTGGCCTACCTCTCCCGCGGCCCGGTGTGCGCGCCCGAGGACGCCGGGCGCGTGCTGTCCGCCGTGGCGGCGGCCGTCCGCGCGGCGCATGGCCCCGTCGCCCTCGTGGCCGAACCGGACTGGGACGCGGGCTCCGCGGGGGAGCGCGAGCTCGAGGCGGCCGGCTTCCGCCGCACGGAGAGCACGATCCTCATCCCGCGCACCCTCATCCTCGACCTCTCCCGCACCGAGGACGAGCTCATGGCGGACATGTCCCGCACCACGCGCGCCAACGTCCGCAAGAACCTGCGTGGCGACCTGGCGTTCCGGAAGGTCGCGACCGAGGAGGAGCTCGGGCAGGTGCTGGCGATCTACCGCGAGACTGCCGAGCGCGCCGGCTTCGGCATCCATGAGGAGGCGTACTACCGGGACATCTGGCGCTTCCTCGGTGACGACTCGCCGGTCGTGGCCGCGTTCGACGGCGACCGCGTGGTCGCCTTCGTGTGGATCGCGCGCAGCGCCGGCACCGCGTTCGAGCTCTACGGCGGGGTGAACGCGGCCGGGCAGAAGGCCCGTGCGAACTACGGCGTGAAGTGGGCCGCCTTCATGGCGATGAAGGCGGACGGCTGCACCCGCTACGACCTCAACGGGCTCCTGAACGACGGCATCTCCGACTTCAAGAAGCAGTTCGCCCAGCACGAGAACCTGCTCGCCGGGACGTGGGAGCTGCCGCTCTCGCCGTTCTACCCGGTGTACGCCACCGGTATGCCGCTCGCCCGCCGGACGCTCGCGCAGGGCCGGCGTGCGGCCAAGGCCGCGCTCGGGCGGGCCAGGGGAGCCGCGGGGAGGGCACGCCGGCTCGTCCGGCGCTGACCCCGGCGGCGCGCGGCCCGGCGCGCGGCCCGGGGTCGTGCGCCCTAGGCGAGCCCCGAGGCGGGGCCGAGCCCCGTCGTGACCGCGAAGGCGAGGACGCCGTCCGAGCCCGCATGCGCGAGCGCCGGCGACTCCGAGTCCGGGATGAAGGCGCTGTCGCCGCGGGAGAGCACGAGGTCGCCCTTGGGGGTGTCCAGGGTGAGCGAACCGTGCACCACGAGCACCACGGCGGCGCCCGTCTGCGCCACGGGAATGGGCTCGGGCGCCGCGCCCGCGCCGGGGGAGCCCGGCACGTCGATGCGCTGGAGCTGGAACTCCTCGAACGGCGGCCGGTACAGCTCCTGCCCGAGCGCCGACTCGTGGGCGGCGAGGCGCGGGACGCCGGGCGCCTCGAACACGACCGTGCGCAGCAGCTCCGGGATGTCCACGTGCTTGGGCGTCAGGCCGCCGCGCAGCACATTGTCCGAGGCCGCCATGACCTCGATGCCCAGGCCCCGCAGGTACGCGTGCACGTTGCCCGCCGGGAGGTAGAGGGCCTCGCCGGGGGCCAGGCTCACGCGGTTGAGCATGAGCGACAGCAGCACGCCGGGGTCCGAGGGGTAGGCCGCGGCGAGGTCCGCGACGGTGGCCAAGGCGGCATCGTCCCGGGCCGCGTGCCCGGCGGCGGCGATCGCCGCCGCGGCTGCGTCCACGCACGCGCGCACGTCCGGGCCGCCGTTGATGAGCCGGGCGAACGCCGCGCTGAGGGCCTCGGCCTCGTCCGGGGTGCGCAGCAGCTCGGCGACCTGCTCCGTGACCTCGGCGGCCTCCGACCCGGCCAGCAGTGCCGTCAGCCGCTCGAACAGCGCGGCGGACTCGGCCGGCGCGCGGAAGCCCGTGAGCGCGTCGAACGGGGTCAGGGCGAACACCATCTCGGGCTTGTGGTTGTCGTCCTTGTAGTTCCGGTGCGGGGCCGTGCGGGCGACGCCGGCCGCCTCCTCGGCGGCGAAGCCCGCCTTTGCCTGGTCGAGCCGCGGGTGGACCTGCAGCGACAGAGGGGAGTCCGCGGCGAGGACCTTGAGCAGGAACGGCAGGCGGGCGCCGAAGGCCTCGATGCTCGCGGTCCCGAGCGCGCCGACGGGGTCGGCCTCGATGAGCTCGGCCAGGCTCGATCCGTCCGGGTCGTCCAGCGGGCGCGAGGGGGCGTCGGGGTGGGCCCCGATCCAGAGCTCGGCCTCCGGCCGCCCGCTCGGCTCGCGTCCCAGCAGTGCGGCGATGGCCGTCGTCGAGCCCCAGGCGTAGTCGCGGATCGTGTTGCTCAGCAGGTGCATGGGGTCCTTACTCGGGCGGTGGGTCGGGCGGGTGGGCGGGTGGGCGGGTGATGGACAACGGCTCAGGACGCGCGGATGCGGTATCGCCGGAGTGCGGTGCTCACAGCGGCGTGCACTCCCCGTTGCCGGACATGATGGCGTCGAGGAGGTCGTTCCTGCCCGCGTTGAACAGGTCGTTGAGGTGCTGCGGCGTGACCTTGACCCCGTCCGGGCCCACGTCGTTGTACTGGTTGGCCGGGGCACCCGCGGGCGCTGGCGGGGCGGCCGGGATCGCCCCGGGGACGGCGAGGCCGGCGCCCCCGCCGAGCACCGGCGTCGTGCCTCCGAGCGCCTTCGGCGACGGCGACGCGGAGCCGCTCGCCTGCTTGAGGATGCCCTGCACCTTCGCGTGGATCGCGGAGAAGTCCGGGTAGGTGGGGAAGGAGGCGTCGAAGTCCGGGGGCCCGATGACGAGCCTGCTCGTGGGCTGGCTCTTGCCCTTGAGGGCGAGGTCGACGAAGCTGCCGAGCTGCTCCGAGGAGATGTTCGACTCGACGACCTTGGTCCCCGCACCGGCGATGTCCTGGAACTTGCTCAGGAGGGTCGCGGGATTGAGCTGGTTGATCATCGCCTGCTCGATGCACTGCTGGCGGGCGACCCGGTCGTAGTCGCTCGCGAACTCGCGGCTGCGGCCGTACCAGAGGGCGTGGAAGCCGTCGAGCTTCTGCTCGCCCGGGGCGATCCAGCCGACGGGCAGCGCGTGCGTCCCGCTGTTGTCCAGCGAGGCTCCGCTCATCGGCACCCAGCCGCCGGCCTTGATGCGGATCCCGCCCATCGCGTCGATGAGCTGCTGGAAGCCGGCCATGTCCACCACCACGTAGGCCTGGACCTTGATGCCGAGGGTGCCCGAGGCTGCCTCGAGGGTGGCCTGGGCGCCCGGGTCGTCCACGCCGGGGTAGAGGTCCTTGTACTTCTGGTTGACCTCGGTATTGATGGCGTTGATGAGGCAGTCGTTGCCGCAGTTGTAGCCGTCCGGGTAGATCTTGTGCATCGGCGAGTCGGCGGGGAACTGCGCGTTCTGCAGGTTGCGGGGGATCGAGATCAGGGCGGTGCGGCCGGTGTTGGCGTCCACGCTGATGATCGAGAGGCTGTCCGGCCGCCGGCCCACCCGGTCGGCGCCGGCATCGCCGCCCATCACCATGAAGTTGTAGCGGCCGTCCACGGGGCTGATGGCCGGGCCGCCGAAGATCGTCCCGATCGCCCCCCGGCCCACGCCGATGAGGTACGCGCCGTACGCGAGGCTGCCGCTCGAGACGACCATCGCGACGACGAGGGCCAGGACCACCACGGGGCGCATCCGCTGGGCGAGGAGCGGGACGCGGATGAGCCGCAGCGTGTTCAGGAACAGCCCTGCCCAGCAGACGGCCAGCACGAGCAGGACCACGATGAGGACGAGCGAGAGCACCGGGTGGGTGACCAGGGTGAGGATGGCCCCGCGGTTGATGAGGCCGATGACGAGGAGCACCAGGGCCACGGCCCACACGGCCGCGGTGACGGCCAGGGCGCGGCGCGCGAGGCGCCGGCTCCCGGCGATCAGCTGGGCCGCGCCCGGGACCAGGAGGGTCAGGACCAGGAGCGTGAAGGCCCGCCGCGTGCGCACCCCGGGCGAGGCGCCCTCGGGGTGGCGGATCGGATCGGTCTGGTGGCTTCGCGCGGGCGTGTGCAGGGCCATGGTCCTCCTGTCGGTGCGCGGGTCAGGCGCCGGGCCGGTCGGCGTCGTCCGCGAAGACCCGCGCGGCCTTCTCGCGCAGCGCCTCGCCCTTGCGGGCGGCGGCGGCATTGAGGCCGACGGCGAACTCCGCGAGCCGCCCCGCGAGCTGCTGCCCGAGTTGGTCCTGGGCCGAGGCGAGCATCCGCACGGCGAGCAGGCCGGCGTTGCGCGCGCCGCCGATCGAGACGGTGGCGACGGGTACGCCCGCCGGCATCTGCACGATCGAGAGGAGCGAGTCCATCCCGTCGAGGGTCTTCAGCGGCACGGGCACACCGATCACCGGCAGCGTCGTCACCGAGGCGAGCATCCCGGGAAGGTGGGCGGCGCCCCCGGCGCCCGCGATGATGGCCCGCAGGCCGCGCTCGCGTGCCGACTTCCCGTAGGCGATCATCTCCTCCGGCATCCGGTGGGCCGAGACGACGTCGGCCTCGAAGGGGACGCCGAATTCGGCGAGGGCGTCGGCCGCGGCCTCCATGACGGGCCAGTCGGAGTCGGAGCCCATGACGAGCCCGACGAGGGGCTGCTGGGGCGATGCCGGGGTGCTCATGCGGTCTCCTGGGAGTCGGAGGGCGTCTGGTCCGCTGACGTGCCGGGGGTGCCGTCGCGGACAATCGCGGCGACCCGGGTGGCCCGCTCGCGCAGCACGGCCGGATCGGAGCCGGGACCGCCGACGAGGTTGACGTGGCCGATCTTCCGGCCGGGCCGGACCGACTTGCCGTAGGCATGGACCTTGGCGGCCGGGTCGGCGGCGAGCGCGGCCGGGAAGGCGCTGTAGAGGTCCTGGTTGGCGCCGCCCAGGTAGTTCTTCATGACGGCCCAGTCGCCGAGCACAGCGGTGTCCCCGAGCGGAAGGTCGAGGACGGCGCGCAGGTGCTGTTCGAACTGGCTCGTCACGGAGCCGTCCTGCGTCCAGTGGCCGGTGTTGTGCGGCCGCATCGCGAGCTCGTTGACGAGGAAGCCCGGGCCCCGGCCCGGCGTCTCGAACAGCTCGGCCGCCATGACGCCGGTCACCCCGAGGCTCTCCGCGACGGTCAGCGCCGCCTGCTGGGCGGCGCGGGCGACGGCGGGATCCAGCTCGGGCGCGGGGGCGATCACTTCGTCGCAGACCCCGTTGACCTGGATGGTGTGGACGACCGGCCACGCCCGGGACTCTCCGCCGGGGGTGCGGGCGACGAGCGCGGACAGCTCGCGGGAGAAGTTGACCATCTCCTCGGCCAGCAGCGGCGACATGGTGCCGAACCAGTCGTCCGACTCCTCGGCCTCCGCGGCGGAGCGGAGCACCCGCACGCCCTTCCCGTCGTACCCGCCGCGCGGCGTCTTCAGCACCACGGGCCAGCCGATCTCGTCGCCGAACGCGACGAGCTCGCTCACGTGGTGCACCGCGCGCCAGCGCGGGTTCGGCAGCCCGAGGGCATCGATGGCCTCCCGCATGCGCAGCTTGTCCTGCGCGTGGACGAGCGCGTCGGGTCCCGGCTGGACGTTGACTCCCTCCGCCATGAGGGCCAGCAGGTGCTCGGTCGGCACGTGCTCGTGGTCGAACGTCAGGACGTCGACCTCGGCGGCGAACGCGCGCAGGTCCTCGAGGCTGCGGTAGTCGCCGACTGGCGCGAAGGGGACGGCGGGGACGGCGGAGACGTCCTCGGCCTCGGCGAGGACGCGCAGTTCGAGGCCGAGGGCGGTTGCCGCAGGGGCCATCATGCGCGCCAGCTGGCCGCCTCCGACTACTCCGATCACAGGAAAACTCACTCGCCCAGAGTACAGAATGCGCGCCCGGCACCGGCGGACGCGGGCCCGGCGCACCGTGCTCACAGCCGCCGCCCAGCGTCCGCCACGGAGCGCGGCGGTAGAATGTCCTGTGCGCTCTTCCCGTCCGGGCCCCTCGGGCCGAGCCGGGACGCCGGACCCTATGCGTCCTGAGGCGATGCGCCGCCCCAATGCCGTCCGTGGAGGATCATGATCTCGACAATCTCCGACCGCCTGCGTGGTCTCGTCTCGCTCTTCTGGCGCGAGGTCGCGAAGTTCGGCACGGTCGGCGGTGTGGCCTTCGTCATCGACAACGGCCTGACCTACCTGTTCATGCACACCGTCATGTCCGACTCGGAGGCCAAGGCACGCTTCGTCGGCGCCACCGTGGCCACGATCTTCTCGTGGGTGGCCAACCGCTACTGGACCTTCCGGCACCGCAAGCAGGCCAACATCGCCCGCGAGTTCGTCATGTTCGCCGTCATCAACGGCCTCGGCATCGGGATCTCGACCGGATTCACCGCGATCGCCAAGTACTGGATGGACATCCAGGACAAGAACCTGCTGTTCCTCGCCGGCGTCGTCGGGATCGTCGTCGCCACGGTGGTCCGCTTCTTCGCCTACCGCTTCTGGGTCTTCAACCAGGAGCTGGACACCGAGCCCGGGTACGAGGGCGACCACGAGATCTTCGAGCACGAGCACGAGCACGGCCACGGACACCCGCAGCAGCAGGCCTCCGCAGCCGGTGCGGGCGAGCCGGGCCGGACCGCTGCCGGCCCGGGCGACCTCGGCGCTGCCGGGGACCGCTGAGGGAGCGCCCCGTCAGGGCGCGGTGACCTTCTCGGCCTGGCGGATGCGCTCGAGCATGCGCCCGCCCTCCGCCTCCTCTGCCTGCGCGTGGACGAGCACGGCGGACCCGTCCGCCGCCCACGCCCCGAGGAGCCGCGACAGCGCGGCCCGCAGGCCCTCCCTGGCCGGGACGAGGACGCGCGCGCCCGGCTCCGCCGGGGACGCGAAGCCCGCGGACAGCTCCGCCTGCGAGAAGGACTCGCCCCCGGACTCGTACGCCGCGTCGTCTGCGGACGGCGGATCGAACGGCTCGTAGGAGTCGGCGAACTGGCGGACGACGGCCGCGTAGTCGTAGGCGCCGGCCGGCAGCTGGCCTGGGTAGCCCATCTCGAGCGCCCCGAGCGCGACGGCGACGACCACGCCGCCGGAGGATGCGGCGTCGTCCGCCGCAGGCTCGGGCCCCACGAAGGTGATGTCGGCCGGGGCATCATGGTCCTCGACCACCACGGCCCCGACCTGCCACGCCGCCAGGGCGACCACGGCCGACTTCCAGTGGGCCGGCAGAGCGATCCGCACCCGGGTCCCGGCCTCGGCGTCGAGCTCCTCCGAGAGGAAGTTGGAGGTCTTCGCGACCCAGTTCTCCAGCACGCGCCCCGAGAGCTCGATGCGCTCCCCGTCGGGGCCGTACCAGGTCAGGCGGGGGGAGGAGGCGTGCTGGCCGGCGCGCAGCCGCTGCAGCAGGTGGGCGATCGTGGTTGGCATGCGCCCATTGGACCACAGCGGCCTTTGCCGCGCCCCCGGAGCCGCGGCGGGCGCCGCTCCGCGCGCGTGTCGCACGGGCTGGCCGCGGAATCATCTGGCTACAATCTGCCGCCACCGCTTGACTCAGACCGTCTTACACGCATGTAATTAGCACTGGACAGTAACTGCGCCGGCGGCCCCGATGAACCGATCATCGCATGGCCGAGGGGGACCGGCACCGGGATTCTTCCTGGCGCTGGTCTGAAGCGGCTCGCCGCGCAGAACTCGACCCGAGGAGGAGCACCGTGGGACAGGCGGAGCGTATCCAGTACGAGTCGGCCGTAGCTGCACAGGCGTCGGCCAGGTACCGGTCGCGGGGAATTCCCGCCGACTGGTACGTCGACCCAGCAGACCCGGACGCACAGGAACGGTATGAGGCCCGCTCCGTGGAGACCCTCGAGGACGCCGCGACGGCGTTCCTCGGGGCCCACGAAGTGGACGACCTCGACGACGACGTCGAGGACGAGCCGGCGGACGAGGCGATCGAGCGGGCACTCGCCCTCCTCGCCAACCCCCGGGAGCACACGCCCAAGGCCGTGCTCATCGACCTCGTGCAGCCGGGCGAGCCCGAGGAGGGCGAGCTCGCCTGGCAGGCCGAGGCGCTGTGCGCCCAGACCGACCCCGAGGCGTTCTTCCCCGAGAAGGGGGGCTCGACCCGGGACGCCAAGAAGGTCTGCGGCTCCTGCACGGTGCGGGCCCAGTGCCTCGAGTACGCCCTCGCCAACGACGAGCGCTTCGGCATCTGGGGCGGCCTCTCGGAGCGCGAGCGCCGCCGGCTCCGGAAGCGGGCGGTCTGACCCTGGAGGCTCTACGCGTCACCGCTGTCGTCGTTGCGCACGACGGCGGTCCCTACCTTCCTGCGACCCTCGCCGGCCTCGCGGCCCAGACCCGACCCGTCGACGCCGCCATCGGCGTGGACACCGGGTCCCGCGACCACTCGGCCGAACTGCTCTGCGAGGCGCTCGGCGCCGAGAACGTCACCGCGGTGCGCACCCCCGGGGGCTTCGGCGGCGCCGTGGCCCGCGGGCTCGGCGGACTCGCGGCAGGATCGCAGCCCGCTCCGGAAGGCGCCGTGGAGTGGCTGTGGCTGCTGCACGATGACTCAGCGCCGGCGCCCGACGCCCTCGCGGCGCTGCTGGCCGCGGTGGAGGCCGCCCCGAGCGTCACCGTGGCCGGCTGCAAGCAGCTCGACGCGGACGCGCCCGGCTCCCTCGTCGACGTAGGCCTGTCCGTCAGCCGGTGGGGCGAGCGGCTCACCCTCATCGACGTCGACGAGCAGGACCAGGGCCAGTACGACGCGCGCAGCGACGTCTTCGCCGTCAATTCCGCGGGGATGCTCGTGCGCCGGGACGTGTGGGAGTCCCTGCGCGGGTTCGATCCGGCGCTGCCCGCCACCGGCGACGACGTCGACTTCTGCTGGCGGGCACGCCTGGCGGGACACCGCGTGGTCGTGGTCCCCGGGGCCCGCATGATGCACTCCGCGCGTCCGGGCGCCGCCGGCACCCCCTTCGCCGCCCGACGGGCCGAGGTCTACTCCCGGCTCAAGCACGCGCCCCTGTGGCAGCTCCCCCTCCACGCTGCGGGCGCGCTCCTCGGCGCCCTCTGGCAGTTCCTGCTTGCGATCGTGCTCAAGGAGCCCGGGCTCGGCGCCGCCAGGCTCGGCGCCACCCTCGCGGCCCTGGGCATGCCCGGCCGGCTGGCCCGCGGCCGCCGGGCCGCACGCCGGAGCCGCGCCGTCTCGCGCTCCGTGCTCCGCCCGCTCATCACCCCGCGCCGGGACATCTGGGCCCACCGCCGCGCGCTCCTCGAATCGGCGGCCGCCGAGCCCGAGAGCGTGGTCGGGGACGGCTCGGGGATGGCCGAGGGCTCCAGCGAGCCGACCGGCGACTCCCAGGACGACTTCGCCGCCCTCGCGGTCGCCTCGCGCGGCTGGGTCGGGACCGGCGCCCTCGTGGTCGCCGGAGCGGCCCTGATCGCCGCGCTCGCGGCGTTCGCTCCGCTGCTGGGGGCCGAGGCCGCCGTGGGTGGCGCTCTCGTGCCCGTCTCCACGACGCTGGCCGACGTCTTCGCCCATGCCACGAGCTGGTGGGCGGGGGTGGGCCCCGGCCAGGCGGGGCACGGCGACCCGTTCGACCTCGTGCTCTGGCTCCTCGGCCTCCTCGCCGGCGGGGACCCGAACCGCGGCGTCACCGCCGCCCTCCTCGCTGCCGCGCCCGTGGCCGGGCTCGGTGCCTGGGCCCTCGCCGCCAACCTCACGGCACACCGTGCCCCCCGCTGGCTCGCGGCCCTCGTATGGGCCGCCGCGCCCTCGCTCCTGACCGCGCTCGCCCAGGGCCGGCTCGGCGCCGCGGTGGCGCACGCCGCGCTGCCCTGGGCCGCGCTCGGCATGGTCCGCGCGGTGGGCGCCGCCCGCATCCGCGGAACGGTGGGCCCCCGCCACGAGCCGCGCAACGGCACTGGCGGCGTCCCCTCGTGGACCGCCGCAGCCGCGGGCGGCCTCGCGCTCGCTCTGGCGACGGCCGGTGCGCCCTCGCTCGTCCCGCTGGCCGCAGCGGTCGTCCTGCTCGCCTCCCTCGTCCTGCTCGGGCGTGCGAGGAGCCTCTGGATCGTGCTCGTGCCCACCGTGGCGCTCTTCGCGCCGCTGTGGGTCTCCGTCCCGTCGGACCCGCGCGCCTGGATCGCAGACCCCGGCGTCCCGCTGGCCGGGGTCCCGGCGGCTCCGTGGCAGCTGGTCCTCGGCCAGCCCGTCGCCTTCGACGCCGGCGCCGCGCTCACCGGCGTCCCGGGGCTCCCTCCCGGGGTGCCCTGGTCCCTCCTCGGGGCGCTGCTCCTCGGCGCACCGGTCCTGGCCGCCGCCGTGGCCGGAGCCGTCCTCCTCACCGGCCGCCGGGGGATCGCGGCCCGCCTGCTCTTCGCCGTCGGGATCCTCGGCCTGGCCTACGCGTGGGCCGTGTCCCGGACGCCCACCGCCGTCGCAGGGGACTCCCTCGCTGCGCCCTTCGCGGGACCGAGCCTCGGAGCCGCAGGGATCGCCTTCATCGCGGTCGGCGTCCTCGGCCTGGACCGCCTCCTCGAGCACCGCAGGACCCTCGCCCCCCGTCCCCGGCCCGAGGGCTCGGCGGCGCCGCGGGCACCCCGCCGGGTCTCCGCCACCGCGATCGGCCTCGCCTACGTGCTCGTCGCCGCCGGCCCCGCCGGGGCCCTGGCCCAGTGGGCCGCCACCGGGCTCGGCCACGCCCCGTCCTCGGGGGGAGTCGGCGCCGAGGCGCTCGTCGGCCCCGGCCCGGCCAGGGTCCTGCCCGCGACTGCAGCCGACCTGGGGCAGGGGCCGCAGCAGACGCGGACGCTCGTCCTCCACAGCACCGACGCCGGCGGCTTCACCGCGAGCCTCATGCGCGGCGCCGGCACCACGCTGGACTCGCTCTCTGCGGCCGCCGCCTCGAGCCGGGTCACCGGCGGGTGGGGGTCCGAGCGGATCGCCGACGACGACGCCGCATTCACCGCGCTCCGCCACGCCGTCGCCACCGTGGGCGGCGGCGCCGCCGTGGACCCGCGCAAGGACCTCGAACAGCTCGGGATCGGCTTTGTGGTCCTCGCCGACGACGGCGCCACGGACGAGGTCACGGCCGGGCGGATCGACGCCGTGCCCTCCCTCGTGGCGGTGGGCCGCACCGATGCCGGCTGGCTGTGGCGCGTCACCCCGCGCACCGCGGGCAAGGACGGCGACTTCTCCATCGACCAGCGCGCGCGCATCGTCGCGGCCTCCGGCGCCACCCTCGCGTCCGTGCCCTCGGGCCCCGAATCGATCTCCGCCGACATCCCTTCCGGGCCCCAGGGACGCCGGCTCGTGCTGGCCGAGCGCAGCGACCGGCAGTGGGCGGCCTCGCTCGACGGCAGGCCGCTCGCGGCATCGGCCCAGGGCTGGTCCCAGGCCTTCGACCTCCCGGCCCAGGGCGGCCACCTGGAGATCGCCTACCGCAACCCGGCGGCATGGCCGCTCGGCGTCGCGGCGGTGGCAGCCTTCGCGCTGACCCTCCTGCTGGCGATCCCGGCCAGGATCCGCCGCACCGGGCGTCGCGGTGCCGGCTCCGCCCTGCTCGTCCCCGAATCGCTCGGCCGCCACCCCCACCGCGGCGCGCCGCGCGTCGCGCGCCGCGGGGGCAGCGTGGACGATGCGGCCGCGCCGGCACCCGCGCGCCGCACCGTGGGCACGCCGCTCGACGACGGGCCGGACGACTGGCCGATCGACGAACCCGACGTGCAGGCCGCAGAGGCAGGCCTCCCCGAGGAGGAACCGTCAGAAGCCCAGCGGTCCGGGGGGCCGCGGGCGCCGCGCCGGCGCGCCGACGAGAGGGCCGCCGCGGCCGAGGACCGCGATCCCGCGAGCAGTGAGGAAGCAGTGCATGACGACGCCCGCCTCTGACCGGACCCCGAAGACCCGGCCCGGCCGGAGGATGCGCGCCGTGGGCGCAGCCCTGGCCGGAACCGTTCTGGCCGGGCTGGCCGGCGGCCTCACCATCGCGGCGTCCGCCGTGCCCGCCCCCGCCTCGCTCGGCGCCGGGAGCGCACCCTCCGTCGACGTGCCCACGGCCGACGCCGTGCGTGCCTGCCCCGGACCGGCGCGCCTGCTGTCCGGCACCCCCGTGCAGGGCGACCCCCAATTCAGCCCCGCGAGCCGGACCGCCCGCACCCAGGTGAGCGGGATCGTCCTGTCCGATACGCAGGGAACTCTCCCGGACGTTGCGCTGGGCCCGCAGGGAAAGGCGCCGCTGAAGTCCAGCGCCGGCCAGAAGGTGCCAGCGGGCACCGTGGCGCAGCCGCGGGCTGCGGCGATCGCGGGCCAGGGCGTGGACGCGCGGACCCTGCTCACAGCCAAGCCGCTCGCCGGGGCTCCCGCCTCGACGGGTGCCCTCACCCGCTTCGAGGCCGGGGACGGCGACCTGCGCGGCCTGGCCACCGCGACCTGCACCGCCCCGACCAACGACCAGTGGCTCCTCGGGGCGGAGACGACCGTGGGGCGGACCTCCGTCCTCACGCTGACGAACCCGAGCTCGAGCCCGGCCACCGTGGACCTCGAGTTCTTCGGCGACAAGCCGCTGACCCAGGCACCGCCGTCGAGCCGCGGACTCCAGGTCAAGCCGGGCAGCTCCGCCTCCTACGTGCTCAGCGGCTACATGCCGGGTCAGGCCAACGTCTCCGTGCACGTGCGCAGCACCGGAGCCCCCGTGGCCGCGGTCATCCAGCAGTCCACGCTGCGCGGGCTCACTCCCGGCGGCGTGGAGCTCATCACCCCCGCCGCGGCGCCGGCACCGAGGCAGACGGTGACGGGCATCGAGCTGCAGGACCCCGGCCGGTCCAAGGACCTCACGGCGAAGAGCGGGTACGGGGACGCCGGGGCAGCCGTGCAGATCACCGTCCCCGGAGCCGCCGACGCCGTCGTGCAGCTTCGCGTGTACGGCTCCAACGGCGCCGTGCAGCTGCCGGCAGGCGGCGTCGTGACGGCCAAGGCAGGCACCGTCACGGAGGTTCCCCTCGACGGGCTCCCCGCAGGAACCTACAGCGTGTCCGCGACGGCCGACGTGTCCTTCACGGCATCGGCGCGCGTGCCGCGCGGACTCTCGGCGGACGAGCCCCTCGACACGGCCGTCACCGCGGCGGCGCAGCGGATCGGCGACAGCCATGTTGTCACCGTCGGGCAGGGCAGCGGCTCACGGCAGATCGTGTTCGGCGTCCCGGACGGGCGCGCCCAGATCCGCGCGGTCCCCGTCACCGAGGACGGGGCTTTCCACAGCCCGGTCTCGCTCGACGTGGCCGGCGGGACGACCGCGGTCCTCGACGCCCCCGAGAAGGTGGACGGCTCGCGGCTCACCGGGTACCTCCTCTCGGCCTCCGGCGACCCGGCCTACGGCTCGCTCCTCTTCAAGGGCGACGGGAACGCGATCTCGGCGGCCACCATCGTGGCCGCGGCGGAGGGGACCCGCTCGCTGCCGGTGACAGTCGGCTACTAGGGCCTCCTGCGCCGGGGGAGCTAGTAGCCGCGGTAGTACGGGTCCAGGCTCTCGGGCGCCACGCCGAGCATGAGGGCGGTGTACTCCACCACGATGTCGTGGACGAGGTCCTGCAGCTCCGTCGAGGAGGAGGCTCCGGTCTCGACCACGCGCCGGTAGATCGTGATGCGGGGAGCCCGGCCGGGCGCCCCGGGGGCGTACTGGCCCTGCGGGGGGCGCCCCCCGTCCCGGAGCATCTGCTCGAGCCCGGGCGGGATCTCCTCGACGGCGTACTCCACCCCGTCCAGTTTCGGGGAGTTGAGCTCCTGGAGGCGGTCGGCGGCATCGAAGACCCAGTCCTCGAAGCGCTCCGCCCGGGTCCGGCTCGCCGGGAGCACCGACGGCAGGATCTCCCCGCGCAGTCCGCGCCCGTGGCGGTTCCTCCGTCGCTGGCGGAACCCGCGCCGTCCTCCCGCCGCGGGCTCTCCCTCCGGCGGCACCGGCCGGATGCTGAGGGTGGGTCCGCCCGGGTCCGACGGGCCCCCGGAGAAGGGACGATCCTGCATACATCGACTGTAGTCGCCCCGTTCGGGCCGTGGCGAGTCGCGGCGGGGCCGCGCGGCGCGGGCCCCGGCAGTCGAGGTCAATGCCCGGGTTGCGGCGGTCCCGGGAGTAGGGTTCTGTGCCGTGGGTCCACTACGCCATTGTTCTCGATCTGCCTGCCGCCAGGCGGCGGTGGCAACGCTCACGTACGTCTACGCCGATTCCACGGCGGTGCTCGGCCCGCTCGCGACCTTCGCCGAGCCGCACAGCTACGACCTCTGCGCGACCCACGCCGACCGGCTCACCGTCCCCCGGGGCTGGGACGTGCTCCGGCTGGCGCTGCCGGCCGCGCCGGCCCGCAACCCCGACGACATCCTCGCGCTCGCCGACGCCGTCCGCGAAGGGACGGCCCGGGACGAGGACGGGGACGGGCCCGCCTCCTCGGGCCCGGCGGGGGCGCACCGCGCCGATCCCGAGCGGGCCCCGGACCGCGCGCCCGGCGACCGGGCCGCCCGCCCGCCCCTCGACGTCCCACCGGGCGCGGATATCCCCCGACGCCACCTGCGGCTCCTGCGCGAGCCGTACTGACGCGGCCCCACTGACTGGGCCTGGACGCGGGCGCGGCCCTCGGCACGGCCGGACTCGGTAGTCTAGAGGGCATGCCGAATCTCAGCCCCTCGCTGCTGGACATCCTCCGGTGCCCCGTGACGGGATCCCCACTCGTCCAGGAGGGCGACAGCCTCGTGGCAACCGCGCCGGGCCCGGACGGGACGACGCCGCGCTACGCGATCGAGGACGGCATCCCCGTCCTCCTCGCGCCCACCACCACCTCCGCGAACCAGGAGAACGTATGACCCCCGACTTCAAGGTGAAGGACCTGTCCCTCCACGAGGCAGGGCGGCACCAGATCCGCCTCGCCGAGCACGAGATGCCCGGCCTCATGGCGCTGCGGGAGGAGTACGGCGAGTCGCAGCCGCTCAAGGGGGCGCGCATCGCGGGGTCGCTGCACATGACGGTCCAGACCGCCGTGCTCATCGAGACCCTCGTGGCGCTCGGGGCCGAGGTCCGCTGGGCCTCCTGCAACATCTTCTCGACGCAGGACGAGGCCGCGGCCGCCGTCGTCGTCGGCCCCGGCACGCCGGAGGACCCGCAGGGGGTCTCGGTGTTCGCCTGGAAGGGCGAGTCGCTCGAGGAGTACTGGTGGACCGCCGAGCAGATCCTCACGTGGCCGGGCGCCGACACGAACCCGGACCTCGGCCCCAACCTGATCCTCGACGACGGCGGTGACGCGACCCTCCTCGTCCACAAGGGCGTCGAGTTCGAGGCGGCCGGTGCAGTGCCCGAGGCCACCGAGGAGGACCCCGAGGAGTACCGCATCATCCTCGACGTGCTGCGCGCCGGCCAGGCCCGCGACCCCCAGAAGTGGACCCGGATCGCGGGCGGCATCAAGGGCGTGAGCGAGGAGACCACCACCGGCGTCCACCGCCTCTACCAGCTCGCCGAGCAGGGTGCCCTGCTGTTCCCCGCGATCAACGTCAACGACGCGGTCACGAAGAGCAAGTTCGACAACCGCTACGGCATCCGGCACTCCCTCCCGGACGGCCTCAACCGCGCCACCGACGTGCTCATCGGCGGGAAGGTCGCAGTCGTCTGCGGCTACGGCGACGTCGGCAAGGGCGCAGCGGAGGCCCTCCGCGGCCAGGGTGCCCGCGTGATCGTGACCGAGATCGACCCGATCTGCGCGCTGCAGGCGGCGATGGACGGCTACCAGGTGGCCAGGCTCGAGTCGGTCGTCGACCAGGGCGACATCTTCATCACCACCACGGGCGGCAAGGACATCATCCTCGCCGAGCACATGGAGGCCATGAAGGACAAGGCCATCGTGGGCAACGTGGGCCACTTCGACAACGAGATCGACATGGCGGGCCTCGCCAGGATCCCGGGAATCCGGAAGATCGAGATCAAGCCGCAGGTGCACGAGTGGGTGTTCCCGGCCTCGAGCGGCCTGAACGGCGCCACCGCCGAGCACTCGGTGATCGTGCTCTCCGAGGGGCGGCTGCTCAACCTCGGCAACGCGACCGGGCACCCGTCCTTCGTGATGAGCAACTCCTTCGCCAACCAGACGATCGCCCAGATCGAACTCTGGACGAAGCGGCCCCAGGGCGAGGACCGGGACGGCCAGCGTGAGTACGAGAACCAGGTCTACGTCCTGCCCAAGGTCCTCGACGAGAAGGTTGCGCGGCTCCATCTCGCGGCCCTGGGCGTGGAACTGACCGAGCTGACCAAGGAGCAGGCCGAATACCTCGGCCTCGACGTCGCCGGGCCCTACAAGGCGGACCACTACCGCTACTGACGCACCCGCGGGCCCCAGCCCTGCGCGGGGCCCCGCCGGCCGCCCCGATCGTGTCCCGACCGTAGCCGGGGTGTGACCGGGGCGGCCGTCTGCTGCCGGTAGGCTTGGCCGAGGGGATGTACGGCTGAAAGTGGGGGACCCCAACCATGTATGAGCGGAAGCGGCTTGCCAGGGGCCCGAAGATCGCGATTCTGGCGGCCATCCTCGTGGTGGCGGGGATCGGCGGCGTGTTCGCGGCCGTGGGCCCGCTCCAGGCCGCCCCGATCACGTCCGAGCAGGCCTCGCCGGTGCGGAGCCAGCCGGGCTCCGCCTTCCCTGTGGTGAAGCAGGCGACCGCCGCGACGGTGCCCGCGCAGGGCGCCAAGGAAGTCAATCCGGCGGCGCCCGTGACGGTCACGGTCACGAACGGCTCCCTGGACAACGTCAGCCTCCGCTCCGACTCCGGCCAGGACGTCGACGGGGCCCTGAGCTCCTCGCGCGCGGGCTGGACCTCGAGGGGCCAGCTCGCCTTCGACACCACCTACACGCTCAGCTACACGACCATCGACGCCGCCGGGCGGACCGAGTCGGCGACCACGACGTTCGCCACCGTGGCCACCAAGAACGAGGCCGACGCCGCGATGTACCCCCTCGATGGGATGGACGTCGGAGTGGCCCAGCCGATCCAGCTGACCTTCAGCGAGCCCGTGAAGAACAAGAAGGCCGTCGAGAAGGCCATCACGATCACCTCGACCTCCGGCCAGCCCGGTGCTTTCCACTGGTACAGCGACACGATGGTCCGCTACCGGCCGGAGACCTTCTGGGCCGCCCACAGCACCATCACGGTCAAGATGGACCTCTTCGGCGTGGACCTCGGCAACGGCCAGATCGGCAACTTCTCCAAGACGAACACCGTGCACATCGGCGACAAGCGGACCGCGGTTGCCGATGCGACGGCCCACACCTTCACTGCCTACGTCAACGACAAGCCCGTGCACACGTGGCCGGCCACCCTCGGGGACACGCGGTTCCCCTCGGCCCGCGGCTACCTCGTGCTCATGGAGAAGCAGCGCAAGGCCCACTTCGTGGCCGCCTCGATCGGGCTCAAGCCCGGTGACCCCGCCAACTACGGCGAGCTCGACGTCGAGTACGCAACCCGCCTGACCCCGAGCGGCGAGTTCATCCACCAGGCCACCGACACCGCCCTGCCGTACCTCGGCCAGACCAACGTCTCCCACGGGTGCATCGGCCTGGGCCCCGACGGCGCCTCGTGGGTCTTCAACAACATGACCACCGGCGACGTCGTCCAGATCATCAACACCCAGGGCGACTACGCCAACTTCGACGACGGCTTCGGGGACTGGAACATCCCGTGGGCGCAGTACGCGAACGGCTGAGGCCCCTGCGGCGGCGATAACGCTTCGGCCACACGTGGGTGCCGCTACGGGGGAGCGGGCGCGCGCACCGGTACGGTGGGGTGAGAACCATGCAGACTCCAGGCCCGCGGGCCTCTACTGGACGGTGACATGTTGACCGACAAGAGTTCCGGATCCGAGCCGGGGGCTGACTTCGACGAGTCCGGGGACAGCGACGAGCCCGCCTTCGGCTGGATGAAGCCCGCCAGCAGCGGCCGCCGCACCTCCGATCCCACGGCCGGGCAGCACGCGGCCACCGGGGACGCTGCCACGCCGGATGCCGCCGCCGCGGGAGCGCCGGAACACGACGCAGCCCGCGCCGCGTCGGAGACCACCCCGGCGGACACCGTCGCGGTCCCGGCCCAGAGCCGCGCCGAGGCGAGGCGGTCCCGCGACCGGGACGCGAGCGCCCAGGAGCGCACCGGCGACCGCGAGGCCCGCGCCGAGGGCGCCGCCGAAGGTGCGGCTGCCGTGCACCGCGAGCCGTCCCCGACCAGCGCTATCAACGTGCGGCCCCCCGAGGACGAGGTCCAGCGGCGGCGCAAGGAGCGCGACGCCGCCGCCCGGTCCCGCCCCGTGGGCCGGCGCATCGTCCAGGTGCTCATGGCGATCTTCCTGCCCTTCCTCCTGCTCATCGCCGCGGTGCGCGTGGTCGCCACGCCCCTGTTCCTGTGGATCGAGTACTACCGGCCCGGGTTCCCGGGCGACGGCTACGGCTTCACCACCGATGACCGCCTCACCTACGGCTCGTACGCGGTCGACTACCTGGCGAACCTCGCCGGGCCCCGCTACCTCGGCGACCTCGTCCTGCCCTCCGGCGACCACCTCTTCACCGCGGGGGAGGTCAGCCACATGGCGGACGTCAAGACGGTGGTCCTCTCCTCGTACGGGGCCGGCATCGTCCTGCTGCTCTTCTTCATCTTCGCTGCCATCGGGCTGCGGAAGACCAGGGGGGCGTTCGGGCGCGGGCTCTTCGCGGGATCATTCGTGACGATCGCGATCATCGTCGCCCTCGCCGTCCTCGCGGCGCTGGGCTGGGAGCAGTTCTTCACCGACTTCCACCGGATCTTCTTCGCCAACGGCACCTGGACCTTCAGGCTCGAGGACTCGCTCATCCGGCTCTTCCCGGGCCAGTTCTGGGTGGACTCCGCGCTCGTGGTCGGCGTGCTGGTGCTGCTGGCGGCCAGCCTCATGGTGATCTTCTGCTGGCCGACCCCCAAGCGCCGCGCAGCCCGCGAGTCCGTGGGGGAGCCGGACGCCGCAGAGGCTGCCCGCGCCGATGCCGAGGCTCAGGCGGAGTAGAGGTCCTCGAGCTCCTGCGGGAACGACTCGACGAGGCGCTGCCGGCGCAGCTTGAGCGACGGGGTCAGATCGCCGTCCTCGAGGGTGAGCTCCCTCGGGAGGACCATGAACCGGCGGATCGACTCCGCGCGGGACACGGACGCGTTCGCGGCGTCGACCGCCTGCTGGAGCTCCGCCAGCACCTCAGGGTCGGCCGCCGCCTCGGCGATGCCCAGCGTCCGCCCGCGGCGACGCGCCCACGCACCCAGCTGGTCGCCGTCGAGCGCCAGGAGGGCACCCACGAACGGCCGGCCCTCGCCCACGACCACGGCGTGGGCGACGAGCTCGGACTCGCGCAGCGCCTCCTCGAGGGGCCCGGGGGCCACGTTCTTGCCGCCTGCCGTCACGAGCACGTCCTTGAGCCGGCCCGTGATGGTGAGGAAGCCGTCGGAATCGAGCGAGCCGAGGTCCCCGGTGGCGAAGAACCCGTCCTCCCGGAAGGCCGACGCCGGTCCCTCGCCGCCGGCGGCCGCCGCACCGGCGCCGCGGTAGGCGCGGATCACGCCGATCCCCTTCACGAGCACCTCGCCGCTCGGGTCGACGCGCACGGTCGTGCCGGGGACGGGACGTCCCACGGTGCCGATGCGCGTCGCCTGCGGCGTGTTGACCGTGCAGGGGGCCGTGGTCTCGGTGAGGCCATAGCCCTCGAGGACGGTCAGGCCCGCGCCCCGGAAGAAGTGCGCGAGGGCAGGGCTGAGGGCGCTGCCGCCGGAGACGATCGTCGAGACCCGTCCGCCGAACGCCGCGCGCAGCCGACCGTAGACGAGGCGGTCGAACACGGCGTGCCGCAGCCGAAGGCGCCGCCCCGGGCCCTCCCCGCGCCCGGCGGCCTCGTCGTCGAGCGCGCGGGAGAACTCGCGCGCCGTCGCCGCGGCACGCTCGAAGACGGAGCCCCGCACCCCCTCGGCAGCGCGCTCCTCCGCGGCGGCGTAGACCTTCTCGAAGACGCGCGGCACCGCGAGCAGGAACGTGGGCCGGAAGGTCGCGAGGTCGTCGAGCAGGGTCGACTGGCGCGAATGGCCGACCACGACGCCGGCGGCGACGCAGGTGATCTGGACGGCCCGGGCGAGGACATGGGCCAGCGGCAGGAACATGAGGGTCCGCGCCCCGGGGCCGACCACTTCGGGAAGGTAGGCCTGGAGGTTGACCGCGAGGAGGGCGAGGTTGCGGTGGGTGATCTCGCAGCCCTTGGGGCGCCCGGTCGTGCCGGAGGTGTACACGAGGGTCGCGAGGGCGTCGAGGTCGGCGGCCGTGCGGTGGCGCTCGAGCTCCTGAGCCGGGACCCCGAGCCCCGGGCCGGCAAGGCTCCTGAGGTTCGAGCCGCCGCCGTCCTCGGTCATGAGGGTGATCGGCAGCCACACGCTGCTGAGCTCGGGGGAGGCGCTGATGGCCTCCTGGACGGTCAGGGCGAGGTGGCTGTTCTCGACGAACACGCGGCGTGCTCCCGAGTCGGCGAGGATGTAGGCGATCTGGGAGGGCGAGGACGTCTCGTAGACCGGCACGGGCACACCGCCCGCGTACCAGACGGCGAAGTCGACGAGCGCCCACCCGTAGCTCGACGCGGAGACGATGGCCACGCGGTCGCCCACGTCCAGGCCGCTGGCGATGAGGCCCCGGGCGAGGGCCACCACATCGGCGTGGAATTCCGCGGCGCTGACGGGCTCCCAGCCGGCCTCCGTGCGCCGCGAGAACAGTTCGGCGTCGGGGGTGGCCGCCACCCGGTCCTCGAGCAGCGAGGTGACGTTCGCCTCGAGCGGCAGGCTCGCCAGCAGGGGCGCCGACGCCTCCGCCCGCTGTTCCTGCGCTCCTGCTCCGGCTTCCGCTCCGCCTGCCACGTGCCCGTCCTCTCCGTGCTCCCGCTCGTCTCCAGTGGCCCCCCGTGCAGCGCTCAGCGCCTAGGCCCCATCCTGCCATCCCGGGGCGGTCCCGCGCCGGGGCGACGCGGGCCGGCTACGTCCAGCTCGGCATCCACAGCCGCAGCCGCCACTCGATGTAGGGAATGGGCTCGGCGTTCCAGAGGGGCATGAGGTAGGCCGAGACGGCGAGGGCCGCGAGGACGAAGACCCCGACGGCGAGCAGCCCGGCCTGCCGCCGCCCAGGCGGGTCCGTGGGCCGCCCGAGCACGAGGCCGAGCGCCATGGCCAGGGCGAGGACCAGGAACGGCTCGAAGGAGACGGCGTAGAACGCGAACATGGTCCGGGTGGGGTACATGAACCACGGCAGGTACCCGGCGGCGACGCCCGCGAGGATCGCTCCGGCGCGCCAGTCGCGCCGCCCGGCCCAGAGCAGCACGAGCACGCCGAGCGCCACGGTGCCGCCCCACCAGATCAGCGGGTTGCCCACCGACAGGACGGCCGAGGAGCAGTGGGCGGTCCCGCACACGCCCGCCGGCTCGGTGTAGTAGAACGAGACCGGCCGGCCCTGCAGGAGCCAGCTCCACGGGCTCGACGCGTACGGGTGCGGCGTGGAGAGGCCCGTGTGGAACGCGTAGGCCTCCTGGTGGTAGTGCCACAGCGAGCGCAGCGGGGCCGGCACCCAGGCCCAGGCCGGATCCGGGTTGGCCTCGGCCCAGTGCCGGTAGAACCCGTTGTCCGAGAGGAACCAGCCGGTCCAGGAAGCGAGGTACACCGCCGCCCCGGTGAGGAGGATGCTCGCCGCGGCGAGCGGGGCGTCCCGCAGGGCGGCGCCGGGGAGCCACGCCCGCACCCCGGCCTCGCGGCGAGCCCCAGCGTCCCAGAGGACGGTCATGAGCCCGAACACCGCCACGAACGCCAGTCCTGACCACTTCACGCCGACGGCGAGGCCCAGGCACACCCCTGCGGCGATCCGCCACCACCTCAGGCCGAGCCACGGACCGGTCACGAGCGCCGTCGGCCGTATCCTTCCGTCCGGTCCGGCGAGGGCCCCGAGGCGCGCGGCAAGGCGCCGCCTGCCGTCGTCCCGGTCGAGCAGCAGGAAGCAGAACGCGGCAAGGAGCCAGAAGGAGAGGAAGATGTCCAGGATCCCGGTGCGGGAGAGGACCAGATGGTGGCCGTCGATCGCCAGGAGCAGGCCCGCCGCGGCGGCGAGGAGATGCGAGCGGAACAGGCGGCGGCCCGCCCACGCCGTCATCATGACGGAGAGCGTGCCCACGAGCGCCGCCGAGAAGCGCCAGCCGAACGAGCTGCCCGGGCCGAAGAGCGCCATCCCGGCGGCGATCATCCACTTGCCCACGGGCGGGTGCACCACGTACTCGGGGGAGGCGAGCAGGCCGGACATGTCGCCGTTGACGAAGAGGTCGTTGGCGTTCTCGGACCAGCTCCGCTCCACGCCCGAGACGAGGTACGAGTAGGCGTCCTTGACGTAGTAGGTCTCGTCGAAGATCAGCGAGTGCGGCCGGTCGAGCTGCCAGAAGCGCAGGAGCCCGGCGACGAGCCCGACGGCCACCGGCACGAGCCAGGCGAGCCGGCGGTCCCACGTCCCCGGCTCGGCCTCCAGCCGGGGTCCCACGAGCCGTTCGCGCAGGGCGGCCGCCGGACCGAGCGCGGCGTCCTGCGCGGGATCGACGATCCGGCTGCGCCGAGTGTTCCAGCTGCGCACGGGCGGGCGGGTGGGGGTCTGGGTGGCCATCTCGGCCCATGCTACCGGGGCCGAGGGGCCCGGGGCGGGCACGCTGCGCTGGCGTAGGCTGGGCGCGTGCAGCCACCCGAGAGACCCCAGGAACCCAGCCGACTCCCGGATGCGGACCACGAGGAGGGCCCTGCGCACGACGGCGGCACCCACCCCGTGCGGCCGGCCGGCGGGGCCGTGGTCCTCGCCGCCACCCCGATCGGGAACCTGGGCGACGCGAGCCGGCGGCTCGTGGAGCTGCTCGCCGAGGCCGACGTCATCGCGGCCGAGGACACGCGGCGCCTCCAGCGGCTGGTCCGCGGGCTCGGCGTGCAGCCGGGCGGCCGGGTGGTGAGCTACCACGAGCACAACGAGGCCGCCAAGACCCCGGAGCTGCTGGACGCCGTGGCCGCCGGCGGCACGGTGCTCCTGGTCACGGACGCCGGCATGCCCGCGGTGTCCGATCCGGGCTACCGGCTCGTCGAGGCCGCCGTCGCCCAGGGCCTGACCGTGACGGCCGTCCCCGGCCCCTCCGCCGTCCTCACTGCCCTGGCCCTGTCGGGACTGCCCACGGACCGCTTCTGCTTCGAGGGCTTCCTGCCGCGCAAGGCGGGGGAGCGCGCGTCCCGCCTGGCCGAGCTGCGCACCGAGCCGCGCACCATGGTGTTCTTCGAGGCGCCGCACCGGCTCGCCCCGATGCTCCGCGCGCTCGCCGACGCGTTCGGCCCCGAGCGCCGCATCGCGGTGTGCCGCGAGCTGACCAAGACCTACGAGGAGGTCCTGCGGGGCACAGCCGGTGGGCTCGCCGCGTGGGCCGAGGACGGGGAGGTCCGGGGGGAGATCGCGGTGGTCGCCGAGGGCGCACCCGCCGCCGCGCCGGCGCGGCCCGAGGACCTCGTGGGCGCAGTGCAGGCGCTCGTCGCGGGCGGCGCCCGGCTCAAGGACGCCGTCGCGGTGGTGGCGGGGGAGGCCGGCGCGAGCAAGCGGGAGCTGTACGCCGCGGCGTTGGCCGCAAAGGGGAGTGCAAACGGGACCGCGAAGTAAAAACCGCGGAATCCTGCGGAAGTGGATTGTGCACCTGCACAGGTGAAGTCCGTCACGCTCGTCCTCGGATGCATGGACACCCGCGGGCACTGAGGCCTAGCGTGGAGGAAGTCCACCCACGCCCGATGTCGAGCGTGCCCACGAAGGAGTCGACGTGCCCGAGAACACCGCTGTCACCCCCGAGCGCGAGCAGGAACTGCTCGCGAAAGTCCCCACCGGCCTGCTGGTCAACGGCGAGTGGCGCGAGGCCACCGGCGGGAAGAAGTTCGCGGTCGAGGACCCTGCGACGGGCAGGACCCTGCTGGAGATCGCGGACGGCACGAGCGAGGACGCGGTCGCGGCCCTCGACGCCGCCGACGCCGTCCAGGCCTCCTGGGCCCGCACGGCGCCGCGCGAGCGCGCCGAGATCCTGCGCCGCGCCTTCGACCTCGTGACCGAGCGCGCCGAGGAGTTCGCCCTCCTGATGACCCTCGAGATGGGCAAGCCGCTGGCCGAGTCCCGCGGCGAGGTCACCTACGGCGCCGAGTTCCTGCGCTGGTTCTCCGAGGAGGCCGTGCGCGACTACGGCCGCTTCCTCACCACCCCCGAGGGCAAGAACAAGATCCTGGTCCAGCGCAAGCCGGTGGGCCCCTGCCTGCTCATCACGCCGTGGAACTTCCCGCTGGCGATGGCAACCCGCAAGATCGCCCCCGCCGTGGCCGCGGGCTGCACGATGGTGGTCAAGCCGGCGAAGTTCACCCCGCTCACCACCCAGCTGTTCGCCGCGGTCATGCAGGAGGCCGGCCTGCCGGCCGGCGTGCTCAACGTGGTCTCGTCCTCGTCCGCCTCGAGCATCTCAGGCCCGCTCATGAAGGACTCGCGCCTGCGGAAGGTCTCGTTCACGGGCTCGACGCCGGTGGGCCGCCGCCTGCTCGCGGACGCCTCCCAGAACGTGCTGCGCACCTCCATGGAGCTCGGCGGCAACGCGCCGTTCATCGTCTTCGAGGACGCCGACCTGGACAAGGCCGTGGCCGGCGCCATGGCGGCGAAGATGCGCAACATGGGCGAGGCCTGCACAGCCGCGAACCGCTTCCTCGTGCAGGAGTCCGTCGCCGAGGAGTTCACCGCCAAGTTCGCCGCCGCGATGGCGGACCTCACGCCGGGCCGCGGCACCGAGCCGTCCACCACCGTGGGCCCCCTCATCGACGGCGGCGCCCGCAAGGACGTGCACGCCCTCGTGACCGAGGCCGTCCAGTCCGGCGCCCGCGTCGCCACCGGCGGCGCGCCGCTCGAGGGCGACGGCTACTTCTACGCCCCGACCGTGCTCGCCGACGTCCCCAACGACGCCGAGATCCTCCGCAACGAGATCTTCGGTCCGGTCGCCCCGGTGACCACGTTCAAGACCGAGGAGGACGCGATCCGCCTCGCCAACTCCACCGAGTACGGCCTGGCCTCCTACCTGTTCACCCGGGACTACGCGCGCATGTTCCGCGTGGCCGAGCAGATCGAGTACGGCATGGTCGGCTTCAACGCCGGCGTCATCTCCAACGCGGCCGCGCCGTTCGGCGGGGTCAAGCAGTCCGGCCTGGGCCGCGAGGGCGGCGCCGAGGGCATCGCGGAGTACACGACGACGCAGTACATCGGCATCGCGGACCCGTACGCGGGCTGATCGTCCCCACGCCCGCAGAGGGGTCATCTCCCTGCGCTGAGGAGTCATGTCCCTGCGTTGACTGGTCATTGGGCCGGCACCGCACGTGGGACATGACCCCTCAGCCGTGGGACATGACCCCTCAGCCGTGGGACATGACCCCTCAACCGTGGGACATGACCCCTCAACCGTGGGACATGACCCCTCAACCGTAGGGGGCGGCTCAGTCCTTCGGCTGGCGTCGCACGCGGCGCAGCGCCCGCTTCAGCCCGGTCCGAATCCTGGCCCCCGCAGCCCCGGCTGCGGGGGCCAGCCGCGTCAGGGCGCGCGTGAGCCAGGCGAAGGATGACGGCGGCAGGGCAGCGATGCGTGCCCGCCGGACCGGGTGCTGCGTGCGGCGGCCGGCCTCGTGCACCACGGAGACCGCGCGGCGCGCGGCATCCTCGTCGGCCTCGTAGCCGGGGCGCCCGAACTCGTGCCGCTCATAGGCGGTGGTGAGGGTGTCGAGCGCGCGGTGGAGCCCGCCGTCGTCCGCATCCCACGCGCCGAGCCGACTCGCGTACGCGCGCGGCGTGTCCGCCGGGCCCGGGGGAAGCCCATGGTCCACCCCGACCGCCTCGAGCTCCTCCCAGATGCCGCGGAGCCCGCGGCGGAGGCGCCGGCGCCGCTGGGCGGCCCGCAGGGCGGCGGGGAAGGCCACGACGATCGCGAGGGCGAGGAGCCCGAGGGCCACGAGGACGGCGGGCATCCACGGGGCGGCTTCCTGGGCGGCGGCCGGCGCCTGTGCCGGGCGGCTGGGCGTGGGGGCCGCCGTGCCGTTGTTGGGGGTCGCCCGCAGGCCGTCGTTGAGGTTGTCGAGGTTGCTGCTCGCACCCGGGCCCGAGCTGTCGGTGAAGGCGTAGGAGGGCAGCACCCCGCGCGTCGGCGTCGGCTCGAACGGCACCCAGCCGAGCCCCTGGAAGTACAGCTCGGGCCATGCGTGGGCGTCCTTCCCGTCGACCTGGAACTCGGGCAGCGGCTGCGAGGCCGGGACTGCGACGGTCTGGCCGGTGGGGTGCCCGGGGGCGAAGCCCACGGCGATCCGGCTGGGGATGCCGACCACCCGGGCCATGACCGCCATCGCGGCGGCGAAGTGGATGCAGTAGCCGGCCTTCTTCGTCAGGAAGGTACTCAGGACGTCCATGCCCGTGCCGTCGTAGCCGTCCTCGACCGGCGTCTTCTCCGAGTACTGGAAGGTCCGCAGCCAGGCCTGGATCTTCAGCGCGCGGGCATAGGGGGTGGCGGCGCCCTGGGTGACCTGTTCGGCCGCGCTGCGCACGTTGGCCGGGACGCCGCGGGGGACCTGCGCGGCGACGAGGTCGATCCCCCGCGGCGCGGTCACCGCGGCGGAGAGCGCCTGAGGCGTGAGCTGCGGCATTGCGGAGTGCACCACGTACAGCTGGTTCTGGCTCGAGGCGGGAGCGCCCTTGATGCTCAGGTCGCTCGGGTCCCAGCCGAAGTCGCCCCGGACGCCCTCGAGGGACTGGGGAGCATAGGGCGCCGGGAGGTAGGGGCTCGTGAAGCCCCCGGTGGTCACGACCGTGGTGGTCGCGGTGGTGGGACCGGTGGCCTCCGCGGGGCCGGCAATCTGGCTGATCGGGCGCTGGAGCTGGTCGTCGTGGTTCTCCGGCCCCCACGACGCCCCGTTGAAGTCCTCGACCGTCACAGTGCGCAGGTAGACGGGCGACGTCGAGTCGGTCGCGTAGGTGAGGACGCCGACGGCGTTCGAGCTCCTCAGGTCGCTGCCCAGGCTGATGAGCGGGTTGAGGCCCACGTTCTGGCCCAGGCTCTGCAGCCGGGCGCCCTCGGGGAAGGTCCCGGCGTCGAACCCGGGGATGACCTGGGGGATGGCGAGGGCGCCGGCGACCACGGTCGCCACGAGCACGGCGAAGCGTCCGGGGGACAGCGCCGCCGCGAGGCGTTCGGCCGCGCTGCCGGAGGCGTAGGCCGAGCCGGCGGTGGCGAGGAGCCCGAGGTAGCCGGCCGCCGCCGTCGCGAAGCCGGTCGCGCCCACGCTCTCCGGCTTGAGCACCGCGGGGACGACGAGGACCGCGAGGACGGCGACGCCCGACACGGCCGGCATGCGGCACGAGAGGGCGATGGTCTCGGTGACCAGCGCGATGAGGCCGATAGCGCCCGCCGTCAGCGCCACGATGCCGACGTTCGGCGCCGCGGGCACCGCGTCGTAGGCGACCGTGTGCCACGCCTGGTCCAGTGCCTCCCTCGCGGCTCCGAGCGTGCCCGCCGTCGGGATGAGGCCGAGCAGGCTCGGGCCGCGGAAGAACATCGAGTCCATCGCGGCCGTCCAGCCGGCGGCCCCCGTGAGGGCGACCAGGACCGGGTGCCAGCGGAACGCCCGGGCCAGCGCGGTGCCGGCCAGCGCGGCCAGGAGCACCACCAGGACCGGGTACAGCCAGGTCCAGCCCCGCAGGACCCCGCTGTACGCGAGGGACCCCCCGCCGACCGCGAGGGCCAGGAACAGCTCGGCAGGCACGTGGCGCCACTCGGGGCGCCGGAGCGAGGGGGCCCTCACGCCGAGCTCCTCGTCCCGCCACCCGGTCCCGCGCGGCGCTCCCCGTGGTCCAGAGACGCCTCCGCAACGGTCAGCGCCGCCCATACCCGCTGCACCGAGGAGCGGGGCGTGGCCTCGACGGCCCTCCAGCCGGCGTCCCGCAGGACGTCGACGGCGGCGCGCGAGGAGCCGGCCCGCGGGCCGACGACCACCGCGAGGGCGCGCTCGGCGAAGCCGGAGGCCGAGGCCAGCCCGCGCGCCTGCTCCGCCGTGGTCCTGCCGAGCACCGCGACGATGGGCCCGCGGTGCCGGTGGCCCTCGAGCCGGTCGAGGAGACGGTCGCTGAAACCCGCGGTGCCCGGGGCAGGCTCCGGGGCAATCGCGGCGAGGCCCTCGGCGATCAGCGCGACGCCGTCGCGGCCCGCGTACTCGATGGTGTCGGGCTCCGGCGCCGAGGGGGAACGGGCGAGGGCGGGGCCGCCGCCGGGCTCGAGCAGCCGCAGCGAGTAGCCCAGCTCGCTCAGGTGGGCCGCGACGGACATGACCGCGGTGACCGCCCATTCGAACGAGGGCGATTCGCTGCCCTCGGCGTCCTCCTGCCCCGCGTCCGGGAACGCGGCGCTGCGCAGGTCCACCACGATCGTGGCCTCGGGCGAGACGGCGGACTCCTCCTGCCGGACCATGAGCTCGCCGTGCCGCGCGGTCGCCGCCCAGTGGACGCGGCGCATCGGGTCCCCATGGCGGTACTCGCGGGTCATGACGTCGTCCTCGCTCGGCACAGACTGGATGCGGGCCGCGATGATGCCCTCGGCCCCCCGCACCCCGGACAGCGCGGCTGCGGGGAGCGCGGCCGCGGCCGGGGTCACGGTCAGCCTGGTGCCCGTGCCGATGCGGCTGCGCCGCTCTGCCAGGCCGAAGGGGTCCGAGTGCCGGGCCTCGACTGGGCCGATCCAGTACAGGCCACGCCGCGGGCAGCCGAGCTCGTACCGGTAGTTGCTCGCCCCGTCCCGGCCGGTCGACCTGCCGGGATAGACGAAGGTGGGCCCGGTGCCGAGCGACGCGGGCAGCTGCTCGGTCATGGACATCCGCCCCGAGAGCAGGCCGCTGTGGCGCAGGCTCAGGGCGACCTCCGTGCTCTGCCCGGCCTCGACGACCTCCGGGTGGGGCCGGCGCAGCACGGTCATCGACGGGCGGACGAGCAGGCTGGCCACGAGGGCGCCCGCCGGGACGAGCGCGAGGAACACGGCCAGGTGCAGGAGGTCCCGGCGGCCCATGACCTGGGCGGCCATGAGCGCCACCGCGGCGGCGACCACGAAGCCCCACCCCCGCGGCGTGAGGCTGCCCCGCCAGTCGGTCCGGGGCGGGCGCTCCACGCGGACCGCCTATCCGTGCCGCCGGGCGCCGGACTGCCCGGTGACGGGGACAGGCACCGAGTCCACGACCGCACGGAGCACGGCGGCCGGCGTGAGCCCGCTGCCCGAGGCCCGGCGTTCGAGGACGAGGCGGTGGGTGAGCACCTCGGGCGCCATTGCGGCGACGTCGTCCGGCAGCACGAAGTCGCGCCCGGCGACGGCGGCCCGGGCCTTCGCCGCGCGCAGGAGCTGCAGGACGGCGCGCGGACTCGCCCCGAGGCGGATGCGCTCGCTCGCGCGCGTCGCCCGGCCGAGCTCCACCGTGTAGTCCCGCACCGGCGCGGAGACGAAGACGTCCTTGACGGTGGCGATCATGGCGCGGATCTCGGCCGCATCCACCACGGGCTCCACCCGCAGCAGGGGCGAGTCCGACTGATGGCTGTCGAGCATCTCCGCCTCGGCGGCGGCGTCGGGATAGCCCATCGAGATGCGCGCCATGAAGCGGTCGCGCTGCGCCTCGGGGAGGGGGTAGGTGCCCTCCATCTCGATCGGATTCTGGGTCGCGACGACCATGAACGGCTCGCTGAGCACGTACGAGGTGCCGTCCACGGTCACCTGGTGCTCCTCCATGCACTCGAGCAGCGCCGACTGGGTCTTCGCCGAGGCCCGGTTGATCTCGTCGCCGATCACGATGTTCGCGAACACGGCGCCGGGCCGGAACTCGAACTGCCGGGTGGCCTGGTTGTAGATGGAGACCCCCGTGACGTCGCTGGGGAGGAGGTCCGGGGTGAACTGGATGCGGCTGACCGAGCAGTCGATGGACCGCGCCAGGGTCTTGGCCAGCATCGTCTTGCCGACGCCGGGGACGTCCTCGACGAGCAGGTGGCCCTGGGCCAGCAGGACGGTGAGGGCCAGGCGCGCGGCCTCCGCCTGGCCGTCGACCACCTGGCCGATGGAGGCCAGGATCCGCTCGCACGCGGCCTTGAAGCGCGCCGCGTCCATCGGTTCGGGCGCCTCGCCGTGGTGGAGCGCACGCAGGGGGCTCACCGAGCCCCCCGCCTGGTCGAGCCCGCCCTGATGACCGTCCATGTGCGCCCTCCCGGCCGGCCGCCAGCGCGCGGCCCTGCTGCTGTGGCATGCGCCACACCTAGCCTCCACGTTACCCGCAGCGGCCGCATCGCGCTCGGCCCCTCGGCGGTCCCTGCCCCGCCGTCCGCGAACTACAGTGGAGGCCATGTGCTCAGCCCACACGCCCGCCGCCTACCGTCCCACCGGCACCGCCGACGAAGCGGAGGAGGCGCGCCCGGGCGGGCGCCGCGCCGCCACGGACGAGTCCGGCCGGTCGCGCCGCCTCGAGTACCCGCCGGCACCCGAGCCGCTGCCCGTGCCGGTGGTGGACAACCACACGCATCTGAACTTCCGGGACGGGCTCGTGGAAGTCGGGGTCAAGGACGCGCTCGACGCCGCGGCCGCGGTGGGCGTGGACCGCGCGGTCCAGGTGGGCTGCGACCTGCCCTCCTCCCGGTTCACGGTGCAGGCGCTCGACGCCGACGCGCGGCTGCTCGGCGCCGTCGCGCTCCACCCCAACGATGCCCCCCGCTACGCCGCGCGCGGCGAGCTCGAGGCGGCCTACGCCGAGATCGAGCAGCTCGCGGCCCACCCGCGCGTGCGCGCCATCGGGGAGACGGGACTGGACTACTTCCGCTCCAAGGGCGATGCCCTGGCGGTCCAGCACGACTCCTTCCGCTGGCACATCGACCTCGCCAAGCGCCTCGGCAAGACCCTGCAGATCCACGACCGCGACGCCCACGAGGACGTGGTGCGGCTCCTGGGCGAGGAGGGCGCCCCGGAGACGGTCGTGTTCCACTGCTTCTCGGGGGACGAGGACCTCGCCAGGACCTGCAACGAGAACGGCTGGTTCATGTCCTTCGCCGGGACGATGACGTTCAAGAATGCCGAGAACCTGCGCCGGGCCCTCGCGATCGCGGACCCCGGGAGGATCCTCGTCGAGACCGACTCGCCGTACCTCACGCCCCACCCGTACCGCGGCCGGCCCAACGCGAGCTATATGGTGCCCTACACCGTGCGCTCCATGGCCGAGGTCCTCGGAGCCGACCTCGCCGAGCTCTGCTCGCGGCTCTCCGCCAACACCGAGCAGGCCTACGGGGACTGGGACTGAACCCTGCCCGCTCGCGGGCGCGCTCGTAGTCGTTCCGTGACCTGACTGGCTCCTGTGTAACGTTTCGGTTACTGTGAACCCCAACAGCCGGGGTCGCCGCAGACGCCGGGCACTTGCCCCCTCGGGGTGAGGCAGGAGCAATGCCACGGGCGCGCGCCGTCCATCTCCCGGCCCTCTCCTGCCCTGTGCCCGGGGCCGCCGTGCCCGGATGGACCGACGATTGGACCCCTGTGAGCAAACACGGCCGCCGCGCAGCACGACCGGTCCGTCCCCGCCGTTCCCCCGTCCGCGCCGCGGGCCAGGCCGCCGTCGTGGCCGCGCTCGCCCTCGGGACCACGGCGTTCGTGGTGAACGGCAAGACCGTGACCCTGTCCGTCGACGGACAGGCCAGCACCGTCACGACCTTCGCCTCCACCGTGGACGAGGTCGTCCGCAGCGCGTCCGTGCAGCTCGGCTCGGCCGACCGCGTCTCGCCCGCCCTCGGCGCGACCGTCACCGACGGCTCCGTGGTCATCGTCAGCCGCGCCAGGCATGTCACCGTCGACCTGGACGGCGCCCGGCGCACCGTGGACACCACGGCCCCCGACGTCGCCGGGCTCGTGAGCCAGCTCGGGGTCGCCCCGGCCTCGCTCGTCTCGCTGGACCGCTCCACCCGCCTGGATGCGGAGAGCGCACCGATCAGGATCAGCACGCCGAAGGACCTCACCGTCGTCGTCGACGGCACCCCCGTGACGCGCACGACGACGGCCGCCACCGTCGCGGAGCTCCTCACCGAGCTGGGGATCACCCCCGGCCCGGCCGACCGCGTCTCCGCGCCCCGCAACGCCCCCATCGTGGCCAACATGGCGCTCAAGGTCACGCGCGTGGACACCTCCGCCGCCAGCACCGTCACGGAGACGCTCCCGTACAGCACCGAGAAGACCGAGAGCGCCGACCTCCCCGAGGGCGAGACGAAGGTTGTCCAGCAGGGCGTGGACGGCACCGTCGAGAAGCACTACCGCAGCGTCACCGTGGACGGCCGCGAGGCCCAGCGCTCGCTCGTGTCCCAGAGCGTGACCCGGGCCGCCGTCGCGGAGAAGGTCCTCGTGGGCACCAAGCCGAAGACGGACCCGAACACCGACCAGAACGCCGGCAAGAACACCGGCGCCGCCGCGCCCGCGGTCATGAACGCCGCCATGTGGGACAAGATCGCCCAGTGCGAGTCCAGCGGCAACTGGGCCGCGAACACCGGCAACGGCTACTACGGAGGCCTCCAGTTCGACATCTCGTCCTGGATCGCCAACGGCGGCGGCCAGTACGCCCCCAACGCCGCCCTCGCCACCCGCGAACAGCAGATCGCCGTTGCCAACACGTACTACGCCAAGGCCGGCCTCGGCCCGTGGGGCTGCGCCGGCGCGGCGGGCTGAGAGGCCGGGACAAGTCCGCCCCCGGTAGGATGCTCGGGTGACTGACGCCCCCGGCTCCCGCCCGCTCCTCGGCGCCGCCGACATCCGTGCCCTCGCGGGCGAGCTGGGGATCCGGCCCACCAAGACGCTCGGGCAGAACTTCGTGATCGACGGCAACACCATCCGCCGCATCGTCGCGGCCGCCCGCCTCGACCCCTCCGAGACGGTCCTCGAGGTGGGCCCGGGCCTCGGCTCGCTCACCCTCGGCCTGCTCGACGCGGCGGCGAACGTCGTGGCGATCGAGATCGACCCGGTCCTCGCGGGCCGGCTGCCCGCGACGGTCGAGCAGTGGCGGCCCGACGCCGTCGGGCGCTTCGCCCTCGTGCTCTCCGATGCCCTGAAGACCACCGAGCTCCCGCAGGGGCCGTTCGCGCAACCCAGCGCAGTCGTGGCGAACCTGCCCTACAACGTGGCCGTCCCCGTGGTCCTGCACCTCCTCGAGCACTTCCCGTCGCTGCGCCACGGCCTCGTCATGGTCCAGGACGAGGTGGCCGACCGCCTCGCCGCCGAGCCGGGCTCCAAGGTCTACGGCGTCCCCAGCGTCAAGGCGGCGTGGTACGGGACCATGCGCAAGGCCGGCGTGATCGGCATGAACGTCTTCTGGCCCGCGCCCAAGATCCACTCCGGCCTCGTGGCGTTCGCCCGCACCGCGCAGCCGGCCACCACCGCGACCCGCCGCGAGGTGTTCGCGGTCATCGACGCCGCCTTCGCCCAGCGCCGCAAGACCCTGCGGGCCGCGCTCTCCGGCTGGGCTGGCTCGGGCGCCGAAGCCGAGCGGGCCCTGCGGGCCGCGGGCGTGGACCCGCAGGCCCGTGGCGAGGTCCTCGGCATCTCCGACTTCGCCCGCATCGCCGAGCAGCACCGCCCGGCCGACGCGGGTGCGCCCGCCACCGACGCGGTCCGATAGCGTGGGGGGCATGCGCACCAGCCCCTCCGGACCCGACGCCCGCCCGAGGTCCGTGAAGGTCCGCGCCCCGGGCAAGGTCAACGTCTCCCTGCGGGTCGGCCCCCGCCGCCCGGACGGCTACCACTCGGTGGCCAGCATCTACCTCGCCGTCTCGCTGTTCGAGGAGGTCACCGCGACCACCTCGGCCGAGCCGGGCGTGACGGTGAGCCTGAGCCCCGAGAGCACCCTCGACCTCGACGAGCTCGACATCCCGCTCGACGAGCGCAACCTGGCCGTGCGCGCCGCGCGCCTCATGGCCGAGATGACCGAGCACCCGACCGGGGTGCACCTGACCATCACCAAGCGCGTCCCCGTGGCCGGTGGCATGGGCGGGGGATCGGCCGACGCCGCCGCGGCCCTCCTCGCCTGCGACGCGCTCTGGGGCTCGGGCCTGTCCAAGGAGGAGCTCGCCCACGTCGCTGCCGAGCTCGGCGCCGACGTGCCCTTCGCCCTGCTCGGCGGTGCCGCCGTGGGCCTGGGCGTGGGGGACCAGCTCTCGCCGGCGCTCGCCACGACCCGGTTCGACTGGGTCCTCGTCCCGGCGCCGTTCGGCCTGAGCACGCCGGCCGTGTTCTCCGAGCTGGACCGGCTCCGTGACGCGGAGGGCCTCAGCGTCCCCGAGCCCACGCACGTCGAGCCGGGCGTCCTGGCCGCCCTCCGGGCCGGGGACGCCGGCGGCCTCTCCCACCTGCTGGTCAACGACCTGCAGCGCGCCGCGGTCGGCCTCGCCCCGCAGCTGCGCGACACCCTCGGGTGGGCCGACTCACACGGGGCACTCGCCTCGATCGTCTCGGGCTCCGGGCCCACCGTCGCCCTCCTCGCGGCCGACGCCGGCGCTGCCGCCGACCTCGCGGAGGAGCTCGCCCACCACGGGATCGAGGCGCTCGCGGTCCACGGGCCCGTGCCCGGGGCGCGGATCGTCAGCGATACCCTTCTGTAGTCCCCTTCACCCGACTGGCAAGGATTCCTGTGGCACACCTCCTCGGCGGCGAGAGCCTGGCCATCTCCTTCGGCACGCGCACCGTGCTCGACGGCGTCACGGTCGGCCTCAACGAGGGCGACCGGATCGGGATCGTGGGCCGCAACGGCGACGGCAAGTCGACCCTCATGCGCCTCCTCGCCCAGCGGCTGGCGCCCGACGGCGGCCGCGTCACCTGGCGCCGCGGGGTCGACGTCGGCTACCTCGACCAGGGCGACGTGCTCGACGGCGACCTCACCGTTGGCGCCGCGATCGTGGGGGACCGCGCCGACTATGAGTGGGCCTCCAACCCCACCATCCGCGACATCATGGGCGGCCTCGTGGCCGACGTCGACTGGCACGCCCAGGTGCGCGACCTCTCCGGCGGACAGAAGCGCCGCGTGGCCCTCGCCAAGCTCCTCATCGAGCCGCACGACGTCATCATGCTCGACGAGCCCACCAACCATCTCGACGTCGAGGGCGTCGCCTGGCTTGCGCGGCACCTCAAGACGAGGTGGCGCCCCACCGAGGGCGCCTTCCTCGTGGTCACCCACGACCGCTGGTTCCTCGACGAGGTCTGCAACGACACGTGGGAGGTCCACGACGGGATCGTCGACCCCTTCGAGGGCGGCTACGCCGCCTACGTGCTGGCCCGCGCCGAACGCGACCGGATGGCCGCCGTCGTCGAGGGCAAGCGCGCGAACCTCGTGAAGAAGGAGCTCGCGTGGCTCCGCCGCGGCGCGCCCGCCCGCACCTCCAAGCCCAAGTTCCGCATCGAGGCCGCGAACGCGCTCATCTCCGACGTCCCCGAGCCGCGCGACTCCGTGGCCCTGTCGAAGATGGCCACCGCCCGCCTGGGCAAGGACGTGATCGACCTCGAGGGCGTGACCCTCGCCTACGACGGGGGCGAGGGGCACGCGAGGCCCCTCCTGGACAACATCACCCTCCGGCTCGCCCCGGGCGAGCGGGTGGGGCTCGTGGGCGTCAACGGGGCCGGCAAGTCCACGCTCCTGCGGCTGCTCTCGGGTGACATCGCCCCGACTTCGGGCCGGGTCAAGCGCGGCAAGACCGTGGTCCCGGCCGTGCTCAGCCAGGAGGTCCGCGAGCTCGACGACGTCGCAGACCTGCGCGTCATCGAGGTCATCCAGCGCGAGAAGCAGACGTTCAGCGTGGGCTCGAAGGAGCTCACGGCCGGCCAGCTCGTCGAGCAGCTGGGCTTCACCAACGAGAAGCAGTGGACCCGCGTGTCCGAGCTCTCCGGCGGCGAACGGCGCCGGCTCCAGCTCCTGCGCCTCCTCGTGGGCGAGCCCAACGTGCTCATGCTCGACGAGCCCACCAACGACCTCGACACCGACACCCTCGCAGCGGTCGAGGACGTCCTCGACGGCTGGCCCGGCACCCTCGTCGTGGTGAGCCACGACCGGTACCTGCTCGAGCGTGTCACCGACCACCAGCTCGCCCTCCTCGGCGACGGGAAGGTGCGCGACCTGCCCGGCGGCGTCGAGCAGTACCTCGCCCTGCGCGAGGCCGCGCTCGCGGCCGCGGAGGCGCTCCCCGGACAGGCCCCCCAGGCCGCCCAGCCCGCCGCGGCGGGCCGTTCCGAGGCAGAGAAGCGCGAGGCCCGCAAGGAGCTCGGCCGGATCGAGCGCCAGCTCGGCAAGCTCACCGCCCAGGAGGAGAAGCTGCACGCCCAGATGGCTGCCTCCGCAGAGGACTTCGTCCGGCTCGGAGACCTCACTGCGCAGCTGAACGAACTGCACGGGCAGAAGGAGGAGCTCGAGCTCGCGTGGCTCGAGGCCTCGGAGGTCCTCGAGTAGCGCCAGGCGTTCACGCGCCCGCCACCGCGCGGCCACCGGGACTGCCTACGCTGGGCCCAGCAGGCCATGGGGGCCCGCGGGAAGGGACAGGCATGGGCGCTCGGAGCGACGACTTCACCTCGCTGGTGCCGGGGGACCTCGTCACCGTGGTCGAACCCGGCCGGCTGTCAGTCTCGGGCATCGTCGACGCGGTGGCGCCGGACGGGTCGGTGCTGTGGGTCATCGAGCACGGCGGCCAGGGCCGCCACATGGTGCACAGCACCGACGGCGCCGACGTCCAGCGCCTCGGAGCCTGACCGGCGCCGCCCGCGGGACCGGACTCTGGCCGCTCCCAGCCTCGAGGCCTAGCATCGGCTAGATGGGTTCCCTCGTTCAAGCGATCCTGGCCGTGCCGCCGCTCGTGGCGTACGTGGCGGTGTTCGCGCTCGTCTTCGCCGAGGACGCCATCTTCATCGGGTTCGTGATCCCGGGCGAGACCGCCGCCGTGCTCGGCGGGGTGCTCGCCAACCAGGGGAAGGCGGACCTGTGGATCATGGCGCCCCTGATCGTGGTCGCCGCGATCCTCGGCGACACGGTCGGATACGAGATCGGCCGGCACCTGGGCCCCCGCCTGCTCGGCTTCCGGGTCTTCGACCGGCACCGGCGGCGCCTCGACGACGCCCAGGAGTTCCTGCGCCGCCGGGGCGGCTCCGCCGTGTTCCTGGGCCGGTTCGTGGCGTTCTTCCGCGCCATGATGCCAGCCCTCGCCGGCGCCTCCCGCATGCCGTACCCGCGCTTCCTCGCCTTCAACGCCCTCGGGGGAGCGGTGTGGGGGGCCGGGTTCGCCGTCCTCGGCTACGTCGCCGGCGCCTCCTACGAGGTGGTCGCCAAGGCCGCGGGCCGGGACATCGCCGCGGTCGTGGGCGTGGTCGCCGTCATCGCCATCGTGGTCTGGCGCGTCCGCAAGGCGCGCGCCGACCGCCGCGAGGAGCGGTCGTTCAGGAGTCGACCAGCCCCGGATCCCTCTGAAGGCCAGTGAGGCCGTTCCACGCGAGGTTGACCAGGTGCGCGGCCACCGCGTGCTTGTCGGGGGAGCGGGCGTCGGGCCACCACTGGCCCGTCATCGCCACCATGCCCACGAGCATCTGCGCGTACATCGCGCCGTCGCCCGTGCTGAAGCCGCGGGCCGCGAACTCGTCCCCCAGGATGTGCTCCACCCTCGCGGTCACGCGCGAGAGGATGCTGGAGAACGCCCCCTCGCGGTGCCCGGGCGGCGCGTCCCGGACCACGATCCGGAACCCGTCCGTGTGCTCCTCGATGTACCCCAGCAGCGCGAGCGCGGCGCGCTCCACGAGCACCCTCGGCCGGCCCCCATCGCCCAGCGACGAGCCGATCGCCTCGAGCAGGCTCTCCGACTCCTGCTCCACAACCTGCCGGTACAGGCCCTCCTTGGACCCGAAGTGCTCGTACACCACCGGCTTCGTCACGCCCGCAGCCGTCGCGATCTCCTCGATCGTGGCCCCGTCGAGGCCCTTCGCGGCGAACACCGAACGGCCCACCGCGACCAGCTGGCGGCGGCGCTGCGGGCCGGTCATCCGCACCCGCGGGGCCACGCCCGCGGGGTCGGGTCCGGTCGCCGTCGCGCGGGCGGCGGCGCGCTCGGGCTCGGACGGCAACACGATGGCCATCCTAGTGCGGGGCAGCCCGCCCGGCCGCCCGGGGCGCCCATCCATGGCAGAATTGACCACTGTGCCGCGCCCGTCCCGGCGGCAGCGTGCACTCCGCCCTGGTGTAACGGCAGCACGCCGGCCTTTGGAGCCGTGCAGACTAGGTTCGAATCCTAGGGGCGGAACGCAATGGCCAGCTCACGGCACTGGCTAGAATTGCCGACAGCCCCACTCGCCAGCCGATCGACCAGGAGAGCCAGCGACAGTGAATGCGGAGACCCCCGGACAGAGCGCAACAGCAGAGGACCTGGGGCGGACGCATCTCGCCGGCGCCCCGCGCGCGGCCCACCGACAGCACGGCCCCGCCGCGGTGATCGTCCTGGCCGCCGGGGCAGGGACGCGCATGAAGTCGCGCACCCCCAAGATCCTCCACCCGCTCGGCGGCCGCTCGATGGTGGCCCACGCGCTCGACGCCGCGCGGGGCCTCGAGCCCGGCCGGCTGGCCGCCGTCGTGCGGCACGAGCGCGACCTCGTCGCCGCGCACATCGCCGAGCACGACCCGGCCGCGGTGATCGTCGACCAGGACGAGGTCCCCGGCACCGGCCGCGCGGTCGAGGTGGCCCTGGAGGCGCTCGACGCCGAGGCCGAGGGCGGGCAGCTCTCGGGCACCGTCGTGGTGACCTACGGCGACGTGCCGCTCCTCACCACCGCGCTGCTGGCGGAGCTGGTCGCCGAGCACGAGGCCGCGGGCAACGCCGTCACCGTCCTGACCGCGGTGCTCGAGGACGCGACCGGCTACGGCCGCATCCTGCGCGAGGACGACGGCACAGTCGCCGGGATCCGCGAGCACAAGGACGCCTCGGCCGCCGAGCACGCCATCCGCGAGGTCAACTCCGGCATCTACGCCTTCGAGGCCGCCGTGCTGCGCGAGGCGCTCCGGCAGGTCACCACCGAGAACGCGCAGGGCGAGAAGTACCTCACCGACGTCCTCGCGATTGCCCGCGCGGCCGGTGGGCGCGTCTCCGCGCTCGCCACGACGGACCGCTGGCAGGTCGAGGGCGCCAACGACCGCGTCCAACTGCAGGCCCTGGCCGCCGAGCACAACCGCCGCATCCTCGACGCCTGGATGCGCGCGGGCGTCACGGTGGTGGACCCCGCCACCACTTGGGTCGATGCCACCGTGCAGCTCGCCGAGGACGTCACCCTCAAGCCCAACACCCAGCTGCACGGCGCCACGGTCGTGGAGCGCGAGGCCGTGATCGGCCCGGACACGACCCTCACCGACTGCGTGGTCCGGGAGGGCGCGACCGTGAAGCGGACCGACGGGACCGGATCCGAGATCGGCGCCGGCGCCACCGTGGGCCCCTTCACCTACCTGCGGGCCGGCACCCGGCTCGGGCCCGAGGGCAAGATCGGCGCGTTCTACGAGACGAAGAACGCCCAGATCGGCCGCGGCGCCAAGCTCTCGCACCTCGGCTACGTGGGGGACGCCGAGGTGGGCGAGGGCGCGAACATCGGCTGCGGCAACATCACCGCCAACTACGACGGCGTCCACAAGCACCGCACCGTGATCGGTGCCCAGGTGCGCACGGGCTCCAACACCGTCTTCGTGGCCCCCGTCACCGTCGGCGACGGCGCCTACACGGCCGCCGGTGCGATCGTGCGCAAGGACGTGCCCGCCGGGGCCCTCGCCCTCTCCGTCGCCCCGCAGCGCAACGCCGAGGGCTGGACCGAGACGCACCGCGCCGGCTCCCCGTCGGCGGCCGCGGCCGCCGACGCCAGGGCTGCGGCCGCCGACGAGGCCCCCGAACGTCCCTCCTCCGCCGCATCCCCCTCGAAGAAAGAAGAAGGCAAGTAGATGACCGAGATCACGGCCAATGGCGAGAAGCGTCTGGTGCTCGCCTCCGGGCGCGCCCACCCGGAGCTCGCGCAGGAGATCGCCAAGGAGCTCGGCACCGAGCTGCTGCCGACCTCGGCGTACGACTTCGCCAACGGAGAGACCTACGTCCGCTTCGAGGAGAGCGTCCGCGGCGCCGACGCGTTCGTGATCCAGGCGCACCCCGCGCCGATCAACAACTGGATCATGGAGCAGCTGATCATGATCGACTCGCTCAAGCGCGCGAGCGCCAAGCGGATCACGGTCGTCTCCCCGTTCTACCCCTACGCCCGGCAGGACAAGAAGCACCGCGGCCGCGAGCCCATCTCGGCCCGCCTCATGGCGGACCTCTACAAGACCGCCGGCGCGGACCGGCTCATGAGCGTCGACCTGCACACCGCGCAGATCCAGGGCTTCTTCGACGGCCCGGTGGACCACCTCATGGCGATCCCGCTCCTCGCCGACTACGTCCGCACCCGGGTGGACCTGAACAAGGTCACGGTCGTCTCCCCGGACACCGGCCGCGTGCGCGTCGCCGAGCAGTGGGCCGAGCGCCTCGGCGGCGCCCCGCTCGCGTTCGTGCACAAGTCCCGCGACGTGAACGTGCCCAACTCCGCGGTCTCCAAGACCGTGGTCGGCCAGATCGAGGGCCGCGACTGCGTGCTCATCGACGACATGATCGACACCGGCGGCACGATCTCCGGCGCTGTGACGGTCCTGAAGAACGCCGGCGCCCGCTCCGTCATCATCGCCGCGACCCACGCCGTGTTCTCCGACCCGGCCGCCCAGCGCCTGGCCGAGTCCGGTGCGCGCGAGGTCGTGGTGACGAACACGCTGCCGATCCCCGCCGAGAAGCGCTTCGAGCAGCTCACCGTCCTCTCGATCGCCCCGCTCATCGCCCGCGCGATCCACGAGGTCTTCGACGACGGCTCGGTCACCTCGCTCTTCGACGGCCGCAGCTAGCAGCAGCACCCCGCGCACGACGGCGGCGTCCCCACCCGAGGCGGGGACGGCGCCGTCGTGCGCCGTTTTGGCGGCGTCCCTCCGCCCCTGTAGGATGGTCGGCGAACCTTGGCGAGGGAGCGCCCGCTCCGTGATCGACTGGGTCTGGCAACTCCTTCGCGGCGCCCCGGCGCCGGGCGGAGGTCGGCAGACCTCGCGCCAAACGAATCATCGAAGGAGACCCGCATGAGCGAGAAGCTCGCAGCTGAGAAGCGCACCGAGTTCGGCAAGGGCTACGCCCGCCGCACCCGCGCCGCCCACAAGATCCCCGCCGTCATCTACGGCCACGGCGCCGAGCCGATCCACGTCGCGCTCCCGGGCCACGAGACCATGATCGCCGTCCGCGTCCCGAACGCCCTCCTCACGCTCGACATCGAGGGCGAGGAGCACCTCGCGATCGTCAAGGACATCCAGCGCAACGCCGTCCGCCAGACGATCGAGCACATGGACCTCCTCACGGTCCGCCGCGGCGAGAAGGTCGCCGTCGACGTGCCCGTTCACGTCACCGGCGAGGTCGCGGCCGGGTTCGTCGCCAACCAGGAGGCCGTGACCGTCTCGGTCGAGGCCGAGGCGACCCACCTGCCCACCGCCCTCGAGGTCAGCGTCGAGGGCCGCGAGGCCGGCCAGCACGTCCACGCCGCCGACATCGCGCTGCCCAGCGGCGTGGCGCTGCTGACCGACCCCGAGACCCTCGTGGTCAACGTCTCCGAGGCCGTCGAGGTCGCTGCGGAGGAGGAGGCCGGCGAGGCCGAGGCCCCCGCCGAGGCGCCGGAGGCCGAGGAAGCCCCCGCCGAGTAGTCCCACGACTGCTGCACTGCGTCAGGCGGCCCGTCCCACCCGGGGCGGGCCGCTTCGACGTGGCGGCCTCCCGGCCGCCGCTGCCCGCCGACCCCCGGCCCAGACCCAAGGAGCGCATCCATGACCGACACCTGGCTCGTCGTGGGCCTCGGCAACCCCGGGCCCGAATACAGCGGGAACCGGCACAACGTGGGGCAGATGGTCCTCGATGCCCTCGCCGCGCGCATGGGCGGGAAGTTCGCCGCGCACAAGGGTGCGCGCGCCGCCGTCCTCGAGGGACGGCTGTGGGTGGGCGGCCCCCGTGCGGTCCTCGCCAAGCCGCTGACCTACATGAACGTCTCCGGCGGCCCGACCTCCTCCCTCGCCAAGTACTACGGGATCGAGCCCGGCCACGTCGTCGCCGTCCACGACGAGCTGGACATCCCCTTCAACACCGTCCGCCTCAAGCTCGGCGGCGGCGAGGGCGGCCACAACGGCCTGCGCGACATCTCCAAGGCCCTCGGCACCAAGGACTACCTCCGGGTGCGGGTGGGTGTGGGCCGGCCGCCGGGCCGCATGGACGCCGCCGACTTCGTGCTGCGCGACTTCGGCTCCGCCGAGAAGAAGGAGCTGCCGTTCCTCCTGGACGAGGCCGCCGACGCCGTCGAGATGCTCGCGCGGGACGGGCTGGCCGCCGCCCAGCAGAAGTTCCACCCGGCCAAGGCGTAGCCCCGCCCGGCCGTGACATTCGGCCCTGCTGGGGCCGCTGGGGGAGCGGTAAGGTTTCCCCAGCCACGTCCTGGCGGGGGACGTGCCGACGCATGGGGGCGCAGGTCAGATGCGGACGCAGACCGAGGCGGAGGAGACCGGCCGGCTCCTCCGGGACGCGAAGGCCCGCGCGGGCGACAGGCTGGCCTGGGCACGCGCCGTCAGGGCCACGGAGATCGCGGAGGCGACCGCCGCCCTCGCGGAACCGGGCTCCTACGGGGTGGTGCTCACCGGGGACACGAGCTTCGGCAAGTCGGCGGTGGCCTCGGCCCTGCTCACAGGCCTCGAGGACACCGCCCACACCGTCCGCCTCCGTTCCACGATCGTGGGGACGCGGACCCCGTACGGGGCGCTCGCCGTGCTGCTCGCGCGGCTTCCCGAGGACGCGCAGGCCGATCCGGGCTCGATCATGCGGGGCATCCTCCAGCTTCTCTCCGCCGACGCGGGAGGCCGCATGGCCGTGATGTCGCTCGAGACGTCCAAGAACCTCGACGAGCTCAGCACCGCCACCCTCGTGAACATCATGGTCACGGGCACGGCGAAGGTGGTCCTCGTCGCCGACCGCGCGAGCGAGCTGCCCGCCGACTTCCACTGGATGCTCTCCGAGGGGCGGCTGCGTGAGATCCCCCTGTCCGCGCTCTCGCCCGACGAGACCCTGCAGGGCCTGCGGTCCCTGCTCGGCGGCATCGTCCCGCAGACCGTCGGGTTCCAGCTGCACGCCATGTCCCGGGGCAACCCCCAGGTCGCGCTGCTCGCGGCCGCCGAACTCCTCCAGCGCGGGGCGCTCGACGCCACGGACGGAGTGTGGACCCTCGCCCCCGACGCCGAGCTGAGCGGCATCCGCCAGATCGACGACCTCGTGCGGGCCCGGATCGAGCGGCAGCCGGCGCGCATCCAGGCCATCGTCGAGGCGCTCGCGTGCGCACGCCGCATCCCGCTCCCGCGGCTCCTCTCCGCGTTCCGCCGCGACGACGTGGCACAGATGGAGGACGACGGCCTCATCACGGTCGACGACGGGGGGCGGCACTCCGTGGCCCTCGCCGACCCGCTCGTGGCCGAGGTGGTCCGCGGATGGCTCTCCGTGCCCCGCCGGCGCGAACTGCGCACACTGCTGATGTCTGACGGCGAGCCCCCCGTCGAGGTCATCAGCACGGTCGAGCTCCTCGGCCTGGCGGCCTGGACCCGCGAGTGCCACACGCTCCTGCCCGCGCGGCATGCCGTCGCGGCCGCGGTCGCATCCCTGCGGCTGTTCGACCCGCGGTTCGCGCTCGACTGCCTCGAAGGGATCGACCGGGAGGCCGCGACCTGGCCCACCGTCCAGCACCTGCGCGCCCGGGCGCTGCTCATGCTGCAGCTGCCCCAGCAGGCCCTCGCCTGCCTGGACCAGGTCACCGAGGACGAGCTGGCCCTGCTGGCCCCCTCGGCCGTGGCCGAGCTCACCGCGACCCAGGCCGAGGCCATGCGCTGGGTCCCGGAGCGCGCGGGGCAGGTCGAGGCCCTGCTCTCCGACGCCCGCGCCCGGCTCCTGCTCGACTCGGGGAGAGGTCCACGCGCGGACGCCGAGGTCCGCCGGGCTGCCGCGGTGCTCGACCTCGCAGACTTCGAGCACCGCGCCTTCGGCGGCGACTACGCCCGCATCGAGGACCGCCTCGAGGCCATGGTGGCGGACCCGAACCCGGCCGACGGCGAGATCCGCCTCCGGGCCGCCTGCATCCTCATGGAGGCCAGGACCATGCTCGGCAGGGAGCAGGACGGGCTCGCCCTGCTGCACGAGGTCGCAGCGCAGATGGGACAGAGGCAGGGGTCGGCGCCGCTGCGGCAGGCCTTCGCGGCCCGTGCCTTCACCGTCCTGCTGTTCAACGGGCACTGGAGGCAGGCGCTCGCGCTCCTCAGGAGCCCGGCCCAGTGGTCCCTCGAACGGCTCAGGACGACGGGGGCCTCCCTCGAGCTTGCTGCGGGACTCGCGTATGTCTACGCGGGCCGCGGCCACGACGCCCTGGACCCACTCCTCTCCGCGCTCGCCCTCCTCGAGCGCGGCCCGGCGGCCCAGCTCGGGCCCGCCTACGCCGCGACGGCCTTCGCCTACGCCCAGCAGGGCGATGCCGCGGCGTCCCGGAAATGGCTCGAGAAGCTGGACCGCTGGCGGCCGCAGGGCAGCTACCAGAGCCGCTCGATCGTCGAGTTCTGCTCGGAGATGGCGCGCCGCTGGTCCGGCGATCCCGAGGCAGCGGGCCGGCTCGTGGCGGCGGCGCGCGAAGACATGGCGATGGGCCGGTGGAACCAGGCCGGGATCAAGCTCGTCGGGGCCACCGTCGGGGCGCGTGCCGACGACCTGCGCCTGCTCGAGGAGGTCTGCGCGCACCGGCAGGGGCAGCTCGCCGAGCTCGCCCTCCTGCTGGCCCGTGGGACCCGGACCGGGCGGATCGAGGACCTCACCGCGGCGGCCGACCTCGCGGCGGGCCTCGAACTCGATGCGGTCGAATCGCGGTGCGCGGCCGTGGCCCTCGACAGGGCGCGCGAGATGGACGACGCGCGCGCCGTGCGGCGCCTGCGGCCCCGACTCGATGCCCTCGCCGGGCGCGTCGCCGTGCTCCCCGTCGAGCCCCGGCACGCGCCGGTCCTCACCGACCGTGAAGAGGAGGTCGCCGCCCTCGCGGCCTCCGGCACCTCCAACCGGCGCATCGCGGAGCTGCTCGGACTGTCCGTGCGGACCGTGGAAGGACACCTCTACCAGATCTTCGCCAAGCTCTCCGTCTCGACCCGGGGCGAGCTGGCGAACCTGCTGTGACCGTGCCCGGCGGGGGCCGCGCATGAGCGGCGGGTCCCCGCACAGTCCGCCCCCGCACGGGCTGCCCGCGGAGACCGGGGGCGTCATCGAGCTGATCACCCGGCCGGCGACGGCCGCCGTGCTGGTCCTGGGCGAGATGGGGATGGGCAAGTCCGCGCTGCTCGACGGAGCAGCGCAGGCGCTCGGCGGACGCCTCGAGGTGCTCCGCCTCCACGGCAGCCCGGCACTGGCGAAAGTCCCCTACGGCGTCCTCGCACCCTTCCTCGGGACCCTGCCCTCGGCCGAGGCAGGGTCACGGGTCCAGGTCCTGCGGGCATTCTGGCGCGCCGTGGAGGCGCTCAGGCGGGGCAGCACGCCGGATCTGGTCCTCGTCATCGACGACGCCCACGAGCTGGACCCGGCCTCGAGCGAGGTCGTCGCCGAGCTCGTGTCGGCCAGGTGGACCAAGGCGGCCATGGCCGCGCCCAGCGGGGCGGCCCTGCCGCGGCCCCTCATGGAGCTGTGGCTCGACGACGGCGTCGAACGGGTCGACCTCGCGCCCCTCACCGTCGACCAGGTCCGCACCTACCTCGAGGCCGCTCTCGGCGGCCCGGTGCTGCCCACCGTCCCGCTGCTGCTCTGGCAGGAGTCCGAGGGCAACCCGCTCCTGCTCGGCAGCCTCGTCGAGGAAGCACGCCGGGCGGGGACGCTGCGCCGGCAGGGCCGGACCTGGCTCGTCACCGGCGAGCTCCCGCACCGCGGGGAGGGACTGCTCGCCCTGGCCCGGGCACAGCTCGGCCGGCTCGGCCCCGCCGAGCGGGAGGCGCTGAGCCTCATCGTCGTCGCCGAACCGGCCCCCTTCGAGCTCGTGGAGCGGGAGTGCGGCGCAGAGGCCATCAGGCGCCTCGTCGCCATGAGGCTCGTGCGCCCGGCGGAGGGCCCGGACGGCGTGCTCCGGCTCCGGCACCCGGTGTACGGGGACGCGCTGCTGTCGCTGATCCCGCTGACCACGTCGCTGTCGCTGCGCGAGCGGGCAGCGGGCCACCTCGAGCGGCAGACGGCCACCGCACCGGGTCTCCTCCGTGCCGTCGCCTGGTCGCTGGACTGCGGCTTCCCGATGGAGGACGAGGCGCTCCTGGCCGGCGCCCGCCTCGCCCTGGCGCTGTTCGAGAACACGCTCGCCGCGCGGGCGGCCAGCGCCGTCCAGCAGCCGGGGTCCCGCGACGCAGCCCGGGAGGTGCTCGGGCATGTCGCGTACAGCCGCGGCCGGTACACCGAGGCCGCCTCCCTGCTCCGGCCCTCCATCTCGCGGGGCGGCCGCATCCGGCCGGGCCTGGCCGGTGCCCTCGTGTGGGTCGCGGCACGCCGGGCCGCCGGCCACACGCCCGCGGCGGTCCGCGCCGACCTCGAGCGTCTCCCCGGACTCGGGGAGGGCGGCCCGGGCGACGTCCTCGCCCTCGTAGCGGCCTCCGCGGCCGGCGACCGGGACGCCCTCGTGGCCGGGCTGCACCGGTGGCGTTCCCGGCACAGCGGGGCCGCGCCCCCGCAGGGATGGGCGGCGGAGGCCGTGGTCCTGTCGATCGAGGCCGAGTACCTGATGGCCGTGGGGAGACCACTCGGGGCCGCGCCGCCGCTGCGCGCCGCGCTCGAGCGCGCGGAGGCCGAGCGCGGTGCCAGCACGACGCCCTACCTGCAGGCCTTCGGCGCCACCCGCCTCGTCCTGGCAGACCTGGCGGCGGGGGAGTGGGACACCGCGGAGGACGACCTGCAGCGCTTCCTCATCTCCTCCAGCGCGGGGCTGGTCACCGACGGCGCGGCGGCGCAGACGGTCCGCGGCCTGGCCCTGGTCCGGCAGGGCCGCTTCCGCGCGGCCTGGGACGCTCTCGTTCCGGCGCTGGACGCCCTCCACAGCAGTGACCCTGAGCACATGCTGCCGCTCGCCGCCGCGGTGGCCGCGTACGCGGGAGCGCGCGCGGGGGAGACCGGCGCAGCCCGCACCCACCTGGCCCAGGCCGAGGATCCGCCCGATCCCGTCGTGGCGCTGCTGCGGCCCCTGGCGGCGCTCTTCGCGGCCGCTGCACGCGGCGCACTCGACGCGGCCGCGGGCTCCGCTGCCTCCCGCCCAGGCGACGGGCGCGGCTCCGGCGATGGAGGCGGTTCCGGCGATGGAGGCGGCCTCGGGGCGGCGGCCGACGGAACCGGGGACCGGCTGGACCTGGCGCTGCAGGGCGAGCTCCTCTGCTTCGAGGCGGGCCGCCGGGATCGGGTCGGGCGGCTGCTCGAGGTGGCGCGCGCCACGGAGGGCCGCTGGGCCGAGGCGGCGGCGCTCCTCGCGTCCGCCTTCGCCGCGCGCAGCCCGGCCGGGCTCCTGCAGGCGGGGGAGCGGCTGCGGGCCACCGGCTGGACCGCCTACGCGCGGGACTGCTTCGCCGAGGCATCGCGCGGCTTCGACCGCGCGCTCCGGCGTGCCGAGGCCCGCGCCGCGTGGGCGAACAAGGCAGAGTGCGATGCGCTCCTCGGCGACGGGGCGGCCCGGCCCACCGCCGAAACGGCCCGGCTGACCGCGCGCGAGCGCGAGGTCGTCGCGTTCGCCGTGGCGGGGCTGAGCGACCGCGAGATCGCCGAAAGGCTCACCGTCTCGGTCCGGACCATCGAGGGGCACCTCTACCGGGCCTACGCCAAGCTGGAGGTCACGAGCCGGGAGCAGCTCGGCTCGGCGCTCGGTGCCGGCAGCGGGCCGTCCGCACCGTCTGCCGGGTCCGAGTACACCCCGCCGGGGAGCAAGTAGTCCCGAGCCCTCGACGGGGCAGAAGACAAGTAGTCACTACCCGTGCGCGGGCGCGGTGCCGGATGCGAAAGTGGGGATGTGGCCGGAAGCCCCCGGGTTCGCGGCCACTGTCCCCAAAGGACTGGGCCGGCGGCGTCGGAACCTCCCCGAGACCAAGGTTCCTCCCCCCAGCCGCCGCCGGCCCCGCCTTTGGGACTCCCCGTGGTGGACCCGCCGCCCGTCAGGCGTGGGACAATGGATTCCGGCATGTTCGCATGCCCTAATTCACGCTGCCGCACCGGCAGCCTCGTTCCACCCGAAGGAGTCCCGTCCCGTGGCCCTGGTCAAGACGCCGTCGACCCTCCTGCCTGCCCAGCCGGCGCTGGACGACGCCGAAGTCTCCCGCCTCCGCGCCGATTTCCCGGTGCTCGCGACAACGGTCCACGGCCATCCGCTCGTGTACCTCGACTCCGGGGCGACGAGCCAGCACCCCCGCAGCGTCCTCGAGGCCGAGCAGGAGTTCTACGAGCAGCGCAACGCCGCGGTGCACCGGGGCGCCCACGAGCTCGCCGTGCGGGCGACCGATGCCTACGAGGACGCCCGCGTGGCCGTCGCGCGGTTCGTGGGCGCCTCGCCGGACGAGCTCGTGTGGACCTCCAACGCCACCGAGGCCATCAACCTCGTCGCGTACGCCCTCGGAACCGCGGCCGTGTGGGCGGAGCGCGGGCGAGGCGGAGAGGACCTGCGCGCGCTCGCCGTCGGGCCCGGGGACGAGATCGTGGTGACGGAGCTCGAGCACCACGCCAACCTCATCCCGTGGCAGGAACTGGCCTTCCGCACCGGCGCCACGCTGCGCTGGATCCCGGTCGACGACGCGGGGAAGCTGCGCATGGACGAGGCCGAGAGGATCATCGGCCCGCGCACCAGGATCGTCGCCTTCGCGCACGCCTCCAACGTGCTCGGCTCCGTGGCGCCGGTCGAGGAACTCGTGGCCCTCGCCCGCCGCGCGGGGGCCCTCACGGTGCTCGATGCCTGCCAGTCGGCGCCGCACATGCCGCTTGACCTCGCTGCTCTGGGCGTGGACTTCGCCGCGTTCTCCGGGCACAAGATGCTCGCGCCCACCGGCATCGGCGCGCTCTACGGGCGCCGCGAGCTGCTCGATGCCCTCCCGCCGTTCCTCGTGGGCGGGTCCATGATCACCACCGTGACGATGGAGCACGCCGAGTACCTGCCCGCGCCGCAGCGCTTCGAGGCCGGGACCCAGCGGATCTCCCAGACGGTGGCCTTCGCCGCCGCGGTGGACTACCTGGGCCACGTGGGCATGGACCGGATCCATGCCCGCGAGGCGGAGCTGGGGCGCCGCCTCGCGGAGGGCGTGGCCGCGCTGGACGGGGTGCGCCTGCTGGGGCCGGCCCCCGGCGAGCAGTGGCACGGCTCTGAACGGATCGCGCTCGCCGCCTTCGACGTCGAGGGCGTCCACGCCCACGACGTCGGCCAGTACCTCGACAGCGCCGGCATCGCCGTCCGCGTGGGCCACCACTGCGCCCAGCCGCTGCACCGCCGCCTCGGGCTGACCGCCTCCACACGCGCGAGCGCCTACCTCTACACCACGGCCGACGACGTCGAGGCCTTCCTCTCCGCCCTCGCCGAGGTCCGCAGCTACTTCGGGGTGGCCCGATGAGCCTGGACTCCCTCTACCAGCAGATCATCCTGGACCACTCCAAGGGCCGCCACGGTGCGGGCCTGGAGGGCGAGCCGGGGCCCCACGAGGGCCAGTCCCACCAGCTCAACCCGGTCTGCGGCGACGAGGTCACCGTCCGGGTGCAGGTGGCCGACGGCGTCGTCCGCTCGGTGCGGTGGGACGGGGCCGGGTGCTCGATCTCGATGGCCTCGGCCTCGGTGCTCCATGACGAGGCCGAGGGCCTCACCGTCGCCCAGTTCGGCGAGCTCGTGGACGCCTTCCGCGAGATGCTCCGCTCGCGGGGCACGGTGGCCGCAGACCCGGAGCTGCTCGGGGACGCCGCGGCCTTCGAGGGCGTCTCCCGGTACGCCGCCCGCGTCAAGTGCGCCATGATCGCCTGGGTCGCCGCGGAGGACGCCGCGCGGCAGGCCGCCGGTACACCCCAGTAACGCCCGTGCACCCCAGCACCGGGGGTGTTCCCCAGTAACATACCGGCGCCCTGCCGCATCCGGGGCGTTGGTCCCTTTGCAATGTCCGAGGGCGGCCGTAGGCTGTGCCTGTTCGGGCGGCTGGGGGCCAACGTCCGAGGTGGAGGCACAGATGGGCAACAACATACCGAGCCTGGTAGACGCGCCCGGCACAGCCGGCGCGCCGCCTGCGCCGCCGACTGAGCGGCAGGCGGACCGGAGGCACTGGGCCACGCTCGTGCGCCAGTCCGAGCTCGACGCCGCTGTCGCCGCGCTCACCCAGGACTCCAGCCTTGGTGTGGTCATCACGGGTTCCCCGGGCGTGGGGAAGTCCTTCCTCGCGGGCGCCGTGCTCTCCTCCCTCGGGCCCGGCGTGCACGCCATGCGCCTGCGGGCCTCCTCCGGACCCTCCGGGCCGTCTGCCCCGTCCACGTGCCTCGGTCCGCTCCTCGCCAGGCTCCCCAAGTCCGCCCCGTCCTCGGGCACGGGCCTGCTCCTGGCCCTCGAGCGCATGCTGGCCGACGACGCGGGCGGGCGGGACGTGGTGCTCACCCTCGACCTCGTGGGGCCGCTGGCGGAGGACTGCGTGGCCGTGCTGATGCACCTCGTCCTCAGCCGCGCGGCGCGGCTGATGGTCATCGCCCCCGCCGTCGCCGACCTCGCGCCGGACCTCGCCCGCCTCGTCCGCGGTGGACGGATCAGAGAGGTCGCGCTCGGCAGGATCGGGGTGCCCGAGACGCGCCGGCTCGTCGCGGCGATCGTGGGCGGCAGGGTCGCGTCGTCGACCATCGGCGAGGTGCACTACGCGTGCGGCGGCAACCCCGCCGAGGTGTACGGGATCGTGCACCGCGAGCGCGCCCGTGGAAACCTTCACCAGCGGGGCGGGGTGTGGACCCTGGACCGTTCCGTCCGGCCCGAGCCGGTCCGGGGCGCGGACGATCTCATCCGCGCGCGCTGGGCGCGGGAGTCCCAGGACGTCAGGGAAGTCATCGAGCAGCTCGCAGTGGCCCGCAGGGTTCCGATCACGGCCCTCGCGGGCCTTTTCGGTTCTGAGGTCCTCGTCGACATGGAGGACCGCGGCCTCATCGCCGTCGACGCGAGCCAGCACCGCTGTGCCTACCTGCGCGAGCCGCGGATGGCCGAGCTCGTCCGGGCCCGGCTCGGGCCGGACCGCCACCGCGAGCTCGCCTCGCTCATGTCCCTCGGCGGCGCGTCCGAGGACGGCGGGCTGGACCGCGACGAGCTCATCTCCTACGTCGAATGGACGCTCGAGGTCGGCACCGCGCCGGAACCCGGGCTCGTGCTGCAGTCCGCTGCGGCGGCGGTCGAGCTCTTCGAGCCGGACCGGGCGCTCGCCCTGCTGGACAGGCTGCCCGCGCTCGACGGGCCTCCCGCCTTCGAGGCCGCCTTCCGCCGCGCGGCGGCGCTCGCGATGCTCGAGCGCCGGGACGAGGCCCTCTCCGTCCTCGAGGCGGTGCCGCCGGCAGTCCTCGGCTCGCTCGAGGCCGTGGACGCCGCGCGGCACGCGGCGGCCACCTCGGAGCTGCTGTGCTGGCTCCCCGAGGCCGGGAACGCGCTCGAGCCGCTGCGCGCCGCGTGGGACCGGCTCGCGGTGCGCGCCGAGGAGTCCGGGCCGGTCCGGGCGGCCGCCGAGGTGCTCGACCTCGCTGAGTTCAGGGTGCGCGCGTTCACCGGGGACTTCATGCCCATCCTCGCCCGGCTCGAGAGCGCCTCGCGGGACACGGACGGGAGCGAGGGCTTCCGGCGCGGCTGCTCCCTCATCCTCGCGCACGCCTGGGCCGCGTGCGGCCGCGAGATGGACGCCGCCGGACTCGTGGCCTCGATCGAGTTCTCGGCCCCCCGGCGCACGGACGAGGGCGACTTCCTGGCGACGGCGTTCTCCGTCTGGACCGCGACGGGCGACTGGAAGCGGTGCGTCGACCTGTTCGAGGAGTACATGGACAAGGGCGGCCGCCGGCTCACCCTCCGCGGCGGGATCGCCGAGCTGTACCTCGCGCTCGCGCATCTGGCGGCCGGGCACGGCTCGGCAGCGCTCGGCCCTGTCCTCAGTGCGGCGGCCCAGCTCGAGGAATTCCCGGCGCTCAATGCCCTGCGCGCCGCCTACGCCGCCGCGGCCTTGGCCTACGCCCAGATCGGCGACTCGGGCGAGGCGGAGCGGTTCCTCGCCCTCGCGGCGAAGGCCCGCGGGCCGATGTTCTGGCAGCTGGCGACGTGCGCGGACCAGTGCGAGGGCGCCGCGCGCACGTGGCTCGGCCAGGGCGACGGGGCCGCGGCGATGCTCGCCCGAGCAGCACGGGACGAGGCTGCCGGGCGCATGAGCGCGGCGGGGACCGCCGTCTTCGAGGCGAGCGTGGTCGGCGGCGAGCGGGAGTTCCTGTGGATCGAGCGGCTCGCCCACCACCGTCAGGGTCCCCTCGCCCACCTCTACGCCGCCGTCGCCTCCGCGACCCGGCGCAGGGACGTGGCGGCCCTCCTTGCGGCCGCCGAGGAGGCGTACGACCTCCGCCTCGACGCCGTCGAGGCCCGGTGCGCCGCCCTCGCCCTGGACTTCGCCCGGGGCGAGGGGAATTCGGTGGCAGCCGGCCTCGCCCAGACCCGGCTCGACCGGCTCGCGCGCGTGCTGCCGGTCCTCCCGCTCGTGCCCCAGACGCCCGCGCCGATGCTCACCGAGCGTGAGCGCCAGATCGCGGTCCTCGCGGCATCAGGCTCCTCCAACCGGGACATCGCCGACGAGCTCGGCGTCTCGGTCCGCACGGTGGAGGGCCATCTGTACCAGGTGTTCATGAAGCTGGGGGTGAGCTCGCGTGCCGGACTGGCTGGCCTTGTCTGAGAGGGAAGCGCGCCCGGAACGGGGGACGATGGAGACGATCATGAATGCCTCACCGGGATCCCGGGGAGACCGCCGCGACTACACCCTGGCCCCCGACGGGCTGGCCCCGACGCAGCAGACGGTCATCGCCGCCACGGTCGAGGCCCTGCGCCGCGGACTCCCGGGGGCGGTCATCGTCTCCGGCGAGCCCGGAACGGGCAAGACCCACCTCGTCGAGACGGTGACCGAGCAGCTCCGCGACGCCGTGCGGTTCGTCGCCATCACGCCCGGAGAGAGCCTGCGCCACATCCCGTACGGGTCACTCCTGCAGTGTCTGAGGCACCTCACCCCGGAGGAGGCCCAAGACCGTGTCGGCGTCCTGCGTGCCCTCTGGGCTGAGCTGCACGGCTCCGAGCCGGAGGACGGCGCCCATGCAGAGCGGCCCATCGTGATCGTGCTCGACGACGCGCACCACCTCGACGATGACTCCGCCGGGGTCCTCGCCGAGGCGGTCGCATCGTCCTGGGTCCGGGTGCTCGCGACGGCGTCCAGCTCGGCGGGGCTCCCCGGAGACCTCCTGGACCTGTGGCGGGACGGCCTCGCAGAGCGGTTCGACCTCGGCCCCCTGTCCCTCGAGGAGAGCCGGGACGCGGCCGGGAAGCGCCTCGGCGGACGGCTCTCGATCACGGCTGCCGCGGTGCTGCACGCCCTGAGCGCCGGCAACCCGCTGCACCTCGTGCGGCTCACCGAGGAGGCGATCGCGGCCGGGACCCTCGTCCAGCGGCGCGGGATCTGGCTCCTCACCGGCGAGTTCGCCAGCAGGGGCCAGGCGCTCGGTGCCCCGGTGCGCAGCGCGATGGAGTCCCTCGCCCCGGCCGAGCGCGAGGCCCTCACCCTCATCGCCCTCACCGAACCGCTGCCCCGCGCGGCCGCCCGCACCCTGATCGAGCGGGCGGTGTTCGACAGGCTCACGGACTCCGGCTGGCTGGCCGACGCAGGCCATGCGAGCGTCCGGCTCCGCTACCCGCTGGTCGCGGACGCAATCCGGGCCATGACGACCGCCACCCGCCGCCTGCACCTGCTGCGCCGGGCCGCGGCGATGGGCGGGGACGACCTCCGCCAGCCCGCGAACGAGCTCAGGCTGTTCGAGCTCGCCCTCGAGACCGGGGCCATCCCGCCGTTCCACGAACTGGCGCGGGGAGCCGCCCACGCGGTCTCGCGCTTCCGCAACGATCTGGGACTCAGGGCCGCGGCCCTCGTCGAGGGCGAGACCGAGCGCTCCCTCTTGCGGGCCATCCCGGCGCGCGCCCACCTCAACCTCGGCAACCCGGCCGCCGCCCTCTCGGACCTCTCCCGCGGCCCGGCGGACCCGAACGATGTCGACGACGTCCTCGCCGGGACGCTGGTCGGCTTCGCCGCGCGGGCCGCCCGCGGCGAGACCGCGGCGATGGACGACGACGCCGCGCGGCTCGAGCGGGCCGCGGACGCGGTGGAGCGGGCCACCTCGGCGGGCGACATCGTCTTCGGCCCGGGCCCCCGCGAGGCCGTCCTCCGCCGGGCCAGGCTCCTGCGGGCCCTGGCGGCCGACGAGCGGGGGGACATGGCTGCCGTCGAGGCTGCGCTCGCAGAGGAGCAGCGCGCCGTGCATGCGACCCCGTCCGCCCCGATCGAGCAGGCGCTGTGGACGCTGCTCGAGGGGTCGGTGCTGCTCGCGCACGGCCAATATGTCGCTTCCGCACGCATGGCCGGTTCCGTCCTGGCCCAGATCGAGATCGACGATGAGCACTTCCCGCTCGAGGAGTACGGGCTCGTCCGCTACCTCTCGGGACTCGTCCTCGGCGGCGACTGGGCCTCCGTCGTGAAGGTGTCCGAGGGCTACACCGGCGTCCGTTCCCGTCCGATCGTCGCCTTCGGCCCAGGCCTCTACTGCGCCAGGGCCTTCGCGCTCCTCCACAGCGACCGGGCCGCCGAGGCCGTTCCGATGCTCGGCGACGTCGTCGAGAACCTCGAGCTCATGGACCCCCTGCGCCTCTTCGCCGTCGCGGCGTCGTTCGCCGCGTGGGCGGCCGCGGCCGCCGGGGACGAGGAGGCAGCGCGCGAGTACCTCGCCCGGGCCGAGGCCTGCGCCGAGGTGGGCAACGCGGCCATGCGCGAGCTGGCGGCCATGCACCGTGCCGGAGCAGCCGAGCTCCTCGAGCCCGGCAGAGGGCTGGCGGCGCTCACGGAGATCGCCGAGCGGAACCGCGCAGCGGGCAGGCCCGGATGGGAACTCATCGCGAGGGTGCTCTTCCTCGAGCTCGGGGGCAGGGACGAGGCGGGGCGGGCCGCTGAGGTCGCCGCCGCCGCGGAAGGATCGTGGGCCAACGGCTGGGGCGCCTGGGCGCGTGCCGAGGCGGACGAGCGCGGCGAGGGCTACCTCGTGGCCGCGGACCACTTCCGGGCGCTCGGCCTGAACCGGCGTGCCCGCGCCGCCTACGCGCGCGCCGCCGCCTGCTTCGACGCCTCCGGGGACAGGGTCGCGGCGCGCCGCGCCGGCGCCGCCGCACGGGCGTGCGAGGGCCTGCCCGGGGCCGGCGAGGCGGGGGAGGCCGAGGAGGCCGTCCTCGCGTCGCTGCGCCTGAGCCCGCGCGAACAGGACGTCGTGGACCTCGCCGTCGACGGGCTCAGCGACCGCCAGATCGCCGACAGGCTGCACCTGTCCGTGCGCACCGTGGAGGGCCACCTGCACCGCAGCTATGCCAAGCTCGGCATCCGCAGCAGGGAAGACCTGCGCTCCGCAGTCGAGGACTGACAGCCTCCGCACCTGCCCGCCATCACAGGCCTCCGGCCCGTCCCCTGGGACGGGCCGGAGGCCTGTGGCGGGACGAAAGCCTCTGCCGCCGCACGCCGTCGTGCGCTTCGTTGCACGAGGCACGTAGCTGGGTTCGGGACCGCGTGGGCGGGGAGTGCGAACCCGCGTAGTGCCCTCCGATCCGGGTGCGTACCGGTCAAGGGGTGCACCCGGGGAAGGCCTGCGTAGCTCGCGTACTCACTACTCGTGACCCTCCTCCGCCCGGCGCGTGTACTGGTGTGCAGAAGCTTTCCGTTCGAGGCGGTGCCGGGATGCCGGGCCGCGGCAGGGGCAAGGAGCGGGTCATGTCCGTTGGAGCTCACCAGGGATCAGCAGCATTCGAGCCCGCCCGCGGCCGCGGGCTGGCGGAGCGGATCGGAGCGTCCGCACTGGGCCTGCGGCTGCGCCGGGACCTCAGCGCCGCGGAGGCCCGGATGGCCCGGTCCGCGCGGGCCCAGGGGTGGGCCCACCGCTACGCGAGGTTCCTGCGCGTCACCGACGCGCTCGTTGCGGTCGCGGCCGGGGGCCTGGGCGTCCTGGTCATGAACCCTCCGCCCGGGCCGGCCGCCGCCCTCTGGGCGTTCATCCTCGTGTGGCCGTTCGCCCTCGGCCTCTCCGGCAGCCGCGACACCTCCGTGCTGGGCATCGGCGTGGACGAGTACCGGCGCGTGGTCAGCGGCACGATGCAGCTGTTCGCCCTGGTCGCGGTCGTCGTGGTCCTCACTGACGGGGTGCTGTCCGCGCGCCTCTGGGCCCTCGTCCTCGGCACCGGCACGCTCGGGCTGCTGGCGACCCGTTCGCTGAGCCGCCGCTGGCTCCACCGCCAGCGGCAGAGCGGCATGTACCTCACGCCCGCCGTGGTGGTGGGGGAGCCGGAGGACGTCCGCTACGTGGTGCGGCGCATCGCCGCCGGCGACGGCGCGCCGTACAACGTGCTCGGCGCGATCCTGCCCGGGGGCCGCCGCGGGCAGTCCCTGACGGTCGACGGCGAGCGCCTGCCCGTGCTCAGCTCGACGGACGACGTGGTGCGCACGGTCGCGACGAAGAAGGCCGGGGCCGTGATCGTCGCCGGGCCCGTGCCGGGCGGCAACCAGTACGTGCGGGAACTCGGCTGGAACCTCGAGGAGCACGACGCCGAGCTCGTCCTCGCGTCATCGCTGACCAACGTCGCCGGGCCCCGCATCCACTTCCGTCCCGTGCCGGGCCTGCCCCTCATGGAGGTGGACCTCCCGCGGTACTCGGGCACCAAGCATGTGCTCAAGCGCTGCGCGGACCTGGTGCTCGGCACAGCGGCGGTGATCGTCCTGGCGCCGGTGCTCGCGGCCCTGGCGCTGATCGTCAAGCTCGATTCTCCGGGCCCGGTGCTGTTCCGGCAGGAGCGGGTGGGCAAGGACGGCAGGCCGTTCACCATGTTCAAGTTCCGCTCGATGGTCCCGGACGCGGAGGCCCGCCTGGCAGCCCTCGCGGAGGCGAACGAGGGCGCCGGGGTGCTGTTCAAGATGAAGCAGGATCCTCGGGTCACCCGGTGCGGGGCCTGGATGCGCCGCTACTCGCTCGACGAGCTCCCGCAGTTCTTCAACGTCCTGCGCGGCGAGATGAGCCTGGTGGGACCGCGTCCGCCGCTGGCCCGGGAGGTCGGCAGCTACGAGCGCTACACCCACCGCCGGATGCTCATCAAGCCGGGCATCACCGGCCTGTGGCAGATCAGCGGACGCTCGGACCTCGAATGGGACGACGCCGTGCGGCTCGACCTGTACTACGTCGAGAACTGGTCCCTCACGGGCGACCTCATGATCCTCTGGCGCACGCTCCGCGCCGTGGTCGCACCGACCGGTTAGGAAGCCGACTCATCGGCCTTCAGTCACTGCACTCACCATTAGGGGAACCATGGCAGATCACCGTCACACACACCGCCGGCCAACGGCGCTTTCCAGCCATCCGGCGCTTGAGGTCGTCAGCTTTGCGCCTGGTCCCACATTGGAGGTGAGGTTGCCATGACTGTTCTGGCGGGTGCTCGCGTGTTGGTCACGGGAGGCGCAGGCACGATTGGGTCGACTCTGGTCGATCACCTCCTTGACGCCGGGGTCGAACTTGTCGATGTCCTCGATAATCTTGCGTGCGGCAGAGTCGGGAATCTGGGCCATGCGCTTGCATCGGGCCGGGTCCGTCTCGTTGAGGGCGATCTGAGGGACCGCGATCTGGTGCACGATGTGACCATGGGAAAGGACCTCGTCTTCCATCAGGGGGCCCTCCGTAACGACCAGTGCGCGGAGGACCCTCGGCCGGCTCTTGAGGTCCTCGTGGATGGAACCTTCAATGTGCTGGAGGCTGCAGTCCAGCACGGAGTCGACAAGGTCGTGTTGGCATCGAGTTCCTCAGTGTATGGTCGGGCCGACACGTACCCGACGGGGGAGCGGCATCACCCGTACAACAACACGACGTTCTACGGGGCCGCCAAGAGTTTCAACGAGGGCATGGCACGGAGCTTTCGGGCGATGTACGGGCTTGATTACGTGGCACTCCGCTATTTCAACGTTTACGGTCCCCGCATGGATGTGTGGGGCCTCTACACGGAGGTGCTCGTCCGGTGGATGGAGAGAATCGCCGACGGCCGGCCCCCCATCGTCTTTGGTAACGGGGAGCAGACGATGGACTTCGTCTACACAGAGGACGTAGCGAGGGCGAACCTCAACGCTGCCGAATCCTCGATCTGCGAGGGCGTGTACAACGTGGGTAGCGGCACTGAGACAAGCCTGCTCGCGCTCGCCGTCGCGCTTCTCGCAGCGATGGGCTCTGACATCTCTGTCGAGTTCGGTTCTGAGCGGAGGGCCGACGGGGTGGTCCGCCATCTCGCCGACGTCACGGAAGCCGAGCGTGATCTCGGGTTTCGTGCGCAGGTGCAGCTTGAGGAGGGTCTCCGCAGGCTCGTTGCCTGGTGGCGCCCGCTGCGTGAGGAGATCGCTGCGGCACGCGTCTTGGCGTCGTCGTGAGCGCGTCGAGGACAGGGCTTGCCATGATTCTCTCAAGTTCCGGCCGGCCATTCCTTGGCAGTCCGTCTGTCGTCGTTCCGGTAGCCCGGACATGACTGAACTGCTCCTCGTCGCAGCGAGCGGTCTCGCCCGCGAGGTCATGGCGGCCGTGCGCGGCGGGGACGAGTTCGACGTCCTCGGCATCTTGGACGACGACCCGTCCCTGATCGGCACCGTCCTCGACGGCGCGCACATCCTGGGGCGCGTCGAGGACGCGCGCGACTACCCCACGGCACTTGTGGTGGTCTGCGCCGTAAAAGGCACCGAACGCTCGGACATCGTCGGCAGACTCGCGGGGGTCGGCGTAGCCCAGAATCGCTTCGCCACCATCGTCCACTCAAGCGTCGGCATCCCCGAGGGGTGCTACGTGGGGGAGGGGAGCATTCTCCTCGCGAACGTCGTGCTGACGGCGGCCGTGCAGATCGGCAGCCACGTGGTGGCCATGCCCCAGGTGACGTTCGCCCATGGGGACGTCATCGAGGACTTCGCGACCTTCGCCGCCGGGGCGACCCTCGGCGGGGCCGTCGTGGTCGGGCGGGCGGCGCACTTGAACATGAACTGCAGCATCCGGCAGAACGTGCGGATTGGGACGGAGGCTGTGGTGGGCATGGGTGCCGCCGTGGTCGCCGACATTCCCGACGCGCAGACCTGGGTAGGGGCGCCCGCACTGCAGATCCCGCTCCCACCACGCGAGAACGCGCCGTCGGACGCACCCGACGCGGCGATGCGGAAGAAGAAGCCGTGAGAGCCGAAGCACGCCTGGCTGCCCCCCGCCATCCCTTCCGTGGACCTGGCGGCGCAGCAGCGGGAGATCAGCGCCGATGTGGTGACCGCTGTGCTCGAAACACGCTTGGGGCCGTCGGCATCGGGCGCGGCGAGGAGGTGATCGTGCCCGCGAACACTTTTGTGCCCACGGCCGAGGCCGTGGCGCGGGCCGGCATGCGACCGTTTCGGGTGGACGTCGACTCCGACACCCTCCTCACCGGCACAAACAAGGTGGGCCGGGCGGTGGGGCCTAGGACGCAGGCCATCGTCCCGGTCCACCTGTTCGGCCAGACAGCACCGGTCGAGGCGCTCGTTCCCCCCACACCACTCTCACACGACATCGCGGTCTCGCCGCGCACGGCACCGTCGTCAGGTTCGTGCACGGGATCGTGGGCTTCAACGTGTGGCTCGCCGCCCTATGGACGATAGTCCTCCGCGCTAAGCTACAGCCGCTCGCCGAGTGATACGCACGACGGCGGGTGGCGGCGCGGCTCTACGGGAAGCTCCTCGAGGGGACGCGCGAGATCCGCACGCCGAAGAGCCAACCTGAAGCAATGAGGACGTGTGCCACCTCTTACGTAATCCGGGACGAGTAGCGTGACCGCGTGCAGGGCTGGACCCGCGGCGGCAGGGATCGGTTTCGGCATCCTTTTCCCGACTCTCGTGCACCTCCCGGCGCCTTCGCCTGTCTTGGCTACCACCTAGGCGATTTTCCGTCGGCGAAGAGGCCGCCGCTCAACTCCCATCCCTGCCGCTGTTCCCTTACATCACGCCGGAGCAGCAGGAGCTGGTGATGGAGGTGCGGGGATGCTGAGGAGGATGCCGGCGTGACCTCCTTCACGTAGGCGATCCATCTCTGCGGGTACACCTGCGTATGTTCCTCGCCGCTGGCCGCGCAGTTTCGAGTACTGACTACTCGTGTCGTTGGACAGTGCTCTCACTAGCGTGGGGCAAATGATCGCGCGTTCGAGGTCCGTAGGCATGTCCAGCGGTCACGTCCGCCGTTCGGGGTCCGTGAGCATGACATACTGTCGCCGGAAGCGGTATCGAGGCCTTGGTCTGTTGTGTGCGGTGGCCGTGATACTCGCTACCTGTTTCACCTCGGTGTTCACAGGCGCTCCGGCTGCTCGGGCAGCTCCCTACCAGGACTGGCCGACGTTCCTGCAGAACGTGGGCCGTACGGGCGCGACCGTGGATCCTGCGCTGAGCGTGTCTAAAGCGTCCACTTTGAAGGCCAAATGGAAGTTCAAGACCGGCGGGCCGATCGCAACGTCCACGAGCGTGGTGGGCACGACTGCCTATGTCGGCAGCTGGGACGGCTACGAATACGCCGTCAGCACGGGCACAGGCGCCCTGATCTGGAAGCAGTTCCTGGGACTGACTCAGGACCCGGCCTGCCAGCCTCCGACGATTGGGGTCACCTCTGCGGCCGCCGTTGTGAACGGGGTTGTGTATGTTGGCGGCGGCGATTCCTACTGGTATGCCCTCGACGCCACCACCGGCGCAATCTTGTGGAAGGTCTTCACGGGCGACAACTCTCAGACGGGGGCCCACTACAACTGGGCCAGCCCGCTGATAGCCAACGGTGCTGCATACGTCGGTGTTGCCAGCAACTGCGACAACCCGCTGGTTCAGGGCCATCTGATGAAGGTGGATCTCGCGTCCCACGCGGTCGTTGCCGACTACAACTTCGTGCCGACCGGCCAGGTGGGTGGAGGTGTGTGGACAAGCCCAGCGCTCGACGCCGCCACCAACACCGTCTTCGTATCGACCGGCACGATCAACGACTACACACAGAAACAATCCCAGGCCATAGTCGCGCTCGACGCCGCGACGCTGGCATACAAGAGCTCGTGGCAGCTTCCCTTCGAGGCGGCGGTTCAAGACTCAGACTGGGGTACCACTCCGACGCTGACCACCGATTCCAAGGGGGACCGGCTGCTCAGCGTTGCAAACAAGAACGGTGTCGTCTACACGTTTAACCGGGACAACCTTGCGGCCGGCCCCGTATGGCAACGCCGGATCGCCCTCGGCGGAGATTGCCCCACCTGCGGAGATGGAACAATCGCCTCCGGCGTGTTCGCCAACAACGTCCTGTATTTCGCCGGCGGTAACAATACCGGTAACGGGCATGGCAGTGGCGGTTCGATTAGTGCCTTGGACCCGGCCACCGGCACGGTCATCTGGACGCGACAGACCGAGCAGGCCGTCATGGCAGCACCCGCGCTCGTCAACGGGATGTTGGGGCTGGTAGAGGGGTCAACCTTCGAAGCCGTCAACGCGGCCGACGGGACGCTCCTGTACTCCTATCAGATGGGAGGCCCAGGATACGCGGCGGTGTCGGTAGCTCGCAGCCAGTTCTACGTCGGTGACTACGACACGAATCTCTACGCTTTCGGCCTCGGCGCGACCACGGCCGTCCCTGCCGATACCAATTGCCCGACGGGATTCACCTGTCAGGACATCCGTAACCCGGCGATTGCCGGCAGTGAGTCCACTGCCGGAGGAACCCTCACCGTGACGGCTTCGGGCGCATCGATCCACGGGACAGCCGACCAGTTCCGCTTCATCTCCAAGCCGGTGACCGGCGACACCCAGTTAAGCGCCACGATCACCGCGCAGTCGACCCAGAACACCCAACCCCAAGCCGGCGTGATGGTGCGCCAGAACGCAGACCCTGGGTCGCCGTTCTTCGCGGCGCTGGCCTACCCCAACGACCTTACAGAGGGCTTTCCGTCTCCGGACGTCGTGTTCTGGTACCGGGCATGCTTCGGCTGCAACTCGATCGAACTCACCAAGTGGTACCCGGCGAACAAGCCTGTGTCGCTAATGCTTCAACGAAAGGGGAACCTGTTCAGCGCCGGCATTTCCTTTGATGGAACAAATTATCAACTTGTGCCAGGGGCCAGCGCAAACCTAGACCTGCCGGCAGCTGCCATGGGCGGGCTGGCAGTGGACTCCGGATCGTCCACGAACACGGGAACGGCATCGTTCACCAACTTGTCGGTTGGCGTGCCTATCACGACCACAATGACTCCTCAACCACCCGCGGATCCCTGCCCAGCACCGTGGACGTGCGCAGACATCGGAAACCCCAATCCTCCAGGCGACACGACTGCAGCAGGGAGCTCGATCACCCTTGATGGCACCGGGACCGGAATCGGGGGCGCGCGGGACTCCTTCCACTACGCATTCACACCGGTCTCGGGTAACCAGAGCCTCAGCGCCCAAGTCGTAACCCAGACCGGCTCACCGAACACCGCGCAAGAAGGCCTCATGATGCGGGCCAGCACCAGCGCAAGCTCGCCGTTTTACGGGATATTCCTCAATCCCGGTGGCTCGGCAACGATCTCCTGGCGAACCTACGACGGCGTCGCCCAACGGTCCAAGATTCCGCTGACGAGCGTGACTTCGCCTGCCTACCTACAGATCGTCCGCTACCAAGACACCACCCTCAACCCCCCGGTCACCTTCTTCTCCACACTGACCTCGTCCGATGGCAGCACGTGGACGCCTGCGCTGGGGTCGACGGTTGCCATCGACATGGGTGACCAGTACCTGGCCGGGATGGCGGCCACCTCCGGCACACCGCGGGTGGCACCGCCGGTGGTGTATAACAACGTGGCGATCACAGTCCCGAGCAGTCCACCCCCGGGTATCTGCGCCACCGGCTTCTCGTGCGCAGACATCGGGGTCGATGGCTTGCTCGGAAACCAGATTTACCTCAACGGCACCTGGACGATGCAAGCTAGAGGCTCCGACATCTGGTCAACCTACGACTCATTTCGCTTCGTATCCCAGGCCTTCCCGCGGGACTCTGCAAACTCTACGAACGGGGACGGAACCGTCAGTGCCCGGGTGGTCTCCCAGACAAAGGTGGGTGGGGCATGGATGAAATCTGGGGTGATGATCCGTGCCGGAAGCGATCCGCAAGCGGCCTATTACGGCGTGTTCGTGACGCCCGGAAACGGGATCGCTGTTCAATGGCGCGGCAGCAACGCGGCCCAGACCAACAGTATTGTTACGCCGGGTGCAGCTCCCCAGTGGGTGCTCGCCTCCCGGTACACCGACACCGCGCATGGCCTTGTGTACTACAGCGCGTATACCTCGATTGATGGCGTCACGTTCACCTATGTCCCTGGCTCCGCCGTGGCTCTAAACCTTCCCGGCCCGCTGGTCGCCGGCATCGCTAGCGACTCCTACAACTCCACTCAAGTATCGGTCGCAACTTTCGACAATGTGGCCCAGCTTTCCGGCTCGCAACCCCCGCCTGGTCTTTGCCCGGCGGCTTGGACGTGCAGTGACATCGGGGGCGCGCTGCCGGCCGGTACGGACAACCTGTCTTCCTCGGGGACGTGGACGGAGACCGGTGGCGGGGGCGACATCTGGGGGACCGCCGATTCGTTCCATCTGGTCCAGCAGACGTTGACCGGTGACGGGACGGTGAGCGCGCATGTGACCGCGCAGCAAGTCACTGACCCGTGGGCCAAGGCGGGGCCGATGCTGCGGGCTACGACCGACCCGGGGTCACCGTACTACGGCGTGTTCGTCACACCCGGGAACGGGATTGACGTGCAGTGGCGGGCCTCGCAGGGGGGTGCCAGCAGTCAGGTCCTGACGGCTGGTTCCGTGCCGACCTATCTGCGCGTCGGCCGGTACACCGACACCGCGCACAACCTGGTCTACTACAGTGCGTATAGCTCACCCGACGGGGCCACCTGGACACTCGTGCCGGGATCGACGGTCGCGCTCGACCTCCCGCAACCGCTGCTGGCTGGCTTCGCGATCACCTCCCATCTGCAGGGCACTAGCTCCGCCGTCACACTGGACACCGTGGCCGTTAGCACGACGGCGGTCGCCCCGCCTGGTCTTTGCCCGGCGGCTTGGACGTGCAGTGACATCGGGGGCGCGCTGCCGGCCGGTACGGACAACCTGTCTTCCTCGGGGACGTGGACGGAGACCGGTGGCGGGGGCGACATCTGGGGGACCGCCGATTCGTTCCATCTGGTCCAGCAGACGTTGACCGGTGACGGGAC
>NZ_JAUSTE010000002.1 GCF_030812675.1 Sinomonas atrocyanea | reverse complement strand
AACCTCAACACACCACACCCCCACCGGGGGCGTGGCCGAGACCACCCAATGCTCCGCGTCCACCATACGGTCCCCAGACAACAAACCCCGGGGAAGACCACCACAACCGAATAGCATCCACGGAAAACACCCGTGACCACAGACCACCCACCCACCCCCACCCCGGGGCAGGGACGGGTACAAGGGTTACGGCGGCCATAGCGTGGGGGAAACGCCCGGACCCATCCCGAACCCGGAAGCTAAGACCCACAGCGCCGATGGTACTGCACCCGCCAGGGTGTGGGAGAGTAGGACACCGCCGGACAACACCACACGGTCGAGCCCCCCAACCACCAGGTTGGGGGGCTCCCGCACTTAAACACACCAGACCACCCACCCCCCCCCGCGTGGGCGGGTATGTCCCGGGGGAGCCTGCCCTCTGTCCGCGGCTCACTGGGCTAGAGCACATCGACTACCTCGGCCATCTCCGGGGCCGGGCCGACCGGCCCCGGGCGCAGGCTGTGGCCGAGAGGCTCGGACTCGACCTCTCGCGGCGCGTCCGCACCCTCTCGCGCGGCAACCGCCGGAAGCTGGCCGTGGTCCTCGCGCTCATGTCCGAGCCGCACCTCCTCGTCCTCGACGAGCCGACGAGCGGGCTCGACCCCCTCGTCCAGCGGGAGTTCCACGCGCTGCTGCGCGAGCACACCCGGGGAGGCGGCGCCGTCCTCCTCTCCTCCCACATCCTCGGCGACGTCCAGCGCGTCGCCGAGCGCATCGGCGTCGTGCGGGAAGGCCGGCTGGTCGCGGTGGAGCGGCTCGCCGACCTCAGCGGGAAGTCGCTGCACCACGTGCGAGCCTCGTTCGCTGACGGGGTTCTGGCGGAGGAGTTCGAGGGCATCCCCGGGGTGCGGAACCTCTCGGTCCGCGGGTCGACGATGACCTGCAGCGCCCCGCAGTCCGCCCTGGACGCCCTGCTCAAGAGGGTCAGCAGCCGCGCGGTCGTGGACTTCGAGTGCGCCGAGGCGGAGCTCGACGAGACGTTCCTGGCCTACTACTCGGGAGGGAACCATGCTGACGAACGTGCTCGTGGTGGTGATGGGGGCGTCGCTGGTATGGGAGGGGGGCCTGGACGGGCCTGGACCTCCCCGCGGGCGCGTGTTCGCCGCCATGGCGTACCTGGGACTCCTCGGCCTGGTGTTCGGCGCCTTCGGCCTGGCCCTGTTCGCCGCCACCGGCCGGCCGGGGCTGAGCCGGGGGCTCCAGGTGGCGGCCGTCGTCCTCGCCTGCGCCGTCAGCGGCCTCGGCGGGATCGTCGACTGGCTCAAGCCCCTCCAGAAGTACTTGCCGTTCTACCACTACTCGGGGCACGACCCCCTCGTGAACGGCCTCGACTGGCCCAGCGTGGGCATCGCGGCAGCGAGCGCAGCACTGCTCGTCGCCGCCGCCGTCGTCGGGTTCCGACGCCGGGATGCCGCCGCCTGGCCGCAGCACCCGCACCCACAAGATGGCCCACAATTCAATAGTTGATTAGTTCAATCGTTGAAGATATGGTGCATACAGAACGTGGGGTGCATCACATCCGAGTCGACGTGGACTCGACGCCCCGCGCCGAGGAGCAGACGTCATGTTCAAGACTCTTTCCAGGGCACTCGCCGGAGCGGCCGTCGTCGCCGTCGCACTGACCGGATGCGGCGCGGGGTCGCCGTCGGGCAGCGGCGGAGGCGCCCAGCAGGGCGCCTCCGGCTCGCTCACCAAGGTCACCGTCGGCGTGCTGAGCATCGCGCCCTCGTCCGCCGTGCAGTACGGCATCGACAAGGGCTACTTCGCCAAGCAGGGCCTCGACGTGCAGTTCCAGACGGGGCAGGGCGGGGCCGCCATGCTCCCGGCCGTCTCGTCCGGCAGCATGGACTTCGCTGTCGGGAACCCGCTCTCCGTGCTCGTCGCGACGGACAAGGGCCTCGACATGAAGATCGTCACCGGCTTCTCCAACTCGATCGCGAGCGGCAACGACATCGAGAGCGTCGTGGTCAAGAAGGACTCCCCGATCAAGACGTGGAAGGACCTCGCCGGCAAGACCGTGTCCGTGAACGCCGTGAACACCCAGGGCGACCTGACCATCATGGAGTCCGCGGCCAAGGAGGGCGCCGACCCGAAGGCGATCAAGTTCAGCGAGGTCGCGTTCCCGGACGCCCAGGCGCAGCTGGACCGCGGCAACATCGACGCCGCGTGGGTGCCGGAGCCGTTCATGACCAAGATGCTCAGCAACCCCGACTACCGTCTCCTCGGCTACCCCTACCAGGTCACCATCCCCGGGCTGCCCACCATGGTGACCTTCACCTCCGGCAACTTCGCGAAGTCCAACCCGGAGACGGTCCAGAAGTTCCAGAAGGCCATGCAGACCACGCTCGACGCCGTCCAGAAGGACCAGCAGGGCTTCAAGGCGGCCGCCGGCACGTTCCTCAAGATCGACCCCGCCGCAGCCCAGAAGCTGAACATGGAGCAGATGTCCGCCGACCTGCGCGAGCAGCAGCTCACCGACCTGGGCAACCTCATGCTCAAGTACAAGTTCGTGTCGAAGCAGCCCTCGGTCGACTCGATCCTCGTCAAGTGACCGGCTCGCACCCGGGTCCTGAAAGGCACACACCATGATCAAGCGCGTCGCGACGGCAGCTGCCGCAGCGCTGACCATCCTCACCCTGGCCGCGTGCGGCTCCGGCTCGCCCAGCGGAGGCACCCAGGCGGCCGCGGCTGGCGGGGGCCAGGCGCAGAAGATCACCGTCGGTGTCATCCCGATCGTCGACACGGCCCCGATCTGGCTCGGCAAGTCGAAGGGCTTCTTCGCCGACGAGGGCCTCGACCTGGACATCCAGACCGCCACCGGCGGCTCCGCGATCGTGCCGGGCGTCCAGTCCGGCAGCTACGACTTCGCGTTCTCGAACCTCATCTCGGTCATGGTCGCCCGCGACAAGGGGCTGGACATGCGCTTCGTCGCGGACGGCGCGTCGTCGACCGGGGACCCCGCGAAGGAATTCGGCGCGGTCCTCGTCAAAGGCGACTCCCCGATCACGACGGCGAAGGACCTCGCCGGCAAGAAGGTCTCGGTCAACAACCTCGCCAACATCGGGGACACGACCATCAAGTCGGTGATCGAGAAGGCCGGCGGCGACCCCTCGACGGTGCAGTTCGTCGAGGTTGCCTTCCCGGACGCCCAGGCGGCCCTGGACAAGGGCGTGGTCGATGCCGCGTGGATCCTCGACCCGTTCCGCACGGCGGGCGTCAAGGCGGGCGACCGGGTGCTGAGCAACAACTTCGTCGAGTTCGATCCGAAGCTGGACATCGGCGGCTACTTCACGAGCGGCGACACCGCCAAGAACAAGCCGGAGCTGGTCGCCAAGTTCACCCGGGCCATGAACAAGTCGCTCGAGTATGCCCAGGCCCACCCGCAGGAGGTCAGGGACATCGTGGGGACCTACACGAAGATCGATGCCGCGACCCGGGCCACCATGAACCTGCCGCTGTACCGCAGCGCGTTCGACCGGGCGGCCGTGCAGAAGCTCGGAGACTCCGCGCAGAAGTACGGCACGCTCAGCAAGCCCGTGAACCTCGACGAGCTGCTGCCGCGATGAGCACGCAGACGACCGCCGCACGCCGCTCCGTGCGCGCCTCCCGGAGCGCCTCCGTGCGCTCGAAGGGGCGCCCGGGGCGGCGCGCAGGATGGACGACGCCGGTCCTCGGCTTCGTGGGCATCCTCGCCTTCCTCGGGGTGTGGGAGCTCGCTCCCGCGCTCGGGATCGTCCAGGCGCAGTACCTCCCCCCGGCCTCGGAGGTGCTCGCGTCCCTCGCGCAGGACCTCGGCCTGGCCCTGTTCTGGAAGGCGGTGGGCGACACGATGTCCGCGTGGGCACTCGGGCTCGCCATCGCCGTCGTGCTCGCGACCGCCCTCGGCCTCCTGATCGGGATGTCCACGTTCCTGCGGCGCGCCACCAACTCGACCATCGAGTTCCTCCGCCCCATCCCGTCCGTCGGGCTCATCCCCCTTGCCGTGCTCCTGTTCGGGATCAAGATGGAGTCCACGCTCATGCTCGTGGTCTACGCGAGCTTCTGGCAGGTCCTCATCCAGGTGCTCTACGGGGTCGCGGACGTGGACGCCGTCGCGATGAACACGGCGAAGAGCTACGGCTTCTCCTGGTGGCAGCGCGTGCGGGACGTCGTGTTCCCCACCGTGCTGCCGTACCTCATGACCGGCGTCCGCCTGGCGGCCTCGGTGGCCCTGATCCTCGCGATCACCGCCGAGCTCGTCATCGGCTCGCCCGGCCTCGGCCGGGAGATCGCGCTCGCGCAGTCCGGAGGCGCGATCTCCGGCATGTACGCCCTCATCCTCGCCACGGGCCTGCTCGGCGTCGTGGTCAACCTCGCCGCCCGCTGGGTCGAGCGGCGGGTCCTGTCCTGGCATCCCTCGATCCGCGGGGAGGTCGCGGCATGAAGGCCCTCAAGACCCTGCTCTACGGGATCGGGCTCCCGGTCCTGCTCGTCGCCCTGTGGTGGGCCGCGACGTCCGGGGCCCCGAACTTCTTCGTCCCGACCCCGGCCACCCTGATCGAGAAGTTCCCGGCCACCTGGTTCGGGGACCGGCTCGTCTCCGACGTGCTGCCGAGCATCCTGCGGCTCCTCTCCGGGCTCGCCGTCGCGATCGTCCTCGGCATCGTGCTCGGCCTCCTCGTGGGACTCAGCCCGGTGCTCAGGGCGCTCACCGAGCCCGTGTTCGAGTTCTTCCGCGCCATCCCGCCGCCCGTCCTCGTGCCCGTGCTGATGCTCCTGGTGGGCATCAACGACTCGATGAAGGTCGCCGTCATCGTCTCCGGGTGCGTGTGGCCGGTCCTGCTCAACACCATCGAGGGCGTGCGCGCCATCGACCCGGTGCAGAACGAGACCACCCGCTCGTACGGGATCACCGGGCTGGCCCGGGTCAGGTACCAGATCCTGCCCTCGGCGGCCCCGCAGATCTTCGCCGGCGTGCGCCAGTGCCTCTCGATCGGCCTGATCCTCATGGTCATCTCCGAGATGTTCGCGTCCTCGTCCGGCCTCGGCTTCGCGATCGTGCAGTTCCAGCGGTCGTTCGCGATCCCCGAGATGTGGTCCGGCATCGTGGTGCTCGGCCTCATCGGGGTCGCCATGTCCCTCATCTTCCAGTGGATCCAGCGGATCGTGCTCCGCTGGTACAACGGCCTCAAAGAGGTAGAGAATGCAGCCTGACCAGTCCCCGACCATCCCCCGCGGCCGCACCCTCCCCGACGGCGAGGCCCTCCTCTCCGTCCGCGGGGTCAAGAAGGTCTACCACACCGACGCCGGCGCCATCGAGGCCGTCCGGGACCTCACCTTCGACCTGGGCCACAACGAGCTCGCGTGCATCGTGGGCCCGTCCGGGTCCGGCAAGACCACTCTGCTCAAGTGCATCGCCGGGCTCCTCGGCACCACTGAGGGCGACGTGATCCTCGACGGGAAGAAGGTCACCGGGCCGCCCAAGAAGATGGCCGTGGTGTTCCAGGAGTACGGCCGCTCGCTCTTCCCGTGGCTGCGCGTGAGGGACAACGTGGAGCTCCCGCTCAAGAACGCCGGCGTGCCCAAGGCGGAGCGCGAGAAGCTCGTGGCCCAGGCGCTCGAGGCCGTGGGGCTCGCGCACGTTCCCCGCTCCTACCCCTGGCAGCTCTCGGGCGGCATGCAGCAGCGCGTGGCGATCGCCCGCGCCGTGGCCTACCAGCCCGAGGTGCTGCTCATGGACGAGCCGTTCGCTGCCGTGGATGCCCAGACCCGCGCGGACCTCGAGGACCTCATCCGCCGGATCTGGAAGGACCTCGGCGTCACGGTCCTGTTCGTCACACACGACATCGACGAGTCCGTCTACCTCGGCCAGCGCGTCATCATCCTCTCCTCCTCGCCTACGGTGGTGCAGGAGGACCTCGTGATCGACCTGCCGGCCGAGCGGGACCAGCTTGAGACGCGCGCCCTGCCGCGCTTCACCGAGCTGCGCCACCACGTGTACGAGCAGATCCAGCTCGCCAAGCAGGGGCACCGGCCGGCCGCCGTCTGAGCGGCCGGTCAGGCGAACCAGTCGATGACCCGGGCAAGCATGCGCCGCCCCTCCTCCTCGAACGCGGCGTCGCCGACCTCGCGGGACCACACGATGGTGCCGAGCGCCTGCAGGAGGTTGTCCAGCCGCCACGAGTCGGGCTCCTCGGCCGGGTCACGTCCGTAGCCGGCGTAGAACGCCGCCCGCAGCCCACCGCCGTCGTGCGTCCCGGCGTCTCCGCCGGAGCCGGAATCCGGGCCCACGGCCGGCTGGAACCACTGGTGCTCGAGGCGGACGAGATCGGTGACCCAGGGCCGGTAGCCGGACCGGCCCCAGTCGATGACGCGCAGGAGGGCGCCCGAAGAGGGGTCGCCGTCGAGCACCCAGTTCCGAGGGCTGTAGTCGCCGTGCGTGGCGGACAGCCAGCGCGGTGCGGCGCGGTGCGCGGCGGCGAGGCGGCCGGCCGCGCGCAGGTGGTCCGGCGGGGCGAGGCCGGACGCGCGGGCGAGGAAGTCGCCGACCTTGTTCAGGACGGCGGCGTCGTAGCCCGTGGTCTGCTCCCTGGGCACATGCACCCGGGCCAGGAGCTCGCCGGCCTGCCGAAACACCTCGGGCGAGCGCTCGTGCGGGCCGCCCGCGACGAGGCTCCCCGGCAGCCACGTGGCGGCAACCACGCCGGCCCGGGTGTCCGCGTGGAGCAGACGCGCGGCACGGGGCGGCTCCAGGGCCAGCAGCGGCCCGGTCATCTGCCGGTGGGCGCGGGCCTCCCGCACCAGGTGGTGCTGCGTCGCGGAGGCCTTGACCACCACGGGGCCCGCCGCCGTCGCAAGGCGGAGCACCGCGATGCCCTGCAGCCCCCAGGACAGGTCCTCCTCGAAGGCCCAGCCCGGGAACCAGGCATCGACGAGGGCGCGCTGGGCCGGGGTCAGGGGAGTCGCATCGGGCACGCCTCCACGGTAGCGGCCGGCCGGGCGGTGGGCACGGCGCGGTGCCGGCCCGCGCACCACGCCCAGCCCAGCATTCACGCGGGAGGCGGCGTCGCCGGACCGCCAACTGGGAGTAACGCCCCCAGATCTGCCCGATTGGGCTCCGCCGGATCCCAAAACGGGCCAAAATGCCCGGAAACACGCGGGAATCTGCTGGCCCTGCCCGGGTTAACTGGTAAGTTGCCGTAACAGCAGCCCCCGGCGAACAGGCTGAGGGCTGACGTGGATAACCAAGACGTCCAGGAGGACACATGGCTAAGAACCGTAGCGAGCTGGTTGCAGAGGTCGCCGGCAAGACCAGCCTCAGCCAGGCTGCAGTCAACGGTGTGCTCGACGCACTGTTCGAGGTCTTCGAGACCTCCGTTTCCAAAGGTGAGAAGGTCAGCATCCCCGGCTGGCTCGCCGTCGAGCGCACCGAGCGTGCCGCCCGCACCGGCCGCAACCCGCAGACCGGCGCCGCGATCGAGATCCCGGCTGGGCACAGCGTCAAGCTGACGGCCGGCTCCAAGCTGAAGGCCGCTGCCTCTGGCAAGTAGGCACTTCGCCCCAAGACCACCCCGGGAGGGGGCAGCGGCATCCCGCCGCTGCCCCCTCCCGGCGTCTGCCCCTCCCCGCGGGAGCCCAGCGGGGTAGGGGACAATGGTGTGGTGCCACGTTCTGCCCCGCCTGCCCGTCCGCCCGCCGCCAACCCCGCACCCACGGGTCTCGGGGGCCTGGGACGGGGGTGGTCGATCGCGGCGCTGGCCGTCGCCGTCGCCGCCGTCGTGGCCGGCCTCACGTTCTCCGGGGCCGCCGCGGCCCGCCAGGTCCTCGACCCCGGGGCCCTCGTGCGGTGGGGGCTGCCCGTCGCCAAGACGGTGCTCAACCTCTCCCTCGCCCTGGTGATCGGGGGCATCACGTTCGCCGTCGGGATCCTGCCGCACACCGCCCGACCCCAGCGCTCCCACGGGGCGACCGCCGACGCCCGTCCCGTCGCCGGCTCGCCGGGGGATCCCGGCGCCGAGGAGCACCCCGCCTTCTCCCGCGCCCTGCGCGCGGCCACCGGCGGCGCCGTGGCCTGGACCCTCAGCGCCATCGCGGTGCTGGTGCTCACCCACTCGGACCTCGTGGGGCAGCCCCTCTCCGGCGGCTCGGACTACACGAACCAGCTCGTGTACTTCATGACCAACCTCGACGTGGGCCGCGCCTGGCTGGTCACCGTGATCATCGCCGCCGTGGTCGCCACGCTCCTGTTCGCCGTCCGCTCGCTGACCGGGCTCGCCCTCACCGGCATCCTCGCCGTGATCGGCCTCGTCCCCATGGCGCTGATCGGCCACTCCGCGAGCTCGAGCGACCACGAGGGCGCCGTCAACTCGCTCTTCCTGCACCTGGTCGGCGCGACCCTGTGGGTCGGCGGCATCGCCGTCCTGGCCCTGCTGGGCCGCACCCTCGCCGGAGGGCCCGACGGCGGGGACCGCGCCGGTGCCGCGGCCGGCGGGAGCCGGGGACGCGGCGTCGTGCGCGCGGCCGACGCGACCGAGGCGACCCTGCGGCGCTTCTCCGCGCTCGCGCTCTTCGCCTTCCTGCTCGTGGTGGCCTCCGGCGTCATCAACGCGCTCATCCGGCTGCCGAACCTCGGCGACCTGGTCACGTCCGCCTACGGCCAGCTCATCCTCGCCAAGGCCACCCTCGCCGTGGTGCTCGGCGGCATCGGGTTCATGCACCGCCAGTGGGTCATCCCGCAGCTGGGCCGCGGCGCCTCCGCCCGGCGCGTGCTGTGGCAGCTGGTCGGGGTCGAGGCCGTCGTCATGGGCGCGGTCTCAGGCCTCGCCGTGGCGCTGTCCCGCTCCGCCCCGCCCGAGCCGACCACGTTCGCCCCCGACGCGTCGCCCGCGTTCATCCTCACCGGCTACGAGCTCCCGCCCGAGCTCACGGCCTCGCGGTGGCTGACCGAGTGGCGCGCAGACTGGCTCTGGATCGCCGTGGCGGTGTTCGGGGCGGTCGCCTACGCGCTCGGCATGCTCAAGGTGGCCCGGCGCGGCGACTCCTGGCACTGGGCGCGGGCGCTGTCCTGGTTCGCCGGCCTGATGGTGCTCACGTACATCACGAGCGGCCCGCCCGCGGTGTACGGGCGCGTGCTGTTCTCCGCACACATGGTGGACCACATGATGCTCATGATGGTCGCGCCGATCTTCCTCGTGCTCGGCTCGCCCGTGACCCTCGCGCTCAAGGCGCTCACGCCGCGGCGCGACGGCAGCCGCGGGCTGCGCGAGTGGCTGCTCGTTTTCGTGCACTCGAAGTGGTCCCAGCTCGTCACGAACCCGCTGTTCGCGGCCGCCAACTTCGCCGGTTCGATCATCCTCTTCTACTACTCGGACCTGTTCGGGTACGCGATGCGCGACCACGTGGGCCACGAGCTCATGAACCTGCACTTCACGCTGACCGGGTACATCTTCGTGCTGACCATGATCGGCTCCGACCCGCTCCCGCGGCGCTTCCCCTACCCGATGCGGCTCGTGCTGCTGCTCGCCACCATGGCCTTCCACGCGTTCTTCGGCGTGACGCTCATGGGCTCGAACGTCCTGCTCGAGCCCAGTTTCTTCGGCAATCTCGGCCGCCCGTGGGGCGCCTCGGCGATCGTCGACCAGCAGACCGGCGGCGGCGTCGCCTGGGGGATCGGGGAGATCCCGACCCTGGTCGTGGCGATCGGCGTGGCCGTCATGTGGTCCAGGTCCGACGCCCGCGAGACCCGCCGCAGCGACCGCGCCGCCGACCGGAACCACGATGCCGACCTCGACGCGTACAACGCCATGTTCACCAAACTGCAGGAGCGCGACGAGGCCCAGGGCCGCTAGGTCGCCCCCGCGCGGACACACGGCGTCATGCGCGGAAGAATGCCCGGGATAATGGGGTTGAACCCCAAGGGCGCGCATCGCATTGCCGCGCCCGAGACGATGTGCCGCAAGAAGGAGAGCCAGTGACCGCAGAATCCACCGAGGAACAGCGCAGCGCGGACGCCCTGCGGACCTCCCGCAAGGTCCGGGCCAGCGAGCTCGGCGGCCGCGCCTGGCTCAACACCGGGGGCAGGGACCTCGACCTCGCCGCCCTGCGCGGGAAGATCGTGCTCCTCGACTTCTGGACGTTCTGCTGCATCAACTGCCTCCACGTCCTCGACGAGCTCCGCCCGCTCGAGGAGAAGTACCGGGACGTCCTGGTCACCGTGGGCGTCCACTCGCCCAAGTTCGAGCATGAGGCGGACCCGGTTGCCCTCGCCGCCGCCGTGGAGCGCTACGACATCCACCACCCCGTCCTCGACGACCCCGACCTCCTCACGTGGCAGGCCTACACCGCCCGTGCGTGGCCCACGCTCGTGGTGGTCGATCCCGAGGGCTACATCGTCGCCCACCTCTCCGGCGAGGGCCACGCCGGCGGCTTGGGCGTGCTCATCGAGGAGCTCGTCGCCGAGCACGAGGCCAAGGGCACGCTGCACCGCGGCGACGGCCCCTATGTGGCGCCCGAGCCCACCGCCGGCACCCTGCGGTTCCCCGGCCAGACCGTTCCCCTCGAGAACGGCAACTACCTCGTGGTCGACACCGGCCACCACCGCCTCGTCGAGCTCCGTCCCGACCTCGAGACCGTGGAGCGCGTGATCGGCTCCGGCACGAAGGGGTACCTCGACGGGCAGGCCGAGGCCGCGCAGTTCAACGAGCCGCAGGGCGTCGCCGTCCTGCCGGCCTCGGTCGCGTGGCAGACCGGGTACGAGGCCGTCGTCGCCGACACCGTCAACCACCGCCTCCGCGGCGTGACCCTCAGCTCCGGCCACGTGCAGACCCTCGCCGGCAACGGGGTCCAGCGGCTCCTGGACGCCGGGCCCGCCCGGGTCAACGGCGACGGCGCGGGCACATGGGCCAAGGCCGGCCCCGACGCGGAAGCCCGCGCGGCCGATGGAGCCGGCGGCGCGCCCCACGACGTCTACGCCGGCGACATCGAGGACATCGGCTACCTCGGCCACGGCACCAACGTCTCCCTCTCCTCCCCGTGGGACGTGGTCTGGAGCGAGAAGCTGCAGAAGGTCGTCGTCGCGATGGCCGGCACGCACCAGATCTTCACGTTCGACCCGCTCACCGGCGCCGTGGCGATCCTCGCCGGGTCCGGCCTCGAGGGCCTGCTCGACGGCCCGGCCCCCCAGGCCTGGTTCGCCCAGCCCTCCGGCCTGGCCGTGGACCCGTCGGGGGACCTGTGGGTCGCCGACTCGGAGACCTCCGCGCTGCGCCGCCTGCGCCTCGGCGACGCGGGCGGCAACGGCCAGCCCACGGTGACCGTCGAGACGGCGGTGGGGCGCGGCCTGTTCGACTTCGGCTTCCGCGACGGCGCGGCGGACACGGCACGCCTCCAGCATCCCCTCGGCGTCGCGGTGCTCCCCGACGGCTCCGTCGCCGTGGCCGACACCTACAACGGCGCCGTGCGCCGGTACGACCCCTCCGGCAGGAGCGGGGAGGACGCGGACGGCGTGGGCGCAGTGACGACCCTCGCGCGCGGGCTCGCCGAGCCGGCCGACGTCGTGGTGGTCACCCCCGCCGACGGCGAGGCGCTGCTCCTGGTCACCGAGACGAACCGGCACGAACTGGTCCTCCTGCCGATCCCGAAGGACGCCCAGCAGGTCGACGAGGGCGAGCGCCAGACCCAGCGCCCGAAGACCCCCGTGGCCGCCGGCCCGCTCGCGCTCACGGTGCGCTTCGCCGCCCCCACCGGCCAGAAGCTCGACGACCGCTGGGGCGACCCGACCCAGCTCAAGGTCTCCTCGACCCCCGCCGAACTGCTCCTCGGCGGCGGCGGCACTGCCCAGGGCCTCGCACGCACACTCGAGCTCAACCCCGAGGTGGCCGAGGGCGTCCTGCACATCACCGCCCGGGCCGCCGCCTGCGACGGCGCTCCCGGCGAGGAGATCCCGGACCACGCCGCCTGCCACCTGTACCAGCAGGACTGGGGGATCCCCGTCGTGCTGCGGGACGGCGCCGACTCGGACCTGACCCTGGACCTCCGCGGCCTCGACTGACGTCTCCCCGCGCACGACGGCGGGCCGGTCGCCTCACGGTGACCGGCCCGCCGTCGTGCGTCCGGCGGCCCCTCGATCTGCTGCGGAGGCCGGCGCGGGCCGGGTCAGGCGCGCTACTTGAGCTGCGGGGTCACTGTGATCGCGCTGTCCGAGACATCCAGCCGCGCTCCGAAGTCGAAGTCCACGTCCGCAGACAGGGGCGAGGCTGCTCCGGTGAAGAGGTCGATCGCCGTGGCGTTCAGGTGCGCCCTGCCCTTGAGCGGTGCGAGGGTCCAGCGTCCCTGGTACGGCTCGACCGAGACCTGGGGATAGGCGGACACCGACCACGCGATGGTGCCGTCCTTGATGCTGGTGTTGGTCGCCAGGGAGAAGGGGCAGGCGGGCTGGAGCCGCTGCTGCTGGGTCGCGGTCTTGGCGCAGTCGTCGAGGTAGCCGTGGATCTTGGCGCCGATGGCCGAGACGAGCTGGGGCGTTGCCTTGGTGGCGAGGTTGAGCGGCGTGCTGGTGCCGGGCGAGGTCACGACGACCGAGCGCGGGTCGGCCTCGAACTGCTGCCCGGAGAGGGAGCCCACGTAGGAGCCCGGGAAGAACACGGGGAACGTGTTGTGGCCCCCCGGCATGTTGACCGTGGCGCCGTTGAGGGTGGCCCGGGTCGAGTTCACGACCGTGGCGTCGATGGTGGGCAGGGTGCCCGGGGCGATGGACCAGCGGGGGAAGAAGAGCCAGTCGGTGCCCGTGCGCTCGATCGAGAACCGGGTCTCGTGCGCCTGGCCCTCCACCGTGTAGTGCACCGTGACGGCCGCGCGGTCGCCGTCGGCCGAGGCCGTCTCGTAGGCGATGTCCTTGACCCGGCTCATGGAGTCCTTGAGCGGGCCGCCGCTGAGCACGGCGGCACTCCCGGACGGGACCTTCGCGTGCAGGAGCCCGAGGGCGGAGCCGCCGTCGCCGTCCCGGAGGGCATCGATGTACGCGCGCACCGGCTCTGCGGGCCCGGCAACCGTGTTCTTGACGAGGGTGACCGCCACGACCGAGGCGACGATGGCCAGCACGAGGGCCAGCAGCCAGGCGGCGGCGGTCCGGAGGAGAGCGGGGCTGGTCTGCATCGCTACACCCTACCAACGGGCGGGTGGGACCCCTCAGCGGCGGCGCCGGGGTGCAGTGCCGAAGACGCTGCGCATGAGGTCCCGTCCGAGCTGCGTGCCGGCGGAGCGGATCATCGAGCGCAGGCCGCTGCCGAGGGCGCCGCCCAGGGCGCCCATCACCTCGTCGGCGACCCCGCCGCCGTCGTCCCTCCGCGACGGAGCGGGCGGCTCGAGGCGCGGCGAGGGGAGCGGCGGGGGCGGCTGGGCCGGCCCGGGCACCGGTGCGGCGGATGCGGCGGCCTCCTGCTGCTGGAGCTTCTCGTAGGCGGAGACGCCGTCGACGGCGGTCCCGTACCTCGGCAGGAGGGGCGACGCCTGCACCGTGGCGGCGACGAGGGCGGCGTCGGCCGGGCCCACGACCGAGCCGGGGGCGCGCATGCGGGTCAGGGCCACCGGCGTGGGCGCCCCGTTCTCGTTCATGACGGTGACCACGGCCTCGCCGATGCCCGCGGACGTCAGGACCTCCTCGAGGTCGTAGTCGCTCACGGGGAAGGTGGACACCGTGGCCTTGAGCGCCTTCGCGTCATCGGGAGTGAAGGCCCGCAGGGCGTGCTGGACCCGGTTCGCGAGCTGGCCGAGCACGTCCGCCGGGACGTCCTTGGGTGTCTGCGTGACGAAGAAGATGCCCACGCCCTTGGAGCGGATGAGGCGCACCGTCTGGGTGATCGCGTCCAGGAACGCCTTGGTGGCGCCGTTGAAGAGCAGGTGGGCCTCGTCGAGGAAGAACACGAGCTTGGGCTTGTCCACATCGCCCATCTCGGGCAGGTCGTGGAAGAGGTCCGCGAGCAGCCACATGAGGAACGTCGAGAACAGGACCGGCCTGCCCTGCAGGCTCGGCAGCTCGAGGCAGGTGATGACGCCCCGGCCGTCCGGGGCTGTGCGGAGGAGCTCGGCGGTGTCGAACTCCGGCTCGCCGAAGAACTTCTCCAGGCCCGCTGCCTCGAGTCCCACGAGCTCGCGCAGGATCACCCCGGCCGTGGCCTTGGAGAGCCCGCCGAGGTTCTCGAGCTCGTCCTTGCCCTCGTCCGAGGTCAGGAACTGGATGACGGCGCGGAGATCCTTGAGGTCCACGAGTTCGAGCTGGTGCTGGTCGGCGAAGTGGAAGATGAGCGTGAGGCTCGACTCCTGCGTCTCGTTCAGCTCCATGACGCGGGAGAGCAGGATCGGCCCGAACGAGGTCACGGTGGCGCGCACCGGCACCCCGGCGCCGTCGCCGCCGAGGGCGAGGTACTCGACGGGGAACGACGCCGCCTCCCACTCCTGCCCGATGCCCCGGGTCCGGGCGAGCAGCTTCTCCCCGCCAGCGCCGGGGGCGGCGAGGCCCGAGAGGTCGCCCTTGATGTCCGCGAGGAACACGGGCACCCCCGCGGAGGAGAGCTGCTCCGCCATCATGTGCAGCGTGACCGTCTTCCCGGTGCCGGTGGCGCCGGCCACGAGCCCGTGGCGGTTCATCATGCCCAGCGGGAGGGCGACCTGGGCCTCGGGCCGCACCTCGCCGTCCACGATGGCGGCGCCGAGGGCGATCGTGGCGCCCTCGAACGTGTAGCCCTTCTGGAGGGCCGCCACCTTCTCCTCGGTGCTCTTCGCTGTGCTGGTCTTCGCCCCACTCGTCTCAGCCATGCGTGAAGCCTAGACGTTCGGCGGTCAGGAGAGGAGGGCTGCCATGACGGCCATCGCGGGGACCGCGACGACGGTGGTGATGAGCACGGTGTCCTTGGCCACGACGATCCCGTGCCGGTACCGCTGCGCCGCGATGTAGACGTTCTGGGCGGTGGGGAGGGCCGCGGTGACGACGGCGGCGAACAGCTCGTGGCCGCCCAGGCCGAGGGCGAAGCGTGCGAACGCGAAGGCGATGAACGGGTGCACCACGACCTTGAGCACCGAGGCGAGGGCCGTGTCGAGCCGCCGGCCGTCGTCCGCCCGCAGCGGCCGCGACCCGTGCAGCGAGATGCCGAAGGCCATGAGCATGGCCGGGATCGCGGCCCCTCCGATGAGGTGGATCGGCTGCATGATGAGCTCGGGCGGCGTCCAGTGGGTCGCGGCCAGCACGAGCCCGATCATGGATCCGATGATGTTGGGGTTCGTCACGATCGGGAGCACGAACTGGGCCGCGCGCGCCAGCCCCGGCTTCGCGGTCGCCGTCGTGCCGTCGAGGACCAGGAGGTACGACGGCGTGAACAGGGCCAGCTGGAAGATCAGCAGGGGCGCCACGAAGCTCGCGTCGCCGAGGACGAACACCGAGATGGGGATGCCCAGATTGCCCGAGTTCGCCACGGAGGCGCTCATGGAGGCGATGAGGGCCTCCGGCGTGCTGCGTCCCCGCAGCCACCTGAACACGACGAGGGAGACGACACCGATCGCGGTCGAGCTGACCGCGATGACGAGCAGGTGCGTGGAGAAGACGGCCCGCAGGTCGGAGTGCGCGAGCGTCTCGAGGAGGAGCGCCGGGCTTGCGACGAAGAAGGACAGCCGGCTCAGGACCGCCTGAGCGCCCTCACCCAGGATCCCGCGGCGGGCGCAGAACCAGCCGACGCCGATGATCGCCCAGACGACGGCGAACCCCTCGAGGACGCCTACCATGGGCGCCCCCGATGGCACGGGGATGGCAATCGGTTTCCATGGGGCACGCCCTCAGCCTAGCGCCCGCTCCGCGCGGTGCCCGTGAACTAGTTCAGGTGCGCCTGGATGGCGAACGGCGGCCGCAGCATCCCGGGGCCGTGGCCCTCGGCGGGGTCGGTGCCGAGCTCGACGATGCGGTTGTCCGCGTCGACGTGCACCACGGTCGGCACGAACTCGCGCGCCTCGGCGTCGCTCATCGAGGCGTAGGTGATGAGGATGACCAGGTCGCCCTCGTGGATGAGGTGCGCCGCCGCGCCATTGATGCCGATGACCCCGGAGCCGCGCTCGCCCGCGATCGTGTAGGTCTCGAGGCGCGCGCCGTTGGTGATGTCCACGATGGAGACGAGCTCGCCCGGCAGGATGTCCGCGGCCTCGAGCAGGTCGAGGTCGATCGTCACCGAGCCCACATAGTGGAGGTCAGCGTGCGTGACCGTGGCGCGGTGGATCTTGGACTTGAACAGTGTGCGGTTCATCGCGATTGATTCTACTCCGTGCGGCCCGGCCGCACTGTGGGGCGGGTCACTGCATGGCGGGTCAGTGCATCCACGTGGTGCAGTAGCGGAGGTTGTCCAGGACGGTCGCGGCCGCGGTGTCCTCGTCCCGCGCGGCGATCGCGCGCACGAGGTCCTCGTGGCCCGCCGCGCGGCACGCGTCGAATCCGTCCCGGAGCCGCTGCTTCATCTTCACGCCGTGGAAGACGTCGCCGAAGGTGCCGTACAGCTCGTGCAGGAGCGGGTTGCCCGAGGCCTCGGCGACCTTGAGGTGGAAGTCCCAGTCGGCGGCGATCCAGCCTTCGGCGTCTCCCTCCGCCCAGGCCACCCGGCGGCGGGCGAGCAGCGCGCGGAGGGCGGCGAGGTCGTCGTCGTCCGCGGCGCGGGCGGCCAGGCGCGCGGCCTGCGCGTCCAGGGCGAAGCGGACCTCGAAGACCTGTTCCTCGCCGTACTCGCGATAGGCCCGGCGGGCGGTGCCGGCCATCTCGCTCGTGGAGCGGACGTAGGTGCCGTCGCCGCGGCGGACCTCGAGCAGGCCGGCGTGGGCGAGCGCCTTGACGGCTTCGCGGAGCGTGCCGCGCGAGACGCCGAGCCGGTCGATGAGCTGCGGCTCGGGCGGGATCCGGGACCCCACCGCCCAGCGGCCCGAGGCGATCTCCCGCCGGAGCTCCTCGGTGATCTCCTGGGCCAGCGGCGGCCGCCTCGAGGGCGCGGCGCTCATGCGCGGCCGCCCGCGGGGGCCGAGAGGACGCGCCGCGGGGCGCCCGGCTCCGCGCCGAGCCGGTAGGAGAGCACGAGCTGGACGACGGCGATCCCCACCACTGCGCACAGCGGCACCGTCCAGTCGCCGATCGCGTCGTGGAGGAGCCCGATGCCGAACGGGCCCACGGTGGCGACGAGGTAGCCGAGCGACTGCGCCAGGGTCGAGAGCGCGGTGGTCTCCGAGGCGGTGCTTCCGCTGCGGCTGATGACCACCATGACCAGGGGGAAGACCCCGAAGCCGAGCCCCATGAGCACCACCGGAACGAGGATGCTCCAGCCCGGGAATGCGACGAGGGTGACGGCGCCGAGCAGGGCCGCCGACGCCGTGAGCAGGAAGGCGGGGCGCAGCAGCCCGGGACGGGCGGCCAGGGCGAGCACTCCGGCCACGGCGCCCATGCTCACAAGCTGGAGCAGCCCCAGCATGAGCCCGCCCATGGCGGGGTCCATGCCGCGGGAGACGAGGATCGAGGGCAGCCAGCCCATGATCGTGTAGACGAGGAGGGCCTGCACGCCGAACAGCGCCGTGACGAGCACGCCCCGCCGGGTGCGCAGGAGGGACCACGGCGAGACATGATGGGCGGGATCCGCAACGGCCCGGCGGCGCGATCGCAGGGCGAGCGGGGCGAACGCCGCGAGGGCGAGGGCGGCCAGCGCCGCCCACACGCCCAGCCCGAGCGTGGGGGAGCCGAGCGACGCCGCGACCGGCACCGCCACCGCGGAGGCGGTCGTCGCGCCGAGGGACATCGTCACCGTGTAGGCCGCCGTCATGCCGGACGTGCGGTGCGCGTAGTGCTCGCGGATGAAGGAGGGCATCGCGACGTTGCAGACCGCCAGGCCGCTCATGCTCACCACCGTGCCCGCGAGCAGCATGCCCTCGGCGGGGACGGACCGCAGCGCGAGGCCCGCCGTGAGCAGCACGAGGGCGAGCCCGATCGCCCGCTCGAGTCCGAGCCGCGCGGTGAGCCACGCGGTGGCGCCGCCCGCGATCGCGAAGCATGCGACGGGGATGGCCGGCAGCGCCGCTGCGACGAGCGGTCCGTAGCCCAGGAACAGCTTGAGATCGTGGTACAGCGAGGACGCGCTCGCGATCCCGGCGCGCAGGTTGAGCCCGATGAGCACCACGGCCGCGACCGCGAGGAGGGCGGTGCGGCCGCGCCCCGGTCCGGACGGCGGATCCTCCAGGACGCGGGCGTCGAGCTCGGGGGCAAGGGACTCGTCGAGGACGTCGTGGGCGGGGGCAGGCGTGAGGGTCTCGGTCTCGGGCGGCATGATCAAAGGGTAGACGTCTGATGTTTGTCCTCGCCACTTGGGCCGCCTGGCGTCCCCTCAGCTGCGGCTCAGCACGCGGCCGAGGATGGCGTCCGTGAGGGCGTCCGCCGCCGCCGAGTTCGCGAGCGGATTGCGGATGAGGGTGAAGTCCACGTCCCCGACCGGCGGCAGGTCGAACCGGTGGGTGATGACCGCGAGGTCGTCCGGCACGAGGGTGGTGGGCATGACGCCGACGCCGAGGCCGGCCCGGATGGCGGCCAGCACCCCGGCGATCTGCTTCGTGCTGCACGTGACCTTCCAGGTCCGCCCGCTCGCCTCGAGCGCCTGGATCGCCAGGCTGCGGGACAGGCTCGGCGCCGGGTAGACGACGAGGGGCACCGGACCGGCGGGATCGAGCGCCGTCTGCTCGACGCCGACCCAGGAGAACGAGTCGTGCCGCACCACCGTGCCGTCCTGGGCGCCGGCGACCCACTTGATGAACACGAGGTCCAGCTGGCCGGCCTTGAGGCGGCGGTAGAGATCGTCGCTCTGGCTCACCGTGAGCTCGAGGTTGAGCTGCGGGTAGGCGCGGCGGAACTCGCGCAGGATCTTCGGCAGGCCCGTGATCGCGAGGTCGTCCGCCGTGCCGAAGCGCAGGCGCCCGCGCATGGCCTCGCCGCGGAAGTAGCGCGCCGCGTCGTCGTGCGCCGCGAGGATCGCGCGGGCGAAGCCGGCCATCGCGTCTCCGTTGTCCGTGAGCCGGACGCCGTGGGTGTCGCGGACCAGGAGCATCCGGCCGGCGGCCTTCTCGAGCTTGGCCACGTGCTGGCTGACGGTGGGCTGGGCGAGGCCGAGGCGCTCCGCGGCCAGCGTGAAGCTGAGATGCTCGGCGACCGCGAGGAAGCTGCGCAGGTGGGCGGGGTCGAAGGTGGGGGCGGCCATGCGGCCATCCTGCGCCGCCGCATTGCGCAACGCAATAGCAGTTAGAGGGGAAATAGCCTTCCACAATCGTTCGCCGCGAGTCTACGGTGAAGGGAGTCGATCGACACCGGCCCTCCCGACCGAAACCAGGACTCTTCCGTGACCTCGCCCAGCCCAGCCCTGCCCTCAGCCAGCTCGGAGCCCCACCCCTCGCGCGTCGCCTTCCCGCCCACCGGGCCCCTCGCCGTGGCCGCGGAGCGCCTGCCGTGGCGGCACACCTTCATCTCCCTCAGCGTCCCCAACTTCCGGATGTTCGCGGCCGCGCACTTCGTGGCCGTCGTGGCGCTGTGGATGCAGCGCATCGCCCAGGACTGGCTCGTCCTCCAGCTCTCGGGCTCGGTCGCGGCCGTGGGCGTCACTGTCGCGTTGCAGTTCGCGCCCGTGCTCCTGCTCGGGCCCTGGGGCGGCCTCGTCGCCGACCGGTTCTCCAAACGCCGGCTCCTGCAGATCTGCGCCCTCGGGGCCGCCACGTGCGCCGCGGCGCTCGGCACGCTCTCGCTCACTGGAGCCCTGGCCGTGTGGCACGTCTACGGCATCGCCCTCGTGCTCGGCCTCGTGACCGTGGTGGACCAGCCCGCGCGCCAGGTATTCGTCAACGAGCTCGTGGGCCCGAAGTACCTCCGCAACGCCATCAGCGTGAACTCCACCAACTTCCAGCTCGGCGCGCTCATCGGCCCGGCGGTGGCCGGCTGGCTCCTGACCGCCGTGGGCGGCGGCTGGGCGTTCGTGGTCAACGCGTTCGCGTGCTGCGGCACCGCCGTCATGCTCTCGCTCCTGCGCAAGGACAGGCTCGTGGTGGCCCCGCCCACCCCGGCTGCCCGCGGCATGCTGCGCGAGGCCGTGGGCTACGCGTGGCGCAAGCCCACGATCCGCTGGCCGTGGGTCATGGCCGGCGTCGTCTCCCTCTTCGCGATGAGCCTGCCGGTGCTGCTCGCGGCCTTCGCCGACCACGTCTTCGGCGTCGGCGCGAGCGGCTACGGGCTGCTCAACACCATGGTGGCGGTCGGGGCGCTCACCGGCGCGATCGCCTCGGCCCGGCGCCTGCAGCTGCGGCTGCGCACCGTGGTGGGCGGCGCGGGGCTGTACGGCGCGATGCTCGCCGTGGCGGCGTTCGCCCCCTCGCTGCCGCTGTTCTGCGCGCTCGTCGCGGTCTCGGGGTTCTGCGCCCTGACCTTCCTGACTTCGGCCAACCAGATGGTCCAGACGAGCGCCAACGTGGGCATCCGCGGGCGGGTCATGAGCCTGTACACCATGGTGCTCATCGGCGGCCAGGCCCTCGGCGGCCCGCTCCTCGGCGGCCTCGCCGAGGGCCTCGGGGCCCACCTCGCGATGCTCGTCTCGGGCACGGTGCCGGCCCTGGCCGCGCTCGGCCTCGCGCTCTGGCTCCGGAGGCACCCAGCAGGGTGAGCGGGTCCGCCTTCCGGGCGGGCCCCGCCGCCGGGGGGGGCACAGAAAAGCCCCCGGTCCAGTGGACCGGGGGCGGAAGAGAGCGGCCGACGGGAATCGAACCCGCGTATCTGGCTTGGGAAGCGAGCGCTCTGCCATTGAGCTACGGCCGCGTGGCCCCGAAGGGCTTCACCCAGCTTACAACACGCGCACGGGTGGTCTGCGCACCGTTCCCGGCGGCGCGCTGCGGGCCGGGCGGCCCCCGGAGCGCGCTGCGGTCGGACGCCTCAGCCGGCCCCGCGGCGCCGCGCCTCGCGGTAGGCGGAGGGCGACATCCCCACGATCCGCGCGAAGTGCGCGCGCAGGTTGGCCGCGGAACCGACCCCGGCGCGCTCCGCGACCCGCTCGATGGGCAGGTCGGTCTCCTCCAGTAGCCGCCGCGCCGAGTCGATCCGCCGCTCGAGCAGCCACTGCGACGGCGACGTGCCGGCGGCCGCCTCGAACCGCCGGTACAGGGTGCGGCGGCTCATCCGCGCGCGGCGGGCCATCGCGTCCGGTCCGATCGGGGCGTGCAGGTTCTTCTCGGCCCAGTCCATGGCATGGCGGAGGGGGTCCGCGGCCAGCGGCCGCGCGACCGACTCGAGGTACTCGGACTGGGCCGCACCGCGCCGCTCCGCCACGACCATGCGCCGCGCCACGCTCGCCGCGACGGCGTCCCCGAAGTCCTCGCGCACGAGCTGCAGGCACAGCTCGATGCCGGCGGCCGTGCCCGCGCTCGTGTAGACGCCGGCGTCCGCGGTGAGGAGCACGTCCCGCCGGAGCCTGACCCGCGGGAAGGACGCCTCGAAGTCCTCCCAGTTCATCCAGTGGGTCGTCGCGTCCCGCCCATCGAGGAGCCCGGCCTGGGCCAGCAGGTACGCCCCCGAGCACAGCGACGCGATCCTCGCCCCGCGCCCGGCCGCCGCACGGAGCTCGGCCAGCAGCGGCTCCTGCGCGGCGCGGTCCACTTGGAGGCTGCGCTCGCAGGCCGGGACCACGATCGTGTCCATCTCCCGCAGCTCCGCGAGGGGCTCGGCGGACGACGGCGCGAGGCCGCCCGCCGCCGCGATCTCGCCGGGCTCGCCGCGCACCATGGTGAGCTCGTACCACGGGTCGTGGAGGTCCGGACGGGCGATGCCGAACACCTCGCACGGCACCGCGAGCTCGAAGATCGGCAGGTTGTCCGTCAGCACAAGGCCCACACGGTGGGCGGCTGGCGACGCTGGGATCGGTGCCATGGCACAAATCTAGCGCTGCGCGGCACGGCTCGCACTCGTGCGCCGCGGCCCGGATTCCTAGCGTGGTGTGCATGAGCGCCGACGCCGCAGTCCGCACCGCCGCACCCGGAACCCTCGGCCGGGCCCGGGGTCTCGCCTACTACCTCGGAGCAGTCCTGGGGACCGGCGTGATCGCCCTCCCCGCGCTGTCCTACCGGGAGGCGGGACCGGCGAGCCTGCTCTCCTGGGCGGGGCTCGTGCTGGCCTCGGGGCCCATCGCCTGGACCTTCGCCTCACTCGGGCGGAGGATGCCCGACGCCGGGGGAGTGTCGACCTACGTCCGGCGCGCCTTCGGCGACTACTGGGCCACCGCGTCGGGCTGGTGGTTCTACCTCACAATCCCGTTCGGGATCCCCGCCTCCGCCCTGTTCGCCGGGCAGTACGCGGCGCACGCCCTGGGCGCGCCGCGCTGGGCCGCCCTGGCCGCGGCCGGCGGCCTCGCCGCCGCGGTGCTCGGGGCGGTCTGGGCCGGGGTGCGCACGTCCTCGACGCTCCAGCTGGTCCTCGCTGGCACGATCCTCACGGTCATGGTCCTCGCCATCGCGGCCGGCCTCACGCGGGCCGACGCGAGCCGGCTCGAGCCGTTCGCGGCCCACGGGTGGGGCGCCGTCGCGCCGTCCGCGGCCCTGATCGTCTGGGCCTTCGCCGGCTGGGAGGCCATGAGCTACCTCGGCGGCCAGTTCCGGAACCCCGAGCGTGACCTCGGCGTGGTGACGGCGCTTGCCCTGGCCCTGGTCGGCATCCTCTACCTCGCACTCGCGGCCGTGTCCGTGCTCGCACTCGGGGACGCCGCCGGCGGCGATGCCCCCCTCGCAGCACTGCTCGGGTTCGCCCTGGGCCCGGTGGGCGAGGCGCTCACGGCCGTGCTCGCCGTCGTGCTCACGCTCGGCACCCTGACGAGCTACGCGACCGGCGCCGCCGAGCTGGGCCGCTCCCTCGGGCAGACGGGGTCGCTGCCGGCCTGGTTCGGGCGAGGGCGGAACGCGCTGGTGGCCGTGACAGCCCTGAGCACGGCGGGGCTCGTGGTCCTCGGGGCCGGAACGGACACCACCGGGGTGCTCGTCCGGCTGGTGACCGCCGCGATCGTCTCCGTGTACGTGGCCGGGCTCGCCGCGGCCCTCCGGCTCCTGCCCGGACGCGGGCAGCGGGCCGTCGCGGCCGCGGGGCTCGTCGCCGTCGCGGCGATCGCGGCAACCTGCGGGTGGTACCTCGCGTGGCCCGCGGCGCTCGGTGTCGGCGCGGCCCTGTGGAATGTGCGGCGGCGGGGCGCGGCGCGGAAGGGGTGACCTCGCGGTCAGGCGGGGTGACCTCGCGGGAATCGGCCGAACGGACGAGCGCCGGCCCAGCGTGCGCACAGTCCGCGCCGCTAGCGTTGATGCCATGCCTGAACTGCGCATCCTCGGCGTCGACATCGACAGGACCTTCGGCGGCCGCCACGGCCACTTCATCGTGGACCGCCACGAGCTCGAGCACCCCAAGACCCAGCGGGCGTTCCAGTGGGTCTACTGGATCCTGCTCGCCGAGGTCGCCGTCGGGCTCGCTGCCGTGGCGATCGCCGTGGCGCTCCAGGCCGGCGGCACGGACGTCGGGTTCGCGGCATGGTTCCGCGGCATCGTGGTGCTCCTGATGACCCTGACGCTGTTCTTCTTCGCCTGGCGCGCCCGCCAGGGCTACTACTGGGGCTACCAGCGGCTGCGCCTGTTCAGCCAGATCTTCCCCGTCGTCTCGCTCGTCGTGGCCACGATCCCGGGCCTGTACCCGTACTGGATGGTGGTGGAGCAGATCGTCTTCGCGGTGCTCATGATCGGCGTCGCGGACGTTCTCACCAACGACCACATGCGCGCGGCGTTCATGTCCCCCCGGCGCCGCGCCGAGCTGCGCGAGGAGCTCGGCCCCGGAGTCCAGGACGCCGCTCCGGGCTCCCAGCCGAATCCCAGCTGACCGGCCTAGCGTTCGGCCATGGCAGCGGCCGAATATTCCGTCCTGATCCGGCGCACCCCGGAGGACGTGTACGCGTTCCTGGCCGACGGCCTGAACAACACGACGTGGCGCCCCGGCGTCCGGTCCGTGGCCCACACCTCCGGCCCCGCGGCCGGCGAGGGCGCGGTGTACGCGCAGCGGATGGCCGGTCCCGGCGGCCGCGAGATCGACGGCGACTACGAGATCACCGAGGCGCGCCCCGGCGAGGTGCTCCGCTTCCACGTCATCGCCGGGCCCGCCCGGCCGCACGGCGTATTCCTCCTGACCCCGGAGCCCGGCGGAACCAAGGTCTCCTTCGCCCTCTCCTTCGAGCCCACCGGGTTCCTCAAGCTCATGGGTGCCATGGTGCAGAAGACGATGGACCACGAGGTCGCCCAGCTGGAGAACCTCAAGACGGCGCTCGAGCGGTAGTCCGCACGAGACGACCGCCCCGGGCGGCGGCGCGCCCTCCGCGAGGCGAGCGGGCGGCGTCGTGCGTCAGCCCAGACGCAGCCCGGACCAGCCGGTGGCGAGCACCCGCGGGGCTCCGAACTGGCCGTTCGCGACGGGCCAGTAGGCGAGCGACCCATCGGTGCGCAGGGCCGCGATCCCCACGCTCCCGGCGCCGTCGAGGCCACGCAGCACCCGGAGCGGGCCAGTCGTGGCCGCCGTGGTCGCGACCACGGGGCGCGCCTCGTTCACGAGTTGCTCCTGCCCGAGCGAGCGGTACAGCACGAGCGCGCCGTCCGAGCGCTGCACCACGAGGTCCTCGAGCCCGTCGCCGCTCGCGTCGAGGACCGCGAGGCGCCCGGCGGGGACCCCGGTGGCGAGCAGCGCCCGCTCGTGGATGTCCCCGGTCCCGCGGTTCGGGTAGAGGTACAGGCTGCCCGAGGGGTCCAGGGCCAGGATCTGGGGGAGCCGGTTGGCCGCGCACCACAGCCCCGTCGCAAGGGTCATCGTGTTCCAGCCGGACTGGCCGAGGGTCACCGGTGCCCCGTACGACCCGCCGGCGAGGCCGGGGTAGAGGACCAGGCGCCCGTCGCCCCACTGGACCAGGAGGTCCAGGATGCCGTCGCGGTCCCAGTCCACGCTCTGCACCGAGGTGGCGCCGCCGAACCCGGTGCCGAGGGTGGTCGGCACGGTGCCCAGCTTCCCCGCCGCGGCCGGGTAGGCGACGATCGACCCGGACGGGTTCAGCGCCACGACGTCCGCCGCGCTGTGCAGCGAGGCACGGGAGGTGTCCTGCGTGGTGGGCTGGAAGCGGCCAGGGGCGGCGCACAGTTCGGCTCCGCCGGGGGTCACCGACCCGCCGGGCGGCGGGTTCACGGGGGCGGGCGCCGGGGTCGTGGGGCCCGGAGTGGGCGTCGGGGTGGGAGTGGGCGTCGGGATGGGCGTCGGGGTTCCGCCGTTCGAGCCGCCCGGAGCCGCCGTGGTCCCGGCCGGCAGCGTCGTGTAGCCGAAGAAGTCCACCACGCCCCACATCGCGTACCGGTTCGGCGTGGCCGGGTACGTGCCGTTGGTGAACGTGATGCCGATGCCCACCACGCTCATCCGCGGGTCGAGCAGGATCGCGTTGTGCGCCGGCGAGTTCTTCCACCACTCCACGAGCTGCGCCGCGTCCCGGTCCCAGCGCACCGCGATGACCTCGCCCGCGCCGTTGTCCGGGTTCAGGGCGCGCGGGTCGGTCCAGAAGCTCGCCCGGTGCTCGATCACCTCCCGGCTGGCGATGCTGTCGCTCCACTCCTGGGCCAGCCCCTGGATGCTCAGGTGGTAGCGGACGGGCTTGAGGCCGTTCTGGGCCCGCCAGGCGTTGATCGCGTTGAAGACGGCGAGGACCTGGGACGCGTTGCTGTCGCGGACCAGGTTGGACGTGTCGCCCATGGGCGCCGCGAGGGGGTTCACCGAGGTCACGGACGGGTCGAGTCCGGCCGGGCCCGTGGCCGGGCCGATCGAGGCGACCGGCGGCGGGGCCGCCTGGGCGGGGGCGCCCGCCGTGCCCAGGCGCACGTCGAGGCTGTCGGACGTGACGGCGCCGGGGGAGGGCGAGGCGGCCGGTGCGGGGCCGGCGTCGTGCGTCGCGGCGACGGGCGACGGCGGTGCGGCGGCGGGTGCGAGCGCGGCGGCTGCCGCTGCGGCCAGCACGGCGACGGCCATGACGAAGCGTCGCATGAGTTGTTCCTCCCCGTGGCGGGCGCAGAATCCCACCAATCCCGAGGGTCACCCTAGCCTCAGCAGTCTCAGGGCGGCAATGGCTCCCGCAGCGGGAAGGAGCAGCCTCTGCGGTACTTTTGGAGGCGTGCTGCTTTCAGACCGCGACATCCGTGCCGAAATCGACGCCGACCGCATCCGGCTCGACCCCTATGAGCCCGTGATGGTCCAGCCCTCGAGCGTGGACGTGCGGATCGACCGGTTCTTCCGGCTCTTCGATAACCACAAGTACGCGCACATCGACCCGTCCCAGGAGCAGCCCGAGCTCACGCGCCTGGTCGAGGTGGACTCCGACGAGGCGTTCATCCTCCACCCGGGCGAGTTCGTGCTCGGCTCCACCTACGAGACGGTGACGCTGCCCGAGGACATCGCCGCCCGGCTCGAGGGCAAGTCCTCGCTCGGGCGCCTCGGGCTCCTGACGCACTCGACCGCCGGGTTCATCGACCCCGGGTTCTCCGGGCACGTGACGCTCGAGCTCTCCAACGTCGCGACCCTGCCGATCAAGCTCTGGCCCGGGATGAAGATCGGCCAGCTGTGCTTCTTCCGGCTCTCCTCGGCCGCCGAGCACCCCTACGGCTCCGGCGACTACGGCAACCGGTACCAGGGCCAGCGCGGGCCTACCGCCTCGCGCAGCTACCTCAACTTCCACCGGACGCGGATCTAGCGCCCCTGCCTTGGTTCAGCGCCGGCGCCCGGCGCCCGGGGCGCTGGTCTGGCTCGGCCTCGCGGCGCGGCGCCCGCGGGCGGCCCCGCGTGAAGGCCCGTGCAGAAGTGCACTTTTCGCCCACCAGTTCGCCGTACGCGCGCTTGTCGGCGAGAAGTGCACTTCTCGCCGACCGGGCCCACGAGATCGGGCCTCGAGATCCGGGTCACTCTGGGATCGGGCCGCGAGATCCGCCCCGCCCCCGCGCCCGGCGCCCGACCGCGGGCGTCAGGGTCAGAGGGCCTGGGCGTAGAACCACTCGATGTGCTCGCGCACCAGCCGGGCCGAGCGCTCGCCGTCGCGCGCCTCGACGGCCTCGAAGATCCCCCGGTGCTGCTCGCGCAGCGTGTCCACGGCCTCGTCCCAGCCGCCGCGGCGCTCCACGGCGTCGTCGATGTAGCCGCGGATGGCCTCGCGCATCGACTCCATCATGGTGCTCACCACGACGTTCCCGGCGAGGGCGCTCAGGGCCACGTGGAACTGGGAGTCGAGGAGGGTGAAGACCTGGGACGGCAGCGCGTCGTCGTCCATCGCCTCGAGGAGGCGCCGGGCATCGTCGAGCTGCTCGGGGCTCCACGGGGCGGAGGCAGCGTGCTCGAGCGACCACGTCTCCATCATGATGCGGGCCTGGACCACGTCCTTGACCGGCAGGTGGTGGCTGGCCACGTGCATCCGCAGCGCCACCCCCAGCGCGGAGGAGGGGTCCGAGACGACGATCGTGCCGGAATTGGGCCCGGACCCGGTCGCTGAGCGGACCACGCCCATGACCTCGAGGGAGCGGATCGCGTCCCGCACGGACGCCCGTGAGATGCCGAACTGCTCCGCGAGGGCGCGTTCGCCGGGCAGCCGATCGCCGAGCTTGAGCTCGCCCGCGCGGAGGCTGTCCTCGATGTGGCGCAGCACGGCGTCGTGCGCGCGGCCGGTGGCGGATTCAGACATGGATCCATCTTGCCGCACGCGGGAGGCCGGGACGGACGACGCCGGCCCCCGCCTCCGGCGCGTCGGGCACCGGAGCGGGGGCTCGCCGCCGTGGACGGCAGGCTACGGGAGCATCCACCCGAGCACCGGGGTGGACTGGAGGAACACGAGCGTGCACAGCACGAGCAGCAGGCCGAGGCTCCACCACAGCACCTTGCGCAGGATCGTGGACTCCTGGCCGTCCATCCCCACCGAGGTCGCGGCGATCGCGAGGTTCTGCGGGCTGATGAGCTTGCCCACCACGCCGCCGGCGGTGTTCGCGGCCACGAGCAGGTCCGGGTTGATGCCGGCGGCATGGCCGGCGGTCTGCTGGAGCTTCGCGAAGAGGGCGTTGGAGGAGGTGTCCGAGCCGGTCACGGCGGTGCCGATCCAGCCGAGGATGGGGGAGAGGAAGGCGAACGCGGCGCCGGTGCCGGCGAGCCACGTGCCGATCGCGACCGTTTGGCCGGAGAGGTTCATGACGTAGGCGAGGGCGAGGACCAGCATGATCGTCAGGGCCGCGAACCGCATCTTCACGAGGGTCCGCCACAGCTCGCCCAGCGCGCCGGCGACCGTCACGCGGTAGCGGCCGCCGCCGTCGTTCAGCGAGTAGACCACCGCGACGATGAGCCCGCACAGGAACAGGAGGGTGCCGGGGCTCGAGAGCCACTGGAAGCTGTAGACGGTGGAGGAGAGCGGCTTGCCGTCCGCGCCCACCACGGCGCTGTGGAGCACGGGCCACGGGACAGCGATGTTCGTGGACGCGAGCGCCTTGGGGAGGTCCACGCCGAGCCGCCACAGGTTCGCGGCACCGAAGACCACCACGACCAGCAGGTACGGGAAGAGGGCGAGCCACACGCGGGGCGCGGAGAGCGCCTTCTCGGTGGCGCCGGGGCCGGCGATGGCCGGCACGCCCCCGCCGAGACGGAGTCGGGCCGCCTCCGCGCCGCGGGGCTTCCACACCCGCAGGAAAAGGATGGCGACGCCGAGGCCGACGAGGGACGCGACGACGTCGGTGAGCTCGTAGGAGAAGTAGTTGGAGCAGAGGAACTGGGCGAGGCCGAACGTGGCGCCGGTGACGAGGGCCGGGGCCCAGGCGTCGCGCAGGCCGCGCCAGCCGTCCACGATCAGCAGCAGGAGCAGCGGCACGGCGAAGGCCAGCAGCGGGGTCTGGCGGCCCACGATGGCACCGATGTGCGCGGCCGGGATGCCCGTGAGGCTGCCGGCGGTGGTGATCGGGATGGCGATCGCGCCGAAGGCGACGGGCGCGGTGTTGGCGACGAGCACGGTGGCCGCGGCGCGGAGGGGCTTGATGCCGATCGCCATGAGCATCGTGGCGGTGATCGCTACCGGGGCGCCGAAGCCCGCGAGGGCCTCCATGAGTCCGCCGAAGCAGAACGCGATGAGGACGGCCTGGATGCGCACGTCGCCGCCGCCGATCCGGTCGAAGATGCGGCGCAGGTCCTCGAACCGGCCGGAGACGACCGTGACCTGGTACAGCCATACCGCCATGAGCACGATCCAGAAGACGGGGAACGCGCCGAACACGGCGCCCTGGCTCGCGGCGAGCCCGGCGAGGCCCGCGGGCATCCGGTACGCCGCGACGGCGACGACGAGCGCGGCGAGCAGCGCGAACGCGCCGGCCACGTGCGCCTTGGTCCGCACCACTGCGAGCAGCACGAAGAAGGTCACGAGGGGGATGAGGCCGATCAGGGCGGACACGGCGACGCTGCCGGCCACCGGATCGGTCACGGGGGTGAAGGTCATGCGGGCTCCCTGCGGGCGTGGCGGCCCGGGAAGGCCCCGGCGCCGATGTGGTCAGACCGTCGTGGTCCGACCACGTAAGCTAGCACACACTCGCGGGGTTGTGACAAGGGGCACAGATGTGGTCCTATGGTCGGACCACACGCTCGGGAGGACTCCTATGATGACGCGAACGACGGCGGGCTCCCGCCCCCGCCCCGCCGCCGGCACCGCGCGCCGGGGTACTGCAGGAGCCGCGGCCCCCGGCACGGGTCCCGGGACAGGGCCCGGGTCCGGGGACCGCTCGCGCGCGCTCGCCGACGAGCTCGCGGAGCTCCTCGGCCCCGACGCCGTCACGACGCGCCCGCTCGACCTGCACGCGAAGGCCCACGACGCCTCGCACTATCTCCTCGTCCCGAGCGTGGCCGCCGCGCCGCGCACCGCCGCCGAGGTGGCCGGGCTCCTCGCCGCCGCGGCCCGGCACGCCACGTCCGTGACGTTCCGCTCGGGCGGGACGAGCCTGTCCGGCCAGGCCCTCACCGCGGGGGTCCTCGCCGACACCCGCCGGAACTTCGGCGGCATCGAGGTCCTCGACGGCGGCGCCCGGGTCCGGGTCCAGCCCGGCGCGACCGTCCGCGCCGTCAATGCCCGCCTGGCCCGCCACCGCCGCGCCCTCGGGCCGGACCCGGCGAGCGAGATCGCGTGCACGGTGGGCGGCGTCGTGGCCAACAACTCCTCGGGCATGCACTGCGGCACCGAGGCCAACACCTACCGGACGCTCGAGTCGATGACATTCGTGCTGCCCTCCGGGACGGTCATCGACTCCGGCGACCCCGCGGCGTCGTCCGTCTTCGCCGCCCGCGAGCCCGAGCTGCACGAGGGGCTCCTCCGGCTGCGGCGGCGCATCCTCGCCTCGCCGGACTCGGTGGCCCGCATCCGGCACCAGTTCTCGATGAAGAACACGATGGGCTACGGCCTCAACGCCTTCCTCGACTTCGAGGACCCGCTCGAGATCTTCGTACACCTGGTCATCGGGTCCGAGGGGACGCTTGCGTTCGTGGCCGAGGCGGTGTTCGCCACGGTCGAGGTGAAGCCGCACGTCGCCGCGGGCCTGCTCGTGTTCCCCGGCGTGAGCGCCGCCGCGGCGGCGGTGCCCGAGCTCGTCGCCGCCGGCGCGGACACGGCCGAGCTCATGGACGCCGTCTCGCTGCGGGTCTCGGCACGCCTGCCCGACTGCCCCGAGCAGATCCGCGCCCTCGACCTCCCCGACCCGGCCGCCCTGCTCGTCGAGTTCACCGCGGGCACCGCCGAGGAGCTCGCGGACCGGGCCGCGTCCGCGGATGCGCTGTTCGCGGGGCTCGGCCTCGCCCGCCCCGTCGCCATGACGCGGGACCCGCGCGAGCGCGCGGCCCTGTGGAAGGTCCGCAAGGGGCTGTACTCGACGGTGGCGAGCGCGCGCCCGTCCGGCACGAGCCAGCTGCTCGAGGACATCGCGGTCCCCGTCCCGTCGCTTGCTTCCGCCTCCCGCGACCTCGCCGGCCTCCTGGCCCAGCACGGCTACGCGGACCCGGTGATCTTCGGCCACGCGAAGGACGGCAACCTGCACTTCATGCTCAACGAGGACTTCGGCACCGGGGACACCCGCCGCTACGAGGACTTCACCGAGGACCTCGTGGACCTCGTGCTCGGCGCCGGCGGGACGCTCAAGGCCGAGCACGGGACCGGCCGCATCATGGCCCCGTACGTGCGCCGGCAGTACGGCGACGAGCTGTACGAGGTCATGCAGGAGATCAAGCGCCTGGCGGACCCGCGCGGCGTCCTCAACCCCGGCGCCGTCCTCTCCGACGACCCCCGCTCCTACCTGGACCACCTCAAGGTCACCCCGACGGTCGAGGAGGAAGTGGACCGCTGCGTCGAGTGCGGCTACTGCGAGCCCGTGTGCCCGTCCCGCTCGCTCACCCTCACCCCGCGCCAGCGCATCACGCTTCGCCGGGACGCCGAGCAGGCCCGCGCCGAGGGCAACCACGAGCTCGCCCGCCAGATCATGGACGGCTACGACTACTCCGGCGTCTCCACGTGCGCCGTGGACGGCATGTGCGGCACGGCCTGCCCCGTGGGCATCAACACCGGCGACCTCGTCCGCCGGCTCCGCGCCGACGCGGCGGGGCCCGCCGAGTCCGCGGCCTGGCACGCCGCCGCCCGCGGCTGGGGGGCCGCCTCGCGCGTGGGCGGGGCCGCCCTGAGCGTCGCCAAGGCGCTGCCGTCCGCTCCGGTCGAGGGGGCCGCCGCGCTCGCGCGGAGGCTCCTCGGGGACGGGGTCCCCGCGTATGACGGCGGTCTCCCGGCCGGCGGCTCCCCGCGTCCCCGGCGGCGGGACGATGCCGCCGAGGCCGTGCTGTTCGCCGCGTGCATCGGCACGATGTTCGGTCCCGAGCCCGGCGGCCACCCGGGCGGCGCGACCGGGGCGTTCCTCGACGTGTGCGACCGCGCCGGCGTGCGCCTGCGGACCCCCGAGGGGCTCGGGTCGATGTGCTGCGGCACGCCGTGGAAGTCCAAGGGCATGACCGCCGGCTGGGAGCACATGCGCTCGGTCGTGGTCCCCGCGCTCGTGGCGGCGAGCGAGGGCGGGCGCCTGCCGATCGTCGTGGACGCCTCCTCGTGCGCCGAGGGCCTCGCCGTGATGCTGCGCTCGGCGGCGGAGTCCGGAGGAGCGGCGCTGAGGGTCGTGGACGCGGTCGAGTTCGCCACGGACCTGCTGCCGCGCCTGGCCGTGCGCCGCCGGATCCCGTCCGTGGCGCTGCACCCGACCTGCTCGGGCACGATCGCCGGAACCACGCCGCAGCTGGCGGCCATCGCCGCCCACGTCGCGGACGAGGTCTTCACGCCGGCCGAGGCCGGGTGCTGCGCGTTCGCCGGCGACCGCGGGCTCCTGCACCCCGAGCTCACCGCCTCCGCTACCGCGCCGGAGGCCGGCGGCATCGAGGAGGCCGAGCGCGCCAGGGGCGGCAGGTTCGCCGAGTACGCCTCCAGCAACCGCACGTGCGAGATCGGGCTGACCCGGGCCACTGCGCGCCCCTACCGGCACATCCTCGAGCTCCTCGCCGAGGCGACGCGGCCCTGATCCTCCGGTGCCCGTCCCTGTGGGCGGAGGCCGCCTCGTCATAGTGTGGTGTGACCCGCCGCACGTCCTATAGTATGGTCAGACCACATGGTCGGGCGGTGGCCCGGCCGGGAGAGGACACCCATGAGAATCGCGCTCTTCGCGACCTGCATCGTCGACGCGATGTACCCGCGGGTCGCCCAGGCCACGGTGGAGGTCTTGGAGCGGTTGGGCCACGAGGTCGTGTTCCCCGCCGGCCAGGCCTGCTGCGGCCAGATGCACGTCAACTCGGGCTACTTCCCCGAGGCCCTGCCCGTCGTCGCCAACCACGTCCGCACCTTCGAGGCCGGCTTCGACGCCGGGGAGTACGAGGTGGCCGTCGCGCCGTCCGGCTCGTGCGTCGCCTCCGTCAAGCACCAGCACTCGCTGGTCGCGGGCTGGGCCGTCGAGCACGGGACCAAGGGCGCCGACAGCACGCTCGCCGCCCGGGCCGACGCCGTCGGCGCCCGCACCTACGAGCTCGCCCAGCTCCTCACCGACGTCCTCGGCGTGACCGATGCCGCCGCCCAGCTCGGCTCCTACCTGCCGGGCACCATCACCTACCACCCCTCGTGCCACGGCATGCGCCTGCTCCACCTCGGCGACCGCCAGCGCTCGCTCCTGGCCTCGGTCGAGGGCCTCGAGGTCGTGGACCTCCCCGAGGCCGAGCAGTGCTGCGGCTTCGGTGGCACCTTCTCGATCAAGAACGCGGACGTCTCCTCGGCCATGCTCGCGGACAAGGTCGCGAACATCTGCGGCACCGGCGCCGGCGCGTGCGCGGGCGGCGACGCCTCCTGCCTCATGCACATCGGGGGCGGCCTCCACCGTGAGGGCCGCACCTCGCCGTCGGGCCGCCCCGTGCGGACCGTCCACCTCGCCGAGGTGCTCGCCTCCACCCGCGAGAGGCCGCTCACGATCGACGGCGAGCTCGCCCTCGCCGGGACCCCCGGAGGTGCGCGATGAGCACGGTGTCCCTCGGCATGCCCGCCCTGCCGCCCCGCGGCTTCGGGAACATCTCCGAGACCGAGCCGTTCCCGAGCTACGCGCGGCGGGAGCTGCAGAACGGCCAGCTGCGCGCGAACCTGCGCCACGCGACCCACACCATCCGGGACAAGCGCCTGCGCGTGGTCTCCGAGCTGCCCGACTGGGAGGAGCTGCGGGAGGCCGGGTCGGCGATCAAGGCGGAGGCGATGGAGCGCCTGCCCGAGCTGCTGGCCCAGTTCGAGGAGCAGTTCACCGCGCGCGGCGGCACGGTCCACTGGGCCCGCGACGCGGCCGACGCCAACCGGATCGTCGAGGACCTCGTGCGCGCCACCGGCACGAGCGAGGTGGTCAAGGTCAAGTCCATGGCCACCCAGGAGATCGGGCTCAACGAGTATCTCGAGGAGCGCGGCATCGCGGCCTTCGAGACGGACCTCGCCGAGCTCATCGTCCAGCTCGGCCACGACAAGCCCTCGCACATCCTGGTCCCCGCGATCCACCGCAACCGCACCGAGATCCGCGACATCTTCCTGCGCGAGATGCCCGGCGTGGACCCGGCCCTGACGGACGAGCCGCGCCTGCTCGCCATGGCCGCCCGTGAGCACCTGCGCCGCAAGTTCCTCTCCGCGAAGGTGGCCATCTCCGGAGCAAACTTCGGCATCGCCGAGACCGGCACCCTCGGCGTGGTCGAGTCCGAGGGCAACGGGCGCATGTGCCTGACCCTGCCCGAGACGCTCATCACCGTCATGGGCATCGAGAAGGTCCTCCCGCGGGCCGAGGACCTGGGGGTGTTCATGCAGCTGCTCCCGCGCTCCTCGACCGGGGAGCGCATGAATCCGTACACCTCCCTGTGGACCGGTTCGACGCCCGGCGACGGACCCAAGGACGTGCACGTGGTGCTGCTCGACAACGGCCGCACCCGGGCGCTCGCCGACCAGCATGGACGCTCCGCCCTGCACTGCATCCGCTGCTCGGCCTGCATGAATGTGTGCCCCGTCTACGAGCGGGCCGGCGGCCACGCCTACGGGTCCACCTACCCGGGGCCCATCGGGGCGATCCTCTCGCCGCTGCTCACCGGCGTCGAGGCCGAGGAGAACAAGTCCCTGCCCTACGCCTCCTCGCTGTGCGGCGCGTGCTTCGACGCGTGCCCGGTGAAGATCAACATCCCCGAGATCCTCGTGCACCTGCGCGGCGAGGACGTCGAGGCCCGGCGCTCGAGGCCGGGCGCGCGGCGCCTGCCCTCGCAGTTCGACCTCGCCATGTCCGGCGCGTCCTGGGCGATGTCCGACGGCGCGCGCATGGGCCTGCTCGAGCGCGGGCTCCCGCTCGGCAAGGCCGCTGCGGGCCGTGACGGGGTGATCTCGAAGCTGCCCGGCCTCGGCGCCGGCTGGACGCAGAGCCGCGACATCCCGGCCCCGCCCGCGGAGTCCTTCCGGGCCCAGTGGGCCAAGCGCGAGAAGAACTCGACTGACCCACAGGGCATCAAGGAAGGGGAGGGCAAGTGAGCGCCCGCGACGACATCCTCGCCAGGATCCACGCAGCCCTCGGCACCACCGAGGGCACCCCGGGGGAGCGCGTCACTCCGGGTGGGCACGAGGTCGGGATTCCCGCACACGGGGCGGGCTACCGCACGACGTCGGGGCTCACCGAGGGTGAATTCGTCGCCCTCCTCGTCGACCGACTCGAGGACTACAAGGCCCGCGTCGAGGTCGTGGAGGCGACCGGGTTGGCCGAGGCCATCAGGACCCGGCTCGAGGGCAAGACCTTCGTCGCGCCCGCCGGGCTCCCGGCGAACTGGCTCCACCCGAGCCTCGCCGAGCGCAGGGCCACCGACTCGCGCGAGGAGCCGCTCGGCGTCGACCGTCTCGATGCCATCGAGGCCGTGGTGACGGGGTCGGCGGTGAGCATCGCCGAGACCGGGACGATTGTGCTGGACGGGTCCGCCGACCAGGGGCGCCGCGCGATCTCGCTCGTGCCCGACCACCACGTGTGCGTGGTGCCCGTGGAGACGATCGTGGGGATTGTCCCGGAAGGCTTCGCGCGGCTCGACATCACGCGCCCGCTCACGCTCATCTCCGGCCCGAGCGCCACGAGCGATATCGAGCTCGAGCGCGTCGAGGGTGTCCACGGGCCTCGGACGCTGGACGTGCTGATCGTCCGCTAGGGATGACCTCGCGCTCCTAGGCCCGACTTCGCGGTCCCGCGGGGTGAACTCGCGCTCAGGGGGCCGCGCGCCGCCGCTCCACGACCTCGGCCAGCTCGGCGAGCTGGGCCGCCCGCGCCTCCTCGGCCGGCGTGAACGGCACGCCCGGCCGGATGAGGACGAGCGGCGCGTCCCACGGCGTCGGCACCTTGAGCACGGTCCGGGCGGCGTGCCACGCGTCGGGCACCACGCGCTCGGCCGGGATGCGCTGGGCCGCGAGGAGCTCCGCGGCGGCGTACGGCAGCTCGGCGGGCGCGGCCGCGACCTGCGCGGCGAGCGAGAGCGCCCGGGTGGGCGCGTCGGCCAGCGCGAGCGGGGTGGTGGGCCAGACCCGCGGCCCCGCACCGCCGCCGTCGGTGAGCGCGTCCAGGAGGTCGGCCTCGGTCAGTCCGCCGGGAGCCGAGAGGACGAGCTCGTCGACCACCCCGCCGCGCACCGGCTGGGCCTGGATCGAGAGGATGTTCGCCCCGAGCCCGGCCAGGGCGTGCGTGAGGTGCTCGAGCGCCCCGGGGGTGTCCGCCAGTGTGGCCCGGGCGCGCCACAGGGCGGGCGCTACGTCGAGCGCGCGCCGCCGCCGCAGTGCCGGGGCGTGCAGCCAGGACCGGAACAGCCGCCGCACGCCGGGCTCCGCGACCCAGATGACGAGCGCGGTCGAGACCACCGCCAGCAGCACCACCTGCACGGCGAGCGGCCAATGCGTGCCGACCAGGAGCGCATTGGCCCCGAGCTCGATCGGCAGCGTGGCCGCGACGCTCGCGAGCATGAGCCTCAGCTTGGTCGGCTCCGGGTACCGGCCGCACACGTCGCAGGCCAGCTCGGACGGAGGGGGCGTGTGCGTGAAGATGCTCATGCCCCCATCCAACGCGGGCGGTGTTTCGCCGCGGTTGCGGGGGCGTTTAAGTCCAGCGCCGGGTGGCCGCCGCGGGTGGGCGGCCCCGCCCGGGCGAGTGGCCGACGTCGTGCGCGCGACCGGTGGGCGCGCTCAGGAGGACGCCTCGGCTGCGGCCTTGCGGGCGCCCGGGCGGCGGACCGCCTTGACGGCCGGCTCGACGAAGCGGGCCGCGAGGGGGCCGAGGACCGCCATGAGGAGCACGTAGGCGGTCGCGAGCGCGGCGAGCTCGCTGTTGACCGCGCCGGCGGTGACCGCGAGGCCCGCGATGACGATCGAGAACTCGCCGCGGGCGATCAGCGCCGCGCCGGCGCGCGCCCGGCCCGGCACGGCCACCCCGGCCCGCGCCGCCGCCCACCAGCCGGTCACGACCTTGGTCGCCGCGGTGGCCAGCGCCAGCAGGAGCGCCCAGCCGAGCACGGGCGGGATGGTGGTCGGATCGGTGTTCAGGCCGAAGGCCACGAAGAAGATCGCCGCGAAGAGGTCGCGGAGGGGCTCCAGCAGCCGGGAGGCGAGATGCGCCGTCGTGCCCGAGATCGCGATGCCGAGCATGAACGCGCCCACGGCCGCGGAGACCTGCATCGCCGAGGCCAGGCCGGCCACGAGGAGCGCGAGGCCGAGGACATTGAGGAGGAAGACCTCCGAGTTCTCGCTGTGGACGGCCTTGGAGACGTGGTGCCCGTGCCGCAGCGCGACCATGAGGACCACGGTCACGACGACGAGGGAGATGCCCACGGTCTGCAGCCCGCCGAGGAAGCTGACGCCGGCGAGGGTCGCGGTGAGGATCGGCAGGTAGATGGCCATGGCGAGGTCCTCGATGACGAGGATCGCCAGAATCGTGGGCGTCTCGCGGTTGCCGAGCCGGCCCAGGTCCGTGATGACCTTCGCGGCGATCCCCGAGGACGAGATGTACGTGACTCCGCCCATGACCAGGGCGCCGACGCCGCCCCACCCGAGCAGCAGGGCGACCCCTGCGCCGGGCAGCGAGCTCAGCACGAGGTCCATCACGCCGGCCTGCCACGACGTCTTCAGCCCCGTGACGAGCTCCTGTGCCGTATATTCCAGCCCGAGCATGAGCAGCAGCAGGATGACGCCGATCTCGCCGGACAGGTGGGCGAACTCGCGCACGCCGCCCAGATCGATGAGCCCGCCGGCCCCGAACACGAGGCCGCCCACGAGGTAGAAGGGGATCGGCGACATGCCGACCCGGCCGGCGAGGCGCGCCAGCAGTCCCAAGGCGAAGACGACCGCCCCCAGCTCGATCAGCGTCAGTGCGATGGGCTCCATCGCGGCTCAGCCGTTGCGGAGGATCTGCGCGGCCCGGTCGAGGCCCTCTTCGGTGCCGACGGCCACGATGAGGTCGCCGGTGCGGAGCACGACGTCGGGCCCCGGCGCCGCGAGCACCTCGCCCTCGCGCATGATCGCCACGATCGAGACGTTGGTGCGGGTGCGGACGGCGGCCTCGCCCATGGGCAGGTCGCGGTAGGGGGACTCGGCCGCGACGTGGAACTGGCGGGTGGAGATGCCCGGGACCTCGCGGTGCTCCTCGGTGAGCTGCATGACGATCCGCTGGCCGCCGAGCAGGTTGCCGAGGGTGGTGGCCTCGTCGGCCGTGAGGGGGATGCTCGCCTGGCACGTGTCCGGGTCGTCCCACGCGGAGACGATGAGTTCCGTCCCGCCGTCGCGGTGCGTGACAACTCCGAGCCGGCGGCCCGACTGGGTCATGAAGTCCTTGCGGACCCCGAACCCGGGGAGGTCGGTCTCGTCAACGTTCATGGGTCAACTCTAGTGGGCGGGTGGTGCGGGGAGCGGGCGGCGTCGGGTACAGCACCGGGGACGGTGGGGCTGCCGGGCGGGTCCGGGTACAGCACCGGGGCGGCAGTGCCGTTTCCGCCCAGAAGTGCACGGTCCGTGGACTTCTGGGCGAGAGGTGAACCTCCGATCACTGGACCGAGCGCCGGAAGTGCACTTCTCGCCGTGCAGTGCGCTTCCGGTGGACTATGGGGCGAGAAGTGCACTTCTGCCACGGACGGTCCTGGATGCGGGGGCAGCCAGGGCGAGCGGCCGGCGTCGTGCGCGGTGTGGGGGCGCGGCCGTCAGGCCTCCGGCACCACCGCGGTGGCCACGCGCGCGGGCGGCCGGACCGGCAGGAGCACGAGCAGCCCCGCGAGGAGGACCACCATGATGCCCGCGATGCCCCAGCGCTGGGCCTGCCCCGCGGGGACGAGGGGCGTGGCGATCGTGATGCACAGGCTGAAGAGGGTGGGTGCGAGGAAGCTCACGGCCCGGCCGGTCGTGGCGTAGAGGCCGAACAGTTCGCCGGCCTCGCCGTCGGGTGCCAGGCGCGCTAAGTACGCCCGAGCAGAGGCCTGCGCCGGCCCCACGAACAGGCACAGGAACAGCCCGAAGATCCAGAAGGTCAGCGGCCCGGTCCACGTGAACCCGCCCACCGCATAGGCCCCGTTGCCGAGCACGAGGATCGCCCCGGCCGCCACGAGCAGGCCCACGAGGGAGCCCGTGATCACGCGCTTGGGCCCCACCACGTCGTCGAGCACGCCGCCGAGCAGGGCCCCGGCCGCGGCGACCACGTTTCCGAAGATCGCGAAGAAGATCACCTGGGAGAGGGAGAACCCGAACGTGCCGGCGGCGATGACTCCGCCGAACGTGAAGACCGCGGCGAGCCCGTCGCGGAACACCGCGGAGGCGGCCAGGAAGTAGATCGTGTGCGGGCTCGTGGCCCAGATGGCCCGGATCCGCCGCCACAGCAGCCCGTAGGAGGCGAAGAACCCGAGGCGGGCGGCCGGGCGCTGCGGGACCTCGGGGACGGCGAACATGACCGGCAGCGAGAACGCGATGATCCACAGCATCGAGAAGACGGCCACGAGCCGGATGTTGAGCGAGTCCACGGTGGACGCGCCGAACCAGTGGAAGGCGGGCTGGACGAACAGCGCCAGCACGGCCAGGAGCGCCACGATCCCGCCGAAGTACCCGGCGGACCAGCCGATCCCCGAGACGCGGCCGATCGTCGCGGGGCTCGCGATCTGCTCGAGCATCGCGTTGTAGTTCACGCCGGCGAGCTCGCTGAAGACGTGGCCCGCGGCGATGAGGGCCGCGCCGTACAGGAGGAACTCGGGCCGCGGGAACGCGAAGAAGCACAGCCCGGTCAGGAGCGCGACCACGCCTGTGTGGACGCCGAGCCAGAGCTTGCGGCGCCCGCCCGCGTCGGAGCGCTGCCCGGAGACGGGGGCGAGCAGCGCGATGCCGAGCCCGGCGACGCCCAGGCATGCGCCCAGCACCGCGGAGCCGTGGTCCTCGCCGCCGAAGGCCTTGGAGGTGAGGTAGACGGTGAAGACGAAGGTGGTCATGACGGCGTTGAAGGCCGCCGACCCCCAGTCCCATGCCGCCCAGGCCAGGACCTGCCCCCGCCGCAGGGGGGTGGTGTGCCGTTCGAGTTCGGAGACGCCGGACGCCTGCATACCTGAACTCTAGCGGCCGGGTTCGGCGCGATTGATAGACTGGCCGCTCCGAACCCAACTCATGTGCCGCCACACCCAACGTCTGACAATTGAACCTTCAACCGAGCGGAGTCCCTGTGCTGCCAGTCCTCGCCCTGCACTTCACAGTGGCGGCTGGCGCGCCGTGGATCTTCCGGCGGATGGGGCGGGCGGCGTTCTTCCTCCTCGCGGCGGTCCCGGCCGGCTCGCTCGTCTGGCTCGCCTTCCAGGGGCCAGCGGCGTACGACGCCGGCCCGGTCGCCGCCGCCGCGCACGGCGCCTCCGCGGCGTCCCCCGCGCGCGGGATCGTGGAGTCCTGGGACTTCATCCCCACCCTCGGCGTCCAGGCGGCCTTCCGGCTCGACCCGCTCGCGTGGGTGCTGTGCCTGCTCGTGCTCGGGGTCGGCGCGCTCGTCCTGCTCTACTGCGCCCGCTACTTCAAGCGCGACGACGCCGGCCTGGGCGGCTTCGGCGGCCAGATGCTCGCGTTCGCGGGGGCCATGTTCGGCCTCGTCACTGCGGACGACCTCATCGCCCTGTTCGTCTTCTGGGAGCTGACCACGGTCCTCTCCTACCTCCTCATCGGCTACGCGAACGTGCGCCTCTCGGCCCGCCGCTCGGCCCTGCAGGCCCTCGTGGTCACGACCGCCGGCGGCCTGGCGATGCTCGTGGGCTTCATCCTCCTGGGCGAGGCGGCCGGCACCTACCGCGTCTCGGCGCTGCTCGAGAGGGCGCCCGCCCTCGTGGCCGACCCGACCACGGCCGTGCCCGTCGCGGTGGGCGCGGTGCTCACCCTCGCGGGCGCGCTGAGCAAGTCGGCCCTCGTGCCGTTCCACTTCTGGCTGCCCGCCGCGATGGCCGCCCCGACGCCCGTCTCGGCCTACCTGCACGCCGCGGCGATGGTCAAGGCCGGCGTGTACCTCGTGGCCCGTCTCGCGCCGGCCCTCGCCGCGACCCCGTACTGGCAGCCGGTGGTCCTCGGCTTCGGCCTGGCGACCATGCTGCTGGGCGGGTACCGTTCGCTGCGCCAGCACGACATCAAGCTCATCCTCGCGTTCGGCACGGTGAGCCAGCTCGGGTTCATGATCGCGGTCGTGGGCCTCGGCGCCCCCGAGGCCGCGCTGGCCGGGCTCGCGATGGTCGTGGCCCATGCGCTGTTCAAGGCCGCCCTGTTCCTGGTGGTCGGCATCATCGACCACCAGACCGGCACCCGAGACCTGCGCCGCCTCTCGGGCGTGTTCCGCCGCTCCCGCGCCCTCGCCGTGGCGGGGACGCTGGCCGCCGCGTCGATGGCGGGGCTGCCGCTGTTCGGCGGATTCGTGGCCAAGGAGGCCATCTTCGAGGCCTTCGCCCACAGCCCGCTGCCGGCCGCCTGGGGGGCCGTCCTGCTCGTCGGCTTCGCCGTGGGCTCGGCGCTGACCGTGGCCTACAGCGCACGGTTCGTGTGGGGCGCCTTCGCCCGCAAGCCGGGGGTGGCGGACACCCCCTTCACCCCGATCACGCCCCTGTTCGTGCTCTCCCCGGCGCTCCTCGCGCTCGCCGGCCTCGTGTACGGCCTGTGGCCCGCGCCGGTGGACGCGTGGGCCGGCCCGTACGCTGCCTCGGTGGCCGCAGGCGCCGCCGCCGCGCTCGACGCCGGCGCCTCGCCCGGGCAGCTCCCCCACCTCGCCGCGTGGCACGGCGTAGGCCTGCCCCTGGCCCTCTCGGCGGCGGGGTGGATCCTCGGGGCAGCCCTGTTCGCGGCGCGCGGGGCGGTGGGCCGCGCCCAGTCCCGCGCGAGCGTTCGGGTGGACGCCGAGCGCGGCTACCGGGCCCTCATCGGGGGGATCGACCAGGCCGCCATCTGGGTCACGGGCCGGACCCAGCGCGGCTCCCTGTTCTTCTACCTCGCCGTGATCCTCGGCGTGGCCGCCGCCGTGCCGCTCGCGGTCCTCCTGGCCGGCGGGGTGCCGCTGCCCCCGCCGGAGCGGGTCACGCTCGTGGACCCCGGCTCGCCGCTCATCCCCGTGGTCGCGGCCGCGATCGCCGTCGGCGCCCTCGCCGCGGTGCGGGCCAACAAGCGCTTCCTCGCGGTCCTCATGGTCTCGATCACCGGGTACGGGATCTCGCTCATCTTCGCGCTCCAGGGTGCCCCGGACCTGGCCGTGACGCAGCTGCTCGTCGAGACGATCGTGCTCGTCGCGTTCGTCCTGGGCCTGCGCAGCCTGCCCCCGCAGCTGCGGGACCGCACGGGCGGGCGGTACCGCGCGGTGCGCATCGCCATCGCCGCCGCGTTCGGCACCGCCATGGTGCTCGTGGGCCTCGTGGCCATGGGCGCGCGTGTCGCCGAGCCGATCTCGCTGAAGTTCCCGGATCTGGCCTACAGCGGCGGCGGCGGGCTCAACATCGTCAACGTGACGCTCGTCGACCTGCGGGCCTGGGACACGTTCGGGGAGATCTCGGTCCTGGCCCTCGCCGCGACCGGGATCGCGAGCCTGATCTTCATCCGCCACCGGGGACGGGCCCTCAGGGCCACCGCGGACGTGCCCACGGGCAGCATCGGCCGCGTGCGCGGCGTCGAGGCGCGGTCCCGCGGAGCGGCCGAGCTCGCCGTGGCCCGCACGTTCGCCACCGTGGAGCGCGACCCGTGGCTCGTGGCCGGGCGCACCCTCGCGCCCGAGCGCCGCTCCATCATCTTCGAGGTCGTCACCCGACTCCTCTTCCACTCGATGATCGTGTTCTCCGTCTACCTGCTCCTGGCCGGGCACAACTTCCCCGGCGGCGGGTTCGCCGGCGGCCTCGTCGCCGGGCTCGCGCTCACCGTCCGGTACCTCGCCGGCGGCCGCTTCGAGCTGCACGAGGCCGCGCCCGCCAGCCCGGGCTCGGTGCTCGGGATCGGCCTGGCCACGGCGGCGCTCTCCGCCGCGGTGCCGCTCGCGGCCGGGGCGGAGGTCTTCCAGAGCGCCATCCTCGAGATCTGGCTCCCCGGCTTCGGCGACGTGAAGTTCGTGACCTCCACGATCTTCGACGTGGGCGTGTACCTCGTGGTCGTGGGGCTCGTGATCGATGTGCTGCGCAGCCTCGGCTCCGGCATCGACGAGCAGATCGAGGCCGCCGGGAAGGCCGAGGCCCGCCGGGTCCGGGGCGAGCGCGAGGAGGCGGCCCGATGACCGTCAACCTCACCCTGGCCCTCCTCGCGGGGCTCCTCTTCGCGACCGGCATCTACCTACTGCTCGAGCGCTCGCTCACCCGGGTGCTCCTGGGGCTCATGCTGCTGACCAACGGCGCCAACGTCCTGCTGCTGGCCACCGGCGGCGGCGCGGGCCTCGCCCCGCTGATCACCAAGGGCACCGCCCCTGCCTCGTACAACGACCCGCTCCCGCAGGCCCTCATCCTCACCTCGATCGTCATCTCGTTCGCGGTGACCGCGTTCCTGCTCGCGCTCGTCTACCGGACGTGGCAGCTGGGCCGCGCTGACGTCGTCGCGGACGACCTCGAGGACCGCCGCGTCGCCTCCCAGCCCAGCTGGGACGCGGAGGACGACGCAGACGTCCCCGACGACCCGTCCGAGTTCCCCAGCCCCGAGGCCGCGGCCGCCGCCGACCAGGCTGCCCTCGCCGCGCCCGATCCCCGGTCTCACGCCGCACAACGGAAGGAGGCGGAGCGAGAGTGAACATCGCCAGCCTGGCGCCGCTCGCCGTCGTCCTCCCCATCTTCGGGGCCGCCCTCGCCTTCGTGCTCCTGCGCCAGGAGCGCGCCCAGCGCACCGTGACGATCTCCGTCCTCGCCCTCACGCTCGCGCTCGAGTGCGTGCTCCTCGCCTCCGTGTGGGACGGGGGCACCGCCGCCGTGACCATCGGCGGGTGGGCGCCCCCGTTCGGCATCACCATGGTGGTGGACCAGTTCTCCTCGCTCATGCTGGTCATCTCGACGACGGTGAGCCTCGCCGTGCTCGTCTACGCGACCGGGCAGGGCATGGCGGACGGGGACAAGGACGGGCCCATCTCGGTCTTCCACCCCAGCTACATGATCCTCGTCGCCGGGGTCTCCAACGCGTTCCTCGCCGGCGACCTGTTCAACCTCTACGTCGGGTTCGAGATCCTGCTGACGGCCAGCTACGTGCTCATGACCCTCGGCGGCACCGGGCCCCGGATCCGCGCGGGCGTCACCTATGTGGTGGTCAGCGTCGTGTCCTCGCTGCTGTTCCTCATCGCGATCGCCATGGTCTACGCCGCCACGGGCACGGTGAACATGGCCGACCTGGCGGTCAAGCTCGGCCAGCTCGACCCGGGGACCCAGACGCTCCTGCACGCGATGCTGCTCGTGGCGTTCGGGATCAAGGCTGCCGTGTTCCCGCTGTCCTTCTGGCTGCCGGACTCCTATCCGACCGCACCGGCGCCCGTGACGGCGGTGTTCGCGGGCCTGCTGACCAAGGTCGGCGTGTACGCGATCATCCGCACCGAGACGCTGCTGTTCCCCGGGGACTCGCTCAACGCCCCGCTCATGGTCGTGGCCCTGGCCACCATGGTGGTGGGCATCCTCGGCGCGATCGCCCAGACCGACATCAAGAGGCTGCTGTCCTTCACCCTCGTCAGCCACATCGGCTACATGGTGTTCGGCGCGGCCCTGAGCTCGGTCCTGGGACTCGCCGCCGCGGTGTACTACGTGGTGCACCACATCACGGTGCAGACCTCGCTGTTCCTCGTGGCCGGGCTCGTGGAGCGCCGGGCCGGCTCGTCCTCGATCGACCGGCTCGGAGGCCTCGCGAAGCTCTCGCCCCTGCTGGCCCTGCTGTACTTCCTGCCCGCCATGAACCTCTCCGGCATCCCGCCCCTGTCCGGGTTCCTCGGCAAGCTGGGGCTCCTGCAGGCCGGCGTGGCGCAGGGCACGCCCCTCGCGCTCGTGCTCGTGGCCGCAGGCGTGGTGGTGAGCCTGCTGACGCTCCTGGCCATGGCCCGGGTGTGGAGCCGCGCCTTCTGGCGCCGGCCCGAGGACGCCGAGACGCCCGACCGCGCCCTCCTCGCCCCCGCCGCGGCCAACGCCCTGCCGAAGTCGATGGTCGGCGCGACGGCGGCGCTCGTCGTCGTCGGCCTCGCCCTCACCGTCTTCGCCGGCCCGCTGTTCCGGCTCAGCGCCCAGGCCGCGCAGGAGATGCTGGACCGCACCGGCTACATCTCCGCCGTCCTCGGCACCGACGCCGCCGCGGCCGCCCACGCCCAGACAACTCCGGGAGGCCGCCGATGAGCCGGACCAGGACCTCGCTGCGCACCGAGCTGCCCCTGCTCGCCTGGCTCGTGATCGTGTGGGGGGCCCTGTGGCAGGACTTCTCGCCGGGGAACCTGCTGTTCGGCGTGATCGTGGCGCTCGTCGTGACGCGCCTGTTCTACCTGCCGCCGGTGGAGCTGAGCGGCCGGTTCAACGTGCTGCACGCCGCGCGGTACGCGTTCGTGTTCGTGGGGCAGATCATCGTGGCCAGCGCGCAGCTGCTCTGGCTCGCGGTCGCGAAGGGCCCGCGGGTACGCAGCGCCGTGGTTGCCGTGCCGCTGCGCAGCCACGCGGACCTGATGGTCACCGCCACCGGCCACGTCATCTCCCTCGTGCCGGGCTCGCTCGTGGTCGACGTCGACCGTGCCAACGCCACCCTCTACGTGCACTACGTGAACGTCGAGGACGCGGCCGGCGCCGAGCGCGTGCGCCGCGAGGTGCTCGCCGCGGAGGCCGAGCTCATCCGCATCATGGGCACCAAGGAGGAACTCGCACTCGTGAACGAGGAGGCACACCTGGACCGCATGCTCTCCGCCGAGAAGGGCGAGGGGGGCCTGCGATGACCGGGGCCGCCGCGCAGATCATGCCCGGGGTGCTCGTCATCTGCAGCGTCCTGCTGTCCCTCGCGGGGTTCGGTGCGATCCTGCGGATGATCAAGGGCCCTGCGCTCCTGGACCGCGTCCTCGCGGCGGACGTGCTCCTCGTGGTGGTGGCCAGCGCGCTGCTGCTCGACATGGCCGCCAACCGGCACACGAACCACCTCGCCCTCGTCGCGGGCATCACCCTGATCGGCTTCATCGGCTCGGTCACCGTGGCCCGCTTCGTGCAGGAGAGGAAGCGCCCATGAGCCCCGACGTCTTCGACACCGTCCTGACCTGGGTCGCCGCCGTGCTCATGGTCCTCGGATCGGCCCTGTCCCTCGGGGCGGCGATCGGGCTCCTCCGCTTCCCCGACCTGCTTACCCGTATGCACGCCGCGACCAAGCCGCAGGTGCTCGGGTCCCTCCTGCTGCTCACGGCCGTGGGGCTGCAGTGGCGGGCATGGTCCCTCGTGCCGCTGCTCGCCGTCGCGTGGATCTTCCAGCTGCTCACCGCGCCCGTCTCGGCGCACATGGTCGGGCGGGCCGGCTACCGGACCAAGCACTACGACCGGTCGGACCTCTCCGTCGACGAGCTCGAGGACGTCGTGGCCCGGGTGGAGCGGGAGCACGGCACCGACGACGCCACCCCCTAGCCCCCGCCTGGCCCCGTCTAAGAGTCACCTCCTGGGGGTCACCTCTTGGGGGTCGTGCTCTGGGGGTCACCTTCTGGGGATCACCCCAGCGGGTTGCAGCCGGTGGCCTCCGGGCGTTCGCGGGCACTGACGGCGCGCACAGCGGCAGGCGGGCTTGGCCCACGACGGCGAGTGCCGGCGTCGTGCGGGTCCCTCGCCTTCTGGCGGCCTCGCCGCCGGCCGCGGAAACCGACCGGCTTTCAGAAGGCATGGCCGCGACACGCCGCTGTTCCGGGCGACACGCCGGAGAGCGGCGGCGAAGGCCGGTCGGACCCACGCCCGGGAGTGACCTCAGGACCTGACTCCCAGGAGGTGACTCCCAGGACCTGACTCCCAGGAGGTGACCCCCAGAAGGGGCCTGGGGCTCAGGTGAGCTCGGGGGTCTTCTTGAAGTTGGCGATGGCGCGCTGCGTGTAGCGCTGGGTGAGGGTCTGGATCACGGCGCCCACCCCGGCGGAGACGAGGGCGAACACGAGCGTGTCCCGCAGGCTCTCCTCGAGGTTGGTCGCGTCCTTGGGCGGCGCGTTCCCGGTGCTCTTCTCCCAGGCGAAATCGACGAGCTTCGTTGCCACGATGCCGGCGCCGATGCTGATGGCGGTCCCGAGGAGCTTGATGAGGATGCTCATGGTGGCCAGCCTAACGTGCGCAGGTCCGGCCGCCCGCAGTTCGGGCCGCCGCGGCGGGCGCAGCGCGCCCCGGACCCCGTAGACTGGGCACACAAACGACAGGGGAGCGTCGCCCCCGGACCGGCACGGCAGCCGGGCGGGAGCACAGGGCGCTGAGAGTGCGGGACACCGCAGACCCTCGAACCTGCTCCGGCTAGTACCGGCGAAGGGAGTCGAGTTCTCAAGGCAGCCGCGGCTGCCCTCCCCTCCTGAGGCACAGGAGGACAACCAATGTCTGGAACCACCCGCAACGCATCCGCCAAGGCCACCTACAGCTGGCGGGTCGTCGACATCGTCGTGGCCGCGGTCGTCTCGGTGGCGTGCGGCGTCATCTTCTGGCTCTGGGACCAGGGCTATGTCGGCGTGCAGGCCGCCACGGCGGCGTTCGCACCGCTCGGCGGGATCTACGCGGGCGGCTGGGTGATCGCCGGCGTGCTCGGCGGCCTGATCATCCGCAAGCCCGGGGCGGCGCTGTTCTGCGAGATCCTCGCGGCCGTGGTCGAGGCGCTGCTGGGCTCGCAGTTCGGCCTCGCCGTGCTGCTCTCCGGCCTGGTCCAGGGCGCCGGCGCCGAGGTGGCGTTCGCTGCCTTCCGCTACCGCCGCTGGAACCTCGGCGTCGCGCTGCTGGCCGGCGCCCTCTCGGGCCTCGCGCTCGGCGTCTCCGAGGTGATCATCTACTTCCCCGAGTGGGAGTTCGCCTGGCAGGCCGTGTACACGGTCCTCGCGGTCCTCTCCGGCGCGGTGATCGCGGGCCTGCTCAGCTGGCTCGCCGTGCGCGGGCTGGCCAGGACGGGGGCCCTCTCGGCGTTCGCCGCGGGCCGCGCCGCGGACGTCTGAGCATGGCGCACGGAGGCACGGGGCGGGGGCCCGCGGGCGTTGCCGCCAGCGGCTGGGGCTGGCGGCACGCGGGCCGGAAGGCCTTCGCCGTCAAGGACCTGGACCTGACGATCGCGCCCGGGGAACGGGTCCTGCTCCTCGGCGCCTCCGGGGCCGGCAAGTCAACCCTCCTGCATGCGCTCGCGGGCGTACTCGGCGCGGCGGAGGAGGGCGAGGAGCTCGGCGCCCTCACGGTCGACGGCGTCCCCGCCCCGCTCGCGCGCGGCCGCGCCGGACTCGTGCTCCAGGACCCCGACGGGCAGATCGCCATGGCCCGGGTGGGCGACGAGGTCGCCTTCGGCTGCGAGAACCTCGCCGTGCCCCGGGAGGAGATCTGGCCCCGGGTGCACCGCGCCCTCGACGACGTGGGCCTCGCCGTGCCCCTGGACCACCCGACCTCCTCCCTCTCCGGCGGGCAGAAGCAGCGCCTCGCCCTCGCGGGAATCCTCGCGATGGAGCCCGGCCTCGTGCTCCTCGACGAGCCCACCGCCAACCTCGACCCGGCCGGCGTCGAGGAGGTCCGCGAGGCCGTGCGCCGCAGCCTCGACCGCACCGGCGCCACCCTCGTGGTGGTCGAGCACCGGGTCGCGGTGTGGGCCGGCCTCGTGGACCGGGTCGTAGTGCTCGACGCCGCCGGTGGACTCCTCGCCGACGGCTCCCCGGACGCCGTGCTCGCCGATGCGGACGCACGACGCCGGCTGGCCGCCTCGGGCGTGTGGGTCCCGGGCTGGCACCCACTCACCGGGGACGCCCCCGCCCGGCCGCTGCGTTCCCGGCCCGGACCGGGAGGAGCGCAGGGCGAGCCGCTCCTCGTCGGGGAGGGCCTCGCCGTCGGCCGCGTGCGGAAGGCCCCGCCCGTGGTGACCGGCATCGACCTGGCCCTGCGCGCGGGCGAGTCGGTGAGCGTGACCGGGCCCAACGGCGCCGGGAAGTCCACGCTCGCGCTGACCCTCGCCGGCCTGCTCCCCGCCGCGGGCGGCCGGCTCGAGGCGCTCCCGGCGCTCGCGGGCACAGCGGGCCCGAGTCCCCACCGGTGGCGCTCGAGCGAGCTCGTCACCCGGATCGGCAGCGTCTTCCAGGAGCCCGAGCACCAGTTCCTCACCCCGCGGGTGATCGACGAGCTCGAGTTCGGGCCCCGCCGCGTGGCGCGGCTGGGCGAGGCCGAGGTGCGGGCCGCCGTCGACCCCCTCCTCGAGCGGCTCCGCCTCGGCAGGCTCGCGGGCGCCAACCCCTTCACGCTCTCCGGCGGGGAGAAGCGGCGCCTCTCGGTCGCGACCATGCTCGCCACCTCACCGCGCATCCTCATGCTCGACGAGCCCACCTTCGGCCAGGACGCCCTCACCTGGGCCGAGCTCGTGCGGCTGCTCGCCGAGCTCCTCGCCCAAGGCACCTCGCTGCTCGCCGTGACCCACGACGAGGACTTCACCACGGCCCTCTCCGACTCCGTGTACCGGGTGGACGGCGGCCGCGCGGCACCCGTGGGGGCGGCGGCATGAGCGCTGACATCCTCACCCCCGAGGTCGCCAACTCCGTGCTCGCCCGCGCCAACCCGGTCGCGAAGCTCGCCGCCGGGATGTGCATCACGGTGGCGCTGCTGTTCAGCGTGGACCCCGTCTCCGCGTCCGTGGCGCTCGCGTGCGAGCTCGCCCTCGTGCCCCTGCTCGGCGTGCGCCCGGGGACCCTCGCGAAGCGCACGTGGCCGCTTGTGGTCGCGGCGGCCCTCGCGGCCTACTCGACGGCGCTCCTCGGCGCCAAGACCGGACCGGTCTGGGTCCAGCTCGGGCCGGTGGTGATGACCGAGCACTCGGTCCTGGCCGGGGTGGCCATCGGGCTCCGCGGGCTCGCGATCGCCCTGCCCGGGGTGTTCCTCCTGTTCTCCACCGACCCCACGGACCTCGCCGACGGCCTCGCCCAGAAGCTGCGCCTCCCGAGCCGGTTCGTCCTCGGGGCCCTGGCCGGGATGCGCCTCGTGGGCCTGCTCGTGGACGAGTGGCGCACCCTGGGCCTCGCGCGGCGCGCCCGCGGGGTCGGCAGCGGGCACAGCCCCGTGGCCCGGGCCCGGGCCTTCCTCGGCCAGGCCTTCGCCCTCCTCGTGCAGGCGATCCGGCGGGCCACCCGGCTCGCGGTCGCAATGGAGGCCCGCGGGTTCGGCGGCACCGTGGACGGGCGCCCGGCCCCGCGCACCTGGGCCCGCGAGTCGAGCTTCTCCCGCCTCGACGCGTGGGTGCTGGCCGCCGGGGCGGGCATCGCGGCGCTGGCCGTGGCTGCCGCCGTGGTGCTGGGCACGTGGAACGTGGTCTGGGGCTAGCGCTCCGGCGCACGACGGCGGGTCCACGCCCGGGCGCGCCGGTCACCCTGTGCGGGAGACGCCGTCGTGCGCTCTGGCGCGCCGCGAGCCGAACGTGGGATCGTGGCCGGGGGAGGAGCCGGCACCACTTCCAAGGAGCCCACGATGTTCCAGCCCACCGCCTCGTTCTCGAGCTTCAGCGTCGACGACGTCGAGAAGGCCCGCGCCTTCTATGGCGGCACCCTCGGCTTCGACGTGGCCGACCAGATGGGCGGCCTGCTCGTCACCGTCCCCGGCGGCCAGACCGTGTTCGCCTACCCCAAGCCGGACCACGTCCCTGCGACCTTCACCGTGCTCAACTTCGAGGTCGCGGACCTGGACGCGGCGATCGCCGAGATCGAGGGGCTCGGACTGCACCTCGAGCACTACCCGAGCACCCCCGAGATGCCCGTGGACGGGCGGGGCGTGCTGCGCGATCCGGACAGCGGCATGGGAATCGCTTGGTTCACGGACCCGGCGGGTAACGTGCTCTCGGTCGTCACCCGAGCGGCCGCGGGAGCCGGGCATCCCTGAAGGCGCGACACGCCGATATATCACGGAACGATGTCCCCTGCCGGCCTAGACCTCTGAAATGCGGCGTTTGGGTATCGATTTGCTCCTGCGTATAGCAGCTGTGATATTTTCGACGGCATGGCACAACAGACTGCTGAAACCGTCGGCGTCCTCCTGCGCGAGGTCCGCTCCCACCGGGGCTGGACCCAGGGACAGCTCGCTTCCGAACTGGGTACCAGCCAGAGCGCCGTGGCGCGCATGGAGCAGGGCAAGCAGAACCTCAGCCTGAAGATGATCCAGCGGATCGAGGACATCCTCGGCCAGCGGATCGTCAACATCGGCGCCCCCAAGATGACCCACCTGCGGGTCGAGGGCGGGCACCGGCTCTCCGGCGCCGTGGACGTCAACACGTCCAAGAACGCGGGCGTGGCCCTCCTGTGCGCCTCCCTCATCAACCGCGGCACCACCACCCTGCGCAACCTCGCCCGGATCGAGGAGGTCAACCGGATCGTCGAGGTCCTGACCTCGATCGGCGTCGAGTGCACGTGGCTCCCCAGCGAGGACGGCGAGCAGGCCCGCGACCTCCTGATCCGCCGCCCCGCCGCCCTCAACCTCGACGGGATGGACGTCGAGGCCGCGCGGCGCACCCGCAGCGTCATCATGCTCCTCGGCCCCCTCCTCGACGAGCGCAGCGAGTACCGGCTGCCGTACGCGGGCGGCTGCGACCTCGGCACCCGCACCGTCGAGCCGCACATGCAGGCCCTGCGCGAGTTCGGACTCGCCGTCGAGGCCACCGCCGGCTTCTACACGGTCCGCGCCCCCGAGGCCGACCGCGCCGACCGCACCTTCGTGCTCACCGAGCGCGGCGACACCGTCACCGAGAACGCCATCATGGCCGCTGCCCACCGCGAGGGCGTGACCGTGATCCGCAACGCCAGCCCGAACTACATGGTCCAGGACCTGTGCTTCTACCTGCAGGCGCTCGGGGTCACGATCGACGGCGTCGGCACCACCACCCTGCGGATCCGCGGCAGGGCGCGCATCGACGCGGACATCGACTACTGGCCCAGCGAGGACCCGATCGAGGCGATGAGCCTGATCACCGCCGCGATCGTGACCAACTCCGAGGTCACCGTGCGCCGCGTCCCGATCGAGTTCATGGAGATCGAGCTCGCGACCCTCGCCTCGATGGGCCAGAAGCTCGCAGTCTCCGGGGAGTACACGGCCCGCAACGGCCACACCCGCCTCGTGGACGTGACCGTGCTGCCGTCCACGCTCCACGCGCCGACGGACAAGATCCACCCCATGCCGTTCCCGGGCCTGAACATCGACAACCTGCCGTTCTTCGCGGTCATCGCCGCGAACGCGACAGGCCAGACGATGATCCACGACTGGGTCTACGAGAACCGGGCCATCTACCTCACGGAGCTCAACCGGCTCGGCGCCCACGTCCAGCTGCTCGACCCGCACCGCATCTACGTCAACGGCCCGACCAAGTGGCGCGCCGCCGAGGTCGGCTGCCCGCCCGCACTGCGGCCCGCGGCCTGCATCCTCCTGGCCATGCTCGCCGCCCGCGGCACGAGCGAGCTGCGCAACATCTATGTGATCGAGCGCGGCTACCAGGACCTCGCCGAGCGGCTCAACTCGATCGGCGCCAAGATCGAGTACTTCCAGGACTGACCCCGCCCCCGTCTGACCTTCAGGAGGTGACCTTCAGGAGGTGACCTTCAGGAGGTGACCTCCAGACGGCTGGGGGGTGGGGTGCCGCCGGGGCATGGGGCAGGATGGGCCCATGGCTGAGAACGACAGCACCACCTACCGCGCGGTCCAGTACAACGCGACCGGCCCCTCCTCCGTCCTGACCCTGCGCGAGCGCGAGCTCACCGAGCCCGGCGAGGGCCAGATCCGCGTGCGGATCGCCCTCGCCGGGGTGAACCCGACCGACTGGAAGGCGCGCGCAGGCGGCACGTACCCCGGCGCCCTCGACGGCTGGCACGTGCCGGGCCAGGACGCGGCGGGGACGGTCGACGCCGTCGGGCCGGGCGTCTCGGACCTCGAACCGGGGCAGCGGGTCTGGCTCTGGGACGTCGCCTACGGCGGCGCCGAGGGCACCGCGCAGGAGTACGTCAACGTCCCCGCCGCGCACGCCCAGCCGCTGCCGGACGCCGAGTCCTTCGAGACGGGCGCCTGCCTCGGCATCCCTGCCCTCACCGCCCACCGCGCGCTCACGGCGAGCGAGCACGGCCCCTCCCGGCTCGCCCCCGGCGCCCTCGCGGGCAGGACGGTCCTCGTCACCGGCGGCGCGGGGGCCGTCGGCCACGCCGCGATCCAGCTCGCGCGCTGGGCCGGGGCCCAGGTCGTCGCCACGGTGAGCAGCGACGAGAAGGCGGCGCTCGCCCGGGCGGCGGGGGCCGGCGTCGTCCTCAACTACCGCGAGCAGGACGTCGCCGCCGAGGTGCGGCGCGTGGCCCCCGGCGGCGCGGACGTGATCGTGGACGTCAACGCCGCCGCGAACATCGCCGCGGACCTCGATGCCCTCGCCCTCGGCGGCACCGTCGCCATCTACGCCGGCACGGGGGACGAGGCCGTCTCGGTCCCCGTCCGCGGTGCCATGGGCAAGAACGCGCGCCTGCAGTTCATCCTCACCTACACCGTCTCGGAGGGGCAGAAGCACGACGCCGTCGCCGCCGTCGGCGCCGCCCTCGCCGACGGTGCGCTGCGGGTCGGCGAGGAGCACGGACTGCCGCTCACGCGGTTCCCCCTCGCGGAGACCGCCGCCGCGCACGACGCCGTCGAAGCCGGTGCCGTGGGCAAGGTCCTCCTCGACATCGGCTAGGACGCCCCGTGCACGACGCGCTGGTCTGGGCAGGGTTCGCGGCGGGCGTCTGCCTGATTGTCGGGACGTCGATGAGCATCGTCGGAGCGCTGGTGGTTCCGAGGCGCGTCGACTCGTGGGTGACCGGGGCGCTCGACGCCCTGCTCGACAGGGCCTTCCTGCTGGCACTCCGCGGCGTGAGGTCCTACCGCCGGCGCGACCGGATCCTCGGCTGGCAGTCCCCGCTGACCCTAGTCGCGCGGCTGGCCGTCTGGATGGCGCTGCTCGTGCTCGGCTTCGCCCTCGTGATGCTGCCGGACACCGACGACCTCGGCGCTGCTCTCGAGGATGCCGGGTCTTCCCTCTTCACCCTCGGCTTCGCGGTCCCGCACGGCGGGGGCGGCCAGTTCGCCGCCTATCTCGCCGGCTTCGCGGGCATCGCGGTGATCGGCCTCCAGGTCGGCTACCTGCCGACCGTCTACGCCGCCTTCAACCGGCGCGAGACCGAGGTCACCCTCCTCGTCGCCCGGGCGGGGACCCCCGCCTGGGGGCCCGAGATCCTTGTGCGCACCCACTGGGGCACGGGCGGGGGCGACTCCGGACCCGTCCTGGGCGACCTCTTCGTGCGGTGGGAACGGTGGACCGCCGAGGTCGCCGAATCGCACACCACCTACACCGGACTGCTCCGCCTGCGGTCGCCGAGGACCTACTCCCACTGGCTCACGTCCCTGATCGCCGTGATGGATGCCGCCGCCCTCCACCTCGCCCTCGCACCCGGCGCAGACCCGAAGATCACCGCGCGGCTCATGCTCCGCATGGGCTTCGAGACCCTCGCCGACATGGCGAGGGCCATGAAGCTGACCGTCCCCGACCTCGCCGAGATCTCCGTCGATCCGACGCCGATCTCGATCACGTTCGACGACTTCGCCCGCGCCGCCGAGTCCCTCCGCTCGGTCGGCTATCCCGTGACCGAGACCGACGAGGACGCGTGGCCGCACTTCGTGGGATGGCGGCAGAACTACGACCGCACGGCGCTCGCGCTGTGCCGGGAGCTCGACGCTCCGCCGGCCATGTGGACCGGCCCCCGGAGATGGCCGTCACAGCCGATACCGCCTCGGCGCCCCAAGCCGGGACAGCCGCGCCAGCCGAAGTGAGCTCCGGCTCAGGCCACGGTCCCGGCCAGCGCGCCCTCGATCAGGGCCACGACGGCCGGGTCGTCGGGCCGGGTCTGCGGGCGGAAGCGGTGCACCGTGCCGTCGGGGAGCACGAGGAACTTCTCGAAGTTCCACCGCACCCGGCCGGCGCGTCCGGCGGCGTCCGGCGCCTTGGTCAGCTCGCGGTAGAGCGGGTGCTGGCCGCGGCCGTTCACCCAGGCCGTGGCCAGCATCGGGAAGGTCACGCCCCACGTGGCCGAGCAGTACGCCGCGATCCTGTCCGCGTCCCGGTACTCCTGCAGGAACTGGTTGCTCGGCACGCCGAGCACCGTGAAGCCGCGGGCGCCGTACCGCCGCTGGAGCTCCTCGAGCTGCTCGTACTGCGGGGCGAGCCCGCACCGGCTCGCCACGTTGACCACGAGCCGGACCTTGCCCGCCCACTCGCCGAACGTCGTGGTCCTCCCGTCCAGCAGGGTGACCTCGATGCCGTCCAGTCCCATCCTCATCCTCCCTCTCCCGTGGGGAGAACGAACATCCGCGCGTCCGGGTTCACCCGGACCGGCGGCGGACAACGAGCACGAGGAGCCCCGCCGCCGCGACCACGCGGCGCCGGCCGTCCCTGCGGACGCGCGCAGGCGCCGCACGGCACAGCAGCAAGTCAGGCGGGCTCGTGCTCTCCGAGCGCCTCGATCGACTCGGCCGCGTCCCAGGCGAAGCTCGCGAGCCAGTGGGTGGACATGAAGTCCCCGCTGTCCAGCCCCCTGAGCCCCGCGGCGAAGAGGGGCTGCACCGCGGCGGCGAGCACCGGCTCCGGCGAGCCCGCGGCGTCGTGCGCGTCCCGGAGGGCTGCGACGATGCGGGCGAGCTGCCCCGCCCGGCTCAGGTTCAGGCCGTGCAGGTGGACCATGTAGCCGTCGGTCTCGTCGGCCACTCCGACGGGCGCGAGCATGCGCGAGCCGGCGCCGAGGTCGGGGAGGAACCAGCCCAGCCACGCGGCGAACTCCCCGGGGGCCAGGACGCGGGCCATGAGGTCCGCCTCGGACAGTCCCGCGGAGAGGAAGTCCTGTCCGGACAGCTCCCATTCGGTGGCCCAGCCGGCGTCGTCGGCGAACCAGCGGCGGGCGGCGGCCTCGCAGGCCCGGGCCGCGTCGGCGCGGCCCAGCGACCGGAAGGCGTCGACCATCCACGCGAGGCCGAACGCGGAGTTCGTGTGGAGGCCGTGCCGGACGGGGTACTCGGCGGTGCCGAGCCACGCGGTGGCGAGCTCCGCGACCGTGTCCACGCAGCCGGCGAGGTTCTCGCCCCAGCCGCGCAGCCCGGCGTCGTCCGAGCCGGAGCAGGCCGCGGCGAGGCGCACGAGCCACGCCCACCCGTACGGCCGCTCCCACGAGGGGTTCGCAGCCAGGTAGGCGGCCTCGACCGCGAGCTTCTCCGCGGTGAGGTTCTCGCCGAGGGCGGCGCGGAGCTCGGCGGCGGTCTCCTCGGGGAGCGCGCCGGAGTCCAGCACGCTCACCCCGAGCCAGTGCATGTGCACGCACGAGTGCCAGTCGAAGGACGTGCCGAACGCCGGGTGCAGCTCGTGCGGCATGGCGGTGTCCTCGGCCGAGCGCCGCACATGGTGCGCCGCGTACGGGTAGGGGCGGCCCAGGTTGTCCAGGACGATCTCGGCGCACCGCCGTGCAGCGTCGGGGAACGTGGCCGAGGGGAAGGGCTCGTGGTCCATGGGGTCCTTTCGGGGTGCGCCTAGAACGCGAGGAAGTACATGAGGGCGGTGTTGACCACGAGCAGCGGGATCGCGGTCCCGACCTGGGCGGTGATCACGCCGTACTTGTTCTTCATCTCGAGCAGCGCGGAGGGGACGAGGTTGAAGTTGGCGGCCATCGGGGTGCACAGGGTCCCGCAGAAGCCCGCGAGCATGCCGATCGCGAAGACGATCGCCGGGTTGCCGTGGAACTGCTGGACGAGGACCGGCCAGCCGATCGCGGCCGTCATGATCGGGAACGCCGCGAAGCCGTTGCCCATCAGGATGGTGAAGATGAACATGCCGAGGCAGTAGACGATCACGCCGGCGATGAGCGAGCCCTTGGGCATCACGGCTGTCGCGAGCGTGCCGACGGCGGTGCCCACGCCGGCCTTGGTGAAGAGGATGCCGAGGGTGGAGAGCATCTGCGGCAGGAGCGCGGCCCAGCCGATCGACTCGAGGATGCGGCGGCTCTCGATGATCGGGTTCAGCTTGTTCTTCGGCTTCAGAAGCACGACGGCGAGGACGGCCGCCACGATCGCGCCGATGGCCAGTGCCACGAGCGTCGTGTTCTTGGGGTCCAGGATCGGCGTCTTGCCGACGGTCAGGACGGGCGCCGCGAGGACGAGGATGACCGTCACGACCGGGATGGCGAGGGCCGGGATGAAGAGCCGATTGCCGAACTTCGCGGCGGACTGCACCCGCTCGGCCGGGCTGGAGGTCTGGGCCCGGCCGTGCTTGAGGCGCCCGGTGGCGGCGAGGGCCACGAGGACCAGGACAGCCACGCCGAGGACCCACGCCGGGGCAGTGCCGGCGGTGACCCACGTGCCGTAGAAGAAGCAGAGGCCGAGCAGGCCCCAGAAGGACGAGGCGCCCACGCGGTGTGGATGGTTCTCGTCCCGGGCGATCAGCGATGCCCACGCGATGAAGAGGGCCCCGATGAGCCAGTAGACGGCTTCGACGTTGATCACTTGGCGTCTCCCAGCTCGGTGGTGGCGTCGACGGCGGAGGTGCTGTCCGCGTCGTCGCCGGTGGTGCCGGCGTACTCGCGGTCGAGCGCCCGGTCGAGGCGCAGCAGCCGGAAGCCGTGGATGAGGAAGGCCGCGATCGCCGTCGGGATGGCCCAGAGGGCGAGCTGGAGCGGCTCGAGGTGCAGGTGGTAGGTGGTGTCGACGAAGGTGGTGATGAGCAGGATCGAGCCGACCGCGACGAAGACGTCCTCGCCGAAGAACACGCCCACGTTGTCCGCGGCGGCCGAGTGGCCCTTGATCTTCTCCTTGACCTTCTCCGGCACGTGGCCGTAGCGGCGCATCGCCGCGCCCTCGGCCATGGGGAACACGAGCGGGCGCACGGTCTGCGCGTGGCCGCCCACGGTGGTCAGGCCCACCGCGGCGGTGAGCTGGCGGATCGCGAGGTAGGCGAGGAGCACGCGGCCCGCGGTGAGCTTGGCGAGCTTGCCGATGAGGTTCTTGGCCTGCTCCTGGAGGCCGGAGTACTCGATGATGCCGATCACGGGCAGCACTGCCGCGAAGATCGTCACCGAGCGGCTGCTGGCGAAGCCGGAGCCGAAGGCGTCCAGGATCTGGAGGGGGTTGAGGCCGCCGAGGAGCGCCGTGACGATGCCCGACACGGTGACGACGACGAGGGGGTTCATTCGGATGGCAAAGCCAACGATGACCAGGAGTACCCCGATGAGTACAAGCATGATGGTCCATTCCGGTGGGAGTGCACGAGCCCTTCGACAAGGCCCCGGTGAGTGCGCGCCGCGGCGCTGTGAGCTAGAGCATATCGGGTTGTTCAACAATCAATCAAGGGGTTTGTTGAACAATCCTTCTGGGGGGCGCCTTCTGAGGGCCACCTTCTGAGGGGCGCCTCCTGAGGGCCACCTTCTGGAGGTCACCTCTTGTGGGTCGCCCACGGGAGGTGACTCCCAGACCGGGCGCACCCCGGGATGTGACTCCCAGGAGGTGACTCCCAGATGGGAGGGGAGGAGGGGGAGGGGCGTTCAGCTGGCGATTGCCTCGAGGAGCTGGTGCTCGGCCCGGTCGAGGTACTGAGCCATGGCCTCCGCCGCCGCCGCGTTCCGGCCCGCCTCGAGGAGGCCGAGGATCTTGGCGTTCTCCTCGACGTACGGCTCATGGAAGCGCGGGTCGGCGCCCATCGTGGCGAACACGAGGCGCATCTCGGCCAGGACCTGCTCCATGAGCGCACTCAGCCGCTCGCTGCCGGCCCTCGCGACGATGCCCCGGTGGAACTCCTGGTTCGCGCCGGCCATGGCCGGCACGTCCCCGACCGCAGCCGCGGCCCGGGCGGTGCGGACGACGCCGGCCAGCCCGTCCGTGGGCTGCGCCGGCGACCACAGCAGGGCCCCGGGCTCGACGAGCCGCCGGACCCGGTAGATCTCCCGGATGTCCTCCGCCGTGGGGTGCGAGACGAACACGCCCCGGTTGGGGATGCGCGTCACGACCCGCTCGGTGGTCAGGGTCGCGAAGGCCTCTCGCAGGGTGTTGCGGGAGACCCCCAGGGCCTCCCGCAGCTCCTCCTCGGCGAGCTTGGCGCCGGGGGCGAGGCGGCCGTCGGCGATCGCCTGGCGCAGCTGCGCGGCGACCCACGAGCTCGTCTCGGCGTGCTTCGTGTTCCCCGCGGCGCGGCGCAGGCTCTGCAGGACCCCCTCGGACGTCATGCTGCCAGCCTATCCGCGCCCGGGGCCGGGTTTCGGCCGCGCTCTGCCGCGGGCCCGACGCCGCTCAGCCGCCGATCGTGGTCAGGACGGTCCCGGGCACGACGGCGTCGCCCGCCGCCACGGCCCGCTCGCCGACCGTCCCGGCCCGGTGGGCCTGCACCGTGGTCTCCATCTTCATGGCCTCGAGCACCACCACGCCGTCGCCGGCCTCGACCTCGGTGCCGGGCTCGACGAGCCACTTGACCACCGTGCCGCCCATCGCGGCGGTGAGGTTCGCCGCGGAGGGGGCACCGGCGTCGTGCGCGGAGCCTGCCGCCCCGGAGCCCGCCACGACGGCGGCCCCGGCACCGGCCGCGAGCCCGGCGAGCAGCGACTCGGGCAGGCCGAGGGTCATGCGGCGGCCGTCGAGGTCGATCGCGAAGGTGCGGCGGCCGGCGTCGTGCGCGGGCGGGACGGTGAACTCGCCGCTGGCCGCGAGCTCCTCGGCGAACTCGGACTCGATCCACGTCGTGTAGACGCCGAACGTGCCGTCCTCGGCGGCGAAGGCGGGGGAGTCCACGACGGCCCGGTCGAAGGGCAGCACCGTGGGGAGGCCGCGGATCTCGAACTCGCGCAGAGCGCGGCGGGCCCGGCGCAGCGCCTGCTGCCGGTCCGCGCCGGTGACCACGAGCTTGGCCAGGAGCGAGTCGAACTGGCCGGGCACCGTGAAGCCGTCCCGGACGCCGGCGTCCACCCGGATGCCGGGGCCCGTGGGCGGGGCGAAGCGGTCGATGGTGCCCGGGGCGGGGAGGAAGCCGCGGCCCGGGTCCTCGGCGTTGATGCGGAACTCGATCGAGTGGCCGCGCGGCTCGGGGTCCTCGAGGGTGGGCAGCACCTGTCCGTCGGCCACCGCGAGCTGCGCCGCGACGAGGTCGATCCCGGAGGTCTCCTCGGTGATGGGGTGCTCGACCTGCAGGCGCGTGTTCACCTCGAGGAAGCTGATGGTGCCCTGGCTGTCGAGGAGGTACTCGACCGTGCCCGCGCCGACGTAGCCGGCCTCGCGGCAGATCGCCTTCGCCGAGGAGTGGATGCGCTCGCGCTGCCCGGGGGTCAGGAACGGCGCGGGGGCCTCCTCGACGAGCTTCTGGTGGCGGCGCTGGAGCGAGCAGTCGCGCGTGCCGACCACGATCACGTTGCCGTGCGTGTCCGCGAGGACCTGGGCCTCGACGTGCCGGGGGCGGTCGAGGAACTTCTCGACGAAGCACTCCTCGCGCCCGAACGCGGCGCGGGACTCGCGCACGGCCGAGTCGAAGGCCTCCTCGATCTCCTCCAGAGCGCGGGCGACCTTGAGGCCGCGCCCGCCGCCGCCGAACGCGGCCTTGATCGCCACCGGCAGGCCGTGCTCGGCGGCGAAGGCGCGCACCTCGTCGGCGCTCTCGACGGGCCCGTCGCTGCCCGGGGCCAGCGGCGCGCCGGCGCGCACGGCCACCTCGCGGGCGCTGACCTTGTCCCCGAGGAGCCGGATGGTCGCGGGGGAGGGGCCGATCCAGGTCAGGCCGGCGTCGAGGACGGCCTGGGCGAAGCCCGCGTTCTCGGAGAGGAACCCGTAGCCGGGGTGCACGGCGTCGGCGCCCGAGCGCGCCGCGACGGCGAGGAGCTTCTCGGCGTCGAGGTACGTCTCGGCCGGCGCGGTGCCGCCGAGCGCGTAGGCCTCGGTGCACGCCTCGACGTGCAGGGCGGCCGCGTCCTGGTCGGCGTAGACGGCGACGCTGGCCAGCCCGGCGTCGTCGCACGCCCTGGCGATCCGGACGGCGATCTCGCCGCGGTTGGCGATGAGGACCTTACGCATGGGCATTTCCTTCGGGGGTCGTGGGGGCGGCGCCGGGCGCCGGAACGAAGCGCACCGCGGCGCCGGGCGGCAGCTGGGCCGCGAGGTCGAGGTCTGCGCTCACGACGACGCCGATCACCGGGTACCCGCCGGTCACCGGGGCGTCGGCCAGGAACAGGACAGGCAGGCCGCTCGCAGGGACCTGGATGGCGCCGCGCGCGGTGCCCTCGCTCGTGAGCTCGCCGTCCTTGGCGCGCTCGAGCGGGGCGCCGTCCAGCCGGACGCCGACGCGGTTCGACTGCGCGGTGACGGTCCACTCCTGCTCGAAGAAGGCCTGCGCCGACGCGTCGGTGAACCAGTCCTGCCGCGGTCCGGGGAGAACGCGCAGCTCGGTGGGCACGGCGGGGTCCGGCAGCGGCGGGGGGATCTCCGGGAGCCCGACGACGTGCGCGCCGCGGGTGGGGGCCACGGCGAGGGCGTCCCCGTCGGCGAGGGGGGCCGGGCCGATCCCGGAGAGCGTGTCTGTCGAGGCGCTGCCGAGCACGCGCTCGGCGGCGAGTCCGCCGCGCACCGCCAGATAGGTGCGCAGTCCGCGGGTCGGCGCGCCGACGGCGAGGGTCTCCCCGGCCAGCAGCGCGAAGGGCGCGTCCAACGGCGCCTCCCTCCCCCGTGAGGGGTCATCTCCCTGCGCGTCATCGGGCGGCATGATCCGCAGCGGGACGCGGGCGCCGGTCACTGCGAGCACCTGGTCCTGTTCGGCGCGCAGCTCGAGCCCGCCGAGGAGCGCCTCGAGGGCTGGGGCGTCCGGGGTGTTGCCGGCCATGCGGTTGGCCCGGCGCAGCGCGCCCCGGTCGAGCGCCCCCGCGGGGCTGACGCCGAGCGACGCCCGCCCGGGCCTTCCCGCGTCCTGCACCGTGGTCTGCAGCCCCGCGCGCACGACGACGAGCCCCGCCTCCGCGCGCGTCGTCGCCTCGCCCCCGGCGGAAATTGTGGCCTGAGCACGGTGCGGGGCGTCAGTACCGTGCTCAGCTCCACATGTGACGGGGGCCGCTCCGGGCGCGGGAGCCGCAAGGGAGGCCGATGCCCGGACGGGCACGAACTGCACGCGGTCTCCGGGCGCCACGAGCGCGGGATCCTCGCGGGAGAGGTCCCACATCACGGCGTCGGTGCGTCCGATCAGCTGCCAGCCGCCCGGGGACTCGCCAGGGTAGACGGCCGAGTAGGTGCCGGCGAGGGCCACGGATCCGGCGGGGACCACTGTGCGCGGCGAGGAGCGCCGCGGGACGGACGGGGCGCCGTCGTGCGTCAGGTAGGCGAACCCGGGGGCGAAGCCGCCGAACGCGGCGTCCCACACCGCGCCGCTGTGCGCGGCCACGAGCGCCTCCGGCGAGAGCCCGGTGAGCCGCGCGGCCTCGTCGAGGTCGGCGCCGTCGTAGACGGTCTCAACCTGCACGAGCCGGCCGGGCGCGCGCCCGGCGTCCTCGAGGCGGAGCGCGCGGACGTACGCGGCGGCGCGGCTCACGGCGTCGGGGGACTCCGCGACGATGAGGACCGTGGTCGCGGCGGCCACCACGTCGACCACGGCGAGGTCGCCGGCGTGCTGGGCCGCGGCAAGCTTGGAGGTCAGGGCCAGGACGGCGCCGAGGGTGCGCAGCTCGACGAGGACGGCGCGGTCGCCAGCGGGGCGGAGGCCGAGGACCGGGCTCTGGACTGCGGCCGCGCGGGCGGTCACGCGAAGCTCGCGATCCCGACGCCGGCCTCGGCCACCGCTGCCCGGACGCGGGCGGCCATGGCGACCGCGCCCGGGGTGTCCCCGTGGACGCAGATGCTGTCCGCCGCGATGCGGACGATGCTGCCGTCGATGGCCTGGACCTTGCCGTCGAGGATGCGCAGCACGTGCTCGACGATCCCGTCGAGGTCGTGCAGCACCGAGCCCGGCTCGCGCCGGGAGACCAGGGTGCCCTCGGGGGTGTAGGCGCGGTCGGCGAACGCCTCGGTGACGGTGCGCAGGCCCGCGGCCTCGGCCGCGCGCTGGATCTCCGAGTTCGGCAGGACGAGCAGCGGCAGGGTCGGGGCCACCTCGGCGACGGCCTTCGCGACCGCCTTCGCCTGGGTCTCGTGGTGCACGATCGTGTTGTAGAGCGCGCCGTGCGGCTTGACGTAGCGGACCTCGGTGCCGGCCGAGCGGGCCAGGCCCTGGAGCGCGCCGATCTGGTAGATGACGTCGTCGATGAGCTCGCGCGGGGTCACGTCGATGAAGCGCCGGCCGAACCCCGCGAGGTCGCGGTACGCCGGGTGCGCGCCGATCACGACTCCGGCCGCGGCCGCCGCCTCGCACGTGGCCCGGATGCCGCTCGGGTCGCCGGCGTGGAAGCCGCACGCGACGTTGGCGCTCGAGACGCTCTCGAAGATCGCGGCGTCGTCGCCGAACGTCCAGTTGCCGTAGGACTCGCCGACGTCGCTGTTGAGGTCGATGCTTGCCATGGGTGATCTCCGTCTCACGAGGTGGTGATCCAAGCATGCATCAATCGGACGGATTGTTCAACAATCTTTCTTCCCGCTGCCCTTGAGGAGCTCCTCAGGGGGCGCTCACCCCTCGAGCACCACGTCCGTCGCGGCCTTGTCCGGCCGCCAGCCCCGCCACACCGGGTGCCGCAGCCGGCCGCCGCTCGTGCGCTCCCCGTACCGGACCTCGGCCACAAGCTTGGGCGTGACCCAGTGCGCGTCGCGGGTGTCCTCCCGGGGCACGTCCTCCAGCGGCGGGGTCTTGCGCTCGAGGGGGCGCAGCCGGGACGAGACCTCGGCGAGCATGCGGTCCGTGAAGCCCGAGCCGACCCGGCCCGCGTACCGCAGCACGCCGTCGTCATCCGGGATGCCGAGCAGGAGCGAGCCGACGGTCCCCGCGCGGCCGCCCTTGCCCTCCCGCCAGCCCGCCACCACGACCTCCTGGGTCCTCTCGTGCTTGATCTTCACCCAGGCCCCGGAGCGCCGGCCGGCCTCGTAGCGGGCCGAGGGGCGCTTGGCGATGACGCCCTCGAGCCCGTGCTCCGCGGAGGCCTCGAGGACGTCGTCGATGCTGCCCTCGAAGACCGGGGAGAGCTGGGCGCTCGCCGGCAGCCCGCCCTCGGCGAGGAGCTCGAGGGCCGCCCGGCGCTCGCGGAACGGCAGGCCGGTGAGGTCGCGCCCCTCGTACTCGAGCAGGTCGAACAGCACGATCCGCACGGGCACCGCGCGCCGGGCGCGCTCGACGTCGGCCGGGCGGCTGAGGTTCATGCGCTGCTGCAGGAGCCCGAAGTCCGGGCGGCCGCCCGGGGCCTGGGCGATGATCTCGCCGTCGAGCACGGCGGGCCCGAGCTCCGCGAGGTCGGCGAGCTCGGGGTACGTGAGGGTCTGGTCGATCCCGTTGCGGCTGATCAGCCGGGTGGCGCCCGCGCGGGTGTCCACGATCGCGCGGATCCCGTCCCACTTCATCTCGAACGCCCAGTCGCCCTCCCGCACGAGCCCGGCCGTGCCCGACTGGGCGAGCATCGGGGACGGAGGCGGGCCGGACGTCACCGGCGCCCCGACTTCGGCGTCGTGCGCCCCGATCTCGGCGTTCTGCGCCTCGGCCTCGGCGTTCTGCGCCTCGGCCTCGGCGTGGGTGCCGCGCCGCCAGTGCCCCTTGGCCTGGTCCTTCATGAGGTGCGCGAGCCAGTTCTCCTTCCCGGCGGACCCCTTCTCGGTGCGGATGAGCGCGAGCCGGATGCCCTCGGGCGCTGAGCCGCCTTCGCCCGCCGGATTCCCGTCGGCCGCCTGCCCCAGCGCCTCGGCCACCGCCTCGAGGCCACCGCCCTCGCGCCCGTGCAGGATCACGATGATCTCGTCCTCGCGCCACTTCTCGACCTCGTACGTGCCGGTGTCCCAGACGTACATCTCCCCGGCGCCGTACTCGCCCTGGGGGATGCTGCCGGAGAACGTGAGGTACTCAAGCGGGTGGTCCTCGGTGTGCACGGCGAGGTGGTTCTTCCCGGTGCTGGTCGGGATGCCCTTGGGGATCGCGAACGAGGCCAGCACCCCCTCGTGCTCGAGCCGCAGGTCCCAGTGCAGCCGCCGCGCGTGGTGCTCGTGGATCACGAAGGCGTCCCCGGCGCCGGGCGTGGGCGCCTCGAGCGGGACGGGCTCGGGGGTCTTCGCGGCATCCCGCTTGGCCCGGTACTCGGTGAGCCGGTCGGCGGACGACGGCGGTCGGCGGCCGCCGTCGTCCGCCTCGCCGGAGGAGGGGGAACCCGAGCGCGCCGCGGCCGAGGCGCGGGAACGCGGGCGGGACGAGCGGCCGGCGTCGTGCTTCCCGGCCAGGGCCGGCGGGTGCAGCGGCGCGAACAGGTCCCCGTACGTCTCGAGGCGCCCGGCCATCTCGTCGTAGCGCACGTGTGCCAGATCGGGGGAGCCGATCTCCTCCCAGGTCCGCGGGGCGGCGACCATGGGCTGGACGCGGCCGCGCAGCGAGTAGGGGGCGATCGTGGTCTTCTGCCCGCTGTTCTGGCTCCAGTCCACGAGCACCCGGCCCCCGCGGAGGGTCTTCTTCTGGTCCGCGACCACGAGGTCCGGGTGGTCTGCCTCGAGGGACTTCGCGAGCTCGCGGGCCACGGCGGAGACGGCTTCCCACTCCTGGCTGCCGTCGAGCTTCGCGTAGAGGTGGATGCCCTTGGACCCGGACGTGACGGGCACCGAGACGAGCCCCAGGTCGTCGAAGATCGGCTTGACCAGGTGCGCGACCTCGACGCACTCGGGCAGCCCCGCGCCGGGGCCGGGGTCGAGGTCGATCACGAGCCGGTCCGGGTTGATCATGGTGTCCTCTTCGACGGCGCGCCACTGCGGCACGTGGATCTCGAGCGCCGCGATCTGGGCGAGCCAGATGAGGGTGGGGAGGTCGTTGACGAGGGGGTAGGTGTTGGTCGAGCGGCGGTGGTGGAGCGTGACCCGGCGGACCCACTCGGGCGTGGACCGGTCGTCCAGATTCTTCTGGAAGAACACCTCGCCCGGCTCGTCCGCGGTGCCCACGCCGTGGACCCACCGCTTCCGGGTGGCGGGCCGGTCCCGGACCGCCGGGATCATGACGGGGCCGACCGTCCGGTAGTACTCGATGACGTCACCCTTGGTGGTCCCGGACTCGGGGTACATGATTTTGTCCAGGTTGGACAGGCTGAGCCTGCGGCCCTCGATCTCGACGGTCTCGCGCTGCGCTGCCATGCGGCTAACCTCCCATGCGCCCCGGTCCGGGGGAAGATGTCCCCGTGGATCTACCCGTCCGGCCGCCCGTCGAACCGGCGTCGGCCATCGGCGCATGGCGGCGCGATCCCCCGAGCGGCGCCGGCCCCAGCCTCCGGCGCCGGCCCAGACCTACCCCGCCCGCAGCTCTTCGGCGATGCCGTGCGCCCAGGCCTCGACCTCGTCCCAGTCGCGGAAGTCGCCGGCCGGCAGCGCCTCGCGGGGATGCCCGGGCAGGTGCTCCATGATCTTCTCCATGAGGCCCACAGGCTCGGACCCGGGGTCCCACTTCCCGAAGAACACGTGGTCGCCCCTGACATTAAGCTCGTCGGCGAACTTCTCGAACTCGCGCGGCTCGCTCTTCTCCCGGACGTCGCGGCCCTCCGCGTCCTCCTTCTCCTCGCCGAGGGGGCCGCTCGCGAAGAGCCAGACGGGCCGGTCGGCCAGGTCCCGGTGGTGCCGCTTCGCGAAGGCGGTCGCGGCATGCATCCAGTGGAGGGCGTAGGCGGCGCTGCCGAGGACGACGGCGTCGAAGTGCGTCACGTCGTCGACCTCCTCGACCGGTCTGACGGTGACGGGGAACCCCTCGGCGGTGAGCGTCGAGCCGATGCGCTCGGCGATCCCCTTCGTGGCCCCGTGCTTGCTCGCATAGGCGATGAGGACGTTCACGGCTCCTCCTTGGGCGGGCGGCGGCAGGCGCCGGCTCCTCCCACGGTGCTGCGCTGCGGGCCCGGCCGCCAAGGGGACAAGGGCCCGTTCCGGGCGCGGCGCGGGGACCGAGGACCTATCCATCGTGTGGAATGTGCGGTTCACTGGGCTCATGCGGTCTATCTGGAAGGGTGCCATCAGCTTCGGCCTGGTCAGCGTGCCCGTGAAGGTGTACAGCGCCACCGAGGACCACGACCTCAGGCTGCACCAGGTCCACGATAAGGACCGCGGCCGCATCCGCTACCAGCGCCGCTGCGAGGTGTGCGGGGAGGTCGTCGAGTACGCGGACATCGACAAGGCCTACGAGGAGGGCGGCCGCACGGTGGTCCTCACCGACGAGGACCTGAAGTCCCTGCCCGTGGAGCGCAGCCGGGAGATCGAGGTGGTCGAGTTCGTCCCGGACGAGCAGATCGACCCGATGTACTTCGAGAAGAGCTACTACCTCGAGCCGGAGAAGGTCGGCGTGAAGCCGTACCAGCTGCTGCGGCGCACGCTCGAGCAGACCGAGCTGACCGCCGTGGTGAAGTTCGCGCTGCGGCAGAAGTCCCGGCTGGGGGCACTGCGGGTGCGCGGGGACGTCATGGTCCTGCAGGCGCTCCTGTGGCCGGACGAGGTGCGGGAGGCGGCGTTCCCCGTCCTCGAGGACACCGAGGTGAAGATCTCGGACAAGGAGCTGAAGATGTCCTCCTCCCTCGTGGAGAGCCTCTCCTCCGACTTCGAGCCCGAGCAGTTCACCGACGAGTACCAGACCCAGCTGACCCAGCTGGTGGAGGCCAAGCTCGCCAAGGGGGACGCCGTGGACACCGAGGAGACGTTCGGCGCCCCGGCCGAGGAGGGCGAGGGCGCCGAGGTCCTGGACCTCATGGAGGCCCTGCGGCGCAGCGTCGAGAGCCGCCGCAAGGCCGCCGGCGGCGCGAAGGAGTCCTCGGGCGCCAAGTCCTCCGCCGGCACCCGCAGCCGCGCCAAGAAGGCGGACGACGCCGAGGGGGCACCTCAGGAGGAGAAGGCGCCGCCGAAGCGGCGCACCCGCAAGACCGGCTGAGCGCCGCGAGGAACTACCTCTTGGCGCGGACCTGGATGCGGCCGTCCCGGACGCGGGTCTCGTAGCTCGGCTGGGGCGCGCTCGCCGGACCGAGGACCGGGGCGCCGTCGGCGAGGCGGAACTGGCTCCCGTGCCACGGGCACGTGACGCAGCCGCCCTCGAATGTCCCCTCGTTCAGGGGGCCGCCAGCGTGGGTGCAGACGTTGTCGAGCGCGACGATCCGCCCGCCGTCGCGCATCACGAGCAGGGGGATCTCGCCGAGCTGGACCACTTTCGGCGCCCCTCCCTCGAGCTCGTCCTCGCCGAGGACGTCCTCCCAGTCGAGCGGACCCTCGTGGTAGGCGGTATGGCTGACCTTGACGCCCTTCGAGTAGGTCAGGTGGCCGCCGAGGTACCCGCCCACCGTCAGCACGCCGAGGCCTGCGAGGGCGAGGGCGCGGCCGGCGGGGCGGCGTCCTGCGCGGCGGGCGGCGAGGGAGGCGGCGTAGAGCCCGAGTGCGGCGGTGTTCGCCGCGGCGTGGACCAGGCCTACCCGCTCGGTGGGCCCGTAGGTGTCCGACCAGTCGTTCAGGCCGGCGGCGGCGGTGGGCACGGCCGCGGCGAGCCCGGCGGCGACGAGGAGGTCGGCCGCGGCATCGGAGCTGCGGCCGCCGTCCCCGCCGAGCACACCCTTCACGTCGAGCAGGGCGGCCATGCTCCAGGCCCCGATCGGCACGTCGGTGAGGACCGCGTGCAGCGGGTGGCCGGTCGGGATGCCGCTGAGCGCGTTGCGGACCGCGCGGGGACGGACCAGCGCGTGGGCCGCCTTCCGCACGGGCTCGGCCACCCGGTCGAGGAATTCCAGGCGCTCGAGCCGGCTGACGGCGTCGTCCAACAGATTCATCGTGTTCTCCTTGGCCGCGGGGCAGGGACAAGGTCAGTCCTACCCGCGTGCGCGCGGCTGACGCAGGCCCGATTGGCCTCCTCCGCGGCGGGGTACAGGTGCGGCATGACAGAGAACCCAGACATCGACCGGACCGCCAACCTCAACGAGAACGACTACAAGACCGGCAACCCGGACCTCGAGCCCCGCGACTCCGGCGACCAGGCGAATGACATCCGCTTCAGCGAGGAGGAGCAGCTCATCCGCGAGCAGGCGCACGGCATCCGGGCCCAGAAGGACAACGTCCCGCGCGACAACTCGGACATCGACAAGGCCATGGCGGGCTTCGATGTCCCCGACGCCGACCTGAACAGCGACGCGAGCGATGATCCGCCCTTCCACGGCCAGGAGGACTAGGGCCCGTCACTCCCGGCGCGCGCTGTACCGGTGCTCCGGGCGGCCGGTGCTGCCGTAGCGGAGCCCTATCTCCACCACGCCCTCATCCACGAGCACCGAGAGGTGCCGCTGCGCGGTCGCGCGCGAGATGCCGACCCTCGCCGCGACGTCCACCGCCGTCAGGGCCGCCGCAGCGGCGGCGAGCGCGTCCAGCACCGCGGCCTCGGTCACGGACCGCGACTTGGTGAGCTGGACCGTGGCTGGCAGGAGGTGCCGCCGGGCCCGGTCCACGGTGTCCTGGGTGAGGTCGGGAGTGGACTCGAGCACGCGCCGGTAGCGCGAGTAGCCGCGTAGGCGTTCGGCGAGCTGCTTCTGGGTGAACGGCTTGATGAGTAGCCGAGCGCGCCGCGCCGGAAGGCGCGGGCGATCGAGGCCGCGTCCGAGGCGGCGCTGAGCACGAACGCGTCCACGTCGAGGTCGGGGAGGATGTCGATCCCGTCCGCGTCGGGCAGGTACACGTCCACGAGCACGAGGTCCGGGCTGAACGCGCGGGCGGCGTCGATGGCGGCGGCACCGGTGCCCACGGGGTCGAGGGCCGCGAAGCCCGGCGCGGCGCCGACGTATTCGGCGTGGAGCCTGGCCACGCGGAAGTCGTCGTCGACGATCAGGACGCGGAGGTCCTCGCTCATACGTCCTCCTCGGCAAGGCCGCCCGCCGAGGCGCCAGCGCCCGCGTCGAGGACCCCGGGCAGCCGCGCGCAGAAGACCGCGCCAGGCCCGCCCTCGGCGCCGGGGGAGAGGACCCACAGGTCGCCGCCCAGGCTCCGGGCGATCTGCCGGGACAGGGAGAGGCCGAAGCCCTCGCCCCTGCCGGCCCGCGGGGCCGCCACGGAGCCCGACGAGTACCCCTCGGCGAACAGCTTCTCGGCGTCCGCGCCGGCCAGCCCGTCTCCGGAGTCGGCGACGGTCACGTACAGGGTGGGCCCGTCGCTGAGCAGCTCGACCTCGGCCCACCGCTCCCCGCCCGTGCCCCGGACCGCGGCGGTGACCGCGTTGTCCACGAGGTTTCCGAGGACGGTCGTGACATCCTGCGGGTCGGAGACCGTGCCCTCGATGAGGGTCGAGCCGCCGAGCCGCAGCGGCACGCCCATCTCTGCCGAGCGCATGGCCTTCGCCCCGAGGAACGCCTGCAGGAACGGGTCCTCGAGCGTGCCGGCGAAGTCCACCGGGTACTTGAGCGGCCCGGCCCCGAGCGCCTCGTCGAGGTACTCGGTGGCCTCGGCATGCCGCCCGATCCGCAGGAAGCCGGAGATCGCGTGCAGCCGGTTGGCGAACTCGTGCCGCTGGGCGCGCAGCGCCGTCGAGAGCGCCCCCACGGCATCGAGCTGCCGGCTCAGCGCCTCGACGTCGGTGCGGTCGCGGACCACCACGACCCAGCCGAGCTTCCGCCGGCCGCGCGTGACCCGCTTGGCGGTGACGATGAGCACCGACCCGCCGACCACGACCTGCACACCCGGCCGCCCGGCGTCGTCCGCGGCGTCCAGCAGCGCGAGGACGCGCGGCGGGAGCCCGAGGTCCGCGAGGGTGCGCCCGGAGGGGTCGGTGAGGCCGAGCAGCCGCCGGGCCCGGTCGTTGCAGATGGTGACCCGGCCGTCCTCACCGACCCCGATGACGCCTTCGCTGACCCCGTAGAGCACCACGGCCTGGTCCTGGACGAGCTCGCCGACCTCCGCGGGCTCGAGGCCGAGGGTGTCGGAGCTCAGCCGCCGGCTCAGCAGCGCGGTGCCGGTCCCGCCGGTGACGACGGCGAGCGCGGCCACGGCGAGGATCGGCGGGATCGCGCCGGCGAGGGCCTCGGTGACGTCATCGGTGGAGAATCCGACGCTGACCTCGCCCACCACCGTGCGGCCGTCCGGGGCCCACACGGGGACCTTTGCCCGGACCGACGGGCCGAGCGTGCCCGTCTCGAGCATCGTCACTTCGCGGCCGGCGAGGGCCTCCTCCGGGCTCGTGGAGACGGTCTCGCCGAGCCTGGCCGGGTCGGGGTGGGACCAGCGCTTCCCGCGCCGGTCGGTGATGACCACGAACAGGGAGTCGGTGCGGTCCCGGAGGGCCTCGGCGAGCCCCTGCACCGCCCCCGCGCGCAGCGCGGCGTTCGACGGCGTGGTCCCGGCCGCCGCTGCAGCGGCGAGCGAGTCCTGCACGGCGTCCTCGACCGCGACGCTCTGTGCCACGGCGAGCGCCTTCGAGCCGATCTCGGCGACGAGCCGCTGGTAGGACAGCCACCCGTAGATGCCCGCGGTGAGCACCACGACGAGCACGACGACGCCCAGTTGGAGCGCCATCATGCGGGTCGAGAAGGCGAGCCCGCGGCGCCCGGGGGCCCGGCGGTCGCCGGGAACGGGGACCACCGTGTCCGTTGCGTGCACAACGGACACAGTAGGGACTCAGCCCGGCGCGTGCCACCGGACGGTGAGCACAATGCGCAGAAGGGGAAGAACGAGTTCTTCGAACCCTATGCGGCAAAGCGAGACGCCACCTCGCACGGCTTCGTAGCGTCTGTGGCACACCACGTGACCGGCGGCACAGTGCCGCCCGGTACCGCAGCGCAGAGACGAAGGAGTCCCCATGACTGCCCCCGCGGCGCCCCTCATCGAATTGAGGGCCGCCACCAAGAGGTTCCCCAAGAACGGAGGCGGCATCCACACCGCCATCCGGGACGTGACCCTCTCCATCGCACCCGGCGAGTTCGTCGCCGTCGTCGGCCCGACCGGGTGCGGGAAGTCCACCACCCTCTCGCTCATCTCGGGCCTCGCACCCGCCTCGGAGGGCGAGACGTTCGTGCGCGGCCAGCGCGTCACGGGCATCCCGAACGGCATCGGGTACATGTTCCAGGCGGACGCGACCCTGCCGTGGAAGACCGTGCTGGACAACGTCGCCTCCGGCCCGGAGTACCGCGGCGCCCCGAAGTCCGCGGCCCGGGCACAGGCCCGCGAGTGGGTCGAGCGCGTGGGGCTGGGCAAGTTCGAGTCGTACTACCCGCACCAGCTCTCTGGCGGCATGCGCAAGCGCGTGGCCCTGGCCCAGACCCTCGTCAACGAGCCCGAGATCATGCTCATGGACGAGCCCTTCAGCGCCCTCGACGTCCAGACCCGCCAGCTCATGCAGCAGGAGCTCCTGCGGCTGTGGGGCGAGAGCGACGCCGCGGTCGTGTTCGTCACCCACGACCTCGAGGAGGCCATCGCGCTCGCGGACCGCGTCGTCGTCATGACCGCCAGCCCGGCCACCATCAAGGCCGACTTCCGGGTCGACCTGCCCCGCCCCCGCAACGTCGAGGAGGTCCGCCTCACCGAGGACTTCCTCGACCTGTACCGCCGCGTGTGGGAGAGCCTGCGCGAAGAGGTCGAGCTCGCCCGCGCCGCCGCCGGCAACCCGGTCCCTGCCCGAGGAGAGAAGTGAGCACCATGACCACCCTGCCCACCGCCCAGTCCGGGGCCCGCGCCGACGGGCTGCTGAGCGCCGAGAAGGAGGCAGCCCTCCTCACCACCGCCCGGAGGGCGCAGCGCGCCGACGCGCTGCGCGTCTGGGGCCTGCGCGCCCTCATCGTGGCCATCTGGCTCGGGTCCTGGGAGCTCACCGCGACGTTCGTCATCGACGAGTTCTTCTACTCCAAGCCCTCCCTCATCTGGGGCCGGCTCGTCCAGTGGTTCACTGCCGGGACCCAGTTCGGTTCCGTCTGGGAGAACGTCGGCTACACGGTGCTGGAGGCGACGGTCGGCTTCGCGATCGGCACCGTGGCCGGCATCGTCCTCGGCGTGCTCCTCGGCCGCAGCCGCTACATGGCCCGGGTGTTCTCGCCCTTCATCAAGGCCGCCAACGCCGTCCCGCGCATCGTCCTCGCGGCCCTGTTCATCATCTGGTTCGGGTTCGGCATCAGCTCCAAGGTCGCCACGGTCGTGGTCCTCGTCTTCTTCGCGGTCTTCTTCAACGCCTTCACCGGCGCCCGCGAGGTGGATGGCAACGTGGTCGACAACGCCCGCATCCTCGGCGCCAGCAAGCGCAAGATCCTCACCTCGATCGTGCTCCCCAGCGCCACCACCTGGATCCTCTCCTCGCTCCACACGGCGTTCGGGTTCGCGCTCATCGGCGCGATCGTCGGCGAGTACGCCGGTGCCAAGCACGGCATGGGCATGCTCATCGCCAACGCCCAGGGCACCTTCGACTCGGCAGGCATCTACGCCGGCATGATCATCGTCACCGTCGTGGCCCTGCTCGCCGAGTCCCTCATCACCGCGCTCGAGAACAAGCTCCTCACCTGGCGGCCCTCGCAGGCCCAGGCCCACACGGAAGGAATCTGAGACATGAAGACCACCACCACGCGCCGGATCGCCCAGGCGGGGGCGGCGCTGCTCGCGCTCGGGCTCGCTGCCGGCCTCAGCGGGTGCCGCGACTCGCGTGCCGCCGCCGCGGACGCGCAGGAGACACCCGAGGTCAACATCATCGTGGGCGGCCTCGAGAAGGTCATCTACCTCCCGGCCAAGCTCACCGAGGGCCTGGGCTACTTCGAGAAGGAGGGTGTGAAGGTCAACCTCCTGGGCGAGCAGTCCGGCGCCACCGCCGAGAACTCGCTGCTCACGGGCAACGCCCAGGCCGTGGTCGGGTTCTACGACCACACGGTCGACCTCGCGGCGAAGAACCAGTGCATCACCTCCGTGGTGCAGCTGGCCAACATCCCCGGCGAGGCCGAGGTCGTGGCCTCCTCCAAGGCGGCCTCGATCAAGACCCCCAAGGACTTCGAGGGCAAGAACCTCGGCATCACCTCGCTCGGGTCCTCGACCGACTTCCTGACCCAGGCGCTCGCGGGCCAGGCAGGCGTCAAGTCCTACACCCCGGCCAAGGTCGGCGCCGGCCAGACGTTCATCGCGGCCATGGACAACGGCGGCATCGATGCCGGCATGACCACGGACCCGACCATCGCCCAGCTCGTCACGACCGGCAAGGGCAAGGTCATGGTGGACATGCGCACTGAGGAGGGCACCAAGGCTGCGCTCGGCGGCCTCTACCCGGCGGCCTCCGTGTACATGTCCTGCGACTTCGTGCAGAAGAACCCGAAGACGGTGCAGAAGGTCGCGAACGCGTTCGTCGGGGCCCTGCGCTACATCAACGGCCACAGCGCCGCGGAGATCGCCGCGAAGATGCCCAAGGAGTACGCGAACGCCGGGGCGGACCTGTACGAGAAGTCCATCGCTGACACCAAGGCGATGTTCACCAAGGACGGCGTCATGGATCCCGACGGCGCCAAGAACGTGCTCCGGATCCTCGACAGCTACTCGAGCAACGTCAAGGGCAAGGGCGGCTCCATCGACCTGTCCAAGACCTACACGACGGACTTCGTGAGCAAGGTCCCGTCCCCCTAGCCCGCCCCCCCCTCCTGGGGGTCACCTCCTGGGGGTCACCTCCTGTAAGTCACCTTCTGGGGGTCATGTTCTGGGAGTCACATGATGTGGCCCCCAGAACATGACCTTAAGACGGGGTGGTGGCGGGGACGCGGGGGAGGGCTGGGGGAGTGGACAGGGGGTGGGGCGCACGACGGCGCCACTCGCCTCGGGCGGTCAGCAGCCCTCGTAGTCGCTGAGCACCTGGACCTTGGCGGCGGAGGCGGAGTCCGGGTCGAAGGTGTAGCCGATCCACTCCCGTGCGAGGCGCCGGGCGAGCTCGAGCCCCACCACGCGCTGGCCCATCGTGAGGACCTGGCAGTTGTTGGACAGGACCGAACGCTCCACCGAGAAGGAATCGTGCGCCGTGGCGGCCCGGATCCCGAGGACCTTGTTCGCGGCGATGGCCACGCCGAGGCCGGTCCCGCAGAACAGCAGCGCCCGGTCCGCCGCGCCCTCGCTGATCAGCTGCCCGGCCTTGAGCCCCACGTAGGGGTAGGGGCGGGTGAAGTCCTCGGCCGCCCGGTGCACGCCGATGTCGATCACCTCGGCCACCCGGCCGTCGGCCTCGAGGTCCTTGAGCAGGGCTTCCTTGTAGTCCACCCCGGCCTCGTCCGAGCCGATGACGATTCGCAGGCCGCCTGCGGCGGGTTCCGTGGTCTGGCCGCTCATGCGGTCACCTCCTGAGGGGTTGCTGAAACGATGGCCGGCCCGAGCGCGGCGAACACCGCGGCCAGGGACGTCGCGCCGGGATCCGGGGTGCCCACGCTCTTCTCGGCGAGGGGACGCGCGCGGCCCTTGCGCGGGGTCAGGGCAGCGGTCGCGGTGGCGGCGGACTCGGCCGCCCGGCACGCGCGCTCCCACGCGGCGGCGAGGCTGTCCCCGCGCACGACGGCGCCGCGCAGCTCCTCGTCGAACGGCACCAGGGCGTCGACGAGCGTCTTGTCGCCGGGCCGGGCGCCCCCGAGCGCGGCGATGCGCGCGGCGAAGGCCGAGATCCCGGCGGCGACTCCCGCGGCGTCCGGCGCCTCGAGGTCCCCGAGGGCCTCGCCCCACGCGCGCAGGCCCGCGCCCCACAGGACCCCGGAGGTCCCGCCGGCGCGGTCGGCCCACGCGTCTCCGCCCGCGGCGAGGACTGATCCGGCACCGCGGCCGCCGGCCAGGGCCTCCTTGGCCGCGGCCACTGCGGCGCCGACGCCGCGGACCATGCCGCGCCCGTGGTCGCCGTCGCCCGCGACCGCGTCCATCGCGCCCAGCTGGGCCTCGAGCTCGGCGAGCCGGCCGGAGGCGGACTCGAGGGCTGCGACGACCGCTCCGGCGTACCCGCGCGAGGCCTCGGACGACGGCGGTGCCTCGGCAGCGGCGGCCGGCCCGCCGGCGTCGTCCGCGGACTCCACGGCGGAGGCGGCGGCGACGGACCCGCGGCGGAAGGCCGGGGTCTCGGCGGGGGTGAGCCAGAGCTCCTCGAGCTCGTCGTCGAGCCACGTCACGGTCAGCGAGACGCCGGCCATGTCCAGGCTCGTGACGAGCTCGCCGACCTCGGGCGCCACGATCTCGTAGCCCGCCTCGCGCAGGAGCGGCGCGACAGTGCCCCACAGCACGAAGAGTTCCTCGTGCTTGGTCGAGCCGAGCCCGTTGAGGATCACGGCGATGCGCGCCCCGGCGCCGCCGGCCCCAACCTCCTCGGCATCCGCGGGCGCCTGGGCGAGGACGCCCTCCACGAGCGCGCGGCCGAGCTCGGCGGCCGGGGGCAGCGGGACGTCCCGCAGCCCGGGCTCGCCGTGGATCCCGAGCCCGAGGCCCATGTGTCCCTCGGGGAGGCTGAACAGGGGAGCGTCGGCGCCCGGGAAGGTGCACCCCGAGAAGGCGGTGCCGAGGGTGCGGGTGCGCTCGTTGGCCCTGCGGCCGATCCGCACCACCTCGTCGAGGTCGCATCCGGCCTCGGCGGCGGCGCCCATGGCCTTGAAGACCACGAAGTCGCCGGCGATCCCGCGGCGGCGCCCGGCCTCGGCGGCGGGCGCGGAGGCGACGTCGTCCGTCACGAGCACGTTCTCGGCCCGGATCCCCTCGGCGGCGAGGCGCTCGGAGGCGAGGCCGAAGTTCATCACGTCCCCGGCGTAGTTGCCGTAGGTGAAGACGACGCCGGCGCCGGACTCGGCCGCGCGGGCCACGGTGCAGGCCTGCTGTGTGGAGGGCGAGGTGAAGATGTTGCCCACTACGGCACCGTCGGCGAAGCCAGCGCCGATCAGTCCGGCGAAGGCGGGGTAGTGCCCCGAGCCGCCGCCCACGAGGACGGCGACCTTGGGCTGGGCCGGGCGGCGCCGGCGGACCGCTCCGCCGGGCACCTGGCGGACGAGGCCCGCGTGCACGTCGCAGAAGCCGGCGAGGGCCTCGTCGGCGAAGTCCGCGGGATCGTTGGCGATGCGCGTCATGGAAGTCTCCTGGGACCGGTGGCTGAGCGGAACGTCAGTGGATGTGGCTGCCGCCGTTGATGTCCACCGTGGTGCCGGTGAGGTAGGAGGCGCCGTCGGAGGAGAGCCAGGTGATCACCGAGGCGATCTCCTCGGTCGAGGCGGTGCGGCCGAGCGGGATGTCGCGGGCGATCGCGGCCTCCTGCTCGTCGGTGCTGCCCACGCGGATGTTGGTGTCCACGGCGCCGGGGGTGATGGCGTTGACGGTGATCCCGGTGGGGGCGATCTCGCGGGCGAGGGCCTTGGTGAAGCCGAGGATGGCGGCCTTGGCGGCGGAGTAGGGGACACGGCCGAACACGCCGCCGCCGCGCTGGGCGGAGACGGAGGACATGTTCACGATCCGGCCCCAGCCGGCCTCGATCATGGCCGGCAGGAACGCCTTGGTGACGAGGTAGGTGCCGGTGGCGTTGACCGCCATGACCTTGTTCCACAGGGCGAGGTCGGTCTCGAGGAACGGCACGGGAGAGGTGATGCCGGCGATGTTGGCGAGTGCGCCGACCACGGGCAGGCGGCCCGCGGCGACCTCCGCGGCCACGGCGCCGGCGGCGGCGGCGACCGAGGCTTCGTCCGCCACGTCGACCTCGTGCCCGAAGGCGGGGACGTTGAACTCGTTGGCGATGTCCTGGGCGGTCTTCGCGGACTTCTCGCCGTCGAGGTCCAGGATGACCACGCCCCAGCCCTCGCGGGCGTAGCGGCGGGCGGTGGCGAGGCCGATGCCCTTCTCGGAGGTGGCGCCGGTGAGGATGGCGGTGCGCTGGATGCTGCTCATGGTGGTTCCTTCTTGTCTCTTCGGTGAGGTCTGGCAGGGGAGAGGTCAGATGAGGTCGGTGATGAAGCTCGCGGCCTTGGCGGCCGCCGCGGGGCGCTCGTCGTGGGTGAGGTCGTGCGCCTCGAGCTCGAGCGAGAAGTGCCCGTCGAAGCCCACGCCGCGCAGGGCGGTGAGGGCGCCGGCGAAGTCGACCGAGCCGTTGCCGATGCTGAGGTTGATGTTCCCCGGCACGGCGTCGCGGAGGTGGACGTGGGCGATGCCCTGGGCGCCCGCGCGGGCCCCCAGCGCCCCGATCGCCTCCTCCGGCCGGCTCCCCGAGGCGACGACGTGGGAGAGGTCGACGACGTGCCGCACCCGGGAGCCCACGAGCCGGTCGGCGAGGGCGAGGGCACGGTCGAGGGTCCCGCACAGGCGGTAGTAGTGGAGGGATTCGGTCCACAGCTCGACGCCGAACGCCGCCGCGCGCTCGGCGGCCACCGCGAGCTGGTGGGCTACGAGGTCGAGGTCCTCGCCGAGGCTCCGCACCGGCTCGGGGCTCAGCGCGCCGCAGGGGAGCACCAGGGCCTTCGCCCCGACGGTGGATGTCAGGGCGAGCAGCCGGTCGAGGTGCGCCGCCCGCGAGGCCAGCCCGGCGCCGTCGGGCGTGGAGTTGAGGTCGCCGATGTCCCCGTTGACGGAACGGACGCGCAGGCCCGAGCCCTCGACGCGGGTCGCCACGGCCGCGATGTCCGCCTCGGTGAGCTCGAAGGGGACGTGGTCGCACACGCCGGGGAGGGCGCCGAGGTCGATCTCCTCGAAGCCGAGGCCGGAGATGGTGGCCAGGGCCTCGGGAAGGGGCAGGTGCCGGAAGCTGATCGACGAGCAGCCGAGTCGGTCGTGGAACATCGGGGTGCCTCCAAGGTGGAGCGGTGGTGTGACGTCAACCACGGTAGGCGGCGGAAGTGTCGACAGTCAACCTTGAAAGTCGACTGTTGACAGTTAAGGGTGACGCGCAGCACACTGGCATATCATGTCGACTGTCAACATAGACGGCGGCAGCGAGAGACCCCCACTTTCGGAAGGAACGCAATGAGCAACGAGGCTCTGGCCATGCGCGGCCCGGTCCACGGCACCAAGGACGCCAGGCGCGTCGCCGTCGGCTCTGCCGTCGGGGCCGTCATCGAGACCTACGACTTCATCGGCTTCGGCACCGCGGCAGCCCTCTACTTCAACCACGCCTTCTTCCCCGGCGCCGATCCGGTCACGGGCACCCTGGCCTCGTTCGCCACCCTCGGCGTCGGGTTCGCGGCCCGCCCGCTCGGCGGCATCATCGGCGGCCACCTCGGCGACCGCCTCGGCCGCAAGCCGGTCCTGGTCACCTCGCTCATCATCATGGGGCTCGCGACCTTCGCGATCGGCCTGCTGCCCACCTACGCCGCGGTGGGCATCCTCGCCCCCGTGCTGCTCGTCGCCGTCCGCATCATCCAGGGCCTCGCGTTCGGGGCCGAGTGGGGCGGGGCGATCCTCATGAGCTACGAGCACGCCCCGTGGCGGCGCAAGGGCGCGGTGACGGGCATCGTCCAGGCCGGGTTCCCCGTGGGCCTGCTGCTGGCCAACCTCGTGTTCCTCTTCAGCGTCCACCTCGGCGATGAGTGGGCATGGCGCATCCCATTCCTGGCGAGCCTCGCCCTCGTGATCGTGGGCCTCATCATCCGCTCCAAGGTCCCGGAGTCGCCTGTCTTCGAGGACGTCAGGGACCGCGGCGAGATCGCCAAGTCCCCCATCAGCCAGGTGATCCGCGAGGACTGGCGCAACATCGTGCGGGGCATCGGCCTGCGCATCGCGGAGACGGCCGGCTACGCCGTGTCGATCACCTACATGATCTCCTACATCAACTCGACCAAGCTCGCGGACAAGAACCAGACGCTCATCGCGCTGTGCATCGCCTCCGCCATCGGCATCATCGCCACCTGGAAGTGGGGCGCCCTGACCGACAGGGTGGGCCGCCGGCCGGTGTACATCGTCTCCTGCGCGTTCGCCGTGGTGTTCGGTGTGCCGATGTTCCTGCTGGTCAACACCGGTATGTTCCTGTTCATCGTGGCCACCATCGTGATCGCCTACGCCGTGTGCCAGAACTCCCTCGCCGGCGCCCAGGGCGCCTGGTTCCCCGAGCTGTTCCAGGCCAAGACCCGCTCTTCCGGAGCCTCGCTCGCGTACCAGATCTCGGCCATGGTCTCCGGCTTCACGCCGTTCATCACCACCCTGCTGTTCGTCAGCCTCGGCTGGATCGGCCCCGCCCTGCTCTTCAGCGCCTACGGCGCGATCGGCCTCTGGGCAGCCCTCGTGACCCGCGAGACCTGGGGCCGCCGCGAGCGCGAGGCCGCCGAGCTGGCCTCGGCCCAGACCCCCGCGCCGGCGAACACCCACTGAAGGAACCGAGGAAGACGACTCCGATGACCTCATCGACACTGGAAACGCCCACCCCCGCCGGGCTGGCCGAGCGCCGCGCCGCCGTGGAGGCCGCCGCGCACCGGATCCGCCGCCACGCCCTCTTCATGGGCGAGGTCCAGGGCCAGAGCTACGTGGGCCAGGCCCTCGGCGCCGCGGACATCCTGGCCACCGTCTACACGGACCAGCTCCGCTTCCGCCCCGAGGATCCCGAGTGGGAGGACCGCGACCGGTTCCTCCTCTCCACCGGCCACTACGCGATCGGGCTCTACGCGGCCCTCGCCGAGGCCGGGACCATCCCGGTCGAGGAGCTCGAGACGTACGGCTCGGACGGCTCCCGCCTGCCGATGTCCGGCATGTCCACCTACACCCCGGGCATGGAGATCTCCGGCGGCTCGCTCGGGCACGGGCTCACGGTCGCCGTGGGCCTCGCCCTCGGACTGCGCTACCGCGGCAACGCCGCCCGGGTGGTCAACTTCCTCTCCGACGGCGAGCTCGACGAGGGCTCCACCTGGGAGGCCGCGATGGGCGCCGCGCACCACCGCCTCGGCCGACTCACCGCCGTCGTGGACATCAACGCGCTCCAGGCCGACGGCGCGACCGCCGGCGTGCTCCGCACCGAACCGGTCGCCGACAAGTGGGCGGCGTGCGGCTGGCGCGTGTTCCGCGTGGACGGCAACGACGTCGGCGCGCTCCTGGAGGCGTTCGATTCCGCCGGATCGGGCTCCGCGGTGACGGACGACGGCGAGGGGGCACCCGCCGTCGTGCTCTGCGACACGAAGGTGGGGCGGGGCGTGCCGCTGCTCGAGCAGCGGGAGAAGGCGCACTTCATGCGCATCGAGGAGCACGAGTGGGCGATCTGCAACGAGCAGCTCGAGGCTGGCTGGGCGGCCCGGCAGGACGCTGCCACGCAGGCGGCAGCCGGGCGGGGCGAGGGCCAGGAGGAGACGGCATGAGCACGGCAGCAGTGGCAGCGGGCGCAGCCCCGAAGCTGAAGACCTCGGCGATGATCGCCTCGTTCGCCGACCCGGGCCAGAAGACGGCGCCGGCTCCGTTCGGGCACGCGCTCGCCGCGGCGGCCGAGGCCGATCCGCGGATCGTGGGGCTCACGGCGGACCTGGGCAAGTACACGGACATGCACATCTTCGCCGAGGCCCACCCGGAGCGCTTCTTCCAGATGGGCATGGCGGAGCAGCTGCTCTTCGGGGCGGCGGCGGGTATGGCCGAGGCCGGGCTCGTGCCCTTCGCCTCGACGTACTCGGTCTTCGCGGCCCGGCGCGCGTACGACTTCATCTGCCTCGACATCGCCGAGCCGAACCTGAACGTCAACATCGTCGGCGGGCTGCCGGGCCTGACCACCGGGTACGGGCCCTCGCACCAGGCCACCGAGGACGTGGCGATCTTCCGCGGCATGCCCAACCTGACGATCGTGGACCCCTGCGACTCGGTGGACATCGCGGCCGCCGTCCCGCAGCTCGCGGCCGCGGACGGTCCCACCTACCTGCGCCTCCTGCGCGGGAAGGTGCCCACCGTCCTGGACGAGTACGACTACGAGTTCGAGCTCGGCAGGGCCAAGGTCCTGCGCGGAGGCAACGACGTCGTCTTCGTCTCCTCCGGGCTCATGACCATGCGGGCGCTCCAGGCGGCCGCCGAGCTCGAGAAGCACAAGGTGGACGTCGCCGTCGTGCACACCCCGACGCTCAAGCCCTTCGACGAGGCCACCGTCCTCGCCGAGCTGGCGGGGGACCGGCTCGCGGTCACGCTCGAGAACCACACCGTGGTGGGCGGCCTGTTCGAGACCGTCGCCTCGGCGCTCGTCCGCGCCGGCCAGGCCCGGCGCGTGGTCCCGGTCGGGCTCCCGGACGAGTTCCTCGACGCCGGCGCCCTGCCCACGCTGCACACCAAGTACGGCCTCAGCGTGGACCGGATCGTCGCGAAGGTCCTGTCCGAACTCGGCTGAGCCTCGGCTGAGCCGGACGCCGAAATCACGGGCGGGCGCGGGCCTCTGGGTCCGCGCTCGCCCTATCATGAGTGTCAACGACTGTCGGGTGACAGTCGACACAAGGGGAGGAACCCATGGCCGTTGCAGCATCCCTGCTGGGGCTCGAGAAGCGGAGCCTGCGCGAACAGGCGCTCGCCGCGCTGCGCCGCGCCATCACCTCCGGGGAGCTCGCGCAGGGACAGCACCTCGTGGAGACCGAGCTGTCGGAGATGCTCGGCATCAGCCGCGGGACGCTCCGCGAGGCCCTGAGGCAGCTCGAGCAGGAGGGCCTGGCCTCGGCCGGCCCCCGCGGGCGGCTCAGCGTGCGGCACCTCGACGCGAAGGAGATCCGGGACATCTTCGCGGTGCGCGGGGCCCTCGAGTCCCTCGCAGCCCGCACCCTCATCGAGCAGCCGCGGCGGGCAAAGGCCGTGGGCGAGCTCCGGGAGGCGCTCGAGCGCATGGACGAGGCGGCGGGGCAGTCCCTCGAGGACAGGATCGAGGCGGACCTGGACTTCCACCGCCTCCTGTGCCGGCTCTCCGGGAACGAGACCCTCCTGCACCAGTGGCAGTCCCTCGAGGGATCCATCCGGATGTCCATCATGTTCGCCGGGCTCGAGCGGGCCACGAGCAACATGAGCGTGGACCGGCACCGGGCCATCGTGGATGCGGTCGAGTCCGGGGACGCCGCGACGGCCCGCGAGACCATCCTCGCCCACATGGACTCCGCGTCGGACAACCTGGTCAGCGACGTCACGAAAGTCTCCTAGGCCGCTTCTACTCCCGGTCACGCCCGGCGTCCCACGGTGGACGCCGGGCGTTCCTGTCGGACTACCTACGCGGTCGGTGATGTCACGGCCCTGCTGGCCCACGACTCGCAGCGGCTGCACGCCCGGCTTCTGGGCGTCTACTGCTGCGTAGGAATCCAAGTACTCAGAAGTTCTGTGGGTCAAAAGAACAGGTACAACTACGTATTTTCACGCTCCTAGACGGCCTGAAAAGGTCTTCCCATCGGGCTCCAGGGGATCAATAGATCCGGGTCCGCGAAGTGTCTGAACAGTGGGGGCATTCGGCATTCGCCGCTCGTATCGCGCTGTTTTCCCATCACGAAGGAGCATTCCCATGAGCAAGCTGTCTCTCAAGCGCAAGGCCGCCATCGCCGCGGTCACCGCGGGCCTCGTCGGCGTCGGCGGCACTGCAGCCATCGCGTACTGGACCACCACCGGCACGGGTTCCGGCAACGCCGCGGCGTCGGCGGGCGGCGGCACCGTGAGCCTGCACTCTTCGTTCGCGGCTGGTCTTGCGCCGGGCCAGTCGACGGCAGTGACCTACACCGCGGACAATGCGAATGACTCGAGCACGGTCGTCGGTGCGCTCACGGCCAACGTCACCACGAGCGATGCGAACTGCCTCCCTTCGTGGTTCACGGTGACGGCGGTGACCTCCAATACCAACGTTGCGGCGCATAAGTCCGCGCAGGTCGGCACGGGCACGCTGACCTTCCTCGACGACGCCGCCAACCAGGACGCGTGCAAGAGCGCCACCATCACGGTCAGCGTCGCGAGCCAGTAGCCGGCAGAGCGTCGGGTGGGAACGGGCATGGCCCAGACCCACCCGACGCTGCTCCGATCGTGGACGGACAGCCGGCATTGCCGGACAGAGGGGACAGAGGGTGCGGGGACTGGGGAAGCTCGTGGCGGGTGGGCCACGGGGCATCGGAAGAGCATTAGGCATCGCGGTGATCAGCCTGCTCGGCGTGGCTCTGCCGGCCGGCGCGCTGCTCGCCGCAGGCCAGGCAGTCAAGCCTGGCTTCACCATCCAGGTCTCGCCGGCCAGCCAGTCGGTGGTCCGTGGGACCGCGGCATCGTTCACGATTACGGTCTCGTCGCAGAACGGATTCGAGGGCACCGTGGCGCTGACGGCAGGCTCGCTGCCAGCCGCAGCGACTGCCGGGTTTGCGCCGTCGAGCGTCAGGCTCAGCTCCGGCTTGACGACGACGTCGACCCTCACCGTCGCGACCACCTCGTCCACTCCCGCTGGGGCCGCGTCCCTCCAGATCGTGGGCACCTCGGGGAAGACCACAGCGTCCGCCACGGCGGGGCTGACCGTCAACTACCCCCTCTCCGGGTCTCTCTCGCTCACCAGCATGCCTGCTTCGCTCTCGCTCGCGGCCGGCTCGAATGGCGTCTATGACCTCAGCCTCACGCGTACCAGCCTCACCGGGCCGGTCGCCTTCACCCTCTCCGGGCTGCCCCCGGGCGTCACGGCATCGTTCGCGCCGGCCAGCACCACGGGCTCGGCGTCGGCCCTCCAGCTCACCGTGGACCCCGCCGCAAAGGCGGCCACGGCGACGCTCACCATCGGCGCCTCGGGCCAGGATGCGACCGGAGCCACGAGGTCCGCGTCGGCGAACGTGCAGCTCGCCGTCATCAGCAGCCCCAAGGCGTTCACCATCGCGGGCACGGTCGCGCCCGGCGTCGCCCCTGGGGTGACCGTGCCCGTGGCCCTGAGCGTCAGCAATCCGAACAACCAGCCGCTGGCCGTGACGAACCTGTCAGTGACTCTGGCCGGGGTCACGAGGTCCTCGGACGCGGTGGCCAAGGGGCTGGCCTGCAGCGTGGTGGACTTCGCCGTCGTCCAGTACAGCGGCCCCTATCCGCAGACGGTCCCCGCGGGTGGAACCGCCTCCCTCGCTTCGCTCGGGGTGCCCACCAGCCAGTGGCCGAAGATCACCATGCTCGATACCGCCGCCAACCAGGACGGCTGCAAGGGCGCAACCCTCCAGCTGGCGTACTCCGGATCCGGGGGGAACTGAGATGGTCAACTTCCTGCAGCTCAAGGGCGCCAGGCCCGCTGCCGCGGCCGCAGCCGCCGCCGCGCTCCTCCTCGGGGGAGGCGCCGCGGTCTCCGCCTACTGGGGAACGGCCGGAAGCGGATCCGGATCCCAGACCGCGGGGCAGCTCCAGGTCCTCACCACCGAGGCCCTCACCCAGCCGGCCTCCGGGCAGCAGCCCATCGCCCCGGGAGGCGTCGCGGATGCCGCCGTCCGCGTCACCAACCCGAACCCCTACGCGGTGCAGCTCTACAGCGTGGCCTCCGCGGGCCCCGCCACGGCAGACGCCGCGCATCCGCAGTGCGTCACCACAGGCATCACCTTCCAGAACCCTGCGGCGCCGCTCGCCCCTACCGCCACCGTCCCGGCCAACGCGAGCCTGACGGTGGTGCTGCCCGGCGCGGTCGCGATGGACCTGACCTCCGACCCGGGGTGCCAAGGGGCCTCGTTCCGCATCCCGCTGACTCTCGAGGTGCGCAAGTGACTGCCATCCAGACCCGTCCCACCCGCCGGTCCGTCCTGACCCCGACCGCGCGACTCAGGCGCACCCTCCGTCGCGGATGGGCCGCCTTCGCGGCGCTCCTGCTCGTCATCACCGGCGGCGCCGCCGCCTTCGCCTACTGGCAGGCAGCCTCCACCGCCCGGGACGGCCTCGTCGTCGCGGACACCCTCCAGCTGGGCTCCACCCCCTTGGTGCGCGCCAGGCAGGCGAGCCTTGCCGTCGCGTGGACATCGAGCACGACGGCGGGTGGCCGCGCCGCGTCCGGATACACCGTGCGCCGGTACAGCGCCGCGACCGGCGGCACACCCGTCCCGGCCACCGGCGGCTGCGCCGGCGTCGTGACCACCGGATCGTGCACCGAGTCGGCCGTCCCCGACGGCACCTGGTACTACACGGTCACCCCGCTGCTCGGGAAGTGGTCCGGGGCTGAGAGTACGCGGAGCGGAGCCGCGATCGCGGACGCGACGCCTCCGACCGTCTCGGCCTCGCTCTCGCCTACTCCCAACGGTGCCGGCTATAACAACGCAACCCCGGTGGTCGTCACGCTCGCCGCGCAGGACAATGCGGGCGGCAGCGGCATCGCGTCGGTCACCTACGCGCTCGACGCCGGCCAGCCTGTCACTGCCACGGGCGCGAGCGCCTCCGTGTCGGTGGCCGGCGACGGCGCCCACAGGCTCACCTACTCGGCGGCCGACGTGGCCGGGAATACCTCGCTCAGCCAGTCGCTCACCATCAGGATCGACACTCAGGCGCCGGGCACGCCGAGCCTTGTGGTGCCCACCTACATCAACGCGGCCAGCGCGGGCGGCAACGTGTCGGTGTCCGGGACCGCCGAGGCGGGCAGCACCGTGACAATTTCGGCGTCCGACGGCGCCGGGCACAGCATGACTCCGGCCACGGCCATCGCCCAGTCGAACAGTTCCTGGGCGGCGACGAACCTCAACCTCTCCGGCTTGACCGACGGCAGCGTGACGTTCACCGCGAGCGCCCAGGATCTCGCGGGCAACGTGAGTGCGAAAGCGTCTGCCACCTCGACCAAGGACACGGCGGCGCCTACAGGCACGACCATCACCGCGCCGTCCACCGTGACGTCAGCGAATATCAGCTCAGCAACGGTGAGCGGGACAGCCGAAGCAGGCGCGTCGATCTCCCTGGGCGTCTCCGATGCTGGCCCAGCACACACGCTAACCGGAACTGCGACGGCAAACAGCGCAGGTAGTTGGTCGGTCACGGGTCTCAACTGGGCTTCACTCGGCGACGGCCAGCTGACCTACACGGCCACCGCAACTGACCGAGCCGGCAACACTGGAACCCCTGTCACCGCCATCGGGACAAAGAAGGCCACCATCACGACCCCAGCCTTCACCAATCCTCCCGTATCGATTGGGAACTCCTACAGCTCGCCCTTCACCACATCCCTACAGGGCACTGCTGAGACAGGCGCGTCGGTCATCGTGACAGCGACCGACGGGACGCGCACGACGACTGCAACGGCAACGGGCTCCGGCAGTTGGTCCGCGTCGCCCAGTCTGGTCGGGCTCGCTTCCGGGACCATAACGTTCAAGGCGACCGCGACCGACGCCTACGGCAACACTGCCTCGGCTTCCGCGAACACCCACCTCGGTCCGAAGGTGGTCTCCGTGGCGTTGGATCCTCAGCCAGGCTCCTCCACGCCAAATGCGACGGCGGACGCCGGCGACACCGTCGTCATAAAGTTCGACGGGCCGATGAGCCCCAGTTCGTTCTGCAGTTCCTGGACCGGCGTGACCGGCCCGTGGGTGCTGACCAGCGGTGGCCTCGCCGTGAACATCGCCGCCAACTCCGCCGTCGCCGGGGACACCCTTACCCTCGCCTCGACCGGCTGTACCACCGCCAACTTCGGCACCGTGTACCTCGGGGCGCACTACACGCCGTCCGGCACGCTCCAGTTCAAGGGCAGCGGTGTCAGTGCTTCGAGCGTTCAACTCGGAGCGGACAAGAAGACACTGACGATCACACTCGGAGCCTACAAGGCCGGTACCCAGAGCACATCCGTCACGTCGGGCTCCCCCGCGTATCAGGCTCAATCAGCAACAGATACGTTCCCGGTGCAGTTGCCGAGCCAACCTTTCACGGACTCGTCGTCCTCCGGCTTCTGAGAGGCGCGCTGGCGCGCCGGGATGTCATCCCGGCGCCCCTGGCATGTTGCGCTCAGCGCACCTTCTGCGCGGGCCGCCCCACGAAGTGGTCCATGCCCCGGTTGATCCCGAAGAAGTCGGCCATCCGGTCGAACGCCCGCGTCGGAAGGGCCCGCATGAGCGGCACGAGCCGGGCGAACGGCGGCAGGACGATCTGTTCGCGGCCGGACTCGATCCCGTCGATGACCTTCAGTGCCACCTCCTGCTCCTCGAGGATCGGCAGCAGCAGCGGGAAGCGGGTCTCGACGCCGGCGAACATGCCGGTGTTGATGTAGTACGGGCAGACCACGAGCGTCCCGACCCCGTGCCCTTCGGCGCGCAGCTCGGCGCGCAGCGACTCGGTGAAGCCCAGGGCTGCGAACTTGGAGGCGGAGTAGTCCGTCTGGCGGGCGACGCCGATCAGCCCGGCCGCGCTCGCGATGGTCGCCACGGTGCCGCCCCGGCGGGCGACCATGCCCGGCAGGAACGCGCGGGTGACCCAGTAGAGCGCGAGGGTGTTGACCTCGAACGTACGCCGGATGGATTCCTCGGTCGCCTCGAGCAGGGGCTTGCCGGCCACCACGCCGGCGTTGTTGACGAGGACGTCTACGTCCCCGGCCTCGCGGGCCGCGGCGGCCACACGCCCGGCGTCCGTGACGTCCACGGCGTACGAACTGGCGAGGCCCCCGGCGGCGACGATCTCCGCGGCGACCGCCGCGCCGCCGTCGTCCGAGAGGTCCCAGACCACCACCTCGGCGCCCCGCCGGGCCGCTTCAAGGGCCATGAGCCGGCCGATTCCGGAGGCTCCTCCAGTGATCAGGATGCGTGCGCCGCGCAGGCGGGTTCCTCGGTACATGTGATCTATGTTACCAACGAGTAGCTTTCTGGGAACCCCGTCCGTGCGGGGATCTTAGGCGATCCCGCCGGTCTGCGCGAGCATGGAGAGCCAGACCTCCCCGCCGAGGAGCAGCCACACGCCCAGGCCCACGAGGAGGCCGGCGCCGAGGTTGCGGTACGGGCCCCTGCGGATGGCGAGGACGAGCGCCCCGGCGAGGTAGAGGAACCCCGGCAGGAACGCGAGGCTGCCGATGCCGCCCTGCGGGCCGGCGGCGGCGAGGATTGCTCCGTAGACGATGAAGAGGCCGGCGGCGCCCGCGACGATCCCGGCGCCGAAGCCGCTGCCGGAGAAGCCCGGCCGCGGGCCCGGCGTCGGACCGCGGCGATACCCGGGAGACGTCTGCCCCATGATCGGTGACGTTACTGCTGCGCGGCCCTTGCGCAAAGGCCGGCGCCGAGGGGGCTGCCGCCCCGTCGGGGCCAGTCCTCCCGTTGGCCGCGTCCGCTCTTCGTCTTGGGTGCACGGGTCCGCTCCATCGCCGTGCCCAACCTTCCGCCGGGGCTCACGGTTGACGGCCACGTCTGAACTGCGATCCCTCGAGCATATGAAGTAGATGCTTCCAAATACGACTGATATACCAGCTCAGCTTACGGGTCGTCTCCGGCGGGGGTCAATGGGCCAATGGGGCTCCATGTTTCGTCGCGGTGACATTCTTCTGACCCCTTCGAAAAATGCTTGACACTCCCTTTGCGGGTGCCCCACTGTTGTGCCAGCCGAAGCCTGTTGCACCTTATGCAATTACCGCGAGGCCGGTTCGCCTCGGCCTCTGAACTTCCCCGTCTTTGCACCGCCTACCGCCCAGGAGAAGACATGACGACTGCACTGGAGAAAGCCGAAGCCGTGAAGGCCGGGGTCACAGAACGGCCCGCATCGTGACCGCCACGACCTATGACTACGTGATCGTCGGCGGCGGAAGCGCCGGGTCCGTCCTCGCCGACCGGCTGAGCGCGGGCGGCGACCGCACGGTGCTGGTGCTCGAGGCCGGCCGCAGCGACTACCCTTGGGACCTCTTCATCCAGATGCCCGCCGCCCTCACCTTCCCCAGCGGGAACCCGCTCTACGACTGGCGCTACGAGTCAGACCCGGAGCCGTTCATGGGCGGGCGCAGGGTCGCGCACGCCCGCGGCAAGGTCCTGGGCGGCTCGAGCTCGATCAATGGGATGATCTTCCAGCGCGGGAACCCGATGGACTACGAGCGCTGGGGCGCGGACCCCGGCATGGAGAGCTGGGACTTCGCCCACTGCCTCCCCTACTTCAAGCGCATGGAGAACGCCCTCGCAGCTTCCCCCGAGGACCCCTTCCGGGGCCACGAGGGCCCCCTCATCCTCGAGCGGGGACCTGCCACCAACCCACTGTTCCAGGCATTCTTCGACGCCGCCGTCCAGGCCGGCTACCCGCGTACGGATGACGTGAACGGGTACCGCCAGGAAGGCTTCGGACCGTTCGACCGCAACGTGCACAAGGGTGAGCGCTATTCGGCATCCCGCGGCTATCTGCGTCCCGCCCGGCGGAGGCCCAACGTCACCGTGAAGACGCTGGCCACCGTGACCGGCATCGAGTTCCAGGGAACGCGGGCCACGGGGGTCAGCTACCGCCGCGGCGGCCAGAGCCACACGGTGAGCGCAGGAGAGGTCATCCTCTGCGGCGGTGCCTTCAACACCCCGCAGCTGCTCCAGCTCGCCGGCATCGGCGATCCGCAGCACCTCAGGTCGGTCGGTGTGGCGCCGCGCGTCGCTCTCCCCGGTGTCGGGGAGAACCTCCAGGACCACCTTGAGGTCTACATCCAGCACGCGTGCCTGCAGCCCGTCTCCCAGCAGCCTTCGCTGGATCTCTGGCGCATGCCCTTCATCGGCCTGGAATGGCTGCTGGGGCGCAAGGGACCGGCGGCGACCAACCACTTCGAGGGCGGCGGGTTCGTGCGCTCGAACGACGACGTCGCCTACCCGAATCTCATGTACCACTTCCTCCCCGTAGCAGTGCGCTACGACGGGAAGAAGGCCGAGGTCGAGCACGGCTTCCAGGTGCACGTCGGACCCATGTACTCCGATGTGCGCGGGCACCTGAAGATCCGCTCCGCGGATCCGTCGACGCGCCCCTCGATCCTGTTCAACTACCTCTCGACCGAGAACGACCGCCGCGAATGGATCGAGGCCATCAACGTCTCCCGGGAGATCCTCCGCCAGCCGGCCATGGCGCCATTCAACGGCGGGGAGATCTCTCCCGGGCCGTCCGTCACGACCGAGAAGGAGATCCTCGACTGGGTCGCCCGGGACGCCGAGACCGCCCTGCACCCCTCGTGCACGGCGAAGATGGGCCCGGCCTCGGACCCGATGGCCGTCGTCGACCCCCACACCATGAAGGTCCACGGCACCGAAGGGCTGCGCGTCGCCGACGCCTCCGCCATGCCCTACGTGACCAACGGCAACATCTTCGCCCCCGTGATGATGCTCGCCGAGAAGGCCGCAGACCTCGTCCTCGGCCGAGAGCTCGCCGCCCAACCCGAACCCTTCTACCGCCACACCCCGCTCAGCCAACTCGAGGAGGCATCATGAGCGCCCCGACTCTGGACCCCGAAACTACACGCCGCGCGGCGCGCCTCGCGGACTCCAACGAGCCGGCCCTGAAGGTCGAGGGCCTGTGGAAGATCTTCGGCGCGAAGGCCGACAAGATCATCGGCACGCCCGACGAGCACCTGAGCCGGAAGGAGCTGCAGAGCAAGACCGGCTGCCTCGCGGCCGTCAAGGACGTCTCCTTCGAGGTCGCGCCGGGCGAGGTCTTCGTGGTCATGGGGCTCTCGGGCTCGGGCAAGTCGACCCTCGTGCGGCTGCTGACGCGGCTCATCGAGCCGACCGCAGGACGGGTCAGCATCGACGGCGAGGACGTCACCTGCGCGAGCAAGGCCAAGCTGCGCTCCATGCGGCGCAACCACATGGCCATGGTGTTCCAGCAGTTCGGCCTCCTCCCGCACCGGAAGGTGATCGACAACGTGGCGTACGGCCTCGAGGTCCGCGGCGAGGGCAAGTCGGCGAGGCTTGCCCGGGCCCAGGAGATGGTCGACCTCGTGGGCCTCTCCGGCTACGAGAACTCGTTCCCCGACCAGCTCTCGGGCGGCATGCAGCAGCGTGTCGGCCTGGCCCGGGCCCTGGCGGTGGACCCGCAGGTGCTGCTGTTCGACGAGCCGTTCTCTGCCCTGGATCCGCTGATCCGCCGGGACATGCAGAACGAGGTGTGCCGGCTGCACGAGGAGGTGGGGAAGACGATGGTCTTCATCACCCACGACCTCCAGGAGGCGCTCAAGCTCGGCGACCGCATCCTCATCATGCGTGACGGCGAGATCGTCCAGATCGGCACTCCGGCCGAGGTCGTGGCCCACCCGGCGGACGACTACGTGCGGGACTTCGTCTCCGACGTGCCCCGCTCGCACGTGCTCACGCTGCGCTACGTCGTCCGTCCCCCGCGGCCCGACGAGTCGCTCGAGGGGCCCGTGATGCAGTCGGACTGCGTGGTGCGCGACGCCGCCCGGCAGGTCCTGCAGTCCTCACTGCCCGTGCGGGTCTACGACGGGGAGCGCTTCCTCGGCGTGGTCGACGACGACGACATCCTGCGCGTGGTCGTGGCCGAGGAGGACTCCGCGACGGCCGAGAAGGGCGGCCCCGCATGAGCACGGTGGCGACGGACCGCGCGGAGACCGCCGCCGTACCTCCCGCTGGAGCCCGCGAGCGCGGCTCGGAGCCGGCGACCCGGCCGCCGACATCACCCGCCGCCTTCGTCCGGCGCCGCTGGCGCCCGGTGCTGCTGGCCGGCGTGGCCGTCGCGTGGCTGGTGCTGTGGGGCCTCTTCCGGGGAACCCAGACCCTCGAACTCGGGGGAGCGGACAAGACCGACGTCCACCTCTGGCTCAACGGGCTGCGCGACAGCTTCGACACTGCGCGCACCCAGTCCCCCTTCTTCACCTCGGTGGTGCAGCCCATCACCGACGGACTCAACGGCGCCGTGGCGTTCCTGCAGCACCTCCTGAGCCAGCCCTCGGCGCTGCGGCCCGTGCCCGAGGTCGGGTGGCTAGGGGTCGTGGTCCTGCTGGCCTGGCTGGCGTTCGTGCTCGCGGGCGTCCGCTCGATGATCCTCGTGGCGGCGTGCGTGCTGCTGTTCGGTTTCTTCGGCTACTGGCAGCAGAGCGTCGACACGCTCATCGTGACCTTCGTCGCCGTCGGCCTCTGCGCGGTGGTGGGGCCCCCGCTGGGGATCTGGATGGCGCGCAGCCACCGCGTCTCGGCGGTCCTCTCTCCGCTGCTTGACCTCGCGCAGACGCTACCCTCGTTCGCCTACCTCGCGCCGCTGGCCCTCGTCTTCGGGATCGGCCCCGCGTCGGCGATCGTCACCACGATCATCTATTCGCTCCCGCCGCTGGTGCGCATCACCGAGCACGGTATCCGGAACGTCTCGCCCACCACGCTCGAGGCGGTCACGTCGATGGGCGGGACCGCGTGGCAGACGCTGACCAAGGTGCAGCTGCCCATGGCGCGGCGCACGATCGTCGTCGGCATCAACCAGTGCACGATGGCTGCCCTGTCCATGGCGACCATCGCCGCGCTCATCAACGGTCCCGGGCTCGGCCAACCGGTCCTGCAGTCGCTGCAGTCCCTCGACGTCGGCTCCGCGTTCGTCTCGGGCCTCGCGATCGTCCTCATGGCGATCATGCTCGACCGCACGACGACGGCAGCGTCCGAGCGCTCGGGGATCGAAGCCCGCGTCCAGCGCGGCTCCCGCAGCGCCGGCCTGCGCGGGCCCAAGGGCCGGCGCGCCGTGGTCATCATCGGCGCCGCCGTCACCGCGGTCGCCATCTGGCTCTCGCACAACTACCTCGCCCTGGCGAAGTTCCCCGCCTCACCGGACCTCGGCGCCCCGCTCGCCCAGGCCATCTCGGCCGCCACCGACTGGACCGTCCACACGTTCTCCGGCTTCACCGAGTGGCTCAAGGAGGCCGTCACGGCCCTCCTGGTCAACCCGCTCGAGTCGCTCCTGGCACAGTCGCCCTGGTGGGCCATGGCCCTCGTGCTGCTCGGCATCGCCTTGGCCCTGGGCGGCCGGCGCGCAGGCGCCGCCACCCTCGTGTGCGAGGCGGTCATCCTCGGCACCGGGCTCTGGAACGAGAGCATGAAGACCCTCGCGACCACGCTCGTGGCGACCTTCCTCGTGGTGATCGCCGCCGTCATCGTGGGCGTCCTGATGGGACGCAGCAGGCTCGTCGACTCGATCGTGCGCCCGGTGCTGGACGCGTTCCAGACCATCCCCTCGTTCGTGTACCTCGTTCCCGCCCTGGCCCTGTTCGGCCCCACCCGGTTCACCGCGATCGTCGCCGCCGTCGCCTACGGCGTGCCCATCGCCACCAAGCTCGTCGCGGACGGCATCCGCGGCGTGTCGCCGGTCACCGTCGAGGCCTCGGAGTCGATGGGCACCACGCCATGGCAGATGGTCGCCAAGGTCCAGCTGCCCATGTCCAGGGCCGCCGTCGTCCTCGCCGCCAACCAGGGCCTGCTCTACGTCCTGTCCATGGTCGTGGTCGGCGGACTCGTCGGCGGCGGGGGGCTCGGCTACCTCGTCGTCTCCGGCTTCTCCCAGAGCCAGCTCTTCGGCAAGGGCCTCGCAGCCGGCATCGCCATCACCGCACTCGGAGTCATGCTCGACCGCATCACCCAGCACGCCGCTGCCCGCCTGGGCCGCGCCTGATCAAGGAAGTGCCATGAAGAAAACCCGAATTTCCCCGGCGCTGAAGAAGAAAGCCAGCGGCGCCGTCCTTCTCACCGCCCTCCTCGGGCTCACCGCCTGCGGCGGGGACATCTCCGCCGCCTCGTCCACTGCGAGCGGGAGTGCCAAGTGCGGCGCCTTCAACGTCGCGGTCAACCCCTGGGTCGGCTACGAGGCGGACGCCTACGTGGTCGGCACCCTCGCCAAGGAGAAGCTCGGCTGCACCGTCAACTACAAGACCCTCAAGGAAGAGGTCGCGTGGCAGGGCTTCGGCAGCGGTGAGGTGGACGCCGTCCTCGAGAACTGGGGCCACCCGGATCTGACCGACAAGTACATCAAGCAGCAGAAGACCGCTGTCGATGCCGGCTCCACCGGCAACACCGGGGTGATCGGCTGGTACGTGCCGCCATGGATGGCCAAGCAGTACCCGGACATCACCGACTCCAAGAACCTCAACAAGTACGCCGACCTCTTCAAGACGTCCGAGTCGGGAGGCCAGGGCCAGCTGCTCGACGGCGACCCCTCCTACGTCACCAACGACGAGGCGCTCGTGAAGAACCTCGGCCTGAACTTCAAGGTGGTCTACGCCGGCTCCGAGCCGGCGCTCATCCAGGCGTTCCGCCAGGCCGAGCAGAACCACACGCCGCTCATCGGCTACTTCTACGAGCCGCAGTGGTTCATGGCAGAGGTGCCGCTCGTGAAGGTCAACCTCCCGGCCTACACCCCCGGGTGCGATGCCGACGCGGCGAAGGTGGCGTGCGACTACCCCAAGTACGACCTCAACAAGGTGGTCTCCACCAAGTTCGCCAACTCCGGCAGCCCGGCGTACAACCTCGTCAAGAACTTCCACTGGACCAACCAGGACCAGAACACGGTCGCCGGGTACATCGCGAAGGACAACATGAGCCCCGACGCGGCCGCCCAGAAGTGGATCGACGCAAACCCCGACAAGGTGGCGGCATGGCTCAAGTAGCAACCCTGTCCGGGGCCACGGAGCAGGCCGACACCGGACCGGTGAAGGGGCTCTATATCGACGGCGCCTGGGAGCAGGCGGCCGACGGCGCGACCTCCACCGTGTGCTGCCCTGCGGACGGGCGGGAGGTGGCGGTCGTCGTCTCCTCGACTGCGCAGGACGCCGAGCGGGCGATTGCCAGCGCCCGGGCGGCGTTCGATGCCGGTCCCTGGAGGCGCATGACGGAGATCGAGCGGGGGGCCGTGATGCTCCGCGTCGCGGACCTCCTCGAGCGGGACAAGGCCGGCTACGCCCGTGCCGAGGCGCTGGACACGGGCAAGCGCCTCGTCGAGGCCGAGTACGACATTGACGACATCGCGGCGTGCTTCCGCTACTACGGCAAGGTCGCGGGCCTCGACGTAGGCCGGGTCATCGACACCGGGCGACCCGACGCGATCAGCCGCGTGGTCTACGAGCCCCTCGGCGTGTGCGCCCTGATCGCGCCGTGGAACTACCCGCTCCTGCAGGCCGCGTGGAAGGTGGCCCCCGCGCTCGTCGCCGGCAACTCATTCGTCCTCAAGCCGAGCGAGCTGACACCCTCGACGTCGATCCTGCTCATGGAGACGCTGGCCGAGGCCGGTGTGCCGGCAGGCGTCGCGAACCTCGTCACCGGCAGGGGGTCCACGGTTGGAGGCCCACTGAGCGCTGACCCGAGGGTGGACCTCGTCTCGCTCACCGGGGGGCTCTCCACCGGGCAGACGATCATGGCGGCCGCCGCCCAGACGGTCAAGCGCGTGGCCTTCGAGCTCGGCGGGAAGAACCCGAACGTGGTCTTCGCCGATGCGGACTGGGCCTCCGCGGTCGACAATGCCCTGACGGCCGTCTTCCTGCACTCCGGCCAGGTCTGCTCGGCAGGGACCCGGCTCGTGGTCGAGGAGTCGATTGCGGAGCGCTTCGTGGCCGAGGTCGTCGAGCGGGCGCGGACGATCCGAATGGGGGGCCCCTTCGATCCGGATGCCGAGACGGGGCCGCTCATCTCGGCCAAGCACCGGGAACAGGTGCACGCCTACGTCCAGGCGGGCATCGCCGAGGGCGCCGAGCTCCTGTGCGGCGGCTACATCCCGGCTGAGGGCCCCCTCGCGGACGGCTTCTTCTACCCGCCCACGGTGCTCGGCGGCTGCCGGGCGGGCATGAGCGTGGTCCGGGAGGAGTCCTTCGGGCCCGTGCTCACGGTGGAGACGTTCCGCGACGAGGCCGAGGCCATCGCGATCGCCAACGACACCGAGTACGGCCTGGCAGGAGCGGTCTGGACCTCCGACGCCTCCAAGGCCCAGCGCGTGGCGGGCGCCCTCAGGCACGGGACGGTGTGGATCAACGACTACCACCCCTATGTCCCGCAGGCCGAGTGGGGCGGCTTCGGCAAATCGGGCATCGGCCGGGAGCTCGGTCGCGCCGGCCTGGACGAGTACCGCGAGGCGAAGCATATCTGGCAGAACCTCAGCCCCGCCCCCAGCGGATGGTTCGGCGGGAGCCGCTAGGCACAGCTCAGCGTCCGGCCTCCTGGGAGCGATCCCGGGAGGCCGGACCACCCATGAGCTCGGTGATCTCCTCGCCTGCCCTGATGACCGCCTTCACGATCCCCGGATCCGTGGCGGGATCGAAGCGGAAGGCCGGCCCGGAGAGGCTCACGGCCCCGATCACATCCCCCATGTGCCCGAACACGGGCGCCGCGATCGCGTTGAGCCCTTCCTCCAGCTCCCCGCGTGTGGAGGCATAGCCCCGCCGCACGATGTCCGGAAGCTCCTTCATGAGCTCCGCCCGACTGAGCGTGTGCGGCGTGAAGGACGTCAGCTCGGCCCGCCGGAGCAGTTCTTCCCGATCACTCGCGTGGAGGTACGCGAGGAAGACCTTGCCGCTCGAGGTCGAATGCAGGGGCGTGAGGCTGCCGATCCAGTCGAAGCTCGCAAGGTTGGCCGAGCCCATCGCCTGGTCCACGTTGACCGCATAGATGTCGCGGCGCACGGCCAGGTTCACGGTCTCGCCGTACTGCTGCGCGAGGTCTTCGAGCACGGGCCGCGCGGCGTGGACCAGGCTCAGGCGGCGCGGGATGGAGCTCGCGATGCGCAGGAGGCCGACGCCGAGCTGGTACTTCCCGCGCCGGCTGCTCTGCTGCACAAAGCCATGGGTCTCGAGGGCACCGAGGATGCGGGAGGCGGTGGACTTGTGCACGCCCATGCGCTCGGCCATGTCGCCGACCGCGGCGCTGCCCTCCTGGGCGAGGATCTCGAGGGCCCTGACGACCCGTTCGACGGCCTGCACGCCGTTGCCGGAACGCGCCTCGTCTGGGTCGTCGGACACCAATGGGTTCCCCATGGGCTGATTGTGCCAGACCCTGTGCTCCGGAATGGGGCGCCCCACGGGCCAGCGTGGCCTGGGGCAGGTGTGCGGTCAGTGGCCGCGGTCGATCCATTCCTGGAGGTGGGGGGCTTCGGCGGCGATGGTGGTGGAATCGCCGTGGCCGGTGTCCACGGTGGTCTCGGGCGGGAGGGTCAGCAGGCGGGTGCGGATGGAGTCGATGATGGTGGGGAAGTCCGAGTACGAGCGGCCGGTGGCGCCGGGTCCGCCGGCGAAGAGGGTGTCCCCGGTGAACACGGTGGCCAGGGCGGGGGCGTGGAAGCACACGGAGCCGGGGGTGTGGCCGGGGGTGTGCAGGGCGGTCAGCTCGGTCGCGGCCACGGTGAAGACCTCCCCGTGGGCGATCTCGGCGTCGGGGACGGTGCCGGGGTAGAGGGCGTCCCAGAGCATGAGGTCGGCCGGGTGCAGGAGCACGGGGGCCCCGACCGTGTCGGCGAACTCGCGGGCGTGGCGGATGTGGTCGTCGTGGCCGTGGGTGAGCAGCACCGCGGTCACGGTGCGGTCTCCTACGGCGGCGGCGACGGCGCCGGCGTCGTGGGCGGGATCGATGACGATGGCCTCGGTGTCGTCGCCGACGATCCAGACGTTGTTCTCCACCTCCCAGGTTCCCCCGTCGAGGCTGAACGTGCCCGCGGTGACGAGGCGGTCGATGCGGGCGGGCATCAGAGCTCGACCACCGAGCGGAGGACCTCGCCGCGGTGCATCTTCTCGAACGCGGCCTCGACGTCGCCCAGGCCGATCCGCTCGGTGACGAAGGCGTCCAGGGGCAGGCGGCCGAGCCTGAACTGGTCCACGAGCATGGGGAAGTCGCGGGAGGGCAGGCAGTCGCCGTACCAGGAGGACTTCAGCGACCCGCCGCGGCCGAAGACGTCCAGCAGGGGCAGCTCGAGGGCCATCTCGGGGGTGGGGACGCCGACGAGGACCACGCGGCCGGCGAGGTCGCGGGCGTAGAAGGCCTGCCTGTAGGTCTCGGGGCGGCCGACGGCGTCGATCACCACGTCCGCACCGTGCCCGCCGGTGAGGGCCCGGATGGCCTCGACCGGGTCGGTCTCGCGCGAGACGACCCCGTGGGTGGCGCCGAGGGTCTGGGCGAGCTCGACCTTGGCCGGGTCGAGGTCGACGGCGATGATCGTCGTCGCCCCGGCGAGGCTGGCCCCGGCGATCGCGGCGATGCCGACCCCGCCGCAGCCGATCACGGCCACGGACTCCCCGCGGGCGACTTCGCCGGTGTTGATCGCGGCGCCGATGCCGGCCATGATGCCGCAGCCGAGCAGGCCGACCGCGGCGGGGTCGACGTCGTCGTCGATCTTCGTGCACTGCCCGGCGGCGACGAGGGTCTTCTCCGCGAAGGAGCCGATGCCCAGGGCCGGGGAGAGCGGGGTCCCGTCGGCCAGGGTCATCTTCTGGGTCGCGTTGTGGGTCGCGAAGCAGTACTGCGGCTGGCCCTTGGCGCAGGCCCGGCACTGCCCGCACACGGCCCGCCAGTTCAGGATCACCCGGTCCCCGGGCTTGAGGTCCGTCACGTCCGGGCCGACCGCGGAGACCACGGCGGTGGACTCGTGCCCGAGCAGGTACGGGTAGTCCTCCCCGATCCCGCCCTGCTTGTAGTGCAGGTCCGTGTGGCACACCCCGCACGTGAGCACGTCCACGAGCGCCTCGCCCGGCCCCGGATCCGGGACCAAGATCGTCTCCACCACCGCCGCGGCACCCTTCGAGCGCACCACGACCCCCCTCACCTCGTGGACGTCGGGGCGGTGGGCTGCACTGGTCATGGGGAACCTCCAAGGAGTGGGTCGGGGGTGAGGCTGCTGCCATGATGGCCATACAGGCGCGGGGTGCCGCCAACATTTGTGACGTAGATCACCTTTGGCCGACGTGCGGCTGCGCGGCGCGGGCTACGGCCTCCGCGCGCGACGAGACGCCCAGCTTGCGGAACAGGTTCCGCAGGTGGAACTTGACGGTGTTCTCGCTCAGGCCCAGCTCGGCAGCGATGGCGCGGTTGCGAAGGCCACCGGCGAGGAGCCGGAGCACCTCCTCCTCGCGCTCGCCCAGCTCACACTCCGCGCCCGGCCCCTTGGGCGCCCGAGATGACGGCGGATCCAAGGGCAGCGAGACGAATACATCGGCCCCCCAGCCCTCCATCACCTCGAGGCGCAGTCGGCCGTCGAGGGCCTGGACCCGCTGCTCGATGCGCCGGAGGCCGTCCTCTGCGACTGAGAGGCCGCCCCGGCCGTCGTCCCGGATGTCCACGAGCAGGTTCGTGCCGTCGCAGCCCCACTGGATGCGGATGCGGTGCACCTCGTCCTGCTCGACCATGGCCAGCACGAGCGCGCGCACGATCGCGCGCGCGGCGTGGGCGACTTCCCCCGGGAGGGCCCGGCCGTCGACGGGCGGCTCGACGAACTGGAGGGAGATCCCACTGAACCGTTCGAGAGGGCGCAGATCAGCCCGCAGGCGTTCGAACGCCGTGACCACGGGTTCCTCCAGGAGCGACGCGGTCCTGTCAGCGGACGCCCTGAGGCGCACCAGCGCGGCCGCTGCGATGTCGATGGCCGCTCGTCGTGCCGCCGCATCGGACTGGTGCGCGGACCGCAGGGCGGCGAGGACAGTCTCGAGCGTGGTCGAGTGCGCGTCGGTGAGCTCTGCCGTGAGGCGCGAACGCTCGGCGGACACCGCGCGGGACTCCCTCAGGTAGGACGGCGTCGCCTCGGCCACTTTGTCCCGGATGCGCACCGCCGCGAGGTGCCAGAGGCGGCCGAGCACCGCCCCGGTATCGGGGTCCAGGCGACCGCTGGCCTTCGGTGAGTCCGCCACGGCGAGGGGATCGGTCAGGACAAGGAGCGCGTTCGTTGCCGACCGCGCGGCGAGGACAGGGCGGGCCGCGCCGGCGATCCTCTCCTCGCTCCACCGCGGAGCGAGGTTGGGCAGGGAGGACCGGATCACGTCCAGTTCGTCGAGCGTGACGCGGCTGATGATGGCTTCGGCCCCGGCCTTCTTCTGCGGCCGTCCGGTGCAGTCCTCCGTGAAGATCACGAGCGCAGAGCACCGCACATACGGGGCGAGGGCAGCACGGAGAATCTCGGCGATGCGCAGCAGGGGCGCCTCGGCGAGAGCAGCAGCGGAGTCCAGGAGTGCCAGGGCCTCCTGCGCAGGATCGCGCGCGACCGCGGCCGCGATGGTGGTGGACATCGCAGCAGTCTAAAGGCTGCCCTACCCGAACGGGTGGGCACGACCGCCCGAGAAGGCAGTTCCCGCCCCTCCGGACGGCGGAGATGCTTGAGGCAGCCCCTCCCCAACCCGCGCGGCACCGACAGCAAAGGAGCATCTGTGAGCATCGAGACCCTTCCACAGCAGCGCCGGGTCACCTCGGACGGCGTCCACCGCAGCCTTGGCCTCATCCACGGGGAGGTCATCATGGCGGTGGGCGAACTGCACCGCGGAGAGCTGGCCGCCGTCGCCGAGCTGATCTCGGACGCGCCCCGGATCTTCCTCGCCGGCGCGGGCCGGAGCGGCCTCGTGCTCCGCATGGCCGCCATGCGCCTCATGCACCTCGGCCTGGACGTCCACGTCGCTGGAGACACGACGACGCCGGCCATCCGCTCGGGCGACCTGCTCATCGCGGCCTCGGGGTCGGGCACAACGTCCGGGGTGGTGAAGGCCGCGAGCACGGCGGCGGCTGTGGGTGCCCGGATCGCGGCGTTCACGACCGACGGCGCATCGCCGCTCGCCGCCCGGGCCGAGGCCGTCGTGATCATCCCGGCCGCGCGCAAGGCCGACCACGGCGGCAAAGCCTCGCGCCAGTACTCGGGAAGCCTCTTCGAGCAGGTGCTGCTCGTGGCCACCGAGGCCCTCTTCCAGAGCCTCTGGGAAGTGGACGGGACCCCGGCCGAGGAACTGTGGCTCCGCCACGCGAACATCGAATAGCCCCCACGAGCAGAACAATCCACCACGAAAGGAACACATCATGAAGCTGCAGGTCGCCATGGACGTACTCACCGTCGACGAGGCCCTCGAGCTGGCCGCGCAGGTTGCGGAGCACGTGGACATCATCGAGCTCGGCACGCCACTGGTGAAGAACGCCGGGCTCTCGGCCGTCACGGCGGTCAAGGAGGCCCACCCGACGAAGGTGGTCTTCGCCGACCTCAAGACGATGGACGCCGGCGAGCTCGAGGCTGAGCTCGCCTTCAGGGCCGGAGCGGACCTTGTGTCCGTGCTCGGCAGCGCTGACGACTCGACGATCGCCGGTGCCGTCAAGGCGGCCCGCGCCCACAACAAGGGCGTGGTCGTGGACCTCATCGGCGTCCAGGACAAGGTCGCCCGCGCGCAGGAGGCGCGCCAGCTCGGGGCGAAGTATGTCGAGTTCCACGCCGGCCTCGATGAGCAGGCCAAGCCCGGCTACGACCTCAGCGTGCTCCTGACCGCAGGGGAGAGGGCCCGCGTGCCGTTCTCGGTGGCTGGCGGGGTCAACGCGGCAACCATCGCCTCGGTCCAGCGCGCGGGTGCCGACGTGGCGGTGGCCGGCGGCTCGATCTACGGCGCGGCGGACCCCGCCGAGGCAGCACGCGAGCTCAAGGCCGCCATCATCTGAGGCGGCCCAGCCCCGCCCCGGGCCGTCACAGACGGCACGACCGCCATCTCCGAAAGGCCGTTTCCTTGTTCACCACCACTCCTGACCCGCACGACATCGACGAAGGTGCCCTCGAGGTGCATGCGCCGAAGACGGCCGCGGCGGGGGTGAAGGCGGTCGCCGTGGCGCTCGAGCGGGGCCTGGCGCAGGCCGGGGTCGGGCGGACGGTGCGGGGGATGCTGCGGATCAACCAGCGGGACGGGTTCGACTGCCCGGGGTGTGCGTGGCCGGAATCGATCACCGGGAAGCGGAAGCCGGCGGAGTTCTGCGAGAACGGCGCGAAGGCCATCGCCGAGGAGTCCACCGTGCGGACAGTCACGCCGGCTTTCTGGGCCGCGCACCCTATTGCCCAGCTCGAGGGCAGGAGCGAGTTCTGGCTCGGGTCCCGGGGCCGGATCACCGAGCCCGTGGTGATCCGGCCCGGGGAGACGCACTACTCGCCGATCTCCTGGGGGGAGGCGTTCGAGCTGATCGGGGAGCACCTGCGCGCGACGACGCCGGAGCGCTGTGTGTTCTACACCTCGGGGCGCACGGCGAACGAGACTGCGTTCCTGTACCAGCTCTTCGCCAGGTCCCTGGGGACGAACAACCTGCCCGACTGCTCGAACATGTGCCACGAGTCCTCGGGGTTCGCCCTGAACCCCACGATCGGGGTGGGGAAGGGCACGGTCTCCCTGGAGGACATCCATCGCTCGGAGCTCGTGCTCGTGGTGGGCCAGAACCCGGGAACGAACCATCCGCGGATGCTCTCGGCCCTGGTGGAATGCCGGAAGAACGGCGGCAAGGTCGTCGCGGTCAACCCCCTGCCCGAGGCAGGCCTCATGGCCTTCAAGGACCCGCAGGCGCTCGGGGGCATCGTGGGCGGGGGCGAGAAGGTCGCGGACGAGTTCCTCCAGATCAAGGTCGGAGGAGACCTGGCCCTCTTCCAGGCTCTGGGCCACCTGCTGCTGGCGAGGGAGGAGCGCGAGCCGGGCTCCGTCGTCGACCGCCTCTTCGTCGAGGCGCAGACGGCCGGGTTCGCGGACTACCGCGAGGCGCGCCGCGCCCTCGACTGGGCCGAGACGGAGCGCGCCACGGGGCTCTCCCGCGCCCAGATCGAGACGGTCGCGGAGATGATGATCGCCTCCAAGGCCACGATCGTGTGCTGGGCGCTGGGGCTGACACAGCAGCGGCACTCCGTGGACACGCTCAAGGAGATCGTCAACCTGCTCCTGGTCCAGGGGAACTTCGGCAGACCGGGGGCCGGCGCCTGCCCGGTGCGCGGGCACTCCAACGTCCAGGGCGACCGGACCATGGGGATCTGGGAGAAGCCCACCGAGGCCTTCATCGCCGCCCTCGAGGCCGAGTTCGGCATCCCCTTCCCCCGAAAGCACGGCTACGAGTCGGTGGAGACCCAGCACGCCCTGGAGGCCGGGGAGGTGGACGTGTTCGTCTCGATGGGCGGGAACTTCCTCTCCGCGGCCTCGGACACCGAGCACACGAAGGCCGGGCTGAAGCGCACGGGGCTGACCGTCCACGTGTCCACGAAGCCGAACCTCTCGCACGTCGCGCACGGCCGCACCTCCCTCATCCTGCCCACGCTGGGCCGGACGGACGTCGACGACAAGCACGCGGGCGGCCGGCAGTTCGTCACCATCGAGGACTCCATGTCGGTCGTGCACCGCAGCCAGGGCCGGCTGCGGCCCGTCTCCGAGCACCTCCTCGCCGAGCCCGTGATCGTCGCCCGGATGGCGGAGGCGGCCCTCGGGGAGGACCACCCGGTCGACTGGCGCGCGATGGCCGAGGACTACGACCTGATCCGCGACCACATCGCCCGCGTCATCCCCGGGTTCGAGGACTACAACCGGCGCGTGCGCACGAGGGACGGCTTCGTGCTGCCCTCCCCGCCCCGGGACACCCGCACCTTCGCGACCGACATCGGGAAGGCCCGCTTCACGGTGTCCCCGCTGGAGTACCTCACGCCTCCGGCCGGCCACCTGATCCTCCAGACCCTGCGCTCCCACGACCAGTACAACACCACGATCTACGGCCTCGACGACCGCTACCGCGGCATCTCCAACGCCCGCAAAGTGGTGCTCGTGAACCCTGAGGACCTCGCGGCCCTCGGCTTGGCCGACCGCGAGCTCGTCGACGTCATCTCGGTGTTCAACGGCGACGAGCGCCATGCCGAGGCCTTCCGCCTCGTCGGGTACCCGACGGCCAGGGGCTGCGCGGCCGCCTACTACCCCGAGGCGAACGTCCTCGTGCACAAGGACCTCGTGGCCCGCGAGTCCAACACCCCTGGCTACAAGGCCCTCACCGTCCGCTTCGAGCGGCGCCGGTAGGTCTTGCTCCGGACAGGGCCGAAAACTTCTTGACCTCGTGTGAGCAACCCCACTAGCTTGTTATATATCAGTTGTATGAACAGGGGTGGCGTCCCAGCCGCCACCCCGGCAGGCCTCCAACGGCCGCCCGGGCCCCCCGGAAGGAAACCCATGACTGCAGAATCCCTCCTCCGTCCGAGCGAGTCCGGCGCAGGCGCGCGCACCCCGGGCGCCGGTGGCCACGCCGCCGTCCTCACGCTCTCGTGCCCGCAGCGCAGCGGGATCGTCCACGCCGTCTCCCGGTTCCTGGTGGAGCGGGGCTTCGAATCACCGAGCACCAGCAGTTCGACGACGGCGAGGACGGCTCCCTCTACCTGCGCACGGCCTTCAGCTCGGAGGGCGCAGTCGACGCCGACGCCCTCGCCGAGGAATTCGCCGACACCGCGGCCCACTTCGCGATGGACTTCACCTTCCACCCGGCAGCACCCCCGCGCGTCCTCGTGATGGTCTCGAAGCTGGACCACTGCCTCCACGACCTCATCTACCGGTGGAAGGCCGGGAACCTCGCGGCCGAGCTCGTCGCCGTCGTCTCCAACCACCCCGACCTGCGCCCGATGGCCGAGGCCGCGGGGCTGCCGTTCGTCCACATCCCCGTCACCACCGAGACCAAGCAGCAGGCCGAGGCCGAGCTGCTCGGCGCCGTCGAGGAGTACGCGGCGGACCTCGTGGTGCTGGCCCGGTACATGCAGATCCTCTCCGACGACCTCTGCCGGCAGCTCACGGGGCGCGCCATCAACATCCACCACTCCTTCCTCCCCGGCTTCAAGGGCGCCAAGCCCTACCATCAGGCCCACGCGCGCGGCGTCAAGCACATCGGTGCCACCGCCCACTACGTCACCGCCGACCTGGACGAGGGCCCGATCATCGAGCAGGAGGTCATCCGCGTGGACCACCGCCTGTCTCCGCAGGAGCTCGCCACGGTCGGCCGCGACGCCGAGACCCTCGCCCTGGCCCGCGCCGTGCGCTGGCACGCCGAGAACAGGGTCCTCCTCAGCGGCCACCGCACCATCGTCTTCCCCTGACCCCCGACCTTCCACGAACTCCAAGGGAGCCTCCCATGCCTTCACCACGCGTTGTCATCATCGGAGCCGGGATCGTCGGCGCCAACCTCGCCGACGAGCTCACCGCCAGGGGCTGGACTGACGTCACCGTCCTCGACAAGGGCCCGATCCCCCTCACCGGAGGGTCGACCTCCCACGCCCCGGGCCTGGTCTTCCAGACCAACTCCTCCAAGACCATGACCGAGTTCGCGGCGTACACGGGGCGCAAGCTCGCGGCCCTGAAGCGTCCCGGCTTCGCGGCCTTCAACCGCGTCGGCGGCCTCGAGATCGCCACGAGCGAGCGCCGGCTCGCCGAGCTCAAGCGCCGCCACGGCTGGGCCACCGCGTGGGGAGTCGAGGCACGCCTCGTGGACCCGGCCGAGGCCAAGGTCCTCCACCCGCTCATCGACGAGGACGTGGTCCTGGGCGGCCTGCACCTGCCCGGCGACGGGCTGGCCTCGTCGGTGCTCGCCGTCGAGCTCCTGCGCGAGCGGGCCCAGGAGCGCGGGGCGAAGTTCGTCGGCGGCGTGCAGGTCACCGGCATCGAGCGCGCGGGCGGGCGCGTCACCCGCGTCCGCGCGGGCGACGACGTGGTGCCCGCGGACATCGTCATCTCCGCCGCCGGGTTCTGGGGCCCCGCCCTCGGCGAGCTCGTCGGCATGCGCGTCCCGCTCGTGCCGATGGCGCACCAGTACGTCAGGACCGCCCCCGTGCGGGAGCTCGCCGAGCAGGCCGACGGCGTCGCCCTCGGCGGCAGCCACGTCCTCGGCACCGGCAACAGCGCCATGCTGCCGATCCTGCGCCACCAGGACGCGGGCCTGTACTTCCGCCAGCACGGCGAGTCCCTCGGCATCGGCTCCTACGACCACCGCCCCATCGCCGTCGGCTACGACGAGCTGCCGGCGGTGGAGGGCAAGGAGATGGGCGAGCACTCGATGCCCTCGCGCCTGGAGTTCACCCCGGAGGACTTCGAGCGGGCCTTCAAGGCCACCAAGCAGCTGCTCCCGGGCCTCGAGGGGGTGGGCATCGCCGACGCCTTCAACGGGATCTTCTCCTTCACCCCGGACGGCGGCTCGCTCGTGGGCGAGTCCCCCGAGGTGCGGGGCTTCTTCATCGCCGAGGCCGTCTGGGTCACCCACTCCGCCGGAGTCGCCAAGGCGGTCGCCGAACTCCTCGTCGACGGCCAGTCTGCCACCGACCTGCACGAGCTCGACGTCGCCCGGTTCGAGGAGATCCAGCTGACGGACGAGTACGTGCTGGAGACCTCCAAGCAGAGCTTCGTCGAGGTCTACGACATCAAGCACCCGCTCGAGCCCCGCCAGTCCCCGCGCGGGCTGCGCGTCTCGCCGTTCCACGCGCGCCAGCGTGAGCTCGGCGGCTTCTTCCTCGAGGCCGGCGGCTGGGAGCGCCCCCAGTGGTACGAGGCCAACCGCGGCCTCCTCGATACTCTTCCGGCCGAGTGGCAGGCCCCGGCCCGCGACGACTGGTCCGCACAGTTCGACTCGCCCATCGCCGCCGCCGAGGCGCACGCCACCCGGACCAACGTCGCGATGTACGACATGACGGCACTGAAGCGCCTCGAGGTCTCCGGCCCCGGCGCGCTCGCCCTCCTCCAGCGCCTCACGACCGGGCAGATCAACAAGAGCGTCGGCTCCGTCACCTACACGCTCATGCTCACCGAGGCCGGCGGGATCCGCAGCGACCTCACCGTGGCCCGCATCAGCGAGGACCTCTTCCAGGTCGGCGCCAACGGCGGCCAGGACCTCGACTACCTCACCCGCGAGGCCGCGGACCAGACCGCCGCATCCCCGTCCGAGTGGGTCCAGGTCCGCGACACCACCGGCGGCACGTGCTGCGTCGGCGTGTGGGGCCCGCGCGCCCGGGACCTCGTCCAGCCGCTCACTCCGGCCGACCTGACCAACGAGGGGCTCAAGTACTTCCGGGCCGTCTCCACCACCATCGCGGGCATCCCCGTGCGCATGATGCGCCTGTCCTACGTCGGCGAGCTCGGCTGGGAGATCTACACCTCCGCCGAGTACGGCCAGAAGCTGTGGGACGCCCTCTGGGGCGCGGGCAGGCAGCTCGGCGTGATCGCCGCCGGCCGCAGCGCCTTCAACAGCCTGCGCCTGGAGAAGGGCTACCGCTCGTGGGGCACGGACATGACCACCGAGCATGACCCCGTGCAGTCCGGCCTCGACTTCGCCGTCCGCCCCGCCAAGGGCGAGTTCGTGGGCAAGGCCGCCTTCGAGGCCGCCGCGGGCGCGGCGCCCGCGCGCCGCCTGCGCTGCCTCACGGTCGACGACGGCACCTCCCTCGTGCTGGGCAAGGAACCCGTCTATGTGGGCGGCACGGCCGCGGGCTACATCACGAGTGCGGCGTTCGGCCACACTGTGCGCAAGCCCGTGGCCTACGCGTGGCTGCCCGGCGAGGTCGAGGTCGGCGACTCGGTCGAGATCGACTACTTCGGCACCCGGATCGCCGCCACGGTCCAGGCCGAGCCGCTCGTCGACCCGGAGATGGCCAAGATCCGCGCCTGACCCCCCCCAGCACCGACAGGCGGGACCCGCCTCACCGGAACCATCCCCGGCGAGGCGGGTCCCGCCGTCGTCCGCTGAATCGGCTCAGAGCGCGGCGCGGACCAGGTCCTCGAAGTGCGTCACGTGCTCCTCGGCGAGCTTGGCCGCCCGCTCGGGGTCGCCGTCGATGATGGCCTGGACGAGCTCGGCATGCTCGTGGACGTTGCCCGCGATCGGCGCGAGGCCGGCCAGGACGAAGTTCCACATCCTCTGGGACAGGCTGAAGTACTGGATGAGTGTCGCCTCGACGTACGAATTGCGCATGGTCGCGTAGATGGCCCGGTGGATGCGCTCGTCGAGCGTCATCGCCTCCTGATTCGAACCGCTGCCCTCCTGGGCGAGCTCGGCCAGGCACGCCCCCAGAAGGGCGCGGTCGTCATCGGTCACGTGCTCGGCGGCCTTGCGCGCGGCGAAGGCCTCGAGCACCCGCCGCGCGTCGGAGATGGCGCGCAGGTCCTTGATGTTCACCTCGGAGATGATGGTCCCGCGTCGGGGATAGACCGTGAGCATGCGATCGGACTCCAGCCGCTTGACCGCCTCGCGCATGGGGGTGCGGCCCACGCCGAGCTCCCGCATGAGTGCGTCCTCGTCCAGCGCGGACCCCGGGGGGAGACGCATGTCGATGATGCGCTCCCGGAGTTCCACGTACGCGTGCTCGGCCAGCGTACGGCCGGCGCCATTGGCAGTTCCCACGTACCAGATATATCAGACTGTGGCCAGCAGGTCAGCGGAAGCGGTTCAGCACGCGCACGGCGCCCGTGAGCAGGTCCGCGTACCGCTCGTTGGCCATCCCGGGCAGGGGAGCGAAGCGCAGGAGCCGCTGCACGGAGACGGTCTGCGCCTCGGTGTACTTCAGCAGGCCCTCGGCCCCGTGCCGCCTCCCCACCCCCGAGGCCTTCCACCCGCCCATCGGTGCGGAGAGGGAGCCCCACGAGGCGGCGTAGCCCTCGTTGACGTTGACCGTGCCGGCCTCGAGCCGCGCGCCGAGCTCCGCACCCCGGGCCGCCCGGGTCCACAGGCTCGCGTTGAGCCCCAACTCGCTGTTGTTGGCCCGGGCGATCGCCTCCTCCTCCGAGGCCACCGGGTAGATCGCCACGACCGGGCCGAAGGTCTCCTCCCGGCACAGGGCGGCCGTCTCCGGGACGTCGGCGAGCACGGTGGGGGCGAAGAAGTAGGGCCCCAGCTCGGGCCGGGGGCCGCCGCCGGCCAGGATGCGGGCGCCCTGGGCCACAGCGTCCTCGACGTGCGCCCGCACCTTCGCGAGCTGGGCATCCGAAATCAGCGAGCCCATCTCCGCGTCCCAGCCGGCTCCGCCCGCCACGCGCATCCGCCCGACCTCGCCCAGGAACGCCTCGGTGAACCGTGCGCGGACGGCCTCGTGCACGTAGATCCGCTCGGGGCCGATGCACAGCTGCCCCGCGTTGGCGAAGCACGCCCGGGCGGCGCCGGCGGCTGCCGCGGGGACGTCGGCGTCGGCGAGGACGATGAGGGGGTTCTTCCCGCCCAGCTCGGCGGAGAAGCCGATGAGCCGCTCGCCGCAGCGCGCCGCGACCTTCCGCCCGGTCGCGCTGGAGCCGGTGAACATGATGTAGTCCGCGGCCTCGACCAGCGCGGGCCCGGCCTCGTCCCGCGCGCCCACCACCACCTGGGCCACACCCTCCGGCAGCCCCGCCTCGCGCAGGAGCGAGAGGGCGAGCAGCGCGCTGAACGGCGTCTTCTCGTCGGGCTTGATCACCACGGCGTTGCCGGCGAGGAGGGCGGGAACGGAGTCGCTCGCCGGGAGCGTGAAGGGGTAGTTCCACGGGGTGATGACGCCGACAACGCCCTTGGGGTGGCGGCGCTCGGTGGTCTGCGTGAGCACGGGGAACGCGCCGCCGCGCCGGCGCGGGCGCAGCAGGCCCGGCGCCGTGTGCGCGTAGTACGCCGCGGTGCGGGACGCGTCCATGGCCTCCTCGAGCGCGGCGAGCCGGGCCTTCCCGGTCTCGGCCTCGATGACGTCGAGGATCTCGTCGCGCCGGTCGAGCACGAGCGAGGCGAAGCGGCGGACGACGGCGGCCCGCGCCTTCGCGGGCGTCCTCGCCCAGGCCTTCTGCGCGGCGCGCGCGCGGGCCACGGCCACATCGATCTCGGCCCCGGAGGCCTGGCGCACGGCGCCGAGCGGCCGGCCGTCGGCCGGGGCGGTCACCTGGAGCGCGGGGCCGGTGCCGGTCGCGAGGGCGGCCAGGCCTGCGAAGGCCGGGGCGCCCCCGGCGGAAGGCGAGGGGTGCGCGGAGGGGGCGGGCGTCGTCGTCCGGGAGGTCATGCATACGAGGGTAGCGCCGCGCCCCCCGCGATAGCTACTGGTCAGTAACTATTGCGCGGGCGGTCAGAGGAGCGGTCCCCAGTCGGCGATCGGGATGTAGACGAAGGCGGCGATGGCCGCCGCCGTCAGCGCCACCGCGAGCATCAGGACCAGCTCCGAGCGCTCGCCGAGGAGGACGGCCACCCAGTGGGCGCCGGCGACGAAGGCGGTGGTGAGCGCGATCCCGAACAGGAGGTAGCTGCCGGCGTCCTGGCCGGGGACGCCCAGCACGCTGACGGCGGCCTCGGCGGCCACGAAGCCGAGGACGGGGGAGACCGCGATCAGGCCGAGGGAGAACAGGGCGTTCCGGCCGCGGCGCGTCGTGGGGCGCCAGCCGTGGAATCGCCGGGTCACTGTCTCGGGCCTCCTTCGTTCCCTAGAGCGTATCGCCCCCGCCGCGGGACGCCGCTGGCGCCCGGCCCCGTCCATGCCGGAGGCTGGTGGTGCAGATCGGTCCCGAGAAGGAGAAGAAGCATGGCTGGGAACACCACCGCAGAGCGCGCGCAGACCCTCAAGGCGCTGCACGAGGCGCCGGAGATCCTCCGCGTCGTCAACGTCTGGGACGCCGTCAGTGCAGCCACGGTCGCCGCACTCCCCGAGACGAAGGCCATCGCGACGGCCGGCCACTCGATCGCGGCCTCCTACGGCTACCCCGACGGTGGGATGCCGCTGGAGACGGCGCTTGCGGGCATCAAGGCGGTCGTCGACGCCGTGGACCTTCCCGTGACGGCGGACCTCGACGATGGGTACGAGGACCCGGCCGAGACGATCCGCCGGGCGATCGGCCTCGGCGTCGTCGGCGCGAACGTCGAGGACCGGCTCCGGCCGTTCGAGGAGGCTGTGGCCCGGGTGCAGGCGATCACCGCGGCGGCCCGGGACGAGGGGATCGAGTTCCAGCTGAACGCCCGCACGGACGCGATCGTGCGCGGCGGCGGCCGTCCTGTCGAGGAGAGCATCCAGGACGCCGTCCGGCGCGGACGGGCCTTCCTCGACGCCGGTGCCGCCCTGGTGTTCGTCCCGGGCGCCCTCACCCGCGACGTCGTCGAGCCGCTCGTGGAGGGGCTGGGGGCAGGGAAGCTGTCCGTGATCGGCGCCCCCGGCGCGCTGCCCGCAGCCCAGATGCAGGAACTCGGAGTCGCGCGCATCTCCTACGGGCCCTTCACCCAGCGCGTGGCACTCCGGGCGCTCCGTGACCTTGCCGCCGACCTCTACGGCGCCGGCGTCATCCCCGAGGACACGCCGGCCCTGAACTGACCCGGCGGCCGCCGGGTCTCAGACCTCGAGGCACTCGTTGATCTGGATGGTCGCGCCGAGGGCGAGGAACGGGTGGTCCTCCAGGAGTGCCCGCACCTCGGAGGCCGAGCGGGCCTCGACGATCGAGTACCCGTCCACCTCCATCTGCGCGCCGGGTGCACCCTGGGCGAGCTGGCCCACCACGAAGAGGGGCGCGCCGAAGTCGACCATGGCAGCACCGAGGGCCTTCTCCGCCCACGCCCGGAAGTCGCGCCGGTCACCGGCCACCCGCTCCAGGTCCGGATAGGGCAGATTGTGGTACGTGACGAGGAAGCGCGTCATGGCAGGCTCCTTCCGCTGCTGCTCGCCGGCCCGGCCGGGGGTCAGATCTCGACGCACTCGTTGATCTGGATGGTCCCCCCGCGGGCGAGGTAGGGGTGGTCAGCGAGCAGCGCGCGGGCGTCGGCGAGGTCGCGCGCCTCGATGATCGTGTAGCCGTCGATCTCCACGGCGTCGGTGGCCTGGCCGTCCGAGAGCTGGCCGCCGAGCAGCAGCGGGGTGCCGAAGTCTACCAGCGCCGCGCCGAGCGAGCTCTCGGCCCAGGCCCGCAGGGCTCCCCGCGAGGCCTCGACCACCTCGCGCTCGGGGTAGGGCATGCCGTGGTAGGTGATGAGGAAGCGAGTCATGGCCGGTCCTTCCGCGGTCCGTGCCGTAAAGGTACTGCCGATCGGAGCTGGGGTGTAGGGCCGGGGCGCCCTTCTCCGAGGCGCCGCGCGTCGCGGTCCCGGCGCTGAGCGGAGACAGCAGCGCACCCCGGGGCCGTGGCCTCGGGGTGCGCGCGTCCGGCAGGGCGCGTCACATCGTGTTCACGATGAGGCCGATGTGCGTGAAGAAGTTCATGGCGCCGAAGAGCAGGAACACGATGCCCGCGATCATCCACGAGGCCCCGATCCAGCGCACGATCCCCTGGTGCCGGTAGCCGGCGCGCAGCTGCCGAACGGCGAACGGGAACAGCACGGCCCCGAGCCCCACGAGGGCGAACAGCAGCGACATGAACGTCGCCTCGAGCCAGGGCCACTGGGCGAAAGCGCCCGAAATGGGCTCCTGCGGCGGGGCGGCGAAGAGCTGGTACGTGATGCCCGCGGCGGCGATGCCGAACAGGCTCAGGCCGAGCCCGCCGACGAACCAGGAGATCGGTCGCGCCACCCGCGCGGCTTCGGCCACGGGGTCAGCAGCCTCGCGGACCAGAGTGCCGCGCTTCCAGAGGTAGAACGCCGCGCCCAGCAGGAGCGCGCTGAGGCCGAGGCTCGTCTCGCCGAAGATCACGTTGTCGAACGGGAAGCCGCCCTTGGCGAGCGGCCAGGTGAGGGTCATGTGCAGACCGGTGGGGAAGAGCACGAGGCCGAGGACGCCCAGGGCCACCGCCCAGCCGTCGGTCTGGAGCGGCTCCGAACCGGCGACTCCTGCGGTGCGCGCCCTGATGAGGTCCTTGCCGAGCACCACGAGCGCGATCAGCGCCGCGCCCGCGGCCACCGACATGATGGTGTTGTAGGTCGGCATCGTCGACCAGTCGATCTTCAGTCCCATCGGAACCGACATGTCCTACTCCTTGGTCAGTGCGGGTCCCCAGCAAGAACCCATACAGATGTATAGATACTTGCCTCAGCAATCGGCCCGCGGGATTTATTCCGGGCACAATGGGCAGGATGGAGGGCAAGCAGGAGCGCAGCCGCGAGCGCAAGCGGCGCATGGCCGAGGCTGCGGCCCGGCTGCTCATCTCGGACGGGCCGGCCGCGATCACCCACCGGCGGGTGGCCGAGGCCGCCGGGCTCGCCCCGGGCTCGGGCAACTACTACTTCACGAGCAAGCAGGCCCTCTACGCCGCGGCAGTCGAGGGCGCGGAGGAGCTCCGCTCACGGGAGGCCCAGGCGAGGGCCGGGGCCCTCGAGGCGCGCCCCCGCAGCCTCGAGCAGATCGCGCGGGAGCTCATGGACGTGTTCTTCGCCCCCGGGCTTGCCGCCGACGTGGTGCCGCTCCGCCTTCTGCCCATGCTGGACGCAGGCCGCGACCCCGGCCTCCAGCAGATCATGAGCGCCCACCGGCCGCGGCTCGCACGGGCGGTTGCCACGGCCCTCGAACGCATGACCGGTCGCGGCCTCGCGGAGGCGGACGTCGAGCTCGTCATGCAGGTCATCGCCGCCTCGCTGCTCCACGCCGATGGCACGGCCCCGGGTGGCGGGCTGGATTCCGCGGCCGCGACGGTGGCCCGCGTCCTCGGGCTCTTGGGAGTGCGGGCGCCATCGGGTCCGTCCGCGAGCTGAGGGAGGCCCTAGCGTTCCGGCCTACTGCGCCAGCAGCACCTCTTTGAAGCTCATCGGGCGGCGTCCGGTGATGGTCTGGACGTCGTCGCTGACGTGCTCCATTTCCCCGGCGGCGATCGCGGTGTAGGTGGAGACCCAGGCGTCGTACTGCCAGTCCGGCGCCGGCCACTTCCTGCGGGACTCGTAGGCCTCGGCCACCGTCTCATCGTGGAAGGTGACGGTCCGGCCGCGGACAGCGGAGATGATGTGCGCGATCTGGCCCATGGTGAGGGCCTCGGGGCCGGTCAGGGTGTAGGTGACCCCGGCGTGGGCGGCTGGGTCGAGCATCACCGCGGCGGCGCAGCGCGCCACGTCCGCCTGGGCGACCACCGCCGCGGCTCCGCTGCCCGCGGGGCCGCGGAGCACGCCGTCGTCCCCCACCATCGCCTCGAGGAAGTCGGCGTAGAGGCAGTCCCGCAGGAAGGTGTGGCCGAGGCCGGCGGCCTTGATGTACTCCTCGGTGGCGAAGTGGTCCCGGGCGAGGGTGAAGGTGGCGTCCGGGGCGGCCCCCATGAACGAGGTGTAGACCACGTGCCGCACCCCGGCGGCCGCTGCCGCGTCGATGAAGCTGCGGTGCTCGTCCATGCGGGTCTCGCTCTCCCGGCCGGAGACCATGAACAGCGTCTCGACGCCCTCGAGCGAGCGCTCGCAGAGGGTCCGGTCGCCGTAGTCGGCCGCACGCACGACGGCGCGCGGCAGCTCGGGTGCCTTCGCCGGGTTCCGGGGGAGCAGCACCAGAGCCTCGCCCCGCTCGGAGAGGAGCCGGGCCACGTGCGCGCCGATGGTGCCCGTGACGCCGGTGATGCCGAGGGTGGGGGAGCAGTCCATGGTTCGAGCGTAGCCCGGGCCACGGTGGTTGAGCGGAGCGAAGCGGAGTCGAAACCCCGGCGGTTGAGCGGGACTGAAACCCCAAGCAAACCAAAACCCCCAAACTCCGCCGTCCGGGTCTACAGTGTGGCCATGACAGAGCAGCGCGACACCGCCGATGAGCCGGCGGAGGACGAGGTCGAGTACCCCGCCGCGCAGGAAGGCGACGGTCCCGGCGACTCCGGCGACGACGCCAACGCCCTCCGCTTCACCGAGGAGGAGCAGCTCATCCACGAGCAGATCCGCCGGCACCGCGAAGAGGCGGAGCGGAAGAAGAGGGCGGGGCAGGGGTAGCGCTTCGGTGCACTGGTGGGCCTCGGCGCCGAAACGTCGGTCCCGCCGAATAGGCTGACCTGGTGAGCGATTCTGGGGAAATTGGGAACGACGGCGGTCTGCCGGACGGGCTTTACGAAACGCTGCGCACTGAAGCGCTCCAGCGACGCGTAGTGGCCTTGCACCCTGGCCGCACCACGACTTTTGAGGAAGTCCCCGAAGCAGAAGTTCCCGAAATCCTCGCGCGCCATATCGGTGAGGCGGTCCGGGAAAGACTCGCGTCTGATCGGGCCGAGGATCGAGTCGCGACCGCCAACCGGCTCCTGGCTTCGATCACGAGTCCTGACGCCGCAGACATTGTCCTGGCGGGCCCCGAACTTCTCCATGCGGTGTACGACTCGACGGATGTCCGTCGCAGGGAATTGCGCCGGCCGACCACTCCGTTCAGCGACGCTGCACTCCTGACGGCCAGCCATGGCGATCCCAATCTCGCGCACGAACTGCGCCGTGAAATCGAGTCAGCGAGTTCAGTCGACCTCATTTGCGCGTTCATCAAGTGGCGTGGGCTGCGCCTCCTCGAATCGGAATTGCGTGCGCTCAAGGAGCGCGGAATCAAGCTCCGGGTGATCACCACGACGTACATGGGAGCGACCGAGCGGCAGGCCATCGACGAACTCGTGCGGCGTTATGGCGCCGAAGTGCGGATCAACTACGAAGCGAATGCCACGAGGCTCCATGCCAAGGCCTGGCTGTTTCGCCGGGTGACCGGATTCGATACCGCCTACGTTGGCAGTTCCAACCTCAGCCAGCCCGCACTCCTGGACGGACTCGAATGGAACGTTCGGCTCTCGGGGATCGGCACACCCCGCCTGCTGCAGAAGTTCCAGATCACTTTCGACTCGTACTGGGAGGACCGGCGGTTTGTCCCGTATGACCCGGACAGGGATGCCCAGCGTCTGGATGAGGCGCTCCGCCGGGCAGGCGGCAGCGAACGCCGGCGAGACTTCGGCCCGACAGGCCTCGAGGTGGTGCCCTACCTGCACCAGCAAGAGATGCTGGACGACCTGGAATCTGAACGGTCAAAGGGGTACCACCGCAATCTCCTCGTGGCAGCGACGGGCACTGGAAAGACCGTGGTGGCCGCGCTCGACTACAGGCGGCTCGCCCAGGACGGCCGTGAAAAGCCGACCTTGCTCTTCGTTGCGCACCGCAGGGAGATTCTGGAACAGTCCCTCGCGACCTACCGCCGGGTGCTCAACGACGGTAGCTTCGGTGAGCTGCTGGTTGGCGGCGAAAAGCCTCGTGAATGGCGGCAGGTCTTCGCCTCGGTGCAGTCTCTCGATGCGGCACTCCTCGAATCTCTGAGGAGCCATGCCTTCGACATCGTGGTGATCGATGAATTCCACCACGCGGCGGCGCCGACGTATCGACGATTGCTCGAGGGCCTTGAACCACGTGAACTCCTGGGCCTGACCGCAACTCCCGAGCGCGGCGACGGGATCAGCGTCGCCGTCGAGTATTTCGGCGGTCGCACCGCGAGCGAGATGAGGCTTTGGGACGCGCTCGGGGAGGATCTCCTCGTCCCCTTCCACTATTTCGGAGTCGCCGACGAGGTCGACTTGTCGAACGTCGAATGGCGGCGTGGGAGCTACGACCTCAATCAGCTCAATGAGCTGTACACGGGAAACGATGCTCGTGCCGCCAAGGTCATCCAGTCACTCCGCGACAAGGTCCTGAGCACTGCCGATATGAGGGCCATCGGCTTCTGCGTCTCAGTCCAGCACGCGCAGTACATGGCCCAGGTCTTCATGCGAGCTGGGATTCCCGCTCTTGCGGTCTCCGGAAGCACTCCCGAGGAGGAACGAGCCGCCGCGCTGCGTAAGCTGCGCAGCCGCGACATCAACTGCCTCTTCGCTGTCGATCTCTTCAACGAGGGCCTCGACGTGCCGGAAATCGACACGATCCTCCTCCTGCGCCCGACGCAGAGCGCTACCGTCTTCCTCCAGCAGTTGGGTCGCGGGCTGCGCCGTGCCCCGGGGAAGGCGGTGCTTACCGTCTTGGATTTCATCGGGCAGCAGCATCGGGCCTTCCGGTTTGATGTGAAGTACCGCGCTCTGCTCGGCGTCGGGCGCAGGCGGCTCGGTCGGGAGGTCGAAGAGGAATTCCCATCGCTGCCCTCGGGGTGCCAGCTGCAGCTGGATCGTGTTGCCCAAGAAATCGTCCTCGACAACGTCAGATCACAGCTGCGACTCTCGCGGCGGGCAGTGGTCGAGGAGATCCGTTCCCATCGGACCACGGACCTCGCCGAGTACCTGCGCGAATCTGGAACCGAGCTGCGCGAGCTCTATCGCGGAACACGCGACTCGTGGACTGGCTATCTCCGTACGGCGGAGCTCATTAGCCCGGATTCGATCCTGGAGCAGGGCATCGCTGCGAAGCTCGCCGGCGCCGCGAGCGAGGCGGAACAGCAGATCCTGCGCAAGGTGTCCAGATTCCTCCATGTGGACGATATAGAGCGGGCTGAAGCTTACGCATCGCTCTTGCGCCCCAATGCTCCGCGCGTCGAAGACATGAACCGCCGCGAGCAGATCTTCGCCCGAATGCTGTACTTCAACCTTGAGCTTCAGGCGCAGTTCGGGGCGGACGATTCTGCGATCGACGCAGGTCTCGACCACGTCCGCAGCTTTCGCTGGGTGCGCTCCGAGATTGAGCAGATCGTCACCATCGCGGCGGACTCGGCGCGGCACACCCCGAGACCGCTGGGGCTGGAGCTTGCCCACATCCCGATTCAATCTCATGCGACGTACACGCGCCAGGAGCTCTTGGCCGCTTTTCAATTGGCAGGCCACCGGATCGGGAATCATCGAGAGGGTGTGGCTTGGTGCCCCGAAACGGGAGTTGACGCCTTCCTGGTCACACTCGAGAAGGATGAGAGAGACCACTCACCGACAACGCTCTACAAGGACTACGCGCTGAGTCCCGAGCTGTTTCACTGGGAATCACAGAGCTCAACGACGTCAGGATCGCCTGTGGGGCGCCGCTACCTGTCAGGCGGTTCTCACATTGTGCTCTTCACCCGACAGGCCGCCGAAGACGAAAGGGGCATGACCCAGCAGTACACATGCCTCGGCGTGGCTCGCTATGTCAGTCATTCAGGCGAGAAGCCGATCGGGATCACTTGGAAGCTGCACCGCCCGATGCCGGCCGACGTGTTCGCCGTCGCGAACTCCGTGGCGGTGTAGAGATTTGACGGCCGCGCCCGAGCCCAAGCACACCTACTCCCCGTACATCGAAGCGGAGGCCGCCTTCCGGCCCTGAAACTCATCGTGCCCGGGGGGTGTCGCCCGCTCATCATCTGGGTCTTCGCCCTCAGGTGGCACCTTCGGCCCTCCGCTGCCGCCCCGGCTCGGGCAATCGCCGCGCCCGCTGCGGACTGACCCTTCCCCGTACGACAAGGCGGCCCGCACCGGAAAGGTGCGGGCCGCCGTCGTGCGCCGAGGTGCGCTGCTACTCGGTGTCTGCCTGCCAGAGGTCGGGGCCGAACACCTCGTACTGGATCTTCTGGGCGGGGGTGCCGCGGCCGATCAGCTGGCTGCGCACCGCCTTCATGAAGGGCAGCGGGCCGCACAGGTAGTAGGTGGCGTCCGCGGGGAGCTCGACTGCGCTGAGGTCCATGAACCCCTCGTGCTCGCCGGCCGCGAGCTCCCGCCCGGGCAGCTCGAACCACGCCTCCAGGCTCGCGTTCGGCAGGGATCCGAGGTCCCGGGAGACCTGATCGCGCAGCGGGAAGCTATCCGGCGAGGCGCCGGCATGCAGGAACAGCACCTGGCGCTGGGAGCCCCGGGCCGCGAGGTGGCTGAGCATGCCTGCGAACGGGGTGACGCCGATGCCGGCGCTGGCGAACACCACGGGTCCGTCGCCCTCGGCGAGGACGACGTCGCCGAAGGGGGCGGAGAGGATGAGCTCGTCGCCGACCTCGAGGGAGTCGTGGATGAGGGTCGAGACCTCGCCCTCGGGACGCCCGGCGTCGTGCACGCGCTTGACCGCGAAGGTGCGGTGGTGGCCGTCGTCTGCCCGGGTGAGGCTGTACTGGCGGGGCTGGTGGAGCCGGTCCTTCGTGGGCATCTGGACGGTGACGTACTGGCCCGGCTGCGACGGATAGACGTCGCGCTCGTCGGTCCGCTCGACCACGATCGTGACGACGTCGTCCGTCTCGGGCCGCTTCTCGACCACACGCCAGGTGCGCCAGATGTTCTCCGGCTGGCCGCCGAAGTCCGCGTACAGCCCCCGCTCGAGGTTCATCAGGGTGTTGGCCATGAGCCAGTACACCTCGTCCCAGGCGGCGGCCACCTCGGGCGTGACGGCCTCGCCCAGCACATCCGCGATGGCCCAGAAGAGGTGCTCGTGGACCACCTCGTACTGCTGGGGGGTCACGGCGAGGGCGGCGTGCTTGTGGCTGATGCGGGAGAGCAGGGCCTCGGGCACCTCGCCCGGGCGCTCGAGGAGCATGGACGCGTAGGCGGCGACGGAACCGGCGAGGGCCTGCTGCTGCTGGCCGTCCGCCTGGTTCCCGCGGTTGAAGACGCCGTTGAACAGCTCCGGGTGGGCCTGGAAGAGGTGGTCGTAGAAGCGCTGGGCGATGGTCTGGATGTTCTCCCCGACTGCGGGAAGGGTCGCCTTGATGATCGGCGCGGACGTTTCAGAGAGCATGGCGGATTTACTCCTCATGGGCAGCACGAAGGGTGCCGTCGGGGTAGCAGGGGCTTGCGTCGACCGGGCTGGACGGGCAGGTTCAGCTGGGGCCCTGGGAGGGGCTGAGCTCCTTCTGGGCTCCGGGTACGTCGCCGAGCCGGTCGACCTGCTCGGCGAGGGCGTCGATGACGGCGCGGAGCTGGACCTGGGCGACCTTGGTGTAGGTGCGAACGTACTCGATCTCGTCGATGGGCGTCGTGTAGGCCGGGGCATCGGAGTCCTGCGCTGGCGCCGGCGGTGCGGGCTGACCGGTGCGGCTCTCGGCGGCCTGCTCGGCGCGGCGGAGGATCTCGCTGTACTGGGTGCGGGCGCTGGCCACGAGGTCCTTGGAGTACTGTTCGGCTTCTGCGACGAACTTCTCGGCGAGGACCTGTGCCTGGCTGATGATCGTGACCATCTCCTCCTTGCCGGCGCTCTGGCGGGCCTCAAGCTGGACGCGGTCGGCGTCCATCTGGTCCGAGACGGCCTGGAGGAAGCGGCGGACGGCCTGGGGGTCGTAGCCGTACTCCACCTGGTGGAAGGTGGCGGTGCGGACGTCGGACGGGCTGATCCGGGTTCCGTCGGTGGTGGTGGTCATCGTGTCCCTTCTAGCTGCTCTTCTCCGGTGGGGGAGGAATTGTCCTCGATGCCGGTGTAGTCCTCGTACCGGATGTCGTCGCGGGGTACCCCCGCTGAGAGGAGTTCGGCGACGGTGTGGGAGACCATGGCGCCCGAGCCGCACACCAGGGCCAGGCGTCCCGTGGAGGAGGGGTGCGCGGCGGCCGCGGTGCCAACCCAGCCGCGGTAGCCGGGGAAGGTCGTGTCGTCGGAGACGACGGGGTGGAACGAGAACCACGGCTCGCGGGTCGCGAGGTCCCTCAGCCGGGCCTCGTCGTAGAGGTTCCACGGGACGCGGGCGCCGTGGAACAGGTCCACGCGTGGGCCGGACCCGTCGCGTCGCCACCGGTCGGCAACGCCGTCGAGGACGGCGGAGAGCGGCGCCAGGCCGGTGCCGCCGGCCACGAGCAGGAGGTCGCGGCCGCCGTCGGCGGTGAGCTGCTCGCCGACGGGGGCGCCGACCCGGATCACGTCGCCCGGAGAGGTCTTGCGCACGGCCGCCGTGCTGAAGAGGCCGCCCGGGACGAGCTGGACGTGGAACTCCACGGTCCCGTCCGGCCGCGGCGCGTTGGCGGGGCTCAGGTAGCGCCACGTGCGCGGCAGGGCGGGGACCTCCACGGCGGCCGACTGGCCGGGCACGTAGGTGAAGTCCTGCGGCAGGCGCACCGTGAGGACAGCGACGTCGAGGCTGCGCCGGTCGACGGCGGTCACCTCGCCTTCCCACCAGGGCGGTGTCTCGTCCGAGGCGTCCTCGGCCGCGATGACCATGACCTTGGCGATGGTGCCATAGGCGTCCGCCCAGTCCCTCGCAACCGCGTCCGTCCACTCCGCGCCGAGGTAGCGCTGGAGCGTGGCGAGGAATGAAGAGCCCACCATCGAGTAGTGCTCCGGGATGACCGAGAAGCGCCGGTGGTCCCGGCCGAGCTGGCGCACGAACTCGCCGACGTCGTCGATCCGGTCGACGTGGCTGATGATGTGGCCCAAGGCCGCGAAGAGCTTGTCGCGCTGGGCGCCCATCGCTACGGGGAACATCTCCCGGAGTTCGGGGTGGTGTGCGAAGAGGTGGGAGTAGAAGTACAGCGGGACGTCGTCTCCCAGGGCGGCCGCGATCGACCACGTCCGCTTCAAGGCCCCAGAATCCACGTGGCCGTCCCTTCTGCGCTGTGCGCGGTGCCTGCATAGGTCGAATGAGGCTCTTCCGAGCCAGTCCCCCCATGCAGCCGAGGGCTGCCACCGAAGAAAACTACACGCCTGTTATGCCCAATTCCAAGTCGAGGGCCGGAGGGGCGCTTGCAGCGGCAGACCTCCCGGGGGCATGGCAGAGTGGGCATCTTCGGCCCGCGGCGGCCGCCGTCGTCAGTGGTTTCGACTCCGCTCAACCACCACGGGCGCCCGTCATCTGGGCCCCCTCGGTTGACCCTGCCCCGCGCGCCCCGGGAGGATTGATGGATGCCTACCACTCCTCCGGGCCTGACCCTGGCACTGCGGCTCGTCGGCGAGGGCGTCCCCGACGGGCTGGCCGCCGTGCTCGCCGAGGCCTGCGCACTCCCGCCCGGCCGCCGCACGGGCGACGCCGCCGGCTGCGTGCTGGACCAGGCCGGAACGCTGCGGGTGGTCGAGCTGCTCGAGGGCCAGCTCGGCCCGCAGGTGTCCACCCGGGACGCCGTGGTCGCGCTGCTGGGCGCCGGCGCGGTGCTGTTCGGGGCGGAGGAGTCCGCACGCCTGGTGCTCAAGCACATGCCGGCGGCCGAGCAGGCGCTGCAGGAGATGGCGCAGGAATCCGAGGAGGCGGCGTGGGAGGACCCGCTGCTGTCCGTGGAGGCCAAGGCCGAGCCCCTCATGGTGCGCGCGGCGCTCGAGATCGCCGCGGCGTCGGACCCGAACTTCAACCGCGAGCTGTACACCGACGAGTCGGTACTGATGCCCGGGTTCATGATCGTCCCGCAGGGCAACGCCGATCCCGTCGAGCTCAACGGTGCCCTGGTGAGCACCCCGGGCGGCTTCGTCTTCGTCCTCAGCGACGGCCTGCTCTCCGCGGAGACGGCCGGCCTCCTGCCCGTGGAGCGGCTCGGCAAGGGCGCGCAGGAGTTCCTGCTCGGGCAGATCAGCACCGCTGTGTTCCTCGTGCCGGACTCGGTCGAGGAGCTCGAGGCGGGGGAGGGGACCGAGCTGGGCCGTTCCCCGGACGGCGAGCTGTATGCCCACTTCGAGGTGCCCCCGCGCGGGGTGGTCAGCATCGGCCTGGTCTACTCGCACTGGCCCGCGAGCCGGCAGGAGGTCCTGCTCCGGCGGTTCGAGACCATCATGGAACGCGTCGAGGACGCCCTGCAGGCGGCGTGACGCAGCGGCGGCCCCGCACCGGAAGGTGCGGGGCCGCCGTCGTGCGCGGGGGGAAGCCCCGGTCAGTCCTCCGCGGCGACGGCCACGGCGGGAGCGGGGATCGGCTCGATCCGGCCCATGAGGAGCAGGTACGAGGCGAGGCCGCCCACGAGGGCGATGCCGCCGATGATGAACGCGTAGACGAAGTGCCCGGTGGCGTCGACGATGAAGCCGGTGACGATCGGGGCGGCGACGCCCGCGAGCAGGTTCACGCAGTTGACAATCGCCGCGAGGGAGCCGGCGCTGCCCTCGGGGGCGATCAGGGCCGGAAGCGAGTTGCTGGTCACGTAGACGAGGGCGATCCCGGCGCTGCCGATCGCGATCCACGTGATGGCCACGAGCGGGGAGTTGCTGAATGCGGCACCCACGGTGAACAGGGCCACGATCATCCCGGCGACGAGCACGCCCTTGCGGACCCTGTCCGGGTTGGCGCCGCGGCCGATGACCCGGTCGACCCACCAGCCGCCGATCGTGAGCTCGGAGACGAACATCGCCAGGGCCGGAACGGCGGCGTAGATGCCGCTCTGGAGCACGCTCTGGTTCATGCTCGTCTGCATGTAGCCGGGCAGCCACGTCAGGAGCATCCACAGCACGTAGCCCGCACCGGCCAGGCCCAGCGAGAGCCCCCAGACCTTGCGCTGGCGCAGGAGGTAGGCGATGGTCTTCCAGTCGCTCGCGGGGCGCACGTCCTCGCTCGTCGCGCCGCCCTCGATGATGTAGCGGTACTCCTCGGCGGAGAGCGTGCCCTTGGCCAGCTTGTGCTTGGGGCCGGTGTAGCGCCAGAGGAAGGCGCCCAGGAACACGAGGGAGAGGACCGCCTGGAGCCAGAAGGCCTCACGCCAGCCCCACGTGGCGACGGTGAAGGCGATCAGCGGCAGGCCCAGGACGTTGGCCAGGCGCGTCCCGCTGTCGAAGATCGCCGTGCAGAGCCCGCGCTCGTGCCGGGGGAACCAGAGTCCGGTCGCCTTCATCGCGCCGGGGAAGGCGGGGGCCTCCGCGACCCCCAGGAAGACGCGGGCGAGCACGATCACCCAGGCGCCGGAGGCGATGGCCGTCAGGACCGAGGCCACGGTCCACAGCACGGCGCTGGCGCCCCACACCTTCTTGACGCCGAACCGGTCCAGCAGCATCCCGGAGGGGATCTGCATGATCGCGTAGGACCACAGGAAGGCCGAGGAGAGGACGCCGAACTCGATCGCGGTGAGGCCGAACTCCTTGGTGAGCGGACCCTGGGTGACGGAGATCGAGAGGCGGTCCACGTAGTTGATGAGGATGCCGAAGCCCATCAGCAGCGCGACGCTCCAGCGGGCCTTGCCGCGCGGGCGCACCGCCTTGACCGCAGGCTCGTGGTGGGTGTTCTTGGATGCTTGAGACAGCAAAGGAAGCTCCTGGGCAATGAAGAGAAGGACTCACTGCACGAAGCCGGGCGTGGTGCGCTCCGGCCCGTGCGCGGCAGGCCCGCCGTGGCGGCGCCGCCGATGTTCAGCTGCGGTGGAGTGCTCTGCGTCGAACGTGGCGTCAGGCGAGACCGATGGGCGGCCGCGGACGGCCTGTCGGTCTCGGGCGTCCACGGACGATCAGAGTCTGGGGAAGGCGGCGACGTTGCCGGCGCTTCCCGGCGCGCACCGAACTCGCCTTCAGCGCGGCGCCAGCAGAGGGATTCATCGGATTGCCAATTTCTGTGTCGGCGAGGCGGCCGAGTGAGCTGCCTCACGTTCTGGATGGGTATACCCAGAGTAGGACCCTCACTTATGATTTCGCAAGAGGAAATTATGATTTCGCATTGCGGAATTAGTGTGAAGCGGGGGCGTTGCCTCTGGCCCGCGGGGAGCGCCGTCCGTAGGCTTGGCCCCAGGCGTCCGGCGAGCCGCCGGAGCACCGCCCAGGCACGGCGAAGGGGCTGGCACAGATGACCAAGACGCACGTCCACGAGTCACACAGGATCTCGGACCACGAGCACGGAGACGGCTGCGGCCACGAGGCGGTGGAGCACGGCGACCACGTCGACTACGTGCATGACGACCACCGCCACTTCCTCCACGGAGACCACTACGACGAGCACGAGCACGTCGCCGAGCACAGCGCCCAGGACCACCGGCACGGGCCCGGCTGCGGCCATGAGGAGATCCAGCACGGTGACCACGTCGACTACGTCCACGACGGCCACAAGCACGCCGAGCACGAGCACCACTACGACGAGCACTGAGGAGATCCCGCTCGCCGGCGGGGACGTCACCGAGGGGATCGTGCGCGTGGCGGACACGGTGCGCCGCCCCCTCGGCCCGCACTCGCCGCTCGTCCACGCCGTCCTGGCGCACCTTCAGGGCGTCGGCTTCGACGGCGCGCCGCGCTTCCTCGGGCTCGATGCGCAGGGCCGCGAGGTGCTGACCTTCATCGAGGGGGAGGTGGCGGGCCGGCCGCACCCGGCGTGGCTTGCCGATGATGCCCGGCTCGCCTCCGTGGCGCGCCTGCTGCGGGCGTACGACGACGCCATGGCCGGCTTCGCGCCGCCGGCGCACCTCCTCGAGCCGGTCGCCCCGCCGGAGCTGCCCGGCATCCCGCCGGAGCCGCACGCCGCGCCGGAGCTGATCGGGCACCTGGACATCACGCCCGAGAACGTCGTGTTCCGCGGCGGCGAGGCTGTGGCCCTCATCGACTTCGACCTAGTCCGCCCCGCCACCCGTGTCGACGAGGTGGTGAACCTCTGCCTCCACTGGGCGCCCCTGGCTCCCGAGCGGGACCGCAGCGGGGCGCTCAGGCGGGCCGACGCCGTCGTGCGCACCCGCCTCGCGGCGGACGCGTACGGGCTCGACGACGCCGCGCGCGCCCGCCTCGTCCCGACGGCGATCCGGCGGACCGAGCGGTCGTGGCACCTCATGCGCCACCGCGCCCAGACGCTCGGGGGCGGCTGGGCGCGGATGTGGGAGGACGGCGTGGGCGAGAGGATCCAGCGCCGGCTCGCGTGGCTCGAGGCCGAGGGGGAGCGGGTCAGCGCGGCGCTGGCGGGAACGCCGCATCAGGACATGCCCTGAAGATCGAGTCTTTGCGGCATGTCCTGATGCGGCGTTGAGGGCTACACGAGGGCGGCCGCGGGCAGCAGGATCCCGTCGAAGAATCCCGCGAGCTCGGCGTGGGCGTCGAGCGGCAGGACCTGGGCGACGTACTGGTCCGGGCGGACCACGACGATGGCCCCGCGCGCGCGGTCGATCCCGCGCTCGTGGAAGATGTCCCGGCCGGCCTTGAGGTCCGGGGCGAACATCTTCTCGTAGTCCACGAGCCCGAACCGGCCCTTGCACGGCTTGAGGAACGCCGGCAGCTTCTCCACCGCGAGGTCGCGGTGGCCCTGCTGGAACACGGCGCGGACGTCGAACACGGCATCCGGGTCGGCGCCGTCGGGCGTGAAGCGCCGCACCGGCGACTCGGGCGACTCGGCGAGGAAGCGGCAGAACCGGGCGATGCCGGAATCGGGGGAGTGGGGGTCGCCCGCGCCGGCGAAAGCGTAGATCCGCCACCGCCCGTCCGCCCGGGCCAGGTGCCCCAGGCCGGTCTCCTTCGCATCGGCGACCCGGACCACCGGCGCCGAGTAGAAGCGCTGTCCCACGGGGAAGCCGGCGGCGACGGACTGGTGCCTGCCGGGGTCCGTGAGCGGCCCGGCGGCGTACTCGGTCGCGAAGCCCGCTGTGAACCGGCCGGCCTCGGTGAAGATGCGCTGCTTCTCCGCCGCGTCCACGCCGCCGGCCTCGGGGTGATCGGGGTCCTTCGGCTTGGCCGCCATCATCGTGGAGAAGCGCAGGTCGAAGTCGATGAGCTCCTGCGCGATCGCGCGGCGCTCGCCGGCGTATGTGTCCAGGAGCGACTCCGGGCTGCGCCCCTCGAGCACCGCGGCCAGCTTCCAGCCCAGGTTGAAGCCGTCCTGCATCGAGACGTTCATGCCCTGGCCGGCCTTGGCGCTGTGCGTGTGGCAGGCGTCGCCGGCGATGAACACGCGCGGGGTGCGGGTGCCGCGCTCGGCGTCGGCCACGTCGTCGAACCGGTCTGCGATCCGCTGCCCCACCTCGTACACGGACCACCACGCAGTGTCCTTCACCTCGAGCGTGTAGGGGTGCAGGACCTCCTGCGCCGCCTCGACGATCGACTCGCGGGTGAACCGCCTGCGGGCCTCGCGGTCGCCCGGCTCGAGGTCGCCGAGGTCCACGTAGAAGCGGACCAGGTAGCCGCCCTCGCGCGGGATGATGAGGATGTTCCCCCCGGACGGCCCCTGGATCACGGACTTGAGCCGGATGTCGGGGAAGTCCGTCACCGCGAGCACGTCCATGACGCCCCACGCGTGGTTGCGCGCGTCGCCGCGCAGCTCGATCCCGAGCGACTTCCGCACCGCGGACCGTGCGCCGTCGCAGCCCACCACGTACTTCGCGCGCACGACGGCGGCGTCGCCGCCCTCGCACCGGAGGGTCACCTCCACGGGGTGGTCGCCACCCTCGGGCAGGACCTCGACGCCGGTGACCTCGAGCCCGTAGTCGGGGACGAGCCGGGAGGGGGAGGTGCGCATCTTCTCGAGGAGGTAGTCCTGCATGCGCGCCTGGTTGACGATCACGTGCGGGTACTCGGACAGGCCCTCGGCCACGTCCTGGATCCGGCCGGTGCGCCCGATCCCGCTGCCGGCCGGACCCCAGAACGCGGTCTCGTTGACCCAGTACGCCTCCCGCAGGAGCTTCTCGGAGAGGCCGAACGCGGTGAACATCTCCACCGTGCGGCAGGCGACGCCGTCGGCCTGGCCGATCTCGAGGGGGCCGCTCCTGCGCTCCACGACGCGTGTGGTGATGCCCGGGAACTCGGCGAGCTGGGCGGCGAGGACCACGCCCGCGGGGCCCGTGCCGACCACGAGCACGTCCACCTCCTCCGGCAGGGCGCCGCTGCCGGCGGCCGGCTCGACGCCGGGGGCCGCGGGCCGCTCTTCGGGGTCTCCGGGACGGTAGCCGTCAAGGTAGAACTGCACAGACGCTCCTCGTTGCTCGCACGGGCGCCCTCAGCGGTCCCGCAGTGGGGGTCGGCCCCGCGGGCGGCACTGCCCGCGGGGCCCTCCATCGAGGGTAGTGACAGGCATCACTGGTCAGGCGACTTTCTTCTGCTGTGCAGAAGATTGCCGGGCTCAGGGGGCGAGTTCGTGCCGGAGCGCCGCGCATGTGGCGTGCAGCGCGGCCACCGTCTCGGGCAGCTCGAGGGCGGCGGCCCGGGAGATGGGCGCGCTCAGCGTCACGGCGAGCGTCCCCGGCCGCTCGGGCAGGGCGAGCGCCGTGCCCACGGCGGCGATCTCGGGCTCGGTCCGGCCCAGGTTGAGCGAGTACCCGCGCTCCCGGATGCCCGCCAGCTCGCCGCGCAGGTCGGCCAGCTCGGCGGGGGTGAGGCCCTGGCCGCCCAGCTGGGCGCCGCGGCCGGTGTAGAGCTGGGCCACCACCGCGTCGGGCAGGGCGGCGAGGGCCGCGAGGCCGCCGGACGAGGTCCGCGCCGGCAGGACAGTCCCGGTGCGGTCGCCCACGCGGAGGAGCTGGGGGCCCTCGGCGGTGAAGAGGAAGCGCACGGCCGCGCCCACCCGCTCCACGAGGTTCACCGTCTCGCGGGTCTGCGCCGCGAGGGCCTCCAGGTGGGGCCGCGCCGCCGCGACGAGTCCGCGCACCTGCCGCTGCGCGGGCCCAGCCGCGAGGCTCGGGCCGGCCGTGTACCGGCGCTGGTCGTCCTGGAGGGCGAAGCCGCGGAACACGAGCGTGGACATGAGGCGGTGGGCGGTGGAGGGCGCGACCCCGAGCTCGCGCGCGGCGTCGGCGATCCGCAGCCACTGGCGCTCCTGCAGCAGGAGCAGGATCCGCAGCGCGTTGTCCACCGAGTCCACGGCGTAGGCGGGCCGCTTGACGATCCGGATGTTCTGCACAGCAGAATGCTAGGCGTCGGCGGGGCCTTCGGCCAGAGGTGCGAGGGAGAAGCGATGGGAGGTGCCCGGGTGGAGGAGTGCCTCCTCGGCGTTCGCCCGGAGCCGGACGGGCGCGGCGTCGCCCGGGGCCGAGGCCACCTCGAGCGCCGCGTGGGTGAGGTGCACCTCGAGGAGCTGGTCCCGGTACCGCACCCGGAATGAGACCGAGCGCACCTCGCGCGGCAGCCGCGGAGCGAACACGAGGGCGTTGCCCGTCAGGCGCAGGCCCGCGAAGCTGCGCTGCACCACGTCGATCGAGCCGGCCATCGCGCCCAGATGGATGCCGGTCTGGGTCGTCCCGCCCTGGGTGTCGTCGAGGTCGGCGTCCAGGACCTCGCGGAACGTCTCCCACGCCCGTTCGGGGTCTACGCCCGCCAGCACCGAGGCGTGCGCCACGCGGCTGAGCGTGGAGCCGTGCGCGGTGCGGGCGAGGTAGCAGTCCACCGCCCGCTCCAGCTGGGCAACGGTCACGGTGTAGCCCAGGCGTGCCAGTACGGCGAGGAGCTCCTCCTCGCCGAGCAGGTAGAGCAGCATGAGCGTGTCCGCCTGCTTGGCGAGGCGGTAGCGGTTGGTGGTGTCCCCCTCGGCCTCGAGGATCAGGTCGAGCCGTTCGATGTTGTGGTACTTCTCCCGGTAGGCGTCCCAGTCCAGCTCGGCCAGGTCCCCGTAGCCGGCGAACTGGCTGATGATGCCGTCGTCGTGGAACGGCACCGCCAGACGCCGGCTCAGGCGCTCCCACCTCCGCACCTCCTCGGGGCCGATCGCGAGCCTGGCCAGGAGGTCCTCGCGGTCGTGGCCCTCGACGACCTCGAGGATGCGGCAGGCCTGCTGGCAGGTCCAGGCGGCCATGACGTTCGTGTAGGCGTTGTCGTCGAGCCCGGGCGCGTCCCGGTCCGGGTAGCCGGTGTGGTACTCGTCCGGGCCCATGACGCCGCGCAGGTGGAAGCGGTCCTCGGCGGCGTCGTGCTCCGCGAGCGAGGCGAACAACCTCGTCACCTCGACCACGAGCTCGGCGCCGTGCCGCAGCAGCCAGAAGCGGTCCTGGGTCGCCTCGAAGTACTGCCAGGCGCTGAACGCGACCGCCAGCCCCACGTGCCGCTGCAGCCGCGAGACGTCCGGGATCCAGTGCCCGGAGCGGCGGTTGAACAGCCACCGGGGGGTCTCCTCGCGCCCGTCGCTGCCGCTCTGCCAGGGGAAGAGCGCGCCCTCGAGCCCGGCCTCGGCCGCCGCGTGCCTCGCGGCCGGGAGCCGCCGCCAGCGGTAGGCGATGAGGGAGCGGGCCACGGCGGGGATCCGGGAGGTGATCAGGGGCAGGACGAACAGCTCGTCCCAGAACACGTGCCCGCGGTACCCCTCCCCGTGCAGCCCCCGGGCGGGCACGCCCACGTCCAGCTCGGTGACGAAGGGGGAAAGGGTCTGGAGCAGGTGGAACACGTGCAGGTTCACCACGGGCTGGACGTCCTTGGTGGCCTCGACGCCGACGGTGAACAGCCGCAGCACGCGCTCCCAGACCGCCGTGTGCGCGGCGGCGAGCTCGTCGAACCCGGCCGCCGACCGCTCGAGCGCCGCGGCGGCCCCCGTCCGGGGAGACGAGATGGCACGGTCCCGCGAGGTCGCGAACGCGCACGTCTTCGCGACCCGCACCGGGACCCCGTCCGCGAGCCGGAGGGTGAACTCGCGGTAGTGCAGCCCGCCCACGCGGCCCCCGGTCGACTCCGCGGGCACCCGCCCGTCCACGGTGTGGCGCAGGGCGACCGCGATGCGGACCCCGCTCTGGAGCGTCTCGGCCTCGATCACGACGCCGGCCGCGGCCTCCGCGTCCGCGTCGCCGCCGGCGGGGGTCACGTCGCGCAGGTGCCGGCGGGCCAGGAGGGCGTCCTCGAGCACGTTCTCGTTCGCCACGTCCACGTTCACCCCGCTGCGCAGCTCCGCCTCCCCGCTCCAGCCGTGGGCCGTCACGGTGGTCTCAAGGGCCATGAGCTGCTGTTCCGCCATCGAGACGAACCGGCGCTGCTCCACGCGGAGCCGCCGGCCGGCGTCGTCCTCGAGGTCCACCTCGCGGCGCAGCACCGCGGCGCCGAGGTCCAGCACGCGGCGCTCGCGTCGGACCGTGAGGCCGCCCCGCGACCACCACTCGCCCCCGGCGAGCCGGAGGTCCACGGGGAGCCAGTTCGGGGCGTTGACCAGATGCTCGTCCTCGGTCATCTGGTCCTGGACCAGGTTCACCACCCGGTTGTACACCCCGCTCAGGTACGTCCCGGGATATCCCGTGCCGCCGTGGATCGACTCGGGCGCGGCCCCGCGCACGCCGATGTATCCGTTCCCGAGCGTGGTCAGGGCCTCCCGGTGGCCCTCGTGGCCGGCGTCGAACCCCTCGTAGACGAGCGTCCACGGGTCCGCGAGCACGAGGCCCAGGTCCAGCTCGCCCACGTCCCCGAGTACGAGGTCGGCGCCCGCGTCCTCGAGCTCGGCGCGGCGGCCTGCGCGGTCGATCCCCACCACGAGTCCGAACCCGCCTCGGCGGCCGGCCCGGACCCCGGCCTCGGCGTCCTCGATCACCACGGCCCGGGCAGGATCCACGCCGAGGCGCCGGGCGGCCTCGAGGAAGAGGGCGGGATCGGGCTTGCCGGGGAGGCCGAGCACGGCCGCCTCGTTCCCGTCCAGGACGAGGTCGAACGCGTCCTGCAGGTGCGCCGCCGCGAGCACCGGGCGGGCGTTCCGGCTCGAGGTCGCGAGCGCCACGGGGATGCGGCCGGCGCGCAGCCTGGCCACGAGCCCGGCGGACTCGGGGAAGACCTTCACCCCGGACGCGGCCAGATGGCGGCCGAAGAGCTCGTTCTTGCGGGCTCCCAGCCCGTGGACGGTCCATGCCCCGGGCCCGTCGTGCCCGCTGCCGGCGGGCAGCGCGATCCCGCGGGCGCCCAGGAAGGCGGTGACTCCCTCCTCGCGCGGGCGCCCGTCCACGTACTCCAGGTAGTCCTCGTGCCGGAACGGGCCGGTGTCCGCGCCGGCGCCCACGCGGGGGTCGCGCAGGACCGCGTCGAAGAGCTCCCGCCAGGCGGCCTCGTGCACGGCGGCGGTGTCCGTGACCACGCCGTCGAGGTCGAAGATGACCGCACTGAACGGCGGCTGGATCGCTTCCACCGTGGGGGACCGCATGGCCCATGCCTACCAGTGGCGCGCGGCCACCTCAACTGTCTGCGCGGATCCGGCCAGTTCCGGGTCCGGCTACTCCTGGCCGGTCGGGGCCCCCTCGAGCAGGCGCTCCCCGATGTCCTGGCCCCGGCCGGCGGACGGCTTGGGGACGTAGGTGAAGGTCGAGGTGGCGAGGACCTTCCCGCCGGCGTCCGCCACGTCCACCGAGGCCACCACGATCGTGCGCCCCGCCCGCACGATCCGCGCCGTCGCGATCGCCGGCCCCACCCGCGAGTTGTCGATGAAGTTCAGGTTGGACTGCACGGCCAGCGGGAAGTGGCCCGGTTCCACGACCTGCATGGCCAGGAACGTCCCGGTGACGTCCGCCGCGCCGAACAGCGCCGTCGCCGCGAACATCCCGCCCGCCTGCCGCAGGCGCGCGGCGAGCGGCATGCGCATGGCGAGGGATGCGCCGTCGCACGCGTGCGGCTCGATGCCGAGGGTGTCCGTGATCTCCTCGAATCCGAGGCCCGCGCGGAACGCGTCCCATCGGATCACGAACTCCTCGAGGCTGGCGGGCACGGGCATGCGGGGTCCTTTCGCTCGGGCGGCCGGTCCGGGCGGATCCGGAAGCGGCGCGCTGGTGCCACCGATCGCGGGGGCCGGCAGGTTACTCGGCCGCGCCCGGCTGCGCGCCGGCCCGGGTCCGGTCGGCGATCCACGCGCCCACCCCGGGGCCGAGGATCTCGGCGCCGGCGGGGGCCAGGAGCGCGCCGCTCGCGAACGCGGGCAGCGGGGCGTCCACCGTGACCACCGGGCGCGGGTCGTGCTGGGCGCGCAGCAGCCGGCGCACGAGCTCGGGCAGCCGCACGGCCTCCGGGCCGGCGACCGTCGCGTCCCGGGCCTTCCTGCGCGTGGCCTCGCGGACCAGGACCTCGGCCACGGAGGTGACCGCGATCGGCTGGACGTACCAGTCCTGGACCGTGACGCGGTCCTCGGCGTAGTCCACGGCGCTCGAGCGCTCCGCGAACTCGAACCACTGGGCCGACCGGACCACGGAGACCTCGAGCCCGCTGTCCCGCGCGGCGTCCTCCTGGTCGCGCTTGGCCACGTAGTAGCTGAACGCGTCGAACTCCGGCTTCTCGATGTTCGCGATGGAGAGCAGGACGAGGCGCCGCACCTCGGCCTCGACGGACGCGTCCGCGAGGTTGCGGCCCGAGCGCACGACGGCGTCGAAGCGGCTCATGCTCTCATCCGGCGGTGCAGGGCTCGAGGCATCGATGGCCACGTCGACGCCGTCGAGCGCGTCGACGAGGCCCTCGCCCGTGACGAGGTTGACCCCGGCGCTGCGGGTCAGCACCACCACGTCGTGGCCCTGCTCGTCGGCCAGGGCGGCCACCCGCGCGCCGGCCGTCCCCGTTCCACCCACCACGGCGATCCTCATGGCTCCAGCCTAGAGCGCCGGTGCGTCTCGCTGGTCGGGCGGAGTCGAAACCGCTGTGGTCCGACCGCTACGCTCTGACCCATGGCACGAGCGACCGATGCACCCGAGGCACTCCCGCAGGGGGCCGCGCGGCCCAGCCCTGCCCGGCTCGCGTTCCTGGGGCTGTGCCTCGTGCTCATCGGCCTGAACCTGCGGACCGCGTTCTCCAGCTTCGGGGCCGTGCTCACGGAGGTCCGGGCCAGCGGATCGGTGCCAGAGTGGGGCATCTCCCTGCTCACCACGGCCCCCGTGACCCTGCTGGGCGTCTTCGCCCCCCTCGCGCCCGTGCTCTCCCGCAGGTTCGGCTCCAAGCGCGTGCTCCTCGGGGCCATGGCCGTGCTGACCGCAGGGCTCCTCGTGCGGCCGTCCGAGTGGGGGCCGGCCGGGCACCTGCCGGGGCTCATCCTCGGCACCGCGCTGTGCGGGGCCGCGATCGCCCTCTGCAACGTGATCCTGCCGAGCGAGGTCAAGCAGGACTTCCCGCACCGGCTCGGACTCATGGGCGGCCTCTACACCGCGGCGATCGTCGCCTCGGCGGCGCTGGGCGCGGGATTCACGTACCCGCTCTTCCAGGCCACGGGGTCCTGGAGCTCGGCCCTGCTGTTCTGGGCGTTCCCGGCCCTGGCCGTCGCCGTCCTGTTCGCACCCGTGGCACTGCGCGCCCGCCACCGCCCCGTCCCGGCCGGACATGCCTCCGCCAGCGGGCCCGGCGTGTGGCGCTCGCCGGTCGCGTGGCACGTGACCCTCTACATGCTCTTCCAGGCCATGACCTCCTTCAGCGTGTTCGCGTGGCTGTCCCCGATCCTGCGCGAGCGCGGGATCGACGGCGCCACCGCCGGGCTCATGGTCTCGGCCTCGATCGTGCTGCAGATGCTCGGCTCCCTCTTCGCCCCGAGCCTCGCCGCGCGGCTCTGGGACCAGCGCGCCCTCAACGTCACGCTCGCCGTGATGACCTCGGTCGGGTTCGCCCTCAGCGTCCTCGGCCCGCTCCAGCTCATCTGGCTCTGGATCGCGCTCCTGGGCCTCGGCCAGGGCGCCCTCACCGCCGCCGCGCTGACGATGATCATGCTCCGCACCCGGCACGGGCACACCGCGGTGAACCTCTCGGGCATGATGCAGGGCGTCGGCTACGGGGTCGGCTCGCTCGGCACGCTCCTTGTGGCCCAGATCCACCAGGCCACGGGCAGCTTCTCCCTCGCCGGCTGGTCCTTCCTGGTCATCGGCGTCGGCGCCTCGGTGTTCGGCTACCTCGCCGGCCGCCGGCGCAACGTCGACGGCGCCGCCTGACCCGCCTCAGCCCGCGCCCGGGACATACGTGTTCACCGGCCGGCCCGTGGCCCCGTACTCGAGGTGCAGCGTGAGACGGCCCTTCCGCTCGAGCTCGCTCAGGTACCGCTGGGCCGTGGGCCGCGAGATCCCGATGAGGTCCGAGACGTCTTGGGCGCCGAGCGGGCGGTCGGCGGCCAGGACGGCGTCGAACACCTTCTGCATGGTCGGCGGCAGGCGCCGCGCGGAACCGGGCCCGGGGGCGGCCGCCGTCGCCGCGGCGCGCTGGGAGGCGAAGAGCGCGTCGACGTCATTCTGGCCCGTGATGCCCGTCCGGCCCCGGGACTCCGCGTCGGCCCGCCACCGCCGATATGCCCCGAGCTGGCCCGCGAGCTGCTCGAACCCGAACGGCTTGACGAGGTAGTGCACCGCGCCGCCGCGCATCGCGGCGCGCACCGTCGCGATGTCCCGCGCGGCGGTGATGATGATGACGTCCACGTCGTGCCCCGCCTCGCGCAGGGAGGTCAGCAGGGCGATGCCGTCCTCGTCCGGCAGGTACACATCGAGCAGCACGAGGTCGGGCCGGTCGCGGACGATCGCCGCGCGCGCCTCCGAGGCCGTGTGCGCCTCGCCGACGCACTCGTACCCGGGCACGCGGGCCACCTGGGCGGCGTGGAGCCGCGCCACGCGGAAGTCGTCGTCGACCACGAGCACCCTGATCACGGTCGCGCCTCCTTGCCCTCGCCCCTCGGAATCCAGACCTCGAACCTTCCGCCCGGTCCGGCGAACACGTCCATCGTGCCACCGGCGCGCCGCACGATCCGCGCCACGAGCGCCAGCCCGATCCCGCGCCGCAGGTCCAGCTTCCCGGCCTTCCCGGGCTTGGTCGTGTACCCGTCGCGCACGACGTCGTCCACCGCCTCGGCGGGCACCCCCGGGCCGCTGTCGGTCACCGAGACGAAAACCCCGGACGAGTCGTCGAGCGTGAGCGTGACCTCCCGCGGCCCCGGCAGCCCGGAGACGGCGTCGACCGCGTTGTCGAGGAGGTTCCCCACGATCGTGAGGAGGTCCTGCGTCCCGAGGCCGGGCTCGCGCAGGCGCGAGTCCTCGGAGACGGCCAGGTGCACATCCTGCTCGGCGGCGATGGTGATCTTGGCGTGGATGAGTGCCGCGAGTTCGGGCGGCTCGATCCGCGCCCGCAGGCCCTCCCCGAGGGACCGGGACGAATCGGCGATCCCGGAGATGAACGTGCGGGCCTGCGCGGGCTCGCCGAGGTCCAGGAGGCCGCCCACGGTGTGCAGGCGGTTGGCGTACTCGTGCTCCTGGGCGCGGAGGGCTTCCATGAGCCCCTCGAGCGAACGCAGGTCGCGGACGAGCGCCTCGACCTCCGTGCGATCGCGCAGCGTCACAACGGCGCCGACGCTCCGGCCGCCCACGCTCACGGGCATCCGGTTGGCCACGAGGAGGGCATCGTCGGTGATCACCGTCTGGTCAGTGCCCGGGGCGTCGCCGGTGAGGACGTCGCGGAGCCGGCCGGGCGGGATGAGCTCCTCGACCGGCCGGCTCAGGGCGGTGTCCCCGAGGTGCAGGAGCCGGCGGGCCTCGTTGTTGATCACCGTGACCCGGCCAGCGTCGTCGAGGCCCACCATGCCCTCGCGGATGCCGTGGAGGAGCGCCTCGCGGTCCTGGAGGAGCGAGGCGATCTCCGCCGGCTCGAGGCCGAAGGTGGCCCGCTTGATGGTCCGCGCGAGCAGGAACGAGCCCGCGCCGCCGAGGACCAGGATGAGTGCCCAGTAGGCGGCGATCGTGCCGGCGTCCTGGACGAACTCGGTGCTCACCGCCGTTTCCAGGATGCCGACGGACACCTGCCCGATCACCCTCCCGGACGCGTCGAGGATCGGGGCCTTCGCGTTCGCCGAGTCCCCGAGGCTCCCGTGATCGGTGCCCACATGCGTCTGGCCGTCGAGCACCGCGACGGGCTCCTCGAGCCGCTTCCCGATGAGCGAGGGCGTGGGGTGCGAGAAGCGGATCCCCTCCCTGTCGGTGACCACCACATAATCGGTCTTGGCCCGGGTCCGCACCTGTTCGGCGAGGACCTGGATCTGGTGGCCGGGATCGCCGGCGGCCACATCGGCGGCGACCTCGGGCATCTGGGCCACGGACTCCGCGACGCCGAGTGCCCGGAGCCGGAACTGGTCATCGAGGATCTGGCCGACAATCTGCCCGGCCACCAGGCCCCCGAGCGCCGCCGTGACGACGAGCAGGCCCAGGGTCCACACGAGGATCTGCGAGGCCAGCGGACGGCCCGCCCACCAGTCCCGCGCGCGCTTCACCGCGGCACGCCCTGCCCCGAATGAGCAAAAGGCTCGAAACCTGAATTAATGCTGATAACCCTCGCAAGCCCCGCAAGGCTGGCTGCGGGACACGGCGCTTTCCTACTCTCGGAGCAGCCGATGTGATCCATTTCACGGGGCATGGATTAAGGATCCACCAGACAAAGGCGTCCCTGCAAATTACGGCAGGCATGCAGAGACAGAGAGGTCTTTTGACCATGGGAGTAATTCATCCCATCCGGCCGCCGGCCATCGGTGCCGAGGATGCGGGGATCGAGATCTCCGGGCTGACCAAGCGCTACCTCACCCCCAAGGGGGAGACGTTCACCGCCATCCGGGACGTCACGGTCTCGGTCGAGCCGGGGCAGTTCTGCTCGATTGTGGGCCCCACCGGCTGCGGGAAGTCGACCACCCTGGCCCAGGTCTCGGGGCTCGAGCGCCCCAGCGAAGGGTCGGTGCGGGTGGGCGGACGGCGCGTCGAGGGCGTCACCGACGGCGTGAGCTACATGTTCCAGGCGGACGCCCTGTTCCCGTGGAAGAGCGTCCTGGCCAACGTCATGATGGGCCCGGTCCTCCTCGGCACCCCCAAGCGGGAGGCCACCGAGCTCGCCCGCGACTGGCTGCGGCGGGTGGGCCTGGCCGGATTCGAGGACCGCTACCCGCACCAGCTCTCGGGCGGCATGCGCAAACGCGTGGCCATGGCGGCGGCGCTGATCAACAACCCGCGCATCCTGCTCATGGACGAGCCCTTCGGGGCGCTCGACGTGCAGACCAAGGCCATCATGCAGAACGAGCTCCTCAAGCTGTGGGAGGAGCTGCGGCCCTCGGTCCTGTTCATCACCCACGACCTCGACGAGGCCGTGGCGCTCTCCGACCGGGTGGTCATCATGACCAGCAGCCCCGGATCGGTGAAGGACGTCTTCGACATCGACCTGCCCAGGCCGCGCGGGAACGTCCAGGAGATCCGCCACGAGGAGCGGTTCCTCGAGCTCCAGGGGCACATCTGGGACTCGCTCAAGGATGAGGTCACGCGGGCCTACGCGCGCACAGCAGGGGTTGGAGCATGACGGCCATGACGCAGGAGAAGGTGCGTGCCTCCGGGGCGCGCGAAGACCAGGGAGCCGAGCTCCAGGCCGCCGCACGGAAGTCCTTCCGCCGCCGCAGGACGCTGATCTGGACGGGCCGGGTGGCCCTCGCCGTGGCCGTAGTCGGAGGCTGGCAGTGGTTCACCGAGGAGGGCTGGGTGGACAAGTTCTTCTTCGGCCAGCCGTCGGAGATCTGGAACAGCCTCGTGAAGCTGTTCACCGAGGGCACCGCCTTCGGCACCATCTGGGAGAACCTGTGGGTCACGGTCCAGGAGGCCTTCCTCGGGTTCCTGCTCGGCACCCTGGTGGGCGTGGTCCTCGGGATCCTGCTGGGCTCGAACAAGTACCTCTCCGCCGTGATCGGTCCCTACATCCGGATCGTGAACTCGATCCCCAGGATCGTGCTCGGCTCGATCTTCATCGTGGCGTTCGGCCTCGGAGTCTTCCCGAAGATCCTCCTCGCAGCGGTGCTCGTGTTCTTCGTGGTGTTCTTCAACGCGTTCCAGGGCGTCCGCGAGGTGGACCAGAACCTCATCGCCAATGTGCGGGTCCTCGGCGCGTCCCCCTTCCAGGTGGCCCTCCACGTCACCATCCCGTCCGCGATGACGTGGATCATCGCCAGCCTCCACACGGCCTTCGGCTTCGCGATCATCGGCGCGCTCGTCGCCGAGGTGCTCGGAGCCCAGCAGGGCGTCGGGCTGATCATCAGCCAGGCCCAGGGCACTTTCGACCCGAATACGGTCTTTGCCTGCATGGTGATCATCGCCGTCATCACCCTCGGCGCAGAATTCCTGATCAGCCTCCTGGAGAAGTCCCTCCTCAAATGGCGGCCGCCGAACCGCTCCGAGGCGCAGGCCATCTAGTATTTCTTCCCTTTTCACCCGGAAATTCCAGCAGGAATAACACCAGAGGATGCGTAAAACAATGAAGATGAAGCGCAGCATCTACGCCGCAGCCGCCGCCGGAGCCGTGGCGCTGAGCCTGTCCGCCTGCGGCGGCACCACCGCCTCGAGCGGGAGCACCGCGAGCGGCGGCTCCAGCGCCGACACCGCGAACATGCCGACCGTCAAGCTCATGGTCGGCGGCATCGACAAGCAGATCTACCTCCCGTACCAACTCGCCCAGCAGCTGGGCTACTACCAGAAGTACGGCGTCAAGGTGGAGCTCTCCACGGAGCAGCAGGGCGGCGTCGGCGCCGAGGACGCGATGGCCTCGGGCCAGGTCGACATGGCCGGCGCCTGGTACATCCACACGGTCGACTTCCAGTCCAAGGGCAAGAACGTCATCAACCTCGTCCAGCTCTCCGGGGCCCCCGGCGAGCGCATCATGTGCAGCCCCAAGGCCAACGTCCACACAGGGGCGGACCTCAAGGGCAAGACCGTGGGCGTGACGGACCTCGGCTCCGGCACCGACGAGCTCACCCAGTTCATCGCGTCCAAGGCGGGCCTGTCGAAGAACGACTACCACACCATCGCCGTGGGCGCCGGCGCCACCGCCATCGCGGCGATCCAGCGAGGCTCGGCGGACTGCGTCATGACCACGCAGCCCACCGTCGGGGCGCTGGAGTCGAAGAACCTCGCAGTCCCCGCGATCGACCTGGCCACGGCGGACGGCGCGAAGGCCGCGCTCGGCGGCACCCTCCCCTCGGCCGGTCTGCTGGCCCAGGCCGACTGGGTGAAGTCCCACGAGGACGCCGCCCAGAAGGTCGTCGACGCGCTCGTGGACACGATGCACTGGATCAGCACGCACTCGGCGGCGGACATCGCGGACAAGCTGCCGCAGTCCTACGTCCAGAACGCCACGATCTCCAAGGACCAGTACGTCAAGGCACTGGACCAGGACAAGGCGCAGTTCCTGCCGGACGGCATCATGCCCGCCGGCGGGCCCACGACGATCTTCGAGGAGGAGAAGACCATCGGCGTGGACACCTCCAAGATCAAGGTCTCGGACACGTTCACCCAGAAGTACGCCCAGGCGGCCCTCAAGCTCGAGGGCTACACCGCGAGCTCGACCCCGGCCGGGGACAACGGCTGAGCCGAGCCGGAACCACCGGCGGGCCCGCACCGAGAAGGTGCGGGCCCGCCGTCGTGCGCCGGTCAGCGGGTGGTGTCGATGCTGCTCATGTCCCCGTAGCGGGAGCCGACGACGGCGTCCCGCGGCACCGCGCGCTCGAGCGCCTCGAGGTCCTCCCGGCTCAGCTGCACGTCCCGGGCGGCGGCGTTCTCCTCGAGGTACTCCACGCGCTTGGTGCCCGGGATCGGGACGACGTCGTCGCCCTGGGCGAGGACCCAGGCCAGGGCGATCTGCCCGGCCGTGACGCCCTTCGCTGCGGCGATCTCCCTGACCTTGTCCACGAGCCTGAGGTTGGCCTCGAGCGCTTCGCCCTGGAAGCGCGGGAAGTAGCGGCTGTTGCGGGAGTCGCCCTCCTTCGCGAGGGTTTCGGCGGTGATCTGGCCGGTGAGGATTCCGCGGCCGAGGGGGGAGTAGGGGACGAGGCCGATCCCGAGCTCCCGGATGGTGGGCAGGATCTCGTCCTCGAGGTCGCGGGTGAACAGGGAGTACTCGGTCTGGAGGGCCGTGATGGGGTGGACGGCGTGCGCGCGCCGGATCGTCGCCGCGGAGGCCTCGGAGAGCCCGAGGTGGCGGACCTTGCCCGCCTGGACGAGCTCGGCCATCGCGCCGACGGTGTCCTCGATCGGCACGTTGGGGTCCACGCGGTGCTGGTAGTAGAGGTCGATGTGGTCCACGCCCAGGCGCTGCAGGGACGCGTCGCAGGCCTGGCGGACGTACTCCGGCGTGCCGCTGATGCCGAGGCGCTCGCCGTTCGGGCCGCGGACGTTCCCGAACTTCGTGGCCAGCTGGACCTCGTCGCGTCGCCCGGCGATCGCCCGGCCCACGAGCAGTTCGTTGGTGAACGGCCCGTACATGTCCGCGGTGTCCAGGAGCGTGATGCCCAGCTCGAGCGCCCGGTGGATGGTCGCGAGGCCCGCGGCCTCGTCAGGGGTCCCGTAGAACTCGGACATGCCCATGCAGCCGAGGCCCAGCGAGGAGACGGTCAGGGGGGAGGCGGTGCCGAGGGTTCGTGTCTGCGTCATGGTCCTAGCCAACTCCCTCAGGTGGGGAGCGCGTCAAGGGCCACCGCGCAGAACCGCGTGTGCGCCCCCGCGCAGGACGCGCCGTGGAGCGCGGCCGACGGCGGTGCCGCTCACTCGCGCGCGGGGGCCTCCCCGGCGCTGCGGTGCCGGCTGGAGGCCGCGAGCGGGACGCGCCAGCGCAGCCGCAGCGCGAGGATGCGGAAGCCGAAGACGACCACTGCCACCACCATGCCCGCGGCCGTCGAGTACAGCCCGAGCGCCCACAGGCCGGCCACCGCGCCGGCGCCCACCATGGCCGGGATGGCGTAGAGGTCATGCCGGTCGAAGAGCCCGGGCCGGACGTTCGCCACGGTGTCCCGCATCAGGCCCCCGCCGATCGCGGTCACCGTCCCCAGCAGCGCAGCCGAGACCGGGTTCACCCGGTAGTTCAGGGCCGTCACCGTGCCGGTGATGCAGAACAGCGCCAGCCCGGCGGCGTCGAACGTCAGGAGCGTCCGGCGCGCCTTCTGCACCGCAGGCATGAGGAAGTAGACCACCGCCGCCGCCAGCACGGGCGGGGCGAGGTAGACGGGCTCGGCGAACGAGTTCGGGAAGCGGCCCAGCACGAGGTCGCGGATCACGCCGCCGCCGAGCCCGGTGAGGGACCCGAGCAGCAGCGAGCCGACGATGTCGAAGTTCTTCTGCACGGCCAGGAGGGAGCCCGACACGGCAAAGAAGAACACCCCGAGGAGGTCGAACACGAGGGACCAGGTGCGGGCATCCATGCCCCCAGCGTAGGGCCGGGCGCTGCTCCGACCGGGGGAGCGGGCCGCCGGGGATGTCCCCGGGGCGGCGCGGGTTGGCAGAATGGCCGGTATGCGGAGCTTTGGGGCGGAAGAGGAGCTGCTGATCGTGGACCCGGAGACGGGCGCGCCCCAGCCGCTCGTGGACCGGGTGCTGGCGGTCATGGGCCGTCCGCGGGACGTGGAGCGCGAGTTCAAGCTCGAACAGGTCGAGGTCCAGACGGAGCCCTGCACCACGCACGAGGAGCTGCTCGGCCAGCTCTACCATGGCCGGCGCGCCCTGGACCGGGCGGCGCGGCAGGTCGGCGCCCGCATCGCGGCCCTCGGGACCTCGCCGCTGAGCTCCGCGACCCACCTGAGCGAGGGGGAGCGGTTCGCGGCCATGGCCGAGGAGTACCGCCTGACCGCCCTCGAGCAGCTCACCTGTGGGCTGCACGTGCACGTCTCCATCTCCTCCGCCGAGGAGGGCGTGGGCATCCTCGACCGGATCCGCGAGTGGCTGCCCCTGCTCGCGGCGCTGAGCGCGAACTCGCCGTTCTGGCACGGGGCGAACACCGGCTACGCGAGCTTCCGCACCCAGGTGTGGAACCGCTGGCCCACCTCCGGCCCGCAGGAGCCCTTCGGCTCGGCGGAGGCCTACGACCGGCTCGTGGCGTCCATGGTGGGCACTGGAGGCATCCTCGACGAGGGCATGGTGTACTTCGATGCCCGCCTCTCGCGCCGCCACCCGACCGTGGAGGTGCGCGCCTCCGACGTCTGCCTCAACGCCGCCGACTCGGCCCTCGTCGCGGTCCTCGTCCGCGGCCTCGTCGAGACCGCCGCCCGCGAGGCCACCGAGGGCCGGCCGCCGCTCGGCAGCCCGTGCGCCGTACTGCGACTGGCGGCCTGGCGCGCCAGCCGCTCCGGGCTCAACGGCGACCTCGTGGACCCGCGCACCGGCCGGCCAGTCCCGGCCGAGGACGCGCTCGCCGCGCTGCTCGAGCACGTGGGGCCCGTGCTCCGCGAGGCCGGCGAGCTCGCCGGGGCCGAGCGGGCCGTCCGCGGCGTGCTCGCCCGCGGCTCGGGGGAGCGCGCCCAGCGCGAGGCCGCGTCCGACGGCGAGGGGCTGGCCGCCGTCGTGCACGCCGCCGTCGAGGCGACGCAGCAGCGCGACGGCGGGTGGGACGTCCCCTAGCCGGCCAGGAGCCACCCATGTCCCGTTGAGGAGCCGCCTCCGCAGCGGTGGCGAGTCACCTGTGCCCCGTTGAGGGACCTCGTCCGTCCTGTCTCGGCGTCCCGCCGTGCGCACCTGGCTCCCGAGGCCGCGCACGTGAGTCCTCAGGGTTCCCGGCCCGTTGACAGCAAGCATATTTCCTATAGGATCTTTTTCGTGAGCTGCCTCACGGCGGCGTTCTTCACCCACCAGCTGCAACGGAGCACCATGTCGAACCAACCAGCGTTCACGGCAGAGTCATGGCCGATCGCGACCTGCCTCCACGGTTTCCAGGCGGTGGACCGCCGCACGGGAGTGGCGATGCACGATGCATCGCCCGAGGTCTGGGACGACATGTTCGCCCAGATCGCCGACGTCGGCTTCACCCTTGCCGAACTCGCGGACAGCCACGTCCGCCCCGCCGACCTAGAGCCCGCGCGCCGGGACGAGTTCCTCGCCATCGCCAAGTCCCACGGGGTCGGCATCCCGTCGGTCCACCTCCAGCGCCAGAGCGTGATCATGCCCGGCCACGAGGAGCGCAACCTCGCCTACGCCCACCGGACCATCGAGGCGGCGGCCGAGTGGGGCATGCAGGTCTTCTCGACCGGCCTCCACCAGCCCTTCAGCGAGGCCCAGCGCAAGGCCCTGTGGTTCTGGACCGCCGAGGGCCCCAAGGACCCCGACGACAGCGAGGTGTGGGACACCGCCGTCGGCCGCATCCGCGAGCTCGGCAAGCACGCCGCGGACCTCGGCCTGCGCATGTCCCTCGAGATGTACGAGGACACCTACATCGGCACGGCGGACAGCGCCGTGCGCTTCATCGAGGAGGTGGGCCTGGACAACGTGGGCCTCAACCCCGATGTCGCCAACCTCATCCGGCTCCACCGGCCCGTCGAGGACTGGCGCTACCTCTTCGACAAGACCCTCCCGTACGCCAACTACTGGCACGTGAAGAACTACACGCGGGACGAGGCCGCGGACGGCAGCTGGGCCACCTCGGTCCCCTCGACCATGGAGACGGGCCTCATCAACTACCGCGAGGTGTTCCGCGACGCCATCGCCCTCGGCTTCGACGGGATCATCCTCACCGAGCAGTACGGCGGCGACAGCCTCGGCGTCTGCGCCACGAACCAGAAGTACATCCGCACTCTGCTCCCCAAGGGCTAGGAGGAACCATGCCTGACATCACCGTTGCCGTCGTCGGCTCCGGCTACATGGGCGGCGGGATCGCCCAGGTCCTCGCGCTCGCCGGCGCCACCGTGAAGATCGCCGACATCTCCGAGGAGATCGCCACCAAGAACTACGAGCGGCTCCTCGCCGAGGCAGCCCAGTTCGTGGCGGACGGGCTCTTCCCGGAGGACGCCGTCGCGCGCCTCGAGGCGCACCTCTCGCCAGCCCCGTCCATCGAGGAGGCGGTGGCCGACGCCGACTTCATCGAGGAGGCCGTGCCCGAGAAGATCGAGATCAAGCACGAGACCCTCCGCCGCATCAGCGCGGCCGCCCGGCCGGACGCCGTCATCGGCTCCAACACCTCGACAATCCTCATCGCCTCGCTCGCTGAGGCCGTCACGAACCCCGAGCGCTTCCTCGGCGTGCACTTCTCCAACCCCGCCCCGTTCATCCCCGGAGTCGAGCTCATCCCGCACGCCGGGACCGACGAGGCCGTCATCCCCCTCGTGGAGGAGCTCGTGGCCTCCACCGGCAAGGAGACGGCGCGGGTGAAGGACGCGACCGGGTTCGTGCTCAACCGGCTCCAGTACGCGCTGTTCCACGAGGCCACGCAGATCGTCGAGGAGGGCATCGCGACCCCCGAGGACATCGACACGATCGTGCGCACCACGTTCGGGTTCCGCCTGCCCGTCTTCGGGCCGTTCGCGATCGCGGACATGGCGGGCCTTGACGTGTACGCCTTCTGCTACGCGTCGCTGCAGACCCGCTGGCCCGAGAGGTTCGCCACGCCGGAGTCCCTCAAGGAGCTCGTGGACGCCGGCAAGTTCGGCACCAAGTCCGGCGCCGGCTACCTCGACGTCCCCGCGGACCGCACCCCGGAGCTGGTCGCCTACCGCAACAAGGCCTACGTGGCCATCAAGAAGCTCATGGACGAGCTCGGCCCCGCCCCCATCCAGTCCGCGCCCGCCGCGGCTGCCCACTGAGGACCAGGAGAACCGCATGACTGACTTCCCCGCTTCCCGCACCGTCATCCTGACCGGCGCGGCCTCCCCGCGCGGCATCGGCCGCGCGTCCGCCCACTACCTCGCCGAGCGCGGCTGGAACATCGGCATCATCGACGTCGAGGCCGAGGCCGCCAAGCGCGTGGCCGAGGAGATCGCGCTCGAGCACGGCGTCCAGGCCGCGGGCGCCGGCGCCGACGTCTCGGTCGAGGCGCAGGTCCGCGCCGCGTTCGACGAGCTCGAGGGGCAGCTGCCCCAGATCGTGGCGCTCGTGAACCTCGCCGGCGTCTCCTCGCCGGTGCCGTACCTCGAGGTCACGGCGGACGAGTGGAACCGCGTCATGGGCATCAACATGAACGGCGTCCACTACGCCACCCGCCGCGCCGTCGAGTCCATGGTCAAGCACGGCGTGGGCCGCGTGGTCAGCCTGTCCTCGGTCTCCGCCCAGCGCGGCGGCGGGACCTACAGCAAGACCGTGTACTCCGCGGCCAAGGCGGGCGTCATCGGGTTCACCCGCAGCATCGCCCGCGAGCTCGGCCAGCAGGGCATCACCGCCAACGCGATCTCGCCCGGGCCGATCGACACGGACATCATGGGCGGCACGCTCACGGACGAGCGCAAGGAGAAGATGGCGGCCGACGGCGTGCTGCCGCGCATCGGCACCCCGCGGGACATCGCCGCGGCCATCGCCTACCTCATCAGCGAGGATGCCGGCTTCGTGACGGGCCAGACCCTGAACGTCGACGGCGGCCTCTACATGCACTGAGACGGAGCACCCCTCGTGAAATCCCTCCTCGGCCCCTGGTCGAAGTCCCGCCTCGCGTTCCTGGCCATCGGGGTCGTGTTCGTCGCCGTCGGCGTCGTCACGCTCCTGCAGGGCCGCTGAGCACCACCCTTTTTCCGTTCCATCACCGACACCCCACGGGTTCATCTCAAAGGAGAGCTGACGTGACCCTGCCCGCTCCGCGGACGGCCGCGCCCTCGGCGCATGACATTGCGCTGAAATCCGCCATCTCGAAGGCCGCACGGCACCTGATGCCGATGCTGGTGATCCTCTATTTCGTTGCCTTCCTCGACCGGACCAACGTGGGCTTCGCCCAGGCCGCGCTGAAGGCGGACCGCGGCGTCGGCGACGCCGCGTTCGCCCTCGGTGCCGGCATCTTCTTCATCGGGTACGCCCTCTTCGAGGTCCCCAGCAACCTGCTCCTGAAGCGCTTCGGCGCCAGGTTCTGGCTCGCCCGCATCTCCATCACCTGGGGCATCGTCGCGGCCGCGTTCGCCTTCACGACCGACGACGTCATGTTCAACGTGCTGCGCTTCCTCCTGGGCGTCACCGAGGCGGGCCTCTTCCCCGGCGTGATCATGTTCCTGTCCGAGTGGTTCCCGAACAAGGTCCGCGTGCAGATGTTCGCGATCTTCTACCTCGCCCAGCCGTTCTCCCAGATGATCGGGGCGCCGCTCTCCGGCGGGCTGATCAGCTTCGGCGACTCCCTGGGCTTCGCCCGCGGCTGGCAGGTCATGTTCTTCGCCGAGGGCGTGCTCGCCGTCATCGCGGGCATCGCGGCCCTGTTCCTCCTCACGAACAGCCCGGCGAAGGCCACGTTCCTCTCCGACGAGGAGAAGCTTGCCCTCTCGAACGCGATGGCGGTCGAGGACCGTGCCCGCACCGAGGACGGCCCCAGCGGCATCTGGCGCGCCATGGCGAACTGGAAAGTCTGGTACTTCACGGTCATCTACTTCGCCCTCCAGATCGCCGTCTACGGCACCACGTTCTACCTCCCGCAGGAGGTCGCTGGCCTGCTCGGCAAGAAGGTCGGCTGGGAGGTGGGCCTCGTCTCCGCCATCCCGTGGCTCGTGGGCCTGTTCGCGTGCTACTTCCTCGGCAAGGCCGCCCACACCGTGGCCCGCCGGCGCAACTGGGGCAGCCTGCTCTACATCGGCACCGGCGTGTTCATCCTCGGGTCCGCCTGGGCCGGAGCGAACAGCCAGCCGCTGCTCGGCATCGTGTTCATCACCCTCGCCGTGGCCAGCTTCCTGACGGTCGGCCCGATCACCTGGGCCTACCCCACCGCCTTCCTCACGGGAGCCGCGGCCGCGGCCGGCATCGGCCTCATCAACTCCCTGGGCAACCTCGGCGGCTTCGTGGCCCCGCTCATGCGGACCGCGTTCAACGACGCGATGCCCACCAAGAGCGGCGAGTGGGGCGTGGTGTCCCTGGGCGTCTTCGCCTTCCTCGCCGCGGCGATGGTCTTCGCGACCAAGTTCTTCAAGGGCGCGAAGTCGGACGAGCTGCTCGAGGCCGAGGAGTTCACCCCGGTCCACTGATCCCTACTGGCACACGGCGCCCCCGGTCCTCTGCGGAGGACCGGGGGCGCCGGCGTCGGCCGCCGGGCTGGGAGCCCGCACGGGAGTACGACGTCGGCCGGTCACCTCGCGGAGGTGACCGGCCGACGTCGTGCGTCCTGGGGTGTCAGCTGGAGGCGACGTCCCGCCGCGCCCGCTCGCGGACGCGCTCGATGTGGTCCCGCATGGCGCGCGTCGCGGCGCCCGGCTCCCCGGAGCGGAAGGCATCGAGGATGGCCCCGTGCTCGATCACGGCCTCGTCCGCGTCGCTCACACCGGACTTGACGGTCTGGCGCATGCGGTGGACGCGGGTCGAGATCGCCTCGGACATGTCGATCAGGAACGGGTTCTGCGTGCCCTCGAAGATGAGGTGGTGGAAGTTCCAGTCGACCGCGAAATAGTCGCGGATGAGGCCCACGGAAAGCTTCTCGCCCTCGTCCACTGTCTGGTCCACGAGGTGCGAGATCTCGATGTGCTCGGCGAGCGCCTGCTCGAGGCGGGGCACGAGCGCCTCCGCGTGGCGGGCCGCGAGCTCCGTCGCGCCGCCCTCGAGCACCAGCCGGGCGTCGAAGAGCGCCTCGAGGTGCTCCTCGGCCAGCGGCGGGGCGACACGGTAGCCCTTGAGCGCTTCCCGGGTCACGAGCCCGGTGCGCTCGAGCTGCACGAGCGCCTCCCGGACGGGGGTGGGGGAGACCTTGAGGTCCCGGGCGATCGCGTCGATGGAGAGCCGGGTGCCCGGGGCGAGGTCCGCCGTCATGAGCATGTCCAGGACGAGGTCGTAGACGCGGTCGCGCAGCCCCCGACGCTCGAGGGCTGCGGCCCCGGCGAGGGGGTAGACGGTCTCAGTCATGGGCTCCTCCTGCGCCCCTGATAGTACCAGTGACACCTGTGCCGAGGAGGGCGAGCACCTCGTCGAGGATGGCCTCCACCGCCGCGGGATCGTGGGCGAACCGGCCGAGGAACAGCCCGTCCGCCGAGTCCGCGATCTGGGTGAGGAGGCCGGGGCCGGCGCTGCCGCCGTAGATGACCGCCGAGCCCCCGTGCGCGGGCAGCCCGCGGACGTGGTCGCGCAGGGGAGCGCACACGGCCCTGATGTACTCCGGGTCCGCCGGCTGGGGCGCGCCGATGGCCCACTGCGGCTCGTAGGCGGCAATGATCCGGCCGGACAGGCCGGACGCCCCGGCCGAGGCCAGGGCGTCGTCGAGCTGCCGGATGCATTCCTGGGCGGCCGCCTCCGGGTCGAGGCGGTGGGCCTCGCCCACGCACACGAGCGGGACGAGCCCGTTGCGCAGCGCCGCGGCGGTCTTGGCACGGACCACGGCGTCGTCCTCGCCGAACAGGCGTCTCCGCTCGGCGTGGCCGACCTCCACGAGGGAACAGCCCAGCTCGGCGAGCTGGGCGCCGCTGACCTCTCCCGTGTACGGGCCGAAGTCCTCGGTCGCGAGGTCCTGCGCGCCGACCATCGCGGCGCCGCCGAGCGCCGACAGGGCCCCCGCGACCGAGAGGTAGCCGGGGACCACGAACAGTCCCGCGCGACCGCCCACCGTCGCCGGGTGCCGGCGCGCGATCTCCGCGACCGAGCGGCACCACGCGAGCGTGCGCTCATGGGTGAAGTACATCTTGGTGCTCGTGCCGAGGAGGACGGGCGGAAACGCCGTCACGCTCACAGCCCTTCGTAGCTGCAGATCTCGCGGACCTTGTCGTTGGAGGCGCTCGTTTCGTCGAAGACGTACGTGAGCCACTCGCGCACGTTCCTGCGCGCCTGCTCGATGCCGATCACGCGCTGGCCCATGCACAGCACCTGGGCGTTGTTGGACAGCACGCTGCGCTCCACCGAGAAGCTGTCGTGCGCCGTCACTGCCCGGATGCCCTTGACCTTGTTCGCGGCGACCGCCACGCCGAGGCCGGTGCCGCACACGAGGATCGCGCGGTCGGCCTCGCCCCTAGCCACCATCTCGGCTGCGGTCGTGGCGATGGTGGGGTAGTTGGTGTGCCCGTCGGCGTCCACCCCCACATCGGCCACGGAGACGACGAGGCCGTTGTCCTCGAGGTCCTTCTTGATGACTTCCTTGTAGTCGAAGCCGGCGTCATCCGAGCCGACCACGATGCGCCATGCGGGCATGCGTGCTCCTTCGTCGTGGTTCTGGGTGTGTGGTGGTTGGGGGTCTGCGGCCGGGTCAGCGGGCCGCGAGGACCGTGTGGACGCGTTCGGCGATGAGGGCCAGGGAGACCGCCCCCGGGTCCGGCGCGCCGAGCGACTTGGCGCCGTGCGAGCGGGCCCGGCCCATCCCGGGCATGAGGTCCGCCGTCGCCTCCGCGGCCTGGGCCGCTGCGGCGGCCGCGCGCTGCCAGGCCGCGGCGAGGCCCTCGCCGGCCTCCACCCGCGCGGAGAGCGTGTCGGCGAAGGGCACGAGCGCGTCGACCATCGTCTTGTCGCCCACCTTCGCCTTCCCGTACTCCATGACCGCGTCCCGGGCCGCGGCGATCCCGGCGGCGACGGCGGGCGCGGTCGCCGGTTCGGTGTCGCCGAGGTGGGAGCCGACGGTCTTGAGGATCAGGCCCCACAGCGCCCCGGACGTGCCGCCGGCGCGGTCCGACCAGGCGTCGCCGCAGCGCGCCAGGAGGCTCTCGGCGCCCGCGCCCTGCTCGGCCAGGGCGGCGGCGGCCTCCGCGGCGGCGACCGTGCCACGCTGCATGCCGATGCCGTGGTCGCCGTCGCCTGCGATGGCGTCGATGCGGCCAAGCTCCGCGGCCTGCTCCGTGATCAGCTCCCGCACGGCATCGAGAGCCTCGCTGATGAGCCGCGCGGCCCGGCGGGATTCCTCGGACGACGGCGGCAGCTCGGCCTCCGCCTCGTCCTCGCCGGCCGCGGCGACGGGCTCGAGCGCGGAGGTGTCCATCGAGCCGGTGCGGAACGCGGGGGTGTCCGCGGGGGCGAGCCAGAGCCGCTCGAGCTCGTCGTCGACCCAGAACAGGGTGAGCGAGGCGCCGGCCATGTCGAAGCTCGTGCAGAACTCGCCGACCTGCGGGTCCACGACCGTCAGCCCGGCTTCCTCGAGGAGGTCTGCGATGCGCGCGTACACCACGTACAGCTCCTCGTTCTTCACGGAGCCGAGGCCGTTGAGGATGGGAACCACGCGGCCGCCGCGGACGGCGGCGCCGTCGGGGATCTCGGCGGGGTCCAGGAGGTGCCGGATGAAGAGCTCGGCGAGGCCGTCGGCGCTCGGGATGTCCGTGATGTCGATCCCGGGCTCGCCGTGGATGCCCAGGCCCACGGCCATCTTGCCCTCGGGCACCGTGAACAGCGGCTCCTCGGCGCCCGGGAGGGTGCAGCCGGTGAAGGCCACGCCCATGGAGCGCGTGCGGGCGTTCGCGGTGATGGCCACGCGTTCGACGTCGTCGATTCCGTAGCCCTGCGCCGCCGCCGCCCCGGCGGCCTTGAAGACGGTGAGGTCGCCGGCGATCCCGCGGCGGCGCTCGGCCTCGGCCGGCGGGGCGCTGAAGATGTCATCGGTGACCGTGACGGTGCGGCAGTCGATGCCGTCGGCCCGCACGGCCTCCTGAGCGGCGCCGAAGTGCAGCACGTCGCCGGCGTAGTTGCCGAAGCTCAGGAGCGCGCCGCGCCCCTGCTCGCTCGCCCGGATCACGCCCTCGACCTGGTGCGCGGACGGGGACGCGAAGAGGTTGCCCATCGCGGCGCCGTGGGCGAGGCCAGGGCCCACGAGGCCGCCGAACGCCGGGTAGTGGCCGGAGCCGCCGCCGATCACGAGCGCGACCTCCGGCTCAGCCGACCGGGTGGAGCGTGAGACGCCGCCCGTCACCCGGCGCACCCAGCGGGTGTTCGCGCGCACGAAGCCGTCCACCATGTCATCGGCGAAGGAGGCCGGATCATTCCACAGCCGGGTCATGTGCTTCTCCTCGACATTGAGTCATCTGAGGCGGCAGGAGTGCCGAACCTCTTTCCTATAGGATATTTGACACCACGTGACCCGCGTCAAGTCTGCGGTCATGCTGCGCACGCGGACGCCCCCGCAGCTCCCGTCGGTGACGGGCCCTGCGGGGGCGCGGGTGTCCTCCAGTCCTCCGGGGCTGCTCAGCCCCGCCGTTCGGTTGGCGAGACGTCGGCGCGCGGTGTGGCCTCCGCCGTCGGGCGGTCGCCGCCCTTGCGCAGGGTGAGCATCACGAGTCCCGCGGCGAGCAGGCAGGCGGCCAGGAACACCGAGGTGGCCATGAAGCTCCCGTGGGTGACGTCCTGCAGGAAGCCGCCCACGTAGGGGCCCACGAACCCGCCCAGGTTGCCCACGGCGTTGATCAGGCCCATGGCGCTGCCCGCCACGACCACCGGCATGGCACGCGAGGCCGAGGCCCAGAACGGGCCATCGTATGCCAGGGCCCCCGCCATCGCGATGCTGATGAACGTCACCGCGAGGATCGGCATGGCACTGCCGGTGGCCACGGAGATGACCAGGGCCACGGCGCCGACCGCCATGGACAGCAGCACATGCGTCGAGTAGCGGCCGGAGCGGTCCGCCGCCTTGGCGTTGTACCACAGCGCGAACATGGCCAGCACATACGGGATGGCGGTCACGAACCCGACCTCGATCGAGGAACCGGAGGTGATCGTCTTGACGACCTTCGGGAGCCAGATGTTCAGGCCGTAGAAGCCGATCTGGATCAGGAAGTAGACGATGGTCAGGCGCCAGACGGCGCTGTTGGCGAAGACGTGCCTGATGCTCACGTGCTCGAGCTTCGGCGCGGCGGCCTCGTCCGCCGCCAGGCCCTCTTCGATGTAGGCGCGTTCCTCGGGCGAGCACCACTTGGCGTCGCGCGGGCGGTCGGCGATCATCAGCCACCAGATGGGCGCCGCGATCACGAACGGGAAGATGCCCTCGATGATGAACAGCCAGCGCCAGTCCGAGAAGGAGAGGATCCATCCGGACAGGGGGGCGGTGATGATCGAGGCGATCGCGATGTTCATCATCCAGAAGGCGTAGGCGCGGGCGCGTTCGGCCGCGGGGAACCAGTGGCTGATGAGGACCAGGATCGCTGGCCAGATGCCGGCCTCCGCGACCCCGAGGAAGAAGCGGACAACCAGCAGCTCCCCGAAGTTCTGGATGAAGCCGCCGAGGACCGCCAGGACCCCCCAGACGAGGATCATGATGCCGACGAACTTCTTGGCGCTCCAGCGCTCGGCCAGATGGCCGCCCGGGATCTGGAGCGTCAGGTAGCCGATGAAGAAGATCCCCGCCGCGAGACCCTGTTGGGCGGCGTCGATTCCGAGGTCCTTCTGGAGTCCGTTCAGGGCGAACCCGATGTTGGTCCGATCCATGAACGAGATGATGTAGACGATGATCGCCACGGGGATCAAGCGCGTCCAGCGCTTTCTGCCGATGGCGCCGTGGACAGCTTCGGCCACGATAGCCTCCTGTTTCCTATAGGATATACCCCCTTTTTCACGCTAGGCGTGGCCTGGATCACTGTCAAGGGGTGCGGGCGCTACGGCGGCGGGAGGCGGCGCCGGGCGGCCTTGGTCTCACCGCGGCGCTTCTTGGATTCCAGGCGGCGGATCTGCGAGCCTCTCGTGGGCCGGGTGGCCCGGCGGACGGGCCCCGGCGGCAGGAGCGCCTCGGAGAGCAGCGCGACCAGCCTGGCGCGGGCGGCCTCGCGGTTGCGCAGCTGGGAGCGCTCGCCGGAGGCGACGATGCTGAGCCGGCCCCCCGCGAGCCGGCCCTCCAGCCGCGCGATGACGCGCTCGCGCTGGGCGTCGGAGAACGCCGCGCTCGCGCCGGGGTCGAAGAGGAGTTCCACCCGGCTGTCGGTCGTGTTGACGCCCTGCCCGCCAGGGCCGCTGGAGCGGCTGAACCGCTCCACGAGTTCCGCGGCGGGGATGACCACCCCGTGCCGCGCGCCGGGCTGCGGCGGCACTCTGAGGTCCCTGCCACGAGCGTCCATGGGCCCATTCTCCGGCACGGCGGCAGGAGGTCCGGCTCCGCTCAGCCGCCGTGGCGCAGGAGGCGCTTGAGCAGGGGACGGTAGAGCAGCGGCGCGACCGCGGCGGCCGCCCAGCTCCCTGCACGCCCGAGGCGAGCCACGCCCACGTCCTGCGACCAGCGCACGGTCGACCCGCCGTCGTGCGCGGAGATGGTGAGGTCGACCGCTCCGAGCACGAGGGGGCCGCCCTTGACGATCCGGGCCTTGCCGGGCGCCGAGCCGGTGGGCGGGGTGATCGATTCGACCGTCATGACGTCGTCGAAGCCCACCGGGCCCACCGCGGTCCGCGCGGTGAACAGGTGCCCCGGGTGCAGCTCGTTGGCGGTGGCGAGGCCCTGCGTGATGCGGGTGAACGGGATGAACCGGTCGTGGCCCCGCAGGTCGAGCACCCGCGCCCACGCCTCGCGGGGGGAGAGGCGCGTGGTGATGGTGATCTCGAAGTGCCGCATGCCGCTCAGCCGCCGTGGGTGAGCGCGCGCTCGAGGTCCCCGATCAGGTCGCCGACGTCCTCGAGCCCCACCGAGAGCCGCAGCACGCCGTCGCCGAGCCCGATGGCCGCCCGGCCGTCGGCGCCCATGGCGCGGTGGGTGGTGGTGGCCGGGTGGGTGATGAGCGACTTGGAGTCGCCGAGGTTGTTGGAGATGTCGATGACCTGCAGGCCGTTGAGCAGCCGGAACGCCGCCTCCTTGCCCCGGCCCTCGGGGGCGTCGAGCTCGAAGGTGATGACGGTCCCGCCCGCGCTCATCTGCTTCTTGGCCAGCGCGTACTGGGGATGCGAGGCCAGATGCGGGTACTTGACCCAGCGGATCTCCTCACGTGCCTCGAGCCATTCGGCGATGGCGAGGGCGCTCGCGGACGAGTGCCGCACCCGCAGGCCCATCGTCTCGAGGCCCTTGGCGAGCACCCAGGCGTTGAAGGCGGAGAGTGCCGGGCCGGTGTGCCGCATGAGGTTCTTCACCGGCCCGTCGATGAACTCCTTGGTGCCCAGCACGGCGCCGCCGAGCACGCGGCCCTGGCCGTCGATGTGCTTGGTGCCGGAGTACACGACCACGTCCGCGCCGAAGTCCAGGCTGCGCTGGAGCAGGGGGGTGGCGAAGACGTTGTCGACGACGACCTTGGCGCCCGCGGCGTGCGCGAGGTCCGCGACCGTCTGGATGTCCACGAGCTCCTGCATCGGGTTGGACGGGGACTCGAAGAACACCGCCGTCGTGGGCCGGGAGAGCGCCTCGCGCCACTGGTCCAGGTCGGGGCCGTCCACGAACACTGTCTCGACGCCCCAGCGGGGGAGGATCTCATTCAGGATCACGAAGCACGAGCCGAACAGGCTGCGCGCCGCAACGACCCGGTCCCCGGCTCCCAGCAGGGCCGCCAGTGCGGTGAACACGGCGGACATCCCGGACGCGGTCGCGAAGCACGCCTCGGTGCCCTCGAGCAGCCGGAGCCGCTCCTGGAAGGTCGCGACCGAGGGGTTGCCGTAGCGCGAGTAGACGAACCGCTCCTCCTCGCCGGTGAAGGCCCGCTCGGCGGCCTCGGCGGAGGGGTAGACGAACCCGGAGGTGAGGAAGAGCGCCTCGGAGGTCTCCTGGAACTCGGTGCGCAGGAGTCCGCCCCGTACCGCCTGCGTGTCCTCGCTCCAGCCGGCGGCGTTGATGTCAAAGCTCACGGAAGTCTTCAGTCCTGTCCAAGGTTGGTCGGCAGCCCGCGGTTCTTCCAGCCGTTCACGGTCCGCTCGCCGTCGGGTCCGGGCACGCCCTCGAAGCCCTCGAGGACGCTGTAGGCGGTGAACCCGAGGTTGGTGGCGACGGCGGCCGCGGCCGCGGAGCGGTGGCCCGAGCGGCACAGGAACAGCAGCGGGGTGGTCCTGTCGTCGGGGCCCTGGAGTTCGAGCTCCATGACGAAGTCCGGGTTGGGGATCCCGCCCTCGAACACCCAGGGGATGAAGAGCGGATCGTTCTCGGTGCCCTTGGTGTCGGGGATGCCCACGTGGGCCCACTCCTCCTCGGTGCGCACGTCGACGAGCACGGCCTCGCCGCTCGCGAGCTTGGCCCAGGCCTCCTCGGGGGTGAGGTCGCCGGCGTAGCTCACGCGTGGCCCTCGCCCTCGTACTCGAGGGAGTCGACGGCGGAGGCCACCGCGGCGTCTGCGCGGGCCACCGTGTGGGGCAGGACCACGGCCTGGGCCACGATGACGTCCGTGCCGTTGAAGGTCGCGGCCGGGCTGCCGTGGAGCACATACCCGTCGGCGAGCGCCTGGGAGATCTTGGCGCAGAACTCGCGGGTGTCCGGGCCGGTCAGGAGCCGGTAGGCCAGCTTCTCCTCGGCGGGCCCGCCGGGGGCCGCCGGGTCGTTGAGCGGAGTGGTCGCGGCTGCCGCCGCGGTCTGCTCGGTCGCAGTATCGGGCATGACGGGGCTCCTTCGGGCTTGCGTATCGAGAACGAATGCCGAGTAGTCACCTGAGGCACCCCGCCGCCTGGAGGGTTGCCGGCCAGCTAAGTCAGGGCTTGGCACTGGCGCTCATTACTCTTCGATTGAACGTAGCACGGGGCACTGTGGCCGACCATGGGACTGCGGTAACGATTGGCAATATGCCGATTCGGACGGCCCCGCGCGGTCCGGAGCGCCCCCCGTGGAGGGTCAGAAGATGGACCAGCCGGTGCGGTCGGCGAGCTCCGCGAGGGCGGCGGTGCCCGCGAGGGAGTTGCCGTGCGCGTCGAGGCGCGGGCTCCACACGCAGATGGAGCAGACGCCGGGCACCACGGTGAGGATGCCGCCGCCCACGCCGCTCTTGCTGGGCAGCCCGACGCGGTAGGCGAACTCCCCGGCGGCGTCGTACATCCCGCACGTGAGCATGACGGCGCCGATCCGCTTGGCGGCCGAGGCGGAGACGACCCTCCCCGAGGGACCGACGCCGTCGTTGGCCAGGAAGAGGCCTGCGCGCGCCACGTCGGCGCAGGACATCTCGATCGAGCACTGGCGGACGTAGTGGCGGACCACCTCGCTGGGGCGATTGCGGAGGTTGCCGAGGTCGGCGAGGAAGTGGGCCAGGGCGAAGTTCCGCTCGCTCCTGGCCAGCTCGGACTCGAAGGCCTCCGTATTCACCGCACCCCCTCCGGCGGGGCCGGAGAGCAGCCCGAGCACCTGGTCGCTGGCATCCGGGAAGGCGTCGAGGAGGTGGTCGGTGACCACGAGCGCGCCCGCATTGATGAAGGGATTGCGGGGGATGCCCCGCTCTGCCTCGAGCTGGACGAGCGAGTTGAAGGCGGTGCCCGAGGGCTCGCGGAGGACCCGGGACCACAAGTCCGGGCCGTCCTCGTGCCCGAGGGCCAGGGCCAGCGAGAACACCTTCGAGATGCTCTGGATCAAGAACGGCTCCCCGGCATCCCCGGCTGTGCGGACCTCTCCCGAGACCATGGCCACGGCGATGCCGAAGTGCCTGAAGTCGGCTGCGGCCAGATGCGGGATGTGGCCGGGGACGGAGCCCTGTACGCGGGCGGGACGGAACTCGTGGACGAGGTCGCGGAGGAGGCTGCCGAGAGCGTCGGGCTCGACTCCGGCGCTGCGCCGGGCCTGGAGGAGGGCCGGAGCGCCGCTCATCGCCCGCTCCCGGCGCCGTCGAGCTCCCCGCGGTGCCACAGGCCCAGGTGGAGCTGGGCGATCGTGGCGTGGGCGGGGTTGCCGAGGTCCAGGCCGGTGAGGCGCTCGGCCTTGCCGACGCGGTAGTAGACCGTGTTCCTGTGGACCTGCATGGCCTGGGCGCAGGCGGAGACGTCCATCGAGGCCCCGAAGTAGCTCTCGAGCGTCTCCGCGAGCTCCGCGTCGGTCAGCAGGAGGTCCGTGAGCGCGCGGTGCCTGAATCCGGAGGAGGCGAAGCGGGCGATGGCCTCGTGGAGGAGGACCTCGGTCTCGACGTCCTCGATCGACGCGACCTGCAGGGCGCCGTCGCGCACGAGGCAGTCCAAAACGGCCGCCGCCTCCGCCCGGGAGCCGTGCAGCGCGGCCACGCCGGGGACGATCCGGCCGATGGCCACGAAGGCCACGGCCCCCAGATGGCGGCGTGCGTCCGCGACGATCAGGCCCGCGAGCGAGCGCAGCGCGGCGGTGGCCGTGCGCGGGGCCAGGCTGGGCACCACCACGGCCGTGTGTCCCTCGTGCTGCCCCACGATCGAGGATGCCTTGAACGCAGCGGCGTGCAGCGCGACGAGGTCGGCGAGCTGCCCGTGGACGAGTTCGGCGTCCTCGGCGAGGGCGTCGGGGCGGGACAGGCCGACCAGGAGCAGGCACGACGGCGTGTCGACCGCCACGCCGAGGGTCCTGGCGGCCGCGGCCGCCTCCGCCGGGCCGGACAGCAGGCGGCCGATCCTGTCCTCGTGCATGGTGACCGACTGCTGGTTCCGGTAGCGGATCAGTTCCGACGCCGCGCGCCGGGCCGCGCCCGTCAGCGCGTAGACCACGTCGTCGCCGAAGCCCGAGCCGGTCTCCTGGAGCCAGATGTAGCCCATGATCCGCTCGCCGGCGAAGATGGCGATCGCGGCCCGCTCGCGCAGCTGCTGGTCCGGGCTGGCCGGGACACGGACGACGCCGCGGCTGCGGTGCATCTCGCGGTAGGCGCCGAGGTCCTTGAGCATGAGCTCGTACTCGCGGGGCCCGCGCCGGGTCAGGATGGAGGCCTTGCGGAGCTCGTCGATGTTGTTCGAGAGCGTCGAGTACGCGAGGACCCTGTTCGCTGCGTCCTCGATCACCACATGGCTCGACGTGACCCTCGCGGTGGTCTGGGCGAGGGCGAACAGGTCCTCCTCGAGCAGAGCCATAGCCGCAGGCTGAGGCTCGGCGTCGTGGATGCGGGACTTGGCGACCGAGAGGATCTGGTCCCAGGGCGCGTCCGGGGCGATGAGCAGCAGGCCGACGCCCCCGGCCCTGCACAGCTCCTCGAGCTCCGGGGCCTGCTCCTCCGAGGCCTTGACCGCGAGCGCCGTGGGCCCCGCGCCGACCAGGCGCCTCACGGCCGGCAGGGCGGCGCGGCCACGTGCCCCGACGAGGCACACCAAGGCCGCGCGCACCTCGGGCTGCTCATCGGTGTCCTCGGCATCCAGCATGAGGACCCGTCCGACGGCGGGGTCTGCCCCTGCCGCGTCGAGCCCGAGTCGTGCCCATCCCGCCGGAAGCTCCGCGAGGATGTCATTGATCGTTCGGCCCACTGCCTCTTCCTTGAAGCGCTCCTGCCCCCGCAGGGGCCCATGACCAGCACCATGCTAGGCGGCCTGCGGGGGCCGGCGTGTGGGTCCGCGCACAGGAACGGGCGGCCTGCCTTGTGCTCGGCGACAAGGCGTTCCGCCGCGCCCGGCTGCGCGGGCGGTTCACAGCCCGCTGGCAACTCGGTAGTGTCGCGCGTGTGGACGAGAACTACGAAGTCATCGTGGTCGGCGGAGGGTTCGCGGGCGTGGCAGCTGCCCAGACACTCGGGCGCAAGGGCGTGCGGGTCCTCCTGATCGACAAGAATCCCTACCACCAGTTCCAGCCGCTCCTGTACCAGGTCGCGACCGTGCAGCTCGGCGTCTCGGAGGTGGCGCGCTCCCTGCGCGACATCTTCCGCAGCCAGCCCAACGTGCGTGTGCTGGTCGAGGAGGTCACGTCCGTGGACCCGGCCGCGAAGCGGGTCACCACCTCGGACGGCAAGGTGCACGAGGGGCGCTTCCTCGTGCTCGCCTCCGGCGCGGAGGCGAACTTCTTCAACACCCCCGGGGCGGAGGAACGCACCTACCCGCTGTACTCGGTGGACGACGCCGTGAGCCTGGGCGGGGCGCTCTCGAATGCCCTCGAGGCGGCAGACCGGGCGGACGACGGCGCGGAGCTGAACTTCGTGGTGATCGGCGGCGGCCCCACGGGGGTGGAGACGGCGGGGGCGATGGCCGAGACGGTCAAGTACGTCCTCGGCGACTACTTCTCCCCGCGGCTTGCCAGCCGGTGCCGGGTTCACCTCGTGGACATGATCCCGAACGTGCTCAACGCCTTCTCGGACAAGTCGAAGCAGTACGCGGCCCGCAGGCTCGAGGGGATGGGCGTCGAGCTCCACCTCGGCGTCCCGGTGAGCGAGATCGCCCCGGACAAGGTGGTCTTCAAGGACGGCAGCGAGATCCCGGCCACCCTCGTGGTGTGGGCCGGCGGCCTCAAGGCCGGCCCCGTGGTCACGGGCTCGGGCCTGCCGCAGGGCCGCGGCGGGCGGATCGACGTCAACCCCGACCTGACCGCCCCCGGCATGGACGGCGTCTACGTCCTGGGCGACGCGGCGAACATGACCGACGACAAGGGCAACAAGCTCCCGCAGCTCGGCTCCTGCGCCCTGCAGGCCGGCGGGTGGGCGGCGAAGAACATCCTCGCCGACATCGACGGCCGGCCCCGCGAGCCCTTCCACTACTCCGACAAGGGCTACATGGCGATGGTGGGGCGCGGATCGGCGGTGGCGGAGGTCGGGCCGGGCCCGAACCGCAAGCTGCTCTCGGGCCCGCTCGCCTTCCTCGCCTGGCTCGGCGTGCACGTGGTGCTGCTCTCCGGGAGCATGCAGAAGATCCGCGCCCTGGCCACGTGGCCGAGCGACTACATCAGCCACCGACGCTCGTTCGTGGTGCTGAGCCGGCCGGACCGGGCGCACAGCTAGCCGCGCCGGGACGCGCACGACGGCGCCGGGCCACCTCGGGTGGCCCGGCGCCGCCGTGCTGTGGCCGGATGGGGGTCAGCCGGCGGCCGGCTCGCCCGCGCTGTCCCGGGCATCCTCGGCGAGCAGCGCGTCGATCTGGCCGGAGGCCTGGCGCATGCCCTCCTCCATTCCCATCTCCGCCATCCGTTCGAGCTGCTCGAGGCTGCGGAACCTGCTCACGGTGGTCATGCGCGTGCCGGGCGCGAGGTCCTCGAACGTGACCACGAAGGAAGTGGTGTCCTCCGGGTCCAGGGGGGAGCCGTCCTCATTCGCGAAGCCGTCCTCGATCTCCAGGCGGCGCGGGGCGTCCACGGAGGTGATCTCCCACCAGCCGTGGGCCCTGGTGCCGTCCGGCCCGGTCATGTAGTAGTGGCAGCGGCTGCCGGGGACGAGGCTGTGCGTGGCGAAGGTGGCGGGCCACGTGGGCGGCCCCCACCACCGCTCGAGCTGGCGCGGGTCCTCCCACACCTGCCATACCCGGGCCGGTTCGGCGGCGAACTCGGTGACGAGCGTGAGGGTGAGGCTCTCGGTGTCCTTGGTGCTGCTGACGAAGGTCATTGCTGGGTCCCCTGGTCGGTGCCTGACTGCGGTGTCTCCGCGCCGAGGATGGCCTCGATGCGGTGGATACGGTCCCTCCACAGCGCCTCGTAGGCGTCGAGGAGACGGGCCGCCGTGCGGAGCGCCGCGGGATTGGAGTGCACGATCTGCTCCCGGCCGCGCCGTTCCTTCGTGACGAGCAGTGCCCGTTCGAGCACCGCGACGTGCTTCTGGACCGCCGCGAAGCTCATGGCGTAGTTCCGGGCGAGCTCCGAGACGGACTGGTCGCGCAGCATCGACTGCCGCAGGATGTCCCTGCGGGTCGCGTCTGCCAGCGCTGCGAAGATCCGGTCGATCTCCGCGTCGGACAGGTCTCGGAGGCTCTGATCTACAACCATTTGGTTGTAGGTTAGCTCAGACTCCCCCGGAGGGGAAGGACAACGTAGGAATCAGTGCCAGAGCACCGACGTGGCGCCGCTGTGCCAGTCCCAGAGGATGCTGCCGCCCTGGAAGTCCTGCCGCTGGCCGGTGCTGACCGCGTACTCGTTCGTGAGCGGGTAGCCGAGGCCGCCCCACGCCCAGTTGAGCCGCTCGTAGGCGGCCTTGATGCCGCCCTTGACGTAGTGCGTCCCGGACCCCGCGGACCACCAGTACACGGCGCCCTGGAACCACTGGTAGCAGCCGCCGCGGGGGCCCGTGCACTGCTCGTCCTGCAGCGGCAGCCCGAGGGCCCAGCCGTCGGCGATCCACGCCGAGCCGATCGCGCCGCGGACCATGTGGGCGCCCGTGGAGGGGCTCCACCAGATGCTGCCGCCGCCGAACGGCTCCCAGCAGGTGGTGCTGCCGGGGTAGCACTGCTCGTCGCCGGCGGGATAGCCGAGCGGCCCCCAGGCCCAGTTCAGCGCGGCGTACCGGGCGCCGATCCCGCCGTGCGGCCAGGTGGCCGGGTTCCCGCTGGGGTCCCTCCACAGGATGCCGCCCTCGAAGCGCTGGTAGCAGCCGCCGCCCGGGGCCGAGCACTCGATGTCCCAGAGCGGGTAGCCCAGCGGCCCCCACGCCCAGTTCTCGAGCTCGTAGCGGAAGCGGAAGCCGTCGTTGCGCACCGTGTGCGCGCCCGTGGTGGAGGACCACCAGATGAGTCCCTCGGTGAACCACTGGTAGCAGCCGCCCCGCGGGCCCGTGCACACCTCGTTGCCGAGGGGCGCCCCGAGCGCGGAGGCGCCGCCGTCCGCGGCGTACTTGGCCCCGATCGCCCCGCGCACCGCGTAGTCGGTGGCCGGGGGCGTGGCGGACGCGGTGGGCGTCGCGGATGCGGTCGGCGCGGCCGCCGTGTCCGAGGGCGACGCGGTGGCGGCGCTGCTGGCCGGCGCGGGCGCGGTGTCCGTGGGCGAGGCGGTCCCGGTGACGGGCGGCGCGGCAGCGCCCGCCGTGTCCGAGGGCGGGGCCGTGGCGGACGCGGTCGCGATGCCGGTGGCCGACGGCGGCGGGCTGGGCGCGGTAGTCGCACTCGCCGGGCCGCTCGCACCGCCCCACAGGACGGCGCCCAGGGCGCAGGCAGACAGGATTCTGAGGGCGCTGCGGTGCCCCCGGACCGTGGTGACGCGCACGTCAGTTCCTCCCCGAGATGGCCACCCCCGAAGTGGCACAGGCGAAGCGTATCCGGCGGCCCCGCTACGCGGAAGTCGCGGCGGAGCCGTGTGCGGGGTCAGGCGCCGAGCAGGTGGTTCGGCAGCCGGCCCCCGGGTGCCTTCCCGCGGATCTCGAGCAGCTCGCGGGCGTGCTCCCACAGGCGCCGGTCCTCGTCGGAGACAGGCTCCCAGCGGGGCACGGGCACCGCGGTCCCGGTCTCGTCCCGGGCCACCATGACCGTGAGGCAGTAGGTGGTCAGGTGCAGCCCGTGCCCGCGGGGCGAGCCCGAGCGGACATGGACCGCGATGTGCATGCCCTTCGTCCCGGTGTACACGAGCCTGGCCTCCACCTCGACGACGTCCCCGATGAGCAGGGGCCGGTAGAAGCGAACGCCGCCCGAGAAGACCGCAACGGCGTCCCGCCCGCAGTACCGGGACGCGCACACGTACGCGGCCTCGTCGATCCACTTCATGACGGTGCCGCCGTGGACCTTGCCGCCCCAGTTCACGTCCGTCGGGGCCGCGAGGAACCGCAGGACCACGCGCTCGGCGGTGCCGGCGTCGGTGTACTCCTGGCGCTTCATGGACGCGACGATCTCGTCACGCACGGCCACGCGGGCCTTCGCGTGCGCCTCCGCCTCCCGCTCGGCCTCGGTCCGGGGGATCCAGGCCGGGACCTCGACCGGGCGCCCGTCCTCGCCGACGGCCACGAAGATCACGAGGCAGTCGCTGCGCATCGTGGGCGTGCCGCCCTTCGGATCGCCCGAGGACACCACGGTGCGGATGTGCATCGAGCTGCGTCCGGTGTACACGATCGTGGCGGTGACCTCGACCATGTCCCCGACGTTGACGGGGTCGGCGAAGTGGATGTTGCCCACGTAGGCCGTCACGCAGTACGTCTTCGCCCAGCCCACGGCGGCGGCGTACGCGGCCTTGTCGACCCACTCGAGGACGGTGCCGGCGTCGACCGAGCCGGAGTGGCCCTTGTCCGTCGGCGCCGCGAGGAAGCGGAGCGTGACCTCAGGGGACTGCTGCGGGGCCACAGCGGCCGGCGCCCCTGCCGCGGGAGCCGGGCCGCCGGCGTCGTGCGCCATGCCCTAGCCCCAGAGCCGCTGGCTCGCGATCCGCGCGCCCTCCGAGAGCGACTCGAGCTTGGCCCAGGCGATCTGCGGGTGGACGCGGCCGCCGAGGCCGCAGTCGGTCGAGGCGATGACGCGCTCGCGGCCCACGATCGAGGCGAAGTTCTCGATGCGGTCCGCGACCAGCTCCGGGTGCTCCACCACGTTGGTCGCGTGCGAGACCACGCCCGGGGCGATCGTCTTCTCCTCGGGCAGGTCGAGGTCCCGCCAGACCTTCCACTCGTGCTCGTGGCGGACGTTGGCCGCCTCGAACGAATAGGAGCCGGCGTTGATCGAGAGCATCGTCTCGGCGAGGTCCTTGAACGGGATGTCCGTGGTGTGCGGGCCGTGCCAGGAGCCCCAGCACAGGTGGAAGCGGATCTGCTCCTGCGGCAGGCCGCGGATGGCATGGTTGAGGGCCTCGACGCGGACCTGGGTGAACTTCAGGTAGTCCGCCAGGCTCGGCTCGGGGTTGATCATGTCCCAGTTCTCGGCGATGGAGGGATCGTCGATCTGGACCGTGAGGCCGGCGTCGATGATGGCCTTGTACTCCTCGCGCATGGCGTCGGCGCACGCGAAGACCAGCTCCTCCTCGTCCTGGTAGTACTCGTTCAGGAGGCGGCTCGCGGAGCCGGGGGAGAGGGCGGGGAGGAACCCGGTCTCGTAGCCGTTCGCGGCGAGGGCGGCCTTGAGGTTGGCGACGTCGCGCTGCACGGCCTCCTGCCCGATGTACGTGATGGGGCCCGTGACGGTGGGCTGGGCGACGGGCTTGCGGCCGGTGAGGATGAACGAGTTGGGATCGTTGTAGGCCTCGTTGAAGCGGACCCGGTCGCGGCGGTCCCGCATCGTGGTGAGGCGGATGTGGCCCGGCTCGGAGCGGATCTCCTCGGTCATCTGCCAGCGGTCCACGCCGCCCTGCGAGAGGCCGCCGAGGCGCGAGAAGGAGTAGTTCCACCACGCGCCGTAGTCCACCGAGTTGGACATCGTGTGGCCGTACTCGCCGTCGTTCGGCAGGGTGACCCCGGCCTCGCGCTGCTTCGCGACGATGTCCTTGACGGAGCCGGCGAGGAGGTCCTCGAACGCCGCCGAATCGTCCGGGTCCGCGGCCTGGGCCGCGTTCGCCGCGAGCAGCTCGGGCGTGCGGGGGAGCGATCCGGCGTGCGAGACCTGGATGAAGTCGGTGTTGTGCATGGGGCCAGTCTGGCCGATGCGGGCGGCCGTCCGCGAGTGTGTGCGCCTGTGTGAACTCGCCGGTAGGTCGCGCTCAGTCGCGGTCGGTGTCGCCGAATCCGGTGTGCACGGCGCCGGCGGCGTCGGGGATGCCCGCGGCCCCGGAGGTGCCCAGACCGGCGGTGTGGGGACGGCGCTTCGGCCGCGCGGGTTCGGGCGGGGCGGGGAGCTCGGTGCGCGGCTCGCCGGGCGGGGTGTCCGCGTAGCGGCGGGGGTCATGAAGCTGGAGCGGCTCCTGGTTGTGGCCGTAGTTCTCGCCCTGGCTGTAGCCGTCGTCGAGCGGCGCGTCGTGGTCGTATGCCGCAAGGCCCGGGGGCGGCGGCACGCGATCGTCCTGTTCCATACGGGAACCGTAGTCATACGACGCCGCCGGGCGCCAGAGCTTTCCGCTCTGCGGGCCCTCTGCCTCCTTCGCGGGGCCCATCAGCTCACCAGGATCTGGGTGGCGCTCTCCTTGAGCTTGGCGTTGGCCCAGCGCATCTGCCGGAGGGTCTCCGGGTGGCAGCGCTGGGCGAGGGCGAGCAGGTCACGGTGCTTGATCCCCTGCGCCGCCTGGGCGAGGAGCTCCCAGTCCACCGAGACCCCCGAGGCCTTGATGTACACCTCGCGCAAGTCCCGCAGCATGAGGAGGCCCGGCGCGCTGATCCGTCCCGTGAGCTCGCTGCCCTTCTCCACCACGCGCTCGAGCGGTCCGAGCGGGCCGCCGGCCTCCGGGTCGAGGTCCTGGCCGTAGTCGTGGCCGATCTCGGCGATCAGCGCCACGTGCTCCTGGGACCACCGGGCAAGGTCGCGGCCCAGGTGGAAGACCTCGTGGTCCACCTTGTGCCGGTCCGAGACCCTGAGCAGCTCGCGGGCGAGCTCGGCCTCCGAGCGGTGGAGCTCTTCCAGAGCCAGTCCGATCTTCACAGCGCCACCTCCCGTGCCTGCCCTGCCAGCTCTTCGTCCACGTCGCTCGGCCCGCGCGTCGGGGGGCCGGCGGGCCGGATGGGAGCCGAGGCGGTCGTGGTCGGCGCGGGGGCCGGCCCTTCTCCGGCCGCGGCGCGCTCCACGCGTGCCGCGGCCGTCTTGAAGATCGGCTGCTTGGAGCAGGCGTCCCAGTCGGTGATCGTCAGCTCGTTGGCGGCGCGGCCTGCGCCGTCCGGCGCGTGGCCCCCCTCGGTGTCCCAGTAGCCGTAGTGGAACGGCAGGAAGACCACCCCGCGGCGGATGGCAGTGATGCGGGCCTTGGCGCTGACCGAGCCCCTCGGGCTGCTGACCGTGACGAGGTCGCCCTCGCCGATGCCGAACGCGGAGGCGTCCGCCTCGGACAGCTCGACCCAGACGTCCGGGGCGGCGGCCTGGAGCTCCGGCGCCCGGCCCGTCTTGGTCCGAGTGTGGAAGTGGTAGAGCGTGCGGCCCGTGATGAGGATGAGCGGGTAGTCCTCGCTGGGGATCTCGTGCGGGGGGACGTACTCGGCGGCCCTCAGGATGGCCTTGCCCAGGGGGTTGAGGGCCTTGTACTCCGTCGGCTCCACGGGGGCGCCCGTGACGAGGTCGCGTCCGTAGCTCTCGCAGTAGTCCGGGGCGCTGAAGAACTTCCCGTCCTCGTAGAGGCGCTCCGTCCCCTCGGGCTGCTCGTCCGTGCACGGCCACTGGATCCCCGAGCCGCCCCGCAGCTTCTCGTAGGTCATCCCCGTGTAGTCGCACGGACGGCCCCTGCTGCACTCCTTCCACGCCTCGAAGGCGGACTCGGCGTCGTGCCATGTGACGAGCGGCGCGCCGTCCTGGTCCTTCAGGCCGAGCCGGTGCGCGTAGTCGATGAAGATCTCCAGATCGGCCCTCGCCTCGCCGGGCGGCTCCACGGCCTTCTCGGAGAGGTGCACGGTGCGGTCCACATTGGTGAACGTCCCGGTCTTCTCCCCCCACGTCGCGGCCGGCGGCACGACGTCGGCGAGCTGGGCCGTCTCGGACAGGAAGATGTCCTGCACCACGAGGAACAGCCGCTCCTGCGCCAGGATCGAGCGCACCCGGGACAGCTCGGGGAGGGAGACGGCCGGGTTCGTCCCGCTCACCCACAGCATCCTGATCGAGCCGTCCTCGACGTAGCGCATCATCTGCATCACGTGGGTAGGCGGGGAGTAGTGCGGGATCTCCATCGGGTCCACGTTCCAGACCCTTGCGAGGTCCTTCACGTGCTCGTCGTTGGACCAGTTGCGGAAGGCGGGCAGATCGCCGTCGCCCCCGCATTCGCGGGTGTTCTCGGCCGTCGGCTGGCCGTTCATCTGCAGGATGCCGCAGCCGGGGCGCCCGAGCATGCCGCGGATGATGTTGACGTTGTTCACCTGGACCGACGCTGCGGTGGCCTGGTTCGACTGGTAGAAGCCCTGCAGGACGGTGGAGAGGAGCCGCTCAGCATGGCCCAGGATCGCCGCCGCCTCGCGGATCTGCTCGGCGGGCACATCGCAGATGTGGGCCACGGTCTCGGGGGTGTACTCCTGGACCTGCTTCACGAGTTCGTCGAAGCCGACCGCATGGGCGTCGATGTAGGCGTGGTCGACCCAGTCGTTGGCGATGATCTCGTGCAGGAGGCCGTTCATGAGGGCCACATTGGTGCCGGGCAGCGGCGCGAGGTGCACCGTCGCGTGGCGCGCCACCTCGGTGGGGCGCGGGTCCACGCAGATGACCTTGGGCGGATTCGGTCCCGCGAGGCGGTCCAGCATCCGCATCCACAGCACGCTCTGCGTTTCTGCCACGTTGTGCCCGTAGAGCGCGATGACGTCCGCGTGGTCCACATCCGTGTACGAGCCGGGCTGGCCGTCGCTCGCGAAGGACTCCTTGAGGGCGGCGGCCGCGGTGGCGGTGCACAGGCGGGTGTTGCCGTCCACGTGGTTCGTCCCGATGCCGCCGTGGGCGAGCACGCCGAGCGTGTAGTACTCCTCCGCGAAGAGCTGCCCCGTCGTGTAGAAGCCGACGGCGCTCGGCCCCTGCTCCGCGAGGAGCTCCTGTGTGCGCCCCACGATCCGGCCCATCGCCGTGTCCCAGTCGGTCTCGACCAGACGGCCGCCCTCGCGCACGAGCGGTCGGGTCAGCCGGTCGGGCGAGGAATTGGCCTGCCAGCCGTACAGGTCCTTCACCCCGAGCCGGCCGTGGTTCACCCGGTCGGACGCCCGGCCGCGCACCCCGACGATGCGCTCGTCCTTGACCGCGATGTCCATCGCGTCGCCGTTGGAGTGCAGGAGGGAAGCGGCCTGGACCCAGCGGTCCACCTCACCGGGACTGAGGCTGCCGTCGAGGTGGGTGTCGACCCGCACGGGCCACGGCTCGCCCTCTCCGTACGGGGTCCTGGCTCCCCAGGGCTCGGCGATCCGGTCCACGCGCGTCATGGCTTCCTCCGGGGTCTGGTGACGGTTCGGACGCCTTCGGCATACCCGCTTTCGCCGCGCGCAACCGTCAGACGAACGCGGAGGCCCCCGTCACGGCCCGGCCCACAATGAGCGAGTTGATCTCGTAGGTTCCCTCGTACGTGTAGAGGACCTCGGCGTCGCCGAACAGCTTCGCCATCTCGTAGTCGGTCGTGATGCCGTTGCCGCCCAGCAGGGACCGGCCCATGGCCACCGAGGAGCGGGCCAGTCGGGTGGTGGTCGCCTTCGCCATCGCCGACTGCGCCATCTCGAGGCCGCCGGCCTCCTGGATGCGGGCGAGCTCGACCATGAGGGACAGGGACGCCTGGGCGTTGCCGAGGATCTCGGACAGCTGCTGCTGGACGAGCTGGAAGCCGGCGAGCGGCCTGCCGAACTGCATCCTCTCGAGCGCGTACGCCCGGGCGATGTCGAACGCGGCGAGCTGGATCCCCGCCGCCTGCCAGCCGACCCACGCGCGGGAGTCCCGCAGCAGATCGTTGGCACGGTCGAACGCCGTGGCCCCGGGCAGCAGGTTCGCCCCGGGCACCCGGACGCCGTCGAGCACGAGGTCCGCGTTCTGCATGATGCGCAGCCCGATCTTGTTCGCGATCTTCGTGGCCGTGAAGCCGGGCCGGTCCGTCTCGACGATGAAGGCCTTGACCGCGCCGTCCTCCGTGTCCCGCGCCCAGACGAGGACGAAGTCGGCGATGGTGCCGGCCCCGATCCAGCGCTTCGCTCCGTGCAGGACCCAGCCGTCGCCGTCGCGCGTCGCGGTCGTGGCGAGGCCGCCGGCGATGTCCGAACCGTGCTCCGGCTCGGTGAGCGCGAAGGCGCCGAGGGACGTGAACGCCTCGAGGCCCGGCAGCCAGCGCCGCTTCTGCTCCTCGGAGCCGAGGTCGTGGACCATGCCCACGACGAGCTCGTTGTGGATCCCGACGAGCGCCGACAGGGAGACGTCGGCCCGAGCGGTCTCCATGTAGGCAAGTCCCTGGAATAGCCGCGAGGACCCGTCCGTCTGCAGCCGCCCGAGCCCCAGGGACGCGAGCTTCGGCAGGAGCGCGAAGGGGAACTCCTCGCGGTTCCAGAACGGCACGGCCAGGGGCCGGACCTGCTCCTGGAGGACCTCCCGCAGCTCGGCGAAGCGCTCCCGCTCCGCGGCGGAGAGCAGGTCCGCGACGCGCATGAGGTCCGCGTCCGGGAAGGGGACTGCGGGCGCGGCGGCCGGGCGGAGCGTGGCTGGTGCGTGGAGCATGGGGACCTCTTCATCGCGGCGCTGTTCAAACCCTAGGAAGTCCAACTATATTTCATCGTGACGGAGATCACTAGGACGGAAAGGCGAGGCGATGACTGTCACCGACGACTTCAGGGCTGCCCGCGACAGGCTGCTCGAGCTCCGCGAGGACTACGCCCGGGCCCACGACGAGTTCGCCTGGCCCCGCTTCGCGGAGTTCAACTTCGCCCTGGACTGGTTCGACGCGCTCGGCTCCGACCCCGTGCGCGGGAGCCAGCCAGCCCTCGTCATCGTGGAGCAGGACGGCAGCTCGACCCGCCGCACGTTCGCCGAACTCTCCGCCCGCTCGTCGCAGGTGGCCGGCTGGCTCCGCGACCAGGGCGTCCGGCGCGGCGACCGCATGATCATCATGCTTGGCAACCAGGTCGAGCTGTGGGAGCTCATGCTCGCCGGGATCAAGCTCGGCGTCGTCATGATCCCGACCACCACGCTCATGGGCCGCTGGGACCTCGAGGACCGCGTGGAGCGAGGCGGTGCCCATTGGGTGGTCGTCGGCGGGGCCAACGCGCACAAGTTCGACGACGTGCCCGGCGACTACCGCGTCATCGTCGTCGGGGGCGCCGGGGCGGACCCGGCCCCCGCGCGCGAGGCCATCGACTACGCGGCCTCGGCCCAGGCCCGCGCCGACTTCGCCCCGGACGCGCCGACCCGGGCGGACGAGACGCTCCTGCTCTACTTCACCTCCGGCACCACCTCGCGGGCCAAGCTCGTGGAGCACACCCACGTGTCCTACCCGGTGGGGCACCTCTCCACGATGTACTGGATCGGCCTCGAGCCCGGCGACGTCCACCTCAACGTCGCCTCGCCCGGCTGGGCCAAGCACGCGTGGTCCAATGTCTTCACGCCGTGGATCGCCGAGGCCACCGTGTTCATCTACAACTACGAGCGCTTCGACGCCTCCGCCCTCCTGGAGCAGATGGGCCGCGAGGGCGTCACGAGCTTCTGCGCCCCGCCCACCGTGTGGCGCATGCTCATCCAGTCCGACCTGACCCAGCTGGAGACCCCGCCGCGGAAGGCCGTCTCCGCCGGCGAGCCGCTCAACGCCGAGGTCATCGGGCAGGTGCAGAAGGCCTGGGGCGTGACCATCCGCGACGGCTTCGGCCAGACCGAGACCACCGTCCAGGTCGCCAACACCCCGGGCCAGCCCGTCACCGTCGGTGCGATGGGACGCCCGCTGCCGGGCTACGACGTCGTGCTCGTGGACCCCGCCACCGGCGAGGAGGGGGACGACGGCGAGCTCTGCCTCCGCCTCGACCCTCGCCCGGTGGGCCTCATGAAGGGCTACTACGGCGACCCCGAGAAGACCGCCGACGCCTTCCGCGGCGGCTACTACCACACGGGCGACATGGCCACGCGGGATGCCAGCGGCGTCATCACCTACGTGGGCCGCGGCGACGACGTGTTCAAGTCCTCCGACTACCGGCTCTCCCCGTTCGAGCTCGAGAGCGTGCTGATCGAGCATCCGGCCGTTGCCGAGGCCGCCGTGGTGCCGTCCCCCGACGAGGTGCGGCTCTCGGTGCCCAAGGCGTTCGTCGTGCTCGCCGGAGGGTACGAGCCCGGGCCCGAGATCGCCGAGGAGATCCTGCGCTACTGCCGCAGCCAGCTCGCCCCGTTCAAGCGCATCCGCCGCATCGAGTTCAGCGAGCTTCCCAAGACCATCTCGGGCAAGATCCGCCGGGTCGAGCTGCGGCACACCGAGCAGGCGCGGCACTCCGCGACGGCCGCCGGCGGGTACGGCATCGAGTACGCAGAGGCCGACTTCCCCGGTCTGAGAGACTAGCCAGCACATCCACGCTGTGACAGGAGGACCATGGGCGCCCCGCTTCCCCGCGACCCGATCGCCGATGCCCGGCGCAACTGGGAACGCAACGGATGGGCGGAGGTCGCGGCGCCCATGGCCGCCATCACGGCCATCATGCGCACCCAGCAGATCCTCATCGCGCGCATCGAGGACGTGCTCAAGCCCCTCGGGCTCACGTTCGCGCGGTACGAGATGCTCGCGCTGCTCAGCTTCGCCCGCACCGGCGCGCTGCCGATGAGCAAGGCCAGCGCCCTCCTGCAGGTGCACCCCACCTCGGTGACCAACGCCGTGGACCGGCTCGAGGGTGCCGGCTATGTCACGCGCACGCCGCACCCCACTGACGGGCGCACCACGCTGATCGAGCTCACGGACAGCGGCCGCGCGCTCGCGGAGAAGGCCACCGTGGCGCTCAATGCCGAGGTGTTCGGCCGGTCCGGCTTCACCGGCGACGACGTCGACGCGCTCCTGCGCATCCTCGGGGACTTCCGCCGCCAGGCCGGCGACTTCGCCGGGTGAGCCACGGCGGCGCCGGATGACCCCCGATGCCGCCTTCTGAAGGGCAGCTCCTGAAGGTCACCTCCTGGAGGTCAGCTTCAGGCGGTGCGGGGGAACGGGTCCTCGGGCGGGGCGGGGTACCCGGCCCGGGCGGCCCCGGGCCGGGCCTTCTCCGGGTAGCCCTCAGGTGCCGCGATGAGGTACACGATCATCACGACGAGCCCGAAGCCGATCAGGCCCAGGAGCAGGGTCAGCAGGAACCACATCTTGTCCGGCAGCTGGTACGAGTTCACGAGCGCCCCGACCCAGGCCACGAACTGGGCGATGATGCCGCCCAGCGCGATGAGGCCGCCCACGCAGATGAACACGACCGTGGACCAGAAGGTGCCGCCGGGCGTCGGCACGAAGTCGTAGCCGTTGCCGCTGCGCGCGCTCACATACGTCCCGCCGTAGGTGAGCATGATGGCCGTGGCCACCCCGGCGACCACGAGGCCGATCACCATGCCGATGATGCCCCAGATCCAGGTCCTGGTGATGATTCCCTTGGTCATGGCAGGCTCCTCCCGCACTGTGCGGGCGGGCCGTCGCGCGTCCGCCCGCAGCCACTGCGTCCACGGTCCTCCCAGGACAGCTGGGCGGACAGGGCATTTGGTCACCGCGGTCCGGCGGGGAGGCCTCAGGCCTCGGACTGCTCCCGGATCGTGTTGATGATGCCCGAGAAGTCGGTGCCCGCGCCGCCCTGGGCGACGAAGGAGTCGTAGATCCGGGACGCAAGCTGGCCCATCTCGGCGGCCACCCCGGTGTGCTCGAGCGCGTTCACGGCGAGGCGGAGGTCCTTGGCCATGAGCGCCCCGGCGAATCCGGGCTGGTAGTCGCGGTTCGCCGGGCTCGTGGGCACCGGGCCCGGAACGGGGCAGTTGGTGGTGAGCGCCCAGCACTGGCCCGAGGCGTGCGCGGCGACGTCGAAGAGGGCCTCGTGCGTGAGCCCGAGCTTCTCGCCGAGCACGAATGCCTCGCTCACGGCGATCATGGACACGCCCAGGATCATGTTGTTGCACACCTTCGCGGCCTGGCCCAGACCGTGGGCGCCGCAGTGGACCACGCGCTTGCCCATGGTCTCCAGGATCGGCCGGACCACCGCGACGTCGTCGTCCTCCCCGCCCACCATGAACGTCAGGGTGGCCGCCTCGGCGCCCACCACCCCGCCGGAGACGGGGGCGTCCACCGAGCGGTGGCCGGCGGCGACCGCCGCCTCGGCCGCCTCCTGCGCCTCCGTGACGTTGATCGTGGAGCAGTCGAGGAAGAGGGTGCCCGGCTGGGCCGCGGCGAGCAGGCCCCGCTGGCCCTCGGCGCCGCGGTAGGCGTCGAGGACGTGGCGCCCGCTCGGGAGCATGGTCAGGACGATCGCCGCGCCCTCGACCGCTTCGGCGGCGGACTCCGCGAGGGGGATGCCATGGGCCCGCGCGGCGTCCGCGGCGGCCGGGACGGGGTCGTAGCCCAGAACCGTGTAGCCGGCCTTGATGAGGTTCGCCGCCATAGGGCCGCCCATGTGGCCGAGGCCGAGGAAGGCGATGGTTCCGGACACGGACGGCTCACTCATGGTGTCTCCTTCTGTCTCGTGCTGCGAGGTCACAGGGTCGCCACCCCTGCGGCGAGGCCCAGCTCGTCCGCTTCGAGCGGGGCGAAGCAGGCCTCGACGTCATCCGGGCCCACTTCAGCGAGGGTGGGCGGGATCCAGCGGGGCGCGCGGTCCTTGTCGATGACCTGGGCGCGGATGCCCTCGCGGAAGTCGTGTCCGGCGAGCAGGCGCAGGCCGATCCGGTACTCCGTGTCGAGGGCCTCCTCGAGCGCCCCGGGGACGGGGCCGCGGGCCCGGGCCCGGCGCAGCGCCGCGAGCGTGACCTTCACGGCCAGCGGCGACTTCGTCTCGATCGAGGCCGCCGTCTCCCAGGCCGCCGGCGCGGGGCTGGCCTTGAGCCGGCGCACGATCTCCTCGGCGTCGTCCGACGCGTAGGCCTCGTCGATCCATCCCCGCTGTTCCGCGAGCTCCGAGAGGGGAGGCTCGACGGCGAGGCGCGCCACGGCGTCGTCCGCAGTCTCCGTCTCGAGCGCCTCGGCGAGCTCGCCCAGCTGGGCGGCCGGGACGAAGAAGTCGGCGAGGCCGAGGTGGAGTGCGTCGGCGCCGTCGAGGTGGGCGCCCGTCAGCGCCGCGTGCGTGCCGGACTCGCCGGGCGCGTTGGCGAGGAGGAGCGTTCCGCCCACGTCGGGCACGAACCCGATCGTGGTCTCCGGCATGCCCATCCGCGTCCGGTCCGTCACGACCCGGTGCGAGCCGTGCACCGAGACGCCCACGCCTCCGCCCAGCACGAGTCCGTCCATGAGGGCCACGTAGGGCTTCGGGTAGCGGCTGATGAGCGAGTTGAGGCGGTACTCGGTGGCCCAGAAGTCCTCGGTGGCGTGGCCGCCGGCCTGCATGTCCCGGTAGATCGCCACGATGTCCCCGCCCGCGCACAGTCCGCGCTCGCCGGCGCCGCGCACGAGGACGGTGTCGACGGCGTCGTCCGCCGCCCACGCGGTGAGCCGGGCGAGCATGGCCTCCGCCATGCCCACCGTGAGCGCGTTGACCGCGCGGGGCCGGTTGAGCACGACGACGGCGAGCCGTCCCCGCCGCTCGAACAGGACCTCCGGCTCGGCTGCGCCGGGGGCCGCCGGGTCCGGTGCCGCACTCGTCCCGGCCATTCAGCTGCCCGCCGGCATGACGAAGCTGGCGCCCTGCCGCACGCCGGAGGGCCACCGGGTGGTGACGGTCTTGGTCTTGGTGAAGAAGCGGAACGCGTCCGGGCCGTGCTGGTTGAGGTCGCCGAAGCCCGAGGCCTTCCAGCCGCCGAACGTGTAGTAGGCGATCGGCACCGGGATCGGCACGTTGACGCCGACCATGCCCACCTCGACCCGGCTGGCGAAGTCACGGGCGGCGTCGCCGTCGCGGGTGAAGATCGCGACCCCGTTGCCGAACTCGTGCTCGCTGCACAGGCGCAGGGCCTCGTCGTAGTCTGCGGCGCGGACCACGCTGAGCACGGGGCCGAAGATCTCCTCCCGGTAGATCGACATGTCCTCGGTGACCCGGTCGAACAGGGTGGGGCCCACCCAGAAGCCGCCGTCGTAGCCGTCCACCGTGTGGCCGCGGCCGTCCACGAGCAGCTCGGCGCCCTCCTCGGCGCCCTGGGCGATGTAGCCCTCGATCCGCTCCTTGGCCGAGGCGGCCACGACCGGGCCGAAGTCGACGTCCTTGTCCATGCTCGCGCCGACGCGCAGGCCCTTGATCCGCTCCTGGAGCTTGGCCACGAGCGCGTCCGCGGTCTCCTCGCCCACGGGCACGGCCACCGAGATGGCCATGCAGCGCTCGCCGGCGGAGCCATAGCCGGCGCCGATGAGGGCGTCTGCGGCCATGTCCAGGTCAGCGTCCGGGAGGATGACCATGTGGTTCTTGGCGCCGCCGAAGCACTGGGCGCGCTTGCCGTGGGCTGCGGCGCCCGCGTAGATCGCCTGGGCGATGGGCGTGCTCCCGACGAACCCGATGGCCTTGACCCGCGGGTCCTCGATGAGGGCGTCCACGGCCTCCTTGTCGCCGTTGACCACACTGAACACGCCGTCGGGCAGGCCGGCCTCGGTGAGGAGCTCGGCGAGGCGGAGCGGGACGGAGGGGTCGCGCTCGCTCGGCTTGCAGATGAACGCGTTGCCCGCGGCCAGGGCCGGGCCCGCCTGCCACAGCGGGATCATCGCCGGGAAGTTGAACGGGCTGATCCCGGCGACCACGCCGAGGGGCTTGCGCAGCGAGTGCACGTCGATGCCCGTGCCCACGCTGTCCGAGAACTCGCCCTTGAGCAGGTGCGGGGCCGCGCCAGCGGAGAACTCGACGACCTCGAGGCCGCGCTGCACGTCGCCCTTCGAGTCGGCGAACGTCTTGCCGTGCTCGGAGGACAGGAGTTCGGCGAGCTCGTCCATGTGCTCGTTGGCGAGGTCCACGAACTTGAGAAGGATCCGGCCGCGGCGCTGCGGGTTCATGGCGGCCCACTCGGCCTGGCCCTTCTCGGCGGCGGCGACGGCCTCGCTGACCTCGTCGCGGCTGGCGAGCGGGAGCCGGGCCTGGACCTCGCCGGTGCACGGGTTGTAGACGTCGCCGAAGCGGCCGGAGGTCCCGTCGACGCGCGCGCCGCCGACGTAGTGGTAGAGGTCGTGGACCATGGAAAGCTCCTTTGCTCGTGTGTGACCCAGGTCATCTGTGACCGAAGATACTCGGACTTCCAAGTAATTGCCAGAGGCTTCGGTCCCGCCGGGCGGCCATGCAGCGAAAGGAAGGCGCGGGAGGCTAGGCGATCGTGTCGAACAGCCCGGCGAGCTCGGCGGTCAGGGCCCGGGCGAGCTCGGGGTCGGTGCCGATCGCCTTGCCGTCCACGTGGTTCACCGGGGTGAGCAGGCGCACCGAGGAGATGAGCCACACCGCGTCGGCGTCGAACAGGTCCTCCGGCTCGAGCGGGCCGTAGCCGAGTTCCCAGCCTGCCTCCTTGGCGGCGGCGAACAGCGCCCCCTGGGACGTGCCGGGGAGGATGCCGGAGTCGAGCTGGGGGGTGACGAGCCTCTTGAGGGTGAGGTGGCCGGCGTCGTCCTTCTCGGCGTGCGCAATGAGCACCGTGGAGGTGGGCCCTTCGAGGACCTTGCCGTCGGCGGAGGTGAAGATGACGTCGTCCGCCGCGTGGGCGTGGGCGTAGCGCAGCGCGGCCATGTTCACCGCGTAGGAGAGCGTCTTCGCGCCGAGGAGGAGCCACGGCGCCCGCTCGGCGAGGTCGGAGTCGTAGCCGCGGTCCAGGAGGAGGACGTCGATGCCCTCCTCGCGCTGCCGCTTCGCCGCCGGCGCCGGCGCCGAGGCGGCGACCCAGCACGTGGCCTCGTGCGCGCCCTCGACCCCGCGGGTCGCCACGAGCTTCACGACCACCTCGGTGAGCGGGCCCACCACCCGCTGGTACTCGTCGAGGGCGGTCACGATGGCACGCTCCCACGCCTCGTGGCCCGGGACCTCGAGCTCGAGCAGCGCCGCGCTCTTGGTCATCCTGGCCAGGTGGGCGGGGAGCTTGCGCACGTGCCCGTCCAGGACGAGGAGCGTCTCGAACACCCCGTCGCCGCGCGTGGCCCCCAGATCGGTGGCGAACAGCTGCGGCTTCGTGGCGTCCTCGATCCGTCCGTCGGGGAACGCGCGGTCGAGGAACGTCAGGACGGTGTGAGTCATGGGGACAGCTTAGGCTGTGCCCATGGTCTTCCAGCTCCCCCTCGTGGGCCTCCTGCCGGACTGGCTCACGCTGCTGATCTCGGTGGTGGACCTCGTGATCCGCGTCGCCGTGCTCGGCATCATCCCCGGCAACCGCCGGCCCACGACGGCGATGGCGTGGCTCCTGGCCATCTTCTTCATCCCCACCATCGGGCTGCTCGTGTTCCTCCTGTTCGGCAACTTCCGCTTCTCGGGACGCCGGCGGGACCAGCAGCAGGAGGTGAACGCGCGGGTCCGGGCCGCGCTCGCGGAGTCGCACGACGTCGACACCACCTTCCCGGGCCCCGAGTGGCTGCACTCCGCCGCCGAGCTGAACCGGGGGCTCGGCTCGCTGCCGATGGTCAACGGCAACCAGGTCCGCCTCATCCCCGGCTACGAGGACGCGATCGCCGAGATGGCGGAGGCGGTGCGCGGGGCGAAACGGTTCGTCAACGCCGAGTTCTACATCGTCAGCTGGGACGAGGTCACCGAGGACTTCTTCACGGCGCTCACCGAGGCCGCCGAGCGCGGCGTCGAGGTCCGCTTCCTCTTCGACCACATCGGCACGCTGCGGATCCCCGGCTACCGCACGTTCCTCAAGCGGCTCAAGGCCACGAAGGTGCAGTGGCGGCGGATGCTTCCCGTCCTGCCCGTCCACGGCCAGTGGCGCCGCGTGGACCTGCGCAACCACCGCAAGATCCTGGTCGTCGACGGCGAGCTGGCCTTCACCGGCTCGCTGAACCTGATCGAGCGCTCGTACCACCGGCGGGCCAAGCGCAAGTGGGTGGAGCTCATGGCGCGCCTCGAGGGCCCGGTGGTCACGACCCTCAACATCGTCTTCGCCACCGACTGGCTCTCCGAGACGGACGTGCTCCTCGAGGACCAGCTCGAGGCTGCGGAGCAGGCGGGGGATGTGCCGGCGCAGGTGGTCCCCAGCGGCCCCGCGTTCGCCAACGAGAACAACCTGCGCCTCTTCAACACCCTCATCTACTCGGCGCAGCACCGGCTCTCGATCTGCAGCCCCTACTTCGTCCCCGACGACTCGCTCCTCTACGCCGTCACGACGGCCGCCCAGCGCGGCGTCGACGTCGAGTTGTTCGTCTCCGAGCAGGGCGACCAGTTCCTCGTCCACCACGCCCAGCAGTCCTACTACGAGCAGCTGCTCACGGCGGGGGTGAAGATCTACCGGTACCCCAAGCCGTACGTCCTGCACGCCAAGCACTTCACCGTGGACCACGAGGTGGCCGTCCTGGGCTCCTCGAACATGGACATGCGCTCCTTCTCGCTCAACATGGAGGTCTCCCTCATGCTCCCCGGCGGCGAGATCGTGGACCAGATGCGCCGGGTCGAGGACATGTACCGCGAGGTCAGCAAGCGCCTCGACCTGCAGGAATGGCGGCGCCGGCCGATGCTGCGCCGCTACGTGGACAACGTCGCCCGGCTCACCGCCACGCTCCAGTAGCCGGACGGAGCCAGACCCGGCCTCAGTCCTCGGGGAATTCCGAGCCGAGGGCGCTGAGCACGGCGAACGCCTTGGCGCGGATCTCGTCGTGCTCGGCGGCGGGATCGGAGTCGGCCACGACGGCCCCGCCCACTCCGAGCGTGAGGCGCGTGGCGGCGTCGTCCGCGGTCTCCATCACGAGGGTGCGGATCACCACCGAGAGGTCCGCGGCCCCGGTGCGGGAGAAGTAGCCGATGACCCCGGAGTAGACGCCGCGCGGGCCAGCCTCGAGCCGGTCCAGGATCGCCATCGTGCTGATCTTCGGCGCGCCAGTCATGGAGCCGGGCGGGAAGGCTGCCGCGACGGCCTCCGCGCGGGAGGCCCCGGGGCGCAGGCGCGCGTCGACGGTGCTCACGAGCTGGTGGACCGTCGCGTAGGTCTCGACGGCGAACAGCCGCGACACGCGCACCGACCCCGGAACCGCATGGTGGCTCAGGTCGTTGCGCAGCAGGTCCACAATCATGAGGTTCTCGGCCCGGTCCTTGGGGTCCGCGGCGAGCTCGGCGCGCACCCGCTCGTCCGCCGCGGCGTCCGTCGGCGATGCACCGGGGGAGCGGCGGCGCGTGCCCTTGATCGGCTCGGCGCGCAGCGCGCCGTCGGCCGCGAGGGCGAGGAAGCGCTCGGGGGACGTGCTCGCGATCGCGAGGGGCCCGAAGCGCGCGAACGCCGCGAACGGCGCCGGGCTGCGGCGGCGGAGCGCGGCGTAGACATCGAGGGGCACGACGCCGGGCCGGTCGCCGTGCGCGGGGACCGCGGCCTCGAGCGTCGTGGTGAGGCAGGCCTCGTAGGTGTTCCCCTCGGCGATCTCCGCCTGGGCGGCGCGCACCTTCTCCCTGTACTCCGCGGCGGTCTCCCTTGCGGTGAAGGCGGGCCCCGCCGAGGCCACCGCGTGCGAGCTCGAGGGCAGGGTTTCGGGGGACACACCCCTCTGCTCGCCTGCGGACGGATGCTCCCGGACGGCGGCTTCCGCCCGGTCGAGCCACGACGGGGCGTCCGCGGCATCGAGGGCCAGCAGCCAGACCTCTCCTGCCGCGTGGTCGAGGACCACCGCGCGGGCCGCGAACACGAGCTGGGCGTCGGGAACCCCGGGGTCGACGTCGGACCCGCCGCACTCCCGCTTCAGCTCGTAGCCGAGGTACCCGAGCCATCCGAGCCCGAACCCGCAGCCGAGCCCCTGCACCGGGTCCGCCTGCCCGTGCCCCCATGCGGCGTCGAGCCAGCGGAAGAACGGGGCGCCCGAGCGCACGGAGACCGGCGCGTCGGTCGTCGGCCCGTGGACCACCTCGGTCCGCCCGCGGCGGTGGGCCATGCGCCGCCCGAGCAGGCCGCCGTGGTCCGCCATGATGCTGAAGCGGTTCCGCGGGGTGACCTGGCGGTTCCCCGGGGTGACCTCGGCGTCGGAGGAGTCGAGCCAGACCGCTGCCGCGGACGTGCCGAAGAGCTCGCGGAACAGCCGCTCGGGGTCCGGCGCCGCGCCGAGGCGGCGGACGACGACGGGCGCGGACTCGCGCTCGGAGCGTTCGGGGGCGAGGAGCCCCCGCAGCGACGGCAGCCAGGCGAGCGCGGCGAGCACCCGGTCCGCGAGCCCCTCGGGGCGGTCGGCACCCGAGGGGGAGGCGACGGTGACGGCGGCGGCCGCGGGGACGTCGTCGTGCGCGAGCCAGGCCTCCTCCTGGGCGGCCCAGCGGTCCCAGTGCGGCGCGTAGACGTCCCCGTCGCGCGCGAGGGCGCGGCGCCTGCGCTCCTCGGCGGGGGCGTCCACCCACACCACGGCGTCGGCGAGGGCGCGCAGGGGCGCGGCACCCGCGCCGACGCCCTCGAGGATCACCACCTCGGCGGCCTCGCTCACGCGCTCGGGCCCCTCCGCGCCGCGGGCCCAGTCCCACGGGCGCCAGCGCGCCTCGCCGCCCCGGCGCAGGGGTCCGAGCACGCGGGCGGCGCACCGGTCGATACCCTCGGCGAGGCCGTCCCATCCGGGGTAGAGGTCCTCGAGGTGGATCAGGGTGACGGTGCGGTGCTCGCGCAGCGCGGCCGCGAGCTCGACGGCGAGGGACGTCTTCCCTGCGCCGGACCTCCCGTCGAGCAGGATCACGTACGGCGCAGGCGCCGCGGCGGAGTGCGCCACGGGCTCAGGCGTCGACGGCCAGGCCGAGCGTGGCGAGCTCGCGCCGCACGTGGGCGATGATCCCGGGCACCGAGGCCGCGATGAGGCGCCACGTGGTCTCGAAGTCGCTCTGGTCGCCGAACCACGGGTCCTCGATCCCCTGGTCGAGGTGGTCCAGATGGGCCACGGCGGGGTCGAACCCGCGCAGCATGCGCACCTTCTCGGCGGTCCCCAGCGGGGCGTGCTCGCGCAGGTGCCCGTAGTGGTCCACGTCGAGGGCGAGGATCAGCTCGCGCTCGCTGTACCAGGCGGGCTCGAACTGGCGGGCCACATGGGTGTGGGCGCGCAGCCCGTGGGCGTCGAGGACGCGCGCGGCCCGCGGATCGATGGGCCGGCCGACTTCATAGCTGGTGGTGCCCGCCGAATCGACGAGGACGTGCTCGGCGAGGCCTGCTGTGCGCAGGGCGTCGGCGAGCATGAACTCGGCCATGGGGGAACGGCAGATGTTCCCGGTGCAGACCGTGATGATCCGGTAGGGGCTCGCCGTCGAGTTCATGCGACCAAGCATAGGGTTTGCGGCGGGTCCGCTCCGCATCCCAGGCGCCTCGGCGCCGGTGCGTGACGGGCCGCGCGGCCGGCGGTCAGACGACCGCGAGGAGCACGCCCACCCCGACGAACAGCACGCCGAACACGCGGTTGAGCGTGCGCTGCCCCCGCTCGCTGCGCGTGAACCGCCGGAAGCTCTTGGCCGCGAGCGCGAAGAAGAACCACATCACGAGGATGTCCACCACCACGATCGTGGCCCCGATGACCAGATACTGGCTCCACAGCGGGGACTCGGGGCGCACGAACCCTGGGATGAAGGCGAGGAAGAAGACGATCGCCTTGGGGTTGAGCAGGTTGACCCAGAGCCCGCGCTGGAACATGGACCACGCGGGCTCGTTGGCGAGGGCCTCGGTCGTCTCGGCGGACGTGTCCGGCCTGCTGAAGAACTGCCGCACGCCGAGGTAGGCGAGGTAGGCCGCGCCCAGATAGCGGATCACGTTGAAGGCGAGCGGTGAGCCGGCCACGAGCACCCCGAGCCCGGCGGCGACCACGGCGAGGTGCACCACCAGGGCGGCCTGCTGTCCGAGCACCCCCCAGATGGCGCGGCGGAACCCGGAGGTGAGCGAGTTGCTCATGGTGTTGATGGCACCGGCACCCGGGGTGAAGCTGATGAGCAGGCAGGCGCCCACGAGGGCGCCCCAGAGGGAAAGTGGCACCCCACCAGCGTAGGGCCGCGGCGGGGCGCTCCCTGCCAGCAGCCGGGCCGGGACCCGGCTGCCGTTCGCCCGGCACCCCGATCCCTACGCCCGGCCGATGACCTCCCCGTTGGGGATGAGGAACCAGCCGTCCGAGGAGGAGCCCCACCGGTGCCAGCCCGCCGCGATGCGCTCGAGGCCCGCCTGCTCGGTGAAGCCGTACTCGAGGGCCTGCTCGGCGAACGCCGAGTGCAGCACCCGCTCGCTCCACACGCGCGCCTGCCAGGCCCGCTGCTGCGGGGTCGCGTACAGCCAGTTGCTGCTGCTGGGGGAGACGTCGGCGAAGCCCGCCTCCTGCATCCAGCTCACCAGCCGCCGCCCGGCGTCCGGCTCGGCGCCGTTGCGCCGCGCGATGCGCTGGTAGAGGTCCATCCATTCGTCGAGCTCGTCCAGCTCGGGGTACCAGCTCATGCCGTGGAAGTCCGCGTCCCGGACCGCCACGAGCCCGCCCGGCTTGGCCACGCGCCGCATCTCCCGCAGCGCTGCGACGGGATCGGTGAGGTGCTGCAGGACCTGGTGGGCGTGGACCACGTCGAACGACTCGTCCTCGAGCTCGAGGTCGTACACGTTGCCCGCGACGAAGGAGGCGTTGCCGATCCCGCGCTCCTCGGCGAGCGCCCGGGCCTGGGCCACGACGTCCTCCGAGCGGTCCAGGCCCGTCACCTGGCCCGGGTCGACGAGCCGGGCGAAGTCGCACGTGATGCTCCCCGGCCCGCAGCCGACGTCGAGGACGCTCAGCCCGGGGGAGAGGTGCGGGAGGAGGAACGCGGCCGAGTTCTCGGCGGTCCGCGCAGCATGGGCGCGCACTACGCTCTCGTGGTGGCCGTGGGTGTAGACGTCGTTGGGGGTGTTGGCGGGGCTGTCCGGCGCTTCCATGCCCCCACGTTAGGCGACCGGGTCACAGGAACGTGTGAAGTTGGCTACTTATAGCACGGTTTCGCGCGGGCGGCGGGACCCGGGCCCGTAAAATTGAGGGCGAATCATATACGACCTGACGGGCAATGGTGCCCCTCATCCGAGAGGAGCACAGATGTCCCTGACCCACAGCCCCAACAGCGCCCACGGGATCCGCCGGCACGGACGCATGCGCCTCGGCGAGGACATCCTCCTCGCCCGCCACGGCGACAACATCGCGAGCCTGCGCCTGGACCGCCGGGCCAACCGGATGGTCGCGACCCTGCGCGACGGCAGCATCGACTGCGCCTCCAACTCGGTCCTCGCGGCGGTCCCCTCGCCGATGGCCCGTCTGGGCGCGCAGCTCCACGCTGTCCGCACCGACACCGCCTCGGTCAGCCACTCCGACGCTCGCACCCTCATCAAGTTCAGCCTCGTCTGGCTGCTCATCAGCGCCGTCCTCACGGTCGGAGTGATCTGGGCCGTGACCGCCTCGGGCAACTCCGAGATGGTCAACAGCGCCCTCATGTACCCCGCCTACTGACGCACGACGCCGGCTGGCCTGCCTCCGTGGCCGGCCCGCCGGGCGAGACCCTCCTGCCGCCGGGGCCGTGCCCTCGCTACCCTGAGCCGGTGACCTCACCCGCCCCCGCCGTCTGGAACCCCCGCCTCGCGCTGCTCGTCGCGGCGACGTACTTCATGGAGTTCCTCGACGGCACGGCCCTCGCGACGGCCCTGCCGGCCATCGGCGCGGACTTCGGCGTGCCCCCGGCCGACGTCAACGTGGCCATGACCGCCTACCTCGTCGCCGTCGCGATGGGCATCCCGTTCAGCTCCTGGCTCGCCGAGCGCTTCGGCCCGCGGCGCGTCTTCACCTCGGCGATCCTGGTCTTCACCCTCGCCTCGCTCGCGTGCGCGCTCAGCCCCGGCCTCGCGGCCCTCACGGCCTTCCGCGCGGTCCAGGGCTTCGGCGGGGCGATGATGGTCCCCGTCGGCTCGCTCGTGGTGCTGCGCGGCACGCCCAAGGACGAGCTCCTGAAGGCCACGGCGTTCCTCGTCTGGCCGGGCCTGCTCGCCCCGGTCCTCGCCCCCCTCGTGGGCGGTGCGCTCACCCAGTACCTCTCCTGGCACTGGATCTTCCTCGTCAACCTCCCCCTCGGCGCCGCCGCGCTCGTGGCCGCGCTGCGGCTCGTGCCAGCGGGGGGCGCCGACGCAGGCCGGCGGCTCGACTGGCCCGGACTCGGGCTGACGACCCTCGGCGTCGCTGCCGTGGTGGTGGGCCTCGAGCTCTTCAGCGAGGGCCGTCCGGCCGGCTGGGCTGCGGCCACCCTCGCCCTCGGCGCGGCGGCCCTGGCCGCCGCCGTGGCCTGGATGCGCCGGACCCCGCACCCCCTCTTCGACTTCTCCGTGCTGCGCGTGCGGACGTTCCGCGCGACCCAGACCGGCGGGTTCGTCTACCGGCTCACGATCCAGGCCGTGCCCTTCCTCCTGCCGCTGCTCTTCCAAGACGGCTTCGGCTGGGACCCGGTGCACTCGGGGCTGCTGGTCGCGGCCGTGTTCGTCGGCAACATCGGCGTCAAGCCGGCGACGACGCCGCTCATCCGGCGCTTCGGCTTCAAGCCGGTGCTCGTGGCCGCCGCGGCGGCGTCCGCGGCGACCTTCGCTGGGTGCGCGCTGCTCGCCCCCGAGTCCCCCGAGGCCCTCATCGCGGTGCTGCTCGTGGCCTCGGGCGCGTTCCGCTCCATCGGCTTCTCCGCCTACATGAACGTCCAGTACGCCGACGTCTCGGCCGGGCAGCTGCCCAGCGCGAACGCGATCGCCAACACCCTCGTCCAGCTCGCCGCGGCCCTCGGCGTCGCCGTCGGCGCCCTGCTGATCCGGGCAGGGACGGCGTGGCTCCCCGCCGTCGGCGGCCACGCAGGGGCCGCGGCCCTGCCCTACCGGTTCGCCTTCGCGGCGATCGCGGTGCTCATGCTCGCCTCCGTCGTGGACAGCGCACTGCTCCCGCGCCACGCGGGGACCGAGGTCAGCGGGCGCCGGAGGTGACCTCGGCGCGCTCGGCGGCGAGGGTGCAGCGCTGCCTGCCGAGGCCCTCCACCTCGACCTCGACCGTGTCGCCGGGCGCGAGGTAGGGGAAACGTCCCGAGAGCGCCACTCCGGCCGGGGTCCCGGTCAGGATCACGTCGCCGGCCTCGAGCAGCATGTACTGGCTCACGTGGTGGACGAGCTCGGCCGGGGAGAAGACGAGGTCCGCGGTGCGCGAGTCCTGGCGCGCCTCGCCGTTGACCCAGCTGCGCACGCGCAGGTCTGCCGGATCGGCCTCGTCGGCGGGGACGAGCCACGGCCCGAGCGGGGTGGAGCCCGGGGCCGACTTGCCCTTGGTCCACTGCCCGGCCGCGCCCATCTGCCACTCGCGCTCGGAGAGGTCGTTGGCGCACGCGTAGCCGGCGATGCACTCGGCGGCGGCCGCCACGGTGGGCAGCAGGTGGGCGTCTCGGCCCACCACGACGGCGAGCTCCGCCTCCCAGTCGTACTTCCCGCCCGGGGCGGGGTGCGGGGCCGGATCGAAGGGGCCCGCGACGGTGCTCGTGGGCTTGAGGAAGACGACCGGGACGGTCGGGACCTCCGCGCCTGCCTCGGCTGCGTGGTCCGCGTAGTTCAGGCCGATCCCGATCACCGACCGCGGGCGCGCCACCGGCGCACCGATCCTCAGCCCGGCCGGGTCGAGGGCCGGAAGCTCCCCGGCGGCGAGTGCCGCGCGGACCCGGGCGGCGCCGTCGTCCGCGAGGAAGGCGCCGTCGATGTCCCGGGTGAGAGGGAGCAGGCTGTAGGCGCGTTCGGTGCCGTCGGGGCTGGCCGCGAGGACGGCCGGCTGTTCCGCGCCGGCGTCGCCGAGTCTCAGGAACTTCATCGATCCTCCGTTATGTGGAAAACAATTTCCAATATCGCCCGATACTACCGCCCCGTGCTTGCAGTTCGCCGACCGTGAACTTGAGCGTCGTCCACTCAAGTTCATTTGACATCCTGCGCCCGCGGCGTAGAGTTGAGTGCAGACCGCTCAACTTGGTCCAGACCAGAAACCAGCAGGAGGAACCTATGTCCCGTGCAGTCGGCATCGACCTGGGCACCACCAACTCCGTCGTCTCCGTCCTGGAGGGCGGCGAGCCGACCGTCATCGCGAATGCCGAGGGCGGCCGCACCACGCCGTCGGTCGTCGCCTTCTCCAAGACCGGCGAGGTGCTGGTCGGCGAGATCGCGAAGCGCCAGGCGGTGAACAACATCGAGCGCACCATCGCGTCCGTCAAGCGCCACATGGGCACCGACTGGACGGTCAACATCGATGACAAGAAGTACACGCCGCAGGAGATCTCCGCGCGCATCCTCATGAAGCTCAAGAACGACGCCGAGTCGTACCTGGGCGAGAAGGTCACCGATGCTGTGATCACGGTCCCGGCGTACTTCAACGACGCCGAGCGCCAGGCCACCAAGGAGGCCGGCGAGATCGCGGGCATGAATGTCCTGCGCATCATCAACGAGCCCACCGCGGCCGCGCTCGCCTACGGCCTCGACAAGGGCAAGGAGGACGAGCTCATCCTCGTCTTCGACCTCGGCGGCGGCACCTTCGACGTCTCCCTCCTCGAGGTCGGCAAGGACGAGGACGGCTTCTCGACCATCCAGGTCCGCGCGACCGCCGGCGACAACCGCCTCGGCGGCGACGACTGGGACCAGCGCGTCGTCGAGTACCTCCTCGGCCAGCTCAAGGTCAAGGGCATCGACCTGTCCAAGGACAAGATCGCCCTCCAGCGCCTCCGCGAGGCCGCCGAGCAGGCCAAGAAGGAGCTCTCGTCCTCGACGAGCACCAACATCTCGCTCCAGTACCTCTCCGTCACCCCCGACGGCCCGGTCCACCTCGACGAGTCCCTCTCCCGCGCCAAGTTCCAGGACCTCACCAAGGACCTGCTCGAGCGCACCAAGAAGCCGTTCCACGACGTCATCTCCGAGGCCGGCATCAAGGTCGCGGACATCGACCACGTGGTCCTCGTGGGCGGCTCGACCCGCATGCCTGCCGTGTCCGAGCTCGTCAAGGAGCTCACGGGCGGCAAGGAGCCGAACAAGGGCGTGAACCCGGACGAGGTCGTGGCCGTCGGCGCCGCGCTCCAGGCCGGCGTCCTCAAGGGCGAGCGCAAGGACGTCCTCCTGATCGACGTCACCCCGCTCTCCCTGGGCATCGAGACCAAGGGCGGCGTGATGACCAAGCTCATCGAGCGCAACACGGCCATCCCGACCAAGCGCTCCGAGACGTTCACGACGGCGGACGACAACCAGCCCTCGGTGTCGATCCAGGTGTTCCAGGGCGAGCGCGAGTTCACCCGCGACAACAAGCCGCTCGGCACGTTCGAGCTGACCGGCATCGCCCCGGCCCCGCGCGGCATCCCGCAGATCGAGGTCACCTTCGACATCGACGCGAACGGCATCGTCCACGTCTCCGCGAAGGACAAGGGCACCGGCAAGGAGCAGTCGATGACGATCACGGGCGGCACCGCGCTGTCCAAGGACGACATCGACCGCATGGTCGCCGAGGCCGAGGCCCACGCCGCCGAAGACAAGCAGCGCCGCGAGGCCGCCGACCGCCGCAACTCCGCCGAGCAGCTCGCCTACTCCGTGGACAAGCTCATCGACGACAACAAGGACAAGCTGCCCGAGGAGGTCCGCACCGAGGTGCAGGCCGACGTCGACGCCCTCAAGAAGGCGCTCGAGGGCACGGACAACGACGACGAGGTGAAGGCCGCGTTCGAGAAGCTCCAGCAGTCGCAGACCAAGCTCGGCGAGGCGATCTACTCGCAGTCGCAGGCCGGTGCCGCCGCGGGCGACGGCGCGCAGGCGGGCACGCACGACGCCGGCTCGACCTCGGGTGCCGACGAGGACATCGTCGACGCCGAGATCGTGGACGAGGACGAGAAGAAGTAGCCATGGCCCCCCACCACGGAAACGAGAACGAGCACGGCTCCGAGCGCCCCGAGCCGGTGATCCGGGACAACCGCAAGGTGGACCCGGTGACCGGCGAGGCGAGGCACCCGGAGGGCGCGGGGGCCCCCGAGGCCGCCCCGCACGACGACGGCCACGAGGAGATGCGCCCCGTGGACGAGGCCCACGACTCGGGCGACGCCCTGGCCCAGGCCGAGCAGATCCTCAACGAGGCCGAGGCCGGCGAGCAGGAGGGCCACGCGGCCGTCGTGGAGGAGCTGCGCAACGACCTGCTGCGCCTCCAGGCCGAGTACGTGAACTACCGCCGCCGGGTGGACCGCGACCGCGCGGTCGCCGGGGAGGCTGCCACGATGGGCGTCCTGAGCTCGCTGCTGCCGGTCCTGGACGACATCGACGCGGCACGGGCCCACGGCGACCTCGAGGGCGGCCCGTTCGCCTCGATCGCCGGCAAGCTCGAGTCGATCGTGGCCAGCCAGGGGCTCGAGCGGATCGACCAGGCCGGCGTCGAGTTCGACCCGAACATCCACGAGGCCCTCATCCAGCAGCCGGGGGAGGGCATCGAGGTGGACACGGTCCAGCAGGTGCTCCGCACGGGCTACCGCACCTCGGCGCGCGTGCTGCGCGCGGCCCAGGTCATCGTGGCGACGCCGCAGGGCTGACCCACCCCCCGTTTCGGGTACGCATCTCGTCGCCCTCCGGGCATCTCGGGTACGCGGGCTCCCAGGCCCGCGTACCCGAAACGGGAGATCCGTGACGAGATCCGTACCCGAAACCGTGCACACTTGAAGCAGCAGTTGACCTAAGGAGCGTTCGTGGCAAGTCAGGACTGGGTGGAGAAGGACTTCTACGCCATTCTCGGCGTGTCCAAGGACGCCTCCGAGGCCGACATCAAGAAGGCCTACCGCAAGCTCGCCCGCAAGTACCACCCGGACCAGAACCCGGGCGACGCCGAGTCTGAGAAGAAGTTCAAGGACATCACGGAGGCCAACTCCGTCCTGTCCGACCCCGAGCAGCGCCAGCAGTACGACGCGATCCGCGCCATGGGGGGCGCCCGCTTCTCCGCGGGCGGCCCGGGCGGGGGAGCCGGCGCGGCGGGCTTCGAGGACCTCTTCGGCGGCCTGTTCGGCGGCGGCGCGGGCCGGCATTCGCGCGGCTTCAACACCGGGAACCTCCCGCCCGAGTTCGCCGACCTCTTCGGCGGCGGAGGCGGGTTCGGCGGCGCCGGCTTCCAGCCCCCGCCCCAGCGCGGCGCCGACCGCCAGGCCAGCACCACGATTTCCTTCGCGGGGTCCATCCGTGGCACCACGGTTGGCCTGCGCGAGCGGGACGGCGAGGTCATCGAGGTCCGCATCCCCGCGGGCATCCGCGACGGGCAGAAGGTCCGTGTCCGCGGCAAGGGCGGCCCCGGCTCGGCCGGCCCCGGCGACCTCATGGTCACCGTCCACGTCCGTCCGCACGACTTCTTCACCCGCGAGGGCGACAACCTCCGCATCCACGTGCCCGTGACCTTCGACGAGGCCGCCCTCGGCGCCCAGATCGAGGTGCCCACGGCGGACGGCGCGACCGTGAAGATGAAGGTCCCCGCCGGCACGAGCTCCGGCCGGACGCTCCGCGTGAAGGGCCGCGGCGTCAAGACCTCCAAGGCCTCGGGCGACCTCCTCGTGACCGTCGACGTCGTGGTCCCGAAGAACCTCTCGAAGGACGCCGAACAGGCCATCCGAGCCTTCGCGGAGGCGACCTCCAAGAACGGCCAGTCGGATCCGCGCGCACACCTTGCGGAGAAAGCGAGGCTCTAGGCCATGGCCATCGACCCGTACGCTCCGATCTTCGTGATCTCCGTGGCGGCGGAGCTGGCCGAGATGCACCCCCAGACCCTGCGCCAGTACGACCGCCTGGGGATCGTCTCGCCGTCCCGCCAGGGCGGCCGCCAGCGGCGCTACTCCCAGCGCGACGTCGAGATGCTCCGGGAGGTCCAGCGGCTCTCGAAGGACGGCGTGTCCCTCGAGGGGATCCGGCGCATCCTCGAGCTCGAGAACCAGGTCGCGGCCCTCCGCGCCCGCGTGACCGAGCTCCAGGCGGAGCTCGCCAACACCCAGCGCACCAGCGAGGCCCGGCGCGTGTTCGCGGCCGGGATGGCCGGCGACGTCGTGAGCCTCGCGCGCGGGCAGCGGCCCGAGGCACGCTCCCAGGCCCTCGTGGTCTGGCGCCCCCAGCGCTGAACTCATCGCTCCCGCACCCCAAGGTTCGCCCAACGTTCACCCGGCGGCGGCCGGGCCCGCCCGCGCGAGGTGCCGGCGGCGTCGTACGTTCGATGCGTGAGTGACCGCACGAGCGAGGAGCCCCGCATGAGCACCACCCAGCACCCCGTCGTCCTCCCGGCCGAGGCCCTGAGGGCCGGTGACGAGGCCGTCGTGGACGCGAACATCGACGTCGTCAACGCCATGTACGAGGAGCTGCTCGACGAGCGCGAGATCGCCCCGAACGCCCTGCGCAGCTACTACGTCGACTTCTACCTCGCGCAGATGCTCGACGGCGGCTTCGCCCAGTACGCGCTCGCGGCCCACGAACGGGGACGCGTCGACAGCCTGGTGCGCGAGGGCCTGCACGAGATGGGCGCGACCGGGCACCTGGCCCTCTTCGACGAGCTGACCGCCGCGGCCGCGGCCCTCACCGTGGAGGAGACCGAGGCGTACCTCGACGGCGACCCCGAGGCCTCGGTGGCCGTGGCCCGCCTCGAGGACCTGGACGACAGGTTCGAGGGCCTCCTCGAGGAGGAGGACCTCCTGGCGCTCAACGGGGCCTGGCTCAAGGGCCAGGAGGGCCTGCTCGCCCTCGACGAGGACGGCCTCGAAGACGAGATAGCCCGACGTGTGGGCCTCATCGGCGACCTCGAGGAGCGCCGGGCGGCGGCGGACGGGCGCGGGCTGGAGGACATGCCCGACTTCGAACTCGTGATCCGCGAGCTGTGCGACGCGGCCGGCCACGAGCTCGTGGCCGTCACCACGGCCGACCCGCACTTCGTCCGCGACGGGGCCGAGTCCTTCGCCTGGCGCTTCACCACGGACCTGGGGGAGTACGTGATGGTCGAGGAAGGCGACGAGGCCGCCATGATCGACGCCGAAGACGGGACTGTCCTCGCCACCGTCGAGTTCGTGGAGCTGGACGAGGACGACTGGACGGCCGATGATGATGCCGATGGGCATGGTGCGGCCGAGGCCTCCCGGCGGGGCGCCCCCGAGGACGGGCACGCAGCGCCGACGGCTCCCTGAACCGTCGGCCAGCGCCGGCCGCGCGCCCTGAGGTCGGCCGGGAGGCGGCATGGACTGGCTCTACAGCCTCGACATCCTCGACGGGGCCTTCGTGGGCGGCGCGGTCGCCGCCGGCGTCGCGGTGCTTGTGGTGCTCGTCGCGGCGCGGTCGGACCGCTGGCGGGTCCAGAGGCTCCTCCTCGCCTCGGCGGCCGGGACCCTCGTGGGGCTCACGTTCTATGCCGTGTGGGATGCCGCCGACTTCCTCGGCCTCTACCTCCCGGAGGACGTCGGCCGCCTCCTGATGGCAACCTGCGCGGCCGGCGCAGTCTCCATGGCCTGCCTGTGGGACCGGCCGGCCTGGCGCAGGGCGCTGGCTGCGGCGGGCGTCCTCGTGGTCGCGGTCTCCGGCGGGACTGCCATCAACGCCTACTTCGGCTACGACCGGACCCTGGGAGCCCTCGTCGGGGTGTCGACCGGGGCGCCGATCGACCTCGGCGCGCTGGCCAAGGACGTCGGGCCCGCCAGGGGCGCCTCGGCGGGGAAGCTCCTGTCGGGATGGACCCCGCCTGCCGGAATGCCCGCGGTGGGACGCCGGGGTACCGTGCAGATCCCCTCGAACGGCTTCCCCGCGCGCCGCGCCGGCGTCTACCTCCCGCCCGCGGCCCTGACCGCCCACCCGGTCCGGCTGCCGCTCGTCATCCTGATGATGGGCGACCCCGGAACCCCGGACCCCGGCGCCGTCGCCAACGTCCTCGACGCCTTCGCCGCCACTCACCGCGGCCTGGCGCCGATCGTGGTCGTCGCGGACCAGATCGGCACCAAGGGCGATCCGGCCTGTGCCGACTCGACAACCTACGGCCCGGCGGAGAGCTACATTCTGAACGACGTCGTCCCCTGGGCCAGGCGCACCTTCAACGTCGTCGCGGACGCAGCCCACACCGCGATCGGCGGGTACTCGAACGGCGGGGCGTGCGCCTTCAAGCTCGCTGCCGAGCGGCCCGCGCTGTTCGGCGCCATGTTCTCTGCTTCGGGGGAGGAGTACCCCGGCGCGGAGTCGTCCCAGGCCGCCATCACCAACGTCTTCCACGGCGACGTGAAGGCCTTCGACGCCGCCAAGCCCGCCGCCATCCTCGCCCGCCACCGCGGCGCGTACTCGCACATCACGGCGGTCTTCACGGTCGGCTCGGGCGATCCCACGTTCACGCCCGGGGTGCGGCGGGCCGAGCAGGCGGCCAAGGCAGCCGGCATGATCGCGTCCATCCGCACCGTCCCCGGCGCGGGCCACGTTCACGGAGCGATCGGAGGCGGGTTCCGCGAGGCCTTCGAGGTCCTCTTCCCGGTCCTCGGCCTGGGCTGACAGAAGCAGGCCACCCGCAGGCGCTCCCCCTCAGGGGTGCGCCTGCGGGCGGCCGCGCAGGCCGTCAGCCGCTGTATGTCAGCCGTTGTACTGCGGACAGGCCTCGTTGGAGCAGCCCTTGTCGCGGGGGATCCACCGCTCCCCGTCCTGCTGCCACACGATGTGCCGGTGCTGCCCGCAGAGCTCGCACGACGGCGCGACGAAACTGTGCTTCTCATCTTCCGTGTAGGTGCGGAAGTCTGACATGGTTCCTCCTCCACGTGGGGCTCCCCACACTACCCGTGGCACGGGGGCGGTTCCAGAGCTCCCGCCGCCCGGGCACCGGCCGCAGAATGATCCTGCGCGCGGCATGCGGTGAACCGCATCGGCGAGGAGGACGTGTGAAGGGACGAGGAGGTCCCCATGCCCATGGACGAGGAGGCGGTCGCGGCGCTGTACCGCGAGCACGGCGCGGCCCTGCGCCGCTTCGCCCGTGGCGCGGTGGGCAGCGAGAAGGCGGAGGACATCGTGCAGGAGGCCATTATCAGGGTGTGGCGGCAGGCCCCTCCCGCGACCCAGGGCCTACGTCCCTACCTGTACCGCACGGTGCGGAATCTCATCGTCGACCAGCACCGCCTCGCGTCCCGCCGTCCCCGCACGGTCGCGTCCGTGGACGAGGGGGGCGACGGCTTCGCCGTGGCGGTGGACGCCGAGCGCATTGACGAGCTCCTGGACCGGGTGGTCATGGAGGAAGCGCTCGCCAGGCTCACCCCCGAGCACCGCCGGGCGCTCGTGGCCGTCCACTACCGCAGGCTCACCGTCGCGGAGGCGGCCGCCGAGCTCGGGGTCCCGGCGGGCACGGTGAAGTCCCGCTGCTTCTATGCGCTCAAGGCCCTCCGCGCCGCGCTCGACGAAATGGGGGTGGACCGATGAGCACCGGAGCGTTCCGGCCGGGGCACGAGCAGCGGGCGGACCTCGGCGCCTACGTGCTCGGGGCCCTCAGCCCGGCCGAGCGGGAGGCCGTCGAGGAGCACCTCGCAGAGTGCGCCGCGTGCCGCGCCGAGCTCGCGGGGCTCGAGACGCTCCCCGCGCTGCTCGACGCGGTGCCGCCCGAGCGTGCCGCGCAGATCGCGGACGACGCCGCCCGCGCGCCCGAGCCGGGCACCGCGCCGCGCGAGCTGCTCGCCAGGGTGACGCGGCGCCGTCGTGCGCGGGCCGCGGGGTGGGCCGCCTCCCTGGCCGCCGCCGCGGCGGCCTTCTTCGCCGCGGGGATCGCCCTCGGGCCCGCGCTCGGCGCCCGCCAGGAGCAGGCCGCCCCGCCCGCGCCGAGCGCCACGGCACCGTCCCCCGCGACGACGGTCACCCTCAGGTCGGCCGACGGCGCGCACATCGACCTCGCGCTCGTGACCCGGGCGTGGGGCACCGAGCTCGACCTCACCTGCCGGGGCATGCCGAACGGGGGCGCCTACACCGTCTGGGTCGTCTCGGCCCAGGGCGGAGCGCAGCAGGCGGCCGCGTGGAGCTCGACCGGCTACTCCGGCCGCGCCGTCCTGACGGGGGCCACCTCCTTCGAGCTCTCGGCCATCCGGGCGGTGGAAGTTCGGGACGCCGCCCAGAAGACCGTGGCGAGGACGTCGCTCGGCTGAGGCGCCGGAGGCTCAGGCCGCGACACTGAGCGGGAGGCGCAGGGTGAACACGCTGCCCTCGCCGAGCACGCTGCGGCACTCGAGGGTGCCCCCGTGCTCGCGGGCGACGTCGTGGGCCAGGGCGAGGCCGAGGCCCACCCCCGGGATCCCGGACCTTCGTGCCGCGTCGCTGCGGTGGAACCGGACGAACGCCTTCGAGACGTCCTCCTCGGACATGCCGATGCCCTGGTCCGCGACCTCGGCAACGGCCATGCCGTCCTCGTCGCGCGCCGTGACGGTCACGGTCGCGCCGCTGCCGGAGTACTTGAGGGCGTTGGAGATGAGGTTGTCCAGGACCCGCACCACGGCGGTGCGGTCGCCCATGACCGGCAGGGGGCCGCCGGCGTCGGCGACGAGGCGGATCGAGCGCGAGGCGGCATCCCGCTCGGCGGACTGGGCGGCGTGGGCGGCGAGCTCGGCGAGGTCCAGGGGTGAGCGCAGCGTCTGGGCGGCCGTTCCGGTGGCCGCCGCGAGGACGTCGTCGACCATCTGCTGCAGGTGCCGTGCATTGCGCTCCATGATCTGCAGGTCGGCGCGCGCGTAGGCGGGGAGTCCGTCGTCGTCCATGAGCAGTTCCGCGTAGCCGCGGATGCTCGTGAGCGGGGTGCGGAACTCGTGCGACATGCTCCCGAGGAAGCTGTCCTTGGCCTTGACGGCCTCGAGGATCTCGGTGATGTCGGAGAAGACCAGCACGGAGCCGGCGCGGCTTCCCTGGGGCCCCCGCAGCGGCCGCGCGGACGCGGAGACCGTCCTGGCATCCGGTCCCTCGCCGAGGATGTAGACCTCGTGCGAGAAGGTCTCCCCATCGATGGCCCGGCGTGCGGGGCGCCGCTCGGGGTCCACAAGGGCACCGGTCTCGGGGTCGAGGACGAGGAGCCTCTGCTCGGGCGCGTCTTGGGTGCCGTAGGGCAGCGCCGCCGCGTGCAGCTCGCGCTGGCGGCGGTTCATGAGCAGATCATTGCCGTCCGCGTCGATGACGACGACCCCGACGTCGACGGCGTCCAGGACGGTGTCCAGCATCTCCTGCCGCAGCTCGCTCCTGGCGAGCAGGTCCTCGACCTGGCGCTGCTGGGCCATGCCGCTGCGCGTCATGACGCTCACGGCGACGCCGATGGCGAACATCATGATGGGCACGAGCAGCTGCGACACGAGCTGCTGCGGGGAGGGGGCGCCGGTGCTGAACAGGGGCCACCAGACCACGGCCAGTGTGGCAGCGGTGCCCGCGGCCAGTCCGGCCTTGGGCCACAGCCCCGAGCCCGCGATCCACATCACCGGGAAGACCGCGAGGAGGCCCAGGCCGCCGAGGGTGTCCCCCGCCGAGGGGCGCAGGATTCCGACCGGGATGAAGTCCAGCAGCGGGATGACGAGGAACGAGCCGTAGGGGAGGCGGTCCCAGGGTACCGCCAAGCAGGCCAGCAGGAGGGCCGCAGCGGCAGCCTGGCCCCAGAGGAAGCCGGCAGTGGCCGCCACGGGCGCGTCGACCATGAGGACGATGAGGAGCACGAGGAGGAGGGTGATGTTCAGCGGCAGCTGGCTCAGGACCACCCGGCCGGTCATGGGCAGCTCGTGGAACTTCGCGCGCCCGAGAAGGAGCGCGTCGAGCAGCTTCTCCATGGAGGCTCCTTCCCAGACGGCGCTCGGGCCGCCCCTCATGACAGGCACGTTCATCCTATGTGACCGTCCCGTCGCGGATCCGATGGCGAACTGGCTTAATGGTGACCATGGGTGAAGTGAGCGGGGGCAGGAAAGCCCTGGTCATCGAGGACAATGCCGATATCCGTGGACTCCTGGAGACGTCGCTCGAGCGGCAGGGCTTCCAGACGAGCGCCTCGGCAGGCGGCTACGCGGCGCTCGAGACCGCGCGGAGCATCCGCCCCGACCTGATCACCCTCGACCTCGGCCTGCCCGACCTCGACGGGCTCGAGGTCTGCAAGGCGCTGCGTGCCTTCACCGAGGCCTACATCCTGGTGATCTCGGCCCGCGCCGACGAGGCCGACCGGCTGACGGCCCTCGAGCTCGGTGCCGACGACTATCTGGGCAAGCCGTTCAGCCCGCGCGAGCTCAGGCTCCGCGTCGAGGCGCTCCTGCGCCGTCCCCGGGGGAGCTAGCAGCCCTCCGAGAGCGAGCTCCAGACCGCCGCGAGGGTCCAGCGCGGACTCCTGCCGGACAGCTCGCCGGCGCTGCCCGGGTACGACCTCGCGGGCGCCTGCCGGCCGTCGCGGAGCGTGGGCGGGGACTTCTTCGACTGGGAGGCAGACGGCTCCCGCCTGGCCGTGACGCTCGCGGATGCGATGGGCAAGGGCATGGGCGCCGCCCTCGTGGCGGCGACGGCCCGCGCCGTGCTGCGGCCGGGGCGCCTGCAGCGCTCGGCCGAGTCCCTCGTGGGGCGCGCGGCAGCGGCGCTGGAGCCGGATCTGACCAAGCTGTCCTCCTTCGTCACGCTCATGCACTGGCGCCTCGACGGCATGGCGGGGGAGGTCGAGTACGTCGACGCCGGGCACGGCCTCGGGATCCTGGTCCATCCGGATGGCCTCTGGGAGCGGCTGGGCAGCTCCGGGCCGCCGCTGGGGCTGCTGCCCGGCGCCCAGTGGCGCGGCGAGACGGTCTGGGTCCCGCCGGGGGCGCAGCTCGTAGCCGTGAGCGACGGGCTCCTCGACGCGTTCGACGCCGCGGAGCCTGCGCTCGATGCCGTGGCCTCGGCCGTGCACGCGGCCGGGTCCGCGCGCGAGGCCGTGGACGCGGTGCTGGCGCTCGCCGTCCACGCCGAGGACGACGTGACGGCGGTCGTGCTCCGCCGCGAGCTGGCGCTGGAGGGGGCGATGGTCGCGTGAGGCTGTTCTGGCTCCGGCTCGTGGCCGCGCTCGCCGTGCTCACCGGCATCAACTACGTGGCGTGGCGGTGGGCCGCGTCGCTGAACTGGGACGCCTGGTGGATCGCGGTGCCGCTCGTCATCGCCGAGACCTACTCCCTCATCGACGTGAGCCTGTTCGCGCTCACGGCGTGGCGGCTCCGCGGCCGGGGCGAGCCGACGGCGGCGCCCGAGGGCCTCACCGTCGACGTGCTGATCACCACGTACAACGAGCCGAACGATCTGGTGCTCGAGACCGCCCGGGCGGCCCGGGACATCCGCTATCCGCACCGGACCTGGATCCTCGACGACGGCTCGCGCGAGGACCTGCGCGAGGAGGCCGCCCGCATCGGGGTCGGGTACCTGACCCGGGGCGCCGAGTGGGCGGGCAAGCCGCGCCACGCCAAGGCGGGCAACCTCAACAACGCGCTGCAGCTCACCGAGGGCGAGTTCTTCCTCGTGCTCGACGCTGACCAGGTCCCCGCTTCGGAGATCCTCGATCGCACGCTGGGCTACTTCTCCGACCGCCGGGTCGCACTGGTCCAGACCCCGCAGTGGTTCTGGAACGTCCCCGACGACGACCCGCTCGGAAGCCAGGCGCCGCTCTTCTACGGGCCCATCCAGCAGGGGAAGGACGCCTGGAACGCGGCCTTCTTCTGCGGCTCCAACGCGATCCTGCGCCGCGAGGCCCTCATGCAGCTGGGCCTGGCCGGGTACGTGCGGGACACCGAGCAGCGCGTGCGGAGGGCCCTGGAGGCGGGGGCAAGCGCCATCCGCCGCGCACGGCGCCGCCCCGAGGCCGCGGACCCGGGCATCAGCGGACTGCTGGACACCGTCGGCGCCTCCCTGGGCCGGGGCCGGCGCGCGCTCGCCGAGGGCGGCTCGATCGCCGAGATCACGTTCACCGTCCAGGCCGAGGTCGACGACGCCGTCCGGACCCTCGTGTCCGCGAACGTCCGCGGCGTCTCGGAGGACCTCAGCCAGATCGCCTCGCTCGTGCCCGAGGACCAGGACGGCGGCCTCCCCGCCGGACCCTGGTTCGACGAGGCGGTCGCCGCGCTGTCCACGCGCGAGCTCTCGCCGCTCGCGGCGCTCGAGTCCGTCCGCGCGGTGCTGGACGAGGTCACCGTCGAGCGCGCCCACGAGGCCCAGCCGGTGATGCCGCTGTCCACCATCTCGGTCACCGAGGACATGTCCACGTCCATGCGCCTGCACGCGACGGGGTGGCGCAGCGTCTACCACCATGAGGTCCTGGCCGCGGGGCTTGCCCCCGAGGACCTCAAGAGCATGCTCACGCAGCGTCTGCGCTGGGCCCAAGGCACCATCCAGGTCATGCTGCGGGAGAGCCCCCTGACGCTCAAGGGGCTGCGGCTGCCGCAGCGGCTCATGTACTTCGCCACGATGTGGAGCTACCTGTCCGGCTTCGCCGCCATCGCCTACTTCGCGGCCCCGGTCATCTTCCTCACCTTCGGGATCCTCCCCGTGCACTCCCTCAGCCCGGACTTCTTCGCGCGGTTCGTGCCGTTCATGGTCCTGAACCAGTCGCTGTTCCTCCTCGCGGCGCGAGGGGCGAAGACGTGGCGCGGCCAGCAGTACAGCCTCGCCCTGTTCCCCACCTGGATCAAGGCGTGCACCACGGCGGCCGCCAACGTCTGGTTCGGGCGTCCGCTCGGCTTCGCGGTGACGCCCAAGGCCCGCCAGGACGGCGGCGACGCCCTGCTCCTGCTGCGGCCCCAGGCGGTCGTCGCCGCGCTCCTGGTGCTCTCGGCCGTGATCGGCACGGTGCGCCTCGTGCTGGGGATCGGGGAGCCGCTCGGTACGCTCGTGAACGTCATCTGGACGGCCTACGACCTGCTCGCGCTCAGCGTGCTCGTCAAGGCCGCCCGTTACAGGGGATTCCCCTCGGAGAGGAGCAGGACGTGAAGTTCGATCTTCAGCCGCGCGGCGACTACGCGGAACTGGCCGGCAGCGGCCGGCTGAACATGGTCGGGGCGCCGGAGCTGAGGGAGGCGGTGGCAGCTGCCCTCGAGTCCGGCCACCGCAACATCGTCCTGAACCTCGGTGAGACCGACTTCATGGACTCCTCGGGCCTCGGCGCCCTCGTGGGCTGCCTCAAGGCGGCGCGGCAGGCGGGCGGAGACCTCCGCATCGCGAACATCGGCCCGCAGCTGGAGATGGTCCTCAAGCTCACGAGCATGGACCGCATCCTCACCCCCTACCCGACCGCCGAGGAGGCGTTCAGCCGTGGCTGAGATCCTCGCTTCGGCGACGGTTCGCGGGCCGGCCGAGCCCCCCGTCATCGACGCCCTCCACGAGACGTTCGAGCGGCTCTGGGACGACGTCCTCACCCTCGGCCCCGAGGACCGCATGCCGTTCGAGCTGGCCGTGGTGGAGGTCGCCACCAACGCGGTGCGGCACGCCAAGGCGCCGGACGACGGCTCCGTGGAGCTGCAGGTCGACGTGGAGGTGCGCCCGTACCTGCTCCTGGCGAGGCTCTACGAGCTCGGCGCCGTCCCGATGGGCGAACTCGACGTCCCCGACTCCATGCCCGGCCCGGAGGCGGACAGCGGGCGGGGCCTGCAGATGGTGCGCCAGCTCCTGAGCACCGTCAGCTGCGAACGCCAGGGCGAGGCGAACGTCTGGACGCTCACGCGCACCTCGGGCGACGGCGGCGCCGCCCCCTAAGCCTGCGCCTCAGGCCCGGACGGCCGTGAGGTCGAAGACGACGCGTCCGGCCTTGAGGGCCTTGTTCTCGAAACTCGTCAGGATCCGCCCCTCGAACCGTGGGGCCCACCCGCCCAGGGCGTCGGCCTCCCCGGTGGGCTCGCAGTCCACCCCGGAGGCCCAGGCCGCGGTGAGCGGGCTCGCGGAGCCGGCCAGCTCGCCGTCGTGCGCGTTGCGGAAGTCCGGCGAGGCGGCCACGACGTCCCGCATCTGCTGGGCGTAGCCGGACCAGTCCGTGGCGAGCCGCCAGACGCCCCCCGGGGCGAGGACCCGGGCGGCGAGCGCGGCGAAGGAGTCCTTCACCATGCGCCGCTTGTGGTGGCGCGTCTTGTGCCAGGGATCCGGGAAGAACACCCACAGCTCGTCCACCGAGCCGGCGGGGAGCATTGATCCGAGCACCTCGGGGGCGTTGGCCTGGGCCACCCGGACGTTCGTGAGTCCGCGCTGGCCGATCCGCAGCAGCGTGTTCGCCAGGCCGGGCCGGTAGACCTCGACGGCGAGGAAATCCCGCTCCGGGTCGGCCTCCGCGGCGGCGACGATGGCCTCGCCGAGTCCCGAGCCGATCTCCACGACGAGCGGCGCCCGGCGCCCGAACTCGGTCGCGGCGTCGAACACGTAGTCGGGGTGGACCGAGGTGTCCGCCACGTGCCGGGGGACGTCCACCACGTACGCGTCCGCGTGCTCGTCCCAGGCGGCCTGTCGGCGGCCCTGGAGGCGGGTGCCGCGCCGGACGAAGCTGAGGGGCTGGCGGCGGTAGGTGTCGAAAGAGGCCTGGCTGCCCGGGGTGACGGGGTTGGCCGGGGTGGTTGCGGGGGATTCGGGGTGCTCGCTCATTGCCCTCCAAGGGTACCGGGGCACGCACGACGGCGCCCCGCCGGCTTGCGCTGGCGGGGCGCCGTCCGCGGCGGTCGGTTCAGCGCCGCAGGTCCTTGCCCTTCGTCTCGGGAAGGCCGAGCACGGTCAGGATCGAGACCACGACCATGAGCACCGCGTAGACGTTGAACATCCACGACTGGTGGAACACGTCGGAGAAGAGCTGCTGCAGGTAGGGGGCGGTGCCGCCGAACAGTGCGACGCAGATCGAGTACGGGACGCCCACGCCGACGGTGCGGATGTGCGCCGGGAACATCTCCGCGTAGGCCGCCGGGACGATCGCCGCGGAGCAGGCGATGAAGACCAGCATGACGGACATCGAGATGAACAGCTGCCACGCGGCGTTGTGGAGGAGCCACGTCATCGGGAAGTGCAGGACCGCGACCCCCACGCCGCCGATGATCAGGACCTTCTTGCGCCCGATCCGGTCGCTGACCCTGCCCCAGAGCGGCAGGGCGATGAGGAACACCACGTTGGCGCCCACGCCCGCCCAGAGCGCCTGGGTGGGGTCGATGTGCAGGCTGGAGATGGCGAAGGCGGGGGCGACCACGCCCCACACGTAGTAGATGATCGTCAGGCCGACGGTCATGCCGATGACCTGCAGGGCCTGCTTCCGGTGCTCGACGATGGAGCGCCAGAGCGGGTGCCTCGGCTTCTTGGCCCCGTCCGTGAGGCGCTCGAACGCCTCGGTCTCGGGCATGCGGGCCCGCATGATGAGCCCGTACAGGCCGAGCACGGCGCCGAGGAAGAACGGGATGCGCCAGCCGAAGGAGTCCATCTGCGCCTTGCTGAGCACGCTCGTGAGGACCACGCCGAGGAACGTGCCGAAGAGGACGCCCATGGTGCCGGAGACGTAGATCAGCGAGGACCAGAGCCCGCGCTTCTCGCGGGGCGCGACCTCGGAGAGGTAGGTCTGGGACGAGGGCAGCTCGCCGCCGTGGGCCAGGCCCTGGATGAGCCGGGCCACGAGGAGGACGAGGGAGGCCAGGGCGCCCACCGAGGTGAAGGTCGGGGCGAGGGCGATGAGCAGGCTCCCGAAGGCCGCGAGGGCCACGGCCAGCGTCATCGACGTCCGGCGGCCGATCCGGTCGCCGATCCAGCCGAACACGAGCCCGCCGAAGGGCCGGGCCAGGAAGCCGACCGCGAAGACGGCGAGGGTCGAGAGGATCGCGGACGTGGGGTCGGCGCCGTTGAACAGCTGCTTCGAGAAGAACGGTGCGAAGGTCGCGTAGACGTTCCAGTCGAACCATTCGACGGCGTTGCCGACCCCGGTGCTCATGAGGGTCTGCCGGGTCGAGGGCGCCTTGCGGACGCGTCCGGCAACAGCGGCGTTGGTGGACATGGGGAGGGCCTCCGGGTGGGGTGGGTCAGCGGCCAGCGAGCTGGGCGGTCTTGGTGAATGCGAGGTGCGCGTACAGGGCCGCGCCGTCGGCGAGGACGGCGTCGTCGAACGTCGCGTACGGGGAGTGGTTGAATGCGGCGGTGCCGTGGTCGACGCCTGCCGGGACGGCGCTCAGGCCGATGAAGCTGCCGGGGACCTCCGCCAGGACGCGGGAGAAGTCCTCCGAGCCGCTCAGCGGCTGCGCGAGCCGCGCATGCCGGCCCGCGGCGCCGCCGAAGAGCTCGGCCACCGCGGCCTCCGCGAATTCGGTCTGCGCGGTGTCCGTGATGGTGAGCGGGTACTCGGCCTCGTAGCGGACCTCGACGTCGAGGCCGTGGGCGTGGGCGATTCCCGTCAGCAGGCGCGGGATGGCCGTCTGCATGCGCTCGCGGTGCGCGTCGGAGAAGGTGCGGATCGTGGCGTCGAACTCCGCGGTGTCGGGGATGACGTTGCGCTTGGTCCCGGCGGCGAGCCGGCCGACCGTGACGACGGTCGGATCGAACATGTCGAACTGGCGCGTGACCATGGTCTGGAGCGCGAGGACCATCTCCGCCGCGACCGTCACCGGGTCCTTGGCCGTGTGCGGCGCCGACCCGTGGCCGCCGGCGCCGAGGACGCGGACGAACAGGCCGTCGGAGGCGCTCATCATGACGCCCGGGCGGGTGACGAAGGTCCCGTGCGGGGCCATCGAGGAGAAGACGTGCATGCCGAAGGCGGCGTCGGGGCGGCGGCCCGCGGCGTCCAGCACGCCCTCGCGGATCATCACCCCGGCCCCGTCGAAGCCCTCCTCGCCCGGCTGGAACATGAAGAGGACGTCCCCGGCGAGGCGGTGGCGGGCGTCGGCGAGCAGCGTGGCCGCGCCGAGCAGCATCGAGGTGTGCAGGTCGTGGCCGCACGCATGCATCGCGCCGTCGATCCGGGAGGAGAACGCGGCTCCGGTGCGCTCCTGGACCGGGAGGGCGTCCATGTCCGCGCGCAGCAGGACGGTGGGCGCCGGATCCGCCGACTCCCGGGCCGTGCCGCGCAGGACGGCGGTGACCGAGGTGGTGTCCGTGCCGGTCGACACCTCGAGGCCGAGGCCCTCGAGCACCGAGAGGACCTTCTCCTGCGTGCGGGGGAGGTCGAGCCCGATCTCGGGCTCCTCGTGGAGGGCGTGCCGCCACTCGGTCAGCGTGTCCTGGAGGCTGCGGGCGTCCGCGATGAGATCCATGGTTCCTTTCCTGTGACGTGCGCCACGTGGCGGTCGATGCAGACCAGTGTGTCGCTCTGGGCGGCCTAGGGGACTAGATTCGGCAGCATCATGCAGAAGTCCTCCCGCGACAGTCAGAAACATGCAGCGCCTCCGGCGACGGACCAGCTCTCGGAGGCCGACCTCGAGCTCATCAACGCCCTGCAGATCGCGCCCCGGGTCACCTGGCAGGACGCCGGACGGATCCTCGGGGTGCGCCCGGCCACGCTCGCGGCGCGGTGGGAGCGCATCGAGTCCCAGGGCCTGGCGTGGATCACCTGCTACGGGGTCGGTGATCCCACGGAGATGACGCTCGCGTTCGTCGACGTCGACTGTGCCCCCGGCAGCACGGCGGACGTCGCCGAAGCGCTCAACGCGATCCCCGAGGTCCAGACGGTCGAGCTGCCCGCCGGCCACCACGACTGCGTCCTCACGGTCTTCACCGCCACCCTCACGGACTACGCCCGGCGCGTCGCCCCGGCGATCCTGGCCATCCCGGGCGTGGAGCGGGTCCAGACCGCGCTCGGGAGCCGGCTGCACCAGGCCGGCCACTCGTGGCGCATCGCCGCGCTGGGCCCGAAGAAGTCGGCCGCGTTCGCGGCGCTCGCCGGGCGCGGGGCCGTCGAGGGCCCGCTTTCACCGGCGGCCCGCGACCTCCTCCCGCTCCTCGCACGGGACGGCCGGGCGACGGCGGCCCAGATGGCCAAGGACCTCGGGCGGACGCCGTCCACCGTGCAGCGGCAGCTCGCGCGCGTCCTCGGGTCGGGGCTCGTCGCGTTCCGGTGCGATGTCGCGCAGAACGCGGTCGGCTTCCCCGTGACGTGCACCTGGTACGCGCGGGTCCCGCCCGGCCACCACGCGGCCGCCGCCGCCGCCGTGCGGTCGCTGCGCTCCGTCCGCCTCGCGGCGTCGATCACCGGCCAGGCCAACTTCCTCGTGACCATGTGGCTGCGCTCGGTCGCCGACGTCATGACCGCCGAACTGGCACTGCAGGAGAAGGTCCCCGGGATCGAGCTCCTCGAGAGCCTCGTGCTCCTCCGCGTGACCAAGAGGATGGGCGTCCTGCTCGGGGCCGATGGGCGTGCCGAGGGGCGTGTGGCCATGCCGCGGGCGGCCATGCCGGCGGGGCTGGACTGAGGGAGGCGCCGGACAGGGTAGACTGGTAGGTCGGTGCGCATGACGCACCTGCGTCGATGAACGCGTTGACAGGCCCCGCGCCCGGACGCGAGCGCCCCTCGGAGGGTGCCGCCCGGAACCGCGGCGAGGCCAGGCTCCCTTTCCTCGGCGAACCCCGCGTGCCGGCTTGGCTCGTGGGGCCGATCCGACGCTGGAGTGTTCTGACAGCTATGGCTGACACCACCTTCGTTTCCCTTGGCGTGCCCACCGCCCTGACCCGCGTGCTCGCGGAGCAGGGCATCGAGACGCCGTTCCCCATCCAGACCAAGACCCTTCCCGACACGCTCGCCGGCCGGGACGTCCTCGGACGCGGCCGCACCGGCTCGGGCAAGACCATCGCCTTCGCACTGCCGCTCGTGGCGCGTCTCGCGGAGGCCGGCGGCCGCCGGGCCGCCGGACGCCCGCGCGGGCTCGTCCTCGCCCCCACGAGGGAGCTCGCGACCCAGATCAACGCGACCGTCGAACCCCTGGCCCAGGCCGCGGGGCTGAACACGACCGTGATCTACGGCGGCGTCTCCCAGGCTCGGCAGGAGCGTGCGCTCAAGGCCGGCGTCGACATCGTCATCGCCTGCCCCGGCCGGCTCGAGGACCTCGGCCGGCAGGGCCTCGTGTCCCTCGCGGACGTGGACGTGACCGTCCTCGACGAGGCGGACCACATGGCAGACCTCGGCTTCCTGCCGGTGGTCAAGCGACTGCTCGACCAGACTCCCCAGGGCGGCCAGCGGCTCCTGTTCTCCGCCACCCTGGACAACGGCGTGGACAAGATCGTCAAGCGCTACCTGCAGGACCCGCTCACGCATTCCGTGGACGCGCCCCAGGCTGCGGTGAGCACGATGGAGCACCACGTCCTCCTCACGGCCGATGCCGCGAGCAAGAAGAACCTCATCGAGGTCCTCGCCTCCGGCAAGGGCCGCCGCGTGCTGTTCATGCGCACCAAGCACCACGCCAAGCGGCTCGCCCAGCAGCTGACCAAGTCCGGGATCCCCGCTGTGGACCTGCACGGAAACCTGTCCCAGAACGCCCGTGACCGCAACCTGGCGGACTTCTCCTCGGGCGCGGTCAGCGTGCTGGTCGCCACGGACGTCGCCGCCCGCGGCGTCCATGTGGACGACGTCGAGCTCGTGGTCCACGTCGACCCGCCCGCCGAGCACAAGGCCTACCTGCACCGCTCGGGGCGCACGGCCCGCGCGGGCTCGGAGGGCATCGTCGTGACCATCGTCCTGCCTGAGCAGAAGCAGGATGTGCGCAAGCTCCTCAAGGATGCGGGCGTCAAGGTCGAGGTCACCCCGGTGACGTCCTCCTCCCCCCAGGTGCTCGCCCTCGTCGGGGAGCGCGCCGAGTACGTCGACCCGGCCGAGCGCGCCGCCGCGGTGGCCGCGAAGATGCCGCAGCAGGGCGGCGGCCGGTCCACCGGTTCGAATGCGCAGCGCAAGCGGTCGCGCCGCGGCTCGGGTCAGGGCGCCGCGGCGTCCTCCGCGCACGACGACGTCGCCCGCCGCGGCGGCCGGGGAACCGGCGGCGGCAGCCATCGCAACGACGTTCCGGCCGCACAGGGCCAGGCCGGCGGAAGCCAGTCCGGGCGCGGCCAGCGCTCGCGCGGTGGCGAGGGCGCCGGCCGTGCCCGCAGCCAGCAGGGCCGCGGGCAGAAGCGCTCCGAGCAGTCGTCCGGGGGCAGCGCCCCCGTGTGGAGCTCGACCACGGGCGGCACGTCGGGCGGAAGCTACGGCGGCGGCTCCGGGTCCTCCGGCCAGCGGGGCGGAGCCCAGGGAAGCCAGGGCCGCGGGCGCCGCGCTCCCCGCCGTGCGAGCGCACCGGCGTCGAACAGCCGCTGAGCTGCTCGGGCCGCCGGGCACCACGCTCCAGCAGCTGGACATGCGTCGCGGGGCGCCCGCAGCGCCCCGCGACGCGGGGGCCCTTGGGCACTGACCCCGGCTGTTGCGGCGTGCGTAGACTGGCCGCATGAGCAGCCACGAGACCTCCGCCCCGTCCGAGGGCGTCCGCAGCCTCTCCCCGGAGGATGCGTGGGAGCGGGCCCGCACCATGGTGGTGGGACGGATCGCGTTCAGTTCCGGCGAGCGCCTCGAGCTGTTCCCCGTCAACTACCTCGTGGACCGCGGGACGGTGCTGTTCCGGACGGCGCCGGGCACCAAGCTCGCCGCGTCGCTGGGGCGGCTGCAGGTCGTGTTCGAGGTGGACGGCTACGAGCCGGACATCAACGAGGCCTGGTCCGTGGTGATGCACGGGACGCTCGAGCCGGTGCTGGACACCGCCGAGATCGTCGAGGCCGTCGCGCTGCCGCTGTTCCCGTGGCAGTCGGGCGAGAAGGCCTTCTTCGTCCGGATCGTGCCGTCCCAGGTCACCGGCCGCCAGTTCGAGGTGGCGGACCCCTCGCGGTGGGTCTCCCAGTTCACCGGCGTGCGGCGCGCCCAGTCGGAGTAGCACGGCCGCCGAGGGCCTTGAGCCCCGCGGAGCAGCCGACGATCCCGGCGATGAACGCGAGCTTGGCCCAGCTGAAGGCCTCGGCACCGGTCAGCATCGCCCAGCCGACCGTCAGCGAGGCGCCGACGCCGACCCAGACGGCGTAGGCCGTCGCGAGCGGAATCCGCCGCACGCTCCACGCGAGCCCTGCCATGCTCGCGGCCGTCGCCACGAGGAACAGTGCGGTGGGGCCGGGCCGGGTGAAGCCCGCAGAGGCCGCGAGCGCCGTGGCCCACACGGCCTCGAGCACGGCGGAGGCCAGGAGCACAGCCCAGGCCATCGCTACGCCACCGCCTTGAGCCCGGCCACGCACCCGGCGATGCCGAGGAGCAGGACCGTCCGGGCCGCCGTCGTGCGTCGGCTGGCCTGGGGCTCCACGCGGGCGGCCATGGCGTACACGACGGTGAGGACCACGCCGACCCCGACCCACACCGCGTACGCGGTCCCCACGGGGATCGCGGTGAGCGAGAGGGCGAGGCCGCCCATGCTCGCAGCCAGGGCGAGCACGAATACGAGGGCCGGGAGCGGCCGGCGGAAGCCCTCGGACCGTTCGAGGGCGGCGGCCCAGACGGCCTCGAGTGCGCCGGAGAGGATGAGGACGAGCCAGAGCATGGGAGTGCCTTCCGGCCAGTCTTGTCGCGTTCCGGGTACTGGGCTCCCTCGTCCGGGGGGCCGCTGCGGCCCCTGGACGTCAGGGTAGCAACGAGTGAGGGGGCGCGGCGCGCCGACCACGGCCACGGCGCCGGGCGGGAGGACCACAGGAATCGTGGCCCCGTCCGGAGGCGCCGGAGGTCCAAGGGTCGCCGCGGCCGCCGCCTCCCGTCGCGCTCCTGCCGGCAGACGGGAGCCGCCGCCGCCCCGGCAGGGCAGACTGGTACCCATGAAGACCATCCTGAATCTCATCTGGTTCATCTTCGGCGGCTTCGCCCTGGCGCTGGGCTACTTCCTCGCGGGCGTGGTCTGCTGCGCGCTGATCGTGACCATCCCGTGGGGCATCGCCTCCTTCCGGATCGCCTCCTACGCGCTGTGGCCGTTCGGGCGCACCGTCGTGGACACCGGCCGCGGCGGCGCCGCGTCCGCGCTCGGCAACATCATCTGGCTCCTCGTGGCCGGGATATGGATCGCGATCGGGCACGTGGCGACCGCCCTCGCGATGGCGGCGACCATCGTCGGCATCCCCCTGGCGATCGCGAACCTCAAGCTCATCCCGGTCTCGCTCATGCCGCTGGGCAAGGAGATCGTCCCGAGCAGGAGGCTGCTCGCGAGCTACACCCGCTGAGCGGCGGCCCAGCCGGGGTATTCTCATCTGGAATCCGGGGGGAGCGCACTATAAGTTGTATCCGACAAGGAGGCACCCATGCCCGAACTCGACAGCTCCCTCGCCGGCGAGTGGCGCATCGACCCGGCCCACACCCGGCTGGGGTTCTCGACCCGCCACGCGATGGTCACCAAGGTACGCGGGGCGTTCAACGACGTCGACGGGGTCATCAACGTTGACGCCGACGAGCCGACCAACTCGTCCGTGAGCGTGACCATCAAGGTCGCGAGCATCGACACGCGCAATGCCCAGCGCGACGAGCACCTGCGCACCAACGACTTCTTCGACGCCCCGCACTACCCGGAGATCACCTTCGTCTCCAAGCGCATCGACCAGGTCGAGGAGAACAGCTTCATCATCAACGGCGACCTCACGATCCGCGGGGTCACGAAGGAGATCGCCGTGCCCATCGAGTTCATCGGCATCGAGACTGACCCGTTCGGGAACATGCGGGCCGGCTTCGAGGGCTCGCGCCGGATCGACCGCAAGGACTTCGGCGTCAACTGGAACGCCGCGCTCGACTCGGGCGGCGTCCTCGTCTCCGACCGGATCCTGCTCGAGTTCGAGATCTCCGCGATCAAGTCCGCGGCGGGCACCGGGCAGACGCAGGCCCAGCAGGACTGACTGGCCCCGGGAGGCTGGCGTGGGCACTGACGGAGGCCCGGACGGGGAGTCCGAGAGCCCGGCCCACCCCTTCGTCGCCGTCGCGTTCGTCGAGCCCACAGGGATCGGCCAGCGCTTCGGCAAGCGGCACTGGCCCCTCCATGTGACCCTGCTCCGCTTCGACACGGCCCCGGAGACCGCCCGCGCGGCGGTCGCCGGGGCCGTCGCGGCGTCCGGGGTGGCCCTGCCGCTGCGGGTGCGGATCGGCGAGGACGCAGACTTCGGCTACCGCGCCCGGGTCCGGGTCTCCCTCGTGGAGCCGGACGCGGGCCTCCAGACCCTCCATGACCGCCTCCGGGAGGCCGTGGCGGCCGCGGGAGGCCGCATCCACAGCCCCCAGCACACCGGGCACGGGTTCAGGCCGCACGTCTCGGTGCAGGGCGAGCGCCGGGTGCACGCGGGGCAGGTCGTCACGCTCGGCAGGGTGGCCCTGGTCGACATGGCCCCGGACGGCGACACCGACTGGCGCGTTACGCTGGCCGCCTGGCCCTGACCGCGCCGCCGCCCAGCGGTGCCGGCCCCGCGCTGGGGCCCGGGCTCAGGGCGCCAGCCACGAGCCGGCGTCGAGCTCGGCGCGCAGGTTGTGCCGGGCCCTCGCGGCCCAGAGGCCGCGAGCGGGCTCCGTGTGGAAGAGCGGATCGAGCCCGAGCAGCTGTTCGAGGACCGCGGCCCGGCCGGCGCGGAACGCCTCGTCCGGCACGTGCGCGAACTCGGCGCGGACCTGCGCCGCATACCGCCGGTACCCGCGGCGGTCCCGGCCCAGCACCGCGAGGTCCGCGTCGCACAGGAGCTGCCCCGCTGTGTCGGACGCCGCCGGCGCGTGCTCCGCGGTGAGCCGCACGAGCCGCCCGACCTCCTCCACCTCCGTGCCGGGGAGCCCGGCATCGGCGAGGCGGGCCTCGGCTAGGGCCGCCGACTCCTCCTCGTCCCGGCCGGGCTCGGCGCCGCCCGCTGCGGGGGCGCCGTACACCGCGTCGTGGAACCACGCGGCGAGGACGACGGCGCGCGGCGGGGTGCCGCCGTCGGCAATCGTCTCGAGGGCCCCCAGGACCGCGAAGAGGTGCGCGCGCGTGTGGTAGCGCCGATGCGGCTCGGCCCAGCGCGCCAGCAGCTCCCGGCCGAGCTCCCCGCGGCCCGGGAGGAGCGCCTCCCAGCGGTGGGCGAGCGGACGCTCCAAGGCCTTGGACCGCTCGCGGGCCGGGACCCGCAGGCCGGAGGCGATGAGGGCGCGGGCCAGGTCCCTGCCGGTGACCTCGCGGGCGCCGAGGGCCACGAGGTCCGCGTGGCGGCGCTCGGGGACGTCGTAGTGGTCCTCGTCGAAGGCGCGCTCGGGGATTCCCGCCGCCGCAGCGAAGACGTGCAGCTCCGCAAGCGAGGCATCGGAGACCAGATGTGCGAAGACCGTCCCGTGGGCCGGCCACATGGGCGAGTCGATGAGGATTGCCATGGGCACCAGCATCCACCCGTGGAGGCATCCGTGTCGCCGCTCGCGGGCCGCTGCCGGGTTGCCCGCAAGACTTGAGTTGATTACACTCAAGTTAGATGCGTTGACCTTCATGAGGTCGGCGAGGTTGGATGGATCCGGAAGCTGTGGGAAGGGAGCTCGCTTTGGACGTCAAATTCACCACCAAGAGCCAGGAGGCGCTCTCCGCGGCGGCGATGAACGCCTCGACCGCCGGCAACCCGCAGGTGGAGCCGGCACACCTCCTCAAGGCGCTCATGGACCAGCGCGAGGGCGTCGCCGTCGCACTCCTGAGGGCCACGGGCGCAGACCCGGATGCTGTCAGCGTCGCCGCGAGCACCGCCATCAAGGCGCTGCCCTCGAGCTCCGGCAGCACGGTCGCCCAGGCCCAGCTGAGCCGGCAGGCCCTCCAGGTCGTCCAGGCGGCCCAGCAGCAGGCCGAGCAGCTGGGGGACACCTTTGTCTCGACCGAGCACCTCCTGCTCGGGCTGGCGGCCGACGGCGGCGCCGCCGGCAAGGCGCTGCGGGACAGCGGTGCCCAGCTCGAGTCGCTCAAGGCCGCCCTCCCGGGGGTCCGCGGGGACCGGAAGGTGGACTCCCCGGACCCCGAGAACACGTTCCAGGCGCTCGAGAAGTACGGGACCGACCTCACGGCCGTGGCCCGCTCCGGCAAGCTCGACCCCGTGATCGGCCGCGACTCCGAGATCCGCCGCGTGATCCAGGTCCTCTCGCGGCGCACCAAGAACAACCCGGTCCTGATCGGCGAGCCTGGCGTGGGCAAGACCGCCGTCGTCGAGGGCCTTGCCCAGCGCATGGTGGCCGGGGACGTCCCCGAGAGCCTGCGCGGCAAGACCCTCATCTCCCTCGACCTCGGCTCCATGGTGGCCGGCGCGAAGTACCGCGGCGAGTTCGAGGAGCGGCTCAAGGCCGTCCTCGAGGAGATCAAGGCCTCCGAGGGGCAGATCGTCACCTTCATCGACGAGATCCACACCGTGGTCGGCGCCGGCGCCACCGGCGACTCCTCGATGGACGCCGGCAACATGCTCAAGCCCATGCTCGCCCGCGGCGAGCTGCGGCTCATCGGCGCCACGACGCTCGACGAGTACCGCGAGAACATCGAGAAGGACGCCGCGCTCGAGCGCCGGTTCCAGCAGGTGTTCGTGGGCGAGCCGAGCGTGGACGACACCATCGCGATCCTCCGCGGCCTCAAGGAGCGCTACGAGGCCCACCACAAGGTGGCCATCGCGGACTCGGCACTCGTGGCCGCAGCCACCCTGTCCAACCGCTACATCTCCGGCCGGCAGCTCCCGGACAAGGCCATCGACCTCGTCGACGAGGCGGCGTCCCGGCTGCGGATGGAGATCGACTCCGCGCCGGAGGAGATCGACCAGCTGCGCCGCGCCGTCGACCGTCTGACCATGGAGGAGCTCGCCCTCGAGGGCGAGACGGATGCCGCGAGCGTCGAGCGGCTCGCCGCCCTGCGGGAGGACATGGCGGACAGGAAGGAGGAGCTCGCCGCGCTGAACGCCCGGTGGGACGCCGAGAAGGCGGGCCTGAACCGGGTCGGCGACCTCAAGGCGAAGATCGACGAGCTGCGCGGGCTCGCGGACAAGGCGCAGCGCGAGGGCGACCTCGCGGAGGCCTCCCGCATCCTCTACGGGGAGATCCCGACCTTCGAGCGCGAGCTCTCCGAGGCCTCCGCCGAGGAGGCCGCTGGGCTTGGCAGCGCGAAGATGGTGGCGGAGGAGGTCACGGCCGACGACATCGCCGAGGTCATCTCCGCATGGACGGGCATCCCCGCCGGGCGCATGCTCCAGGGCGAGAGCCAGAAGCTGCTGCGCATGGAGGAGGAGCTCGGCAAGCGGCTCATCGGCCAGAGCCGGGCCGTGCAGGCCGTCTCCGACGCCGTGCGCCGGGCCCGGGCCGGGATCAGCGACCCCAACCGGCCCACCGGCTCGTTCCTGTTCCTCGGCCCCACCGGCGTCGGCAAGACCGAGCTCGCCAAGGCCCTCGCGGACTTCCTGTTCGACGACGAGCGCGCCATGGTCCGGATCGACATGAGCGAGTACTCGGAGAAGCACGCCGTCGCACGCCTCGTCGGCGCGCCCCCGGGGTACGTCGGCTACGAGGAGGGCGGACAGCTCACCGAGGCCGTGCGGCGGCGCCCCTACTCGGTGATCCTCCTCGACGAGGTCGAGAAGGCCCACCCCGAGGTGTTCGACATCCTCCTGCAGGTCCTCGACGACGGGCGCCTGACCGACGGCCAGGGCCGCACCGTGGACTTCCGGAACGTGATCCTCGTGCTCACCTCGAACCTCGGCAGCCAGTTCCTCGTGGACCCAGACCTCAGCGAGGGGTCCAAGCGCGAGGCCGTCATGGGCGTGGTCAACGCCTCGTTCAAGCCGGAGTTCCTCAACCGGCTCGACGACGTGATCATGTTCGACGCCCTCTCCGTCGACGAGCTGTCGCGGATCGTCGAGCTGCAGGTGGACTCGCTCCAGGCCCGGCTCACCGAGCGGCGTCTGACCCTCGAGGTGACCGACGGCGCCCGCGCCTGGCTCGCGATGACCGGCTACGACCCCGCGTACGGCGCCCGGCCGCTCCGCCGCCTCGTGCAGCGGGAGATCGGGGACCGGCTCGCGCGCGAGATCCTGGCCGGCGAGATCTCCGACGGCGACACCGTCCTCGTGGACGTGGCCGACGTGGAGGTGGACCTCAAGGACCTCACCGGGGCCACGAGCGGGCTGAGCGTCAGGCGCAAGGAGCCGGCCGTCCAGTAGGGGAGCCGAGCCCCGCGGTTCGGCCGCAGGGCGCGGCGGGTCCGGCGATCAGGGGAGGAAGGACGAGGTCAGCGTGTTGCCGTTCGTGCTCACGATGTAGCAGTCCATCCTGCGGTCGCCGGACTTCCAGCCGTCCTCGTTCGGGTAGGCGGAGCGCTGCTTCAGGGAGCTGACGTCCTGCGGCAGCTTCACGTCCGAGGCCTCGCACAGCTGCCCGGCCCGCTGCTCGAGCGCGTCGCGGCCCGGGTAGGACCCGCCGTCGGCCGCCTTCTCGACCCCTACCAGCTGGGCCGAGTGGGGCTCGGTGCACGGGACCCTGTTGCCGGAGGCGGCAGCGGCGTCGAAGTCGGCGAAGCAGTCGCCCTTGGCGTACGCGCTCGCCTCGACGGAGGCGGGCCTGCCGATCCCGGCGAGAGCGGCGATGCCCCAGATGATCAGGCCCACGGCCGCGACGGCCGCGAGGAGGACCCAGCCCGAGGGGCGCTTCCGCCGAGGGCGTCCTTGACGCCCCTGGCGCCTCGTCCCCACCGGTTCGAGGGGCCGTCCTTCCGCTGCCGGCTCCGCCCCCAGGGACGGGAACGCCGCGGTCCTCGGGGACCGCGCGGGGCGCGGGGGAGGGGGCGGGAAATCCTCGCGGCGCGGGGCATCGGGGACGTTGGACGTGCTCATGCACTGGGCTCGCTTCCTTGTAGCTCACACGGCCAGTGGCCAGCGCCGATCGAATACGCGGAACGGCGCAATTGCCTGTAGTCTAGACCTACGACAAATTGATCAGACACTCCGGGGCCTCGCGAACGTGCCTTCGCGACAACCTCCGGGACGACGCAAAAGAGGGGGTCACGCCATGGGGCGCGGCCGTCAAAAGGCTAAGGCAACCAAGCAGGCCCGGGACATCAAGTACTACAGTCCCAGCACTGACTACGCAGCTCTCGAGCGGGAACTCGGCTCGCAGGGCGGCCACTCGTCTCACCGTTACGCGGACAACCCCGAGCCGGACTACTCGGACTACGAGGACAAGTACGCGGATCAGTTTGCCGACGAGGACGACGACGAGGACTCTCGCCGGATCGGTTGAGGCCCTGAACCCCTTCGAGCATCCGGCCGTCGCCGGAGCGCACGCCGCCGCACTGCGGTCCATAGCGCGCGAGGTGACGGAGAACGCCACACCGCAGCCGCCCGACGTCGCCCGCGAGGGGATCCTCGGGATGCTGCGCGGGCGGGGCGTGCTCGTGCTCACCGGAGCGGGCGTCTCCACGGCGTCGGGCATCCCCGACTACCGCGGCCCGCAGGGGTCGTGGCGCAAGCACCGGCCGATGACCTACCAGGAGTTCCGCCACGATCCCGCCGCGCGGCACCGCTACTGGGCGCGCAGCTTCATCGGCTGGCGGCACCTGAACCGTGCCGAGCCCAACCGGGCGCACCGGCTCCTCGCGGGTCTCGAGGCGTCCGGGCACGTGGCCGGCGTCGTCACGCAGAATGTGGACGGGCTGCACGCGGCGGCCGGGACGCAGCACCTCGTGGCGCTCCACGGCGATCTCGAGCGGGTGGTGTGCCTCAACTGCGGCAACCTCGAAGGGCGCACCAATCTCGACGAGCGTCTCGCCCAGGCGAACCCGGGCTACGCCGAGGCGGTCGCCCACGATCCCGCCACCGTCAACCCGGACGGCGACGTCGAGCTCGACGCCCGATGGGTCGCGCGCTTCGTCATGGTGCCGTGTCTCGTCTGCGGCTCCGACATGCTCAAGCCGGACGTCGTGTACTTCGGCGAGGGCGTTCCCGCCGAGCGCAAGGAGCGGGCGACGGCGATGCTCGCCGCGGCGCAGGGCCTCCTCGTGCTGGGCTCGTCGCTGGCCGTCATGAGCGGCTTCCGGTTCGTGCTCGACGCCGGCCGAGACCACAAGCCGGTCGGGATCGTCAACCAGGGCCCCTCGCGCGGGGACTCCCGCGCGGCCTGGCGCTGGCGCGCCGACATCGGCCAGGCCCTCGAGGACCTCAGCGGCGCACTCTGACGCCTCGGCACCGGCCTCCCGCCCGCTCGGCCCCTTGCCCCTTCGCACCGCTTCCCCCCCTTACCCCTTCCGTTTCGGGTACGCATCTCGTCGCTCTTTCGGCGTTTCGGGTACGACAGCTCGTACCCGAAACGCCATCTTGCCGACGAGATGCGTACCCGAAACCGTGTGAGGGGTGCGGGACGGGGGAGGGGGCGGAGGTGAGGCTCCGGGTCAGGCGTAGGCGTTGACGAGGCGGACGGCGCCGCCGTCCACTCCCTTGGCGCCCTGGACGTAGTCGGGACCGCCCGCCCGGGCGAGGGACGCGTCGTCGTCCGAGACCTGGCCCATGACCCACGAGGGGAGCCCGCGCTCGGCGAGGCGCGCCAGCGCGGCGTCGGCGGCGTCGGGGGCGACGATCGCGACCATGCCCACGCCGAGGTTCAGCGTCCGCTCGAGGTCGGCCTGCGGCACGCCGCCGAGCTCGGCGACGAGCTTGAAGATCGCCGGGAGCTCCCACGTGGAGCGGTCCACGGTCGCGAGGAGGCCCTTCGGCAGCACCCGGGCGAGGTTGGCGGCCAGGCCGCCGCCCGTGACGTGGGAGAAGCCGCGCAGCGCGAGCTCCTCGCCGCCGGCCGCACCGTTGAGCTGCCGCACGAGGTCGAGGCAGTCGGCGGCGTACACGCGGGTCGGCTCGAGCAGCTCCTCGCCGAGCGTCCGGCCGAGCTCGGAGACCTGCCGGTCGAGCGCCCAGCCGGCGTGGTTGATGACGCGCCGCACGAGGGAGTAGCCGTTCGAGTGGATGCCGGAGGAGGCCATGCCGATGACGACGTCGCCCGCGCGCACGCGGTCGGGGCCGAGCAGGGCGTCCGCCTCGACGACCCCGGTGGCCGCGCCCGCGACGTCGTACTCGTTCTCGCCCAGCAGGCCCGGGTGCTCGGCGGTCTCGCCGCCCACGAGGGCGGTCCCCGCCACGGAGCAGGCAGCCGCGATGCCGCGCACGATGTCCGCGATGCGCTCGGGGACGACCTTGCCGCACGCGATGTAGTCGGTCATGTACAACGGCTCGGCGCCGACCACGACGATGTCGTCCACGACCATGCCCACGAGGTCGAAGCCGATCGTGTCGTGCACGTCCATGGCCTGCGCGATCGCGACCTTGGTCCCGACGCCGTCGGTCGAGGTCGCCAGGAGCGGCCGCCGGTAGGTGAGCAGCCGCGAGACGTCGAACAGGCCCGCGAAGCCGCCGACGCCGCCGAGCACCGAGTCGGTGTGCGTGGCCTTGACGGCGTCCTTCATGAGCTCGACGGCGCGGTCCCCGGCCTCGACGTCGACACCGGCGGCGGCATACGTGATGCCGGTGGCGCCCGGTGCGGGCTGGGACTGCTCAGGGGTGCTGGCGCTCATGCGGTTTCATTCCTGTCGGCCGGGGTCAGCAGGGACTCGAGTTCGGATCCGGGGCCCGGGTCGCAGCCGGCGGCGCCGGGGCGTTCGGCCGGGTCGGCGGTGGCGCCGTCCGCGGTGGCCGCGGCGGTCTCGCGCTCGAGGAGGTTCTTTCCGAGCCTGTCGGCGCTCGGCAGCTCGATCGGGTACGTGCCTGTGAAGCAGGCGGTGCAGAGGCGCTCGCGCGGCTGCTGGGTGGCCGCGATCATGCCGTCCTCGGAGATGTATCCGAGGGAGTCCGCGCCGATCGCCTGGGCGATCTCCTCGATGGTCGCGCCGTTGGCGATGAGCTCGGCGCGGGAGGCGAAGTCGATCCCGTAGAAGCACGGCCACTTCACCGGAGGCGACGAGATCTTGATGTGGACCTCCTTGGCCCCGGCCTCGCGCAGCATGCGCACGATCGCCCGCTGCGTGTTGCCGCGCACGATCGAGTCGTCCACCACGACCACGCGCTTGCCACGGATCACTGACTCGAGTGCGTTGAGCTTGAGCCGGATGCCGAGCTGGCGCAGCGTCTGGGACGGCTGGATGAAGGTGCGGCCCACGTAGGAGTTCTTGACGAAGCCGTGCGCGAACGGGATGCCCGACTCTTCGGCGTACCCGACCGCGGCCGGGGTCCCCGACTCGGGGACCGGGATCACGATGTCCGCCTCGTGCGTGTTCTCGCGCGCCAGCTGGCGGCCCATCTCGACCCGGGACTCGTAGACCGAGCGGCCCGCGATCGAGGCGTCCGGGCGGGCGAGGTACACGTACTCGAAGACGCAGCCCGCGGGGGTGGCCGCGCCGAAGCGCTGGGAGCGGACGCCCTTCTCGTCGATGGCGATGAACTCGCCGGGCTCGATCTCGCGGATGAAGCTCGCGCCGACGGTGGCGAGGGCGGACTGCTCGGACGCGACCACCCAGCCGCGCTCGAGCCGGCCCAGGCACAGCGGGCGCACGCCGTAGGTGTCGCGCGCGGCGTAGAGCGTGCCCTCGTCCATGAAGACGAAGCAGAAGCCGCCGCGGATCTTCGGCAGCAGCTCGACCGCGGTCTGCTCCAGGGTCTGGCCCTTCTGGCCCTGCAGGAGCGCGGTGACGAGGGCCGTGTCCGAGGTGTTGCCCTGCTTCATCTCGCCGGTGAGCTCGCCGCCGGTGAGCTCCTCGAGCATGTCCCGCAGGTCGGCGGTGTTGGTCAGGTTGCCGTTGTGGGCGAGGGCCACGGTGCCGTTCGCGGTCGCGCCGAGCGTGGGCTGGGCGTTGGCCCAGTGGCTCGCGCCGGTCGTCGAGTAGCGGCAGTGGCCGACCGCGAGGTGGCCCGTGAGCGTGTTGAGCGTGGACTCGTCGAACACCTGGGAGACGAGGCCCATGTCCTTGTACACGTTGATCCGGGAGCCGTCGCTCGTCGCGATGCCCGCGGATTCCTGCCCGCGATGCTGGAGCGCATAGAGGCCGTAATAGGTGAGCTTGGCGACTTCTTCGCCGGGTGCCCACACCCCGAAGACGCCACAGGCGTCCTTGGGACCTTTGTCGTCTGTGTCTAAGTCGAGAGAGAGGAGTCCGTCACCACGTACCACTGGTCGATTGTCTCACGGAGCCGGGGTGGCGCCGGCCTCGGGGCCGTCCTCGCCGGTGGATGACGTGCCGGGCGCCGCGGGGGCGTCGGCGGACGACGGCGAGTGGCCGCCGTCGTGCGCCCGGGAACCCTCGGCAGCGGGCGCCGAAGGCGCTTCCGTGGGCTCCTCGACCTCCTCGAGGGTCGCGCGCTCGGCCCGTCGCAGCGAGACGCGGTCGAGGATGAGGGCCGTGAGGCCTCCCAGGAGCACGCCGCCGGCGGCGAAGAGGACCATGAAGTAGCCGAACACCGAGCCCTGCGTGTAGTTCTGCGGCGCGGGCTCCGCGAAGGAGGTCACCGCCGCGGCGATGGCCCCGAGCAGGCCGCCGGCCACGAGGAACGGCACGTACTTGGGGGCGCGGCGGACGCTGATCTGGCGCTGGGAGGGCATGGGACAAGCCTATCGGCCGCCGGCCCCGCGCACGACGCCGCCCCGTCACCGGCGGATGGCGGTGACGGGGCGGCGCGGGGAGGGTGTGCGAGCCTCGGGTCGGGGTCAGTGGGCCCCGTTGGTCTCCTTCACGGGCAGCTCGTTGCCGTGCTTGTCGAGGACCTTGCCGTTCTCGCAGCGGTCGCCTTCCTCGAGGCAGTCGAGGACCTGGATCGGGATCATCCGGGTCGGGGCGGCGGCGAACACCGACGGGTCGTGCGGGGTGCCCCGCTTGATGACGTTGAAGATGATGTTCAGCAGGACCGCCATGATCGCCGCGGAGGAGATGCCCGAGTCGAAGATGACCTGGAACCACGAGGGGAAGCTCGCGTAGAACGTCGGGCTCACCACGGGGATGAGGCCGAAGCCGATCGAGGTCGCCACGATGATCAGGTTCATGTTGTCCCGGTAGTCGACCTTCGAGAGCGTCCGGATGCCGGAGGCCGCCACGGTGCCGAAGAGGACGATGCCGGCGCCGCCGAGGACGGGCATCGGGATCGCGGCGACGACACGGCCGAGGACCGGCAGGAGGCCCAGGATCATCAGGACGCCGCCGCCTGCCGCCACCGCGAAGCGGCTCTTGATGCCGGTCACGGCCACGAGGCCGACGTTCTGGGCGAACGCGCTCTGGGTGAAGCCGTTGAACACGGGCGACACGGCGGAGGAGAGCATGTCCGCGCGGAGGCCGTTCGCGATGCGCTTCGAGTCGACGGTGGCCCCGGTGACCTCGGCCACGGCGAGGATGTCCGCCGTGGTCTCGGTGAGGATGACGAGGACCACGATCACCATCGAGATGATCCCTGCCGGCGGGAACGTCGGCAGGCCGAAGTGGAAGGGGTCCGGGAAGGCGAAGATCGGACCGTTGGCCACCTGGGAGAAGTCCGCCTTGCCGAGGATCGCCGCGATGACGGTCCCGATGACGATCGCGAGCAGGATCGACAGGCGGGAGATCGCGCCGCTGCCGAGCTTGCTCAGCAGCATGATGATCACGAGGGTGAGGGCCATGAGGCCGATGTTGGCCATGCTGCCGTAGTCCGGGGCCTTGGCGTTGCCGCCGAGGGCCCAGCCCGCCGCGACCGGGACCAGCGAGAGCCCGATCGTGGTGATCACCACGCCGGTCACCACCGGCGGGAAGAAGTGGATGATCTGGGCGAAGAACGGGGCGACGATGAGGCCGATCACCGACGCGGCCATGACCGAGCCGAAGACCGCGGGGAGCCCGCCGCCCCCGCTGACGATCGCGAGCAGCGTGGCCACCGAGGCGAACGAGGTGCCCTGGACGAGCGGCAGCTGCGAGCCGAACCACTTGATCCCGAGCGTCTGCAGGAGCGTCGCGAGGCCGCCGATGAAGAGGCAGGCCGTGATCAGGAGGGCGAGGTCAGGGCCCTTCAGGCCCGCGGCGGAGCCGATGATGAGCGGCGGGGCGATGATGCCGCCGTACATCGTCAGGACGTGCTGGAAGCCGTAGGCGAAGGCAGTGCCGATGGGCAGCTTCGTATCTTCCGGGCGTGCCGCCTCGGCGCTGTGATGGCCGGGTGCGGGCGCTTGATTTCGGGACATAGCGGACCTCCTTGTCAGCTGGATATTCCGAGTGCGCAACTTCTCTTGGGTGGGGTGGTGTGCCGCGGGCGGCCGGCCCAGGGAGTGCGGGGCCGCCCGCGGCAGTCTGTGGCCCCCTCGCGGGGGCGGTCCCGCCTCGGGTGAGGCGAGTCGGAGGGAGGACGACGGCGGCCGGAGTTCACCGCCGTCGTCCTTCCCGCCGTGGGGGTGGGAGGGCGGACGCCGAAGGGTGGCGGCGCCGGCTCAGCAGAAGCCGGTGATGCCGTCCCAGGCGTCGTTGTCCGACGAGATCGACTCCCGCTGGAAGTTGGCCTCGATCAGGCCGTACGGGCGGTCGGCCGCGTAGAAGACCTCGTTGGGGTTGTCCAGGCCGAACGGGGTCAGGTCGACGAGGAAGTGGTGCTTGTTCGGGGTCGAGAAGCGGATCTCCTCGATCTCGGCGTGCGCGTCCAGGACCTTCTGGGCCATCTGGAAGAGCGTCTGCTGGAGGGCGTACGAGTAGCCCTCGGTGAAGCCCTCGAGCAGGAGCGCCTTGACGTCGTCGTAGGACTTGTTGAAGTCAACCGAGCCGTTGGCGACCGCCTCCGGGCTGTAGCGCCACCGGGCCGAGACGTCGGTGGCGAGGATGCGCTCCGTGGTCTCCGCGAGCGTGGTGAAGCGGTCCTTCGGGTAGCCCACGAAGCCGGACTGCGTGGACTTGAGGACCGTGAGGTCGTTGAGGCCGGAGATCACCTGGATGGCGTCTCCGTCCTTCACGACGACCGCGTTCCGGACCTCCTGGCCCTTGCGGACGAACGAGTGGTCGTGGCCCTCGGCCTTGCCCTGGCCCGGGGCGGAGATGCGCTCCCAGGCGTACTGCTCGGCCTCCCAGCGGCCGCCGGTCACCCAGCCGAACTCGGACGTGAAGTGGTTCGCGAGGCGGATGAGGAACTGCTCGGGCGAGCCGACGCCCTCGCGGGCGAAACCGTAGACGGTGTTCTTCTGGGTGTCCGTCGGGACCACGTGGCCGTTATCGCCGTCGAGGTGGGCGGCCTCGAAGTCGCCGCGCAGCTGCGAGGTGACGTTGAGGTCCTCGATCTCGTGGCGGTCGCTGTCGCGGGTGATCTTGACGACGCGGACCTCGGCCTTGCCGTACTGGTTCTTGCCCAGGACGATCTTGGTGTTCTCGGTGCTCATGGGTACTTAGCTCCCTCGGTACGTGGAAAAGGCGAAAGGACTCAGCAGAAGCGGCACGTGGTAGTGCGCCTCGGCTGCGTTGACCGTGAAGGCCAGCGATACCTCCGGGAAGAAGGTGTCCTGCCCGATGCCGGCGAAGTAGGCGCCCGTGGCGAACGTGAGGCGGTACTCGCCGCTGTCCAGCCGCTCGGGGCCAAGCTCTTTCACCCGCCCGTCAGCATCGGTGATGCCCGCTCCAATCTGGGACCATGCCTCGCCGTCGCGGGCGTAGAGTTCGACGGCGACACCTGCGGCCGGCTTCCCGGCAGCGGTATCCAGAATGTGGGTGGTCACATGTGAGACGCTCACGCGCTCAGCTCCTCTCGGGACGCGCTCTCCTGCACGCTCTGCTGCAGGCGCAGGACCGCGATCTCGCGGAGCTGCTCGGCGACGATGGGCTCCTCCTGCTCGGGCGTGTGGCCCAGGCGTTCCCGGAGGGCAGAGAGCATCTCTTCGGCACTGCGGCCGGCGGCGCGGATCAGGAAGACCCGGCCGAACTTCTCCTCGTAGGCCCGGTTCCCCTCTGCCAGGGCCGCGGCGACGGTCTGGTCGCCGGGGTCGACGCCGGCCTGCTCGCTGCGCGACATCGATGCCTCGGCCGACGCACCGGACGCCCGTTCCCCGATGCGGGGGTGGTGGGACAGTGCGCCCTCCAGCTCCTCGGGGGTGAAGGGGTCCGCCGCGCGGCGCGCTGCTGCCAGGAGCTCCCCGACGCCCGCGAACGGGCGTGCTTCGGTGATCTCCTCGACCCAGCGGTCGATGTCGAGGCAGGGCTTCAGGAGCTCTCGTGCCTCGGGGGCGGGGGCGGCATTGAACTGTTCAAGCAACATGGCTTGTCGGGTCCTCAACTGCTCAATGCTGGCATCCACGGTGACGGCTATGCGGAACGTCGGTTTCTTAGGTTTCGCATCGTGGAACTGTTATTTCAGCATGTGCAATTATTCTCACCCATGGACGATGTGACTGTCAACACGTCGGGGTGATCTGGGATACAGAATTCTGCCACAGCGGGGGCGGGCGGCCGAGGGGCCGGCGAGCCGGCTCCGCGAGACCGCTGATGACTCCAGGCCGCCAGGGGCGAGCTCGCGCCCCGGCGGCGTGATCTGGCGCTCCTGCGGGTGACCTCGGCGCTCCTGCGGGTGGCCTCGGCGAGGGGAGGGGGTGTAGGCGGGACGCGGGAGGGCCCCGGACCAGCTGCTGCCGGTCCGGGGCCCTCCCTCGTGGTTCAGCGGCTCAGCGCCCGCGCGGTCCGCCGGCTCAGAGGCCGAGGCGAGTGCGCAGCGCGGCCACGTGGCCGTCGGCCTGCACGTTGTAGTCGACGGACTCGATCTCGCCCCCGGGGGACACCACGGCCGTGGACCGGAGAATGCCCTCGCGGACCTCGCCGTTGACGATCTTCTCCCCCCAGGCCCCCCACGCCCTGGCGACGGCCGCGCCGTCGTCCGCAAGGAGCGGGAAGGTGAGCGAATAGTCCTCGGCGAACTTCGCGATGTCCTCGACGGGATCGGGCGAGATGCCGATGACCTTGACCCCGCCGGCGTTCAGCGCGTCGAGGCTGTCCCGGAAATCGCACGCCTCGGTGGTGCACCCGGGGGTGGCCGCCTTGGGGTAGAAGTACACGACGACCCGGCCGCCGCGGTAGTCCTCGAGCGAGACCGGCGTGCCGGTGGCGTCGGGCAGGGTGAACGCGGGGGCCTGCTGCCCCGCGCTGAGCTTCGTGGGTCCTGTCATGGTTCCTCCTGTAGGCAGATCGGCGAGCCGGCTCACGCGGAGCCGCGGCGGAGCAGCTGGCCGTGGGGCGCGCTGAAGTCCACCTCGGTGCCGCGCACGAACGTGCGCCGGACCACGCCGGAGAGGGACTTGCCCTGGTACGGCGTGATGTGGTTCTTGTGGTGCAGCTTCTCCGCGTCGACGACGAACGTCTCCTCCGCGGCGAACACGGCAAGGTCCGCGTCGAAGCCCGGCGCGAGGTGGCCCTTGCGCTCCAGCCGGGCCAGTTCGGCCGGCCTGCGCCCCATCCACTCGACCACGCGCTCGAGCGGGATGCCGCGCTGCCTCGCCTCGGTCCAGATGAGCGGCAGCCCGAGCTGGAGCGACGCGACCCCGCCCCAGGCCACGCCGAAGTCGCCGTGCTCGGGGTCCTTGAGGTCCACGGTGGAGGGGGAGTGGTCCGAGACGATGCAGTCGATGACGCCGTCCTCGAGGCCCTTCCACAGCAGCTCCCGGTTGGAGGCCTCGCGGATCGGAGGGCAGCACTTGAATGCCGTGGCGCCGTCGGGGATGTCCTCCGCGAGCAGCGTCAGGTAGTGCGGGCAGGTCTCCACGGTGAGCTTCACGCCGTCGCGCTTGGCGCTGGCGATCATCGCGAGCGCGTCGGAGGACGACAGGTGCAGGATGTGGGCCCGCGCCCCGGTCCAGCGTGCCCGCTCGATGACCGCGGCGATCGCGACGTTCTCGGCCCCGCGGGGACGCGAGTGCAGGAAGCGCTCGTAGACGGCGCCCTCGGGGGCGGGGGCGTGGTCGATCGACTGGGAGTCCTCGGCGTGGACGATCATGAGCCCGTCGAACGAGGCGATCTCGGCGAGGTCCTTCTCGAGCTCGTCGATCTCCAGGTGCGGGAACTCGTCCACGCCGGAGTGGAGGAGGAAGCACTTGAAGCCGAACACGCCCTCCTCGTGGAGCGGGCGCAGGTCCCCGGTGTTGCCCGGGATCGCCCCGCCCCAGAAGCCCACGTCCACGAAGGACTGCGTCTCGGCCGAGCGGCGCTTGACGTTGAGCGCGTCCACGCTGACGGTGGGCGGGATCGAGTTGAGCGGCATGTCGATGATGGTCGTGACGCCGCCCGCGGCCGCGGCCTTGGTGGCGGAGGCGAAGCCTTCCCACTCCGTGCGGCCGGGCTCGTTGACGTGCACGTGGGAGTCGACGAGGCCGGGGATGAGGGTCTCGTCCTCGGCCAGCTCGACGACGTCCCGGCCGGCGAGGCCGGCCCCGAGGCGCTCGACGGCGGCGATCCGGCCGCCGGAGATGCCCACCTCGCGCGGGTGGATGCCCTCGTCCGTGAGGACCCGCTGCCCGCGGACCACGAGGTCGTATTCGATATCAGTCACCGCACAGGTTCCCTTCCGCTCTTGTCTCCAACGATAGATGCGGCCAGATCGATCCCGACCTGCCGCACGAGGCTGCGCGCCCCGCGGATGCACGCCTCGACGTCCGGCTCGAGGTCCGTGAGCGCGTGCACGGCGTCGAAGCCGGCCGCGGCGGGATCCGCGAGCTGGCTGCGGCCGCACACCGCCGCCACCGGCACGCCCAGCGCCCGGGCCTCGGCCGCGACGCCCACTGGCGCCTTCCCGGACAGGCTCTGGGCGTCGAGGCTGCCCTCGCCGGTCACCACGAGGTCGGCCCCGGCGAGCTTGCCGCGCAGGCCCGTGAACTCGACCACGACGTCGATCCCGCGCCGCCGCCTCGCGCCCAGGGCGAGGGCCGCGTAGCCGACGCCGCCGGCCGCGCCCGCGCCGGGCAGGCCCTTCGCTGCCGCGGCGGCCGGCCCCATCGCCGCCCCCAGGACGGCGGCGAACGTCTCGAGGGCGGCGTCGAGCTCCTCGACGTCCGACGGCGTGGCCCCCTTCTGCGGGCCGAACACCGCGGCGGCGCCGCGGGGTCCCGTGAGGGGATTGTCGACGTCGGCCGCAAGGGTCAGGTGCGCCCGGTCGAGGCGCGTGTCCAGGTCCGACAGGTCCGCCGCGGCGATCCGCGCGAGGGCCGCGCCGCCGAGCGGGAGGTCCGCGCCGGCGTCGTCCGTGAAGCGCGCGCCGAGGCCGGCCAGCATGCCCGCCCCGCCGTCGGTGCAGGCGCTGCCGCCGACGCCGAGCACGATGTCCCGGCAGCCGGCGTCGAGGGCCGCGCGGATGAGCTGGCCCGTGCCGAGGCTCGTCGCGCCGCGCGCGTCCTTGGCGCCGCCCGGGAGGACGTCGAGGCCGGACGCGGCGGCCATCTCGATGACCGCCCGGGTGCCGGACACGGCGAACTCCGCCGTGAGCGTGGCACCCGTGGGTCCGGCCACGGCCGCCCGGCGCGGGGTGAAGCCCGCGCCGAGCGCCGCCGTCACGGTGCCCTCGCCGCCGTCGGCCACGGGGACCAGGACGAGCTCGGCCTCCGGAAGCACCTCGGCGATGCCCTCCGCGAGCGCCTCGGCCACCTCGGGGGCGGTGAGGGAGCCCTTGAACTTGTCGGGGGCGAGGACGATCTTCATCGGGTCTGCCTCAGTCCAGCAGCGCCACGATGGCGGTCGGGGCGTCCTCGTGCCGCTCGGCGAGGTCCTCGAACTCGACCACGTTGTCCAGCTCCGTGCCCATGGCGATGTTGGTCACGCGCTCGAGGATCGCCTCGACCACCACGGGGACCTTGTACTCGGCCATGAGGGCGCGGGCCTTCTCGAAGGCCGGCCCGAGGTCGTCCGGGTGCTCGACCCGGATGGCCTTGCAGCCCAGGCCCTCGGCCACCTTGACGTGGTCCACGCCGTAGCCGGCCGCGGTGCCCGCGTCCTCGGAGTTGATGTTCTCGAACGCGAGTGAGACGTGGTAGTCCATCTCGAAGCCGCGCTGGGACTGGCGGATGAGGCCCAGGTAGGAGTTGTTCACGACCACGTGGATGTAGGGCAGCTGGAACTGCGCGCCGACGGCGAGCTCCTCGATCATGAACTGGAAGTCGTAGTCGCCCGAGAGGGCCACCACGGTCTCGCCGGGCTTGCCGCGCACCACGCCCAGGGCGGCCGGGCCGGTCCATCCCAGCGGGCCCGCCTGGCCGGCGTTGATCCACTTGCGGGCGCCGAACACGTGCAGCATCTGGGCGCCGGCGATCTGGGACAGGCCGATCGTGGTCACGTAGGTGGTGTCCGGGCCGAAGGCGCGGTTCATCTCCTCGTAGACGCGGAACGGCTTCATCGGCACGTTGTCGTAGTGGGTCTTGCGCTGCATCCGGCCGCGCTTGTCCTGCGCCGAGGCGGCCCAGGCGCTGTAGTCCGGCAGCGAGCCGGCGGCCTTGCGCTCGCGGGCCACCTCGAGGATCTCCTCGAGGAAGGCGCCCGCGTCGGAGACGATGCCGAAGTCGGGGGAGAACACGCGGCCGATCTGGGTGGGCTCGATGTCCACGTGCACGAACGTGCGCCCTGCCGTGTACTTCTCCACCGAGCCGGTGTGGCGGTTGGCCCAGCGGTTGCCGATGCCGATCACGAAGTCGGACTCGAGGAACGTCGCGTTCCCGTACTTGTGGGAGGTCTGCAGGCCCACCATGCCGGCCATGAGGCGGTGGTCGTCCGGGATCGCGCCCCAGCCCATGAGCGTGGGCACCACGGGCACGTTGAGGGTCTCGGCGAGCTCCACGAGCGCCGGGGCGGCGTCGGCGTTGATGATGCCGCCGCCGGCCACGATGAGCGGCTTCTGGGCGGCCGTGAGCATGTCGAGTGCCTTCTCGGCCTGCTTCCGGGTGGCGCGGGGCTTCTGCACGGGCAGCGGCTCGTAGGCGTCGATGTCGAACTCGATCTGGGCCATCTGCACGTCGAACGGCAGGTCCAGGAGCACGGGGCCGGGGCGGCCGGTGCGCATGAGCTGGAACGCCTTCTGCACCGCGCCGGGAACCTGGCCGGGCTCGAGGATGGTCATGGCCATCTTGGTCAGGGGCTTGGCGATGGACTCGATGTCCACGGCCTGGAAGTCCTCCTTGTGCAGCTTGGCCACGGGAGCCTGGCCCGTGAAGCACAGCATGGGGATCGAGTCGGCCTGCGCGGCGTAGAGGCCCGTGATCATGTCGGTTCCCGCGGGGCCCGAGGTGCCCAGGCAGATCCCGATGTTGCCCGCCTTGGCCCGGGAGTAGCCGTCCGCCATGTGGGAGGCGCCCTCGACGTGGCGGGCGAGGGTGTGGCGGATGCCGCCGTGGGCCTTCATGGCCGAGTAGAGGGGGTTGATCGCGGCGCCGGGCAGGCCGAAGGCCTCGGTGGCGCCCTCCTTCTCGAGGATGGCCACGATCGCGTCGACAGTGCGCATCTTTGCCATGTCGGAAGCTCCTTGGTGGTGAGGTGGGGTGGAAGAGGCGGGGAAAGGGGCCGGCCCCGAGGTTGCGCGCCCGGGGCCGGCTGTCTGTGGGTGCGCGCCGCTGGTGCGGGACGCACGACGGCGAGTGGTCGCCGTCGGCGGTCAGCTCTTGCCGGAGAGCTCGGCGGTGAGCTTGAAGAGGCCCGAGTGGTCGAGGCCGCCGTCGCCGCGGGCCACGAGGGCCGAGACGAGCTGGGCGACCGCGGCGCCGAGCGGGACCACCACGCCGGCCTCGCGGGCGGCGGAGGTGACGATGCCGAGGTCCTTGTTGTGCAGGGCCAGGCGGAAGCCGGGGTCGAAGTTGCGGTCCAGCATCTTCTGGCCCTTCTGGTCCAGGACCTTCGAGCCGGCCAGGCCGCCGCCGAGGACCTTGAGCGCGGCGTCGGTGTCCACGCCGTAGGCCTCGAGGAACACGACGGCCTCGGAGAGGGCCTGGATGTTCACGGCGACGATGAGCTGGTTCGCGGCCTTGACGGTCTGGCCGGAGCCGGAGGGGCCGACGTGGACGATGGTCCGGCCGACGGCCTCGAGGATCGGCAGGGCGGCTTCGAAGTCCGCCTTCTCGCCGCCGACCATGATGGACAGGACGGCGTCGATCGCGCCCTGCTCGCCGCCGGAGACGGGGGCATCGAGGGGGCGGATGCCGGCCTCGCGGGCGTCGGCGGCCAGGCGCCCCGAGACGTCGGGGCGGATCGAGGACGCGTCGATCCAGAGCGCGCCCTTCGGGGCGTTCGCGAAGACGCCGTCGGGTCCGCTGACGACGCCCTCGACGTCGGGGGAGTCCGGGACCATCGTGATGATGACCTCGGCGTCCTTGACGGCCTCCGCGATGCTCTTGGCGCCCGTGCCGCCCTCGGCGGCGAGCTTGTTGACCTTGTCCTCGCTGCGGTTGTAGCCGGTGACGGCGTGGCCGGCCTTGACGAGGTTGATGGCCATGGGGAGGCCCATGATGCCGAGGCCGATGACTGCGACGTTGCTCATGCTGTTCTCCTGAAGTCTCTGGAAGGGGTGGGGCGGCCGGTCAGGCGACGGGACGGATGGCCCAGCTGAAGGCCTCGGCCCGGGGCGCCTTGTACTCGAGCCCGATGTAGCCGGTGTAGCCGAGCTCGCGGGAGCGGCTGATCCACTCGCCGAGCGGGAGGCTGCCGGTGCCGGGGGCGCCGCGGCCGGGGTTGTCGGCGATCTGGATGTGGCCGAAGTCCTTGGCGTGCTCCTCGATCACGGCGGCGACGTCGTCGCCGTTGACCGCGAGGTGGTAGAAGTCGGCGAGGAGCTTGACGTTCTCGACGCCGGCGTCCTGGGTCCTGGCGATCACGGCGAGGGCGTCGGCCGCGGTCTTGAGCGGGTAGGCCGGGGTGCCGGAGACCGGCTCGAGGAGGACCGTGCCGCCGACCTTGGCGACGCCCTGGGCGGCCGCGACGAGGTTCTTCAGCCCGAGCTCGTCCTGCTCCTCGGGGGTGAAGCCGTCGAGGCGGTTGCCGTAGAGGGCGTTGAACGCCTTGGTGCCGGTGCGCTCGGCGATGCCGACCACCACGTCGATGTTGTCCTTGAACTCGCCGCAGCGGCCCTTCCACGAGACGAGGCCCCGGTCCCCGGCGGGCATGTCGCCGGCGAAGAAGTTCAGCCCGGAGAGCGCCACGCCCGCGTCCTCGAGGGCGCCGATGAAGGCGTCGACGTCCTTGTCCGCGGGCACGGCCTCGCTGAACGGCCACCAGAACTCCACGGCGTCGAAGCCTGCGGCCTTCGCGGCGGCGGGGCGCTCGAGCAGGGGCAGCTCGGTCAGCAGGATGGAGCAGTTCACCGTGTAGGTCATCGTCGGGTCCCTCTCGATCGGTCCACTGTATTTCAGATAGTGGAAATAAATTCTCTCTGAATGAAAGTGTAGGGCGCGAGTGTGACCGCGGTCAACTCTTTTGGATACCAGATGGGGATGAGTCCTCGGGCTCTGGTTAACAGAGGCGACCTCGGGGAAAGATGGGGACATGGTCACGTACAGAGCAATGGAGCACGCATCGAGCAAGGATCCGCATGACTGGGGGCGCGCGATGGCGGTCGCCCTCAAGCGGCTGCTCGAGTCCGCACAGGCCGACCGCAGCTACCTCGATCACCAGCACCTGATCGACCAGGACATCGTCATGCGCATCGAGGCGGAGGAGGGCGGCGCCTGCGTGCACCTGAGCTGGAGGCCGCAGAACCAGGAGGACGCCCCCCAGGACGACGACGACAGGGCGCCCGTGGTCGACGACGGGGCCTCCGAGGCCGTCGAGGGCTCGGGCCGGGGCGGCTGACCCGCCCACCCCGCTCCGGGCCGCCCTCCCGTCCACCCGTTTCGGGTACGCATCTCGTCGGGTTCTGCCCGTCTCGGGTACGCATCTCGTCGGGTTCTGCGCATTCCGGGTGCGCGGAGCGGACGCACGAGGCCGCCCCTCGCCTCCCTGCCCCTCGGTGACGGCGGCACTGCATCACTGCTGTCGTACCCGGAACGCCGGATCGGCGACGAGATGCGTACCCGGAACGCCGGATCGGCGACGAGATGCGTACCCGAAACGGAGGGGGAGGGGCGGTCAATGCATCACCGGGCCCCCGGTCGCTCGAAGCGTCCGGGGGCCCGGGAGTGGATACGACGGCGCCGGCCGGCTCAGTGCCAGGCAGACCAGCGCCGTCGCGCTCAAGGGGCACGGGCGGCGGAGTGCGCCGTCGTGCTCAAGGGTGGTGCGAGGAGAGCCTCAGGTGAGCTTCACCTGGCGGTTGACGTCCTTGTACAGGAGGTAGCGGAACTCGCCCGGGCCGCCGGCGTAGCAGGCCTGGGGGCAGAACGCGCGCAGCCACATGAAGTCGCCGGCCTCGACCTCGACCCAGTCGTTGTTGAGCAGGTACATGGCCTTGCCCGAGAGGACGTAGAGGCCGTGCTCCATGACGTGGGTCTCGGGGAAGGGGATGACCCCGCCGGGCTGGAACGTCACGATGTTCACGTGCATGTCGTGCGCGAGGTCCTCGGGGTCGACGAAGCGGGTCGTCTTCCACACGCCGTCCACGTTCGGCATCTCGCGGGGAGCGACCTCGGCGTCCGAGGTGACGAAGCTCTTGGCCTCGTAGCCCTCGAGCCGCTCGTACGCCTTGCGGACCCAGTGGAACGAGACGATGTCGTCCGAGACGTTCTCGAGGCCCCACGCGTCGCCGGCGGCCAGGTAGGCGTAGCCGCCCTCGCCGAGCTCGTGGACCTCGCCGCCCAGGGTGAGGTTCACGGTGCCCTTGACCACGAACACGACGCCCTCGACGCCGGCCTCGAACTCGGCCTTGGGGGCGCCGCCGCCCGGGCTGATCTCCACGATCAGCTGCGAGAAGGTCGTGGCGAACCCTGAGATGGGCCGGGCGATGATCCACGAGCGGGTGTTGGTGAAGCCCGGGAGGTTGCTCGTGACGATGTCGGTCAGGACGCCCTTCGGGATGACCGTGTACGCCTCGGTGACGATGGCGCGCTCGGTGGTCAGGTGCGTCTGGGGCGGCAGGCCGCCTTCGGGGTAGTAGTACTTGCCCATGAGTCCCTTCCTTGGGTCAGTTCGGGGCGGCGGCCGGATGCGTCTCGGCCAGCCGCGGGTGCGCCAGGTGCGTGAGCTCGAGCTCGCCCAGGCCGGTCGAGGCCAGGACCTCGTCGGCGCCGACGGCCCCGCACTGGACGCCGCGGAGCACGAAGGCCGCGAGCGCCCGGGCCGTCGCCGGTTCGTCGAGGACGGCGCCCACCGTCTGCTGCACATAGTTGCGCAGGCGGGTTGTGGCGGCATCGAGACCCTCGCGGTAGAACGCGTAGGTGGCGATGTACCGGGTGGGCAGCTGGTGGGCGTGGAGGTCCCAGCCCTGGTAGTAGCCGCGCTCGAGGGAGCGGCGGACGAGCCGCGCGTGCAGCTCCCACGCCGCCAGGCGCTGGTCGGCGTCCCCGAGCGGGAGGATGTTGGTCGAGCCGTCGGAGAGGCGGATGCCCGTGCCGGCGACGGCCAGCTGCATGACCTCCTTGGCGAAGTCCGCGGCCGGGTGCTCCATCGACTGGTAGGCCGCGGCGATCTGCAGCGACGCCGAGTAGTCGTAGGTGCCGTAGTGCAGGGCGGTGATGCGCTTGTCTGCCACGTGGGGCAGCTGTGCGACCGGGTGCGAGCCGTCCGGACCGATGATCAGCTGGGGCGTCTCGACCTGGACCTCGAAGCCGAGGCGGCCCCGGGCGAGTCCGAGGGAGGACTCGAGGCGCTCGAGCGCGAACACCATCGCCTTCACCTGGTCGACCGTGGTGACCTTGGGCAGCGTCAGGATGAGGCCCTCGGGGAGGCCCTCGGTCCCGAGGCGGGCCACGAGGCGGGCCACGAACAGGTCGAGCGTGCGCAGGCCCCGCCTACGGGTGGGCTCCTCGAAGCACTTGAAGCGGATGCCGACGAACGGCGTGGCAGTTCCCTTGCCGCTGGCCGCAGCCGCGAGCGCGTCGGCGACGCCGTCCGCCGCCCGGACCGCCTCGGCGTCCTCCGTCCCCTCCGCGTCGCCGCCCGCCTTCGCCGCCCTGGCGGGGGCGAGGTAGCCGTCCTCGAAGTCGATCCGGAGGTCCTCGATGGGCTCGGTGCGCAGCTTGGCCTCGACCCTGGGGGCGATCTGGGCGGCGAGGTCGGGGGCGAGCCCCACGCGGCGGGCAAGGGCCTCGAGTCCGCCGACCTCGTCCGCGGCGGCGAGCGCCGCGGCGCCCCACTCTGCAGCGAGCTGCACAGTGACGCGGTCGGCGGGCACGTACACCGTGTGGACGGGCTGGCGGGTCCCCGAGTCACCGGGGTAGCCCTCGTGGAGCAGCCGGTCGGTGTCCGCGAGGCTCGCGTCGATGCGGGCGAGGTCGGTGTCGTCGAGCACTCGGGCCGTCAGGCCCAGGGCCGCGCGGGGCTCGCTCATCAGCCCACCAGCTCGTAGGCCGGGGTGGTGAGGAAGTCCGTGTAGTCCTCGGACAGGCAGATGTCCGCGATGAGGCGGCTCGCCGGCTCGTAGAACTTGGCGAACATCTTCGGGTCGACCTCGCCGCGGAGGCGCTCGGTCTCCTCGGCGAGGATCTGCTCGACGAGCTCGCGGGTCACGGCGTTGCCGGTGTCGGCGAGGACCACCTTGTTGTGGATCTGCTGCCACACCTGCGAGCGGGAGATCTCGGCGGTCGCCGCGTCCTCCATCAGGTTGTGGATCGCCACCGCGCCGTTGCCCGAGAGCCACACCGCCGTGTAGGCCACCGCGACGTAGAGGTTGAGGTGCAGGCCGGCCTCGGTGGCCTCGCCGGAGGCGGAGGAGACGTCGAGGAGGTCGTCGGCGGTGACCGAGACCTCGGGGCGCTGGCGGTCCACCTGGTTCGGCTTGTCGCCGAGGACGGAGTCGAACACCTCGCGGCAGGTCGGCACGAGGTCGGGGTGGGCCACCCACGAGCCGTCGAAGCCGTCCGTGGCCTCGCGGGTCTTGTCCGCGCGGACCTTCTCGATCGCCGCGGCCGTGATGTCCGGCTCCTTGCGGTTCGGGATGAACGCGGCCATGCCGCCCATCGCGAACGCCCCGCGCTTGTGGCAGGTCTGCACGAGGAGCTCCGTGTAGGCGCGCATGAACGGCGCGGTCATGGCCACCGAGGCGCGGTCCGGGAGGGTGAACTTCTCGCCGGCGTCGCGGAAGAACTTGATGATGCTGAACAGGTAGTCCCAGCGGCCCGCGTTGAGGCCCGAGGCGTGGTCGCGGAGCTCGTAGAGGATCTCGTCCATCTCGAAGGCGGCCGGGATGGTCTCGATCAGCACGGTGGCGCGGACGGTGCCCTGGGGGATGCCGAGGTAGTCCTGGGCGAAGACGAAGACGTCGTTCCAGAGGCGGGCCTCGAGGTGGCTCTCCATCTTCGGCAGGTAATAGTACGGGCCGCGGCCGGAGGCGATGAGGGCCTTGGCGACGTGGAAGAAGTGCAGGCCGAAGTCCACGAGGGCGCCGACGGCGGGCTCGCCGTCGACCAGCACGTGCCGCTCCTCCATGTGCCATCCGCGCGGGCGGGTCACGACGACGGCGAGCGGCGCGTCCGTGCGGAGGCGGTACTCCTTGCCCTCGGGGGAGGTGTAGGAGAGGGAGCCGGTGGCGGCGTCGCGCAGGTTGAGGACGGAGTCGACCACGTTGGCCCACAGCGGGCTCGAGGCGTCCTCCATGTCCGCGAGCCAGACCTTGGCGCCGGAGTTGAGGGCGTTGATCGCCATCTTGGCCGGGCTCGCCGGGCCGGTCATCTCGACACGGCGGTCCTGCAGCGCCGCGGGGGCCTGGGCGACCTTCCAGTCGCCGGCACGGATCTCGGCCGTCTGGGGCAGGAAATCTAGCCTGCCGGTGCTCGCGGCCTCGGCCCGGCGGGCCTTGCGCGCCTCGAGCCGGGCGTTGCGCTCGGCGGCGAAGCGCCTGTGGAGCTCCTCGACGAAGGCGAGGGCCTCGGCGGTGAGGATCTCGTCGGCGCGCGCGATGGGCGCGTGGTCGGTCACAGTGATGGCCATGCCATCCTCCTTCTCCCGGTATCCGGGTCTCTCCCTGGGGCCTGGTTGTTCTGCAGCTGGGGAACTACGCCTGCACGGCCGCGACGATGGCGGCGGCGACGTCCTGGGCGACGTGCGGATCGAACACGCTCGGGACGATGAAGCTGGGGTTGAGCTCCTCGTCGGAGACGCGGGCGGCGATGGCCCGGGCCGCGGCCACCAGCATCTCAGGGGTGATGTCTGCCACGCCAGCATCGAGCAGGCCGCGGAAGACGCCCGGGAACGCGAGGACGTTGTTGATCTGGTTGGGGAAGTCACTGCGGCCGGTGGCGACGACGGCGGCGTGGTCCGCGGCAGCGACCGGGTCGGTCTCGGGGTCCGGGTTGGCCATCGCGAAGACGATCGCCTTCTCGGCCATCGTGGCCACCTCCTCGGGCCCGAACAGGTTCGGGGCCGAGACTCCGATGAACACGTCCGAGCCCTTGAGTGCCTCGATGAGCGTGCCGGAGAAGGCCTCCGGGTTCGTGTTCTCCGCGATCCACACGCGGTGCGCATCCGTGTGCTGCTGGCCGCGGTGGATGGCCCCCTTGCGGTCGCACGCGATGATGTTGCGGGCGCCCTGGGCCTTGAGGAGCTGGATGATCGCGTTGCCGGCCGCGCCGACGCCGGAGACGACGATGCGGACGTCCGCGATGTCCTTCTCGACGATCTTGAGGGCGTTCACGAGGGCCGCGAGCGTGACGATCGCGGTGCCGTGCTGGTCGTCGTGGAAGACCGGGATGTCGAGCTCCTCGCGGAGGCGGGCCTCGATCTCGAAGCAGCGCGGCGCGGCGATGTCCTCGAGGTTCACGCCGCCGTAGACGGGGGCGAGGGCCTTGACGATCCGGATGATCTCCTCGGTGTCCTTGGTGTCGAGGCAGACGGGCCACGCGTCGACGTTGGCGAACTGCTTGAACAGCGCGGCCTTGCCCTCCATCACGGGAAGGGCGGCTGCGGGGCCGATGTCGCCGAGGCCGAGCACCGCGGTGCCGTCCGTGACCACCGCGACCGTGTTGCGCTTGATGGTCAGGCGGCGGGCGTCGTCGGGGTTCTCGGCGATGGCGCGGCACACGCGGGCGACGCCGGGTGTGTAGGCGCGCGAGAGGTCGTCGCGGTTGCGGAGGGGAACCTTCGGGACGACCTCGAGCTTGCCGCCGAGGTGCATGAGGAAGGTGCGGTCGGACACCTTGCGGACGGTCACGCCGTCGAGGGCCTCGAGCGCTGCGGCGACCTGCTCCGCGTGCTGCTCGGACGTGGTGTTGCACGTGATGTCCACCACGAGCTGATCGTGGTGGGATTCGCTGATGTCCAGCGCAGTGACGGGCGCGCCGGCCGCCGCGACGGCGGCCGCGAGCTCGCTCGTGATGCTGATGCGGCTGGGGGCATCCACGCGCAGGGTGATGGAGTTGCCGGGGCTGGGACTCGCCATTGAATCGTCCTTGGATCGGGAGGCATACGCCTCAGTGGCTCTTTTTCCGTACTACGGATATTATTCTCTGTATCTTGGAAAAACAAGTACCGAGCTCGGGATCTGCGCCTGCCTAGTCGGCGAGTGCCGGGTGGGGTATCGTGGAAATGCCGCAAGTTTCCGGGATGCGGATAATTTTTGCCGGAACAGGTCCGGCGGCACCCAGGAGGGAACTATGGCAGAGAAGGCGTCCGGCGGCGTCCAGTCCGTCGAGCGGGTCTTCGAGCTCCTCGAGCTCATCACGGATGCGGGCGGCGACGTCACCCTCAGCGAGCTCTCGTCCTCGACAGAACTCCCGCTGCCCACGATCCACCGGCTCCTCCGGACACTCGTGAGCCTCGGTTACGTGCGCCAGCTGCCCAACCGGCGCTATGCGCTCGGCCCGCGGCTGATCCGGCTCGGCGAGGGCGCGAACAAGCAGCTCGGGGCCCTGGCGGCGCCGCAGCTCGCGATGCTCGTCGAGCGGCTCGGGGAGACCGCCAACATGGCCGTCCTCGACTCGGACATGGTCATCTACGTCGCCCAGGTCCCCTCGCCCCACGCGATGCGCATGTTCACCGAGGTGGGCCGGCGCGCCCATACCCATGACACCGGCGTCGGCAAGGCCATCCTCGCCCAGCTCGACGACGAGCAGGTCCGCTCGATCGTGGCGCGCCAGGGCATGCCGACGCCGACCGCCTACAGCCTCGGCGACATCGAGTCGCTGCTGTCCGACCTCGACAAGATCCGGGCGCGCGGGTACGCGATCGACGAGCAGGAGCAGGAGATCGGCGTGCGCTGCTTCTCCATGGCCGTTCCCCACGCCCCGACGCCCACGGCCATCTCCGTCTCGGGCCCCGTGTCCCGCGTCGACGAGTCGTTCGGCGAGCGGGCCGTGCCGCTCCTGCGCGAGGCGGCCGCGAAGATCTCGGCCGAGCTCAATCGGACCTGAGCCGGCGCGCCCGCGGAGGGCGCCCGGCTGACCTGCACCCGAAGCGGGGGTGCGCCGTCCGCGGCGCGCCCCCGCTTCGTCGTCTTGTGGGGCTGCAGCTCTTGACCCCTTCTCTGGTATCCCGGTAGAATTCCATATATCAATAAAATTCTTCCACGAAGTGGAAGAACCAAGGGTGGAAAGTGCCGCGCTCTGCGGAGCCAGCCCACGAGGAGGAGCTGCGAGCATGATCGCCGACCAGGAGCCCGGAAAGGGGAGAGAGATGTCCACCAGCACGACCGTCGCGCGTCCATCTGCCACGGAGGCGTCCCGCCTCGCCCAGCAGCCCGCCGAGCGCTACATCCCGAAGGTCACGCACATCGATCCGGATCTGGCGCTCCGGCCCGCCCGTGAGGGGGAGCGCCGCGGCTGGGCCGCGCGCGTCCCCGTGCTGAACTGGTTCCTGGGGCGCTGACCCGGGCCTCCGCGGCTCCAGCCCCGCCGCTCACCGGCCGAATGGCCCCGCTCCCTCTCCGGGAGCGGGGCCGCTGCCGTTTCGGGGCGCCCGGGACGAAAGCCTCTCGCGCGGCGGCGGGGAGAAGGATGTGATGGGGCCATGGAGCGGGCTGAGCGGAGGAGCACGGGGCGCGAGGGCGCCGTCCCGTCGATCGTCGTGATCGGCGTCCTGCTCTACGCCGCGAATGTCTGGCCGGGCTGGTGGGCCGTGCCGTTCGTGACCCCCCAGGCCTCCGAGGTCATAGGGGCGGTCAATGCCGCCTGGATCGCGGGGCTCGTGGCCAACGCCGTCTACCTGGTGGCCGGCACCCCTGCACTCCGCGCGGTCGGGGAGATCGTGGTGCTCGTCTTCGGGATCGTGGCCACAGTCAGAGTCTGGAACGTGTTCCCGTTCGCCTTTCCCGGCGGGGCGCCCGACTGGGCCCTCCTGGTCCGCGTCCTGCTCGTGCTCGGCATCGTGGGCGCCCTGATCGGGATCCTGGCCCAGCTGGTCGCCTTCGTGCGCGCTGTGATGCACCTCGGCCGTCGGCCCGGCCCCGGGCGGCAGGCGGGGCCCCGCTGGCACGTCTGAGGCGGCCGCCCGACACGACGACGGCGGCCCTCCCGTTGCGCGAGGAGGGCCGCCCGGTGGCGGCCACCTGTGGATCGGCCGCCGGCCCCCGCACCGTCCAACCAGGCCCCAGGGGACGGTGCGGGGGCAGCGTGTGGGCCGGCGCCTGCCGGCCGTGCTGCGGGAAGGGTCTAGCTCTCGCCTCCCGCGTTCCCGGTCGTGCCGGCGTTCACGTCGAGCAGGCGGTACTTCTCGAACGCCTGGCGCGGCGCGTCGGCGTCGACCTCGCCGCGGAGGGCGAGCATCTGCAGCGCCCGCACCACCACGGAGTGCGCGTCGATCTTGAAGAACCGCCGCGCGGCGGCGCGGGTGTCCGAGAAGCCGAAGCCGTCGGCGCCGAGCACGGCGTAGTCGCCGGGGACGAACTGGCGGATCTGGTCCGGGACCGACTTGTTGTAGTCCGTGACGGCCACGACCGGGCCCGACGTGTCCGCGAGCTGCCGGGTGACGAACGGGGTGGGTGCCTCGAGCTCGGGGTGCAGGAAGGCCTGCTCCTCGGCGGCGAGGCCCTCGCGGCGCAGCTCGCTCCAGCTCGTCACGCTCCACACGTCGGCGGCCACGCCCCAGTCCTCCGCGAGGATCCGCTGCGCCTCGAGCGCCCAGGGCACCGAGACGCCCGAGGCGAGCAGCTGCGTGCGGGGAGCATCGGCGGCGAGGCCGGAGGCGGCGTCGGACGTCAGCCGGTGCATGCCCTTCAGCAGCGCGTCGACGTCGAGGCCCTCCGGCTCGGCCGGCTGGACGATCGGCTCGTTGTAGACCGTGAGGTAGTACATGACGTTCGGCTGCGGGTGCTTGCCGCCGTACATGCGCTCGAGCCCGGCGCGCACGATGTGCCCGATCTCGTACCCGTAGGCCGGGTCGTAGGTGACGACGGCCGGGTTGGTGGCGGCGAGCAGGGGGGAGTGCCCGTCGGCATGCTGGAGGCCCTCGCCGGTGAGCGTGGTGCGGCCGGCGGTGGCGCCGATGACGAACCCGCGGGCCATCTGGTCCGCCGCTGCCCAGAAGGCGTCGCCGGTGCGCTGGAAGCCGAACATCGAGTAGAAGACGTAGACGGGCACGAGCGGCTCGCCGTGGGTCGCATAGGCGGTGCCGGCCGCGGTGAACGCCGCGACGGCGCCGGCCTCGTTGATGCCGGGGTGGATGAGCTGCCCGGCCGGGGACTCCTTGTAGGCCAGGACGAGGTCGCGGTCCACTGAGAGGTAGTTCTGGCCCTTGGGGTTGTAGATCTTGGCCGTGGGGAAGAACGCGTCCATGCCGAAGGTCCGGCTCTCGTCGGGGACGATCGGGACGATCCGCTGGCCGAAGTCCGCATCGCGCATGATGTCCTTGAGCAGGCGCACGAAGGACATCGTGGTGGCCGCCTGCTGCTTGCCCGAGCCGCGCTTGGCGATCGCGTAGGCCTTCTCTGCGGGAAGGGGCACGGCGCGGTGCTCCTTGCGCCGCTCGGGGACCGGGCCGCCGAGCTCGGCACGCCGGGCGAGGAGGTAGCGGATCTCCGGGGCGTCGAAGCCCGGGTGGTAGTACGGGGGCTCGTACGGGTTGGCCTCGAGCTGCTCGTCCGAGATGGGGATGCGCAGGTAGTCGCGGAAGTCCTTGAGGTCTCCCAGCGTCATCTTCTTCATCTGGTGGGTCGCGTTGCGGCCCTCGAAGTGCGGGCCCAGGCCGTAGCCCTTGACCGTCTTCGCCAGGATGACCGTGGGCTTGCCCTTGAACTCGGTGGCCGCCTTGTAGGCCGCAAAGACCTTGTGGTAGTCGTGGCCGCCGCGCTTGAGGTTCCAGATCTGCTCGTCCGTGTAGTCGGCCACGAGCTCCTTGGTCTCCGGGGTCCTGCCGAAGAAGTGGTCGCGGACGAACCCGCCGGACTCGGCCTTGTAGGTCTGGTAGTCGCCGTCGAGCGTCTCGTTCATGATCTTGACGAGCTGGTTGTTGTCGTCGTGGGCGAGCAGCGAGTCCCACTCGCGGCCCCAGATGACCTTGATGACGTTCCAGCCGGCGCCGCGGAAGAAGGCCTCGAGCTCCTGGATGACCTTGCCGTTGCCGCGCACCGGCCCGTCCAGCCGCTGGAGGTTGCAGTTGACCACGAACGTGAGGTTGTCCAGGTTCTCGTTCGCGGCGAGCTGGAGCAGGCCGCGGGACTCGGGCTCGTCCATCTCCCCGTCGCCCAGGAAGGCCCACACGTGCTGGTCGGAGGTGTCCTTGATCCCCCGGTGGTGCAGGTACCGGTTCGACTGCGCCTGGTAGATCGCGTTCATGGGGCCGATGCCCATGGACACGGTCGGGAACTCCCAGAAGGCAGGCATGAGGCGGGGGTGCGGGTACGAGGAGAGGGCATGGCCCTCCTTGGACTTCTCCTGGCGGAACCCGTCGAGGTCCTCCTCGGACAGGCGGCCCTCCATGAACGCCCGGGCGTACATGCCGGGGGAGGCGTGGCCCTGGAAGAAGACCTGGTCGCCGCCGCCGGGGTGGTCCTTACCGCGGAAGAAGTGGTTGAAGCCGACCTCGTACAGCGTGGCCGCGCCGGCGTAGGTCGAGATGTGGCCGCCGACCCCGATGCCGGGGCGCTGGGCCCGGTGGACCATGATCGCGGCGTTCCAGCGCATGTACGCGCGGTAGCGGCGCTCGACCTCCTCATCGCCCGGGTACTCGGGCTCCTGGTCGGCCGGGATCGAGTTGATGTAGTCCGTGGTGTGGACCATGGGCACGCCGACGCTCTGCGCGCCCGCCCGCTGCAGGATGTTCTTGACCATGAACTGGGCCCGTTCGGTGCCCCGCTCTGCCACGAGCGAGTCGAACGACTCGATCCACTCGGCGGTCTCCTCCGGGTCGCGGTCCACGGCGGCCCCGGCGCCGCCGAGGAACTGCTGGGTAGGCTCTGACGTGAGCACGGCCAACCTCCTTCTGCGCGCGTTGGTGCCGCGCGTCGAGCGTCGGCGGGACGTCCCCGCCGCTCCTCCGCCCGATGGCTATATTCCATATAGCGGAAGAGAAATACTGTAATGTGAAACTAGCGTGGCCTGTGGACGTGACGCGCGTCAAGTCCATGACGGAATGGAGGCAGCAATGAGCAAGCGCGAAGCACCCGGCGTCGCCGTGGTGACCGGGGCCGGCAGCGGGATCGGCCGGGCCGTGGGCCGCCGGCTCCTCGCCGACGGGTGGAGCGTGGCCCTCGCGGGCCGGCGGCGGGCGCCGCTGGAGGAGACGGCGGGGGCGGCCCCGGCCGCGCTCGTGGTGCCCTGCGACGTCACCGTGCCGGCCGACGTCGAGCGGCTCTTCGCGGACGCCGTCGAGGCGTTCGGGCGCGTGGACGTGCTGTTCAACAACGCCGGGACGTTCGGCCCCTCCGGCGATGTCGGCGAGATCGACCCTGCGGCATGGGAGTCCACGGTGGCCGTGAACCTCACCGGGAGCTTCCTGTGCGCGGCCGCGGCGTTCCGGGCCATGAAGGCCCAGGAGCCGCAGGGAGGCAGGATCATCAACAACGGCTCGATCTCGGCGCACTCGCCGCGGCCGCGGTCCGTCGCCTACACGGCCACGAAGCATGCCATCACGGGCCTGACCAAGAGCATCGAGCTCGACGGGCGGCCGTGGGGGATCACGTGCGGGCAGATCGACATCGGCAACACCCGCACCGAGCTCGTCGAGCAGCTCAACTACACGGTGGGCGTCGGCGAGGGCGCCCTCCAGGCGGACGGCTCGCGCCGGGTCGAGCCCACCTTCGCCGTCGAGGAGGCCGCCGCGGCCGTGGCCTTCATGGCCTCGCTCCCGGCAGAGGCCAGCGTCGGCACCCTGCTCATCACCGCCGCGGGCATGCCCTTCGTAGGCCGGGGGTAGCTACGCGAGCGGCAGGAACTCGCTCAGGTCCGTCCTGATCCCGGAGGCCGTGAGCCGGCCGGAGGCGACGGCCCCGGGCCACTCCAGCGTGCCGGTGGCGAGGGCGAGCCACGTCTCGGCATCCGTCTCGACAACGTTCGGGGGCGTCCCGCGCGTGTGCCGCGGACCCTCGACGCACTGCGCCACCCCGAACGGCGGCACGCGCACCTCGACCGAGTTCCCGGGGGCCCGCTCCGCGAGCTCCTCGAGCAGGTAGCGCACCGCGGTGGCGGTCGTCTGCCGGTCCACGGCGCCGCGGACGACGCCGGCCTGGCCGCCCTCCGCCGCGGCCTCGCCCGAGGCGTTCCCCCCGGCGGCGGCGTGGCCCCGGCGTGCGGCGAGCCAGGCAGCGACGGCGGCGCGCCCGGCGTCGTGCGCGATCCTGCGGCGGACAGCCATGGCGGCCTCCCTCAGTCCAGCAGCGCCGAGACGGCGCGCCCCAGCCGGATGCGGCCCACCTGGCGTCCACCGCCCAGCACGGGGTCGACCACCCGCTCGAGGACCCGGGCGACCTCGGGGACGTCCACGGCGTCGGCCGCTGCGAGCATCGTCAGGCCCACGAGGGTCGTGGCGCGGACGTTGCCGTCGAGGACCTTCACGGCCGCCGTGGCCCCCTGCGGGGTGGCGAGCACGAGGAGGCCCTCGGCGCCGACCTTGGCGAGGATCCCCAGCTCCTCCATGACGATCGTGTTCTCCTTGTCGTGGCCCTGGACCGCCCACGGGTAGTCGAGCATCGAGGTGGCGATGGTCGCGGCGCGGGCGTTGGCGGCGTCGTTCCCGGGCGACTTCGCGAGCCGCGAGTAGGCGTGGGCGAGCCCGCGCAGGGACAGCGCGGCGACGGGGGCCCCGCAGCCGTCGATCCCGAGGTGCGCGATCGGCTCCTCGGCGTACTCCTCGATCGTGGTCCGGACGCGCTGCTGGAGCGGGTGGTTCGGCTCGAGGTAGCTGCGCCGGTCCCACCCGTTCTCCACGCAGGCCCACAGGAAGGCCGCATGCTTGCCGGAGCAGTTGTACGCGAGCTTCCGCCGACCCTGGCCCGAGCGGACCAGCCAGGCCCGGGCGTTCTCGTCCGCAGGCCACTCGGCCGGACAGCCCAGGTCCGCCTCGCCCAGGCCCGCGGCGTGGAGCATCCCCTCGACCACATCCATGTGGTCCAGCGAGCCCGTGTGGGAGGCACACGCGAGGGCCACCTGGGTGCCCCGCAGCGGCACGCCGGCCTGCATGGACGCGAGCGCCTGGAAGGGCTTGAGCGTGGAGCGGGCGAGCACGGGGGTGCGGATGTCCCCGAGTTCGGTGACCACGGAGCCGTCGCCGGCGAGCACCACGGCCGAGCCGAGGTGGCGGGACTCGATGAAGCCGCTGCGCTCGATCACGGCGAGCTCGACGGCGTCGTCCGCGGTGAAGGTTGCGTGGGCCATGGCCTCAGTCTAGGTGGGCGGGGCCGGGTTGCCGGGGATGCCTGGGTGCGCCGCGCACGGGCTGGCCGATACCCTTGGGGCGTGAAGGTTCTCGTGATCGGCCCGGGTGGCCGCGAACACGCCATCGTCCGCTCCCTCCTCGCCGATCCGGCCGTCTCCGAGGTGCACGCCGCGCCCGGCAACGCCGGAATCGCCCAGATCGTCCCGACCCATCCGGTCAACGCGAACGATCCGGACGCGGTCACGGCCCTCGCGCGGACCCTCGCGGCGGACCTCGTCGTGGTGGGCCCCGAGGCGCCCCTCGCTGCGGGCGTCTCCGACGCCGTCCGGGCCGCCGGGATCCCCGTGTTCGGCCCCAGTCGGGCCGCCGCCCAGCTCGAGGCCTCCAAGGCCTTCGCGAAGCAGGTCATGGCGGAGGCCGGCGTTCCCACGGCTATGGCGCGCGTGGCCGTCAACCCCGGCGAGGCCGCCGACGCGCTGGATGCCTTCGGGGCGCCCTACGTGGTCAAGGACGACGGTCTCGCCGCCGGCAAGGGCGTGGTGGTCACCTCGGACCGCAGCGAGGCCCTCGCCCACGCCCAGGCCTGCTTCGAGGCCGGCGGCACCGTGGTCGTCGAGGAGTACCTCGACGGCCCCGAGGTCTCCCTGTTCGTCCTCTCCGACGGCCACACGGTCGTCCCGCTCGCCCCCGCCCAGGACTTCAAGCGCATCTTCGACGGCGACGGGGGCCCCAACACCGGCGGCATGGGCGCCTACAGCCCGCTCGAGTGGGCCCCCGCCGGGCTCGTCGAGGAAGTCGTCGAGCGCGTCGCGCAGCCCACCATCGACGAGATGGCCAAGCGCGGCACCCCGTTCGTGGGCGTGCTCTACTGCGGCCTGGCGCTCACCTCCCGGGGCACCCGTGTCATCGAGTTCAACGCCCGGTTCGGCGATCCCGAGACGCAGGCCGTGCTCGCCAGGCTCAGGACGCCGCTCGGCGGCCTGCTGCTGGCCGCCGCGACCGGCCAGCTCGAGACGGCCGGGGACCTGCGCTGGGCGCCCGAGGCCGCGGTCGCCGTCGTCCTCGCGTCGCACAACTACCCCGGGACGCCGCGCACCGGCGACCGCATCCGTGGGCTGAAGAAGGCGGAGAAGCTCGAGGGCGTCCACGTCCTGCACGCCGGCACCGCGGCCGACGAGGACGGCAAGGTGGTCTCCGCCGGCGGCCGCGTGCTCGCGGTTGTGGCCCTCGGCGAAGGACTGGCCCAGGCGCGCGAGCTGGCCTACGAGGGCATGGGCCTCATCAGGCTCGAGGGCGGGCAGTACCGCCGCGACATCGCGGCCAAGGCAGCACGCGGGGAAATCAGCGTGCCGGGGGTGCGCAACGGCGCCGGAACGGGAGCAGAGCGATGAGCATCGACAAGGCAGGGTTCTCCGCCGAGGTTCTCGAGCTGCCGGGCTGGAGGCACATCTACTCCGGCAAGGTCCGGGACCTGTACGAGCCCGTCGACGGGCCGGCGGACCAGGTGCTCGTCGTCGCGAGCGACCGCATCTCCGCCTACGACTACGTCCTCGCGAGCACCATTCCGGACAAGGGCCGGATCCTCACCCAGCTGAGCCTGTGGTGGTTCGAGCAGCTCAACGTGCCCAACCACGTGGTGGCCGCGACGGTCGACGACGGCGTTCCCGCCGAGGTCGCCGGGCGCGCCATGGTCTGCCGCAGGCTCGAGATGTACCCGGTCGAGTGCATTGCCCGCGGCTACCTCACGGGCTCCGGCCTCGCCGAGTACCGGGAGTCCGGAACGGTGTGCGAGATCCCGCTGCCTCCGGGCCTCGTTGACGGGTCCCGCCTCCACGAGCCGGTCTTCACGCCCTCGGCCAAGGCCGAGTTCGGCGAGCACGATGTGAACATCACCTACGAGGACGTCACGGGCATGGTCGGCGACGAGGCCGCGGCGCAGCTGCGCGACCTCACGCTCGAGATCTACCGGGAGGCGGAGCGGATCGCCCGCGAGCGGGGGATCATCCTCGCGGACACCAAGGTCGAGTTCGGCGTCGACCCGACCACCGGGTACATCACCCTCGGCGACGAGGTGCTCACCCCGGACTCCTCGCGCTTCTGGGACGCGGCCACCTGGGAGCCGGGGCACGCGCAGCCCTCGTTCGACAAGCAGTTCGTGCGCGACTGGCTCACATCCCCGGAGTCCGGCTGGGACCGTGCCTCGGGGCAGGAGCCGCCGGCCCTGCCGGCCGAGGTCGTCGGGCGCACCCGGGACCGCTACATCGAGGCGTACGAGCGGCTCACCGGCCGCGCCTTCAGCTGACGCCGTCCTTCGCGGGGGCCTTGGCCCCGGCCGAGGACTCCTTCGCGGCGCGCTGGGTGGCGAGCCGGATCTCGAGGATCGCGTCCATGACCTGCTGGACCTTGTCCGAGGCCCCGGCGTAGCTGAACTGCTCACGGGCGTCGGCGAGGAGCTCGAGGGCCTCGTCGTTGCGGCCCAGCGCCTTGAGCGCCCGGCCGTAGAGGAGGGCGACCTCCCCGGCGGTGTGGCGGCCGAGCACCGCCTTCTCGGCGTGGATGGTGCGCAGGAGCTCGATGGCCTCCGGGATCTGGCCGTTGAGGTACAGCCACCGGGCACGGATGAAGCTCACTTCAAGCTGCTCCGAGCGCGAGCCGCCCACGATGCTCAGGGCCAGCTCGGCGCGCTCGATCGCCGCGAGGGTCTCGGGCTCGATGATGCCGCCCGAGAGCCGCACGGCCGCCGAGGCCTTGTTGAAGCGGGCCCAGAGCTCGATGTCGTTGGCGGGGGAGAGGAGCTTGGCGGCCCGCTCGTGGTGTTTGACGCCCTCGGCGTAGTCGGCACGCATGAACGCGACGTTGCCGATCACCCACTCGATCTCGCCCGCGAGCTGGCCCATGGATTCCTCGTCGACGAGGGTCTCGAGGATCCGGCACTGCTCCCAGGCCTCGTCGAGCTTCCCGCTCTCCGCGAGGGCACCGATGAGCGCGCGCAGGGCGCCGATGTAGATCGTGGACCCCGCGGGAAGCTGGGACGCGAGCCGCACCGCCTCCCGGGCGTGCTCGACCGCCGTGCTGAGCTGTCCGAGCCCGTGGCAGACCGCCGCCAGCATCTGGCGCGCGCGCACCGCGAGGCCGGCCGACTCGGCGACGATCGGATGCTCGAGGAGGTGCTGGACGATCCGCTGGCACTCCGCCAGCTCGCCCTGCTTCATGAGGCACTCGGCCTGCATGTAGGTCATGTTCCACCACGCGCTGTTGTTCTTGCCGTCGAGGGCGAACTGCGCCGCCGTCGCGGCATGGGTCGCGGCCTGCGCGTAGTCGCGGAGGTCCCAGGCCTGCCGCGCGTAGAGCCCCGCGAGCACGTACTCCGCGTCGTTGGCGCTCACGGGCTGGCTCCACGCCTCGAGGGCCTTCGGGGCAAGCTGCAGCCTGCGTGCCAGCTCCTGGATCACTTCCGCGGTGGGCTCGCGCCGCCCGGTCTCGAGCAGCGAGATGTAGCTGGGCGAGTAGAGGTCCTTGCCGAGTTCGGCCTGAGTGAGTCCGCGCTCCAGTCGCTCGGCACGCAGCTTCTCGCCGAATCCACTCCCCACGATGACCTCCTGGCCCGGCCCGGAACCTCGTGAACCGGAGCGCGTTTGTCTTTAATATCCATCATGGGCCGTCAAGAGGGCGACGGTATTCCTTGACAGGCAATGTGGGAGATATTTTACTGGGAATGTCAATCATGACAAAGCACGCTCTGCCCAGTTAGACGCACCCTGTCCCACCTTCCAACGGGACTAAAGACGAAGGACAAGCTCATGCTGAAGAAACTGATTGCGGCCCTCGCACTTGGCGGCGCGCTCGCAGTGTCCGGGGTTGCCGGCGCCCCCACGGCGATCGGCAACTGGCCGGATCCCATGAAGTCGACGGCGATCGGCAACTGGCCCGACCCGATGAAGTCGACGGCGATCGGCAACTGGCCCGACCCGATGAAGTCCACGGCGATCGGCAACTGGCCCGACCCGATGAAGGCCACCGCGATCGGCAACTGGCCCGACCCGATGAAGGCCACGGGCAGCAGCCTCTGACCGGACGCGGCGCAGCCGCTTCACGCTGACCGGCCCGTCAGCCCAGTACACCTGTGGGGGAGTGCTGACGCCAGTCGGAGAGTGCCCCGGACTCCGGTCCGGGGCACTTCTGCGTCCGCGGGCCCAGAGCGGGGCCTTCCTTCCCTTCCACGGCCGCCTCGGGGTCCGGGAGAATGCCCCCGTGAGCGTCACCCCCCGCCTTCCCACCGGGCCGCCGCGCCCGGGCGTGCCGGGGCCTGCGGCCCCCGCGGGGCTCGCAGATGCGGAGGTCGCGGAGCTGAGGGCCCGCTACGGCCCCAACAGCCTGCCGCGCGAGAGGGTGCGCCCCTGGTGGGTCCGGCTCGGCGCTGAGCTCGCGCACTTCTTCGCCCTCATGCTGTGGACGGCCGCCATCCTCGCGTTCGTTGCGGGGATGCCGCAGCTCGGCTGGGCGATCGCCGCGGTGGTCATCATCAACGGGCTGTTCGCCTTCGTCCAGGAGGCCCGTGCGGAGCGGGCGTCGGCCAAGCTGCGCGACCTGCTGCCGAGCAACGTCCAGGTCCGGCGCGGCGGCCGGACCACCGTAGTCGGTGCCGTCGAGCTGGTCCCAGGGGACATCGTCCTGCTCGCCGCCGGGGACCGCGTGCCCGCAGACCTCGAGATCCTCCACGCATCAGGGCTGTCCCTCGACGAGTCCATGCTCACCGGGGAGAGCCTGCCCGTGGTCAGGGAGGCGGGCACGGCGGCGACCGGCGGCACCTTCGTCGCGACGGGAGACGCCGTCGGGCGCGTCAGCGCGACCGGCGTGTCCACGCGGCTGGCCGAGATTGCCCGCCTGACCACCCGGGCCGAGGCGCCGCCCAGCCCGCTCGACCTCGAGCTCACGCGCGTGGTGAAGGTGATCGCCATGGTCTCCGTGACCGTCGGTGCGGTGTTCTTCGTCATCTCGTTCCTCATCGGCAATCCCCTCGCGGGGGCCTTCCTGTTCGCGATCGGGGTCACTGTGGCCCTGGTGCCCGAGGGGCTTTTGCCCACCGTCACGCTCTCCCTGGCCATGGGAGCCCAGCGCATGAGCAGGCGCCATGCGCTCGTGCGCAACCTCCAGGCCGTCGAGACGCTCGGCTCCACAACATTCATCTGCACCGACAAGACCGGGACCCTCACGCAGAACCGGATGAGCGCCGTCGAGGTGTGGACCCCGCAGGGCTCCGTCCGCCTCGAGGGGCGCGGGTACGCGCCCGAGGCCGCGGTCGCGGGCACTCCGCCCGCGGTCGCGGCGGCTTCGCGCCTCGCCGCCGGCTCCCGGGCCGCCTCCCAGGGGGACATCGAGGAGCACGACGGCGAGTGGCGCGCCGTCGGCGATCCGATGGAGGGCGCCCTCGCGGCGCTCGACCGCAGGCTCGGCGGGGCAGCAGAGGGCCCCGCGGCGCTGGCCGGCTTCGCGTTCGACGAGGAGCGCAAACGGCAGAGCGCGGTCCTCCCCGCCGGCGCGGGCGGGAGGACGGAACTGTGGGTCAAGGGCGCCCCGGAGACGCTCCTCGCCCTGTGCGTGGGTGACGGCTCACCCAGCCCCGGGCCCGGCGGCGGTGAGGGGGCATGGCTGGACCGAGCACGCCTGACGCTCGCGGAGCTGGCCGCGCGGGGCCTGAGGGTGCTGGCGGTCGCGTCGCGCGAGCTCACGGCCGCCGAGGCGGCCGCCGCGTCGCGCGGCGAGGCGGACGCCGTCGTCCTCGAGCGGGAGCTCGTGCTGCGCGGCCTGATCGGACTGCACGACCCACCGCGCCCCGCCGTCGCCGACGCGATCCGGCAGGCACGCGAGGCCGGGATCCGGGTCGCGATGGTCACGGGGGACCACCCCGTGACGGCCGCGGCGATCGCCCGGGAGATCGGGCTGATCGGGCGCGGCACGGGGACGGAGGCGGTACTGGAGGGGGCCGCGCTCCCTGAAGACCTCCAGGTGCTCGGCGCGCTCCTGGACCGGGACGGCGTGGTGATCTCGCGGGTCACCCCGGAACAGAAGCTGCGCGTCGCGCACGCCCTGCAGGCCCGGGGCCACTGCGTCGCCATGACGGGCGACGGCGTCAACGACGGTCCGGCCCTCGAGGCCGCCGACATCGGGGTGGCGATGGGGCGCAGCGGCACCGACGTGGCGCGGAACGCCGCCGACCTCGTCCTGCTCGACGACGACTTCGCGACGATCATCGTGGCGGTGGAGCAGGGCCGGGCGACCTACGCGAACATCCGGCGCTTCCTGACCTACCACCTCACGGACAACGTGGCCGAGCTGACCCCGTTCGTCGTGTGGGCCCTGTCCGCAGGCCACTTCCCGCTGGCCCTCGGGGTGCTGCAGATCCTCTGCCTCGACATCGGCACGGACCTCCTGCCCGCGCTCGCACTCGGCGGGGAGAACCCGAGCGCGGGCGTCCTCAGGCGGCCGCCGGAGCGGCGCCACCTCATGGACGCGAGCCTGCTGTTCCGGGTGTTCGCGGTGCTGGGTCCGGCCGAGGTCGTGGTCGAGATGGCGGCCTTCGCCACGGTGCTCTGGCTCGCGGGCTGGCACCCCGGCGGTGCCCTCCCCGACGCCGCGACGGTCGCGGCGGCCTCCGGGGCGGCCTTCACGGCGGTGGTGCTAGGCCAGCTGGCCAATGCCTACGCCTGCCGCAGCGCCAGCCGGCCGGCGTGGCGGCTCCCGTGGGGGACCAACCGCATGCTGCTCGGAGCCATCGCCGCCGAACTCGTGCTGCTCGCGGTCTTCCTCTTCATCGGCCCGGTGGCCACGCTGCTGGGCCAGGCGCCGCCGCCCCTCGAGGGTCTGGCCGTCGCCGCCTTCGCGATCCCGGGCGTGCTGGCCGGAGACGCGTTCCACAAGATGCTCCGGCACCGCTGGGGCGCCGGGAGGACACACCCAGTCCTCCCGCACCACTGAGGGCGCCACCCTGCGGAGGGCCAGCACGGGAGAACGCAGGACGACGACGACGCACGACAAAAAGGCCCCACGGCTCATGCCGTGGGGCCTTCACATGGTCGGGATGACAGGATTTGAACCTGCGACCTCTTCGTCCCGAACGAAGCGCGCTACCAAGCTGCGCTACATCCCGATCCGTCACCCGAGTCTCCCCGAAGCAACTCATCCAGAGTACCCGATCGGGGGGCGAAGATGAAATCGGGGAGGGCCCTCCACCCGGGCGGCCCGAGCTAGACGAGGGAGTCCCGCCACGCTCCGTGGAGGGCCGCGAATCGCCCTCCGCCGGCGAGGAGCTCGGCCGGGGAGCCGTCCTCGACGATGCGCCCGCCGTCCACCACGAGCACGCGGTCCGCGTTCTCCACGGTCGAGAGCCGGTGGGCGATGATCACGGCGGTCCTGCCAGCCTCCCGGCCCGGGCCCGAGCCCAGCAGCCTGGCCAGCCCGGACTGCACGAGCCGCTCGGACGGGATGTCGAGGGAACTCGTCGCCTCGTCCAGGATCAGCACCGACGGGTTCGCCAGCACGGCCCGCGCGAAGGAGATGAGCTGGCGCTGCCCGGCCGAGACCCGCCCGCCGCGCTTGGTGACGTCCGTGTCGTAGCCGGCGGGCAGCGCCGCGATGAACTCGTGGGCGCCCACCGCGCGGGCCGCAGCCTCGATCTCCTCCCGCGCGGCGTCCGGCCGCCCGAGCGCGATGTTGTCCGCGACCGAGCCCGAGAACAGGTAGGCCTCCTGCGTCACCATGACGACCGCACGCCGCAGGTCCTTCGTCGAGAGCCGCCGGAGGTCCACGCCGTCGAGCGTCACCGCCCCCGAGGTGGGGTCGTAGAACCGGGCCACGAGCTTGGCGATCGTCGACTTCCCCGCGCCCGTCGCCCCGACGAGCGCCACCGTCTGGCCCGCAGGGATCCGCAGGGTGAATTCGGGCAGGACTTCGGGCCCGGACGCATAGGAGAAGGAGACCGCCTCGAAGGCGACCGCGCCGCGGGCGTGCGGCAGGGGCACCGGTTCCTGCGGCGGCTGCACGCTGGGGACCTCCTCGAGCAGCCCGGAGACCTTCTCGAGGGCCGCCTGGGCGCTCTGGAAGGAGTTGTAGAACATGGCCATCTGCTCGAGCGGTGAGAAGAACCGCTTGGTCGAGAGCACCACGGCGAGCAGGATGCCCACGGCGAGGCCGCCGTCGAGCACGCGGAACGCCGCGACGAGCAGGATCACGGCCACGGTTACGTTGCCGATGAGCACGAGGCCCGGCTGGAAGACGCCGTTGAGCATCACCGAACGCTGGGTGGCGGCGGCGTAGTCGTCGGCCAGGCGGCCGTACTCGGCGCTGTTGGCGCGCTCCTTCCGGAAGGCCTTGACCGCGCGGATGCCCGTCATCGTCTCGACGAAGTGCACGATCAGCCGCGCCGAGACGACCCGGGAGGAGCGGTAGGCCCGCTGGGACCGGACCTGGTACCAGCGGGCGAGGAAGAGCATGGGGACTGCGGCGGCGAGCATGATGAGTCCCGAGGGCCAGTCGAGCGCGAAGACCGTGATCGCGGTGAACGCCATGAACAGCAGGCCGGAGGCGAGCGAGCTGATGCCCGAGTCGAGCAGCTCGCGCAGCGCCTCGAGATCCGAGGTCTGCCGCGAGATGATGCGCCCGGACATGTAGGTCTCGTGGAAGTCCAGGCTCAGCCGCTGCGTGTGGCGGAAGACCCAGACGCGCAGGTCCAGGAGCATGGCCTGGCTCAGCTTCGCGGTCGAGGTCACGTAGCCGGCGGTGAGCACGCCGGTGACGAGGGCCGCCGCGACGTACGCCGCCCCGGCGAGCCACATCTGCGCCGGGTCGCCGGAGACGAGGGCCGGCAGCGCGCGGTCGATCCCGAAGGCGATGATCGCAGGGCCCGCCGCGCGGGACGCCTGGGAGACGACGACCATCGCGAGGGTCGCCCACAGGCGCCCGCGCACGGGCCGGACGAGGTCCCCGAGGAGCCTGAGCGAACGACGGCGGACGGCGCGGCTCGCCTCCCGCGTGAGGTCCACCGCGTCCTCGCCGCGGGTCCCCCGCCCGCCCTGGTCCCGCACCGGCTCGCCGGGCTGCACGGGGCGGGGGGAGGTGCTGCTGCGGGTGCGGCTCATCGGGCCTCCTCGGAGAAGACGGTGTCCAGGTCCGGTTCCTCGTCCCGGTCAAGGTCCCGCGGCTCCCCGGGCAGGCTCGCGATGACCCAGCGGTAGTGGTCGCTGCGGGCGAGCAGCTCGGCGTGGGTGCCCACGTCCTCGACCACGCCGTGGCGCAGGAGCGCCACGCGGTCCGCGAGGGCCACGGTCGAGGGGCGGTGGGCCACGATGAGCGTGGTCGTGTGGGCGAGCGCCGCGCGCAGGCCCTCGGACACGCGCTCCTCGGTGGCGACGTCCAAGGCGGAGAGCGGATCGTCGAGGACCAGCACGGACGGCTGGGCTGCGATCGCGCGCGCCAGCGCGATGCGCTGGCGCTGGCCGCCCGAGAGGCTCAGGCCCTCCTCGCCGATGCGGGTGGCGAGGCCGTCGGGGAGCGAGTACGCGAACTGGGCCTGGGCGACCTCGAGGGCCTCGGCCAGCACGGCGTCCGCCTCCGGGCCCTCCTGGGCGGGGGCGCCGAGGAGCACGTTCTCCCGCACCGAGGAGGAGAACAGGGTGGTGTCCTCGAACGCGACGGCGACGAGCCGGCGCAGTTCGGCCAGCGGGAGGTCCCGGACGTCCACGCCGTCGACCTCCACGGCGCCCGTGCCCACGTCGTAGAGCCGCGGCACGAGCTGGAGCAGCGTGCTCTTGCCGGAGCCCGTCGCGCCCACGAGCGCCATAGTCTCGCCGGGCCGCACCTGCAGGTCCACCCCGCGCAGGACCTCCGACCGTGGGCCGGCGGCCCGGGGCGGACGGCCGGCGTCGGGCGCCCCGGGGGCTCCGAAGGAGAAGCGGACGCCGCGGAAGGCCAGCTCGCCGCGGGGGGCGACGAGGTGGCGCGGGTGCTCCGGGTCGGCCACCGTGTTCGTGGCATCCATGACCTCGAAGTGCCGGTCCACGGCAGTCTTCGCCGTGAGCGCCATGCCCACGAGCATGCCGCTGGCCTCGACCGGCTGCGCGACCGCCGCGGCCGTCGCGAAGAAGGCGGCGAGCGAGCCGATGCTCAGGTGCCCGGCGGCAGTGAGCCAGATGCCGGTGACGAGGCCCGTGCCGAGCGCGAGTTCGGGCAGCAGGGTCACGACGAGGCTGAACAGGGCCTGGTGCCGGGCCTTGGCCACCTCGGTCTCGCGCAGGTGCCGCGCCTGCTCGGTGAAGCCCTCGAGCGCCTCGCGGGCGCGGCCGAAGGCCTTGAGGACGCGGATGCCGTGCACAGATTCCTCGACCGCGGTCGCGAGGTCGCCGGCCTGGTCCTGACTGCGCCGGGTGGCGAGCGAGAAGCGGCGGCGGAAGATCGCCCCGTAGACCATGATCGGCACGGCGGCCGCGAGGAAGATCAGCGCGAGCTGCCACGAGAGCGTGAACAGCAGGACCACGCCGAGGGCCACCGTGCTGATCGAGACCACGAGGAAGATCGCCCCGAACGCGAGCCACCGCCGCAGGAACCCCAGGTCCGCGACGGACCGCGAGAGCAGCTGCCCCGAGCCCCAGCGGTCGTGGAACGAGACGGGCAGGTCCTGGAGGTGGTCGTACATGGAGGTGCGCATCCGCCGCTCGAGCGTGATGCTCGGCTCGATCACGAGGACGCGGCGCAGGTAGATCATCGTCGCCTCGAGCACCCCGAGGACGAGCACGACGCCGGCCGCTCCCCACACCGCCGCTGGCTGGGTTCCGCTGCGGAGCAGCTCGTCGATCACGAGCCGCAGCACCTGCGGGACGGCGAGGGCGAGTGCCGAGGCGGCCAGGGCGACGACGAGGCCCATCACGAGGCGCGGCACGATGGGGCGCACGATCGGGCCGAGACGCGCGATGGAGGCCCAGTACGGGCTCTGCTGCGGGATCGGTGCCGTGGGGTCAACGGGGGCGCGCTGTGGCATGCCGGGGTTCACACACCTGGGGAGGAGTAGTTAGCTGTGGCAACTACCCTACGCCGGGCGGGCGGTGAGCGTGAGCAGGACCGCCTCCGGGCGGCAGGCGATCCGCACTGGGGCGAAGCGCGAGGTGCCGATTCCGCCGGAGACGTTCAGCGGCACCGAACGGCCGCCCTCCTCCCAGAGGGTGAGGCCCTTGGCGCGCCACGTCGGCAGGTCGCAGTTGGAGACGAGGGCGCCGTAGCCGGGAAGGCAGATCTGCCCGCCGTGCGTGTGGCCCGCGAGGATCAGCTCGGCGCCGGAGTCGGCGAAGTGGTCGAGCACCCGCTGGTACGGGGCATGGATGACGGCGACCTTGAGCGCGGGCCCCTCCGAAGGGCCGGGGGCCGGCACCGGCCAGCCCGCGTAGCGCTCGCGCCGCAGGTGCGGATCGTCCACCCCGGAGAGGTCGAGCCGGACGCCGCCGACGCTCATCGACTGCGCCCGGTTCGTCAGGTCCAGCCAGCCCGCGGCGCCGAATGCCGTGAAGAGGCTGCGCCAGTCCAGCTCGATGCGGCGGGGGAGGGGCTTCCGGTTCGAGGGCCCGAGGAGGTAGGCCGCCGGGTTCTTCGCGACCGGCGCGTAGTAGTCGTTGGAGCCGGGAACGAACACGCCCGGGAACCGCAGGAGCGGCTTCAGGGCCGTGACGAGCGGCAGCACCGCGTCCGGGTGGCTCAGGTTGTCGCCGGTGTTGACCACGAGGTCGGGCTCGAGGGCGGCGAGCCCGGCGAGCCAGCGGACCTTCGCGGCCTGGCCGGGCACGAAGTGGATGTCGCTCAGGTGCAGAACCCGGAGGGGCCCCGCGCCCGGAGGGAGCACGGGCACGGTCTCCTCGCGGACCGTGAACTGGTCCTTCTCCCACCATCCGTACGCCGCGGCTGCGGCGCCCGCGCTCAGGCCCAGGCCGGCGAGGAGGGCGGCACGCCGCGCCGCCCTGGCCACCGCGGGACCGACCCGGCCCCCGGCGCGCACCGGGGCGCTCTCGAGTGCAGGACCCACGGCTCAGCCGTTCCCGCCCTTGCCCTTGCCCGAGGTGGGCTGGGGCGCGGGCGAGGGGGCCGGCTTCTGGGCCGGAGGCTGGGCGGGCTGCGGCTTCGGCGCGGGGGCCACGGGCGCGGGCTGCGGATTCTGCTGCTGCTGCACGCCCTGCTGCGACGTGGACGGGGTGGAGTCCGTGTTGGCGCCGGTGATCAGATTCTGCGGCGGCGCCTCGAAGCTGCCGTTGTCGTAGAGCGGCGCGGCCTTCTGCATGAAGTAGGCCCACTGCGGACCGGCGATGAACGCGCCGTCCACTGACTTGTAGAACCGGCCGTTGATGGTGATCTCCCGTCCCATGGTGGAGGACGCGGGATCCTTCAGCGCCTCTCCGAAGAAGGACGCGGTCGCGAGGCCCTTCGTGTACCCGACCACCCAGGTCTGGTTGTTGAAGTTGTTGGTACCGGTCTTGGCCGCGTCGGGATAGGGCAGCTTGATGGTCTGGCCGGAGGCGTCCTTGATGTTGTAGCCGGAGCCCTTCGTCAGGACGTCCTGGAGCACGTTCGTGGCCGCCCTCGCTACCTCGGGCTTGATCGCGTTCTGCTGGCAGGTCGGTGCCTGGCCCCCGATCCGCTTCCCCTGCGCGTCCGTCACGTCCGTGATGGAGATCGGGGTGCAGTAGGTGCCGTCCGCCGCGAAGGTCGCGAAGGCGCTCGCCATGGTCAGCGGTGCCACGTTCATGCCGCCGAGCAGATTGCCGAGGTAATGGAGGTCGAGCTTCTTGCCGTTGCCCTCGCCATCGTGCATCCCGAGCGCATCGGCAGCCCGCTGGATGTCGCAGAAGTCGTTCAGGCCCGCGGCGGAGGCGAAGGTGGCCGTGTTGATCGACTGGTAGATGCCCTCGCGCACCGTCATCGGCCGGTACCAGTTCGGCTCGTCGTTCTGGAGGTCGGTGGAGCCCTCCACCGTGTCGTCGTACCAGCCGACGACCGGGTCGCAGGTCGTCTTCCACGGATAGCCCTTGGGGTAGCGGCGCTGGGCCGCGTTCACGATGGCGTTGGTGGACTTGCCCTCGTTGAGCCACGCCGCGAGCGTCACGGGCTTCATCGTCGATCCGGGCTGCATGCCGCCCGCGCCGCCGAGGGGGTTGCCGGAGGGGTCGCTGCGTTCGACGTTGACGTTGTACGAGGTCACGAAGCTCGATCCCTGGCCGTCCAGCATGCGGGAGTTCTGGGCCATCGAGACGATCTTGCCGGTGCCGGGCTGGACGGTCACGAGGGACGCCGCCCACTTGAGCGGGTTCGCCCCGGCCGTCGAGTCGACCTGCTGCTGGGCCGGCGCCTGGAGGCGCGGGTCGAGCGTGGTCTTGATGGTCAGGCCCCCGCGCATGATCCGGGACGTGCGCTCGTTCTCGTCGGCGCCGTAGGCGGGATCGTTGAGGATCTGGTGGAGCACGTAGTCACAGAAGTACTGCGCGGACTGCGCGTACTGGCAGCCCTGCTTGGGCGGGTTGACCTTGGTCTTCACCGGGGTGGCCACGGCGTCGTCGTGCTGCTTCTGGTTGATCTTGCCGTGCTGCAGCATCGCGTCGAGCACCAGGTCGCGGCGCTTCTTCGCCGCCTCCGGGTGCGCGATCGGGTCGTACATCGAGGGGCTGTTGACGAGGCCGGCGAGGAGCGCCGCCTGCGGCAGCGTCAGGCTCTTGGCGTCCGTCGAGAAGAAGTACTGGCTCGCCGCCTCGATCCCGTAGGCGTTGGCGTTGAAGAACACGATGTTGAGGTAGCCCTCGAGGATCTGGTCCTTGCTGAACTTCTTCTCGAGGGCGATGGCCAGCTTCATCTCGCGCAGCTTGTCCCCGACGCCCTTGTTCAGGCCGTTCAGGAGCACCTCGTTCGCCTTGCCCTGCGCCACGAGGTTCTCGTTGATCACGTTGTTGACGTACTGCTGCGTGAGGGTCGAGGCGCCCTGCCGGCCGCCCCGGAAGTTGGCCGCGAGCGCGCGCAGGATGCCGGTCGTGTCCACGCCGCCGTGCTCGTAGAAGCGGTAGTCCTCGATGGCGACGATCCCGTCCTTGATGTACGGGGACATCTGGTCGAGCGAGACCTTGGTGCGGTTCTCCGAGAACAGCGTGGCGATCTGCGAGCCGTCCGAGGCCAGGATCTTCGTGACCTGCCCGGGCGGCTCGACGGTGAGCTCGCTGGGCAGGCTGTCGAAGAACTGGACCGAGCCGTTCGCTGCGCTGCCGGTGACGGCCGCGGCGGGCACGAGGAGCCCCGCAACCAGCACGCCACAGACCGCACTCACGCCGAGGAATGCGAAGATCTTGCCCAGAGTGGTGGCCGTGTCAAAGACAGGGTTCTTGCCAGACGCCATGTGTGCCAGTCTAACGGGAGGGGCTAATCTGGCCTCATGACCGCCTGGGAATACGCGACCGTGCCGCTCATCGTCCACGCGACGAAGCAGATCCTCGACCAGTGGGGAGAGGACGGCTGGGAGCTCGTCCAGGTGGTCCCGGGCCCCGGGGGCAACGGACTCGTCGCGTACATGAAGAGGGAGAAGCAGGCATGAGCCACGACCAGGCCGCACCAGCGGAAGGGGCCGCCGAGGCCGAGGTGAGCAGCGCCGTCGAGCGCCGCCTCGCGGACTTGGGCCTGAGCCTGCCCGAGGTCGCCGCGCCCGTGGCGGCCTACGTCCCGGCGGTGGTGAGCGGCTCGACCGTCTACACCTCCGGCCAGCTGCCGTTCGTCTCCGGCAAGCTCCCCGCGACCGGCAAGGTCGGCGCCGAGGTCAGCGCCGAGGACGCCAAGAAGCACGCCGAGGTGTGCGTCATCAACGCGCTCGCCGCCGTCAAGGCCCAGATCGGGGACCTCGACCGCGTCACGCGCATCGTCAAGGTCGTGGGGTTCGTCGCCTCCGACCCGCAGTTCACGGGGCAGCCCGGGGTGGTCAACGGCGCCTCGGAGCTGCTCGGCAAGATCTTCGGCGAGGCCGGCACGCACGCCCGCTCCGCCGTCGGCGTCGCGGTCCTGCCGCTCGACGCCCCAGTGGAGGTTGAGCTGATTGCCGATTTCGCATAGGCGCCGTTTCACGCTGCCCAAGCGCCTGCAGGGCGCGGCCCGCAGTTGGCTCGATGAAGCCGACCGGGCACCGCGCAAGCCCCGTCTCGCCTCGTCCGTCGCCCTCGTGCGCGACGCCCCCGACGGCACCGAGACCTGGCTGACCTACCGCACGGGCGACTCGCCCCTCGGAGTCGTCGCGTTCCCGGGCGGCTCGGTCGAGAACGCCGACCAGGACTCCTTCGACTGGTTCGGGCCGAGCGTGGGCCAGTGGGCCGAGGTCCTCGGGACTGAGGACTACGCCCTCGCCCGGGTCCACGTCGTCGCCGCCATCCGCGAACTGTTCGAGGAGACCGGCGTGCTCCTGGCCGGCTCCGACGAATCGCTCGTGGTCGAGGGCACGAGCACGGCGGACTGGGTCCGCGCCCGCGAGGCGCTCGCCGGCCAGGAGATCGGCTTCGCCGAGCTGCTCGCCAAGCGCGGCCTGGGACTGCGGACGGACCTGCTGCGGTCCCTCGTGCACTGGGTCACGCCCGACTTCGCGCACCGGCGGTTCGACACCCGCTACTTCGCGGCCACGCTTCCCGTCGGGCAGACCCCCACCCTCCTGCCGAGCAAGGGCGTGTGGGGCCAGTGGGTGAGCGCCGCCACGCTCATGGCCGAGAAGGAGACGAGCGCCCTCGGCGACGAGGTGGGCCAGCCGGACACGCGCGGGCTCGCGCTGCCGGAACTCCTCGTCCCGGCCACCGAGATCATCCTCGCCAAGATGGCCAAGGCCAGGGGCTGTATCGCCTACCTCAACATCAAGCGCAGCAACCACGTCTACCAGGCCGAGCTCGTCGAGGAGGGCGGCCAGCTCTACCTCGAGGTGAGCGCCCCGGGAGCCGTCGCGCCGCCGACCGAGGCGCTGCGCGCCGTCGGCCGTCCCGCCGAGCAGGCATAGCGCAGGGATGGCCTGAGGCAGGCGCACGCAGCCGCGCACAGACGGAAGGAGCCGGACCCGCAGGGGTCCGGCTCCTTCCACATAGCGGGGGCTCAGCGGGAGCGCTGGCGCAGCCGCTGCATGTCCAGGATCACCACAGCGCGGGCCTCGAGGCGGATCCAGCCGCGCTGGACGAACTCGGCCAGGGCCTTGTTGACCGTCTCGCGGGACGCGCCCACGAGCTGGGCCAGCTCCTCCTGGGTGAGCTCGTGGGCCACGAGCACGCCGTCCGTCGCCGGGCGGCCGAAGCGGTCGGCGAGGTCCAGGAGGGCCTTCGCCACGCGGCCGGGGACGTCCGAGAACACGAGGTCCGAGAGCGAGTCGTTGGTGCGGCGCAGGCGGCGGGCCAGGGCCTGCAGCAGCTGCGCGGAGACCTCCGGGCGGGACCGCAGGAGCGCGACGAGGGCCTCGTTCTTCAGGCCGGCGAGGCGGGTCTCGGACACAGCGGTCGCCGTGGCGTTGCGGGGGGCCGGATCGAACAGGGCCATCTCGCCGAAGAGCTCGCCGGGGCCGAGGATCGCCACGAGGGACTCACGGCCGTCGGGGGAGGTGCGGCCCAGCTTCACCTTGCCGGAGACGATGAAGTAGAGCTGGTCGCCCTGGTCGCCTTCGCGGAACACCGACGCGCCCCGCGACAGGTCCACCTCGGTGAGCTCATCCGTCAGCAGGCGGAACCCTTCGTCGTCGAGCGTGGCGAAGAGCGGTGCGCGGCGCAGTACCTCGAGGTCCAATTCAGTCTCCTAGTGTCAGTTGCATTCGCTTGCTTGCGCTGGGCTCATTGTTTCAGATACCGCGGACCTTTTGTGACGAACTTGGCAGGCGACACAGCACACAGCCCGCGCGGGGACGCGCGGGAGGGGCGCGCCGGCCTCCCAGTCTGGCGCCAGAACCCGTCGGTAGACTCCCGAGGGTGAATCTCCTCGACGTCCTCCTCGTGCTCGTTCTCGTGGGCTACCTCCTCAACGGGATCCGGGCGGGATTCGTCGTGAGCCTGAGCGGCATCCTCGGCTTCGTCGCCGGCGGGGTGGCCGCCTTCTTCGCCGTCCCGATCGTGAGCAGCTGGCTTGCGCCCGGCGGCTGGCGCGCGGCCGGCATCATCATCACCGCGGTCCTCCTCATGGCCGCGGGCAATGCCGTGGGCTCGGCGCTCGGCCAGCGCATCCGGCGGGGGATCCGCTGGAAGGGGGCCACCGCGATCGACCGCGGCCTCGGCGGAGTGGTCAGCGTGGTGGTCGCAGCGCTCGTCATCTCGATGACGGCGTTCACCGTCTCAAGCATGGGCGTGCCGCTGCTCACCCAGCAGATCGCCGGCTCCACGGTGGTCCGGGCGCTCGACGACGCGACGCCGGATCCCGTGAAGGAGCAGGCGGCCGCCCTCCGCGCGTTCGTCATCGGCGACGGCCTGCCCAAGCTGATCGAGGGCATCGCCCCGGCCCAGCCCGTCAAGGTCCCGGACTCGGTGGACACCGCCCAGCTCCGCAGCGCCGCGCCGTCCATCCTCAGGATCACCGGCACCGCATACCAGTGCGGCCAGAACCAGACCGGCTCCGGCTTCGTGGTGTCCCCGGGGAGGATCGTCACCAACGCGCACGTCGTGGCCGGGGTGAGCGAGCCCGTCGTCGAGCTTCCCGGCGGGGGCGCCCGCAGCGGGCGCGTGGTCTACTTCGACGCGGTGCACGACCTCGCGGTGGTCGCGGTGGACGGCCTGGGCGTGGCGCCCCTCCAGCTGACCGGCACGAGCCCGGCCGGCACCTCCGCAGCGTTCGGCGGCTACCCCCTCGGCGGCCCCTACCAGCTCCGCCCCGCGGTGGTGCAGGGCACGACGACGGTGCTCGCCCCGGACATCTACGGCACCAACGAGGTGCCCAAGAACGTCTACCAGATCTCCGGGAACGTCCAGCAGGGCAACTCGGGCGGCCCGCTGATGACCCTCGACGGACGCGTGACGGGCGTGGTCTTCGCCAAGAGCGACTCCACGGCGAACGTCGGCTACGCGATCACCATGGAGGAGCTGGCCCCCGTGGCCACCAAGGCTCCCGGCCTCAGCCAGCAGGTCCAGCCCGGCGTCTGCACCCGGAAGTAGCTAGACGTCCAGGGGCCTGCGGGTCGCCGTGAGGTCCGCGAGGTACTCGATCGCGAACCGGTAGCCGAGCACCCCGGCGCCAGCGATCACGGCCTTGGCGATGTCGCTGAGGTAGGAGTGGTGCCGGAACGGCTCCCGGGCATGCACGTTCGTGATGTGCACCTCGACGAGCGGCAGCTGGACGGCCGCGACGGCGTCGCGGATCGCCACCGAGGTGTGGGTGTAGGCGCCGGCGTTGAGCACGATCCCGAGGGCCGTGCCGCGGGCGGCGTGGATCGCGTCCACGAGCGCGCCCTCATGGTTCGACTGGAAGCACTGCGCGTCCAGCCCCTGGGCCTGGGCCGCATCGGTGCAGAGGCGCTCGATGTCGGCGAGGGTGTGCGTGCCGTACTTCTCCGGCTCGCGCGTGCCCAGCAGGTTCAGGTTGGGGCCGTTGAGGACGAGGACGGTGCCGCGGGTCTGTGCCATGGCTTCACTCTAGGGCGTCCGCGCCGCGCCGGACTGGCCTTCCCCGGCAGGCCGCGGAGGTCTATCCTGTGGCGTGTCCTCGCGGGGGCCAGAGGTCGAGGGGGCCGGAGGACAGCACCCTGGATCGGCGCAGTCTCGGCGCCGAGGCGGCGGCACCCCCGCTGGAGGTGCACGACGCCGCGTGGCCGGCCCGCGCCCTCCGCCCGCCGGCGCTTCCGAGCCGGAGCCCTCGCTGGAAGGGCCCGGGCCCACTGCTTCACCATGGGAGCAGTCCAATGTCACCGTCATCCCGCGCCCGGCTCCGGGCGCCCGCCGTGGTTGCCACGGCCCTGCTCACCCTGCTCATCGGCCTCCTCGGCACCGCACCGGCGCAGGCCGGGGCGGGCTCCGCGGCCGCCCCGCAGACGTGGAACGTCCTCGTGGGCGAACAGTCCAAGGACATGGCCATCCAGGGCATGCGGTTCCTGCCGGGAGAGATCTGGATCCACCAGGCAGACTCGATCCGGTTCCTCTCCAACAGCGCCGAACTCCATACGGTCAGCTACGGCACGCCGCCGCTGCCCCCGACCTCGATCGCGAACCTCGAGGCCGACGCGTTCAAGCCGGTCGGCGGGCCCCTGTTCGACCCGAAGGCCCGGTGGATGAACTCCGGCGTGATCGCGCCGCCCACGCCGGGGATCCCGACCGTGCGGACGTACCAGCTCAAGTTCGCCGAATACGGAACCTTCACCTTCTACTGCATCCTGCACGGCCAGATGATGAACATCGTGGTCCACGTCCGGCACCAGGGGTCCCCGCTCCCGCACAGCCAGGCCTACTACGACCGGCGCGCCCACGTGGAGAGCAGGCACATCATCCGCGACGGGTACGCCCTCATGCACGAGACGATGGAGAGGGCGACCTCCACGCACGTGTTCGTCGGGGCCATGGACGACACAGCCATGGTCATGCGGTTCATGCCGTCCCTGGACCACATCAGGGCCGGGACCACGGTGACGTTCGACATGAGCGCCAATCAGGGGGTCGTCCCGCACACGGTGACGTTCACCAAGCTCACCCGCGCCGGCGGCAAGCCCGTCGACTCCGGCACGCTCCTCCCCAAGGCGGGCGGGGGCCCGGACCACTTCACGTGGACGTTCGGCACGGCCGGCACCTGGCACTACATCTGCCAGTTCCACGACGAGATGGGCATGGTCGGGGACATCGCCGTGAGGTCCTAGCGGGGACCGCCGGGCACTGCACGGCAACGACCGCAGCGGCGCCCCGCCCGCTCGGGCGAGGCGCCGCCGTCGTGCACGGTTTGCCGTCCGCGCCGCCGGGCCTACTTGCGCAGGTCCTGGGCGATCTTGTGCATGACCGTCGGGTCCGCCAGCGTCGTGGCGTCGCCCGGGTCGCGCCCCTCGGCCACATCCTTGAGCAGGCGGCGCATGATCTTGCCCGACCGGGTCTTGGGCAGCTCCGGAACCACGAGGATGTGGCGCGGCTTGGCGATCGGGCCGATCTCGTGGCCCACGTGGGCCCGCAGCACCGCCGCCGGGTCCTCGCCCTCGGGGATGCTCGCCTCGCCCCGCAGGATCACGAAGGCCACGACCGCCTGGCCCGTCGTCTCGTCCGCGGCCCCCACCACCGCGGCCTCGGCGACCCACGGGTGGGAGACGAGCGCGGACTCGATCTCGGTGGTGGAGAGGCGGTGGCCCGAGACGTTCATGACATCGTCGACCCGGCCCAGGAGCCAGATGTCGCCGTCGTCGTCCTTCTTCGCCCCGTCGCCGGCGAAGTACATCCCCTCGAAGCGGGACCAGTAGGTGTCCTTGAACCGCTCAGGGTCGCCCCAGATGGTGCGGAGCATGGCCGGCCACGGCTTGCGGAGCACGAGGAAGCCGCCGTGCCCGTTCGGCACGGGCTGGCCGGCCTCGTCGACGACGTCGACCGCGATGCCCGGCAGCGGAACCTGGGCCGAGCCGGGCTTCGTGGCCGTGACGCCGGGCAGCGGCGCGATCATGATCGCGCCGGTCTCGGTCTGCCACCAGGTGTCCACGATCGGGGCACGCTCCTCGCGGCGCCCGCCGTTGCCGCCGATCACCTCGCGGTACCACATCCATGCCTCGGGGTTGATGGGCTCGCCCACGGAGCCGAGGACGCGGATCGAGGAGAGGTCGTACTTGGCGGGGATGTCCGAGCCCCACTTCATCATGGTGCGGATCGCGGTGGGCGCGGTGTAGAGGATCGAGACCTTGTACTTCTGGACGATCTCCCACCAGCGGCCCTGGTGCGGCGAGTCCGGCGTGCCCTCGTACATGACCTGGGTGGCACCGTTCACGAGGGGCGCGTAGGTCACATAGGAGTGCCCGGTGACCCAGCCGATGTCCGCGGTGCACCAGTAGACGTCCGTCTCCGGCTTGAGGTCGAACACGGCCGAATGGGTGAAGGCGGTCTGCGTGAGGTACCCGCCCGTCGTGTGGAGGATGCCCTTGGGCTTCCCCGTCGTGCCGGACGTGTAGAGGATGAACAGCGGGTGCTCGGCGTCGTGGCCAACTGCGGTGTGCTCGGGGGAGGCGGCGGCCATGACCTCCGACCAGCGCAGGTCGCGGCCCTGGGTCCAGGCCACGTCCTGGCCGTTGCGCTCCACCACGACGACGTGCTGGACCGTGTGCCCGTCCTCGGCGAGGGCCTCGTCCACCGCCGGCTTGAGCGGGCTGGGCTTGCCGCGGCGGTAGGTCCCGTCTGCGGTGACCACGAGCTTGGCCTCGGCGTCGTCGATGCGGCTGCGCAGGGCCTCGGAGGAGAAGCCGCCGAAGACCACGGAGTGGATCGCCCCGATGCGCGCGCAGGCGAGCATCGTCACGACGGCCTCGGGGATCATCGGCAGGTACACGGCGACACGGTCGCCATTGGCGACGCCGAGCGACTCGAAGGCGTTCGCGGCGCGCTTGACGCGCTCGGTCAGATCCGCATAGGTGATCGTCTCGGTGTCGCCCGGCTCCCCTTCGAAGTGGATCGCGACCCGGTCGCCGAGGCCGTTCTCGACGTGGCGGTCGAGCGCGTTGTAGGCGGCGTTGACCTCCCCGCCGACGAACCACTTGGCGAAGGGCGGGTCCGACCAGTCCAGGGTCTGCGAGAAGTCCTTCGACCACGTCAGGCGCTCGCGCGCCTGGGCGGCCCAGAAGGCCTCGGGATCAGCGTTCGCCTCGGCATAGATGCCCTCGTGGACGTTCGCCCCCGCCGCGAACTCGGGGGAGGGGGCGAACTGGCGCTTCTCCCGGAGCAGGTTCTCGAAGGCGTCGCCCGTGACGGTTTCGTGGGCCATGGTGTCCTTTCGGCTCGTTCCTCGCATGATCCAGCCGATCCTGCAGCCCCGGCCGCGGGGCAGGACGCCACCGTCGGATGTGAGGCCGCACACACCGGCTGCCTGATGTCAACAGTAGCCCCAATGGGGTCGCGGCGACGTTGCGAGCGTCACACTGCCGCGCCGGACGGCCGCGGACATGCGGCGGGCGGTAGGCGCCCGACGCCGAGTGGCCGGCGCGCGCCGTCGTCCTCCATCCCGTCGGGCGGCCTCCGTCGCGCCCGGAGCCGCCTAGGTGCGCCCGTGCCGGTGTGGCTAGGCTGAACTCAAGACCGAAGGAGTGACTCATGTCTGACCCCAGCCAGAGCCCGTCCGAGGGGCGCCGCAGCGAGTCCGTGCTCGGACCGTTCACCACGCGTGATCTGACCCTGTTCGGGGGTGTGCTCATCACGTTCGTGGCCTCCCTCCTGCCACTGTTCGGGGTCGGGAACCTCTGGAACGCCGCGGGCCTTTACTTCCTCGGGATCGGCATCCTCGTCCCGGTGGCGGCCGCGGCCCTGTTCGCCTGGCGTCGGCTCGAGCCCTCGCGGAGGCTGCGCGTCGGCTCCCTCTCGGTGGACCAGTTCGCCTCGGTCGCCGCAGTCCTGAGCGCCGCGTTCTACTTCCTCGGCACCGTCACCACGCTCTCGCCCGGCGCCGTGGTGGGCCTGCTGGGGGGCCTTGCCATGCTCGCCGCCACCACGATCGCGCGGCTGATCCCCGTCTTCGCCGTCGACTTCCTGGGCCGGCCGGAGGTGCCTGCGCACGTCATGGCGCGCGACGCCGTGCCCCCTGCGCCGCGCCCTGCCGGGGCTGCAAAGCCCCAGCGCGGACGCGCCGGCGCTGCGGCCGGCTCCGGCGCCGCCGGGAACGAGTGGGGCAGCCCGGCCACCGGCGAGTGGACCGGCCCGGCCGCTGCGCAGGCGCCCGGACGGCCCGGTGAGGCCGCCGCCGTCCCCGGCGCCGGCCCGAGCACCGGGGGCCCGGTGGCGCCGTTCGCAGGGACGACCCCGGCGCCGACCGTGGAGGCTGCCGCGGGCACCGAGCCGAACGCTCCCGCGCCCGACGACGATGGGGCGCCCGAGCGCGCCGTCGGCGTCTTCGGGGCAGCCGACGGCGAGGCCTACGGTGCTCCCGCCGCATCGGAGGCCCCCGTGGAGCCTGCCGCGGCGGAGCCTGCCGAGCGGGAGGCAACCGCTGAAGAGACTGCCGCCGAGCCTGGTGTCGCTGCTCGGGCCGGTGCCTCCGCTGGGGCCGATGCCGCCGCTGAGCCTGGTGTCCCGGCTGAAGCCGCGGCACCCGTTGGACACACCGGCTCCGCGGAGCCCGCCGCGGCCGCTCGGCCCGCGGCCCCCACGGTGCCCGCTCCGTCCGCCGAGCCGGATGGACCGGTGGCCCCGACGGAGGTCGTCGAGGCAGCGGGTGCAGGACCGGCCACGGCAGTGTTCCCGGCCGCGGGCCGCGGGCCCACAGACTCCGGCGTCGCCGGGCAGGGGAGCGCCGCCGCCGAGGACATCGGGGCGACCAGGCCGTACGAGGACGAGGGCACGCGCTACGAGGCGTTCTGGTTCGCCGTCAGCCAGCCCCGCACTGCGGTGGATGCCACCACCGGCCAGCCGGTGTTCACCCTCGAGCCCGGGCAGTGGATCCTCGCGCTCCAGGACCGTGGCCAGGAGTTCGTGGTGCAGAGCCCCGACGGGCGCGTCGGGGTCCTGCGAGACCTCTCGGGAATCGAACGCGCGTGAGCGGTACCGCTGCCGAGCCTCGCCGCCGGCGGATGAGCCAGGACGAGACCCCCCTGGCGCTCAAGCGACGGGCCCGGAAGATCAACCGGGTGCTCGCCGAGGCCTACCCCTACGCGCATGCCGAGCTGGACTTCCGGGACCCGTTCGAGCTCCTGGTGGCCACCGTGCTGAGCGCGCAGACCACTGATGTCCGGGTCAATCAGGTCACCCCTGTCCTGTTCGCCCGGTACCCGGATGCGCTGGCCCTCTCGGAGGGCGAGCTCGCCGACATCGAGGAGATCATCCGGCCAACCGGCTTCTTCAGGGCCAAGGCGCGGAGCATCCACACGCTGGCCCGCAAGGTCGTCGACGAATTCGACGGCAAGGTGCCCGGGACACTGGCAGAACTGGTGACGCTGCCCGGCGTCGGCCGCAAGACGGCCAACGTGGTGCTCGGGAATGCCTTCGGGGTCCCCGGGATCACCGTGGACACCCATTTCGCGCGGCTGGCCAAGCGCTTCGGGTGGACGGCCTCGGAGGACCCCGTGGTGATCGAGCGGGACGTGATGGAACTGTTCGAGCCGCGGGACTGGACCATGCTCTCCCACCGCGTGGTGTTCCATGGGCGGCGCGTGTGCCTCGCGCGGAAGCCTGCCTGCGGCGCGTGCCCGGTGGCCTCCCTGTGCCCCTCGTTCGGTGAAGGGGAGACCGACCCAGCCAAGGCACGGCGCCTGCTCCGGTTCGAGATGGCCCCGGGCCGGGAGGACCTCCACGCCGAGATGGTGGCCAACTCCTCCGACGCCGCCGCGATCCGCCGGCGCACGGAGACGCTGGCCGCCGCGGCGGCGTCTCCAGCGGGTCCGGAGCCACTCCCGGATGCCACGTCGGACCGGCACCCGTGAGCGCCAGAGCCGAACTCGCGGAGCTCGTCCGCGCCATCAGCGCCGGCCACACCGACCCCTTCGACCGCCGCTGGCACCCGGCGACCCTGCCCGGGGCCGCGCGGAGAGCCGCCGTCCTCGTCCTCTTCGGCGTCCTCGACGACGTCCCGGCCGTCTCGCGCCGTCCCCTCGCCCCCGCCGATCTCGACGTCCTGCTCCTCGAGCGGGCCGCGACCCTGGGCTCGCACCCGGGCCAGGTCGCCTTCCCCGGCGGAGGCCAGGACCCCGAGGACGCGACCCTGGTGGACTGCGCCCTCCGCGAGGCCAGGGAGGAGACGGGCCTTGACCCTGCCGGGGTCGAGGTGCTGGGCGAGCTTCCGCCGCTGGGCATGTCGGTGAGCAACTTCCTCGTCACCCCCGTGGTGGGGTGGTGGTCCTCTCCGTCTCCGGTGGACGTGGTGGACTACGGGGAGTCCGCACAGGTGTTCCGCACCCCGGTCCGGGACCTGCTCGACCCGGACAACCGCGTCATGGCGGTGCTCCACCGCCGGGGAGCGCGCTTCGCGAGCCCCGGGTTCGAAGTCAATGGCGTCCTCGTCTGGGGCTTCACCGCGATGGTCCTCGATTCGCTGTTCACCGCCCTGGGCTGGGCCGTCCCCTGGGACCGGACCCGGGAGCGCCGGGTCGACCCCTAGCCGCGTCGGCCGCGGGCGCGGCTACTTCGCACGGTCGTAGGATTCGACGACGGCGACGCTGAGGGGGAACTCCACGGGGGCGCCATGGAACAGGAGCCGGCCGGCCGTCTTCGCGGCGTCCTGGACCGCGGCGGCGCACTCCTCGGCGACGGCGTCCTCGGCATGGACGACGACCTCGTCGTGGAGGAAGTAGACGAGTTCCGCCCGGCGACCGTGCGACCTGATGCGCCGCAGCCTCCCCCGCAGGTCGGCCATCCAGCACTCGGCCCACTCGGCCGCCGTCCCCTGTACCACGAAGTTGCGCGTGAAGCGGCCCCTGTCGCGGGCGATCGCATCGGCACGGTGCTGCTCCTGGGCACTCGTGGTGCGCTGGGACGCGAGCCAGCGCGGCGACGGGGGAGGGGTGCTCCGGCCCAGGTGGGTCGTCACCGTGAGCCCCCGCTCGCCGTCCCGTGCCGCCTGCTCCACGAGCGCGACGGCCCGCGGATACAGGCGCGTGAGCTGCGGCATCAGCCGGCCCGACTCACCAGTGGTCGCGCCGTAGATGGCCCCGAGGAGGGCGACCTTCGCCTGGGCCCGGTCGCCGCCGAAGCCCGCGGCCGCGATCCCCGCGTAGAGGTCTCGCCCACGCGCGGCACCGGCCATCGCCTCATCGGCCGCCAGGGCCGCGAGGACCCGCGGTTCGAGCTGCGAGGCATCCGCCACGATGAGTCGGTGCCCCGGGTGTGCCCGGGCCGCGGACCGGACCTCGGCAGGGATCTGCATCGCGCCTCCGCCGCGTGAGGCCCAGCGCCCGGTCACGACACCGCCCACCACGTACTCCGGCCGGAAGCGGCCGTCCGAGACCCACGTGTCCAGCCACGACCAGCCGTTGGCGGCGAGCAGCCGCGCCATCTTCTTGTACTCGAGCAGCGGGGCGACCGCCGGGTGGGTGAACCTCCGCAGCTCCCAGGCACGCGTGGTGTTCGCCTCGATGCCGGCCCGGTGGAGCGCGCGGATGAGCTCCTGCGGTGAATCCGGGTTGAGGCGTGGGGCGCCCAGGAGGTCGCGGAGCTCCGCGGCCTTGGCCTCGAGCAGGGCGGGCCGTGCCGTCCCCTGCGGCCGCGGACCGAGCCGTTCGGCGAGGAGCGCATCGTGGACTGCCGCATCCCACGGGACGCCCGAATGCTGCATCTCCGCTGCGGCGAGGGCCCCCGCGGACTCCGCCGCGAGCAGCAGGGCGAGCCGCTGGCGGCGCGGCGACGCGGCGACCGCGGCCAGCTGGGCCGCGAGTTCCGCGGTGGCCGCGTCGGCGCCGACGCCGGTGGGCCGGGCCTCGAACAGGGCGTCCTGGTGCTGGGCGGGCCACGCTCCCCGCCCGGCGTCCGGCTCGTCGAGGAGACTGCCAACCGGGATCGACGGCGTGTAGCCGCTGCCGGCCGTGTAGGACGAGTGGGCGAGGATCGCGGCGCTGAGGGTGAGGTCATGGCACCGCTCGACCTCGACGCCCGCTGCGAGGAGCCGCGGGTACCAGTCGGAGGTGCGCTGCCACACCCACCGTGGGTGCTCGCGGGCATCGACCTGCCGGACGAGCTCTGCGAACCCGCTGCCGGACACAGTCCGCGCAGGACCGGCTGGTGCACAAGCCCGGTCGAGGCGCTGCAGCAGCACTCCGCCGTCCGATGCGGGGGCGACGAGCTGGTACACGCCTCCCATTCTTCCCTGTCCGCACGGCTTCACTCGTCCTCCACAGCTTCATCCGAGGCGATTTGTCCACATGGGCGGCCCGGTCGGTTCCGGCGGATGCCCGGACTGGGAAGTCTGGACGGCATGGCGAGGAACGAGCAGGAACAGTCGGACGGCACGGGGCGATGGATCCCCGAGGCGGGGCCGGTCGTGTGCTGTGTCACCGGCGACGCTACCCTCCGGGATGAGTGCGCGAGGGCGGCGGCGGTGGCAGGCGTCGTCTTCGAGGGGGTCCCGGCTGTGGGAGGCGACGCAGGCCTCTGGACCAGAGCGGACCTGGTGCTGCTCGGCGCCGACGTCGGCGAGGTACCGCCGCAGCGGCGCGGCTCGACCGTCCTCGTCGGCGGTGCGGGCCAGCGCCGTCTGCTCTGGGACAGGGCGGCGGCACTCGGGATCGACCATGTGGCCGAGCTGCCGGAGGCTGCTGGCTGGCTCGTGGAGTTCCTGGGCAGGAGGGGCGCGGAGGGGCCGTCCGGGGTCGTCGTCGGCGTCGTCGGGGGATGCGGGGGCGCGGGTGCCAGCACGACGGCGGTGCTGCTCGCCGGCGCCGCGGCGCACCACGGCTCCCGGGTGCTGCTCGTGGACGGCGACAGGCTCGCGGGAGGGCTCGAGGCCGTCCTGGGCGAGCAGCCGCTCGAGGGCCTGCGCTGGCCGGACCTCGCCTCCGCCAGCGGGGCCATCAACCCTGACCAGCTCGCCGCGTCGCTGCCGCGGGCGGGAGGCGCCGCGGTGCTGTCCTGGCCCGCAGGGCCGCGCCGTGCGGTTCGCGTCCCTGCGTCCGCGGTCTCCGGGGTGGTCGAGGCGGCACGGTCGGCGTTCGACCTCGTCGTCGTCGATGTCGGACGAGGGCGGGAAGGGCTCGAGGACTTCGGATGGGCCAGCGACCGGATCCTCGTCGTCGTTCCCGGGACCTTGGGCGGGGCCCTGTCCGCCGCCCAGCTCGTCCATGAGCTGCCCCCGGTGCCGCAGGGCATCGTGGTCCGCGGACGCACGGCCGAAGGTGTCGATGCCGAGCAGCTGGCCGGGCTCGTCGGCTGCCCGCTCGTGACCCGGATTCCGCACCTCCGGCGTGCCGCGGGCGCCGCGGAGGGCGGGCGCCTCATGGAGCTGGCGCGCTCGAGGTCCCTGCGGCGGCTCGCCGCCGCGGTGCTCGAGGCGCTGCCCGAGCAGGTTCCGCCGGCTCCCGCGGACGACGCCGCGGCCCTCGCCATGGGTGCCAGGCTCGCCGGCCGCGGTCGGAGGGTCGCGCGGTGAGGGGCCAGATCGACGCGGAGCTGCTGGACGCAGTGCGCAGATCGGTGCTCTCGACCCCGGGGCCGGTGACCCCCGCGCGGGTCGCGGCTGCCCTCCAGAGCAGCGGCCGCGTGCTGGGCACAGCCGGCGCACTCGCCGCTGTGGAGACCATCATGGCCGAGCTGCGCGGGCTCGGGCCCCTGCAGGTGCTCGCCAACGATCCCGCGGTGACGGATCTGTTCGTCAACGCACCGGAGAGCGTGTGGCTCGACAGGGGGCACGGACTCGAACGGAGCGCGGTGTCCTTCCCCTCGGAGGAGGCCCTGCGCGCCCTCGCCGTCCGCCTCGTGGCGGCGGCGGGGCGCCGGCTCGACGACTCCTCGCCGTGCGTCGACGTGCGGCTTCCCGGAGGCTACCGGGTCCACGCCGTGCTGCCGCCCGTCTCCACCGGCGGAACGCTGCTCTCCATCCGCATCCGGCGTGCGCGGCCGATGACCCTGGATGAGTTGGAGGCGGCAGGCACGGTGCTGCCGGACCAGAGAACCGTGCTCGAGGCCCTGGTGGCGCAGCGGAGGAGCTTCCTCGTGAGCGGGTCCACCGGGTCAGGCAAAACCACACTGCTGAGCACCCTCCTCGGCCTGGTCCCTTCCGGCGACCGGATCGTGCTGGTGGAAGACGCCGCCGAACTGGTCCCCGACCACGGCCACGCCGTCGGCCTGGAAGCGCGCCATGGCAATGTCGAAGGCGCCGGCGGGGTTGACCTCGGCCGGCTCGTGCGGGAGGCGCTGCGGATGCGCCCGGACTGGCTCGTCGTGGGCGAGTGCCGCGGCGCCGAAGTCCGGGACCTCCTCTCCGCGCTCAACACGGGGCACAGCGGGGCGGGGACAGTCCATGCCAATGCGGCGGCCTCCGTCGTGGCACGGCTTGCCGCACTGGGGGCGCTCGCGGGGCTCACCCGCGAAGCCACCTTCCTCCAGGCTTCGAGTGCCCTGGACGCTGTAGTGCACCTGGAGAGGGCACCGGAGGGACGACGGGTCGCGAGCATTGCCGTGGTCACCCAAGGACCGGACGGGCTCACGGTCACCGATGCCCTGCGCCGCGTCTCCGGGACGGCCCGGGCCTCGGAACCGGGACCCGGCTGGGTCCGGCTCGCCGCGGAACTGGCCCTTCCCCGCGCGCTGGGGGCGGCCGCGTGAGCGTCGGATCCGTCGTGGGTGCCACGATCGCTGTGCTGCTGTTCGCCAGTTGGCGCCTCGGCGCCGGGCCAGGGGCGACGAGCGCGTACCGGCGCCGCCTCCGCACCCACGGTGTCCCCCGGGGGCCCGAGCGGCTGCACCCGCGACGAGCGGGACTCGGCGCGGGGAGGCACAGTGAGCGGCCGGCCGAGGAGTTCCAGCACGCGGCCATCCTGGTCGGGCAGCTCGCCGCCCTGCTGCGCGCGGGCCGCACGCCGGAGCAGATGTGGCGGCAGGCCGCCGCGGCATACCGGGTCGGGGAGCGGGGGAGCGCAGACCTCACCCCTCGTATGCTGCGGTCGGCCGCCATGGCCGCGGACCTGGGGCGCCCGGTCGCGGCGGCCCTCCGGGCGGCGGTGGGCGACCGCGATCCCTCCTCTCCGCGGGCCGCCGGAGCGGTGCCCGGCATCTGGCGCAGCGTGGCGGCCTGCATCGAGGCCGCGGAGGCCTCGGGGAGTGCCCTTGCCGACGTCCTCGAGAGGCTCGCGGCCCAGCTCGAGGCCGACGCAGACGCGGTTGCAGCACGGGCGGTGGCCCTCGCCGGCCCCCGGGCCACCGCGAAGGTGCTGAGCGTCCTCCCCGTGGCAGGGCTCGGACTCGGGATGCTGATGGGCGCGGACCCGTTCGGGATCCTGCTCTCCACGCCGCTGGGGGCGGTGTGCCTCGGCCTCGGGGCAGCGCTGACGGTGGCCGGGCGCTGGTGGTCGGACCGGCTCGTGCGGTCCGCGTCGGAGGCACGATGAGCGCCCTCCTGGCCCTCGGCCTCGCTGCCGCCGGGGCGGGAGCCGCCCTCGCGCTCGCGGGCGGCCGACGGCGAGCGGAGCGACTTCTGGGTGTCCAGCCCGCCATCGGCGAGGCGGCGCTCGCGGGCGAGGACGGCCGGACGCTGTCCCACCGGGCCGGCGGCCAAGGGCGACGACTGGCCGCACGATCCGATGAGGTGCCCCTCCTGCTCGAGCTGCTCGGCGCCATGCTCGAGGCGGGCCTGGCCCTGCCGCGGGCGCTCGAGGTGGCTGCCGGCGTCGCCGACGGACCGGGCCCTGCTCTGCTGAGGGCCTCCGCTGCCCTGCGCTTGGGGACCGGTTGGGACCATGCGTGGCCTGACGCGGTGCCCGGGTCCGCCATCGACGAGCTCCGTGAGGCCCTGGGCTTCGCGGCGTCCACCGGAGCCCCTTCAGCCGAATTGCTGTACTCGCGGGCACGGCAGCTGCGGCGGAGCAGGCACCGCGAGCTCGAGAAGCGCGCTGCCGCACTGGGGGTCCGGCTCGTCATCCCCCTAGGGGTCTGCTCCCTTCCGGCCTTCCTATGCCTCGGAGTCGTGCCGGTGCTGTTGGCGATGCTGCCCGGCGGGTGACCCCGCCGCCACGATCTCCTGTCCACCTCGGGCAGGCGGCGCCCACGGCGCCACGGCCCGCCGCGAGGCAGGGCATCCCACGGCGCGCCGGCACGCCCCTCCCTGGAGCCTGCACCACGGCTGCGTCCGACCCATCAAGGAGGAACCATGTCCGCACTGCCACATCGGAACGGCGTCAGGGCCCGCCCCGACCAATCCGGCGAACCCGCACGGCTCGAGCTCGCCCCGGGTGCCGGCCCCCGGCCCGACGCCCTCGGGGCGTCGGGGGAGACCTGCCGGATCATCGAGCTGTTCCCTCCGGGCGGCCCGCGCAGCGTGGAGCGGCGCGGCCAGGACCGGGAGGAGGCCGCCGCGCGCGCTTCCGAGCTCGGAGCCCGTCCGGCCGCGTTGCCCGGGCCGCGGGACGGCCGTGGAGTGCGTCGGAGGCCCCGCCGCCGGTCGCGCGTCCTGGGCACCCGGGTGCGGCGGAGGACAGCCGTCCGTGTGCAGCTCCTGCGGCTCTGGCTCGAGGGCAGGGCCGCTGGGGAGCGCGGGATGGCAACGGCGGAATATGCGATTGCCACCCTGGGCGCCGTGGCCTTCGCGGGCCTGCTCGTGGTCATCATGCGCAGTGACGAGGTGCGGGGCTTCCTCCTAGCGATCATCCGCCAAGCCCTCGCACTGCCGTGAGGCGGGTCCGTGGGGCCGCCGGCGCCCACGAGGGCCCGGCGTCCCCGCGGGGCTCGGTCACCGCCGAGTTCGCGGTGGCGGTCCCGGCTGTGATCCTCCTGCTCGGCTTCCTCCTCGGCGCCCTCTCCGCGGCCGTGTGCCAGGTGAGAGTGGAGGAGGCTGCGAGGGCCGGCGCGCGTGCGGTCGCCCGAGGGGAGGACCCCGGCACGGTGGCGCGCGAGATCGCCCGGGTCGCCGGAGCCGGCACCGAGCACTCGATCGATGCCTCTGCCGGAGTAGTCACCGTCCGGGTCAGCACTGCGGTGCCTGGACCCGTGGCGGCGGCGGCCGGGCTGCGCGCGCAGGCCACCGCCAGCCTGAGCAGGGAGGCCCCGCCGTGAGCCGCACGCCTACGCCGGGCGGCGGGTGCGTGCGCCGGGCCGACTGCGCCAGCAGCCGGTGCGCCGAGGCCGGGTCGGGAACGGTCCTGGCCCTCGGGCTCGGGATGGTCCTCATCCTGGCCTGTGCCGCCCTCGTGCTGCTCGGCCAGGCCCTCGCGGCGTCATCGCGGGCCGGCGCGGCGGCGGACCTGGCCGCGCTCGCCGCAGCCGACGCCGAGCGCGGCCTCCGTCCCGGGGCCGCATGCGCGACGGCCCAGAGCGTGGCAGAGCTCAACGGCGCCGCCCTCGCATCCTGCACCGTGGAGAAGCCCGGGAGCACTGTCCGGGTCACGGTCGAGCTGGACACGGGCGCCCTCTGGGGTCCCGCCGTGGCGCGTGCACGGGCCGGGCCCCCGCCCAGTCCTGGCAGCGGGTGAGGCCCGGATGGTCAGCCAGCCTGGGTCAGACCAGCTCGGCGGCAAGGTCCGCCTGGAGGAGGACCGCACGCAGGAGGGCCACTGCCCCGGCCTTGTCCAGGGGGTTGTTCTTATTGCCGCACTTGGGGCTCTGGACGCACGAGGGGCACCCGGCGTCGCACTCGCAGGCCTCGATGGCGTCCAGGGTCGCCCGCAGCCACACCCTGATGCGCTCGAACCCGCGTTCGGCGAAGCCCGCCCCGCCGGGGTGCCCATCGTAGACGAAGATGGTGGGCTGCTCAGTGTCGGCATGCAGGGCGGTGGACACCCCGCCCACGTCCCACCGGTCGCTCGAGGCGACGAGGGGCAGGAGGCCGATCGACGCGTGCTCGGCGGCGTGGAGGGCGCCGGGGAACTGCGCAGCGATCAGTCCCGCCGCCGCGAGCGTCGGCTCGGGCAGGGTGAGCCAGACCGCCTTGGTGAAGAGGTCCCGTGCGCCGAGTTCGAGCGGCTCCTCGCCGAGGACCTCGTTGGAGATGAGCGCCTTGCGCTGGAAGGAGACGACCTGCGTCGTCACCCTGACCTCGCCGAAGTGGACGCCCACCGGGCCCCACTGCTCGCTGCGCTCCTCGCCGAGGACCTCGACCGTGGTGAGGTCCCGCGCGGTCGTGTAGTAGTCGGGGTTCACCCGCCGGACCACCACGCAGTGCTCGGCCTCGTTGAGCTCTTCCACGAGGTAGCTCGCGCCCTGGTGGACATAGATGGCGCCCTGATGGGCCTGGTAGTGCGTCTGGGGCGAATCCATGGAGCCCAGCAGCTGTCCGGTCTCGGCCTCGATGATGCTCACGGGGCCGCCGTCGTCCGCCCGGAGGCTCACCATGCCCGCGGCGCTCTCCGGGTGGGTCCAGAACCATCCGCCCGGCCTCTTCCGCAGGTATCCCTGGGCCACGAGCTGGTCCAGGAGGCGCTCGCTGGTGGGGCCGAACAGGGCGAGGTCGGAGGCGGTGATGGGCCTTTCGGCCGCGGCAGCGCACAGGTGCGGGCCGAGGACGTAGGGGTTGGACGGATCGAGGACGGTGGCCTCGACCGAGGTGTCGAAGATCGCCTCCGGGTGGTTCACGAGATAGGTGTCGAGGGGGTCGTCGCTGGCGACGAACGCAGCGAGCGCGTCCTGGCCCGAGCGCCCGGCTCGGCCGATCTCCTGGAACAGCGAGGCCCGCGTGCCGGGCCAGCCCGCCACGAGGACCGCATCGAGCCCCGAGATGTCGATGCCGAGCTCCAGCGCCGAGGTGCTCGCGACCCCCAGCAGCTCCCCGGAGCGCAGCCGCCGCTCGAGCTCGCGCCGCTCCTCCGGCAGGTACCCGGACCGGTACGCGGCGATGCGCCCGGGGAGGCTCGGATCGACCTCGTCGACGAGCCGCTGCGCGATCGAGGAGATCGTCTCGGCCCCGCGGCGCGACTTGATGAAGGCGATGGTCCGCACGTGTGCCGAGACGAGGTTGGCCAGCAGATCCGCGCTCTCGGCGATCGCCGTGCGCCGCTGCGGAGCGCCGTTCTCCCCGCGGGCGTCGGTCAGGGCCGGCTCCCAGAAGGCCACCTCGGTGGCCCCGTGCGGCGAGCCGTCCTCGGTGACTGCTGTGACGGCGTCGCCGATCAGCCGCCCCACCGAGCCCTCCGGGTCCCCGGAGGTTGCGGAGGCCGCGATGAAGACGGGGGCGGCGCCGTAGTACGCGCAGACCCGCCGGAGCCGCCGCAGGAGGTTGGCAACATGCGACCCGAAGACGCCGCGGTACGAGTGGGCCTCGTCGATGACCACGAACTTCAGGCGCCGGAAGAACGCGGCCCACCAGGGGTGGTTCGGCAGGATGCCGAAGTGGAGCATGTCCGGGTTGGCGAGGATGACGTTCGCGTGGTCCCGGATCCACCGCCGGGCCGACTGTTCGGTGTCGCCGTCGTAGGTCTCGGCGCGGACCGTGCGCAGCCCGAGCGAACGGATGGCCGTGAGCTGGTCGGCCGCCAGCGCCTTGGTGGGGGACAGGTAGAGCACGGCGGCGCCGTCGTCGTGGATCCGTCCGGGCTGCTCTGCCACGCGCAGCTCCGAGCGGTGGACGGCGTCCAGCGCGGGGAGCTGGTATGCGAGGGACTTGCCCGACGCGGTCCCGGTGGCGAGCACCACGTGGCGGCCGGCGTGGGCGAGGTCGGCCGCCTCGACCTGGTGGATGTAGGGCGTCTCGACGCCGAGGCGCCGGTACGCCTCGACCAGGTCCGGGTGGGCCCACGCCGGCCAGGGCGCATACCGGGCCGATCGTGCGGGGATCGTGCGCAGATGCCGCAGCTCCTCCGGGGCCGAGGACCGGCCCAGGAGCGAGAGGAGGGAGTCGTGCGCGGCCACACCAGCATTCTTCCAGCACCGGCCGGACGCGCCGGACCGTGGGGCGCCGGGGGCGGTCTCAGTCCGCGGAGAGCGAACCGCCCTGGGTGTTGCCGGCGTTGGTGAGCACCAGCACCTGGGACACGTCGCTCCAGCCGAGGTGGTGGTAGAGGTGCTGGCCGTCGGTGGACGCGATGAGCAGTCCCTGGTCGAGGTTGTGCTCACTCATCGCCGCCGTGAGGGCCCGCATGACGAAGCTGCCCAGGCCCCGGCGGCGGAAAGCCGGCTCGGTGATGATCCGGTCGAACACCGCGTACCCGTGCGCCACGGCCACGTGGCCGCGCGCGGCCAGCGTGCCGTCGGCGGTCGCGACCGTCACCGTGGCGCTGTGGTCCTCGTAGTCGGTGGTCAGCTTGAGCTCGTCGTCGTTGAGCCAGGGCGCCTCGACGTCCTTGCCCTCGAAGTCCATGATCATGAGCTCCTGGTCCGCGGCGAGGACGACGAGGCCGTGCTTCTCGCCGAGGGCGCGGTAGGCGCCCAGGTCGTCGGTGAGCACGGTCATCAGCCGGGGCGAGGACTCCGCGACGAAGGCGGCGAGCCCGGCGAACTCCTGCTCGCTCGGATCGGCCGCGAAGGCCTCCCAGTCGCCGGACTTGTCCGTGAGCTGCACGGTCTTGAACGCCCCGACGTCCTGGACCGGATAGTGGCGCGTGGAGGCCCAGCCTTCGACCCAGATGCCCAGAAGTTCGCTCAGCGATGGCTCTCCCATAGCCATGACGATAACCGCAACGACGCGAGCCTGATAAGGGCCGTGACAGAACTGTCACCGGGGCCGCGGCGGGGCCGCCGGTACCCTTGATGGGTGGCCCTGCACCGTATCGTCCTCTTCTACTGCTTCACCCCGCTGGCGGACCCCGAGGCAGTCCGGCTCTGGCAGCGAACCCTCTGCGAGGCGCTCGGAGTCAGGGGCAGGATCATCGTCTCCCCGGACGGCATCAACGCCACCGTGGGCGGCGAGCTCAGCGCCGTCAAGCGGTACCTGCGGGCCACCAAGGAGTACCCCGGGTTCCGGAACCTCGACGTGAAGTGGTCCGAGGGCAGCGCCGCGGACTTCCCCCGCCTGTCCGTGAAGGCGCGTCCCGAGCTGGTGTCCTTCGGCGCGCCCGGCGAACTGGAGGTCGGCGACGAGGGCGTGGTCGGCGGCGGCGAACGGCTCACCCCCGAGCAGCTCCACGACCTCGTCGCCTCGGGCAGCGCCGCCGAGGACGCCCGGCGCGAGGTCGTGTTCTTCGACGGGCGCAACGCCTTCGAGGCACAGATCGGACGCTTCAAGGGCGCGATCGTCCCCGACACCTCCACGACCCACGACTTCCTCGCCGAACTCGACTCCGGCAAGTACGACGACCTCAAGGACCGCCCCGTCGTGACCTACTGCACGGGCGGCATCCGCTGCGAGGTCCTCACCGCGCACATGCGGCGCCGCGGCTTCCGGGAGGTGTACCAGCTCGACGGCGGGATCGTGCGGTACGGCGAGGCCTACGGCGACGCCGGCCTGTGGGAAGGCTCGCTCTACGTCTTCGACCGGCGCATGCACCTCGAGTTCAGCGAGGACGCCGCCACGATCGGCCGGTGCGCGCGCTGCGCCGCTCCGACGCCCGACTTCCACAACTGCTCCGACCCCGCGTGCCGCCGGCTGACCCTCTACTGCCCGCAGTGCGCCTCGTCCCCCGAGACCCTCCGGTGCCCGGACGGGTGCCAGCAGGCGGAAGGCGCGGCAGAAGGGGCATCCGCGCGCGTCACGGCCGGGTGAGCCGGTACGCCACGTTGGCGGCCGCGTCGCCCGGGGCGCTGAACTGCACGTCGAGACGGCCCCCGGCCGGGACCTCGACAGGCCGCGACCACGGGCGGTTGCACGCGAACGTGAAGTCCAGCAGCTGCACGTCGCCCGCGGTGAGGCGCACGTCTGCCAGGCCCTCGCCCCGGCACGCGACGCGCAGGGTCGCCGGGCCCGGCTGTGCCGCGACGCCCATGCGCCGCGCCGGCCTGCCCGGCCACGCCGTGCTCGCGTCGCGGGCCAGCGACACCCCCGAGGTGTCCGGCAGGACCGTGGACGCCCACGCCTGCAGGGCCTCCCCGGCCAGCGGCTGGTCCAGGGGCGCGGCCGTCGCGATGCCCCGCGCCACCCGCGACCTGCGGTCGTGCTCGGCGGCCGCCGCCGACGCGCTGGCCGCCGCCGAGGCGGCCGCCGCGGCGCTGCGCTGGCCCAGGGGCGGCAGCCCGTCGTCGTACTGGTACGCGCAGCCGGACGCGCCGGCCGCGAGGAGCACCCCGAGGCAAGCCTGCAGGGTCCTCGCCCTGGCGGGTCGCGCGGCGGCGGAGCGGCTCATGCGACCATTCTGCCCCCGCACCGGCCGCGCGGATCCGCCTAGACTTCCGTAGTGAGTTCAACCACCCCGGACGACGCCCCCGCCTCAGACCGGCCCGAGCTGCTGCGCGCGCTGGCCCACGACCTCGCCGCCGCGCACTACACGGTCGACGCGGTCGCCGAGCTCCTCGGCCCCGAGGCGCACGCGGCCCTCTCCCGAGACCAGATCGTGCCGGCGCTCGCGGCGACCCGCGCCGCCGGCGAGGATCCCGCGCGGACCCCGCTCGGCGCCGTCGTGCGCTTCTTCCTCCTCGCCCGGCCCCTGCCGGCGGCGGGGCTCGACGCCGTGTTCCCCGCGCTCGGTGCGGACGGCCTCCGCGCGCTCGGGCTGGCCGAGCCGGCGGCCGACGGCGGGGGGCTCGCCGCGGCCGTCGACCTCCGCCCCTACGCATGGGACGCCGGCGACGGGGCGAAGGAGATCTGGGTGGCCTCCGACCTCGCTGCCCACCAGCGTGCCGGGGTCCTCCGCACGGACCACGTGCTGGGGATCGGGCACGCCTCGACCACCCTCGTCCAGACCACGGCCAGACGCCGGGTCGGGCGCGCGCTGGACCTCGGCACCGGCTGCGGGATCCAGGCCTTCCACCTGCTCGGCCACGCGCGCCACGTGGTCGCGACGGACATCTCCGAACGGGCGCTCGCGTTCACCCGCTTCAACCTCGTCCTCAACGCGGGCGTCCTCGGCCTCGACCCGAAGCGCCTCGGAGACCGCGTCGAGCTCCGCCGCGGCAGCCTGCTCGGCCCGGTCGCGGGGGAGCTGTTCGACCTCGTGGTCTCCAACCCGCCGTTCGTCATCACCCCGCGGGGCCCGGGCGAGCGGGCCGAGGACCAGTTCACCTACCGCGACGGCGGGCTGGCCGGGGACGAGCTCGTGGCCCGTCTCGTGGCGGGGCTGCCCGCCGTGCTGGCCGAGGGAGGCACCGCGCAGCTGCTGGGCAACTGGGAGATCCCGGCCGGCGCACCGTGGCACCGGCGCGTCCGCTCCTGGGTGCCCGCGGACGTCGACGCGTGGGTCCTCCAGCGCGAGCAGGTCGGCCCCGGGCAGTACGCGGAGACGTGGCTCGCCGACGCCTCGCAGCAGCGCGACGCCGCCGCCTACGAGGAGGCCTACGCCGCCTACCTCGCGGACTTCGCGGCCCGCGGGACCGCCGCGATCGGCTTCGGCGCGATCTGGCTGCGGCGCCCCGCGCCGGGCCAGGCCCGCCTGGACCGCTTCGAGGAGCTCACCCATCCGCTCGAGCAGCCGATCGGGCCGCACTGGGCCTCGGCCGTGGAGCGTGCCGACTGGCTCGCCGCCCACCCCGACCTGGCAGCCGAGCGCCTCGTCGTCGCGGACGACGTCACCGAGGAGCGCCATCAGCGGCCCGGGGCGGAGCATCCCGGGGTGATCCTCCTGCGCCAGGGCGCGGGGTTCCGCCGCACGAGCCTGCTGAGCACCGAGCTGGCCGGCTTCGTCTCGGCGTGCGACGGCGGGCTCACGGCCGGGCAGATCGCGTCCGCGCTCGCGGCGCTCCTGGACCGCGACGACGAGGGCTTCCGCCCGGGCCTCCTCGCCGAGGCCGCGAACCTGGTCGCCGACGGCTTCCTCCTTCCGGCCGGAACCGGGGCCGGAGACCCGGCCGGAACCGCCGCCGGAGACGCCCATGACGCGGGGAGGGCAAACCGTGAAGAGACAGCTTGACATCGCCCCGAGTGTGGCGTTTATTACACTCCAATACCGGCACAACGAAAAAGCAGCATGACGGACAAGAAGCGCAGTTCCCGCACCGAGAACCCGGTCCGGATCACAGACCCCAAGGCCATCCGCGCGCTCGCCCACGCGGCCCGCCTCGAGGCCATCAACGAGCTCTACTCGAGCCAGGAAAGCCGCACCGCCACCGAACTGGCAGCGTTCACCGGGCTCACCCCGAGTGCGATGAGCTATCACCTCCGCGCCCTGAAGAAGTGGGGCATCGTGGTGGACGCGCCGAGCGACGGCGACGGCCGGGAGCGGCGCTGGAAGGCCGCCGGCACCGACCTGAACCTGGACACGGCCACGACCGGCCAGACCCCGGGCCTCGCGATCATCGACATGGAGATCGACTCGCTGCGCACGCGCATCGCCAGCCACGCCAAGCACCGCGACGCGGCCCGGCGGCGAGGCGAGCCGGACGAGTCCCCCGTCATGATGATCTCGGGCAACGTCCTCAAGCTCACCCTCGAGCAGCGGGCCCGCTTCAAGCAGCGGATGCTCGAGCTCATGGACGAGTTCGAGCTCGAGGAGCATCCCGGGGACGAGGACACCGAGCGCATGTACTTCGTCTGGTCGATGCTGCCCGAGGTGCGCGAGGCGGTGAAGTCTGCGCCCAAGGAGGCGGGCGAGGGGCGGCGCCCCGCCGCGCGCCGGGGCGCGGCCCGCAAGCCCGGCGCGGAAGCCCCGGGGCGGGCGTCCTCGGGCGGCGCGGCGCACCCCGCCGCCGTCGCGGGCTCCTGAGGCCGGCTGTCCACAGCTCCAGGCCCGGCTTGCGCGTGGGCGGCCGTCGTATGGTGAACTAGGGACTTGCGCGGCGCTCCGCCGCGCCCCCTCGTGCCACGACGCCGGCCTGCTCCGGGTCTGCCAGGGCACGGGAGATCTGCAGCAGTTTGGCGAGGAGTACCGTGGCCACGAAGGCTAGAACCGGCAAGAAGCTCGTGATCGTCGAGTCGCCGGCCAAGAGCAAGACGATCGCCCAGTACCTGGGCGACGGCTTCGAAGTCGACGCGTCGATGGGCCACATCCGCGACCTCCCCCAGCCCTCGGACCTGCCCGCCGAGCTGAAGAAGTCCTCGGTGGGCAAGTTCGCCGTGGACATCGAGCACGGCTTCGAGCCGTACTACGTCGTCTCGCCGGACAAGAAGAAGAAGGTCGCCGAGCTCAAGGCCAAGCTCAAGGACGCCGACGAGCTCTACCTCGCCACCGATGGCGATCGCGAGGGCGAGGCCATCGCGTGGCACCTGCTCGAGGTGCTCAAGCCCAAGGTGCCCGTGCACCGCCTGACGTTCCCCGAGATCACCAAGGAAGCGATCCAGCGCGCCATGGCGGAGCTGCGCGACGTCGACGAGTCGCTCGTGGACGCCCAGGAGACGCGCCGCGTCCTGGACCGCCTGTACGGCTACGAGATCTCCCCGGTGCTCTGGCGCAAGGTCGCCGGCGGCCTCTCCGCGGGCCGCGTGCAGTCGGTGGCCACCCGGCTCGTGGTGGAGCGCGAACGGGAACGCATGGCGTTCCGCGCCGCGAGCTACTGGGACCTCCTCGCGACCCTCGCCCCCGCGGCGGAGGGCACGGACGACGCCGCCTCCCGCCAGAGCTTCCAGGCGCGCCTCGCGCAGGTGGACGGGAAGAAGGTCGCCACCGGCCGCGACTTCGACGACCGCGGCCAGCTCAAGGCCAAGAACGCCGAGCTCCTCACGGAGGCGACCGCCACCGCCCTCGCAGAGGGCCTGCGGGACGCAGCGTTCGCCGTCCGCTCCGTCGAGGAGAAGCCCTACACCCGGCGCCCCGCCGCCCCCTTCACCACCTCCACCCTGCAGCAGGAGGCGGCGCGCAAGCTGCGCTTCTCCGCGAAGGTGACGATGCAGGTCGCCCAGCGCCTGTACGAGAACGGCTACATCACCTACATGCGTACCGACTCGACGGCGCTGTCCGACCAGGCCGTCACGGCCGCGCGGCGGCAGGCCTCGGAGCTCTACGGCGCGGAGTACATCCCGTCGCGGCCCCGCGTGTACGCGTCCAAGTCCAAGAACGCCCAGGAGGCCCACGAGGCCATCCGCCCCTCGGGCGACTCCTTCCGCACCCCCGCCCAGGTCGCCAAGCAGCTCCGCGGGGACGAGTTCCGCCTCTACGAGCTCATCTGGAAGCGCACGGTCGCCTCGCAGATGGAGGACGCGAAGGGCTCCACCGCGACGGTCCGCCTCGGCGCGACGGCCGTCTCGGGCGACGCGGCCGGCCGGGACGCCGAGTTCGCCGCGTCCGGCACCGTCATCACGTTCCGCGGCTTCCTCGCCGCGTACGAGGAGGGCCGCGACGAGGTCCGCGAAGACGCCGAGAGCGCCGCGAACGGCGCAGGGGCAGGGTCCGGCGAGGGCGGCCGCCTCCCGGTCCTCGCCCAGGGGCAGGCCCTCGACGCCCTCGACATCGCCGCCAACGGCCACCAGACCTCCCCGCCCCCGCGCTACACCGAGGCCTCGCTCGTGAAGACGCTCGAGGAGCGCGGGATCGGGCGCCCGTCCACCTACGCGGCGACGATCTCCACGATCATGGACCGCGGCTACGTGCGCACCCGCGGCACGGCGCTCGTGCCGAGCTGGATCGCGTTCTCGGTGGTCCGGCTGCTCGAGGAGCACTTCCACGACTACGTCGACTACGACTTCACCGCCGAGATGGAGGAGGACCTCGACAAGATCGCCGCCGGCCAGCAGGCCGGCGCCGACTGGCTCAGCCACTTCTACTTCGGCGACGGGACCAACCCGGGACTGACCACGATCGTGAGCGGCCTCGGCGAGATCGACGCGCGCGAGGTCAACTCGGTCGAGATCGCCCCCGGCATCGTGCTGCGCGTCGGCAAGTACGGGCCGTACCTCGAGAAGCCCCTCCCAGCGGACGCCCCCGAGGGCACCGTGCCCGAGCGGGCCAACGTTCCCGAGGACCTCGCCCCGGACGAGCTCACCGCCGAGAAGGCGCTCGAGCTCATGGAGAGCGCGGGCCCCGAGGAGCGCGTCCTCGGCCAGGACCCCCACACCGGGCACACCGTGGTCGCCAAGAACGGCCGGTACGGGGCCTACGTCACCGAGGTGATCCCCGAGATGACCCCCGAGCAGCTCGCGGCGCAGCCGGTCGAGTACTACAAGAACGGCAAGCCGAAGCCGCCCAAGAAGCCCGTCAAGGTCAAGCCCCGCACGGCCAGCCTGTTCAAGTCGATGACCCTGGACACCGTGACCCTCGAGCAGGCGCTGCAGCTCCTCACGCTCCCGCGCCGCCTCGGCGAGGACGCGGAGGGCACCGCGATCACGGTGCAGAACGGCCGGTTCGGACCGTACCTGAAGAAGGGCACGGACTCGCGCTCGATTGGCTCCGAGGAGGAGATCTTCACGATCACCCTCGAGCAGGCGCTCGAGATCTACTCCCAGCCCAAGACCCGCGGCGGCCGGACGGCCGCGGCCCCGCTGGCCGAGTTCGGCGACGACCCGGCCTCAGGAAAACCCATCGTGGTCAAGGAGGGCCGCTTCGGCCCGTACATCACCGACGGCGAGACGAACATCACCGTTCCCCGGTCCACCGCGATCGAGGAACTGACGCGGGAGCACGCCATCGAGCTCCTCGCGGAGAAGCGGGCCAAGGGGCCCGCCAAGAAGCCCGCCCGGCGGTCGTCGGGCGGCCGAGCGAAGGCGGGTGCCAAGTGAGCATGCACGACGGCGAGCCGGTCACTGGCGGCGAGCACGCGGCGTCGTCCGCGGACCCGACGGCGGTGCCCGCGCACCTCGATCCGGTGCCCCTGACCGAGCTCGAGGCCGCACTGGCCTCGGCAACGGCCTCCGGGGCGGACGACGACGCCCAGCAGTCCATCCTGGTCTTCCTCAACAGCCTCGTGTGCCTCCTCGTGCCGGAGCCGGCGGGGGAGGCGGGGGGTGGGGACACAGTCGAGCCGCTCATCCTCTCCAACGGCGAGGGCCAGCCCGTGGTCGCGGCCTTCACCCACCGCGCGCGGATCCGGCCGGACTTCCTCGAGCACGCGCCGACCGTGGTGCAGACCCAGGGCGCCCTGCTGCTGCAGAACCTCGGCAGCGAACTCGGCCTGGTGCTGAACCCGGGCAGCGCCTACGGCTTCGAGCTGAACGCGGAGCACGTGGCCGCCGTGCTGCGCGACTTCCGCCCCGCCGAGCCGGGCGAGCTGGGCCAGGACGGCCCGGCGGGTCCAGCCGGGGAATAATGGGCACATGCGGCTAGGCGTCCTCGACATCGGCTCGAACACCGTGCACCTGCTCCTGGTGGACGCCCATCCGGGTGCGCAGCCGGTGGCCTACGCCTCGCACAAGCGGCCGCTCTCCCTCGTGCGGTACCTCGAGCAGGACGGCAGCATCAGCGAGCGCGGCCAGAAGGAGCTCGTCGACTTCGTCCAGGAGGCCTGGGCGTTCGCCGGCCGGCACCACGCCGAGGACCTCCTCGCGTTCTGCACCTCCGCGATCCGCGAGGCGCCCAACGGCGACGCCGTCCTCGACCGGGTCCAGCAGGAGGCCGGCGTGACGCTGCAGGAGCTCACCGGGCCCGAGGAGGCCGCGATGACCTTCTTCGCCGTCCGGCGCTGGTACGGCTGGGGCGCCGGGACCATCCTCGACCTCGACATCGGCGGCGGCTCGTTCGAGATGGCGATGGGGCACGATTCGCTGCCCGCCGTCGCGACCTCCGTCCCGCTCGGCGCCCAGCGCCTTACGCGCGACTGGCTGGCCCAGGACCCCCCGACCGCCAAGAGCATCAAGGAGCTGCGCAAGCACCTCCGGGACACGCTGCGGCCGGTGGTCAAGGGCTTCGAGAAGGCCGGCCGGCCCAACCTGGTCACCGGGACCTCCAAGACCTTCCGCTCGCTCGCCCGCATCGCCGGCGCCGCGCCGTCGGGCGCAGGGCCGTACGTGCGGCGCGTCCTGCAGCGGACCGACCTCGGCCTGTGGGCCCAGCGCATCTCCGCGATGGCGGCCTCCGACCGGGTCCACCTCCCCGGGGTCTCGGAGGCGCGCGCCCCCCAGCTCCTCGCCGGCGCCCTCGCCGCCGAGGCGGCGATGGAGCAGTTCGAGGTCGAGGAACTCGAGATCTGCCCCTGGGCCCTGCGCGAGGGCCTGATCCTGCGCCGGCTCGACCAGCTTGTCCACGACGGCCCGCTCGAGCCCCCGGCCCACATCGGGCCCATCCAGAGCGAGCGTCGGCGGTCAGAGCGCATGCACCCCTCGAGGGCGCGCGTATGAACTCATCCAGCGGCACCGGAGCGGAAGCGGGAACCCACGTGGAGACAGCACCCCAGGCGGCACCAGAGGCGGACCAGCGCCCGGACGGAGGGGAGATCCCGGTGGCCCTCTCGAGCGCCTCGGTCTATCCGCTGAGCGTCCACGACGCCTTCGCGGTGGCCGCCGACCTCGGCTTCGACGGCGTCGAGGTCATGGTGACCAACAACTCCACGAGCCAGAAGGCCGAGGAGCTCATCCAGCTCGCGCAGCACTACGACCAGCCGATCGTGTCCATCCATGCGCCCACGCTCCTGCTGACCCAGCAGGTGTGGGGGTCGCCGTGGAACAAGATCAGCCAGTCCTGCAAGATGGCGGTCGACGTCGGCTGCGAGACCGTGGTGGTGCACCCGCCGTTCCGCTGGCAGGGCAACTACGCGGAGACGTTCGCGCACGGTGTCCGGGACCTCTCCGACGCGTACGGGGTCCGGATCGCGGTCGAGAACATGTACCCCTGGCGCGTCCGCGGCCGCGAGACCCTCGCCTACCTCCCGCACTGGGACCCGATCGGACAGGGCTACCAGGACGTCACGTGGGACTTCTCGCACGCGGCCACCGCGCGCGAGGACAGCCTCGCGGCGATCAAGGCGCTCGGCAGCACGCTGCGGCACGTCCACCTGACCGACGGGTCCGGACGCTCGTTCCGCGATGAGCACCTCCTCCCCGGCCAGGGGACGCAGCGGGTCGCGGAGTGCCTCGCGCACCTGGGCGGGAACGGATTCGACGGCGCGGTGGTCGCCGAGATCAGCACGCGCAAGGCCAAGGTGGCGGGGGAGCGCGAGCGCATGCTCGCCGAGACCCTCGAATTCGCCCGCACCCATCTGGGCCAGCGCGCCCGCCTCGACGCCGGCAGCGGAATCTAGGCAGGGGCTTCGGCGGCGGCCTCTGCCCGGGGCCGGCGCCGGAGCAGTCCGCGCGCCCTTGAGGACGAGGACCCCTTAAACGAGTTCGGCACTGGCAGTTCGGGGAAGGTTAGGGGACCATACATCCGAACTGCCAGTGCCTGGCGGTCAGTCTTGGGGGGAGACTGACCGCCCCATCACTCGCACCCTGTGAGGTAGTTATTACTGTAGGGACGGAGTATGGGAGAACACCGGGGCGAGGGTGGGAAAAGGCTGGGAAAGGTGCCACCGGCCAGCATGCGGCCGCCGCGCTCGGCTGGCAGGATGGGGGCATGAGCAACAAGATCGCATTCCTCGGCACGGGTTCCATGAACGGGGCCATCATGGGCGGCCTGCTCGCGGCCGGCTTCCCCAAGACGGACATCGTCGCCACGGTGCGGCGCAGGGAGAGCGCCTCCGAGCTGGCTGAACGCTACGGCGTGACCGTCATGGCCTGGGACGAGGAGGGCGACTCCAACGCGCAGGCAGCCCGCGGGGCCTCGATCGTCGTCATCGGCGTCAAGCCCGTCGGGGTCGCGGCCGTGGCACGCGAGATCGCGCCGGTGCTCAGCCCCGGAGCCGTCGTGGTGAGCGTCGCCGCCGCCGTGTCGGTCGAGCAGCTCGAGGGTGAGCTCCCCGAAGGCCAGCCGGTGATCCGCACCATGCCCAACACCCCCTCCCGGCTCGGCAAGGGCGTGGTCGCCGTCGCGCGCGGAACGCACGCCACCACCGACCAGGTCGAGCACGTCAAGAAGCTCTTCAGCGGTCTCGGGCTCGTGGTGGAGGTTTCCGAGGACCAGATCGCCGCCGTGAGCGCGGTGAGCGGCTCCGGCCCCGCGTACGCCTTCTACCTCGCCGAGGCCATGGCCAAGGCCGGCGAGTCGCTGGGCCTCGAGCCCGGGCTCGCCCTCCAGCTGGCCCGCGAGACCGTGGTCGGGGCCGGGTACATGCTGGACGAGCCCGGCGCGGACCCCGCCGCCCTCCGGCGCGCCGTGACGAGCCCCAAGGGCACCACCGAGCAGGCCATCCGGGTCTTCGACGAGCGGGGCCTGCCCGGGATCATCGCCGAGGGGGCCCGCGCCGCCGTCGAACGTTCGGACGAGATCACCCGCGAGCTCAGCCGCGCACCGCAGGGCTGATCCCGGCCAGCCTCAGAGGAGGTCATGGCCCGCGGCATACAGGGCTGCTCCGGCCCGCGTGGAGCACCCGGTCTTGCTGTAGATGTGGCGCACGTGGTGGTCCGCGGTCGCCGGCGAGATCCCCAGGGCGGCAGCGACCTCCTTCTTGGTCGCGCCGCGGCAGAGGAGGCGGAGGACGTCGACTTCCCGCGCGGTGAGGCCCGCCGGCCACGCCGGCCGTGTGCGGCGGCCCCTCGCCCCTGCGGCGGCGAGGACGGCGTCGACCGCCTCGCGGTCGAGGCGGTCCGGTGCCTCCCGGCTGAGGGCCTCTGCGGCGTCCGCGAGGGGGACCTGCTGCCGGCCGGCCGGGGCGATGAGCAGTTCCCGGAACGCGTCCGCGGCAGCAAGGACCTTGGCCTCCCACGGCAGGTCCCCGGCCGTGGCGCCCCGGTAGTAGCCGGAGCCGTCGAGCCGTTCGTGGTGCAGGCCCGCCAGCCGCGCGAGCGGCGCCGTGGCCGGGATCCGGGCCAGGATGCGCTCGCTGTAGTACGGGTGCAGCCGGAGCCGCTCGGACACCTCCAGCGACCCGGACGCCGGTCCCGCCGGGACCGCCACCCGCCCGAGGTCCTGCACCAGGCCCGCACGGCGCACGGCCTCGGCATGGTCGGGGGCCGCGGAGGCGGCGAGCGCGGCGACGTCGCGCGAGAACCCGGCGCGGGCGGGCACCTTGAGGTCCGCGAAGTCGGCGAGCACCGCGAGGACCTCGTCCATCCGGTCCGCCGGGAGGACGGCGAGCGGCGCGGGCTCGCGGCGCAGGGCCTCGTCCCAGGGCCGCTCGGTGCCGGCGGCGTCGAGAAGCCCGTCGAGGTGCCTCAGGGCGGTGCCCACCAGCTCCGGGTCGAGGGAGCGCCCCGACCGGTCCCGGAGCGCCGCGCTCAGGGCCTCCCGGCCCCGGAGCCGTCCGATGACCTCGATGTCACGGGCAGCGAACGCGATCCGCGCGGGAAGCGGGATCTCCTCGCCGGCCACGCCGTCGGGGAAGCCCCGGCCGTCCCAGGTCTCGAATGCTGCCCTCAGCGCCGCCCTCGTCCCCGGGGGAAGGCCGAGCCGTGCGGCGAGGACCTCGCCGGCCTCGCAGTGGGCGCGGACCCCGGCGCGGAGCGTCTCCCGGCCCCGGGCGAGGAAGACCGCCGCGGCCCCGAGGCGGGGCAGGAGGGCGCGGTCGGGGGCGAGCCCGGGCAGGACTGCGCGGAGGAACTCCCGCGGCGGCGCGCCGAGCACGGGCGCGATCGCGGCACGCAGCGCGATCTCGTCGCCGCCCGCGAGCGCCGCTGCCGCGGCCGCGTCGGCGGTGCAGCCGAGGAACCGCAGGAGCGCGGTGTAGTACACCTCGGGCAGCAGGCCACGGTCCACGCCCGCGGCATCTGCCAGTTCGAGGGCCGTGAGACAGGTCCGCAGGCCCTGCTCGAGCGGCTGGCCCATGCCGAGGTCGGTGGCGAGGGATGCGGCGGCGGCGAATTCGGCCAGGCGCAACGGGCGCGTCATGCGACGATGATCGCGCGGGCGGAGGCGCCCGTACAGCGTCGGCCGTACAGCGTCGGCCGGGCAGCGGGGCGGCATAGCGCGATCGCGCGATGCGGCGCGGCCCGAGCAGACGGATCCTTGGGACATGAACACCGCAGCCGTACACCGTGTCCTCCTCCTCCCCGGCACCGTCCTCCCCGCAGCCCCGGCCTACGGGGCGCTCATCGCGGCCCTGCAGGCCAGGCTCGGGGCTGCGGTCCAGCCCGTCGCCAAGGACCTCGAGGTCTATGCCGGGACCACGCCGCCCGCCGACTATTCCCTCGACAAGGAGGTGGCCGGCGTCGTGCGCGCAGCCCGTGAGCTGCACTGGGACACCTTCCATCTCGTGGGGTACTCCGGCGGGGGAGCCTCAGCCCTCGCCGTCGCGGCGAGACACCCCGAGCTGCTCGAGTCGCTCGCGCTGCTCGAGCCGGCGTGGGCGGGGAACTGGGAATGGAGTCCCGCCCACCGCGCCCTCTGGAAGCAGTACGCCCACCTGGACGGGCTCCCGCCGGATGAGTTCATGGCCCGGTTCGTCCGTCTCGGCGTGCGCCCCGGCGTGACGGCGGGCCTGCCGGTGCCGGGCGGGGAACAGCCGCCCTGGATGGCCCTTCGGCCCGCGGGCATCCGGGCCTTCCTGGCCACGTTCTCCACGTACAGCCTCGACCGCAGCGCCCTGGAGCGGTTCGACCGCCCGGTCTACTTCGCCCTCGGAGGCCTCTCCAACCCCGACGACTACGGCGAGATCGCCGACCGGCTCTCCGGCGTCTTCCCCCGGTTCCGGCTCGAGGTGTTCCCCGGCAGGCACCACTTCGACCCTCCGCACCGCGCCGAGCCGGAGCGCGTCGCGGCGTCCCTCGCCGCGCTCTGGGACGAGGCCATGCCCCGGCCGCTAGCGTGAAGAGATGACCCTCGAGCCCCACCCCGCCACCGCAGCGCTGTTCCCCTCGCCCGTCCCGCCGGGCACGGGATGGCCTGGGGACCCGGCCACCGCCAGCACGCCGGTCGCCCACGACGCCGCGGACGTCTCCCGCCTCGCGGCCGCCGCCGACACGGTCCAGGACGTGGACGCGCTGAGCTCGGTGTGCCGGGCGTGCCCGCGCCTGGTCCAGTGGCGCGAGGCGGTTGCGGTCTCGGGGCGCCGTGCCGCGTTCGCGGACCAGCCCTACTGGGGCCGCCCCGGCCCCTCGTTCGGCGACCCCGCCGCGTCGAAGCTCGTGCTGGGCCTCGCTCCCGCCGCGAACGGGACGAACCGGACGGGGCGCATGTTCACGGGGGACCGCTCCGGCGACTGGCTCTACGCGGCCCTCCACCGCACCGGCTACGCCAACCAGGCCACCTCCTCGGCGGCAGGGGACGGGCTCGTGCTCACCGGCATCCGGATCGTCGCCTCGGTGCGCTGCGCACCTCCGGCGAACCGGCCGACGCCGGCCGAGCTCGCCACGTGCGGGCACTGGCTCGACCGCGACCTCGACCTCACCGCCGCCTCGGCTGGGGGACTGGACTCCGTCCTGGCGCTCGGCGGGGTGGCGTGGAGCGCGGCCCTCGCCGCGGCGCGCCGGCTCGGCTGGGCGGTGCCCCGGCCCAAGCCCGCCTTCGGCCACAGCGCAGAGACGGTCCTGGGCCTTCCCGGCGGTGGCGGCGTCCGGCTACTGGGCAGCTACCACGTGAGTCCCCACAACACGTCCACGAGGCGGCTGACCGAGGAGATGCTCGACGCCGTCCTCCGCCGCCTCTGAGGGCGGCGTAGGACGGCGCCGGCCACGGTGCGGGGGGCCGCTTAGGCGCTCGCCGCCGGGAAGCGCTCCCAGACGCGGTGGGCGGCCAGGAGCGTGGTCAGTTCCTCCATGACTGCCGGGACATCGCCGACGACGACGCCGGGCGCCCCCGCGCGGATCCCCGCCGCTGTGAGCACCGGCTCGGCCCCGTCGAGCCCCGCGATCGCCTTGGCATGCCGGAAGGCCTCGGTGAGCAGCAGCGCCACGCGCGGATCGACCGAGTGGTCCTGGGCCCCAGCGGCCTCGGCATCCAGCCCCTGGCGCGCGTCGGGCGCCGGCGCGGCGGTGCCGGCGAGGAGGAGCGCGTCGAACTCGATGGAGCGCGCGGTGAGGTAGGTCCGCTGGACCGTCACGCCGCCGTCGCCGAGCGAGCCCCCCGATGGCGCCACGACGAGCGGGACCATGCCGGCCGCGACGGCGGCCTCGCGGGCCGCCTCCACGGCAGCGAGGTCACTCGAGCCGTCCGCGACGATCCCGATGACCCTCCCCGCCACCGGCCACGTGCCCGCGAGCTGGGACAGGGCCGGACTCTCCGCGGCGTCGGTGGGGGCCTCGGAAGGCTCCGGTGCGGGCAGGCCGAGCCCGGCGGCCACCGCGGCGCAGAGGGCCGCATCGATGTTGGCCAGCGCCTGCAGCTGCCGTTCGCGGACTGCCGTCTCGAAGCACTTGCCCAACTCGAAGGTGTAGGCCTGGATCACGTGGTCCTTCTCCACGGGGCTGAGGCTCCGGAAGACCAGCCCCGCCTGGCTGAAGTGGTCCTCGAAGGACGACTGGGGCGCGCGCTCCTTCACGGAGGCGGCGACCGGCTCCGGCACCTCCACGTAGGCCCCCGCGTCCGCACCGGCACGGAAGGGGCAGCCGCCATCGAGCGAGTTGGGCCGGTAGGGCGCCACTCCGGTGTGCACTGCGCTCTGGTGCATGGCGTCGCGCAGCATGTCGTTGACCGGGGCCTGAGGGCGGTTGATCGGGATCTGGCTGAAGTTGGGGCCCCCGAGCCGCGAGATCTGCGTGTCGAGGTAGGAGAACAGCCTCGCCTGGAGCAGCGGATCGTTGGTCACGTCGATGCCGGGGACGAGGTGGCCCGGGTGGAAGGCGACCTGCTCGGTCTCGGCGAAGAAGTTCACCGGGTTCCTGGTCAGCGTCATGAGCCCGATCGGCTGCACGGGAGCGAGCTCCTCGGGGACGAACTTGGTGGGATCGAGCAGGTCGATGCCCTCGAACATCTGGTCCTCGGTGTCAGGGAACGTCTGCACCCCCAGCTCCCACTCGGGACAGGCGCCGGCCTCGATGGAGTCGGCCAGATCGCGGCGGTGGAAGTCGGGGTCCATGCCGTTGATGATCTGGGCTTCCTCCCACAGCAGCGAATGCACGCCCTGCTTCGGCTTCCAGTGGAACTTGACGAGCGTGGTCCCGCCGTCGGCCGCGACGAAGCGGAAGGTGTGGACGCCGAAGCCCTCCATGGTGCGCAGGGACCGCGGGAGCGCCCGGTCGGACATGTTCCACATCGTGTGCGCCTGGGCCTCGGTGTGCAGCGAGACGAAGTCCCAGAAGGTGTCGTGCGCGCTCTGCGCCTGCGGGATCTCACGGTCCGGATGCGGCTTGGCCGCGTGCACCACGTCGGGGAACTTGATCCCGTCCTGGATGAAGAAGACAGGGATGTTGTTGCCGACGAGGTCATAGGTCCCCTCGTCGGTGTAGAACTTCGTGGCGAACCCCCGGGTGTCGCGGACGGCGTCCGCCGAGCCGCGCGAGCCGAGGACCGTGGAGAAGCGCACGAAGACCGGCGTCTCGACGTCCTTCGCGAGGAATCCGGCCTTGGTGATGTTCGCCGCGGTGCCATAGGAGCGGAAGACGCCGTGCGCGGCCGAGCCGCGGGCGTGCACCACGCGCTCCGGGATGCGCTCGTGGTCGAAGTGCGTGATCTTCTCGCGCAGGTGGTGGTCCTGCAGCAGGATCGGCCCCCGCGCGCCCGCCTTCAGGGAATGGTCGGTGTCGGGGAGTCTGGCACCCTGCGCCGTGGTCAGGAAGGGCCCCGACTGGGCTCGGGAGGTCTCCGGTGCGCCGGTCGGCGTGCCCGTCGGGGAGACCTGCTCGGGCCCGCGCTGGTCCGGCTTGGGCGGCAGGGGTTCGTGCGGCGTCGTCTGTTCCGCGACCTCGGGCGGAACGGCCCCGGGGGAGCCGGGGATCTGGATGTTCTCGTTCTCGGGCATTCGTGCTCCTCGAAGGTGTGCGTCTGCCGCAGGGACTTCCGAGGGCCATCGTCACGACGGCTGCTGCCTCCCCAGACATCGATCCACCCGGGCCCCCGGACAGGCGGTCTGAGGAGGCTTACCCGTGCAGGAGCACCCGAAGCAAGAGCGGCGGGGCCCCGCCCGGCCGCAGAGACGCCGATGCCTAGGGGCGCGCCGCGAACCGTTCGAGCAGGTCCACATGGCCGGAGACGATGAGCATGTCCCGGCTCGTGACCTTGGTGTGGGGCTGGGCGTACGTGAAGTCCTCGCCGGGGCTCTTGACCCCCACGATCGTGACCCCGTACTTGGAGCGGACCGCGGACTCGGCGAGGGTGAACCCCTGGGTCTCCTTGGGCGGGTACATCTTCACGATCGCGAAGTCGTCGTCGAACTCGATGAAGTCGAGCATCCGCCCGCTGACGAGGTGGGCGGCGCGCACCCCGGCGTCGGCCTCCGGGTAGATCACGTGGTTGGCGCCGATGCGGGTGAGGATCTTGCCGTGGGAGGGCGTGATCGCCTTGACCCACAGGTGCTCGATCCCGAGGTCCACGAGGTTGGCGGTGATGAGCACGGAGGACTCGATCGACGTGCCCACGCCCACCACCGCGGACTGGAACTCCTGGGCGCCGAGCTGCCGGAGGGCGTCGATGTTCGTCGCGTCCGCCTGCACCACGTGGGTCAGGGTCCCCGACCACTTCTGGACGAGATTGATGTCGCGCTCGATCGCGAGGACCTCGCGGCCCTGCTTGACGAGCTGCTCGGCGGTGGCCGCGCCGAAGCGGCCGAGGCCGATGACGAGGACCGGGGCCGAGGGGTTGGGCCGCCGGCTGGCGCCCGTGGCGCTGGGCGTGGGATTAGCCAATGATCGGCCTCTCTTCCGGGTAGTGGTACAGCTGGATGCGCTGGCGGACCGCGAGGGCGGAGGCGAGCGTGATCGTGCCGAGGCGGCCGGCGATCATGAGGGCGGTCAGGACGTACATGCCGGCCGGGGGCGACTCCGCGCTCAGCCCCGAACTCAGCCCGCACGTCGCGAAGGCAGAGATCACCTCGAACAGGACCCGGTCCAGCGACTGCTGGGTGATGGCGGACATCAGGAACGAGCCGACGAGGACGAGCGTGGCCCCGGCGACGATCACGGAGATGGCCACCCGCAGAGCACTCTGCGGGATGGTGCGCCCGTACACCTTCACGTCGCTGTCCCCGCGGCCCTCCGCCACGATGGCGAGGAACAGCACGGCGATCGTCGTGACCTTGATGCCGCCCGCCGTGGACGCGGAGCCGCCGCCGGCGAACATGAGGGCGTCCGTGAGCAGCCGGGTGGTGCCCTCCAGATGGTTCTGGTCCACGAGGTTGAAGCCGCACGAGCGGGTCATGATCGACGCGAAGACCGCGTGGATGATCTTCTCCCCCACGCCCATGCTGCCGATCGTGCGGGGATTGTCCCACTCCATCCAGCCCCACAGGACGCTGCCGACCGCCACGAGGATCGCGGAGACCTGGATGGTCAGCTTGACGTGCAGGCTCCACCGCCGCCAGCGGAAGCCGGCCTGGCGCAGCCCGAGGATCACCGGGAAGCCGAGCGAGCCGACGAACGCGCCCAGGGCCAGCGGGACGAGGATCCACAGGTCCTCCTCGTACGGCACGATCCCGTCCGAGTGGGGCGTGAATCCCGCGTTGTTGAAGGCCGAGATCGAGTAGAAGACGCCGTGCCACACCGCCGTCCACCAGCCCTCGCCGAGGGCCAGGAACCGCCCGGTGAGCACCACAGCGAGGGAGCCCTCGATCACGATCGAGGTCATGATCACGATCCGCAGCAGCTCGCCGACCTCCCCGAGCCGGCTCGAGTTGTTCAGCGCCTCCTGGGCGATCAGCTTGCTGCGCAGCCCGAGCCGCCGGCTCACCATGAGGGTCAGGAGCGAGGCGATCGTGAGTGTGCCGAGGCCTCCCACGAAGATGCCGACCAGGATCACGAGCTGGCCGAAGAACGTCCAGTGCGCGGCCGTGGAGACCACGGTCAGGCCGGTCACGCACACCGCGGACGCGGCGGTGAAGAGGGCCTCGTGCAGGGGCGTGACGTGGCCGTCCGCGGAGGAGGCGGGCAGGGAGAGCAGGAGCGTGAAGACGATGATGACGGCGGCGAACGCGAGCATCGCGAGCCGTGCGGGAGACGACGCCGCGAGGCGGTCCACGAAGTCCCGCAGGCCCGTGAGGGGACCGAGGCCCTCGCGCTGCGGCATGGGCTGCCATGTCGGCTTCGTCTGGGCCATGGAGAGCGTGTCCTGTGTGCGTCCTGGCCGCCCGGAGGGCCCGGGCGGCGGCTTCGTGTCACAGTAAACCACCAACGGCCCCCGAGGACCGCACGCGAGGGGGTCTCCGGTAGCCTAGGCGCATGTCCGACGGCGCAGCGCAGCAGGCCAGCGGCCCCGCCAGCGCCGTCCGCAGGGTCGAGTACCCCACCGTCGTCGCGTGGAGCGAGGACGTCCTCGCCTACGACTTCGGCCCGCACCACCCCATGAGCCCGGCGCGCCTGGACCTGACCGCGCGGCTGTGCGAGGAGCTCGGGCTGTTCGGCCTGCCGGTGGTGCGCGTCGTCGAGCCGCCCGTGGCCACCGACGACGAGCTCGCCACGGTCCACACGCGCGAGTACATCGCCGCCGTCCGCCGTGTGAGCGAGAACCCGTCCGAGCCCGAGCCGGGCCGCGGACTCGGGACCGAGGACGATCCAGCCTTCGCCGGCATGCACGAGGCGAGCGCCCGGATCGTCGGGGGATCGCTGGCCGCGGCCGACGCCGTCCTCGACGGCTCCGCGGTGCACGCCGTCAACTTCGCCGGGGGCATGCACCACGCCGCCGCCGACCGCGGCAGCGGCTTCTGCATCTACAACGACGCCGCCGCGGCGATCCGCCGGCTCCTGGACCGGGGCGTGGAGCGGGTGGCGTACATCGACACGGATGCCCACCACGGCGACGGCACGGAGCGCATCTTCTGGGACGAGCCGCGCGTCCTGACGATCTCGCTCCACGAGAGCGGCCTGACGCTCTTCCCCGGATCCGGCTTCCCGAACGAGGTGGGCGGCCCGCACGCGGAGGGCACCGCGGTCAACGTCGCCCTGCCCGCCGGCACCCGGGACGCAGGCTGGCTCCGGGCCTTCCACGCCGTCGTCCCCCAGCTCGTCGAGGCGTTCCGGCCCGAGGTGATCGTGAGCCAGCACGGCTGCGACTCCCACCACCTCGACCCCCTGACCAACCTCAAGGTCACGGTGGACGCCCAGCGCGAGGCTGCGCTGTCCCTCTCGGCGCTCGCCCGCCGGTTCTGCGGCGGCCGCTGGATCGCCACGGGCGGCGGCGGCTACGAGGTCGTCCAGGTCGTCCCGCGTGCGTGGGCCCACCTAGTCGGGATCGCGGCGGGGCATCCCGTGAACCTCCGCACGCCGACGCCCCAGCCGTGGCGCGACTACGTGCACGAGAAGTACGGCAGGAACGCCCCGGCGCTCATGGGGGAGGACGCCGACACGTGGTGGCGCTCGTGGGAGATCGGCTTCAACCCGAACGACCCGGTGGACCGCGCCGTCATGGCCACCCGCAAGGAGATCTTCCCGCTGCACGGCCTCGATCCGTGGTTCGACTGAGCCCGCGGCCCTCGCCGGGATGGGTAGGCTGGAAGCATGGTGACTGACATCTTCGCCGTCATCGCTGACCGCACGCGGAGGGACATCCTCGACACGCTGCGGACCGGTGACAAGGCAGTGGGCGAACTCGTCGAGGCCCTCGCCGCGAGCCAGCCGACGGTGTCCAAGCACCTCAAGGTCCTCCGCGACGCGGGCCTCGTGACCACCCGAGCCCAGGGGCAGAAGCGCTTCTACGCCCTCCGGCTGGAGCCGCTCGACGAGGTCGGCGGCTGGCTCGCGGGCCTGCGCACGACGGCGCCGTCCCCGGCCGCCGCTGCCGTCCCGCCCGCCGCTGCGGCCGGCCCGGTGCCGGCCGAGGCGCCTCCCGTCGAGCCCGCCGCTCCCGGCCCTCGCCCCGGCGAGGAGGCCGCGCTGGTGCCGGCCGCCGTCGTGCCCGCGCCGGCCGAGCGGCTCGAGGCGAGGCCGGAGGGGAGCCGCCCCGCACAGATCCAGCGCACGGTCGAGCGGGCTGCCGCCCGGGCCACGGAACTCATGGCGAACCTGCCGAAGTTCGGGCGCCGCAAGTAGCCCTCAGGCGCGCCCGTCCCACCAGTCCAGGACCCGGGCGGCGTGGAACGTAAGCCACTTCGAGGGCTCCCCGGGAGGGACGTCGACGTCGAACCACGTCCGCCCCGGGTACCGGTGCTCCTGCACCCACGTGCCGTCGGGACGCCGCCTGCCGCGGACCAGGGCAACGGCGTCCTCGAGGCGCGGATCAGGGGCCGCGCCGTCGTGGAGGGCCGCCGCACGGAAGTAGTCCAGCGCGCGGAGTGCGGTGTAGTGCCAGCGGAAGGGGTACGCGAGCACCCGGAACCGCGGACGGACCAGCTCGCCCGTGGTGGCGCGGTACAGCAGGCGCCGGGCCAGGAGGTACTCCTCGCCGGCCCTGCGGGCCTCGCGGAGCCCCTCGACGGCCGTCGTGCGCCCCTGGCCGGACTGTTCGAACGCGAGGATGCCCCGCAGGCAGCTCAGGGTCGAGTCGAACGACGAGCGGACCGAGCCGTTGACCCATTCGCAGTTCCACCCGCCCTCAGGCGTCTGGTGGTCCACGAACCACTGGGCGAGCGCCCCGACGTCCGCCCCGAGCCAGGCGCCGTTGGCGAGCGTGGCGGCGTTGATGCAGGCGTCGACCTCGCCGCCCCAGTAGGGCAGGTCGTCGTACTCCCAGCGGCAGCTGGCGGCGAGCTTCTCCGCGGTCCCAGCCAGGGCCGCGGCGTCGAGGCCCCACTCGCGCAGGGTCGTGAGCGTCCACGTCGTCGCCGTCCAGGGTTGGCCGGCCTCCGGAGCCGCCTCCGTGCCGTGGAAGTCGAAGTCCGCGGGGAAGAACGCGCCCCCGGCCCACTGCCCGTCGGGGTCCTGGAGCGCGAGCAGCCGGGCTCCATCGCCCTCGGTCGCCACCCTGGTCCGGGTGGCCTGCCAGACCCCGGGCGCGGCACCGGCCAGGTCGCGCTCGACCTGCCATCGCAGGGAGGGATCGGCGTCGAGGAGCCATCCGGTGAGATCGTCCCCCATGGAGGCTAGGCTACTCGCACCATGTGGGGCGGCAAGCCTCCCACGGGACCTTTCACGGCGGGGGTTCGAGGAGGAGACCGACATGCTGCAGTACATCGGTTCGGCGCCGGCAGGCGCGGCCGCCAGACGTGCGTTCCGGATCGGGGACACCGCCACCGGGGTGCTCTGGGGCACGGAGGACGCCGCCGCGCGGCCCCTCGTGCTGCTGGGCCACGGGGGAGGGCAGAGCACCCAGGCGCCGGGGATGCGTGCCCGCGCCGAGGCCCTCGTGGACAGCGGCTACGCGGTGGCCGCGCTGGACGCCCCCGGCCACGGCGGCCGGCCCAGGACGGCGGACCTCGAGCAGCGGATCGAGCGCATGCGGGACGCGCAGGGCAGCCCGGACTTCGGCGTCGCCGTCGCCGACCTCAACGCGGCCGTGGCCCACGACGCGGTCCCCGAGTGGGGCCTGCTGCTCGACGCCCTCGAGGCGGAAGGCGTGGCCGGCGCTGCCCACGCCGGGTACTGGGGCTACTCCCTCGGCGCCGCCATCGGCTTCCCGCTCGTCGCGGCGGAAGGACGCATCCAGGCCGCCGTTCTGGGCCTGATCGGCGAGACCGTGGCGGAGAGCGCCCGGGCGATCCGGGTGCCGCTCCAGTTCGTCATGCAGTGGGACGATCCGCTCGTCTCCCGCGTCAGCGCACTGCGCCTGTTCGACCTGGTCGGCTCGAAGGACAAGACGCTGCACGCCAATCCCGGGGTCCACGGCGACGTCCCGGACCACGAGGACGCGAGCTCGCTCGCGTTCTTCGCCCGGCACCTCGGCGGCGCGGCGGCCTGAGCCGACCGGGGAGCACCGTCATCGTGCGGGCTGCTCGGCCGGGGCGGGCAGCCGTCAGGGCCGCGGCGAGGCGATCGCCGTCGAGAGCCGGTGGGCCTCGGCGAGGAGCTCCTGGCCGAGCTCCTCGCGCCGGCCCGGCCGGAAGCGCGGCTCGATGCCCGTGAGCGAGAGGGCCCACGCCGGCCGCCCGGAAGGGTCGAACACCGCGGCCCCCAGCCCGTAGGACCCCTCGACCACGAGCCCCGGGTTCACCGAGTAGCCGAGTTCGCGGGTCTCCGCCAGCCGCTCCCGCAGGGGGGCCGCGGCATGGGTGGGGCCGTACTCCGCGATGCGCTCGCGGTCGTCCTCGATGATCGGCTCGGCCTCTCCGGCGGGGAGGAAGGCGAGGATCGCGATCCCGGCCGAGGCGACGCCGAGCGGGAAGCGCTTGCCCTCGTACAGCACGAACGAGCGCACCGGGAAGCTGCCCTCCTCGCGCGCGAGGCACACGGTCTCCTCGCCCCGGCGGATCGAGAGGAACGCGGACTCGCCGGTGGCCTCGGCGAGCCGGCGGAGGGCGGGGCGGGCGAGGTGCTCGACGGCGAACCTGCCCGCGGCGACCGTGCCCATGACGTACAGCTCAGGGCCAAGGTGCCAGCGCCCGGAGGCCTCGTCGAAGTCCAGCAGCCCGTCCGCGGCGAGGGCCTTGAGCAGCCGATGGACGGTCGGACGCGTGAGGCCGGAGGCGCGCACGATCCCAGCGAGCGACAGGCCCGCGCCGCCGGTGCGCGCGATGACCCGCAGGACGAGGGCCACCCGCCCCACCACCTGGGTGCCCTGGATCCCGGACATGGCCTCCCTCAGCAGAAATCCGCCACAATGTGGACATTCTACGGCGCCGCTGCCACGACGTGAACGTCAGCGCCGCACATCCCTTGTGACGCGCGCAACACGTGCCTAGGCTCGCTGACCAGAACAGTCCACAACGTGGCCGGTGCGGGCCGCAGGACACCGTCAGCTCGAGGAGGAGCCCATGCCCACCCTGTACACCGACGCCGCCGAGTCCCTCGCCGGGGCGCTCGCCGACGGTATGACCCTGGCCGTGGGAGGCTTCGGCCTGAGCGGCATCCCCGCCGACCTCATCGACGCCGTGCGGGACTCCGGCGTGACGGGCCTGACGGTCGTCTCGAACAACATGGGCGTGGACGGCAAGGGCCTCGGCGTGCTCATCGAGGCCGGGCAGGTCGCCAAGGTCATCGCGAGCTACGTCGGCGAGAACCGGCTGTTCGCCGAGCAGTACCTCGCCGGCCGGCTCGAGGTCGAGTTCACCCCGCAGGGCACGCTCGCCGAGCGCCTGCGCGCCGGCGGGGCCGGCATCCCGGCCTTCTACACGAAGACCGGCGTGGGGACCCTCGTCGCCGAGGGCAAGCCGCACGAGACGTTCGACGGCGAGCTGTACGTCCAGGAGCGCGGGATCGTGGCCGACGTCGCGCTCGTGCACGCCCACACAGCGGACACCGCCGGCAACCTCGTGTACCGGTACACGGCGCGGAACTTCAACCCGGTCGTCGCGACGGCCGGCCGGCTCACGGTCGCGGAGGCCGAGCACATCGTCCCCGCCGGAGCGCTCGACCCCAACCACATCGTGACCCCGGGCGTGTACGTCCAGCGGCTCCTCCAGGCGAGCGACCGGGCGAAGCACATCGAGCAGGTCACCACGCGCCCGCGGCCCGAGCCCGAGAAGGCGGCCGCGGCCGTCGCCGGCTGACCCGCGTCCATCTGAAGGTCAGCTTCTGGGAGTCACCTCGCGTGACCTCCAGAAGGTGACTCCCAGAACCTGACTCCCAGAACCTGACTCCCAGAACCTGACCCCCAGAACCTGACTCCCAGAAGGAGGGCCATCCCATGGCCTGGACCCGCGACGAGATGGCGGCCATCGCCGCCACCGAGCTTTCCGACGGCGACTACGTGAACCTCGGGATCGGCATCCCGACCCTCGTGGCCAACCACCTCCCCGACGGCGTGACTGTGCACCTGCAGAGCGAGAACGGCCTGCTCGGCATGGGCCCGTTCCCGTATGAGGGCGACGAGGACGCCGACCTCATCAATGCCGGCAAGCAGACCGTCACCGTCCTGCCGGGAGGCTCGATCTTCGACTCGGCGACGAGCTTCGGCATGATCCGCGGCGGCCACGTCAAGGTTGCGATCCTCGGCGCGATGCAGGTCGCGGGCAACGGCGACCTCGCGAACTGGCAGATCCCCGGGAAGATGGTCAAGGGCATGGGCGGGGCGATGGACCTCGTCGCGGGGACCCCGCGCGTCGTCGTCCTCACCGAGCACGTCGCCAAGGACGGCACGCCCAAGATCGTCGCCGAGTGCAGCCTGCCGCTCACCGGGGTCGGCGTCGTGGACCGGATTGTCACGGACCTCGCCGTCTTCGACGTGGCAGCGGCGGCCGACGGCGCACGGCGGCTCACGCTCGTGCGCCGCGCCCCCGGTGTCGGGCTCGAGGAGCTGCGGGAGAAGACGGGCGCGGAGTTCGACGTCGCGCCCGAGGCGGACGATGCGGCCTCGGCGGACGAGGCGCGCGTGGAGGTGGCGCTCTGATGGCGCTCAAGGACCAGTTCGGCACCGACGTCCTGCTCACCGGCTGGGGCCACACGCGCTTCGGCAAGCTCGAGGACCAGACGCTCGAGTCGCTCATCGTCGCCGCGGCCGCCGAGGCCATCGCCAACTCCGGCCTCGAGCCGGGCCAGATCGACGAGATCTACGTGGGCAACTACAACGCCGGCATGGTGCCGCTCGCGTTCACCTCCTCGCTCGCCCTCCAGGTCTCCGACGAGCTCGCGAACGTCCCCGCAACGCGGGTCGAGAACGCCTGCGCCTCCGGCTCCGGCGCGTTCCAGCAGGGCGTGAAGGCACTGCTCGCCGGGACCGCCCGGAACGTCCTCGTCATCGGGGCGGAGAAGATGACCTCCGCCGGGGCGGACACGGTCGGCGCCGCGCTCCTCGCCGCGGGCTACGAGTCCGCGGGCCACCCCTCGCGCACCGGCTTCACTGGCCTGTTCGCCGAGGTCGCCCGCGCCTACGAGGAGCGCTACGGCGCCGTATCGGACGTGCTCGGCTCGATCGCGGCCAAGAACCACCACAACGGCATGGCCAACCCGTACGCCCAGATGCACCGCGACTTCGGCGTCGAGTTCTGCCGCACCGTCTCCGAGAAGAACCCCCTCATCGACGCGCCCCTGCGCCGCACGGACTGCTCCCCGGTGTCCGACGGCGCCGCAGCAGTCGTACTCTCGGCCGACCACGCGCCGTCGGGCGCCGCCGCCGCTCCGGTGCGCCTGGCCGGCTTCGGCCACGCCAACGACTTCCTGCCGGCCGCCAAGCGGGACCCGCTCGAGTTCGCCGGCAGCCGCGCGGCCTGGTCCCGGGCACTCGGGATGGCCGGCGTGGGGCTCGCGGACCTCGACCTCGCCGAGGTGCACGACTGCTTCACGATCGCCGAGCTGGTCATGTACGAGGCCATGGGCCTGGCCGAGCGCGGCAAGGGCAGCGTGGCCATCGAGGACGGCTCGGTCTTCCGCGGCGGCCGGCTGCCGGTGAACCTCTCCGGCGGCCTGAAGGCCAAGGGCCACCCCGTCGGCGCGACCGGCGTCTCCCAGCACGTCATCACGGCCATGCAGTTGGCGGGGACTGCGGGGGAGATGCAGCTGCCCGGCGCCCGGCGGGCCGCGGTGCACAACATGGGCGGCCTGGCGATCGCCAACTACGTCAGCGTGCTCGAGGCCGTCTGAGGGGGCCCAGGGGGCCGAGCGGGGCCGGAGCCCCGCTCGGCCACCGCTCACGCGGCGTTGATGACCACCTTGAGCGCGTGCTCGGAGGCGGCGTTGGCGAAGGTGTCGTAGGCCGCCATGATCTCGCCGAACGCGAACCTGTGGGTGACGAACTTGCCGGGGTCGATCTCGCCCGCGGTGATCTTGGCGAGCAGCTCCGGGGCGGTCGTCGCGTTCACGAGGCCCGTGGTGACGGTGATGTTGTTGATCCAGTCGCGGTCGAGCGGGAAGTCGACCGGCTTGCCGTGCACGCCGACGTTGGCGACACGGCCGCCCGGGCGGATCGCGCCGAGCGCCGCGCCGAAGGTCGCGGGGATCCCCACGGCCTCGATCGCGACGTCCACGCCCAGCCCGTCGCGGCTGAGCCGTTTGATCTCGGCCGCGACGTCCACGCCCTCTCCGGCCCGGAGCGTGTCGGTCGCGCCGAACGCCCTGGCCTGCTCGAGCCGGTACTCGTTGCCGTCCACGGCGATGACCTTCGCGGCGCCGGCCGGGCCCGCCGTCATGATCGACGCGAGGCCCACCGGACCGGAGCCGATGACCGCGACCTCGTCACCGGGGCCGACCTTGCCGTAGAGGACGCCGATCTCGTAGCCGGTGGGCAGGATGTCGCTGAGCATCGCGCCCTGTTCCGCAGTGACGCCGTCGGGCAGCGGGATGAGCCCGTTGTCGGCGAAGGGGACCCGCACGTACTCGGCCTGGGTGCCGTCGATGAGGTGGCCGAAGATCCAGCCGATGCCGCCCAGGGTGCGGCAGTGGGAGGTGAGGCCGGCGGTGCAGAAGTCGCATTCCATGCACTTGCTGATGCAGGAGATGATCACCCGGTCGCCGACCTTGACGCGGGTGCAGTCGGGGCCCGTCTCGGTCACGACGCCGACCCCCTCGTGGCCGAGGATCCGACCGTCCGTGACCGCCGGGACGTCCCCCTTGAGGATGTGCAGGTCCGTACCGCAGATCGTGGTGGTCTCCACCTTCACGATCGCGTCCGTCGGATCCTTGATGACCGGGTCGGGCACCTCTTCCCAGGCCTTCTGGCCCGGGCCGTGGTAGACGAGCGCCTTCATGGTGGAACCTCCTCAGGGGATGGTGCAGCGGGTGTCCGCACAGAGGGCAGGGAGCCCCCACGGCTTCGACGCTAGCGGTGGTGCCCGGACCGCGGTACGGGCCAAGGGCCCCTGGCGCTCAGGCGGAGCGTCCGAGCCACTGGGGTTCGAGGTGCCGTCGCCGCACCTGGTCGGCCTCGACCCAGAACTCGCGCGCCCCGCGGTAGTAGGACATGCCCCAGAGCACCTGCACGAGCACGTGCTGCCCGCTCCAGCCCAGCGCGAAGCCCTTCTCGGTGCGGTCCGGGCGGCCGTCGTCGAACGTCAGCCGCACCCACACCGGAAGGGGACGGTGCGCGCGGACGGCCCCCTTCCGGCCGGCCTCCCCGACCGGCGCCACGATCGGGTCCGGCTCGGGCTCGCCGATCTTGTTCAGCTCACTCATGGCTGGATCATCCCTGCCGCCTCCGACATCCGAGTCAGGCGGACATACGAGCCGGGTTCCGTTCCGGTTGGGCAGCCGAGCCTCTGGGGACCCCGCGCCGCTTCAGCCGCGCGACCCCGACCTGGAGACGTGCCCGCGCCGCGGCCGCGGGCGGAGATCAGCGTCGGGGGAGCCGGCCCCGGCGACCGAGGGCCTCGCCCCGGGGGCGAGGAAGGCCTCGAGGGCCGCGAAGGCCTGCCCGGTCCGCTCGAAGGCGGGGTGGGGCCGCTGCAGCCGCTGCAGGAGCTCGCCGTTGTGCTGGAGCCGGAGGCGCGCCTTCGTCACGGCCGTGCGGGCGGCGGGCAGGTCGCCCGGCCGCAGGGTCAGCGGCTGCAGGACGCCGCGGACGGACTGCAGGGCGAGCGCGAACGCCCGGGCGTCCTCCCGCTGGGCCGCGGCGCGGTGCCCGCGCAGCTGGTCCGCGGCCTCGGACCACAGCTCTCCTGCCGCGATGCGCGCCACCTCGGTCCAGGCCTGCTCCTCATCGAGCCCGGCGCGGACCAAGGTGGCGTGCAGGCGGTTCCACCGGCCGGCCAGTTCCTCCTCGGTGGCCGGGCGCGGCGGAACCGGGGGAACGTGGCTCGAGGGGTGGGCGTGCAGCGCCGCTTCTGCGGTGCGGGTGCGGTAGTGTGCGAGTGCTGGGGCTCTCTTCATGGGTTTCCGCTCAATTCGCCAGCCCGCGCCAGCAGCGCTGGGGCAGGGGCTGGATCAGGACGTGGTGCAGCGGCCGCGGCTCGTCGGCCCCGATGCCGTGGGGACCCGGATCGCTGCGGCTCCCTTCCAGAGTCTCCGACCGTCGCCCCGTCCTTGGAGGGCCAAAAGTCCCGGGTCCTGCTAAAAGTCCTCCGTTTTGACAAAAGGTCCTGGCCTCCCACCGCGCCGCGCGGGCCTCTGCCGCGCGGCCGCTCTCCGGCGCCAGTGACCTTGTGCCCTGACCCCCTGCGAGCGCCCGGACCTACGATGACGTGGGCTGCAGCGAAGGGGCTGCCGCCGCGGCGAGATGGGGGTCGGCATGGAGCGCCGTGATTCCGGCACCGGGAGCGGAAGTCCAGCAGGTGCGTCCGTCCGCGTGTTCATCCTCGACCGCCACGAGGTGGTCCGCCTCGGCCTGCGGGGACTCCTCGAGAGCGCAGGGATGACGGTCGTCGGGGAATCCGGTTCAGTACGCGACGGCCTCGCCCAGGTCCCGCGGCTCGAGCCCCATGTGGCGGTCCTCGGGACGCTGCTGACGGACGGGATCGGGATCGAAGTGTGCCGCAGGCTCAGGTCCGCGGCGCCGAGCGTGCAGTGCATCATCCTCAATGACGCCCACGATGACCAGGCCGTCCTCGAGGCGGTGCTCGCAGGTGCGGCCGGGTACTTCCCGAAGGACACCCCGGCAGCTGCCCTCGTGGAGGCCATCGGCCGCGCCGCTGCCGGGGAGCCGCTCTTCGAACCCGGCGCCGAGGCGCGCGCGAAGGCCCGGCTCTCGTCGGCCGAGCCCAGGGACCCCCTCGTCGACTCGCTGACCCCGCAGGAGCACCGGGTGCTGGACCTCATCGCCGAGGGCCTGACCAACCGGCAGATCGCCCGGGAGCTCGACCTCGCGGAGAAGACCGCGAAGAACTACGTCTCCTCGGTCCTGACCAAGCTCGGACTCAAGCACCGGACCCAGGCTGCGCTCCACGTGGCCGCCAGGAACGGGGACGGCCAGGCCGGGCGCGCCCCTCGCAGGCGCTGAGCCGGGCAGGGACCTTTTCCCCTGTGGACCCTCCGCACGGGGCAGAGATGCTGGCTAAAAGCCCGCACGTGCAGAGGAGACCCGACGATGCCGCACTACGAGCTCACGTTCATCAATCCTGCGTCCCGCTGGTCGCACCCCGTCCAGTTCCGGGCAGCGTCGCCCGAATCCGCCCGCATCCTCGCCTCGCAGCTGATCGACAACCAGCTCCGCGGAGGCGGCGTCGCAGAAGCTGTGCTCTCGACGGCGGGAACCGCGCCACCCGAATCGCTCCGGTGGAGGGACGGCGTCTGGGAGGCGGAAGCCGGTGGACAGGCCCTCCCGGGAGCCGGGGAAGGGCAGCTCTCATGAGCGTCTCGCCCATGACTCCCCGCCGCCGCGGCCTCCTGGCCCGCTGGGAGAGCGTCCGCACCCTGCTCGTCCTGGAGGGCGCCCCGGACGGCCGCGCGCGCACCGAGGCCGCGTGCCTCGGCGCGCTCGAGGCCTGGGACCTGATCAACCTGCGGCGCCGGCACGAACGGGACCGCGGCAACGGGCGCGAGGCCAAGGCGCTCGAGGCGGCGCTGCGGCCGCTGCAGAGCGTGGTGGTCAGCCTCCTGCGCCACCCGGGGGACACGGACGCGGCCCGTTCCACGGTGCGTGCCGCGCAGCGCCGCTTCGAGCAGGACGCCGGGCTCGGCTCGCTCCCGCATGCTCCGGGAGCCCGTGTTGCCTACGAGGCGTTCAGCTCGCTCGATGCCCTGCTTGCCTCCGGGATGCGCAGGGCGGGCTGAGGCCGGCCGGGGGACGGGCTGGGCCGGCCCGGGCCAGCTCAGTCGGCGAAGGCCGTCTGCGGCAGCACCGGATGGATGCGCTGGACGAGCTCGGCCGCGACGGTGTGCAGCTTGACGTTGCGGTTGTTCGACGCCCGCCGCAGCACGTCGAAGGCCTCGTCCGCGGAGCAGCGGCTCTGGGCCATGATCGCTCCGATGGCGACGTCGATGACGGTCCGGTTCTGCATCGCGTGCGCCCGGTGCTCCGCGAGGTCTGCCTCGTCCGCGAGCCGCACGGCCATCCGCAGTGCCCACGAGGCCTCATTGCGGGCCCGGCCGAGCAGGGCGAGCGCGGCACGCCGGGCGGCCGCGCCCGCCGGCGGCGTGCCCACGAGGACGAGCGCCGCCGTGGCCGTGGGCCCGGCGGCGACGGGCGCCACGAACAGCCCAGCGTCGACGCCCCACGCGATTCCCGACGCCCAGGCCTCGGGCAGCCGCTCCTCGGACGCAGACCGGGAGTGCTCGAGCGCGGAGGCGAGGTACGCGTCGTCGTCCGCCAGGCGCTCCCGGGTGAGCCGGACGAGCGAGGAGGCGCCCCCGGCCGTGAGGACGGGACGGTTGCGGCGGTAGAGGGCCAGCGCGGCGTCGGGGCGGCCCAGCGGGGCGAGCCGGCGGCCCGTGCGCTCTGCGAGAGCGGAGAGGAAGGCATCGAGCCCGGAGTACGCCAGCAGCAGGTGGAGAAGGTCGTGCGTGGCGGGACGTGGCTCGGGCCGGGCGGCCATCGGTGTGCTCCTTCGGGGGCACGGCCGTCGCAGGAGCGTCGGCCGCGTGGACTGAAGTCGGCCCTTTTCCTGAGCACAGGGCGGCGCTCGGCGCTGCCCTGTCGATCATCTTGACGAACGCCCGCGAAACGGTCAAATCTCGGGACGTCCCAGGCCGGTGCGAGAATGGCAGCGCGGTCGGTGGGGAAAGGCCGGCCGCGAGCCCCAACCCCTGTGAGGAAATGCCCTGATGCATTCAAAGCTGCTCGCCGTCCGCGACCAGGTCCATGCCCGCAATCCCGGCGAGGTCGAGTTCCACCAGGCCGTCAACGAGGTCTTCGAGAGCCTCGGGCCCGTGATGGAACGCCACCCCGAATATCTCGAGGCGGCGGTCCTCGAGCGGCTCTGCGAGCCGGAACGGCAGATCATCTTCCGCGTGCCGTGGACGGACGACGCCGGCCGCGTCCAGATCAACCGTGGCTTCCGGGTGGAGTACAACTCCGCCCTCGGCCCCTACAAGGGCGGCCTGCGGTTCCACCCCTCGGTCTACCTGGGCATCGTGAAGTTCCTCGGCTTCGAGCAGATCTTCAAGAACGCCCTGACGGGCATGCCGATCGGCGGCGGCAAAGGAGGCTCCGACTTCGACCCGCGCGGCCGCTCCGACGCCGAGGTCATGCGCTTCTGCCAGTCCTTCATGACGGAGCTCTACCGCCACATCGGGGAGTACACCGACGTGCCCGCGGGGGACATCGGCGTAGGGGGCCGCGAGATCGGCTACCTCTTCGGCCAGTACAAACGCATCACCAACCGCTACGAGTCCGGGGTCCTCACCGGCAAGGGCCTCGGCTGGGGCGGCTCCCTCGTGCGCCCCGAGGCCACCGGCTTCGGCACCGTCCTGTTCGCCCACGAGATGGCCGCCTCGCGCGGCGGCGGCTTCGAGGGCCGTCGCGTGGTGGTCTCCGGCTCCGGCAACGTGGCGATCTACGCCATGGCCAAGGCGCAGCAGCTCGGCGGCAAGGTGGCGGCCTGTTCGGACTCGAACGGCTACGTCGTGGACGAGGCAGGGATCGACGTCGGGCTCGTCCGGCAGATCAAGGAGGTCGAGCGCGGCCGGCTCAAGGAGTACGCCGAGCGGCGCGGGCCGGGCGTCCACTATGTCGACGGAGGGAGCGTGTGGGACGTCGACGCGGAGATCGCCCTGCCGTGCGCCACCCAGAACGAGCTGGATGAGGCCGCCGCCGTGCGCCTCGTCCGGGCCGACGTGAAGGTCGTCGCCGAGGGCGCCAACATGCCGTGCACCCCGGAGGCCGTCGCGGTGTTCCAGAAGGCCGGTGTGCTCTTCGCCCCCGGCAAGGCGGCGAACGCCGGCGGCGTGGCCACCTCCGCGCTCGAGATGCAGCAGAACGCGAGCCGTGACTCGTGGTCCTTCGAGTACACGGAGCAGCGCCTCGCCGAGATCATGGTGGGCATCCACGACCGCTGCGCCGAGACCGCCGAGGAGTACGGCGAGCCGGGCAACTACGTGCTCGGTGCGAACATCGCCGGGTTCGTCAAGGTCGCCGAGGCCATGCTCGCCCAGGGCCTCGTCTGATCTCCCGTCCCCTCAACGCCGCATCAGGACGCGCCGGAAACTTCGGAGTATTACGGCATGTCCTGATGCGGCGTTTGGCGACGGCGGACCGTACGGGCTAGCCTGAGCGCATGTTCAAGCGTTGGTATGCGTATTTTGCGTTGGCTCTGGAGGGCCAAGCGTAGAGTTTCGCGTACCGACTTCCAGAGCCAACAGGGCAGGGACCTCACGGTCCTTGCCCTTTGCCATACCAACGGCAGGCTCTGGACCCCGCGGGGCCTGCAGATGAAGGACAGGACCCCATGAATCCCCAGCCCGCCGCCCCGACCGCCAGCTCCGTCCCGGCCAGCTCGGCCACCGGCAACCTCCGCGTCGCCGAGTTCACCGCGCTCCCGTCCCCCGGCGAGGTCCTGGACGAGCTGCCCCTCTCCGACGGTGCCGCCCGGACCGTGGCCCGCGCCCGCGACGAGGTGCGCGCCATCATGGACGGGCTCGACGACCGCCTCCTCGTGATCGTGGGCCCCTGCTCCATCCACGATCCCGAGGCCGGCCTCGACTACGCGCGGCGACTGGCCGACGTCGCCCGCGAGCACCGCGAGGACCTGCTCGTGGTGATGCGCACGTACTTCGAGAAGCCCCGCACCACGGTGGGCTGGAAGGGCCTGATCAACGACCCGCATCTGGACGGCAGCCACGACATCCCCGCCGGGCTCCGGACCGCGCGGCGCTTCCTCCTCGACGTCCTCGCGCTCGGCCTGCCCACGGCCACCGAGTTCCTCGAGCCCATCAGCCCGCAGTACACCGCCGACGCGATCGTCTGGGGCGCGATCGGGGCGCGCACCACGGAGAGCCAGATCCACCGCCAGCTCGTCTCCGGCCTCTCGATGCCGGTCGGCTTCAAGAACGGCACGGACGGCGGGCTCGGGGTCGCCGTCGACGCCTGCGGGGCCGCGGCGGCCGCGCAGGCCTTCCTCGGGATCGACGACGGCGGCCGCGCCGCCCTCGTGGAGACCGCCGGCAACCCGGACACCCACCTCATCCTCCGTGGGGGATCTGCTGGACCGAACTACGGCGCCGAGCACGTCGCCGCGGCCTCGGCGCGGATGGCCGGCAAGGGCCTCAACCCGCGTCTCATCGTGGACGCGAGCCACGCAAACAGCGGCAAGGACCACCACCGCCAGGCCGAGGTGGCCCTCGAGATCGGCGCGGAGCTCGCCGCGGGCGGGGACACGGCGGGGGCCGTGGCCGGCGTCATGCTCGAGAGCTTCCTCGTGGGCGGGGCCCAGCCGCTCGACGTCGCCGAGTTCGCTGCCGGCCGTGCGCAGCTCGCCTACGGGCAGAGCGTCACGGACAAGTGCATGGAGTGGGAGGTCACCGAGCAGATCCTCGACCACCTCGCGGGAGCGGTTCGCACCCGGCGCGTTCCCAAGGGCCACTCCAGCAACTAGAGTTGTTTGTATGTCTGATTTCTCCTCGTCGCGGTTCCTCACAGTCGCTGAGGTCGCGGAGATGATGCGGGTGTCGAAGATGACGGTCTACCGTCTGGTGCACTCGGGGGAGATGCCTGCCGTGCGCTTCGGCCGCTCCTACCGGGTTCCCGAGGCGGCGGTCGAGCAGTACCTGAAGAACTCGGTCGTGGACGGCAGGACCGAGTCGGCCTGACGCGTACGGTATCCTGTTCAGGAACGTTTCACGTCACGTCACCAGCAGTTGGTTGAACGGCGCCCTTGCGCGCGACCCGGCCAGCAGCCCGGGGCACCAACTACGGTAAGGAACTTTTCATGGGTTCGGTTATCAAGAAGCGCCGCAAGCGCATGGCCAAGAAGAAGCACCGCAAGCTGCTTCGCAAGACTCGTCACCAGCGCCGCAACAAGAAGTAGGCGCGCCGCCCCCTTGAGGGGCGATGGTGGGTGAGGCCCGTTCCCTCCGTGGGAGCGGGCCTCACGTGCGTCCGGGCCACGTTCTTCCCGCGGGTGACCTCGCGCGCACGGGGTGAGTTCGGGCTAGCGGCGGAAGCGGGCGTAGCCGCGCCAGAGCCCGTACAGCGCGCCGCCGACGGTGGCGGCCTTGAGCCCGAGCGTGGCGGCCCGGCGCCCGGCGCGGAAGTCGTAGATGGGCCAGTTGTGCGCGTTCGCGTGCGAACGCAGCCGCGCGTCGGGGTTGATGGCCACGGGGTGCCCCACGAGCGTCAGCAGCGGGATGTCGTTGTGCGAGTCCGAGTAGGCCCAGCAGCGCTCGAGGTCGAGGCCCTCCCGCTCGGCGAGCTCTGAGGCCGCCGCGGCCTTGGCCTTCCCATGCAGGATCTCGCCCACCAGGCGGCCGGTGTAGGCGCCGTCCTCGATCTCGCCCACGGTTCCCAGCGCCCCGGTGAGCCCCAGCCTGTCGGCGATCACGGTGGCAACCTCGATGGGCGTCGCCGTCACAAGCCACACCCGCCGGCCCACGCGCAGGTGCTGCTCGGCGAGGGCCTTGGTGCCCGGCCAGATGCGCGACTCGATGAACTCGTCGTAGACCTCGTGGCCGATCGTCTCGACGTCGACCGCGAGGATCCCGGCGCCGAGCGCCAGCGCGGAGGCCTCGATGGAGCGGACATCCTCGAGGCTCTCGCCGCGGAACAGGAACGCGAGGTGCTTCCAGGCGAACCCGGCCGCGTCGCGCAGGGTGAAGGCGCCGCGCTCGTACATCTTGCGGGCCACGTGGAAGAGGCTGGCGCCCTTCATGAGGGTGTTGTCCACGTCGAAGAAGGCCGCCTCGACCTGGCGCCCCACGGGCGCCGGGCGCGCTGGATCCAGCGCCTTCTTCTCTGCGGGCATGGTCCGAGTCTAGCGATTCACAGCTCGGCCACAGCCGCGCGCTACCGTGGAGGCATGCGCATCCCCGAGATCGTTCTCGTGACGAAGAGCCAGTGCCACCTGTGCGAAGAGGCCAGGGACGTGGTCGGACGGGTGGCGTCGGACGCCGGCCTCGGCTGGGAGGAGCGCAGCATCGACGACGACCCCGTCCTGCGCGACCGGTTCGCCGAGGAGGTGCCGGTGGTGCTCGTGGACGGCGTCCAGCGGGATTTCTGGCGGATCAACGAGGCCCGGCTGCGGCGCACCGTCGATGCGTCCCGTCAGGGCTGACCGCCGGCGCGCGGCGGACGGCCCGGCGGCGGAGGGCGGCGGCCCTTTTGGTGCCCGGGGCGCCCCGGTCCTAGAGTGAATGGGGCCGCCGCGACGGCGGCGTCCGAGCGTAGAGCGCGCACGCGCGTGGCCCGCGAGGGAATGAGGTGGCAGTGGCAGGACGGTCCCAGTCGGGAAGCCGAGGCGCCGCGCCCGCGACCGACGGGAAGCAGCTGCCGCCCGCGGTCGTCTCCCGCCTGACCGTCTACCTGCGTGCCCTCAACTCGTTCCTCGCGGACGGGGTGGACCGGGTCTCCTCGGATGCGCTCGCCGAGGCGTCCGGGGTCAGCTCCGCGACCCTGCGCAAGGACCTCTCGCAGCTCGGCTCCTATGGCACCCGCGGCGTGGGGTACGAGGTCGAGAACCTCCGCCAGCACCTCTCCGTGGCCCTCGGCCTGACGCGCGACTGGCGCGTCGCGATCGTGGGCGCCGGCAACCTCGGCCGCGCCCTGGCCAGGTACGGCGGCTTCGGTACACGCGGCTTCGACGTCGTCGCGCTGCTCGACACCGACCCGCAGATCATCGGCAACGAGATCGGTTGGCTCCGCATCTCCGACGCCGCCAACCTGGAGGCTGTCTTCCAGCGCACCCGCGCGAACATGGCCGTCCTCGCCCTCCCGGCGTCCGTGGCCCAGGAGGTGTGCGACCGCGTGGTCGCCGTGGGCGTCCGCAGCATCCTCAGCTTTGCGCCCACCATCCTGCAGGTCCCGCCCGGGGTGACGCTGCGGAAGGTGGACATGGCCACCGAGCTCCAGATCCTCGCCTACCACGCCCAGCGCGGAGAGGCAGGCGGGGAGACGGGCACGCCTTCGGACCCCGATCCGTCGTACGACGACGTTCCGCACCCGGGCGGGCAGCCCGCCTGAGGCGGGGGCCGCCGTCGTGCGCCAGCGCCCGCTGGGCCCGGAGGGTCAGCGGAGGTAGCCGCCGCCGAGCTTCGCTGCCCGGCGGGCGGCGATGTACTGGCTCGAGGGCCGCAGCCACGTGAGCACCGCTGCGGCGATGTACAGCGCCCCCGAGAGGAACGAGAGGACGTAGACGAAGGCCGGCATCGGGAAGGCGCCCGCGGTGGGCAGAACCGCGGAGAGCGCAAGGTTGCTGACATAGCCGAGGACCGAGAGGCCCGCGAACACCGTGAGCAGGATCCGCACCCAGTTCATCCCGGCCCGGATCCCGAGCGCGATCAGCACGGTGACGGCCACCCCGACGAGGGCGGAGACCCACAGGGCGGGGGTCATGATGGCCGTGAACTGGCTGGCGAAGGCGGCCGCGTTGGCCCTGTTGGCCCGGGTGGTGGCCTGCATCAGGCTGGTGTGCATGTAGGTGCCCATCCAGTCGAGGATCGCCGGGATGCCGGCCAGCGGCGCGATGGAGCTCGCGACGAGGAACCAGGCGGCGAGGGTGATGGTGAGCGGCCGCGCGATCCCGACGGCCGGCATTCCAGGGAAGGAGCCGCTGGGCAGCTGGCTCGGCCACGGCCCCTGGTATGAGCCCTGGGGTGGGGGAGGACCGTAGGCGGGCGCTCCGCCGGGCTGCGGCGCGCCCTGGTAGGCCGGGGGGCCCGGCTGGTATGCCGGCGGACCGGGCTGGTACGGGGGCGGCGTGGGCTGCTGGCTCATGGCGTCACTGTCCGTAGGGATTGCCGAAGGTCGGTCCCTTCGGGGGCGTGTAGGGATTGGCGAACTGGTTCTGGGCGGTGAGGAAGGCCGTCACCGCGGGCCTGAACAGGAGCACGATCGATGCGACTGCGAGGCCGATCGTGATGAGGGAGAACACCCCGCCCGCGAGGAAGGCGCCGAGGGTGAGGCAGAGGAAGACGGTGCCGAGGGTCCGGGCCCACTTCCGCCCGCGCATCAGGAAGACCCCGCACAGCACGAGCACGACGGCGTTGACCACGACTCCTGCCAGGGCGAGCCACACGAACGTGCTGATGATCTGGCGGAACTGCTCGAAGGTGATGCCGGACGAGGCGCCGCCGGCGTCGTTGAAGAGGGTCCGTAGGGCGGACGTCGGCGTGTTGAGGGTGACAAGCGTGGCGAAGAGGCCGATGACGACCTCGGCGGCCGCCGTGATGAAGATCAGCAGGGAGGCCCGGCGCACCGCCGTGCGCTGGGCGTCCGGGCCGGGGGCGGGGGTGCCATAGCCCTGGGGGCCGTAGCCAGGGGCGCCGTACCCCTGAGGCCCGTAGCCCGGGGCTCCGTAGCCCGGGGCACCCGGCTGCTGCCACGCCTGGCCGTAGGCCGGCGGTTGCTGTTGTCCGTAGGCCGGCGGCTGCTGCTGGCCGTACGTTGGGGGCTGCTGCTGGCCGTACGCTGGCGCCTGCTGCTGCGCCTCCCCGTATCCGGGAGCGTACTGTCCGTACTTCGGCGCGGGCCGTCCCGGCTGGCCCTGCCCCGGTCGCTGCCCTGCCTGTCCCTGGCCAGCCTGCTCGGGCCCGGGCTGCTGATCCCCGTGGTGCTGCTCGGCGCCGTTCGGCGGGACAGGGGGCGTGCTCATGCGGGTCCAATCGTTGAAGGTGGCCCGACGGGGGAACGGCTACGCGCCCCCGCCGCGTTGACCCCACTGTAGCGCCAGAGGGCACCGGCCCGGCACCCCTCCCTGATGTCAGTGAGGGCGTGCCGCGCGCGGCGGCCCTGCTGCACGGTCAGCCCGCGCAGGGCCGCGGTCAGCTGGTCGGTTCCTCCACCGTTGCCGCCGCGATGACGGCAAGGCTTTCGGCGATGCTCAGCAGCGCCGTGGTGCGCGCCTGCTCGAGGCATCCCGCGATCTCGGCGGAGCTGGTGCCCTCCTTCTGGGACGCTTCGAAGAAGGCAAAGGCCAATTCGAGCGGCTCATGTGCCATGGTCGGGTTCCCTTCATCCGCGTCGGCGAACCCCCCGGGCTCCGCGCCCGGGGATACCACCTGACGTACCCGCGGGCCGGAGTCTCAATCGTTCTGCCGGCGAAGGGCCGAGCGGGGCCGGCGGGATGACGCGCGATGGCCTAGGGGAAGATCCGCAGCGAGGTGTCCCAGTTGAAGGTCTCGTGGGCCGGGCTGACCTGGAGGCCGAAGATCAGGAGCATGAACGCCTCCAGCTCGCGCGAGCGGCGCAGCGGTCCTGCGTCGATCGGCCGCATCCCGGCCTTGGCGACCAGCGCGCTCACCTTCTCCTTGGCAGTCTCCGAGTCTCCCGCGATGAAGACGTCCAGATGCTGGCCTCCCGCCGAACCGGCCTCGAGGGTCGCGGCGAAGACGGTGTTGAAGGCCTTGACCACCTCGGCGCGGCCCCGGACCATCGTGGCGACCTCTTCCGCCGCCGACGTCCCCGCTGGCGTGAGGAGCCCGTCGAAGGTCGCGACGTCCACGGGGTTCGCGATGTCCACGACCACACGCCCGTCGACCGCGTCGCCGAGCTCGCGCACCACATTGGCGACCTCCCGGTAGGGGACGGCCAGGATGACCAGCCCGCCTTCCACAGGGGCACCGATGACTCCGCCGCTGGCGCCCGCGCCGAGCGACTCCACGAGGTCGCGGGTCTGGCCCCCATCGCGGCCCAGGATCTGGACGGCACGCCCGCCCCGCAGGGCCGTCTGCGCGAGCCCTCGGGCCATCCTTCCGCTGCCGATGATCGTGACCTCAGCGCTCACGTCTGCCTCCTCGATCGCTGGCCTGATGCCACCGAGGGTAGGACCGTGCCGATCCGCCTGATAGGGCCTTAGGCCACCGCACGAGAGCGTACGGCGGACCGACGCCACCGCTTGGGGAACAGGGCCGTCAGGCCCTTCGACTCTGGCCCGCTCCGGGGGCGCGTCGGAGAGTGGGAGGCGGGGATCCCGGTGCCAGGAGGAGCGGATCATGCCTCGGACAGCAGTGGTGACCGGGTCGGCGTCGGGCATCGGCAGGGCAACCCGGGATCTGCTCGCACAGCGGGGCGAGGCCGTCATCGGCGTCGACGTCCACGACGCCGACGTGGTCGCCGACCTTTCGGGGCCCGAAGGCCGGGCTGCCCTGGCCGAGGGCGTGCGCCGGCTCAGCGGCGGCCGGATCGACTCCGTGTACGCCGTCGCGGGGCTGGCGGCACCGGCCCCGGCCACCGTCGCCGTCAACTACTTCGGGACCCTCGCCACGCTCGCGGGACTCCGCCCGCTCCTGGCCGGATCGCCATCGCCGAGGGCCGTGCTGGTGTCGTCGATGGCGGCGCTGCTGCCGAGCGACGCGGAACTGGTCTCGCTGCTCACCGCCGAGGACGAACCGGCGGCGCTGGCCCGCGCAGAGGTCCTCGCCAAGGCCCCCGAGACAACCGGTGGCCTGATCTACTCCTCGACCAAGCTCGCGCTCTCGCGCTGGGTCCGCCGGCAGGCGGCCTCGCCGGAGTGGGCCGGCGCCGGGATCCCCCTCAACGCCGTCGCCCCCGGAATCATCGCCACGCCCATGACCGCCGCGATGATCTCCACGGACGAGCAGCGGCAGGCGCTGCTCGAGAGGGTCCCGATGCCCCTGAACGGCATCGCCGAGCCGGTCGTCGTGGCCCGCGCCCTGGCGTGGCTCGGAGGCGAGGAGAACACCCACCTCTGCGGCCAGATCGTCTACGTCGACGGCGGAAGCGACGCCGTCATCCGCGGCGACGCCGTCTGGTGAGCCCCGGGAAGGAAGAAAGGGAAGGAAGGGCAATGAAGACATGGAGCCGGTGGGAGGACTACGTCGCGGGCGTCTGCGGCCTCTATGCCGCGGTGGCGGTCCTGTGGACTGCGCAGACGGCCGGCTCGAGGACCCTCATGCTGGTCTTCGGCATCCTCCTGGTTGCCGCGGCGGCGCTGAACCTGTCGATGCCCGGCACCCCGTGGCTCGAGTACGCGCAGTGCGCCCTGGGCGTGCTGCTCTTCGCCTCGCCCTGGATGGGCGCCTACTCCGACCACACCGGCGCGGCCTGGACGTCCTGGATCGCGGGGATCGTCGCAGCAGGGGTGACGGCCGCGGCCGTCCGGCCAGCCGTGGAGGCCCACCACCGCACGATGCCCTCCCACTGAGGCGCACCGGACTATCGGGCTCTGCCGCGGAGCGGGCCGGGGGAGACGGAGGGCGCATGGGCGCAGGGGCCCCGCTGCACGGACGGGTGGCCGTGGTCACTGGATCGACGCGAGGCCTGGGGCTCGCGATGGCGCGGCTGCTGGGCCGCCACGGCGCCACGGTGGTGCTCGCGTCCAGATCGGACGACCACGTCCGGGCGGCCGTCGACCTCCTGCGGGCGGAGGGCCTCACGGTGCACGGGCGCCGCTGCGACACGGGCGCCATGGCGGACGTCGAGGCACTCCGGGATGAGGCCCTCGCCCACGGCATGCTCGACATCTGGGTGAACAACGCCGGCACCTCGGGCGTCTACGGGCCCACCGCCTCCACTCCGCCGGAGGACTTCGAGAGAGTGGTCCGCACGAACATCCTCGGGACCTTCCATGGCGCCCGGACTGCCCTGCCCGTGTTCCTCGCCCAGGGCCACGGCGACCTCGTCAACCTCTACGGTCAGGGCGACCGCGGGCCGGTGGCGCTGCAGAACGCCTACGCCTCGTCCAAGCGCTGGGTGCGGCAGTTCACAGAGACGCTGCAGCGGGAGGCCAAGGGCACGGGGGTCCGGGTCCACGGGTTCAACCCCGGCCTCGTCATGACGGACCTGCTGGGCCGCGTCACCGCCCAGCGCGGCTAGAGCAGCGCCTGGGGGCGCTGCAGGTCGTCGTGGGCCTCTGGGGACAGGCTCCCGACGACGCCGCGCGCCCCCTGCTCCACCTCGTCACCACGGGGCCCCCGAGTTCCGGGACCTCCGCGGGCCGACGCTGGTGGCCCGCGGATTGCGCAGCCTCCTGACAGGGCGCCTCCGCAGGGCCAGCCGCATGCCGCTCACGGTCACCGTCGTGGACGGGGGGCCGCAGGCCCGATCGCCGCGGGCCTGATCCCCTCAGGCCCGGGCAGTCATTCCGGACTACGGAGGATCAGGCCTGGGGTGCGATGAACGCGAGGTCCAGGGAGATCACGACCTTGTCGGAGACGAGGACGCCGCCGGCCTCGAGGACCGCGTTCCAGGTCAGGCCGAAGTCCTTGCGGGAGATCGTCGTCTCGCCGGAGAGGCCGGCGCGGGTGGCGCCGAAGGGGTCCACCGCCACGCCGTTGAACTCGGTCTCGATGGTGACGGGCCGGGTGACGCCCTTGATCGTGAGGTTGCCGGTGACGTCGAACTCGTCACCCTTCGCCTCGATCGAGGTGGCCTCGAAGGTCATCTCCGGGAACTGCTCGACGTCGAAGAAGTCGGGGCCCTTGACGTGGCCGTCGCGGTTGGCGTCGCCCGAGTCGAAGGACGCGGTCTTGACGACGGCGGTGGCGGTGGTGTCCGCGGCGGTCGAGCCGACCGACACCGTGGCGGTGGCCTCGTTGAAGCGGCCGCGCACCTTGGAGATGCCGGCGTGGCGGACGGTGAAGCCGATCTCGCTGTGCGAGCCGTCGAGGGTCCAGGTTCCGGGGGTGAGGCCGTGGGGCAGAGTCACTGTGGTTCCTCCTGAGTAGGTGTGCCGGAGCACTTTTGATTGAAGCGTCAACTAACCGCTGATTCCATCAAAACATGCAGATGCATGGACCGCAAGCGGCTGTGGCCCACGTTACACAGGGAACTCTAGGGTGGGCGTGATAGTTCTACCCTTTGTAGAATCTCGGGCAGGGCCGTCTCCTGCGATTTCACGGCCGCCCACCACGTTTGAGAAACTGGAGCCATGCCCTCTTCGACCGTCCATCTGCTGCGCCACGGCGAGGTGTACAACCCCGCTGGCGTGCTCTACGGCCGGCTGCCGGACTTCCACCTGTCCGAGCGAGGCCGCCAGATGGCCAATACGGTCGCCTCCCACTTCGCGCAGCGTGCGCTCGACGGCGCTCGGGTGGTCCTGCTCGCGGCCTCGCCCCTGACCCGGGCCCAGGAGACCGCGGAGCCGAGCGCCAAGGTGCTCAATCTCACCGTCCGGACCGAGCCGCGCATCATCGAGGCGGAGAACCACTTCGAGGGGCTCAAGGTCACCCCGCGCGAGCTCCTCAAGCCCAAGCACTGGCCCTACCTCGTGAACCCCCTCCGGCCCTCCTGGGGCGAGCCCTACGAGGAGCAGGCGGCCCGGGTCCTCGAGGCCGCACGGGACGCCGCCCGCCGGGCCGCCGAGCTGGGCGGCGAGGGTGCGGAGGCCATCCTCGTGGCGCACCAGCTGCCCATCTGGCTGGCCCGCCTCAAGGCCGAGGGCAGGCCCCTGCCCCACGATCCGCGCAGGCGCGAGTGCACGCTCGCCTCCCTGACCTCCCTCACGATCGACACCCTCACGGGCGCCGTGACCTCCGTCCGCTACACCGAGCCCGCCGCCCGGCTGCTGCCGGGCGCGGCCACGACCCCGGGGGCCTGAATGCCCCAGGAGCACCAGATGTCCCGTGCCGAGCTGCCCCTCGGGTCCGCCGCCCCCGCAGCCTCCATCCGTCCGACCCGCCGCCGGATGCTCGCCGCGACGGGTGCCGCGGCGGCCCTCCTCGTCGCCACGCTCTCGGGCTGCGCGGCCTCCGACCCGCTCGCCCAGCAGGCGCGCGCGGGGGACAACAAGAACTACGTGGCCGGCGACGGCTCGGTGACGGAGTACGCGAAGGACACGCGCAAGCCTCCGGTCGACTTCGACGGCACGCTCTACGACGGCACGAAGGTCAGCTCCAAGGACCTCGCCGGGCACGTGACGGTGCTGAACTTCTGGTTCGCCGCATGCGCCCCGTGCCGCCTCGAGGCGCCCGAGCTCGAGGCGCTGCACACCGAGTTCAAGCCGCAGGGAGTGGCCTTCTACGGCGTCAACCTCCGCGACGAGAAGGGCACGGCGGAGGCCTTCGAGCAGAGCTTCAAGCTCACCTATCCGAGTTTCAACGACAAGGACGGCCAGGTGCTGCTGGCCATGTCCGGCGCCGTCCCGCCCGGGGCCGTGCCCACCACGATCGTGCTGGACAAGCAGGGGCGGGTGGCCTCGCGCGTGCTCGGCCAGCTCGACAAGGGCACGCTCAAGGCCCTCATCACGTCCGCGGCGGCCGAATAGTGGGCGGGATCTTCAGCGACACCGTCCTCAACGGCTCCCTCCTGCTCGCGCTGCCCGTGGCCCTGCTCGCAGGCGTCGTCTCGTTCCTCTCGCCGTGCGTCCTGCCGCTCGTGCCCGGCTACCTCGGGTACGTCACCGGCCTGACGGGCGTGGACCTGGCCAAGCAGCGCCGCGGCCGCATGGTCGCCGGCATCGGCCTGTTCGTGCTCGGCTTCACCGTGGTCTTCGTCGCGACCGGCGCGGTGTTCGGCCAGCTCGGCTCGTGGCTCGCCATCTCCTCCGGATGGCTCACACGCGTGCTCGGGATCGTCGTGGTGCTCATGGGGATCGTCTTCATGGGCGGCCTCGGCATCTTCCAGCGGGAGGCGCGCGTCCACGCCCGACCGCCCGCCGGCCTCTGGGGCGCCCCGCTCCTGGGCATCACGTTCGGCCTCGGCTGGGTCCCCTGCATCGGGCCGACCCTCGCTGCCGTGCAGGTCCTCGCCTTCTCGGACGGGCCGAGCGCATACAAGGGCGCCCTGCTGACGTTCTTCTACTGCCTCGGGCTGGGTGTGCCGTTCCTGCTCATTGCCCTGGGCCTGCGCCGCGGCCTCGGGGCCATGGCGTTCTTCAAGAAGCACCGCCGCGCCCTCCAGGGGGCCGGCGGCGGCCTGCTGATCCTTGTCGGAGTCCTCATGGTCTCCGGGGTGTGGACCTACTGGATCAGCCAGCTGCAGATCTGGATCGGAACCGTGGAGCTGCCCGTCTGATGAGTGAGACGAAGTCAAAGCCTGAGACCCAGGACAAGAAGAGCCCGAAGCCCGCCAAGGGCCGCAAGGGCAGGCAGGCCGCGGGCACCGACGTAGCCCTGCCCGCCTTGGGGGTGGTGGGCATGCTCCGCTGGGCCTGGACCCAGCTGACGAGCATGCGCACGGCGCTCTTCCTCCTCCTGCTCCTGGCCGTCGCCGCCGTTCCCGGATCGCTGTTCCCCCAGCGGCCCACGAACCCGGCCGTCGTGACCCAGTACCTCAAGGACCACGCCGACTACGGGCCGCTCCTGGACAAGCTCCAGATGTTCGACGTCTACTCGTCGGTCTGGTTCTCGGCCATCTACCTGCTGCTGTTCATCTCGCTGATCGGCTGCGTCGTCCCGCGGGCGATCGCCCACTGGAAGTCCTGGCGCTCGAAGCCGCCGCGCACCCCCGCCCGGCTGTCCCGCATGCCGGTCTACGGCACGCTCGTGGTCCCGGCCGCGCGCGGCCTCGCCGCGGCGGATGCCGCCGAGCAGGCCGCAGCCCTCCTCAAGAAGCGCGGCTACCGCGTCGACCTCCGCCCTGCCGCGCCCGAGACCGAGGCGACGGACGCGCCCGACGGCGGTGCTCGCCGTCGTGCGTCCGCGTTCCACTCCGTGGGGGCCGAGAAGGGCTACCTCAAGGAGTTCGGAAACCTCTGCTTCCACTCCGGGCTCGTGGGCGTGCTCGTGTCTGTGGCGATCGGCGGCCTGTTCGGCTACAGCGGCCAGCGCACCCTGATCGAGGGCGAGTCGTTCGTCAACACCCTCGTCGGGTACGACACGTTCAACCCGGGCACCGACTTCCAGTCCAGCTGGCTCGCCCCGTACTCGCTCCGCCTGGACAAGTTCGACGTCCGCTACGACCGCGAGTCGGTCAAGCAGTTCGGCCAGCCGCTCGACTTCACCGCGCACGTGACCACGCGGGACTCGCCAGGCGATCCGGAGCGGCAGCAGGACCTCAAGGTCAACGACCCGATCTCGATCGGCGCCACGGACGTCTACCTCGTCGGCAACGGCTACGCGCCGGTGGTGACGGTCCGCGGCGGCGACGGGAAGGTGGCCTTCCAGGGCCCTGTTCCGGCCATCCCGACCGACGCCGTCTACACCTCGACGGTCGTCATCAAGGTCCCCGACGCCAAGCCCACCCAGCTCGGCTTCGTGGGATTCTTCCTCCCGACCGCCGAGAAGGGCGCGAACAACGTCGCCTTCAGCGCCGATCCCGATCCGCTCAACGTCCAGCTCAACCTGAACTCGTACGTGGGCGACCTCGGGCTCGACAAGGGCAAGCCCCAGAACGTCTACGCGCTCGACGTCGCCAAGCTGACCCAGGTCAACGGCCGCGACAAGCCTGCCGGGGGCATCGTGCTGGGCGCGGGCCAGTCCTACAGCCTGCCGAACGGGCAGGGGTCGATCAGCTTCGACGGCCTCAAGCGCTACGTTGCCCTCGACATCCACCACAACCCGGGACAGGAATGGGCCCTCGGCTTCGCCCTGTTCTCCCTGGCCGGACTCATCTGCTCCCTCTTCCTGACCCGGCGGCGCCTGTGGGTGCGGGTGGGCCAGCACGAGGACGGGCGCACCATGATCGAGTACGGCCTCCTCACCCGCGGCGAGGACCACGGCGGCCTGGCCGCCGAGGGCCGGGCCGTGCGCGCCGCGCTCGCCAAGGCCTGGGACGTTCCCGGCGAGGACCCGGGGGCGCAGACTGGGAATGCGAAGACCCCGTCGGCCAGCAACACCACGTCGGCAAGTACAACCACGTCGGCCAGTACAACCACCTCGGCCAGTACTCAGAAGGACGCCTGATGCCGCAGATCAATTTCACTCTCGGTGCGTACAGCGAGCTGTTCATGCTGCTTGCCGCCGGAACATACGTCGTCGCGTTCCTCGCCTTCGCGTGGGACATGGCCACCAGCGGGAAGGTCGCCCAGCGCGACGCCGCCCTGCTGGCCGGAGAGAAGGCGCAGTCCGCCGCGAAGGCGGAGGCCAAGCAGGCCGTGCTCGCCGGCGCCGGCGGCGGCACCACGACGGTGGACAGCTCCAGCCCCGCCCCGTCGAAGGCCTCGGGTTCCGGCGTCGTGGAGGTGGCCGACGCCGACCTCAAGTACCGCTCGCGCCGCAAGGGCGCCCGTGTCGGCGTCGCCCTGAGCATCCTCGGCCTCCTGATCCACGCGGCCGGCGTGCTCAGCCGCGGCATCGCGGCCGGCCGGGTGCCGTGGGGCAACATGTACGAGTTCTGCACCACGGGCGCCTTCCTCGTCGTCGCGGTGTTCCTCGTGGTGCTCATCCGCCGGGACCTGCGCTTCCTCGGCACGTTCGTGCTCGGCCTCGCGGTGGTCATGATGGTGGCCGCGGCGGTCGCGTTCTACATCCCGGTGGGCCACCTCGTCCCCGCGCTGCAGAGCTACTGGCTCGTCATCCACGTCTCGATCGCCGTGCTCTCCTCGGCGCTGTTCACGCTGACGTTCTCGATGGCCGTCCTCCAGCTCCTGCAGAGCCGGCGCGAGGCGAAGATTGCCGCGGGCGGCCTGGACACGGGGTCGTTCATGCGCCTCGTGCCGAGCTCGCTGACCCTCGAGGCCCTGTCCTACCGCATCAACACCATCGCGTTCGTGGGCTGGACGCTGACCGTGATGTTCGGCTCGATCTGGGCCGAGAAGGCGTGGGGCCGGTTCTGGGGCTGGGACACCAAGGAAGTCTGGAGCTTCGTCATCTGGGTCGTCTACGCGGCCTACCTCCACGCCCGCGCGACCCGCGGCTGGACGGGCGTCCGCGCCGCGTGGCTCTCGATCGTCGGCTACCTGTGCGTCATCTTCAACTTCACGGTGGTGAACATCTACTTCTCCGGCCTGCACTCCTACGCGGGCGTCAGCGCCGGCTGACAGTAGGGAGAGCCGGCTGACCGTCGGGAGAGCGGACGCGGCGCTCAGAGTCCGCGGAGGAAGTCAGGGTCGTCGTCCGGTGCCATCGGGCGGCGGCCCTTTCCGTCCCTGCCGCGCGGCGGGGTGGTGCCCCGTGGCCGGCCGAAGGCGAACCACAGGATGGTGCCCACGGCAGGGAGCACCGAGATGAGGAACCAGAGCGTCTTCGAGATGCCACCCCGGACGGCGCGGCGGTCACTGAGTGCGCAGTCGACCATGCCATACAGCCATGCGACCAGGACGATGAGCCAGGGCAGGACGCGGATCATAGGACCATTTTAGTAAACTCGTCCAGTGGCCTCCCTCAAGTACTTCCTGCTCCGTGCCGTCCTGTTCGTTGTGCCGTTCGCGGTGTTCATGGTGCTGCGCATCGGAGTGGTCCTCTCTGCCGTCTACGCCGTGCTCATCGCCTTCGCGATCAACTTCCTGTTCCTGACGCGCCAGCGCAACGCCGCCGCCAGCGAGGTCCGCGATGTCTTCGGCGGCCGCAAGCAGGTGCGCACCAAGCGCGAGGTCGCGGACGCCGAGGTGGAGGACGCGCTCGACGACGCACAGCGCGCCGACGAGGACGCCGAGTACGACGACGCCGAGGGCACCGCGACCGAGCGCACCGACGCCGAGGGCACCGCGACCGAGCACAATGCGACCGAGGCCACCGCCACCGAGCGCACCGGGGTTCCCGCTGAGAGGGCAGCGGATGAGAACCGAGACCGGACGCTGCAGGACCGGAAGGCCCAGAACCCCCAGAACCCCGGTGGCGAGGGAACGGCCTCCTAGCGCTAGAACGGGGGCGGCGGGTCGCCCTCGGGATAGGTAATGTAGCGCCGGCCGGCGGGAGAGGTCCATTCGATCGTCCCCGGCGGAGGGAGGTGCCGGGGCACAGCGGCCGGAGCCTCCGGGCGGCCCGGACCGTCCGGAGCTGACCCCGGGCGCCCGATCTGCCGCGCCCTCCAGTGGCCCTCGCTCTTGAGCCGATGGTGCTCCCTGCACAGGAGGGCAAGGTTGTCGGTGCCGGTCTCGCCGCCGCTTGCCCATGACATGGTGTGGTCGGCGTCGGTGGCCGTGGAGGGCCTGTCGCAACCGGGGAACCGGCACACCATGTCCCGGGCCCCGAGCTGCTGGCGCATGGCGGCGCTCGGCCGGTACCGCGTGCGGCCGAGCGCGAGGGGCGCGCCGGTCCTCGGATCGACCCACAGGCGGGTCCACGTGGCAGCCCCGGCGGCCACGAGGCGCGCCGCGTCAGGATCGAGGGGGCCGTAGCCGAGGATCTCCCCGGGAGCGTCGCCCGAACCCTCAAGGGTGGCCAGCGGGACCGTGACGACGATCTGGGCTCCCGGGCTGGCGGCAGCCCGGAGGTCTGCCGGCGACGCGCCACTGACGAGGTCCGCGAACACATCGGCCCGCAGCTGGGGGAGCGTACGGCTCTCGGAGGGGCCCTGCAGGGACCGTGCCATGCTCTCGAGGCGCGTGTCGATTGCGGCCGCGTCCTCGAGCGGCAGGTAGGCCGTGAGCCAGCACATCGCGTCTCCCGCGGGCTCGATGTCCACCCGGCGGTGCTCGCGCGCCTTCGCCTTGCGGACAGCGAGGGGTTCGGCCGCGTGCCTCTCGGCCAGCCGCCGGAGCTTCCGGCCCAGAGCGCCGGGGCTCGGGATCCCGTCGGCGTCTGGGCTGCCATCAGGGCCGGTGGGGGCTGCCACGGCGACGGCCTCGGCTACAAAGGCGGCCAGCCTTTCCTGCGGGACCGGCGTTGCAGCGTCGAGGATCGTCCGCGCCCGGCGCTGGGGGACGAGCCCGGCGTGCATGGCCTCGAGCAGTGGGCGCCAGGCCGGCCGGGAGAGCTCGAGCGCTTCGGTGACCATTCCCTTCGCCGTGCGGGCCGAGAGCTTCAGTGTTGCCGAGACCTCGGACGCTGCGATCGACGGGGCCCCGAGACGCCGGAAGGGGGCATCCGATGAGCCGCCCACCGCGCGCGCCAGGGAGGCCAGAGTGACGATGCGTTCGGCGGCGCGCGCGGAGTCGTCGCGGTCGAGGCGCTCTAGGCGGGCGATCAGGAGCTGGGCGGTCTCGGCCTCGATGCTGGCCACGATTGCCGCAGGGGACGGGAGACCGCCGCCAGGATCGGTGCCTTCGGGCAGTGGGCCGGGGGCCGCCCCCGTCGTTTCCTCGCCCGGTGGTGTTCCACGGCGAGGTCATCTGCGATGAGGGCCAGCAGTTCGGAATCGGGGCACGGAGGCAGCACGGGCCTCGTCGACGGGTCGTCGCGGCGCTCCCACGCGCTGAGCAGCCAGGGCTCGGGCTCGACGGGGCTGCCGGCGGCGGCACGCTCCTCTTCGGCCTCACGGATCGCCTCGAGCTCGAGGGCGGCCCCCCACGGCCCGCTCTCCCCGGCGGAGCCGGTGGCCCCAGCGCCGTCCTCGAACCCCTGTCCGATTCCCATAGGCACATACTAGAACGCCACTACGACATTTCTGGCTGCCCCGGACGGCCGCTGGCCGCCGTCACTTCCGACGGTCTAGAACAGGGTCTTCAGCACCACGGCGATCGTGAAGAGCCCGGCATAGCCGAGGTTGATGAATCCGGTCTGCTGGAGGACCGGGATGAGGCGCGGTCCCTTCTTCCCGCCGAGCATGAGCCACGATGGCGTGAGGCACGCCGGGACGAGCAGCAGCATGATCAGCATCCACGGGTTCCACGGCGCCAGCAGGAGGGGCCCGAGCACCGCCACTCCGAGCATCCAGACGTAGGCCCGCCGCGCACGGTAGTCGCCCAGACGCACGGCGAGGGTCCGCTTGCCAGCCGTCTCATCTGTCGGGATGTCGCGGACGTTGTTGGCCATGAGGAGCCCATCCGCGATGAGGCCCGTGCCGACGGCCCCGATCCAGGACGCCGCACTGAGGGTTCCGGCCTGCGTGTACGTGGTGCCCAGCGTGGCCACGAGGCCGAAGAACACGAACACGAAGACGTCGCCGAGTCCCAGATAGCCGTACGGGTTCTTGCCGCCGGTGTAGCCCCAGGCCGCCGCGACGCATCCTGCCCCGACGAGCAGCAGCCACCAGGCCTGCGAGATCACCACGAGCACGAGGCCGAACACCATGGCGGCCCCGAACGCGATGAAGGCGGCGCGCTTGACCTGGGCGGGCGCCGCAGCCTTGGAGCCAGTGAGCCGGAAGGGCCCCACGCGGTCGTCGTCGGTGCCGCGGATCCCGTCGGAGTAGTCGTTCGCGTAGTTCACGCCGATCTGGAGCAGGACCGCAACGAGGGCGGCCAGCACGGCGTTGACCGGCTTGAACGCCCCCAGGCCGTACGCCGCCGCGGTGCCGATCACCACGGGCGCGACGGCCATGGGCAGGGTTCGCGGCCGGGAGCCGGAGATCCATTGGGCGGGTGTTGCCACGGGCTGATTCCTCTGACGGTGGTGGGGGTGGGTGAAGGCTGAGGGGCGGCGTGCGCTAGGGCCTGCGGTGCCTGGCGGCCAGGAGTTCGGTGAGGGCCCTGCGGTCCGGTTTCCCGTTCGGCAGGAGCGGGAGGGACTCCAGGGCCAGCCACGACTTCGGCGCGAGCCGGCCGAGCCGCTCCGCGGCCGCCGCGCGGATGTCCTCCGGCACCGCTTGCTCTCCAGCCCGGCCTTCGGGCGCCGCGAGGACCACGGCAGCGGCGAGCGCCTGCCCCCACTCCGGATCGTCGACGCCGGCCACGAACGCCTCACGCACTCCCGGCAGGGCCTCGACAGCCGCCGCGACCCGAGCGGCGGAGGCCTTGACGCCGCCGGTGATGACGACGTCGTCCGCCCTCCCCAGGATCCGGAGGCGACCGTCGGGCGCGAACTCGCCCACGTCGGAGCTGAGGTACCACCGGCGGCCGTCCGCGTCGGTGCGGAAGTGCGCCTCGGTGCGCTCCGGGTCTCCCACATACCCGGCGGCCACCACGTCTCCGCCGAGCCACACCCGGCCGTCCACGAGCTCGACGTCGACGCCGTCCAGCGGCACGCCGTCGTACACGCAGCCGCCGCAGGTCTCCGCGGAGCCGTACGTCGTCACCACCCGCACCCCGGCCTCGCGGGCCTGGTCGAGGAGGTCCTGCGACATCGCCGCGCCGCCGAGCAGCACGGCGTCGAAGCGGGTGAGGGCTGCGAGCACCCGGGGCGAGCCGTCGTCGAGCAGGCGGCGCAGCTGGGTGGGCACGAGGGAGGTGAACCGGATCGGATCGGTGAGGGCCTCCGCGGCGTCGGCGAAGGCCTCGGGCCTGAATCCGCCAGAGAGGTCCATCGCCCAGGGCCGCGTCCCGGCGAACAGGGAGCGGACCAGGACCTGCGCGCCGGCGACGTAGGCGAGGGGCAGCGCGAGCAGCCACTGGCCCTCGCCCCTGAGGCGCATCGCCGTGGCCGCCGAGGACGCAGCGAGGGCCTCGACGGTGAGGGCGGTCGCCTTGGGTTCCCCCGTCGAGCCGGACGTGCGGACCACGATCGCCGTGCCCTCGGGCAGCGCGGACCCGTTGCTGTGCCCAGCCAATGCGGGGCCGCCCGGGCCGAACTCGACCGCCGGGCCCTCGCCCGCGAGTGCGGCGGCGAGGGCTGAGAGCACGGGGTCCAGGTTCACGGTGCGGGGGCGCCTCTCGTTGCGGGGTCTCTGGCGGGGTGGTGCGGGGTCTCTGGCGGCCGTGCGCTCAGAAGTAGTACGGGAACGCGGACCAGTCCGGATCGCGCTTCTGGAGGAACGCGTCGCGGCCCTCCACTGCCTCGTCCGTCATGTACGCCAGCCGGGTGGCCTCGCCCGCGAACACCTGCTGGCCCGCGAGGCCGTCGTCGGCCAGGTTGAACGCGAACTTGAGCATTCGGACGGCCTGGGGGGACTGGCGCGCGATGTCCGCTGCGTATTCGAGCGCGACCTCCTCGAGCCGTGCATGCTCCACCGCCTCGTTGACCGCGCCCATGGCCACCATGTCGTCGGCCGAGTACTCGCGGGCCAGGAAGAAGATCTCCCGAGCACGCTTCTGCCCGATCTGGCGCGCCAGCAGCGCCGAGCCGTAGCCGGCGTCGAACGAGCCCACCGTCGCGTCGGTCTGCTTGAACTTCCCGTGCTCGCGGGAGGCGATGGTGAGGTCGGAGACCACATGGAGGGAGTGGCCGCCGCCGGCAGCCCACCCGTTGACCACGGCGATGACGACCTTCGGCATGGTGCGCATGAGGCGCTGCACCTCCAGGATGTGGAGGCGCCCCGCGCGGGCCGGGTCGATCGTCTCGGCGGTCTCGCCGGAGGCGTACTGGTAGCCCGCGCGCCCGCGGATGCGCTGGTCGCCGCCGGAGCAGAACGCGTGGCCGCCATCCCTGGGGGACGGCCCGTTGCCGGTGAGGAGGACGGTCGCGACGTCCGGCGTCATCCGGGCGTGGTCCATCGCGCGGTAGAGCTCGTCGACCGTGCCCGGCCGGAACGCGTTGCGCACCTCCGGCCGGTTGAACGCAATCCGCACCGTGGGCAGGTCGCGGACGACGGCGCCGCTCCCGTCCCGCTCGACCTGCCGGTGGTAGGTGAGGTCCTCGAAGTCGAAGCCTTCGACCGCGCGCCACCGCGTCGGGTCGAAGATGTCGGAGACCTTCTCGGGCAGGGCGGGCTGCTCATTCGCGGAAGTGGTGGTCACGTGGAAAGAGTCTAGTCGGCGGCGCACGCGGGGGGAGCCGTGCCCGAGGGTGCGGGCTACGCTGTGACCATGGCGGCTCAGGCAGGCAAGCTCGTGGTGGTCGGCGCCGGCGCGGTGGGGAGCTCGGTGGCCTACGCCTGCCTCATCCGCGGTTCGGCGCGCGAGGTGGTCCTCTACGACATCGACCAGGCGAAGGCCGAGGCCGAGGTCCTCGACCTCGCGCATGGGACCCAGTTCACCGGAGCCTCGAGCATCACCGGCGGGACGGACCTGGCGCTTGCGGCGGGAGCGGACATCGTGGTGATCACCGCCGGGGCAAAGCAGCGGCCGGGGCAGACCCGGCTCGAGCTCGCCGGGACCAACGCGCGCATCCTCGAGGCCCTCATGCCGCGGCTGGTCGCGCAGGCGCCGGACGCTGTCTACGTGCTCGTGACCAACCCGTGCGATGTGCTGACCGTCATCGCGCAGCGCATCTCCGGCCTTCCGGCCGGCCGGGTGTTCGCCTCGGGCACGGTGCTGGACACCTCCCGCCTGCGGTGGCTGCTGGGCGAGCGGGTCGGGGTGTCCCGCTCCTCCGTCCACGCCTACATCGTGGGCGAGCACGGCGACACCGAGTTCCCGCTCTGGGCCTGCGCGAGTATCGGCGGCGTGCCGCTCCGGGACTGGACGGCCGACGACGGCTCCCGCGCGTTCACGCCCGAGTCCCTCGAGGCCCTCGCGCACAACGTCCGCACCGCGGCCTACCGCGTGATCGAGGGCAAGGGCGCCACGAACTACGCGATCGGGCTCTCCGCCGCCCGCATCGTCGAGGCGGTCCTGGGCCGGGAGGACGCCGTGCTGCCCGTCTCCTCGGTGCTCTCGGGCCAGAGCGGCATCCACGGCGTGGCCCTCAGCCTGCCCTCCGTGGTGGGCGCGGGCGGGGTCCGGCGCGTCCTCGAAGTCCCGATGGACGACGGCGAGCTGGCGCGGCTCGGGCGCTCGGCCGAGGCTCTGCGCGCCTCGGCGCAGTCGCTCGGGTACTAGCAGCCGGGCGGGTACCGGCAGCCGCGGGGGTACCGGCAGCCGCGGGGGAGCCCCGGGCGCTCACGAGATGCAGAACTCGTTCCCCTCGGGATCGGCCATCGTGTACCACCCGTGCGGCCCCTCGTGGCCCTCCCACAGGAACGTTGCGCCGCGGGCCTCGAGCCGCGCCCGCACCTCGTCCTTGTCGTCGCCGCCGATCCGCACGTCCCAGTGCACCCGGTTCTTCACCGACTTGCCCTCGGGCACCGACTGGAACAGGAACCGCTGCCGGCCCCTGTCCCCGACCTGGTCTGCCGGGCAGATGGCCTGCGCGGACGCCCACACGAGGACGCCGCGGTGCGTCATCGTCTCGTCCTCGCCCGCGTAGCCCTCGGCGACCATGCGCCGGATGAAGTCCTCGTCGCTCGGCTCGACGGTCCAGCCGAGCGTCTCGGCCCACCAGTCGGCCTGCGCGTGGGGATCGTGGCTGTCGATGACCACTTGGAAGGTGTACGCCATGGGCCCACGCTAGGCGGCCCACCCCGCCCCCGGAAGGGTCCGGAGGCTCGAAGAGGACATGGGCTGTCCGCTGCCATCCCCGCAGCATCGTAGGACGAACTCCTCTGGCAGTCCCCGGCGCGGCCGGTGAGGCTGGGAGCCTGACCGGGAGGGGAGCGGGGATGCCAGGACGAGCGGATGAAGGCCCGGACGTGCACCGCCGAGTCAGGGGCCCTCGCCGGCGCCCGGGCCGCCTGCGCCTCACCTTGGTGGCCCTGCTGGCCGCCCTGGGCATCGCGGCGTGCTCGCCCGGGGGTGCTCCGGCAGCACCCACGGAATCCGCCGCGAGCCCGTCGGCCGGGGCCTCCGCAGGCCAGCCCACCAGGGTCTTCACGGACGACGAGCTCATGGCGATCGTCAACGCGGTGACCACGCGCCCTTACGGCGCCTCTGACTCGCGCAGCTTCCGGATCGGTGCCACGGCCAATTCGTGGCCGGCGATCACGTCCACGGCGACGCCCGCCGAATGCCAGCCCTTCGCGGCCAAGAACCCGTTCGACATCGCCCGGGACGCGAACGTCGCCTTCGCCCAGGGCGCCCTGCCCGCATTCGGCGGGTCCGAGGTCGCGCCCTCGGCCGGCCCCGGCTCGGGAGGGCCGACGACGACCGCGATCGTCATCGTCAGGAGTGCCGCCGCGGACGCGCTGGCCGCGTCCGACTTCAACTACAGCGACAGCCTCGCCTCCCGCTGCAGCCAGTTCACACTGAAGATTGACCAGGGGACCAGTGCCTCGGCGTACAGCCTCCGGATGCTCCCCGCCCCGAAGGTGGGGGAGCGGGCCTTCGCGATGCTCCAGAAGACAACGCCGGGCGGACCGGGCGATCTGGGCGGGGCCACGCTGCACGTGCTGGCCGGCACCCTCTCGATCTCCCTCTCGCTCAGCGTGGCGCAGGACGCCGACGCCCAGTCCGCCCTGGACGCCCTGGCCGGAATCGCCCGGAAGATCATCGACCAGGCCGCCAGCCACCCACCCACCGTGAGCACGCCGACGCCGAACTCCCGGACGCCGGAGCAGCTGGCCGCCCTGGTCAGGGGAGTGCCCGGTCCCGGCGGCAGCGCCCCGCTGGTCAACGCCCAGCTCATCCCGGCCAGCGCCACGTCCACCGCGCGCCCCAGCGAGGCGCCCTGCACCTACGACGACGCCGCATACCTCGGCGCCCTCGCCGGTTCCTCGATGGCCCAGGCACAGTATTCGGGAAGCCAGGCCGGCAAGTCGTTCATCACCGTGCTCGCGGTCAGCATGGCCGACTCCATCCCGCAGCCCTACCCCTTCGATGCCCGGGCCGAGGCGCTGCGGACCTGCACGTCCGTCACCGAGGACGTCATGGGGGTCTCGCAGACCCGGGCCTGGTCCTCCCTCAGGCCGCTGGCGGCCGTTCCCCGGGGGGATGCCGCCTACGCGGTGGTGTACGAGCTCCCGGACGGCACCGGGGAGCGGCATGTGGCCGTCGGCGCGCGGCGGGGAACGCTGTCCCTCGAGGCCAACGACGTCCGCAGGACGGAGGCGGAAGTCCAGCCGGCAGCCGAGGCGCTGGTGGCGCTCCTCGACCAGATGTTCAGCAAGGCCGGCCTGTAGCTGGCGCCCGTCCCCGGCCTCCCCGAGGGAAGCCCGGCCGCCCTTGACACCTCGCCCGGCGCCCGGGACGCTTGGAGGCATGCTCCGCTGATCCTCGCCCCGACCCCCGTCCGCCCGGGCCCTTTCCTGCGCCCGCGAGCCGCGAAGTGAGACAGCCGATGCATGCCCCCCTCAGCCGATTCCAGAACAGCCGCCCCGAGCTGCGCGCCCACACCGGCGCTGCCCGGCGCCCCGCGGTGCACATCGCCCTCAGCGGCGTGAGCCACGGCTACGGGGACCGGCTCCTCCTCGACCGCGTGGACCTCACGATCACGGACGGCGAACGCATCGCGGTGGTGGGCGAGAACGGCGCGGGCAAGTCCACGCTCCTCCGCCTGCTGGCCGGCCAGGAGCGGCCCGAAGCCGGGACCGTCGCCGTCCACGGCCGCTCGTCCCGCCTCGGTCAGACCCAGGACCCCGACGCGTGCGTGGGCGCCCTCATGGCCGGGGCCGCGGCCCGGGCTGCCGAGGACGAGCTGCGAGCCAGCCCCAGCGGCGAGGAAGACGACCCGGATGAGGCGGCGAGCGCCGTCGTCCGCGCGGAGGTCGCGGTGGCGATCGCGCTCGAGCGTCTCGGCGTCGGGCACCTCGCCCGCACCGGTGCCCACCGGACCCTCGGGAGCCTCTCCGGCGGGGAGGCCGAGCGCATCTCCCTCGCGCTCGCGCTCGCCGATCCGGCCCCGATCCTGCTCCTCGACGAGCCCACCAACCACCTCGACGCCGAGGCGCTCGCGTGGCTCGAGACGGAGATCGCCGCCCGCCCCGGGATCGTCGTCGCGGTCTCCCACGACCGCGACTTCCTGCAGCGGTTCGCCCGCGTGGTCCTCGAGGTCGACGCCGACACCCGCACCGTGCGCCGCTACGGGGCCGGCTACGCGGGATACCGGGCGGAGAAGGCCCGCGAGCGGCGCGAGTGGGAGCGCTCGTACGCCGCGTGGGTGGCGGCGAAGGAGCGCGAGCGCGAGAAGGCCGCCCTGGTGGCGGACCGGGTCGCGTACGGCCGCCGCACCGACAACGACAAGTCGGGGTACAACTACTTCGGCCAGCGGGTCTCCGCCGCAGTGGAGAGCCAGGTGCGATCTGCCCGCCAGCGGCTGCGCCGGCTGGAGGCCGAGCCGGTGCTGCCGCCGCCCCGGCCGCTGCACCTCGCGGCCGCCTTCGAGGCCGACGCCGGCGCTTCCCTCACGCTGGCCGGAGCCTCGGTGCCGGGCAGGCTCGCACCGGTGGACCTGGACCTCGCGGCCGGCGAGCGGCTGCTCGTCACGGGGCCCAACGGCGCGGGGAAGACGACCCTGCTCGGCGTGCTCGCGGGGGCCCTGCCGTGCGCGGGGGTGGCCGAGGTCGTCGCGGCCCCGGGGGCCCAAAATGGCGCCGTGGCCCTGCTCCCCCAGGAGATCCCGCCGCCCGCCGACCCCCACGTCCGGCTCCTCGCGGCCTACGCGGCGGGCCTCCCGGGCGATCTCGACGACCACGCCGAGGCCCTCATGCACACGGGGCTGTTCCGGGTGCAGGACTTCTTCGTGCCGGTCGGATCGCTCTCGGCAGGGCAGTGCCGCCGCCTGGCCCTCGCCCGGATCCTCGCCGGCCGCCCGGGGCTGCTGCTGCTTGACGAGCCCACCAACCACCTCGCGCCCCTGCTCGTGGACGAGCTCGAGGACGCCCTCGCCCGATACCGCGGGACTCTCGTGATCGCCAGCCACGACCGGGCGCTGTCGCGCTGGTTCGCGGCACTCGACGGCCCCGGGGGAGCCGGGCGGCGGCTCGCGCTCAGCCGGCCTGGGCCAGGTTCACCCGGAACTCGACCAGCGCGTGGTCCTCGACCTTGACGAAGCCGAGGTTCGGCGGGTCGATCCCGAAGTCCTTCACCGCGATCGGGATGGAGCCGGCGGCGGCGATGCGGTCGCCGTCGCGCACCACCTTCACGTCCGCGCTCACGCTGCGGGTCTCACCCGCAAGGGAGAGGGTGCCGGGCACGGTCACGTCGACGGGCTGGCCGCCGAGGTCCGGCAGGGCCACCGGCGCCCGTAGCGTGAACGTGGCCTGCGGGTACTTGCCCGCCGAGATCACGGTGAAGCGGAAGTAGTTGTCGCGGCCCGTGCTGTCCGTGGCGATGCTGCCGGCATCGACGGTGACGGTCGCACCGGTGAGCTTCCCGCCGGCCACCGACGCCGACCCGGTCACCTTGTCGGTGCGGCCCACCACAGCCAGCGCCTTGCCGTTGAGCACCTCATTGACCGTGTACCCGGCCTGCGAGCCCGAGGCCACGCCCCAGGTGCCGTTGTCGGCGGAGGCGGGCCGCGGCGTCGTGCTCGCAGCGGCACCGGTCGCCGCGGTGACGCTGAACGGGTCCTGCGCCTTCGGCGTGACGGCCGCATAGACGAGCGGGCCGCCGATCACCACGGCGGCGATCAGTGCCACGACGATGACGAGGGGGATCAGGAGTCGGCGTCTGTCCATAGTCCTAGCGGGTGAGCGAACTGACGTCCACGGTGTACATGAGCACCACGGACAGGAGGTTCTTGAGGGCGTGCAGGGAGTAGCTGAACATGAGGTTGTTGGCCGTCCACGCGTACGCGAACACGAGCACGAGGCCCAGCCCGAGGTACGGCGCGAGGGCCTGGAAGGTGATCGCCTCGCGGCCCGCGATGTGCAGCGCTGCGAACAGTACCACCGATGCCACGTAGCAGATCCATCGGTTGATGTACTGGCTCAGCTTGCCGATCAGCAGGTGCCGGAAGATGTACTCCTCGACGAAGGGGCCGATCAGCACGAGCAGGGGCGCCGTGAGGTACCAGGGGACGTGGGCCGTCATGTCCTGGAGCCCGGTCTGGTTCACCGAGACCTCGACCCCGCCGGCGAGCGAGACCACGATCACCGTCACGATGAGCATGGCCACGAGCAGCAGGGGCAGGATCCCGAGGGTGAACCATGGCCTCGTCGCGAGGATCCGCGCGTCGCGGACCACGTAGTGCCCGGCAGCCACCATGGCGGCGACGAAGACGGCCGCGTAGAGCGCGAGGTTCAGCAGGTAGGTGCCCACCAGCGGGTCCTGGGTGAGCCAGCCGACGCGGTCGAATGGCAGGAACACGAGCGCGAAGGGCAGGCCGAGGTAGAGCACGACGGCGAGCGCGTCCGCGGGCGTGTACCGGGTGAAACGCCGCGGCGTGCTGGGCGACGTGGAGGGCGATCGGAGCATCAACGGTCAGAACGAACGCGGCCCCGGCACGGTTCCGCGCGCCCCACCGGCGGCGGCCGCGCGGCGCCGGGCGGCGCCGGGCGGACGGCCGGGAGGTTGACCCGAGGGTGGCCGGGTGAGAACCTTTATAGAACGAACGGTCGGTAACTATTTCGTGGACGGAAGGCTCCCGGCCGGATCCTGCGCGTAACGAGGCATGAGGGAGTGCACATGGCTGAGGCTTTTCTGGTCGGCGGGGCGCGGACCCCGGTGGGGCGGTACGGGGGTGCGCTGTCCGCGGTGCGTCCCGATGACCTTGCGGCGCTGACGGTGCGGGCCGCGGTGGAGCGGGCCGGGATCGATCCCTCCCTCGTGGACGAGGTCATCTTCGGCAACGCCAACGGCGCGGGCGAGGAGAACCGGAACGTGGCCAGGATGGCGTGGCTGCTGGCCGGGTTCCCGGACAGCGTGCCGGGCATCACCGTGAACCGGCTGTGCGCCTCGGGCCTGTCTGCGATCATCATGGCCTCGCACATGGTCAAGGCCGGGGCCGCGGACCTCGTCGTGGCCGGCGGCGTCGAGTCGATGTCCCGTGCCCCGTGGGTCATGGAGAAGCCCACCGCGGCGTTCGCCAAGCCCGGGGCCGTGTTCGACACCTCGATCGGGTGGCGCTTCACCAACCCCGCCTTCCTCTCCGGCGAGCTCTCCCGGGACGGGAAGGCCACGTACTCGATGCCGGAGACGGCCGAGGAGGTCGCCCGCGTCTTCGACACCTCGCGCGAGGACTGCGATGCGTTCGCGGTCCGCTCCCACGAGCGTGCCCTCGCCGCCATCGAGGCCGGTCGGTTCGCCGACGAGATCGTCCCCGTGACGGTCACGGGCCGCAAGGGCGCCCAGACTGTGGTGGACACCGACGAGGGCCCGCGCCCGGGCACCTCGATGGAAGTCCTTGCGAAGCTGCGCCCGGTCGTGAAGGGCGGTTCCGTGGTCACCGCCGGGAACGCCTCCTCGCTCAATGACGGCGCCTCGGCGATCGTGGTGGCCTCCGAGGCCGCCATCGAGCGGTTCGGCCTCACCCCGCGCGCCCGCGTCCTCGACGGCGCCTCCGCCGGGGTGGCCCCGGAGATCATGGGCATCGGCCCGGTCCCGGCCACGCGGAAGGTCCTCGAGCGCCAGGGCGTCTCCGTGGCGGACCTGGGCGCGGTGGAGCTGAACGAGGCCTTCGCCTCGCAGTCCCTGGCCGTGATGCGCGAGCTCAAGCTGGACGAGGAGATCGTCAACGCCGACGGCGGCGCGATCGCCCTCGGCCACCCGCTCGGCTCCTCCGGCTCCCGCCTCGTCGTGACCCTGCTCGGCCGGATGGACCGCGAGCTCGCCGGCGAGGGCCGGAAGCTCGGCCTGGCCACCATGTGCGTCGGCGTCGGTCAGGGCACTGCCCTGCTGATCGAGGGGGTCTAGATGGCGGAGGGCACCGACACTGCCGCGACCACGACGGGCGGCGGGGCCGCCGCGGCGGGGGAGGTGCCGGCGTCGTCCGCTGAAGATACGGCGCACGACGGCGCCCCTCGCCTCGACGCGACCGGCTTCACCGCGCTCGTGGTCGAGGAGGGAGCGGACCGGCTGCACGCGCGGCTGCACCGCCCGGCGGTGCGCAACGCGATCGATGCCACGATGGTGGAGGAGCTGCACGCCGTCTGCGCGCACCTCGAGGCCCACCCGAAGGTCCTGATCCTCTCCGGCACCCCGGCCGATCCCGAGTCGGGCGCGAAGGGGATCTTCGCCTCGGGCGCAGACATCGCGCAGCTGCGCGAGCGGCGCCGGGACGACGCGCTCGCCGGCATCAACTCGACCGTGTTCGACCGGATCGCCAAGCTCCCCATGCCCGTCATCGCCGCGCTCGAGGGCTACGCGCTCGGCGGTGGGGCCGAGCTGGCCTACGCGGCCGACTTCCGGATCGGCACCGAGTCCCTGCGGGTCGGCAACCCCGAGACCGGGCTGGGCATCATGGCCGCGGCCGGCGCGACGTGGCGGCTGCGCGAGCTCGTCGGCGAGCCGCTGGCCAAGGAGATCCTCCTGGCCCGGCGCGTGCTCAAGGGCGCCGAGTGCCTCGCCGCGGGCCTGATCACCGAGCTCGTGGAGCCGGCGGACCTGATCCCTGCTGCCCACCGGCTCGCGGACCGGATCGGCGCCCAGGACCCGCTGGCCGTGCGGATCTCCAAGGCCGTGTTCCACAGCCCGCGGGAGGTCCACCCCCTCATCGACACCCTGGCCCAGGGCATGCTGTTCGAGTCCCAGGCCAAGTTCGACCGCATGCAGGCATTCCTCGACCGAAAGAAGAAGTAGACACATGGGAAAGATCACTCTGGCCGAGGGCCTGCCCGCACGCGTGGGAGTGCTCGGCGGCGGGCGGATGGGCGCCGGGATCGCGCACGCGTTCCTCATGGGCGGGCCGGACGTGGTCGTCGTCGAGCGCGACGAGCAGGCCGCCCAGGGGGCCCGGGAACGGGTCGAGGCATCGGTGGCGAAGTCGATCGAGCGCGGCGCGGCCGAGGGCAATCTCGACGAGATCCTCGAGTCCTTCTCCACGAGCGTGGACTACGCCGACTTCCGCGGCCGGGACCTCGTGGTCGAGGCCGTGCCCGAGGACCCGGCCCTGAAGGTCTCGGCGCTGACCGCGGTCGAGGCGGAGCTCGCCCCGGGCGCGTTCCTGGCCACCAACACCTCCTCCCTGTCCGTCTCGAAGCTGGCCGAGTCCCTCGCCCGGCCCGAGCGGTTCCTGGGCCTGCACTTCTTCAACCCGGTCCCGGCCTCGACCCTGATCGAGGTGGTCATCGCCGAGAAGACGTCCGCGGAGACCGAGGCCGCCGCCCGCGGCTGGGTCGCCGGGCTCGCCAAGACGGCCGTGGTGGTCAAGGACGCCCCCGGGTTCGCGTCCTCGCGCCTCGGCGTGGCGATCGCGCTCGAGGCGATGCGCATGGTCGAGGAGGGGGTGGCGTCCGCGGAGGACATCGACAACGCCATGGTCCTGGGCTACAAGCACCCCACAGGCCCGCTGAAGACCACCGACATCGTGGGCCTGGACGTCCGGCTCGGCATCGCCGAGTACCTGGCCTCCACCCTCGGCGACCGCTTCGCCCCGCCCCAGATCCTGCGCGACAAGGTCGCCGCCGGCGAACTCGGCCGGAAGACCGGCAAGGGCTTCTACAACTGGTCCTGACCGCCGCCGCGACCCGTTGAGGGGTCTCTGGCGCTCCATTGAGGGGTCTCTGGCATGCCGTTGCGGGGCCTCGCCGCGCCAGGGACCCCGCAACGACCCGTCAGGGACCCCGCAACGACGCGCCAGGGACCCCGCAACGACGCGCCAGGGACCCCGCAAGGAAGGGGGAAGATGGTGCCATGAGGGACGCACCGAGTGACGCTGTCGCCTGGGAAGGCTCCGTCAACGCCCGGCGCGTCCTCGGCTCGGTCTACCGGATGGGGCGGCGCGAATGGCTCACCGAGCGCGGGTGGCGCCAGATGCACGACGACGGCGTCCGCACCGTGATCGACCTGCGGAACCCGGACGAGCAGCGCCGCCGCCCGACCGACCCCGACGTCCGGCCCGAGGCCATGGACGGGATCACGATCGTGAACACGCCCACCGAGGACCCCGCCCACCCCGAGCACGCGGCGCGGTTCGCGGCCGAGCTCGTCCCGTACCTGAACCACCCCAAGGGCTACCCGGGCACGGTGCGCCTCTTCCCCGAGCTGATCGCCGCCGTGTTCCGTACGGTCGCGGAGGCGCCGGCCGGCGTCGTGCTGCACTGCTCGGCGGGCCGGGACCGCACGGGCCTGGTCGTCACCATGCTCCTGCAGCTCGCGGACCCGGCCGCAGCCCCGGAGGCCGTCGCCGCGCAGTACGAGGCCAGCGTCCGGGGCATCAACGAGTGGCACCGGATCAGCCCGGTCAGGCATCCCTACGAACGCTGGCACGACGACGCCGAGCTGGCGCCGATGATCGCCGAACGGCAGGAGGCGCTCGCGGCCTTCGCGGCCGGACTCGACGTGGAGCGTTTCCTCCTCGACCACGGCCTCGCTCCCGCGGACATCGCCGCCATCAGGGCCAAGCTCGCCTCGACGAAGGGCTGAGGCCGGCTCCGCGACGCACCGCCCCGCCGCGGGTATCCTCGCCGCATGCCCTTCCTCAACCCCGTGACGCTGCGTGGCCGCCTCGTGACCCTCGAGCCGCTCTCCCAGGACCACTGCGACGAGCTCGAGGACGCGGTCCGGGACGGCGAACTGTGGCGCCTCTGGTACACCGCCGTCCCACGGCCCGAGGGCATGGGCGCCGAGATCGCCCGGCGCCTCGCGCTGCAGGAGGCCGGCTCGATGCTCCCCTTCGCCGCCCGCCGCGCCTCGGACGGCCGCGTCATCGGCATGACCACGTACATGAACGCGGATCCGGCGAACCGCCGCGTGGAGGTCGGCTCGACCTGGAACGCGGCGAGCGCCCAGGGCTCGGGCACCAACGCGGAGTCCAAGCTCCTCCTCCTGCGCCACGCGTTCGAGATGCTCGGCTGCATCGCCGTCGAGTTCCGCACGCACTGGATGAACCGGCAGTCCCGGGCAGCGATCGAGCGGCTCGGGGCCAAGCAGGACGGCGTGCTCCGCAGCCACCAGCTCATGCCCGACGGGTCGCTGCGGGACACCGTGGTCTACTCGGTGATCGCCTCCGAGTGGCCCATGGTCCGCAACGGGCTCGAGCTGCGGCTCGCCCGGCGGGGATGACCCGGGCTGCCGCCCGCGCAGCGCAGGACGACGACGGGGCCGCCCGTCGTCGTCCTCCGCTGACGCCGGGTGCGTCGCACGGTCAGGGCAAGGCAGCGAAGGCGGCGGCCACCGCGGGTGCGTAGCCGCCGCTGTAGCCGGCGGCGGTCGGGTGGAACGCGCCCGGGGTGCCCGGCGCGTTGATCCAGGGATCCGCGGATCCGATCCAGTGCCCGTAGAACGCCGGCACAACGTCGGCGTAGCCGGCGCCCTTCGCGGCGGCTGTAGCCTGGATGACGCCGTTCAGGCTCGTGATTCCGCCGTCGATGGTGGCCGCGAGCGCGCTCGAGCTGGGGTCGAGCAGCAGCGGGTAGCCGGTGAGCACGATCTTGGCGTCGGGGGACTTCGCCCGGATCGCGTCGATCACGGCGGCGATCTTGGGTCCGAGGGTGGGGATCGCCACCTGGGCGTCGTCGATGAGGGTGGGGCATGAAGGCGCACCCGCCAGGCACGCGGCGGCGAGCGCGTCGACGCCGAGGTCGTTGGCTCCGACCGTCACGCTGATGCGGCCGGTCGTCGGCGGAATAGTCTTCGCCTGCTTCAGGACATCGGCGGTCGTGGCACCGTCGCAGCCGATGTTCTTCTTCGCGCTGAGGTCCGTGGCGTAGGAGTCGAGGGTGCGGCCGCAGTCGGTGCCGTCGAGGACGTACTGCGTTCCGCCGACGCCGGCCGCGATCGAGTCGCCGAGCGCGTAGTACCAGCCCGGCTGCGGTGGTGCGGCGACGGCTGGGGCGGTGGCGCCCGCAACGAGGCTGAGGGCTGTCAGGGCGCTGGCACCGAGGCTGCGCAACCGGGTGAGGTTCATCGGGGCTCCTTGGAGGTCGCGGCTTGGAGGCCGCCGCGCTGCCGCCGGGCGGCGGCACCACGTGCGGGACGGGCGGCGATGTTCGGGTTCTCGCGCCCTCACGATGGCCGACGGGCCGGCCGTCCGCCTAGAGTCTTCCGGCACTTCATGCCCACAGGCCACAGGAGGCGCAGAAGACAGTGACGCGCTCCGCCCCCTTCCGTGTATTCTGGTCCCATTACCGAACGGCCGGTCAGTAATTTCTGCCGGCGCGCAGGCCCCCATCGGAAGGACCCGTCGACGATGACCACTGCCACCGAGACCGCAGCCCCAGATTCGACGCGCGTCGCCGTCGTCCCCAGCTACATCCGTGACGGCTGGTGGACTCCGGACGAGGCCGGCAAGGCCGCCGAGGTGCGCGATGCCAGCACGGGCGAGCTGCTCGCCGTCGTGAGCTCGAACGGACTCGACCTGGCCGCGATGGTGGAGCACGGCCGGACCGTGGGCCAGGCCGAGCTCGGCCGGCTCACCATCCACGAGCGCGCCCTCAAGCTTAAGGAGCTCGCGCAGTTCCTCAACGGCCACCGGGACGAGCTCTACGAGCTCTCCTACAAGACCGGCGCCACCAAGATCGACTCGATGGTGGACATCGACGGCGGCATCGGAGTGCTCTTCACGTTCGGCTCGAAGGGCCGGCGCGAGCTGCCCAACAGCAACGTGATCGTGGACGGCCCGATGGAGGTCCTCTCGAAGGACGGCTCGTTCGCCGGCGAGCACATCTACACCCGCATCCCGGGCGTGGCCGCCCAGATCAACGCGTTCAACTTCCCCGTCTGGGGCATGCTCGAGAAGTTCGCCCCCGCGTTCGTGGCCGGCGTGCCCACGATCGTCAAGCCCGCCACCCCGACGGGGTACGTGACCGAGGCGATGGTCCGGCTCATGGTCGACTCTGGGATCCTCCCGGCCGGCTCGATCCAGCTCATCTCAGGCTCGGCGCGCACGCTCCTGGACGAGCTCGACTACCGCGACATGGTCTCCTTCACGGGGTCGGCGGCCACCGCGAACCTCCTCAAGTCCCACCCGAACGTGGTCCACGGCGGCGTCCGCTTCACCTCCGAGACGGACTCGCTCAACGCCGCGATCCTCGGCCCGGACGCTGTCCCCGGGACCCCCGAGTTCGACGCGTTCGTGAAGTCGGTGGTCACCGAGATGACCGTCAAGGCCGGCCAGAAGTGCACCGCGGTGCGCCGCAGCATCGTCCCGGCCGAGCTCGTGGACGACGTCGTCGCCGCCATCGGCGCGCGGGTGACGGAGCGCGTCGTGGTCGGCGACCCCCGCGCCGAGGGCGTCACGATGGGCGCCCTCGCCTCGGTGGAGCAGCTCAAGGACGTCCGGGGCGCGGTCGAGTCCCTCGTCGCCGCCGGCGGCAAGATCGCGTTCGGCTCCCTCGACGTCCCCGAGGTCGTCACCGCGAGCGGCGAGAGGGCCGTCGTCGAGGACGGCGCCTTCATGTCCCCGGTCGTCCTGACCTGGGACGACGTCCAGGCGCCGGCCCTGCACGGCACCGAGGCGTTCGGCCCCGTCTCCTCGGTGGTCGGCTACTCCTCGCTCGACGAGGCCGTCCGGCTCGCGGCGTTGGGTGCCGGCTCGCTCGTCGCCTCGGTCTGCACCAACGACCCCGAGACGGCCCGCACGCTCGTGACCGGCATCGCCGCGCACCACGGCCGCGTGCTCATGCTCAACCGCGAGGACGCGAGGACCTCGACCGGCCACGGTTCCCCGGTCCCGCACCTGGTCCACGGCGGCCCCGGCCGCGCGGGCGGCGGCGAGGAGCTCGGCGGCATCCGCTCCGTCAAGCACCACATGCAGCGCACCGCGATCCAGGGCTCGCCCAACATGCTCACCGCCGTCACCGGGGTGTGGCACACCGGGGCGGACCGCAACCTCGCCGATCCTGCAGACCCCTCGACGCACCCGTTCCGCAAGTCCCTCGCCGAGCTGCGCGTGGGCGACGCCATGCGCTCCGAGCTGCGGCAGATCACCCGCGAGGACATCGCGAAGTTCGCGGCCGAGACCGGGGACACGTTCTACGCCCACATGGACGACGAGGCCGCCCGCGCCGCCGGCGTGTTCCCGGGCATCGTGGCGCACGGCTACCTGCTCGTGAGCTGGGCCGCCGGCCTGTTCGTCTCGCCCGAGCCCGGCCCGGTGCTGCTGAACTACGGCCTGGACAACCTGCGCTTCCTCCAGCCCGTCCCCGCCGGCGACTCGATCCGCGTGACCCTGACGGCCAAGCAGATCACCCCGCGCGTCACCGACGAGTACGGCGAGGTCCGGTGGGACGCCGTCCTGACCAACCAGGACGATACGCTGATCGCCAACTACGACGTCCTCACCCTGGTCGAGAAGGAGTGGCCGAGGAAGGCGTGATTCGTCGCGGAGGGCGGGGTCCGTACCCCGTCCTCCGGGCTTAAACTGGCCGCGTCAGTTCCCCTCGTGGAGGTGTGCCATGACGCTGGCAACAAGACCGGCAACCACGATCCTGACCGTGGCCGACGAGGCCCGCGCGAAGGACTTCTACGAGGGAGCGCTGGGGCTCCCTGTCCGCGGCAAGGACCCGACCGGGATGATGATCCTGGGTCTGGACGGATCCGCATCACTGGGCCTGATGGTGGACGCCAACGCCGTCCACACCGGCCACACCGCCCTGACGTTCGAGGTCGACGACCTCGAGGGCTCCATGGCGGAACTCGAGGGGCACGGCGTGCACTTCGAGGACTACGACCTGCCCAACCTCACCACGGACGAGCACCACATCTTCTCCACGGCCGGCGAGCGCGCCTGCTGGTTCGCGGATCCTGATGGGAACATCCTCTGCCTGCACGAGGGCGGCACGGTCGAGTACAACATGTAGCGCGCTCCTGCAGCGCACGACGGCGGCGGGCCGGGTTTCGCACCCGGCCCGCCGCTGTCTGGGCCCGACCTGCAATGATGGGCCCATGTGCCGGCTGTTCGGAATGCACGCGGGCCGCAGGTCCGTGCACGCGACCTTCTGGCTGCTCACGGCTCCGGACAGTCTCGAGGTGCAGAGCCGCCGCGAGCCCGACGGCACGGGCATCGGCACCTTCACCGCGGACGGCGTGCCCAGAGTGGACAAGCAGCCGATCGCCGCCTGGGAGGACCGGGCCTTCGCCCGCGAGGCCCGGGATCTGGTGAGCTCCACGTTCCTGGCCCATGTGCGCTACGCGAGCATCGGCGAGCACACCTGGGCCAACACGCACCCCTTCGAGCAGGACGGGCGGCTGTTCGCCCACAACGGCGCATTCACCGAGGTCGCAGCCCTCGACCGGCGGCTCGAGGAGCTCGGTGCCGCTGGCCTCGTGCGGGGCCAGACCGACAGCGAGCGCATGTTCGCGCTCATCACCGCAGAGACCCGCAGGGCGGACGGCGACGTCGCGGCCGGCATCGCCGCCGCCGTGACGTGGATCGCGCAGAACGTGCCCGTCCTCAGCCTGAACTTCATCCTGACCACGTCCACGGACCTGTGGGCCGTGCGCTACCCGGACACCCACGAGCTCCACGTCCTGGACGACCGCACCGGCGCCCCCGCGCCCGGTCGCCACCTCCGCGCGCGCAGCCCGCGGATCTCGGCGCACGGAGAAGACATCGGCGACTTCGTCCTCGTCGCGACCGAGCCCATGGCCAACGACCTCCGCTGGCACCTCATGGACCCCGGCGTCCTCCTCCACGTGGACCGCAACCTCACTCTCACCCGGACCAACCCGTTCCCGGACGGGCCCACGCGCCGCCTCACGCTCGACGACCTCGACCCGGTCGCCGCCGCGTCGCAGAGGGAGGGGAAAACATGAGCGTGCACGACGGCGCCGCGTCGCCGGGCGCGGGCGCGTCACCCGACGCTGGGCTCCTCGGGCTCCGGCACTTCCTCGCGCCCGCCCTGGACGGTGTCTCCGGCGGTGTTCCCGAGCCCGCCGGCTGGTGGTCGGGCCCCCGCACGTGGTGGGCCGGAGCGCTCGACGTCGAGGGCCTCGCCCTCGGCTCCCTCGGCGCGCTCATCGCGGCGCTCGCCTCCCTGGCCGAGGCCCGGGGCGAGGCTGCCGGCGGCAGCCGCCTCGCGACGTCGTCCGCGCTCGCCGCCGCCTCGTTCGACTCCATCCGCCGGCTCCGTGTCGACGGGAAGGCACCGGACATCTGGGCGCCCATGTCCGGCTTCCGGCGCGCGCGTGACGGCTGGGTGCGGCTCCACGCCAACTACCCGCACCACGCGCAGGCACTTCTGGCGGGCCTCGGCATCGCCGGTCCAGAGCGGCTCGACGCCGCCGTCCTCGAGCGCGACGCCCTCGACGTCGAAGCCACCGTCCGCGCTGCCGGCGGAGTGGCGGCCGCCGTGCGCACCCCGGCCGAGTGGACGGCGTCGGAGGCGGGAGCCGCCGCGGCGGGGGAGCTCTGGATCCGGTGGTCGATCGCAGAAGCCCCCGCGGTCCCGGTGGCGCACGACGCAGCTCCGGGACTCCCGCTGGACGGCGTGCGGGTGCTGGACCTCACCCGGGTGATCGCCGGACCGAGCGCGTCCCGGCTCCTCGGGGCGCTCGGCGCGGACGTGCTGCGCGTGGACCCGCCGCACCACCCAGAGCTGCTCGACGCGCATCTGGACACCGGGTTCGCCAAGCGCAGCGCCGTTGCCGACCTGCGCGTGGTCGAGCAGCTCGGCCAGGTCCGGGCGCTCGCCCGCGCGGCCGACGCTGTGCTGCTGGGCTACCGGCAGGCCTCGCTCGCGCGGTTCGGGCTGGACGTGGAGTCGCTGCGCGCGGACTGCCCGCAGCTTGCCGTCGTGGCCCTCGACGCGTGGGGCTGGTCTGGGCCCTGGGTGGACGCGCGCGGGTTCGACAGCATTGTGCAGGCGGCGTGCGGGATCTCCGACCTGTACGGCACGCCTGCCGGCACGTCGGAGGGGGCGCCGCAGGACGGCGCCTGGCGGCCCGGCGCCCTGCCTGTCCAGGCGCTCGACCACGCGACGGGGATGGGCATGGCCGCCGCGGCCGTCGCGCTCCTCGCGGCACGGACGCGGGGGATCGCGGGGAGTGCCCGGCTCAGCCTGGCCGCCACGGCGCACGAGCTCCTGCGCGCCGGTCCGCCGCCGGCCTCGGCACCCGCCGACCTGACCGTCGGGGTCCGCAGGGCGGCGTCCTCCTACGGCGAGCTCGACTACGTGGGCCCGCCACTCGCCGTCGACGGTCGCCCGCTCGAGTACCCCCACCCGCCGGTGCGCTACGGCACCTCGCCGCTCGAGTGGGCGCGCTGAGCGCCGGAAGGGTCTAGGCCCTGCGGCTGCGCAGCCAGCCGTCGACCCACCACGCGAGCTCGACCAGCACGATCCCGACCCCGGCGCAGGCCAGCGCAGTCCACGTGTGCCCGGCGTTGCCCGGATCGAGCTCGAACAGCCCGCGGGTGAGCGGCAGGGCGAACATCGCGAACGAGGCGGCCATCATGACCGCCACGAGCAGCACCTTCCACCACGCGTACGGCCGGGCGACGATCGCGAGGACCCAGAGCGCGATCGCGATGAGGGTGATGAGCGCGGACGTGCTCGCCTGCACCTGCGTGGTCCCCCCGCCGGCCACCGCGGGGCGCACCAGCAGGTAGCACGTGAACGAGGCCGCTGCGATGACCGTGCCGGCGGGGACCGCCATCCGCATGACCCTCCCCACGAACCCCGGCCGCGCCCGGTCGTGGTTCGGCGCGAGCGAGAGGACGAACGCGGGCAGGCCGATCGTGAACCAGCCGGTGATCGTCACGTGCCGCGGCAGGAACGGGTACGGCAGGGCCTCGAGGCCGATCAGCCCCGGCACGCCCACCAGGAGCGCGAGCAGCACCGAGTACACGGTCTTGGTCAGGAACAGGTTCGCGACCCGCTCGATGTTCCCGATCACGCGCCGGCCCTCGCCGACCACGTGGGGAAGCGTGGCGAACCTGTTGTCCAGCAGCACGATCTGCGCGACGGCCCGCGCCGCCGGGCTGCCCGCCCCCATCGCGACGCCGATGTCCGCGTCCTTGAGCGCGAGCACGTCGTTGACGCCGTCGCCCGTCATGGCCACCGTGTGCCCGCGCGCCTGCAGGGACCGCACCATGCCCCGCTTCTGGGCCGGGCTCACCCGGCCGAACACGGTGCGCTCCTCGAGCACGTCCGCGAGGCCGTCCCCGTGCTCGGGGAGGGTGCGCGCGTCCACGGGTGCCTCCGCGCCGGGCAGCGAGAGCTGGCCGGCGACCGCCCCGACCGAGGCCGCGTTGTCCCCGGAGATGACCTTGACCGTGACGTGCTGGGCCCCGAAGTAGTCGAGGGTGGGGCGGACGTCCCCGCGCACCTTCTGCTCGAGCACCACGAGCGCCGCGGGCTCGAGCCCGGGCTGGGCGGGGGGCGCGACGGTGGCCGGCAGATCTGCGGCGCGGGCCAGGAGGAGCACCCGCAGGCCGCGGGCCCCGAGCTCCTCGGCTTCGGCCCGTGCCGGCGAGGCGTCCGGGAGGAGGACGTCCGGGGCCCCGAGCAGCCACGCGCCCTGGCCCTCGAACGCGACGCCGCCGTACTTCCGGGCCGACGAGAACGGCAGGGTCTGGACCGCCGCCCAGCCGGGGGCGTCCGGGAATGCGTCCCGGATCGCCTGCATGCTCGCGTTCGGGCGAGGGTCTGCGGCGGCGAGCGCCGCGAGGGCGAGCCGGTGTTCCGGAAGGCGCGGGCCGGCGTCGTGCGTCTCCGGCGAGGCCCCCGGCAGGCCGCGCACCTCGGCGAGCTCCATCGCGTTCTCGGTCAGGGTGCCGGTCTTGTCGGCGCAGACCACGTCCACGCGGGCCAGCCCCTCGATCGCCGGCAGCTCGTTGACGAGGCAGTTGCGCCGCCCGAGCCGCACCACGCCCACGGCGAACGCGATCGTGGTCATGAGGATGAGCCCCTCGGGAACCATGGGCACGAGGGCAGCGACCATGCCGCGGAGGGCGTCCGGGAGCTCCTGCCGGCCCGTGAGCTGGTTGTAGACCGAGAGGAGGCCCGCGGGCACGAGCAGCCACGTGATGACCCTGAGGATTATGTTGATGCCGCTGCGCAGCTCGGAGTCGACGAGGGTGAACTTGCTCGCCTCGGCCTCGAGCTGGGCAGCGTAGGCATCCCGGCCCACCTTCGTGGCCCGGTAAAGCCCCGTGCCGGAGGAGACGTAGGAGCCCGAGAGGACCGGGCTGCCCGGGGCCTTGGGGATCGGGTCGGCCTCCCCGGTGAGCAGGGACTCGTCGAGCTCGAGGCCGTCCGCCCACAGCACCTCGCCGTCCACGACGGCCTGGTCGCCGGGCCCGAGCTCGATCACGTCGTCGAGCACGATCCGATGCGGCGGCAGCTGCACGGTGCCGCCGTCCCGGCGCACGTGGGGGTGTGCCTGGCCGACGATCGCGAGCCGGTCCAGGGTGCGCTTGGCACGCAGCTCCTGCACGATGCCAACGATCGAGTTGGCCACGATGAGGCCCGCGAAGAGCCCGTCCAACAGGTGGCCCGTGGCGAAGATGATCGCCGCGAGCACCGCGAAGATCGCGTTGATGCGCGTGAAGACGTTCGCCCGGACGATCTCCCACGTGCTGCGGCCCGGGCGTGCGGGGACGTCATTCGTGGCGCCGGACGCGACCCGCTCGGCGACCTCCTCGGCGCTCAGCCCGTGGGCCGGCCCGGGGGGCCGCCCCGCGGGCTGACCGCCAGTGGTCCCCTCACCCATGGTCCAACCCTAGTCGGCGTGCGAAGGCCTCCAGCATTCGATCCAGAGGGGGCCGGCCGCGGTCTGGGCGCGGCCCACCGGTTCAAGCTGGCCGTCGTGGCCGATCGCGTAGGACGTGACGCGGCCCGACCGCTCCCCGCACGCGAGGAGCCACCCGCCGGAGGGATCGATCCCGATGCCGCGGGGCTGCGCCTCCGTCTCGGTCCGCCGCAGGAAGGAGAGGCGGCCGCCGCGGCCCACGGCGAACGCGGCGATGGTGCTCGTGGAGCGCTCGGTCACGTAGACGAAGCGCTCGTCCGGGGTCAGGCGGATGTCCGCGCACCACACCACGCCGGGCCCCGGATCCGGGGTGCTCGGCGAGCGGATCGGGCCGGGTTCCAGGCCCAGGCCCTCCACCGCTGAGGTCCGCTGCAGGAGCTCGAGCGCGCCAGAGCCGGCGTCGCGGGAGTAGACGTCCACGGTGCCGGTGCGCTCGTGGCTCACGTACACGCGCCGGCCGTCGGCGCTGTGGCGCAGGAAGCGCGGCCCCGAGCCCCGGGAGGCGTCCACGTGGCCGGCGGCCCGGACCACCGAGCCTCCGGACGCCGCGGCAGCCCCTGCCCCGGCGTCGAGGGGGAACCACGAGATGCGGTCCGTCCCGAGCGAGGCCGCGTAGACGAACCGGCCGTCCGGGCTCGGGACGGCCGAGTGGGTGTTGGGGCCCGAGCGGTACTCGGTGACCGGACCGGCGGAACCGTCGGGGCCGGCGGAATCCTGCGGGACCGCGTAGGCCGCCATGAGCCCCTCGTGGTACGAGGCGCTGAAGAGCACGCCGCGGTCCGGGCGCAGCGACAGGAAGCAGGTCGTGGCGGGGACCTCGCGGGCGCCCACCGGGGAGGCGGTGCCGCTCATGGGGTCGAGCGCGAGGGCCACGGTGCGCCGCGGCTCCCCGTTGACCCCGGCGTACAGCGTTCCCGCCGGGTCGAGGGTGAGCGCGGTGACCTTCGGCAGCCCCGCGGCGCGGGAGACGTGCTCAAGCTGGCCGGACAGCGGGTCGAGGGAGAGCGTGTCGACGGCGCCGCCGCCTGCGCAGGCGACGAAGACGAAGGTGGGGGCCATGGCTCCTCCTGAGTCCGACGTGGTGGGGTGGGGCGCTGGCGACCACGGTAGCAAGCCCGGCATGGCGTGGATCACAGACAGGTCTTGTATAGCGCTGCTATATGGACTACCGTAGCGGCCATGCGCAAGGGGGCGGTCGAGGTGGCCGGAGGTGCTGCGGCGGACGGGCCGCAGCAGCGCGCCGCCGCACCCTCACCCCGGGAGCGGATCCTCCAGGCGGCGATGGAACTGGTGGCCGCCTCGGACGGGAACGCCGTCTCCACGCGCCAGATCACCGAGAGGGCGGGCGTCACGGCGCCCACGCTCTACCACCACTTCGGGGACAAGGACGGCCTCATGGAGGCGGTGGTGGCCCGGGGCTTCGAGGAGTTCATCCGCAGCGAGGGCAGCATCGAGCACACGGATGCGCCCATCGAGGACGTCAAGCGGCTCTGGGACGTGCACGTGCAGTTTGGCGTGACCCATGCCCAGCTGTACCTGCTGATGTTCGGCAATGCGGGCCCGAGCCGGCGCCCAGGGGTGGTCGTGGAGGCCGAACGGCTCCTCGAGGCCGAGCTCACAAGGCTCGCCGTCGCCGGGCACCTCGCCGTCCGTCCCGTCGAGGCGGCCCGTGCCGTCCTCGCCTCGAACATCGGGGTGACCCTCATGCTCATCGCGGACGCGGACGGAGACTCGGCTGCCCGAGACGCAGCCGCGAGGGACACGTCCCCGGCGGCCGCAGAACCGCTGTCCGCCTCCGCCCTGTCCGTGCAGACCCGGGACGCAGTGCTGCGCTCGGTGCTCACGGACCCCGCCCTCGTTGACACCCCCCGCGCGGGAGCGCCGGCCGGCCAGGACGGGCAGCCCAGCTACGTGGCTGCCGCCATCGCCCTCAACGCCACGCTCCAGTCCTCGCACCCGGACCAGCTGTCCGGCACCGAGATGAAGCTCTTCCTCGAATGGCTCCACCGGCTCTCGAGCGCGCCCCCCGCGCCGCCCGGGCGCCGGACCGACGGGACGAGCTGACCCCGATCCCAGCAGCCGCGTGCTGCGTCCTGAACAGAAAGCAGGATCACCATGTCGACCACAGCAGCGCCGTCGCGACTGCACACGGCCCGGGCCGGGGTGCAGAAGTTCGGCACGTTCCTCTCGGGCATGATCATGCCGAACATCGGCGCCTTCATCGCCTGGGGCCTCATCACCGCCCTCTTCATCGAGAAGGGCTTCATCCCCGTCCCCGAGCTCGGCGGCTTTGGCAACGGCCCGGACGGGAAGCCCTACACGGGCCTCGTCGGCCCGATGATCACCTACCTCCTGCCGCTCCTCATCGCCTACACGGGCGGCAAGATGGTCTACGACGTGCGCGGCGGCGTGGTCGGGGCCATCGGCACCATGGGCGTGATCGTGGGCGCCGGCATCCCGATGTTCATCGGCGCCATGATCATGGGCCCCCTCGGCGGCTGGACCATGAAGAAGATCGACGCTGTCTGGGACGGCAAGATCAAGCCGGGCTTCGAGATGCTCGTCAACAACTTCGCGGCTGGAATCTGGGGAGCCATCCTGGCCCTCGTCGGCTTCTTCGGGATCGCCCCCGTGGTCCAGGCCTTCAGCACGGCCGCGGGCAACGTCGTGCAGTTCCTGGTCAACAACGGGATCCTGCCGCTCACCTCGATCCTCATCGAGCCGGCCAAGGTCCTCTTCCTCAACAACGCCATCAACCACGGCGTCCTCACCCCGCTCGGCACCCAGCAGTCCCTCGAACAGGGCAAGTCGATCCTGTTCCTCCTCGAGGCGAACCCCGGCCCCGGCCTCGGCGTCCTGCTCGCCTACATGTTCTTCGGCCGCGGCGCGGCCAAGGCCTCGGCCCCCGGTGCGGCGCTCATCCACTTCATCGGCGGCATCCACGAAATCTACTTCCCGTACGTGCTCATGAAGCCGATCCTCATCCTCGCCACCATCGGCGGCGGCATGACCGGCATCGCCACGCTCGCGATCACCCACTCCGGCCTCGTGGCCCCGGCGGCCCCGGGCTCGATCATCGCCGTGCTCGCGCAGACCGCGAGGGACAGCTACTTCGGCGTGATCCTGTCCGTGATCCTCGCCTGCGCCGTCTCGTTCATCATCGCCTCGGTGATCCTGCGCGCGTCGAAGGACAAGGGCGAGGGCGACCTCGCGGCCGCCACGTCCCAGATGGAGAGCATGAAGGGCAGGAAGTCCATGGCCTCGAGCGTTCTCGGGGGCGGCGCCGGCGGCGTTGCGACGGCGACCGAGATCAAGAAGATCGTCTTCGCGTGCGACGCGGGCATGGGCTCCTCCGCCATGGGCGCCTCGGTGCTGCGCAACAAGATTCGGGCCGCGGGCCACAAGGACGTCACGGTGGTCAACCAGGCGATCGCGAACCTCACCGACACCTACGACATGGTCGTGGTCCACCAGGACCTCGCCCTCCGCGCGGAGCAGAAGACCCCGAGCGCCCAGATCGTCACGGTCGACAACTTCATGGGCAGCCCCAAGTACGACGAGATCGTCGCGCTCCTCGACGAGCAGGAGGCCACCGAGGACGTCCCGTTCGAGGGCGTCGCCGCCAAGTCTGAGCCCGCCTCGGAGTCGGAGGCCGCGGCCTCCCACGTCCCGGTGCCGCACCGTCACGCGGAGACGCCGGACGTGCTGCGCCGCCAGTCGATCGTCCTCACCGGCACGGCGGCTGACATGGCCGCGGCGATCGACGAGGCAGGCCGCCTGCTCAAGGAGGCGGGCGCGGTCGACGACGCCTACGTGGCCTCGATGCACGAGCGCGAGAGCTCGGTCTCCACGTACATGGGCAACTTCCTGGCCATCCCGCACGGGACCAACGAGGCCAAGGACCACATCCAGGCCTCGGCCGTGACGTTCGTCCGCTACGACGAGCCGGTCGACTGGAAGGGCAAGCCGGTGAAGTTCGTCGTCGGGATCGCCGGCAAGGGCAAGGAGCACCTCGGCATCCTCGCCAAGATCGCCAAGGTCTTCGGCGACAAGGAGCAGGTGGCCCGCCTCGAGTCCGCGACGACGGCCGACGAGGTCCTGGACATCTTCGGAAAGGTGAACGCGTGAGCGAGGCAGCGACAGGGTCCCGGGGTACCGCGGTCCACTTCGGCGCAGGGAACATCGGCCGCGGCTTCGTGGGGCTCCTGCTCCACAACGCCGGCTACCGGCTCGTGTTCGCCGACGTCGCGGCGCCCCTCATCGACGCGATCAATGCCACCCCCTCGTACACCGTGCACGAGGTGGGCGAGGGCGGCGTCGACCACGTGGTGGACGGCTACACGGCGGTGAACTCGGCCACGAACGAGGCCGAGCTCGTCGACCGGATCGCGGAGGCGGAGATCGTCACCACGGCGGTGGGCCCGAGCATCCTCAGGTTCGTCGCCCCGGCGATCGCGCGCGGCATCGCCGCGCGGCCCGCCGGCGCTGGCCCGCTCGCCGTGATGGCGTGCGAGAACGCGATCAACGCCACGGACATCCTCGAGGCGGAGATCCGTGCCGCGGCGGCGGGGGAGGGGCTCGATGACGCGGCCGTGGACGCGCGCGCCGTGTTCGCCAACACCGCCGTGGACCGGATCGTGCCGAACCAGGACCCCGCCGGCGGCCTCGACGTGCGGGTCGAGCCGTACTTCGAGTGGGCGATCGAGCAGGAGCCCTTCGGGGACGACGTGCCCGAGATCCCCGGCGTCACGTGGGTGGACTCGCTCGGGCCGTACATCGAGCGCAAGCTCTTCACCGTCAACACCGGGCACGCCTCCGCGGCGTACTTCGGGCGGCGCGCCGGGGCCGAGAAGATCTCGGACGCCCTGGCCATGCCCGAGGTCCGGGCGAAGGTCGAGGCCGTCCTCGCCGAGACCAAGTCGCTGCTCGTGGCCAAGTACGGCTTCGCGCCCGAGCAGCAGCAGGCCTACGTGGAGAAGATCCTCGGCCGGTTCGCCAACCCGGCGCTGCCGGACACGGTGGAGCGTGTGGGCCGCGCGCCGCTGCGCAAGCTGTCCCGCCACGAGCGGTTCATCGGTCCGGCGGCCGAGCTTGCCGAACGCGGCATGGTGGCCGACTCGCTCGTGGAGGCGATGGGCGCGGCCCTCGCCTTCGACGCCGCCGACGACGAGGAGGCCCAGCGCCTCCAGGCCATGCTCGCCGGCCAGTCCACCGACGAGGCCCTCGTCGAGGAGATCACGGGCCTCCCCGCCGGCCACCCGCTCCACAACGCGGTCGCGGCTCGGGTCAAGGAGGCTAGAGTCAGGCCGGCGGGGGCGGCGCAGCCCGACTGAACGCCGCCCCCAGCCCCGTGAGGGGTCATGTCCCTACGGTGAGGGGTCATGTCCCTAGGACGCCGCGGACGGCGCTCGCAGGGACATGACCCCTCAACCTTGGGACATGACCTCTCAACCTTGGGACATGACCCCTCAACGCGGTGGGTCGGGGCGGGGATGGGGGCGGGGGCTAGCTCCCTAGATGGCGACGGCGAGGATGCGCGAGCCCGTGCCCTCGTTCGTCGCCATCCACAGCTCCCGCCGCCCCGGGACCCGGACCACCTCGCGGAGCCGCCCGTACTGGCCCCTGAAGTACTCGGCCGCGCCCGGAAGGGCCCCGCCGCCGGGCACTGGCGAGCCCGGGGCCGGGAGCGGGAGCCGCCAGAGCCGCTGGCCCCGCAGGCACGCGACGTACGCGACGTCGTCCGCGATCGCGAGGGCGCTCGGCGACGCGTCCGCGGTGTTCGGCCAGACGTGGACGGCAGGGACACTGCCGTTGACGCTGCGGGCGCCGGTCACGGCGGGCCACCCGTACTGGGCGCCCGGGGCGAGCAGGTTGAGCTCGTCGTCGCGGTCGGGCCCGAGCTCGCTCGCCCAGAGGCGGCTGGCGGAGTCCCATGCGAGGCCCTGCACGTTCCGGTGGCCGTACGTGTAGACCCGGGTCCCGAAGGGGTTCCCCGGCGCGGGCGAACCGTCGAGTGCGACGCGCAGGACCTTCCCGCCGAGGCTGCCGAGGTCCTGGGAGTTGGACTGGCGCGTCGCGTCGCCGGTGCCGATGTACAGCATGCCGTCCGGGCCCACCTTGATCCGGCCGCCATTGTGGAACGTCCCGGCAGGGATCCCGTCCACCAGCACCCGCGCGCCGCCCACCGAACGCCCGTCCCAGTGCAGGGCCACGACCCGGTTGCCGGGGCCGGCGGTGCAGTAGGCGAAGACCGTGGCATCCGCGGCGAACTTCGGCGAGAGCTCGAGGCCGAGGAGGCCGCCCTCGCTCGTGTCGGTCCGGACGTCGATCCGCCCGGCCTCGCGGGCCGCGCCGCCGCCCGCGGGCACCTCGAGGATGCGGCCGGTGCCGCGTTCGGACACGAGCGCCGAGCCGCCGGGAAGGAACACGATCGACCACGGCGTGTCCAGCCCGCCGGCAACAGTCCCGGTCACCCGCGGGGCTGGTGCAGCGCCCGAGGCCGTGCCGGGCGCTGGGCTGCCGGCCGCGGAGGAGGCCGTGGCGGCTGATGAGGGCGGGGCGGTGGACGACGGCGTGCACGCGCCGAGCGCTGCGGCCGCACCGGACGCTGTGCCCGCCAGCGCCAGCCCGAGGAACGCCCGGCGCGAGGTCAGGCCCATCCCCGAGCGCCCTCCTGCGGCGGCCGGGCCGGGCGTGCCTGGGCCAGGGCAGAGAAAAACCTGCATCGCGCCATTGAGATGCAGGTCACGCTTTCGAGTGTAGGCAAGCACGGACGCCGCAGACAAGTTCTTCCGGGAAAAAGATGCATGGCGACTGCCGATTATCAGGACCAGGCAGTCCGGGGCCGCCCGATCTGCTCGCCGTCCGCCTCGACGTCCACCCGTTCGTCGAAGAAGGCCACCAGGCCGTGGATCTGGGCCATCTCCGGGAAGCTGGGGGTCGCGGCCCCGTAGCTCCACGCCACGGGCCGCGCCTCGCCCAGTCCCGGCGCGGTCCAGTACTCCGCGACGCCCTTGTACGGGCAGACCGTGCGCAGCGGGTCCTCGGCGAGCCGCTCCCAGCGGACGTCTTCGCGGCGGAAGTAGGTCCGCGGCGGCAGCCGGCCCTCGAACAGGCGCACCGTCTCACTGGACTCGGCGAGGACCACGCCGTCGAGCAGGACGCGCACGTGCGCACGGCTGGCCCGCATATCGATCCGGCTGAAGGGGTCCCTCGCATGGCCGATCACCGGCTCGTCCTCCTCGAACCACGCGAACGCGTCGGTGTCGAAGGCCACGTAGCCGGCCAGATCGGGGTCGGCGAGCCGGAACGCCGCATCGGGCAGCCTGATCCCGCCCACGACGACGGCAAGCCGCTCGCCCTCGGCCGTGTGGGACGAGAACGGGTCCGGCGAGCTCGGCGGCCCCGACACCTCCGGCGCCTCCGCGGCCCCCGCGGGAGCCGCGCCGAGCGGCTCGAGGCGGGCCACGACGTCGTCCTCCGGCACGGCGTGGAGGGGCAGGTACCGTTGCGGCTCCCAGAGGACGACGGCGCGCCGCGAGTCGAGCACGAGGACGTCGCCGAGACGGGCCCGCAGCCGCTTGGGCGTGGGCTCGTACCGGAGCTGGGGGAGGAGCCGCTTGAGCTCGTGGGAGATCCTGATGGCCATAGGGCAAGCGTGGCCTGTGGCGCCGGGGATGGCAACGGGGCCCCCGGCGTGGTGCGCGCCGGAGGCCCCGTCCAGGTCAGGCAGCGTACGGGCTCAGCGGCAGGAGCCGCCCTGGCCGAGGTGCTGGCCCTCGTTGCCGTCGCAGTACGCGCCCGGGACCACCGAGCCGCTCGAGGGATCGAGGATCAGGCCGTCACGGCGCGGCTGGGCGTCGAAGTTGAACATCGCGCCCAGCGAGCCCGCGGTGGCGTCGAAGGAGCCGTCGCCGAGCCGGCCGAGGCCCCAGTTGTCCTCGATGAAGCGCAGGACGGAGGACTGCTGGGTCTGCGTGTGGTCCACGAAGTTGCTCTTCGCGTAGGGCGAGACCACCAGCAGCGGCAGACGCTGGCCGGGCCCGCAGCGGTCCTGGTAGCCGCCCAGGATCGGTGTCCCGGCCGCGGCGGCGTTCTGGCACCAGGCGGCGTCGTTCGCCGGGTCGTTGGAGGCGTTCTTCACCTGGGCGGCGACGTGGTCGTACCAGCCGTCGGAGTCGTCGTAGGCGAGGACCACGGCCGTGGAGTCCCAGTTCTTCGACTTCTGGATCGCGTTGATCTCGTTCACCACGAACTGCTGCTCATCGATCGGGTCCGAGTAGCCGGCGTGCCCGTCCTGGTACATCGGCGCCTTGAGGAAGGAGACCGCAGGCATGCTGTCGGTGTTCACGACCTTGTCGAAGTCGGTCATGTCGTACTGGTGGTTGGCCGGCCCGCTGTGGCCGATCTCGGCGTCGCTCGCCGGCGCGACGTGGTGCGGATTCGCCGTGGAGGCGTAGTACTGGAACGGCTCGTGGTGCGGGCTGTAGTCGATCGAGGAGACCCCGGCGACGGACGTGTGCTTCGTGGTGCACTGGGCGTAGTCCGTGCCCTTGATCGTCGCGGTGCCCTGCGGGCGGAAGCCGCCCTGGAACCAGCCCCACGAGACGCCCTTGGTGTTGAGGAGGTCGCCGACGTTGGTGCCCTGCATGGCGGCGAGGGCGTTGGACTTGGCGTGGCTGTTGTCCGAGCAGTCGTCGAAGGCCGGGTCGGGATCGCCGGTGACGGTGCCGACGCCCTGCGTGTTCGGGGACTTGACCGTGTACGCGTCAGGGGCGGAGGTCTGCTGGCCCGTGAACGGGTCCACGCTCACCACGCCGTGCGTCTGGCCCGAGACCAGGTTCAGGGCGCCCGGGGTCGAGGGGCCGAACTCGTCGTCGTAGCTGTTGTCGCTCATCGCGAAGTGCTGGGCGTAGTTCCACATGCCGGTGACGGTGTTGCCGTCGTAGTAGCCCATGGTGAGGCCGTCGCGGCCGTACAGCGGCGCGCCGCAGGCGTCGGTGCTCGTGTACTGGACGAACTTGTCCATGAGGCCACCGTTGTACGCCTGCTGCTCGGGCTTGTAGGCGTGGTCCTGGTCGCAGGTGCCGGCCTGGGACGGGCTGAGGCGGAACGGCTGCACGGAGTTCGGGTTGTGGGGCGCGAGCAGGCCGGCGCTGGCGAGGGTGCCGACCTTCTTCGGCGTGTTCGGGGCGGCCGTGAAGGACGACGCCGCGGCGCCGGTTCCCTGGACCTTCTCACCGGGGGCGTTGGCGGCCTTCGGGTACGTGGCGAAGTAGTGGTCGAACGAGACGTTCTCGCCGAAGATGACGACGACGTGCTTGATGGGCGTGGAGGTCGTGGACGCGGCCTGGGCGGGCATGGCAGCGGCGACGCCTCCGGCCGCCGCTGCGGCGAACGCCACGGCGCTCGTCGCGGCCGCGGCGCGGATGCTGAACTTGGGCATGGGCTGTGACTTTCTCACGGTGGATGGTGGCCCCGGGTGGCGGTGCGAGTGGTTCCCCGCACCGACCCTAAGGCGGTGGTCCGCCGGAAGTTCCCGGTTTGGCCCGGGCTTCCCCATCAGTTCAGCAAGTGTTCACCCCGAGGGGCGGAGGGGCCTCGTCAGCTGCGGGTGTGCAGCCCGTCGAAGAGGACGGCCACGACGTCGTCGGCGAGCTTCGCCGGGGTGAGCGAGCCTCCGGGGCGGTACCACTCGACGATCGAGTTGATCGTGCCGAAGAGCAGGCGGGACGCCGTGCGCGGGTCGATGTCCGTGCGGATGGTGCCCTCGGCCCGGGCCTCGCCGATGAGCTCGGCGACCTTGCGGTCGAAGCTGCGGCGGCGCTGCAGGGCCGCGCGCTCCGTCTCCGTGTTCCCGCGCAGGCGCAGCAGGAGCGTCACGAAGGGCAGCCGCTCCGTGAGCACCCGGACGGTCGAGCGGACCACGAACTCGAGGCGCTCCTCGGCCCTGCCGGACTGCGACTCCGGCGCCTCCCACACCGACTCCAGGCCCCCCAAGGCCTGCTCGAGGGCCAGCGAGAGGAGGTCCTCCTTGGAGGGCACGTGGTGGTAGATCGCGGACTTCGAGATGCCCAGGTTCTCGGCCAGGATGCCCATGCTCGTTGCATCGTAGCCATGCCGGTTGAAGACCTCGACGGCGACATTGAGCACCGTCTGCTGGTCGTAGCCGGGGCGGCCCCGGCGGCCCGTGGAGGAGGGGGCGCCGGAGGCGGTGGTGGGGGCTGTAGGCATGGGATCCAGTCTAGGGAAGGGAACGGGGCCGCCGGATTCACCGGCGGCCCCGTCGGGAAGGGGAGTCAGGCCTGCTTCTCGCGCAGGTCGTAGATGCGGCGGAGCTTGCCGTTGGAGCGCTCGAGCGAGCCGGGCTCCACGACGTCGATCCGGCACGAGGAGCCGATGTGGATCTTGATCTGCTGGCGCAGGGAGGCGCCGGCGGCGTCGCGCTGGTCCGGCGTGGTGCCCTCGCGCGGCTCGATCTTGACGGTGAGCTCGTCCATGCGGCGGCCCTCCGGGCGGGTGAGCACGAGCTGGAAGTGCGGGCTCAGCTCCGGGATCCGCAGGGCGATCTCCTCGATCTGCGAGGGGAACAGGTTGACGCCGCGCAGGATGATCATGTCGTCCGTGCGGCCCGAGATGCGGCCCATGCGGCGGTGGCCCGGGCGGGCGGTGCCCGGCAGCAGGGTCGAGAGGTCCTTGGTGCGGTACCGGATGATCGGCAGGGCCTGCTTGGTCAGCGAGGTGAAGACGAGCTCGCCCGTCTCGCCGTCGGCCTTGGTCTTGGTGAGGTCGAACGGGTCGACGATCTCGGGGCGGAAGTGGTCCTCCCAGATGTGCGAGCCGTCCTGGGTCTCGACGGACTCCCCGGCCACGCCGGGGCCCATGACCTCCGAGAGGCCGTAGATGTCCGAGGCCTTGATGCCGAACATCTCCTCGAGCTCGGCGCGCATCTCATTGGTCCACGGCTCGGCCCCGAGCACGGCGTACTTGAGCGAGGTCTTGCGGGGGTCGAGGCCCTTGTGCAGCATCGCGTCGCCGATGGTGAGCAGGTAGGTCGGTGTGCAGCAGATGGCATCCGGGGCGAAGTCCTCGATGAGCTGGATCTGCTTCTCGGTCTGGCCGCCGGACATGGGGATGACCGTCGCGCCGAGCTTCTCGATGCCCGAGTGCGCGCCGAGGCCGCCGGTGAACAGGCCGTAGCCGTAGGCGTTGTGGACCTTCATGCCGGGGCGCACGCCCGCGGCGCGGAAGCAGCGCGCCACGATGGTGGCCCAAGTGTCGAGGTCCTGCCGGGTGTACCCGACCACCGTCGGGCGGCCGGTCGTGCCGGAGGAGGCGTGGATGCGCGTGACCTCGTTCATGGGCACCGCGAACATGCCGAAGGGGTACTCCTCGCGGAGGTCCTCCTTGGTGGTGTACGGGAACTTCGCGAGGTCGTCGAGTTCCTTGAGGTCCTCGGGGTGGACCCCGGCCTCGTCGAACTTGCGCGTGTAGTGCGGCACACGCTCGTAGGCGTACTTGACGGTCTCCTGCAGCCGGGTCAGCTGCAGGGCCTCGATCTGGTCGCGGCTCATCGTCTCCTCGGCATCGAGGACAGCGGGGCCGAAGGCCGAGGAGGTCGGGGTCTCGGGGGCGGATGCGGTCTGGGTCACTGCGGTGCTCACTTCGTTGTCGGCTGGGGAGGGGCGGGGTCGATGCGGGGAGCGGGGTCCGGGGCGCACAGCGGGCGGGCACACGCCGTCGTGCTCTGGCGCCGGGCCGGGCGGCCCGGCTAGCGCTGGGGGATCGTCCGGGAGCGCCCGCGGAACTCGACCACGAGGCGGCCGGGGGACTCCGCCGTGTGGGGGGTGTCCGCGGGGGAGGCGAAGACCTGGATGTCGTAGAGGCCGCTGCGGCCCGCATGGGCCCGCCGGGCGGCGACGGCGGTGATCAGCTCGCCCTCGTGGGCTGGGGCGAGGAAGTTCACGTCGACGCCGGAGGCGACGGTCATGGTGTTGTGGCCCTCCTCGGGCGTGTGCGGGTTGCACGCCAGGGCGAAGGCCGAGTCGGCGATGGCGAAGAGCATCCCGCCATGGGCGATGCCGAAGCCGTTGAGCATCTCCCGCCGCAGCGTGGTGGACACGGTGGCCGTGCCGTCGCCGAGCTCGAGGACCGACAGGCCCATCCATTCCGTCGCGTAGTCGTCCGTGAGGATCGGGTGGGCCAGCGTGTGGGCGGGAGCAGCTTCGCTCATGGGGCACCTTCTCGCAATTCTTTACCGAATGTTCATTAGGTAATCCCATAACGCCCGGACGTGTCAAGGAGCACACCCCGCCGTGACCCGCCCGGAGGGTGCTGAGCGAGCTCGCCGGCGACCTGCAAGACTGGTCCTGACCAGCCCGGCGGCACCCGAACAGGAGCCCACATGTCACGAGGCATCTACGTCAGCGCCACCACCCCCGGATCGGGGAAGTCGCTCATCGCCCTCGGAGTGGCCGAGGCACTCCACGCCCGCACCGGGAGCATCGGATTCTTCAAGCCCGTGGTCCTCGCGGACGCCCCGGGCGAGGACCCGATGGTGGCGCTCATGCGCTCGCGGTTCGACCTCGACCCCGCGGTGTGCCGGGGCGGCCTCACGGCGCGTGAGGTCCGCCGGCTCCTCGCCGAGGGGCAGCGGGAGGAGATCGACGCCCGCTGCGTCGAGGTCTTCGCCGAGATCGCCGCCCGCGTGGACATCGTCGTCGTGGAGGGCACGGACCTTACCGGCCAGGACTCCGCCGTCGAGTTCGCCCTCAACGCCCGGCTCTCCAACGACCTCGGCTGCCCCATGCTCGCCGTCGTGAGCGGCAGGGACCGCACCCCCGAGGAGATCGCGGACGCCGTCGACGTGGCCCGGAAGGAGCTCTACGCGGCGCGCTGCAGCCTCCTGGTGATGATGGTCAACCGTGCCGACCCCGAGCAGATGGACGCGATCAGGGCCGCCATCCGGCCCGGTGTGTCCCACCGGCCGGTCTACGTCCTCCCCGAGCTCGCGGAGATCTCCCGGCCCACCACGGGGGAGGTCTCCGGCGCGCTCGCGCTGCGGCAGATCGCGGGGAGCGCCGACATGGAGCGCGAGGTCAGCGGCGTGAAGGTCGCCGCCATGAGCGTGGCGAACTTCATCGGCGCACTCGAGAACGGCGACCTCGTGATCGTCCCCGGCGACCGGGCCGACGTGATGGTCGGGGCGCTCGCCTCGACGTTCTCTCCCGAGTTCCCGGTCCCCGCCGCGATGGTCCTCACCGGTGGCCTCGCCCCGGACGCGCACATCCTCCCGCTGCTCGCGCAGGCGCCGTTCCCCGTCTTCGCCTACGAGGGCGACACCTACCACGCCGCCCGCAGCGTCTCCGAGGTCCGCAGCGAGATCTGGACCGGCCACCGCCGGAAGGTCGCCTCGGCCCTGGGAGCGTGGGCCCGGCACGTGGACGACGACGAGCTGGTCGAGCGGCTCAACCTGCCCCGCCCGGACACGATGACGCCGCTGCGGTTCCTGCACGAGCTGATCGGCCGGGCCCGCGCCCAGCGCACCCGCATCGTGCTGCCCGAGGGCACGGACGTGCGCATCCTGCGGGCCGCGGACATCCTCCACCGCCGCGACGTGTGCGACCTGACGCTGCTGGGCAACGAGAGCCAGGTCCGCGAGATCGCGGCCGCCAACGGCGTCCCGCTCGAGGGCATCGATGTGGTGGACCCGGCCCTCTCCCCGCTGCGGGAGCGCTTCGCCGAGGAGTACGCCCGGCTGCGCGCCCACCGTGGCGTGGACCTCGCCAAGGCGCTCGAGGTCATGCTCGATGTGAGCTACTTCGGCACCATGATGGTCCAGCTCGGGATCGTGGACGGGATGGTCTCCGGCGCCGCCCACACGACCGCCCACACCATCAGGCCGGCGCTCGAGTTCGTCAAGACCAAGCCCGGGGTCAAGATCGTCTCCTCGGTGTTCCTGATGCTCATGGCGGACCGCGTGCTCGTCTACGGGGACTGCGCCGTGAACCCGGAGCCGAACGAGGAGCAGCTCGCGGACATCGCGCTGGCCTCGGCGGAGACAGCGGCCCAGTTCGGCGTCGAGCCGCGCGTGGCGATGCTCTCCTACTCGACCGGCCTCTCGGGATCCGGGGAGGCTGTGGACAAGGTCCGCCGCGCCACCGAGCTCGTCCGCGCCCACCGCCCGGACCTCGCCGTGGAAGGCCCCATCCAGTACGACGCCGCCGTGGACGCCTCGATCGCAGCCTCGAAGCTGCCCGGATCGGACGTGGCGGGGCAGGCGACCGTGTTCATCTTCCCGGACCTCAACACCGGCAACAACACCTACAAGGCGGTCCAGCAGTCCTCGGGTGCCGTCGCGGTCGGCCCCGTCCTGCAGGGCCTGCGCAAGCCGGTCAACGACCTCTCGCGCGGCTGCACCGTCGAGGACATCGTCAACACCGTGGCCATCACCGCCATCCAGGCCCAGAACGTCCGGGCCGCCCAGCCCGCCGCCCAGTCCGTCTAGTCCCAGCCCTCCAGACCCAGCCCCAGGAGTCCCGCGTGCTCGTCCTCGTCATCAACTCCGGCTCGTCCTCCCTCAAGTACCAGCTCCGCGACGTCGGGGAGGCCGACGGCGGGCAGGAACCGGAGCCCGCGGTCCTCGCCGAGGGGCTGATCGAGCGGATCGGGTTCGACGGCGGCCCCCGGGACCACGCCGAGGCGCTCGGACAGGTCGACGCCGAGCTGCACCGCGTGCTCGGCGGACGCGCGGTCGACGCCGTGGGCCACCGCGTGGTCCACGGGGGCGAGCGGTTCTCCGAGCCTGTGCTCGTGAACAACGAGATTATCCGGGCGATCGAGCGGCTCAACCCGCTCGCACCGCTCCACAACCCCGCGAACGTCCTCGGCCTGCGGGCCATCGCCTCCAAGTGGCCGGACATGCCGCAGGCGGCCGTCTTCGACACCGCCTACCACCGCACCATCCCCGAGCACGCCTGGCGGTACGCCGTGCCGGACTGGCTCTACACCCACCACGGGATCCGCCGGTACGGCTTCCACGGCACCTCGCACCAGTACGTGGCCGGCCGCGCCGCCGAGCTGATGGGGATCGCCCCGGAGGAGTTCGACGGCGTGGTGCTCCACCTCGGCAACGGGGTGTCCGCCACCGCGGTGCAGGGCGGGGAGAGCATCGACACGTCGATGGGCTTCACGCCGCTCGAGGGCCTCGTCATGGGCACGCGCTCGGGGGACCTGGACCCCTCGATCCTCGTGTTCCTTGCCCGCCAGGGGCACGGCGCGGACGAGATCGATGACCTGCTCAACCGCGAGTCCGGGCTCAAGGCCCTCGCGGGCTCGAACGACATGCGTACCGTGGTGGAGGCCGCCGAGGGCGGCGACCGGCGCGCGCAGGTGGCCCTCGACGTCGCCTCGTACCGCGTCGCGAAGTACATCGGCGGCTACCACGTGGCTGTGGGAGGGGCCAAGGCGATCGTCTTCACCGCGGGCATCGGGGAGAACTCCGCGCCGTTCCGGGCCCGCGTGGCCGCCCGCCTCGGCGCCCTCGGCGTGGTGCTGGACGACGGGCTCAACGCCGTCCGCTCGAAGGAGCCGCGGGCCGTCTCGGCCCCCGAGTCCGCCATCCCGCTCCTGGTGGTTCCCACCGACGAGGAGAGGGCGATCGCGGAGGCGACGGCCGCCGTCGTCCGCCAGCAGGTCAGGCCCGCATGAGACGAGCACCACACGAGAGCTGGCCCACACGCGAGACCTGAGGCACACTCGCGGGTCCTACACTTGACGGCGGCCCGCGCATCGAAGCGCGGCGCATGTCTGACGAAGGACCCTTGTGCAGCAGAACCACCACGCCTCCACGCCCCCAGCCGTGTCCGCCGAGGGCTATGAGAGGGCTCTCAGCCGCCGCCATGTGCAGATGATCGCCATGGGCGGCGCCATCGGCGTCGGCCTGTTCATGGGCGCGGGCGGACGGCTCGCCTCGACCGGTCCTGCGCTCGTGTTCTCCTACGCGATCGCGGGCGCCATCGCGTACCTGCTCATGCGGGCGCTCGGCGAGCTGATCATGTACCGGCAGACGTCGGGCTCGTTCGTGAGCTACGCGGGGGAGATGTTCGGGGCCAAGGGCGCCTACCTGTCCGGGTGGATGTACTTCGTCAACTGGGCCATGACCGGCATCGCCGAACTGCTCGCGATCGGCCTGTACTTCCAGTACTTCTTCCCGAACGTGCCGGTGGAGGTCTCGGCGCTGTGTGCGCTGGCCCTGCTCGTGGCCGTGAACCTGCTCAGCGTCAGGGCCTTCGGGGAGTTCGAGTTCTGGGCGTCCGTGCTCAAGGTGACCGCGATCTCGCTCTTCCTCGTGGCCGGCACGGTCATGGTGGTCCTCAACACCCGGATCGGTACCACGCACGCGTCCCCGTCGAACCTCCTCTCCGGCGACGGGGGCATGTTCCCGCACGGCTTCTTCGTGATGATCCTCGTGCTCAACGCCGTGATCTTCGCCTACAACGCGATCGAGCTGGTCGGCATCACCGCCGGCGAGATGGAGGACCCGCAGCGGGAGGTCCCCCGCGCCATCCGCGCCGTGGTGCTGCGGATCGTCGTCTTCTACGTCGGCTCCGTCCTGCTCCTGGCGATGCTGCTGCCCTCGGACCAGTACAAGGCCGGCGTGAGCCCGTTCGTCACGGTCTTCGACCACCTCGGCGTCGGGTGGATCGGCGACGTCATGAACCTCGTGGTCATCACCGCCGCGCTGAGCTCGTCCAACACCGGCCTCTACTCGATCGGCCGCATCTTCCGCACCATGGCCTCCAACGGCCACGCGCCGCATTGGCTCACCCGCATGTCCAAGCGGCACGTGCCCTACGCTGCGATCCTCGCCATCGCCGCCGTGTACCTGGTGGGCATCCTCGTGAACATCTGGGCCGGCGGCACGCACGCGTTCGACCTCGCGCTCAACACCGCCTCGATCGGCGTGATCTTCACGTGGGGCTCGATCTTCGCGTGCCAGCTCATGCTGCGGAAGAAGAAGGGCGACGGCGCGTCCTCGCTTCCGATGCCCGGCTCGCCCTGGACCAGCTGGCTCGGTCTGGCCGCGCTGGCCGCGATCACGGTGCTCATCGCGTTCGACACCATGACGGACAAGGCCACCGGCGAGGTCTTCCCGATCGGCCTGTACACCATCCTCAGCGTTCCGGTGATCGCGCTGCTCCTCTGGCTCGGCTGGCTGCTCGTCCGGCGCCGGGAGGCGGCCGCGGCAGCAGCCTCCGGCGACGCCGAGGCGGAGAGCGTGGACGCGAACGTCTGAGGCCCTCCGCGCTTGGGGGTCAGCGTCCGTGAGGTGACCCTCAGAAGGTGACCCCCAGAAGGTGACCCCCCGAAGGTGACCCCCCGGGATCAGCGGGGGAGGAGTTCCGTGGCGCCGAGGGCGTCCGCGATGAACGCGTAGTCCCAGGCCCGCTCCCTCCACGCCTCGTAGCGTCCCGACGCGCCGCCGTGCCCGGCGTCCATCTCGGTCTTGAGCACGATCGGCTGCCCGGATGTGGTGGCCTCGCGCAGCGCCTGGACCCACTTGGCCGGCTCGACGTACAGCACGCGCGTGTCGTTGAAGCTCGTCACGGCGGCGACCTTCGGATACGGGGCCGAGTGCACGTTCTCGTAGGGCGTGTAGGACTTCATGTAGGCGTAGACCTCGGCGTCCTCGATCGGGTTGCCCCACTCCTCCCACTCGAGGGCGGAGAGCGGCAGCTCGGGGTCCAGGATCGTGGTGAGGGCGTCCACGAACGGGACCTGGGCGACGGCGGCCGCGTACTTCTCCGGGGCCAGGTTCAGCACCGCACCGATGAGCAGGCCGCCGGCGGAGCCGCCCATGCAGGCGATCCGGGCCGGGTCCGCCCACCCCGAGGAGGCGACCCAGTCGGTGGCGGCGACGAAGTCGGTGAACGTGTTCCGCTTGTTCAGCTTCTTGCCGTCCTCGTACCAGTGGCGCCCCAGCTCGCCGCCGCCGCGCACGTGGGCGACGACGAACACGATGCCCCGGTCCAGGAGGCTGAGCCGGGCCACGGCGAAGGCCGGGTCCATGCTCACCTCGTACGAGCCGTACCCGTAGACGAGGGCCGGGTTCGTCCCGTCCCGCTGGACCGACGCCCGCCGGACCACCGACAGCGGGATGCGCGTGCCGTCCTCGGCCGTCGCCCAGGCCCGCTCCGCCACGTACTGGTCCGGGTCGTATCCGCCGAGCACCGGGGTCTCCTTCCGCAGGAGCAGCTCGCCGGTGGCCAGCACGTAGTCGTAGACGCGCGGGGGAGTGACGTAGGAGGTGAAGCTCAGCCGCGCGACCGGGGCGCCATGCTCGGTGACACCGCCGCCGGCCGTGTAGAGCTCCTCGCCGAACTGCGGCTCGACGAACGACGGCGTCCGGCCGGCGTCCGCGGCCTCGACGGCGTCCGCGAGGGGTGCGAAGCGGACGGTGGTGACGGTGTCCCTGCGCAGCGTGACGACGAGATGCGTCGCGGAGACGTCCGCCCCCTCGACCTTGACCTGCTCGTCGTGCGGAACGAGCGTCGACCAGCGCTGTTCGGACAGCGGCTTGGACGTCTCGGCCAGGTCGACGAGGGAGAGCATGCTGTTCGGGGCCGAGCCCTCGGGGCCCTCGGGGCGCCCGTCGTGCAGGAGCAGCAGCCGCGTGCGGCCGCCGTGCTCGAACGGCTCGGCGGTGTGGAGGATGCGCTCCTCGCGCCCCAGCACGAGCCGGAGGCGGGCGTCGGGGCCGGCCAGGTCGAGGACGCGGGTCTCCGAGTACTCCGAGTTGCCGATCCCGACGAGGAGCCAGCGGCGGTCCGAGGAGAGGTCGATCCCGGTCCACTGCGCGACGTCGTCCTCCTGGTACAGGACCGTGTCCTGCTCCGGCGGGGTGCCGAGCACGTGCACGCGCACCTGGTAGGGGCGCCAGGAGTCGTCCGCGACCATGTAGAACAGCCGCGAGCCGTCCGGATCGAACTCGAGGCCGTAGAACACGCCCTCGATGACCTCGGAAAGGTGATCGCCGGTGCGGAGGTCCTTGATGCGCAGGGTGAAGGTCTCGTCTCCGGCGGTGTCGACCGAGTAGGCGTACAGGTTCCCATCGCGGGAGACGGCGGCCCCGCCGAGCGCGAAGAAGGGGTGCCCCTCGGCCTCGGCGTTCCCGTCCAGCAGCACCTGCTCTCCGGGGACCGCGGTGCCGGGCACGACGGCGGGCGGCGTCCACGCGCCGAGGAGGTCGCCGCCGTCGTCTGCGCGGCCGGCGCCATCGGCCCTGACCCGGCAGTAGATCGGGTACTGCTGGCCCTCGACGGTGCGGGCGTAGTACCACCACCCGTCCTTGCGGGCCGGGACGGACAGGTCCGTCTCCTGGGTGCGGCGCCTGATCTCCTCGAAGATCGCCTCGCGGAGGGGCTGCTGGCCGGCCGTGACCGCATCGGTGTAGGCGTTCTCGGCGGTAAGATGCTCGACGACCTCCGGATTGTCCTTCTCACGCAGCCATTCGTACGGGTCAACGAAGGCGTCGCCGTGACGCTCGCGCCTCGTGGGCACCTTCTTCGCGACAGGGGCCTGGGGAGCGGCAGCTTCAGTCATGGCCCCACCCTAGCGGCCGCCGCCGACAGCGCCCGCGGAAGGCACCCGCGCGTGCGGTACCATTTCCGTGACTGTGCGCACGCCAGCGCCATGACCATTGGGGAGGTACACGCGGGTGGAGCAGGGCACTGGCCTCAGCGCCGAACAAGGGATGTCACTGACGGATTATCTGCGGATCGCGCGGCGGTTCTGGAAGGGCATCGTGGCGCTCGTCCTGGTGTCCACCGTGGCCGCCTTCGGCTGGTATCTCATCCAGCCCCGCATCTATTCGGCCGAGGCGAGCGGCATGGTGATCAGCTCCGGTGCCGACAACCTCTCCTGGTCGCTCGCCGGCGACAGCCTCGCGAAGTCGAAGGCGAAGTCGTACAAGGCCGTTGCCGAGTCCGCGTCCGTCGCGGACCGCGTGATCAGCGACCTCAGCCTGCCCACCACGGCCCAGGACCTCCTGGGGAACGTGACGGTCACCGTGCCCACCGACGGCACCGAGATCCGCGTCGACGCGCGCGACCGGGACCCGGTCCAGTCGCAGAAGGTGGCGAACGACTGGGTGAAGGCCCTGGCGTCCCAGGTCAGCGACCTTGAGCGGGACGCCAACGCCAACACGAAGGGGAACCCCGCCGTGAAGGTGGTGCCGCTCGTGACGGCGATGGTCCCCACAGAGCCGGTCTCGCCCAAGCTCACGCTCGCGCTGGGTGTCGGCGTGGTCGGCGGGCTGCTGCTGGGCCTCGCCTACGCGTTCATCCGGGACCGCGTGGACCGCCGGATCCGCACCTCCGAGGAGGCGGAGCGCTTCGGCTACCCCGTGATCGGCACGCTTCCGCTGGACGACGTCCTCGTGAAGGGCTCCAGCGTCCTCGAGGGGGCCGGCGGCCACCAGTTCATGAGCGAGTCGCTGCGCGAGCTCCGCACCAACCTGCGCTTCATCGACGTGGACCACCAGCCGCGGATCGTGCTCGTCACGAGCTCGCTGCCCTCGGAGGGCAAGTCGACGGTGATCGCGAACCTCGCCTCCACCCTGGCGGCCGACGCCGAGCCCGTGATCGTGGTCGACGCAGACCTGCGCCGGCCCAACGTCCACAACGTCTTCGATGTGGTCGGCGACGTCGGGGTGACCGACATCCTCTCCGGGCGTGCCCGGATCGACGATGTCATGCAGACATGGCCGGGCAACGATCTGGTCCGCGTCCTCGCGGCCGGACACATCCCGCCGAACCCGTCGGAGCTCCTCGGCTCCCAGGCCATGCGGAACCTCCTGGCGACGCTCTCGCAGGACGCGCTCGTGCTGGTGGACGCGCCCCCGGTGCTGCCCTTCACCGACGCAGCCGTCCTCTCCCGCATCGCCGACGGCACCCTGGTGCTGGTGCGGGCCAACCGGACCAAGGTGGACGAGCTCTCCCACGCCCTGGGCAACATCCAGCGGGTCAAGGGCCGGGTCCTCGGGCTCATCCTCAACGGCATCCCCTCGAAGGGCGCCGACGCCCGCGCCCGGGGATACTACGGCCGCTACGGCTACGGCGAACCGCCCACCGAGGGCCGCGCGCCGGAAGCAGCGGCGCCACAGCACGAGGCCGGCAGCCGGCGGGCGGCCGCGGCCGACGACTGGCTCGGTGCCGGACACGCGCTGGCGGACGACGGCGCGGCGGCGCAGTGGGACCGTCCGGGCGAGGGCGGCGGCCCGCGGGCGCACGGGTTCGCTGCGCCCTATTCGGCGGAGCCCCGTCGGGACATGCCCGTCGAGCCCCGGCAGTCGGAAGCGCCCCGCGACCATTCCGGGTGGGTGCAGTCGGGCTACGCGGACGATCGCGACCTCCGTCCCAGCGATGTCGAGGAACCCGCGGCCGACGACGGCGTGTGGCTCCCGGCCCGCGTGCGCGAGTCCTACGGCTCGCGCCGCCGCGGGGTCTGAGGACAGCGCCCGGGGCCTCGCCTCGCAGCAGCACGGCCAGCACGCCGGAAGTCAGGGACTTCCGGCGTGCTTGCGTCTGCGCACGGAGTCCCCGGCCGTGAGGATCGCATCGACCGCGGGCACGAGCTCCTCCGCCATCGTCCGGTACACCTCCGGGCCCTGGCGGAAGGGGTCCGTGACGTCGTCGTCGGCAGCGGCCCCAGCCTGGCGCCGGGCCGCGGCGTCGGAGATCGTGGCCAGCCAGGCGTGGCGGACGGCGCAGACCTCGGCTCCGGCGCCCTCGAGCGCGGTGCCCTCGAGGACCCGCGCGAATTCGCGCAGGGTGAAGGTCTTCCTGAATGCGGACGGCGCGAGCTGGAGGATCGCCGAGCGGTGCTCGGTGGCCAGGGCCAGGACGAGGTCCGCCCCGGTGAGCATCGGCGTCGTGAGCTGGCGGGCGGTGAATCCGGCGAGCGAGGCGCCGAGGGCCGAGGCGATCGCCCGGGACCCCGGCTCGGCCGCGGATCCGACGAGGGCGTGGGTCCCTGCGCTGCGGACCTCTACGGCATCCGGGCAGATCTCGTCGAACCCGGCCTGGAGGAGGCGCTCCGCCAGCGGGGACCGGCAGACATTGCCGGTGCAGACGGTCAGGATTCGCAGGCGGTCGGCGCTCGTCACCGGATCACGCTAGCACCGGGCGCCGCGAGCCGGCTGGCGTCGATGAGGCCGGCAGTGTCCGACCCGGGCGCCCCGCCACCTCGGAGGCGAGGGCCGCCGGGGTCCTCGCAGGAGTGCCGCGATCCGCCCTGCCTACCTTGACGTCAGTATCCGCCTCCCCATATTCTGAACGAACGGTCGGTAATTATTTCTTGAGGAGGAGACATGGCAGCTGCGAACCTGCAGTCCGTGCCCCAGCCCCAGGCTGGACAGGGCGACGACGCCCCGTCCGCTGAGGACATCGCGGGACAGGCATACTTCGATCGCGTCATCGCCGAAGACTCGCGCATCGAGCCGCGCGACTGGATGCCCGCGGCGTACCGCAAGACGCTCGTGCGCCAGGTGTCCCAGCACGCGCACTCCGAGATCATCGGCATGCAGCCCGAGGCGAACTGGATCACCCGCGCCCCGAGCCTCAAGCGCAAGGCCATCCTCATGGCCAAGGTCCAGGACGAGGCCGGCCACGGGCTCTACCTGTACTCGGCGGCAGAGACCCTCGGCACCCCGCGCGACGTCCTCAACCAGCAGCTGCTGGACGGGAAGGCCAAGTACTCCTCGATCTTCAACTACCCGGCCCGCACCTGGGCCGACATGGGCGCCATCGGCTGGCTCGTGGACGGGGCGGCGATCGCCAACCAGGTGCCGCTGTGCCGGGCGAGCTACGGCCCCTACGGGCGTGCCATGGTGCGCATCTGCAAGGAGGAGTCCTTCCACCAGCGCCAGGGCTTCGAGATCCTCCTCGAGCTCTCCAACGGCACCCCCGCCCAGAAGCAGATGGCGCAGGACGCCGTCAACCGCTTCTACGCGCCGGCGCTGATGATGTTCGGTCCGCCGGACGACGACTCGCCCAACTCGAAGCAGTCGATGGCGTGGAACATCAAGCGCTTCTCCAACGACGAGCTCCGCCAGCGGTTCGTCGGCATGATCGCCGAGCAGGTCAAGGTCCTCGGCCTGACCCTCCCGGACCCGGAGCTCCGCTACGACGAGGAAGCCGGCCGGTGGATCCACATGGACCTCGACTGGCAGGAATTCAAGGATGTCATCGCGGGCCGCGGGCCGTGCAACGCCCAGCGCATGGAGCGCCGCCGCGAGGCCCACGAGAACGGCACCTGGGTCCGCGAGGCGGCCCGCGCGTACGCGAAGAAGCAGGCCGCGAAGCGTGCCGCAGAAGAGATCGGAGCAGCTTAAGTGAGCGAGCAGAGCAACATCTGGCCCCTCTGGGAGGTCTTCGTGCGGTCCAGCCGTGGCCTCTCCCACGTGCACGCGGGCTCGCTGCACGCCCCGGATGCCGCCATGGCGCTGCGCAACGCGCGTGACCTGTACACCCGCCGCAACGAGGGCGTGTCCATCTGGGTGGTCCCGTCCGAGGCGATCGCCTCGTCCGACCCGGATTCGAAGGGCGCGTACTTCGAGTCGCCCCAGGGCAAGGACTACCGCCACGCGACGTACTACACCAAGAGCGAGGGCGTGAAGCACCTGTGAACGCGCCGACCCCCGCCCACCCGGCCCCGGCCCACGCCGACCACACGCTCGACAGCTTCGGCGACGCCGCGGCGTCGGCCACCCGCGTCACCCCGGGCAACGCGCTGCGCCCCGAGGACATCGCCCTCTCCCCGGAGAAGCCGAGCGAGGACGTCGCCCAGTACGCCCTCCGCCTCGGGGACGACGCCCTCATCCTCGCCCAGCGCCTGAGCCACTGGATCTCCCGCGGCCCCGAGCTCGAGGAGGACATCGCCCTCGGCAACATCGCCCTCGACACGCTCGGCCACGCGCGCTCCTTCCTGACCTACGCGGGGCACGCCTGGGGCAAGACCGAGGACGACCTCGCCTACTGGCGCGAGGAGGAGGAGTTCCGCAGCGCCTGGCTGGTCGAGCAGCCCAACGGCGACTTCGGCGTCACGATCGCCCGCCAGCTGGTCATGTCCGTCTACCAGTACCTGCTCTACTCGGGGCTCGTGGGCTCCAGCGACGCGACCCTCGCCGCGATCGCCGCCAAGGCGCTCAAGGAGGTCGACTACCACCGCGACCACGCGATCCAGTGGACCGTCCGCCTCGGCGACGGCACGGAGGAGTCGCACGCCCGCATGCAGGCCGCCCTCGAACTCGTCTGGCCGTACGTGGACGAGCTCTTCGACGACGATGCCCTCATCGACGCCGTCGGCGACGCCGGCGTGCGGCCCTCGAGCCTGCGCGGGGCCTTCGACGCCCACATCGCCGAGGTCCTCGACGAGGCCACCCTGGCCCTGCCCGACGTCCCCCGCGCCCGCGGCGGCGGCCGCCGGGGCGAGCACACCGAGCACCTCGGCTACATCCTCGCCGAGATGCAGGTGCTCGCCCGCAAGCATCCCGGCGCCACCTGGTAGGCCCGGGAACGGCACACGCCCACGAAGGAACACCCATGATCACCACCGATGACGAGGTCCGCGCGCTCGCCGCCACCGTGACCGACCCGGAGATCCCCGTGCTCACCATCGAGGACCTCGGCATCCTCCGGGACGGGCACCTCGAGCCGGACGGCACCGTCCGCCTCACGATCACCCCGACCTACTCCGGATGCCCCGCGATGGACACGATCCGCGCGGACCTCGCCACGGTGTTCGCCAAGGCCGGGCACGAGAAGGTCCGCGTGGACCTCGTGCTCTCCCCGGCCTGGACCACTGACTGGATGAGCGAGGCGGGCAAGGCCAAGCTCGAGGAGTACGGGATCGCCCCGCCCACCGGCAAGGCCGGCCACAGCGGACCCATCCGGCTCGGCCTCACCGTCAAGTGCCCCCAGTGCCACTCGCTCAACACCCGCGAGATGTCCCGCTTCGGCTCCACGTCCTGCAAGGCGCTCTACGTGTGCCAGGACTGCCACGAACCCTTCGACTACTTCAAGGTGCTCTAGATGACTGACCAGCTGAACGAAACTGCGGCCGAGCCGGCCGACGCCGCCGCGGGCGAGCAGACGGAGGGGACCGCCCGGCGTCGTGCGTCCTTCCACCCGCTCGAGGTGAGCGGGGTCCGCAGGCTCACCAACGACTCCATCGAGGTGACGTTCGGCGTCCCCGCCGCGCTCGCCGACGAGTACGACTACATCCCCGGCCAGTACGTGGCCCTGCGCGCGCAGTTCCCCGACGAGTCGGGCGCCCCGCGCGAGGTGCGCCGCTCCTACTCGATCTGCGCCGCGCCGCGCCGCTTCGAGGACGGTTCGAGCGAGATCAAGGTCGCCATCAAGCGCGACCTCGGCGGTGTCTTCTCCACGTGGGCGAACGAGAGCCTCGAGGCCGGCGCGACGCTGGACGTCATGAGCCCCGCGGGCGCCTTCATCTCCAAGCACCGGATGACCGGCCTCAACGACCCGAGCAGCATCGACACTGAGCGCGAGCACACGTTCGTGGCCGTCGCCGCAGGGTCGGGGATCACCCCGATCATGGCGATCGCCCGCACCGTCCTGGCGGCCGACGAGCACGTCCGCTTCGATCTCGTCTACGCCAACAAGGCCGCGATGGACGTCATGTTCGTCGAGGAGCTCGCGGACCTCAAGGACCGCTACCCCTCCCGGTTCGCGCTCCACCACGTCCTCTCGCGCGAGCAGCGCATCTCCCCGCTGCTCTCGGGCCGGGTCGACTCCGAGAAGCTCACCACGCTGCTCAACACCGTGATCCACGCCGACGACGTCGACGAGTGGTTCCTGTGCGGTCCGTTCGAGCTCGTCCAGCTGGTCCGGGACACGCTCTCGGCGCGCGGTGTCGAGCCGGAGAAGGTCCGCTACGAGCTCTTCACCACGGGCACGCCCACGAACCTCGAGGGCAACATCGGCCGCCCGGTCGTGGAGGACCCCTCGGGCGCGAACGTCGAGATCGAGTTCACGCTCGACGGCCTCACGGGCGTGGTGGCCTCGCCCGTCTCCGCGAACGAGACGGTCCTCAACGCGGCCCTCCGCGTGCGCCCCGACGTGCCCTTCGCCTGCGCCGGCGGCGTCTGCGGCACGTGCCGGGCCAAGCTCGTCTCCGGCACCGTGGACATGGCCGAGAACTACGCGCTCGAGCCCGACGAGGTGGAGCGCGGCTACGTCCTCACCTGCCAGTCCCGGCCGACCTCGGACCGCGTGTCCGTGGACTTCGACGCGTAGGAGGCCCTCATGATCACGCTCTCCATCGCCGACGGCATGGCCGAGGTCGTCCTCGACGCGCCCGCCAAGCTCAACGCCCTCGACGAGGCCGCACTGCGCGAGCTCTCCGACGCGTACGACGACGCCGCTGCCGCCGCCTCCCGCGGCGAGGTGCGGGCGCTGCTCCTGCGCGGCGAGGGCCGGGCCTTCTGCGCCGGACGCGACATCTCCGGCGTGGACCCCGCCGACGATGACGTGCTCGGCTACCTCGGCGGGCTCGTGACGCCGCTCATGCAGAAGATGGCCGCATTCCCCGCGCCGACGTTCGCCGCCGCGCAGGGGGCTACCCTCGGCGTCGGGCTCGGGCTCCTTCTGGCCACCGACGTGGTCTACGTGGCCGACGAGGCCAAGATCGGTTCGCCGTTCGCCAACCTCGGTGCCACGCTGGACTCCGGCGGCCACTGGTACTTCACCGAGCGGCTCGGCATGCACCGCGCGCTGGACCTCGTCTACACCGCCGAGCTGATGAGCGGCGCGGACGCCGTGCGCTCGGGCATGTTCTCCCGGTCCTTCCCGGCCAGCGAGCTGCTCGAGCGCACGCGGGGCATCGTGGCCCGCGTCGCCGCCGGGGCCACCGGCGCGTTCGTCGCGTCCAAGGAGCTCGTCGCGCAGGTCCGCGACCGCCGGCTCGGCCTCTGGGAGTCCATGGACGCCGAGAACAAGGCCCAGGCCGCGCTCTGCGGGTCTGAGGACTACGCCGAGGGCTTCAAGGCCTTCCAGGAGAAGCGGAAGCCCGTCTTCGCCGGCCGCTGAGCCGCGCCTTCTGGGGGTCACCTTCTGGGAGTCACTTCCTGGGGGTCACCTCCTGCGGGTCGGCGCGCCGGCGACCCGCAGGAGGTGACCCCCCCAGGACCTGCCCTTCAGGAGGTGACTCTCAGACGGAAGACCGGAGGAAGGGCGGCCGGGGCTGCTCGCTGCGGCAGCGCGCTGCAGCGCCACGGGCCCGCCTAATGGTCGGCGAGGTACGCGTGCACGCTCGCGTGGTTCATCGCCGTGGCCGCCTGCTCCGGCTGCGGGCACTCGGCCTCGATCGCCACGGCCGCATGAGCCGCCGGCACCGCACGCACGGCCAGGCGCACGTACGTGGCCGTTCCGTCCGTATGCCCGACGGTGAGCGCTGCCCCCGCCATGTCCACCAGCGGGCCGCCCTGCGACCCCAGGGTGGTCACGACCACGAGCCCCTGCTCGGTGACCCCCACGGAGGAAGAGGCCTTGCGCTCGGCCTCGATCGCGTCGGCCAGGGCGCCGCGTGTGGCCGCCGTCTCCGGATCCGGGGAGGGCGAGGCGGACGCGGAGGAGGGTGCCGGCGTCGTGCGCGGAGCCGCGTTCGACGGCGACGCGCCCGCCTGCAGCGGCCCCGCGCGGAAGGAGAGGCGGCAGCCGGCGTCGGAGACGTAGCGCAGCTCGTCCGGGGCCGCGGTGAGCCGGTACTCGGCGCTCGGCGCGGCGTGCCAGACCGGCCGGGCCGCGAGGGGGAGCGGGTCGCTGAGGCTGTAGCCCTGGCCCGGCGCGGCCGACGGCGCGGCCTCGCCTGACGCTCCCGGCGTCGGCGCCGGTGCGGGCGGCTGGGGGGACGGTCCCATGAACAGCGCGGCGATGGCCACCACGACCCCCACGCCGACCACGACGCACGCTGCGACGAGCACCGCCACCCACGGAGGGCGCGAGGGGGCGCCGGCCGGACCGCCGTCGTCGTTCGCCATGGCCCCTCCTTCGGGTCGCCGGCCCGGTCGCCCATCCGGGTCGCCCATCCACTACCAACCATCGCACGCCGCGGGGTCCTCGACGCCCCGGCGGGGCGCCGGTAGCGTGGGAGCCGTCCGTCGGCCCGGCCGATCCTGTGCTCCGACGCGGCGCCCACTCGACGCGACCCCCAGGAGTGCCACCGTGTCTGCCTCCCGCTCCACCTTCCATCCCTCCTCCGACGGGCGAGGGCGGCGCGGGCGCCGCGAGCCGGCGTCGAACGTCGAGCTGAACCCGCTCTTCAGCCGGCCCGGGGAGGCCAGCGAATTCCCGCGCTTCACCCTGCCCGAGGGGGAGAGCCTGCCCGGGACGGCGTACCAGGTGGTGCACGACGACGCGATGCTGGACGGCAACGCGCGCCTGAACCTCGCGACCTTCGTGGGCACCTGGATGGAGCCTGAGGCGGCGCGCCTGTACGCCGAGACCGTCGACAAGAACATGATCGACAAGGACGAGTACCCCAAGACGGCCGAGATCGAGCACCGCTGCTGGCGCATGCTCGCCGACCTGTGGAACGCGCCCGAGCCCGAGCACGCCGTCGGGACCTCCACCATCGGCTCGTCCGAGGCGTGCATGCTCGCAGGGCTCGCGCTCAAGCGACGCTGGCAGCACGACCGCCGCGCGGCCGGGAAGCCCGCGGACCGACCCAACCTCGTCATGAGCTCGGCGGTGCAGGTCTGCTGGGAGAAGTTCTGCAACTACTGGGACGTCGAGGCCCGCTACGTGCCCATCTCGCAGGAGCACCGGGTCCTCGACGGGCACGGGCTCGAGGAGTACGTGGACGAGAACACCATCGGCGTCGTCGCGATCATGGGCGTCACCTACACGGGCATGTACGAGCCGGTCGCCGAGATCTCGCGGGCGCTGGACGCGATCCAGGCCGCCACCGGGCTCGACGTGCCGATCCACGTGGACGGCGCCTCGGGGGCGATGGTCGCCCCGTTCCTCGCCCCGGAGCTCGAATGGGACTTCCGGCTGCCCCGGGTGGCCTCCATCAACACCTCCGGCCACAAGTACGGGCTCGTGTACCCGGGCCTCGGGTGGGTCGTGTGGCGGGACGCCGCGGCGCTGCCGGACGACCTCGTCTTCCACGTCAGCTACCTCGGCGGGGACATGCCGACGTTCGCGCTGAACTTCTCCCGCCCGGGCGCCCAGGTGCTCCTGCAGTACTACCTGTTCCTGCGGCTCGGCTTCGAGGGGTACCGGGCCGTGCACGCGGCGTCGCGGGACGTGGCCGGCTACCTGGCCGGCGAGATCGGCGCGATGGAGGCCTTCGAGCTATGGAACGACGGCTCCGACATCCCGGTCTTCGCGTGGAGCCTCGCCCCGGGGCACACGCAGAACTGGAACCTGCACCACCTCTCGGACCGGCTGCGGATGAACGGCTGGCTCGTCCCCGCGTACCCGATGCCGGACGGCCTGGCCGACCTGACCGTGCAGCGGATCGTGGTGCGCAACGGCTTCACGCGCGACCTCGCCGCGAGCTTCCTCGAGGACCTGCGCACCGCCGTGGACTTCCTCGACGCCGCGGACGGGCCCTTCCCCGACCCGGAGCACGGGAGCGCCTTCCACCACTGACCCGCTCCCCCCCCGGGCCCCGAAAGCCCAGAAGGGCGACGAGATGCGTACCCGAGAGCCCAGAAGGGCGACGAGATGCGTACCCGAAACGCAGGAGCGGGAGTGGGGGCGCGGGAACCGGGGGAGAGGGCGGCCCGGGTCAGCGGGTGTCGAGGTCCTCGAAGACAAGGAAGGTCTGGGTGTCGAGGACCCCGGGCATGCTCTGGAGCTGGTCGAACACGACCCGGCGCAGGTCCGTGTTGTCCACGGCGCGGACGAGGATGATCACGTCGAAGTCCCCGCCCACGAGGGCGATGTGGTGCACCTCGGGGATGGCGCGCAGGCGCTCGCGGAGGTCGCGCCAGGTCTGCTGCCGCACCTTCAGGGTCACGTAGGCGCTCGAGCGGAGGCCCGCCTTGAGCGGGTCGACCAGCGCCGTGTACTTCGTGATCACCCCGTCAGCCTGGAGCCGCGCGAGCCGGTTGTAGGCGTGCGCCCTGGAGATGTGCACGTTCTCGGCGATCGTGGTCACCGACCGACGCGCGTCCTCGGTGAGCTGGTCGAGGATGGCGCGGTCCACGGCGTCGAGCGCCCTCGGCTCGTGCAGATCGTCCATCGGAACCTCCTGTGACCCAGCTCATGTTGGCATTTCGTCTTCAATAGGGCTGGATCCAGCACCAGTATTCCACGGTTGTGGCCTCCCCGGCATACGAATGGCTACGGAAGCGGATACTTGAGGAAAGTCCAGCGCCGTACCAAGGAGGAGCCATGACCCTTCCCACCGAGGCACAGGAGGCCATCCGCAGCTTCGGGATCAGCATCGAGGACTACATGCTCCCGGTGCACGGCCGCGTGCCGCAGATCCAGATCCTCGACGAGGCCGGCAGCCTCCGCCCCGAGGACGAGCGCGGGTCCGCCCCGGGCCACGAGTATCCGATCCCCGCCGCCGAGGACCTCCTCGAGGCCTACCGCCGCCTCGTGATCGGCCGGCGCGTGAACGACCAGAACTCCGCGCTCGTGCGCCAGGGCCGCATGGCCGTCTACCCCTCGAGCCACGGCCAGGAGGCCTGCCAGGTCGCGGCCGCGCTGTGCCTCGGCGCCGGCGACTGGATGTTCCCCACCTACCGCGACGCGGTCGCCGTCATGACCCGCGGCGTCGACCCCGTCGAGACGATGACGCTCTTCCGCGGCGACTGGCACGGCGGCTACGACCCGCACGAGCACAAGGTCGGCATCCAGTCCACGCCCCTGACCACCCAGCTGCTGCACGCCGTCGGCGTGGCCCATGCGGCCAAGCTGCGCGGCGAGGACACCGTGGTCCTCGCGATGTGCGGCGACGGCGCCACGAGCGAGGGCGACTTCCACGAGGCGCTCAACTTCGCGGCCGTGTTCAACCTCCCGGTCGTCTTCTTCGTGCAGAACAACCAGTACGCCATCTCGGTGCCGCTCGCCCACCAGACCGTGGCGCCCTCGATCGCGCACAAGGCGGTCGGCTACGGGATGGCGGGCGAGCGGGTCGACGGGAACGACGCCGCGGCCCTCCTCGCCGTCCTGGACCGCGCCGTGCGCCTCGCCCGGGCCGGCTCGGGCCCGCTGCTCGTCGAGGCCTACACCTACCGCATGCAGGCGCACACCAACGCCGACGACGCCACGCGCTACCGCGAGGACGACGAAGTCGCGGCCTGGGCCGAGAAGGACCCGCTCAAGCGGATGCGCGAGTACCTGCGCGCCGAGGGCGTGCTCGGCGAGCAGACGGAAACAGCCTTCGCCGCCGACGCCGAGGAGACCGCCCGCCAGCTCCGCGACGGCCTCGGCGCCGAGGCGCAGCCCGACCCGCAGGACCTCTTCCGCTTCGTGTTCACCGAGCCCACCCCGCAGCTGCGCGAGCAGGCCGCGTTCCTCGCCGAGGAGCAGGCCCGCGAGCAGTCCACCGACGAGACCACCGGAGAGGAGCGCCGAGCATGAGCACGGTCGCCGAAGCCGCCGCGGCCCGCGCCGCCGGCACCCCCGCGCCAGAGGCCCTGACGTTCGCCAGGGCCCTGACCACCGCCATGGCGGACGCCATGCGCGCCGATGAGAACGTCGTCGTGTTCGGCGAGGACGTCGGAGCCCTCGGCGGCGTCTTCCGCATCACCGACGGGCTCCAGAAGGAGTTCGGCGAGCAGCGCTGCTTCGACACGCCCCTGGCGGAGTCCGGCATCGCCGGCATGTCCCTCGGCATGGCGATGAACGGGCTGCGCCCCGTGATCGAGATGCAGTTCGACGCGTTCGCCTACCCCGCGTTCGAGCAGATCGCGAGCCACATCGCCAAGATGCACAACCGCACACGCGGGGTGGTCCGCCTGCCGCTCGTCATCCGCATCCCGTATGCGGGCGGGATCGGCGGCGTCGAGCACCACTGCGACTCCTCCGAGGCCTACTACGCGCACACCCCCGGCCTGAAGGTCTTCACCCCCGCCACGGTCCAGGACGCGTACCGCATGCTCCGCGAGGCCATTGCGAGCGACGACCCCGTGGTCTTCATGGAGCCCAAGAAGCTCTACTGGTCCAAGGACCTCGTGGACCTCGCCGCGCTGCGGGCCGAATTCGACGGCTCCCCGGACGGCCCCCGCTCGCAGGCGCACGACGGCGGGCGGCGGCTCAGCGTGGACGGCGCCGCCGTGGTGGCCCGCCCCGGCACGGACGCGACGATCATCACCTACGGCCCCTCGGTGCCGACGGCGCTCGCGGCCGCGGAGGCCGCGGCCGCGGAGGGCCGGTCCGTCGAGGTCGTCGATGTGCGCACCCTCGTGCCGTTCGACGACGAGACCGTGGCCGCCTCGGTCCGCAAGACCGGCCGTGCGGTGGTGGTCGCGGAGGCTGCCAGCTTCGCCTCGGTGGCCTCCGAGATCGTGGCGCGGGTCCAGGAGCGCTGCTTCCACTCCCTCGCCGCTCCGGTGCGCCGCGTGACGGGGTTCGACATCCCCTTCCCGCCGCCCAAGCTCGAGCACTACTACCTGCCCAGCGTCGACCGCATCCTCGACGCCCTCGACGACCTGCAGTGGGAGGACTGACATGGCGACCGCACTGACCGCCCAGGGCGGCACGGCCCAGAAAGCGACGGCCCAGAAGACGTTCCTGCTCCCCGACCTCGGGGAGGGCCTGACCGAGGCCGAGCTCGTGCGCTGGCTCGTGGCCGTCGGGGACACCGTCGCCGTGGACCAGCCCGTGGCCGAGGTCGAGACGGCGAAGGCGATCGTCGAGGTCCCCACGCCGTTCGGCGGGACCGTCGCGCAGCTGCACGGTGAGGCCGGGTCGACGATCGACGTCGGCACCCCGCTCATCACCATCGCCGAGGTCGCCCAGGGGGCTCGTGAGGTCGGGGCGTCGGCGGGCGAGGAGTACCGGACCGAGGAACGCGCCGGCGCGCGCCAGCCCAGCCAGTCCGGCCAGCCCGGCCAGTCCGGCCAGCCCGGCCAGGCGAGCCAGGCGAGCCAGGCCTCGGGTTCCGGGAACGTGCTCATCGGCTACGGCACCCCTGCCGGGACGGCAGGCGGCCGCACCCGGCGACGCAAGGGGGCCGCGCCGTCGTCCGCTCCCGCTTCGGCTCCCGTGGCCGCGCCACCGGCGGCGCGCACGACGGCGCCGGAGCAGGCCGTGCGCGTCGTCTCGCCGATCGTGCGCAGGCTGGCCCGGGACCTCAATGTCTCGCTCGCCATGGTCTCCGGGACGGGGCCCGATGGGCTCATCGTGCGCCGCGACGTCGAGTCGGCCGGGGCGGCCTCGCATGCCGGCCGGATGACCTTGGGCGTCCACGGGGTGACCTCGGCGTCTGGCGGGGTTACCTCGGCGGGGGAGGTGGACGCGCGCACGGGACTGGGCGTGGCCGCCCGGACACCCGTCACCGGGGTGCGCAAGGCGGTGGCGCAGGCGATGGTCCGCTCCCGCACCGAGATCCCCGAGGCCACGGTGTGGGTCGATGCGGACGCGACGGAGCTCGTGCGCCTGCGGGCCGACCTCAAGCGGCGGGACCCGGAGTCCGCGCCGAGCCTGCTCGCGTTCATCGCGCGCTTCGTGCTCGCGGGCCTCGCCAAGTACCCCGAGCTCAACACGCGCCTCGAGGACGCCAGCGAGGGCGGCCAGCAGATCGTCCGGTTCGAGGGGGTCAACCTCGGCTTCGCGGCCCAGACGGACCGCGGGCTCGTGGTCCCCGCCATCCGCGGCGCCCACACGATGAGCGCCCGCCAGCTCGACGGCGAGCTCCGGCGCCTCACGGCCCTCGCCCGCGACGGCAAGGCCTCGCCCGCCGACCTCACCGGGGGGACGTTCACGCTGAACAACTACGGCGTGTTCGGCGTGGACGGCAGCGCGGCGATCATCAACCACCCCGAGGCCGCGATCCTCGGCGTGGGCCGGATCATCGACCGGCCGTGGGCGGTGGACGGGGCGCTCGCGGTCCGCAAGGTCGTCCAGCTGACGCTCACCTTCGACCACCGGGTCTGCGACGGGGGCACAGCCGGCGGGTTCCTGCGCTTCGTGGCCGACGCGGTCGAGCACCCCGGCGGCGTCCTCGCAGACCTGTAGCGGCCATGGCAGAATCGAGCACATCCTCGAACGCCCTACGGAAGGACGGCATCACCCCCATGGCTGACTGGCGAGATCTCGGAGCGAACACCTACGTCCTCGCCACCGAGCCACTGCGGCTCAACGTCGGCCTGGTCGTGGGCGAGGACCGGGCGCTCGTCGTGGACACGGGGCAGGGGCCGCGCCAGGGTGCCGCGATCCTCGCCAAGGTTCGCGAGAAGACGGACCTGCCGCTCGTCGTGGTCAACACGCACGCGCACTACGACCACTACTTCGGCAACGCCGTCTTCGCGGCCGGCGGCGCGGTGGAGTTCTACGCGCACGAGAACGCGGTGGCCGAGATCGCGGAGAACGGCGAGGCGCACCGGCCCGCCGTCGCCGAGTCGGAACCGGAGATGGCCGCGGGCGAGGGCGAGAACACCCAGATCGTGGTGCCGACCGCGATCGTGCGCGACCAGCCCGTGCTCGTGGACCTCGGCGGCGCCTCCGTGACGCTGTTCTACCTGGGCCGGGGGCACACGGACGGGGACCTGCTCGTCGGCACCCAGTCCACCCTCTTCTCGGGGGACCTCGTCGAGGAGGGCGCCTACCCCGAGTTCGGGGACTCGTTCCCGGAGGAGTGGGCCGACGCCCTGCGCCACATCTCCGCCCTGCGGAACCGGTACACGAGCCTCGTGCCCGGGCACGGAGGCCTGTGCAGCGACGCGTTCGTGCGCACCATGGCGGATACGATGGCCACGGCGGTGCGCTCGGCGCTGCAGGCCACGCGGGAGACCCCGGACGACGCCACCAAGGCGGTTCCGATCCTTCCGTACGGGCCCGAGCAGTCCCGCCTGTTCATCCGGCGCCTCAAGGCCGCAAGCCTCGGCTGACCGGCCGGAGGGGGAGCCCGGGCCAGCGCCGCCGGACCGAGCCAGCGCCAGACCGCGTCAGAGGCAAGGGGCCAGCATGACCGAGAACCACCCCGAAGGCGGGAGGCCGTCCTCGTCTGCGCCCTTGACCCGGCGCGAGGCGCGGCGGCTCCGTGAGGCGGAGGAGGCCCGGCGCGCTGCGCGGTCGTCGATGCCGGCCGAGTCACCGGCACCGGTGCAGCCGGCCCCACCCCGGCCTCCGGTGGAGCCGGCCCCACCCCAGCCTCCGGTGCTCGAGCCTCCGTCGCCGGCGCGGCCCCCAGCGCCGGCCGAGCGGCTGGCGCCGGCGCGGCCTCCGATGCCGGACGTTTCGACGGCCGCGCCGCCGGCCCCCGACACGGCAGAGGTCCGCAACACAGCCGGAGCCCGCAACACAGCCGAGGCGCGGGAGACGCCGTCGTCCGTTGCGGCGGCCCAGCCCGGGGAGGCCGCCGCGGCCACGCAGCCCGGCGCAGCCGCCCCCTCCCCGCCCAGGCCGGGCACACCGCCGACCCGCCCGCACGGCGCCCACCAGCACACCGCCCCCCAGCAGCCGACCCACCGGGGCACCCCCGCGCCCGACGACGCCCCGACCGCCGCAGTTCCGGCCGTCCGGCCCGCGCCGGGCCGCCGACCCGCGCCACCCCCGCCCGCAGCGAACCAGGCGGCCCCGCGACAGGCCCGGCCGAGCACACCCCCGGCGCCCGCGCGGCCCGCCCCGCCGGCCGAGCCGGCGGAAGCCCCCGCGGGGTTCATCCGCTCCGCCCCCATGCCGCCCTCGGGGGGCCTACGCGGGTTCCTGTACCGGATCAGCGGCGGGGCGCTCAACCTCGGGCCGTCGGAGCAGGACCGCCAGGCGGAGCTGCTCGAGAAGCAGATCGGCCGCCGGCTCGAGGGGACCTGGAACACCGCCTTCCTGTCGCTCAAGGGCGGGATCGGCAAGACCTCCACGACCGTGGGCGTGGGCCTCACGCTCGCCGAGCTGCGCTCCGAGCCGCCCTGCGCGATCGACGCCAACCCGGATGCCGGCGACCTCGTGGAGCGGGCCTTGGGGGAGGGCTCCTACGAATCGGAGCGGCGCCGCTCCATCACGGCCCTGCTGCGGGACTTCGACGCCGTGCAGACGCGCGCCGACCTGCTGCGCTACCTCCACCAGGCCGGCAGCCTGCACCTGCTGGCGGGCGAGCAGGACCCCGAGCTCTCCGACTCCCTCACGGCCGAGGACTACCGCCGCGTGCAGGCGCTCGTGTCCAAGCACTTCGCGGTCACGCTCACGGACTGCGGGACGGGCGTGAGCCGGCCGGCGATGCGCGGGATCCTCGAGGACGCGGACAACATCGTGGTGGTCGCCGGCTACGCCGTCAGCGGCGCCAAGCGGGCCCGGGACACCCTGCGCTGGCTCTCCGCGCACGGCTACGACCGCCTCGCGCAGGGGGCGATCGTGGTGGTCACGGACAAGGACGGGGTCTCCGGGCGCGTCGACAAGGCCGCGATCGAGGCCACGCTCTCGGGCATGTGCCGCGCCCTCGTCACCGTCCCGCACGACCGCTCCATGGCCGACGGCGACCTCGTGGCCCTCGACCGGCTCCGCCCGGCGACCCGGCAGGCCTACCGCGAGATCGCGGCGGCGATCGTCTCCGGCTACCAGAGGTAGCCCCCGCCGCCCCACACCCCCGGACACCGCCGGAAGCGCTCCGGGGGGACCTAGAGTGGGGGAGTGGTTCGAGAAGGCAACGATCAGTTCTCCCTGCTGTCCATAGCCGTCCCGGCGTTCGGCCCCTCGGTGCTCTTCTCGCTCGGCGAGGGGGCGGTGCTCCCGGTCGTGGCGCTCTCGGCCCGGGACCTCGGCGGATCCGTGGCCGTCGCCGCGCTCACCGTCACGCTGATCGGCCTCGGCTCGCTGGTCTTCAACCTCCCCGCGTCCCTCCTGACGATCCGCTTCGGCGAACGCTGGGCCATCATCGGCGCCCAGGCCACCGGGGCGGTCGCCCTCGTCGTCGCCGCGCTCTCGCGCGAGCTGTGGCAGTTCATGCCCGCCCTCGTCGCGCTCGGCATGGCCTCGAGCGTGACCAACCTCGCGCGGCAGAAGTACCTCACGGAGGCTGTGCCGCCCGGCTTCCGGGCCCGCGCCCTCTCGACCCTCGGCGGCACCCTGCGCGTGGGCCTCTTCCTCGGGCCCTTCCTCGGCGCGGCGGCCATGCAGGTGTGGGGACTGCGCGGGGCGTACTGGGTGGGAGCGGCCGTGTACGCGGGGGCGGCGACCGTGGCCTGGTTCATGCCGGACCTCGAGGACGACGCCGCCGGGCCGGGCCGGGCCGTGCAGCCCCGCCTCGGGCGCGTGGCCGCGGCCCACTGGAAGGTCCTGGCCACGGTGGGACTGGGCGTCCTGTTCGTCTCCGCCGTCCGGCAGTCGCGCCAGGCCGTGATCCCGCTGTGGGCCGAGCACCTGGGCATGGACGCACCGACGGCCTCGCTCGTCTACGGCATCGCCGGCGGGGTGGACCTGCTCCTGTTCTACCCGGGCGGCCGGCTCATGGACCTGCGCGGACGGCTCGCCGTCGCGCTGCCGTCCATGCTCATCATGGGCGCCGCGCTCGTCGCGATGCCCCTCAGCACCTCGTTCTGGCCCTTCCTGGCGGTCTCCTGCCTCCTGGGCCTCGGCAACGGGATCGGCTCGGGCATGATCATGACCCTCGGGGCGGACTTCTCGCCCGCGCACGGCCGGGCCCAGTTCCTCGGACTGTGGCGCCTCATGGCGGACTCGGGCAGCACCCTGGGCCCGGTGATCCTCTCCGCAGTGACGGCCGCGGCGAGCCTGGGGATCGGCGTGGCCGCCGCAGGGGCGCTCGGCCTCGCAGCGGCCGGGGTCCTCGCCTGGAGCGTCCCCCGAGCCCAGCGCAGCACCGCCTAGGTGCGGCTAGGCTCCGGACCGCGGCCGCCGGGTCCGCGGCCGCGTGAGGAGGTCGCGAGCAGCCACGACGCGGCGCTCGCCACGAGGTAGCCGCTGATGACGATGAGGGCGCAGCCCGCCCAGAAGTAGTTGGTGGTGCTGGCCTCGCGCCCGAGCCCCGGGGCGATCCGCACGAGCTCCACCACGGCCACCGCCGCGGCGCCGAGGCCGATCAGCGTGGGCAGCGCCACCCAGAGCCGCCACGACGCGGGGTGGCTGCCGAACCCCTCGCAGGTGTTCCAGCTGCCGCCGCGGCGCAGCACGAGCCAGGCCGCCGGGGACATCACGGCTGCCACCACGAGGAACGCCGCGACGACGTCCGCCGGCCGGTGCCACTGGTTCACGAGCGTCGCGACCCCCGTGCCGACGGCGTACGTCCCTCCCGCGAAGGCGACGAGCGGGCGCCAGCGCGGCGAGGCCACGAGGAACACGGCGGCCGCCGCTGAGGCGGCGGCGGTCGTGTGGCCCGAGGGCAGGGAGTTCCCGGCGAACGTCTCGATCCCGCGGTACGGGCGCGTGAACACCTCGTTCTTGAGGAGCTGGGTCGCCAGGTTGGCTCCCCCCGCCGCGGCGAGGGCCACGAGCGAGGCGGCCCACCGGCGTCGTACGAGCGTGGCGTACCCCAGCCCGGCCACCGCCAGGAGCACCGAGATCGCCGGGAGGCAGTCCAGGAAGCGCAGCGACGCCTTGCTGGCAGGCCCGTACAGCTCGGTGGACTCCACGAGCGCCGACTCGTCGATGTACTGGCCCGTGGTGGTCCGCACGAAGAACAGGTAGGTGCCCAGCAGGGCAGCGACCGCGGCGAGCGAGCCCAGGAGGAAGGGCGCGAACCGCAGGCCGCGGTGGGCGAGGCCGGGCTCCTGTCCAGGGGCGTCGGGGCGCGCTGCCTGCGTCATCTCGGGGGCTCGGATCGGGGCGGGCATGACACCCAGCGTCCCATACCCGGCTGTGCGCGGGCCAAAACCACTCGAGGGGTCCTGGCGGCGCCGCTGCAGTGTGCGATTCTGCTCACGCCCGCAGGCCCTCCGGGCGCCCGGCGGCGTGGCGTGCGCGTGTCGCCCGGGGGCCCCGGCAACCGAGAGCAGAATCGCCCGGCGCCCGCGCCCCGGCGCGCTCCCAGCGGGCTCGGCTACCCTCGGGAGACGTGATCAAGGACTGGTGGCAGGCGTTCGTCGACGGCTTCGTGGGCGGCTTCGCCCGCACCCAGCCCCTCGCGGTCCCGGCCTCGGAGCTGGCCATGGTGCTCGCCGCCGCGGCGGCCCTGTGCGTGGTGCCGTTCCTGTGGCGGTTCTTCGGCCGCTTCGTCACGATCGTGCACGAGCTCGGACACGCGTTCGCGGGCCTCGCCACCGGGATGCGCGTCACCGGCATCACCCTGCGCATGGACCAGGGCGGGACCACCCACGGAGTGGGCCGGGGGAGGGCCGTGTGGTTCGGGTTCTGGGGCTACCCGTCCCCGGCCGTGGTGGGCGCGGTGCTCGTGTGGGCGTCGGCCGCCGGGTTCGGCCGCGCAGCGCTGTCGGTGGCCGTGGTGCTGCTCGCGCTCGTGTTCCTGTTCATCCGCAACCTCCAGGGCGTGCTGATCCTCGTCGGGGCGATCTTCGCCGTCGCGGCGATCGTCGTGGCCGTGCCCCCTGACACCCAGGTCCACATCACCCTCGCCGTGGGCCTGGCCCTCGTGCTCGGCGCCGCCCGCGACTGGTGGAACGTGGTGACCGTCCACACCCGCCGGCGCCGCGAGCTGGCGAGCTCGGACGCGTACATCCTCTCCCGCAGGACCGGCGTGCCCTCGGCCGTGTGGCTCGCCTCCTTCGCCGCGGTGATCGTGCTCGCCGGGGCCGTCTCGTGGGTCCTGCTCGACGGCGCCGTGCGTACAGTGGGCACGTGATCACTGCCCCGCGCCCCGCCCTGCCGGACCTCGCCGAGCTCGAGGCGGGTGCCGCCGTCGTGCGCCTGCCGATGCGGGTGAAGTTCCGCGGCGTGACCGAGCGGGAGGCGCTGCTGGTCCGCGGGCCCGCCGGCTGGGGCGAGTTCTCCCCGTTCCTCGAGTACGAGGACGCCGAGGCCTCGCGCTGGCTCGCCTCCGGCATCGAGGCGGCGTGGGAGGGCTTCCCCGAGCCCGTGCGCGGGCGGGTTCCGGTCAACGCGACGGTGCCCGCGGTGCCCGCCGGCCAGGTGCGGGACGTGCTCGCGGCGTTCGGGCCGGTGCAGGCGGTCAAGGTCAAGGTCGCCGAGCGCGGGCAGGCGCTCGCCGACGACATCGCCCGGGTCGCCGCGGTGCGCGACGCCCTGCCCGAGGCGGACCTGCGCGTGGACGCGAACGCCGGCTGGACCGTGCCGGAGGCCGTCGAGGCGCTCGTGCGGCTCGGCGAGTTCAGCCTCGAGTATGCCGAGCAGCCGGTCCCCGGGATCAACGGCCTCGCCGAGGTGCGGGCCCTCCTCGAGGCGCGCGGGACGCCCGTGCCCATCGCCGCCGACGAGGCCGTCCGCAAGGCCGAGGACCCCCTGCGCGTGGCCCGCGCCCGCGCCGCCGACCTCATCATCGTCAAGGCCGCACCGCTCGGGGGCGTGCGCCGGGCCCTCGAGATCGTGCGGGAGGCCGGCCTGCCCGCGGTGGTCAGCTCGGCCCTGGACACCTCCGTGGGACTCGCGGCCGGGGTGGCCCTCGCCGCCGCGCTGCCGTCTTTGCCACACGCGTGCGGGCTCGGCACCGGGGCGCTGCTGGCGCACGACGTCGTGTCCCCGGCCCTGGTGCCGGACGGCGGCTTCCTGCCGGCGGACCGCCTCGCCCAGCGCGCGGAACCGGACCCCGAGCTGCTCGCGCGGTACGCCGCGCCCGAGGAGCGCCGGCAGTGGTGGCTCGGCCGGCTGCGGCGGTGCCACGCACTCCTGGCGGCCCGGCACTAGCGCCGGGCCGGCCCGCGAGGACCGGGATGCGCATTAACCTTGATTTAACCTCAACATAGGCTGAGTTTTTCCTGGCAGTGATCGGGTGGCAGTGCACCAACCTCGCACCCGAAGGATGAACCCGTGTCTGAAACCCGCCGAAACCTCCTGCCGATGCTGGCCCACGTCCGCGGCAAGCGCAGCGCCGTGACCTGCGCCCTCAAGTGCGACAACGCCTGCCTCAACGAGGTCTGCAACGGCTCCGACAACAGCTACTTCCGCGACATCGCCGCCGGCGCCATCTCGCGCCGCTCGGCGCTGGGCCTCGGCCTCGCCGGCGCGCTCACCCTCGCCTTCACCGGCGGTGGCCGGGCCGAGGCGGCCGGGACGCGGCTCGCGCCCGCCGCCCCCGGGACCAACAGCCCGCTCGACTTCACCCCCATCAGGCCGGTGGACAGGCTCGTGGACGAGTTCACCGTCCCCCAGGGCTACGCGTGGCGGCCAATCATCCGCTGGGGCGACCCGCTCTTCGCCGACGCCCCCGCCTTCGACCTCGAGAACCAGACCGCCGAGGCCCAGGCGCGCCAGTTCGGCTACAACAACGACTACACCGACATCATCCGGCTCGACGGCCCGAACGGCCGGCGCGCGGTCCTCGTGGCCAACCACGAGTACACGAACGAGAACATCATGTTCCCCGCCGCCCAGCTCGCCGGGGACGCCGCCCGCGTCCGCGCAGTCGCGCGTGCAGCGCACGGCCTCTCCGTCGTCGAGCTCACCCGCCGGGACAGGAACAGCGCGTGGACGTACGTCCAGGCCGCCCCGCTCAACCGCCGCTACCTCCTCGACACCGAGTACGAGCTCACGGGCCCGGCGGCCGGCTCCGCCCTCCTGCGGACGGCCGCGGACCCGGCGGGGCGCACCGTGAGGGGAACGCTGGGCAACTGCGCGGGCGGCACCACCCCGTGGGGCACCGTCCTCTCGGGCGAGGAGAACTTCAACGGATACTTCCGCACGCCCGGCACCTCGGCGGCCGACAGGCGCTACGGCCTCTCCGACAAGGCGACGGTGCGCGGCTGGGAGCTCGACGATCCCCGCTTCGACGCCCGCACCCCCGGATACGAGAACGAGCCGAACCGCTTCGGCTGGGTCGTCGAGATCGACCCCATGGACCCTACCGCGACGCCGAAGAAGCACACGGCCCTCGGTCGCTTCAAGCACGAGGGCGCGAACGTGCACCTTGCCGCGAACGGCCGGGCCGTGGCGTACTCGGGCGACGACGAGCGCTTCGACTACCTCTACAAGTTCGTCTCGAAGGGCACCTACAGGCCCGGCAGCTCGGCCGCGGACCGCGCCCACAACAAGACCCTCCTGAGCGAGGGCAACCTCTACGTGGCGAAGTTCACCGGGGATTCCCCGGCGGCCGAGATCGACGGCTCAGGCGCGCTCCCCTCCGACGGCGCCTTCGACGGCCGCGGCGAGTGGCTCCCGCTCGTCGTCGACGGCCGCAGCGCGATCGAGGGCATGGGCGTCGAGGAGGTGCTGGTCCACACGCGCCTGGCCGCGGACAAGGCCGGCGCCACCAAGATGGACCGCTGCGAGGACGTCCAGTCCCACCCCGGCACGGGCAGGGTGTACGTGGTCTGCACCAACAACACCGACCGCGGCAAGGCCGGCAAGGAGGGCGCCACCGAGGTCAACCCGCGCGCACTCAACCGGGACGGCCACATCGTCGAGATCACCGAGGACGGAGGGGACCAGACCGCCACCGCGTTCGGCTGGAACCTGCTCCTCGTCTGCGGGGACCCCGCCGCGAACCAGAGCACCTACTTCGCCGGCTACCCCAAGGAGAAGGTCTCGCCGATCTCCTGCCCCGACAACGTCGCCTTCGACTCCTCGGGCCACCTCTGGGTCGCCACGGACGGCGCCCCGAGCACGATCGGCTACAACGACGGGCTCTTCAGGGTGACCCTCGAGGGCCCGGAGCGCGGCAAGGTCGAGCAGTTCCTCTCCGTGCCGCGGGACGCGGAGACCTGCGGCCCGATCGTCCACGACGAGGAGCGCCACGTGTACGTCTCCGTCCAGCACCCCGGCGAGGAGGGCACGTTCGAGGACCCGCACTCCCTCTTCCCGGACTACGCCGCCCGCGGCACCGCCCGCGGCCAGGCCCGCGCGCCCCGCCCGTCGGTGGTCCAGGTCCTCCCGGCGGTCCACGCCAAGTAGCCCGGTGGCCCAGCGCGGCCGAAACCCTACGATGGGAATGTGAGTCCCCTCAGTTCCCTCGACGCCGCCCGCGAGGCAGTCTCGGCACTGCTCGCGGGCGGCGTCCGCTGTGTCGTCGTCTGCCCCGGCTCCCGCAGCGCGCCGCTCGCGTACGCGCTCGCCGAGGCCGAGGGGCGGGGACACCTCGAGCTGGCGGTCCGGATCGATGAGCGGGACGGCGGCTTCACGGCGCTCGGCGCCGCCCTCTCCTCGGGGCGGCCGACGGCGGTCGTCACCACGAGCGGCTCGGCCGTCGGCAACCTCGTGCCGGCCGTCATGGAGGCGAACCACGCCGAGGTCCCGCTGATCGTGCTCTCGGCGGACCGGCCCGAGGAGCTGCACGGCACCGGCGCGAACCAGACCACGGAGCAGTTCGACCTGTTCGGCGAGCACGTGCGCTTCGCCGCCACCGTGGAGGCGGGGGCCGCGCCGTCGTCCCCGGTGCGGACGGCGCTCTCCGCGGCGATCGGCGCGCTCGAGGGAGTCCCCGCGGGCCCGGTGCAGCTGAACCTGTGCTTCCGCGAGCCGCTCGTGCCGGAGGAGGGCTGGGAGCCGCCGCCCGGCGGGTGGGAGGCCCCGCCCGTGCAGCCCTACGCGTACCGCCGGCCGCCGGTCGCGGCCCTCGGAGGCCTCCCGCCGCGGCGCACCGTGGTCCTCGCCGGGCACGGCGCCGGTCCCCTCGCCGAGGCCTTCGCGGCAGCGCACGGCCTGCCGCTGCTCGCCGAGCCCACGTCCAACGCCCGCTTCGGCGGCCATGCCGTGGGGCCGTACCGGCTCCTGCTCGACGGCCACCCCGGCGAGCTCATCGAGCGCGTGGTCCTGTTCGGGCGGCCCACGCTGTCGCGGCCGGTCACCCAGCTCCTCGCCCGCGAGGGCGTCCAGACCGCCCTGTACCACGCCCGCCCCGCCGCCTGGTTCCGCGAGGGCCGGCGCCGGGAGCGGCTCATCGACGACCTCGACGTGCTCTCAGGGTTCGCCGGCCGCGGCGCCGAGGGCTGGCTGGACGCGTGGCTGCTCGCGGGCGCCGCGGCGCAGGAGGCCGTGGACAGGATCATCGCCGGGCCCGGCGCCGTGCTCACCGGGCCCCGCCTCGCCCAGCTCGTGTGGGAGACGTCGCGCGGCCAGCTGATGCTCGGGTCCTCCAACGGGATCCGCGACGTGGACCTCGCCGCGACGCCGCCCACCCAGCCGTTGGCCCGCGTGTTCGCCAACCGGGGCCTGGCGGGGATCGACGGGGCCGTCTCCACCGCCACGGGCCTGTGGCTCGGCCGCCGCGCCGAGACCACGCTCTTCCTGGGTGACCTCACGCTCCTGCACGACGCGGGCGGCCTGCTCATCGGCGAGGGGGAAGCGGAACCGGACCTGCGCGCCGTCGTGCTCAACGACGCCGGCGGCGCCATCTTCGGCGTCCTCGAGCACGGCCGCGTGGGCGGCGACCCCGAGGGCCGCCCCGGCGCCGCGGCCGCGGTCGAGCGGCTCTTCGGCACGCCGCACCGCGCCGACCTCCGCGCGCTCGCGGCCGCGTACGGAGTCCGGCACACCCTCGTGCGCACGACCGCGGAGGCGGCCGCCGCGCTCTCGGCCCCCCGGCGGGCGGGACGCGAGATCATCGAGGCGCGCCTCGACCGGGCCGGGCTCCGCGGACTCCACGCGCGGATCCGGTCCGCGGTCGAGGACGCGGTGGGCGTCCGGTCGTGATCCTGGACGCCGCCGTCTGGTATTCCGGAACCCGCTGTCCGCGGCGGGGTTGCGCAGCCGCCCACAATATTGTCCAATGATGAACATTAGTTGCCTGTGATGCACATCTCACCTCGCTTCCGGCGGGGGTAGGATGGGACGTCGCATTAGCACTCTCGACACGTACCTGAAAAGTAAAGGTAGAGACATGACTTTCTCCGCGAAGCTCGCGGCCAAGGGCGCAGCCGTGCTCGCCGTCGGTGCCCTCGCCCTCACGGCCTGCACCAACGCCTCCGAGACGGGCGGCGGGGGGAGCCAGCCCTCGGGTTCGGCGTCGGCGTCGTTCGACCCGAGCACCGTGGCCAAGGACGACTCCCTCGCCTCGCAGGTCCCGGCCTCGATCAAGTCCAAGGGCACGCTCGTGGTCGGCTCCGACACGTCCTACGCCCCGGCGGAGTTCCTCGGCGGCGCGGACAACCACACCCCGATGGGCTACGATGTCGACCTCGCGAAGGCCATCGGCGCCACGCTGGGCCTCAAGACCGACGTGCAGACCGCGGAGTTCACGGGCATCCTGCCCGCCCTCGGCCCCAAGTACGACCTCGGCATCAGCTCCTTCACCATCAACAAGGAGCGCCTCGCGGCCGTCAACTTCGTGAGCTATTTCAACGCCGGCACCGCATGGGCCGTCCAGAAGGGCAACCCGAAGAAGTTCTCCCTCGACGACGTCTGCGGCAAGACCATCGGCGTCCAGACCGGAACCGTCCAGGAGGACCCGGACCTCAAGGACCGCAACGCCAAGTGCACCGCGGCGGGCAAGCCGGCCATCAACATCGTCTCGCTCAAGGCCCAGACGGACCTCAACACGCGCCTGGTCAACGGCAGCCTCGACGCCATGGCCGCGGACTCGCCGATCATCGGCTACGCCGTCCAGCAGACCAAGGGCGCCGTCGAGAAGCTCGGCGACACCTACGACGCCGCCCCCCAGGGCATCGCGGTCGCCAAGAGCGACACCGCGCTGGCCGACCTCGTCCAGAAGGTCATGACCAAGCTCATGGCCGATGGCACCTACAAGAAGATCCTCGACACGTGGAACAACTCCGAGGGCGCCGTCACCAAGTCTGAAGTCAACCCGACCCCCTCCTCGTGACTGAGATGACCACACACCGGGCTGAGACAGTCCAGACGTCCAAGGGCGGTGCACCGGAGCTGATCAAGGCCGTCCCGGTGCGCCACCCGTGGCGGTGGGTGGGGGCCGCCGTCATCCTCGTGATCGTGGCCCTGGCCGTCCAGAGCCTGGCGACGAACGAGAACTTCCACTGGGACACCTACGTCCTGTACATCCTCGATGTGAACGTGGTCCGGGGCGTCGGGTGGACGCTCCTGCTCACCGTGCTCTCGATGGTCCTGGCGATCGTGCTCGCGGTCCTGCTGGCGTTCATGCGCCAGTCGGACAACCCGATCTTCCGCTGGTCGTCCTGGTTCTGGGTCTGGTTCTTCCGCGGGACCCCGGTCTACACGCAGCTCATCTTCTGGGGCCTCGTCGCGGTGCTCTACCCGAAGATCGCCGTGGGCGTCCCGTTCGGCCCCGAGCTGTTCAGCTTCACCACGCAGGACCTGCTGAACTCCTTCTGGGCCGCAGTCCTCGGTCTGGGCCTGAACGAGTCCGCCTACCTCGCGGAGATCTTCCGGGCGGGCCTCAAGTCCGTGGACCGGGGCCAGACCGAGGCCGCCGAGGCGCTGGGCATGCGCGGGACCAAGATCATGTGGCGGATCGTGCTGCCCCAGGCCATGCGCGTGATCGTGCCGCCCACGGGCAACGAGACGATCGGCATGCTCAAGACCACCTCGCTGGTCCTGGCCGTGCCGTTCACGCTGGACCTCACCTTCGTGACCAACACGCTGGCCAACCGCACCTACCTGCCCATCCCGCTGCTCATGGTCGCGGCGACCTGGTACCTGCTCGTGACGAGCATCCTCATGGTGGGCCAGCACTACATCGAGAAGTACTACGGCAAGGGCGTGGACAACCTCGTCCCCGCCCCGGTGAATGCGGCGGCGGCGAAGGCCGCGGCGGCAGGCCTGGGGCCGGCGTCGGACACCATGCCCGGCGGCCCCACCGTGGCCGGCAAGGACATCGAGGAGAGCGGACGATGAGCGCAGCAGCTGCCGAGGGCACGCACCGCGTCGCCCCCGGGACCCAGGAGATCGTGCGCGTCGAGGGCGTGCACAAGTACTTCGGCCAGCACCACGTGCTCCGCGGGATCGACATGACGGTCAGGCAGGGCGAGGTGGCGGTGCTCATCGGGCCCTCCGGCTCCGGCAAGTCCACGCTCCTGCGCTGCATCAACCACCTCGAGACGATCAGCGCCGGGCGGATCCGGGTCAACGGCGAGCTCATCGGCTACCGCGAGCACGGCGGCAAGCTGCACGAGCTCACCGTCAAGGACGTCGCGCGCCAGCGCCGCAACATCGGCATGGTGTTCCAGCGGTTCAATCTCTTCGGGCACAAGACCGCCCTCGAGAACGTCATCGAGGCGCCGGTGCAGGTGAAGGGCCAGAACAAGGCCACGGCCAAGAAGCGGGCCCTCGAGCTCCTCGACCAGGTCGGCTTGTCCGACCGGGCGGGCCACTACCCGGCCCAGCTCTCCGGCGGCCAGCAGCAGCGCGTGGCCATCGCGAGGGCGCTGGCCATGGAACCCGAGCTCATGCTGTTCGACGAGCCCACCTCCGCGCTCGACCCGGAGCTCGTGGGCGACGTCCTGAACGTCATGAAGGACCTCGCGGCCTCGGGCATGACCATGATCGTGGTGACCCACGAGATCGGCTTCGCCCGCGAGGTCGGCGACACCCTGACCTTCATGGACGGCGGCGTCGTGGTGGAGTCCGGCAAGCCGCGGGACGTCATCGCCAGCCCGCAGCACGAGCGCACCCAGGCCTTCCTCGGCAAGGTCCTCTAGCGCCGAAGACCCCGCACAGTGCGGCCAGAGACCCCGCAACCTCCCCAAGAGGTTGTGGGGTCTCTGGCGTCCGCTTGTGGGGTCCTGCGTCAGCGCTCGACGCCGAGGGCCTCGAGCATCGGCCGGAACTTGGCCCACGTCTCGGCGAGCTCGGCAGTCGGCTGGGACGCCTCCACGATCCCGCAGCCCGCGTACAGGCGCATAGACGTCGGCGTCTCGATGACCCCACCGCGGAGCGCGATGCCCCACTCGCCGTTGCCGGCCGCGTCCAGCCATCCCACCGGCCCCGCGTAGGGCCCGCGGTCCAGCGCCTCGAGCTCGCGGATGAGCGCCCCGGCCACGGAGGTGGGGGTGCCGCAGACCGCGGCGGTCGGGTGCAGCGCGTTGACGAGCGCGAGCGAGGTGGGGATGTGCCCCTCCACGTCCACGAGCTCGGCCTTCACGTCGGAGGCGAGGTGGTACACGTTGGGCAGCTCGAGGATGAACGGCTCGTCATGGGCGTTCATGGCCTCGGAGAACGGGGCGAGCGCCGTGGTCAGCGACTGGATGGCGATCTCGTGCTCGTGCCGCTGCTTGGGCGAGCCGGCCAGCACGCGCTCCGCGTACTCGAGCCCCTGGCCGTTGGCGTCGCGGCGGTCGATCGTGCCCGCGAGGACCCGGGCCTGCGCCGTGCGCCCCTCGACCTGGATGAGCATCTCGGGGGTGGCGCCCACCAGGCCGTCGACCCCGTACACCCACGTGTCGCGGTAGGCCGCAGCGAGCCGGCGCAGCACCTCGTGCCGGTCGATCCCGGCGCCCCGGTGCACCACGATGTCCCGGGCGAGGACGAGCTTCTCGAGCCCGCCCGCCGCGATCCGCTCGACCCCGGCGGCCACGGCGTCCATCCACCGCTGCTCGCCCAGCGAGCCGGGGGAGAGGGTCACCGGCCCGCCGCCGGCGCGGTCCGTGCCCGAGCCCGCACCCGCCGTCGTGCGTCCCCCCGCGACCGGGCCGCGCGAGCCGCCGGCGGGATCGAGGACGCGCCCGACGGCGGCCTGCACCGCCGCGTCGGTGGGCTCGGTCCCGTCGCTGGTCACCAGCGTGGCCCAGGCGGCGCCGTCGCGGATGCCGATCACGAGCTCGGGGACCACGAGGCGGGAGAGGAAGTGGGAGGTGCGGGAGAAGGCGAAGCTGCCGAATGCCAGCAGGCCGGTCCCGGGGTGGCCCACGCGGTCCACCACCTCGGCCTCGAGCGTGAGCTGCTTCCACCACGCCTCGGCGTCGATGAACCGGTCCGCGCCGGTGGCCGTGAAGCGGGCCGTCTCGCCGAACCCGATCTGGCCCTCGCCGCGGCGGATCCAGCACTGCACCTGCGCGTCCGTGAGGCCTGCGGCGAGGTCGGTGGCGCCGAGGACGGCCGGGCCCAGAGTGACCGTGAGGGCGCGCAAGGGGTGCTTCATGATGGATCAAGCCTACGCGGTAACCGGCAGGGCTCCGGAGCGGGCCCGCGGGCGCGGGGAGCAGGCCCGCGGGCGCGGGGAGCCGCCGGGGGCGCCGCCTCGCCGTAGACGGGACGAGCGCGGCGCCGCTATCCTGACGGCCGTCCGCTTGCCCTGCACAGGAGGTCCCGTGAGCGTTGCCGTCGTTGTCCACGCCGCCGGGGACCTGCGCCTCGATCCGGTGCCGGAGCAGGAGCCCGGACCCCACGACGCGGTCGTGGCGGTCGAGTACGGCGGCATCTGCGGCAGCGACCTCTCCTACCTCCGGCACGGCGCCTCGGGGCTGAGCGTCCTGCGCGATCCGCTCGTGCTCGGCCATGAGGTCGCCGGGCGCATCGCGGCCCTCGGCGAGGCCGTGACCGGCTTCGAGGTGGGCCAGCGGGTGGCCGTCCACCCCGCCACGGTGTGCGGTCGGTGCGCGCACTGCACGGAGGGCCGGCCCAACCTGTGCGAGTCAGTGCGCTACCTCGGCTCCGCCGCGTCCCGGCCGCACACCCAGGGCGCCTTCTCCGCCCGCACCGTGGTCCCGGCGGGCCAGCTGCGCGCCGTGCCCGAGGGCGTGAGCACGCGCCAGGCCGCCGTCGCCGAGCCGCTCGGCGTCGCGATCCACGCCGTCAGCCGGGCCGGGGACGTGCGCGGCCGCACCGTCCTGGTCAACGGCGCCGGCCCCATCGGCGCACTCGTCGTCGCGGCCGCGCGCCGGGCCGGCGCCGCCCGCGTCATCGCCGCAGACCTCGCCCCGGCGTCACTCGAGGTGGCGCGGAGGATGGGCGCCCACGAGGCCGTCGACCTCTCGGGGGGCGCCGCGCTGCCCGAGGCCGAGGTGGTCTTCGAGGCCTCCGGCGCGCCCGCCGCGGTGACCGCCGTCCTGCGTGCCGTCCGCCGGGGCGGCACCGTGGTCCAGGTCGGCAACCTGCCCGCCGGGGACATCCCGGTGTCCCTCGGCGCGCTCGTGTTCCGCGAGGTGGACTACCGCGGCACCTTCCGCTTCGTCGACGAGATGGCCGCAGCGCTGCAGTACCTCGCCGACGGACTCGACGTGGGGCCCCTCCTCACCCACGAGTTCGCCGCCGAGGACGCCGTCGAAGCCTTCCGCGTGGCGGGGGACCGCCGCACCGGCTCGTCCAAGGTCCTGCTGCGGTTCTGAAGTTTGGCAGAATGGTGCGGGTGAGCAGCGCAGGCAGCAGGGCATCCCTTGAGAAGCGGCCCGACGAGGTCGCCACCATGTTCGACGAGGTCGCACCGCGGTACGACGTCATGAACGACCTCCTCTCCCTCGGCCAGACGCGCCGCTGGCGGAAGATCGTGCTCGATGCGGTCGACGCCGGCCCCGGCCAGCGGGTCCTCGACCTCGCCGCCGGGACGGGCACCTCCTCCGAGCCCTACGCGGACGCGGGGGTCGACGTCGTCGCCTGCGACTTCTCCCTCGGCATGCTCCGGGTGGGCAAGCGCCGCCGCCCCGACATCGACTTCATCGCCGGCGACGCGACCAACCTGCCCTTCGCAGACGGCTCCTTCGACGCCGTCACCATCAGCTTCGGGCTGCGCAACGTGACCGACCCCCGCAAGGCCCTCGCCGAGATGCTGCGCGTGACCAAGCCCGGCGGCCGGCTCGTCATCGCCGAGTTCTCCTCCCCGGTGAACCCCCTCTGGCGCACCATGTACGTCGAGTACCTCATGCGCGCCCTGCCCGAGATCGCCCGCCGCGCCTCCTCCAACCCGGACGCCTACGTGTACCTCGCCGAGTCGATCCGCGCCTGGCCGGACCAGGACAATCTGGCCGCCTGGCTGTCCGAGGCCGGCTGGACCGACGTGACCTACCGCAACCTCTCCGGCGGGATCGTGGCCGTGCACCGCGCCTACAAGCCCGACGCCGCCGCCGAGGCGCCGTCCGGGGCGGCTGCCCAGGTCCGGCGCGCGCGCCGCTCCGCGTCCCGCTGACGCGAGGCGGATCCACCGTGGACGTCCTGATCGTCGGAGCCGGCCCGGCCGGCTCGACCGCAGCCCACCACCTCGCGCGCTCGGGCGTGCCCGTCACCGTGCTCGAGAAGACCCGCTTCCCGCGCGAGAAGGTCTGCGGGGACGGGCTCACGCCCCGCGCCGTGCGCGAGATCCAGCTGCTCGGGCTCCCGCACGCCGCCGAGGACGGCTGGCGCCGCAACCGCGGCCTGCGCCTCATCGCCGGCGGCCGCACCCTCGAGCTCCCGTGGCCCGACCTCGACGGCTTCCCCGACTACGGCCTGGTGCGCACCCGGCTCGGCTTCGACGAGGCCCTCGCCGCGCACGCCCGCTCCGCCGGGGCGCAGATCCTCGAAGGCCACTCGGTCACGGAGGTGCTGACGGACGACGCCGGCCGCGTGGTGGGTGCCCGCGCCCACCTCCTCGACGAGGCCGGCAAGAAGACCGGCGAGACGCGCGACTTCCGCGCCGACGTGGTCCTCGCGGCCGACGGCAACTCGACCCGCGCCGCGGTGTCCCGCGGCCTGGCCAAGCGCGACGACCGCCCCCTCGGCGTGGCCTACCGCACCTACTTCGAGAGTCCCCGCCACGAGGACGACTGGATGGAGGGCTGGCTCGAGCTGCCCGGCGCCGACGGCAAGCCCCTGCCCGGCTATGGCTGGGTGTTCGGCGTGGGCGACGGCACCTGCAACGTGGGGCTCGGCATCCTCAACTCCTCCAAGGAGTTCGGCAGGCTCGACTACCGCCAGGTGCTGCGCGAATGGACCGCCGGAATGCCCGGGGAGTGGGGCTTCGCCGAGGAGAACCAGGTCGGGCCCATCCGCGGCGCAGCCCTCCCCATGGGCTTCAACCGCACCCCGCACGTGGTCCCCGGCATGGCCCTCCTCGGCGACGCCGGCGGCATGGTCAGCCCCTTCAACGGCGAAGGCATCTCGTACGCCATGGAGTCCGGGCGGTTCGCCGCCCAGCACCTCGTGGACGCCGCAGCAGCCCAGCGCGCGGCGGGCCGGGCACGGCCGGAGGAGGCCGACGTCGACCGTCGCCTGGGCGCCTACGCGGACCGGGTCCGGCGCGAGTGGGGGAGCCACTTCACGCTCGGGCGCGCCTTCGCGGCGCTGATCGGCCACCCGGCCGCGATGCGCGCGGCGCTCGCCACCGGGATGCCGGTCCCGCCGCTCATGCGCCTCGTGGTGCGGCTGCTCGCCAACCTCACCGACCGACCGGGCACGAGCCTGCCGGACGCCGCGATCCGGGTGCTCGAGGCGCTCGTGCCCGCGACGTCGAACACCGCCCCACCCCGCCCGGCGCCCGCAGCGCGCCCCGGAAGCTAGGCTTGACACCGTGACTGAATCTGCAGACAGCCGCTGGACGCACGCGGGGCACGGACGCCCCGAGTCCTCCGAGCCGCCTCCCACCACCACGGCGATCGCCGCCGGCATGCAGCTGCCTGCCGGCTTCGCCGCCATTGCCGAGGACGCTGAGCTGGGCCCTGCGATCACCACGAGCATGGCGCGGGTCGAGCGGGTCCTGCGCGAGGCCATCTCCAACTCCGACCCCCTCGCCGACGCGACGAGCAAGCACCTCATGGAGGCCGGCGGCAAGCGCATCCGGCCGCTGCTGACCATCCTCGCCGCGCACCTGGGCGATTCCGAGCGGGCCGAGGTGCTGCAGGCCGCCGCTGTCGTGGAGCTCACCCACCTGGCCACGCTGTACCACGACGACGTCATGGACTCCGCGCCCTACCGCCGCGGCGCCCCCACCGCCCACGAGGTCTGGGGCAACACCGTGGCGATCCTGGCCGGCGACCTCATCTTCGCCCGCGCCTCGATCCTCGTCTCCGACCTCGGCGGCCGCGCCCTGTCCATCCAGGCGCGCACGTTCGAGCGGCTCTGCCTCGGGCAGCTGCACGAGACCGTGGGCCCGCGCGACGGCGAGGACCCGCTGCAGCACTACATCTCCGTGCTGTCCGACAAGACCGGCTCGCTCATCGCCGCCGCCGGCCAGTTCGGCGTGATCTTCTCCGGCGCCCCGTCCGAGTACGAGTCGGTGCTCGTGGACTACGGCGAGAAGGTGGGCGTGGCGTTCCAGCTGGCCGACGACGTCATCGACGTCACCGGCGGCAAGGTCACCTCCGGCAAGATCGCCGGGACGGACCTGCGCGAGGGCGTCCCGACCCTGCCCGTGCTGCTGCTGCGCCGCGCCGCGGCCGACGGCGACGCCTCCGCCCAGCGCGTCCTCGGCTTCCTGGACGCGGACCTCTCCGGCGACGACGCGCTCGCTGCCGCCGTCGGGGAGATCGCTTCGCACCCCGTGACCGAGCAGTCGTGGGCCGTGGCGCGGGAGTGGGCCGACGCGGCGAAGTCCGCCCTCCGGCCGCTGCCCGAGGGCGTCGTGAAGGACTCGCTCGCGGCGTTCGCCGACGCGGTGGTGGAGCGCCGGGCCTGACATCCCGCCCCCGCGCGTCGCCCCCGCCCCCGCGTTGAGGGGTCATGTCCCACCGTTGAGGGGTCATGTCCCACCGTTGAGGGGTCATGTCCCTGTCGTGAGGGGTCGCTAGGCCGCGCGCGCTGCGAAGAGGGAGCGCAGGGCGGCGCGGACTCGGGCAAAGTCGTCCCGGCGGTCCTCCGCGGTGACGATGATGACCACCCACCCTGCGGCGCGGAAGGCTGCGTCCCGGCGAGCGTCGCGTCGGCGCTGTTCGTCGGTGAGGTGATGGTCGCCGTCGTATTGGATCGCGACCCGGATGCTCCGGTAACCCATGTCCGCGCTGAAGGAGAAGCGGTCGGAGGGCTTGAGGACGATCTGCAGCTCCGGTTCAGGGAAGCCGTAGGCGAGGAGACAGAGCCGGAGCAGGGTCTCCGGGACCGAGTCGGCGCCGACCCGCATGTCGGCCAGGGCGGCGCGGCACCGCGCGACCCCTTTCATCTTCGGGTGGCAGCGGAGCATCTCCGCGAGGGCGTCCTTGCTGGAGTGCGGCCGGCTCCGGCCCTCGAAATCGGCCCGGGGACGGCGGATGAGCTGGTCTCCGAGTGCCACGAGGGCGACCGGCCCCAGCTCGTTGCCCAGGTCGAGCCAGGTGCGGGCCGGCGAACTGGCGAGGATGCCCGGCCCGAGCTGCACGACCTCGTCCGGCAGAACGTGGACACGGTGCCCCACGACTCCATCCCGCCTCACTCTGGGCAGGTGGCTGGGCTTGCTCAGGTGGAGCAATGAGTGGTCGGCTGCCGGATCGGGGAGCCACAGCCCGTGCAGGGCGGCCGACGTCCTGTGGGACGCCCACGATCCGGACGTCACGGCGAGGTGCGCCCGGACTCGGTCCGCGAGGGACGGATCGCCATCGCCCGGGAGGTACAGCTCGCGGCTGACGTGCCTGACGTTCTGGCGGAGGAGGTCGAAGTAGTCCAGGCCGTGGCGTTGGGCCTCGGTCGACGTGAACGATGAGGAGAGCATGATCTCGAGCGCGGTGGGCGTTGTCATGCCGGAATGGTGGCACTCTTCCCGGGATCCTGCGCTGAGTTATCCACAGTGCCGCGCTGGAACCCCGGGATGACGGGGCGCTGTTTGTCCTCCACAGCCCTAGGGGCGTGACCCCTCAACGCAGGGACATGACCCCTCAACGCAGGGACATGACCCCTCAACGCAGGGACATGACCCCTCAACGGAGGGACATAACCCCACAACGGTTAAACGGGTGGTCCCGGGACTCGGCTAGCGCCGATTCCCGGGACCGTTTCCGTTCGCACCCGGATTCACTGGAGGCTAAGAAGTGAACCCACTGACAAGCATATGACAGATCTGTAAAAAGTCCAGCGATACTGGTCAATCAGTTTGAAGCGAGTGGTGTCAGCCCTCTTCGTCTTCCTCGTCATCCTCGCTGAAGACCCACTCGAACATGTCGAACGTGAACTCCGAGAACGTGCCGTCTTCCGAGGCCCACTCGCCCCGGGCGTTGTTCTTGCGGTACACGATGGGGTCCGGGACGCGCAGGTCGCCGGCGCGGAACCCCCAGGTGAACTGCTCCTCCTCGTCTTCGAGGAACATGAGGAAGCCCTCGTCGTCGATCTCGAGCTCCTCGGGATCCCAGAAGTAGTGGTAGGCCTCCATGAGCTCCGAGTTGCCCAGGGCGAGGTAGAACTCGCGCAGCACCTGCGGGATGGTGAACGCATGCTCCTCGAGGGCCTGGTCGAGCTCCTTCTCCGAAATCCCGTCTGCGGGCTTCCAGGGATCCTCGAGGTACTTCGGGACAAGCGCGCGGAACTTCTCCAGGAACATTTCGTTCATGTGCTTCATCCTAGTCGGGCGGCGTCCGCGGGTTTCGGCCGCGTGAACGGGCGGCCGGTACGCTCGGCACATGAGCCAGGACATCCTCGTGGCATGCGCCCACGGAACCAGCAGCGCCGAGGGCAGGGCCGCGATCCTGGCCGTCATCGGCGAGATCCGGGCCGCCCGCCCGGGCCTGACCGTGGTGGACGCCTACGTCGACGTGCACGGTCCCGAGCTGCCCGACGTCGTCGCCGGGCTGCCCGCGGAGGCGAGCGCCGTCGTCGTGCCCCTCCTCCTCAGCGTCGGCTACCACGTGAAGGTCGACATCGCCCGGGCGGTGGCGTCGCGGCCGGGCACGCTCGCCGCGGGCCCCCTCGGGCCCGACGAGCGGCTCGCCGACCTCCTCGCGGCCCGCCTCGCCGACGCCGGGCTCCGCGCGGACGACGCCGTGGTGCTCGCCGCCGCCGGCTCGTCGAACCCACAGGCCGCGGCCGACGTCGAACGCCTCGCCGACATGCTCCGCCACCGTGTCCCGAACCGTGTCCTGCCCGGGTACGGTGCGAGCGCCTCGCCGAGCGTCCCGCAGGCGGTCGCCGAGCTGCGCGCCGAGGAGGCTGGCGGGACGGGCGACGCCGCGCGGGTCGTCGTCGCCTCCTACCTCCTCGCGCCGGGGTTCTTCCACGACCAGCTTGCGAAGGCCGGGGCCGACGCCGTCGCCGCGCCGCTGCTGCCGGCGCCCGTGATCGCCCGGATCGCGCTGGACCGCTACGACGCCGCGCTCGCCGCGGCCGACGCGGCGAGCGGAACGGTGGAACCGGCCGCCCCGGTCGAGCCCGCCGCCCCAGTGGAACCGGCGACCCCGGCCGAGCCGGCCGAGTGAGCGCCGAGACGGGACACGCACCCCGGAGGGCGACTGCCGGGCTCCTCGTGGTCCTGGTCGCCGCGATGGGCGTCGGGCCCATCCTCAACTACGGCCTCAGCGCGGTGAGCCCGCTCATCCTGGCCTCGCTGGGGATGAGCCAGTCCCAGTTCGGCCTGCTCGCCGGGGCCGTGTTCGCCTCGGCCGCCGTGAGCAGCTTCTCCCTCGGGCGCCTCAGCGACCGGGCCGGCACGCGCACGCAGCTCGTGCTGATCTTCGGCGGGACGGTCGTGGCGCTCGTCATCGCCGCGCTCGCGCACAGCTTCTGGGTGCTCCTCGCCGCGGTGATCATCGCCGGGCCGGCGCAGTCGATCTCCAATCCGACCACCAACCGGGTCATCGTGACCTCGGTGCCTCCGCACAAGCGGGCCGGGTGGATCGGGATCAAGCAGTCCGGGGTGCAGGCGAGCCAGCTCTTCTCCGGGCTGTTCTTCCCCGCGGTGGCGCTGTGGCTAGGGTGGCAGGGCGCGTTCGGGCTCGCCGCGCTGATCGCCCTCGGCCTGCTCGCGTACGGGTTCGCGCAGGTGCCCTCCGAGCCCGCGAGGCCCCGGTCCGCCGCCCGGCGCGGCTCGGGCGGCCCCCTGCCGTTCTCGATGTGGCTGTTCGCGGGGTTCGCGTTCTTCTCCGGCCTGGGGATGCAGGCCACCAACGTGTACCTGCCGCTCTACGCCGTCCGCGAGCTCGGCTTCCCGCTCGTGCTGGCCGGGGCCGCGGCGGGCGTCTCGGGCATCGTCGGGGTCTCGTCGCGCATCGTGTGGGGGCGCAGGATGGCCGGCGGCGCCCGGCCGTCCGGGCTGCTGCTCGCCCTGGCGCTCGGGGCGATCGTGGGCGTCGCGTGCCTGCTCGGAGCCGGCGCGCTGCACCAGCCGTGGCTCGTGTGGGCCGGCGTCGCGCTGCACGGGGCCACCGTGCTGGGCGCAAACGTGATCATGAACGCGGCCGTGCTCGTGGTGGTGCCCTCCGAACGGGTGGGCGTGGCGTCCGGCGTGCTCGCCGCCGGCATGTACACGGGGTTCTCGCTCGGGCCGCTGGTCATGGGGGTCCTGGCCGACGCGACCGGCTCGTACGACGCCGGCTGGCTCGCCGTGGGCGCCGGCTACCTGGTGTGCGCGGGGCTCGCCCTGTGGCTCAGGCGCTATGGCGCCACGCACCCGTGGACGTCGTTCTCCCACTGACGCCGCCCGCGCCGCCCACCCCCTTTCCCCGTTTCGGGTACACATCTCGTCGTCTTTTTCCCCTTCCGGGTACGCATCTCGGCGGCCTTTCCGGCTCTCGGGTACGCACGACGGCGGGCTCCCCGGCCGCGCGCGGCGCCCCACCCGGCGTCGTGCGCGCCACCAGGATGTCCGAGCCCCGTGAACGGGCCGCTTGCGGAGACGACGGAAGGCCCCGGGGAGGCCCTGGGAGGCGCACGGAGGCGACGGCGGCGTTCCCGAATCGCCCAAAGGGCGACGAGATGCGTACCCGAAACGCCGAAAGGGCGACGAGATGCGTACCCGGAACGGGGGTGGGGCGGGAGTCAAGGAGTGCGCCGGCATCGGCGCCCTGTGCGACGAAATGCGTCCCCGGGTGACCCAGCGTTGCAGCGCCGTGGAGGCCGGGTGCGAGGCTCCGTACCCTCGAACGCATGACAGAGACCGCCACGCACCCGCGCACCGACTCCGCGCGCCCAGCACGCCCGCGTGCCGCCAAGCCGAACGGGCAGTGGAAGGTGGACGGCACCGCCCCGCTCAACCCGAACGAGGCCTGGAAGCAGGAGGACGGGGGGCTCAGCGTCCGCGAGCGGATCGAGTCGATCTACGCCGCCGGCGGGTTCGACTCCATCGACCCGACCGACCTGCACGGCCGCTTCCGCTGGTGGGGCCTCTACACGCAGCGCAAGCCCGGGATCGACGGCGGGAAGACCGCCACGCTCGAGCCGCATGAGCTCGAGGACCGCTACTTCATGATGCGCGTGCGCATCGACGGCGGCGCGCTCACCACCGAGCAGCTGCGCGTGATCGGCGGCATCTCCCGCGACTTCGCCCGCGGCACGGCGGACATCACCGACCGGCAGAACATCCAGCTGCACTGGGTCGAGATCGAGAGCGTCCCGGAGATCTGGCGCCGCCTCGAGGCCGTCGGACTGCACACGACCGAGGCCTGCGGCGATGTGCCGCGCGTGATCCTCGGGTCCCCGGTGGCCGGCATCGCCGCGGACGAGATCCTCGACCCCACCCCGCAGATCCGCGAGATCGCGGACCGCTACATCGGCGACGAGTCCTTCGCGAACCTCCCGCGCAAGTACAAGACCGCGATCACGGGCCACCCGTCCCAGGACGTGGTGCACGAGATCAACGACTTCGCCCTCGTCGGCGTGGTGCACCCCGAGCTCGGCCCCGGCTACGACCTCTGGGTCGGCGGCGGGCTCTCCACCTCGGCGCACCTCGCCGTCCGCCTCGGCGCCTTCGTGGAGCCCTCCCGCGCGGCCGAGGTGTGGGTCGGGGTGACCAGCATCTTCCGCGACTACGGCTACCGCCGCCTGCGCAACCGCGCCCGCCTGAAGTACCTCGTGGCCGACTGGGGCGCCGAGAAGTTCCGCCACGTGCTCGAGACCGAGTACCTCGCCTCGCCGCTGCCCGACGGGCCCGCCGCCGCCAAGCCGGCCACGCCCGGCGACCACGTGGGCGTGCACCGGCAGAAGGACGGCCGCTTCTACATCGGCGCGACCCCCACCGTGGGCCGCGTCTCCGGGCAGACCCTCCTCGCGCTCGCCGACCTCATCGAGGCCCACGGCTCGGCCCGGCTGCGCACCACCCCGCACCAGAAGATCGTGGTGCTCGACGTCGAGGAGGACCGCGTCGACTCGCTCGTGGCCGGCCTCGAGGAGCTCGGCCTCTATGCCAACCCGAGCCCGTGGCGCCGCTCCACCATCGCCTGCACCGGCATCGAGTTCTGCAAGCTCGCGATCGTGGACACCAAGGACACCGCCACCGCGGCCATCGACGAGCTCGAGCAGCGCTTCGCGCCCGAGAAGGACGGCGACGACGCGGCCAACCGGCTCCTGCGCCCCCTGACCCTGCACGTGAACGGCTGCCCCAACTCCTGCGCCCGCATCCAGACGGCGGACATCGGCCTCAAGGGCCAGCTCCTGCCCGATGGCGACGGCGGCCAGACCCCGGGCTTCCAGGTGCACCTCGGCGGCGGCCTCGCCTCCGACTCGCGCGAGGAGGCCGGCACCGGCCGCACCGTCCGCGGGCTCAAGGTCACCGCCGAGGACCTGCCCGACTACGTCGAGCGCGTCACCCGCCGCTACCTCGCCGAGCGAGCGGGCGAGGAGCAGACCTTCGCCGAATGGGCCCACGCCGCGGACGAGGAGGCCCTCCAGTGACGGCCACGACGAAGCGCTCGCAGGACGAGCTCAAGGCCCTCGCCGAGGCCGGCGCCGCAGAGCTCGGCTGGGACGCCTCGGCCCAGGAGGTGATCGGCTGGGTGGCGCGGAACTTCGCGGTGGACGCGACCGCCGTCGCCTGCTCGATGGCCGACGCCGTCCTGCCGGCCCTGGTGGCCGAGCAGCTCCCGGGCGTGGACGTGCTCTTCCTCGACACCGGCTACCACTTCCCCGAGACGTACCAGACCCGCAACGAGGTCGCGGAGAACCTGCGGGTCACCATCGTCGACGTCACGCCCAAGCAGACCGTCGCCGAGCAGGACGCCGCGGAGGGCAAGGACCTGTTCTCCCGGGACCCCGGCCGCTGCTGCGCGCTGCGCAAGGTCGAGCCGCTGCACGCCGCGCTGGCCGGGTACGAGCTGTGGTTCACCGGGGTGCGCCGCGACGAGGCCCCGACCCGCAGCAGCACCCCGCTCGTGGCCTGGGACGAGAAGAACGGCCTCGTCAAGGTCAACCCCGTCGCGGGCTGGTCCTTCGACCAGCTCGTGCAGCACTCCGAAGACCACCTCCTGCCCGTCAATCCCCTCCTTGCCCAGGGGTTCCCCTCCATCGGCTGCGCCCCGTGTACCCGGGCCGTCGCCCCCGGAGAGGACCCCCGAGCCGGCCGCTGGTCCGGCACCGACAAGACAGAATGCGGACTCCACGTATGAGCACTCACGTAGTAGAGACCACCGGAGCCGGCACGGCCGCCCCGGGAGCGGCTCCGGCACTGCCGCTCCTCGACGCGCTCGAGGCCGAGTCGATCCACATCATCCGCGAGGTCGTCGCCGAGTTCGAGCGCCCCGCCATGCTCTTCTCCGGCGGCAAGGACTCCGTGGTCATGCTCCACCTGGCCGCCAAGGCCTTCTGGCCCGGGAAGATCCCGTTCCCCGTCCTGCACGTGGACACAGGCCACAACTTCCCCGAGGTCCTCGACTTCCGCGACCGCACCGTGGCCCGGCTGGGGCTCAAGCTCGTGGTCGGCTCCGTGCAGGAGTTCATCGACCGCGGCGAGCTCGCCGAGCGGGCCGACGGCACCCGCAACCCCCTCCAGACCGTCCCGCTCCTGGACGCGATCGAGCGCAACAGGTTCGACGCCGTGTTCGGCGGCGGCCGCCGCGACGAGGACAAGGCCCGCGCCAAGGAGCGCATCCTGTCCCTGCGCGACGAGTTCGGCCAGTGGGACCCGCGCAACCAGCGCCCCGAGCTGTGGAACCTGTACAACGGCCGCCACACCGTCGGCCAGCACGTGCGGGCCTTCCCGATCAGCAACTGGACCGAGCTGGACATCTGGCGCTACATCGAGCGCGAAGGCATCGAGCTGCCGAGCATCTACTACGCGCACGAGCGCGACGTGTTCGTCCGCGACGGCATGTGGCGCGCCGTGGGGGAGGTGAGCCCGCCGCGCGAGGGGGAGGACGTCGTCGTGCGCACCGTGCGGTACCGGACGGTGGGGGACATGTCCTGCACCGGCGCCGTGCTCTCCGACGCCTACACGGTGGCGGACGTGGTGCGCGAGGTCGCGGCCTCGACCCTGACCGAGCGCGGGGCCACCCGCGCGGACGACCGCATTTCCGAGGCGGCGATGGAAGACCGCAAGAAGGACGGGTACTTCTGATGAGCACGCTGGCTGAGACCGCCGAGACGACCCTCGCCGAGGGCACCCTCTTCCGCTTCGCGACCGCCGGGAGCGTCGACGACGGCAAGTCCACCCTCGTGGGCCGCCTCCTCCACGACTCCAAGGCAATCCTCGCCGACCAGCTCGACGCCGTGGCCCGCACCTCCGAGGCCCGCGGCTTCGGCGGCGAGAAGGGCGGCCTGGACCTCGCGCTGCTCACCGACGGCCTGCGCGCCGAGCGCGAGCAGGGCATCACGATCGACGTCGCCTACCGCTACTTCGCGACCGACCGGCGCACGTTCATCCTCGCCGACTGCCCCGGCCACGTGCAGTACACCAAGAACACGGTCACGGGCGCCTCGACCGCGGACGCCGTGGTGCTGCTCATCGACGCGCGCAAGGGCGTGCTCGAGCAGACCCGCCGGCACCTCTCCGTCGCCGCGCTCCTGCGGGTCCCGCACGTGGTGGTCGCCGTGAACAAGATCGACCTCGTGGACTTCTCCGAGCCGGTCTTCACGGCCATCGCGGACGACGTCGCGCGGCTGGCCTCCGAGCTCGGCCTCCGCGACGCCGTAGCCGTCCCGGTCTCCGCCCTCGAGGGCGACAACATCGTGGACCGCTCCGGCCGCACCGCCTGGTACACGGGCCCGACGCTGATCGAGCTGCTCGAGTCCCTGCCGAGCACGGACGAGCTGGGCGACGCTCAGGAGCCGTTCCGGTTCCCCGTCCAGACCGTGATCCGCCCCCAGGGCGCGCTGGCTCCCGGGCTGGACGAGGAGGCGTTCCGCGACTACCGGGCCTACGCCGGGCAGGTCACGGAGGGCGTGATCCACGTGGGCGACCGCGTCTCGGTGGTGACCCCGGGCCAGACCGCCAGGGAGACGACCGTGGTGGGGATCGACGTCGCCGGCCGCTCGCTCGAGGAGGCCGCCGCGCCCCTGTCCGTGGCGCTGCGGCTCGCGGACGAGTTCGACGTGGCCCGCGGCGACACGATCGCGGCCGCCGGGACCCTGCCGGAGAGCACCGCGGACCTCTATGGGTCCGTGGCCTGGCTGTCCGCCAAGCCGCTGCGCGAGGGCGCGAAGGTGCTCGTCAAACACGGGACCTCCACGGTGCGCGGGCTCGTGCGCGCCGTGACCGGGAAGCTGGACCTGGACTCGTTCGAGGTGGCGCCCGCGTCCGAGCTGGGGCTCAACGACATCGGCGAGGTCCAGGTCCGCCTGGCCGCCCCGCTGCCCCTCGAGCCGTACGCTGCCCACCGCCGCACGGGCGCGTTCCTCGTGATCGACCCGCAGGACGGCAGCACCCTCGCCGCCGGGATGGTCCGCCAGCACCCGGGCGACACGGAGGACGAGCGGTACTGGATCTGAGGCACACTCGTCGGCGTCCGCCGTCCTATCGCTCCACCGTCCGGCCTGTGGACGTGTGACAGGCGCCGACCAGCTCACGCTGCTAGCGTCGGGAGAGAACAGGACGGCGCCGCGGCCGCACCTTCCGCAGTCCGTGCACCCGGAGCCGGCCCTGTCGCCTGCAGTCGAAGGCCCACCGTAACCGGTTTGCCCCGAATCCGAGGCCTGCCTCGGGAGAGGAAGGAAGCAGATGACCGACAACCAGCAGGGCGGATGCCCGGTGATGCATGACAGCGCGGCCCAGGGCAGCGCGACGTCGAGCGGCAGCGAGAGCGAGAATCCCGCCATCGGGGCCCCCACGGCCAAGACCGACCACCCGCGGAAGAATTCCGACTGGTGGCCGAACCAGCTCGACCTCTCGGTGCTCCACGCCCACCACCCCGCGGGCAACCCGCTCGGGGCGGGCTTCAACTACCGCGAGGAGTTCTCCACGCTCGACCTCGAGGCCCTCAAGCGGGACATCACCGAGGTCCTGACCACCCCGCAGGACTGGTGGCCCGCCGACTTCGGCCACTACGGCGGCCTCATGATCCGGCTCAGCTGGCACGACGCCGGCACGTACCGCGTGTTCGACGGCCGCGGCGGCGCCGGCGACGGCAGCCAGCGCTTCGCCCCGCTGAACAGCTGGCCCGACAACGCCAACCTCGACAAGGCCCGCCGCCTGCTCTGGCCGGTCAAGCAGAAGTACGGCCAGAAGATTTCCTGGGCTGACCTGCTCGTGTACGCCGGCAACGTGGCCCTCGAGTCCATGGGCTTCACGACGTTCGGCTTCGCGTTCGGCCGCGAGGACGTGTGGGAGCCGGAGGAGATCTTCTGGGGCTCCGAGGACACCTGGCTCGGCCCGGACCGCTACGTCAGCAAGGACGAGATGGTGCCCGTGGTCGGCGCCACGGAGATGGGCCTCATCTACGTCAACCCCGAGGGCCCGCAGGGCAACCCGGACCCGGCGGCCGCGGCGGTGTTCATCCGCGAGACCTTCGGCCGCATGGCGATGAACGACGAGGAGACCCTCGCCCTCATCGCGGGAGGCCACACGTTCGGCAAGACCCACGGCGCGGCGCCCGCCGACACGCACGTGGGCCCCGAGCCGGAGGGCGCCGACCTCGAGGCCCAGGGCCTGGGCTGGCTGAGCAACTACGGCAGCGGCAAGGGCCCCGACGCGATCACCTCGGGCCTCGAGGTCACGTGGACCGACCGGCCCACCGAGTGGAGCAACCGGTTCTTCGAGATCCTCTTCGGCTACGAGTGGGAGCTGACCAAGAGCCCCGCCGGGGCCTGGCAGTGGGTGGCGAAGGACGCGCCGGAGATCATCCCGGACGCGTTCGACCCGGAGAAGAAGCACCGGCCCACCATGCTCACCACCGACCTCGCGCTGCGGGTGGACCCGACCTACGAGAAGATCGCCCGCCGCTTCCTCGAGCATCCCGACGAGTTCGCCCAGGCGTTCGCGAAGGCCTGGTACAAGCTCCTGCACCGCGACATGGGGCCCGTGGGCCCGCACATGCTCGGCCCCTGGGTGCCCGAGCCGCAGGTCTGGCAGGACCCCGTCCCGGCCGTGGACCACGAGCTGGTGGACGAGGCGGACGTCGACGCGCTCAAGGCCCAGCTGCTCGAGGCACTCCCGGCGGAGACGCTCCTGCGCACGGCCTGGGCCTCGGCCTCGACCTTCCGCAAGACGGACGGGCGCGGCGGCGCGAACGGGGCCCGCCTCCGGCTGGAGCCCCAGCGCGGCTGGGAGGCCAACGAGCCGGAGCAGCTCGACGCCGCACTGCGGGCGCTCGAGGGCGTCCAGCAGAAGTTCAACGCGGCCCAGACAGGCGGGAAGAAGGCCTCCCTCGCGGACCTGATCGTGCTCGGCGGCGCCGCGGCGGTCGAGAAGGCCGCGCGGGACGCCGGCTTCGAGGCGGCCGTGCCGTTCCGGCCCGGACGGACCGACGCCACCCAGGAGCAGACGGACGTCCAGTCCGTGGGCTACCTCGAGCCGCGCGCGGACGGGTTCCGCAACTACCTCCGCCCCGGGGAGAAGACCCCGGCGGAGAAGCTGCTCGTGGAGAAGGCCTACATGCTGGGCCTCTCGGCACCGGAGATGACCGTGCTCGTGGGCGGGCTGCGGGTCCTCGGCGGCAACGTGGGCGGCTCGGCCCACGGCGTCCTCACCGACCGGCCCGGGGCGCTCACCACCGACTTCTTCGTCAACCTGCTTTCCCCGGGCACCCGGTGGAAGGCCTCGGAGACCGAGGAGAACGTGTACGAGATCGCCGACGCCGCGACCGGCCAGCTCAAGTGGACCGCCACGGCCGCGGACCTCATCTTCGGCTCCAACTCGCAGCTGCGTGCCCTCTCCGAGGTGTACGCGAGTAGCGGCGCGGGGCAGAAGTTCGTGGACGACTTCGTCGCCGCCTGGACCAAGGTGATGGAGGCCGACCGCTTCGACCTGCGCTGATGCCCGGCCGATGACGGCCCATCGCTGACCGCTCAGCCGCTCCGAGGGCGGAGCCTGCACCCCGCAGGCTCCGCCCTCGCTGCATGTCGCGGTGCCTGCGCCGTAGCCCCCACATGACTCCCGGTGACTCCGCGTGACCGAGCGTGAACTCACCCTTGGGCGGCCCGCAGGGGCTCGTCCATGCTGGAACGCATGATCCCGCAGACCTCCTCCCGCACGGTGCGAATGCCCCGATGTCGGGCCCGTCGATAGGCCCCATCCGAGACCTGACGACCTGCGAGACCAAGGACTTCCCGCACATGAGCGAGACCACCAAGACCCCCGGCACCATCCGCATCACCGCCGACTCGGGCCCACCGAAGCGACGCCGCGGCCTCGCGCTCGGAATCGGCGCCGCCGTCGCCGTCGCCCTCCTCGGCGGGGCCACCGCGGTCGCCGCCGCGGTGACCGGCGGGGAGCAGCGCACGACGCCGGCCTCCGCCGCCGCGGCCCCCGCACCGCAGCTGCGGCTCGGCTTCTTCGGCAACGTCACGCACGCCCCCGCGCTCGTGGGCGTCCAGGACGGCCTCATCGCGGGCGCCCTCAAGGCCGCCGGCACGGACTCCCTGACCACCCAGGTGTTCAACGCGGGCCCCGCCGCGGTGGAGGCGCTCAACGCCGGCGCCATCGACGCGGCCTACCTCGGCCCGAGCCCGGCCATCAACTCCTTTGTGCAGAGCCACGGCGAGTCCCTCTCGGTGATTGCCGGGGCGGCCGCCGGCGGCGCGCAGCTCGTGGTCCGGCCAGGCATCACGAGTCCGGACCAGCTCCGGGGCGCCGCCCTCGCCACGCCCCAGCTCGGCGGCACCCAGGACGTGGCCCTGCGCGCCTACCTCGCGTCCCAGGGCCTGAAGGCCAGCCCGAACGGCGGCGGCGACGTCACGGTCAACCCGACCGACAACGCCCAGACCCTCAAGCTCTTCCAGGACGGCACCATCGACGGCGCGTGGCTGCCCGAGCCCTGGTCCTCCCGCCTCGTCCTGCAGGCCGGGGCGAAGGTGCTCGTGGACGAGAAGGACCGGTGGGACGGCACCGGCACGGGCAAGCCCGGCCTCTTCCCGACCACCATCCTCGTGGTGAACCGGGCCTTCGCCGCGGCGCACCCGCAGACCGTGGAGGCCCTGCTCAAGGGCCACGTCGCCGCCGTCGACTGGCTGAACCGTGCATCCGCCGCCGAGAAGGCGAAGGCCGTCAACGCGGCGCTCGCCAAGGCGGCCGGGTCGGCCCTGCCGGCGGACGTGGTCGAGCGCGCCCTGGCCAACATCACGTTCACCACCGACCCGCTCGCGGGCGCCTACCCCAGGCTCCTCGCCGACGGCGTCACCGCGGGCGTCACCAAGGCCGCCGACCTCCACGGCCTCTTCGACCTGCGCGCCCTCAACGCCGTCCTCGCCCAGGAGGGCGCGGGCCACGCCAGGGCCAGCGCCGCCGGCCTGGGCCAGGACTGAGAAGGGACCCCGCCATGACTGTGGTGCTCGAGAACCTCGGCAAGCGCTTCGGCGCCGGCACTCCGGTGCTGGACGGCGTCACCGCCTCGATCGGCCAGGGAGAGTTCGTCGCGCTCCTGGGCGCCTCGGGCTGCGGCAAGTCCACGCTGCTGAACATCATCGCCGGCCTCGAACGGCCCAGCGCGGGCGCGCTCGAGGTGCCGGCGGACGGCGCCGCGTTCATGTTCCAGGACGCCGCCCTGTACCCGTGGCTCACTGCCCGGGGCAACATCGAGCTCGCCCTGCGCCTGCGCGGCGTGCCCAAGGGCGAGCGGCGCGGGCGCGCCGTCGAGCTCCTCGACCTCGTCCGCCTCGGCGAGGCGGCGGAGAAGCGCCCGCACGAGCTCTCCGGCGGCATGCGCCAGCGGGTGGCCCTCGCCCGCGCCCTGTCCCAGGACCGCCAGGTCCTCCTCATGGACGAGCCGTTCGCCGCGCTCGATGCCATCACCCGCGACCTGCTCCACGAGGAGCTCACCCGGATCTGGCGCGAGACCGGCCGGACCATCATCTTCGTCACCCACAACGTCCGCGAGGCCGTCCGGCTGGGCCAGCGCATCCTGCTGCTCTCCTCGCGGCCGGGCCGCGTCGTCGCGGAGTGGCCGGTCCCGGAGACCGTGAAGCAGGACGCCGGCGCGTCCGCCGCCCTCGCGAACGAGCTCACCACCCGCCTCCGGCAGGAGATCGCCCGCCATGCCAAGTAACCCCACCCTCACCGAGCCGGCCTCCCTCGACGCCGAGCTCGCCGCCATCGAGGCGGGCCTCGACGAGCTCCAGTCGGACACCGTGCGGCGCAGCCGGGACCTCTCCCGCGTGCTCCTGCCCCTCGTCGCCGTCGTGCTCCTCGTCCTCGCCTGGCAGCTCTACGTCACGCTCGGGCTCAAGCGGCGGGACCTGGTCCCGGGCCCGCTCGACGTCGCCGCCTCGCTCGGGCAGCTGTGGAGCGAGGGCAGGGCGCAGGAGGCCGTAGTGACCTCCCTCCAGCGCGGCCTGCTCGGCTTCGCCGTGAGCGTCGTCGTCGCGACCCCCCTCGGGCTGCTCCTCGGCCAGGTGAAGACCCTGCGCCGGGCCTTCGGGCCGCTCATCTCCGGCCTGCAGGTCCTGCCGTCCGTCGCGTGGGTCCCCGCCGCGGTCATCTGGTTCGGGCTCACGGACGCCACCGTGTACTTCGTGGTGCTTATGGGCGCCATCCCCTCGATCGTCAACGGGCTCATCTCCGGGATCGACCAGGTCCCGCCGCAGTACCGCTCGGTCGCGAAGGTGCTCGGCGCGTCCCGCGCCGAGCTCGCGCTCCAGGTCATCCTGCCGGCCGCCCTGCCCGGGTACGTGGCCGGGCTCAAGCAGGGCTGGGCCTTCTCGTGGCGCTCCCTCATGGCCGCGGAGATCATCGCGGTGGGCGGCACGCTCGGGTTCGGGCTCGGTTCGCTCCTGGACCAGGGGCGCACGCTCAGCGACATGGGCGTGGTCATGAGTGCGATCCTGACGATCCTCGTGGTCGGCATCCTCATTGAACTGTCCGTGTTCGGACCCATCGAGCGGCGCATGCTCCAGCGCCGCGGACTTCTCACCGGAGGCACGCGATGAGCGGCATCGACCTGTACCCCACCTCCCTGCGCCTGCTCGGCCGGGACGTCCTCGTGGTCGGGGGCGGCAAGGTCGCCGGCCGCCGGGCCCAGGGCCTGCTCGACGCCGGCGCGAAGGTGACCGTGGTGGCGCCCGAGGCGGCGGCCGACGTCGTGCGCCTGGCTGAGGCGGGGCTCGTCGCCTGGGAGCGGCGCGGCTACGAGACGGCCGACCTCGAGGGCGCGTGGTTCGTCCAGACCGCGACCGGCGTGCCGGCGGTGGACGCGCGCGTCGCCGCCGAGGCCGAGGAGCGCCGCGTCTGGTGCGTCAACGCCGCCGACCACGAGTCCTCCGCCGCGTGGACGCCGGCAACCGCCCGGGTGGACGACGTGACGGTCGCCGTGAACGCCGGGGGAGATCCGCGCCGGGCCAAGGCGCTCAAGGACGCCGTGGTGCTCGCGCTGCGCACCGGCAAGCTCCCGCTGCGCCGGAGCCGGCACGGCGCCGGGCGCGTGGCCCTCGTGGGCGGCGGCCCCGGCGACACCGGGCTCATCACCGTCCGGGGACGGACCCTGCTCGCCGAGGCGGACGTGGTCGTGGCGGACCGCCTCGGCCCCCGCGGCCTCCTCGACGAGCTCGGTGACGGCGTGCGGGTCATCGAGGTCGGCAAGGCCCCCGGCGCCCACACCGCCACCCAGGAGGAGATCAACGCGATCCTCGTCCGCGAGGCGCAGGCCGGCCACGTCGTGGTCCGGCTCAAGGGCGGCGACCCCTACGTCCTCGGCCGCGGCGGCGAGGAGGCCGAGTACTGCCGGCGCCACGGCGTCGACGTCGAGGTGGTCCCGGGCGTCACGAGCGCCGTGTCCGTGCCCGCCGCCGCCGGGATCCCGGTCACCCACCGGGGCCTCGCGACCGGGTTCAGCGTCGCCACGGGCCACGACGAGCTCGCCGAGCTCCCCGCGCGGCCCGACCACACCATCGTGCTGCTCATGGGCGTGCGCCGCCTCGCGGATTCCGCGGCGATGCTGCGCTCGCGCGGGCTGGGGGAGTCGACGCCCGTCGCGATCGTCGAGCGCGGCTGGACCCCGGAGCAGCGCGTCACCGTCGGCACACTGGGTACGATCGTTGATCGGGCCCGCGCCGTCGGCGTCGCGAATCCCGCCGTGATCGTGATCGGCGACGTCGTCCGCGTGAGCCCGTACGCGCCGTCGGACATCGCCTACGCCTCGCTCTCCACGAACCGCTAGAGACCCGAAGAAGAAGCCAGAAGGAATCCCCGTGACGAACTCCCAGCAGCGCCCGCTGCGCATCGCCATCATCGGCTCCGGCCCGGCGGGCGTCTACGCCGCAGACCTGCTCACCAAGAGCGCCCCCGTTGCCTCCGGCGAGCTGACGCTCAGCATCGACCTCTTCGACCGCTATCCGGCCCCGTACGGCCTCATCCGCTACGGCGTGGCGCCGGACCACCCGCGCATCAAGGGCATCGTCAACGCCCTGCACAAGGTGCTCGACCGCGGCGACATCCGCTTCTTCGGCAACGTGGACTACGGCACGGACCTGACCCTGGAGGACCTCCGGCGCCACTACGACGCCGTGATCTTCGCCACCGGCGCCATCAAGGACGCCGACCTGAACATCCCGGGAGTCGAGCTGGAGGGCTCCTTCGGGGCCGCCGACTTCGTCTCCTGGTACGACGGCCACCCCGACGTGCCGCGCGAGTGGCCGCTGGACGCCAAGGAGATCGCGGTGATCGGCAACGGCAACGTGGCCCTCGATGTGGCCCGGGTCCTGTCCAAGCATGCCGACGAGCTCCTCGTCACCGAGATCCCGGACAACGTCTACCGCGCCCTCACATCGAGCCCGGTCACCGACGTGCACGTCTTCGGCCGCCGCGGCCCGGCCCAGGTGAAGTTCACCCCGCTCGAGCTGCGCGAGCTCTCCCACTCGCACGATGTGGACATCGTGCTGTACCCGGAGGACTTCGAGTTCGACGAGGCCTCCGACCGCGAGATCCAGACCAACAACCAGGTCAAGACCATGGTCGGCACGCTCACCAACTGGATTGCCGAGCAGCCCGAGGACCCCGCGGAGCTCACCGCGTCCCGCCGGCTGCACCTGCACTTCCTGCAGAGCCCCGTGGAGATCGTGGACTCGCCCGAGACTCCGGGCCGCGTGGCCGGGATCCGGTTCGAGCGCCAGGAGCTCGACGGCACCGGCAACGTCCGCGGGACCGGCGAGTTCGAGGACTACCCGGTCCAGGCCGTCTACCGTGCCATCGGGTACTTCGGCTCGGCCCTGCCCGGGCTCGAGTTCGACCACCGCCGCGGCGTCGTCCCGAACGACGGCGGCCGCGTCCTCGGGGCCGACGGCGAGTTCGTGCTCGGCGTCTACACGACCGGGTGGATCAAGCGCGGCCCGGTGGGCCTCATCGGCCACACCAAGGGCGACGCGCTCGAGACCATCGGCCATCTGCTCGACGCTCGCGAGGAGCTTCCCGCCGCCGCTGAGCCCAGCGAAGCCGCGGTCCGGGACCTGCTCGAGTCCCGCGGCGTCGAGTACACGACGTGGGAGGGCTGGCTGGCCCTCGACGCGCACGAGAAGGCCCTCGGTGCCGCTGCCCAGCCCGCGGTCACGCACAAGGGCGAGGTCGCGCGCGAGCGGGTCAAGGTCGTCTCCCGCGAGGAGATGGTCGCGATCTCGAACGGCGCCGCCGTCTCCCGCTGACGGGTCAGGCCTTGGCGACCTTCTTCACGGCCAGGGCGAGGTACAGCTGGACGCGGTCGGCGGTCACGGCCGGGTCGTACCCGGTGAGCTCGGCGATCTGCCCCAGTCGGTAGCGCACGGTGTTCCGGTGCAGGTTGAGCTGCTCGGCCACCTGCGCCACCGAGCCGTTGAGGTTCAGGTACGTCTCGAGCGTGTGCACGAGCTCTGAGCCGTGCTGCCGGTCGAACCGGACCAGCGGGCCCACGGCCTCGCCGGCCATGTCGGCGAGCGGGACGTCCTCGCTCGCGAGCAGCAGCGACGTGATGCTCAGGCGCTCGGGCTCGTTGACGTCCAGCCCGCGCCCGGCCGCCTCCTTGGCCTCGAAGTAGCTCCACCGCAGGCCGTTCGGCTTGGTGTAGGAGCCCCCGATCCCGATCGTCGCGTGGATCCCCGCCTCGGTGAGGTGGTCGGAGAGCGCGCGGCCCAGCGCGGGTGCGCGCGCGCCGTCGTCCTCCACCACGACGACGAGGTCCCGGTCCAGCGTCGCGGTGACCGCGCCGTCGAGCGCGGCCGGAAGGGTGGTGCCGCGGAGGTTGCGGTGGTGGGCGGCCGACTCGGCGAGGAGCACCACGTTGCGCTTCGTCGAGTTGATCCCGCTGCCGGCGAGGCGGCGCGAGGCCTCGTCCGCATCGAGGGTTCCGCGCACGACGTCGTTGACCACCTGCCCGGTGAGGGCCCGCTGGGCCTGGCGCTGCTTCATGAGGTTGCTGAGCTCGATGCTGATGAGGTTCTGGGCGTACGAGATGATGCCCGTGTCCTCGAAGGGCTTCTTCGCCCAGAGGGTGCACGCGTCCCGGCGGCCGGTGGGGATGGGGAAGGGCACCCACCGGTCCATGGAGGGCATCCCGGCCTCGGGGCTGGAGGCGTAGAGCTGCGCGGTGAACTGCGTCAGGATCAGCTCGGTGCCGAGCATCGAGCCGAGGTGCCTGAGCAGTTCCTGCAGGCCCCCGCCGGTCAGCAGGGAGCGGGCGAGGACCTGGTGGGCGGCGATGAGGCGCTCGAGGCTCGCGTAGTGGTCTGCCGAGTGGGAGTCGGCGACGAGCTTGCCGATGGCCATGAAGGGGGTGCGGTAGGGCACCTCGACCACGGGGACGCCCCACCGGTTGGCCTCGGCGATGAGCGCGGGCGGAATCGAGTCGTGCCCGAGCGCCACGCCGAAGCCGATCCCGAGGGCCCCGGCGCGCTGGAGGACGCGCACGAACCGCCGCTGCTCGGCAGCGGTGCGCTGGCGCACGCCGGTGGTGAGGACGAGCTCGCCGCCGGTGAGGAACGGCGCCGGGTTCTCGAGCTCCGTGACGGCGACCCAGCGGATCTCCTCGCGCAGCGTCGAGGTGGCCGAGCCGGCGAGCTGCAGGCCGAGGTCGGGGTGCGCGAGAAGGTCGGCGAGGGACAGAGCCATGCCCTCAATGATAGGGGAGCAGGCTGGCCGATCGCACGAGAGCGACGGTGAAGCCTCGTGCGATCGGCCATTCATCGTGTGGCGTGTCTCGCACTAGGTTGGGACCGACGAAAGGAACCCCAGTCATGGACATCCAGTACCGCCTCGAGCAGAAGCGCAAGGTCCTCGCGGACTTCCCCGGCCCCCGCTCGCTCGAGCTCGCCGCCCGCCGCGCCCAGGCCGTCGCCGCGGGTGTCGCCTCGTCCGTCCCGGTCTACGTCGCGGACGCCGACGGCGGCATCATCCACGACGTCGACGGCAACTCCTTCATCGACCTCGGCTCCGGCATCGCCGTGACCACCGTCGGCGCCTCTGACGCCGCCGTCGTGGGCGCCGTCAAGGAGCAGGTCGAGCACTTCACCCACACCTGCTTCATGGTGTCCCCGTACGAGGGCTACGTCGCCGTGGCCGAGAAGCTCAACCAGCTGACCCCCGGCGAGCACGCCAAGCGGACCGTGCTGTTCAACTCCGGCGCCGAGGCCGTCGAGAACGCCATCAAGATCGCCCGCATCGCCACCGGCCGCACCGCCGTCGTCGCCTTCGACCACGCCTACCACGGCCGCACCAACCTCACGATGGGCCTCACCGCGAAGGCCATGCCGTACAAGCACGGGTTCGGCCCGTTCGCCGGCGAGGTCTACCGGGCGCCCATGAGCTACCCGTTCCGTGAGGAGAACCCGCAGATCACGGGCAAGGAGGCCGCCGAGCGCGCCATCCTCATGATGAGCAAGCAGATCGGCGCGGACCAGATCGCGGCCATCATCATCGAGCCCATCCAGGGCGAGGGCGGCTTCATCGTCCCGGCGGACGGCTTCCTCCCGCGACTGGCGGAGTTCGCCAAGGAGAACGGCATCGTCTTCATCGCGGACGAGGTCCAGTCCGGGTTCGCCCGCACCGGCGAGTGGTTCGCCGTCCAGCACGAGGGCGTGGTCCCGGACCTCGTCACCACCGCCAAGGGCATTGCCGGCGGCATGCCGCTCTCGGCCGTGACCGGCCGCGCCGAGCTGCTCGACGCCGTCCACGGCGGCGGCCTCGGCGGCACGTACGGCGGCAACCCCGTCGCATGCGCCGCCGCGCTCGCGGCGATCGACACCATGGAGACCCAGGACCTCCGGGGCCGCGCCCGCGAGATCGAGGCCACCGTCAAGGAGCGCCTCGGCAAGCTCCAAGCGGAGCTCGGCGAGGCGGGCATCATCGGCGACATCCGCGGTCGCGGTGCGATGCTCGCGCTCGAGTTCGTCAAGGCCGGCAGTGGCGACGCGAAGGTCCCGGACGCCGCGGCGACGAAGAAGATCGCCGAGTACTGCCTCAAGGAAGGCGTCATCATCCTCACCTGCGGCACGTACGGGAACGTCATCCGCCTCCTGCCCCCGCTCGTGATCTCGGACGAGCTGCTTGCCGACGGGCTCGACGTGCTCGAGGCCGCCATCCGCTCTGTCGCGTAGCGGCACAGCCTGCGCGTAGCGGCGCAGCCTGCGGGACGAGGCGCGGCGACGCGGCCCCGCACCGGCCGGCGATGCGGCGGCCCCAACGCGCCGGCCTGCCGGTAGAGTCTGCCGTACCAAGCTGCAGACCGGACGAGGGCGCCCGGGATCCCGGGCGCCCTCGCCGTCTGCCGTGATGCGACCTGTGAAGGGGTGACCCATGCGTTATGTCGTCGGATACCAGCCGGACCAGCGGGGTGCGGACGCGGTGGCGCTGGCCGTCGCAATCGCCCGGGCGCAGGGCGCCACGCTGGACCTGATGCTCGTGCTGGGGGAGGACGCCCCCTACGTCGCGGCGAATCCCGATGGGCCGCGGGTCCACCCGGAGGAACAGCGGACCCTCACCGCCCAGCGCCAGGCCCTCGCCCTCGTGCCCGCCGATGTCGAGGCCGCCTTCCATGTGCGCCACGGCCACTCCTTCGCCGCGACCCTGATCGAGGCCGCGGTGGAGTTCGAGGCCGCACTGATCGTGGTGGGTGCGGCGAGCAACGGGCTCTTCAAGCGGTCCACAGTCGGGTCGGTCGCGAATGCCCTCCTGCATGCCTCGCCCGTGCCCGTGGCCCTCGCCCCCCGCGGGTACCACCGCACGGACCCGGTGGAGCGCATCACGGCGTTCATCGGCCGGCGCGCGGGGGCCGATGCCGCGGTCGACGTCGCCCTCATTGCCGCCGGGCGGCGCAACGTGCCGCTGCGCTTCGTCTCCCTCGTCGAGCTCGACGAGCGCGGGGACTCCGGGGAGAACATCAATGCCGCCCACCGCCACGCGAACACCGTCCTGACCGAGGCAGCCCACCGCCTCCCGGCCGGCCACGAGGCGAGCGTGGAGGTGGCGCACGGCCGCACCTTCGAGGAAGCGGTGGACAGCCTCGAGTGGCTCGAGGGCGAGCTCGTCATCATCGGCTCGAGCCGGCTCGCACAGAAGAACCAGCTCTTCCTCGGGTCCACGGCGAACAAGGTCCTGCGGGCCCTGCCCGTGCCCATGGTTGTGGTGCCGCGCGACTATGAGCGGGCGGAGTCCCACCCGCTCGGCTGAGCCCGGGCGGCCGGACGCCTGGCGCCCAGCCCGGCCCGGCGCGCGTCCCCCGCCGCTCGGCCCCGGTTTCGGGTACGCATCTCGTCGCGGTTCTGGCGCCTCTGGTACAGATCTCGTCGCGGTCTCCGGCTCTCGGGTACGCACGACCGCGGGTGCCCCGCCCGCGCGGCCCGGCCACCCGCCGTCGTCCGTATCCTCCAGCCCCGCCGCCCGGCCGCGCGTCGGGACGGGCGGCACGTCTTTACCGGCGGGACGGGTGGCGCCACCATGGACCATGAGCGCAGATCCGCACATCGCGCCACACCCCGCGCCGCCGCCCGGCACCCCCGGCCGGGAACCACCGGCGCCCCCGCCCGCGCAGGCCTCGGGAACCTCCCCGGCAGTCCTGGCCACGATCCTCGCGACCGAGCACTGGAGCCTGCTCGGCACGCGGGGCATGCTGTGGAACGAGCTCATGAGCCGGATCAGCATCCATCTCACGGTGTCCTCGGCGTCGCTCGTGGTGCTCGCGCTCGTCGCGCAGGCGACGGGGTTCGGCGCCGGGTTCTGGGTGATGGCGATCGGGCTCGCGTCCATGCTCCTGGTGCTCGGGTCGCTCACGCTGCTGCGCGTCTCGATCGGCAGCCAGGAGGACCACCTGCTGATCGCCGGCATGAACCGGCTCCGCGGCGCCTACCGTGACCTCGCGCCGGGCATCGATGCCGCCTTCGTCACCTCGGCCTCCGACGACCCCGAGGGAACCTTCGTCACCTACACGCTCGGAGCGCGGCGTCCGGTGCTGCTGCACGCCGTCTCGAGCACGGCGTTCTTCCTCACATGCTTCAACTCGATGGTGGCAGGCGTGCTCGGCGCGCTCATCTCGTCCGTCTCCGGCGGTTCGACCGTCCTCGTGGTGCTCGTCGGGACGGCGGCCGGCGTGGCGTATCTCGTCGGTTCCACCCTCACGGCCGGCAGGATCTTCGGCCGCCTGAGTGCCCCGGCCCGCCACGCGGCGTCGGACGCCCCCGACGCCTAGCCGCAGTCCTGAGGCGCGTGCCGGCCGGGTGCGGGGACGGCCGACGGCGGATGGGCCGCCCGCGCGGGGCGGGCGCCCGCCGTCGTGCGTCGGAGCAGGTTGCCGAGCGTACCCGGAACGCCGGAAGGGCGACGGGATGCGTACCCGGAACGCGTCAGGCGGGCTGCTGCCCGGCCTGCAGCCCGGCGCGGCGCAGGGCCGCGCGGCGCCGACGGGAGACGAGCAGCATGTCCGCGGTGAGCACGGCCAGGGCCGCCCAGACGATCCCGAACCCGATCCACCGCTCGGGCGCCATGTGCTCGCCCAGGACCGTCACGGCCATCGTGAACTGCAGCAGCGGTGCGAGGTACTGGAGGAGCCCCACGGTGGTCATGGGCAGGCGGCGCGCGGCGGCGCCGAAGAGCAGGAGGGGGACCGCTGTGATGATCCCGCTCGCGGCGAGCAGCCAGAAGTGCCCGGCGCCGTGCCCGGTGAGGGTCAGCGTCCCGGCCGCCCCGAGCCACCCGACCACCCCGAGGGCGAACGGGGTGAGCACGATCGTCTCCATGGTCAGGCTCGTGACGGCATCGACCTTGGCGCCGACGCGGTTCTTGACGAGCCCGTAGAACCCGAAGCTGAACGCGAGGATCAGCGCGATCCACGGGACGCGCCCGTAGGCCACCGTCAGGACCACCACGGCGACCGCGCCGGTGCCCACCGCCGCCCACTGGAGGGGACGCAGCCGCTCCTTGAGCACGAGCACGCCGAGCAGCACCGACACGAGCGGATTGATGAAGTACCCGAGCGCGGCCTCGATGGTCTGGCCGCTCAGGACGCCGAAGGTGTAGGTGAGCCAGTTGACGGCGATGAGCCCCGCGGCGAGGGCGAGCGCCCAGAACGTCCTGCCGCTGCGGAAGACGTCGGCCAGCGCCCGCCAGGAGCGGGTCACGGCGATGAGCACCAGGCACACGACGAGGGAGAAGAGGACCCGGTCCGCGACGATCTCGACGGACCCGGCGGGGGCGAGCGTCATGAAGTAGAGGGGGAGGAGGCCCCACAGCCCGTAGGCGCCGATGCCGTAGAGGAGGCCCGTGGTCCCGCCCGGGCGGGCGCGCTCGGCGGCGGTTCTCGCGGGGGCTGGGGCGGCGGCAGTCGGCTCAGAGGTCACGGCTGCAGCCAACGCCGCCGGGCGCGGGGTTATTCCCGCGGCTGCCCCCAGCCGTGGGACGTGCACAGCCACAGGGCGACGGCGGCGGCCAGTGCGTCGACGGCGAGGAGCGAGACGAGCACCACGAGCTGCACGATCGCGGCGTCGACGGGGCTCGCGCCGCCCAGCACCATGCCCACGAATGCCCCGGGCAGGGTCACGGTGCCCACGGTCCGGGTCTGGTCCAGCGGCGGCACGAGGGACTCCCGGGCGGTGTGGCGTGCCACGAGGAGGCGCGCGGCGGGCCAGTCGAACCCGAGGGCCACGGCGGCCTCGACCTCCCCGCGCCGGCCCGCGAGCTCGGCGGCGACCCGGCGGCCGGCGAGGCTCGCCGTCGTCATGGCCCCGCCCACCTGCTGGCCCACGAGCGCGATGAGGGCGAGGCCCTCGAACGGCAGGACCCCCGTGGCCAGGAGCGCGGCGGAGGCCGGCAGCACCCCCGCCGCGATCGGCGCGGCGGCCCACCACCAGCGCGCCGGGTCCACGCGCCGGCCGGTCGTGGCGGTCGCGACGGCGAACATGAGGGCGGCGAACCCGAGCGCGAGCCACGGGTCCCGCCCTAGCTGGGAGACGAGGAGGGCGACGACGGCGAGCTGGCCGACCGCGCGGAGGCTCGCCGTGAGCGGGGGAAGCCAGCCGCCGCCGAGCGCCCACCGGTGGACCGCCGCGGCGGCAGCGGCGAGGACGACGACCGAGACGATGACCCCTGGCCCGAGTCCCAGAAGCGTCCCGGTCTGCACGAGAACTACAATAGGGGGCTGGGCGCGCCCCACCCGCGCGCCGACCACCGGAAGGAATCCGACGTGTCCGAAGCCCCCGCCCGCCCGCTGCGTGTTGCCATCATCGGCGCCGGTCCAGCCGGCGTCTACGCTGCGGACATCCTGACCAAGTCCAACGAGGTCAAGGGCGGCGACGTCGAGGTCAGCATCGACCTGTTCGACCAGTACCCGGCGCCCTACGGCCTGATCCGTTACGGCGTGGCCCCGGACCACCCGCGCATCAAGGGCATCGTCAACGCCCTGCACCGGGTCCTGGACCGCGGCGACATCCGCTTCATCGGCAACGTGACCTACGGCCGCGACCTCACGCTCGCGGACATCCGCGGCTTCTACGACGCGGTCATCTTCGCCACGGGCGCGCTCAAGGACGCCCCGATGGACATCCCGGGCGTGGAGCTCGAAGGCTCCTTCGGCGGCGCCGACTTCGTCTCCTGGTACGACGGGCACCCGGACGTGCCGCGGGACTGGCCGCTCACGGCGAAGGAGGTCGCGGTGATCGGCAACGGCAACGTGGCCCTCGACGTGGCGCGCATGCTGTCCAAGCACGCCGACGACCTGCTGGTCACGGAGATCCCGGACAACGTCTACCGCGCGCTCAAGGCCAGCCCGGTCACGGATGTCCACGTCTTCGGCCGCCGCGGGCCCGCGCAGGTGAAGTTCACCCCTCTCGAGCTGCGCGAGCTCTCCCACTCCCGGGACGTGGACATCGTCCTGTACCCGGAGGACTTCGAGTTCGACGACGCCTCCGACGAGGCCATCAAGACCAACAACCAGGTCAAGACCATGGTCAACACGCTCGCGAACTGGATCGCGGAGGACCAGGACACCGGCGCCTCCCGCCGCCTCCACCTGCACTTCCTGCAGAGCCCCGTGGAGATCTACGACTCGCCCGAGACCCCCGGCCACGTGGCCGGCATCCGGTTCGAGCGCATGGAGCTCGACGGGACGGGCAACGTCCGCGGCACCGGCCAGTTCGAGGACTACCCCGTCCAGGCCGTGTACCGGGCGATCGGCTACCGCGGCTCGGAGCTCGCCGAGATCGAGTACGACGCCCGCCGCGGCGTGATCCCCAACGAGGGCGGCCGCGTCCTCGACGAGGACGGGACCCCGATGCCTGGGCTCTACACCACCGGGTGGATCAAGCGCGGCCCCGTGGGGCTGATCGGCCACACCAAGGGCGACGCGCTCGAGACCATCGGGTGCCTCCTCGAGGACCGCGACTCGCTCCCCGCCGCCGAGAACCCGGACGAGCATGCCGTCATCGCGCTGCTCGAGGAGCGCGGCGTCGAGTACACGACGTGGGAGGGCTGGAACGAGCTGGACGCCCACGAGCGGGCCCTCGGCGAGGCGTGGGCCGCGGACACGGCCGACGCCGGCGCTGCCGCCGGCGCCGCGGGCGGCGGCGGCCAGGTGCGGCGCGAGCGCGTGAAGGTGGTGCCGCGCGAGGACATGATCCGGATCTCGCGCAAGGCGGCGCCGGGCGCCTGAGCGCGGCTGGGCACGGGCCGCTGCCGGTCTCACATCGTGAGACCTTCTGAAGGTCTCACAGGCTGGACTCGTACAGTGGACAGGTTTGTTCGTCACTGAAGACCAGGAGTGTGGGATGCAGATCCTCCGCACGAAGCCGATCGAGGCCACCATCGCGGCCTCGCAGGAGTCCGGGCGCCGGCTCAAGCGATCGCTGAGCTCATGGGACCTCATGATCATGGGGGTCGCAGTCGCCGTCGGCGCGGGCATCTTCTCGGTCGGGGCCAAGGCCGCCGCGAGCTTCGCGGGGCCGGCGGTCACGGTCTCCTTCGCGATCGCGGCCGTCGCGTGCGCGCTCGCCATCATGTGCTACGCCGAGTTCGCGACCGCCATGCCGGTGGCCGGCTCCGCCTACGTGTTCACCTACGCCACGATGGGCGAGCTGCTGGCCTGGATCATCGGCTGGAACCTCATCCTGGAGCTCTTCACCGCGGGCGCCGTGATCGCCAAGTACTGGGGCATCTACCTCAGCAAGGTCTTCTCGCTCGCCGGGCTCGATGTGCCGGCGAGCATCCAGCTCGGACCGGTCGAGCTCGTGTGGGGCCCGTTCCTCATCGTCGCGATCTTCACCGTGCTCCTGGTCCTCGGCACCAAGCTCTCGGCCCGGGTGGGCAACGTCATCACCGTGGTGAAGATCGCCGTGGTGCTGTTCGTGATCGTGGTCGGCTTCTTCTATGTCAAGGCCCAGAACTACAGCCCGTTCGTGCCGCCCGCCGTCCCGGCCTCCGGCTCCGGCGGCACGGAGGTGCTCAAGCAGTCGTTCTTCTCGTTCCTCACCGGTGCCGCACCCGCGCAGTACGGCGTGTTCGGGATCTTCGGCGGCGCCGCCCTGGTCTTCTTCGCGTTCATCGGCTTCGACGTCGTGGCCACGAGCGCCGAGGAGGTCAAGAACCCGCAGAAGACGCTGCCGCGCGGCATCTTCGGCGGCCTGGCGGTCGTGACCCTGCTCTACATCCTCGTCTCGCTCGCGCTGACCGGCATGGTCCCCTACACCGTCCTGGCCCAGGCCGAGGCCCCGACCCTGACCACGGCGTTCGAGGCCGTGGGCAACACGGACGCCGCCAAGGTCATCGCGTTCGGCTCCCTCGTGGGCCTCACCACCGTGATCATGGTCCTGCTCATGGGCCTGGCCCGGGTGATCCTCGCGATGAGCCGCGACGGCCTGCTCCCGCGGGCGCTGTCCGTCACGAGCGAGAAGCGCGCCACCCCCGCGCGCCTGCAGATCATCTGCGGCACCGCCGTGGCGCTCGTCGCGGGCCTGACCAAGGTGGACGTGCTCGAGGAGATGATCAACATCGGCACCCTCTCGGCGTTCGTGGTGGTCAGCCTCGGCATCGTGGTCCTGCGGCGCAAGCGCCCCGACCTCAAGGCCGCGTTCCGCGTGCCCTTCGGCAAGGTGCTGCCCATCGTCTCCGCCGTGCTGTGCCTCTACCTCATGACCAACCTCGCGGTCGAGACGTGGATCTACTTCGCGGGCTGGCTCGTGGTGGGCCTCGTCATCTACTTCGCCTACGGGCAGCGCCACTCCCGGCTCAACGAGCGCTTCGCGGCGGAGCGGAACGCGGTGTCGGAAACGTCGCAGTAGTCTGCCCGCGCTGTCTGGGAGTTTGCCCGGACAGCCACTTGCGTTGCAGGAATTGTCAACGCCTGTGATGGTCCGCGTCTAGGATGGGGCCATGGCGAGACCTCCACGGCCCGAGCGGAAATACGAGCTGCTCGACCAGATCCTCGACCACCTGCTCGACTCGACGCTGGCGGACCTGACGTTCCGCAGCCTCGCGGACGCGCTGGGCATCAGCAGCTACGTGCTCGTGTACCACTTCGGCAACCGGGAGCAGCTGGTCACCGAGATCATCCGCGGCATCATGCGCCGCCTCGAGCCGCTCACGGCGCTCAGGCCGGCCTCGGACTCCCCGGAGGACGTGGTCGCCCTGGCCCGCAAGGCGTTCGAGCTGGGCCTCGACCACCGCGGCCGGCACCTGCAGCGGCTCGAGTTCGAGGCCTCGGTGCAGGACGTCGTCGCGGACGACCCGCGCCGGCCGGCGGCCCAGTCCTTCGATCACTGGTGCGGGCTGCTGGCCAGGTGGCTGCGGGGCCGGGGCCTCCCGCCCCGCACGGCCCGCGCGATGGCCCGCACGTACATGGGCGCCGTGATGGGGCTGCTGTACGACTTCGTGCTCTCGGGCGACCGGCGCGCCGCGCTCGACTCCTTCGACGTGCTGGCCGACGGGTTCGTCGCCCACCTCGACCGCGCGGCGCACCGGGTCCCCTCCTAGCCCCCACCACCACCCGGTGCGGGTACGCATCTCGTCGCCGTTCCGCCCTTCCGGGTACGCGGCGGACCCAGAAGGACGACGCCGGGGTCCCCACCTGAGTGGGGACCCCGGCGTCGTCCGTGGGTACTGCCGGTATCCGAGCGGCTACTTTCCGAGCTCCGCGCGGAGCTTGGCGCCGAGCTCGGAATCCACGTTGGTCCAGTACTGGATCGCGCGCTCCTTGATGTCCTCGCGCTTCACTCCGCCGACCGCGCCGGCGATCGTGGTGAGGAAGCGGGCGCGGGTCGCGTCGTCGAACACCTCGCGGTAGAGGATGCCCGGCTGCACGAAGTCGCCGTCCTCGGCATGGAGGGAGTGCGCGGCGAGGGTGAGCTCGCCGTCGTTCTCCCAGCCGCCGCCCACAGTGCCGGCGGCGGGCTCGACCGCGGCGGGACCGCCGGCCGAGTTCGGCGCGTACACCGGGGTGCTCGGGGAGTTGAAGCTGATGCGGCCGGCGCCGTCCTGGCTGTAGTTGCGCACCTCGGACTTCGGGGCGTTGACCGGCAGCTGGGCGTGGTTGGTGCCCACGCGGTAGCGGTGCGCGTCCGCGTAGGAGAAGATGCGCGCCTGGAGCATCTTGTCCGGCGAGGCCGCGATGCCGGGCACGAAGTTCGACGGCGCGAACGCGGCCTGCTCGATCTGCGCGAAGTAGTTCTCCGGGTTGCGGTTGAGCTCCATCGTGCCGACCTTGATGAGCGGGTAGTCCTTCTTGGACCACGTCTTCGTCAGGTCGAACGGGTTGTACCGGTAGGTCTTGGCGTCCTCGTACGGCATGACCTGCACGAAGAGGTCCCAGCTCGGGAAGCTGCCCTCCTCGATGCTCTCGTAGAGGTCCTGGATGTAGTAGTCGGCGTTCTCGCCGGCGATGCGCTCGGCCTCCTCGCCCGTGAGGTTCTCGACGCCCTGGTTCGTGTGGAAGTGGTACTTGACCCAGAACCGCTCGCCCTCGGCGTTGATCCACTGGTAGGTGTGGGAGCCGTAGCCCTGCATGTGGCGCCAGGTCTTGGGCAGGCCGCGGTCGCCCATGAGCCAGGTGACCTGGTGGGCGGACTCGGGAGAGAGGGTCCAGAAGTCCCACTGCATGTCCGCGTCGCGCAGGTGGCTGCCCGGGAGGCGCTTCTGCGAGTGGATGAAGTCGGGGAACTTGATGCCGTCGCGGATGAAGAACACCGGGGTGTTGTTGCCCACGAGGTCGTAGTTGCCCTCGGACGTGTAGAACTTGATGGCGAAGCCGCGGGGGTCGCGCCACGTGTCAGGGGAGCCGTTCTCGCCCGCCACGGAGGAGAAGCGGATGAGCATCTCGGTCTCGGTGCCCGGCTGGAACAGGGCCGCCTTGGTGTACTTCGAGACGTCCTCGGTGGTCTTGAACACGCCGAAGGCCCCGCCGCCCTTGGCATGGACCACGCGCTCCGGGACGCGCTCGCGGTTGAACTGCGCGAGCTTCTCGACCAGGTAGTGGTCGGTGAGGATGATCGCGCCGTCGGCGCCGACCGACTGGGCGTGGGCGTCCGAGACGACCGGGGCCCCGGACTGGGTGGTCGAGTAGTTGACCGTCATGTCTCTCCTTCTGTTCCGCGCGTACTGCGCCGTACTGGTTCCGTGGGAGGAAGGCTTGTGGGCGGGGTCAGGCCGCCGGCTCGGGGGCCGGCCTGGCTGCGCACTCGGCGCAGACCCCGACGTAGGTGACGTCCGCGATCATGATCGTCATGCCGTGGGTGTCCGAGGGCGTCAGGCACGGGGCGTGGCCCACCGCGCAGTCGACGTCCTCGACGCGGCCGCAGACCGAGCAGATCGCGTGGTGGTGGTTGTCGCCGACCCTCGTCTCGTAGAGCGCGGGGGAGTGGGGCGGCTCGAAGCGCCGCAGCATCCCCAGGTCGGTGAGGTCGCCGAGGACCACGTAGACGGACTGCGGCGTGATGTCCGGGAGCTCCTCGCGGGCGGCGGCGAGGATGGCCTCTGCCGACGAGTGCGGGTGGGACTCGACCGCACCGAGCACCGCGAGGCGCTGCCTGGTCACCCGGCGCCCGTGAGCGCGCAGGCCCGAGGCCCATCCGCTGTGCTCGGTGCTCCGTTCCATGGCCCCATTAGAGCACTTATTTTTAGCAACTCACAATAAGGTCAGCCTAAGCTTGCCTCGCGCCGTCGGTAGGCTGGAGTCCATCCGGAACGGGGAGGCACATGGGAGAGTTCGAGGAGCGCCGCATGGTGGCCCGCGGCCACGAGCTGCGCGTGCGCTCGGGCGGAGAGGGCCCGCGGGACTACGTCCTCGTCCACGGCATCGGCGTGTCTCCGGCGTACTTCCGGCCCCTCGCCGAGGAGCTCGCGCGCCGGGACCGGGTGCACGCCGTCGAGCTGCCGGGCTTCGGGCAGACGCCGAGGCCGCGGCACCCGCTCTCGATCGAGGACTTCGCCGCGTGCGTGTGGGAGGCCCTCGACGGGCTCGGGGTGCACGCCCCCGTCCTCGTCGGGCACTCCATGGGAGCGCAGGTGGCCGTCGAGATGGCCCTCCAGCGGCGCACCGGCCAGCTGCTCGCCCTCCTCGGCCCCACTGTGGACGCGGACGCCCACAGCGTGGTGCGGCAGGGGCTGCGCCTGGCCTGGGACACCGCCACCGAGCCCCCGGTCGTGGCCGCGACCATCCTGCGCGACTACTTCCGCTGCGGCCTGGCCTGGTATCTGGCCACGCTGCGCGGGATGATGCGGCACCGCATCGAGCAGCGGCTCGCCCTGGTCGCCGCGCCCGTGCTGCTCCTGCGGGGTTCCCGGGACCGCATCAGCCCCCTGCGGTGGCTCGAGCGGCTGGCCCGGTCCGCCCCGGCCGCCCACGTGCGCTCGGTGCCGTCCCACGCGCACGTGGTCATGTACCGGGGCGCGGTGCCCGTGGCCGAGTCCCTGCGGGCCGAGGCAGCACGGGGGGACGCGTGAGCAGGGCCTCGGAGGCGGTGGCGGCCGCGCGGCGGGCCGGGGCACGCGCGGGCTGGGTCGCCGGCGGCCTCGCCCTCGATGCCCTCTACGCGACGGTCCGCCAGGCGGCCGCCTTCCGGGCGCGGGGCGGCCGGCGCGTCGCCACCGGTCCCGAGGGCGGCCCGACCGTGCGCACGACGTCGGAGCCTCCCCGCGGGGGCCGGCCGCCCGCCGTCGTGCTCATCCCCGGCATCTACGAGCCGGCGGCGTTCCTCGATCCCCTCCGCCGCCGGCTCGAGGAACGCGGGCACGAGGTCGCCGTGGTCGAGGAGCTCGGCTGGAACCTCCGCAGCGTCCCCGACTCGGCCGCCCTCGTCGCGGACCGCCTCCGCGAGCTCGGGCTCGCCGACGTGCTGATCGTGGCCCACTCGAAGGGCGGCCTCATCGGCAAGGAGCTCCTCGTCACGGAGCCCTCGCTCGTGCGCGGCATGATCTCGATCTCGACCCCGTACGGCGGCCACCCGTTCTCGCGCATCGCGCCCACACCGGCGCTGCGCGCCTTCCGCGCCACGGACCCCGTGATGCTCGCGCTCGCGGCGGAGCGCGCCGCGAACGCCGCCATCGTGTCCATCAGCGCAGAGCTCGACCCGATCGTGATCGGCGGGACCTGGCTCGAGGGCGCGCGCAACGTCTGCCTGCCGGTCGTGGGACACTTCCGCATCCTGTCCCACCCGGCCTTCCTCGCGCTCCTCGACGAGCTGCTCGATGAGGCGGGGACCGCAAGAAAATCGCCGCGAGAACGCGGAACCGAGGGGCAGGGCAGAAACGTTGAGTAGGCGGAGGTAACCGTGCACAACCACTACAACGGGATCAAGACTGCGGCGCTCTTCGGCGTGCTCTGGGCAGTCCTGCTGGGCATCGGCGGGCTGGTGGGCGTCTGGTCGCGCAGCGGCTCGCCCGTCCTGATCTTCGCCGGCCTCGGCCTGGTCATGACGTTCTACAGCTACTGGAACAGCGACAAGATCGCGCTGCGCTCCATGCAGGCCTACCCCGTGACGGAGGAGCAGGCGCCGGGGCTGTACCAGATCGTGCGGGAGCTCTCCCAGCGCGCCAACCAGCCCATGCCGCGCATCTACATCTCCCCGACGGAGTCCCCGAACGCCTTCGCCACGGGCCGCAACCCGCGCAATGCCGCGGTGTGCTGCACCGAGGGCATCCTGCGGCTGCTCGACGCCCGCGAACTGCGGGGCGTGCTGGGCCACGAGCTCATGCACGTCTACAACCGGGACATCCTCACGTCCTCGATCGCGGCTGCGGTCGCCGGCGTCATCACCTCGGTCGCCCAGTTCGCCATGTTCTTCGGCGGCGGGGGCCGTGACCGGAACGCGAACCCCTTCGCCCTCCTGATCCTGAGCCTGCTCGCCCCGTTCGCCGCCTCGCTCATCCAGCTCGCGATCTCCCGCACGCGGGAGTACGACGCCGACGAGGACGGGTCCCAGCTCACCGGCGACCCGCTCGCCCTCGCCTCCGCGCTGCGCAAGATCGAGGGCGGCGTGCGCCTGGCGCCCCTGCCCGCCGACGACCAGAAGCTGGTCAACACCTCGCACCTCATGATCGCCAACCCCTTCCGCGGCGGGGCAGGGCTCACGCGGCTGTTCGCCACGCACCCGCCGATGTCGGACCGGATCGTGCGCCTCGAGCAGATGGCCGGCCGCGAGCTCGGCCGCTGACGCCCTCCTTCCCAACGCCGCATCAGGACATGCCGCTATGCCGAAGTGATTGCGGCATGTCCTGATGCGGGGTTGAGTGGGGGAGGGATTGTCAGGAGGTCGCGCATGAAGGTTGGCGTCATCGGAGCGGGCGCGATCGGCGGCACCCTCGCCGCCCTCCTGGACCGCGCCGGCCACAGCGTCGACGTGGCGGTGCGCGGCGAGCGCCTCGCCGCCATCCGGGCACGAGGGCTCCGGCTCACCGGCCGGTGGGGCGAGCACCGCGCACCCGTCGCTGCCGGCGAGCGGCTCGCTTCCGTCCCCGATCTCGCGCTCCTGTGCGTCAAGGCCCAGGACGAGGGTGAGGCACTGGGGGCCAACGAGGCCGCGCTCGCCGGCGTGCCCCTCGTCGTGGTCCAGAACGGGCTCGACGGCGCAGCCGGCGCCCGCGCCCACACGGGCCCGGTGATCGGGGCCATCGCCTTCTTCAGCGCCGACTGCCCGGTCCCCGGGGAGTCCCGGGTGCTCGTCCCGGGACCCCTGTACCTCGGCTCGGGGACGGAGCCGCCCTCCGCCGAGGCCGCCGATGCCGCCCGGGCGCTCTCCACGGGGATCCCGTGCCGGGCCGTGGCCAACTTCGCCGGCTGCCAGTGGACCAAGCTCGTGGTCAACCAGATCAATGCGATGCCGGCCATCACCGGCCTGAGCGTGCAGGAGACGCTCGCCGATCCGGCCCTGCGGCGGATCATCCTCGCGAGCATGCGCGAGGCCCTGCGCACCGGGCGGCGCGAGGGCATCGCGTTCGGGTCCCTCGACGGCATGCCCTCTCTCGCCCTCGGCCTCCTCCGGTCCGCGCCCGCGCCGGTGGGGAACGCCCTGCTGCGCCTCATGGGCCGCCGCCTCGGCCGCGAGCCCGTCCTCGGCTCGACCCTGCAGAGCGTCCAGCGGGGACTCCCGACCGAGATCGACCACCTCAACGGCGCGATCGTCGACCGGGCCCGGGCCCGCGGCGCCGACGCCCCCGTGAACGCCGCGATGACCGAGCTGGTGCACGAGGTCGAGCGCGACCACCGCTTCCGCACGCCCCACGAGGTCGCGCGCGGGATCCGCCTGCGGTAGTCGGCCGCGGCTAGGCTGTTGCGGTGCGCAACTATCTGGCCGACACGAGTCCCCTCACGGAGAGCCCCGAGTTCAGGCGCCTCTGGTTCGGCCAGCTGCTGAGCATCCTCGGATCCCAGCTGACGGTCACGGCCGTGAGCCTGCAGATCTACGACCTCACCCGCTCGAGCTTCAACGTGGGCCTGCTCGGGCTCGTGGCCCTCGTCCCGTTCGTCTTCGCCGGCCTGTACGGCGGCGCGATCGTCGACGCCCACGACCGCCGCACCGTCGCGATCGCCTCCTCGTGGCTGCTGTGGGGCACGAGCGCGCTCATCGCGCTGCAGGCGTGGCTGCGCCTCGAGAACGTGCTGCTCATCTACCTGCTCGTGGGGATCCAGGCGCTCGGAACCGGCCTTAACATGCCCGCGCGCAGCGCGATCATCCCGCGGCTCCTCCGCCCCGAGAAGCTCGCGGCGGCCAACGCCCTGAATATGATCACCTTCGGCCTCGGCGGGGCCGCCGGGCCGCTGCTCGCGGGCGCGCTGGTGGCCTCGGTGGGCTACGGCTGGACCTACACCTTCGACGTGCTCAGCTTCACCGTGGCCATGTGGGCTCTCTTCCGCCTGCCGCCGCTGCCGCCCGAGGGGGCCGTGCGGCGGGCGGGGATCCGCTCGGTCGCGGAGGGATTCCAGTTCCTCGGGACCCGGCCCAACATCCGCATGACGTTCCTCATCGACATCTGCGCCATGGTCTTCGCGATGCCGCGCGCCGTGCTCCCGGCCGTCGCGGCCCTCGCGCTCGGCGGCGGAGCGGCCACCGCGGGCGCCCTGCTGGCGGGGATCGCCGCCGGCACCTTCCTCGGCGGCCTGTTCTCGGGGCCGGTCGCGCGGCTGCGCTGGCAGGGCCGAGGCGTCCAGTGGTCCGTGGTGGCGTGGGGCGCGAGCATCCTCGCGTTCGGAATCGTGGTGCTCTCGGCCGGGCGGACCTCGCCGGACGGCCCGACCTGGTGGGTGCCGCCCGCCATCCTCTGCATGGTCGCCGCGGGTGCGGCCGACTCCGTCAGCGCGGCCCTGCGCTCCACCATCCTGCAGGCGGCCACGCCGGACTCCATGCGCGGCCGCCTGCAGGGCGTGTTCACCGTGGTGGTCGGCGGCGGCCCGCGCCTCGGCGACGTGTTCTCCGGCGGCATGGCGTCATGGCTCGGCGAGGGCACCTCGATCGTGGTCGGGGCGCTCGTGTGCATCGCGCTGGTCTGGGTGCTGCACGTGGCGCAGCCGGGCTTCGCCCGCTACGACGCGGAGCGCCCCACGCCGTAGCGGCGAGCACGACGCCGGCCGCCCACCCCGCGCGGGCGGGCTCAGCCCGCCTCCGTTGCGGCCTCGGGCAGCGCGGCTTCGAGGAGTGTCCGGGCAGTGGTCCACGGCAGGAGGATGCACCGGCGGCGCAGGGGTGCGACGGCCAGCTCCGCGAGGGCGAGCAGCGGCCCGGCGCAGGTGTCCGGGGTGGAGGGGGCCCCGGCGCATGCCGCGGTCCCCTCGGTCCAGCTGCCGATGCGGCCCGGGAGGGCCGAGTGCTCGAGGGGGCGGCCGCTCGAGCGGGCCCGGACCAGGACGCCGAGCAGGGCTGCGGCCTCCTCGGGTGCCATCGCGTGCAGGGTGGCGGCGAGGAGCGACGCGGCAGCCCGCGAGAGGGTGCAGCCGTCGGCCGTGCCGCGGAGCACAGCCCTCCCGTCGTCGACCGTGAGGGTGAGGTCCACCCGGTCCCCGCACGTGGGATTGACCTGTTCCAGGCGCGGGGCGCCACGTGCCCCGTCGCCGGCGCCGGGGGCCATCAGTCCCGGCGTCGTCCTGCCGTGCTGCTCGATGACCGCGAGGAGTTCCCCGCGCTCGTCGGCGCTCACCGGCGAACGTCCTCGTCGTGGGGCCGCGCCGGGTGCTGGTCCTCGCGGGCGCGCAGCGCGGCATGGAGGGTGTCGCGGGCGATCGGCGTGGAGGTGAAGCGGATCCCGATGGCGTCGGCGATGGCGTTGGCCATCGCCGGGGCCACCGGGTTGAAGGGGGACTCGCTCATGGACTTGGCCCCGCGGGGTCCGAGGGAGTCCTCGGTGTCGGCGAAGTACACCTCGCTGCGGGGGATGTCCGCGAAGGTCGGCACGTGGTACTGGCGCAGGATGTCGGTGGTGACCCGGCCGGCGTCGTCGATGCGGATTTGCTCGTGCAGCACCGCGCCGATGGCCTGGGCGATGCCTCCCTCGACCTGGCCGCGGCACTGGTGCGGGTTCATCACCTTCCCGGCGTCAGCGGCCTGGACCGACTGCAGGATGCGCAGTTCGCCGGTGCCCGTGTTCACCGCCACGCGGAAGCCGTGGACGTTGAAGGACACCGACCGCGGGGTGCCGCCCCAGTGGCCCCGCCCGACGTAGCGCTCCTGGTCGCTGCTCCCGGCGACGTCGCCGAGCAGCGCATCGAGCTCCACGTCGCCGTGCGGGGTGCGCACCACCGAGCCCGCGATCTCGCAGCGCGCCGCGTCGCTGCCGGTGCGTGCGGCGGCGGCCGCGCGGAGGGCGTCCGCCAGCTCCCGCGCGGCGGCGTCGGTGGCGCGGCCGGCCACCACGGTGCCCGTGGACCCGAAGGCGCCCGTGTCATGTTCGACGAGGTCCGAGTCGGACTGGCGCAGGACCACGTGCTCGGTGGTGGTCCCCAGGGCGGTGGCCACGAGCTGCGCGTGCACCGTGGAAGTGCCGTTGCCGAACTCTGCCGTCCCCACGCGGGCCTCGTACCGTCCGCCCGGCAGGAGGCGCACGTGTGCGTGGGCGTGGTGGCCCCGCGGCGGCACGGTGTCGATCATGGCGATTGCCGTGCCTTCGCCGACCTTCCACTCGGCCCCGAGCGGATCGGCGTGCCCGGCGGCCTCCGCCGCCTCCTCACGGTCACGGCCGCGGGCGAGCGCGTCGCGGACCAGATCGATGCACTGGTCCAGCCCGTAGCTGCCGAAGTGGACGTCCTCCTCGGGCTCCTCGTGCATCGAGATCATCGGGTCTTCGACGCCGACCACGTTGCGGCGGCGGAATTCGAGCGGGTCCAGGTGCAGCTGGCCGGCCAGTTCGGACATGGCGGACTCGACCGCGAAGATCATCTGGCTCAGCCCGTATCCGCGGAAGGCGCCGGAGGGGACGTTGTTGGTGTAGACCACGCAGGCGTCGACCTTCTTGTTCGGGGCGCGGTAGACCGAGAGGGACTCCCCGCACCCGTGGAACATCACCCCCGGTCCGTGGTTGCCGTAGGCCCCCGTGTCCACACGGACGTCCACGCCCAGAGCGGTGAGGCGACCCTCGGCGTCGGCACCGGCCCGCACCCGGATCCGGAAGGGGTGGCGCACCGTGGTGGCGGAGAACACCTCGCTGCGCGAGAGCTCGAGCTTGACCGGCCGGCCGGTGGCGAGCGTGGCGAGTGCGGCCAGATCCTCGGTGAGCACTTCCTGCTTGCCGCCGAAGCCGCCTCCCACGCGCTCGCAGAAGACCCGGACCCGGTCCTGGGGGAGGCCGAGGATACGGGAGAGCGTGCGGCGGACGAGGAAGGGAACCTGGGTGCTGGACCGTACGACGAGCCGGCCCTCCCCGTCAGTCCATGCGATGGAGCCATGGGTCTCGAGCGCCACGTGGGAGAGGCGATGGGTGCGGTAGGTGGCCTCGTGGGTCACGGACGCGGCTGCGAGCCCCTCGTCGAGGTTCCCGATCTCCCCGTGCGCCACGGCGAGGATGTTCCGCTCGGGATCGGCGATGCGGGACTCCTCGGCATCGCGTCCGGTATGGAGGGCCGGGGCCCCCGGCGCGTCCGCCTGTTCGGGGTCCAGCACCGCGGGGAGCACCTCGTAGCGGACGTCCACGAGCCGCGCTCCCCGGTCGGCGGCCCGCGGCGTCTCGGCCACGACGAGTGCCACGCGCTGGCCGACGTGGCGCATCACGTCATCGAGAATGCGGGTGTCGTCGGGGTCGTCCGTGGACAGCTCATGCTGCGCCGAGGAGAACCGGAGGGCAGGGGCGTCCTCGTGGGTGAGGACGGCGACGACTCCGGGCTCGCTGAGTGCCAGGGAGGAGTCGATGCCCAGCACGCGCGCGTGGGCGTGCGGGGAGCGCACCACGGCGGCGTGCAGCAGCGCGCCCGGCAGCTCCGCGGGGTCGATGTCCATCGTGTAGCGCACGGTGCCGGTCACTACGCCGGGGCCCTGGGGAGCCCCGGTGCTCGAGCCGACCCCGCCGTAGCCCTCCTCCACGTTCACGCGGCCGCGGACGGCGTCCTCGATGGAGCGGTAGCCGGTGCACCGGCAGAGGTTGCCCTTGAGGCTGCGGGGCAGGTCCGAGCGCTCCCGGTCGGTGAAGGTGCAGGCGGTCATGATCATGCCGGCGGTGCAGAAGCCGCACTGGAAGGCGCCGGCCCGCAGGAAGGCCTCCTGCATCGGGTGCAGGTGCTCCGGGGTGCCGAGGCCCTGGACGGTCGTGACCGTGCGCCCGGACGCCCGGTGGGCGGGGTAGATGCAGCTGTGGACGGGCGTCCCGTCCACGTGGACGGTGCAGGCGCCGCAGTCCCCGGCGTCGCAGCCCTTCTTCACGCCGAGGGCGCCGTTGTCGCGCAGCCACGTGCGCAGGCACTGCCCCGGCTCGGGCCGGACGGGGACGGGGCGCCCGTCGACGAGGGCCTCGCCCTCCCGGGGCGAGGGGAACAGCGGATCGCCGGCGGTGCTGGGTGCAGTGGTCATCGGGTGGTCCTCTCCACGGTGATGTCGCCGGTGGTTCTCGCTGCGCCGGCCATGCCGGGCAGCAGCTCGGCGAGGATCTCGTCGCCGAGCCGGTGCGTCATGGCGCGCCGCCAGTCGGGGGCGCCGTGGACGTCGTCGTGCCAGCCCCCGTCCGCTACCGCGGTGTCGACGGCGGAACGCCAGCCGTCGCCGCTGGCCGGGGGCTGTCCTGCCCCTCCGAGGTCGACCACGAGGGGGCGGCGCGTGGAGGCGGTCACGACGATGCGGAGGCGGTCGGGGCCGGTGCGGCGGCCGATGAGCAGGGCGGCGGACCGTCCCCGCTCGGTGAGGGAGATGCGCCGGAAGGCCGAGGGCTGGCGCAGGGCGCCCACCGGGATGCGGAAGCAGCGGATGAGCTCGCCGCCGCGCAGCGCCGTGTGGGCCTCGCCGAGGACGAGGTCGGCGACCGGCAGCTCGCGGCGCGTGCCCTCGGGGCCGAGCAGGACGGCGACCGCGTCGAGGCCGGCCAGCAGCGAGGTCATGGGCCCCGCCGGGAGGGCCGTCGCCACGTTGCCGCCGACGGTCGAGACGTTCCAGATCTTGTAGGAGGCCACGAAGGAGTCGCAGCAGGGCCGGAAGAGGTCGAGCCCGGGCAGGAGATCCCGGGGCAGCGGCAGGTCTGCGGCGTCGGGCAGTGCATACACCTCGGCGACGCGGCAGGTCGCGGCCAGCTCGAGCGCGGGCAGGGGCCACACCTCCTGTCCGGGTCTGGGGCCGGCGTCCTCGTTCCCGGCCTCGGATTCTCCCTCGGCGTGCCAGACCACGGACGGCCATCCCGCCCCCGTGAGGTCCAGGAGGCGCCGCGGCCGCCCCCGGGTGATGTCGGTCCCGTAGGAGAGCAGCACGGTCCCGCCGGCGAGCCAGGAGTCGCCGGGCCGCCACGTGTCGGGGTCGGCGCTCATCAGGACTTCCTCGACGCTGGTCATGTCCATCGGGGGTGCACCTTCCACGAGGCGGGAGCCGTGTCCATGCCGCGGGGCGCATGGACGGGCCCGGCGGTGTCCCGGAGGGGGTGCACCGCGCGGTCCCGTCCGCGCCGGGTCGCGATGATCTCGGCGAGGATCGCCACGGCCACCTCCTCCGGGGTCAGGGCGCCGATGTCCAGGCCGATGGGGGAGTGGAGCCGGCTCAGCAGGCCCTCGGGGAGGCCGCCGCGCAGCAGGTCCTCGGCGCGGCGCCCATGGGTGGTGCGCGATCCCATCGCCCCCACGTAGGCCAGGTCCATGCGGAGGGCCTGGTCCAGGACGGCGAGGTCGAATCGTGGGTCGTGGCCGAGGACGGCGACGGCCGTCCGCGAGTCGAGGCGCCCCGCGGCGTGCTCGGACCGCAGGTGCACGGCCGGTGTCTCGGCCACCACCTCGTGCGCCGAGGGGTGGCGGGCGGCGGTGGAGAACAGCGGTCGGGCATCGCAGACCGTGACACGCCAGCCGAGGGGCCGGGCGGCCGCGGCCAGCGCCGCGGCATAGTCGTTGGCGCCGTAGACGATCAGCCGCGGCGGCGGCCGGTGCGACTCGACGAGCAGGCGCCCGAGGACCGGGCAGCCGTCAGCCGCCGCGCCGTGCACGGGTACGGTCCGGGTGCCTCCGGCCTCCAGCGCCGACCGAAGCTCCTGCGCTGACCGCTCCGGCAGCATCCCGGTCACCGCGGCCGGCAGCGGGGCGGCCGGGTCCAGGAGCGCAGGCGCCGGCAGGTCGACAGCTGCCCCCGGGAGGGCGCGGAGGAGGGCGACCGCCCTCACCGGGAGGTCCTCCACCGCGGCGGCCAGGGACGGGAGCGCGCCGCGGAGGTCGGTCGTCGGCTGGGCGAGGACCTGGAGGCTTCCGCCGCAGGTCAGGCGGACGCCGAGGCCGTCCTCGTCGCCGTAGCCGAACTCGACGACGCCGGCGGTCCCGGTCTCCAGCACGGTCAGGCACGCGTCCACCACGGCGGCCTCGACGCAGCCCCCGGACAGGGAGCCGACGGCGAGCGCGTCGCGCCGGACGGCCATGGAAGTCCCGGGCGGCCGGGGGACGGAGCCCGAGGCGGCCACCACTGTGGCGATGGCCCACTCCTCGGGGTCGGACAGGGCCGGGGCAAAATCCTGGAGTCGCTCGAGCACGGTCACCGCCGCCAGGCGGGGCAGGGGCATGCTGAAGGGAAGGTCACGGCGGTCAACTCCTCGGTGGCTCTGGGCCGCCGCGGGGCGGAGCGCCGGTACGTCGGGAGGAGGTACCGGGAGCTCTCTGGCGGCAGTCCAGCACGGTGGCGTGGTTGCTCGCCCGGTAGATAGTCCAGTCAGGACCCGCCATGGGCTGGGTCACACCGTAGCGGAAAGGCTGCGCGGACTGCAACGGCTTCCGGGCGCGTCGAACCGAGAATGGAAATAGTTTTCCGAAGATGTGTTGCGCCTCACGGGCGGCTGCCCTACGGTTGTCTCAGCCAATGGCGGGCCCCGGCTTCAGGGGCTATCTACCGGGCATGATCTGACAGCCGGGTGGACCCGCCGATGGACATGAACCGTTCCCTTGGGTCCTCCCATGACGCACAGGACGTGAGCATCATGTCGACCACACCCCAAGGCACCCTCCGCACGCAGGACTTCCTCGAGCGCGCCATCGATCTCGCCGCCCGGAACGCGGCCGCCGACGGCGGCCCGTTCGGCGCTGTCGTCGTCACCCCGGACGGGCGCGAGTTCTTCGCCGTCAACCGGGTGACCGCGGACAACGACCCGACGGCGCACGCCGAGGTCATGGCGATCCGGACCGCGTGCAGCGCCCTGGGCACCTTCGACCTCACCGGGTCGGTGCTCTACACCAGCTGCGAGCCGTGCCCGCTGTGCCTGTCCGCGTCGCTGTGGGCGCGGCTCGACGCCGTGTACTTCGCCGCGGACCGCCACGACGCCGCCGCCGGCGGGTTCGACGACGCGGAGTTCTACGAGTTCTTCGCCCGCAGCCCCGAGGAACGGGACCGGGCCCTCCCGGTGCGCCACATCGCCGTGGAGCGCCGGACCGCACCGTTTGAGGCCTGGGCCGCCAACGCCAGCCGCACCGAGTACTGATTCCCCCTACCCCCCCCACAAGATCTGGACACTTCCCGGCGAGGGCCCCCACGATGGCCCCGGGAACAACAGAGGATCGCCCAACCTTGCGCGCCGGGCACCGCCCGCGCGCCGAAGGAGGCTCCTTCCATGTCACCGACCACACCGACCAGACCGACCACACCGGCCGCCGGCACCAAGACCCAGGCCCTGGCGGCCCGCTGGGGACGTGCAGCACGCACGGACCACGCCCCGGGCCCCGAGGACGAGAGGCTCCCGCTGGGACGCACCGGCGCCTACGGCTTCCAGCATGTCCTCACCATGTACGGCGCGATCGTCGCCGTCCCGCTCATCATCGGCCAGGCTGCCGGCCTCTCCGGCGAGAAGACCGCACTGCTGATCAGCTCGTGCCTGCTCATGGGCGGCTTCGCCACCATCGTGCAGAGCGTGGGCGCCCCGTTCATCGGCTCACGGCTGCCGCTCGTCCAGGGCGTCTCCTTCGCCGGTGTCGCCCCCATGCTGGCGATCCTGGCCGGAGGCCACGATCTCACCGCGATCTTCGGGGCCGTCATCGTCTCCTCGGCGGTGGGCTTCCTGACGGCCGGCGCGTTCTCGCGCATCATCCGCTTCTTCCCGCCGGTCGTCACCGGCACCGTCATCACCGTCATCGGGATCTCGCTGCTCCCCGTGGCGATCTCCTGGGCCGCCGGGCACGGCACGGACGGGGCCGCAGACCTCCGCAGCCTCGGCCTGGCCGGGGCGACCCTGCTCATCGTGCTGCTGCTGTCCAAGGTGGGCGTGGGGATGATCTCGCGCCTGTCGATCCTGCTGTCCTTCATCCTCGGCACTGCCGTGGCCGCGGCCCTGGGCATGGTGGACTTCTCGGGCGTGGGCCGCGGCGCCCCAATCACCTTCCCTGCCCCCTTGGCCTTCGGGCCGCCGACCTTCGAGGTGGCCTCCATCGTCTCGATGCTCATCGTGGTCCTCGTGACCATGACGGAGACGACGGCGGACATCCTCGCCGTGGGCGAGATCGTCGGGGCCAAGGTCGATTCGCGCCGCGTCGCCAACGGCCTGAGGGCGGACATGCTCTCCTCCGCCTGCGCCCCGCTGCTGAACTCGTTCACGCAGACGGCGTTCGCGGCCAACGTGGGCCTCGTCGCCGTGACGGGCATCCGCAGCCGCTTCGTGGTGGCCGCGGCCGGCGTCATCATGGCCGGGCTCGGCATGTTCCCCGCCATCGGCCAGGTGGTCGCGGCCATCCCCGCCCCGGTCCTGGGCGGAGCCTCGATCGTGCTGTTCGGCACCGTGGCCTCCTCCGGTGTCCGGACCCTGGCCAAGGTGGACTACCGGAACTCGATGAACCTGGTCGTCGTGGCCGTCGCGTTCGCCTTCGGCCTGATCCCGGTGGCCGCGCCCCACTTCTACCGCGACTTCCCCGCCTGGGCCCAGACGATCCTGGGATCCGGGATCAGCGCCGCCGCGATCGTCGCGATCATCCTCAACCTCCTCTTCAACGAGCTGCGGGCGGGCAACTCCCGGAACCCGTCGGTCCTGGCTGCCGCCCCGGTGCGGATCGTGCGGGCGGATGCCCTGGCCCATCTGCGCGACGGCGACCAGCTCCGCAACGGAGCCATCGTGGACCGCGACGGCGCCGAGGTGGCGGTCGTCCCCGAGCACTGCTTCGAGGACGTGCACCGGATGATCGGGGCCGGAGAGATCACCGACACTGGAGGGGTGCACAGGATCCTGCAGGAACGCCAGGCGCCCCGGTGAGCAGCCCCTGCATCGTCGTGCTCGCCGCCGGGCTCGGGAGGCGGCTGGGCCTCGGCCCCAAGGCCCTCCTGACGCTCGAGGGGGAGACGCTGGCGGCCCGGGCCGTCCGGGCCGCCAGCGCGGCGGGCGGCCGGCCCCTCCTGGTCCTCGGGCCGCGGGCCGACGAGATCGCGGCCTCGGTCCGGCCCCCGGACCGCGAGGTGGAACCGGTGGTCCTGCGCGTCACCGGATGGGAGGAGGGGATGTCCCGCGCCTGGCGCGCGGGAGTCGGGCGCGCGCTCCAGCTGGAGCCCGGGCTGCCCGTGGCGATCGTGCTGGTGGACCAGCCCGGCGTCGGCCCCGACGTCATCTCCCGGCTGCTCTCGGCCCACCGCCCCGGGCGGATCACCAGGGCCGCCTACCAGGGCCGCCCGGGCCACCCCGTGGTCCTCGACCCCGACCACGCCGCGGCCGCCGCGCGCCAGGCGCACGGGGACACGGGGGCCCGCGAGTACCTCCAGGCCCACCCCGAGTCGATCGACACGGTCGAGTGCGCCGACCTCGGCAGCGACGACGACATCGACGTCGCCGCCGACCTGGCCCGTTGGCCCGGACTGGGCTGAGAACGCGGCGAGAACGACGTCGGGGGGGGCCCCCCCCCCCGGGGGGGGGGGGGGGCGGGGGGCGCCCCCCCCCCCCGCGGGGGGGGGGGGGGGCGCGGGGGGGGGGGGGGTGCTCGGGGCGGGGTGGGCGCGGGGGGGA
>NZ_JAUSTE010000001.1 GCF_030812675.1 Sinomonas atrocyanea | reverse complement strand
CCCCACCCGCCCCCCCCCACCCCCCCCCGCGCCCCCCCGGGGGGGGGCCCCGCCCCCCCCCCCCCCCCCCGCCCCCCCCCCCCGGGGGGGGGCCCCCCCCCCGACGTCGTGCCCGCCTGCCTCCTAGCGGAAGTTCACGAACTGGAGGTCGACGTCCTCGTAGCCCTTGAGCAGGGCGATGGTGGACTGGAGGTCGTCGCGGGACTTCGAGGAGACACGGAGCTCGTCGCCCTGGATCTGGGCCTTGACGCTCTTGGGGGCCTCGTCGCGGATGAGCTTGGAGATCTTCTTCGCATGCTCCTGCGAGATGCCCTCCTTGATGGAGGCCTCGATGCGGTACTCCTTGCCCGAGGCGAACGGGTCGCCGGCCTCGAGCGACTTCAGCGAGATGCCGCGCTTGATGAGCTTGGACTCGAAGACGTCGAGGACCGCCTTGACGCGCTCCTCGGCGTTGGCCTTCATGAGGATCTTCTCGCCGCTGAAGTCGATCTCGGCGCCCACGCCCTTGAAGTCGTAGCGCTGGGCGATCTCCTTCTGCGCCTGGTTGAGGGCGTTGGCGACCTCCTGCTTGTCGACCTTGCTGACAACGTCGAACGTCGAATCTGCCATGGGTAACCTCCGGCTGGACGGGTCTGGATGCTGCCACCCAGCCTAGCCGCTTGGGCCCCCGCGGACCCGGGTAATATGCGGCCGGCGCCGCCGAACGCCCACAGTTCACTCACAGCCGAAGCCCAGTCGGATCGCAAGCGGAACTGCGAGCGTTGGTACCACTGAAGGCTCGCGAGGGAGGATCCATGGCGGAGAACGCGCCACGCTCCGACAACGGGGTTCCGGCGAAGGCGCCGGACGATGCAGCACCGAAGAAGTCGATCGCCGGCAGGGCCGCCGCAGCGGCCGGGGGAGTGGTCGCCGCCGCGACCCTCGCCGCCGGCATCGCGATGTCCCCGGCTCCCGCGGCCTCCGCACGGCTCGACGGCGTGCATGCGGACCTCGCGCGGGCCGTGGCACTGAGGCAGATCACCGACGAGCAGGCGGCGTTCTTCGAGGCCCAGGTGGCCCGCGCCATCGCCTCCGAGGAGGCGTCCCAGGCGGGCGACGGCGAGGGCGCACCCGCCGCCGGAACCGCCTGATCCCGGGGCACCCGGGACGATTCGACGCGTGGGCGAATGTTCTGTAAGGTTGTCTTGCTCGCACCGCGGAACACGGCTTGGCCGTTCGTTGCGCGGCGTGGCGTTCGGCAGATTACCCGAGCGGCCAAAGGGGGCTGACTGTAAATCAGCTGGCATTGCCTACGGGGGTTCGAATCCCTCATCTGCCACCGAACGAAGGGCCCGGCCTCATGAATGAGGGCGGGCCCTTCGGCTGTTTCCGGGCGCGGGCTCTCCTGTGTGTGGGCGGCGTCAGTTCTCGGCGGCCTGGTCCCCCGGCCGCAGCGCCGCCGAGGCGGGGACGCCGGAGGCCTCCTGCATGCCGCCGAGGACCGCGGTGACGGCTTCCTGCGAGGAGCGGCGCGGCTCCCAGCCCAGCGCCGAGCGGATCCGGGTGGTGTCCATGATCGGGACCTGGACGGCCATGTCGATCCAGCCCGGATCGGTGCGCTGGACCCGCAGCTTCCACGACAGCCACACGAGGGCGCGCAGCACGGCGGCGGGGAGCGGCACCGACTTCTTGGCACCCAGCACCGGGGGGAAGGTGGTCGGGTCGAGCACGGGCTCGGCGGCGACGTTGAACGCCCCCCGGGCCCGGGCCGTGAGCACCTTGGCGTAGGCGTCGGCCACGTCCTCGGCATGGACGGCCTGGAAGACCATCGTGGGCGGCATCGGGAGCACCGGGACCCGTGACCGCGCGATCTGCTGCGGGATGAACCGTCCCAGGAAGTAGCGCCCCACCTCGGACGCCTGCCTCGACTGGAAGATCAGGCCCGGCCGCAGCCGCGCCACGGTGATGTCCTGGTGGTCGGCCTCGAAGCGGTCCAGCAGCCGTTCCACCGCGGCCTTCTGCCGGCTGTAGTGGGAGGTGTGGAGGCCCCCGGTGGGCCAGGACTCGTCGACGCGCTCGTCCTTGGGCCCCGGGCTGTAGGCTCCCACCGAGGACGCGTAGACGAGGTGCTTCACTCCGGCCTCGGCCGCCGCCTCGAAGACCTGCCAGCTGCCCTCCACGTTGACCCGGTGGAGGTCGTCCTGGTGGTGGTTGGGCTGGATGATCCACGCGAGGTGCACCACGGCGTCGCACCCCCCGAAGGCGGTCCGCAGGGCCGGGACCGCGTCCGGCGATCCGATGTCGACCTGGTGCCACGAGGCGCTCCGGTAGGGCTCGGCGCCCGGGTCCGGAGCGCGCCGGGCGACGCCGACGAGCTCGTGCCCGCCCGCCGCGGCCAGCGTCCTCAGCAGCGCGGTCCCCACGTTCCCCGTGGCCCCGACGATGGCGATGCGCATGGTTGCTCCTAGCGTCATGGTGGTCGCTGTCCTGCTGCTCATTCCCGCTCGGCGCTCCGGGCAACCATCTCGAGCACGTCCGCGCCGCGCGTGCGCCCGTCGAGGGCGCGGGCGCGCTCGCCCATCCGGGCGGCCGCGCCGCGGTGCGGGCCGTCCGCGAGGAGCTCCTCCACTGCCGCCCGGATCCGCGCCGGCCGCGCCGACCGGGAGAGGCGGCGGCCGACGCCGGCCCGCTGGACCGCCGCGCCGATCCACGGCTGGTCGGTGGCCCGGTCCAGCGGCAGCACGAGCAGCGGGACGCCGTGGGCCAGCGCGGCCACCGCGGTGCCGTGGCCGCCGTGGCTGACCACGAGGGAGGCCTCCGGAAGGAGGTCGGTGTGCGGGCGCCAGCCGTGCACCTCGACGCCGGCGGGGATCCTCAGGGCCCCGGCGGCCAGCCCCGAGCCCAGGGTCGCCACGACCCGGGCGGGAAGGCCCTCCACGGCGTCGAGCACCCGCTGCCACGTGGGCACCAGGGCCGGGTACGGGGCGGTGCTCAGGGAGAGCACCACGGTCGGCACGGCGGGCCGCGCCGGGACCGCGCGGACCATGGGGCCGAGGTGCACGACGTCGCCGTGGCCCCGGTCGAGCTCGGGGATCGTCGGCGCCAGGACGGGCCTGCCGGCGTTGAGCAGGCGCAGGACCCGCAGCCCCCGCACGCGCAGCACGGCGTCGAGGGAGGGGAGCACCCGGCGGAGTACCCCGTCGAGGGTGTGCTCGAGGACCACGTACTCGCGCCCGGCCCGCCGCAGGGCGTCCATCACCCCGAACAGGGCCACATCCACCACGATGACGTCGGCCGGGTGGGCGGCGAGCTCCGCGAGGGTATCGCGCCGCATCGCGGGATCGGACGCGATCCGCACCATGTCCAGGGGAGTGGACCCGGAGGGGAACGTCCGGGTCGTGGAGAAAGAGGCGAAGCGGAGCCCGGGGGCGGCGAAATCCGGGGCCTGTGGGCCGTCGCCCAGCACGCTGACCGCGTGGCCGCGCAGCGCGAGCTCCTCGGCGAGGGCCACGGCCGGGACCTTGTTGCCGCCGCCGTCCCACGTCACGAACAGGAATCTGGCCACGGTCCCTTTCCGCGGGCCGGGGCCGGCCCTCACGCGCGCCATGCTACGGGGGAGGGCGGCCCGGGTCGAGCCGCGTGGCGGGCGACCTTGACTTTAGGGTGCCTAACTATTAGGGTACCTAAGTATGAACGAGGAGCTTGCCGCGCTGGCCGAGGCCTTCCGGGACGCCATCCGCTACGGCACCTACATGGCCCGGCGGCTCGACGAGCTCTCAGAGCTCTCCGCGGCCCAGCTGAGCGTCCTGAACATGGTCGCCGGCGAGGGCCTGCGGATGGGCGCCATCGCCAAGAACCTCGGCGTGCGCGTGCCCACGGCCACCGAGCAGGTGGCCCGGCTCGAGAAGGCCGGGCTCCTCGAGCGGTGCAGCGACCCGCGCGACGCGAGGGCCGTCGTCGTCCGCCGGACCCCCGAGGGCGACGCGACGGCGCAGCGCGCCAACACCCGCCGCACAGAGCGGATGGCCGCCGCCCTCGCAACGCTCAGCGACGGCGAGCGCGCCGCCCTCGCGGCCGCGCTGCCCGTGATGGACAAGATCAACCAGTACGTGATGAAGAACCAGGAGCTGCCTGCATGACCGCCGAGACCGGCGTCCAGCCCGAATCCCACTCCGACTCAGCGCCCGCGCCCCAGCACGGCCCGGCCCCGCACGAGACGCTCGAGGCCGAGAAGGCCTCCTTCTTCCGCCAGCCCAAGGCCGTCTGGGCCACGGCCGCGGCCTCCGTCTTCGCCTTCATGGGCATCGGCCTCGTGGACCCGATCCTGCCCGCGATCGCCCAGAACCTCGACGCGAGCCCCAGCCAGGTCTCGCTGCTGTTCACGAGCTACTTCCTCGTCACCGCGGTGATGATGCTCGTCACCGGCTGGGTGTCCTCCCGGATCGGCGGCAAGAAGACCCTCCTGATCGGCCTCGCGCTCATCGTGGTCTTCGCGAGCCTGTCGGGCACGAGCCAGAGCGTCGCCGAGCTCATCGGCTGGCGCGCCGGCTGGGGCCTCGGCAACTCCCTCTTCGTGGCGACAGCGCTCGCGGTGATCGTCGGGGTCGCCTCCGGCGGGACGTCCACGGCCATCATCCTCTACGAGGCGGCCCTCGGCCTGGGCCTCTCGCTCGGCCCGCTCGCCGGCGCGCTCCTGGGCGGCTGGCAGTGGCGCATGCCGTTCTTCGGCACCGCGACGCTCATGGCCATCGCCTTCATCGCGATCCTCGCGACCCTCCCGAAGACCCGGCCTTCGGCGAAGAAGACCCGGTTCCGCGATCCCCTCCTGGCCCTCGGCCACGCCGGGCTGCGCTCGGTGGCCGGCAGCGCGTTCTTCTACAACTTCGGCTTCTACACCGTGCTCGCCTTCGTGCCGTTCATCCTCGGCATGGGCGCCTACGGCATCGGGGCGGTGTTCTTCGGCTGGGGCGTGGCCCTCGCCCTCTGCTCGGTCTTCGTGGCCCCGCAGCTTCAGGCCCGTTTCGGCGACGTCAAGGTCCTCGCCGGCACCCTCGCCGGGCTCGCCCTGGTCCTGGTCGGCATGGCCGTCTCCGCGGCCGCCCACGCCGTCCCCGCCGTGGTGGTCCTGACGATCGTCGCCGGAGCGCTGCTCGGCATCAACAACACCGTCTACACCGAGCTCGCGATGGGCGTCTCCGACGCGCCGCGGCCCGTGGCGAGCGCCGGCTACAACTTCGTGCGCTGGATGGGCGGGGCCCTCGCCCCCTTCATCGCCACCTGGCTCGGCGAGACCTATGGCGCGCCGGTCCCGTTCTACGCCTCCGCCGTGGCGCTCATGGTCGCGATGGCGATCGCCCTCGGCGGCAGGAAGTACGTCCAGGCGCACGAGCCCGCGGCGGTTTGAGCCTCGGCCCACGGGGAAGGAGGCGGGGAGCGCGGACCCCTGGGAATGAAACCCCCACGGGTATCGTTGAGACTTCCATACCGACCCCGCAGGGGACCCGCACAGAGAGCAAGGAGCGCGGCATGGCAACGAAGAACGTCACCGGCGAAGACTTCGCCGAGGTCATCGAGAAGAACGACATCGTCCTGGTGGACTTCTGGGCGTCGTGGTGCGGCCCGTGCCGGCAGTTCGCCCCGACCTACGAGGCCGCGTCCGAGAAGCACCCGGACGTCGTCTTCGCCAAGGTGGACACCGAGGCCGAGCAGATGCTGGCCGCCCAGGCGAACATCACCTCGATCCCGACCCTCATGGCGTTCCGCGAGAAGGTCCTCGTCTTCTCGCAGCCCGGCGCCCTCCCGGCCTCTGCCCTCGAGCAGGTCATCACGGCGGTGAAGGACCTCGACATGGAGGACGTCCACAAGAAGGTCGCCGAGGCGCAGGCCCAGGGGCCGCAGAACTGACGCACCGCTCCGCCGGCGCGAGAACGGCGCCGCTCCCAGCAGCTGGGGGCGGCGCCGTTCCTGCGTCCCGGGAGGCTAGAGGCGCTCGATCTTCACCGGCTGGGCCAGGAGCGCACTCAGCGACTCGTTGAGGTCCTGCACCGCCACGCCCTTCGAGTGCCGGTCGAGGTCCTCCTCGGAGGCCCAGAGCTCGGAGAGGACGATCCGGTCCTCGGACTCGTCCGTGACCTCGTACTGGAGGCAGCCCGGTTCGCGCTGGACCTCCTCGATCGCGATGTCGAGGGCGAGCTTGACGCGGAAGAACTCGCCCTCGTTGGGGATGAAGGTCGCCTGCAGGCGCACGGGATCAGTCATGGTCGCCAGCCTACCGAGTTGGTAGCTTTCATCCATGCACAGCTCCTACACGGCAGGCGAGACGACGATGTCCCTGCTCGACGAGACCATCGGGGCGAACTTCGCCCGCACCGCGGGGCAGCACGCACAGCGGGAGGCCCTCGTGGAGGCAGCCGGTGACGGCCGCGCGGACGCGGCCCGCCGCTGGACCTACGCCGAGCTCGCTCACGACGTCGATGCCGCCGCCCGCGGGCTCCTCTCCGCGGGCGTGGCGAAGGGCGACCGGGTGGGCATCTGGAGCCCGAACTGCGCCGAATGGACCGTGGTCCAGTACGCGACGGCCGCCATCGGCGCCATCCTCGTCAACGTCAACCCGGCCTATCGGGCCCACGAGCTGCAGTTCGTGGTCCGGCAGAACGGCATGCGCATGCTCGTCGTCGCCCCCAGCGACCGGACGAGCGAGTACGTCGCGCTGGCCCGCGACGCGCTCGCCGAGTGCCCCGATCTGCGCGAGCTCGTGTTCCTGCCGGCGCCCCACGCCCCGGGCGAGGCCCCGTTCGAGCCCGGTGTGCCGGCGTCGGACGGCGAGACGACCTGGGCTGCGCTCGTGGCCCGCGCGGCCGAGGTGCCGGCGTCGGCGGTCGAGGAGCGGGCGGCGACACTGACGGCGGACGATCCCATCAACATCCAGTACACCTCCGGCACCACCGGCTTCCCCAAGGGCGCCACCCTCACGCACCGGAACATCCTCAACAACGGGTTCGCGATCGGCGAACTGCTCGGCTACACGCCGGAGGACCGGGTGGTCATCCCGGTCCCGTTCTACCACTGCTTCGGGATGGTGATCGGCAACCTCGCGGCGTACTCGCACGGGTGTGCCACGATCCTGCCGGGCCGGGGCTTCAAGCCCGACGCGGCCCTGCGGGCCGTCCAGGACTTCGGCGGCACCTCCCTCTACGGCGTCCCCACCATGTTCATCGCCGAGCTCGCGCTGGACGACTTCGCCTCGTACCGGCTCGGCACGCTGCGCACGGGCGTCATGGCCGGCTCGACGTGCCCGGTCGAGGTGATGGAGCGCGTCATCGCCGACATGCACATGGAGGGGGTGGCCATCTGCTACGGCATGACCGAGACGTCCCCGGTCTCCACCATGACCCGCGCCGGCGACTCGCTCGCCCAGCGCACCGGCACCGTGGGGCGGACCATGCCGAACCTCGAGAGCAAGGTCGTGGACCCGCTGACGGGCGAGACCGTGGAGCGCGGGGTGATCGGCGAGCTGTGCACCCGCGGCTACGCCGTCATGGCCGGCTACTGGGACCAGCCGGACAAGACGGCCGAGGCCATCGACGCGGACGGCTGGATGCACACGGGCGACCTCGCCCGCATGGACGAGGACGGCTACGTGATGATCGAGGGGCGGATCAAGGACATGGTGATCCGTGGGGGCGAGAACATCTACCCGCGCGAGATCGAGGAGTTCCTCTACCGGCACCCGGCCATCCAGGACGTCCAGGTCATCGGGGTGCCGGATGCGACCTACGGCGAGGAGCTCATGGCGTGCATCATCCTCCGGCCCGGCGCGCAGCCGCTCACCGCCGAGGACGTCGCGGAGTACTGCCGGGGCGAGCTGGCGCACTACAAGGTGCCGCGCTACGTGGACATCCGGGAGTCGTTCCCCATGACGGTCTCGGGGAAGGTCCGCAAGGTGCAGATGCGCGAGGAGGCGGTGGCCAGGCTGGGCCTCGGCGCCCGCTGAGCCCCCACAGCCCGGCGCGAGGTCGCCCCGTGGGCGCGCGAGGTCACCCGCGGGTAACTGACCTCGCGGGTGGGCAACTAGGCCGGCGGCGGCGGTGGGCCCGGCCGCTCGGCCGGTCCTGGGTGCCCTGGACCCGGGTGCGGGGGCGCCGGCGGCCCGGGGTGCGGCGGCCGGGGGCGGGGCGGCCCGGGGTGGTGCGGCGGGGTCCCAGTGTGAGGCGGTTCCGGACGGGGAGGGCGCGCGGCCGGACGCCGGTCTGGCGCGGGAGGCGCGGGATGGGGCGGCCCAGCTGCCTGGTCCGGGACGGGGGCGTCCGGCGGCCCGACCTCGCCGTCCTGCGGGGTGACCTCGGCGTCCGGCGGCCAGACCTCGGCGGTGGGGGACCCGGCCTCGGCGTCCTGTGGGGTGACCTCGGCGGTGCCGGAGTCCGCGGTGAGGCCGTAGTGCCCCCGGAGCTCGGCCGCCTGGTCCTCGCTCAGGCCGCCGCGGTCGGAGGCGACGCGCGGGGCGGACCGGATGGCGTCGGCGTCGAAGGCGACCCGGACCGCGGAACCGTCCACGCTCGCCCCGTCGAGGGGCACGAACCGCTGGGTGATCCCGAAGAAGCCGGCCCGGACGGACACGAAGGCCGGGGCGGCGCCGGAGGCGTCGAGGACGATCTGGTCGATGGAGCCGAGGTCTGTGCCGTCGGCGCCGATCAGCCGTCCGCCGGCCTCGAGCACTCCGTCAAGCTCTGCGCGGGTGACCATGCGCCGATCCTCTCACGCGCCCAGGCCCGGGTCACCCGAGTGCGGCGAGCAGCGCTGCCGGGACCACCATCAGCGGGACCAGCACCGCGCCGGCCGCCGCGTACCCCCACCACGAGATCCCCACGCCGAGACGCCGGAGCTGCTCGTGCCAGATGAGCGTGGCCAGGGACGCCCACGGCGCCACGAGCGGGCCGGCGTTGACCCCGACGAGCAGCGCGGCGAGCCTCGCCGGGCCCCCCGCAGCCTGCTCGAACGCGAGGTACGCGGGCAGGTTGTTGATCACGTTCGCTCCCACCGCGCCCACCGCGGCGACCCGCACGAGGCTGCCGGGCCCGTCGCCGGTGCCGAGCGCCGCGGCCGCGAGCTCGCGGGCGCCGACGTACTGGAGCGCCTCCATGACGAGGAACAGGCCGGCGGCGAAGACGAGCAGCTGCCACGGCACGAGCGCCCACTTCAGCACCCCGCGGCGTCGTGCGCCGAAGGCGACGAGCAGGACGAGGGCCGCCGCCGTGGACGGGATCCACACCGGCACTCCGGTCACGAGGGCCGGGAGGAGGAGGGCGAGGACGCCGGCGCCGAGGCCGAGCAGCACGGGGTCGGTCGCGGTCGCGGCGGTGCCGCCATCGCTCGGAGCGGACTGGACGCGGCCCAGCCGGACGCTGTTGTACCGCCCGGCGAGCTCGCGGCGGAACACGAGGGCCACCGCCGCGACCGGCACCGCCGCGCACCACAGAGCGGGCAGCGCCATCCGCGCAGCAAACTCGCCGGGGGACACGGATCCGAGCGCGTGCAGGGCCAGGAGGTTGGTGAGGTTCGAGACCGGCAGCAGCAGTGAGCCCGTGTTCGCCAGCCACACCGTGGTGAGCGCGAAGGGCAGCGGCGGCAGCCCGCACCGCCTGGCGAGGACCACGACGATCGGGGTCAGCAGCACCGCCGTGGTGTCGAGGGACAGGAACACCGTGGCGGCCAGGGACAGGCCGACCACGAGCAGCCACAGCACCCAGACGCGCCCGCGGCCCCAACGCCGGAAGTAGGAGGCCATCCACTCGAACAGCCCGGCGGCGTTGAGGAGCTCGGTCACCACCGTGATGGCGGCGACGAACGCGAGGATGGGACCCACGCGCTCGGCGAGGGCGCCGACCGCAGGCCAGGGGAGAATGCCCACGGCCGCAGCGGCGGCGCCGAGGACGAGCAGGAGGGCTCCGACGACGGCCAAGGGCATGGGCACAGTCTAGGGGGAGCCTCAGTGCCGGCGGTGATCCTGGATCGTGATCCTCGCCCCATAGCGCGGGGCCCGTACGCCCGAGAGGCCGAGGAGCCGCACAACCCGCTGCCGGTGGCCGCGCCACGGCTCGAGGAGGCGCAGCATGCCGGCGTCGTCGGTCCGGGCGCCGGTGAGGGCGTAGCCGACGAAGTGGGCGAGGTGGTAGTCGCCCACCGAGATCGAATCGGGGTCCGCGTGGGTGCGCTGCGTGACCTCCGCCGCGGTCCACACGCCGATGCCGGGGATGGTCTGCAGGGCCGCAGAGGCCTCGGCGGCCGTCCGGGCGGCGAGCCGCTCGAGCGCCGCGGCGGAGCGCAGCGCCCGCATGACGGTGTCGGAGCGCTGCGGCCCGACGCCCGCCCGGTGCCACTCCCAGGAGGGGACCCCGAGCCAGGCCCGTGCGTCCGGGGCGACCATGAGGCCGGCCGGCGCGATCCGCCCGGCACCGGGCGCGGGCGTGCCGTAGCGGCGCACGAGGTACCGGTAGGCGCGCCGCGCCTCGAGGGTCGTGACCTTCTGCTCGAGGATGGTGGGCACGAGCGCTTCCACGACGCGCCCCGTGGCCGGCAGCCTGAAGCCGGGATGGCGCCGCCTCGACTCCCGCACCAGGCGGGGGAGCCCGGCGAGGAAGGCCTCGTCGTCGAACGCCGACCAGTCGTCGTCCAGCCCCAGCATCGCGGGCGCCGAGGCAACGGCCGACGCCGCCCCCTCGCCCCACGCGCGCACCGTCACCGTTCCGGGGCGCCCGGCCGCGCGCCGGTGGACGGCGAGGAGGGCGGCGGGGCCCTCCGGGGTGGCGAAGGCTGCCCAGAGGCCGCCTGGATGCGGCGCGAAGCACGGGTCGCCGTCCCCCCGCTGGAGGGGGAACCAGGTCGCAGCCAGGGAGTAGTGCTCGGGGGCCTCCCAGACGCCCTCGGCGTCCGCGTGCCCGGGCCCGGCGCCGCCCGCGGCCGGGGCCGGAGCAGGTGCCGCGGCAGGCGCCGCGGTCCGAGGCGGTGGGGGAGCGAGAGTCACCGGAGCATCATGCCACGGGCCGCCGACAGAAGCCGGAGGGTGTGTCCTTCTGCCCTAGCCCGTGCGCGCCCGCGGGGCGACAATCCGACTGCCTGAGGCTTCCATTGAGAGCAGGCTTCCCACGAGCACGAAAGGACTGCAGCGCCATGGCCGGAGGAGTCGTCCATTTTGAGATCCCACTCGATGACGTGGAGCGGGGCCGCCGGTTCTTCGCCGAAGCGTTCGGATGGGAGATCAACCCGTTGCCGGAGATGGAGTACACCCTGGTGGGGACCACGCCCCTGGACGAGCAGGGCAGGCCGGCAGAGGCCGGTTCGATCAACGGCGGGATGTTCGCGCGCGGCGCCCAGGCGCCGTCGTCCGCGCCGGTGGTCACCATCGACGTCGAGGACATCGACGCGGCCCTGGCGAAGATCGAGTCCCTCGGCGGCTCCACGGTCCTCCCGCGCATGCCCGTAGGAGAGATGGGCTTCACCGCGTACTTCAAGGACACCGAGGGCAACGTCCTGGGGCTGTGGGAGACCCGCAGGGCGGAGGCCGGCTAGCGGTCCTGGCGGGCCGGGCGCGCGGCTCACCTGAAGTCGCGGCTGGAGGTCTTCGCCTTCAGGGGCAGGGCCTCGAGCCGGTCCGCGACCAGGTTGGTCACGCCCTCCTTCGAACGCTCCAGCATCCCGCGGATCACCATGGCGGGCGCGGCCTGGGCAACGCGCCGGTAGCGGGTCCAGACGCCGATGCTGCACACCACATTGAGGATCCCCGTCTCGTCCTCGACGTTCATGAACGTGATGCCCTGCGCTGTCTGCGGCCGCTGCCGGTGGGTCACGACGCCGGCCACTTCGATCCGGCCCCCCGGCGCGGCGGTGCGGAGCTGGTCGATGCGCAGCACCCCGCGCGCGTCGAGGCGGCCGCGGGCGTGGCGCAGCGGGTGGTCGTCGGTGGCGACGCCGGTGGCCCACAGGTCGTAGGCCACGGCGTCCTCCGCCGCCAGCTCGGGCAGGAGCGGCGGCTGGACGTAGGGCTGGGACCCGGGGAGCTGGCCCGGCCGCTCCAGGGCCGCGGCCCCCGACTGCCACAGGGCCTCGCGCCGGGTGAGGCCGAGCGAGTCCAGCGCCCCGGCCGAGGAGAGCGCCTCGAGCTGCTCCGCCGTGAGCCCGGTGCGCCGGGACAGCTCGGCCAGCTCCCGGAAGGGGCCCCCCGCCTCGCGCTCGGCGACGATCCTCTCGGCGAGGTCCCGGCCGATGCCGCGCACGCTCGAGAGCCCGAGCCTGACCGCGCGGCTCCCGTCCCGCCGGTGGGCGTGCCCCTCGTCGGGGGCCTGCGGGTCGAAGGGGCCGATCGGCGGCTGGACCCGCCCCAGGCACGCGTCCAGGCCCGGGCCTGCCGGGGGCTGGATCGTGGGTGCCGGCCCCGGGACGCCCGGTGGGCCGGCCGCCGCTGCCTCCCCGCCGCCGTCGTGCGTCCCATCCTGCGGCTCCAGGCACGCGTCGGCCCGCGAGCGGAGGATGTCCGGGCGGAGCACGGTGACGCCGTGCCGGCGCGCGTCCGCCACGAGGGTCTGGGGCGAGTAGAAGCCCATGGGCTGGGCCCGCAGGAGCGCGGCGAGGAAGGCGCCGGGGTAGTGCAGCTTGAGCCACGAGCTCGCGTACACGAGCACCGCGAAGCTGATGGAGTGGGACTCGGCGAAGCCGAAGTCGGCGAACGCCGCGATCTGGGTGTAGATCGCCTTCGACTCCTCGGGGGTCAGCCCGTTCGCGGCCATGCCGGCGAAGAGCTTCTCCTTCAGGCTCCCGATCTTCTCGACCCCCCGCTTGGAGCCCATGGCCCGGCGCAGCAGGTCGGCGTCCTCGGCCGTGCACCCGCCGATCGCCATGGCCATCTGCATGAGCTGCTCCTGGAACAGCGGCACCCCGAGGGTGCGCTCGAGCACCGGCTCCAGCAGCGGGTGCGGGTAGGCCACGGGCTCCTCGCCCGCGCGCCGGCGGATGTACGGGTGGACCGCCCCGCCCTGGATCGGCCCGGGCCGGATGAGGGCGATCTCCACCACGAGGTCGTAGAAGCATCGGGGCCGCAGCCGCGGGAGCGTGCTCATCTGTGCCCTCGACTCGACCTGGAACACGCCCACCGAGTCGGCGCGGCACAGCATGTCGTAGACGGCGGCCTCCTCCTTGGGGATGTCCTCGATCCGCCAGCGCACCCCGAAGTGCTCCTCGACCAAGTCGAAGCAGTACTGGAGCGCCGCGAGCATCCCGAGGCCGAGCAGGTCGAACTTGACCAGGCCCATCCACTCGCAGTCGTCCTTGTCCCACTGCAGGACCGTCCGGTTCTCCATGCGGGCGTGCTCGATCGGCACGACCTCGCCCACCGGCCGCTCCGTGAGCACCATGCCGCCGGAGTGGATGCCCAGGTGGCGCGGATAGCCGAGGAACTGCTCGGCGAGGGCCACGACGCGCGGCGGGATCCCGTCGGCGTCGTCGGAGCCGCCCGCGGAGAGCGCGTCCCACCGCTCGAGGCGCTTGGACCAGGCGTCCTGCTGGCCGGGGCCGTAGCCGAGGGCCTTGGCCGCGTCCCGCACGGCGTTCTTGGGCCGGTAGCTGATCACGTTGGCGACCTGGGCGGCGTTGGCGCGGCCGTACTTCGCGTAGACGTGCTGGATCACCTCCTCGCGCCGGTCCGAGTCGAAATCGACGTCGATGTCCGGCTCCTCCTCGCGCAGGCTCGAGAGGAACCGCTCGAACGGCAGCCGGTACGCGATGCTGTCCACCGCCGTGATCCCCAGCAGGTAGCACACGGCCGAGTTGGCCGCCGAGCCCCGGCCCTGGCAGAGGATGCCCCGGCTGCGGGCGAACTGGACGATCTCGTGCACGATCAGGAAGTAGCCCGGGAAGTCCTTCTTCTCGATCACCGCGAGCTCCTTCTCGAGGCGCTCGCGGACCTCCTCGGGTGGCACGGGCCCCCGCCAGCCGGGCCCCGGGGCGCCGTAGCGGTCCTCGAGACCGACCTCCACGAGGTCCCGCAGGTGGGACATCGGCGTGCTGCCCGCCGGGACCTCCTGCTTCGGCAGCCTCGGGCGCGCCGAGCGCAGGGGGAAGGCCAGCACGCCGGCGAGGTGCACGGTGTTCTCCACCGCCCCCGGGTAGCGCGCGAACCGGCGGCCCATCTCGGCCCCGCTGCGCAGGTGCGCGCCGTCGGTGGCGGGCAGCCAGCCGTCGAGCTCATCGAGGCTGCGCCGGGCCCGGACGGCGGCCAGCGCGGTCGCGAGCGGGTGCCTCGACGGCGCGGCGAAGTGCACTGCGTTCGTAGCCACGCACGGAAGCCCGGTCCGTGCGGCGATGGCGGCGAGGGCGTCGTTGTGGTCCGTGTCGAGCGGGCTGCCCTGGTCGTAGAGCTCCACGGCCACGCCGTCGCGGCCGAACAGGTCCACGAGCGCCCGGACGGCGCGTTCGGCGGCCGCCTCCCCGTGGCTGGCGAGCGCCCTGCGGACGGCGCCCTTGCGGCAGCCGGTGAGCACCACGCAGTGCCCGCGCAGGCGCTCGGCGAGGTCTTCGAGGACGAACACGGGCCTGCCCTTCTCGGCCTCCCGGGCCAGCTGCCCGGCGGTGATGGCGCCGGCCAGCCGGTGGTACCCCTCCTCGCCGCGGGCGAGGACGAGCAGGTGCTCTCCCTCCGGGTCGGGCCGGCCGTTCTGCGGGGCGGACAGGCCCAGCGAGAGCTCGGCGCCGAACACGGTGGCCAGCCCGTAGGCCTCGGCGGCCTCGGCGAGGCGCACCGCACCGTAGAAGCCGTCGTGGTCCGTGATGGCCAGGGCAGACAGGCCCAGCCGCACAGCCTCCTCGACGAGCTCCTCCGGCGATGACGCGCCGTCGAGGAAGCTGTAGTGCGAGTGGACGTGCAGCTCCGCGTAGGGAACGGCGGGAACGGCGGACGACGGCGCGCGGCCGCCGGTGCGCGCACCCGCGCCTTCCGCCTCGGTACCGTCCCCCGGGCTGACGCCGCCGGTCCCGCCCCCGGCCCCGCCCCCCGCCCCGTCCCCGGCGCCGGGGGAGAGCGCCGGGAGGGGGATGTAGGGTCCGCGCTTCCGGGACCAGGCCGGGCTGTCCCCGCCGTCGTGCTCGACGGGGGCCCGGCCGGCCCCGGTGCGTCCGCGGAGCTCGTCCGCGGAGACCTCCTTGCCGTCGAGGATGTCGTGGAGCTGCCGCCAGGGGATCGGCGGGTTGGTCCACCCCATCGGTTCCTCCCTCAGTTCTCAGTCGTACCGGTTTTCAGTCGTACCGGGCCTCTGCCCACCACCGGCCGTCCTCGCCCAGCAGCAGCCAGGCCTCTCCCTCGCTGTCGAGGATCTGGAAGCGCTCCGCCCGCCGGCTCCCTTCGGCGTCCCACCACCTCTCGCGCAGCGGCCAGGGCCCCGCCCAGCTGCGCACAACGCGCCGGGCCGCGCCCGGGTCCGGTGAGAACCAGGCCGGCGCGGACGCGAGGTGCCCGCGGCCGTCCACCTCGAGGGGGCGCGAGTCGTCCCCGAACAGCGCGACGGGCAGGGGGTCGGCGAACACCGTGGCGGGCAGGGGCGGCGGGACGGCCCCGGGCCAGGGCCGGGAGGCCAGGTCCGAGGTCCCGGGCGGGGCCTCCTCGCCCCAGGGCACGAGCAGGCAGCGCTCTGCGAGGAGCCGACCGCCGGCGGCGGCCGCCTGCAGCACCGACCCGTGCCCCAGCATCGTCTGGAGGCGGTGCAGGCCGTGGTCGAGCCGCTCGTCCACGCCGCCGAACAGCGTCTGGGTGCGCCGTCCGAGGAGGTCCACCCGCTCCGGGGCCAGGCGGACCTGGACCACCGGGGCCGCCAGCGCCTCGCCGGTGGAGAGCCACGGCTGCCGGCCCCGATGCCGGGCCGTCCCCTCGGGGCCGCCGGACTGCAGCTGCCAGCGGACCCGGTCCACCGCGTCGCCCGGCCCGAACTGGTGCGGGTGCCCCCACGAGCGCTCGGAGCGGCCCCCGGCGTCGTCGGTGATCTGCACCCGCAGCTGCGTGCAGGCGAGCCCTGCGCGCACCAGCCCTGCGACGAGGTCCTCGGCGACCGGACGGAGGGCGAACGCGATCTGGTCGATGCGCTCGAGCCCGGGCTCGAAGTCCACCGAGCGGTCGAGCGGTTCCGGCGGGACCCGGGGCACCACGGGCCGGGGGTCCCGGCCCCGGGCCCGGGCATGGGCGGCGAGGCCCTCGGCGCCGAACCGGGAGCGGACCTCCGCGGCGGGCAGCGCGGCGAAGTCCTCCAGGGTGCGCAGGCCCAGCCGCATCAGCAGGGAGGCGATCCTCGCATCGCCGAGGGCCGCAACGGGCAGGGGCGCGAGGAACCGGGCCGAGGCTCCCGGCTCCACGATCCGCAGGGGGGAGAGCTCCTGGCTGCCCCGCGCCGCCTGCTCGGCGGCGAAGACCGAGTCCGCGATCCCGGCCCGGGCCTCGAGTCCCAGCCGGGCGACCGCCTCGAGGGCAGCGCCCCCGGCCCCGTGCTCGCTGCCGTAGTAGCGGGCCGCCCCCGGCGCCCTGAGGGCGCACAGGCCCGGGCGGAGCACCTGGACGCCCGGGACGGCGGTCTCGAGGGCCCGCACCACGGGCTCGAACTCCCGCGCCGAGCGCTCCGGGTCCGCGGGGACCTTGACCAGCTCGGGGCAGCGGGCCTGCGCCTCCCGCACCCGCAGGCCCCGCGCCACGCCGGCGGCCCGCGCCGGAGCGGAGCACACGGCCACGAGGCCCTTCTCGATCACTGCCGCGGCGGCGTGGTCCGGCACCTCCCCGGCCAGGTGCGCGGCCACGAGGGGCCAGTCCGGGAACCACAGCACGAGCGCCCGCGGCGGCTGCGCGGAGCCCGCCGCCGGGCTCACGGCCGGCTCCCGGCTGCCCGGCGCGGGCCGCGGGCCGGCAGGGCCACGGTCTCGGGCGAGGCGAGGTCGACGGTCGCTGTGCGGAGGCGTCCGCGGTGGTTCGCCCGGAGCTCCACGAGGTGGCGCGCCAGATGCCCGTGGCCCCGGCCGAGGCCCTCCCAGCTCGATCCCGCCAGGCTCAGCGAGGCCTCGCTCTGGGGCCACGGGCCCAGCACCAGCAGGACGCCGGACCGCTCGCGCAGCCGCGAGGCGAGCCGGGAGGCCTCGCCGGGCCGCGCCGGCGTGGGCGGCCGGACCAGGACCAGCGGCAGCACGTCGACGAGGGCGCCGACCGTGGCGAGCCAGTCGGCCCCCGGGTCCGGCACGAGCACGAGGCGGTCGAGGGCGATGCCGAACCCGGCGGCCGCCTCCGCGCCGAAATCCGGGATCCCGGCCACCCCGCACCACTGCCCCTCGGCGGACGAGGCGGCCAGCAGGGCCATGGCCACGGAGAGGCGGGTGTCGAGGGAGTAGGCGGCCCCGCCGCGCAGCCCCCCGGGGAACAGGGGCGTCAGGCAGGGGAGGACGGGATGCGAGCCCTGGCGGTTCCGCCGGCCCTGCAGGGTGTGGATGCGCTCCTGGAGCTCGCGCAGCTGCCCCGCGGCGGCCGCCGCGGAATCGGAGCTGAGGGCGAGGGACATGCTCCAATTCTCGAAAACATGTTCGAAGAAGTCAATCGGGGAAGGAGTGCTGTTCGAAACTCCGCCCCGTGCGTGAACCCCGGAGTCGGCCGCCTCTGCGCGTCCGGGCCCAGAGGCTACAGTGGGGGTCGTGAAGTATGCCAAGTCCGTCGTCGAACTCATCGGGCACACGCCCCTCGTCCAGCTGAACAAGGTCACCGAAGGCATCAAGGCGACGGTCCTGGTCAAACTCGAGTACCTCAACCCCGGCGGCTCCATCAAGGACCGCATCGCGCTGAAGATGATCGAGCAGGCGGAGGCGGACGGCAAGCTCGGCCCCGGTGGCACCATCGTTGAGCCCACGAGCGGCAACACCGGCGTGGGCCTCGCGCTGGTGGGCCAGCAGAAGGGCTACCGGTGCATCTTCGTGGTCCCCGACAAGGTCGGCGAGGAGAAGCGCGCGGTGCTCGCGGCCTACGGGGCCGAGGTCGTCGTCACCCCGACCGCCGTCCCGCCGGACTCCCCGCAGTCGTACTACGGCGTCTCCGACCGCCTCGTCAGCGAGATCCCCGGCGCGTTCAAGCCGGACCAGTTCTCCAACCCGGGCGCCCCGGCCAGCCACTACGAGACCACCGGACCGGAGATCTGGGCGGACACGGACGGCAGGATCACGCACGTGGTCATCGGCGCCGGCACCGGCGGCACCATCACCGGCACCGGCCGGTACCTCAAGGAGGCCTCCAAGGACCGGCCCGCCTCCGAGGGCGGCCAGGTCAAGGTCATCGGCGCCGACCCCGAGGGCTCCGTCTACTCCGGCGGCACCGGCCGGCCGTACTTCGTCGAGGGCGTCGGCGAGGACATGTGGCCCGGGAACTATGACAAGTCCGTCCCGGACGAGGTCCTGGCCGTCACCGACGCCGAGTCCTTCGCCATGACGCGCCGGCTCGCCCGCGAGGAGGGCCTCCTCGTCGGCGGCTCCTCCGGCATGGCCGTGGCCGCCGCCCTCCGGGTGGCGAAGGACCTGCCCGAGGACGCGGTCGTCGTCGTGGTCCTGCCCGACTCCGGGCGCGGCTACCTCGCCAAGATCTTCAACGACGACTGGATGCGCTCCTACGGCTTCCTCCCGGGCCAGGACGAGAAGACGGTCGGCGACCTGCTCAAGGGCAAGGACGGCCGCCTCCCGGATCTCGTCCACACCCACCCCAACGAGACGGTCCGCGACGTCATCGACATCATGACCGAGTACGGGGTCAGCCACCTGCCCGTGCTCTCGACCGAGCCCCCCGTGGTGATGGGGGAGGTCCTCGGCGCCGTGGACGAGCGCTCCCTGTCCGCGAGCCTGTTCCGCGGGGACGCGAAGCTCACCGACAAGATCTCCGAGCACATGGGCCCGCGCCTGCCCGTCATCGGCTCCCTCGAGGGCCAGGCGGAGCTGCGGAAGATGCTCAGCGAGGACGACGCCGTCATGGTCACCTTCGTCGGTGCGCCCGTCGGCATCCTCACCCGCCACGACCTCCTGGCCAACCTCAACAAGTAAGGGAGACCCCCATGCCTGAGCAGGGCGAGAAGACCACCGGATTCAACACGCGGGCCGTCCACGCCGGCCAGGAGTTCGAGCCGCGGACGGGCGCCGTCGTCCCCCCGCTGCACTTCTCCTCCACCTACGCCCAGGACGGCATCGGCGGCCTCCGCTCCGGCTACGAGTACGGCCGCGGCGGCAACCCGACGCGGGACGCGCTCCAAGAGCAGCTCGCCGCGCTCGAGGGCGGCTCCCACGCCTACTCGTTCGGCTCGGGGCTGGCCGCCGAGGACGCCCTCATCCGCGCCCTGTGCTCGCCCGGGGACCGGATCGTGCTCGGCAACGACGCCTACGGCGGCACCTACCGCCTCATCTCCCGCGTCCTCGCCCCGTGGGGCATCGGGAACCAGCCCGTGGACATGTCCGACCTCGACGGCGTGCGCGCCGCGGTCGCCGAGGGCGGGGCCCGCCTCGTGTGGGTCGAGACCCCCTCGAACCCGATGATGAAGATCACCGACATCGCGGCCCTCGCCGAGCTCGCGCACGACGCCGGGGCCCTCCTCGTCGTGGACAACACCTTCGCGTCCCCGTACCTGCAGAACCCCCTCGCGCTCGGCGCGGACGTGGTGGTCCACTCGACCACCAAGTACATCGGCGGCCACTCGGACGTGGTGGGCGGCGCCGTCGTCGTCAACGACGGCGAGCTCGCGGAGAAGATCGGCTTCGTCCAGTTCGCGGTCGGCGCCGTCTCCGGCCCCATGGACGCCTTCCTCACCACGCGCGGCCTCAAGACGCTCGGCGTGCGCATGGAGCGCCACTCCGACAACGCGCAGAAGATCGCCGAGTGGCTCGTGGGCCGCCCCGGCGTCGACCAGGTGCTCTACCCCGGGCTGCCCGAGCACCCGGGCCACGAGCTCGCGGCGAAGCAGATGCGCCGTTTCGGCGGCATGGTCTCGGTGCAGTTCGTGGGCGGAGAGGCCGCGGCCCGCACGGTCGCCGAGTCCACGCGCCTGTTCACCCTCGCCGAGAGCCTCGGCGGCATCGAGTCGCTCATGAACTACCCGTCCGAGATGACCCACGCGTCCGTGAAGGGCACCGAGCTGGCCGTCCCGGTCAACCTGCTGCGCCTCTCGGTGGGCATCGAGGACGTCGATGACCTCATCGCCGACCTCGACGCGGCCATCTCCCGGCTCTGACCCGCCGCGCGGGCGCGCCCCGCCCGTCCACCGGCCCTGGCCGTCCCCGCCACCCGCCCCCATCCTTCCGACACTCCCAAGGACTCCCTCCATGCCGCAGAGCTCCCCTGCGAAGCCCGGACTGACCCGGGCGCCGTGGTTCCGGCCGACGGCGGTCGGCGTCGGCGCCGTCGTCGTGCTCGCGATCGTCGTCCTCGGCGCGAAGTGGCTGCGCAGCACCGCGGCGGTCTCGCAGTTCATCGCGACGTACCCCGGCCACGCCCCGCTGCCCAGCTGGGCGCCCGACGGGCTGCCCGCGTGGCTGAACGTGCTGCACTTCTTGAACATGATGTTCCTGACGCTGATCGTGCGCACCGGCCTGCAGGTCCGGTTCACCACCCGGCCCCAGGGCTACTGGAAGCGCAGCAACAAGGGGTTCCTCAAGACCAAGGGCCAGCCGAAGAAGATCAGCCTCGACCTGTGGCTCCACCTGTGCCTCGACGCCCTGTGGGTCCTGAACGGGGTCGTGTTCTTCGTGCTCATGTTCGCCACCGGCCACTGGGTCCGGCTCGTGCCGACCTCGTGGGACGTGTTCCCGCACGCGGTGTCCGCGGCCCTGCAGTACGCCTCGCTCGACTGGCCGCTCGAGGACGGCTGGGTCAACTACAACGCGCTCCAGCAGCTGACCTACTTCGCGGTCGTGTTCCTCGCCGCCCCGCTCGCGATCCTCACGGGCCTGCGCATGTCCGCCGTCTGGCCCACGAACGCCAAGGCCCCACGCCTGAACAAGGCCTACCCGATGGAGTGGGCGCGCGCCGTGCACTTCCCGGTGATGGGATTCTTCGTGGTCTTCGTGATCGTCCACGTGGTCCTCGTGCTCACCACCGGGGCGCTGAAGAACCTCAACCACATGTTCGCCGCGCACGACGGCGGGGACTGGCTCGGGTTCATCCTCTTCGCCGTCGGCGTGCTCGTCATCGCCGGCCTCTGGCTCCTCGCACGGCCGCTGTTCCTGCGGCCGGTGGCCTCCCTCATGGGCACGGTGACCCGGAACTGACCCGGACCCGCGCCGGGCGGCGGCCCGGCGCCGCCCGGCCTGCCACAATGGCCGCATGAGCCAGCGGACCCCGTTCCTCCCGGCGCCCGAGCACCGGCTCCGGCTCGCGGAGCTGGGCGTCCTCGACCGCCGGCGCACGCTGGTTGGGCTCGCCCTCGCCGTCGTCCTGCCGGCGCTCGTGCAGCTCGCGGCCGCCCCGCTGCTCGCGGACGGCCGCGGCGGGAGGGCCCTCGCGACCGTCGAGCTCCTGCAGCTGCTGGCCGCTGTCCTGGTCGCGCTCGTGGGCGGCCTGTGGCCCGCGGTGGTCGCGGCGGTGGCCGGCAGCCTCGCGCTCAACTGGTTCACCGCCGATCCCGTGGGCAGCCTGAGCGTCGCGCAGCCGGAGGCCGTCGTCGGCCTCCTCGTCTTCCTCGCCGTCGCCTGCGCGGTGGCCCTCGCCGTCGGCGCCGCGACGCGCCGCTACGAGCAGGCGACGCGCGCGGCCGCGGAGGCGGACGCCATGACCGAGCTTGCCCTCGGCATCCTCGGCTCGGCCGGCGGGACCGAGGAGTTCCTCGAGCGGGTGCGCTCGACCCTGGGCCTGCGGGCCGTCACGCTGCTCGCCCGGCGCCCCGCCGAGGACCCGGCGGGCGCGTCCGGGCAGGTGCCGGGGTGGGATGTGCTCGCCACCGCGGGGGAGGCGCCCCCGGTCTCGCACGCGGCGGCGGACGACGCCGTGGCCCCCGACGGCTACTACACCCTCCTCGCCTCCGGCCACCCGCTCGATCCCGGCGAGCGGCGCACGCTGGAGGCCTTCGGCGTCTACCTCGTGGCGATGCGCGAGCGCGCGCAGCTGGCGCGCAGCCGCGAGGCCAACCGCCGGCTCGAGGAGGGCAATGCGATCCGCACCGCGATCCTTCAGGCCGTCTCCCACGACCTGCGCACCCCGCTGGCCGGGATCAAGCTCAGCGTGAGCAGCCTGCGCCAGGCCGCCGTCGAGTTCACCCCGGAGGAGGAGGCCGAGCTCCTGGGCACCATCGAGGACTACACGGACCGCCTCTCCCACGTGGTCGGGAACCTGCTGGACATGTCGCGCATCTCCGCCGACACCGTCCGGCCGCTCCTGCGTCCCGTGTCGTGGCGCGAGGTGCTGCCCCGGGGCCTCGCCGGCCAGGACCGCGTGGCGGACCTCATCCCCGCCAACGCTCCGGCGGTCGACGCCGACCCGGTGCTGCTCGAGCGCGCCGTGGCCAACCTGGTCGAGAACGCCCTGCGGTACGCCCCGGGGGCCGCCGTCGAGCTCACCGCCCGCAGCGGCGCGCAGGACGAGCGGGGCCGGCCCTGCGGGGTGCTCCGGGTGGTGGACCACGGCGCCGGGATCCCTCCCGAGGACCTCCTGCTCGTGTTCCGGCCGTTCCAGCGCCTCGGCGACGTCGCGGCCCAGGGCGGGGTGGGGCTCGGTCTCGCCGTCGCCAAGGGCTTCGTCGAGGCGATGGGCGGGCGGATCGAGGCCGAGGAGACGCCCGGGGGAGGGCTCACCATGTCCGTGTCCCTCCCGCTCTCCCAGGGCGCGCCGGCGCTGGCGGCCCGGGAGGAGGCCGCATGAGCCAGGCAGCCCAGGCCCCGGTGCCCACCACGGTCCTCATTGTGGAGGACGAGGCGCGCTTCGCCCGGGCCCTGCAGATCAACCTGCGGGTCCACGGGTATGAGGCCGTCACCGCGCCCACCGGCGAGGACGCCCTCGAGATCGCCGCGGCGCGCAGCGTGGACATCGTGGTGCTCGACCTCGGCCTCCCCGGCATCGACGGGATCGAGGTGATCCGGCGGCTGCGGGCCTGGACCGACGTGCCCGTCATCGTCCTCTCCGCCCGGCACGGCTCCGAGGACAAGGTCGAGGCCCTCGATGCGGGGGCCGACGACTACGTGACCAAGCCGTTCGGACTCGAGGAGCTGCTCGCGCGGCTGCGCGCCGCGGCCCGGCGGGGGCCCAGGACGGGGGAGGCCCCCCGCCTGCAGGCCGGCGACCTCAGCGTCGACCTCGCCGCCCGGCGTGTGGCCGTCCGGGGCGCCGAGGTGCGCCTCACACCCACCGAGTGGAACATCCTCGCCCTCCTCGTGCGCCGCGCCGGCCAGCTCGTGACCCAGCGCGAGATCCTCACCCAGGTGTGGGGCCCGGCCTACGCCAAGGAGACCCAGTACCTTCGCGTGTACCTCGCCCAGCTCCGGCGCAAGCTCGAGGAGGACCCTGCCCGCCCGCGGCACCTCCACACCGAGGCCGGCATGGGCTACCGCTTCGACCCGTGAGGGGTCCCGCCGGTGGTGCCGCGGGTACGCTGGTGGCCATGAAGACCGCCCGCGTCGTCGCCGTCTGCCGCGTCCACCAGCTGCTCGCCGACGCCGGCACGGTGGGGGTGACCGCGATCGACAAGCGGCCCGTCGAGGGCCCCGTGCGGATCCGGCGCCTCGGCCTCCACGGCGACGTCCAGGCGGACCGCGCGAACCACGGCGGCGAGGACAAGGCGGTGTACGCCTACTCGGAGGACGACGCAGCCCTGTGGGCCCGCGAGCTCGGCCGCGAGATCCCGCCCGGGCTCTTCGGCGAGAACCTCCGCATCGACGGGATCACGGCGAGCAACGCCGTGATCGGCGAGCGGTGGCGCTTCTCTTCCGGCGCGGTGCTCGAAGTGACGATGCCGCGCATCCCGTGCGCGACCTTCGCCCGGCGCATGGGCGAGGACGGATGGGTCTCGTGGTTCACCCGGGCCGGGCTCTCCGGCGCCTACCTCCGCGTCATCACGCCGGGGGACATCGAGGCCGGCTCACAGTTCGGGATCGAGCACGTTCCCGACCACGGGGTGCGGGTGGGGGCGTGGCTTGCGGACCCGACGGCCGAGATGGCCGAGGCCCTCCTCGATGCCGAGGCCGACGACGGCCTCCGGCTGGCACCCGCCCTGCGGAAGTACGTCGTGGCAGCGGCCGGGCGCGGCCGGGAGTAGCCGCCGCCGGCCGCATGACTGTGCCTGACCTCACGGCCCCGGAACCGCCCGAGGGGAGGGGCGGCGTCGTGCGTCCTGTATGATGGATACATCCCCCACTTTCCGGAATTCCCTTCTCCTGCCCAATTCTTGAGGCAGGACTGGTGTGTGTTGGGGCCCGCGATGCGGGCAATCGCATAGGGGAGTCCGGCTGAAGCAAACGCTGTACGGGTGCATGTGGTGCCGAATGCAGCGTAGTAGCCCTGCCTGGGATTGAGAGAGCGCCGGGCCTGAGTAACTGACCGACGACGAGCCTCCCCCGGCTCCCCACCTGCGAGGACACACGCATGCCTGAAACCATCGAGAAGCCCGAGACCATCGAGAACTCCGAGGCCATCGAGACCCCCGAGACGACCACCCCCGCCGCCGAGGCCACCCCCGCTGACGCCGAGGTCACCCCCGCGGACGCTGCGGACGACGCCGCGCCCTCCACCGAGGACGACGGCACCCCCCGCTTCGCAGACCTCGGCATCGACGGCCGCGTCCTCGCGGCGCTCGCCGACGTCGGCTACGAGAAGCCGTCCCCCATCCAGGCGGCGACGATCCCGCTCCTGCTCGAGGGCCGCGACGTCGTGGGCCTGGCCCAGACCGGCACCGGCAAGACCGCCGCGTTCGCGGTCCCCGCACTCTCGCGCCTGGCCGAGCTCCACGACCTCAACGGCCCGTCCCGCGCCACCCAGGCGCTCGTGCTCGCCCCGACCCGCGAGCTCGCGCTCCAGGTGGCCGAGGCCTTCACCTCCTACGCCAAGCACCTCGACGACTTCACCGTCCTGCCGGTCTACGGCGGCTCCGCCTACGGCCCGCAGCTCGCCGGCCTCCGCCGCGGCGCCCAGGTCGTGGTCGGCACGCCCGGCCGCGTGATCGACCACATCGAGAAGGGGTCCCTGGACCTCTCCGAGCTGCAGTACCTCGTACTGGACGAGGCTGACGAGATGCTCCGGATGGGCTTCGCGGAGGACGTCGAGCGCATCTTCCAGGAGACCCCGGACGGCCGCCAGGTGGCGCTGTTCTCGGCGACCATGCCCTCGCAGATCCGCCGCCTGTCCAAGCAGTACCTCAACATGCCGGAAGAGGTCACGGTCAAGTCCCAGACCACGACCGGGAAGAACATCCGCCAGCGCTACCTCCAGGTCATGGGCGCGCACAAGCTGGATGCCCTCACCCGCATCCTCGAGGTCGAGGAGTTCGACGGCGTCATCGCGTTCGTGCGGACGAAGATGGCCACCGAGGACCTCGCCGAGAAGCTCAAGGCCCGGGGCTTCCAGGCCGCCGCAATCAACGGCGACATCGCCCAGGCCCAGCGTGAGCGCACCGTCGAGGCGCTGCGTGCCGGGAAGATCGACATCCTCGTCGCCACCGACGTCGCCGCCCGCGGCCTCGACGTCGAGCGCATCAGCCACGTCGTGAACTACGACATCCCGCACGACACCGAGGGCTACGTGCACCGGATCGGCCGCACGGGCCGCGCCGGCCGCAAGGGCGACGCGATCCTGTTCATGACCCCGCGCGAGAAGTACCTCCTGCGGGCGATCGAGAAGGCCACGCGCCAGCCGGTCGAGCAGATGCACCTGCCCACGGCCGAGACGGTCAACTCGCTGCGCATGAGCAAGTTCGCCGACCGGATCACCGAGACCCTCGAGTCCGAGGACGTCTCGATGTTCCGCGACCTCATCGCCTCCTACGAGAACGAGCACGAGGTGCCCGCGGCGGAGATCGCCGCGGCGCTCGCGGTCATGGTGCAGGGCGACACACCGCTCTTCGTCAAGGAGCTTCCCTCCACGCCGGAGTTCCAGAAGCGCGACCGCAACAAGGACGGCTTCGGCTCCCGCGGCCCGTCCCGGTCGGTGACCGAGGGCAACGCGACCTACCGCATCGCCGTGGGCCGTCGCCAGCGGGTCATGCCCGGCTCGATCGTGGGCGCGCTCGCGAACGAGGGCGGCTTCCACTCGAGCCAGATCGGCGGGATCGACATCCGCGCTGACCACTCCCTCGTGGAGCTGCCCGCGGAGCTGTCCTCCGACCAGTGGAAGGCCCTGTCCAAGACCCGGATCGGCGGCGAGCTGATCAAGCTCGAGCTCGACTCGGGCCGCCGCCCGAACCACGACGGCGAGCGCGGCGGCGAGCGTGGCGGTTTCCGCGGCCGCAGCGACCGCGGTGACCGTGGCGGCGACCGCGGGTTCGGCGGCCGTCCGGACCGCGGCGGCCGCAGCGGCGGACGCGACCGCGACGACCGCGGGTACGCCGGCGCCGGCCGGGGGAGCTTCGGCGACCGCAAGCCGCGCCACGGCAAGGACGGCGGCCGCAGCCGCGCCTGGTGATCCACAGCGCCTGACGGCGGGCCCGTCCCCGGAGATCCGGGGGCGGGCCCGCCGCGCTTTCCGGTCTGCGGTGCTGAGCGGCGGGCGCCCATTCGGCGGAGCCGGACGCGGCCCTGCCGATTTGGTGAGGCCGCCGCTCTTCCGGTAAAGTATCTGTCTGTTGCCCCCCTAGCTCAGTGGTAGAGCGCCATCTTGGTAAGATGGAGGTCACGGGATCGATTCCCGTGGGGGGCTCTCGCAAGGAGGGTCCGCGTCAACCGGTGTTGACCGGATGGCGCGGCCTTTTTCCTTGTTGTGGCGGTGTAGCTCAGCTGGTTAGAGCGCACGACTCATAATCGTGAGGTCCCGGGATCGAGTCCCGGCACCGCTACAGGCAGGACCCCCGGGAGACCGGGGGTCCTTTTCTGTGTCCGGGCCGTTCGCTTTCTGTGGCCCGGCCGCCCGGTCCCCGCACCCCGGTCTGATTCCTCCCGCGGCCCTCTGGGTAAGCTTGCTCAAAATGGTCCCAAGGCATCTCCGCTACACTCTCTCGGACCCGAACGAGAGGAAAGCATGACGGCAACAGCCACTGTCAGTCCAGCAGCGCCGACCCGGCCCCGCGCGGGGGGCCTGGGCCATGTCCCTGCGCTCGACGGCATTCGCGCCCTCGCCATCATCCTGGTCGTGGTCTACCACGCCGTCATGCCGGTTCACATCGGCGGCGCCGGCGGCGTGGACGTCTTCTTCGCCCTCTCCGGCTTCCTCATCACCACCCTGCTCCTGGAGGAGCACGACGCGCACGGAGGCATCTCGCTGCGCCGGTTCTACCTGCGGCGCGCCATCCGCCTGTACCCGCCGCTGCTGATCATGCTGGCCGTGGTGTTCGTGCCCATCGCCGTCCTCATGGGCACCGGCAACGCCACCTGGGGCTCACTCATGGCGCTCTTCTACCTCATGCCGGTCGGCGCCGAGACGGGCGCCGACAGCCTCTCCGCCTACGCCCACACGTGGACGCTCGGGCTCGAGGAATGGTTCTACTTCGTCTGGCCGATCGCGCTCGTGCTCCTCGTGAAGGGCGCCCGCACCGTCCAGGGGAGGCGCCGGCGGCGTGCCATCGCCGTCGCGGCGGCCGCGGCGGTCGGCCTCGGCGCCTGGGCCCTCGTGCTCGAGGCCACCACGGGCCACATGTCCTTCATCCTGCGCGCGAGCGGCCTGTTCGCCGGCTGCGCGCTGGCCCTGATCCTGCACGGCTCCCACCGCGCGGCGCGTCCTTGGCACGCCCTGCTCGGCGTGGCCCTCGTGGGCTTCTCCGTCGTGCACTCCTCGCTCGTTCCCCTCTCCACCGTCGATACCCTCGCGGCGGCGGCGGGCACGCTGCTGCTCATCGTCGCGATCGTGCGCGGCGGGGCCGGCCCCCTGCAGCGCGTCCTCTCGCTGCCGCCGCTGACCTACGTGGGCCGCATCAGCTACGAGATCTACCTCTGGCACTACCCGGTGCTGTGCCTGCTCGGCGTGCTGGCCCATTCGCAGTTCCTCGAGGTGGGGGCCATCGCCGGCCCGCTCTCGTTCGTGCTGGCTGCCGGCGCACACGCCGCGACCAAGCCCCTCGTCGCCTGGCTCAGGGCCCGGACGGCCACCTGGGCGCCCCGGGCCGCCGTTCCCGCCGCAGCGGCGGGCTGACGCCACCGGCCCCTTGCTGGCCCCTGGGGCGCCCCGCTAGGGCAGCTCGATTGCCAGGGCGCGGTCGGCCACGTCGTCGAGCGCCCGGCGCACCGCCCCGATGGCCACCGCGTCACCGCCCAGCGCGGACACCTCGACGCGGGGCGGGGTGTCCGTGAGGCGCGGGAGCTCCTGCCTGATCCCAGGCAGCAGCGCCGCTGCCGCGCCGGCCACGGCCCCGCCCAGGACCACGAGCTCCGGGTTGAGGAGCGTGCCCAGGACGGCGACGACGCGGCTCATGTGCTCCGCGAGGCGCGCGAGCACGCGCAGGGCGCCGGGATCGCCGTCGTGTGCGGCCCGGAAGACCGCCTCCGCGGTGACCTGGTTCGGCGCGAGGCCCGCGAGCCCGCCTTCGGCCGCCGCCTCGGCGCCCCAGGCGCGCGCGAGCTGGCCGATGCCGTGGGGGCCCGCGGCGCCTTCCACGAGGCGCAGGAAGGACAGTTCGCCCGCGCCGCCGTGGCGGCCGCGCAGGAGCCGTCCCGATTCGAGCAGCCCCGCGCCGAGGCGCTCGCCGGCGAGCACGACGGCGACGTCGTCCACCCCGCGCGCCGCTCCGCGCCACTGCTCGGCGAGGGCAGCGAGGTTGGCGTCGTTCTCGATGATCACGGGCCACCCGTGGCGCGCCCGCAGGCCCTCGGCGAGGCCCACGTCGAACTGCTCCCAGAAGTCCCGCGGGGTCGCGATGCGTCCGTCCCGGTCCACGGGCGCGGCCACGCCGGCCGCCACCGCGAGCACGCGCTCGGGCCTCGTGCCGGCCGCCGCGAGGGCCGCGAGGGCCGTCGCGCTCACCGTGTCGACGCGCCCGGCGGCGCCGGCCCCGGGGAAGGTGCCGGTGGCCGAGCCGAGCGGACGTCCGCGGAGGTCCGCCACGAGGGCGGTCGTCTTGCCGGCGCCCATGTCGAGGCCGAGGACCACCCCGGCGTCGGCGCGGAAGGCGAAGGTGCGCGGCGGCCGCCCGCGACCGGCCTCGGCCCGTTCGGGGTCCAGCCCGACCGCCCAGCCCCGGCGCACGAGGTCGTCGCCGACCGCGATCGCGGTCGCGCGGCTCAGGCCGGTGGCCTCCACGAGCTCGGTGGCGGTGAGCCCCGCGTCGGGGGCTTCCCGGAGCGTCCGCAGGACCGTCTCGGCGTTGGCGAGCCGCACCACATGCGGCCCCGCCGCAGGTCCTCTCCTCATTCGCTTGACCTCCCCCTCGCGCCGACCGAATAATGGACTCCGGCATTGATTTAGATTCTAAATATAAAGCGCGGGGACGTCATGCGCACCCGCGGCAGACCCACGGAACAGGAGGACCGGTGCCCACCACCGCCCACGAGCCCGACCGCACGAACCCGTCCGCCGACTGGTGGCGCCAGGCCGCCGTCTACCAGATCTACCCCCGCAGCTTCGCCGACTCCAACGCGGACGGCCTCGGGGACATCCCGGGCATCACCTCGCGCGTGCCCTATCTCGCGAAGCTCGGGATCGACGCCGTCTGGCTCAGCCCGTTCTACCCCTCGGCGCTCGCCGACGGCGGCTACGACGTGGACGACTACCGCAACGTGGACCCCCGCCTCGGCACCCTCGAGGACTTCGACGAGATGGTCTCCGCGCTGCACGGCGCCGGCATCAAGGTGATCGCGGACATCGTCCCCAACCACACCTCGGACCGCCATGCGTGGTTCCAGGAGGCGCTGGCCGCGGAGCCGGGTTCCCCGGCGCGCAACCGCTACATCTTCCGGGACGGCCGGGGCGAGCACGGCGAGCTGCCTCCGAACGAGTGGACGTCGATCTTCGGCGGAGGGGCGTGGGAGCGCGTCACCGAGCCGGACGGCACCCCGGGCCAGTGGTACTTCCACCTGTTCGCCAAGGAGCAGCCGGACCTCAACTGGGACAACCCCGAGGTGCACGAGGACTTCCTGACGACCCTTCGCTTCTGGTCCGACCGCGGCGTCGACGGCTTCCGCGTGGACGTGGCGCACGGCCTGAAGAAGGACATGGACGGCGCGCACGACGACCTCGCCACGATCCACCGCGCCGACCTCTTCGCCCTCGGGGAGCACCCGCTGTGGGACCGCGACGAGGTCCACTCGATCTACGCCGAATGGCGCAAGGTGTTCAACGAGTACAACCCCCCGCGCGCCGCCGTCGCCGAGGCCTGGGTCCATGCCGACCGCCGCGCCCGGTACGCCTCGCCCGAGGGTCTCGGACAGGCCTTCAACTTCGACCTCCTCCAGGCCGAATTCGACGCGGCCCAGTTCCGCGAGGTCATCACCAAGAACCTCGCCGAGGCCGCCGCCACCGGCGCCTCCTCGACGTGGGTGTTCTCGAACCACGACGTGGTGCGGCACGCGACCCGCTACGGCCTGCCCAAGGGCACCGGCCGCGGCGGCGCCGGCGCCGACGGCAAGGACTGGCTCCTCGACGGCGGCGATCCGGCCGAGGTCGACGCCGCGCTCGGGCTGCGCCGGGCCAAGGCCGCGACGCTGCTCATGCTCGCCCTGCCGGGGTCCGCCTACCTCTACCAGGGGGAGGAGCTCGGCCTGCAGGAGGTGGGCCGCATTCCGGAGAAGGACCGGCAGGACCCCACGTACTTCCGCAACCGCGGCGTGGAGATCGGCCGCGACGGCTGCCGCGTCCCGCTCCCGTGGGAGCCCACCGGCACCTCGTTCGGCTTCGGGGCCAACGGCTCGCACCTGCCGCAGCCGGCATGGTTCAGGGACTACGCGGTGAGTGTCGAGGAGGAGGATGCGGGCTCGACCCTGGCCTTCTACCGCCGCGCGCTGGCGCTGCGCCGCGAGCTCGCCGGCGAGGAGCGCCTCGAGTGGGCGGACGCCGCGGAGGAAGACGTGCTGCACTTCGCGCGCACCGCTCCCGACGGGGGCGCCTGGCACGTCGTGACGAATTTCGGCGCGGCCCCGACGGAACTGCCGGACGGTGAGCTCCTGCTCTCGAGCGTGGAGGTCGAAGGCGGCAAGCTGCCCGGCGACGCGACGGCCTGGGTGCGCACGCGGGCCTGAGGCAGCAGGGGGCGAAGGGCCCTTCCGCGCCTGCGCGCTCCATGGGAGCCTAGGGGAAGACCACCGACGGGGAGGGGCCATGGCCGACGTCAACGCGGACTTCCAGTACGGGCCGGGAGCCCGCCACGAGGACTACGAGCTGGACGCCGAGCAGTGCTGGTCACTGCTCGGCGCCTCAGGCGTGGGCCGGTTCGCGTTCGTCCATGAGGGCCGGGTTGCCGTCTACCCCGTCGGGTACCTCGTCTACGGCGGCGCCATCCACTTCCGCACCTCGCCGGACGGGAGCGTGGCCCACAGCCTGCCCCAGGACGGCGCCGCCCTGCAGGTGGACGCGATGCAGCCGGCCGTCCAGGCCGGATGGTCGGTGCTCGCGAGCGGCCGGGCCGAAATCGTCGAGGACGCGGGCGAGCTCACGGCCCTCTTCGGACAGATGGTGGACGAGCCGTGGGCTGGGGGAGTGCGGGACACCTTCGTCCGCGTGCGCCCCGACCGGCTCAGCGGCCGGCGCGTGTACCTCGCCCAGTAGCGGCAGGCGCCCGCTGTGGTCCGGAGGCCACGCCGAGCCTCGCCGTGCCATTAGTAAAGTCGCTTGACATATTGCCGCAGCAGGCGTGCACTTGATGCATCGAGGTTGGCTGGGGAGCCCGATTCTTCGACCGTTCGTCAGTCAGGAGAGTCCCATGGCCGAGCAGGAGACTGTCGCCAGCCCAACCCCCCACGAGGCGTCCCGTCCCGCCGAGAGGCGGCCCAAGGCGCCCGATCGCCGTCGCGCCGATTCCGTCCCCTCCTGCGTGCCCCGCCTCCCGGCGGGAATCCGCTGGTGGGAGGCCTGCGGCGGCTGGACGGCGGGCTACCAGCTGGGCGTCTTCTGAGCCGGTCCGGCCCTGCCCCTGAGGTGGGCCCTCCGATGTGCCAGCGGGGCCTCCGCGGCGCTACGGTGGACCCATGACCTCACCTGCTTCCGCCGATTCGACGCGCCCCGTGGACGCCTACCGCCCCGCCCGCCCCGCGCGCGACATCAGCCCGGAGATCGCCCGCTCCTGGCTGCTCGTCAACGCGATGCGCACGGAGCTGTTCGACGAGTCGGCAGGATCCCGGGCGGACGCCATCATCCTCGACATCGAGGACGCCGTGGACCCGTCGCACAAGGACGAGGCCCGCGAGAACGTCTCGCGCTGGCTGACCGCCGGCGGCCGCGCCTGGGTGCGCGTCAACGACGCCACGAGCCCGTTCTGGGCCGATGACCTCGCCGGGCTGCGCGGGACCCCCGGCCTGCTCGGCGTCATGCTCGCGAAGACCGAGTCTGCCGACCAGGTGACCGAGAGCTTCCACCGCATGGACGGGAAGACCCCGGTCATCCCGCTCGTGGAATCGGCGGTGGGCATCGAGGAGGCCAACCGCATCGCCAAGGCCCAGGGTGCCTTCCGCCTTGCCTTCGGATCGGGCGACTTCCGCCGCGACACCGGCATGGCCGCGACGCCCGAGGCCATGGCCTACCCGCGCGCGAAGCTCGTGGTCGCCTCCCGCGTGGGCAATCTCCCGGGCCCGATCGACGGACCCACGGTCGGCACGAACCACCCGATCCTGCGCGAGCAGAGCGCCATCACGGTGATGATGGGCATGACCGGGAAGCTGTGCCTCGCCATCGACCAGACCACCGTGATCAACGAGGTCATCTCCCCGACCCCGACCGACGTCGCGTGGGCCACCGACTTCATGCACGACTTCGAGGCCAACGGCCGCGTGATCCGCGACGGCTCCGACCTCCCGCGCCTGGGCCGCGCCGAGAAGATCATGAAGCTCGCCACGGCGTTCGGCGTCCAGCCGGCGGTCTAGGCGCCCAGGCCGCCGCGATGGAAGGCGGGCCCTGGCTCGTCCACGGCATCACCTGGGACGGCCCCGCCGAGCGGGGCGGGGCCCCGTCGCTCAGCGTGGCGGGCGCGGACGGGGCGCTGCGCGGCATCCCCCTCACGTCCGGGCTGCGCCTAGGCTGGCGGGTGCTGGACGCGCGCGTCCACTGCCTCGGCTTCACCACGGTGCACTCCGCCAGCGCACGCACCCGCGTCCCGTGCCCGGACCGGGCGCTAGCAGCCCACGGGGCCGCGTGCCCTGCCTGCGAGCAGCGCGACGACACCCGCCTGATCCATGCCTTCCACCGCAGCGGGAAGGTCCCCGAGGGGCTGCGGGACTACCTCATGCAGCCGCACTGGCTCTACCTCGCCGTGAGCGCCGCGGGGCAGCTCAAGGTCGGCACCGCGAGCTCGGCCCGCCGCTGGAACCGGCTCGCAGAGCAGGGCGCGGCCGCGGCCGTGTACGTCGCCGCAGCGGCCGACGGCCGCGTGGTCCGGGTCCTCGAGGACGCAGTGACCGCCGGCCTCGGCATCAGCCAGGCGATCAGCTCCGCGGCCAAGCTGGCCGCCTTCGCCCGCGCGCTCCCCGAACCTCGCCTCGCCCGGCTCCTCGACGCCCGGGCCGCCGAGGTGACCCGGCTGCTCGGAGAGGTGGGAGGCATCGGAGGGTTCGACGTCGTGCGCGAGAACTGGCAGCCGCCGGCCGCTGCGAGGGGGCTGCTGTCCGCGGCGCCGAGGAGCGCCTATCCCGCCGACCCCGGCGTGGGGGAGCACGCCCTCGCCCTCGCCTCGGTCCTCGGCCCGTTCGCCCTCGGCGCGGCGGGACCTGAGGCCGAGGCCTTCGTCGCCCACCTCGGCCGGCTGCGGGGCAGGAGGATCGAGCTAGGGCCGTTCGAGAGCACCCTCCCGGCCCGCCAGGCCCCGCTCTTCTGAACCGGCCGCCCGCCCGGCCGCTGCGTTCCACCGCGGGCTTTTCTGCCGCGGGCCACCGCGCGCCTAGACTGGACGCCGTGCCGAACGACTACTGGGAGACCGCCTCGCCGCTCTACAAGAAGGTCGTGTTCTCGGGCATGGCCTTCCTGGGGATCGGGATCGTGCTGAGCATCGTCGCGAACCTCGGCCACGTCACGTGGCTCCTGTACCCCTCGATCGCGGTCATCGGCGTCGGACTCGTCATCCACATGGTCGGGCTCGGGATCCGGGTCCGCGAGACGAAGCGGCGGCTCAGGAAGTAGCGCCGGCCAGCCGGGCCCGCCGCACGTGGCTCCGGGCGTGCTCGACGGCGTCGCCCAGCGAGTCGAACAGGTGCCGGTGGTGGCGCAGCTCCGCGATCACCCCGACCCGGCGCACCAGGTCGAGATGCTGGTCCTGGACCCCCTTGAGGAGCACGGTCACGCCGCGGGCCTCGAGCGTGCGGATCGCCTCGACGAGGGTCTGGGCCCCTGTCGCGTCGAGGTAGCGCAGCTGGGACAGGCGCAGGACGACGACCTCGATGCCGTCGGCCGATGAGGCGCGGGTGACCTCCTCGAGCACCCGCTCCGCCGCGCCGAAGAACATGAGGCCGTCGAGGCGGAAGACAGCGATGTGCTCGTCGCCGTCGTGCGCCGGCCCGGGGATCGGCTCGCGCCGGACGCTCCCGAGCTTCGCGAACTGGCGCAGCGTGAGCAGGGCCGCGGCGACGAGCCCGATCTGGATCGCGACGATCAGGTCGAAGGCGACGGTGATGACGGCGGTGAGCACGAACGCGACGGCGTCCTGCCGCGTCGAGCCGAGGATCCGGCGGGCGGTCCGCACAGAGACCATGCGCCCGGCCGTGACCATGAGGACGCCGGCGAGGGCCGCGAGCGGGATCTGGGCGACGAGCGGCGCCGCCAGATAGACGACGCCGAGCAGCACCAGGGCGTGGACGATCGCCGCGATCCGGGAGCGGCCGCCGGAGCGGACGTTCACTGCCGTCCGCGCGATCGCCCCGGTGGCGGGCAGGCCGCCGAAGAGCCCCGCAGCGAGCGAGGCCAGCCCCTGGCCCACGAGCTCGCGGTCCGGGTTGTACGGTCCGGTGGTCCGCCCGTCGGGCCCGGAGAGCCCGGAGGCGACCCGCGCCGAGAGGAGCGACTCGATCGCGGCCAGCGCTGCGACCGCCAGCGCCGGGCCGGCCAGCGAGGGCAGGTCCGAGAGCCCGAGGGCTGGCAGGGCCGGCGCCGGGAGCGAGGCCGGCAGCGCACCGATGCGCTCGACGTCGAGGCCCAGCAGCCCGGCCCCCAGGGACGCCACGACGACCGCGATGAGGCTGGCCGGCAGCGCCCGGTGGATCCGCGGCACCAGGAGGGTCACCGCGGCAACGAGCACGACCACGCAGACGCTCGCCGCCGCCCGGGGCCACGGCGCGGCGGCGACGGCCGCCGCCGCCGCGACCGCCGTGTTCTGGCCGGGGGCGACGTGCGCGGAGACGGCGAGGGGAACCTGCTGGAGGAAGATGATCACGCCGATCCCGAGCGTGAAGCCCTCCACGACCGGCCACGGGATGTAGGCGACCGCCCGCCCGAGCCGCGAGGCTCCCAGGGCCACAAGGACGGCCCCGGCCAGGACGGAGAGCAGTGCGACCGCGCCCGCCCCGTGCGAGGCCACGATCGGCGCGAGGACCACGACCATGGCGCCGGTGGGCCCGGAGACCTGCACGTGCGAGCCGCCGAAGACCGCGGCCACGAGGCCCGCCACGATCGCCGTCACCAGCCCGGCCTCGGCGCCGACCCCCGAGCTCACCCCGAACGCGAGCGCGAGGGGGAGGGCCACGATGCCGACCGTGAGGCCGGCGACGAGGTCGCCGCGCCAGGTGCGGCGCGTTCCCGCGTAGTCGGAGGCCTGGGGGAGGAGGGCCCGGAGCGCGCCGAGACTTCCGGGCTCCAGGCCCCGCCCCGCGGGCCGGGATCCGGCGGCGTTCATCGGGCCGCGCCGTGGTGCGCGGCGACCGCGGGCAGGGCCGAGGCGGCCTCGAGCTGCTCGCGGGTCTCGGAGAGCGTGTCGAGGAGGAAGGTGCGGGCGATCGCGAGGAGCTCGGCGACCGTGGGGTGCGCGAGCGAGTACGTCACCGAATTGGCCGTGCGGACACTCGTCACGACGCGGTGGCGGCGCAGCGTCGCCAGATGCTGCGAGAGGTGGGAGGCCTCGAGCCCCGTGCCCTCGAGCAGCTCGCTCACCGGGCAGGACTGGCCGGGCGAGGCCGCGAGGATCTCGAGGATGCGGATCCGGGCGGGGTGGGCGAGGCCCTTGAACAGGTTCGCCTTGATCTCGTAGAGCGGCGCCTCGCGGTCGCTGAACATGCTGCCTCCAGATGATGGCTTGATGAATCCATCATATCGGCATCCACGAGGGATGTCAGTGCCAGCGGCTAGGCTTTCCCCATGGCCATCAACCCCGACCTCGCCGGTCGCGTCTACCCGCCCGCCGAGGTGTACGACGTGGCCCGCGAGAAGATCCGCGAGTTCGCCCGCGCCGTCAAGGCGGGGCACCCCGCCCACTACGAGGTCGACGCCGCGCGCGCCCTCGGCCACGCCGACCTCGTGGCCCCGCCCACGTTCGCGATCATCGTGGCCCAGCGTGCCGACGCGCAGCTCATTGCGGACCCCGAGTCGGGCATCGACTTCTCCCGCGTGGTCCACGCCGAGCAGCGCTTCACGCACCACCGCCCGATCGTCGCCGGGGACCGGCTCACGGCCGAGCTCCACGTCGACACCGTGCGCGCCATGGGCGGCGGGGCCATGATCACCACCCGCGCCGAGATCCGCGCGCTGGGCTCCGGGGACGCCGAGGGCGAGAGCGTCGCCACGACCGTCTCGTCGATTCTCGTGAGGGGAGAGGGCCAGTGAGCACCGAGGACAGCGTCCAGCCCGCCAGCGCCGTGATGCCCGTGTTCGACCAGCTCGAGAAGGGCCTCGAGATCGGCCGCCGCGAGGTCGCCGTGACCCGCGCGGACCTCGTCCGGTACGCCGGGGCCTCGGGGGACTTCAACCCGATCCACTGGAACAACGACTTCGCCGTCGCCGTCGAGCTGCCGGGCGTGATCGCGCACGGCATGTTCACGATGGGCGCCGCCGTCCAGCTCGTCGTGGACTGGGCCGGGGACCCGGGCGCCGTGCTGGACTACCAGACGCGCTTCACCAAGCCCGTCCCCGTCCAGGACACGACCGGTACTGAGGAGCCCGGCGCGGTCCTCGAGGTCGTCGGAACCGTCGGGGCCCTGGACCCCGAGGCGCGCACGGCGCGGATCGACCTCGCCGTCACCAGCGCAGGCCAGCGGGTGCTGACCAAGGCGCAGGCGCTCGTCCGGCTGGCCTAGCGGGCCATGGCCTGGCTGTCAGCGCCGCGGACGCCAGCGGCGCCCGTGCCCGCCGAGGTCCGGCGCTGGCACCTCGCGGTCATCGTCGCCTACGGCGCGAGCGGCGTCGCCTTCTCGAGCTGGGTCTCCCGGGTCCCCGCGCTGCGCAGCGACCTCGGCCTGAGCCCGGGCGGCGTCGGCCTGCTCCTGCTGTGCATGACCCTGGCCTCCTTCGCCTCGGTCTCGGCGTCGGGGCTCGTGGTCATCCGGCTCGGCTCGGCCCGCACCATCCAGGCCGGCTCGATCCTGGTGGGCGCCGGCCTCCTGGCGCTCGGCCTCGGGGCGTCGGTGGCCCGCTCGCCGGTGGCCGCGGCCGTGGGGTTCGCGGTGATCGGCCTCGGGACCGCGAGCTGGAACACCGCGTCCAACGTCGAGGGAGCCGCCGTGGAGCGCGCCCTGCGCCGGTTCATCATGCCCAGGCTGCACGGCGCCTTCAGCCTCGGCACGGTCCTCGGCGCGGTGGTCGGCACCTGGGCCGCGGCCGCCGCCGTGCCCCTCGCGTGGCATCTTGGCGCCGCCGGGATTGTGGTCGCCGGGGCCGTCGCGGTCGCCGGGACCTTCCTGCGCGCCGACCGCGCTGCCGGCACCGCGCACGACGGCGCCGTCCCCGCCGCCGGGGAGCACCCGCCGTCGTCCGTGCTCGCCCCCCCGCGGCGAGGCCGAGGGTGCCGCCCCCACCGGAACCGTCTCCGAGGGCCCGGGCGGCCGGGCGCAGGTCGCGGCGGCCTGGCGTGACCGCCGCACCGTCCTGCTGGGCGTGATGGTCCTCGGGCTCGCGCTGGCCGAGGGCGCGGCGGGCGACTGGGTCGCGCTCGCGCTCGCGGACGGCTACGGAGTCTCCCAGGCCGTGGGCGCGGTGGGCTACAGCGTGTTCGTGTGCGCGATGGCCGCGGGCCGGTTCCTCGGCACGCCGGTGCTCAACCGGCATGGCCGCGTGACCGCGCTGCGGGCCTGCGGGGTGCTCGCGCTGCTCGGGCTCGCCGTGTTCGTGCTCGCGCCCGCGCTGTGGCTCGCGTTCGCCGGGCTCGTGGTCTGGGGGCTCGGGGCCTCGCTCGGCTTCCCGGTCGGGATGTCCGCCGCCGCGGACGATCCGCTCCATGCCGCCGCCCGCGTCTCGGTGGTCTCCACGATCGGCTACGGCGCGTTCCTGTGCGGGCCGCCGCTGCTGGGCTTCGTGGCCGAGTTCACCGGAGTGCGCTACTCGCTGCTGACCGTCCTGCTCTTCGTGGTGGTCAGCGTGGTGCTCGCCGGGCAGGCGGCCCGCCGGCCCGTGCCGGCCGTGTGACTAAGCTGGACGGGTGAGCCAGACCCTCCTGTCCTCCCTGACCACCTCTGCCGTGGGCGGCCCGGCCGCGCGCTTCGAGGAAGCCCACAGCGAGGCCGAGATCATCGACGCCGTGCGCACGGCCGACTCCGCGGGGGAGCCCCTGCTCATCATCGCCGGCGGCTCGAACCTCCTCGTCTCCGACGACGGCTACCCCGGGACCGTGCTGAAGATCGCCTCCGAGGGCCTCGAGGTCAACTCCGCGGACACGTGCGGGGGAGTGTCCGTCAGGGTCCAGGCGGGGCACTCGTGGGACGCGCTCGTGGACCACGCGGTGCACCAAGCGTGGAGCGGGATCGAGGCACTCTCCGGCATCCCGGGCTCCACCGGCGCCACTCCCGTGCAGAACGTGGGGGCGTACGGGCAGGACGTCTCGCAGACCGTCTGGCAGGTGCGCACGTGGGACCGCGAGGCGAGCGCCGTGAAGACCTTCGTCCCGTCGGAGCTGGCCTTCGGCTACCGCGACTCGGTCCTCAAGCGGACCACCGCCAATGGCTCGCCCCGGTACGTGGTCCTCACGGTCGAGTTCCAGCTGGCACTCGGACGCATGGGGGCACCCGTGCGGTACGCCGAGCTCGCCCGGGCCCTCGGCGTCGAGCCGGGACAGCGCGCCTACGCGACGGACGTCCGGCGCGAGGTCCTGCGCCTGCGCGGCTCCAAGGGCATGGTCCTGGACCCGGCGGACCGCGACACCTATTCGACCGGCTCCTTCTTCACCAACCCCGTGCTCGCCGAGGCGGAGGCCGCGTCCCTGCCCGAGGGCGCCCCGCGGTACCCGGCCGGCGCGGGACTCGTGAAGACGTCCGCGGCCTGGCTCATCGAGCACGCGGGCTTCCCCAAGGGCTACGGCCTGGACGCGGACAGCGTCACCGGCGGCCGGGCCTCGCTGTCGACAAAGCACACACTCGCCCTGACCAACCGTGGGGACGCGACCGCCAAGGACCTCCTGGCCCTCGCCCGCGAGGTGCGCGACGGGGTCCGGGCCCGCTTCGGGATCGAGCTGCACAACGAGCCCCTCCTCATCGGGCTCGAGCTGTGAGCGATGCAGCCGGCCGGCGCCTCGACGTCGCGGCGGCCGCCGTGCGGCTCTACGCCGAGCACGGCTACGAGGCCACGAGCGCGGACCAGATCGCCGCCGCCGCGGGCCTGTCCCGGAGCACGTTCTTCCGCCAGTTCCGCTCCAAGGAGGACGTGGTCTTCGCCGACCACGACACGCTCCTCGAGCAGGCCGAGGCCTTCCTCGCCGGGCCCCACCGCGACCCCTGGGAGGCCGTGTGCCGCGCCGCGGGGCTCGTGTTCGAGCACTTCGCGGCGCTCGGCGATCTGGCACAGCTGCGCTACCGGGTGGTCAACCGCGAGCCGGGCCTGCGCGACAAGGAGCTCGTGACCACGTTCCGCTACGAGCGGCTCTTCCAGCGCTACCTCCGCGGTGCCGTCCCGGGCATCGCGCCCCTCGACGCGGTCCGCTTCGCCTCGACCGTCATCGCCACCCACAACTACTGCCTGCGCCAGCTCATGCGCGGCGAGCCCGGATTCGACGCCGCGCGCCTGCGGACCGAGCTGGACGCCGTGCGCCGCCTCTACGGCGTCGCCCCGGCCGAGACCCGGGCGGGCGACGCGGGCCCCGCGCCCGCCGCCGGCCCGTCCGCCGGCCCTCCGTCCGCCGGCGCCCCGGACGACGTCGTGGTCGCCGTCTTCCCGCGCTCGGCGCCGCCCGCGGACGTCGCCCGGAGGATCCGCGAGGCCCTCGGGGGACCCCCGAACGCCTGACACTCGGTTTCAGTTGACCTGACACTGAGTTTCACGGTTTCATGGTGGTGTGTCCCACACCGCCGCCGCCTCCGCAGCCCCCGCAGGATCCGCTCGCCCCGCAGCATCCCCCGTCCCCCGCCCGGTGCGCTCGATCGGCGTGATCGGGGCGGGCCTCATGGCGAGCCAGCTCGCCACGCTGTTCGCGCAGCAGCTGCGCGTGCCCGTGACCATGAGCGACCTGTCCGCCGACCGCGTCGAGGCCGCCCGGGCCGGCATCCGCGCCCGCCTCGACCGCGCCGAGGCCAGGGGACGCCTCGCAGCCGGAGAGGCCGCCGAGATCGCCGCCCTCATCACCGGCACCACCGACCCCGCAGACTTCGCCGGCTGCGATGCGGTCATCGAGGCCGTGTTCGAGGAACTCGACGTCAAGCGCGCCGTGTTCTCCGCCGCCGAGTCCGCCCTCGCCCCGGACTCGCTCCTGCTCACCAACACCTCCTCGCTCTCGGTCGAGGCGATGGCCGAGGGCCTCGAGCATCCCGAGCGCGTCATCGGCTTCCACTTCTTCAACCCCGTCGCGGTCCTGCCCCTCCTCGAGCTCGTCCGCACCCCGGTCGCCTCCGATGCCGCGATGGCCGACGCCGCGCGCCTCGCGGCCGCCCTCGGCAAGACCGCCGTCCCGGTCGCGGACGCCCCGGGCTTCGTCGTCAACCGCCTCCTCACCCGGCTCTTCGGGGAGGTCCTGGCCGAGGCCGAGGCGGCGGCCGCCGCGGGAGGCGACCCGCTCGCCGTCGACCTCGCCCTCGCCCTCTGGGGCCTGCCGATGACCCCGCTCACGCTGATCGACTACATCGGCACGGCCGTCCAGCAGCACATCTGTGCCACCATGCACCGCGCCTACCCGGACCGGTTCCCGCTCTCGCCGTGGCTCGCCGCCGCGGCCGAGGCCGGCGTGCGACGCCTGCTCGCGGACGACGGCGGGCTCGCACCGGAGGCGGCCGCCCTCCTTCCGGCGCGGGCCGGCACCGGCACGGGGGAGCGCGTGGACCAGGCGCGCGTCCTCGAGCGTGTGCGCGCAGCCCTCGCCGAGGAGGTCGGCATCATGCTCGCCGAGGGCATCGTCGCCTCGGCCGAAGACCTCGACCGGTGCATGGTGCTCGGCGCCAACTACCCGGCCGGCGGCCTCACCCCGCTCCTCGCAGCCCAGTCCTGAACCCTCACTCCCTCGAAGGATCCCCATGCCCGACTACGACGTCTCCGCCGCCCTCGACACCGACTACTACGCGGCGTTCGAGGACCTGCCCGCCGAGGACCGCGCCCACTGGGACCGCGCCCGCGCGTTCAGCGACGAGGCCCTGCCCCGGATGAACGAGTACTGGGACCGCGCCGAGTACCCGCTGCACCTCGTCAAGCGGATGGGGGAGCTGAACCTCCTCGCCGACGGGATCGGGGTCCCCGGCCTCGAGCCCATGAGCCCCCTCGCCGCGGGCCTCGTGAACATGGAGATCTCCCGCTGCGACGGCTCCCTCGGCACCGTCGTGGCCGTGCAGGGCGGCCTCGCCCTCCGCTCCATCGCCTTCCACGGCTCCGAGGAGCAGAAGGAGCGCTGGCTCGGGCCGCTCGCCCGGGGAGAGGAGCTCGGCTCGTTCGCCCTCACGGAGCCGGACCACGGCTCGGACTCGGTCTCGCTCGAGACCACCGCACGCCGCGACGGGGACGAGTGGGTCCTCGACGGCGAGAAGAAGTGGATCGGCAACGGCGCCTCCGGCGGCATCACGGTGGTGTGGGCCCGCGACGAGGAGGGCAGCGTGCGCGGCTTCCTCGTCCCGCAGGACACTCCCGGCTACGAGGCCGAGGTGATCGAGGGCAAGGGCTCGCTCCGCGCGATCCACCAGGCCCGCATCCGCCTGCAGGGTGCGCGCATCCCGGCCGAGAACGTCCTCCCGGGGGCCAAGACGTTCAAGGACACCTCCAAGGTGCTCGTGGCGACCCGTCTCGGCGTGGCCTGGTCCGCGCTGGGGCACGCGACGGCCGCCTACGAGGCCGCCGTGACCTACGCCGGGCAGCGCGTCCAGTTCGGCAAGCCGCTCGCGAAGTTCCAGCTCGTCCAGGACCGCCTCTCCCAGATGCTCGCCGAGCTGACGAGCATGCAGCTGCACTGCGTCCACCTCGCACGCCTCGACGCCGAGGGCCGGATGCGGCCCACGCAGGCGTCCATGGCCAAGTACCACAACACCCGCAAGGCCCGCTTCATCGCATCGACAGCCCGCGACCTCCTCGGCGGCAACGGCATCCTCCTCGAGAACCACGTGGTGCGCCATATGATGGACATCGAGTCGATCCACACCTACGAGGGCACCGAGAGCGTCCAGGCCCTCCTGATCGGGCGCGACGTGACCGGCGTGGGCGCGTTCGCCTGAGCGGCGGAGGACACCCGATGCAGGCCAACTACTCGGCGCTGAGCCCCCTGCGGTTCCTCGAGCGCTCCGCAGCAGTCTTCCCCGGCAGGACCGCGATCGAGCACGGGCCCCGCCGCTACACCTACGCCGAGTTCGGCGCCGAGGCCCAGCGCCTCGCCAAGGCCCTCGCGGCCCGGATCCAGCCTGGCGACCGCGTCGCGTTCATTGCCCCGAACGTCCCCGAGCTGCTCATCGCGCACTTCGCCGTGCCGCTGGCCGGAGGGGTGCTCGTGGCCCTCAACACGCGCCTCGCGGCCCACGAGGTCAAGTACATCCTCGAGCACTCCGAGGCCGCCCTCCTCTTCGCGGACGCGGAACTGCTCGCGACGGTCGACGGGGTCGCGGACCTGGGCGGACCGGCCGCCCGGGTGCCGGTCGTCGTCGTCCCCGACAGCGAGGCCGGCGCCCCGGCGACGGGCCCCCGCGAGGAGGCGGCCGGCGTCGTGCGCGAGCTGTACGCGGACTTCCTCGCGGGCGCCCCGGACGGGCCGGACCTGCCGTGGGGCGTCGACGACGAGCAGGCGCCGATCACCCTCAACTACACCTCGGGCACCACGGGCAGGCCCAAGGGAGTGCTGTACTCCCACCGGGGCGCCTACCTCAACGCCCTGGGCGAGGCCCACCACCAGGGCTTCGACGGGGACACGCGGTACCTGTGGACCCTGCCGATGTTCCACTGCAACGGCTGGTGCACGCCGTGGGCCGTCACCGCCGCGGCCGGGACCCACGTGTGCCTGCGGGCGGTCCGGCCAGAGCCCGTCTGGGCCGCGCTCGACGACGGCATGACCCACCTGTGCGGGGCGCCCACCGTGTGCTCGATCATCGCCGACGCCGAGCAGGCGCACGCGCTCGCGGCCCGCGGCGCCGGCCCGCTGCGGATCACGACGGCGGGGGCGCCGCCCTCGCCCACGATCATCCGCCGGCTCTCGGATCTGGGCGTGCAGGTGGTGCACGTGTACGGGCTCACCGAGGTCTACGGGCCCTACACGATCTGCGAGTACCAGGAGGCGTGGGACGGCCTCCCCGCGGACGAGCGCGCCGCGAAGCTGTCCCGCCAGGGCGTGGGGATGGTCCAGGCCGAGACGGCCCGGGTCGTGGAGGTCGGCACGGCCGGCGGGCTCCGGGATGTCCCCGCCGACGGCGAGACCCTCGGCGAGATCGTGCTGCGCGGCAACAACGTCATGCTCGGCTACTACAAGGACCCCGAGGCGACCGAGCGCGCGTTCGCCGGCGGCTGGTTCCACACCGGCGACCTCGGTGTCATGCACCCCGACGGCTACATCCAGCTCAAGGACCGGGCGAAGGACATCGTCATCTCCGGCGGCGAGAACATCTCGACGATCGAGGTCGAGCAGGCCATCGTCTCGCACCCCGAGGTGCTCGACGTCGCCGTGATCGGCATGCCGGATCCCCGGTGGGGCGAGCGCCCCGTGGCGTTCGTGGTCCGCGCGGGCACGTCGCAGCTCACCGCGGACGCCCTGTCCGGGCACGTCCGGGGGGTCCTCGCCGGGTTCAAGGTCCCGCGCGAGATCCACTTCACCGACCAGCTGCCCAAGACCTCCACGGGCAAGACCCTCAAGCACGAACTGCGCGCCCTGGCGGCCGCGGAAGGAGCACGATGAGCACCCCCGAGACCCAGAATGCAGGCGCCGCCGCGCAGGGACATGACCCCTCAACGCAGGGACATGACCCCTCAACGGTGAGGGGTCATGTCCCTGCGCCGGGCGCCCCCGAGGACGTGGTGATCGTCGGCGCGGCCCGCACCCCGCAGGGCAAGCTGCTCGGCCGGCTCTCCTCGCTGTCCGCGGTGGAGCTCGGCGCGGCCGCCATCGCCGGGGCCCTGGGGCGCGCCGGGGTTGCGGCCGGCGACGTCGATGCCGTGGTGATGGGCCAGGTCCTGCAGGCCGGTGCGGGCCAGAACCCCGCCCGGCAGTCCGCGGCCGCGGCCGGGATCCCGCTCACCGCGCCCGCGGCCACCGTCAACAAGGTGTGCCTCTCCGGCCTGTCCGCCGTCATCGAGGCCGCGCGCATGCTGCGCCTCGGCGACGCGCGCATCGTCGTGGCCGGCGGCCAGGAGTCCATGAGCCAGGCGCCGCGCCTGCTGGCCGGGACGCGCGCCGGGACCGCCTACGGCCCGATGGAGCTCCTCGACGCCACCGCCCACGACGGCCTCACGGACGCGTTCGACCACGAGGCCATGGGGCTCGCCACCGACCGCGCCAACGCGGAACTCGGGCTCACGCGGGAGGAGGCGGACGCCGTCGCTGCGGCCTCCCACGTGCGCGCCGGCGCCGCGGCCGCCGCCGGGGTCTGGGCGGCCGAGATCGTCCCCGTCAAGGTCCCGCAGCGCAAGGGCGCCGTGCTCGAGGTCGCCGAGGACGAGGGCATCCGGCCCGACTCGACCCCCGAGACCCTGGCGAAGCTGCGGCCCGCCTTCTCCCCGGACGGGACCGTCACCGCGGGGAACGCCTCGCCCATCTCCGACGGGGCCTCGGCGCTCGTGCTGACGACCCGCGCGGAAGCCGAGCGGCGCGCGTTGGAGGTGCTCGCCGTCGTGCGCGCGCACGGCCAGATCGCCGGACCGGACACGACGCTCCCGGACAAGCCGGCCAAGGCCATCTCAGCGGCGCTCGGGCGCGAGGGCTGGTCTGCGGACGATCTGGACCTCGTCGAGGTCAACGAGGCCTTCGCGTCCGTGGCCGCGCATTCCGCGGCGCTGCTCGGCGTGCCGATGGACCGCGTGAACGTCAACGGCGGGGCGATCGCGATCGGGCACCCGATCGGCGCCTCCGGCGCGCGCGTGGTCGTCACGGCCGTGCACGAGCTGCTGCGCCGTGGCTCCGGACGCGCCGCCGTGGCGCTGTGCGGCGGCGGCGGGCAGGGCGATGCGCTGCTCCTCGAGCGCTGACCGCCCGCCCGACACCCAGCCCCCTGGGCGCGTCTGAAAGTCACCTTCTGAGAGTCAGCTTCTGCGGGTCACGTCCTGGGGGTCAGCTTCTGGGGGTCAGCTTCTGCGGGTCACCTGATGTGACTCCCAGAACCTGACTCTCAGACTTTCCCGGGCGGATCAGGACGAGTCCTGTCCGCATCCCGGGGCACCATGGACGCATGGAGTCTTCGGAGAGGCAGCGAGGGCTGCGCACGACGACGGTGGCGCGCCTCAGGCTCGCCGCGCAGGGGCTGCTTCCGGTCGCCCCCGCGGGGGACCAGGTGGGGCCTGCGCCTGACCCGGTCTCCGCGGTGCGCCGCATGGGAGCGCTGCAGAGCCAGGACCTCCAGTCGGGTCTCCTCGCGGTCGGACTCAGGACGCGGGCGGCCACCGCCTCCGGCGTGGCGGCTGCGCTGGCGCGCGGCGCGATCGTGCGCACGTGGACCATGCGGGGCACGCTGTTCACCGTGGCGGCCGAGGACGTGCGGATGTTCGTGGGGCTCGCGCACGAGCGGGTGATGCGCTCGGCCGCGGCTCGCCACCGGGACCTCGCGATCAGCGAGGAGGACGTCGCGGTGGTCCGCAAGGCCGCTGAGAGCAGGCTCTCGGGCGGGGCCGGGCTGACCCGCGCCGAACTCTTCGAGGCGTTCGAGGCCGCCGGGCAGCCCACTGCGGCCCAGCGCGGCATCCACCTGATCTCGATCCTGAGCCACCGCCTGGTGCTCGTGCAGGGGCCATTGCGGGGGCGGCAGCAGGAGTTCCGGCTCGCGGACGAGTGGCTGCCGGCCGCCGCCGGCCTCACAGGGGACGACGCCCTCGAGCACCTCGCCGAGCGGTACATCTCCTCACATGGGCCGGTCGACGAGCGGGACTTCGCCTGGTGGCTCGGCCAGCCGCTCGGCGCGGTGCGCGGACCCTTCGCAGCCGCGGCGGCGCGGGCCGAGCAGGTGGCCTGGCAGGGGCGCGTCCTCGCCTGTGCGCCCGAGATCGCCGCGCTCGCGGACTCGCGGGCCGGAGCCCGCGCGGTGGTCGCGGTGCCCGGCTTCGACGAGCTGGCCATCGGCTATCCGGACCGCTCCGTGGCGATCCCGGAGCCCTACCTCCAGAGGCTGATCCCCGGACTCAACGGGACGTTCAAGGCGATGGTCACCGTAGGCGGCCGTGCGGTGGGCACGTGGACCAAGGGCGGCCGGCCCGGTGGGCCGCGCGTGGAGCCGGAGCTCTTCGAGGACCTCGGCCCGGCCGCCTCGGCGGCGCTGGACAGAGCGGTAGCCCGGATCGAGTCCTACTGGGCGCGGTAGGGCCCGCGATTCCTCAGCCGGGGCACAATCGGTGCTGTCCCGTATGATCGGTGCTGCCCAGCACCGATCGTGGCCCGAGGACCGATCGTGGGCTCGAGGACCGCTTGGGCGCCCGGGAACGATTGCGGGACGTCGTGGCGCGGAGGCGGTCCGCGTGGAGGCGGGAGAACGCGCTGGCCGCGGCCGGCTGGGTTGTCGTCCGCGTCTGCTGGGCGGATCTCCGTACGCCGGGCACGATCGCGGCGAAGGTCCGTGCCGGGTTCGCCCGGGCTGCAGAGCTCGCCAGCTGATGCGCAGCACACACGAACGGCCCCCGACCGCACGACCGGTGCAGGTCAGCACCGTCCATGCGGTCGAGGGCCGTCTGTATCGCAGGACCTCAGCCGTCGGAGGGAGTCCTCAGAGCGTCCCGGTGGCGATCTTGAGCATGCGGCGCAGGGGCTCGGCCGCACCCCACAGGAGCTGGTCGCCCACGGTGAACGCCGAGATGTACTCCGGCCCCATTTCGAGCTTGCGGATGCGGCCCACGGGGATGTCGAGGGTGCCGGACGCGGCGACGGGGGTGAGCTGGTCCATCGAGGCCTGCTTCTCGTTGGGCACCACGTGGGCCCACTCGTTGTCGGCGTCGATGATCCGCTCGATCTCGTCCACCGAGAGGTCCTCGCGCAGCTTCAGCGTGAGGGCCTGCGAATGCGAGCGCATGGCCCCGATCCGCACGCAGAGGCCGTCCATGATCACCGGCTCGATCGGCGCGCCCGCGCCGGTTCCGAGGATCTTGTTGGTCTCGACGCCGGCCTTCCACTCCTCCTTGGACTGGCCGTTGCCGAGGTCGGCATCGATCCACGGGATGAGGGAGCCGGCGAGGGGGACGCCGAACTGGGTCGCGTCGACGCCGCCGCGCTGGGCCGCGAGCACCTTCCGGTCGATCTCGAGGATGGCCGACGCCGGGTCGGACAGTTCCGCGGCCACCGCGCCGTTGAGCGTGCCGAACTGGGTGAGGAGCTCGCGCATGTGCCGCGCGCCGCCGCCGGAGGCGGCCTGGTACGTCATGGACGTGCCCCATTCCACGAGGTTGTTGCGGAACAGCCCGCCGAGCCCCATCAGCATGCAGGAGACGGTGCAGTTGCCGCCCACGAAGTCCTTCACGCCGGAGGCGAGGGCCTCGTCGATGACCTTCCGGTTCACGGGGTCGAGGACGATGATCGAGTCCTCGTTCATGCGCAGCGTCGACGCCGCATCGATCCAGAGCCCGTCCCACCCGGCGGCGCGCAGCTGCGGGTGGACCTGCTTGGTGTAGTCGCCGCCCTGCGCGGTGACGATGATCGGCAGCTTCTTCAGCGCGTCGAGGTCGTACGCGTCCTGGAGGGCTCCGGCGCCCTCGGCGAACGCGGGGGCCGTGCCGCCCGCGTTGGACGTCGAGAAGAACACGGGATCGATCGAGGCGAAGTCGCCCTCATCCTGCATGCGCTCCATCAGGACGGAACCGACCATGCCACGCCAGCCGACGAAGCCTACCGAAGAAGTCATGCCCTCCATTCTACGGGGGCACCGGGAGGGCCGCCTGTGGGATGCATCTCACCCGTAGCTCGGTCCGCGGAGGACGCCGGCCGCCGCGGTCCGCGGTTGCGGAACCACCGGGCGGGGCGGGATCAGGAGCCTGGCCCGGCGGAGGGCACACGGCGAACAGGACTCCCGCGATGACCGCGAGCGCCACGCCCCCGCGGCGGGTGCGGACCATGGTGGCCGATCCGCCGCGGCGGGAGCCGAGCTCATCGCGCCCTAGGACGGGTCGCCCCTCACGCCCCGGAGGGTCACCAGCAGGTCGGCGTCGTCCGCGGGGTACTCGGTGGGTTCCCCGCTGCCGGGCACCTTCTGCCCCAGCAGCCACCCGCCGTCGTCCGAACGCCGGACGGTGAGGGCGACGCCCTGCCCTTCCACGTGGCGTTCGACGATCACCCGGCCAGCGGAGTGCTCGGCGAGGTGGCCGCGCACGAGGCTGAGCGTGGCCTCGGCTCCGGAGACGTCGGCGGGCTGGGGGAGCGCCCACCACGTCCCGTAGGCGCGGGGCCGGAGGAGGATCGAGACCTCCGGCGCTTCGAGCAGGACGATCCTGTCGGTCCACTCCGAGCCCTCGAGGGTGAGGAGCATGCGCCGCTCAGCCGCCCCCAGGGCGACGGCGATGCCGGCCACGACTCCCTCGACCGTCAGTTCGCCCCGCGCATCGACGAGGGCGTAGCTGCGCGCCACGAGAGACGAGGCCCCGGCGGCGATGAGGTCCTCGACGTTCGCGTAATGGTCGACGCCGAGGAGAGCAGCGGTGGCCGGCACGGAGTCGCCGCCGTGGAACGCGAGCAGGGTGAGGACCTCGGCGAACCCCAGGCCGATCTGCTCGGGCGCGGCAACCGATGAGGCTCCCGACAAGGGGCCGTCCGAAGAGGGGCGGTGGGTCGGCGTCGTCATGGCTCCAGCTAACTACATCGCGGGGGCACCGGCGCGGAAGGGCTCACTCGACGGGGCGAGGAAGCCCACGCCGCGCCCGGAGGCGTGCGGCCCGGAGTTCAGTCAGGAAGCTCGACCATGCAGCCCAGGCGACGAACGCGACGACCAGGTACACCCACCAGGACGCGGCGATCACGTTGGCTTGATCCGTGACGACCATGTAGACCGTGGCTACGACGGCGACGACAACGCCGATCGTGGCCAGCAGGGTCAGGAACGCGAGCCCGAGCACGGAGGTGATGGGGGCGATGAAGCCGCCGCCCGAGTCCTTCCGGACGCCGTACTCGGCGGGTGAGTAGTCGACGTAGGTGCCGTCTTCGGCGAGGCGCCTCAGGCGTCGTGGCTGATCAGCAGGCTCGGGGCCGCTCGTCTCCTCAGGCATGCATGCCCTCGATCCAGGCGACGAGATCCTCGAACCCCAGATCCTCGGACTGGGCGACGCGATCGTGCTCGAGGTCCGGGACGCCGACGGTCCAGCGTTCCCCGTCGGGGCGCACGAGGAGGCGGCGCTCGTCGCCGAGCGTCCTGATGGCGAGGGACGCCGATCCGCCCTCGGTCTCCACCGCATGCTCGCGCACGATCTCCGCCGTCACCCGGCCGGGCGACTTCGCCGGATCTTGGGCGAACACGAACCAGGTGGCCAGCAGGCGCGGCTGGAACAGGAGCCGCGTGGACGGGGACTCCACCTGGATCACGCTGTCCATGGATTCGCGGGTCATGAGCGTGATCTCGGTCCAGTGCGTGGCCTCGCCGAGGCAGGCCGCCACTGCGGCGGCTACCCCGGAGACGCCCAGATCCTCGCCCTCCAGCTCGGCGTACCCCCGGGCCAGCAGCGAGGAGGCCCCGGCGGAGAGCAGCGCCTGGTCCGACACCGCGTCCCCGGCCCGGAACACCTCGACGGACTTGTCGCTCGCAGGCCCGTTGAACACATTCAGCAGGTAGGCGAATTCGCCAGCCCCGAACCCGACCACATCAATGCCCAGACGAGGCTCGTCGATCTCTGCTCCTACGCTCATGAGTCCCCCTAGAACCCGAAGAAGTGTGCCACTGACTTCGCACCGTCGGCGATGGCGCCCCCGACCTTCTCGGCGCCGTCTGTGACGGCGCCGGCGACGGCCTCCGCGCCGTCCGCGACCGCGCCCGCCACCGCCTTGGTCCCGTTCCAGATGGCTTCGCGGTTCTCGTACAGCGCGATCCCGACCGAGGCCACCTGGCACACGGTACCAGCGGGGGGAGGCAGGAAGCAGCCCACGCCCAGGGCGGCCTTGCCCAAGCCGGCCATGCCCCCCATCGCGTCCCCATGGGCGAAGCCCTGGTACGCGTCGTACGCGCTGAACCCCACGCCGGCCCATCCCAGGGTCCGCCCGAGACCGGACTTCCCGAGCCATTCGAGCTTGGTGCCGGCCCCGATCCACGGCTTCTCGGCGAGGAACTTGGAGGCCCAGGTGCCCTCGAGGCCAGTGAGCTTGTCGAGGTTCTTCAGGGATGTGGCATCGGAGATCTTGGTCAGCGCGCCCGTGAGGCCGCCGGACTTGCCCGATTGGCTCAGGAGCTCGTCGAGGGGGCCATTGGCGCCGAACCTGCCGAGCCGGAGGCCTGGGCCGCCGACGCGGTGGAAGCCCTGCTGGAACGAGCGGATGAAAGCTGCGCGCTCGTTCTTCAGGACCCACCCGTACTGCGCGCCGTGCTTGAGGAGCGTGAACGGGGCCTTGACGAGCTTCTGCACGCCCAAGAAGCTGCGCAGGCCACCGAGGGCAAACGCTCCCGCCCCGAGCACCGCACTCGAGAGGTCGATCCCGGACGCGCTCCCGCCGCCGCCAGCGCCCCCGCGGGAGGCGCCGTCCAGCTCGGCGCTCGTGCGCTCCTGCGCGTCAGCGTTGGCCACGAGCGTCGTGGCGCCCCCGTTGAGCGTCGCGGCGAGCTGGGCGAACGCAGGCCGGTGGACCTGCGCCCACCGCCGCGCGAAATCCTCGGCGTCTCCGCCCGCCCAGACCTGCGGCAGGCGCGCTGTGAGCTGGTCGATTGAACGCTGGGCGTTCCTGATCGACGTCGACCGAAGGGCGAACTGCTTCCCGAGTGCCCGGAGCTCGTCCGGGTTCGCCCCCTGCTGGATCGCCACGTCTGCCTCCCCCTAGAAGTCTCTGCAGTTCACGCTATCCGGGACACGTCGCGCGGCGCGATGGGGACGACTCCCCATCGCGCCCTAGTGGTCCCGGTTCCGGCGGAACTCGACGATGCGGTAGGGGACGCCCGTGGCAGAGGTGAGCCATCCGCCGTCGTCCGGAAGGACCGAGCCGAGCTGCCAGCCGGCGCCCAGATCGGGTGCGAACGTGTCGCCGTCGACGTCCAGATCGAGGATGGTGACGACCGCGAGGTCGGCGAGGGGCAGGGCCTGCTCGAACAGCTCGCCGCCGCCGATCACCCACACGCGCTCGGCGCCCTCGGCCTCCCCGGCGGCGCGCAGCCCCTCCTCGAGCGAATGCACGACGACGGCCCCGCCCGCCTCCCAGCCCGGCTGGCGGGTGACCACGATGTTGGTGCGGCCGGAGAACGGCCGGAAGCGTTCGGGGATCGAGTCCCACGTGCGCCGGCCCATGACCACGGGATGGCCGGTGGTGGTCGCGGCGAAGTGCTTCATGTCCTCGGGGACGTGCCACGGCATGGTCCCGTCCCTGCCGATGACGCCGCCCTGCTGCGTCTGGGCCCAGATGAGCCCGATCCGGCCGCCGGCGTCGTGCTGCTGGGTGCTCATACGGCGATGGGGGCCTTGATCGTGGGATGGTGCCGGTAGCCGAGCACCTCGAAGTCCTCGTACTGGTAGTCGAAGATGCTCGCCGGAGTGCGCGTGATGGCCAGCCGGGGGGCCGGGTACGCCTCGCGGGTGAGCTGCTCGCGGACCTGGTCGAGGTGGTTGTCGTAGATGTGGCAGTCCCCGCCGGTCCAGACGAACTCGCCTACGCCCAGGCCGAGCTGGTCGGCCACGAGGTGGGTCAGGAGCGCGTAGGAGGCGATGTTGAACGGGACGCCCAGGAACAGGTCGGCGCTGCGCTGGTAGAGCTGGCATGAGAGCCGTCCCGGCGCGCCGTCCGCGCCGGGCTCGACGTAGAACTGGAACAGCGCGTGGCAGGGCGGCAGCGCCATCTGGTCCACCTCGGCGGGGTTCCAGGCGGTGACGATGTGCCGGCGCGAGTCCGGGTTGGTGCGCAGCGAGTCCATGACCTTGGCGATCTGGTCGATGTGGTCGCCGTCCGGCGTGGGCCACGAGCGCCACTGGACGCCGTAGACGGGACCGAGCTCGCCGGCGTCGTCCGCCCACTCGTCCCAGATGGTCACCCCGCGCTCCTGCAGCCAGCGCACGTTGGAGTCGCCGCGGAGGAACCACAGCAGTTCGAGCGCGACCGACTTGAAGTGCACCCGCTTGGTCGTCACGAGCGGGAACCCCTCGGCGAGGTCGAAGCGCATCTGCCGACCGAACACGCTGCGGGTGCCCGTCCCGGTGCGGTCGCCCTTGTGGGCGCCGTGGGCGAGCACGTCCCGCAAGAGGTCCTCATAGGGGGTGGGGATCATGCGTCCCAGCCTAGTCGCATCAGTCGGGTCCGATCAGTCGTCGTACGGCTTGACCTGCTCGACCGCCACGACGTCCCGCCGGCCGTCGGCCGGCACGTGGAACACGATCAGCTCGCCGGGGGTCAGGTAGGGGTCGGAGGTGGGCAGCTTCGCCGAGAGCGCGGGGTCCAGGTGGGCGCGGAACTCGTCCAGGAGGACCGGCAGGACCGGGCGGTGGGTGCACAGTACGGCCGGCTTGCCCTTGTCGAAGAGGCGTCCGACGGCGGCGGCGGCCTTCCGCGGCTTCCTCGACGCGCGGTGCTCGGTCAGGTCGTCCACGAGGCGCATCTTGACCTTGGTGGGGGAGGCGCGCACGTAGGGGAGCACGGTGTCGACGCAGCGGGTCCATGGGCTGGTCACCACGCGGACCGGCTTCCACACCGTCAGGAGCCGCCCCACGGCCTGGGCCTGGCGGAGTCCGCTGGCCGCGAGGGTCCGGTCTCCCTCGGCCTTGGTCCAGGAGCTGCGGGGCTTCGCCTTCGCGTGCCGCAGGAGGATGAGCGGGACCGTGGCGAGGGCGCCCTGCTCGTGGGCGCGGACGAGGGCCCGGAGCGGTTCGACGTCCGACTGGTTGCTCAGGAGCAGCTCGGCCTCCTCCGGGGTGCACCAGTGCACCTGGTCCACTTCGTCCCCGTCCGGGCGCACCGGCACGGACTTCTCGAGCCGAAGGGCCCAATAGTGGACGGACTTGAGGCCGGCCGCCACCCGGTAGTGGGCCGTGGGCAGGGGGATGCCGAGGCGCGCGTCGACGCCGATCTCCTCGCGGACCTCGCGGGCGGCGCACTCCGGCAGCGTCTCCCCGGCGTCGAGCTTGCCCTTGGGCCAGGACCAGTCGTCGTAGCGGGGCCGGTGGATCAGCAGGACCTTGAGTGCCTCGCCGTTGGCCCGCCAAGGGATGGCCCCGGCAGCCCGGACGGCGACCTGCTCGCCCGGGTGCTCGGCCTGGTCGATGACAGGGGCGTCGGACATCAGCGCAGGCTCACTGCCCGTGGACGGGTGCGCGAGGCGAGGAGCCAGGACTGGATGTCCTCGAGCGGGCGGCCGGTCTCGTCGACGTGGTGCCGGGTCCAGTGCCCCTCGCGGTCCAGGTGCCAGGAGGCGGTGGTGGGCGCCATGTAGCGGTCGAGCAGCGCGATGAGGTCCGCGATGTCCTCGCGGTTGCGCAGCTGGACGAGGGCCTCCACGCGGCGGTCCAGGTTCCGGTGCATCATGTCCGCCGAGCCGATGTAGACGACGGGGTTGCCGCCGTTGGCGAAGGCGAAGACCCGGGAGTGCTCGAGGAAGCGCCCCAGGATCGAGCGGACCGTGATGTTCTCGCTCAGTCCGGGCACGCCCGGCCGCAGCGCGCAGATGCCGCGGACAATGATGTCCACCCTCACGCCCGCCTGGGAGGCGCGGTAGAGCGCATCGATGATCGCCTCGTCGACCATCGAGTTGACCTTGATGACCACCCGCGCGCGCAGGCCGGCCCTGGCGTTGCGGATCTCGGTCTCGATGCGGTCGATCAGGCCCGAGCGGACCGAGCGGGGGGCCACGAGGAGGCGCTTGAACGTGGACTTCGGCGCGTAGCCGGAGAGCTGGTTGAAGAGCTTGGACAGGTCCTCGCCCACCTGCTCGTCGCACGTGAGGAGGCCGAGGTCCTCGTAGTACCGGGCGGTGCGGGGGTGGTAGTTGCCCGTGCCGATGTGGCAGTAGCGGCGCAGGCCGTCGTTCTCCTGGCGGACCACGAGGGAGAGCTTGCAGTGCGTCTTGAGGCCCACGATCCCGTACACCACGTGCACGCCCGCCTGCTCGAGCTTGCGCGCCCAGGAGATGTTGGCCTGCTCGTCGAAGCGTGCCTTGATCTCCACGAGGGCCAGGACCTGCTTGCCCGCCTCGGCGGCGTCGATGAGCGCGTCCACGATGGGGGAGTCGCCCGAGGTGCGGTACAGGGTCTGCTTGATCGCCTGGACCTTCGGGTCCGCCGCGGCCTGCTCGAGGAAGGCCTGCACGGAGGTGGAGAACGAGTCGTAGGGGTGGTGCAGGAGGATGTCGCGGCGGCGCATCGCCGCGAACACGTTCGCGGCCTTGGCGGTCTCGGACTCGTTCAGGAACCGGGACGTGTGGGCGAGCTGCTTCGGGTAGTGCAGCTCGGGCCGGTCGACCCGGGCGATCACCGAGAGCCCGCGCAGGTCGAGCGGCGCGGGGAGGGAGTAGACCTCCGGCTCCTCGACGCCGAGCTCGCGGACCAGGAGCGCGAGGACGTTCGGGCTGATGTCCGTGGTGACCTCGAGGCGCACGGGCGGGCCGAAGCGGCGCCGCAGGAGCTCCTTCTCGAGCGCCTGGAGGAGGTTCTCGGCGTCGTCCTCCTCCACCTCGAGGTCCTCGTTGCGGGTGACCCGGAACGTGTGGTGCTCGAGCACCTCCATGCCGGGGAAGAGCTGGTCGAGGTGGACGGCGATGAGCTCCTCGAGGGGGATGAAGCGGGCGCTGCGGCGGCTCCCGGCGCGCGGGCCGTCCACCGAGATGAGGCGGGGGAGCTGGTCGGGGACCTTGAGCCTGGCGAAGAGCTCCTTCTCGCTCACCGGGTTGCGCACGATCACCGCAAGGTTGAGGGACAGGCCGGAGATGTACGGGAAGGGGTGGGCGGGGTCCACGGCGAGCGGGGTCAGGATGGGGAAGACCTGCTCGGAGAACATCGCGCTGAGCTGCTCGTGCTCGGCCTCGCCGAGGTCGCCCCAGGACACCAGGCGGATGCCCGCCTCCTCGAGGGCCGGGCGGATCTGCTCGGCGAAGACGCGGGTGTGGCGCTCCTGGAGCACGTGCGCCGCCTCGGAGATCTGGTCGAGCACCTCGTGCGGGCTGAGCCCGGCCGGAGAGGGCACGGCGAGTCCGGTCGCGATGCGCCGCTTGAGCCCGGCCACGCGCACCATGAAGAACTCGTCGAGGTTGGAGGCGAAGATGGACAGGAAGTTGACCCGCTCGAGCAGGAACAGGTCGGGGTCCTCGGCGAGCTCGAGCACGCGGGCGTTGAACGCGAGCCAGCTCAGCTCGCGGTCGAGGAAGCGGTCCGGGCCGTGCTCGCCCTCGGGGACCAGGCTCGGCTCGGCCTCCGGAATGTAGATGCGGTCCTCGGTGGCCCGGGCCGCGGGCACCTCCGAGGAGCCGAAGACGGGGGTGGGGCGGGCCGCCGTCGTGCCCGCTGCGGGCGAGGGCGCGGCGGCGGGGCTGCTGCTCTGGGCGGCTTCAGTCATGGGTTCTCCCGGGAGCGCAAGGGGCGGTCTGGTGCTGATCCAACCCTACTAGGGCAGGGCCTAGTGGGCCGGTGTGGCGCGCGCTTCCCCCTCGGCCGGGGCGGTGCTGTAGAGGATGTCCCGGTCCCACACCGTGAACCCGAGGCGCCGGTACATGGCCACGGCGGGGATGTTGTCTGCGTCGGTGTAGAGCATGACGGTGGCGAGACCCAGCCCGTGGAGGTAGTCGATGCCCTGGAGGGTCAGGACGCGCCCGAGGCCGCGGCCCTGTGCCTCGGGGACCACGCCGACCGCGTACACCTCGCCCAGCGCGCGGTGCTCGCCGTGGGCGGGGTGCACCTTGGTCCAGTGGAATCCGAGGATGCGGTCCTCGCCGTCGACCGCGAGGAAGAAGCCCTGCGGGTCGAACCATTCCTCGGCCATCCGCGCCTCCAGGTCGCTGCGCCGCAGCTGGCCCTGCTCGGGGTGGTGCGCGAACGCCGCGCGGTTCGCCGCGAGCCAGGCGTCCTCGTCCAGGCCGGGCTCGAAGGCACGGATCTGGACGCCTTCCGGCAGGGGCGGCGTCGACTCGTGCGGCCGGCGGACCAGGACCATCTTCCACAGTTCCCGCTCGGGGACGAACCCGTAGGCGGTGGCCAGCTCCGCGGCGGCCTCGTGGTTGCCATGGGACCAGGCCTTGAGGCCCGCGAGCCCGGTGGCGCCGCGCAGCTCCTTGATGGCCTCCACGAGCCGGACGCCCACGCCCTGGTTGCGGTAGTTCGGGTGGACGGCCAGCTCGACCACGCCGACGCCGTCCGCGCCGAAGGCGATGCCGGCGATCCCCGCGAGGTCCTCGGGCGCCGAGGATCCCGAGGTGTCGTCCAAGGCGTGCACGGCGACGGTCAGGATCTCCTCCGACCGGGTCTCCGGCGACTTCATCAGCACGGTGGTCTGCTCCGAGAGGGAGGGGTTGCCGTCGGCATCCTCGGCGGCCTCCAGCAGGGCCCGGGCCTCGGCCCACAGTGCCTGGGGGATGCGGCCCTCGACCACGGTGACTGGCCAATCCTGCGGGTATGCGCTGGTCATGGGAGCAAGGCTAGCGAACGGGCGGGTGAATCCGTACGGTTTGCCGGGCCCCGGGGCGTGCGGTAGAGTCATCGTCTGCCGCCGGGAAGCCGACGGGCAGGGGGGATCCACCAGTGGGGTGGCTTCGATACGTTCGACCCGTATGTCCTCCACCATGACGAAGGCCCCGCACACCAGTGCGGGGCCTTCGCCGTGCCGGTGACCTGGGCGGGCGCCGGAGCGTCAGGCTTCGCTCAGCTCGTCCTCGGCCAGGCGGGTGAGCGTGAGCCGATAGCCGACGTTCCGCACGGTGCCGATCAGGCCCTCGTGGTCGGTGCCCAGCTTCGCCCGGAGCCGCCGCACATGCACATCCACCGTCCGGGTCCCGCCGTAGTAGTCGTAGCCCCACACCTCGGTGAGGAGCTGCTGGCGGGTGAAGACCCGGCCGGGGTGCTGGGCGAGGTACTTGAGGAGCTCGAACTCCTTGAACGTCAGGTTGAGCGCCTCGCCGTTCACCTTGGCGGTGTAGCTCGCCTCATCGATCACGACGCCGGCCGCCCGGATCTCCGTCTCGGGCTCCTCCACCGCTGTGGCGCGGGAGGTGGCGAGGCGGATCCTGGCCTCGACCTCGGCGGGGCCGGCGGAGTCGAGCACGATGTCGTCGACGCTCCATGCCGGGGAGACGGCGGCCATCCCGCCCTCGGTGAGGACGAGGATGAGCGGTGCGCTGAGGCCGGTGGCCCGGAGCAGCTGCGTCAGCGAACGGGAGCCCACGAGGTCCTTGCGCGCATCCAGGAAGATGACGTCCGAGGGGTCCGCGTCCAAGAGGGCCGTCGGCTCGGCCGGGAGGATGTGCACCCGGTGGTTGAGCAGCTCGAGGGCGGGGAGGATGTCGACTGACGAGCCGGTGGCGTTCGTCAGGAGCAGGATGTGCGACATGGTTCCTCCGTAAGGATCTGTCTGCACTGCGTCGGGCAGCGGCCTATCTCGCCGATGAGCCGATTATAGGGCGCGCGGCCGCACCACCCACTGAGCACGTGTCACATTCGCACCCGACGTGAGGCAGGATGGCAGGGTGACTAGCGCAGACCAGAGGGCGGCCCGATGAGGGCGTGGACCCGCTCCGCGGCGGGCGGTGCCGTCGCGATCGCCGGCATCGCGGTCGCCGTCGGCACGGGCCTCGGAGGCACCGCGGCACAGTTCGCGGGCGTCGCCGCCGTGTCCGTCGTCGTCGGCTTCGGCTGGCCCCACTTCCTGGGCATCCCGGCGAAGAAGACGAACGGCGCGGTCATCTCCCTGGCCGGTATGGCCTCGGCCGCCGCGACGGCGTTCGTGCCCGGGCCGCAGTACCTCGCGTGGACGCCTCTGGCGATCGCCGTGGGCGTCATGGCCGTGGTGGTGGTCCAGCTCCTCCGGGGGACAGGCCAGAGCCATCGCCTCGAGTCCGCGTTCGGGGCGAGCGCCGGGGTGCTGCTGTGCGGCCTGGGCGCGGGGTGGATCGCGACCGCCCGTCTCACCGGCGCCGGGTCGATGCTCCTCGTCGCGGCCATCAGCACCGTGGTCGCGCTGCTGCTGGGCATGATCCGCTGGCCGGACACCATCATCGCGCCGGCCACCGTGGTCTTCGCCGGCCTCGCCGCCCCGCTCGCCGGACTCGTCCTGACCGACGTCGCAGTCCTCCCGGCGACGATCGCGGGCGTGGTGATCGGCGCGGTGCTCGCGGCCTTCCGCGCCCTCAACAGCGCCCGCCCGGACCGCCTGGCCGCCGCGGGCTTCGTCGCGATGGGCCTCGCGCCGGCGTTCGCCGTGGGTGCGATCGCCTATTTCCTGGACCGGATGCTGGTGGTCTGAGCCGCCCGGGGGCCGCGGCCGCTGTGGCGCCTCTCACGCTCGGGGGCCCTCCGCGAGGCGCTACGATGGCAGCTATGAGCGTTGCTGCCTTCGAGATCTTCTTCCTCGTCCTCCTTGCCGTCGCGTCCGTCTCCATGGCCTGGTTCGCCGGCCTCGTCGTGTGGAAGCTGTTCAAGGGCCAGCGCTGAGCTAGAGCCCCCTCCGTCCGCGGACAAGGAGCCAGTACGTGCCCATTGAGATCCCGTCCGGCCTCACCCCCGAGCTCGTCCCGCTGTCGTGGCTCATCGGGGAGTGGGAGGGCCGCGGCCGGCTCGGTGCGGGCGAGGGGGACGACGAGCACTTCGTCCAGCACGTCGAGTTCGCCCACAGCGGTTTCCCCTATTTGAAGTACACCGCGGAGAGCTGGCTCGCGGACGAGGACGGCAAGCGCATCCGGCCCCTCGCCACCGAGGCGGGGTACTGGCAGCTGGACCGTCCGGTCCAGGACGCCGACGGCGGCCCTGGGCTCAGGCCGCCGGACATCGTCCCGGCCTACACCTCCGCGGACGAGGTCGAGTCCCTGCGCAACAGCAGCGACGGCTTCGACATCACCGTGACGATCGTGCACCCGGGGAGCATCGCCGAGCTGTACTACGGCCAGATCCGTGGCCCCCAGATCCAGCTGAGCACCGACGCCGTGCTGCGGGGTGCCCACGCCCGGGACTACAAGGCGGCCACGCGCATCTTCGGGCTCGTCAACTCGGACCTCTTCTGGCGTTGGGATGTCGCCGCGGGCGGCGAGCCCCTCGCGCCGCACGCCTCCGCGATCCTCCACCGCGTCTCCCGGCCCGAATCCGGCCGCGCCCCCGCCGAGTAGCCGTCCCCTGCGGACGGCGGACTGCCGCGGCGGGAGTGAAATCGCCCCCGATCTCGTTGGAACGGATATGACCCAGGCTTCCCCCCTTATGGCACGACCCGGCGCGGTGGCCGCGCATGGCCCCGACGAGGGCGTCGCCGCCCACTACGGAGACCCGGTGCGGGAGCAGCGCGAGCTCGCCGGCGGCCGCGCGGCCGTGGACCTCTCCTACCGCGGCGTCGTCACGGTGGCGGGCCCCGACCGGCTCTCCTGGCTGACCACCCTCTCCTCGCAGCAGGTCTCCGGCCTGCTGCCGGGCCAGTCCAGCGAGCTGCTCCTGCTCAGCGTCCAGGGCCGCATCGAGTTCGATGCGCGTGTGCTGGACGACGGCGAGCGGGCGTGGCTCCTCGTCGAGGCCGGCGAGGCGCAGGGCCTCGCGGCGTGGCTCGAGTCCATGAAGTTCATGCTCCGCGTCGAGGTCGAGGATGTCTCGGCGCGCTGGGGCGTGCTGGGCGCGACGCGCCGCCTCGAGCTGCTCGCGCCGTTCGCCCCCGGCGGTCGCGGCCTGACGTGGGAGGACCCGTGGCCGCACGTCGCGGCCGGCGGCTTCAGCTACACCACGGTCGACGAGGCCCACCACCCCGGGCTCGAGCGTCCCTGGTTCGAGCACGTGGTGGAGCGCGCGCGCCTCGCCGAGGCGGCCGCCGCACTCGAGTCCGACGGCGTGGGGCTCGCCGGCACCATGGCCTCCGAGGCGCTGCGCATCGCCGCCTGGCGTCCCCGCTGGGGCCTCGAGACCGACGAGCGGACCATCCCGCACGAGCTCGACCTCCTCCGGACCGCCGTGCACCTCGCGAAGGGCTGCTACAAGGGCCAGGAGACGGTGGCCCGCGTGCACAACCTCGGGCACCCGCCGCGGCGGCTCACCCTTTTGCAGCTCGACGGGTCCGCACACACCCTCCCGGCGCCTGGCAGCGCCGTCGTCCCCGCGGGCGCGGACACCGGGGCGCGGCCGGTCGGCACTGTGACCTCGGCGGCCCTCCACCACGAGATGGGCCCGATAGCGCTCGCTGTGCTCAAGCGTTCCGTGGACCCCGGCGCCGCCCTCGTGGTGCGCGGCGAGGCCGACGGAGAGGAGTACGCGGCCGCCCAGGAAGTCATCGTCGCCCCCGACGCCGGCCAGGTCGTCGGCAGGCCCACTGGACTGCTCAGGAGGAACGCATGAGCGAGGACGCGCAGATCCCGGAGGACGTCGTCGCCCTCGCCGGGAAGCTCTTCGACGCCGCCCGCGCCGGGGACGGCCCCGTGCTGCGCGCCTACCTCGAGGCCGGCGCCCCGGCGACCCTCGTCAACCAGGCGGGGGACACGCTCGTCATGCTCGCCGCCTACCACGGCCACGCCGAGACGGTCCGCCTCCTGGGCGCGCACGGGGCGGACGTCGGGATGGCCAACGACCGCGGCCAGACCCCCCTCGCGGGCGCCGTGTTCAAGGGATACGCCGACGTGGTGGACGCCCTCCTCGACCTCGGCGCGGACCCCGACGCGGGCAGCCCCACCGCCCGGCAGGCGGCCCACATGTTCGGCCGAACGGACCTCATCGACAGGTTCGGCACCGCCGGCTGATCCCGCGAGGTCGCCCCGCGGCAGCGCGAGGTCCCCCCGTGGGTGGCCTCAGGCCCCGGCATGGGGAGTTCTCCCCGCGCCCTCGGCAGCGCGGGCGGCCCTTTGGTAACCTCGGGGTGCCGCCTGCCCTCTCGGGGAGGGCTGCGGCATCTGAACCGCAGGGGACCGGGCCGCCGATGATGCTGCCCGCGGGTGCGGCGAATCGACGGGAGAAGGCCAGTGCGACGAGCCGGGGGGCTGCGCCATCGGGCGACAAGGCTCGTTGTATCCACATCGATGGCCGTGGCCGCGGCCCTGCTCGCCGCCGCGGCGATCCTGTACCCGGGGTTCACCTCGGTGTCCGCCGACCTGAATGACGGCGGAGTCTGGGTGACCAACGGCTCCGTGAACATGGTGGGCCACCTCAACTTCTCCTCGAAGGTCCTCGACGGCGGCGTGTCCGCCCGCTCGGGCAGCTTCGACGTTGTCCAGCAGGGCCGCTCAGTCGCCGTCCAGGACAAGGGCGTCGCGACGCTGAGCCCCGTCGACGTCGCCGAGGTGCGCCTGGCCGGCGACCTCCCGTTCGCCGGCACGGGCAGCTCCGCGTTCGGCACGACGACGGCCGCCCTCGCCGACCCCGGCACCGGCCGGGTCTGGGCCCTCCCGCTTGACCGGCTCAGCGGCTTCACCCCCCAGAACACCGAGCCGACCGTCCAGGACCTCCCCGGCGCCGTGGCCACCGTGTCCGCCGAGAACGAGGTGATCGCGGTCTCGGCGGCGCGCACCGAGATCGTCCGCGTGCCGGAGAACGGCGATCCCACCTTCACCAAGCTCGACGGGCTCGCCACCTCCGCCAAGGTGCAGGTCGCCGCGGTGGGCGGAGACGTCGTCGTGCTCGACACCGGTGCGGGCACCCTGTTCCTCCCCAACGGCCAGCGCGTCACCCGCGACGACTTCCGCAACGCCCAGCTGCAGGACACCGGCCCCGCCGCCGACGCGGTTGCCGTGAGCACCGCAAAGGCCCTCGTCACCGTCCCGCTCGGCGGCGGTGACCCGCGGGTGCTCGAGGCAGCCGGGGGCCGCGCGGGGCTCCCCGCCCGACCCGTCCAGCAGGGCGGCTGCATCCACTCCGCCTGGGCCGGAACCGGCATCTACCTGCGCCAGTGCGGCGGCGGCCAGCCGGACCTCAAGGACATCCCCTCGGCGCGCCCCGACTCCGAGCTCGTGTTCCGGACCAATCGGGACCTCGTGGTCCTGAACGACGTCCACGGCGGCAACGTCTGGCTCGTCACCGAGCAGATGCAGCTCGTCAACAACTGGCAGGAGATCGTCCCCCAGAAGACGGTCAAGAACGGGGACAAGGAGGACTCCGCCGAGATCATGCTCCAGAAGGAGCTGCCCAAGCGGGACGAGGAGAACAAGCCGCCCACCGCCATGCCGGACGACTTCGGCGTGCGGCCCGGTCGGACCGTGATCCTGCCCGTGCTCCTCAACGACTCCGATCCGGACGGCGACGTCCTCACCGTGCGGCCCACGGGCCCGGCGGCCCACATCGGCGCGGTCCAGCCGATCTTCAACGGCGCGGCCCTGCAGATCGTCGTCGCGGCCGACGCGAAGGGCAACGACGCCTTCGAGTACGAGGTCTCCGACGGCCGCGGCGGCACCGCCACGGCCAAGGTCACACTCTCGGTCCGGGACAACGCGACGAACACGCCACCCCGGCAGATGCGGGCGAACACGATCGCGGTCGAGCAGGGCACCTCGGTCTCACAGAACATCCTGGGCGACTTCGTGGACCCCGACGGCGACGAGATGTTCCTCGCGGGCGCCACCACGTCCGGCACCGGCGACTCGGTGCGCTTCCAGCCCGACGGGACCATCACCTTCACCGACGGCGGCACCTCGCTCGGCAAGAAGGAGATCACCCTCAAGGTCTCCGACGGGCGAGACGTCACGGAGGCGACGATCACGGCGGACGTCCGCTCGCGCGGCTCCCTGCCGCCGCAGACCACCCCGGACCATGTCCGCACGGGCGTGGACGAGCCCATCGTCGTCTCGCCCCTCGCCAACGACATCGACCCCTCGGGGACCGGGCTGCGCCTGCTCAAGGTCGAGCCCGTCCCGGGACTCGACGTCGTCATGAACTCCGAGGACGGGACGTTCTCCGCGAAGGCCGCCGAGCCGAAGGTGTACTACGCGGTGTACCTCGCCTCGAACGGGTCGGCCACCGCCCAGGGGCTCGTCCGGATCGACGTCGAGGCGAAGTCGGCCGACGACGGCGCCCCCGTCGCCGTGCGCGACGTTGCCCTCCTCCCGTCCGGCGGGAACGTCCTGGTGGACCCGCTCGCGAACGACACCGATCCGGGCGGCGGCGTGCTCGTCGTGCAGTCGATCTCGCTGCCGCAGGACGCCCCGGTCACCGTCTCCGTCATCGACCACGCGATCCTGCGGATCACGGACACGCGGGGACTCAAGGAGCCGCTCTCCTTCGGCTACGTGGTCTCCAACGGCGACAAGACGGCCAGCTCGACCGTGACCGTGACCCCGGTGCCGCCGCCTGCCAAGCTCGACCCACCGGTCGCGAAGCCGGACTCGGTGGTGGTCCGGGCAGGCGACACCGTGACGATCCCCGTGCTCGCCAACGACTCGCACCCCAACGGGGCGCCCATCACGCTCGACCCCAAGCTCGTCGAGGTCCCGGACCCGGCCTCGGGCCACCTCTTCGTCGACCAGGACAAGCTGCGCTTCTCGGCCGGGCCGAACCCCGGGACCGTGTACGGCATCTACCAGGTCGTCGATCCGGCCGGGCAGAAGGACTCCGCGAAGGTCACCATCACCATCCGGCCGGCGGACCCCGCCCAGAACGGCATGCCCGTCCCCAAGAACCTCACCGCCCGCGTGCTCGCCGGCCATGCCGCGAAGGTCCCCGTCCCGCTCGACGGCGTCGATCCCGACGGGGATTCCGTGACCATCACCGGCATCGAGAAGCCCCCGGCGCTGGGCACCGCGATCGTCAAGGACGGGTACATCGAGTACACGGCGGCCAATGACGCCAGTGGCAAGGACACCTTCACCTACGTGGTCGACGACCGGTATGGCGGCCGCGGAGTCGCGACCGTCCTCGTCGGCGTCGCCGCCGTCCCGAACACCAACCAGAAGCCCATCCCGGGCGACGACAAGGTCTCCGTGCGTCCCGGGCGCCCGGTCTCCGTCGACGCGCTCGCGAACGACACCGACCCCGACGGCGACACCGTTCGTCTCGTCGCCGACGGATTCGAGCTCCCGCAGGGGACCACCGCGAGGGTGGACGAGGGACGCGTCGTCGTCACGCCGCCGTCTGCCCCCGGCACCGTCACCGCCCGCTACACGGTCGACGACGGCCGCGGCGGCCGGGCCGTCGGCAACATCATCGTCACGGTGGATCCGAACGCCCCGCTCAAGGCCCCGGTCGCCCGCGACGACCGGGTCAACCCCATGGACGTGGCCGGCAAGAAGACCTTCGCCGTGGACGTCCTCAAGAACGACGAGGATCCCGACGGCGTCGCGAGCGACCTCAAGGTGGCCATCCCGCCGAGCGCCGCGGCTCCGGGCACCACCGTGGACGGCGGGAGGGTGAACGTCGCGCTCACCGAGGCTCCCCAGGCCATCCCCTACACCGTCACCGACATGGACGGCCTTCAGGCCACCGCGATCATCTGGGTGCCGGGCCTGCGCGACCAGCGGCCGGTGCTCAAGACCCTCGATCCCGCGCACGCCAAGGCCGGGCAGCCGCTCGAGCTCAGGCTCGCCGACTACGTCACCGTGCGTCCGGGCAGGAGCGCGCGGATCACGGGGGAGAACGCCGTCTCCGCGGTCGCCGCCGACGGTTCCGGCCTCGTCAAGGACGCCGGCACCCTCCGCTACACCCCGCGGAAGGACTACGGGGGCCGTGCCTCCATCACGTTCGAGGCCACGGACGGCTCCGGCCCGGACGACTCCGACGGGCTCAAGAGCATCCTGACCGTCCCGATCGACGTCGAGCCGACCGCAGACAAGCCCAACACCGCGCCCACCTTCGCCACCAGCATCCTCGAGGCGGCCCAGGGCGAGGACGCCGGGCAGCTTGACCTCCGCGCAGCCACGACCGACCCGGACCCTGGCGACATCGACCGCGCCTCCTACAGGATCACCGGGGCGGCGCCCGAAGGCGTGGACGTTTCCCTCGACGGCTCGGTGCTCAAGGCCAAGGTCACCTCCGCCCAGCGCGGTACCTCCGGAAGGGTCGGCATCCAGGTCGACGACGGGCGCGGCGGGAAGGCCGACGGCACCGTCGAGGTGCGGGTAGTACGCTCGACCCGGCCGCTCGCCGTCGCCAATCCCGACGCGGTACCCGACGCCCAGGCGGGCAAGCCCGTCGACATCCCGGTCCTGGCCAATGACGCCAACCCGTTCCCCGGCAAGCCGCTCACAGTGGTCCGCGCGGGCGTCGGCAGCGGCGGCGGCGATGCCGGAGTCGAAGGCGACCACGTCGTCGTGACCCCCGCGGCGGGATTCCACGGCCAGCTGACGGGCACCTACCGTGTCGGAGACGCGACCGCGGACACCGAGCGCGAGGTCGAGGGCACGTTCACCGTGACGGTCCGCGACAAGCCGGACGCGCCGAGCGCCCCTGTCGTCGACGGCATGTCGAGCCGACAAGTGGTGCTGCATTGGGCCCCGCCGTCGAACAACGGCGCAGAGATCAGTGCGTACCGGGTCAACTACGCGGGCGGCAGCCAGGCCTGCCCCACGACCACCTGCACCGTCACTGGGCTCACCAACGGCACCAACTACACCTTCACTGTCGTCGCGACGAACGCCGTCGGCGATTCCGCACCGAGCCCCGCCTCGGCCCCCATCACTCCCGACGCCAAGCCGTCCCAGCCCGGACCTCCCGTGCTGTCCCGTGGCGACAAGAGCATCTCGATGACCTGGACCGCGCCCGCCAACGAGGGCACCCCGATCCAGAGCTACACGATCGAGCTCTCCTCCGAAGAGGGCGTCCAGCGCCGCACGGTCGGAGCGGTCACCCAGCTGAGCTGGACCGGCCTCACCAACGGCGTCGAGTACCGGGCGCGGATCCAGGCCAAGAACGGCGCCAAGGACCCGTCCGACTGGTCCGCGCTCTCGCCTGCCGCCAAGCCGGCAGGCGCCCCGCTCGCGCCCGCGGCACCGACGGCGACCCGCTCGACGTCGGCCGTCAACGGCGGCGTCGTCGACGTGGTGTGGGCCTCGGAACCCCTCAAGGACAACGGAGAGCCGGTGACGTCCTACGACGTGCTCGTCTACCGCGGCGGATCCGTCGCGAAGACGGTGACCGGAGTGGCCGGAACGCGCCAGCAGGTCACGGGCCTCGACAACTCCTCGACCTACACGTTCGCGCTCGTGGCCCACAACAATGTGGGCGCCTCGCCGCAGGGTGCCCGCAGCAACCCGGTGACGCCGTACGGGCGTCCGGGCGCGGTCACCAACCTGAGTGCGACGCCGGCGAATACCACGGGCAGCGGCAACCAGGTCCAGCTCGCCTTCAGCCCCGCCGCATCCAACGGTGACCCGATCTCCGGCTACCAGTACTCGGTCGACGGAGGCAGCAGCTGGAGCGGGCTGGCCTCGAACAAGATCGTCGGCGGCCTGCAGAATGGCACGGGGTACTCGTTCCTGGTGCGCGCGGTGAACTCCGCCGGCCCCGGGCCCAACAGCAACGCCGCGTCCGCCAACCCGTACGGCCAGCCGAAGACCCCGGTGGCCAACGCCGCGACCAACGGCATCCACGTGGACATGACCTGGAACACCGGCGGGTACAACAACGGCCGGCCCAGCACCGTCACCGTGACGATCGACGGCAGCGCCGCGGCCAACGACGGCGCCGCCACCGTGGGCAACGGGCCCGACGAGGCGCACTCGATCACCGTCAGGGCCTGCGTCCAGGGCGAGCCGACGAACTGCTCGAGCACGTCAGACTCCGCGCGCACTGCCTCGCCGAGCGCGACCCTCGCGCAGGGCCCGCGTGCGAATGATCCGCAGTGCACGTCCAACGCGTGCTACTACTTCGACGTCACGGGCAGGAACTTCCACCCCAATACCCGGGTGAGCGTCCAGTGCTGGATCGACAACCCCACGCACGTGTTCGCGTCCTACACCCACGTCACCGACGCCAACGGGTATTTCCGGGACAACCAGCACTGCTTCCTCGGCAAGAACAACATCAATCCGTGGAGCAAGGGCTGGGCGACCCTCGACGACGGCAGGGGCGGAACAGCCACGACCAACGACGCCACCTGGTAGCAGTGATGCCCGCCGCACCGGCCTGCCCGCCGAGGTCGCCCCGCGGACAGGGTCAATCGTGCGGGAGCGAGACTGCCGCGTACCGGCCCTGTGCCTGGATCCCGAGGGAGTCGGCCAGGCGCAGGCCGGCGAGTGCGTGGGACGGGACGGCGGCCTGCACGATGAGGCCGTCCGCCAGTGCCTCGTGCGCCGCGACTGAGGCGGCAAGCAGCCCCAGGCCGCGGCCCCGCAGCGAGGGGGCGACGAGCACCCCGAGGTCGGCGAGCAGGCCGTCCTGCACGGAGTAGGCGGCGCAGGCGCCGGGTCCCTCCGGGAGCATGATCGTGAACCGGTGGTCGCGGTCGGTGAGGCCAGCGGACGTGACATCGTCGGGCGGGCAGCGCATCTCGAGCTCGATCGCCTCGGGCGCCCCGCGTGAGACCTGCGGCTCGGTGTCCGGCTGCTCGAGCGGCAGGTCGTCGGCGAAGCCGAGCACCGCGGTGCGCAGCCCGTGGGCGCGCGGGCCGGCGGCCCGCAGGAGCGCGCCACCTTCGAGGAGCTCCTCGGCGTCGAGTTCGGCCGCCGCCTCCACGAGCCCGGTGGGGCCCACCAGGGCGAGCTGGCCGAAAAGGACGACGGCGACCAGCTCGGAAGCGCCGTCGTGGCGCCCGAGGAGGGTGCCGCCGTCGTCCGCGAAGCTCAGGTCGGGGAGGCCGAGCCGGCGCGCCCAGGCCAGCCGGACGATGCCCCGGCTGCCGGCGTAGAACGTCTGAGACACCACAGTGCGTCCGTCCGTCAGCCGAACAGGACGGCGGCCTCGTCGTAGCGGTGCTGGGGCACGACCTTGAGCCGGCCGAGGGCCTCCTCGAAGCCCACGTGCGCGATCTCGGTGCCGTGCAGGGAGACCATGGTGCCCCAGCGGCCCTCCACGACGGAGTCGATGGCGGCCATGCCGAGGCGGGTGGCCAGGACGCGGTCGAACGCGGTGGGGACGCCGCCGCGCTGGATGTGGCCGAGGATCGTGGCACGGGTCTCGATGCCGGTGCGCGCCTCGATCTCCGGCGCGAGCTGCTCGGCGATGCCGCCCAGGCGCGGGCGGCCGAACGTGTCGAGGCCGCGCTCCGAGTGCGGGGCGTCCATGCCCTCGAGCACGAACCCCTCGGCGACGACGACGAGCGGGGCGCGGCCGCGGTCGCGGGCTAGCTTCACCCACGTGGCGATCTGGTCCATGGTGACCTTGTGCTCGGGGATGAGGATCGCGTGGGCGCCGGAGGCCATCCCGGAGTGCAGGGCGATCCAGCCGACGTGGCGGCCCATGACCTCGGCGATCATGCAGCGGTGGTGGGATTCGCCGGTGGTGCGGAGGCGGTCGATCGCTTCGGTGGCGATCTCCACGGCGGTGTCGAAGCCGAAGGTGTAGTCGGTGGCGTCGAGGTCGTTGTCGACGGTCTTGGGCACGCCGACGATCTTTAGGCCCGCGTCCGTGAGGCGCCGCGCGGCCGCGAGGGTGCCCTCGCCGCCGATCGCGATGATGGCGTCGATCCCGAGGCGCTCCATGTGGGCCTTGATGACGTCGGGGCCGCCGTTGTTCTCGAAGGGGTTGGTGCGCGAGGTCCCGAGGATGGTGCCGCCCTGCTTGGCGATGCCGCGGACCGAGGTGCGCGGCAGGTCGATGACGTCGCCCTCGACCACCCCGCGCCAGCCGTCCCGATAGCCCACGAACTCCTGGCCGTGCACGGCGATGCCCTTGAGCACCGCCCCGCGGATGACGGCGTTGAGGCCGGGGCAGTCGCCGCCGGAGGTGAGGATGCCGATCTTCATGCAGGGGCCTTCCCGTCGGGTGCGGCCGGGCCATGGGGCGGCGGGCCGTCGGTGGTGTGCTTGAGGCGCCCCGTTGAGCCCACGCCGATTGTAGCCGCGGCCTGTTGGTGATGCACGCCACAGAAAGCGGCGGCCGCTCCGTGACGGAGCGGCCGCCGCTGCGGGCCGGTTCACGCAGTCAGGTCATGCGGTCAGGTCACGCGGCCGGGCCGCCGGCACCGGGTCCCACTGGCCCGCCGCCGGGGCCGCCGGGGCCGACGCTCTTGGGCCGGAGCCACTCTTCGAGGATGATCCTGCCGCCCTGGTCGGGGATCACGATCCACGCCGCAAGGTAGACGAGCACCGCGGGCCCGGGGAGGAGGCAGAGGATCACGAAGACGATCCGCACGAAGGCGGGGTCCACGTTGAGCCTGTCGGCGATGCCGCCGAGCACGCCGCCGACGATGCGCCGCGGGCCGCGCCTGAGGCCCATCGAGCGGAGTGAGTCGAAGAACTTGTCCATGGTCTCTCCCTGGGGTGTGAAGGGTTGATGTGATGCTGCTCGGTCTTCAGTGGTGCAGGCGGTCATGCGGTCCTGTGTCCTCAGTCTGTCGGTCCCTGGCCTTCGCCGCGAGGGCCGAGGGTCTCATACGGGCTCGGGCCGGGTCCGGCCGCCGGCTGGGAGGTGCCCGCGTCGGACGGGGTGCCCGCCGCGTCGTCGTCCGGGAGGGCCCGGCGCCGCCGGGCGGCGAGCACGCCGCCGACCACGAGGCCGAGCCCGGCGAGGAGCAGGACGCCCGCCGCCGCGTACCCGGGGTCGATGGTCAGCCAGCCGAGGCGGTTGGCGAACATGAGCGCTCCCATGACGATCACCACTGCTCCCCACACGATGGTTCCGACGGCCGGACCGGAGACTTCTGGCCGGCTCTGCTGCTGGGTGCTCATGTCAGTGCTCCTCGTTGATGGTGACCGAGCTGAGGGTCGCGTCGAGTTCGACGACGAGCGCGGGCCCGGTCGTGCCGGAGTTGTACGTGGTGGTGTCGTGCCGGCTGATGCCGGTGAAGCTCTGGCCGTTGGCGGTGACGTCCGCGAGCGTCGTGGACGTGCGCACCTCGACGGGGACGTCCTTGGGGACGGTGATCGTCAGGTCGCTCATCGTCGCCTTGACCGGGACCACGGCCTGCGACGCGAGCGGGCGCGGGCTGTCGAGGGCGGAGAGGTCCAGACTGCCCCTCGACATGGCGATGTCGTAGCCCTTCGCGGCCTCCTGGAGGCTCGTGGGGGAGGAGGCGATCGGGCGGGAGTGCACGCTCGCGAGGCGGTCGGCCCCCTGCGAGACGGCGCTGCCCACGAGGGCGACGATGGCGAACACGGTCAGGATCCCGGCCCGGCGCCCGCGGAGGCCGGAGACGAGGATGCCGACGCCGAGGACCACCACGACGGCCGTCCAGACCGCCCCGGCCGAGAGCGGCAGCACGCCCGTGGCGATGAGGGCGCCGAGGGTGCCGGCCGCGAGCGCCGCCGCGCCGAGCACCACGAGCACGTACGGGGCGGAGGGACGGGGGCGCCGCGGCGGGCGCGCCACGGTCCGGACCGGAGCGTAGGGGCCGGCGTAGTAGGGGCCGCCGTAGTGGGGGCCACCGTAGGACGCTGCGCCGTAGTACGGCGGGGCGGGCTGCGCCGGGGCCGCCTGCGGTGCCCCGTAGTAGGGCACGCCGTCGGCGGCGGGGAAGCCGCCGGAAGTGTGGGCGTCGCCGTACGACGGCGGGGTCCCCGGCTTGGCATAGGCGGCGTCGCCGGCGCTCGGCACGCCCGCAGCGAAAAGGCCGTCCTGGCCGGCTTCGGCCGGCTGTGGCGACGGCGACGGCGACGGTGTGGGCGGCGTCGTCGGCGGAACCATGGCGCCGGGGCCGTGCGCCTCGGCCTCCCGGTATGCGGTGCGCCGCCGGCTCCCGCGCACGACGCTGAAGATCGCGAAGCCCACCACGGCGATCCAGAACAGGCCCCAGAAGGCTCCGCCGATCCCGCGGTCGCCGAACCAGAACCCCGCGCGGGCACCGCCGAGGCCGATGACCGTGACGATGATGCCGCCGGTCATGCCCGCCGTCCAGCGGCCGTGGCCGGCCTCCTGGGCGTGGATGCGGCCGTCGGGCTCGGGCAGGAGGAGCCAGAGGAGGCCGTAGGCGAGGACGCCCACGCCGAGGAAGATCGCGGCGACGATGAAGAGGCCGCGGACCAGGATGGGGTCGACGCCCCAGCGGTGGGCCAGGCCGCTCGCGACTCCGCCCATCCAGCGGTCGCTGCCGCGGACGATCCCGAGGCCGCGGATCCAGCCGAAGAAGTCGCCCCCGCGCGGCGGGAGCGGACGGGGTGCAGGGCCCTGGCCGCCCGTGGGGCGCGCCTCGGGGCCGGGCTGCGGAAGGGGGTCCGGCTGCTCGCCGGGGGACTGTTCGGTGCTCATGCCTCCATCCTTCCGCCGGGACCCGCGCGCACCCATGGGGGGAGACCCTGAACGAACCCTGAACGGACCCCGGGAACGCGGCCGCGGGCCCCCTGAGGGCAGGCAACAGTGCTTGGATGGAACCATGAACGCCGTGCCCGTCCGCCCTCCCCTCGTGCGGGGAGACGACCGCCTCATCGCAGGGGTCTGCTCAGGGCTCGCGCGGCACCTCGGGATGCGCACCGACGTGGTGCGCTGGATCATGGCCGGCGCCGCGTTCCTCGGCGGGGCCGGGATCGTCCTCTACGGCTGGCTGTGGGTCATGGTGCCGACGGCGGCCGAGGCACAGCGCCGTGCCGCCCGCCGGCCCGCGTCGCCCATCGCGCCTGCGGTGTCCGAGCCGGTCATCGCCCCGGCCGCGCCCAGGGCCCCGCACGTGCCGCGGTACGCGCGCGAGGTGCTGCTCGGCGTCGTCCTCCTCCTCGGTGCGGTGGCGCTGGGCGGGTCCCTCATCGGGGTGCAGGTGCCGCTGGACACGATCGTGCCGGTGGCCGCCATCCTCGGCGGGGCGGCGCTGGCGTGGATGCAGCTGGACGAGGCGCGGCGCGAGCGGCTCGTCCGCGGTGCCGGGGGCGAGCGCTGGACGGGCTGGCTGCGACTGGGGGCCGGGCTCGCGCTCGTCGTGGCCGGGGTGACCCTGGCGGTGTCGGGGAGCCAGTGGAACGTCCTGGGGATGGCACTGCTGGCCTCCTTCGCGGTGCTCGCCGGGGTCGCCCTCGTGCTGCTGCCCTGGGGCGTGAAGTTCTGGCGCGAGCTGGGCGTGGAGCGGGCAGCGCGCGTGCGGGAGGAGGAGCGCGCGGAGATCGCCGCCCACCTGCACGATTCGGTCCTGCAGACCCTGGCCCTCATCCAGCGCCGCGCCGGCAGCGAGGCGGACGTGACGCGGCTCGCCCGAGCCCAGGAGCGCGAGCTGCGCGAGTGGCTCTACCGGGATGCCCGCTCCGGCGAGGGCACCTTCGCGGACCGGATCGCCGCGCTCGCAGGCGAGGTCGAGGACCTGCACGGCGTCCCCATCGACGTGGTCACAGTCGGCGAGCCCGAGGCCACCCGGACCGGCGGCACGTCCGCGCGGGACCGCCAGGATGCCCTCCTCCAGGCCGCCCGCGAGGCCATGCTCAATGCGGTCCGCCACGGTGCCGGCCCCGTCTCGGTCTACGCGGAGACGGGCAAGGACGCCACCGAGGTCTTCGTGAAGGACCGTGGTGACGGCTTCGACCCCGACGCCGTGCCCGAGGACAGGCTTGGCGTGCGGGAGTCCATCGTCGGGCGCATGCGCCGACACGGGGGCGAGGCCGCGATCGTGAGCGGGCCGGACGGCACGGAGGTGCGGCTGCGGCTGCCCAGGACGGAGGAGACATGAGCACCGAACCGGGGCAGGAGGCCGTGGACGTCGTCATCGTGGACGACCACACCATCTTCCGCTCGGGCCTGAAGGCCGACCTCGACGAGCGCGTGCGCGTCGTCGGCGAGGCGGGGACCGTCGAGGGCGCGGTCGAGGCGATCGAGCAGCTCCGTCCGCGCGTCGTCCTGCTCGACGTGCACCTCCCGGGCGGCCTCGGCGGGGGAGGACGCGAGGTGCTCACGCGCTGCGCGCCGCTCCTGCAGACCGTGCGCTTCCTCGCGCTGAGCGTCTCGGACGCGGCCGAGGATGTCGTCTCCGTGATCCGCGCCGGCGCCCGGGGCTACGTCACCAAGACCGCCTCGGGCCGCGAGATCACCGACGCCGTGCTGCGCGTCGCGGAGGGCGACGCCGTCTTCTCGCCCCGACTCGCCGGCTTCGTCCTGGACGCGTTCGGCACCCAGTCCGTGGCCGACGACGAGCTCGACAAGCTCTCCGCCCGCGAGCTCGACGTCATGCGCCTGATCGCCCGCGGCTACTCCTACAAGGAGACCGCGAAGGAGCTGTTCATCTCGGTCAAGACGGTCGAGACCCACGTCTCGGCCGTGCTCCGCAAGCTCCAGCTGACCAATCGGCACGAGCTCTCCCGCTGGGCCGCCGACCGCCGCATCTGGTAGCCCCGCCCCCTTACGGGCGACGGCGAAGGCCGCCTCCCGGGGGAGGCGGGCCTTCGCCGTCGTGCGCTGCGGGAGCCCGGGCGCCCTACTTCGCGGTCGCGAGGAGCTCCTGGATGCGGCCCACGCCCTCAGCGAGGTCGTCGTCGCCGAGCGCATAGGAGAGGCGCACGAACCCGCTCGGGCCAAAGGCCTCGCCGGGGACGATCGCCACCTCGACCTTGTCGAGGATGAGGGCCGCGAGCTCGGCCGAGGTAGCCGGGCGGATCCCGGCGATCTCCCTGCCGAGGATCCCGCGCACATCCGGGTAGACGTAGAAGGCGCCCTTCGGCGTCGGGCAGTTCACGCCCTCGATCGCGGAGAGCATGCCCACCATCGTCTTGCGCCGGCGGTCGAACGCGGCCTTCATCTCCTCGACGGCGTCGAGCGGGCCCGACACGGCCGCGAGGGCCGCCATCTGCGAGACGTTGGCCACGTTGCTCGTCGCGTGCGACTGGAGGTTCGTGGCCGCCTTGATGACGTCGGCCGGGCCGATCATCCAGCCCACGCGCCAGCCGGTCATCGCGTAGGTCTTGGCGACGCCGTTGAGGATCACGACCTTGTCCCCGAGCTCCGGGGCCGCGGTCGCGATCGAGGTGAACGGCACGCCGTCGTAGGTGAGGTGCTCGTAGATCTCGTCGGTGACCACCCACAGGCCCTTCGACGCGGCCCACTGGCCGATCTCCTTGACCTGCTCGGGGGAGTACACGGCGCCGGTGGGGTTGGACGGCGAGACGAACAGCAGGATCTTGGTGCGCTCGGTGAGCGCGGCCTCCAGCTGGTCCACCGTGACGAGGTAGCCCTGCTCGGGCCCGGCGAAGACCTCGACCGGGACGCCGCCGGCGAGGCGGATGGCCTCGGGGTAGGTGGTCCAGTACGGGGTGGGCAGCAGCACCTCGTCGCCCGGGTCGAGCAGCGTGGCGAAGGTGTTGTAGACCGCCTGCTTGCCGCCGTTGGTGACCAGCACCTGGGACGCCTCGGCCTCATAGCCGGAGTCCCGCCTTGTCTTCGCGGCGATGGCGGACTTGAGCTCCGGCAGGCCGCCGGCCGGGGAGTACCGGTGGAACCGCGGCTGGCGGGCGGCCTCGATGGCGGCGTCCACGATGTACTGCGGGGTCGGGAAGTCCGGCTCGCCGGCGCCGAAGCCGATCACCGGGCGTCCGGCGGCCTTGAGGGCCTTCGCCTTCGCGTCGACGGCCAGGGTGGCGGATTCTGCGATGGATCCGATGCGCTGGGAGACGCGGGCGGAGGTCATGGGGCATTCCTTCTTCTCGGCGGGCTGGTGCTACCTACTCTAGGCGCTCGGGCCCGTGCGGGACCGGGCGCCCGCGTCCCGGTTCGACGCCGGCTGCGATTGTGCGTAGACTTGATCCTCGGCGCCGGAAACGGTGCGTGGTCTCCTCTGCCGGGACGCTGCTGGGCGCGGCCCCGCGGGATCCTTGGTAAGGTAGTCCACGGCGATTCCGCCGTCAGGTGGATTCCACCGAAGGGCAGTGGCGCAATTGGTAGCGCAGCGGTCTCCAAAACCGCAGGTTGCAGGTTCGAGTCCTGTCTGCCCTGCGCAGGAACGCAGCCCGGCTCCGTCCGGGCTGTTCCAGCACCCACAGAACGGATCCGGCGGGGAAGTCCTGCGGGCAGAGCGAGTGAGCGAGGAATCGGTTGACCGAAACAGCTTCAAGCAGTTCGGGCCGCCCCAAGCAGGCCAGGAAGCTTGGCTTCTTCGGCCGGATCGCGCTCTTCGTCCGGCAGGTGATCGGCGAGCTCCGCAAGGTCGTCACGCCGACCCGTCAGGAGCTGGTGAACTACACGCTCGTGGTGCTGGGGTTCGTCATAGTGATGATGGTGGTCGTGTTCGTCCTCGACTTCCTCTTCGGGACCGGCGTCGGCTGGGTCTTCGGCGGGACGTCCACCACCAACTAGGCCTGGGTCCGCAGACCGCTGGCCCGGAACCGGGAGACCGGGACGGGGCAGGGTGTGCGGATGAGCCATTTAAGTCGCAACGAGTAAGTCGCACGAGGAAAGCAGGAGACTAAGTGTCTGAGCACGAGCTCGAGGATCGCGGGACCGAGCACGAGGAGTCGGCCTTCGAGCCCGCCTTCTCCGACGCCGCTGCGCCCGTTGCCCCTGCCGCTTCCCCCGACGAGGCCGGCGACGACGAGGCCCTCTCCGAGACGGCCGAGGCCGAAGAGGCCCCGGCCGAGGAGGCCGAGGCTGAGGAAGCCGAGGAGGCTCCCGCTGAGGAGGCCGCCCCTGCTGGAGAGGCCGCGCACGACGACGCGGCCGTCTCGGGCGAGGACGTCGCCGAGGGCGCGGAGGCCACCGAGGAGATCGACCCGGCCGAGGCCGCCGCGAAGGCGGCCGAGGACTTCCGCGCCAAGCTGCGCCGCCAGCCGGGCGACTGGTACGTCATCCACTCCTACGCGGGCTACGAGAACCGCGTGAAGTCGAACCTCGAGACCCGCATCCAGACGCTGGACATGGAAGACTACATCTTCGAGATCCAGGTCCCGATGGAGGAAGTCGTCGAGATCAAGAACGCCCAGCGCAAGATCGTGAACCGGGTCCGCATCCCCGGCTACGTGCTGGTGCGCATGGACCTCACCGACGCCTCGTGGGGCGCCGTCCGCCACACTCCGGGCGTCACCGGCTTCGTGGGGAACGCCCACAACCCGGTCCCGCTGACCCTCGACGAGGTCTTCTCGATGCTCGCCCCGGTGTTCGAGCAGGAGCAGGCCGCCGAGGCGAAGGCCGCTGGCAAGGCGGGCCAGAAGGCCCAGGCCGCGCCGGTCGCCGTGGACTTCGAGGTCGGCGAGTCGGTCATCGTCAAGGAGGGCCCGTTCGAGACCCTCCCCGCGACCATCTCGGAGATCAAGCCCGAGTCGCAGACCCTCGTGGTCCTCGTCTCGATCTTCGAGCGCGAGACCCCCGTGACGCTCGCGTTCAACCAGGTCGCCAAGATCTAGGACGCCCCGAGCGGGGGACGCCGTACAATTGAAGACTTCGCCCCGGGACCGGATGCCTACCGGTGCCGGGGCGGTCGACTGCCTCGCCATGGCGGTCACCACCTGGGCGGCGCTCCTGCTGCTCCAGGAAGCGTCAGGAAGAAAAGGACCCTACATTGGCTCCCAAGAAGAAGGTCACCGGCCTCATCAAGCTGCAGATCCAGGCAGGCGCCGCCAACCCGGCCCCGCCGATCGGTCCTGCGCTCGGCCAGCACGGTGTCAACATCATGGAGTTCTGCAAGGCGTACAACGCCGCGACGGAATCCCAGCGCGGCAACGTCATCCCGGTGGAGATCACGGTCTACGAGGACCGCTCCTTCACCTTCATCACCAAGACCCCGCCGGCCGCTGAGCTGATCAAGAAGGCCGCGGGCGTGCAGAAGGGCTCCGCGACCCCGCACACCGTGAAGGTCGCCAAGCTCTCCGACGCCCAGGTCGAGGAGATCGCCAAGACCAAGCTCGAGGACCTCAACGCCAACGACGTCGAGGCCGCGAAGAAGATCATCGCCGGCACCGCCCGCTCCATGGGCATCACCGTCGAGGGCTAGTACCTCACCCCCCCATTCATCAACGACGCACGGCGAGTCCCGCCGTCGTCCGTGGCAGGGCCGAGCGCGGCCCACAATGACCACACCTGCACAAGGAGATCGAGAGCAGCATGGCAAAGCGCAGCAAGGCATACAAGGCAGCGGCCGAGAAGATCGAGGCCGGCAAGGTCTACGCCCCGGCCGAGGGCGTGGCCCTGGCCAAGGAGATCAACCCGTCGAAGACGGACGCGACGGTTGAGGTCGCGTTCCGCCTCGGCGTCGACCCGCGCAAGGCGGACCAGATGGTCCGCGGCACGGTCATCCTCCCGCACGGCACGGGCAAGACCGCCCGCGTCGTCGTCTTCGCGACCGGCGACAAGGCGGCAGCCGCCGAGGCCGCCGGCGCCGACGTGGTGGGCTCGGACGACCTGATCGAGCGCATCCAGGGCGGCTGGACGGACTTTGACGCCGCCGTGGCGACCCCGGAGCTCATGGGCAAGGTCGGCCGCCTCGGCAAGATCCTCGGCCCGCGCAACCTCATGCCGAACCCGAAGACCGGCACGGTGACCCCGGACGTGGCGAAGGCCGTGAACGAGATCAAGGGCGGCAAGATCGACTTCCGCGTCGACAAGCACTCGAACCTGCACTTCATCATCGGCAAGACCTCGTTCGACGCGCGCCAGCTCGCCGAGAACTACGCGGCCGCGCTCGACGAGGTGCTCCGCCTCAAGCCGTCCGCCTCGAAGGGCCGCTACATCCAGAAGGCCACCGTCGCCACGACGTTCGGCCCCGGCGTCCAGGTCGACCCGAACGCCACCAAGGTGATCCTCGAGGGCTGATCCACCTCACTCGCACCGCTGGCGAGGGCCTCCTTCCACCTGTGGAAGGGGGCCCTCGTGCGTTCCGGCGGTGCCCGGAGGGGCGCGGCTAGACTGGCGCACATGAGCGCTGACTACCGCATCGAGCGGCTGCGCCTGCCCCCGAGCCTCGCGGGGCCGGGGGCCGAGGAGTTCCTGGAGTTCTCGCGCCTCACGGATGCCGTGCAGCGGCAGATCTGGGGCCACGAGGACCGCTGCTCGCCGCCGGAGTACCGCCTGCGGGTGTGGCGGGACTCGCCGTACGACGAGACGGTGCTGTTCTTCGCCCGCGCGGGCGGGAGGATGGCCGGCCGTGCCTGGTGCCGGGTGTCCCTCAAGGAGGACCTGGACCGCGCCACGGTGCGCGCCGAGGTCCTGGATGAGTTCTCGCGGCGGGGGCTGGGGCGTGCCCTGCTGGAGGCCGCCCTCGAGGAGGCACGACGCCGGGGCCGCACCGTGGTGGACGCGTTCACCGAGCACCCCGTCCGCGCCTCTGACCCGGACGGCTCCGGCGCGCCGACGGCAGGTGCCGAGGCCGTGGTGCCCTCGACCGGCACCGGGGTTCTCCCGGCGGGGGAGCGGCCGGTGCGGTTCGCCCGTGCGGCCGGGTTCTCGTTGAACCAGGTGGTGCGCTTCAGCGAGCTGGACCTCGCAGAGCACGACGGCGGGTGGCCGGCCCTCGCGGCGGCGGCCTCCTCGAAGGCCTGGGCGGAGTACGAGCTCATGATCTGGGAGGGCGTCCCGCCCGAGCACCGGGCAGGGATGGCCGAGCTGTTCGCCCGCATGTCGGTGGACGCGCCCCAGGGCGAGTCGCGCACGGATGCGGCGGTCTGGGACGCAGAGCGCGTCGCTGCGCTGGAGCGCATGCTCGCCGAGGCCGGGACGGTGCCGCTGTACGCGGCGGCGCGCCACCGGGCCACGGGCCGGTTCGCGGCCTACACCTCGCTGTGGGTCCGGCGGGGCAAGGAGGCCGTCGCCGACCAGGACGACACCCTCGTGGCCAGCGGCCACCGCGGCCGGTCGCTCGGGATGTGGGTCAAGCTCGCGAACCTGGCCCAGTACCGCTCCAAGTACCCGGCCGCGCGGAAGGTCGTGACCTTCAACGCCGAGGAGAACGCGCACATGCTCGCCATCAACGAGGCGATCGGCTTCCGGCCCGCGGGGCACGACGGCGAGTGGTACCGGAGCCTGCCGTGAGCCGCCGCGACGCCGAGCCGGCGCACAGCCCGTCGCGCGAACGGCCCTCGCCCGAGCCCACCGCGACCGCCGTGGAGGCGCGGGCCCTCGCCACCGGCCTCGTCGCCGCGCTGGCCGGCCTCGTGCTGGCGCTCGGCGCCTTCGTCGGGCGCCGGCCGGCCCTCTCGGGGGACCACGGGGTGGGGGACGTCGCCGCCCTCGTGGCCGGGGTCGCGGCCCTCGTCGCGTTCCCGGTCGCCTACCGGCGCTCGTATGGCGACCCGGACCGTCGCTGGCTTGCCGACCGGCCCCTGTGGCGGAGGCTGCTGGGCACCGTGGCGCTCGCGTTCGCGCACGCGGCGATCGCCTTCATGGTGGCGTGGGCCAGCTTCCAGATCTTCCAGCGCGCCTTCACCGGGCTGACGCTGGACGCCTTCGCGGCGTCCCTCCTGACCGCGGTGTCGGCGGCCCTCGCGGCCTACACCGCCTACCAGTCGGGCTCGCGCATGGACAGCTACGCGCTCTCGAACCTGCTCGCGACCTTCCTGGGCGCGGGCATCCTGACCTCGATGGTGACCACCACGCGCCCCAACTGGTGGCAGGTGAACTTCAGTGTGCTCGGCGCCGCGGACTACGGGGTGGCCCTGGCCTTCAACGCGACCCTCGTGACGGCCGGGGTCGTCATCGCGCTCCTGGCGGAGTACATGACGCGCGACCTGCGCGCCCTCGACGCCCATCGGAGCCGCGCCGGCCTGACTGCGGCCCGCACGCGCGAGCGGCCGCTGCTCACCTGCCTCGTGCTGATGGGCGCCCTGCTCGCGTGCACCGGCCTCGTCCCGGTGGACGTGTTCATCCCCGCCCACAACACCCTCGCGACGTCCATGGCGGCCACGTACACCCTGCTCCTCGTGCGCGCCCCCGCGTGGGTCCCCGGGCTGAGCCGGACCTTCTACGCCGCCGGCTACGCGATGCTCGGCGCCGCCGTGATCTCCGTGATGCTCTGGTGGCCGCTCGGCTACTACAACATGACCGCGATGGAACTCGTCGTCGCCGGCGTCGTGCTGGCCTGGCTCGTCCTCTTCACCCGCAACGTCGCGGCCGCGGTCGAGGACGTGCGGCGCCACGAGGACGCCGCCTGAATCACGCCTCGAATTAGCGCATATTTCCCTTCGCCAGCAGACAATCCCTTCACGGGCCGCTCCCGGCCTCCCTAGAGTGTGGCCCATGGCAGCCGGACCGATCCGACCAGGGCTCGATGGCAGCGCCTCCGACGCGATGCTCGCGATGGGGCGCTTCTTCACACGGTGGGAGGAGACGGACGACGCCCGGGCGGTGTTCCGCGACGGCGGCCGCGCGGGCGATGTCTTCTACCGCGACAGATGGAGCCACGACAAGGTGGTCCGCTCCACCCACGGCGTCAACTGCACCGGCTCCTGCTCGTGGAAGGTGTACGTCAAGGACGGCATCATCACGTGGGAGTCGCAGCAGACCGACTATCCCTCTGTAGGCCCCGACCGGCCCGAGTACGAGCCGAGGGGCTGCCCGCGCGGGGCCGCGTTCTCCTGGTACACCTACTCGCCGACCCGGGTCCGCTACCCCTATGTGCGCGGGCCCCTGCTCGAGATGTACCGCGAGGCCAAGCAGCGCCTGGGTGACCCGGTGGCCGCGTGGGCGGACATCGTCTCGGACCCCGAGCGGCGCCGCCGCTACCAGCAGGCCCGCGGCAAGGGCGGGCTCGTGCGGGCGAGCTGGTCCGAGGCCGTCGAGATCGCGGCCGCCGCCCACGTCCACACGATCAAGGCGTACGGGCCGGACCGCTGCTCCGGCTTCTCGCCCATCCCGGCGATGTCGATCGTGAGCCACTGCGTGGGCACGCGCTTCATCCAGCTCATCGGTGGGGTCATGACGAGCTTCTACGACTGGTACGCGGACCTGCCGGTGGCGAGCCCGCAGGTCTTCGGCGACCAGACGGACGTCCCCGAGTCCGGCGACTGGTGGGACGCGACGTACCTGATGATGTGGGGCTCCAATGTGCCGGTGACGCGCACCCCGGACGCGCACTGGATGGCCGAGGTCCGCTACCGGGGCACCAAGGTGGTCACGGTGAGCCCCGACTACGCCGACAACACGAAGTTCGCCGACGAGTGGATGGCCCCCCAGGCGGGCACGGATGCGGCCCTCGCGATGGCCATGGGCCATGTGATCCTCAAGGAGTTCTACGCGGACCGCGAGGTGCCGTTCTTCACGGACTTCGCCAAGCGCTACACCGACCTGCCGTTCCTCATCACGCTCGTCCCGTCGCCGGACGGGACCGGGCTCGTGCCCGGGAAGTTCCTCACCGCGGCCGACGTCCCGGGCCACGAGGGCGAGGCCGACGCCGCGTGGAAGACCGTCCTGCTGGACGCGGCCACGGGTGCGCCCGTGGTCCCGAACGGCTCGATCGGGTTCCGCTACAACACGGCCGACGAGGGCCGCTGGAACCTCGACCTCGGCGACGTGGACCCGCTGCTGAGCCTCCACCCCGGCGAGGGGGCCGACGGCGGCGGCCCCGCCTCGCCGTCGTCAGCCCCGGACGCGGCGGAGGTGATGCTGCCGTGCTTCGAGGCGGCCGACGGCGCCGGGTCGGTGCTGCGGCGCGGCGTCCCCGTGCGCACGGTCGCCGGGAAGACCGTCACCACGGTGTTCGACCTCATGCTCGCCCAGTACGGCGTGGGCCGGGCCGGGCTGCCGGGGGAGTGGCCCCATGGGTACGACGACGCGTCGGTGCCCTACACCCCGGCGTGGCAGGAGGGCATCACCAACGTCCCGATGGCGCAGTGCGAGCGGATCGCCCGCGAGTTCGCCCGCAACGCCGAGCAGTCGGGCGGCCGGTCCATGGTGATCATGGGCGCCGGCATCTGCCAGTGGTTCCACGGGGACGTGACCTACCGCGCCGTCCTCTCCCTCCTCCTCCTGACCGGCTCGATGGGGCGCAACGGCGGCGGCTGGGCGCACTACGTGGGCCAGGAGAAGACGAGGCCGCTCACGGGCTGGGTCTCCCTCGCGAACGCGCTCGACTGGTCACGGCCCCCGCGGACCATGACCGGCACGTCCTACTGGTACATGCACACCGGCCAGTGGCGCAACGACGGCTACTCGGCCGCCTCCCTCGCCTCCTCGCTCGCGGAGGGCAACCTCGAGGGCATGCACACCGCGGACGCCATCGCGCAGTCCGCGCGGCTCGGCTGGATGCCGTTCTACCCGCAGTTCGACCGCAACCCCCTCGACGTCGCGGACGAGGCGAGGGAGGCGGTCGTGGCCGGCGTCGCTGAGTCCGAGGCCTCCTACGTGGCGGCGCAGCTCAAGGGCGGCACGCTCCGGGCGGCGATCGAGGACGTCGACGCGCCCGAGAACTGGCCGCGCACCCTCGTGCTGTGGCGGTCCAACCTGCTGGGGTCCTCGGCGAAGGGCAACGAGTACTTCCTGAAGAACCTGCTCGGCACCCACCACAACGTCATGGGCACCCAGCTCGAGCCGGGCATGCCCCGCCCCCGCGACGTCGCGTGGCGCGAGACCACCCCGGAGGGCAAGCTCGACCTGCTGATGTCCGCGGACTTCCGCATGACCTCGACGACGCTCCTCTCCGACGTCGTCTTCCCGGCCGCGACCTGGTACGAGAAGCACGACCTCTCCTCGACGGACATGCACCCGTACGTGCACGCCTTCAGTCCCGCGATCGACCCCCCGTGGGAGACGAAGACCGACTTCGAGATGTTCCACCTCCTCGCCCAGGAGTTCTCCCGGCTGGCACGCACCCATCTGGGGGTGCGCCGCGACCTGGTCACGGTCCCCCTCCAGCACGACACCCCGGGCCAGCTCGCCCAGCCCGGCGGCGTGGTGCGCGACTGGCGGGATCCGGACGTCCCGGCGGTGCCCGGCGCCACGATGCCGCAGGTGAGCGTCGTGGAGCGCGACTACACCGCGATCGGGGAGAAGATTGCCGCGATCGGCCCGCTCGCGGCCGAGAAGGGGTTCACGGTCAAGGGCGTCACGTTCGAGCTCGACCACGCGCTCAACCGGCTGGCCCACGCCAACGGCGTCATGTCCCACGGCGCCGCGGCAGGGCTGCCGGCGATCGACACCGATGCGAAGCTCGCCGAGGCGATCCTCACCTTCTCCGGCACCACGAACGGCGAGCTCGCGGTCCAGGGGTTCAAGGAGCTCGAGCGGCGCACCGGGCGGCGGCTCGCGGACCTGGCCGAGGGGTCGGAGGAGAAGGCCATCCGCTTCGCCGACACCCAGGCCGCCCCGGTCCCCGTCATCACCTCGCCCGAGTGGTCGGGCTCGGAGACGGGAGGGCGCAGGTACGCCCCGTTCACGATCAACGTCGAGCGGCTCAAGCCCTGGCACACCCTCACGGGGCGCATGCACTTCTTCCTCGACCACGACTGGATACGAGACCTCGGGGAGGCGCTGCCGATCTACCGCCCCCCCGCTGGACATGCACCGGCTCTTCGGCGAGCCCCGGCTGGGCCAGGACGGCATGGAGGTCACCGTCCGGTTCCTCACCCCGCACAGCAAGTTGTCCATCCACTCGGAGTACCAGGACAACCTGTTCATGCTCTCGCTCTCCCGCGGCGGCCCCACCTGCTGGATGAGCGCAGAGGACGCCGCCGCGCTCGAGATCTCGGACAACGACTGGATCGAGTGCGTCAACGCGAACGGGGTGTTCGTGGGCCGGGCGATCGTGAGCCACCGCATGCCGGCCGGCGTCGTCTACGTCTACCACGCCCAGGAGCGCACCATCGACGTGCCGAAGTCGGAGGCGACGGGCCGCCGCGGCGGCATCCACAACTCGGCGACGCGGCTGCTCGTCAAGCCGACGCACCTCGTGGGCGGCTACGCCCACCTCGCCTACGCGTTCAACTACCTCGGCCCGACGGGCAACCAGCGCGACATGGTCAGCACGATCCGCAAGCGTTCGCAGGAGGTCACGTACTGATGGGAACTCCGATCCGGAAGGCGGCACCATGAGGGTCATGGCCCAGGTGGGCATGGTGATGAACCTGGACAAGTGCATCGGGTGCCACACCTGCTCGGTCACGTGCAAGCAGGCGTGGACCAACCGGGCCGGCACCGAGTACGTGTGGTTCAACAACGTCGAGACCCGCCCCGGGCAGGGCTACCCGCGCCAGTACGAGGACCAGGAGCGCTGGCGCGGCGGCTGGGAGCTCAACCGGCGCGGCCGGCTCCGCCTCAAGGGCGGCGGCCGCGTCAAGAAGCTCCTCGGGATCTTCGCGAGCCCGGTCCAGCCGGAACTCAAGGACTACTACGAGCCGTGGACCTACGACTACAAGACCCTCATCGAGGCCCCGCTCGGCGACGACTTCCCCGTGGCCCGGCCCAAGTCCCTCATCACCGGCGAGGACACCAAGGTCACGTGGAGCGCGAACTGGGACGACGACCTCGGCGGCGCCCCGCAGAAGGGCGAGCTCGACCCGATCGTGGCCAAGCTGCGCCGCAGCGCCGAACTGCGCGACGAGGCCAGCGAGAAGATCAAGTTCGAGTTCGAGAAGACGTTCATGTTCTACCTGCCGCGGATCTGCGAGCACTGCCTGAACCCCTCGTGCATGGCCTCGTGCCCCTCGGGCGCGATCTACAAGCGGGCCGAGGACGGGATCGTGCTCGTGGACCAGGACCGCTGCCGCGGCTGGCGCCAGTGCATCACCGGCTGCCCCTACAAGAAGATGTACTTCAACCACAAGAGCGGCAAGGCCGAGAAGTGCACCTTCTGCTATCCCCGCGTCGAGATCGGCCTCCCGACCGTGTGCTCGGAAACCTGCGTGGGGCGGCTGCGGTACCTCGGCATCTTCCTGTACGACGTCGACGCGGTCACCGCGGCGGCGTCGACCCCCGATCCGCAGGACCTCTACCGCGCCCAGCTCGACCTGCTCCTGGACCCCTCCGACCCCGAGGTCATCGCCGCCGCCCGGCGGGACGGGATCCCGGAGGACTGGCTGGACGCGGCCCGGCGCTCGCCGATCTACAAGCTCGCCAAGGTCTACCAGGTCGCCCTCCCGCTGCACCCCGAGTACCGCACCATGCCGATGGTCTGGTACGTCCCGCCGCTCTCGCCGATCGTGGACCTGCTCTCGAGCCAGGGCCACGACGCCGAGGACGCCGGCACCCTCTTCGGCGCCATCGGCGCCCTCCGGATCCCCTCCGAGTACCTCGCCGAGCTGTTCACCGCGGGGGACACCTCGATCATCGACGGCGTGCTCCGGCGGCTCGCCGCCATGCGCGCCTACATGCGGGGCATCTCCCTGGGCACGGGCGCGGACGAGTCCATCGCCGAGAGCGTCGGCATGGACGGCCGGACGGTCCAGGAGATGTACCGGCTCATGGCGATCGCCAAGTACGCCGAGCGCTACGTCATCCCGAACGCCCACGTCGAGCAGGCCCACAACCTCGAGGAGATGGGCTGCTCCCTCGACTTCGAGGACGGCCCGGGGATGTACCCCTCCGACTCCTTCGGCGAGGGCAGCGGCAAGCCGGTCCCCGTCGCCGTCGAGACGTTCTACGCCCTCAAGCAGCGCCAGACCACCGACGGGGAGGCCCAGCCCGGGGCCCTCCGGGGCCGGGTGAACCTGCTCAACTGGGACGGCCGGGGCGTCCCGGAGGGCATCTTCCCGCCGAAGGGGGATGGCCGTGCGGACCACTGAGGCGCGCGTCCTCTACGCCGCCGCCGCCGTGCTGCTGGACTACCCGGACGCCCGCGTCCGCGACGCGCTCCCCACCCTGAGGGCGGCGCTCGCAGAGCAGCCCGGCCCGCTGCCGCGCCTCCTCGAGGCCACCGCGGGCCGGCTCGCGGACGACGCCGAGCCGGTCGCCTGCAGCCGCTACGTGGACACCTTCGACCTCTCCCGCCGCCACGCCCTGCACCTGACGTACTGGACCGACGGGGACACGAGGCGCCGCGGCGAGACGCTGGGCCGCTTCAAGCAGACGTACCGGGACAGCGGCTGGCTCGTGGACCTCGACGGCGAGCTGCCCGACTTCCTGCCGCTAGTCCTCGAGTTCACCGCCCGGGTCGACTACGCCGTGGGCCGGTCCCTCCTGGCCGAGTACCGGGCCAGCCTCGAGCTCCTGCGGCTCGAGCTCGCCGCCGACGCGCCGGTGTACGCGCCCGTGCTCGAGGCTGTGTGCGCGACCCTGCCCGGCCCGTCGCCGGCGACCCGGGCCGAGGCGATGGCGCTCGCGGGGCCGCCGCCGGCCGAGCAGGTGGGCCTCGAGCCCTTCGACCCCCGGCTCCTGCCGCTCGCGCAGGGTACTGCGGGGACCCGACCCGCCGCCGCGGAAGGAGCCCGCTGATGGACGTCCTGCTCTGGGGAGTCGCCCCGTACCTCATGGTGCTGATCCTGGTCGGCGGCAGCATCTGGCGGTACCGGTACGACCAGTTCGGGTGGACCACCCGCTCGTCCCAGCTGTACGAGTCCAGGCTGCTGAGGATCGGCTCGCCGCTCTTCCACTACGGGCTCGTGTTCGTCATCGCGGGGCACTTCGTGGGCCTCGTGATCCCCAAGTCGTGGACCGAGGCGGTCGGCATGTCCGAGGCCCTCTACCACGGCATCGCCCTGTCCGTGGGCCTCATCGCGGGAGTCTCCACGCTGCTCGGCATCGTGCTGCTGATCGTGCGGCGGCGCCGGACCGGCCCGGTGTTCATGGCCACCACCCGCAACGACAAGGCCATGTACATCTTCCTCGTCGGGGCGATCGCGCTGGGGGTGTGGACCACCCTTGTGTCCGCCGCGCAGCCGGGCTCGGCCTCATTCGACTACCGCGAGACGGTGAGCCCCTGGTTCCGCTCGCTGTTCGTGTTCCAGCCGGATGTGGCGTCGATGGCCGCGGCGCCGGCGGAGTTCAAGTGGCACACGCTGGTGGGGATGGCCCTGTTCGCGCTGTGGCCGTTCACCCGGCTCGTCCATGCGCTCACGGCGCCGTTCCACTACCTCTTCCGCCCCTACATCGTCTACCGCACCCGCGACGAGGGCGCGGCGCCCGGGGCCCGCGGGACCCGGCGGGGCTGGGAGACCACCGGCACCCGCGACCGCGACCGCTGAGCCGACCACCAGGAGGAGCCGTGAGCACCGCACCCGACCCGTCCCGCCACCGCACCGCCGGCGCCGCGGCTCCTGATGCTCCCCGGACCGGAGCCGCCCGCAACCTGACCCTGGCCACCTTCGCCTCCGTGGTGGGGTTCTGGGGCTGGACCGTCATTGCTCCCCTCGGCACCCGCTACGCGCATGATCTGGGGCTCAACGCCGCCCAGACCGGCGCGCTCGTCGCGATGCCTGTGCTCGTCGGCGCGATCGGCCGCGTGCCGGTCGGCGTCCTGACCGACAAGTTCGGCGGCCGGCGCCTGCTGATCCTCATCCTCCTGCTGACCGCCCCTCTCGTCCTGCTCGTAGCGCTCGCCGGCAGCCTGAAGTCGTACGGGCTCCTGCTCGGCGTCGGGTTCTTCCTGGGCGTCGCGGGGACCGTGTTCACCGCCGGGATCCCGTTCTCGGCGGCCTGGTACCCGAAGAGCCGGCAGGGGTTCGCCACCGGCATCTTCGGGATGGGGATGGGGGGCACCGCCCTCTCGGCCTTCCTGACTCCGAGACTGGTCACGGCCTTCGGCTACTGGCCCACGCACGTCATCATCGCCGTCCTCCTCGTGGCCACGGCGGCGATCGTCTTCTTCTTCATGCGCGAGTCCCCGACGTGGGCCCCGGTCATGCACGGCAGCTTCGGCAAGCTGCTAGCCGCCGCCAGGATGCCCGTCACCTGGCAGCTCTGCTTCCTCTATGCGGTGGTCTTCGGCGGCTTCGTCTCGTTCAGCACGTACCTGCCCACGTACCTGAGGGACATCTACAGCTTCGACCTCACGGCGGCGGGGACCCGCACGGCAGGCTTCGCGCTCGCAGCGGTCATCGCGCGGCCGATCGGCGGCATCATCGCCGACCGCGTCGGGCCGAGGCCGGTGGTGCTCGTCTCGCTCGCCGGGGTCGCGGTCCTGGCCTTCGTCGTGAACATGCAGCCTCCCCCGGAAGTGCCCACGGGACTGACCTTCCTGGCCATGGCCGCGGCGCTCGGCTTCGGCACGGGCGGCGTCTTCGCATGGGTCGGCAGGCGGGCTCCTGCAGGGACCGTCGGCGCGGTCACGGGGGTCGTGAGTGCGGCGGGGGGCCTCGGCGGCTACTTCCCCCCGCTCGTCATGGGCGCCACGTACAACGCGCAGCAGCACTCGTACGCGATCGGGCTGCTGCTCCTCGTCGCCACGGCGCTCGTGGCCCTCGTGCTCGCGGCCTTGATGGGCCGCAGCCGCGCAGCCCAGCCCCGTTGAGGGGTCATGTCCCAGCGTTGAGGGGTCATGTCCCAGCGTTGAGGGGTCATGTCCCTGTGCCCCCAGTGCGAGACTGGGCCCATGCTGCTCGCCGAGCTCGTCTCCACCGCCGACGCGGTCGCTTCCACCCGCTCCCGGAACGCCAAGGTCGAGGCGCTCGCAGGACTCCTGCGCCGCCTCGGCACGGAGTCCCCGGACGAGCTCGCCATCGCGGTCGGCATGCTCGTCGCGAAGCCCCGCCAGGGGCGGGTCGGCGTCGGCTGGCGGGGGCTCGCCCGCACGCGGGGCGCGGTGCCGGCCTCCGAGGAGCCGTCGATCACGGTCGGAGAGTTCGATGCGCTACTCGAGGGCCTTGCCGCCACGTCCGGAACCGGCTCGCAGGCGGCGCGCACCGAGCTGCTGTCGGCCGCACTGCGGCGCGCCACGGAACGCGAGCAGCGGTTCATCGTCGGGGTGCTGCTCGGCGAGCTGCGCACTGGTGCGCTGGAAGGCGTGCTGGTTGACGCGCTCGCCGCTGCCGGCGGCCGGCCCGTGGCCCTCGTCCGGCGGGCAGCGATGCTCTCGGGGGATCTGGGCGAGACGGCCCGGATCGCCGTCACGGGAACGGAGGACGAGCTGTCCGGCGTGGGCCTCCTTGTCGGCAGGCCCGTGCTGCCCATGCTCGCGGCCTCCTCGGCGACGCCCACCGCGGCGCTGGCCACGACAGGGGAGGCCTCGGTCGAGTTCAAGCTCGACGGCGCACGGATCCAGGTGCACCGCACCGGCGAGGACGTCCGGGTCTTCACCCGGAGCCTGGCCGACGTCACCCATCGCGTGCCCGAGGTGGTCGAGGCGGTGCGGACGCTGCCCGTGCGGGACATCATCCTCGACGGCGAGACGCTCACCCTCGACGAGGGCGGGGCGCCCCGGCCCTTCCAGGAGACGATGTCCCGCTTCGGCGCCGAGCGGGCGCGGGAGGCCGTCCTGCGGCCCTGGTTCTTCGACGTGCTGCACGTCGACGGGCGGGACCTCCTCGACGAGCCCCTGGCCGTGCGCCGCGCGGAGCTGGCGAGGCTCGCGCCGGGGCTCCTCGTCCCGGGGGAGGTGACCGGCGACCCGGAGGCGGCCGAACGGATCTCCCGCGAGGCGCTCGCCGCCGGCCACGAGGGCGTGGTCGTGAAGGCCATCGGCTCCCCGTACGCCGCCGGGCGCCGCGGATCGAGCTGGATCAAGGTCAAGCCGGTGGCGACGTACGACCTCGTGGTGCTCGCCGCCGAGTGGGGCAGCGGCCGCCGCCAAGGGTGGCTGTCCAACCTGCATCTGGGCGCCTACGACCCGGACGGCGAGTTCGGCGATCCCGGCGGCCTGGTGATGGTCGGGAAGACCTTCAAGGGCCTCACCGACGAGCTCCTGCGCTGGCAGACCGAGCGGTTCCTCGACATCGAGGCGCGCCGGGACGGGCACACCGTCTTCGTCGAGCCCGTCACGGTCGTCGAGATCGCGATCGACGGCGTGCAGCGGTCGAGCCGCTACCCGGGCGGGGTGGCGCTGCGCTTCGCTCGGGTGAAGGGGTACCGGGACGACAAGGCGTCGGCAGCCGCCGACACCATCCAGACGCTGCGGGCCCTGCTGCGGTAGGGCTGCGGCAGGCGCGCCAGCAGCGCAGGCCGCCAGCGCGGCGTCGTCCGTCCCCGATTTGGCCCGGCCGAGCATCGTCCCGTACAGTTGAAGCACCAAAGACCGCCGGTCGTTGGATCGTGTGTGCCGAGAAGCGGCCCGCACCTCCACCGAAGGTCCCCGATTTCGTGGGGCGGCCTGCGCAGGTGAACTGAGCGAATGCTCGCGGCCCACGGCCGCGCAGACCACGCCCCGTGCACTTGCGCGGGGCGTTTGACGTTTCACGGGCCCGCCCCCACCGGCTTCTGTTCCCCGGAAGGAGGGTTATGGCAACGCCTACCAAGGTGGCAGCTGTCGAGGAGATCACCAAGGATTTCCAGGAGTCGACCGCTGCAGTCCTGACCGAATACCGTGGGCTCTCCGTCGCCCAGCTCAAGCAGCTGCGTCGTTCGCTCGGCACCGACAACAAGTTCTCGGTCGTCAAGAACTCCCTGACCGCCATCGCTGCCAAGGAAGCGGGTGTCGACGCGTTCGACGGCCAGCTCGCCGGCCCCACCGCGATCGCGTTCATCAAGGGTGACGCCGTTGCGGCCGCCAAGAGCCTGACCGACTTTGCCAAGGACAACAAGCAGCTGGTCATCAAGACCGGCTTCTTCGAGGGCAAGGCGCTCGACGCGAGCGAGGTCGCCGCACTGGCGGCCCTGGAGTCCCGCGAGCTGCAGCTCGCACGGGTTGCGGGTGTCCTCAAGGCGCCCATGGCCGCGGCTGCGCGCATCATCGATGCCCTGCGTCTCAAGCTCGAGGAGGAGAGCGGCGCTCCGGCTGCCGCCGAGGCTCCCGCTGCTGAGGTCGAGGCCCCCGCTGCTGAGGAGGCTGCGGCTGACGCCGAGGCCGCCCCGGCCGCTGCCGAAGAGAACTGATTCTCTTCCCCCACCCCCATACTCTCGGCGCCCCGCCCGCTGCGGGCGGACGCCACCCAAGTGAAAGGACGCCAACCATGGCGAAGCTCACCCAGGACGAGCTGATCGAGGCCTTCAAGGAGCTCTCCATCATCGAGCTCTCCGAGTTCGTGAAGAAGTTCGAGGAGGTCTTCGAGGTCACCGCTGCTGCGGTCGCCGTCGCGGGCCCCGCCGGCGGTGCCGAGGCTGCTGCCGAGGAGGAGAAGACCTCCTTCGACGTCATCCTCGAGGCTGCTGGCGACAAGAAGATCGCGGTCATCAAGGAGGTGCGCGCCCTGACCTCCCTCGGCCTGAAGGAGGCCAAGGACCTCGTCGACTCGGCCCCCAAGGCCGTCCTCGAGGGCGCCACCAAGGAGGCTGCCGACAAGGCCAAGGAGACCCTCGAGGCCGCCGGCGCCACGGTCACCCTCAAGTAGGTTCTCCCCGCTTGACCCGGAGCCCCGGCTCCGGGAGAAGGGCCCCGCAGTCCGTCACGGACTGCGGGGCCCTTCCGCGTCCTGGCCCCTCGCCCCCCCCCCGGGGGGAGCGGGGTCGCCCCGTCGGGCGTGGAGCGTGGGTCAGGCAGGTTCGCTGATGTCCGCCACGGTCGCGCCGAGCGCGGCGAACAGCTCCGCGGCGTCCACGAAAGCGCTCAGCCCGTGCGCCCCGGCCCCGAGGGAGACGCGGCCCGAGATCGACGCGTCGGCCCAGACCGGCCATGCGGTCGAGGACCCGAGGGGCGTGATCGTCCCGCGTTCGTAGCCGGTCGCCGCGAGGGCCACGTCGGCGGGCGGCATCGACCCCGAGGAGCCCCCGCAGCTTGGGCCAGGAGATCTGCCGGTCGCCCGGGATGAGCGCGAACAGGAACGACCCGTCGGGGTGCTTCACCACCAGCGACTTCACGATCGCCCGCGGCTCGATCCCGAGGTTCGCTGCGGCCTCCTCGAGGCTGCGGCGCGGCCCCGCTGGGCCACCTCGACCTCCAGCCCGTGGGCTGCGGCGCCGGCGAGGAACCGCGCATGCCCGTCCCCGGCCGCGGCCGACGCCGGCCCCTCGCCTGCCGCGGGGGGCGACTCCGCGCCGTCGTGCGTCACTGCAGCCCCCTCAGTCGCGGTAGAGGAGGAGGGCCTCGCCCTGGCCGCCGCCGCCGCACAGCGCCACGGCGGCCCTGCCGGAGCCGCGCCGGGCGAGCTCGAGGGCGGCGTGGCCGGCGAGCCGCGCGCCCGAGGCTCCGATCGGGTGGCCGAGGGCGATCGCGCCGCCGTGGATGTTGCACTTCTCGAGGGGGTAGTCGAGGTCCTTGAGCGACTGGACGGCGACCGAGCCGAAGGCCTCGTTGATCTCGATGAAGTCGAGGTCGGCGGTGGTCCACTGCGCGCGGGAGAGGGCCTGCGAGATCGCGTGCGAGGGCTGCGAGTGGAGCGAGTTGTCGGGGCCGGCCACCTGCCCGGGCCTGCCGACCACGGCGAGCCAGTCCAGCCCGTGCTCCTCGGCGTAGGCGCGGCTGGTCAGGACCAGGGCGGCCGCGCCGTCGGAGAGGGGCGAGGAGTTGCCGGCGGTGATCGTGCCGTCAGTGGCGAAGGCGGCGCGCAGCGGGGCGAGGGTCTCGCGGGAGGTGTTGGGCCGGACGCCCTCGTCGGCGGACAGGAGGATCGGGTCGCCCCTGCGCTGCTTGACCTCGATCGGGGCGATCTCGTCGTCGAACACGCCCTCCTTCTGCGCGACCGCGGCGCGCACGTGCGAGGCGGCCGCCACCTCGTCCTGGGCCTCGCGGCTGATCCCGAGGGTCAGGTTCCGCGTCTCGGTCGACAGGCCCATCGACTGCCCGTCGAAGGCGTCCGTCAGGCCGTCGTGCGCGGCGACGTCGAGGGCGCCGACCGTGCCGTAGGTCCAGCCCTGCCGCGATCCGGGGAGCACATGCGGGGCCCGGGACATCGACTCCTGGCCGCCGGCCACGACCACGGTGGCGTCCCCGGCGCGGATCATCCGGGCCGCGTCGATCACGGCCGTGAGGCCGGAGAGGCAGACCTTGTTGATGGTCACGCACGGCACGTCCCAGCCGACGCCGGCGGCGATCGCGCTCTGCCGCGCGGGGTTCTGCCCGGCGCCCGCCTGGAGCACCTGGCCCATGATCACCGCGTCCACGGCGTCGGCGCCGACGCCGGCGCGCCCGATCGCCGCCGCGATGGCGTGGGTGCCCAGCTCCACCGCGGTGAACGAGACGAGCTGGCCGTTGAGGCGGCCCAGCGGCGTGCGCGCGGCGGACAGGATCACAACGTCGTCGTTGCTCATGGCTTCGCTCCCGAATCTGACGTGCCTGCAGTGCCCGAGGCGGGCATCAGGTCCCTGTGGTGTCCATCAGGCTACCGCCACCTGCCCCCGGCAGCGCCAGAGGCCGCCCCGGGGACGCCGGGTGTACAGTGTGGTTCGCGACCTGTTCGTACGGCGGCCGGATCGACGGCGATTCCGGCCTACGCCACGGGGACACTTGACCCGACGCGCGGTGTGCGGTAGACACGTGCGCCCATCTGGGGTATGGTAAATCTTTGCGTTCTCCCTTTTAACAGCTGTTAACCGGTGGTGCCTTCATATAGCGGTGGGCTCTCGGGACGGTCATGCGGTCAACCATCAGGTTCTGCGGGCCAAGGCCCCGTCGGGGGAGGGTGCGGACAATCCTGAAGGTCTGTGGAAGGATCCCTCTTGGTCGCCTCGAGCACCTCTGAAACCCAAACCGCTACCACCGACGGTGCAAACCGCCGGCTCTCATTCGCCAAGATTCACGAACCGCTGGATGTTCCGAATCTCCTCGCCCTCCAGACCGAGAGCTTTGACTGGCTCGTCGGCAACGAGCGCTGGCAGGCCCGCGTGGCCGAGGCCCAGGCGAAGGGCGACGACAGTGTGGCGACGACGTCCGGCCTGTCGGACATCTTCGAGGAGATCTCCCCGATCGAGGACTTCCAGGGCACCATGTCCCTGAGCTTCTCGGATCCGGAGTTCGCCGATCCGAAGTTCACCATGGCGGAGTGCAAGGACCGCGATGCCACCTACTCGGCCCCGCTGTACGTCAAGGCCGAGTTCATGAACAACAACACGGGCGAGATCAAGCAGCAGACCGTGTTCATGGGCGACTTCCCGCTCATGACGGACAAGGGCACGTTCGTGGTCAACGGCACCGAGCGTGTCGTCGTCTCGCAGCTCGTCCGCTCCCCGGGCGCGTACTTCGAGCGCACCGCGGACAAGACGAGCGACAAGGACATCTTCACCGCGAAGATCATCCCGTCGCGCGGCGCCTGGTTCGAGCTCGAGATCGACAAGCGCGACCAGGTCGGCGTGCGCCTCGACCGCAAGCGCAAGCAGTCTGTGACTGTGCTGCTCAAGGCGCTCGGCTGGACCGAGGGCCAGATCCTCGAGGAGTTCGGCGAGTACGACTCGATCCGCGCGACCCTCGAGAAGGACACCACGGAGACCCGCGAGGACGCCCTCCTCGACATCTACCGCAAGCTGCGTCCGGGCGAGCCGCCGACGGTCGACGCCGCGCAGTCCCTCCTGGACAACCTGTACTTCAACGTCAAGCGCTACGACCTCGCGAAGGTCGGCCGCTACAAGATCAACCGCAAGCTCGGCATCGACCGCCCGCTCTCGGACCCGACGGCGTCCATCCTCCACATCGAGGACATCGTCGCCATGATCAAGTTCCTCGTGGCGCTCCACGCCGGCGAGAAGTCGATCAAGGGCACCCGCGACGGCGAGGAGATCGACGTCCGCGTCGAGGTCGACGACATCGACCACTTCGGCAACCGCCGCATCCGCGCGGTCGGCGAGCTCATCGAGAACCAGGTCCGCACCGGCCTGTCCCGTATGGAGCGCGTGGTCCGCGAGCGCATGACCACGCAGGACGTCGAGGCGATCACGCCGCAGACCCTGATCAACATCCGCCCGGTCGTGGCTGCGATCAAGGAGTTCTTCGGGACCTCCCAGCTCTCGCAGTTCATGGACCAGAACAACCCGCTCTCGGGCCTGACCCACAAGCGCCGCCTCTCGGCCCTCGGCCCGGGCGGCCTGTCCCGCGACCGCGCGGGCATGGAGGTGCGCGACGTGCACCCGTCGCACTACGGCCGCATGTGCCCCATCGAGACCCCTGAAGGCCCGAACATCGGCCTCATCGGCTCGCTGGCCTCCTACGGGCGCATCAACCCGTTCGGCTTCATCGAGACCCCGTACCGCAAGGTGTCCAACGGGATCGTGTCCGACCAGGTCGACTACCTCACGGCTGACGACGAGGCCGAGGTGCAGATCGCCCAGGCGAACTCGCCGCTGAACGAGGACGGCTCCTTCGCCGAGGAGATGGTCCTGGTCCGCCAGCGCGGCGGCGGCGGCGAGCCCACGCTCGTCCCGGCCGACGAGGTCGAGTACATGGACGTCTCCCCGCGCCAGATGGTGTCGGTCGCGACGGCCCTCATCCCGTTCCTCGAGCACGACGACGCCAACCGCGCCCTCATGGGTGCGAACATGCAGCGCCAGGCCGTGCCGCTCGTCCGCTCCGAGGCGCCGTTCGTCGGCACCGGCATGGAGCGCTCGGCCGCGGTGGACGCGGGCGACGTGGTCGTGGCCAAGAAGGCGGGCGTCGTCACCGAGGTCTCCGCGGACCTCGTGGTGATGCTGAACGACGACGGCACGGAGACGAACTACCGCATCGGCAAGTTCTCCCGCTCCAACCAGGGCAACTGCTACAACCACCGCGTGCTCGTCAACGAGGGCGACCGCCTCGAGCTCGGCGGCATCATCGCCGACGGGCCGGCCACCGACCAGGGCGAGCTCGCCCTCGGCCGGAACCTCCTCGTCGCGTTCATGTCGTGGGAGGGCCACAACTTCGAGGACGCGATCATCCTCAGCCAGCGGATCGTGGCCGAGGACGTCCTGTCCTCGATCCACATCGAGGAGCACGAGATCGACGCCCGCGACACCAAGCTGGGTGCCGAGGAGATCACGCGCGACATCCCCAACGTGTCCGAGGAGGTGCTTGCCCAGCTCGACGAGCGCGGCATCATCCACATCGGCGCCGAGGTCGAGGCCGGCGACATCCTGGTCGGCAAGGTCACCCCGAAGGGCGAGACCGAGCTGACCCCGGAGGAGCGCCTGCTGCGCGCGATCTTCGGCGAGAAGTCCCGCGAGGTGCGCGACACGTCCCTGAAGGTCCCGCACGGCGAGTCCGGCACCGTCATCGGCGTGCGCGTGTTCGACCGCGACAACGACGACGAGCTGCCCCCGGGCGTGAACCAGCTCGTGCGCGTCTACGTGGCCGCCAAGCGCAAGATCACGGACGGCGACAAGCTCGCCGGCCGCCATGGCAACAAGGGCGTCATCTCCAAGATCCTGCCGGTGGAGGACATGCCGTTCCTCGCCGACGGGACCCCGGTCGACGTCGTCCTGAACCCGCTCGGCGTGCCGGGCCGCATGAACGTCGGCCAGGTCCTCGAACTGCACCTGGGCTGGATCGCCAAGACCGGCTGGAAGGTCGAGGGCGAGCCGGAGTGGATCAAGAACCTGCCGAACATGCCGCGTGAGACGGGCCCCAACCAGAACCTGGCCACGCCGGTGTTCGACGGTGCCCGCGAGGAGGAGATCTCGGGCCTGCTCGACTCCACCAACGTCACCCGCGACGGCGAGCGGCTCATCGGTGCCTCCGGCAAGGCCCAGCTGTTCGACGGCCGCTCGGGCGAGCCGTTCCCGGACCCGGTCTCGGTCGGCTACATGTACATCCTGAAGCTGCACCACCTCGTGGACGACAAGATCCACGCCCGCTCCACTGGCCCGTACTCGATGATCACCCAGCAGCCGCTCGGTGGTAAGGCGCAGTTCGGCGGCCAGCGCTTCGGCGAGATGGAGGTGTGGGCCCTCGAGGCCTACGGTGCGGCGTACACGCTCCAGGAGCTCCTGACGATCAAGTCGGATGACATCCACGGCCGTGTGAAGGTCTACGAGGCGATCGTCAAGGGCGAGAACATCCCCGAGCCGGGCGTCCCCGAGTCCTTCAAGGTCCTCATCAAGGAAATGCAGTCGCTGTGCCTGAACGTGGAGGTCCTCTCCGCCGACGGCCAGACGATCGAGATGCGCGACGCCGATGATGCAGTCTTCACTGCTGCGGAGGAACTGGGCATCGACCTCTCCCGCGACGAGCCCAGCTCCGTCGAAGAGGTCTGACCCTCTCCACCGTCACCGGCAGCAGCAAGACTTTCCAGACACGAGAGATAAGGGACCACATTGTCCAACGAATCCTCCTTCGGCCTCATGCAGATCGGCCTGGCGACCGCGGATGACATCCGTACCTGGTCGCACGGCGAAGTGAAGAAGCCGGAAACCATCAACTACCGCACGCTCAAGCCCGAGAAGGACGGCCTCTTCTGCGAGAAGATCTTCGGCCCGTCGCGGGACTGGGAGTGCTACTGCGGCAAGTACAAGCGCGTCCGCTTCAAGGGCATCATCTGCGAGCGCTGCGGCGTCGAGGTCACCCGCGCCAAGGTCCGCCGCGAGCGCATGGGCCACATCGAGCTCGCTGCGCCCGTGACGCACATCTGGTACTTCAAGGGCGTCCCCTCGCGCCTCGGCTACCTGCTCGACCTGGCCCCGAAGGACCTTGAGAAGGTCATCTACTTCGCGGCCTACATGATCACCCGGGTCGACGAGGAGCGCCGCCACGAGCAGCTGCCCAACCTCCAGGCTGAGCACGACCTCGAGCGCAAGCGCCTCGTCGACAACCGCGACTCCGACATCGCCGCGGTCGCCCGCGACCTCGAGGAGGAGCTCGGCAAGCTCGAGTCCGAGGGCGCCAAGGCCGCGGACAAGAAGAAGGCCCGCGACCTCGCCGACAAGACGATGGCGACGATCCGCAAGCGCGCGGACGCCGACATCGAGCGCCTCGAGGCCGTGTGGGACCGCTTCAAGAACCTCAAGGTCGCCGACCTCGAGGGCGACGAGGCTCTCTACCGCGAGCTCCGCGACCGGTACGGGATGTACTTCGAGGGCTCGATGGGCGCCGAGGCGATCCAGAAGCGCCTGCAGTCCTTCGACCTGGAGGCCGAGGCCGACTCGCTCCGCGACATCATCCAGAACGGCAAGGGCCAGCGGAAGACCCGTGCGCTCAAGCGCCTCAAGGTCGTCAACGCGTTCCTCACCACGGAGAACAAGCCGACCGGCATGGTCCTGGACGCCGTTCCGGTGATCCCGCCGGAGCTGCGCCCGATGGTCCAGCTCGACGGCGGCCGCTTCGCGACCTCCGACCTGAATGACCTCTACCGCCGCGTGATCAACCGCAACAACCGCCTCAAGCGCCTGCTTGACCTCGGTGCGCCGGAGATCATCGTCAACAACGAGAAGCGCATGCTGCAGGAGGCTGTGGACTCGCTGTTCGACAACGGCCGCCGCGGCCGTCCGGTGACGGGTCCGGGCAACCGCCCGCTCAAGTCGCTCTCCGACATGCTCAAGGGCAAGCAGGGCCGGTTCCGCCAGAACCTGCTCGGCAAGCGCGTCGACTACTCGGGCCGTTCGGTCATCGTCGTCGGCCCGCAGCTGAAGCTGCACCAGTGCGGCCTGCCGAAGCAGATGGCGCTCGAGCTGTTCAAGCCGTTCGTCATGAAGCGGCTCGTGGACCTCAACCATGCGCAGAACATCAAGAGTGCCAAGCGCATGGTGGAGCGCTACCGCCCGCAGGTCTGGGACGTGCTCGAGGAGATCATCACCGAGCACCCGGTGCTGCTCAACCGCGCACCTACCCTGCACCGCCTCGGCATTCAGGCGTTCGAGCCGCAGCTCGTGGAGGGCAAGGCCATCCAGCTGCACCCGCTCGTCTGCGCGGCGTTCAACGCCGACTTCGACGGCGACCAGATGGCTGTGCACCTGCCGCTGAGCCCCGAGGCCCAGGCCGAGGCGCGCATCCTGATGCTCTCCTCGAACAACATCCTCAAGCCGTCGGACGGCCGTCCGGTCACCCTGCCCTCGCAGGACATGATCATCGGCCTGTACCACCTCACCACCAAGCGTGAGGGTGCCGTCGGCGAGGGCCGCGTGTTCTCCTCGGTCGCCGAGGCGATCATGGCGCACGACGCCCGTGAGCTGCACCTCAACGCGCAGGTGAAGATCCGGCTCGAGGGCTTCGTGCCCTCGAAGGACCGCCCCGCGCCCGAGGGCTGGGAGCCCGGCACGCCGGCGCTCGTGGACACGTCGCTGGGTCAGGTCGTGTTCAACCAGACCCTGCCCGAGGACTACCCGTGGGTCGAGTCCGTGGCGGACAAGGGCCAGCTCTCGAAGATCGTCAACGATCTCGCGGAGCGCTACCCGAAGGTCGTCGTGGCCCAGACCCTCGACAACCTGAAGGACGCCGGCTTCCACTGGGCCACGCGTTCGGGCGTCACGGTCGCGATCTCCGACATTGCCGTCCCCGAGGCCAAGCCGGAGATCCTGGCCGGCTACGAGGACCGCGCGGCGAAGATCCAGAGCCAGTACGACCGTGGTCTCATCGACGACGAGGAGCGCCGCTCCGAGCTCATCGAGATCTGGGACAAGGCGACCACCGAGATCGCGTCGGTCATGCGCGAGTCCATGCCCAAGATGAACACCATCAACCGCATGGTCTCCTCCGGCGCCCGAGGCAACTGGATGCAGGTCCGCCAGATCGCCGGTATCCGCGGCCTCGTGGCGAACCCGAAGGGCGAGATCATCCCGCGCCCGATCAAGTCCTCGTACCGCGAGGGCCTGTCGGTGCTCGAGTACTTCATCGCCACGCACGGCGCCCGCAAGGGTCTGGCGGACACGGCCCTCCGTACCGCCAACTCGGGCTACCTCACGCGTCGTCTCGTCGACGTCTCGCAGGACGTGATCGTGCGCGAGGAGGACTGCGGCACCGAGCGCGGCCTCATGGTCACGATCGCGGTCGCGGACCACAACGGCGAGCTCATGCGCGAGGAGAACGTCGAGAACACGGCGTACACCCGGACGCTCGCGGTGGACGTCACGGACTCCGAGGGCACTGTCCTCGCCGAGGCCGGGGCCGATCTGGGCGATGTGCTGATCAACCAGCTCATCAACGCGGGCATTACCGAGATCCGGGTCCGCTCGGTCCTCACGTGCGAGTCCGCGGTGGGCACCTGTGCGAAGTGCTACGGCCGCTCGCTGGCCTCCGGCAAGCTCGTGGACATCGGCGAGGCCGTCGGCATCATCGCCGCGCAGTCCATCGGCGAGCCCGGCACGCAGCTCACCATGCGTACGTTCCACACCGGTGGCGCCGTGTCGGCGGGCGGCGGCGAGGACATCACGCAGGGTCTGCCCCGTATCCAGGAGCTCTTCGAGGCCCGCACCCCGAAGGGCGTGGCCCCGATCTCCGAGGCCGCCGGCCGCGTGGCGATCGAGGACACCGAGAAGCAGCTGCGGATCGTCCTCACCCCGGACGACGGCACCGAGGAGATCGCCTACCCGGTCTCCCGCCGTGCGCGTCTCCTGGTCGAGGACGGCGACCGTGTCACCGTCGGGCAGAAGCTCGTCAACGGCCCGGTCGACCCGAAGCAGGTCCTGCGTATCCAGGGCCCGCGCGAGGCGCAGAAGTTCCTCGTCGACGAGGTCCAGGGCGTGTACCGCAGCCAGGGCATCGGCATCCACGACAAGCACGTGGAGGTCATCGTCCGCCAGATGCTGCGCCGCGTCACGGTCATCGAGTCCGGTGACACGGACCTGCTGCCCGGCGAGCTCGCGGAGGGCCGCCGCTACCGCGACGAGAACCGCCGCGTGGTGTCCGAGGGCAAGCGTCCGGCGTCTGGCCGGCCGGAGCTCATGGGCATCACCAAGGCGTCGCTCGCCACGGAGTCCTGGCTCTCGGCCGCGTCCTTCCAGGAGACCACCCGCGTCCTCACGCAGGCGGCCATGGAGGGCAGGAGCGACCCGCTGCTCGGCCTCAAGGAGAACGTCATCATCGGCAAGCTCATCCCGGCCGGTACGGGTCTTCCCCGCTACACGGACATCACGGTCGAGCCCACCGAGGAGGCCAAGGCGACGCTCTTCACCGGTCCGAGCGCGTTCAGCGACTTCGCCTACGATCCGCTGAACGGTGACGGGGTCCAGGAGTTCCACGCGATCCCGCTGGACGACTACGACCTCGGCGGCGACTACCGCTGATCCGCAGTACGCCAGAGACCGGACGGCCGGCACCCCTCGGGGTGCCGGCCGTCCGGCGTCCCGCCCGCCCCTCCTCCGCCGAGTGGCCGGGCGGGCGGGGGAGGGCAATTCGGTCCAGCAGCCGGCCCGTGATAGGCTTTCTTCGATTGTTTCTGTGTGGCAGTGGATGAAGGCCGTCGGGAAAGTCCCCCGGGACTCAGCGGCGACGGGGCCTGTTTCCGGGTTGCGGGGTTGGTGCGCAACGGATGCCACACTTTTGCACGCCTACGGTCGGTTGCCGCGGAAGTGCGAAGCAACCGACAGCGTCCACCGAATCCCTCCATCACGGGGCGACGTGGGCGGAAGTTCAACGACGTACGCAAGTACAAAGACGGAGCGATAGTGCCTACTATTCAGCAGCTGGTGCGGAAGGGCCGCACGCCGAAGGTCTCCAAGACCAAGGCCCCTGCCCTCAAGGGCAGCCCCATGCGTCGTGGCGTGTGCACCCGTGTGTACACCACGACCCCGAAGAAGCCGAACTCCGCGCTCCGCAAGGTTGCGCGCGTCCGCCTCAATGGCGGCGTCGAGGTCACGGCGTACATCCCCGGCGTCGGCCACAACCTCCAGGAGCACTCGATCGTGCTCGTGCGCGGCGGCCGCGTGAAGGACCTTCCCGGTGTCCGCTACAAGATCGTCCGCGGTGCCCTCGACACCCAGGGTGTCAAGAACCGCCAGCAGGCCCGCAGCCGCTACGGCGCCAAGAAGGAGAAGAAGTAATGCCTCGTAAGGGCCCTGCCCCGAAGCGTCCTCTCGTCGTCGACCCGGTCTACGGTTCGCCGCTCGTGACGCAGCTCATCAACAAGGTCCTCGTGGACGGCAAGAAGTCCACCGCCGAGCGCATCGTCTACGGTGCCCTCGAGGGCGCGCGCCAGAAGACGGGCAACGATCCCGTCGCGGCGCTCAAGAAGGCCATGGACAACGTCCGCCCGACCCTCGAGGTCCGCTCCCGCCGCGTCGGCGGCGCGACCTACCAGGTCCCGGTCGAGGTCAAGCCCGGCCGCGCCACCGCGCTGGCCCTCCGCTGGCTCGTCGGCTACTCGAAGGCCCGCCGCGAGAAGACGATGACCGAGCGTCTCCAGAACGAGATCCTCGATGCCTCGAACGGCCTCGGTGCCGCAGTGAAGCGCCGCGAGGACACGCACAAGATGGCCGAGTCCAACAAGGCCTTCGCCCACTACCGCTGGTAATGCCAGGGTTCGCCGCCGGCCCCACGAGGGCCGGCGGCGGACGTGCAGCCATTTAGGACAAACAGGGAGACACCGTGGCACTCGACGTGCTTACCGACCTCAGCAGGGTCCGCAACATCGGCATCATGGCGCACATCGATGCCGGCAAGACCACCACGACCGAGCGCATTCTCTTCTACACGGGCATGACGCACAAGATCGGCGAGACGCACGACGGCGCCTCGACGACCGACTGGATGGAGCAGGAGAAGGAGCGCGGCATCACCATCACGTCTGCCGCCGTGTCCTGCTTCTGGAACAACAACCAGATCAACATCATCGATACGCCCGGCCACGTGGACTTCACGGTCGAGGTCGAGCGCTCCCTGCGCGTGCTCGATGGCGCCGTCGCCGTCTTCGACGGCAAGGAAGGCGTCGAGCCGCAGTCCGAGACGGTGTGGCGCCAGGCCGACAAGTACGACGTGCCCCGCATCTGCTTCGTCAACAAGATGGACAAGCTCGGCGCCGACTTCTACTTCACCGTCGACACCATCGTGAAGCGCCTCGGTGCCAAGCCGCTCGTCATGCAGCTGCCCATCGGCTCCGAGAGCGACTTCATCGGCGTCGTCGACCTGCTCACCATGAAGGCCCTCGTGTGGCCTGGCGACGCCAAGGGCGACGTGACCATGGGTGCCTCCTACGAGACCCGCGAGATCCCCGCGGACCTGCAGGAGAAGGCCGAGCAGTACCGCCACGAGCTCGTCGAGGCCGTCGCCGAGGCGTCCGAGGAGCTCACGGAGAAGTACCTCGAGGGCGAGGAGCTCACCCTCGAGGAGCTCAAGGCCGGCATCCGCAAGCTCACGGTCAACTCGGAGATCTACCCCGTGTTCTGTGGCTCCGCGTTCAAGAACCGCGGTGTCCAGCCGATGCTCGACGCGGTCATCGACTACCTCCCGTCCCCGCTCGACGTGCCCGCCATGATCGGCCACGACCCGAAGGACGAGACGGTCGAGATGACCCGCAAGCCGAGCGAGGACGAGCCGTTCTCCGCTCTGGCGTTCAAGATTGCCGCGCACCCGTTCTTCGGCCAGCTCAACTTCATCCGCGTGTACTCGGGCAAGGCGACCTCGGGCATGCAGGTGCTGAACTCGACCAAGGGCAAGAAGGAGCGCCTCGGCAAGCTCTTCCAGATGCACGCCAACAAGGAGAACCCCGTCGAGGAGCTCCACGCTGGCCACATCTACGCGGTGATCGGCCTCAAGGACACCACGACCGGTGACACGCTGTGCGACATGGCGAACCCGATCGTCCTCGAGTCGATGACCTTCCCCGAGCCCGTGATCTTCGTGGCCATCGAGCCGAAGACCAAGGGCGACCAGGAGAAGCTCTCCACCGCCATCCAGAAGCTCTCCGCTGAGGACCCGACGTTCACCGTCTCCCTCAACGAGGAGACCGGCCAGACCGAGATCGGCGGCATGGGCGAGCTCCACCTGGACATCCTGGTGGACCGCATGCGCCGCGAGTTCAAGGTCGAGGCCAACGTGGGCAAGCCGCAGGTGGCCTACCGCGAGACCATCAAGAAGAAGGTCGAGAAGGTCGACTACACGCACAAGAAGCAGACTGGCGGTTCCGGCCAGTTCGCGAAGGTGCAGGTCACGTTCGAGCCGCTCGACACGGCCGAGGGCACGTTCTACGAGTTCGTGAACGCCGTCACCGGCGGTCGCGTCCCGCGCGAGTACATCCCGAGCGTGGACGCGGGCATCCAGGACGCCATGCAGTTCGGCATCCTGGCCGGCTACCCGATGGTGGGCGTGAAGGCGTCCCTCACGGATGGCGCCTACCACGACGTCGACTCCTCGGAGATGGCGTTCAAGATCGCTGGTTCGCAGGTGTTCAAGGAGGGTGCACGTCGCGCCAACCCTGTGCTCCTCGAGCCGCTCATGGCCGTCGAGGTGCGCACGCCCGAGGAGTACATGGGCGACGTCATCGGCGACCTGAACTCCCGCCGTGGCCAGATCCAGGCCATGGAGGACGCTGTCGGCGTCAAGGTCATCCGCGCCCTCGTGCCGCTGTCCGAGATGTTCGGCTACATCGGCGACCTTCGCTCGAAGACCCAGGGACGTGCTGTCTACTCGATGCAGTTCGACAGCTACTCCGAGGTCCCGAAGGCCGTCGCCGACGAGATCATCCAGAAGTCGCGCGGCGAGTAGTCCAGCGATCGCGGCCCGCCGCCGCCGGCACCGGTCCGAAGGGACCGGGACGCACGACGGCGGCGGGTCGCCCTCCGCGCGGGAGCCGGCTTCCGCGTGATTTCACGAAAAAAGACAGCCCACAGTAGACTTGCACAAGTTTCAGTTGCGAAAGGCGCGGCTGGAAGCAGTCTTCTGAATCCAGTTCTAGGAGGAACAAGTGGCGAAGGCAAAGTTCGAGCGGACTAAGCCGCACGTCAACATCGGCACCATCGGCCACGTTGACCACGGCAAGACGACGCTGACTGCTGCCATCTCGAAGGTGCTTGCTGACAAGTACCCCGACCTCAACGAGAAGCGCGACTTCGCGCAGATCGACTCCGCTCCTGAGGAGCGCCAGCGCGGCATCACCATCAACATCTCCCACATCGAGTACCAGACGGAGAAGCGTCACTACGCTCACGTCGATGCTCCGGGTCACGCTGACTACATCAAGAACATGATCACGGGTGCGGCGCAGATGGACGGCGCCATTCTCGTGGTCGCGGCGACTGATGGTCCGATGGCTCAGACCCGCGAGCACGTTCTGCTCGCCCGCCAGGTCGGCGTGCCGTACCTGCTGGTCGCGCTGAACAAGGCAGACATGGTCGACGACGAGGAGCTCCTCGATCTCGTCGAGATGGAGGTCCGTGAGCTCCTGTCTTCGCAGGGCTTCGACGGCGACAACGCTCCTGTCATCCGCGTCTCGGGCCTCAAGGCCCTTGAGGGTGACCCGAAGTGGGTCAAGTCGGTTGAGGACCTCATGGAGGCCGTCGACGAGAACATCCCGGACCCGGTCCGTGACCGCGACAAGCCGTTCCTCATGCCGATCGAGGACGTCTTCACCATCACCGGCCGCGGCACCGTCGTGACCGGCCGCGCCGAGCGTGGCACCCTCGCCCTCAACTCCGAGGTCGAGATCGTCGGCATCCGTCCGGTCCAGAAGACCACGGTCACCGGTATCGAGATGTTCCACAAGCAGCTCGACGAGGCTTGGGCCGGCGAGAACTGTGGCCTCCTGCTCCGCGGCATCAAGCGCGAGGACGTCGAGCGTGGCCAGGTCGTCGTGAAGCCGGGTTCGATCACCCCGCACACCGACTTCGAGGCGAACGTCTACATCCTCTCGAAGGACGAGGGCGGCCGTCACAACCCGTTCTACTCGAACTACCGCCCGCAGTTCTACTTCCGTACCACGGACGTGACCGGCGTCATCACCCTCCCCGAGGGCACCGAGATGGTCATGCCCGGCGACAACACTGAGATGACCGTCCAGCTCATCCAGCCCATCGCCATGGAAGAGGGCCTCGGCTTCGCCATCCGTGAGGGTGGCCGCACCGTTGGCTCGGGCCGCGTGACCAAGATCATCAAGTAGTTCCTCGCGGAACTGCTGGCCTGAGGGCCGGATCTGGAAGGACCCCGTCGCACCCAGTGCGGCGGGGTCCTTCCGTCTGTCAGGCGCTCACGGCGGGCCTGTGCCGGGCGCGTGCGAGCCGGCGCAGCCAGTAGTAGGACGCCTTGGGGGTCCGCTCGAGGGTGGCGAAGTCCGTGTGCACGAGGCCGAACCGCTGTGTGTAGCCGGCTGCCCACTCGAAGTTGTCCATGAGCGTCCACACGTACCAGCCCCGCAGGTCGACCCCCTCGGCAGGGCCGCCCGGCTCCACGGCGGCGAGCGCCGCCTCGAGGTGCGAGGCGAGGTAGGCGATCCGCTCGTCGTCGTACACCATGCCGTCCGCCTGGGCGGGCTCCGGGAAGCTCGCCCCGCTCTCCGTGATGTAGATCGGCGGCAGCGCGTCGCCATAGCGCTTCTTGAGCTCGGACAGGACCACCCCGCAGTACTTCGGGGAGATGGGCCACCCGAAGCCGGTGCTCGCATACTCGGGGAAGTCCGCAAGGTGGAACGGCACCTTGGTCATGGCCTTGGTCGGCTTCACGCCCTCGGGGGTGGGCCCGGGCCCGGAGCGGATGCGCGCGGGGTAGTAGTAGTTCACCCCGTAGAAGTCGAGCGGCTGGTGGATCGTGGCGAGGTCCTCCGGGCGCGGGTCGCGCAGCGCGTGGAAGAACCGCCGCGCGAGGAAGGGCGGCTTGGGGTACCGGCCCAGGAGGATCGGGTCTGCGTAGAGGCGGTTGACCATGAGGTCGACGACGCGGGCGTGGATCCAGTCCAGCGGATTGGCCCCTGCCGGGTGCACGGGGGCGTGCATGTTCGTGACCCCGATCGTGCCCTGGGCGCCCGAGGCGCGGAGGGCCTGGACGGACATGCCGTGGGCGAGGAGCTGGTGGTGTACCGCGGGCATGGCGTCGAACAGGAGCTGCTTGCCCGGTGCGTGGATGCCGACTGCGTAGCCGTTCAGGGTCACGGACACCGGCTCGTTGAGCGTCACCCACCGGTCCACGCGGTCGCCGAAGCGGCGCCCGGCCTCTGCGGCGAAGGCCCCGCACCGTTCGGCGGTCTCGCGGCTCAGCCACCCGCCGTCGTGCTCGAGGGGGAGGGGTGTGTCCCAGTGGTAGAGGGTGGCCATCGGGGACAGGCCGGCGGCGAGCATGTCGTCGATGAGGCGGTCGTAGAAGTCCCAGCCCTTCTCGTTCCAGGCCCCGCGCCCGTCCGGCTGCACGCGGGGCCACGCGATCGAGAAGCGGTAGGAGTCCACGCCGAGGTCGGTCAGGAGCTCGAGGTCCTCGTGGCTGCGGTGGTAGTGGTCGCACGCGACGGCGGGGGAGTCCCCGTGGGCGATCATGCCCGGCCGGGCCGCGAACTCGTCCCAGCCGGACGGGCCGCGGCCGTCCTCGTCGAGCGCGCCCTCGATCTGGAACGCCGCCGTGGCCACTCCGAGGGTGAAGCCGTCCGGGATGCGCCCGGCCAGGGCCTCGACGGCCGAGGCGGCAGGGCCGAGCGCAGCTGTGGGACCATGGTCGGGGCCGGGTGCCGGGGACTGGTCCGCTGGGAGCATGGGACTATGATCCTCAGCACAGTCCCCGAGGGCAATGGGGTGCCGCCCGCCGGGCGCGTGCGCTCGATTGGCGCATGGCGCAGATCTCTGGCAGACTAGATGAGTTGTTCAAGCGCTCCTTCGTGTCCCGATCCGGATAATGCCGGGTGCAGGGTCCAGGCTGGAGACCAAATATGACCCACCTTCGCGAAAGAGGCTAGGGGACCGTGCGCGCCAGTGGCGCGACACGCCCGACCGCGGGGGTCGGAGAGGCCGGCTGTCTGAGGAACCCGGGTCACCGGATTCAGGCAGTGCTGCCGGTGGTGGTCGTGACCTTGAATGCTTCGGCAGCCACAGCCAACAGAACAGTGCAGTGCTAAGACGACGAAAGCGAGTCAGGCGATATGGCGGGACAGAAGATCCGCATCCGGCTGAAGTCGTATGACCACGAGGTCATCGATACTTCGGCTCGGAAGATCGTTGAGACGGTCACGCGCGCAGGCGCAACGGTGGTGGGCCCCGTCCCGCTCCCCACGGAGAAGAACGTGTACTGCGTCATCCGCTCTCCGCACAAGTACAAGGACAGCCGCGAGCACTTTGAGATGCGCACGCACAAGCGGCTGATCGACATCATCGACCCGACGCCCAAGGCTGTCGACTCGCTCATGCGTCTCGACCTGCCGGCAGACGTCAACATCGAAATCAAGCTCTAAGAGGGAGGTGCTGAGAGAACTATGACCGCAACCCGCAATGTGAAGGGCCTGCTGGGCACGAAGCTCGGCATGACCCAGGTCTGGGACGAGAACAACAAGCTCATCCCCGTCACTGTCGTTAAGGCCGACGCCAACGTCGTCACCCAGCTCCGCAACGCCGAGACCGATGGCTACACCGCCGTCCAGATCGGCTACGGCCAGATTGACCCGCGCAAGGTCAACAAGCCGCTCACCGGCCACTTCGAGAAGGCCGGCGTGACCCCGCGCCGCCACCTCGTCGAGGTCCGCACCGCCGACGCCGAGTCCTACGAGCTGGGCCAGGAGCTCTCCGTGGAGACCTTCGAGGCCGGCCAGAAGATCGACATCGTCGGCACCACCAAGGGCAAGGGCTTCGCCGGTGTCATGAAGCGTCACGGCTTCTCCGGCGTCGGTGCCTCCCACGGTGCCCACAAGAACCACCGCAAGCCCGGTTCCATCGGTGCCTGCGCCACCCCGGGCCGCGTCTTCAAGGGCCTCCGCATGGCCGGTCGCATGGGCAACGTTCGCCAGACGACCATGAACCTCACCGTCCACGCCGTGGATGCCGAGAACTCGCTGCTCCTCATCAAGGGCGCCCTCCCCGGCGCCCGCGGCTCGGTCGTCCTCGTCCGCACCGCCGTGAAGGGAGCCTGAACTCATGGCTAACGCAACTGTCAAGGTCGATCTCCCCGCCGAGATCTTCGACGTCCAGACGAACGTCCCGCTGCTGCACCAGGTCGTCGTCGCCCAGCTGGCCGCTGCACGCCAGGGCACGCACAAGGTGAAGAGCCGCGGTGAGGTCTCCGGCGCCGGGCGCAAGCCGTTCAAGCAGAAGGGCACCGGCCGCGCCCGCCAGGGCTCGATCCGCGCCCCGCACATGACCGGCGGCGGTGTCGTCCACGGTCCCGTGCCGCGTGACTACAGCCAGCGCACCCCCAAGAAGATGAAGGCTGCTGCCCTCCGCGGCGCCCTCTCGGACCGGGCCCGCAACGGCCGCATCCACGTCGTCGAGTCCCTCGTCTCCGGTGAGAAGCCGAGCACGAAGGGCGCCATGGAGACCCTGCGCGCCCTCTCCGAGCGGAAGAACCTGCTCGTCGTCCTCGACCGCGCCGACGAGCTGGGGGCCCTCTCGGTCCGCAACCTCACCGAGGTGCACGCGATCTACGCCGACCAGCTGAACACGTACGACGTTCTCGTCTCCGACGACGTGGTCTTCACGAAGCCTGCGTTCGACGCGTTCGTGGCGTCCAAGTCCAAGAATGAGGAGGGCTCCAAGTGAGCGCATCCAGCTACAAGGACCCGCGCGACGTCATCTTCGCGCCGGTCGTCTCCGAGAAGAGCTACGGGCTGATCGACGAGGGCAAGTACACCTTCCTGGTGGACCCGCGCTCGAACAAGACCGAGATCAAGATCGCGATCGAGCGCATCTTCTCGGTCAAGGTCGACTCGATCAACACGCTCAACCGCCCGGGCAAGCGCAAGCGCACCAAGTTCGGCTGGGGCGAGCGCAAGAGCACCAAGCGTGCCATCGTCACTCTCAAGGACGGCAGCACGATCGACATCTTCGGCGGTCCGCTCGCCTGAGCGGAGACCACTTTAACGAGGAACAGGTAAATGGCAATCCGTAACTACAAGCCGACCACCCCGGGCCGTCGCGGCTCGAGCGTGGCCGACTTCGCAGAGATCACGCGCTCGACGCCGGAGAAGTCCCTGGTTCGTCCCCTCCCCAAGAAGGGCGGCCGCAACAACTCCGGCAAGATCACCACGCGCCACAAGGGTGGTGGGCACAAGCGCCAGTACCGTCTGATCGACTTCCGTCGTCACGACAAGGACGGCGTCAACGCCAAGGTCGCGCACATCGAGTACGACCCGAACCGCACCGCGCGCATCGCGCTGCTGCACTTCGTGGACGGCACCAAGCGCTACATCATCGCGCCGAACAAGCTCTCCCAGGGCGACATCGTCGAGTCCGGTCCGGACGCCGACATCAAGCCCGGCAACAACCTGCCGCTGCGGAACATCCCGGTGGGTACGGTCATCCACGCCGTCGAGCTCCGCCCCGGTGGCGGCGCGAAGATGGCCCGCTCGGCCGGTGCCTCCGTCCAGCTGGTGGCGAAGGAGGGCAAGTACGCCCAGCTCCGCCTCCCCTCGGGCGAGGTCCGCAACGTCGACGTCCGCTGCCGCGCGACGGTCGGCGAGGTCGGCAACGCCGAGCAGTCCAACATCAACTGGGGCAAGGCCGGCCGCATGCGCTGGAAGGGCGTCCGCCCGACCGTCCGCGGTGTCGCCATGAACCCGGTCGACCACCCGCACGGTGGTGGTGAGGGCAAGACCTCCGGTGGCCGTCACCCCGTCAACCCGAACGGCAAGCCCGAGGGCCGCACCCGCCGCCCCAACAAGGCGAGCGACAAGCTCATCGTCCGTCGTCGTCGTACTGGCAAGAACAAGCGATAGGAGCCTGGACACATGCCACGCAGCCTGAAGAAGGGTCCTTTCGTTGACCAGCACCTCTTTGTGAAGGTCGCCAGGGAAAACGAGAAGGGCACCAAGAACGTCATCAAGACCTGGTCCCGCCGCTCGATGATCGTCCCCGACATGCTCGGGCACACGATCGCCGTGCACGACGGACGCAAGCACATCCCGGTCTTCGTCACCGAGTCGATGGTCGGGCACAAGCTCGGCGAATTCGCCCCGACGCGGACTTTCCGCGGCCACGTGAAGGACGACAAGAAGGGCAAGCGCCGCTGATACCTGCCGCAAGGCAGCAGCAGCGCTGAGCTCTGAGAAAGAGAAGGAAAGCAATGGAAGCCAAGGCAATTGCGCGTCACATCCGCGTAACGCCGATGAAGGCCCGGCGCGTCGTCAACCTTGTTCGTGGCAAGCAGGCGAATGAGGCTCTGGCGATCCTGAAGTTCGCCCAGCAGGCGGCTTCGGAGCCGGTGTACAAGGTCCTCGCGTCCGCGGTGGCCAACGCCCGTGTCCTCGCCGACCGCGACGGCGTCGCGTTCGACGAGAGCGACCTCTACATCTCTGAGGCGTTCGTCGACGAGGGTCCGACCATGAAGCGGTTCCAGCCGCGTGCCCAGGGCCGCGCGTACCGCATCAAGAAGCGCACCAGCCACATCACCGTGGTCGTCGCGACGCCCGAGAACGAGGAGGTCCGGTAAATGGGACAGAAGGTCAACCCCCACGGGTTCCGACTCGGCATCACCACCGACCACGTCTCGCACTGGTTTGCCGACAGCAACAAGCCCGGTCAGCGCTACAAGGACTTCGTCCGTGAGGACGTCAAGATCCGCCAGCTCATGACCAACGGAATGGAGCGCGCCGGCATCGCCAAGGTCGAGATCGAGCGCACCCGTGACCGCGTCCGCGTGGACATCCACACGGCGCGTCCGGGCATCGTGATCGGCCGCCGCGGCGCCGAGGCCGACCGCATCCGCGGCGAGCTCGAGAAGCTCACCGGCAAGCAGGTCCAGCTGAACATCCTCGAGGTGAAGAACCCCGAGGTCGAGGCGCAGCTGGTGGCCCAGGGTGTCGCGGAGCAGCTCTCGAGCCGTGTCGCGTTCCGCCGTGCCATGAAGAAGGCCATGCAGTCGGCGCAGCGCGCCGGTGCCAAGGGCATCCGCATCGCCTGCTCGGGCCGTCTCGGCGGCGCCGAGATGTCCCGCTCGGAGTTCTACCGCGAGGGCCGTGTGCCGCTGCACACGCTCCGCGCGAACATCGACTACGGCTTCTACGAGGCCAAGACCACCTTCGGCCGCATCGGCGTGAAGGTCTGGATCTACAAGGGCGATGTGACCTCCAAGGAGCTGGCTGCCCAGGCTGCCGCCGCTCCGTCCCGTGGTCGTGGTGACCGCGGCGACCGTGCGGGCCGCCCCGGTGGCGAGCGCCGCCGTCGTCCGTCTGGCGACCGCCAGCCGCAGGCCGCCCCCGCGGCCGCCGAGGCACCTGCTGCCCCTGCAGCAGAAGCAGTCGCTGCTCCGGCAGCAGAAGGAGGAGAGGCTTAAATGCTTATCCCGCGTCGTGTGAAGCACCGCAAGCAGCACCACCCGGGTCGCTCGGGCGCTGCCACCGGTGGCACCAAGGTCACCTTCGGCGAGTACGGCATCCAGGCCCTCACGCCGGCGTACGTGACCAACCGTCAGATCGAGTCCGCTCGTATCGCCATGACCCGTCACATCAAGCGTGGCGGCAAGGTCTGGATCAACATCTACCCGGACCGCCCGCTGACCAAGAAGCCTGCCGAGACCCGCATGGGTTCCGGTAAGGGTTCGCCGGAGTGGTGGATCGCCAACGTCAAGCCCGGCCGCGTGCTCTTCGAGCTCTCCGGTGTCTCTGACGAGGTGGCGCGCGAGGCCCTGCGCCTCGCCATCCACAAGCTCCCGTTGAAGGCGCGCATCGTGCGCCGCGAAGGTGGTGAATGAGAATGGCAGTCGGTTCGAAGGACATGACGGCTGAGAAGCTCGACCAGCTGGACAACGAGCGCCTCTTCGAGGAGCTCAAGAAGGCCAAGGAAGAGCTGTTCAACCTGCGCTTCCAGTCGGCCACCGGCCAGCTCGAGAACCACGGCCGCCTCCGCGCGGTCAAGAAGGACATCGCCCGCATCTACACGATCCTGCGCGAGCGCGAGCTCGGCATCCGTGCCGAGGCCGCCCCCGTGGTCGCGGAGACGAAGGACACGAAGAAGGCGGCTAAGAAGGCTGCCAAGGCCGAGCCGGCCGAGGCTGCCGAGGAGGACGCCAAGTGAGCGAAGAGAAGAACCTGACGGAGAACACCGTCGAGCAGCGCGGCCACCGCAAGACGGCGCGCGGCTACGTCGTGTCCGACAAGATGGACAAGACGATCGTGGTCGAGGTCGAGGACCGCGTGAAGCACTCGCTGTACGGCAAGGTCATCCGCCGCACCGAGAAGCGCAAGGCCCACGACGAGAACAACACCGCCGGCATCGGCGACCTCGTTCTCATCGCGGAGACCCGTCCGCTGTCCGCCACCAAGCGGTGGCGCCTCGTCGAGATCCTCGAGAAGGCCAAGTAACCACCTGGTCCCTCGCGGTTCCCGCACCCGCACTGACGGCCCGTCCCCTTCCGAGGGGGCGGGCCGCCGCCGTTGGCGGGTTGGGCGGGACGCACGACGGCGGCCGGTCGCCGCGCGCTGCCAGGCCGCCGTTCGCGGCGGACGGGTCCGGCCCCAAGTGCCCCTTCGCACGGGGGTCCCCGACAGTTCCCCTCTCGCCGTACAGTCCTCCTTGCTCGGACTTGGAGGCGGGAAGCGCACTTCTCGCCGTGGTCATGGGCTGAGCGTGCACTTCCCGAGGGCGGAGCCTGCGCATCATGAGGACTTCACGGAGACCACTGGACTTCGGGAGCACGCGCTGGGTTCCCCACACGCGCCCAGCCCTCGTCCTCCACGGGGGGTAGGCACGGCGTGTCGCCCACATGGGCAGGGCCAGGCGCCGATAGGCCCAGGGCAGCAACCAGCATGGGTCCATGAGCGCACCCGGACAGGCCTCGGACACGGCCATCCTCGATCTGCTGGCCCGGGACTCGGATCCTCGGAGGGCCTTCGCCGTCGGTGATCTCGTGAGGGTTCGCCGGGGCTGCTACTACCCGACGGATGCCTGGCTGGCCCTGACCGATGGCGAACGCTTCCAGCTCGCCGTGGCAGCCCACGCCTGGACCCATCCAGACACGGTGTTCTGCGGCGAGACGGCGCTCTTCCTCAGGGGCCTCCCGGTCGTCAAGGTGCCTCCGACCATCGACGTCGCGACCCCGTCGACCACGCGCCTGGGGGTCAGGCCGCCGTCGTTCGCGGTCCGGGGGACGGCGGAACGCTCGGTTCGCGCCCTCGGATCGGCGCCTCCGCCTCTCCGGCGCCACTTCCACGCGACGGTCACACCGCAGGAGGTCCGCGGCTGCCTCGCGGTGCCCCTCGCGGAGGCACTCGTCGAGACGATGGTGCACGCCAAGTTCGCCCGCGCGCTCACGGTGGCCGACGGCGTGCTGCGCCTTGACGCTGCGGCGCCCCTGCTCGACCGCGAGCCTGTCCTCGAGGCCATCGCTGCACTGCGGTATGCCACCCATCGGCGGCGCTGCGAGGCCATTGCGTCGCTCGCGCGGGCTGGAGCCGAGTCGCCCGGCGAGTCGGTGAGCCGGGCGCTCATGCTGCGGTTCGGCTTTCCCGAGCCGGTGCTGCAGTGCGAGTACGCGGACGGCCAGGGGCGCCTCGGCAGGACGGACTTCACCTGGCGGTCCGGGCCGCAGGCCACCCCGACGCCCTCCGGCAAGGAGCGGGTAGGGGAGTTCGACGGCTGGGGCAAGTACTTCGACTCCGGGCTCACCGGTGGCGAAGACCCGGTCGCGGTGGTCAAGAGGGAGAAGAGGCGCGAGAACAGGCTCCTCGCGCTGGGCCATCCGGTGCTGCGCTGGACGTGGGCGGAGCTTGAGCAGCCGGCTAGGTTCCGCTCGATGCTCCTCAGCGCCGGGCTGCAGGCCTCCCGGAGTGCGGCTTTCGCGCTGTAGTCCACGCGACGCTGGCTCCGCAGCCCTCGAAGTTCCGATTCAGCCCCCGCCCAAGGCGAGAAGTGCACTTCTCGCCGTGAAGTCCGCGCAAGGTGGACTTCACGGCGAAACGTGGACTGCGGGACTGTGGGGACGGCCCGGGCCCGCGCCCACCCGGGGGATTCGGGCTGGACACCGGCGCCGTGCTACGATATTGAGCTTGTACGGCTGGCTTCGCCATGCCGTCAAGAACCTCGTGAACCACCGTGCCACCGCATAATGCCCTTCTGCCGAAGGGGAGCGCCCCGGCGCTGCCCTCGGGCGGGAAGGGGACACATGCGCGCGGCACGGCGATTCAGGCCCGTTCTGGCCACATCCAGGCGGGTCGAGAGACGCCCCATCAACCGTTCCGCAAGGCTCGTCCTGCAGCAGGACCGCAGGTGCGAGAACCAGCGAGACGTTAGGAGTAGAAGTGATTCAGCAGGAGTCGCGGCTCAAGGTCGCCGACAACACGGGTGCGAAGGAAATCCTCACCATCCGCGTTCTCGGTGGATCGGGTCGCCGCTACGCAGGCATCGGCGACGTCATCGTCGCCACCGTCAAGGACGCGATCCCTGGCGGCAACGTTAAGAAGGGCGACGTGGTCAAGGCCGTCATCGTCCGCACCAAGAAGGAGCGCCGCCGCGCGGACGGCTCCTACATCAAGTTCGATGAGAACGCGGCAGTCATCCTCAAGAACGACGGGGATCCCCGTGGCACCCGTATCTTCGGCCCGGTCGGCCGCGAGCTGCGCGACAAGAAGTTCATGAAGATCGTCTCGCTGGCTCCGGAGGTGCTCTGACTCATGGCCGCAAAGATCAAGAAGGGCGACCTCGTCCAGGTCATCACCGGCACCAAGCAGGACAAGGGCGGTGACAAGGGGAAGCAGGGCAAGGTCCTGAAGGTCTTCCGCGAGGACAACCGCGTCCTGGTTGAGGGCATCAACCGCGTGACCAAGCACACGAAGGTGGGCCAGTCCCAGCGCGGTACCAAGACCGGCGGCATCGAGCAGGTCGAGGCCCCGATCCACATCTCGAACGTGGCCCTCGTGGACCCCGAGACCAAGAAGCCCACCAGGGTCGGCTTCCGCCTCGAGACCGTGGAGAAGGACGGCGTGCAGAAGACCGTCCGCATCCGCTACTCCAAGGCCACCGGGAAGGACATCTGATGACTGAGACTGTCGAGACTCCGGTCAAGGTCGTTCCTCGCCTCAAGGCGAAGTACGCGGAGACCATCAAGCAGGCCCTCCTCGAGGAGTTCAAGTACGAGAACGTGAACCAGGTCCCGCGCCTGGTCAAGGTTGTCGTCAACATGGGCGTCGGCGACGCCGCGAAGGACTCCAAGCTCATCGAGGGCGCTGTGCGCGACCTGACCCTCATCACGGGCCAGAAGCCGCAGGTCACCAAGGCCCGCAAGTCGATCGCCCAGTTCAAGCTGCGTGAGGGCATGCCCATCGGCGCCTTCACGACGCTCCGCGGCGACCGCATGTGGGAATTCGTGGACCGCCTCGTCTCCCTCGCGCTGCCCCGTATCCGCGACTTCCGCGGCCTCTCGGGCAAGCAGTTCGACGGCAACGGCAACTACACGTTCGGCCTCACCGAGCAGGTCATGTTCCACGAGATCGATCAGGACAAGATCGACCGCCTCCGTGGCATGGACATCACGGTTGTCACCACCGCGAAGACCGATGACGAGGGCCGTGCGCTTCTGAAGCACCTCGGCTTCCCGTTCAAGACCGAAGACTGAATCGCTACGTGACAGGTCCGCATCGGGCGCAGCCCGGCACGGAAACCGGCACGAGGAAGGGCATGAGCCCACAATGACTATGACTGATCCCGTCGCAGACATGCTTACGCGTCTGCGCAACGCCAACGCGGCCTACCACGACGACGTCACGATGCCGTCGTCGAAGCTGAAGGTTCGCGTGGCCGACATCCTGAAGGCCGAGGGCTACATCGCCGGCTGGAAGGAAGAGGACGCCGAGGTCGGCAAGAAGCTGACCCTCACGCTCAAGTTCGGTCCGAACCGCGAGCGCTCCATCGCGGGTGTCCGCCGCATCTCCAAGCCGGGCCTCCGCGTGTACGCGAAGTCCACGAACCTCCCGCACGTCCTGGGCGGCCTCGGCATCGCCATCCTGTCTACCTCTTCTGGGCTCCTGACCGACCGTCAGGCCTCCAAGAAGGGCGTGGGCGGCGAAGTCCTCGCATACGTCTGGTAAGGGAAGGAAGAAGAAGATATGTCCCGCATTGGACGTCTCCCCATCACCGTCCCGTCCGGCGTTGAGGTCAAGATCGACGGACCCGTCGTGACCGTGAAGGGCGCCAAGGGCGAGCTGGTTCACACTGTGGCCAGCCCGATCGAGGTCGCTCTCGACGACACCACCCTCTCGGTGACCCGTCCGAACGACGAGCGCCTCTCGCGCTCGCTCCACGGCCTGACCCGCACGCTCCTGTTCAACATGATCGAGGGCGTGACCAAGGGCTACGAGAAGAAGCTCGAAATCGTCGGCACCGGCTACCGCGTGCAGGCCAAGGGCTCGGACCTCGAGTTCGCGCTCGGCTTCTCCCACCCGGTGAACATCACTGCCCCCGAGGGCATCACGTTCGCCGTCGAGGGGCCGACCAAGTTCTCGGTCTCCGGCATCGACAAGCAGCAGGTCGGTGAGGTGGCAGCCAACATCCGCAAGCTGCGCAAGCCCGACCCGTACAAGGGCAAGGGCATCCGCTACGCCGGCGAGGTTGTCCGCCGCAAGGTCGGAAAGGCTGGTAAGTAACCATGGCTCTGGGCATCAACAAGAAGCGCGCCGCCAAGTCCAAGCAGCAGGCTCGGTCCCGTCGCCACTTCCGCCTCCGCAAGAAGGTCGTCGGCTCTGCCGAGCGTCCCCGTCTGGTCGTGAACCGCTCCTCGCGGCACGTGTTCGTCCAGGTTGTCGACGACAGCAAGGGCGTCACCCTGGTCTCCGCCTCCACGCTCGAGGCCGACCTCCGCTCGTTCGAGGGTGACAAGACCGCCAAGGCCAAGCGCGTCGGCGAGCTCATCGCCGAGCGTGCGAAGGCTGCGGGCATCGAGGCCGTCGTGTTCGACCGTGGTGGCAACAAGTACCACGGCCGCGTGGCTGCGATCGCGGACGGCGCACGTGAAGGTGGGCTGGCCCTGTGACCGCTGAGAACAACGAGAAGGTTAACGTGACCGAGCAGAATGCAACCGAGGCTGCCGGCTCCGCTCCCGCCACCGAGGACCGCCGCGGCGGTCGTCGTGGCGAGGGCCGCGGCCAGGGTCGTGGCGATCGCGGTGGCCGTGGCGGCCGCGACAGCCGCGACGCCGAGAAGAGCCAGTTCATCGAGCGCGTGGTGACCATCAACCGCGTCGCCAAGGTCGTCAAGGGCGGCCGTCGCTTCAGCTTCACCGCCCTCGTGGTGGTGGGTGACGGCAACGGCATGGTCGGCGTCGGCTACGGCAAGGCCAAGGAGGTCCCCGCGGCCATCGCCAAGGGTGTGGAGGAGGCCAAGAAGTCCTTCTTCCGCGTCCCGCGCGTCGGCACCACCGTCCCGCACCTCGTGCAGGGCGAGGCCGCCGCTGGTGTGGTCATGCTCCGTCCGGCTGCCCCGGGTACCGGTGTGATCGCCGGTGGTCCGGTGCGCGCCGTGCTCGAGTGCGTCGGCATCCACGACGTGCTGTCGAAGTCCCTCGGGTCCTCGAACGCCATCAACATCGTCCACGCGACGGTGGAGGCGCTCAAGAGCCTCGAGGAGCCGCAGTCCGTGGCTGCCCGCCGTGGCCTGCCCCTGGACGAGGTTGCTCCGGCTGCACTCGTGCGGAACCTCCAGAACACGAAGGCAGGTGCATGAGTCATGGCGAAGAACCTGGCTCCCTCCGACGCCACGTTGGAGATCACTCAGATCAAGGGCGTCATCGGCGCCAAGCAGAACCACCGCGAGACGCTGCGTTCGCTCGGCCTCAAGCGGATCGGCCACACGGTCACCCGCAAGGCCGACGCCGTGACCGTGGGCATGATCAACACGGTTCCGCACCTCGTGAAGGTTGAGGAGGCGAAGTAATGGCAGAGAAGGCCACGGAGCAGAGCTCCGAGAAGAACACGGCCCTCAAGGTCCACCACCTGCGTCCGGCCATCGGCGCCAAGACCGCGAAGACCCGTGTGGGTCGCGGTGAGGGCTCCAAGGGCAAGACCGCCGGCCGTGGCACCAAGGGCACGAAGGCCCGCTACCAGGTCAAGGCCGGCTTCGCGGGCGGGCAGCTTCCGCTGCACATGCGCCTGCCGAAGCTCCGCGGCTTCAAGAACCCGTTCCGCGTCGAGTTCCAGGTCGTGAACCTGGACCGCATCTCGGAGCTGTTCCCCGAGGGCGGCAGCATCGCGGTCGAGGATCTGGTGGCCAAGGGCGCCGTTCGCAAGAACGAGCCGGTCAAGGTCCTCGGTTCCGGCGACATCACCGTCAAGGTCGATGTCACGGCGCACGCCTTCTCGGCTTCGGCCGAGGAGAAGATCGCCGCAGCCGGCGGCTCCACGACCGTTCTCTGAGACGTGACGGAGCGCGGCTGACGCCGTGAAGCGCAAGGCCCCGGCCGGCGTCGTGATTAACGCACGACGCCGGCCGGGGCCCCTCGCGTTAAGGCGCGGCGAGCGTGCGGGGGGACACGCGCGCCGGCCGGGGCCCCTCGCGTTAAGGCGCGGCCCACGTGCGGGGAGCCCGCACGACGCCGCCCGCACCCCGCGCGCCCACCGCACCGACGGTGCCGCTCGGCGCAGGGGAGCGCGGCCAATTATCGGCTCGGCGGCGGCTGCCGCTAGAATCAAGAGCTGGACCTCAGACTCCGGAGCACTGACCCGTGTCTCGGAGCGTCGACTCTACATTCCTCGACACGGGGGAGGAGAAGCGTGCTTTCTGCGATCGGCCGGGCCTTCCGGACGCCCGACCTGCGGCGCAAGCTGCTGTTCACGCTGGGCATCATCGCTATTTTCCGGCTCGGGGCGTTCATTCCGTCTCCGGGCGTGAACTACCAGAACGTCAAGGCCTGCCTCTCTCCGGGTGTGAGCGGCCAGCAGACGGGCATCTACCAGATGCTGAACCTGTTCAGCGGCGGTGCGCTGCTGCAGGTCTCGATCTTCGCCCTCGGCATCATGCCCTACATCACGGCGAGCATCATCGTGCAGCTGCTGCGCGTGGTCATCCCGCGGTTCCAGGAGCTCTACGACGAGGGCCAGGCCGGCCAGACCAAGCTCACCCAGTACACGCGGTACCTGACGATCGCGCTGGGCCTGCTGAACGCGACCACGCTCGTCTCGCTCGTGCGCTCCGGCCAGCTGTTCCCGAACTGCCAGCTGCAGATCATCCCGGACACGTCCATCATCGCGACGATCCTCGTGGTCATCACCCTGACCGCCGGCACCGGCCTCATCATGTGGCTCGGCGAGCTCGTGACCGAGAAGGGGATCGGCAACGGCATGTCGCTGCTGATCTTCACGTCCATCGCGGCGCAGTTCCCGGCCTCGCTGGGCGCGATCTGGACCTCGAAGGGCCCGGGCACATTCTTCATTGTCCTGGTGGTCGGCCTGATCACCATGGCGCTGGTCATCTTCGTCGAGCAGTCCCAGCGCCGGATCCCGGTCCAGTACGCCAAGCGCATGATCGGCCGCCGCACGGTGGGCGGCACGAGCACCTACATCCCGATCAAGGTCAACATGGCGGGCGTCATCCCGGTCATCTTCGCCTCGTCGATGCTGTACCTCCCCGCGCTCATCGCGCAGTTCAACACCCCGCACGACGGCTCGGCTCCGGCCGGCTGGGTCGAGTGGATCAACAACAACCTCACCCGCGGGGACCATCCGGTCTACATGGTCATCTACTTTGTGATGATCGTGTTCTTCACCTACTTCTACGTCGCGATCACCTTCAACCCTGAAGAGGTCTCCGACAACATGAAGAAGTACGGCGGGTTCATCCCCGGCATCCGTGCCGGACGGCCCACTGCGGACTACCTGCAGTACGTACTCTCGCGCATCACGCTGCCGGGCGCCCTGTACCTCGGCATCGTGGCTCTGATCCCGCTCATCGCCCTCGTGCTCGTCAATGCCAACCAGAACTTCCCGTTCGGTGGCACCTCGATCCTGATCGTGGTGGGCGTGGGCCTGGAGACGGTCAAGCAGATCGATGCGCAGCTCCAACAGCGACACTACGAAGGACTATTGCGATGACGAGAATGCTCCTTATTGGCCCTCCCGGTTCCGGCAAGGGTACCCAGGCGGAACGAATCTCGGACCGCCTCGGTATCGTCGCGATCTCCACGGGCGACATCTTCCGCTACAACGTCAAGGAGCAGACCCCGCTCGGCGTCGAGGCGAAGAAGTACATGGACGCCGGCGACTTCGTCCCCGACTCGGTGACGAACAAGATGGTCCGCGAGCGCCTCACCGAGGACGACGCGGCGAACGGATTCCTCCTGGACGGGTACCCGCGCACCGTCGCGCAGGTCGAGTACCTCGACGGCATCCTGGCGGAGAAGGGCCAGTCGCTCGACGTCGTGCTCCAGCTCACCGCGGACGACGACGAGCTGGTCGCCCGCCTCCTGAACCGCGCCAAGGAGACGGGCCGCAGCGACGACACCGAGGACGTGATCCGTCACCGCCTCGAGCTCTACCACACGCAGACCGAGGCCGTCGTGTCCCAGTACGCTGACCGCGGCACGTTGACCAAGGTCGACGGCATCGGGGCCATCGACGAGGTCACCGAGCGGGTCCTGGCGGCGATCGAGTCCGTCAAGTCCGCCTCGTAGGCGATTTCAGCAGTACGACGCGCGGCGCCGTCCGGTGGGCATCCTCCGGGCGGCGCCGCACGCACTTTGTGAGGAAGGGGCCCAGCGTGGGCAGCCAGCGGAAGATCGAGTACAAGAACAACGGGCAGCTGCGGGTGATGGCGGAGGCCGGGGTGCTGCTGAGCCGCGCGCTCGACGCCGCCGTGGCCGCCGTGGCGCCCGGAATGACGACTGACGAGCTCGACGCCGCGTTCGCCGAGGTGGTCGACGCGGCGGGCGCCCAGTACAACTTCCTCGGCTACTACGGCTATCCCAAGCACATCTGCGTCTCCGTCAACGACGAGGTGGTGCACGGGATCCCGGGACCGCGCCGGCTGGCGGAGGGGGACGTCCTCTCAATCGACGGCGGCTGCATTGTGCGCGGCTGGAACGCCGACTCGGCGCGCACGGTGATCGTGGGGGAGGGCGACCCCGAGGACGTGCGCCTGTCCGAGGTGACGCGGGCGGCCATGTGGGCGGGCATCGCGGCCTTCGCCCGGGCCTCCTACGTGGGCGAGATCGGCGACGCGATCGACGACTTCGTCTCCGCCCAGGAGGGCGCCCCGCTGGGCATCCTCGAGGACTACGTGGGCCACGGCATCGGCTCCGCGATGCACATGGCCCCGGACGTGCTCAACTACCGCACGGGCCACCGTGGGGCGAAGATCAAGGCGGGGATGGCCCTCGCCATCGAGCCCATGCTCGTGCGCGGCTCGATCGACACCAAGACGCTGGACGACGAGTGGACGGTCGTCACGACCGACGGCTCGCGCGCGTCGCAGTGGGAGCACTCCGTGGCCCGCCACAGTGCGGGCATCTGGGTGCTCACCGCCCCCGACGGCGGGGCCTCCGAGCTCGCTCCCCTCGGCGTCACGCCGGTGCCGATCCCGGCCTGACGCCCTCTGGCCCCCGGCGAGGACCCCGCTGGGCTCTGCTCCGGGACCGCGGCGCGAGGGAATACCGGCCGGTAGCCCCGCGTTGGCGCCGGGTATGAAGGCCATCGCATACGACCGTTTCGGATCCTCTGACGTCCTCGCGCTCCAAGAGCTCCCCGACCCGCACCCGGGCTCGGACTCCGTGCTCGTGCAGGTGAAGGCCGCGAGCCTGAACCCCGTGGACTACAAGGCCCGCGAGGGCTACCTGCAGGGAGTGATCGACACCGTCTTCCCGGCGGTCCCCGGCTGGGACGTGGCGGGCGTGATCGTCAAGGCCGGCCTCGACACCCCCGAGTTCGAGGTCGGGGACGAGATCCTCGCCTATGCCCGCAAGGACGTCATCTCGGGTGGCACCGTCGCGGAGCTCGTCGAGGTCCCCGTGCGGACCGCCGCGCGCAAGCCCGAGGGCCTCAGCTTCGAGGACGCGGCCGCGCTCCCGCTCGCGGGCCTCACCGCCCTGCAGACCGTGCGCCGGGCCGGGGTCTCCGCCGGCTCGACCGTGCTCATCCACGCGGCCGCCGGCGGCGTGGGGTCCTACGCGACCCAGCTGGCCGTCCTCGCCGGCGCCCGCGTGGTGGGGACCGCGTCGGAGGGCAACCACGAGTACCTGCGCTCGCTCGGCGCCGAGCCCGTCGCGTACGGCGACAGCCTGGTCGAGGCGGCGCGCGGCCTCGCCCCGGAGGGCTTCGACCACATCCTCGACTTCGTGGGGAACGGCGCCCTGGACACCGTCCCGCAGCTGCTGCGCGCGGGCGGGACCGTCGCCTCCATCACCGACCCCGCGGCCCGCGACGAGTACGGCGGCCACTACATCTGGGTCCGCCCGAACCCGGAGGACCTCGCCGAGCTGGCCCAGCTCGCCGCGGACGGCAGGCTCAAGGTCGAGGTCGCGGACGTCGTGGAGCTCGCCCAGGCTGCCGACGCCTACCGGACGCTCGAGGGCGGCCACGTGCGGGGCAAGCTCGTGGTCCGCCCCTGACGCAGCGCTGCCTGCCCGACGCACGGCGGCGCCGCTCACCGTGGAAGGCGAGCGGCGCCGTCGTGCGTCCTCCGGTGGCGTGGAGAGGCTTCGGAGCCGCTCCACGACTGCCCGGGTCAGGACTTGAGCTTGGGCTTCACGTCCTTGTCGTAGATGCCCTGCAGCGTCTTCTTGAGGTCGCCCATGGTGGACTTCACGTCGGCCTGCTGGGTGACGATCTTCGCGACCGCCTTGGCCATCTCCTGGTCCGCGCCCGGCAGGAACACGCGCGCGTTGTCCTGGACCTTGGTCACGGCGAGCTGGTCGATCGCGGTCTGGATCTGGGGCGTCTTGGCCAGCACGGCGGTCATGTCCGCCGACTTGTTGACCGGCATGTAGCCGGTGGCCCCGGAGAAGGCCGCGGCGTTCTCGGGCTGGCCCACGAACTTGATGAACATGGCCGCGGCGAGCTGCTGCTCCTTGGAGATCCCGGAGGGGATGCCCAGGCCAGCGCCGCCCGTGGGGCACACCGGCTTGGTCGCCTTCGGGCCGCCGGGGAGGAAGCCGACGCCCACGTTGAACTTGGCCGTCTTGAGCACGCCCACGAGGGAGCCCGTCGAGGAGATGGTGGCGGACGCGATGCCTCCGCCGAAGTCCGCCGAGGAGTCCTTCGAGGACACGCCCGCCCACTTGTCCTTGTACACCGAGTCCTGCACCCACTGCATCGCGGCGACGGCATCGTCCGAGTCGCAGGTGATGTCCCAGCCCTTGGACCAGCCCGAGCCCCAGCCCCAGAGGTTGTTCTGCAGGGTCCAGCCCGCGTAGTCGGCCAGCGCCGGGTACATGTACGCGTACTGGGCGCCCGAGGCCGCCTTGATCTTCGAGGCCCAGTCGCCGAACTCGGACCACGTGGCCGGGGCGCGGTCGGGCAGGCCGGCGGCCTTGAAGTGGTCCTTGTTGTAGTAGAACAGGGGGGTGGAGCGGGCGTACGGCATGGCCCACTGCTTGTTCGCGTACTGGTAGTCCTGCACGAGCGAGTCGCGGTAGTCGCTGAGCTTGATGTCCAGCTGCTTGATCGCGGAGTCCATGGGGATGATGTTGCCGTTGATGTAATAGCGGAACCACCACACGTCCGAGAGCAGCACGACGCCCGGCAGGCCCGAGTTGGCGGCCTGCGCGGTCTGGAACTTCTGGGCGATCTCCTCGTAGTTCGCCCCGGCCGTGACGAGGTTGACCTTGATGCCCGGGTTCGCTGCCTCGAACTTCGCCACGAGCTGCTTCTCGATGTCCTCGGACTTGCCCGGGTGGCTGGACCAGAAGTCGATCGAGGCCGCCGGCTTGACGTCCTTGAAGTCGATGTCCGCGACCGCGGAGGTCGCGCTGCTGCCGGAGGTGTCGGGGCCGCCGCACGCGGCGAGGGCCGCCACGGACGCGCTCGCGCCGGCGAGGCCGAGGAAGTGCCGACGGTCGAGTCGGAGTGCCATTGCTGTGCCTTTCGTAGGTGCTTGAGAGTGGTGGAGCTTCTGGCTAGCCGGTGACGGAGCCCTGGGTGAGGCCGGCCACGATGTAGCGCTGGAGCATGGCGAAGACGATCAGGACGGGCACGATCACGAGCACCGCGCCGGCCATGAGGATGCCCCACGACCCGGTGCCGCTCTCCGAGTTCTGCAGGAGCGTCAGGCCCACCGGCAGCGTCATGACCTCGGGCTTGTCCGTGATGATGAGCGGCCAGATGTAGTCGTTCCACTCCGAGACGATGGTCACGAGGGCCACCGTGGCGATCGAGGGGACCGAGACCGGCACCACGATGCTCCAGAGCCGCTTCCAGTGGCCCGCGCCGTCGATCTCGGCGGCCTCGAGGATCGAGGCGGGCAGGGTCATGAAGTGCTGGCGCAGGAGGAAGGTGCCGAACGCCGTGCCGAGGCCCGGCAGGATGATGCCCCAGAGGGTGTTCTTCCCGCCGATGCTCGCGATGAGCACGTAGTTGGGCAGGATCGAGACCTGCGAGGGCACCATGAGCGCCACCAGGATGAGGATGAACACGATGTTCTTGAACGGGAAGCGCACGAACACGAGCGCGTACGCCGTCATGATCGCCAGGGTCACCTTCACGACCGCGCCGACCGCCGTGACGATCGTGGAGTTGAGGAAGAACCGCGCGAACGGGACCGTGGTCATGGCCGTGTTGTAGTTGTCGAGGTTGATGGACTGGGGGAGGACCTTCAGGTCCGTCGTGACGATCTCGCCGGGGCTCTTGAACGAGCTCACGACCATCCACAGCAGGGGCAGCGCCACGATGAGCGTGGCGATGACCAGCGGAACGTAGCCGCCGGCGATCGTCCGGATGAGGTTCTGGGACGAGAACGGGCGCGGGCGCTCGGGCTGGCCGGCGGTCTCCGTGACGGTGACGGGTGCGGGGGCGGTCATGCGTAGTGCACCTTCCTCTCGACGAAGCGGATCTGCACGACCGTGATGACGAGCAGGATCACGAAGAGGATCACCGAGATCGCCGCCGAGTACCCGGCCCGGTTGTAGGAGCCGAACGCCTGCATGTAGGCCTCGTAGATGAGCGTGCTCGTGCCGTTGCCGAGCGGGGTCATGATGCGGATGAGGTCGAACGCCTGCAGGCTCGACAGGATCGTGGTGATGAGCAGGAAGAACGTGGTGGGGGAGAGCAGGGGCAGGCTGATGCTCAGGAAGCGGCGGGTGGCCCCGGCGCCGTCGATCGCGGCGGCCTCCATGACGTCGGCCGGGAGGGACTGCAGGCCCGCGAGGTACACGACCGCGCAGTAGCCGAGGTTCTTCCAGATGTACACGATGATCACCATGGTCAGCGCGAGCTGGGGGTCGTTGAACCACTGCGGGCTCGCGACGCCGAAGGTGCGGAGGAACCACGCGAGGGCGCCGTAGCCGGGATCGAAGATGAACATCCACACGAGGCCTACGCCCACGCCCGAGAGGACGTAGGGGGCGAAGACGGCCGAGCGGGCGAACGTGGTGCCGCGGACCTTCGCGTTCAGCGCGAGCGCCACGAGGAGGCCCAGCACCATGGACAGGCCCACGGTGAGGACGGTGAAGATCGCGGTGGTGCCGAGCACGCGCGGGGCGTCGTCGCTGCCGAAGAACGTCGCGTAGTTCTCGAAGCCGATGTTCCTCGCCGTCTTGGACCCGAGGGTCCAGTCGAGGAACGAGTACTGAAGGTTCGCGAACAGGGGCCGGTAGGTGAACACGGCGATGAGGATCAGGTTCGGCAGCGCGAACGCGAGGAAGACGAAGAAATCGCGGCGGCTGCGGCCGGAGAAGCGCGAGCGCTTGCGCTCGGGCCGGGAAGTGGAGGAGGCGCCCTGGTGACGCTCCAAGGTCGACTCGCTCATGGATGAATCCTGCAAGCGGGATGGGACATTGACAAGCATTCCTTCAAGATCTGGGGTATGGGCGTGAAACCCCCGCGTAGTAGTGGACCACGGGCCGGCGGCGGCTCCGGCCGGAATCCGCCCCGCCCCCGGGCGAATTCCGTCCCGCGTATCCAAGAGTTCACACTGCGTTAGCGTAATGAGTGGGACACACCACACCCAAGGGCCGCGCCGGGAGTGTGGCCCGCGCTGTTGAGCCGGGGCAGGGGCCAGCGTTGAATGGGGCCTATGGGTTCCCTTCTCGATGTTCCCGGCCTCCGGGTCGGCCATGCCCAGCGCTCGGAGGACGGGTGGCTGAGCGGAGTGACCGCCGTCGTGCTCCCTCCCGGCAGTGCCGGCGGGGTCGATGTCCGCGGCGGCGGCCCGGGCACGATCGAGACCGACGCCCTCGACCCGTCCACCCTCGTGCAGACCGTGGACGGGATCGCCCTGTGCGGCGGAAGCGCGTACGGCCTCGCCGCAGCGGGCGGCGTGCAGCTGTGGCTCGAGCAGCAGGGACAGGGGCACCCCGTGGTGGGCGGGGTGGTGCCGATCGTGGCCGGTGCGGTGATCTTCGACCTCGGCCGCGGCGGGGACTTCGGCGCCCGGCCGGACGCGGCGATGGGCTTCGAGGCGGCGGCCGCGTGCGTGGGCCTCGAGGACGCGCCCGACGGCGGGCTCCGCGGCTGCGTCGGCGCCGGGACCGGGGCGGCGGTGGGCCGCGCCATGTACAAGGGCGGGGTGGGGATGGCGTCGGTGAAGGTGCCCGGCGGGGCCGTGCCCGGGCCGCCCGGCGGCGCCCCGGTGGTCCTGCCCGAGGGGATCGTGGTCGGTGCGCTCGCCGTGGTCAACGCAGCCGGGGTGCCGGTCTTCCCAGGAGCCGCAGGGGCCGGCGAGCTCGGGGACACCGAGGGCGAGGCGGAGATAGCCCAGGAGGCGGCCGCGGCCGGAGAGGGCGGTGGCGCGCGGGGATCCGTCGCTCCGGACGCGCTCAACACGACCCTCGTGGTGGTGGCGACGAACGCGTCCCTCACTCCGGCCGAGTGCAAGCGCCTGGCCACCGCGGCGCACGCCGGGCTGGCCCGCGCCCTGGACCCGAGCCACACGCTCGTGGACGGGGACACCGTCTTCGGGCTGTCGACTCGGGCGGTCGAGTTCGACCGCTCCTCGGAGGCGGGGCGCGTCGTCGGCCTCATGTCGGTGCAGGTGGCGGCGGCCAACGCGGTCCGGGAGGCCATCCTCGACGGGGTCCGCTCGGCGACGCCGGTGACCACGCCGGCGGGGACGTGGGAGCGCTTCCCCGTGCCGTGAGGTGCACCTCTGGGCCGGCCGCGCCCCCGCCCGATTGACTGGGAGCAGGGATCCGGGCCGGGAGAGGGGATGGAAGCGATGGTCGAGAACCTCGTGAAGACGATGGAGATCAACGCGCCGGTGGACACGGTCTTCACCTTCCTCAGCGACCCGACGCGGTGGATGCTCGCGTTCCCCGGCGACAGCGAGGTCACGGACGTCCTTATCACCCCGGACGGAGTCGGCACGTCGGCGAAATGGGCGGCGAAGATCTTCGGCGTCCACATGTCCGTCACCCACGAGTACCGGGAGGTGGTCCACAACCAGCGGATCGTCTCGAAGGCCACGGCCGGCCCGGTCCTCACCTTCTCCCTCGCGCCCCAGGGCGCCGGAACCGTGCTGAGTGTCGAGCAGGGCTTGGACATCGAGACCCCGCTTGTACGGGTCCCGCTCCAGGCGCTCTTCACCCGGTGGGCCGAGGACGACATCGAGGGCCTCGTCGCCAACATCAAGAGCCTCGTGGAGACCGGCCAGAAGACGGTCCTCGAACCCGAGAAGAGGCTCGCCCACACGCTGACCTGGTCCGGCGCCGTCAGCATCCACGCCCCGGTGGAGCGCGTGTTCGACCTCGTCAAGGACCCGGCCGTGTGGCTGGGGCCGGATGTGCGGATCTCTGACCTCCGCGTCGCGCCGGAGGGCGTCGGAACAACCTTCGAGGCGTCGTGGCGTGTCCTGGGCATCCCGCTCCGGACCACCCACGAGTACACCGAGTTCGTCCCGCATGACCACTTCACCTCGAAGGCCGCGCTGGGTCCGGTCTTCGTGGTCGCCGTCGCTCCGGAGGACGGCGGCACCCGCCTGAGCATGCGCTCGGACGTGGTGCCCGCGAACTGGGCGGACGCCGCGGTCGACTCACTGGTCATCAAGATGTCGGAGGGCAGCCAGGAGGAGCTGCTGGCCGGCATCAAGGCCAAGGCAGAGGCCGGGGCCGGGCTGTAGGCGGCGCGTCAGTAGACGGGAAGGTTGCCCTGGGCCAAGCGGGCGGCGACGACCGCCCCGACGCGGGCCACCATCTGCTCCGTCCGATGGACCACCTCGCCGTAGCTCACCCGGAGTGTCGCGAAGCCGCGGGCCTGGGCGGCCCCGTCGCGCAGGTAGTCGCTGTACCGGCTCTCCGGCTGCTGGTGGGTCTTGCCGTCGACCTCGAGATCGAGGCAGCGCTCGACGATGTGGTCCATCGACCCCACGCCGTCCACCGCGACCTGCGGCTCGACCAGGAATCCAGCCCTCCGCAGGTGCTCCCGGGCCAGGGTCTCCGCGAGTGAGTCGGCGCCGCGGTCCACCATGGCCAGGACCGCGCGGGCCGGCCCGTTGCGCGGCCCGGTGAGCAGGCTCTCGAGCAGCTCGCGTGACAGCCCCTTCTGCAGGGCAGATTCGACAATGACCAGCGACTCCATCTCCGGCAGGCAGTGCAACGCGTGCATTGCGGTGTCGAGGATCGAGGTGGTCCGGCTCCGCGGGCTCGCAGGCGCCCACGAACCCCGGTGTACCACGGCCCGGTCTGAGGCCAGCCTGCCGTCCGGCCTCAGAAGGTGGACCTCTCTGTGGTCCTCGAGCACCCAGAGCCCCTGCCGCCGCGCCGCCGAGACGCACGTGAGCAGCGAGTTGGTGGCCAGGCAGCGGACCAGTAGCGGATCGGCGTCGTGCAGCGCGACGATGCCCCGCGCCGGGCGGAGCACGCTCCCGTCGCGGAACGCCGAGGCCAGGGCGCCACGGCTCACGCCCGCCGCGAGCAGCTCGGAGCGGCGCGCCACTCCCTCGTGGGCGCGGAGGGCATCGACGACTCGGTCCATGCTCGATCGTCGCCGGGCGGCCAAGGAAAGTGGCCCGGGCTCGGGCGGTATGTGGAAACAATGGCCCTCTGGCCGGCCCGAGCGTCTGAAGTCCTTCCCACCTTTGCTGCAGCCGTCCCCGGCTTTGGGGCTTGTGCCGGGCGGATCCGGCAGGAGAAGGCCGGTCTCTGCGGGCCTTCCCACCGTCGGTGCCGGCCAGCACGGCCAAAGCAGGGGAGGAGCGCTACCGAGGGTGGGGAGGAGTGCGCAGAAGGGCGGGGAGGGGGGCGGACAGCCGGACCAAGGGCAGGAAACGCGGACCCGTCCGGGGGCGGGGTGGGCACGGCGTGTACTATGGGCGGATTTAACTTCCGCGGCCACGTGGCGTACAGTTGTGTGTTGGCTGTCGGCCCTCCCATGCCCATTTGGAGCGTGCGGGCCCGCCAGTCGTCAAACCATACACGTCCGCCGGGGGCCCATTGCGCCCGGCGGCAGAGAAAGTTAGCGGAGGCTATGGCCAAGAAGGACGGTGTCATCGAGATCGAGGGCGTCGTGACTGAAGCGCTGCCCAACGCGATGTTCCGCGTTGAGCTGACGAACAAGCACGTCGTTCTCGCTCACATCTCTGGCAAGATGCGCCAGCACTACATCCGCATCCTCCCGGAGGATCGCGTCGTGGTGGAGCTCAGCCCGTACGACCTGACCCGCGGCCGGATCGTCTACCGCTACAAGTAAGCAGCCGCGCCCGGGGGCACCCGGGCGTCAATGCTGACCACCTGCAGAACACGCAAAGGACACAGCCATGAAGGTCAAGCCGAGCGTCAAGCAGATCTGCGACAAGTGCAAGGTGATCCGCCGCAATGGGCGGGTCATGGTGATCTGCGAGAACCCGCGCCACAAGCAGCGCCAGGGCTGATCCCCTCCCGCGAGGGAGAGGATCAGGCCGGGCAACGCCCACGCAATAACTAGAGAAGGCAGCACAAGCTGCGCTGGGACGAATGGGCCCGGACAGCTGACCCCCGGCCCGGAGGCTGGGGCCGCTCGAGAACGGAGCGGGTGTCCTGCCTACGACCTCCGGATAGCACAAGGAGAACCGCCGATATGGCTCGTCTCGCTGGCGTTGACATTCCCCGCGAAAAGCGGCTGGAAATCGCGCTCACTTACATCTACGGCGTGGGTCGCACCCGTGCGAAGGAAACGCTCGCTGCCACGGGCATCAGCGCGGATGTCCGGGTCAAGGACCTGACGGACGCTGAGCTGGTCCAGCTGCGTGACTACATCGAGGGCAACTACAAGGTTGAGGGTGACCTCCGCCGCGAGGTGGCCGCCGACATCCGCCGCAAGGTCGAGATCGGCAGCTACGAGGGTCTGCGCCACCGCCGGGGCCTGCCGGTCCGCGGCCAGCGCACCAAGACCAACGCTCGTACCCGCAAGGGCCCGAAGCGCACCGTCGCAGGCAAGAAGAAGGCCGGCCGCTGATAGCGGTCACCCAAAACTTTAGGTAGGAGAAGCTACATGCCCCCAAAGACTCGTGCGACGTCGGTCCGCAAGCCGCGCCGCAAGGACAAGAAGAACATCGCGCTCGGTCAGGCGCACATCAAGAGCACCTTCAACAACACCATCGTGTCCATCACGGACCCGTCCGGTGCTGTGATCTCCTGGGCTTCCGCCGGTGAGGTCGGCTTCAAGGGCTCGCGCAAGTCCACCCCGTACGCCGCGCAGCAGGCCGCCGAGTCCGCCGCGAAGCGTGCCCAGGAGCACGGCCTCCGCAAGGTCGACGTGTTCGTGAAGGGCCCGGGCTCGGGCCGCGAGACCGCCATCCGCGCGCTGCAGGCCGCTGGCCTCGAGGTCGGGTCCATCCAGGACGTGACCCCGAGCGCGCACAACGGCTGCCGCCCGCCGAAGCGCCGCCGCGTCTAACAGGTTGCCGGGGCCGGCGGGGCCGGTCCGCCCGAGGCGAGCCCACGGCGTCGTGCGTCACAGACAACGCACGACGGCGCGGCTCGCCTCCCGCGGCCTGCCCCGCCCGGCTTCATTACTTAGTTCAGACCTTTCCATCCATCTGTGTTGCGTCATATAGCGGATGCTTCCTGAAAGGAAAACCCAGTGCTCATTGCACAGCGCCCCACCCTGTCTGAAGAAGTAGTATCCGAGAACCGCTCCCGCTTCGTCATCGAGCCGCTGGAGCCGGGCTTCGGCTACACCCTCGGCAACTCGCTGCGCCGCACCCTGCTGTCCTCGATCCCGGGGGCTGCCGTCACCAGCATCCGGATTGACGGCGTGCTGCACGAATTCACCACGGTTGAGGGGGTCAAGGAGGATGTCACCGAGATCATCCTGAACCTCAAGAGCCTCTCGATCTCCTCCGACCAGGACGAGCCCGTCGTCGCGTACCTGCGCAAGCAGGGCCCCGGCGTCGTGACGGCCGCGGACATCGCCCCGCCGGCCGGCGTGGAGATCCACAACCCGGATCTGCACATCGCCACCCTGAACTCCAAGGGCAAGTTCGAGCTCGAGCTGACCATCGAGCGTGGCCGCGGGTACGTCTCCGCGGCGCAGAACAAGTCCGCGGACGCGGAGATCGGCCGGATCCCGGTCGACTCGATCTACTCCCCGGTGCTGAAGGTGACCTTCCGCGTCGAGGCGACCCGTGTCGAGCAGCGCACCGACTTCGACAAGCTCATCGTCGACGTGGAGACGAAGCCGGCCATCAAGCCGCGCGACGCCGTCGCGTCGGCCGGCACCACGCTCGTGGAGCTGTTCGGCCTCGCCCGCGAGCTGAACACCGCCGCCGAGGGCATCGAGATCGGCCCGTCCCCGACGGACGCCGCGCTCGCTGCGGACATGGCCCTGCCGATCGAGGACCTGGACCTCACCGTCCGTTCGTACAACTGCCTCAAGCGCGAGGGCATCCACACGGTGGGTGAGCTCGTGGCCCGTTCCGAGGCGGACCTGATGGACATCCGCAACTTCGGTGCCAAGTCGATCGACGAGGTCAAGGCCAAGCTCCTCGAGCTGGGCCTCTCGCTCAAGGATTCGCCGGTCGGGTTCGATCCCCTCGCTGCGCGCGCTGCCGCGGGCGACGAGGACGATGCCGCGTACAGCGACGACGAGCTCTAAGAAGAATTTGCCCGCCGCCGGTGAGAGCCGGCAGCGGTCCACAACAGGAGAAACGACATGCCTGCACCCACCAAGGGTCCGCGTCTGGGCGGTGGCCCGGCGCACGAGCGCCTCATGCTCAACAACCTCGCCGCTGCGCTCTTCGAGCACAAGCGCATCACCACGACCGTGACGAAGGCCAAGCGCCTCCGCCCGGTCGCCGAGCGTCTCATCACGTTCGCGAAGCGCGGCGACCTCGCCTCGCGCCGCCGTGTCCAGGCGGCCATCTCGGCTCGCACGAACACCAACAAGGGCATCATCCACGAGCTCTTCACCGAGATCGCCCCCCAGCTGTCGGAGCGCAACGGTGGCTACACCCGCATCACCAAGATCGGCAACCGCAAGGGCGACAACGCCCCCATGGCTGTCATCGAGCTCGTGCTCGAGCCGGTCTCGGCGAAGCAGGCTGTGGTGAAGGAGGCCGAGAAGGCCGCCGAGAAGAGCGCGCCGAAGGCCGACGCCACCGTCGAGGCCCCGGCCGAGGAGACCGCCGCCGAGGAGACCGCTGCTGAGGCTCCCGCCGAGGCAGAGGTCACCGAGGCTCCGGCCGAGGACGCCGCCGAGGCTCCCGCTGAGGAGAAGGCCGACGACGCCAAGTAGTCGCCTTCCAGCCGTCCCGCACCGCCGGGGCGTCTGATCCGCTCAGGGCCCCCGTTCCCCCTCCAGGGAACGGGGGCCCTGCTGCGTCCCGGGCCGGACGGCTGGGATGGTGAGGCGGGGACGGCGAGGCTGGGGAGGGGCCTAGCTGGGCCCGGCCATGGGGAGGACGAGCGAGAAGACGCTGCCGGAGCCGGGCTCGCTCTGGACCTCGAGCCGGCCGCCGTGGCGCTCGGCGACCATCCGTGTGAAGGACAGCCCGAGGCCCACCCCCGGGATGTCGAGGTCCCGGGCGGCGTCGGTGCGGAAGAACCGGTCGAAGATATGCGGGCGGTCGTCGGCGGAGATGCCGATGCCGGTGTCGGCGACCTCGACCGTGGCCCAGCCGCAGGCCGCGGCCGCGCGGAGGGTGACCACGCCGCCGTCGGGGGAGTATTTGACGGCGTTGGAGAGCAGGTTGTCGGCGGCCTGCCCGATGCGCAGCGGGTCCGCCTGCACCCACAGGTTCGGGGGGAGGTCGACGACGAGGCGCACCCGCGCGTCGTCGGCCGCCGTCTGCACGGCCTCGGCGCGGGCGGCGAGCACCGCGGAGAGATCGATCCGAGTGGGCCTGATCGGGAGGGTGACCTCGGAGGAGGCCATGAGGTCGCGGGCGAGCTCGATGAGACGCTCGGCGTTGCCCTGCGCAATCTCCAGCCGGCCCCGCGCCGCGGCGGGGAGCTCGGCCTCGAGCGCGAGGTCGAGGTTGCCGAGCACGGAGGTGAGGGGGGTGCGGAACTCGTGGGCCACCGTGCGCACGAGCTCGGCCTTGTCCTCGGCCGTCTGGGCCAGTTGGGTGACGTCGGTGTAGGAGACGACCGCGCCCCCACGGTCGCCGTCGACCGGCCGCGCGACGACTTGGAGGGCCCGGGCGCGGGGCCCCCAGCCGAGCCACACCATCTCGCCGTCGATCGCCTCGCCGCGGGCGGCGCGGTGGAGGACCCGGCGGTCGGGGTCGACGCGCGCGCGGCGGTCCTTCGTGAACACGGGGAAGGCGCGGTCGGCGATGTCGAAGTCGGCAGGGGACTCCCAGCCCACCCCTTCGAGCAGGGATCGGAAGGCTTCGTTCCAGCGCACCGGCCGTCCGCCGGCGTCCACGGCGACGATCCCCACGCTCGCGGCGTCGAGGATCGTGCCCAGGAGGGCCTCCTTCTCCATGGCGTCCTCGAGCAGCTGCTTGAGCTTGGCCTGGTGCGCGCGCAGCTGCCGCTCCTGCAGGCGCAGGCCCGCTCCGGCGGCGCGGATCGCAACCGCGACCGTGAGCATGAGGAGCGGCAGCAGGAGGGCATCGGTGAAGGCGGCGTGGCCGGCCGCGCCGGGCGCCAGCAGCGTGGGCAGCGTGATGAGGAGCGGGCCGAGGAGGGCCGTGGACAGGGCGATGCGCGCCGAGAGCGCCGAGCCGGCGATCCAGATCACCGGGAACACGGCGAGGGCGCCGGTGCCGGTGAGCGCCCCGTGCGGGCCGCCGTTGCGCAGCAGCCACACGGAGACGAGGTCGAGGGCCGGGATCCAGAGGGCCGCGCCGGCGCCCAGCTGCTCCCATGGCAGAACCAGGCACAGGACTGCCGCCACCATCTGCGCGAGGATGCCGGCGGCGAACAGCGGGGCGGCGGCGGCGTCGGCCCAGGCGCTGGGCGCGGCGAGGGCGATGACGGCCACGGCCACGGTGAGCGGCAGCTGGCACAGCAGCACGCGCGTGCGCGCCCCGATCCGGTCCACATAGCGGAGGACCTTGCTGGCAGTGGCCAGCTCCTTGACAGACACGATCCCTCCCGGATACGTGAGACGTCCCCCTTCACTTATTTATCACGCATGACGGATACTGTGACATCGGAGCATCGTGTCGATGACACTTTTGTCGCTTCCCGGTCGTATGGAGGGTCACTGTGAACGGTCTGGGTATTGCGCTGGTGGTGGAGGATGACGAGGATGTGCGCGGCCTCCTCGAGGATGTGCTGGGTCACGCGGGGTTCGACGTGCGGACGGCCTCGACGGGACGGGAGGGCGCCGAATTGGCCCGTACCGAGCACCCCACCGTGGTCACGCTCGACGTGGGGCTGCCGGACATCGACGGCTTCGAGGTCCTCCGGCGGATCCGCGGGGCGAGCGACGCCTACGTGGTGATGGTCTCCGGCCGCGACGAGGAGCCCGACGCCCTCTTCGCGCTCCAGTCCGGGGCGGACGACTACCTCACCAAGCCGTTCCGTCCGCGCGAGCTGCGCGCCCGCATCGGTGCGATGCTGCGCCGCCCCCGGGCGGGGCACTCAGGGCACGTTGCCGCGCCGTTCACGGACCCGCGGTCAGCCCAGACGGCCCACGCCCATGGGTGGGTGCCCCGGCCCGAGGCTGCGCCGAGGCAGCAGGACCCCGTCCGGCCCTACCCCGCGCCGACGCCGCCCCAGCCCGGCGACCGCCTGCTGCGCAACGGCGCCCTGGCCTTGGACCCGAACACCCGCACGGCCTCCGTGGCGGGGACGGAGCTCGAGCTCACGCGCAGCGAGTTCGACCTGCTGCACGTACTCTTGCGCGCCGGCGGCCGGGTGCTGACCCGGGCGGAGCTCGTCCGGGTGGCCCGCGGAGACAGGTTCCGCGACGACGCCTACGTCAGCGAGGCGGACGAGCGCGCGGTCGAGGTCCACATCGGGAACCTGCGCCGCAAGCTCGGCGACGACCCCCGAGCGCCGCGCTGGCTCCTGACCGTCCGGGGCGTGGGCTACCGGCTGCGGCCGGCCGGCTGAGTGCGCTGACCGCGCGCGGCGGCTGCGGCGGCCGGCTCGGTGGGGAGCCCGCGGGCCAGGACCACGGCGGTAACGTCCCCGCACGCAAGGGCCTGCGGCAGCAGTGGCCTCGCGGCCCGGGTACCGTCCGCCCGCACACGCCCCACGATGCGGTCCGCGGCGTCGGCGAGGCGCACCGCCCCGGCCATGGACGCCGCGGTGCGCAGGCTCAGGGCGGCGTCGACCGCGGCGGCGGTGTCCCCGAGGGTGAGGGCCGCGGCGAGCCGCGCGCGGCGCTGCGGCCACAGACGCACGACGCCGCGTGCGAACCTCGCGGCGGCGGGCTCGCCGATCTCGGCGGCGAGTCGCCGGAGGACAGTGGGGTCGATGAGAGGAAGGCTCAATGTGACCCCTGGAAGGTGGCGATGGCATTGATGACCGCGGGCCCGAGGATCGCGATGAACAGCACGGGGAAGATAAAGAACAGCAGGGGGAAGAGGACCTTCACGGGCAGCTTCATGGCCTGCTGCTCGGCGCGCTGGCGGCGCTTGACGCGCATGGCCTTGGCCTGGACCCGGAGCACCTGGGAGATGGCGATCCCGTAGGCGTCGGCCTGCACCACGGCCTGGACGAAACTGCGGACCTCGGGGACGGTGCTCCGCTCGGCGAGCCCGAGATACGCGGCGCGGCGGGTGCGGCCCACCTGCATGTCCTGCAGCGTGCGGGAGAGCTCCTGCGCGAACGGCCCACGGCCTGTGGCGGCGGCGCGGGACACGGCGGCCTCGAAGCCGAGGCCGGCCTCGACCGAGATGAGGAGCTGGTCGAGCGTATTCGGCAGCTCGCGCTGGATCGCCGTCTGCCTCTCGAGCCCGCGGCTGTAGAGAAGAAGGTCGGGGACTGCGTAGCCGAAGACGGGCAGGAACACCGCGACGAGCCGGATCATCGGCTGCGGGCTGCCGGAGAGCATGAGGACCGACACCGCGAGGCCCGCACCGGCCAGCGCAGGCTTCGCGGCGAGCAGCCGGCCCAGCGGGAGTGAAGAGGGGCGCCCGGCCCGTGCGAGCAGGGAGTCGAGCCGGCGGATGTAGGAGGCGGGGGTGATTCGGCGGCCGAGGGCCTCGAGTGCCCCCGAGAGCCCCGCCTTCTGTGCCGCCGCGGGGTCGGCGGCCAAGCCGCGGGAGAGGTTGGCCTGCACGGCGCGCATCTCGCCCCTGTCGGTGGAGAGCACGCTCCATAGCAGGGCAGCGACGGGGAGGGCCACGAGCGCCGCGGCCAGGAGCGGGACGGTCACAGGTCCTCCTAGAACTTGATATCGATGATCTTGCGTAGCCAGAGGCCGCCGATGGCCATGAGCACGACGGAGGCCCCGACCATGACCCAGCCGAGCACACTCGTGAACAGGGGCGTCATGTAACTCGGGTTGACGACCATGAGCATCGCCACGATGCCCACGGGCAGCGCCATGAGGATGTAGGCGGAGAACTTGCCCTCGGCGGCGAGCGCCGCGATGTGTCCCTTGATCTCCCCGCGCTCGCGGATGGTCTCGTTGACCTGGTCGAGGACCTCCGCGAGGTTCCCGCCGACCTCGCGGTTGATCTGGATCGCCTGGGCCACCCACACGAAGTCCTCGCTCGCCATCCGCACCGAGGTCTCCTCGAGCGAGGCGAGGAGATCCCGGCCCAGGGCGGTGTCCCGCACCACACGGCGCATCTCGTGCGCGGTGGGCTCGGGGCTCTCCGCCGCGGCGGCGTCGATCGCGCGCAGGATACTGTGCCCGGCGCGGAGACCGCCCGAGAGCAGATGGAGGGTGTCGCCGAGCTGGCCGTCGAACCGCTTCCGGCGCGCGGCGATCTTCGAGCGCACAACGACGCGCGGCAGCACGGGCGCGACGAGCGCCGCGAGGATGCCCAGCGGCAGCACTCCCGCGACGGCGCCGATCAGGAGTGCGGCCAGCATCGCGCCTCCGACAATGAGCACGAGGTCCGCCTGGCGGACGTTGAGGCCCGCCAGCTCGAGCTGCTCAGGGGAGACGAGGCGCACGCGGTGGCCGGTCAGCCACCCCTGGAGCGCATCGGCAGCCCCACGGCGGGCGCGGCCGAGCAGGGAGCCGCGCGACGCCGCCGTGGGCCGGCGGCGGCTGGCGGGCAGCGCGGGGCTGCCGGGCTGGAGGGCGATGATCGCGGCGGCGCCGCCCGCGCCGAGGATCAGGCCGCAACCGAGCATCAGCTCCACGGACCCTCCTTCGCGCCCGCTCCGGCGCCTGGTCCCATGACTTGGCCGAAGATGCCCGGCCGCACGTGCAGCCCGAGGTCCTCGAAGCGCTCGAGGAAGCGCGGCCGCACCCCGGTGGCGATGGGCCTTCCGAGGAACCGGCCGGAGGCGTCGACGCCGGCGGCGTAGTCGAACACGAAGGCGTCCTGGAGCGTCACGACGTCCCCCTCCATGCCCTGCACCTCGGTAACGTGAGTGATGCGGCGGGTGCCGTCGCGCAGACGGGAGATCTGCACGATGAGGTTGACCGCGGACGCGATCTGCTCCCGGATGGCGCGCAGGGGCAGGTCCATGCCGGCCATGAGCACGAGCGTCTCGAGTCGGGCAATTGCGTCCCGGGGCGAGTTGGAGTGCACGGTCGAGAGAGAGCCGTCGTGGCCGGTGTTCATGGCCTGGAGCATGTCCAGCGACTCGCCGCCGCGGACCTCGCCCACCACGATACGGTCGGGCCGCATACGCAGGGAGTTCCGGACGAGGTCGCGGATGGTCACCTCACCCTTGCCCTCGGTGTTGGGCGGCCGGCTCTCGAGCCGGACCACGTGCTCCTGCTGGATCTGCAGCTCCACGGCGTCCTCGATGGTCACGATCCGCTCCCCCTGGGGGATGAAGCCGGAGAGGACGTTGAGGAGCGTGGTTTTGCCGGTGCCGGTGCCGCCGGAAACGATCACGTTGAGCTTGGCCTCGACGCATGCTTGCAGCAGCTCAGCCATGTCCGGGGTGAGGGTGCCGAAGCCGATGAGGTCGCGCACAGTCAGCGGGGTCTTGCCGAACTTTCGGATGGTGAGCGAAGAGCCGCCCACCGCGAGCGGCGGGATGACGGCGTTCACGCGTGAGCCGTCGGCGAGACGAGCGTCCACGAGCGGCGAGGACTCGTCGATGCGCCGGCCCACGCGGGAGACGATCCGCTCGATCACCGCACGCAGCTGCTCCTCCGAGGTGAAGCGCAACTCGGAGAGGGTGAGGTGGCCCTTGCGCTCGATGTAGATCTGGTCGTGGCGGTTGACCATGATCTCGGTGACGGCGTCGTCGTCGAGGAGGCGCTGGAGCGGCCCGTAGCCCAGCACGTCATCCTCGACCTCGCGCAGGAGCCGCACACGCTCGGGGGCGCTGAGGGGCACAGGCTCCTCGTCGATGATGCGGGTGAGCTCCTCGCGGGCCGCGCTGCGGAGGTCGTCCTCGGTGGCCTCGGCGTCCCCGAAGCGCTGGCCCATGCGCTCGAACAAGGCCGTGGCGGCGCGCTGCTTGAGGCCGGTCAAGGCGTCCTGGGCCACGGTCGGGGCCGGGGCGGGGGCCGGGGAGCCTGAGGCCGCGGACGACGGCGCGGCGGCGGCGCGCGCGGACAGGCTCGCCCACGCGGACCCCGCCGCGACAGGGGCGGGCGGGGACGCGGCTACGGCAGTCTCCGTCGCGTCGGCGGGCGCCGAGTCCGCCGCGGGGATCTGGGCAAGGGCGAGGCCGGCGCCGTCGGCGAGGCTGATCCGCTCCGAGAGCTTCACGCGACCACCACCCGGCGGTGGGCCCGGCGGCGCGCGGCGGGCTTGGCCTTGGCAGAGGGGGAAATCCGCTCCACGACCTTTCCCAGCGCGGCGGTGGCGCCGTCCTTGCGGGTCGCCTGGAGCACGGGGATGCCGCGGTTGGTCGAGTAGGCCACGAGCTTGGAGCGCGGCACGCTCACGTCTACGGGCACGCCGACGGTGGCCTCGACGTCGCGGACGGTGAGCCCGGACTTCGCATCCGCCATGTTCAGCACGAGGTGGCGGACCTCCGGCAGGAGACCGAGGTGGCCGAGCACATCGAGGCTCGAGCGCAGCCCGCGCACGCCGGGGACGTCCATGCCGGTGACCCAGACGCCGTCGGTGCAGTGCTCAAGCGCGGAGAGGGTGCACTCGCCGAGGCCTGGGGCCGTGTCCACGATGACGTAGTCGAACTGGGCGGCGAGCTGACGCAGCAGGTGGCCGACCTTCTCCGGAGTGATCGCGTCCGCCTCGACCGGGCTCTTGGGCGCGCACAGCGCGTACAGCCCAGCGGGGTGGAGCGTGAGGAAGGCCTTGAGGACGAGTGCATCGCGGGCAGCGGCCGGGGAGACCGCGTCAGTGACGGTGTGCTCGGGGTCGAGGTCGAGGCCCGAGGCGACGTCGCCGAACTGCAGGTCGAGGTCCACGATCGCGACCCCCATCGGGGCGGCCTTGGCCAGGCCCACAGCGATGTTGGTCGCGAGGGTGGTCTTGCCCACCCCGCCCTTGGGGGAGAAGACGCCGATCACCCGGCCGCGCGGGCCGTCCCCGGGGTCGGGGGCACCGTCCGGGCCTGCGGGAGATACGGCGCGGCGGCGGCCCTCGGTGGCCTGGACCGAGCGCTGCAGCACGACGCGCAGCTGCTCGGGCCCGACCTCGGGGGAGACCACGTCGCGGATCCCGGCGCGCATCGCCTGGAGCATGAGCTCGGCGTCGGCGTCGGCGGCAAGGAGGACGGCAACTGCGGGGTAGCGGACATCGAACACGGTGGCGAGGCGCAGCGCGCCGTCGAGCGGGACGCCGGGGCCGAGCACGAGCGCGTCCGGCTGCGCGCCGCCGAGGCGCGCGAAGACCTGCTCCGGCTGCTCGGGGAGTTCCGCGGTAGCGACGGCGTGCACGGAGCCGGGGAGGGCGCCGTCGACCGCGGCACGCATCCGCTCGGCGAACTCGGGGCTCGGGGAGATCAGGACGAAGCCGCTCACTGGTAGACCTTTCCGCCGTCGATGGGCCCGGGCCCGGCTTGGGTGGCACCGGCGGGCTGCTTGCTGAGCCAGATCTTGCCGAACTCGCCCGCGAACACGATCCGCGATGCCTGGGCGGCGTTCGCGGCGACAGTGACGATGAGCGGAGTGGTCGGTGCGGACGTCGGCGACGCCGAGGAGTCCGAGGTCTTCCCCGCTTGCTGGACAGAGGTCACGAGCATCCCGGTCATCGACAGGTCCGTGCTCTGGGCTCCGGCGGACGTGCCGATCTTGTCGAAGGAGAGGAAGAGCCCCACGGTGTCCCCTGCGGCCAGGAGGCCGCCGACGGCGCGCTGCGGGTCAAGCTGGAAGGAGACCTCCTGGAGCCCGGCGGGGACGCGGACGGTTCCAGGCTTGACGAGGGACTGAGGGTCAGCGAGCCGCTCGGCAAGGAGCTGCTCGCCAGTCTGGAGGTCGGCCGTGGTGACCTTGCCCGCCGTCCCGTCGAGCGTGTGCAGCGCAGAGGGCGCGATCGCCTCGGCCGGGAGGGTGCGCGCCTGGATGAAGTCGGCGAGCTTGTCCGCTGCGGTGCCCGCCGGGACGGGCTTGACGACCACGAGCACCTGCGCCGGCTGCATACCCGCCATCGCGCGGGCATCGGCGCCCTGGGCGTAGGAGAGGACGAGGGCGATGCCGATGATGGCCGCGACGAGCGCGGCGGCGCCGGCGATGAGTCGTGACTTCATGCGGGGAGGGCTCCTGGGTTCTACTGTGCGAGGCGGACGATGGTGGCGCCGAAGGCGGTGGACGGGCCGACCTGGTAGGCGCTGTCGAGGTCGACGAAGGTGATGAACTGGCCGATGATGCCCTTGCAGTTGTTGCTGCAGCTGAGCGAGGCGTCGACGGCGGGAGGAGTGTTGTTGTAGTAGGACTGTCCGCCGAAGTTCCAGCCCTTGACGCTGAAGGCTGCGAATCCGGCGATCGTGTAGATCGCGTTCTTGCCGGTGCCGGTGACTGTCGTGAACACGGGCAGCAGGACGATGGCGCGTTGTCCGGCCTGCAGCGCGGAGATCCAGCTGGAATAGATCGCGTCGCAGTAGCTGGGACCGCTTGAGCCAGGCTGGCTCCCGCCGATGGAGGAGGCCACGTTGATGGACGCCCCGCACTGGTTCGAGTTCTGCTGGAGCCAGCCGAAGCCGCCCGGGACCACCTGACTCGGCTGGCCAGGGGTGCCGTAGGTGCAGCTGGGGTTCACCCCCGACCCGAAGGACTGGATGAGCTGGGTGGCGCCGTCGATGGCCGTGCCCTGGAGCTGGCACACGGAGAACGCGAGCGGGAAGGCCGCGATGCCGGTGCTGGGGCTGCCCCAGGCCGCCTGAGCCCTGGCGCCGACCGTTGCGCTCGTGATGCCGAGCGCGCGGGCGAAGAACAGCGACACAGAGCCCGGCTGGGAGCCCGGCTGGAGGGGCTGGGTCGTGGCCGTGACGGTGCGGGAGGTGGTGCTGATCGCGAGCGAGGCGATCCCCGCCTGGCTCGCCTGCGCGTTGGACTGCGCGAGCCCGCTGGCCAGAGTGGAGGTCGTCGAGCACTGCGGATCGGTGAGCGAAGCCGCGCACCGCTGTGCCACCGCGAGGACGGCAGCGTCGGCGCCGTTCTGCAGCTCGGCGCGCTTCGCGTAGAGCATCCCGCCATCGACTGCAAGCGCCGCGAAGCCGAGCAGGACGACCATGAGGATGGCGGTGAGGACGGCGACCGCCCCGCGCTCGCGGGGCGCTCTGCCGTCGAGCGCCTGTGCGGCGCGCGGCGGGAGGATTAGCCGCCGCACAGCATGACTCCCTTCCCCTGGAGGGCGAAGCTGCCGAAGAAACCGGTGCCCGCGAACGTGTAGTTCGCGGTGAAGGTGATGCTCGGCGGTACGGTGCCGGCCGGCGTCTGGCCAGGTGCCGGGCAGGCCGAGGGGGAGATGGTGAAGGCAGAGGCAGGGAGAGTGCCGAGAGTTGAGGCCCCGTTCTGGGCGGCCGTGATCGCCGCCGAGGTGCTGTTCTGCAGCACCATGGCGCGGGCTCCGGCGCGGGCCGCGAAGGTGAGGGTCTGCTGGGCGTTGAACACGCGGCCGAAGTCGACGATCCCGAGCACGATCAGGATGAGCACGGGCAGCACGAGCGCGAACTCGACGGCTGCCGCGCCGCGTTCGCTGTCGCTGGTGCGCATGGTGGCTCCTTGAGCGGTTGGCGGCACGATGACTGCACGGGCAGTCTCGGGCAGCAACCCAGCGGCTGCCCGAGACCATCCCGAGGTCACGCGGCCGGGACGAGCGAGTTCTTGACGTCGGTGAAGATGGTGTTGAGCTGGCCGCCGAGGAGCCCGACGACCGTGATGATGGCGACCGCGATGAGCGCGACCATGATGCCGTACTCGACGGCGGTGGCGCCCTTCTCGCCCGAGAGTGCGCGCTCCTTGAGCTTGAGGCCGAGGGTGTGGAGGGTTGCGACGATGGAAAGCATGGTTGCTCCTGGATCTTCGAGGGGTGACGGCCGGCCGTTTGCCTGCCTCACCATCGAAGGTACGGATCCGTCGGTGGCGCGGGTACGCATCTGGGGCGAAGCTCGCGGAAGCCTCGAGCTCGGGGTGATTCCTGCGTTTCCGCGGTGGTGTTGCTGCGCGAATCCTTAGACTGGCAGGCATGACTTCCGAGCCCTCCACGGTGCGTGTGCGCCTCGATCTGGCCTACGACGGCGGCCCGTTCAGCGGGTGGGCGGTGCAGCCCGGGCTCCGCACGGCGCAAGGGGCCCTCGAGGAGGCGCTCGCGCTGATCCTGCGCCGGCCGATCCGGGTGGTCGTGGCCGGCCGCACCGACGCCGGCGTGCACGCCCGCGGGCAGGTGGTGCACCTGGACCTCGCGCCCGCGGAGTGGGTCGGGCTCGCGCGGCGCTCTTCCGACGCCCCCGAGGAGGTCCTCGTCCGGCGGCTGCGCGGGGCGCTGAGCCGGGTGCTCGGCGAGGAGACGGGCGCGCTCGAGGTGCGCAGCGCCGTCGTGCCTCCCGCCGGGTTCGACGCGCGGTTCTCGGCGCTGTGGCGGCGCTACTCGTACCGGATCGCGGACCGGCCTGAGGACCGGGATCCGGTGCTGCGCGGGATCACGCTGTGGCACCGCACGGGGGTGGACGTGGGGCGGATGAACGCCGCGGCAGACCAGCTGCTCGGGCTTGGCGACTTCCTGGCGTTCTGCAAGCCGCGCGAGGGGTCCACCACCGTGCGCACGCTGCAGGAGTTCGCGTTCGAGCGGACGGACAGCGGCGTGGTTGTGGCCCGGGTGCGGGCCGATGCCTTCTGCCACAACATGGTGCGTGCCCTGATCGGCTCGGCGCTGCGCGTGGGGGAGGGGCTCGAGCCCGCGGGGTGGCTGCACGAGCGGATGCTCGCCCGGGTACGGGACGCGAAGACGCGGCTGGCGCCGGCCCACCCGCTCGTCCTCGAGGAGGTCGGGTACCCGGAGTCGGGGGCGGACATGGCAAAGCGGGCGGAGCTGACGCGGGCGCTGCGGGAGGAGATCCCCGGATCCGGTGGTTGAGCGGAGTCGAAACCCTACGCGATGAGGATCTGCATCCCGACGTTCAGGCCGAGGAACACCCAGCCCATCATCGCGAAGTGCTTCAGCCGCGGGGCGGGCCATTTCGCGGCCAGCCAGAGTCCGAGGAGCAGGCCGTTGATCGCCGTGCCGTAGGCGATGAGCGCGGTGATGACGGCCCTCATGGCAGCCGCCCCGTCATTGCGCCAGCAGAGGTCTGGGTGTCGCGGCCCATGTCTTCTCCATCCAGAAGAACGCGGCCTCGGGGTAGCCTGCCCAGATGTCCCAGAGGTGACCCCCAGCGTAAGCGCTGGCTCGGCCGGCGGGCAATGGCCGCGACCGCAGTGAGGAGTTCCCTCCCGACTCTGGGCATCGGGAGGGAACTCCGGCTTGGGGGACCTCGCCGGTCCGGCGGCCTACACGAGCAGCTCTTGGAGCGCCTCCTGCAGGCCGGGCATTCGCGCAGTACCGGCGAAGCCGTACGCGCACGTGTTGCCGATGCGCTCGAGGGCCGCGGAGGCCGTGAGCAGGTGGACGCCGTTCGGTGAGAGGCTTGTGCTCCCGCGAGCCACTCTGGCGCCGTGGACCAGGACGATGGGGATGACCTCGATCTCCGGCCCGAGGAGGCAGCGGAGCTCGTCGGCAGCCTCGTGCAGGGACTGGGGCCTCGGCTTGCTCCCGCGGAATGTGGGAATGGCAATGTCACGGGTGCCCGCCGCCCATTCCCACATTCCGCCCCCAAAATTGGCCGAGTCGACGAGGAACACGGCGTTACCGCACGCCACGGCGTGGTCGGCTGTACTGCCGCCAGGCGTGCCTATCCGGTGGAAGACTGACGGGCCGGGGACCGCGAGGAGCAGATCCAGGAGCGCCGCGGTGGTCCGGGCGGCCCGCAATGCTGGGATCGGGAAGCCTTGGCGGGAGCCCTGCGCGGCGGCCACGTACGGGATGCCGAAGATCCGGTCCGCCCGGGCGGCCCTGACGGCGGCTGCCACATTGCGGCGCCGCGCCGTCACGGCCCGGCGAGTCACGTCACGGGTGTAGAGCGCCATGCCGGCGGCACCGCAGAGGGCGATGAGGAGCACCGGGCGCCAGGAGATGTCCCCGCGGGCCCACAGCAGACCCGACCCGAGTGCGATCCCGCCGACGGCGGCGGCGAGCGCGCCGGCCTTGGCCAGCGCCCGGCGGGTGATCCGCCGGTTCCGGAGCCGGACGGCGGGAGGCACAGCGGCCATGCCGCCGAACTCGCGGTACCACGCCCAGTCGACTGGATGAACCTCGGGAATCTGGACGCCGATGTCGCTGCTCATGGGAACCTCCTGACACTTCGTTGAGGGTCCCCTCCCGATTCTGGGCATCGGGAGGGGACCCGGTTTGGGTGCCCCCGCGGGCCAGCTGCATGGCCCGCGGGGGCACGATCAGGAGAACATCTTGACGATGTTCATGACGGCAGGACCCATCACAACGATGAACAGTGCCGGAAGGATGGTGAGCATGAGCGGGAAGATAATCTTGACCGGAATCTTCATGGCTTGCTCTTCAGCGCGCTGACGCCTCTTGGTGCGCATCTCCTTGGCCTGAGCGCGGAGGACCTTCGCGATTGCGATGCCGTACTGGTCGGCCTGGACGACGGCCCTGATGAATGAGCCTAGGTCCGGGGATGACGCGCGCTCGCCGAGCGCAAGGTAGGCCTCACGTCTCGCTCGTCCAACTTGGATGTCCTGCAGGGTGCGGATGAACTCCTCGGCCAGCGGACCGGTGCTGTTCTCAGCTGCACGGGCCATAGCGGCCTCAAAACCGACCCCGGCCTCGACCGAGATGAGCATCTGGTCGAGCATATTGGGCATTGACCGCTGCATGCTCTCGCGGCGCTTCTGGCCGGCGCTCTGGAGCAGGAGGTCCGGAAGGAAGTAGCACAGGACGCAGGCCGCGATGGTGAAGAGCACGAGGAGCGGTGAGAAGCTGCTCTTGAGGATGAAGAGCCCGAATCCGAGCCCGACCAGAGCGAGAATGGGCTTGAGGACGAGGACCCGGTCGAGGGGCCATGACCCCGGGCGCCCGGCTGCCGCCAGGCGCTTGTCGAGGAATGCGGCGTAGCCCTTGGGCGTGATCCTTCGGGCGAGCTCCTGCAGCCGCTCGGGAATCGTCCACGTCGTTTGCTTGGATCCGGCCTGCGCCAGGCCGAGGTTGATCTCGATGGCCTTGCGGGTGGTCCGGTCCGTGGCGATCACGGACCAGACCAGATAGGCGGCTGGCAGCACGATGGCAAGGACCGCGGCCATGGCGATGGGTGACATGTGATCCTCCTCAGTACTTCGGCTTGATCATCCGGAAGAGCCACAGCGAGCCGACGCCGAGCAGGATGGCGCAGACGGCGAGCATGCCCCACCCGGGCAAGGTGGTGTAGAACACCGTGGCGTAGAGCGGATTGATGAATGACAGGATGATGAGGAAGGCGATCGGGAGCCCGATCAGGATGTAGGCGGAGAGCTTCCCCTCGGCGCTCAGGGCGGACACCTGCCGTGCCAGCTGGGCGCGGTCCCTGATGGTGTCGTTCACGTTCTCGAGGATCTCGGCCAAGTTGCCGCCGACTTCCCGTTGGGTCTCGATGGCCTGGGTCGTCCACAGGAAGTCTTGGCTCTTCATTCGACCGGCGAGGTCAACGAGGGACTCGGTGAGGTCACGGCCGATACGAGCCTCATTGAGCGCCCGGCTCAGCTCGGCCCCCATGGGCTCTTCGCATTCGTGGCTGGCTCCGTCGAGGGCCCGGAGGAGGCTGTGACCGGCCCGCATGCTGCCAGCGAGCATCTGCAGAGTGTCGGGGAGCTGGGTCGCGAACTTCGCCTGACGACGTGAGGCCTTGATGTTCAGCCACGCGAGCATGCCGGCCGGGACGAGCACGAGCAGCAGGATGCCCAACCCCGGCCCCGCGAGGACAAACCCCAGGATTGCGGCGAGAAGGGAGCCTCCGCCGCAGGTGAAGAGGAAGTCTCCTCGGCTCAGCTTGAGCCCGGCCTGCTGGAGCTTGTCGCTGCGGACGAGCCGGAGTTCGCGCCCGTGGAGGGAACGGTTGATTGCACCGACGGCTGCGTCGGTGAACCGGGCGAGCGCGGCGTTTGACTGATCCTTCCCTCCTGGGCGCCGCCGTTCGGGAGACACCGTGCGTCGGGGCTTGGTGAGCAGGACGATTAGCGCCGTCAGTCCTGCATAGACGGCACCCAGGCCGAGGGCGAGGACGATCGGAGAGTCCACAGCCGTCACGCCCTTCCAAATCGGGGGCCGAACAGGGACGGACTGACGTGGATGCCAAGGTCTGCGAACTTCTCCATGAATCGTGGCCGGACCCCGGTGGGGATCGGCTTCCCGAGGAATCTGCCGTTGACGTCGACGCCGGCGCTGAAATCGAAGATGAAGGCATCCTGGAGCGTGACCACGTCTCCCTCCATGCCTTGAACCTCGGTCACGTGGGTCACCCGGCGTGTGCCGTCACGGAGTCGGCTGAGGTGCACGATCAGATTCACCGCCGAGGACACTTGTTCTCGGATAGCGCGCAGAGGCAGGTCCATGCCGGCCATGAGCACGAGGGTCTCGAGACGGGCGATCGCATCCCGGGGGGAGTTCGCGTGCACGGTGGACAGCGAACCGTCGTGACCGGTGTTCATGGCCTGGAGCATGTCCAGCGTCTCACCGCCGCGGACCTCGCCGACCACGATGCGGTCAGGCCGCATGCGAAGTGAGTTGCGAACGAGGTCGCGGATGGTGATGGCGCCCTGTCCTTCGATGTTTGGAGGGCGGCTCTCGAGGCGGACCACGTGGTCCTGTTGAAGCTGGAGCTCCACGGCATCTTCGATGGTGATGATGCGCTCATCGCGGGGGATGAACGAGGACAGGACATTGAGCAGAGTTGTCTTGCCGGTGCCCGTGCCGCCCGAGACGATGACATTGAGCCGCGCTTGGACGCAGGCGTGCAGGAGCTCGGCCATCTCGGGGTTCATGGTCCCCAGCTCGATCAACCGTGCGACGCTGAGAGCCTCCCGGGAGAACTTGCGGATCGTCAGCGAGGAACCGCTCACGGCAAGAGGGGGGATGATCGCGTTGACGCGCGATCCGTCCAGCAGCCTCGCATCGACCAGCGGCGACGATTCGTCAATCCGGCGCCCGACCCTCGACACGATGCGCTCGATGACCCTGCGCAGCTGCTCCTCAGACTCGAAGGTCGTTTCGGTGAGGAAGAGCTGGCCGTTGCGCTCGACGTACACCTGGTCTGCACTGTTGACCATCACCTCGGTGACAGACGGATCGTCGATGTACCGCTGGATCGGCCCCAAACCGAGGACATCGTCGATGACCTCGTCAATGAGCCGGTCCCGTTCGCTCGATGTGAGGGGTACGGACTGTTCGGCGACGACTGACCGGAGCTCGTCACGCACGTAACGCTGAAGGTCCTCCTCGCTGAGGGTGGGATCGGAAATCCGCGTTCCCACCCGCTCATACAGGTCAGCGGTGACCTTGGACTTCAATTCGCGGATGGCGAGGCTTGCGCGGACATCCGTCGTAGTGACGATATCCCGACCGGAGTGCCGCGCCTCGGCATCGGCTGCCGCCTTTGCGAGAACGCGCGTGTTGAGCGTCGAGGATTCCCTCTGACCAGTCTGGTCCGGGTGTCTCTCGTCAAACCCTTCGGTGGGAAGCGTCGGGTCGCCGGCGCCCTCGTCGCGTCGGGCGTCCTCAAGCCGCTTGAAGAGGTTCACTGGAACACCGCCCGTCGATGGAGCTGCTTGCGTTCGCGCTCTTCCCACTGCGGCTTCAACCGTTCCACAAGCTGATTCAGGCCCTTCACAGCAGGATCGCGAAGGCGGTCCTGGAGCGCCGGAATGCCCCGGTTCGTCGCGAGAGGGAGGGCGCGGGACCTCGGCAGGACGACGTCGACAGGAACCCCAATCGTTGCCTCGATGTCCTGGACGGTGATGCCGGACTTGCGGTCCGCCATATTCAGGACGAGGGTGCGGCGCTCGGGCAGCATGCGCAGCTCCTGGAGGATGTCGAGTCCTGCTTTAAGGCCGCGGACGCTGGGAATGTCCATTCCGCAGACCCAGACGACGTCGGTAGCCTGGTCTAGGGTCGCGAGAACGTGCTCTCCGAGACCGGGCGACGTGTCGATGACGACGTACTGGAACTCAGCGGCAAGCTTCTCGATGATCTCCGAGATCTTGCTGGCCGAGATCCTGTCGGCATCGGCGGGATTGCGGGGTGCGCAGAGCGCATAGATGTTGGTGCTGTGGGCGGTCAGATAGGTCTTGAGGGACAACGCGTCGATCGGTCCCTCCGCCGCGTCGAGCACCGTGCGGTCGGGGGTCATCATGAGCCCACTGGCCACGTCGCCGAACTGGAGGTCGAGGTCGACGATGACCACGGACATCGGCGCGGCCTTGCCAAGCCCGACTGCGATGTTGGTGGCGATGGTCGTCTTCCCCACGCCTCCCTTGGGTGACATCACCGCAATGACTCGACCGCTCCGGTTGCCGACGGCAGCTTGGTCGGCCGACAGCGGAGGCATGGCCGCGAGGCGCGATCCCGCTGCAGTGGCTGCCTGATCGAGGTGGCCCCTCAACGTCTCGATGTCGGTCTCAGGGCCGATGAGGTCCCTCACACCGGCCCGCATCGCACGGAGAGCCACTTCAGGCGCTGCGGGGGCAGCGTACACGACGCTCACCTGGGGGTGGCAGACGTCAACCGCGGCAGAGAACGCGAACACCTCTTCGGCAGGGAGGTCCGGACCGAGGACGAGGACCTCAAGCGGCTCCCCCTCCAGTTGCCCGAAGACGTCGTCGATGTTCTTCGGCAGGAACCCCGCGTGGAAGGCCTGCAGGGCACCTGGCAGCATCACGGCGGCCAGACGGACCCGATCTTCAAAGCCGGCGTCCTCGGTGATAACTGCGAACCTGCTCACTGGAACACCTTCGTCCGGTCAAGGATGCCGCCGTCGCCATTCTGCGAGGCCGACGACTGCTTGGTCAGGTAGACCTTGCCGAATTCGGCCGCGTAGACGATGCGCACTGCATCGGCGGCGGGACGGGCCAAGGTGACGAGGTATTCGCCGTTGCTGGCGTTCTGGCTGGCCGAGCCAACACCACCACCGCCGTTCTGGGCAGGTGCTGTGGCGTTGTTCTGGGCCGTAGCGCCGGACGAGACCTGCAATCCGGTGACGAGGACCTTGTTGTAACTGAGCCGGGTCTGGGCAGGAGTTGCGTCTTCCTTGGGGAAGGACAGAGCGACGCCGACCAGGTCGCCTGCGGAGAGGGCGCCGCCGACAACCCGTTCGATGGGGAGACGGACAGTGACTTCCTGCATCCCGGCCGGCACATCCACGCGGCCGGGAGCGTGGAGTGTTGACGGGTCTGCGAAGCGTCCGGCAATCAGCTGCTCGCCCACCTCCAGATTGACCGAGGTGACCTTCCCCGAGAGGCTCGAGAGGTCGGCCACGGCATCGGAGGGAACCATGCCCTTCGGCATGGGCTTCTTCGCCACGCTGTCAGAGATGGCGGTTCCGGCAGTTCCGGCGGGAATCGGCTTCTGCACCACGTAGACCTCCTGGGTCTCCGTGCCGGCGTAGGCGCGCTGATCGGCGCTGTTGACGTAGGTGATGAGGAGCACGGCGCCGATGATTGCAACAATCAGAGCAGCCACGCCTCCCAGTAGGCGGGTCCTCATGGGAATCCCCTTTCCTGCTTTGCTTATTTGATGAGCTTCACGGAGGTAGATCCGTAGTCGGTTCCGCCGCTGCCGCCGATGTTGGGGTCGGTGATGTCGAACCTGATGAATCGGCCGATCACGCAGCGGTCAACGCCACCGCTGCAAGCGAGGTTCGTGCTCAGGCCCTGGGCCGCGAGGTCGCTGGCCTGATTGCGGAAGGCTCCGGGCGCACTGTTGTTTCCTTGCTGAAGCTTCCAGCCGTAGATCTGGAGCGTCGCGTAGCCGGAGATGGCGTAGGTCATGTTGTTGCCCGAACCGGTCGTCGAGGTGAAGACCGGGAACGTAACGTCTTGTTCGTTGCCGGCGGTAATCGTGTTGACCCAGCTCGTGAGGACCGGTGAGCAATATGTGGCGTTCGGAAAGTTGTTCCCTGGATCGGAGGCTCCCGTGACCACAGTGCCTGCGGTGGTGGTCGTCTGGCAGGTTCCGCTGTCTGGCACTAGCCATCCCCAGCCGCCGGGACCGCTTGAGCCTGAAGGGCTCGTACATGTCTGACCGGGCTTGTACTCGAAGGTCTGAACGACGCCCACCTTGGTTGTCGGGGTCAGGTCCCAGCAGTTTGCGGAGAGTGCGAGCGGGAAGCTCTTGCCGTAGCCGGGAGCGCCCCACCTCGCGGTGGCGCTGGCCGTGACTTGGACCGAAGGAGTGCCGAAGATCCCGCCGAGGATCAGTTTCAGTCCCGCGGGCGGGGTCGTCGTCGTCACGGCCACCTGGCCCGCTGACGGCCAGGTGATTCCTTGAACCTGAGCGGACCCGTCCAAGGAGCTGTCCTTTGTGTACAGGGGCGCCAAGGTCGCGTCGTAGGCAGTGCTGCAGCTCGTCGGAGCGTTCACGGAGCAGTACTGGGCGAGGGCAAGCGCCGAGGCGTCCGCTCCGTTTTGGAGCTGGGCCTTCGTCGAGACCATCAGGCCTGTGTCGACCGCGAAGGATGCCATGCCCACGAGGACGAACGCTAGGACGACGACCAGTATGGCTGCGGCCCCACGTTCGTCGTGGCCACGTTGCGAGCGCCGTATCAGCCGTTGCATCGCATGGCTCCTGTCCCGTTCACGTTGACCGGATTGGGCAGCCCGAACCATGTGCCGGATACTGTCTGGACATTGGTGGTGACTGTCGCTTGGACCTCGGTTCCCGGGGTACAGCTCGTCGGCACGGTCACGGAGATGGTGTAGCCGGGAGCGACGCTCTGGGCGTTGGTGATCGCCTGACTCTGGCTGTTCCCGATAGCCACCGTTCGGGCGGCTTCTCGGGCCGCGTTGGTCGCGAGGACCTGGGCGTTGTAGATGCGCCCAAACTCCACGATGCCTAGAACGAGGCCGAGGAGCAGGGGCAGGACGAGGGCGAACTCGACGGCCACGGCGCCTCGTTCACGGCGGTGAGAAGTCTCTTTCATCGTTCACAACCCGCTCACCACGGTCTGGAAGCCAGGAACGAGCGCTGGGCCGATCAGGGCCACGGCGCCGAAGATCGCCGAGGCGATTAGGAAGACCAGGAGGCTGTACTCGACTGACGTTGCGCCTCGCTGTCGGCTCTCGGCCATCGCTCCTCCTTGGGAAGGGTCGTGCGTCTTGGATTTCCCGGTTCGTGGACGCCGTGTCCGGCGTCCACGAACCGGGGAGGGCAACACCGATGGTGCTGAGTGCCGTCAGAGCTGACTGCTGATGGTGGTGAACGCCGAGTTGATCTGGCCCCCCAGAGTGACGACAGTCCCGATGATGACTGCGGCGATGAGCGCGACCAGGAGGCCGTACTCGACCGCGGTCGCACCCTTCTCTCGACCGTCTCGGGTCAGGTCGTTCCAGAGGACGAGCAGAGAAGTCACGAGCTGGTTCACGATGATCCGTGTCCTTTCGAGCGTCCGGCGCCGGCAGCGTCAGAGCTTGGTGGAGATGGTCTGGAAGGCGCTGTTGATCTGGCCGCCGAGCGTCACGACCGTGCCGATGATGACCGCGGCGATGAGAGCGACCAGAAGTCCGTATTCAACGGCCGTCGCTCCCTTTTCCTTCTCGTCGTTCACAATGCCGTTCCAGAAGGCGAGAACGGAGATGAAGACCTTTTCCATGGCGATGTCCTTTTCATGAGATGGAGCATTTTGTAAAAAGGGGTCTTTGTGTCGGGCCACCCCCGGTATTCCTGCCCGTGCCACAAATCTCCCACCTCCAGGAGGCCGGCACCATAAGGGTTGATACGTAAATACGAGTGTTTTGACAACGTCTGAATACCCCTGCTCCGCTCGGCGATGTACCTGCCGCCCACCCGCCGCACCCCGTGGGGAGTACTCAGTGGCGAACCTCCGGGCTACTTGCGCGATGGACACGTCCACTTCGGCGGGTGAGTACACCTCGGAAGGGCCCCTCCGGAGGCACCAGATGGCCCGCTTTGACCCGGCACGCCGCGCCGGGATAGTCTTGATAGTCGTTGTGCGTGTCCTGACTCGATGGAACGCGCCTCGGGAGTGTCCAGTTGCAGGACGCCAGCTTCCGGGCGCATTCGAGATGCAAGGGATAACTGGTCTGGGAGCCCTCACCTCTGGTCCGGTAGCGCACCGAAGCACGGGGTGTATCTCACCGGCATCCCACCAGACCAAGAAACGAAGGCAATAACTGTGCGTACGTACACTCCGAAGCCCGGCGACGCCGACCGTCAGTGGCACGTCATCGACGCCACCGACGTCGTTCTGGGTCGTCTTGCCAGCCAGACCGCAACGCTGCTGCGCGGGAAGCACAAGCCGACCTTTGCGTCCCACATGGACATGGGCGATTTCGTCATCATCATCAACGCGGACAAGGTGGCCCTCACCGGCGCCAAGCTCCAGCAGAAGCGCGCCTACCGCCACTCGGGCTTCCCGGGCGGCCTCACGAGCGTGACCTACGCCGAGCTGCTCGAGAAGAACCCGGTCCGCGCCGTGGAGAAGGCCGTCAAGGGCATGCTCCCGAAGAACAAGCTGGCCGCCCAGCAGCTGTCCAAGCTCAAGGTCTACGCGGGCCCGAACCACCCGCACGCTGCCCAGCAGCCCAAGACCTTCGAGATCAACCAGGTTGCCCAGTAGTCCTGGCCACTACTCAAGAATTCATCAAGGAGAACACTGTGGCTCAGAACGAAGAGCTGAACACCGCGGCTGAGGAGAACCTCACCAGCTACACCTCCGAGAGCGCCCCGGCCGCGGCCGAGACCGCCCAGCGCGAGCGCCCGGCCCTCACTGTCGCCGGTGCGGCCGTCGGCCGCCGCAAGGAGGCCGTGGCCCGCGTCCGCGTCGTCCCCGGCTCCGGCCAGTGGACCATCAACGGCCGCACGCTCGAGAACTACTTCCCGAACAAGCTGCACCAGCAGGAGGTGAACGACCCGTTCAAGCTCCTCGACCTCGAGGGTGCCTACGACGTGATCGTCCGCATCCACGGTGGTGGCCCCTCCGGCCAGGCCGGCGCTGTCCGCCTCGGTGTCTCGCGCGCGCTCAACGAGATCGACGTCGAGAACAACCGTCCGGCCCTGAAGAAGGCCGGCTTCCTGACCCGCGATGCCCGCGTGGTCGAGCGCAAGAAGGCCGGTCTCAAGAAGGCCCGCCGCGCTCCGCAGTACTCGAAGCGCTGATCCCAGCCCTTCCGGCGGCCCGTCCCACTACAGTGGGGCGGGCCTCGTCGTTTTGTTTGTGGGGAGGCTGGAGGTGGTAGACGCAGGCATGCCCTGCGGGTTCGCAACGGTACGCTGTCTTCACCCAGGCGAGGATCTTCGCGGACTCGCCTTGGCCGAGGCTCGCAGCCGGTGGAACGTTGCCAACGATGAGCAGGCCGACCTGACCAGCTTCCACTTTGCTCTGAAAGTCGCGGAGGGTCGGGAACGGGTCGGTTCCGTCAAACCCACCGATTGCGAGGACGCTTCGCTGGGTTGCGAGTTGATACCGGGCCGCACTAGCAGATCCGATGGTGGCGCCCGGCCATCTCTTACCTTCGGGCACGAGCCTGAGATCGCGCACTGCATCCGGCTCGACCCCGTCCCCAAAGATGGTTGCGGCGAACACTGGTGTGGTGTTTCCATGCATCAGGGGATCGGCAGGATCGTCGGTCCTATAGCCGTTGAGCGGCGGGCCGCCCGCAAGCGCCGCACCTTCGTGCGCACTGGCAACCGTGCTCGCGGACCACAGGAGCGGGCCCAAGAGGACCAGGCAGAGGCACATCGTCACACCCGCGGGAGCAAAGGCACGGATGGGCGGAAGGACGGCCCAAGCGATCGCAAGCGAGCCCACTAGCAGTGTGGCTATCGAGTACCACGGGAACGTCTCGGATGCGCGGAGAGCATTGGCATCGTCGAAGATCAGAGTGGCCGCCAACGAGACTCCAAGCAGGACGCGGAAGAGCCCGCGCCTCCGTAGCTCAATCAGGTGTTTCAAGGCAGTCGCCCCCAAACACGCCGCCGATGGGACGACGCTTAGGGCGTAGTAAGGGTGCATGATGCCGGACATGGACGCGAGTACAGCGCTTGAGCAGATGAACCACAGCACGTTGATGATGAGGAAGTTCCGCTCGCGCAGGCTCGCCCTCCTCCATAGCATGACTGCCATGACCACACCCGCGACTGCCAGCGGGAGCACCCAGAGGACCTGTGCAGCCAGCTGAGGGTAGATAAATCGAATGGGCCCAGCAGGAAGTGCCTCCCCTGAACCAGAAAAGCTGCCCAGCTGTGTGCGCTCCGCGTCAAGGCCTGTGAGACGGTCCATGCCGTTGTAGCCCAGCGTGAGCTCCCAGAAGCTGTTGTTCCGGGTCCCCCCGATGAACGGACGCGAGCTCGGGGGCGTCAGGGTAGCGACGGCGAGCCAGCTGCCCGCCGTCGCTACCGCGGCGCCGAGAGCTATGAAGACCCCGCGCAGCCTGATACGAAGAGACCAAGGCCCTAGCCACAGTACGGCCGTGAGCAAAGCCGGTGCCACAAGTGCCACTTGGAGCTGCTTAGTGAGAAACCCCGCGCCGATCATCACGCCAGCAAGGCCAAGGAGCCTCTGACGCTGAGTTCTGATAGCTGCCAGGGTGGCAGCGGCAGCCGAGGTCATGAGCAGCGTCAGCAATGCGTCCGGGTTGTTGTAGCGGAACACGGCGGTGGAGACAGGCATGAGTGCCATCAGCGCGCCAGCGAGAAGACCCCAGCGGTGCCCGAGGTGCTGAGCGGCCATCCTGTAGACGAGCCAGACGGTAGCGACTCCCATGAGGGCCTGAGGCACGAGAATGCTCCACGGGTTCAATCCGAAGATCTTCACGCTCAGGCTCATGACCCAGAGGGCGAGCGGCGGCTTGTCGACCGAAATCCCGTTGGAGGGGTCAGAGGAGCCGAAGAAGAATGCAGTGAGATTGTCCGCGCCCGCGAAGGCGGCAGCCGAGTAGAACGCGTTGGCCCATCCGTTGATGCTGAGGTTCCACAGGTACAGCACCGCAGTTCCACCAAGGAGCGCGGCGGTCTCCCACCTACTGCGCACTACGGCTCGCGGCGCCTTGAGGCTGGCTGCCAGCGTGCTCAGCGCACTCACACTGAATCCAGTGCGCGAGCTCCGAGGACATGCTTGCGAATGGGACTCCGCACGGTCTTGTGAGCGCGGAAGACCCAGTACTTCAGCAGCGCGAAGCGCAGAAGGGTGGCCAACGCGTTCGCCGACGTGAGGGTTGCGAGCTCAGCGGTCGGGCCGGGTGCCGTCGCGAAGCCGTGGAGGATCAGCAGCGACGACGATGTCAGGCCCCATGCGAGACCGAACACGATCAGGCCTTGGACCTGGTGGAGCGTGTAGTCCTTATGGCCCCGGATGCCGAACGTGAAGCGGCGGTTGGCGGCGGTGTTGAGCACAGCGGTGAGGAGGAGCGCGCCGAAGTTGGCTAATTGGGCACCGAAAGCAGGCTGCAGCATGAGGTACAGCATGGCGTAGGCGATCGTCGAAACGATACCCACGGCGGCGAACCTGAGAGCGTGTCCGAAGAACGACCGGGCACGCGGCGGCTGGAGAGGGCGGCGGCCCAGCTCTGCGTAGACCGCGGCAAGTGGAAGCCGGTGAAAAGCAAGCGACGTGGCGACCCGGATGATCCCACGCACGTCATCCACTGCCGTCTGCAAGATGTTGACGGTGCTGGACGCGTCATCGGTCCAGTCTACGGGGACCTCATAGATCCGGAGGCCAGCACGCTCAGCTAGGACCAGGAGCTCTGTGTCGAAGAACCACCCTGTATCTTCGACGTGCGGCAGGAGCGCTCGGGCGGCGTCCCTGCGCATGGCCTTGAATCCGCACTGGGCGTCCGAGAATTGGACGCCCAGGCTACTGCGGAGCATCGTGTTGTAGGTGCGGGAGATGAACTCGCGCTTGGGGCCACGCACCACGCGGGAGGTCCGGTCGAGTCGGGTGCCGATCGAAACGTCGGAGTGGCCCGAGAGGAGCGGGGCGATGAGCGGTGGTAGCGCTGCGAGGTCCGTGGAGAGGTCGACGTCGAGGTACACCACGACGTCCGCGTCCGACGCCAGCCATGCTTGCTTGAGCGCGCGGCCGCGGCCCTTCTGCTCGAGCCTCATGTAGGTGACGTCTTCGAGCTCCGCAGCCAGGGACTCTCCAATGAGCCGGGTTCCATCGGTGCTCGCGTTGTCGGCGATCGTGATCTGCCACGTGGCACGCACCTCCGCTGTCAGGTAGGCCGCAAGTTTCCTAACTGAGGAGGCAAGAGAAATTTCTTCATTGTACACCGGAATGACAACGTCGATTTCCGGTCCCCCGTGAGCGAATTCCATGCGAAGCAGATTAAGTCTGCTCCAGTGGTCGTCTCTACCCAGACCGATGAATTCACGTAGCCGTTTTCTTGACTACGTAGTTTCCAAGTACCGCACCGAGGCCACATTGAGTACTCGACCCCGAAAGACAAGTGGTGCCGAGGTCGCACTTCCTCGATAGCGTCGTCATGGGGGCAAGGATGCCCCTGACATCACGATGAAGGGGGTAATCATCGTGCGCCATCGCACCATGAACCGACCAACCACGTCTCGCCTGCGCGCCCTCTCGGCCGCCGTCCTCGTCCCGGGCATCACCTGCGCCCTCGTGGCCGTGGGCCTGCCGGCCGAGGCCGCGCCGCCGGCTGAAACGCCGGGGATCTGCAACGGCGTCGTCAATCAGCTCGCGCACCGCGGCACCGTCCAGGAGAACCTCCTCAAGGCGGCCACCAAGCGCAACGCGGACGCCATCGCGGCGCTCCAAACGCAGAAGGCGACGCTGCAGAGCCAGGCGGACGCGCTCACCACCGAGATGGCCGGCCTGAACGCGACCATCAAGCAGGCTGACGACGAGCTCGCAGCGCTCGACGGCCAGATCCAGACCGCCCAGGCGAACCTCGACTCGCTCACGGCCCAGCAGAGCAGCACGCAGCAGCAGATCGACAAGGCCACCTCTGCCCTCGCGGCGCTCCAGTCCCAGCAGGCCGACGTGACGGCCCAGCTGGCACCCCTGCAGGAGCAGCTCACCACGGCCCAGGCGGCAGCCGCCGACCTGAAGACCCAGGCCAGCACCACGCAGTCCGCGCTCGACGCCAAGAACGCCGAGATCACCGTCGCGAACACCGAGCTCGCGGCCCTGCAGAAGACCGCCGACGACGCCGCCTCAGCCCTCGCCGCGAAGCAGACCCAGATCGATACCGCGACGGGCGAGCTCGCGGACCTGGAGGCGGCGGCGCAGACCGCAGCCTCGAACGTGACGGCCGCCCAACAGGCCGTCGCGGCCGCCCAGGCCGAACTGACGCGGCTCCAGGGCGTCGCGGACACGGCCCAGGCGACGCTCGACGCGCAGCTCCAGGCCGTCTCAGACGCCAAGGCGGACCTCGCGGCGAAGCAGAAGGCCGCCGCCGACGCAGCGGCCGCCGTGGACGCCAAGAAGGCCGAGATCGCCCAGGCCCAGACGGACCTGACCTCGCTGCAGGCCACCGCGCAGCAGGCCGCGGACGCACTCGCCGGCAAGAAGTCCCAGATCGCGCAGGCCCAGACGGACCTCGCCGCGCTGCAGGCCGCCGCGCAGCGGGCTGCGGACGCCGTCGCCGCCAACACCAAGGCCATCGCCGATGCGCAGGCATCGATCGCGAACCTCCAGACCCAGCTCGCGGCCGCCCAGCAGGCGGTGACCGCCAAGCAGGCCGAGCTCAGCGCGGCCCAGGCCACCCTCGCCTCCCTGCAGCAGCAGAAGACCCAGCTGCAGAGCGACATCGCCGCCCAGCAGGCCATCATCGACTCCTACCCGTCGACCTCCAATGCCAAGAAGAAGCTGGACGCGCAGGCACAGCTCGCCAAGGATCAGACCCAGCTGGCCAGCCTGAACAACCAGATCACCACCACCAGCGGCCAGATCGCGGTGCTCCAGGGGGACCTCGCCACCCTGCAGGCGAACGTCTCCACGCTCAACTCCCAGCTGCTCACGGCCCAGCAGAACAGCAGCGCCCTCCAGCAGCAGGCCGCTCCGCTCCAGGCAGCCCTCGATTCCGCGAACACCGCGGTGGCCTCCAAGCAGGCCGATCTCGCCACCCTCCAGGGCCAGCTCCCCGCCCTGCAGTCCTCCCTCGACTCCGCGAACGCGGCCGTGGCGTCGAAGCAGACCGAGCTCGCGGGCCTCGAGACGGACCTGGGGACGCTTCAGGACGCCGCGGCCGCCGCGCAGGCCGCGGTGGACGCGCAAGCCACGGTGGTCGCGAACCTGGAGGCGGCGCTGCCGGGCCTGATCGAGAACCGGGACGCGGCCCTGACGGACCTCGCGGCGCAGCAGGGCGTGCTCACGCAGAAGCAGTCCGACCTGGCCGCCGCCAACCACGCCCTGGCAGCGGCACAGCAGGCCGTGACTGACAAGCAGGCCGAGCTCGCCACGCTGCAGGGCCAGCTTCCGGCGCTCCAGGCTGCGGTGGACCAAGCCAACGCGGCCGTGGCCTCGAAGCAGAGCGAGCTCGCCCAGCTCAACGCGGCCAGCGACGCGCTCGTGGCCCAGCTCAAGGACCTGAACGCGCGGATCGCCACCGCCGAGCAGGGCGTGCTGACCCTGCAGAGCCAGGTGGCCCCGCTCCTGACCCAGCTGGACGGGCTGAACCAGCAGATCTCGGACACGGAGCAGCAGATCGCATCCCTCCAGCAGCAGTCCGTCAGCCTGGACTCCCAGGTCACGGCGGCGCAGGCGACCCTGCGGGACCTCCAATCCCAGAAGGGCAGCAAGGCCGGCGCGATCGCCCTCCAGAAGACCGTGGTGGCCGGCCTCCAGTCGCAGCTCGCGGCCGTCCAGTCCCAGATCGCCTCGATCGACGGGACCATCGCCAACGGCGGCTGCCTCGCCTGACGCTGGGCCCGGCGGGGCGTGACGCACGACGGCGGGAGGGCGCCTCAGGCCCCTCCCGCCGCCGCATGCCGGGGCTACGTCGCGTCCACAGCCGGCGGCGCGGCCGGCGCGTGGAGCACGTGGCGCAGCTTCCCGCCCTTGGGATTCAGGCGGATCGGCTCGGGATCGAGCGCCACGCCGACGCCCGGGAGTCCCTGGTCATCGAGGTGGGAGCGCAGTCGCGCAAGCACCTCCGCCTCCACCGAGTGCTGCTCGTGCCCGGGCAGGACCTCGACGCGGACGGCCAGGGCGTCCGGACCCGTCTGCAGCACCTGGAACCGGTGCACGCCGGGGGTCTCCTCCACGACCGTGCCCAGGGCCATGGGCAGCAGGGCCACGGTGCCCGCGGGTCCCTCGAACCGGAGGACCTCGTCGGTGCGGCCCTCGATGCGGACGGTGGGCAGGGGGCTCCCGCAGCGGCACTGCTGCGCACCGAGGCGCACGGAGTCGCCGAGCTCGTAGCGGATGATCGGCTGGACGAAGTTGGCCAGGTTGGTCAGCAGCACCGAGTGCGAGAGCGCCCCCCCCGGGCACGGGCCTGCCGGCGCTGTCGATCGGCTCGAGGATGAACCAGTCCGCGTTCACGTGCTGCTCGCCGTAGCGGCAGGGGAGGGCGAGAGGGCTCGCCTCCGAGGCGCTGTACAGCTCGAGCAGCGGGCAGCCGAACACCTCCTCGATCCGACGGCGCACGGCCGGCAGCAGCTGCTCTCCGCCGCAGGCCACGAGGGCCGGGGCGACGCGCAGCCGCCCCGCGGCCTGCTCCTCGGCCAGCACCTCCAGCCCGCTCGCGTACGACTCGAGCATCGCCGGCCGGTAGGCGTTCAGCTCCTCGACCAGCTGCGCGACCGGCTCCAGCACGGAGAAGAAGCGCACGTACCGGCGCCGGAGCGGCACCGAGCGAATCCGGCGCGTGTACATGACGGCGGTGAGGAAGTGGCCGCCGGAGGCGAAGACCGCGGCCCCGCGGATCCCCTTGGCCAGCATGCGGAGCAGCACCTGCCGGCTGATGTACGGCGGCCGGCCGTAGGCCAGTCCATTCATGACGGCCAGGGCGCGGGCATCCTGCACGAGGAGCGTCGGCTCGCCGGTCGAGCCCGAGGTGGTGAAGACGACGTAGCGGCCCAGGAAGTCGGTCCCGATCGTGTCCTGCCGCGCGGTGAAGCGCAGGAGCGCGTCCTTGGTGACCTCGGGATCGGTCACCCACGCGTCGAAGTGGCCCATCAGCTGGGCCTTGGTCACCGGCGGCAGCGACCCCAGATCGGGGTGCTGCGGGAGCCCGGCGTACAGCTCCGCGTAGAAGGCCGAGTGGGCGCGGGCGTGCTGCAGCAGGGCCGCGAGGCGCTCCCGCTGCCGCGCCTCGACGGCGGCGCGCCCGCCCCGAAGCGCCCGCCGCGCGTCCCGCAGGACCCCGAACGCGGTCAGGCGGGCAGATCTGCGCATGAGGCCATTGTGGGCGGGGCACATGGCGCGCGATAGGGCCGGTTGGAGTGAGGGTTCCGGCTCCGCCCGACCATCGGGTTTCCCGCGCCCAGTAAACTAGGGCGGGTGACTAGGCTCTTCGGTACTGACGGCGTGCGCGGGCTGGCCAATGGCCTCCTCGACGCCGAGCTCGCCCTCAAGCTCTCCCAGGCGGCCGCCGTCGTCCTCGGCCACCAGCAGGTGCCGGACGGCACCCGGCCGCGCGCCGTCGTCGCCCGCGATCCCCGAGCCTCCGGCGAGTTCCTCGGTGCGGCCGTCGAGGCCGGCCTCGCGAGCGCGGGCGTGGACGTGTACGACGCCGGCGTCCTCCCGACCCCCGCCGCCGCCTACCTCGTGGCGGACCTCGGCGCCGACTTCGGCGTGATGATCTCCGCGAGCCACAACCCGGCCCCGGACAACGGCATCAAGTTCTTCGCCCGCGGCGGCCAGAAGCTCCCCGACGAGGTCGAGGACCAGATCGAGGCGCTCCTCGCCAGCGAGCCGCACCGCCCCACCGGCCCCGGCGTGGGCCGCATCCAGCGCTTCTCCGACGCGGAGGACCGCTACATCGTCCACCTGCTCACCACCCTCCCCCACCGCCTCGACGGGCTCACCGTGGTGCTCGACTGCGCCAACGGCGCCGCATCCGGCTGCTCGCCGCAGGTGTTCAAGGACGCCGGCGCCGAGGTCGTGGTGATCGGCGCCGACCCGGACGGGCTCAACATCAACGAGGGCGTGGGCTCCACCCACCTCGAGAAGCTCCAGGCCGCGGTCGTGGAGCACGGCGCCGACCTGGGCGTGGCCCACGACGGCGACGCCGACCGCTGCCTCGCCGTGGACCACGAGGGCACCGTGGTGGACGGCGACCAGATCATGGCCATCCTCGGCCTCGCCCTCAAGGACGCCGGCAAGCTCCGCGACGACGTGCTCGTTGCCACCGTGATGAGCAACCTCGGCCTCAAGATCGCCCTGCGCGAGGCGGGCATCACCATCCGCGAGACCGCCGTGGGGGACCGCTACGTGCTCGAGGAGATGCGCGCCGGCGGCTACTCGCTCGGCGGCGAGCAGTCCGGGCACGTGATCTTCTCCGACTTCGCGACCACCGGCGACGGCGTGCTCACGGGCCTGCAGATCGCGGCCCAGGTGGCGCGGACGGGCAAGACGCTCAAGGAGCTCTCGGCCGTGATGACCCGCCTCCCGCAGGTCCTCATCAACGTCAAGGGCGTGGACAAGGCCCGCGTCTCCGCGGACCCGGGCGTGGCGGCCGCCGTGGCCGACGCCGAGGCCCAGCTCGGGGAGACCGGCCGCGTGCTCCTGCGCCCCTCGGGCACCGAGCCCGTGGTCCGGGTCATGGTCGAGGCCGCCGACGAGGAGACCGCCCAGGCCATCGCCGCGCGCCTCGCCGCCGTGGTACAAAGTCAGTTGGCCCTCGCCTAGCGATGAAAGCGAGGCGTGGCCTCGAGATGGATGGGGGATCTCATGGCCTTTACTGCGCCCGACCGGGGGCACCGATTCGGCCCGTTCAGTGAGTACGCTGCGCAGTACCCGGTCATCGGACGTATGGCCGGGTTCCTCATCTGGCCCATGGGCTTGGCAACCCTCTTCCCGGTCTATCGTTTCCTAGTCGAGGAGCGGCAGCCGGTGGGAACGGATTCCCACGCATACTGGCTAGCACTGCAGGGGCCGCTGAGCTACACGAGGGTTCCGGGCGAGATCGACGCGTATCTCTACTCACCCGCCTTCCTCTCCGCCATCAGGCCGCTTGGAGTGCTTCCGTGGCCGGTCTTCGAGGTTCTCTGGATCCTGCTGGAGTCCGCTGTGCTCTTCTGGCTCCTCCGCCCCCTCAGGCCAACGTGGGCAATACCGCTGTTTGTCGCAGCCATCCCGGAGCTGATCGGAAGCAATATCTTCCTCTTCTTGGCCGCTGCTGCCGTAGTAGCGGCGCGGGCGCCCGGAGTGTGGGCATTCGGGGCGCTCACCAAGGTCGCCACGGGGGTTGGGCTGCTGTGGCCGCTGGCTCGGGGCGACTGGAAGTCCTTTGGCGTTGGGGCGGGTACGACCGTGGCGATCTTCGTTGCGGGTTACGCTATCGATCCCGGGGCGTGGAACGCCTGGTTCGAGTTTCTCCTCTCGCACCGTAGTGGAACCCCGGACAGCACAACGAACTACGTCATTCGCACCCTCCTCGCTGTGGGGCTCGTGGTCCTGGGAGCGCGGCTCAACTGGTCGTTCCTACTCGCCCCCGCGATGTTCTTGGCCACGCCGGTCCTCGCAGGGATGGGGCCGCTCGCGCTCTTCCTGATGATTCCAAGACTGCTGATGGCTGATGGCGCTGCCGCTCCACTGGCACCGCACGTGGCCGAATCAACGCAGGAGCCGACGCCGCAGCCGAACTTGGTCTAGCTCGAGCTCCGGCATCTACTGGTTTGGGGAAACATATGGGTAATGGTGGTGTCCGGCTCAGCCAACGATAGGGCGCCTTCAGCGATTTCGCGGATCACCAGGCACTCGCGGATGGCGCCGCGACCATCCTGATCTGGCCTCTGAGCCTGTCACTCCTTTACGGGTTCGGTTACTTCCTAACGGGGCGCCTGCCGGTGGGCATTGACTCGCACGCATACTGGCTGGCCGCTCAAGGGCCGCTCGACTACAGCAGGATGCCCGGCGAAGCGGATGCCTACCTCTACTCACCGGCCTTCGTCGCCTTGGTCAAGCCTCTCGGGCTGCTACCGTGGCCGGCCTTCCGTCTTCTGTGGATGCTCTTCCAAGCCATTGCGCTGTTCTGGCTCCTGTGGCCTCTCCCCGTCAAGTGGTCCGCGCCGTAGTCCCTCTTTGCGTTGCACGAGATGCTTGTCGGCAACATCTATCTCTTCCTCGCCGTCGTTCTGGTCCTCCCCGCGCGAATGCCTGCCCTGTGGTCTTTTGCAGCTCTGGTCAAGGTGGCCAGCGGGGTGGGGCTCCTCTGGCCTTTCGCGAGGAGTGACTATGCAGCTTGATTCAGGACCGGTGTGACGGCTTGATTCAGGACCACCTGCCTGCGGACCGGCGTGTTGTGACGGTTTGATTCAGGACCACCTTTGACGGTGGGATGCCCGAGGGGTTTGCCTACGTGAGGTGGTTCGGATGGGAAGTCGTGTGGAGCTGTTCGCCCGGATCCGGCGGGATGTCCGGGTCGAGGGCCTCGGTATCCGGGCCCTGGCCCGTCGGCACGGGGTGGGCCGGGACACGGTCCGCACGGCCCTCTCGCGCGCGGAGCCACCGCCGCGGAAGACCCCGGTGCGGGCTTCGTCCACGCTTGGCCCGTTCAAGGACGCGATCGACGCGATGCTCCGCGAGGACCTCGAGGCGCCGAGGAAGCAGCGGCATACCGCCACGAGGATCCTGGCCCGGCTCGCCGACGAGTACGGGGCCAGGGACCTGTCGTATTCGACGGTGCGGGACTACGTCCGCCTCCGCCGGGCGCAGATCGATCTCGCCGCGGGGAGGAGGGTGGAGGTGTTCGTCCCGCAGGAGCACGCCCTGGGGGCGGAGGCCGAGGTGGACTTCGGCGAGCTCTGGGTGGTGCTGGGCGGGGTGAAGACGAAGTGTCACATGTTCGTCATGCGCCTAAGCCACAGCGGTCGCGCCGTGCACCGGATCTGCCTCTCGCAGGCACAGGAGGCCTTCCTCGAGGGCCATCGGGGCGTTCGAGGAGTTCGGCGGCGTCCCGGCCCGGAACATCCGCCACGACTCGCCACCTGATCCGTCGCGATCGACCCGTCCGCGGCGCTCCGCGAGGCCGTGAGTCGCTCAGCCAGCGGCCCGACGCTCGGTCCAGCAGAGAAAATTCCGCAGAAATGTAGAGAGCTTCTCGAACGCGAGTTCGAGAATCAACGGCGGACGAACAATTCTGCTGTCGTTTCGGAGGACTTGAGATCCCAATCGGGACTTGTGTGTAGCCAGCGGGCCAGGCCTGTCGTCGGAGGAACCAAGACGCAGTCTGCACCGGCCAGCCCTTTGTTCAGATCGCCTTGAGCGTCAACTGTACGCAAGGATTGTGCAACCCGATCTGCGCCATACAGGTCGTTTCGCGAATCAATGGATACCAGCACATCGGGCCTCTCCAAGATCACCAGTCCGCCAAGCTGATAATCATTGAACAGCTTGCATCCAGCGGGAATGACCCTAATGGATGAGCTAGGGAAATGCGTCGGATCCGGGCGACCAAAGAAAGGAAGATTGAAAACTGCCAGCCCCCCTGCGACCACGAAGATGCCGGCGGCAGCTTGGGCAAACATGCGACGACGACTAGCAAGGTAGCGCAGAACCACCTCGTGGGATGCAAGAGCCGCCAAGACCGGCAACGCGAGCAAGACGAGGACGGGAAGGATGCGCATTGCAGCCACAGATCCGCCAGCTGCGACCCCTATGGCGGCCGTGAAGACCGGATCCCCGCGTCGTGCCGCTGTGCCGAGGCCAAGAAGACCGAGGGTGAACATGATGAGCTGTAGGGGGTCGGCCGGGTTGAATGGCTGCCATTCGGCTATGACGGCCGATTCACGCCTAACTTGGAGCGTCTGGGTGAGCAGCCCCGTGCCGTAAGGATTCAGAAGTGAGCAGACCGCTGTTATCAATAGTGCAGCCAGAAGCCAGCCGGCACGCCCACGCGTGCCTCGCCTCAAGAAGACCAAAAGGCCACTGGCAGCTACTATGGCCACACCTAGCAAAGCTCCTGCGTGCAAGTTGACCCACAGCACAGTAATGATGGCGATAGCGAGCAGCCGCGGAGTCCGCTGACGCGCCTCTACAAGTCGCCGTAGGACCACCACGAGTGCCAGAACAGCGATGTAGTCAACAAGCTGGGGCCGCGCCGACAGGAATAGTGTCAATAAGGGCGCCCCGATCACGAGCATCCACCCGGACGCCACCGGGGATGCTCCGAGCTGCCGGGCGAGAACCAGCACCAGTGCGCCGATTCCGGCGATAAGACATGCGCATACAAGAGCAACGCCGACCAAGCCGGCTGCATCGTAGAACAAGCCCAGGATGACGTCGAACGCCCAAGAGTTTAGGGTCCATGGTTTTCCACTGACGGTCCACGAGAACGGATCGACAGAGGGAATTCGGCCTTGGGAGACCGTAAAGAGCCCTGTGCGAACCTCCCAGAACGTATCGGATTCGGCTAGATTCTCGGACCGAATCAAGACGAAGGGTAGGAATGCCAACCATGTCAGAATCCAGAACTTTTTCCGCGCCTTCGTCCTTGGGTGAAAGGCAGCGTGGCTGCCTTGTCCAACAAGTTCCCTCCCTTCATCCCCCATGAGCTAGCTATACCACAGCGGACACTCCGGCCGCTTGGATTGACGGCTCTTCGCCTTTCGTCGGGACCCGCGTGTCGGTCGCGGGGATAAGTGGCACGTCTTGCGTAGCACTAGATGGTCGGATTCAACCTTCTGCGACCAGCCCGAAGCCTTCACTATCGGCGGCCGACCAACGCGCCCTGCCGCACGCCCCACTGTTCGTGACAGGCTCGGGCGGATCGGAGGAGCGTTTGCCCGGCGCGATGAGATGCACGGTGAGCGCACGACGAGCGCAACATCCCAGTCACCGGCACAGCACCCCGGACTGGTCCCGAATCAAGCCGTCACCCTGGTCCTCGTTCGGGTTGACATAGCCAGAGGAGGGACTGGCGTGCCCGGCTCCTCGGTATCGGAGCCACCCTCCTCGTTGTGCTGGTGGGTTATGCGACTGACCCCGGCGCATGGAACGCTCGGTTCGCATGCCTGGTCACTAGTCGTGGCCGAGCCACTGACGGCCCGATCAGCTATGCGGTGCGGGCCGTCCTCGCGGCGGTCCTCGTGGTCTTCGGAGCACGGACCAACGCTTCATGGCTGCTTGCTCCGGCTCTGTTGCTGGCGTCCCCGGTGTTCGGCGGAGTCTCGCCATTAGCGGCCCTTCTCGCCATACCGCGTCTATCGCTCGACGACGGTGCCGCTTCACCGCTCGCACGTTGTGATCCGGGGTTCGCCCCCAGCAGGAATCACGACGTCGTCCTCGTCTAGGGGCTACGAGCCAAAGGTGGGCAGCAAGGTACGCTCGCCTCATGCGCACGCCCCCGCCTGCCGCCGTCCGGGCCGTCCAGCGCCTCAGCAGGGCCCTCACCCGGGCCGGCGCCGCCCTCCAGCCACCGCAGGCGCGCTTCCTCGAGGTCTCCGGGGGAGTCGCGGCCATCGCGCTCATGCGGGCGGCCGTCCGCACCCGGCTCGTCGAGCCCCTCGCCGCGGGACGCCGCACCGCCGCGCAGGTGGCCCACGAGCTCGGCCTGCACGCCGACACCGCCCACCGGATCCTCCGCGGCCTCGCCGTCTACGGCCTCGTCACCCTGGATCGCCGCGGCGCGTTCGCCCTCACCGCCACCGGCAGGCTCCTGCTCGAGGAGCACCCGCGGTCGATGGCCGGCTGGGTGCGGTACGCGACCTCGGACGCCGTGCTGGCCGGCTGGCTCCGCCTGCCCGAGACCCTGGCCGACGGGAGGCCGGCCTTCAATGCCGCCGCGGGCAAGAGCCTCTGGGACCACCTCGCCGAGCACCCGGACGAGGAGGCCGGCTTCGCCCGCACCATGCACGAGCTCACCCTCCTCGCGGCCCCGCTGATCGTCGCCGCCTACCCGTGGCCAGAGCGGGGGACGGTGTGCGACGTGGGCGGAGGCGTGGGCGCCATGCTCGCCTCGGTCCTCGCCGCCCGTCCCGCGCTCGACGGCGTGCTGGTGGACCTGGCGGGTCCCCTCGCCGCGTCGCGGGAGTACCTCGCCGGCCGGGGCGTGGGCGGCCGGGTGCGCACGGTCGAGGGGGACATCTTCGCCGGCTTCGTGGCGGCCGCGGACGTGTACCTGCTCAAGGACGTGCTCCACGACTGGGACGACGCCCAGTGCGAGCAGATCCTGCGCACCGTCCGGGCGGCCGCCGGCCCCGGCGCCCGGGTGCTGGTCCTCGAGTGGCTCCAGGAGCCCAACACCGCCGAGTTCCCCGTCTCGATCTCGGACGTCATGATGCTCGCCCAGACCGAGGGCCGCCAGCGTTCCGCGGCCGAGCACCTCGCGCTCGGGGACGCGGCGGGCTTCCGGCCGGGGCGGGTCCTGGACACGGGCGCCTACGGGATCGTCGAGCTCGTGGTCCCCTGAGGCGAGGACGACGCCGGCCCCCCACCTCCGCGAGGTGAGGGGCCGGCGTCGCGCGCGGGGAGAACCGGGTCAGAGCTCGCGCTCGGGCGACTTGAGGGCGTCTCGGATCTCCGTGAGGAGGGCGATCTGCGGGTCGACCGGCGTCTCCGCCGACTTCTCCTTGATGCCGAGCTTGCGGTTGCGGTGCTCGATCATCTTGTTCATCGGGACGATGATCACGAAGTAGATCGACGCCGCGATGAGCAGGAAGTTCACGATCGCTGTCAGCAGGACCCCGAACTTCACCGGGCCGACCACGAGGAAGTTGTTGAAGTCGTGCTGGCCGATCAGCACCGAGATGGCGGGCATGAGGACGCTCTTGACGAGGGCATCCACCACCCCGCCGAACGCGGCGCCCATGATCACGGCGACGGCAAGGTCAATGACGTTGCCCTTCATGATGAAGGTTCTGAATCCACTGAGCATGGGGACCACCTTAGACGGGTCTACGGGTGGAGCAGCACCTTGGTGTAGCCGTCCTCGCGCGCGTCGAACTTGGCGTAGGCGTCCACCGCGTCGTCGAGGGCCACCTCGTGGGAGACGATCCAGGACGGCGCCGCGCGGTCGGCGGTGATGAGGTCGCGCAGTTCGCGGTTGTACCTCTTCACCGGGCACTGGCCGCCCGCCAGGCTGATGCCCTTGGTGAAGGCCTGCCCGTACTCGAAGGGGAGCCGGCCCTGCTTCGCGAGGCCGTACGCCGCGCCGGGATCCTCGGGGACGTAGACGCCCACCACCCCGATGTGGCCGGTGGCCCGGACCACCTCGATGAGGTTGTCCAGCACCATCTCGGGATGCTCCTCGCCGGCCGGATCGTGGGCCTGGTAGCCCACGGCCTCCACGCCGCAGTCCACCCCGAAGCCGTCCGTGGCGTCCATGATGGCCAGGCCCGGGTCCACGTCGGCGAAGTTGACGGCGGTCGCGCCGATGCGCGTGGCGAGGTCGAGGCGGTCCGGCTCCTTGTCCACCACGAAGACCCGCGCGGCGCCCTTGAGCAGGGAGCTGTAGGCGGCCATGAGGCCTACGGGGCCGGCACCGAACACGGCGACGGTCTTCCCGGGGGAGACCTGGGCCATCGTGGCGCCGTGGTAGCCGGTGGGGAAGATGTCCGAGAGCATCGTGTAGTCGTTCTCGTGCTCGTTGCCCGCCGGGAGCCTGAGCAGGTTGAAGTCCGCCCACGGGACCCTCAGGAGCTCCGCCTGGCCGCCCCAGTAGGGCCCCATCTTCGGGTAGCCGTAGCCGGCGCCCGGGTCCCCCGAGGGGTTGGCCCGCAGGCACGCCGACGTCCAGCCGTCGTTGCAGTTGCGGCACGTGCCGCAGGCGAGGTTGAACGGGACGGACACGCGGTCGCCGACCTTGATCCGGTTGACCCCGGGCCCCACCTCCTCGACGATGCCCATGTTCTCGTGGCCGAGGACCATCCCTGAATCGAGCTGGGCGCGCCCCTCGTAGGGGTGCAGGTCCGAGCCGCAGATGTTCGCGGTGGTGATCCGGATGACCGCGTCGAGCGGCTCCTCGATCCTCGGATCATCGACCTGCTCCACGGCCAGTTCCCGCGGTCCCTTGTACACGACTGCCTTCATGAGGACTCCTCCTGCCTGTCGGTGCGGTTGTCCTCAGGGCACCATCCCCGGCGTGGGCCGGGCCAAACATGGCCGGCGGGTCAGCCGTTGCCGTTCCCGTTCCCGTTTCCGTTGCCGTTTCCGTTTCCGGGTCCGGTGGTGCCGGTGTCGGTGCCGTTGGCCGGGCTGGGGGTGCCGGAGCCGCCGTCGGTCGTTCCGGTGCTGGGCTGGGTGCCGGTGCCGCCGTCGGCGGTCCCGGCATCGCCGGTGATCAGGCTCTGCGGCGGGGTGTCGAAGTCGCCGTGGTCGTAGTACTGGGCCACCTGCTGCATGTAGGTGGCCCACTGCGGACCGGCGATGTACGCGCCGTCGACCACCGGGTAGAACTTCCCGTTGACGGTGACGTCGCGGCCCATCCGGGCGCTCGGGCCGTTGAGGGCCTCGCCGAAGTACGACGCCGTCGCGAGCCCCCGCGTGTAGCCCACCACCCAGGTCTGGCTGTTCTCGTTGTTGGTGCCGGTCTTCATGGCGTCCGGGACATCCAGCTTCTGGGGGATGAGCAGGCCCGAGCCCTTGGTCGCCACGTCCTGGAGGACGTTCGTGGCCGCGGCCGCCACGTCCTTGCTCAGGGCACCCGGCTGGCACTGGCTAGTCTGGCCGCCGATCTTCTGGCCCTTGACGTCGTCCACCTCCGTGATGGACATCGGGGCGCAGTAGGTGCCGCCGCTGGCGAAGGTCGCGAACGCGTTGGCCATGGTCATCGGGGCGACGTTGGTGCCGCCGAGGAGGTTGCCGAGGGTGGAGAGGTCGAGCTTCTTGCCCGACCCCGCGCCGTCGTGCATCCCCATGGCGTCCGCGGCGCGCTGGATGTCGCAGAAGTCGTTCAGGTCCGCGGCCGAGGCGAAGGTGGCCGTGTTGATCGAGTTGTAGATGCCGGCCCGGACGGTCATGGGGCGGTAGTAGCCCTCGGAGTCGTTCTGCAGGTCGGTGGAGCCGGGGACGGTGCTGTCGAAGACGCCGTGGACCGGGCCGCACGTGGACTTCCACGGGAAGTCGGCGCCGTAGCGCCGCTGCGAGGCATCCACGACCTGGTTGGTGGGCTTGCCCTCGTTCAGCCAGGCCGCGAGCGTCACCGGCTTCATCGTTGAACCTGGCTGGTAGCCGCCGGCGCCGCCGAGGTCGCTGCCACCCGGGTCCGTCGAGTCGACGTTGAAGTTGTAGGAAGTGACGAACCCGGAGCCCTGGCCGTCCACCATGCGGCTGTTCTGCGCCATCGCCAGGACCTGCCCGGTGCCCGGCTGGACGGTGACGAGCGAGGCGCCCCACTGGTCCGGGTTGGAGCCCGCCGTGGCGTCCACCTGCGCCTGGGCGGGGCCCTGGAGGCGGGGGTCGAGGGTCGTCTTGATGGTCAGTCCGCCGAGCATGACCTTCTGCAGCCGGGCGGTGGTGTCCTTGCCGTAGGCGGGGTCGTTGAGGATCTGGTGCAGGACGTAGTCGCAGAAGTACGGGGCCGTGGAGTAGGGGCAGCCCTGCCTGGGCGGGTTCAGCTTGAGCTGGATCGGGGACTTGACCGCGTCGTCGTGCTGGCTCTTGGTGATGTAGCCGTGCTGGAGCATGGCGTCGAGCACGAGGTTGCGCCGGTCCTTGGCCCGGTCCGGGTGCTGGGAGGGGTCGAAGTACGCGGGCCCGTTGACGAGGCCGGCGAGGAGCGCGCCCTGGGGCAGGGTGAGGTCCTTCGCGTCCTCGGAGAAGAAGTACTGGCTCGCGGCCTGGATCCCGTAGGCGTTGGCGTTGAACGGGACGATGTTGAGGTAGCCGGCCAGGATCTGGTCCTTCGAGAACTTCTGCTCGAGGCCGATCGAGAGCTCCATCTCGCGCAGCTTGTCGCTGACGCTCTTCTGCCCGTTGAGCACGATGTCCGCGCTCTGCCCCTGGGCGATGAGCTGCTCGTTGAGGGCGTTGGTGACGTACTGCTGGGTGAGCGTGGAGGCGCCCTGCCGCCCGCCGCCGGCGTCGGTGACGAGGGCGCGGAGGATGCCCAGCGGGTCCACGCCGCCGTGCTGGTAGAAGCGGTAGTCCTCGATGGCGACGATCGCGTTCTTGATGTTCGGCGACATCTTGTCCAGTGGCACGTCGGTGCGGTTCTCGCTGAAGAGCGTGGCGATCACTGACCCGTCCGCCGCGACGATCTTCGACGCCTGGCCTGGCTGCGCCTCGGTCAGGTTCGACGGCACCGCGGTGCTCAACGTCTCCGTGGCCCCGCTCGCCGCGTTCCCCGTGAGGGCGACGGCGGGGGTCATGAGCCCGGCCACGAGGACGCCGCACAGCCCGCTCACGGCGAGGAACGCGAGGATCCTGCCGAGGGTTGTGGTCGTGTCGAAGTACTTCTTGCTGCCAGAGGACATGCGGTGTAGCGTATGCGGCCCGCCTAAATGCAAGCTGTGAGGGCCGGGCTCACACCTTGCGCAGCAGCATCCTCCGGATGGAGTGGTCCGCGTCCTTGGTCAGCACGAGCTGGGCGCGGCCGCGGGTGGGCAGGACGTTCTGGATGAGGTTCGGCTCGTTGATGCGCTTCCAGATGCTCCGCGCCGTGGTGACTGCCTCGTCGTCGGACAGCGAGGCGTAGCGGTGGAAGTAGCTCTCCGGCTGCGCGAACGCGCCCGAGCGCAGCTTGAGGAACCGCTCCACGTACCAGTGCTCGATGTAGCTCGTCTTCGCGTCGACATAGAGCGAGAAGTCGAAGAAGTCGCTCAGCGCCAGCCCGGTGGTCCCGTCTCCGCGGGGCCTTGCGGGCGCCAGGACGTTCAGGCCCTCCACGATCAGCACGTCGGGCCGGCGGACCACGACCTCACGGCCGGGCACGATGTCGTACGTCAGGTGCGAGTACCAGGGCGCCCGCACCTCCTCGGCGCCGGACTTGATCTCGGCGACGAAGCGGAGGAGCGCGCGCCGGTCGTAGGACTCCGGGAAGCCCTTGCGTTCGAGGATGCCCCGCCGGGTCAGCTCGGCGAGGGGGTACAGGAAGCCGTCGGTGGTGACGAGCTGCACGTTCGGGGTGGACGGCCAGCGCTGGAGCATCTCCCGCAGCACACGGGCAATGGTGGACTTGCCCACGGCCACGGACCCGGCCACGCCGATCACGAACGGGGTGCGCTGCGTCGACTCGCCGAGGAACGTCTGGGTGGCCGTGTGCAGCTCGCCCGAGGCCTCGACGTAGAGGGAGAGGAGCCTGCTCAGCGGCAGGTAGACGTCTCGGATCTCCCGCAGGTCGAGGGGATCGCCGAGCCCGCGGATGCGGTCGATGTCGTCCTGGTTGAGGGGCTGCTCCATGCGGTCCGCGAGGCGGGCCCACGTGGCGCGGTCGAGCTCGACGAACGGGGACGCGCCATCGCCGGCGGACTCGCTTCTCTGCAGACTCACCCGTGCATTCTGCCAACTGAGGCGGCACTGCGCGAACTGCAGGGGTGGGTGGGCGCGCCGGTAGGATGTGACGCATGTGTGGAATCGTCGGCTATGTCGGTACCGCCCGCGCGCTCGCAGCCGCGGACGGGAACAGCAGTCACAGTGCCCTTGACGTCGTGATCGAGGGCCTGCGGCGCCTCGAGTACCGCGGCTATGACTCCGCGGGCGTGGCCGTCGTCGCGGACGGGGCCATCGAGTCCCGGAAGAAGGCCGGGAAGCTGAAGAACCTCGAGAAGGAGCTCGCCGAGCGTCCCCTCCCGGAGAGCGTCACCGGGATCGGGCACACCCGCTGGGCCACCCACGGCGGTCCCACCGATGCGAACGCGCACCCGCACCTCGCGGACGGCGGCCGCCTGGCCGTCATCCACAACGGCATCATCGAGAACTACGCCTCCCTCAAGGCCGAGCTGACGGCCAAGGGCGTCCCGTTCCTGTCCGAGACGGACACCGAGGTCGCCGCCGCCCTGATCGGCGACTACTACCGCGGCGAGGCCGACGGCGACATCACCCGCGCGATGCAGCTCGCCTGCCAGCGGCTCGAGGGGGCCTTCACCCTGCTGGCCGTGCACGCGGAGCAGCCCGGCGTCGTGGTGGCGGCCCGGCGGAACTCGCCGCTCGTCGTCGGCCTCGGCGACGGGGAGAACTTCCTCGGGTCCGACGTCTCCGGCTTCATCGACTACACCCGCCGCGCCGTGGAGCTCGGCCAGGACCAGATCGTCACGATCACCCCGGACTCCTTCGAGGTGACCGACTTCTTCGGCGCCCCGGCGTCCGGCAAGGAGTTCGAGGTCTCGTGGGACGCCGCCTCGGCCGAGAAGGGCGGGTTCAACTCCTTCATGGAGAAGGAGATCAACGACCAGCCCGCCGCCGTGCACGACACGCTCCTGGGCCGCTCCGACGCCTCCGGCCGCCTCGTCCTCGACGAGCTGCGCATCGACCCGGAGGAGCTCAAGCAGGTCAACAAGATCATCGTCCTCGCGTGCGGCACCGCCGCCTACGCGGGCCTCGTGGCCAAGTACGCGATCGAGAAGTGGTGCCGGATCCCCACCGAGGTCGAGCTCGCGCACGAGTTCCGCTACCGCGAGCCGATCGTGGACGCCCACACCCTGGTCGTCTCCATCAGCCAGTCCGGCGAGACCATGGACACCCTGATGGCCGTGCGCTACGCCCGCGAGCAGGGCGCCAAGACGGTCTCGATCTGCAACACGAACGGCTCCACGATCCCGCGCGAGTCCGACGCCGTCCTGTACACGCACGCCGGCCCCGAGATCGCCGTCGCCTCCACCAAGGCGTTCCTGGCCCAGATCACCGCCGCGTACCTGCTGGGCCTGTACCTCGCCCAGCTGCGCGGGAACATCTTCTCCGGCCAGATCCGGGACGTCCTCGCGGACCTGAACAAGATCCCCGAGAAGATCCAGACCGTGCTCGACGCCGCCGGGCCGCTCCGCGAGCTCGCCCGCAGCATGAAGGACGAGAAGTCCGTGCTGTTCCTCGGCCGCCACGTGGGCTACCCGGTGGCGCTCGAGGGCGCGCTCAAGCTCAAGGAGATCGCGTACATCCACGCCGAGGGCTTCGCGGCCGGCGAGCTCAAGCACGGCCCGATCGCCCTGATCGACGAGGGCCAGCCCGTTTTCGTGGTGGTCCCGTCCCCGCAGGGCCGCGACTCGCTGCACGCCAAGGTGGTCTCCAACATCCAGGAGGTCCGCGCCCGCGGCGCCCGCACGCTCGTGATCGCGGAGGAGGGCGACGAGGCCGTGCGCGCCTACGCCGAGTACGTCTTCTACGTCCCGCAGACCCCGCCGCTGCTCATGCCGCTGCTGACCACGGTCCCGCTGCAGATCTTCGCCGCCGAGCTCGCATCCGCCAAGGGCTACGACGTGGACCAGCCGCGCAACCTCGCCAAGTCCGTCACGGTCGAGTAGCCACCTCCATCTCGGGTACGCATCTCGTCGCCCTTTCGGGCTTCCGGGTACGCAGGCCCCGAAGTACGACGACGGCCGGTCACCTCCCGCTGGGAGGCGGCCGGCCGTCGTCGTCCGCAGGGCGGCCGCCCGAGGTGCGCCGGCGCGGTCAGATCAGGGCGTCGAGGGTGACGAAGGTGAAGCCCTCCGTGCGCATCTGGTCGATGATGCCCGGGAGGGCGGCGGCGTCGAGGGTCGAGCCGTCGTCGGGGTTGGAGCCGACGTGCATGAGCACGATCTCGCCGGGCTGGATCGCGTTCATGACCCGCTGGATCACCGACGGCGCCCCCCGCGTGCCGCCCACCGTGCCCTGCCAGCCCAGGGAGTCGACGGTCCAGCGGATCGCCGCGTACCCGCTCGCGTTGACCGCGGCGATGGTGCGGGCGTTGCGGGCGCCGGAGGGGAAGCGGAAGAACGGGCGCGGGTCCACACCGTCGGCCCGGATGGCCGCCTGGGCCGCGGACAGCTCGGCCGCGATCTGCGCGTCGGTCAGGGTGGTCATGTCCGGGTGGGTCATCGAGTGGTTGCCGACCCGGTGGCCGCCCGCCGCGATCTTCGCGACGTCGGCCGGATGCGCCTTCGCCCACGCGCCCGTGAGGAAGAAGGTCGCGGGCACGTGCTCGGCCGCGAGGGTCGAGAGGATGGACGCGAGCCCGGCGTCGTTGGCGCCCGCGTCGAAGGTCAGGGCCACCACCTTCTCCTGGGTGGGGATCCGCTCGATGTCCTGCCCGCGCAGGTTCGGCGGCAGCGCCAGCGGGGGCAGGGGCGGCCCCGCAGTGGCGGTGGGCTTGGACGGCGGCCTCGAGGGGGTGCCGGCTGTGGACGGCCCGCTGCCGGTGGGGGTGGGAGTCGGCGGGGCGGACCCCGTGGCGGTGGGGGACGCGGTGGGCGAGCCGGAGGCGGTGGGCGGCGCGGCCGGCGTCGGCTGCGAGGTGGAGCGGGTCAGGGTGATCACGAGCGCGGTGGCGGCGAGGACGAGCACGACCGCGGCCACGATGATGACCGTGAGCCGTCGCCTGCCGAGTGCCGCCATGTGCAACCCCCTCGGTCACGACGGTACGCCCGCGGCGGCGGGGGCGCGAGGGACTTTGGTCGGCTCAGCCGAGGACCAGGCCGCGGACGTAGGCGGCCTGGCCCACGTGCTGGGTCGCGTCGTTGAGCAGGCTCACGAGGCGGACCGCCGCGGTGACCGGCGGGGACCAGCGCTCGTCGACGATGCGTCCGAGGTCCTCGGGGGCCAGGCCCTTGACGACCTCCGTGACGCGGGCGTGGACCGCGTCGTGGTAGCCGCGCAGAACCTCGGCGTCCACGGCGGGGAAGGCCCCGACCTCGTCGCTGGACTGCCCGTAGCCGGTGGCCCAGTCGCCGTAGGGCAGGGCGAACCGCTCGCGCCACTGGGGCCAGAGCTGGCCGGGCGGAACCTCGCGGGCGCGGGTCTTGGGCGGGTCATTGCGCTCGAGGACGTGGGCGAGGGCGGCGATGTGGTCGTCCTCGACGCGGGTGAGATGCCACACGAGCCAGGCGACGTGGTTGGCGTGGGGGCCGGGGCGCTGCAGCAGCTGCTCGGGGGAGAGGCCCAGGAGCGCGTGCTCCACCGACTCCTGTACCCTGCCGAAGCCGTCCAGCAGGAGGTCCGTGGCCCAGTTCTGGTCTGCACTCATGCTGCCCACACTATTCCCCGGCGCCCGTGGGCCGGGAGGGGCGCGGGCGCATGGGGGCTGTGTTTTCCTGCCCACTTTGGCGCGCTGGCGGTCTTGCTGGGGCGGCGCGCCGCGGTCGCCACGCCGGAGGTCCACGGCCAAAGTGGGCAGGAGCGGACGGCCGGCCGACCTAAGGGCGGAAAGGGAGACGACCCCAGCTCCTGAGCAGTTCCTCCACATCGCGCAGGAGCCGATCGGGGTCGCGCCAGACAACCTCCGGGGGATACCGCAGCGTCGGGTAGCCCTGCCGCAGGGCCTCGTTCTGCCGGCGCCGGTCCTCGACGAAGGCTGCTCGGTCCGCATGGAAGGCGTGCCCGTCGATCTCCACGATCACCAGACCCTCGATGAGGAGGTCGACTCTGCCGACGCCCGGGATGCGTGCCTGCGCTTCAACCCGCCAGCCCCTGGCCACGAACAGCAGCCTCGCTTCCACTTCGGGCTGCGACTCGGCAGCGGCCGTGACGAGGGAGAGGGCATGGCGTGCCCGTGCGCTGCGGGGCGCGTGGACCATGTCCTCGAGCAGGGCTCGATGGACCTTTCCAGCCCTGATGGCCGACTCTGCCATGGACACGGCCTCGGACAGGGGGAGGCAGTTCAGCGCGTGGAGAACGGTGTCCTCGATCGAGGCGATGGGCAGGACATCGTGGGTGGGGAACCTGAGGATGCGGTGCGCCGTGAACGCGGTGACGCGCGAGTGGGCCACCGCCAGATGCCTGCGGGGAGGGGCTTCCCTGATCCAGAGCCCGTGCGATGTGGCGGCCGACCCGCAGGTGAGCACCCCGTTGTGGACGAGTGCGAAGAGGTAGTCCGGGTTGCAGCCCGGAAGGGCGACGATTCCCCGGGCCGGCCTGGTGCCCAGCCCGGCGAGCGCTGCGACCTCGCGTTTTGTCGCTCCGGCCCGGAGGAGGGTGGCTGTACGGGCAACACCGCCCAGCGATCTGAGGTAGTTGAGAGCATCCATGGTGCTATGCCAGCCGTGCGGGGCCGATCCGGGCAGTGAGTCCCGCTCCCATGTGGACGACTCGCCGAGGGCGGCGCCTGTTGGGGGCGAATGGCCCCGTTCCTTCCTGCCCACTTTCACCGGACCCCGCCCGCGCGTCGGCCGCGACACGCTGGCTCCTCGCGAGCCTGCGGGCGCAAAGTGGGCAGGAGCGGACGGGGGAGAGATCGCCCCGGATTTTTACTTGAAGTATCAACTAAACGGTCTTACGCTGGATGCATGACCGCAGCCCAGCCCCCCGTCCTGTTCCTCAGCCACGGCGCGCCGCCGCTCGCCGACGACGCCACATGGACCCGCCAGCTCCACGAGTGGTCCGGCACGTTCGCCAAGCCCAAGGACATCCTCATGGTCTCGGCGCACTGGGAGAACGCGCCGGTGACCCTGAGCGCCACCGAGCGCCCGCAGGAGCTCGTCTACGACTTCTGGGGCTTCCCGCAGAAGTACTACGACGTGCGCTACGAGGCCCCCCTCGCCCCCGAGCTCGCGAACGAGGTGGCCCGGCTGACCTCCCAGCACGGCCACCATGTGGAACGCGATGAGACCCGCGGCCTCGACCACGGCGCGTACGTCCCGCTCAAGGAGCTCTTCCCGGGAGCGGACGTCCCCGTGGTGCAGATGTCGATGCCGACCCTGGACCCGCGGGGCCTGTTCGAGCTGGGCCGGACCCTGGCACCCCTGCGCGACCGCGGGACGCTGATCGTGGGCTCGGGCTTCACCACCCACAACCTGCGCTGGTTCAACCCGCACGCCGGTGCCGACGCCGCCCCGCCCGCGGCGTCCTCCGAGTTCGACCACTGGGCAGAAGAAGCCATGTCCCGCGGGGACGTGGACTCCATCCTCGACTTCATCCACAAGGCCCCGGCCGCCCGCGAGGCGCACCCGCGCTCGGAGCACTGGGCCCCGCTGTACGTGGCCCTCGGCGCGGCCTCGGCGTCGGGCGGGATCGACGCGAAGACCGCGATCGAGGGCTTCTGGTTCGGGCTGTCCAAGAGGTCCTGGACCCTCACCTAGGTCAGCCCAGAAGGAGCGCCGCAACCCGCGACCCGCCCACCGCGCTCCGGAGCAGCCGCACCCTAGACGCGGCCGTCGGGGTAGATGCTGCGGGTCTCGGCGCGCTGGTACCGGCGCCGCCAGGGCAGGCGGGGTCGGGGGAGCACCCGGGCCACCGCGAGCGCCGCGTACATGAGGGTGTTGAGGGCCACGAACGTCGCGAGCACGTTGATGAACGGACTCTGCAGGATCGATTCGTCGAACAGGAGGCCGAGCGGCACACGCACGGGACTCACCGCGCCGCCTCCTCGGCAGCGGCAGCAGGGGCAGCGGCGGCAGGGGCAGCAGCCACACCAGGGCCGCCGGGAGCGGCCCTCACGCTGGCAGCGCCAGAAGCGGCCTCGACCCCCGGCGGCCGCACGAGGTGCTTCCACGCGGCCTTGCGCCCCGCGGTGATGTCCGCGATCCCCTTGAGGTAGACCACGTTCAGGAACATGTCGAAGACGAGCTCGGGGAACAGGCAGGCGGCAAGGAGCCGGGCGCGCCAGCCCCCGCCCCAGGCGGTGACGAGCCGCTCGAGGGTGAACCAGAACCCCAGCCCGAGCCAGAACGGGAACCAGATCCACGTATCCATGGACAGGGCCATCAGGGCGATGAGGGACAGGTAGGTCCCGAGCGCGATCACGCTGTAGCCGATCCCGAGCTGCTGGAACCAGTACCGCGCGGTCTGCGGCGTGACGCCGTAGGCGCCGAGGTTCTCGAGCGCCCCGCGCTGCCAGCGAAGCCGCTGCGCCCAGAGCATCCGCCACGTGGGCATGAGCTCGGTCTCCACGGTGCACTCGGGCGGCGACACCATGAGCGCCCCGAGGGACTTGAGCGCAATCGTCAGCTCGTTGTCCTCGGTGAGCGCGGCCGTGTCGTACACGTCGCCGCGCCGGCCGGGAAGCTGGGTGCCTCGGGCGTCGGCGACGGCCCGCAGGGCCACCGGCCGGAACACGGATGCGGTCCCTGTCAGGACGAACACGCGCCCGCGCCGCCGGCGGATCTCGCGCGAGTAGCGGATGTACTCGTTGCGCTGGAACTGGCCGATGAGCCCGTGCCCCTCCTCGCCGTAGAAGAGGCCGCCCACGGCCACGAGCGCACGGTCGTCGGTGAACCGCCGCACCGCCTCGGCGAGGTACTGGCCGCCGAGCTTGGTGTCCGCGTCCATCACCATGACCACGTCGTTGTCGGCGAGCCCGGGCAGCAGGGTGCGCAGCGCCTGGTTGAGCGCGCCGCCCTTCTTGTCCGTGTTGCCCTCGGTGGCGAACACCTCGGCGCCGGCGGCCCGCGCGATCTCGGCGGTGCGATCGGTGCAGTTGTCCGCGACCACGATCACCCGGTCCGGACGGAGGGCCTGCGCGTCGAGCGAGGCCAGCGTCGCGGGCAGCGATGCCTCTTCGTTGTGCGCGGGGATGAGCACGGTGACGGTCACCGGCCCGGCGAAGACGCCGCGGGTGGCGGCCATGATGGTCTTCGGCGCCAGCGGCTTCGCCTGCACGTGCGCCGAGGCCCGGCGCGAGCGGGTGGCAATGGCCCGGTCGAGGAGTGCAACGCCTGCCCCGAGCAGGATCGCGGCGGCCACGGAGACGAGGACGACGCGCCAGTGCGGCGCGTGGGCGTCGTAGAAGACGCTCCACACACCGCCGATCGAGACCTTGGCGGGCTGCCAGAGCGGCGGCGGCTGGCTCGCGGCCACCCCCCACCACAGCAGCAGCGCGGCGCCGGTCACGGCCGCGACGATCAGGAGGCCCACGAGCCTCTGGAACCATCTCCCCATGGGGGCATGCTACCGGGCGGAGGCGACTGTCCAGTACGCCGGGACGCGGAGGTGGCTGCCGTCCGCGGGCAGCGCGAGCGCCAGCGCCGTGGACCCGTCCGCCTCGAGCCGCCACTGGTCCTCGGGGAAGGCCCGCGCCCGCTCGGCGGGGCCGAAGTGGCCCGGCTGCGGCAGCGTGCGGATCGCCTGCGCGAGCGGGGCGGGGATGGACTCCCCGCTCGCCCCGAGTGCGCGCAGGTAGCCGAGTCCGCCGCCGGGCACGTTGGTCTCGACGAGGTACACCCGTCCCCGCGTCCCCACGAGCGTGCGGAGCCCCGCGGCGAGGGCGCGCTGCTTGGCCGGGGTGAGGACGTGGAGCACCCCGCGCACGACGGCGTTCGCGTCCCCGAGCTCCCCGTGGAGCCGCTCGCTGGTCTCGGGATCAGTCGCGTCGGCGGCCAGGAAGTCGACGCGCCCCGGCTCCCCGTGGTGCTGCGCGGCGAGGTCGACGGCGGCGGCGGAGGCGTCGAGGCCGAGCACGCGGGGGAACGCCCGGGCGAGGGCGGCGGAGAGCCACCCGGACCCGCAGCCCACGTCGACCACGGGCAGGGAGGGATCGAGATGGTCGATCCCGCGGGTCACATGCTCGCCGGCCTCGGAGTGCGGGTCACCTTCCCAGAGCACGTCCTCCGGGAGCGTGCCCTCGGCGATGCCCGCCCAGAACCGCTCCCACGCCGCGGAGGGGCTGCGGGGGACCCGTCCGGAGAGGATCGCCACGCGGGAGGCGAGCCGGATGCTGTCACCGAGCGGCATGCTGGTCTCCTTCCTGCACGGCCCGCAGGAGCCGGCCCAGCTCGGCGGCCGGCATGGGCCGGGCGAACAGGTAGCCCTGGCCGTACTCGCAGCCCAGCTCGCGCAGGAGCCCGGCCTGGGCCTCGTCCTCGATGCCCTCGGCCACCACGGTCAGCCCGGCGGCGTGGATGAGCCGCACGATGGCGTCGACGAACGCGACCTGGGTCGGGTCGCTGGCGATGGTGTCGACGAGCGACTTGTCGATCTTGGCCCGGACCGCGGGGAGGGTCCGGAGGTAGCTGATGGAGGAGTAGCCGGTGCCGAAGTCGTCGATCTCGATGGGGACCCCGAGTTCCCCGAGGGAGCGGAGGGTCTGCCGGCTGTCGGGGCCGCCGGTCATGATGGCCGACTCGGTGATCTCCACGGTCAGGCGCGGCCCGGGCAGCCCGGCGTCGTCCAGCAGCCTGCGGATGTGGGCGGTGAGGTCGCCGTGGGCGAGCTCGGCGGGGGAGATGTTCACGTGCAGGCTGAAGTGCTCGGGCAGGCCGGGGTCGTGGGCCCACTCGCCGGCCGTCTCGACCACCTGGGTCAGGACGCACCGGCCGAGCTCGACCATGAGCCCGGCGTCCTCGGCGATGTCGAGGAACGTGGACGGGGGCAGCAGGCCCCGGACGGGGTGGCGCCAGCGCACGAGCGCCTCGGCGCCGGCAAGCGTGGCGTCGGCGAGCCCGATGATCGGCTGGTAGAAGACCTCGATCTCGCCCTTGGGGAACGCAGCCCGCAGCTCTGACGCGACGCGGACGCGCTGGGCGACGACCTCGTGCATGGCGGGGTTGAACACGCTGATGCTGCCGTGGCCCTTGGCCTTGCTGGCCTCGAGCGCGGCGTCGGCGTCGCGGAGCATCTCCTCGACCGCCAGCTGCCGCTCGGCGTACCGGATGCCGACGTTGCCGCGCAGGCTGATCTGGATGCCGTTGACCACGACCCGCTGCCTGAGCGTGTCCAGGACGGTCCGCGCGGTCCAGAGCACGCCTTCGGGGTCCTGCCCGGTCACGAGCACCGCGAACTCGTCGCCGCCGAGCCGGCCCACGAGGTGGCCGCCGCTCCCGGCATCGCCCATCGCGGCCCGGAGCCGCTGAGCCACTTCGACGAGCACGGCGTCGCCCGCCGAGTGGCCGAAGGTGTCGTTGATGAGGCGGAACCCGCGCAGGGCGAGGATCACGACGGCGGCCAGCCCGCCGTCGTCGGCCGTCTGCAGGCCGGCGTCGATCCGCTCGCGCACGAGCCGGCGGCTCGCGAGGCCCGTCAGCTCGTCGGTGTCGACGAGGCGGCGCAGCTCGTTCTGGGCGCGCTCGAGCAGCTCGGTGCGGTGGGCGATGCGCGCCTCGAGCTGGTCGTAGAGGGTCTCGAGCTCCTCGGCGAGGAGGTTGATGCCCGTCGTGACGGCGTCGATCGAGTCGCGCGCGGGGGAGGTCTCCATCCGCTGGGAGAGGTCTCCGGCCGAGAGCCGCACGATCAGGTCGATGAGCTTCTCGAGCCTGTCATCCGTCGGCTCAGCTGCCATCGGCGGCCTCCGCGAGCCAGGCGACGGCGCGGGCCTCGTCGGTGAAGAACTTGGTGGGGCAGGGCGCCTTGTAGACGCCGAGGAAGAAGTTGGCGAGCACGCGGTCCACGGCGGAGGCGCCGAGGAGGGCGATCGCGGCCGCTGCGCAGGGGCGTGCGAACACGGCCCGGGCCGAGCGGCTCACGGAGGAGGTGGTGGCCATGTCGATCAGGAGCGGGACGCGGTCCTGGCCGGCGGCGGCGTTGACGTGGGCCATGGCGGCCTCGGCCTGGGGCGCGTCGATGTCCACGCCGCGCTCCCACACGAGGCGGAGCACGCCGGCGTCATCGAAGGAGAGCGAGCTGATGCCCGAGTCGGTCCCCTGGGGGCTCTGCTGGGGATCCACGCCGCTCCTCTCTGCCGCACTGGCGCCACGGCGGCGCCACGTTGGGAGCATACCCCGGGGCCTGCCCGGCGGCCGGTACGCTGGGCCCACGGGAGGTGCCCGCTGACGGGCCCGGGGAGGAACACTGTGGGGGGCGCTCTGGACCTGGGCACGCTCACCGTCGTGATGGCGGTCGTCTCGCTGTGCGTGCTCGTGCTGTTCTACTTCGACGCCTACCGCGCGAATCCCACGGGTCCCGCCCGCTGGTGGTGCCTCGCGCTCGCGACGCTGTGCGCCGCCGGCATCCTCAATGACGGGGGCGTGGCGATCGTCAGCCTCGTCGGCCAGGGCCTCATGGTGGTGGGCGTGGCCTCGATGTGGGCCGGCGTGCGTCGGCTCCGTGACCCGGACACCCCCGCCGTGTACCTCGTTCTCGGAGTGCTCGCCGCCGGGTTCGTGGGATTCGCTGCCCGCTTCATCGATCCCTATCAGTGGGGAGCCGTGGTGCTCCTGCTGCTCTCCGGCGGGTTCTGCGCAGCGATCTTCGTCGAGCTGCGGCGCCAGCGCACGGTGCCGTGGCGGACGGCGCGGAACTTTGCGGTGATCGCCGTGATCACGGGGGTGTACGACCTGGTGCGCGCCCTCGCCCTCGCGGCCCTGGGCGGCAACAGCCCCGCCTTCCGGGCGGTGTTCGGCCAGGGCTTCTCGCTGCTCGCGGCGATCGTGCTCATCGTGGCGGCCGCGACGAGCCTGGCCGCGCTCACGAGCGCTACCCGCACGGCGCACTTCCAGCAGCTCGCCACGAAGGATGCCCTCACCGGCCTGCTGAACCGCACCGAGTTCATGCGCCGGGCGGGCGAGATGCTCAGCAGGGCGCACGAGCAGGGCACCGTGGTCACCGTGATCATGGCGGACCTGGACAAGTTCAAGTCGATCAACGACGACTTCGGCCATCTCACCGGGGACGAGGTGATCCGCGCCTTCGGCGTGGCCTGCCGGCAGTCGGTGCGCTCGCGGGACCTCGTGGGCCGGTTCGGGGGCGAGGAGTTCATCATGGCGCTCGCCGACTCCTCCGCTGCCGACGGCGTGGCGGTCGCCGAGCGCATCCAGTTCGTCCTCTCGGCCCAGCGCATCCTCCTCGACGGGCACACCGTGCCCACCGCGAGCTTCGGGGTGGCGGACAGCCTGGTACACGGGGACGACCTCGGCGCGCTCATCGCGAGCGCGGACACGGCCCTGTACGGCGCGAAGTCGGCCGGGCGGAACTGCGTCATGGTCAGCGGCGCGGCCCCGTTAGAGTAGCCGCATGGCTATCATCGGCATCGGCGTGGACGTTGTGGACATCGCACGGTTCGAGCGTCAGCTCGAGCGGACCCCGGGCCTGCGGGACCGGCTGTTCGTCCCCGCAGAGCGCGAGCTGCACGTGCGCTCCCTGGCCGCGCGGTTCGCCGCGAAGGAGGCGGTGGCCAAGGTCCTCGGCGCCCCGGCGGGCATGAACTGGCAGGACTGCTGGATCGGCCTGGGCCCGGCCGGCCCCGAGATCCAGGTCAAGGGCACCGTGCTGGCCGTCGCCGAGGAGCGCGGGGTGCGGTCCTGGCACCTGAGCATGAGCCACGACGGCGGGATCGCCACCGCGATGGTCGTCGCCGAGCGCTGACCTCGCGGCCCGGAGGGAAGCCTCAGGCCGAGGCCGGCTGGGCGACGACGCCCGAGTGGCCCGCCGAGGTCGGGAAGCCGCCGGCGAGGCGGCTGCCGGGGGCGGGTGCTGGCTGCGTGGGAGCCGAAGGGGCTGCGTCCGAGACCGCCTCGGCGAGCACCTGCTCCGCGGCGGCGACGGCCTGCGCCGAGGCGTCGACGGCGACGGCCGCGGTGGGGGCGACTGCGGGGGTGGCGGCGCGTGCCCGAGAGGACCGCCTGACGGACCACACCACGGAGAATCCGTAGACGAGGCCGAGGACCCCGCTGGCAGCCCAGACGACGATGCCGGTCTCCTCGGACAGGGCTGCTGCCACTGCCGAGGCCAGGATGACGGCCGCCGCGACGACTGCAGAGACCCGAGCCCTGCGGTCCAGAAATTCCCCCATCAATGCCCCCCATTGATTTGCCCCGCGTGAACAGGGCGTGTCGTGACTTGCGTTACTAGAGTGAAAGCAGTAACACCTCGTCAATTCTACATTCACATGAGTGGACCGCCACTCCCACTTTGTCTCATTACAATCGCCCCATGACCGAGGCCTTCACCGGAACCCAGGTCCGCGCGGCGGAGACGCCGCTCCTCAAGGCTGGCCGCGGCCCCGAGCTCATGGCGCGGGCCGCGCACGGGCTCGCGCTCGCCGTCGTCCGCCTGATCCAGCGGGAGGGCGGCAGGGTGGCAGGAGCCCGGGTGGCGGCGCTCGTGGGGAAGGGCAACAACGGCGGCGACGCGCTGTTCGCCCTCGCCGAGCTGGCACGCCGCGGGGCGCGGACCACCGCGGTGCTCACAGGCGGTCGGGCGCACCCGGCCGGGCTCGAAGCGTTCGCCCGCGCCGGCGGCCGCACCACGGAACGGCTCGAGGCCGCGGACCTCGTGGTCGACGCGGTGCTCGGCACCGGCTTCTCGGGCGAGTACGCGCCCCCGTTCCCGCGCCCGGACGCGCTCGTGGTGGCCTGCGACCTCCCCTCCGGCCTCGACGCGGACACCGGCGCGGCCGGCCCCGGCGTGTGGCGGGCCGACCTCACCGTGACCTTCGGGGCGCTCAAGGCCGGACTCCTCGCGGGCCGCGGCAGGGCGCTGGCCGGGCGGGTGGAGGTCGTGGACATCGGCCTCGGGCCGCACCTGCCGGACCCGGACGTGCGCTCCCTCGACGTCGCGGCGGCGGCCTCGCTGCTCCCGGCGCCGCGCGACGACTGGCACAAGTACTCCCGCGGCGTGCTGGGCCTCGTGGCGGGCTCGGAGCCGTACCCGGGCGCCGCGGTGCTCGCCACGGCTGGTGCGCTCGCCACGGGCGTCGGCATGGTCCGGATCGTTGCGCCCGACGCCGTGCGCCGGCTCGTGCTCTCGGCCCACCCGGAGGTGGTGGGCTCCTCGGAGCCGTCGGGGCGGGTGCAGGCCTGGGCGGCCGGCCCCGGCATCGCGGACGACGCCGCGCAGCGCCGCGCGCTCGCCGTGGCCCTCGAGTCCGGGCTGCCCACGGTGGTGGACGCCTCCGCCCTCGACGTGCTGCCGGAGCTTCTGGGCCGGGTGGCCGGAGAGCATGTGGTGGTCACCCCGCACGCGGGGGAGCTCGAGCGGCTCCTCGGTGGTCCGTCGCGAGAGGCGATCGAGGCGCAGCCGGTGCGGTGGGCCCGCGAGGCTGCGGGCCGGCTGGCCGTGACGGTGCTGCTGAAGGGCCCGGCCACCGTCTGCGCGGCGCCCGACGGCGCCGCGTTGGTGCAGGGGGAGGGCCACCCCTACCTCGCCACCGCCGGCAGCGGGGACACGCTCACCGGGATCCTCGGAGCGCTGCTGGCAACCGCCCAAGGGCTGCGGCCGGTGGAGGCGGCGGCGCTTGCGGCGTTCGTCCACGGGATGGCCGGCCGCGTCGCGGCCGAGTCGGGCCCGTTCGGCGCCGGTGCGCTCGCCCCTGCGGTGCGGGAGGCGGTCGCGCGGCTGCGGCCCGCGGCGGCTCCGGCCGTCCCGTGGCCGGCCCCGAAACGCTGAGGGCAGGGGTCGTTGAGGGTCCGGGGCGTCCGGGGGACAGGGGCCCCGAGGAGTGAGGCGCCCGGGCCGTCAGAGTCCCGGCGGGTCCGGGCTGCTGGCCGCAAGTTCGCCGTCGGGCGAGGGCTGCAGCACCGCAGCCGCGAGGTCCTTGGCGCGGGCCGCGGCATGCTGGTCGCCCTCCGCGGCCGCCACGAAGGTGCCGCAGATCAGGGTCTGCAGGGTGCGCGCCACCGAACCGGGGTCCTCGACCCCGGCCTCCGCCGCGAACTCCTCGAGGTGGGCCAGGCTCGGGTCGAGCTGCTCCGCGGCCGCCAGGCTGAGGGGGTGCTCGGCACCCATCTCCACGATCACCCGCTCGAGGGGGCCCGGCGGATCCCCGCGGAGGATCAGGTCGTCGAGGTCGTCGAACACTCCGAGCAGGCCCTCCCGCCCGCTGCCGTGGCTGTCCCTGGCTGTCCGCACCAGCCCCGCGCGCGCGCGGCCCCAGGCCTCGAGGCAGGCCATGATCAGCTTGTCCTTGCTCCGGAACTGCCGGTAGAACGTGGACTTCGCCACCCCTGACCGGGCGATCAGCTCGTCCACCCCGACAGCCCGGATGCCCCGGGTCGCGAAGAGGCCCTGGGCGGCCGAGAGGATGCGCGCCCTCGAGGACTGCCGGGGGCGCCGCGGGGCGGCGAGCCCCAGACCCATTGCCGCGACTGCGACCGGTAGATGCATGCCCGCCCCCTCCCACTGCCAACTTCCTGACATCGTGGACAGTAGGTTTCCCGGCGCCGTGGCAACCGAAACTGCGCCCAGGCCGGGGGCCTGGGCGCAGGGGGTCGGGTGCAGGACAGAGAGCCGGGGAACGGCAGGGCCGGCCCGGGGCGGAGCCTAGTTCTGGTTCGCCTTCTCGCGACGGCGGAGCTCGATCTGGCGCTTGTCGTCCTCACGGGCCTGTGCACGACGGCCGGGGGCGGCCGGCCGGTGCAGGTCGATGAGGGCCCGTGCCAGTTTGCGGGCGCGGGCCGCGGCCCGCTGGTCCCCTTCGATGGAGGCGACCATCGCGCCCTTGGTGAGGATGTGGAAGGACCAGGCGAAGCCCACCGGATCCTCGAGCCCCGCCGCCTCTGCGAGGGCGCACAGGCGCTCGCGGATGTCGGTAAGGTGCCTCATCGCCGCCCGGCCGACAAGGTGGCCCGGCCCGAACTCGATCACCACGTGGAGGAACGTGTTGACCTCGGCCGCGCCTCGGCTGAACCAGTCGTCCAGCACCGTGAACGCCGCCAGGATCGCGTCGTCGGGATTGTGCGCGTGGGCGATGGCCTCCTCGATCGCGTCTTCGCGCACTTGGTACCAGCGGTCCATGTAGGCGAGCACGAGGGCTTCCTTCGAGGGGAAGTGCCGGTAGAACGTCGCCTTGGCGACCCCGGAATGGGCGATGATCTCGTCGACGCCGACGTCTCGTATGCCGCGTCTGGCGAAGAGCCCGTAGGCGGTCTCAAGGATCCGTTCTCGGGCAGGTTTGCGTGCCGCGGCCTCGGGGGCCCGGCCGTCAGTAGGACCGACCATGATCAGGATCGTAGCACGGTAGACAGACTGGTCTGTCTCATATATATACGTCTCAGACGGAACAGACAGGTCTGTCTCGTAAGGACTTCGAGGTAGCCAGCATCATCATCGGGAGCCGCCGTGGGGCGGTGAGAGAGGGTAGGTCGCTGTGGGCGAGTCAGCTGTGATGGAGCGGGAGAGCCGGTTGGCGGTCGTCGCCGGGGAGCCTGGTGTGGAGGCCGACGGCGGTGCTGCCGCCGGCGCTTCTGCTGGCGGTGCCGGTTCTGCTGCGGGTGCCGCCGTGGATGCCAGGGCGGGGGCTCTGGTGGTGGAGCATCTGGGGCTGGCGGATGCTTTGGCGCGTCGGTTCCGGGTGCCGGGGCATGATTTCGAGGATCTGCGGCAGGTGGCGCGGCTGGGGCTGGTGATGGCGGCGCAGCGGTACCGGGAGGGTGCCGGGCACGGGTTCGTGCAGTTCGCGGTGCCGACGATCTCGGGGACGATCAAGCGGTACCTGCGGGACCAGTCGTGGGTGGTGCGTCCGCCGCGGTCGCTGCAGGAGCTGCGGCTGGGGGTGAAGGAGGCCCGGGGGCGGCTGGTGCAGGAGCTGGGCCGGGAGCCGTCGCTGGGAGAGCTGGCCGAGGCGACCGGCGCCACGGCCGAGCAGGTCGCGGAGGCGCGGTCGGTGGAGTCGGCGATGACGGCGGTGGCGATCGAGCCGCTGGATGCGTCCTCGGATGCGGAGGGGGAGCGGACGGCGCATCTGGTGCCGGTGGTCGATGCGGGGTTCGAGCAGGTGGAGCTGCGGCAGATGGTCGCGTGCGCGCTGGAGGGGGCGAGCGAGCAGGAGCGGCGGCTGGTGCGGCTCCGGTTCGTGGAGGAGATGAGCCAGTCGGAGATCGCCGCGGAGCTGGGGGTGTCCCAGATGCAGGTCTCGCGCCTGCTGCGCCGGCTCCTGGACCGCATGCGCCGCAAGATGGCCGCCTGACACCCCAACAGCCATCACCCGCGGCCGACAGGCACCCGAGGACCCGACCGGGAGCGCTGGACCCCACACAGCGGGGCAGCCCGCCCGACCACGGCACCCCGCCACGGCCGGGAAGACACACAGCGTTGCTCCCATGAGACGCCGCTAGCATGGCGCCCATGGCTTCTGGCAGGAAAGTGCTCCGCTCCACCTCGATCGGCGTGGGGAGGATCCTGTCCTTCCTGGCGGTGAGCCTCCTCTGCGGAGTCCTGACTGCCGGCCTGATGTCGCCCGCCGTGGCTCTCGCAGGCGGGGCGGCGGAGGGATCGGTTCAGTTCTTCGACAGCCTTCCGAGCGAACTCGAGGTCACACCGCCGGCGCAGGTGACGAGGATCCTTGCCGCGGACGGCTCCCTGATCGGCAACGTCTTCAGCGAGAACCGCACCAGTGTGCCCCTCGACCAGGTCTCGCAGAGCATGCGCGACGCGATCGTCGCCATCGAGGACTACCGGTTCTACCAGCACGGCGGGATCGACCCGATGGGGATCCTGCGCGCGTTGGCGAGCGACGTCGGGGGAGGCCATCAGGGAGCGTCGACGCTCACACAGCAGTACGTCACGAACGTGCTCAACGAAGACCTCGTGGCGCAGGGCCAGGGTTCCGACGTCGTCCTGAACGGCCAGAAGGGCGTGGGCGACAAGCTGCGCGAGATGAAGCTCGCCATCTCGCTGGAGAAGAAGGAATCGAAGGACAAAATCCTCCAGGGCTACCTGAACATCGTCTCCTTCAGCAGCAGCGCCTACGGCGTCCAGGCTGCCAGCCGGTACTTCTTCTCCGAGGACGCCAAGGACCTCACCCTGCCCCAGTCGGCCCTTCTCGCCGGGCTGGTGAACGGTCCCGGGTACTACGACCCGGTGGCCTACCCGGACCGGGCCGCGGGCAGGCGGAACCTCGTCCTCGACGCGATGCTCCAGCATGGGTACATAGACAAGGCCCAGCACGACTCCGCAGTCAAGGCGCCCTTGAAGCTCAAGCTGAGCCCGCCGCAGCAGGGTTGTGCCTACGCGGCGCAGGCCCCCTACTTCTGCGACTACGTGCTCCATCAGGTCCTCAATGACCCCGCCTACGGCGCCACCGCCGAGGACCGCAGGCAGAAGGTCGAGCGCGGGGGCCTCACGATCCGGACCACCCTCGATCCCCGCCTGCAGGGGCCGGCGCAGGCCCAGGCTGATGCGACCGCGGGGGCGAACCCGGACAAGTGGGGGGCCTCCCTCGTCACCGTGCAGCCGGGCACCGGCAAGGTCTTGGCCATGGCGCAGAATTCGCGGGTGCTCGCCGGCCAGGGCACCGGATTCGTCACGGCCTACAACTTCAACGTGGACCGCACGGACCCCTCCGGCGGCCCGCTCGGGGGCGTGGGCGGGATGCAGCCGGGCTCGACCATGAAGCCCGCCACGCTCGCGGCATGGCTCGACGAGGGCAAGCCCACGGACCAGATCGTCAATGCGGCCCAGCGCCGGTACCCGCCAGGGTACCCGTGGAAGACCACCTGCGGGCACGTGAGCGGATCCTTCGATTCCGCGGTGCCCGGGTCGGTCGACCTCCAGAACGACGAGCCCGGCTGGTACCGCCCCATGACCGTCCGCGAGGGCATCTACCAGTCGATCAACACCGCCACCTTCGCCTCCGCCGCGGCGCTTGACGACTTCTGCGACATCCAGCGCGCGGCGGACGCCATGGGCCTGCACGACGGTGCGGGCGGCGGGAAGAAGCTGGACCTGTCCACGCTCGGCAACATCCTGGGGGCCTCCAATGTCGCGCCCCTGACGATGGCGGACGCGTTCGCGACCTTCGCTGCGGACGGCACCTACTGCGCGCCGCTGTCCGTCACCGAGGTCGACGACGCCAAGGGCACCAGGATCGGCGGCCGGGACCCGTCCTGCCAGCCCGGCGCGCTGAAGCCCGACGCCGCGAAGGCGGCCACCAACGTGCTCCAGGACGTCATCAAGAAGGGCTCAGGGCTACTGATCCCCCAGAAGCTCGGCGTCCCGGACGCGGCGAAGACCGGTACCAACCAGTACAACAACCAGACCTGGGTTGTCGGCTACACCAAGGGCCTCGCGACGGCGTCGTTCTTCGGCGACCCCTTCAACGGAAGCGCCGCCCGCCTCGGGCGGAACGTGACGGTCAACGGCAAGTACTACCCCGTCGTCGACGGGGCGTACATCGCCGGCCCCCAGTGGGCGGTCTACATGAAGAAGGTCCTCGGGTTCTACGACCACGGCGACTTCGATGCTCCACCGCAGAGCCTGATCAAGCCGGGCTCGCACTGACCGCTGTCCGAGAGGTTGGTCAGGATACCCCACTGGGTATTATCCTGTGAAAGGCGCCGGGCTGTCCGGCGCCGCACGGGAAGGGGAACCACCATGAAGGGCGTCTCGGTCGACGGGCCTGCTGCGCAGGATCTGCCCCAGTCCGTCGAGCTGCATCGGCTCGCTAACCGGCTCAAGCGTGCCCATGGGCAGCTCCGGGCCGTCATCGACGCGGTCGAGTCGGGGGCGAACTGCCGGGCCGTCGTCACGCAGCTCGCCGCGGTGCGCGGCGCCCTGGACAAGGCCGGCTTCGAGCTGATCTCCGGGGCGATGCGCGAGTGCGCGAGGACCCCGGGTAGCCCGGACGGCACCGCCCTGAGCATGGAGGAGCTGCGCCGGCTGTTCCTCACCCTTGCCTGAGCTGCACCAGTCATCGGCGCCCGGCTGGGCAGCAGGATCACCTCACTCCACCCGCGTGCCGTTTGACTTCGAAATACCCCCCTAGGTATTTTGGGTATAGGCCGGAAACGGCCCCACGGACTTCAGGGAGGAACGAACCATGGACGTCATCGTCATCGACACCCCGCAGCTCGGCGACCGCAGCTACCTCGTGCACGACGGCAAGAGCGCCCTCGTGATCGACGCCCAGCGGGACATCGACCGCGTCGAGGCCGCCGCCGCCGAGGCCGGCGTCGAGGTCACGCACGTTGCCGAGACCCACATGCACAACGACTACCTCACGGGCGGACTGGTCTACGCGCGCAAGCACGGCGTCGCCTACCTGGTGAACGCCGCCGACGAGGTCTCCTTCGAGCGCACCCCCATCGCGGATGGCGAGACGGTCGCGGTCGGCGAGCTGACGGTCAAGGCCGTGGCGACCCCGGGCCACACCCACAACCACCTCTCCTTCGTCGTCTCGCACGGCGACCAGCAGGCCGTCTTCTCGGGCGGCAGCGTCCTCTACGGCTCGGTGGGCCGGACGGACCTCCTGGGCCGCGAGCACATGGTGGGGCTGACGCACGACCAGTACGCGTCCGCCCGGCGCCTGGCCGACGAGGCGGATGCCAAGGCTGAGCTGTACCCGACGCATGGCTTCGGCTCGTTCTGCTCCTCCGGTCCGGCGACCGGGGCCGGCGGTTCGACCCTCGGCGAGCAGTTCCAGACCAACCACGTCTACACGGACTCCGACGAGGAGCACTTCGTCAGCGACCTCATTGCCAATCTGACCGCCTACCCCAGCTACTACGTGCACATGGGCCCCGGCAACTCCGCCGGGCCGGGCGAGCCGGACCTGAGCGTGCCCGAGTCCCTCGATCCCGAGGAACTGCGCGCGCGGCTGGAGGCCGGCGAGTGGGTGGTCGACCTGCGCAACCGGGTCGCCTACGCCTCCGAGCACCTCAAGGGCACCATCAGCTTCGAGTACGGCACGGGCGGCAGCTTCAGCACCTACCTCGGCTGGCTCTTCCCCTACGACAGGAAGCTCACCCTCGTGGGCTCCCGCGAGGACGTGGAGAACGCCATCCGCGACCTGTCCAGGATCGGCATCGACTCCCCGGACGCGGCCCTCGGCGAGGACCCGCGGGCCCTCGCCCCGGACGCGGCGGTGTCCTCGTACCCCCGCGTGGACTGGGAGGGCATGCTGGCCGAGCGCCAGCCGGACGAGGTGATCCTCGACGTACGCCGCGCCGACGAGCACAAGGCTTCCCGCATCGAGGGCGCCGTCAACATCCCGCTGCACGAGCTCCTCACCCGCCTCGACGAGGTCCCGTCCGGGCGCCTCTGGGTCCACTGCGGCTCGGGCTACCGCTCCGGCGTGGCGGCCAGCCTGCTCGAGCGCGCCGGCCACGATGTCGTCCAGATCGACGACGCCTTCGACCGAGCGGCCGCCGCGGGCCTCCCCGTCGCGGCCTAGCCCCCTGACCGCGAGGACGAGAACCGAGAGGAAGACCATGCCGACTCCTGCACAGCGCACGAGCGGGCACCGGGCGCCTCTGGCCCGGATGGGCCTGGCAGTCCTCGCCCTGCACGTGGCCGGGTGGGGGCTCCTCGCCGCGATCGCGCTGCCCGCCCTCCGGAGCGGGGGCGGCAGCGCGGCCCTCGTTGCAGGGCTCGGGGCGGGCGCCTACGCGCTCGGGATCCGGCACGCGTTCGACGCCGACCACATCGCCGCGATCGACAACGCCACCCGGCGTCTGGTCGCTTCGGGACGGGCTCCCGTCTCGGCCGGCTTCTGGTTCGCGCTGGGCCATTCGACGGTCGTCGTCGGCGTCGTGGCGCTCGTCCTGGCCGGGGTCGGTGCCTTCTCCGACGGGCTCTCCGACGAGGGGTCCCCGCTGCGCCAGGGCGCCTCGCTGTGGGGCGCGGCCGTCTCCGGGGGATTCCTGCTCCTGGCAGGCGCGCTCAACATCCCCGCCCTCCGGGGTCTGGGTGCACTCCTGCGCAGGGCGCGCCGCGGGGCGGTGGACGCCGCCGAGCTGGAGCGCCAGCTCGACTCCCGCGGCGTCGTCTTCCGCGTCCTGGGCCCGCTGGCCCGCCTTGTGGACGCCCCGTGGAAGATGTACCCGACCGGGCTGCTGTTCGGCCTCGGACTGGACACCGCGGCCTCGGTGGGGCTGCTCGCGGCGGGCTCCCTCGGCCCCGGCGTGCCGCCGGCTGCGGCCCTGGCCCTGCCGCTGCTCTTCACCGCCGGCATGACGCTCTTCGACAGCGCCGACGGCATCGCCATGAGCCGGATCTACCGCTGGGCGGCGGGGGACGCGGTCCGCAAGGCCGCCTACAACCTGGCCGTGACGGCAGTGTCCGTCGCAGTCGCCTTCGTGGTCGGCGCCGCCGGCATCGCCTCGGTCGCCGCGCAGCTGCTCGAGGTCCACAGCGGGCCGCTGGCCGTGCTGGCCGGCCTGGACACCGGGCTCGTCGGCGTGGGGCTCGTCGCGGTCTTCGCGGCGTTCGGCCTCTACGCACTGACCCTCCGCGCCCCGCGCGCGGCCTCCCAACCCTGCCGCTGACACACACCTTCCCCTTCGAGAGGACAGACCCATGGACATCACCCCCCAGCAGACCGCCGAGAAGCTCGACGGCGACACCCAGATCCTCGACGTGCGCGAGGCAGCAGAGCTCGCCGACGGCATGATCCCGGGCGCCCGGCACATCCCGCTCGGCGACCTGGGCGCGCGCCTGGACGAGCTCGACCGCTCCCGGCCCGTGATCGCCGTCTGCCGCAGCGGCCGGCGCAGCGCCGCCGCGGCCGACCAGCTCACAGCAGCCGGCTACTCCGCGCAGACGATGGTCGGCGGCATGCTCGCCTGGCAGTCGGCCGGCCTGCCCACCACCTGATCCACCCCCCCGGCACACCGCCTCGAGCCGAGGCGCCCAGCACACCAGAACGAAAGTAGACATGACCGACAGCACCACCGCCATGCCCGCCACCGTCGCACCCGCCACCCTGAAGGAGTGGGCCGCCCGCCATGACGACCTCATGGTCGTGGACGTCCGCAGCGGCGCCGAGTTCGACTCGCTCCACATCCGGGGCTCCTACCACGTGCCGCTGCCCCTCCTGAGCGAGCACACCGAGGAGTTCGCCAGCCGGATGGGCACGCGCGTCGTCCTGGTCTGCCAGTCCGGGGCACGGGCCGAGCAGGCCCGCAAGCGGCTCGCCGCCGTCGGCCTCTCCGGAGCCAGCGTCCTCGAGGGCGGTGTCCCGGCCTTCGCCGCGGCCGGAGGCGACGTCGTCCGCGGAACCCAGACGTGGGCGCTCGAGCGGCAGGTGCGGATGACCGCCGGCTCGCTCGTGCTGGCCAGCATCCTCGGCGGCCGGTTCGTCTCGCCCAAGCTCCGGCTCGTGGCCGGCGGCATCGGCGCCGGCCTCACCTTCTCCGCGGCAACCAACAGCTGCGCGATGGGCGCGATGCTCTCGAAGATGCCGTGGAACCGCTCCGCGAGCGAGCCCACGGCACACCAGGCGCTCCAGCGGCTCGGAGACAGCCGGTGATCCTGACCGCGCTCGCGTTCGGCGCCGTCGTCGGCGGGCTCCTCGGGCTCGTCGGCGGCGGCGGGTCGATCCTCGCCGTGCCCGCCCTCGTGTACGGGGTCGGCGTGCCGCTCGCGGCCGCGATCCCCGGCTCCCTCGTGGTGGTCGGCGCGTCCTCCGCCGTAGCCGTCCTGCCGAGGGTCCGCCGCGGCGTCAACTGGCGGCTGGCCCTGATCATCGGGGCAGCCGGCACCGCCACCGCCTACCTCGGCGCGGCCGTGAACCGGATCATGGACCAGAAGGTCCTCCTGCTCGCGTTCTCCGTGATCATGATCGTGGCGGGCCTGAGGATGCTCCGCAAGACCGAGGCCGTGGGCGGATCCTGCGCACTTCCCACGGGCGGGGTGAACTGGCGGTCCTGCCTGCCCAAGGCGATCGCGACCGGCGCCGTGGTGGGGTTCCTCACGGGGCTCCTCGGGGTGGGCGGCGGCTTCCTCATCGTCCCCGCCCTGGCCCTCGTGCTCGGGCTCCCCATGGCGATGACCGTGGGCACCTCGCTCGTCATCATCGTCATCAACTCGCTCGCGGGCCTCGCCGCCCACCTCGGCGAGATGCACTTCGACTGGGCGGTGATCGGCGCCTTCGCCGTCGCCGCCATGGCCGCCTCGCTCGTGGCCGGCCGCTTCGGCCGGAGGCTGCCGGAGCACGTCCTCAAGCGCGGCTTCGCGGGCCTGGTCCTGCTCGTGGCCGTCTATGTCGCCATCCAGGCCATCACCAAGTAGTCCCCCTGCTACGGCAGGAACCCTAGAGAAGGAGAACACCCCATGTGCCGTCAGGTCACCTGCAGGAAATGCGGAAAAGTCACCTGGGCCGGCTGCGGCCAGCACGTCCAGCAGGTGATGCGCGGAGTCCCGAACTCCCAGCGCTGCCAGGGCCACGAGAACGAGCCCAGCGCCGTCTCGGCGTTCTTCTCCCGCATCTTCGGACGCTGAGCCCCGAAGCACCCTGACCACGGCCGCGGGCCGACGGCGCCACCCGCCGTCGGCCCGCGGCCGTGCTGCGTCCGCACCACGCGCTCAGGACCGGGCCCCGCGCCCGCCCTCCTTCTCCCGAACCACGAGCACCGGACACGGAGCGTGGTGGACGAGCTGCGCCGACACCGAGCCCAGCAGCAGCCCGGCGAAGCCGCCGTGGCCGCGTGACCCGACGACCAGCAGGTCCGCCTCCCGCGCCGCGTCGAGGAGGACCGTGACCGCGCTGCCCTCGATCACCTCCCCGCGGAGCCCGCTGCCCTCGCCGCCTGCCGCCGAGAGCAGCGCGGCCTGGTCATCCGCCGCGCTCTGCCGGAACACCTCTGCGTCAGGGGCGGCGCCGGCGGCGTCGCCGAGGACCGGATAGTGCCATGCCGTGATGACGCGAAGGCTTCCCCCGCGGAGCCGGGCCTCCTCGATCGCCCACTCGAGTGCCTTCCCCGAGGCGGGGGAACCGTCCACCCCGACCACGATCCTGTACTCGCTCATGGAACTGTTCCTTCCGCCGGGATCCTTGACGTGCCGCGCTGCGTCCTCGCGGCCCTGCCCGCGGGCAGCAGGTCCGGTCGCTGGGGCGAGCACGAGGACGATGCCGCCGAGGCTAGGCCGGTCCGGGACCTTCCGCTAGGGGCTTCCGGCATCGCGCGCCGCACGGGTGGCCCACGCGCTCGTGTCCCCTGAGCGGATGCGGGTAGCTACTGCGAGGGGCGCCCCGCGTGGGACTGCCCGTCGCCAGAAGGAGGACGACGATGTGGAGCCAGGGTCTCGAGCTACGGTCTGGCCAGTGCGGTCGCCGCCGGGTCCGTGGTGGGGCGTGCTGCCCTCGGCTACACTCCCGACCTGGCAGGGGGGCGCCCTGGCCCTCGTGACGCGTTCCTCATGCACGCGCTCGTATCGCGGACCCGGCCGACGTCGCCTGCGTGGTCCTCGAGCCCACCGGGGAGATCAGCGTCCTGAGGAAGGGCGCCCGCTTCGATCGCAGGGCCTTCGAAGACGTACGTGGAGCGGAGCACCTCGATTCCCTCTTCGGTGCGGCAGGGTAGCCCGGGGCGGGCCACCCTCCGGGCCGGCCCCGCCGTTTCTGTTCGGTAGCGCCGCGGATGGGTAGGGAAACCAGCAAGGGACGTGGTCCATATCAACTGGCTGACACGAGGGGGAGCCCATGGCCGATCTGCCGAGGAGGTACGCGCGGTACCTGGACGGGAAGGATCCTGCGGTCGTCGAGGCCGTTCGGCCGGTGATGGAGCAGTCCGCGGCGGAAGGGCGCCACGGGGTGCGGATCCGGTCCATCCCGGACGGCGTCCAGGCCGTCATCGACGAGGCGACGGCGTACGGGCGGATCAGCGAAGGATCGGACTGACCGACCAGGAGACACTCGGCGCGCGATGGGACTAGACGGACATGGCTTGGCTCACGGATGTGGACTGGAAGGACCTCCTCGTCCCGCACACCGCACTGCTGGAGATCTTCCTCCGTGGCAGTCTGGTCTACCTCTGCCTCTACATCCTCCTGCGGCTGGTGCTCCGGCGTCAGAGGGGCGGGGTAGGGGTCACCGACCTGCTGGTGATCGTCCTCATCGCGGACGCGGCCCAGAACGCGATGGCCGGGCAGTACACCTCGCTCCCAGATGGGCTGCTCCTCGTCGCGGTCATCGTCGGCTGGGCGGCGTTCCTCGACTGGCTCGGCTACCGGTTCCCGCTGGTACAGAGGTTCCTCTCTCCGCCGCCCCTGATGCTCTACAGCAAGGGGAAGCTGAACCGACGGGCCATGCGCTCCGAGAACATCACCTTCGAGGAGATCATGCAGGAGGTCCGCCTCCAGGGGATGACGAGCCTGGAGGAAGTGGAGCTCGTGGCGCTCGAAGGCGATGGGCAGATGAGCATCATCCTGAAGGACCAGCGGGCGCGCCGTCAGGGCAAAGACCTGGCCTGAGCGGCGCACATCCCACCAACGAGGAGGAGCGTGGATGGACTTCAAGGCAGCGATCGAGGCCGCGGGCCAATGGGTGGACCTGGCCGGGGTGGCAACGGTGGTCATCGGGGCGCTGATCTCCATTCCCCTGGCCCTGCGCCGCCGTGGGGACGGCAGCGCGACCCTCTACCGGTCCTACCGGCAGCTCCTGGGCCGCTCGATCCTCCTCGGGCTCGAGCTCCTCGTCGCCGCGGACATCATCCGGACCGTTGCGGTCACGCCCACGCTGCAGAGCGTCGCCGTGCTGGCGGTCATCGTGGTGATCCGGACCTTCCTCAGCTTCTCCCTGGAACTGGAGATCACGGGCCGGTGGCCGTGGCAGAAGGAGCGCCAGCAGACCCCGACGGCGGGCTGAGGGTGCAGCTGGAATGTCAGCGGCCCGCGGACTGGGCCCAGATGGCCATGGCCCCGGCGACTGCCATGATCACGGCCGTGGCCCAGCCGACGGTGTTGGAGAGGGCGCGGTTGGCCCGTTCGCCCATGATGGTCCGGTTCCCGGCAATCAGGAGCACGACGATCAGGAACGGCGCGGCAGCGATGGCGTTGATCATGGCAGAGAGCACCAGGAGGGCGATCGCGTCCGTGAACAGTGCCGACAGGAGGGTCCCGACGACGAGCCCTAGGACGAGCAGTCCGTAGAAGAGGGGTGCCCTGCGGGGGCTGCGGTCGAAGCCCCAGTTCTTGCCCGTCAGGCCGCTGAAACCGATGCACGCTGCCGAGGCCAGGACGGGGACGCCCAGCAGCCCCGTGCCGATGAACCCGAGCGCGAACACCGCCCCGGCGAGGGGCCCGGCGAGTGGCTTGAGGGCCTGGGCCGCATCGGCGGCCGAATTGATGTCCGTGGGGTGCCGGCCGATGGTGGCGCCGGTGCCCACGATGATCGCGAACATCACCACCACCGAGACCGTCATTCCGGTCACCACGTCGATGCGCTGCTGGCGGCGGCGCCGGATGGCCTTGTAGTCGGGGATGTCCGTGTCGGCGGCCGGGCGGCCGCCCTTCTCCGGGCGGTCCCGCATCTCCTCGATGCGCTGGCCGCTCTCCCAGAAGAAGAGGTAGGGGGAGATCGAGGTGCCGAAGACCGCGGCGACGAGGCCCCAGAACTGCAGGCTGAGGTCGAGGCGTTGGAAGGTGAGCCCGGCGAGGACCTCGCCCCACTGGACTCCGGCGAGGAACAGGACGAAGACGTAGGCGAACAGGGCGAGGCAGAGCCAGATGAAGATCTTGGAGACGAGCTTGTAGGAGCCGGTCATCAGCAGCACTCCCAGGCCTAGTCCTGCGATGGGGGCCCAGACCTGGGACGGGCCGGCCCCGAGCAGTTCCATGCCCTTTCCCACGGCCATGAGGTCGGCGCCCACATTGACGATGTTCGCCACGAGCAGGCACAGCAGCAGGAGCCCGACCACGATCGTCCCCGCCCTGCCGAACCGGCGCCGGGCGAGCTTCCCGAGCGTGTCACCGGTGGCGGTGGCGGTGCGGTCGCACATCTCCTGGACCGCGATCATCATCGGCAGCACGACCGGGGCAGTCCATACCGCCGCGTAGCCGTACTGGGCGCCGGCCTGGGCATAGGTCGCGACGCCGGAGGGGTCGTCGTCGGCCGAACCGGTCACCAGGCCCGGCCCGAGGGCCTTGAGCCAGCCCCGCCACCCGAGCCGCGTCGGCATCTTCCGGGCCCGCTCCCGCGCGTTTGCCACGAACGGCCTCCTGCCTCCTCTTGTACGCAGCTGTCAGAGCGCACAGCTGTCGGATCTGTCGAAGTGGTACCCCGGATGCCACTTTTCAAAAGGAGCACTCCATCCACGCCCGGGAGGCGAGCGCCAGCACGCCCCCCGGAACGCGCGGATTAGGGCCGCTCGGCTCTGGCGCCGGAGGCACCGATTCAGCGACTCTGGTCCCCAAAGGTCGGCGTTGAGACAGCAGCGCAGTGGCGAGGCAGCGGACTGTTGCGGGCAGGAGGCGTCGAATGAACCCTCCGATGACGGGGCCAGGAACCGGGTGCGATGCCGCCCGGGTGTTCCTCCTCAGTGGCCATGCGCTCATCAGGCAGGCGCTGTCGGAGTTGCTGAGCGACGAGGGCTTCGACGTCGTGGGGGAGGCGGACCGGATCGCGTCCGCGCTCGGGAGGGTGTCTGAGCTCGCTCCGGACGTGGCGCTCGTGGAGAACCGCTTGCCCGATGGGACGGCAATCGAGGCCTGCCGGGCGCTGCGCGGGACAGCCCCGCGGACCCGGTGCGTCATCCTGACGACCTACGAGGAGCACAAGGCCCTGCGCAGCCTGGTCCTGTCCGGTGCCGCGGGGTTCGTGCTGCACAGCGCCCGCGCCGCCGGGCTGCCTGAGGCCATCAGGCGAGCGGCCACGGGTGCCGAGCTGCACTCATCGGATGCGGCACGCGCAGCCCGGTCTGCCCTGGCCGCCGAGGCCGTCCTGGGCGCCACTGCCCTCGAGAACACGATCCTGGCCCTGATTCTGCACGGCAGGACCAACGTGCAGATCTGCCAGGAGCTGGGCCTGCAGCAGGGCGCCCTCGCCGGTCACCTCTCCTCCCTGCTGGCCAAGCTCGGGTACCGGCCCACGCCCACGGCAACCGGGGCAGCGGCGCCGGCGCTCACTCGACCACCACGCGGATGGTCTTGAACGCCGGGTCGGCGGGATCGGGGAGGTTCATTCCGGCTTCCACGCCGCTGCGGAGGTATTCGAGGATGGCGGCGGTGACCCGTTCCCCGGGGAGCAGGGCGGGAATCCCCGGCGGATAGGGCGTGACCTGCTCGGCGGCGATCCGCCCCACGGCGTCCGCGATGGGGACGGAGTCAACGGGGCCGAAGAAGGCATCGCGCGGCTGCAGGGCCATTTCGGGCTGGAAGTCGCTCCCCCGCGGGAGGCTGAGCGGCGGCGGAGTGGGGAAGTCCTCGGCTGCGCGGCCCAGCGCTTCGAGGGCCCGGAGCAGCCGCTGCGCGGTCCCGTCGTCGTCCGCAGTGCTCAGCGTCGCCTCGACCCGCCGGTGGTCCACCAGCCCCATGTCGATGCGCTGCTCCGCGCGGAGCCAGTCGGAGGCCTGGTAGCCGCTGATCCCCAGCCCCGAGACGTCGATGAGGACGTGCAGCGGGTCGAGGTCGTGGGAGGCCTCCGCGCCGAGCAGCTCGTCGCGGGGGACATGGAAGCCGGGGAGAGCACCGATGTCGGCGCGGACCCGGTCCGCGAGCTTCAGGGCCGCATCGAGCAGCTCGTGGCCCTGGGCGGCCATCTGCCGGCGCCAGCCGTCGATGCCGGCGTACAGGATCACGTTCGAGCTCGTGCTGGCGAGCAAGTCGGCGCACTGCTGGAGCCGCACGGGATCCACCAAGGGGCCCCGCAGGTGGTAGACCGAACCCTGCTCGAAGCCGAGGCCCATCTTGTGGATGCTCACCACGCAGATGTCCGCCCCGGCGTCCATCGCCCAGGTGGGCAGGCCGTCGTGGAAGGGCAGGTGCGCGCCCCACGCCTCGTCGACGATGAGGGGCTTGCCGCGGCTGTGGCAGATCTGCGCGATGGACTCGAGGTCTGCGCAGGTCCCGTAGGGGGTTGGGCTGACGACGACGGCGGCCATCGCGTCGGGGTGCCGCTGCCACATCTCCTCCACACTCTCCGGCGACGGCGGATGCGCGATGTGCAGGTCCTCGTCGTAGCGGACAGGGATCCAGCACGGCTGCAGCCCGGAGAACAGCAGGCCGGCCGTGACGGACTTGTGGGCGTCCCGAGAAATGAGGATCTCGCCCCGGCCCCGGGTGACCGCCAGGATGGCCGCCTTGACGGAGAGCGAGCTCCCGCACGTGGAGAAGAAGGCCTTGTCCGCCCCGACGGCCTGGGCCATGAGGTCTTCGGCACGGCTGAGGACGCCGCCACGGGAGAGCCTGTCGTCCAGCCCCGCCGTGGCGAGGAGGTCGGACCGGAACGTGTCGAGGCCCAGGGCGTCGAGGGTCCGGCGGTCCACCCCGCGGCCCTGACGGTGTCCGGGCGGGGTGAAGCCGTAGCGGTCGAGCCGGTGGTACTCCTCGATGGCCTCGAGTATCGGGGCACTGCTCTGGTCGGACTTCTTGTGCTCCATGGGCGGTTTCCCTTCCCTAGTGCTGCGTCATCCCGTCAGCCCGGAAGTTGGCCGCCGTTGCAGAGCGGAGGATTTCGGAGAGGGTGCTGATCTGGTGCAGTGCGCGGTCGTGCAGCTGCTCCAGGCGTGCCGCGTCGACGCCCAGCCCCTCGTCCGCGAGGAGGAGCAGCGCCTTCCACAGGAGGGACTTCCCGGCCACGGCGGTGAGGAGCGACTCGAGTTCGAGCTGGGCCGCCCGTCCAGGCGCAGCGTGCGCCGGATTGAGGGGATCGAGCTTCGCGGTCTGCTCCGCGGCCCACGCCATGGCCTTCCGGTGGGCAGGGGGCTCCAGCCCGAGGGCCTGGACGATTCGCTCGAGCTCGTCGGCGTCCTCGCCGACTTCTCGTGCGAGCCTGCTCAGGGCAGAGGCGTAGAAGGTTCCCTCCCAGGCCTTCGCCGCCTCCTCGAAGAGCCTCTTGCCCGAGTTCCCGGCGATCAGGTGACTGTGCAGGTACTTCGCGAGCGCGTCGTCGTCGAGCCGCGGCGTCCGCGGGGTGTCGGTCATGGGTCCTCCTGACGGGATGGGATGGCGACCCACCCTTACCCGCGCAGGCAGGGCCCAAGCAGTGACGGCCTGTGTTCAGCCGCTCCAGATGTCTCCGGCCAGGAGCCGGTCCGCCTCGGCCTGGGCCTCGGCGTCCCCGAGGCCGACCTGCCTCAGTTCCCGCAGCAGGCGCGGGCGCTGGTCGTGCGGGGCCGGAGCGAAGCGCGCCGGGGGTTCTGGGAGGTCGTGCTCGTGTTCGGGCCACGCCGTGGCGTTGCTGATGTGGAGGGTGGTGCGGGACTGTCTGCTTCGGGGAAGCATGGTCGTCTTCCTTGGTCCGCGGGCGTTGCCCAGGGTGTCTGCTCACTGCGCGGGGAGGTCCCGGATGCTCGAGGCCATTGCGCTCATCCCATTCTCCCTCCGAACCACGCCTTTGGCATAGGAGTTTTCGGGCGGCGGTGGAGGGGACGTTTGGCTCTGACTGGTATCCGGCGACGGGGGCAGGCTGTGGTGTGGGGGTCGGGGCACGCGCTTCTGCAGAGTGAGACGGAGAGCCGTATGGGCCCGCAACATGATCGGCCAGAGGGGGCCCGGCTGAAGGTTTTCATCGTCGAGGACCACGCCCTGACACGGGACACCCTCAGGGACGTGCTCGAGGACGCCGGCTTCGAGGTGGTCGGCCGGTGCCCGGCTGCGGCGGCGACGGTGCGGACCGTCGCCGCCGCGGCCCCGGATGTGTGCCTGCTCTCCTTGGGCCTTGTGGGGGAGAGCATGATCGACATCTGCAGGGCGGTCACCGAGGCCGCGCCCATGATCGCGTGCGTCATGCTCTCGCTTCGCGACCGCCCTGGTGAGATCACGGCCTCCTTCCGGGCCGGGGCGTCCGGCTATGTCCTGGCCAGCATCACGGGCGACCGCCTTGCGAGGGCGCTGAGGGACGCCGTCCGGTGGCGGCGCAGCTCGAGGATGTCGGAGCTCTCCTGAGCCGCGCCGCCCGCCGGCTCAGCCGCCGGCGTTCACCCTCCCGGTGGAGGCGCTCCACGTCAGGCTTCCGCTCTCGAAGTCCTCGGCCCGGCCCACGGGGACGGAGTACTCGTCGGAGGTCGGGTAGCCGAGCCAGCCGCGCTCCCAGCCCATCGAGGCCCACGTGGCCCGGATCGCGCCGAGCACCGAATGCGCGCCCGTCCACGGAGTCCAGTAGATCGACGCACCCTTGGAGAAGTGGTTGTACCGGCCCGAGCCGTCCGGCGTGCCCATCTCGTCCGTGGTCGGGTAGCCCAGGGGCCCCTTCTCCCACCCGGACGCGGCCCACTTGACCCGGATCGCGCCGCGGATCGAGTGCGCGCCCGTCGACGGGGACCAGAAGATCGAGGCGCCGCTGGAGCCGGAGAAGTGGTTGTAGCGGCCCACGCCGTCGGCCGTCTTGCTCTCGTCCGTGGTCGGGTAGCCCAGCGGGCCCCGCTCCCAGCCCTTCTGGGCCCACTTGGCCCGGATCGCGCCCTGGATCGAGTGGGCGCCGGTCTTCGGCGACGAGTAGATCGAGGCGCCGCCGGAGCCGTTGAAGTGGTTGTAGCGGCCGACGCCGTCCGGGGTGCCCAGCTCGTCCGTGGTCGGGTAGCCCAGGGGTCCCTTCTCCCAGCCCGATGCCGCCCACCGGGCGCGGATCGAGCCGTGCACCTCGTGCGCGCCGAGCGTCGAGGTCCAGTAGATCGAACCCCCTCCGGAGCCGGAGAAGTGGTTGTAGGCGCCGATGCCGTCCGGGGTCTTGGTCTCGTCCGTGGTCGGGAACCCGAGGAAGCCCCTGGGGCCGCCGGCCGCCGCGTAGCGCGAATAGATGGACCCGTGGACTTCGTGCACCCCGGTGGTCGGGGACCAGCAGATGATGCCGGAGGTGTAGTCCTGGCATTTGCCGGTGCCCACCGTGTACTGGGTCGACAGGGACTGCCCCAGCGGGGAGGCCCACCGGCCCGCGCCGATCTTCGCCGCATATGCCGCGATCGGATCGTCGATGCCGTTGCCGGTGAGCATGACCTGCTGGGCGCCGGAGCCGTCGTCGGCCGTGATCAGGTAGTACGTGTCCGCGGTGCCGGCCTGCCCGAACGCCGTGGGCGTGAACGTCACGCTCTGGAACACGGAGTCACCCGGTGGGACGGTCAGCCCTTCGGACACCGGGGTCGTGGTGGTGAACACGCCCTGGGGGGCCTTCGCCTTGGTGATCGTCATCGGGATGTTGCCGGTGTTCTGGATCTGGAACGAGCGGGTCGAGGAGGTCCCGACCGCCACGTCGCCGAAGTCGAGCGTCTTGGGCATCTGCAGGTGGGATGCGCCCGAGATGGCTGTCGCTGTCACCGGGACGGTCACGCCGCCGAGGTTGCTCGTCACCGTGATCGAGTCCGTGATCGAGGAGGCCACGGTCGGCTTGAAGGCGATCGAGACCGGGACCGAGGCCAGCGGCTGGATGGTGGTTCCCAGCGCCGGCACGGTGGTCGGATCGGTGACGAGGCTCGGGTCGGCGGGCAGCGTCACCGCGGTGACCGTGACCGCCGTCGTGCCGGTGTTGACGATGTTCACCGTCTGCTGGCTGACCGTCCCGGTCGGGACGTTGGCGAAGGCGAGCGACGTCGGGGTGGCGCCGAGGCCGTCCTTCGTGCCGACGCCGTGGACGCCCAGCAGGACGGTCTCACCGTCGGAGGTCTTCACGGTCAATGTGCCGTCCGACTCGCCGGCCTCCGTGGGGGCGAAGGTGACGGGGACGCCGAGGCTCGCGCCGGAGGCCAGGGCCTTGGGGAGGGCCATTGAGCCGATCCCGAACGGGGCGCTCGTGGTGATCGAGCTGATCGTCACCGCGCGGGTGGCCTTGATGGTCACGGTCGTGGTGGAGCTCGTGCCGACCGCCGTCTGGCCCAGGTCACCGCTGGTCGAGCCCACCGCGGCCGTCGTCGGGATGCCGAAGCCGAGGATGTGTCCGTCCCGGGTGCCCACGTACACCTTGCCGCCGTTGGTCGCCGGCGAGGTGAACTTCGAGGCGGTGCCGATCGGGGCGCTGAAGACCTGGGCGAGCTTGCCCGTGCTGTCCGGGATGGCGCGGTAAGCGCGCAGCTGCCCGTTGGCGCCGGTGTTGTTGTCGGTGTAGATGACCCAGACCAGAGCGGAGGAGGCGTCGGTGCCGGAGGAGGTGACCACCGGAGACCCGGACGTGTAGCCGAAGGTGCCGGGGGAGGTGCCCACGGAGGCGAGCTTGACCCCGCCCGAGCTGTTGGGGACGAGCTTGGATGCCCTCAGATAGCCCTTGTTCTCGACCTGGTAGACGTACCCGCCCTGGGTGGTGCCGAGGAACGCGGAGCGCCCCCAGACCCCGTTGTAGGGGCCGGCAGTGTCGACCACGGCGTCCGTGCCGCCGGCGCCCTGCGCCATGCCGCCCAGGGCATCGCGGTCGAGGAGGTAGATGTGGCCGTCCTTGCCGGTCTGCACCATCAGGTGCGGATGCGCCGAGGTGCCGTACCCGTCGGGGATGGCGATCGGTGCGCCGGAGCCGAGGTCGGCGTCGTCCTGGTTCATCTTGACGTTGGCGGCCGGGCTGAAGAAGTCCTTCGCCGTCAGGCTGCCGTCCGAACCGACCTGCAGCCGGACCACGGACTCGGCCAGGGTCGTCGGCGGGGAGGTGCCGGGGGACTTCTGCGGGGCGATGCCGTTGCCGGTGGCGAAGAGGATGCGGCCGGGGCCGTCGGAGACGAGGCCGCCGCCGGACTGCCAGATGCCGCCCTCTGCGTTGCTGACCCCGGTCTCGGTGGCCCACATGGTGGTCTGCTTCCCGGCGGTCGAGACGCCGACGACGTAGCCCACGAAGGGGCTGTGGTCGCAGTGGCTCGCGAACCCGGCGTAGACGACACCGCCCATGAGCAGCAGTCCCGGCCGTTGCATCGCCGTGAACGCGTTGAAGGGCCTCGTCGGGTCGTTGGTCGGGGCCCCGTCGATCAGCACCGGGAACCCGGCGCGCTCGGCGCCGGTCGCGACGTCGATCGAGTGCATGTACCAATGCGGCACCTGCGTGTTCCCGCCGTCGTTCTTCTTCGCAGTGAGGAAGACGCTGTTCGTCGCTGCGTCATAGACCGGGGTGGAGGTGATGCCGATGTTGGGGACGAGGTCCCCGCACCCGATGGCGGACGCCGGCCACGCCGGGCCCACGGAGCGGCTCCACTTCACCGCGCCGGTCGTCGCGTCCAGGCCGTAGACCGCGTTGTTCTCCGTGGCCGCGATGACGGTCTGGCCCACCACGAGCGGCTGCGCGTACACCTGCCCGTCGACTGCGGTGGAGAACAGCTTGCCGAAGCTGGGTGAGGCCACCCCGGCCGGGGAGAGGGCGCTCTCGTTGCTGTCCCACCCGGTCCGCAGGGTGTCGTGGGCGATGGTCCCGACGTCGGCCGTGGCGGTCGGTCCGGCGAGCAGTGCCGCGCCGGCGAGGGCTCCTGCCAGGACCACGGCCAGCGCCCGGGGCGGCCTCCGGAGCACGTCACGCAGGGCGCCGCGCGCACCGCGAATACTCGGTCTTCCACTGGGCTCCATGAGCAGGTCCCCCCTACCCTCGCCGCCGCTGGCCGGGTGCCGGCAGCGTGGTAGTAGGAGCGTAAAAATTGGGGCCCATGAGGCGCCCGAGTAATCCATACCCGTCTTTTCAGGAGCTTCTCAGGCTCTCTTACCGGAAATCCCAGAAGGGGTACTCAGAGCGTCGACGGGGCGACACTGGCGGTGTACGCAGGCCGGGCGGGCGGCGGGGGCTGTGGCGCGTCTCTCAATCCTGGGCGGTCGGCCGGCCCCCCGATTGCTCACCGGCCATGGCCGCAGGGGCGCCAGAAGGCTTAGAATCAAAGAAGCGATCGGCAATCTTGCCCCTGGCTTTCCGCTTTCTGGTAGCGCCTTCACGGGCGCCAGCAGCCGATCGAACGGTTTCCCATCACCGTAGCCCCCAGCCTCCGCATCGCGCCGACAGCCGGCCGGCCATGATCTGGTCGGGCGAGCCGGTGGCACAGGCACGTCCGGTTCGCGTCCCCGAGGGCGTTTTCGTCCTCGATGACCACGAGCTGGTCCGTACCGGGTTGCAGGGCCTCCTGCGTTCGGCGGGCATCGACGTCGCAGGGTCATCTGGTTCAGCGCGGGAGGCAGCCCGGCGGATTCCCGCGCTGATGCCGGCGCTCGCTGTGCTCGACGATCAGCTGCCCGACGGAACAGGCGCCGAGGTGTGCCGGGCGGTGCTGGCCGTCGACCCGCGGATACGGTGCGTGATCATCACGGACGAGCATGACGAGGGCGCCCTGATCGGGGCTGTCATGTCGGGGGCCTGGGGATGCCTGTCCAAGCAGGACGACGGGATCGAGACCGTCCGACTGGTGCGCCGCGTGCTGGGGGGGCAGACCGCCTACAGCCAATCGTTCCGGGCCATGCTGCTTGAGCCGCCGCAGGCGCCCTTTCTGGAGCAGGAGCTTCCGGGGCTGGCGCCCCAGGAGCTCAAGGTGCTGCTGCTGATCGGGCGCGGGCTCGCCGGCCGCGAGATCGCCGCCACGACCGGCCTTGCGGAGAAGACCATCAAGAACATGACATCGGTCCTGCTGCAGAAGCTCGGTGTCAGCAATCGGACCCAGGCCGCCCTGCTGGTCACCAGGGAGCTCGACCGGTCTGCCGAGATCCATCGCCGACTCCGGCCTGGCCAACCGGAGGGCTCCACCGAGGCGGTGACCATGGTCCTGCTGGACTGCGTGGACGAAACCGACGGCCCTCTCTCGGAGGGCAGCGAGGGCGCAGAGCTCACGCGGAGACTGGGCCGCGCCCTGGATGACGCCCGCACTGTGCCTCACACCAGCATCAGCCAGCACGCCTCAGGAGGGCCTCAAACATGAACACCAACTACGTCCGCGGCGCTTCGATCACTGCTGCGGAATCCCAGTCGGAGATCCAGCAGATGCTCATGGCCTCCGGAGCCACCGGCTTGAGGTGGAGCCGGGAGGACGGCAGGGCGGCGATCTCCTTCAGAGCGGGACCGCGCCGGTTCCGGATCATCCTAGCCCTGCCGCATACGGCGGCGGGTCTGCCTCCCCGCAGCACGCCGTACGCGTTCCCCAAGAGCCCTCAGGACCTAGCCCGCCAGCGTTGGCGGCAGCTCTCGCTTCTGATTCGCGCAAAGCTGGACGCCGTGGACTCGGGCATCACCACGTTCGACCAGGAATTCCTGGGCTACATGCTCGGTCCGGAGGACGGCGCCTATCATCTGGTGCCGTCGACGTCCTGGACGCGCCCATGAACGAGCTCGAAGCGTCGCTGATCATCCGGGCGGGCGCCCAACTGCTCATGGGCGCATCCTCGGACCCGCGGTCGGACCAGGGCTACGCCGCGGTCAAGGAGAACCTCGCGGCCGCCCTGAATGCCCTCGCGGCTGCCCTCGTCAACTTCGAGGCCGGGTCGGCCGAGCCCAACCGTTCGCTCGGCTGGGCGCAGGACCTGCGTAGAGTGGCCGACTCTCTCGACGAGGACTAGGGGTGTCCCCCAACCTTGTTGGGCCGGATGATGCGTCTGGGGACGGCTGCTGCGCGCGAAGACACCGCTGCAGGCAACGCGGCAGCACGCCTGAGCGGGACTCTTGTCCCTAGCCGAGGGTTGCCAGTGTCTGGCGCCGGGATTCGACGAGCACGGGTGTGCCGGTTCCGACTGTCATGACCTCGCCGTCGATCTGGAGCGGGATCGGGTCGGTGCTGGTGAACCTGTAGCTCGGCACGCTGGCCTGGACCCCGAGTCCGACGGTGACGGCCTGCAGGGCCATGAGTGCGATGCGCCACTTGGCTCCGTGGGGCAGGATGACGACTTCGAGCATCCCGTCGTCCGGGAAGCCTGCCGCGCTGATGCGGCCGTACTTGGCGATCCGGGTGATGTTGGCCAGGATCAGGCTGTCCAGCACGGCCCGCGCGCCGTCCGCGCGGGTGATCTCCAGGGGTGTGAGGCCGCGCAGGGCGCGGGCCACGGAGAGCAGTTCGGTGAAGCGTCCCTTGACGCCTGCTTCGATGCCGATGGCCATCAGGGGCGTGAGCCCGAACCCGACGTAGGAATGGGCGTAGCGGGACCACTGACCGGGCCCTTCCCCGACGGTGAGTCGGAGGAGGTCGATGCGGCGGACGTCGCCGCGGACGATCGCGTCGATGATGGGCAGGGTGCGGGTGCTTCGCCGGTGGTCGTTGGCGTTGCCGGCGCCCATGACAGCGCAGACGGCTTGGCCGCCGGCGTCCATGGCGCCATTGACGACGTCGTTGTACCCGCCGTCGCCGCTGATGGAGACCAGCAGCGGGCGTCCGCCCTCGGCAGCCGCCAGGGCGCGTCCATGGCCGGGGAAGGCTGTGGGGCGCAGGCTCAGCGGCGTGCCGGGCAGGCGGGCGCCCAGCTCGGCCCGCAGCTCCTCGGCCAGGAGGGCCGGGGCCGGGCCGGACGGGTTGTAGATCAGGAGGATCCTGTCGAAGGGTGCCCCGTCACCCCGAGCCCTCATCGCGCTCCGAGGTGGCCGCCGTCGTCGTCCCAGACCTCGTTCTCGGCTTCTTCCTCGGCCTCCGCGTGGGGGACCCGAGCGGGCGGCGGGTCGTGGCGGGTCCTGTAGATGTCACTCACGGTGGCCTCCTCACGGGCCGAAGTCGATGGCGGCCGCTGTCTCGGCGACGCGCAGGAAGCGTTCGTGCTCTGCCTCGTCCAGGTCGGCGCGGGCCTGGCGCGCGAGGTCCTTCTGCGCCAGCGCCTTCAGGGTGGCAGTGCGCACGATGGCTCCCACGACCTGCGCGAGGCCGTCCCTCAGCTCCTGGAGGCTGGTGTCGCTGATCAGGAGCCGCCGGTCCGCGATCTGCAGGCCCGCGTGGCCGAAGCCGGCCTCCTCCAGTTTCCTGCGGGTGGATTCCGCGTGGACGGCTTCGATCTCGAGCGGGTCCGGGCGCCGCGAGAGGGATGCTGTGACGGTGTACCGCTGCGGCCCCTCGGAGGTGAGGGTGTCGGCGGGCAGCGAGCTGAGGACGATCCCGGTCACCCGGAGGGGATCCTCCGGCCCGGTGAGGTCACCTGCCTTGGCGGAGAGGTCCTCGGTGCGTTGTGGAGTGCTGTTCATGGTCTCTCCTCGGGCGTGGTTCCGGTTGCGGCAGGATCACGCCCTGGCGCCGGCCTTGCGGGTCCTGCGGGCATTGGATCGGAGCTGGACGATGCGCGCAGCGCCCGCCGCGGCGACGAGGATGCCGCCGCCGACTGCCGCCATGAGAAGCGCCATGCCCAGGGTGACGGTGCCTTCCAGCCCGAGGAACAGTACCTTGGCAGGCTGCTGGTTCTGCAGGATGAAGATGATCAGCAGCACCAGGGCCAGCAGTGCGACGACGACGGCGGCCCACACCATGCCGGCCCTGGTGGTCCTGGGCTTCTTGGCGGTCGAGGAGGGGCTCTGGAGAGCCCCGGGAACTGTGCGGTCCTCTGGGGGTGGGCCTTCTCGTCCTGCGGGGCTCTGGGGGTTGACCGGTAGAGAGGTCATGGCATTCAGCCCTTCTGAGGGGCCGGGACCCGGGCCGGTCTGCGGCTCCTGGGGTCCCGATCCGCTGTCTTTCAGGCTACGCCGGCAGCGCGGCCGCCGGCAGGGTAGAAAGGACCTGGTCCGTCAGGGCTGCGCGGGGCCGTGACACGGGTGCTGGGCCGCCGTACCCTGAAAGGAGGGCAGGCGTCCGGTGCAGGAGTCTCGATCGGGGCGGTGCCCCCAGCGGATCCGAGGAACCATGGCCCAGAACAGCGATCCAGACGCCCGGGCCATTCGCCCGAACCGCGTGGTCAACAGCTATGCGGCCCTCCAGAGGCAAGTGCGGGACGCTGGCCTGCTCAACCGGCGACGCCGGTACTACATTGCGCTCTTCACGATCCTGGCGACCGCCTGGGCCGGCGGCTGGACCGGATTCGCGCTCATCGGAGCCTCGTGGTACCAGCTGCTGATCGCGGCTGGACTCGGGATCCTGATGACCCAGTTCGGATTCCTCGCCCACGAGGCCGCGCACAGCCAGGTCTTCGCCTCCTGGGCGGCCAACGAATGGTCCGCCCGCCTCATCGGCAACGGGCTCACGGGAATCAGCTATGCCATGTGGCAGCAGAAGCACTCGCGGCACCACTCCAACCCGAACGTGATCGGCAAGGATCCGGACATCAAGCCCGGGACGATCGCCTTCCACGACGCGGCTGCCGCCGCGCGGCCCCGCTGGCTCGGATTCATCACCCGGCACCAGGGCTACCTGCTCTTCCCGATCCTGCCGTTCCTCGGCTTCGCCCTGCAGGTCGACTCGTTCAGGTTCCTGCTCCGACGGGCCCCCGTGCAGCGCAGGGCGGTCGAGCTGGCGATCCTCACCGGCCGGGTGCTGGCGGTGCCTGCCCTGGCATTCTGGCTCCTCCCCCCGGGCATCGCCGCGGCGTTCGTCGGAGTGCAGCAGGGCGTCTTCGGCTTCTACATGGGCGCCACCTTCGCCCCCAACCACAAGGGCATGAAGATCTTCTCGGCGTCGGCACGGGCGGACTTCCTCACCCGGCAGGTCATGTCCTCGCGCAACATCCGGGGCGGGCGCATCATGGACGTCCTCATGGGCGGCCTCAACCACCAGATCGAGCACCACCTCTTCCCGACCATGCCCCGCCCGGCCCTGGCCCACGCCGAGAGCCTGATCCGGGCCCAGTGCGCCCAGCAGGGCATCCCCTACACCGCGACGAGCCTCGTGGCCTCCTACGGGATCATCATCAGATACCTCAACGCCGTCGGCTACGGCCTCGGCACCGTCTTCGAATGCCCCCTCGCCACCCAGCACCGCCCCAACTGACCGCCCTGTGCCTCCGGTTCCGCGCCGGGGAGGGGGAGAGGGCTGCGACGGATGCCGGGGTCCTCTCCAGGGGTCTGTTGGGGCGGTCCGCAGGCTCTCCGCAGAGGGCGCCCAGTTTCAGCAGGTGAATCGGACCTCTGCGGCGAGGGCCTCCACGGCCTCCCTGCGGTCCCGTTCGAGCAGTACCAGGGCTTCGAGCTCGGCGCGCCGCTGGCCGTGCTGTGCCAGGGCTGCGATCGAGACGTCCCGGAACAGGCGGGCAAGCTCGCCCGCCAGGCCTGACCTGAGCTGTTCGAGGTTGGTGTGCTCCACGAGCAGGCGCCGGCCAGCGATGGCGACGCTGACGCCTTCGTAGCCGGCGTCGCGCAGCCGCCGCACGCTGGAGGGATCCTGGATCAGGTCGATCTCGTACGGCTCGGCCCGCCTGCTCAATGCGACCATGACGGTGTACTTCGAAGGGCCGCGGGCGGTGCCCAGATTCCAGGGCAGGGCACTGGCGACGATCGCGTTCAGGCCAATGGCCTGCTCGGGCAGGCGGGGGGCACGCTCGGTGATGGATTCCCTGGTGGTGTCCATGATTGTTCAATGTCCTTCAGTCGTTCTCGGGATGCCCGCACGGGAGCGCGGGGCGGTCGCTCGCGGCAGGGGTGCCGGAGGATTCACGGCTGGAGGTTTCGCTGGAGACGTGTCGTCGGGCGCCTGCCGGCGCCCCCGGAAGAGGTGGAGGCAGAAGGACGGCGGGCTCCCGTATCCCAGTCTACGCGCTTTCCGCATCACGGAAGGGCAGGATCGGAGGCCCGCTTCAGGCAGCAGCGGTCAGGCCCGGGGAGGGTGCGCCGCGGGTCCGGCAGTACGCTGGGGGCATGGACTACACCGGTTCGCCCCGGGCGCCCAGGGGCGGGGGCCGGGCGCTTCCCCTCACCGCGCTGGGCGATGTGTTCGGGGAGGATTTCTACAGCCACCCCGAGGAGTACGGATTCGGGGAGTGCGACGAGGAGACCATGGAGCAGCTGCGCCGCGTGCGCCAGGATCCGCAGGCCAAGGTGCGCATCTACCGGGCCCTGCCGCCCGGGCTCGGCCAGATCAACCGCGGGGACTGGGTAACCCTCTCCAAGGACTACGCCCGCCAGCACGCAATGCGAGATGACGTCGCCGCCCGGGACTGGCCCATCGTCCAGGCTGAGGTCAGCGCCCGCACCGTCTTCACCGACGGAAAGGACCTGGACCAGTACGGCTACGACGGGCCTTCCCTCACCGGCCTCCTTGACCAGGGCCCCCAAGCGGACCCAGGCCCCCAGCGCCCGCAAGGGCGGGAGGAAGACTGGCCCGACGGGCGCTAGCGGCCCGCGGTCCGGCGACCCTCGGCTGCGGCCTCCTGGGCCTGCAGGCCCTAAGGAGAGGGCAGCGCGGTGGGCGCATCCGGACGCCTGTGGATCGTGCCGCCCTTCATGACGAAGTCCACCGATTCCGTCGCGGCGATGTCAGCCAGGGGGTCCCCGGGCATGGCGACGATGTCCGCGGCCCTGTCGGGTTCGAGGACCCCGAGGTCGTCTCGCCCCAGGAGTTCGGCCGCCACCGACGTGGCTGCCCGCAGGGCGCGGGCGGGGGCCAGCCCGGCGGCGACGAGCGCCTGGAACTCCAGGACTCCGTGCTCGAACGGGAACATCCCGCAGTCCGTGCCGAAGGCGACCTTCGCCTCGCTTTCGGCGATGAGCCGCTGGGAGGACAGGATCCGCCCGCTGTCGCGGCGGAACTTCCAGACCGCCTGGTCGGGCAGGGCACCGGCCTCGAGCGCGGCGAGGTCCTCCTGGGTCATCTGCATGGTCGGGACGATGAAGGCGCCCCGCTCCACCGCCATTGCGATGCCCTCCTCGTCGATTAGGTAGGCGTGCTCGAGGCTGCGGGCGCCGGCCCTCAGGGCCTGTCGGCAGGCGTCGGCGGCGCCCGTGTGCACGGCGACGGGCATCCCCAGCAGGGCCGCGGCGGAGGTGAGGGCTTCGAACTCTTCGTCGAACCAGGTGCACCGGGCCGGATCGTCCCCGGGGCTGAAGTAGCCGCCCGCGTTCGTTGCCTTGATCCAGTCCGACCCGTAGGCGTGCTCCCGGCGCACGAGCTGGCGGATCTCTCCCACGCTGTCCGCCGCCGCGGCCAGCGGCAGGTCCCAGCGCGGGGCGTAGAAAGGGCGGATGTCGGCATGGCCTCCGGTGGAGCTGATCAGGTGCGCGGCGACCACGAGACGCGGGCCCTCGACCAGGCCGGCGTCGATCGCGTTGCGCAGGTCCACCGTGGGGAAGTCGGGGTCCATCGTCCCCAGGTCCCGCAGCGTCGTGAAACCCCGGAGCAGGTACTGCCGCGCGGTGCTCAGGGCTGTGAGCGCCTTGGCGGCGGAGGACGTCAGGGTCTGGGTCGGAAGGGCCGAGGCATCCATGGTCAGGTGCACGTGGCAGTCGATGAAGCCGGGGGAGACCGCCCGATCGGACAGGTCGACGACTTCCGCACCGTCCGGCCTGTGGACCTTCCGCGTCATCTCGGTGATCTTCCCGTCCTCGACGAGGATCTCGCAGGGTCCGCCCAGCTCTTCCCCCACGCCGTCGAACACGGACCCGCAGACCAGCACCGTTGCGCCCACCACGGGGCCCAGCGTAGACCCCGGTGCCCCGCAGCGGAACGGCCGGCGGGGCATCCCGCCGGCCGCAGCGCCTGCACCCCTCGCGCCTACTCCTCGCGGCCGGGCCTGAGCGCCCGGCGGACCAAGAACGCCCCCAGCGCGACCACGAGGAGGACGGCCACGCCGATCCCGATCCACACGCCGATCCCGCCGCCGGAAGAGCCCGACGTCGAGGAGGCCTGCGCGGGGGCGGCCTGCGCGGGAGCGGACTGGGCGGCGGCCGGGACGCCGGCTGTGCTCTGGGCACCGGAGGCGGCGGCGGTGCCGCTCCCCGGGGCCTTGGCCGTGAAGGTGAACGTGCCCTCGATTGGGTGCGAGTCCGCCGAGACGACCCGCCACACGACCGTGTACTTCCCGGCCGGCGCGCCGGGCTTGAGGGCCTGGGTGACGTTGGTGTCCACGATCTTGGCGGGGCCGTCGGCCTGGTTGGTGCCGGTGGGGTCCTTGACCAGGATCTCGGTGCCCACCTCGATGGGGGTGTGGTCGAAGGTCAGGACCACCGATGCCGGCACGGTCGCCACCGTGGACCCGTCCGCCGGACTGGCGGACTCGATGACGTCGTGCGCCTGGGCCGCGGCGCCCGGGAGGAGGGCGGCCGCGGTCACGAGGACACTGGCGGCGGCGCGCAGGAGACGGCTCCGCGCAGAGGTGCGCATGGCTTGTCCCCTCACTTCGCGGCCCGGCGGCGGCCGGCCAGGACGAGGCCGAGGGCGGTGGCACCGAGGACCGCCCCAAGCGCGCCGAGCCCGAGGCCCCAGGCCCCCGTGGCGTCCGTGGTCTGGGAGGCCGGGGCCGCGGTCTGGGGCGATGCGGACGGGCTCGGGGCGGCGTCGTCGGCCGCGGTGGTGACGAACGACGGCGCGGGGTGCTCCGGTTCTTCCTGGCCCGCCTCCGCCTTCTGGTCCCAGCTGACCACCTTTCCGTCGGTGTACGTCTGGGTTGCGGGCAGCACCACCGTGGTGCCGGCGGCGGGGAGCCGGCCCACCGAGAGCGAGAACGCCTGGTACTGGTTGGGGCCGATCTCGTGGGCGGCGTCGGCCGTCCAGACCACCTCGGTGGGGGCCTTGGTCACGGTCGCGCCGGCCACGGTGACCGGCTTCGGCAGGGCCGCGGTGACGACCTGGGCGGTCCAGCCCTCGACCGGCTTGACGGAAACCGAGGTGAACGGGGTGTCGGTGGGGAGCCTGACCTCGACCTTCTTGGTCTTCGCAGTGGGGGACTCATTGGGGATGTTGAAGGTGAGGTGCGAGAAGCCGTTGGCGCCGGTGTCGTCCGGGTTGACGGAGACGTGGGCGCTGGCGGCGGCGGCGCCGGTGGCGATCAGGGCGGTGGTCGCTGCGGTGGTGGCCGCGGCCTTGAGGGTACAGCGGAGGGAGGTCTTCATGGGTGGTCTTGGCCTTCGTCTGGTCCCGCCCGGGCGCGCTCGCGCCGGGCGGAGGCGGGCAGGGGATAGCTGCCCGCCGGGTGTGCGGGTGTCCGGAGGCCGCCTCAGCAGGCGGCGGAGGGCACCGGCGGGCCGCGGAGGGCTGGCAGCCGCAGGGCGCGCCAGACCTTCGGGAACGCCCGCGGGGCGTAGGCCGGAAGGCTGGGCGCGGGCGGCATCGCCGGGAGGAGGAACAGCCGGGCGAGCGGGCCCAGCCACGCCAGCAGCGCCCACAGGGCGGCCTCGCCCCTGGCGATCAGGAGGCCGACCGCGAGGGTCGCGAGCGCGTGGGCAACGAACATCGCCGGGCTGTACCCGTGGACGTGGCCGGCCGGGGCGCCCTGCGAGGCTGCTCCGAGGACGTGGACGTGGCCGGCCGCGGGGGAGAGCTGCAGGGACGCCGCGGACTCCGAGAGCCCGTCGAACGCGGTGTGCAGGACGAACTGGCCGGTGCCCAGGAGCCCGAGCACCGTGGTGGGCGTGAGCCGCTTGCCGGACAGCCACGCGGTGGGCAGCAGCGTCAGGGCCAGCAGCCCGAGCAGGATCAGCGGGTCCGGCAGCGCCCCGCCGGCGGCGGTGTGCGCGGCGACGGCGAGCAGCACGGTGGCCGTGGTGACCACCGCGGCGCGGGAGAGCCTGAACGCTGCGCGCACGCTCCCACCCGCCTTTCCTCGCTCGCTCGGGGACCGTCTCCCATCCTACGGCGTGCGGGAGGGGGCAATTCCCCCCGCGTTCAACAGAACATCACAGTCGATTTACAGGACCGTAAAGCGAGGAGTGAAGGCTGTGGAGGCAGCGTTCTGGGCCAACAAGAGGAGAACCGCCATGGCCGCACCGTCACCGTCCGCCTCACGACCGCCGCACCCGGCGCCGCCGCGTGCGGGCGCCCTGCGTCGGCTCTCGAGGTGCGTCCGCAGCCGGACGCCGCTCTCGATCGCGGCCGCCAGCTGCGCGCTCGTCCTCGTGGGCGGCGGAATCGCCGCAGCCTCGACCCTCGAGTTCGGGCAGCATCAGGTCGGCTCCCAGTACGAGAACGGCGAGCAGATCGCGTCGAACCAGGTCATCAAGCCCATCGGCGACCGTCTGATGACGCCCTTCGGCAAGATCATGGGCTCGACGGTCAGCCCCGACGGCCGCTACCTGGTCGGCACGAGCGCCGACCGGTCCGTCGCCCTGCAGGTCTTCGACCTCAAGGCCTACAAGCCCGTGGCCGCCGCGGGAACGCTCGCCGCCACCTCGTTCGCCGCAGCGGCCGCCGACGCGGGCTACGGGGGGATGGCCTACCAGCAGATCACAGACGGTTCAGTGGGGCAGGAGGGCCCCGTGTTCTCGCCCGACGGCAAGTTCCTCTACGCTCCCGTCGCCACGGGGCTGGTCCGGTACCCATTCAACGCGGACGGCTCGCTCGGGGCCGGCACGAAGATCAGCATCCCCACGGTGGGCGGCAAGCAGGCGCTGACGGCTGGCATGGCCTTCTCGCCCGACGGCGCCACGCTGTACGCCGCCGTGAACGGCCAGAACACGGTCGTGGCCATCGACCCCGCCAGCGGTACCGTCAAGCAGACCTTCCCCACCGGCATCGCCCCGCGCCAGCTGGCCTTCGCAGGCACCAAGCTGTACGTCTCCAACGAGGGAGGCCGCCAGGCGGCCGCCGGCGAGGCCACCATGGGCTCCTACGGCACACAGGTCCCGGCGGACACGACGCTCGGCACCTCCACCACCGGAACGCTCAGCGTCATCGACACCGCCAACGCCGCAGCCGCGCCGTCCTCGGTCGACGTCCAGCTCCACCCCACCGCGATGCACCTGGACGGCTCCACCCTGTACGTCGCGAACACCAACAGCGACACGGTCTCGGTCGTGGACACGGCGGGCAACAAGGTCGTGCAGACCATTGCGACCCAGCCGTGGGCCTCCTCGCAGGCCGGCTACGAGCCCACCGGCATCACCATGCAGGGGGACCACCTGCTGGTTTCGCTGGGCCGCGCGAACGCGGTCGCCGTCTACAAGGTCAACCGGAAGGACCCGCGGGACCCGGCCAGTTACATCGGCCTCCTGCCCACCGACTACTACCCGGGCAACGTCACGGCGGTGGGCGGCCAGATCGTCGTCACCAACATCCGCGGCATCGACGCCCGCGGCCCGGAGCTGAGCTTCAGCAAGGGCCCGGGCACATCGCCGGCCACCGGCCACGGGACCCACTCCACGACCGCGTCGCTGACCAGGTTCGCGCTCCCGGGCGATGACCAGATCCGCAAGTACACGGAGACCGTGTTCCAGCAGAACGGCTGGGACGCCGCCTCGGTCAAGCAGTCGGTCGCCGCGGATGCGGCCAAGGTCCCCGCGGTGGCGGTGCCCCGGCGGATCGGGGACCCCTCGGCCATCAAGCACGTCTTCCTGATCGTCAAGGAGAACCGCACCTACGACCAGGTCTACGGCGACATGAAGCAGGGCAACGGAGACCCGTCGCTGGCGCAGTTCGGCGCTAAGGTGACCCCGAACCAGCACGCCCTCGCCACGCAGTTCGGCCTCTACGACAACACCTATGACATCGGCACCAACTCCGCCGAGGGGCACAACTGGATGATGCAGGGCGACAACCCTGCCTACAGCGAGACCAGCGCCGGCGAGTACAAGCGCTCCTACGACACCGAGGAGGACGTCCTGGGCCACCAGCGCACCGGATTCCTCTGGACCTCGATCCAGGCGGCAGGGAATACCGCCCGCAACTACGGCGAGTTCGAGTACGGCGAAGGCAAGCCCGCCGGGGCGACCTGGCAGGACTACTACTGCGCGGCGACGAGCACCATGGCCGGCGGCGATCCGGCGCAGCTGTTCACGCCGGCACTCCAGATGCACGCCAGCTCGGCCATTCCCTCGCTGAACGCGATCGCCGACCCCAACGCGGCACCGTTCGACACCGCCGTGCCGGACATCTACCGGTACGCGACCTGGAAGCAGGACTTCGAGAAGAACGGCCCGAAGAACTTCCAGATGACCTGGCTCTCCAGCGACCACACGGGCGGCACGGTCGACCCCGAGGCCCAGGTCGCGGACAACGACCTCGCGGTGGGCAAGATCGTCGACGAGATCTCGCACTCGCAGTACTGGAAGGACTCCGCGATCTTCATCGCCGAGGACGACAGCCAGGACGGCGCCGACCACGTGGACGGCCACCGCGCCCCGGTCCAGGTCATCAGCCCGTACGCCGTCCACGGCAAGACCGTCAGCACGTTCTACTCGCAGATCAACATGGTCCGCACCATCCAGCAGATCCTCGGGGCCCAGCCGCTGAACCAGAAGGTCGCGGCCGCCACGCCGATGTTCGACGCCTTCACCGACAAGCCGGACCTGACCCCGTACAGCGCGGTCCCCAACCAGGTGCCCCTGACCGAGGGCGTCAAGACCGCCCCGGCCTGCGGCACGGACACCCTGGGCAAGACCGGCGCCGCAGCCGCTGGGGTGAACAGCGCCGCGGCCCAGGCGGCGGCCGTCCCGCCGTCGATGCAGGACATCGCGGAGCAGTGGGACACGTGGGGGGAGCAGCAGCACCTGACCGGCAACGGTGCGAAGGAGGACTTCGCGAACCCGTACCTGTTCAACCGCTGGACCTGGTACCAGGCCCACCACTGGACGAGCCCGTACCCGGGCGACGCCAAGGTCTACGGTCCGAACGACGTGCCGGGCATCCCCGCCGGCTCGACGAGCCACGAGGACGGCTGAGCGCCAGAGCCGGCGACCGTCCACGACGCCGGGAATGCTGAAGGCCGCCCCCGCCTGGGGGCGGCCTTCGCCGCACGAGGTGCCACGCGCCGTCGTGCGTCCAGCGCAAACGGTGCGTCCAGCGCAAACGGTGCGCTCAGCGGAACAGGGCGGAGCGCACCCCCATGATGATCCGGTCACCGCTGCGGGCCTTCTGCAGCCAGTCGACCAGGTTCCAGTCGGGCAGGGCGATGCAGCCGGCGGTCGGGGAAGTGTTCTCGTGGAGGAAGATCGCGAACCCCGCGTCCTGCACGATGCCCGCATCGGGCGGCCGGTTGTAGTTGAGGACCGCGCCCTGGCGGTAGTCGTGCGTGGACCGGGTGGCGAAGTACCACATGTTCTCGTCGTACCCCACCCAGCTCGAGGACTCGAAGTACTGGTTGTAGGTACCGCTCCACGGGTTGCCGCCCCAGCGTGAGTTGGGATTGAGCGTCTGGTACGGCAGCTCCGTGCCCGGGTTGCCGAGGCCGAAGGCCTGCGTGACCGAGTAGTCCCCGGTGGGCGAGTACTCGTAGCGGGTCGGGCCCGACGCCACGCCCGGCGGCTTGAACCCGGACCGGCCGACCGTGGCGCCCGCGCTCCAGTCCGGCCAGTACACCCCGGCCGTGTTCTGGCAGCGGACGAACGTGGCCCGGTAGGACCCGTAGGACTCGGCGATCGCGAACGAGACGGCGGACGCGCCGTAGCTGGGGTAGTTCGAGCGGCCGTTGTTGAGGGACTCGCACTCGTTGTAGGGGTGCACGCCGGTGGCGCCGGCGATCCACGTGATGGTCCCGCCCTGGAACTTCTGGATGCAGGACGACCCCGAGCAGAGCTCGTTGGTGACCGGGTAGCCCAGCGACCCGTTCTCGTACCCGGTGCCCGCCCAGACCGCGCGGATCCCGCCGCGGGAGGCGCGGGCGCCCGTGCCGGGGGACCAGTACATGGCCCCGCCCTGGTAGAGCTGGTAGACGCCGCCGCTGCGGATCGGGAGCTCGTCCGTGGTCGGGTAGCCGAGGGGCCCGTTCTCGTACCCGGTGGCCGCCCACGCGCCGCGGATGGCGCCGCCGGAAGTGTGGGCGCCGCTCGCCGGGGACCACAGGATCGCCCCGCCCTGGTAGAGCTGGTAGACGCCCCCGCTGCGGATGGGCACCTCGTCCGTGGTCGGGTACCCGAGGAACCCGTTCTCCCAGCCCGCCGCGGCGTACTCGGCGCGGATCGCCCCGCGGGAGGTGTGGGCCCCGGTGGCCGGGGACCAGTAGATGGCCCCGCCCTGGTAGAGCTGGTAGACGCCGCCGCTGCGGATGGGCACCTCGTCCGTGGTCGGGTAGCCGAGGAGGCCGCCGGCTGCCCCGGCCGCCGCCCACCGGGCACGGATGGCGCCCCCAACCGTGTGGGCTCCCGACGCCGCCGACCAGTAGACCGCCCCGTTCCTGAAGGCCGCGGCGCATCCGCCGGCCGGAGGTGCGGCGCAGTCCTCCGCGGAGACGGACGCGCCGAGCCAGCCGGCCGCCCCGCCCAGCGCGGCGTACTTGGCCTGGATCGGGGAGAGCGGCGCGGGTGCAGTGTCGGTCGCGGTGGGCGGGTCGGTGGGCGGGGCGCTCGCTGGCGGGGCGCCGGTGGGCGCGGCGCTCGCGGTGCCGGCCTGCGCCGGGTCCGTGGGGGACGGCGTCGCGGACGGCGATGCCGTGGCCGCCGCGCTCGGGGTATCGGTCGACGTCGGCGCGGGGCTCGCGGAGTCGGTCGGGGACGGGGCGGGACCGGCCTGGGACGGGCCGGCTGCCGCGAGCAGCGCGGCCAGGGCCAGGGCCGCCGCCCACCCGCCTCGGCGGAGGGGCCTCATTCGGCACTCTCCTTGGAGACGGCGGCGCCGCAGTCGGTCCCCGCGGAGGGAGCGTCCTTGCCGAAGCCCGTGGCGGAGATGTCAGCGCTCTCGCCGGGCCCGAGGGTCTTCTGCACCATCGCGTGGTCGAGGACTGCGGTGGCCCGCGTGAGGCCGATGGCCACCGTGAAGGCCGCCCGCCCCGAGCCGTGGTTGGTGAGCCGGGCCGCGTAGCTCCAGGTCCCGTCGGGAGACTTCTGGCAGCGCTCCTGGCCCAGCGCGCCGTCCGCCATCGCGGAGGCGACCGGTGGTGCCACGGAGGCCTGCGGCGCCGCGGCGGTCGAGGCCGCGCCGATCGGGGACGGGCTGGTCGAGGCCGGGCCCGCTCCAGGCACTGCGGCGAACGACGCCGGGCCGGTCGCCACGGCGCCGCCCGTCGCCGAGCATCCGGCGAGGCCGGCGAACAGCAGGAGCCCGGCCGCGGGCAGGGTCCATGGCCCGGGTGTGGTTCTCACGATGGTGTCCCCCCAAGAAGATGAGCGTTGTACATGTACAACTTAGCCTGTGGGGAGGGCGGCAGCCCGGCAGGCGTGGGGTGGCAGGAGGGGCGCGTACCTTCCTGCTCTCTTTGCCGGGCAGCCGGCGGCGTGTCGCGCGGCGACACGCCGCGCCCACGCGCCTCGCGGCGGCCAAAGTGAGCAGGAACGCACGAGGTCCCCACACCCCTGGGGAAGCGCGCGGCCCGTCCCGCCCCAGCGCAGCATCTCCTCGGGTGCGCGCGGTAGTCTGGCCTGCGGCCCCGGCCAGCCCCATACCCTTGCCCCAAGGAGATCCCCCATGGCGAACGGCAGCCCCGCGGCGCAGGAGCGCTCGCCCCTGCTGCGTCCCTGGCACTTCATCCTCGCCTTCGGCATCGTCAGCCTGCTGGCGGACATGGTCTACGAGGGCGCCCGCAGCATCATCGGCCCCTACCTCGGCACGCTCGGGGCGAGCGCCACCGTGGTGGGGCTGGTGGCGGGGGCGGGGGAGTTCATCGGCTACGGCCTGCGCGTGCTCTCCGGTCTCGCGGTGCGCCGCACCCAGCACTACTGGGCCTGGACCATCACCGGCTACGCCCTCACCGTGCTGAGCGTGCCCCTCATCGGCGCCACCGGCCTGATCGCCCCGGCGCTGCTGCTCTACGGCACCGAGCGGCTCGGCAAGGCCGTCCGCTCACCGGCCAAGGACACCCTCCTCTCCCGCGCCTCGACGAGGACCGGCCGCGGCAGCGCGTTCGGCGTCCACCAGGCGCTCGACCAGACCGGGGCCATGCTCGGACCGCTGCTCCTGGCGGCCGTCCTGGCCTGGAGCGAGGGCGACTACCGGCTCGCCTTCGCCGTGCTCGCCGTCCCCGGCGTGCTCGTCCTGGGCCTGCTGGCGTGGCTGCGCACCCGGGTGCCGGATCCCGCCGTCTACGAGCACGACGGCGGTGCTCCCGCCCCCGCCCGCGGCCCGGACGCGAAGGGCATGGCACGGGCGCACCTGCCGGCCCGGTTCTGGCAGTACACGGCCGCGGTGGCCGTGCTGTCCTGCGGCGTGGCGCCGTTCCCGCTCATGGCCTTCCACGCCCAGAGCACCGGGCTCCTCGGCGATGCCCTCGTCCCGGTGGTCTTCGCCGTGGCGATGGCCGTGGACGGGCTCAGCGGGTTCGTGGTCGGACGGCTCTACGACCGCCGCGGCCCACTCGTGCTCCTCGCGGTGCCGGTGGCCGCCGCGGTCGCCGCGATCTCCTTCGGCGGCAGCGTGGCGCTCGTCTGGACAGGCGCGGCGGTGTGGGGGATCGTCAACGGCGTGCTGGACTCCACCGTCAAGGCCGTGGTCACCGAGCTCGTCCCCTCGCACTCGCGCGCGGTGGCCTTCGGCTGGCTCGCCCTCGTCCGCGGCGTCGGGCTGCTCGCCGCCGGCGGCATCCTCGGCGCGGCCTACGCGGCCAGCCCGGCCGCGGCCGTCACGGTGATCCTGGCCGCCAACGCCCTGGCCTTCGCGGGCCTGGCCCTCGTGCTGCGCCGCCTCCGGCGCGCCTAGCCGAGACCCCTCCCGCCGGTCAGGCCTCCGACCCGGTCTCGTGATGGTTGGACTCGCGCCGGGACCAGTCCTCGGGGATCGCGGCCTCGAGAGCGTCGTCGACCGTGATGACCCCGAGGATGCGCCGGTCCTCGGCCAGTACCGGCATGGCCAGGAGGTTGAAGTCGGCCATGCGGGTGGTGACGTCGATGACGTCGTCCCCCGGCGCAGCAGAGACCACGTCACGGTCGGCGACCTCGGACAGCGGCCGGGCCGGGTCGGCCTGGACGGCGTGGACAAGGCTGAGCGCCCCCTCCAGCGCCCCATCCGGGGCGAGGGTGTAGATCACGCTGAGCGACTGGGGCTGGAGGAGTACCGCGCCGCGGACGGCCGTGAGGGCGTCGGCAATGGTGGAGGTGGCGGGCAGGGCGAGGAAGTCGGTGCCCATGAGGCCGCCGGCGGTGAGGTCGTGGTAGCCCAGGAGCCGGTGGACGCGGGACCGCTGGGGTTCGGGCAGGAGGCCCAGGACGGGGGCGCGCCGCTCCTGGGGCAGGTCCATGAGGGCGTCGGCGGCGTCGTCGGCCTGCATCCGCCCGAGCACCTCGGCGACCTCCGCGTCGGTGCGGTCCCGGAAGAGCTCCGACTGGCGGTCCTCGTCCAGCTCCTCGAAGACGTCCGCCTCGAGCTCGGGGTCCTCGTGCACCTGGGCGAGCAGCTCGTGCTGCTCGCGCTCGGTGGCCTCTTCGATGATGTCCGCGATCTGCGCCGGCTTCAGCTCGGGGATACGGGCGCTGACGGCCCGGACGTCAGCCGAGGCGGCGTGGCCGATCAGCGGTTCGAAGTCCTTCCAGTCCCGCGGCGCGTGCGCGGCGTGGCGGGCGCCGAGGCTGAGCCACCGGCGCCGGTGGACGTCCAGGCCGGTGGCGGCCCAGCCGTCCAGGACAGGGGAGAGCTGGACGTCGTAGGCCCGCACGAATGCGGCGCGCGTGACGTCGATGAGCCGGTGGCCCAGCACGTCCTCGGACAGGAGCACCTCGCCCTCCCGGCGGCGGAACTCGCGCAGGTCCACCGTGCTCACGGCGAGCTGGACGCGTCCGGGCTCGAGGGCGGCGAGGTCGGCCGCCGTGACGAACGCCCGGGTGCCGCCCACGGCGACGACGAGCCCGGTCACGAGCGGGTAGTCGCCGTGGCGGAGCCGGACGATGAGGTCGGCGAGCACGCCCATGCGGTGCCCTTCGGAGTCCGTGACGGGCTGGCGCAGGAGGGTGAAGAGGGAGAGGGAGGCTGCCGGGGCGGCGGTGGTCATCGGGGGCCTTTCGGTGCGCAGGGCATCGGCGTCTCGGGGCGACTGTACGTCACCCCCGGGGGGTGGGGGAGAGGGGACGGGTCAGGCGCCGGCGAGGGCGAGCTGGACCACGCGGACGATCACGAGGATCATCGCCACGAGCAGGTACAGGCGCAGCACGCCCAGCCCCGCCCGCCGGGCCGCGGAGAGCTGCGGCCGCTGCAGCAGCGCCAGCGGCGGCATTCGCCACGTGGCCCGCTGGGAGCGGTCCACGGGCGCGGCGGAGGCCGCCTTCCCGCTCGCCGCGGTGCGGAGGCGCACGACGGCGAGCCCTGCCGCCGCGAGCAGGGCAACGAGTGCCCCGCCGCCGAGGATCGCCAGGATCGCGGTGCCGCTGATGTCCGGGAACAGCACGGCGGCGGTGAGCACCACGGAGAGGATCACGAGGACGGCGATGACCGCGGAGGTGAAGATGTTCATCCCGCGCCCGTTGACCCAGGGACCCATGACCTCCTTGTCGTTGCAGAGCAGGAGCAGGAACACCGTGGCCGAGGGCAGCAGCACCCCGGCAAGGACCTGCACGCCCACCGTGAGCAGGCCCAGCGGGCTTCCCGGGATGATGACGATCACGGCCGAGAGGGCGATGATCCCGGCGAAGGCGGCGTAGAAGCCCTTCGCGTCGGAGACCTTGCGGTGCAGGGAGTGCTTGAGGCCGAGGACGTCGCCGAGCGCGTAGGAGGTGGAGAGGCCCACGGCGGCCGCGCCGATGATCGAGGCGTCGATGAGGGCGAGCGCGAACAGGATCCCGGCAAGGTGGCCCACGTGCGTGCCCAGGCCCTCCGCCACGCCGCCGGCGTCGGTGAAGTGGCCGAACTCGGGCCGGTGAGCGAACGTGGCGGCGGTGAAGCCGATGATCGCTGCGGCGCCGAGCACCACGATCACGATCCCGAGCCAGAGGTCCACCCGCTCGTACTTCATGTAGCGCGGGGTGATGCGCTTGTCGATCACGTAGGACTGCTGGAAGAACAGCTGCCACGGGGCGATGGTGGTGCCCACGATCGCGATGACGAGCAGCGTGACGTCGGCGATGTCGGAGCCGGCCGGGATGCCGGGCACCACGAAGTCGTGCGCCATCTGCCCGTAGTCCGGGCCGGCCAGGAAGAAGACCGGCACGAGCAGGAGCGAGCCGGCCACGAGGGCCATGCAGACCCGCTCGAAGCGCTGGAACGAGCCCGTGCTGGCCGCGCCGATCACGAACAGCGCGGAGATCAGCACGCCCGGGATCTTGGGCACGCCGAGGTAGTCGAGGCCGATCGAGATGCCGATGAACTCGGTGACGATGGTGAGGGCGTTGAGGATGAACAGGTCGATCGCGCTGAAGGCGCCCCAGAACTTCCCGAACCGCTCGAGGATGAGGCGGGCGTGCCCCACGCCGGTGACCACGCCGAGGCGCAGCACCATCTCCTGGTTCACGTACAGGACCGGGACCAGCAGCAGGAGGGTCCACAGGAGGGACGTGCCGTAGTTCTGGCCGGCCTGGGTGTAGGTGCCGAACGCGCCGGCGTCGTTGTCGCCGACCATCACGATCAGGCCGGGTCCCACGATGGCCAGCAGCGTCTTCAGGCGCCGCTTCCAACTCGACTGCGACGAGGAATCGCCCAGGCGGATGGTGCCGAAGGCGCCCTGGATGTCGCCGACGTGGGCGGAGTCGAGGACCGCCGAGTCCTTGGACGAGGGGACGCCCGGCGTGGGGACCTCGGGCGTGGGGGCGGTGGGCATGGGGGTCTTGGGCATGGGAGGACCTGCTTCCTCCCGGCGGTGGCCGGGGATCGTGAAGCGGGCGCGTCCGGGCACGCCGGGCCGGGCTGGGGTCAGCGCGGCCGCGGCGTGGGCGCGCGGCGTTGGCGGAGGGGCTGAGCGCGGCTCAGCAGGTATGCGGGGAGGGACTACTGTCACCGCTGGACACGGCGGGCCACCTCCTCCGGACGCAGTTCGCGTGCCTTCAGACGGCCGGCCAGAGAGGCCGGGCCCTTCCTCGTAAGACCTTTGGCACTTCGCGTCGTGACCCCGGGGAGGACCCGGGGAGCCAATCGGGGTTGCCCCTTAGCCCGGGGCAGCCTGTCCTGACCTGTGGCGTCTCTCGACGTTGGGGGTCGCTGGCTTGTGTCCGCGAAGGAGCCTCAGCTAACGAACGGCACCTTGCGCGGTCATGATACATGCCGAACCTTGGGTTGCCGTTCAGGTCAGCGAGGCCTCCCAGGAGGGGTGAGCCCTCAGTCTCGGCCGCGCTTCCGAAGGACCTCGACCTCGTCGTCTTCTTCCTGCTGTGATTGCGGTCGCCCGGGCGTGTCGGGGCGGTGGAGGTCGATGAGGGCCCGCGCGAGGGCCCGGGCGCGGAGGGCGGCGCGCTGGTCCCCTTCGATGGAGGCGACCATGGCGCCCTTGGTGAGGATGTGGAAGGACCAGGCGAAGCCGTCGGGGTCGCTCAGGCCCGCACCCTCGGCCAGTGCGGCGAGGCGCCCGCGGATGTTCGCCAGGTGCGCCATGGCGGCCTGACCGAGGGGATGGTCCGGACCGAACTCGATCACCACGTGGAGGAAGGTGTTGACCTCGGCCGCGCCGCGGCTGAACCAGTCGTCGAGGACGTTGAAGGCCGCCAGAAGTGCGTCATCGGGGGCGTGGGCGTGCGCGATCGCGTCCTCAATGGCGTCGTGGCGCACCTGGTACCAGCGGTCCATGTAGGCCAGCACGAGGGCGTCCTTCGAGGGGAAGTTCCGGTAGAACGTCGCCTTGGCGACCCCGGAATGGGCGATGATCTCGTCGACCCCCACGGCGCGGACGCCACCCCTCGCGAAGAGGCCGTAGGCGGTCTCCAGGATCCGCTCCTTGGCCGGCTTCCGCACGGCACCCCTGCCCGCCTGCCCCTCATCTCCACCCATCATGGGCCCATCCTAGCCCTCTGGACAGACAGGTCTGTCTCGGTGCATACTCCTCATGACGGAACAGACAGGTCTGTCTCGTTGAAGACTTCGAGGTAGCCGGCATCAACACCGGGCACCGCCTGGCGGTGCAGGGAGGGTAGGTCGCTGTGAGTGAGTCAGCTGTGATGGAGCGGGAGAGCCGGTTGGCGGTCGTGGCCGGGGGCCGGGCCGGGGAGCCGGGCGTGGAGGCCGACGGCGGTGCTGCCGCCGGCGCTCCTGCTGGCGCTGCAGGTTCTGCTGGGGGCGCCGCGGGTGCCGCTGTGGATGCTGGGGCGGGGGCTCTGGTGGTGGAGCATCTGGGGCTGGCGGATGCTTTGGCGCGTCGGTATCGGGTGCCGGGGCATGATTTCGAGGATCTGCGGCAGGTGGCGCGGCTGGGGCTGGTGATGGCGGCGCAGCGGTACCGGGAGGGTGCCGGGCACGGGTTCGTGCAGTTCGCGGTGCCGACGATCTCGGGGACGATCAAGCGGTACCTGCGGGATCAGTCGTGGGTGGTGCGTCCGCCGCGGTCGCTGCAGGAGCTGCGGCTGGGGGTGAAGGAGGCCCGGGGGCGTCTGGTGCAGGAGCTGGGCCGGGAGCCGTCGCTGGCGGAGCTGGGCGAGGCGGCCGGGTGCAGCCCGGAGCAGGCCGCGGAGGCGCGCACCCTCGGTGCTGCGATGGCGGCTGCGCCGATCGAGTCCCTGGACTCCTCTGCGGAGGACGACGAGGCGCGGTCGGTGCACGTCCTGCCCGTGGTCGACCCAGGGTTCGAGCAGGTCGAGGAACGCCAGATGGTCGCCGCCGCCCTCGAGGGCGCGACGGACTACGAGCGGCGCCTGGTCAAGATGCGGTTCTTCGACGAGATGAGCCAGAGCGAGATCGCCGCGGAGCTGGGGGTGTCGCAGATGCAGGTCTCGCGCCTGCTGCGCCGGCTCCTGGACCGCATGCGCCGCACCATGGCCGCCTGACCCCACCGAACGGACCACATCCAGACCACGATCGGAGACGCTGGACCCCATACAGCGGGGCAGCACAGGTGAATGGATACGCCGTCGCAGGGTATGAGGAGCAAGCGGTAGTGGAGGTCAGAATGCGACAGCGTGACAGGGACATCGATTCCAGAGCCGGCCACGTGCCGGGCGGCGGGCAGAAGGTTATTGTCCACGACGGCAGCCGGGAAGTGCACGGCTACGCGGTCGGGGAAACGGACGGATCCATCGAGGTCGTCTGGGCCGTTGCGTCCGGGCGGCACCGTAGGAGGGCCTTCCCTGCCGAGGACGTGTTCATCCCGGCCCATGCACAGCAGTGGGCAGGAGTGCCGATCAGCGACGACGGGCTCCGACTCGCGGCCCGCGCCGCCCGGACGCATGCAGTCCAGACCCATGCTGCCCATACCCATGCCGCCCAGGCGCAGTCCGCCCAAGCCCATGCGATGACGCAGGAGAAGCGCGCCCCGGGCCATTCGCCCTGGGCAGCCAGCTCCGACCACGCAGCCTGAATCCCGTGGGCGGGACACCTACGTCGCCGGAGCCAGAAGAGGCCGCGACGGCCTCCCGCCCCGGCTTCCTGCGCCGGATCGCAGACATCGCGGTCGCCTCGGACCCGGGGCTCGGAAGGCTCCACCTCGGTCTGGCCGGCGCCGGCAACGTGGCGGTGTGCATGGCCGTGGGCTACGGGCTCGCGCGGCTGCTCCACGCGAATGCCCAGGGCACCTTCGTGTTCATGCTGCTCAGCAGCGTGGTGGCGATGATCGGCACCAACGCGCTGGTCGACCACCGCATCAAGTCCAACGCGATCACGGCTGCGTACTTCCCGCTGGCCATGGGCGCGGGCATCACGGCGGGCACGCTGCTCGCCCCGAATCAACCGGCCTCCCTGGTCGGCTTCGTCGTGGTGATGTTCCTGGCCGTGTGGATGCGCCGGTTCGGGCTCGGCTACTTCTTCTACGGCTTCATGCTGTGGAACGGCTACTTCTTCGCGTCCTTCCTCAAGACCACGCTCCCCGCCATCCCCGCGATGCTCGTGGCCATCGTCGTCGCGACGGCGGTGGTGCTGCTGCTGAGCTGCACGGTGTTCCGCCGGCATCCGCGCCGCACCCTCGCCGCCGTCTTCCGGAGCATGGGCGCCCGGCAGCGCGGCCTCGCCCGGGCCTGCATCGCGCTGCTCGAGTCCGATCCGGGCAGCCCTGCCGCCGACCGCGCCTCGCTGGCGATCTTCCGCGCCCGCGCTCTGGCCACCGAGGCGGCCCTGATGAGCGACGGCTGGGCCGCCCACGCTCCGGCGCTCCCCGAGGGCTGGACTGCGTCCACGCTGCGCGCGCGCCTGCTCGAACTGCAGCTCGGCCTCGACCGCCTCACCCTCGGAACCCGGCAGCTCGCCGCGAGCGACGCCGGCCCGGCCCTCCGCAGCGCCGCCGCTGAGGCCCTGGGCGCACTCGCCGCCGCGAACCCGGCCCGCGCCCGCGAGGCCGCAGCGGCACTCCCCGAGCTGGCCTCAGCGGCGCCCCGCAGCGTCCAGGCCGCGGCCGCCGACCTGCACCGGGGCATCAGCATCGTCGCGTCCGTGCCCAACCGGCCGGTGCTGAGCCGCACCGTGCAGGAGAACGAGCCCGAGTTCGTGCCCGCGGCCGGCCTCGTCCTGGGCCAGCTGCCGGGAATCCCCAGCGTCGCGTCCGAGGTCGATCCCCGCGGCGCCTCGTGGAATCCGCTCACCCGCCTGCAGTTCGCCACCCGGCAGGCGGTGCAGGTCGCGGTCGCCGGAACCCTGGCGATCGTCGTCGGAAGCCTCATCAGCGGGCAGCGCTACTACTGGGCGGTCATCGCCGCGTTCGTCTCCTTCGCAGGGACCGGCACCCGTTTCGACACCACCCGCAAGTCGCTGCTGCGGGTGGCGGGAACCCTGGGCGGCCTCGTCGCCGGAGTCGTCGTCGCCCGCCTCACCAACGGGAACCTCTTCGCCGCCCTCGCCGTGATCGTGGCGAGCATCTTCTGCGGCAACTACCTCATGCGCATCTCCTACGCGTACATGATCTTCTTCCTCACGATCATGCTCAGCGAGCTGTATGCCATCCTCGGCCAGTTCTCGGACGAGCTCCTGCTGCTGCGCCTCGACGAGACGGCCGCCGGAGCGGCGGTCGGCATCGCCGTCGCCCTTCTCGTCACCCCGGTGAGCACCCGCGACACGATCAGGCTCGTCCAGGGCTCCGTGCTCGCGGCAGTCGCCGATCTGCTCGGCACGCTGCGCGAGCGCGCCCTCGACCCGGGCTCGGTGAGCGCCGACGCGCTCGACGAGCGGGTCATCGCCGCGGACAACCAGCTGCGCCGGCTCGTCCTCGTCGGCGAGCCGCTCACCCGGTACCAGATCTGGGAGAACCGGCCCCGCGCCATCCGTCGCCGCCTCACCCTCGTGGCGAACATCGTCGCGACGGCGCGGTCGCTGAGCGACGCCGCGTGCAGGCTGGACGAGGCCGACGCCGAGCTCGCCGCCGAGGTCGCGAAGGTGGCCGACCTGGCGCGCACCGCGGCCGGCACCGACCGGGACGAGGCAGGATCCGCGGCCGTGCCGGTGCTCGCGGGAGAGCCGCTCGACCCCAGTGCCCGCGCCATCACCCAGAACCTGCCCCTGCGGGCCCATGCCGCGCTCGACCGCCTGCAGGCCCTGATCCGGGAGATCGCCTAGGACCTCGCGGCCAGATGCTCGGCGATGGCCCGCGCCACCTCATCGGGGGAGTCCTCCGTCGGGATGTGCTTGCCCTCGACCACGACCAGGTCGGAGCCGGGGATCTCGGCCACGTACCGGCGGGCGTACTCGATCTTCTGGAAGTCGTCGTCCCGGCCCCAGACGAGCCGCGTGGGGATGGCGGCCTCCTGGAGGGCGGGGACCAGGTCCAGGGTGTAGCGGGCGTCCGCTGCCGCCGCCATGGCCATCCAGGACCGGACCCGCGCCGGGTCCTGCCAGGGGCTGAGGTAGTCGGCGAGCTCGTCCTCGCCCAGCGTCCGGTGGGTGCTGCCACGGGTCGAGGTCGCGCGCGCCGTGAGCAGCTCGTCCTGGCTCGTGGCCTCACGCACCTGCGGGTCGCGGAAGCGTTCGACGGCGGGCACCGGCCAGGAGTCGAACATCACCGAGTTCATCAGCGCCATCCTCCGCACCGAGCCGGTGGTGGCGGCCAGTTGCTGGGCGATGCCGCCGCCGATGTCATGCGCAGCCACGTCGAAGGTGTCGAGGCCCAGTGCCCGGGCGGCGTGCAGGACCGTCTCGGCCAGGGCGGGGACGGTGGCCTGCTCCGGGCTGAGCTCGCCTGCGCTGGCGCCGAAGCCGGGGAGGTCCAGCGCTATGCAACGGGTGGTCTGGGCCAGCTGGGGCAGGACGGGAGCCCAGACCCGGCTCCAGAAGGTTCCGTGCAGGAGCAGCAACGGCGGGCTGTCGCCTTCGCCGGCGGTGAGGTAGGACAGCTCTGTGCCGTCGACCTCCACGGTGCGGCGGGTGACGGGATGTGCCATGGGAAGCTCCTGTCCAGGGCCGGGAGGTCCGGCCCGTCGGTAGGCAGAGCTACCCGGTGCTCGGTGGGGACAAACGGCCGGCCGCCTACGCCGCCCTGCCCGCCACGGGGTCAGGGTCCTCTTCCTCTGGTCGGTCCACCCGGCATTGCCTCAACCTGATGCGTGTTCGGTGCAACCGCTCGGAAGAGGAGGGCGAAGATGGAGGACGCATACGCTGCGCCCAGACCGGACTGGGGGAGCGGCGCAGCCGCCGCGGGCGCGGAGGAAGCTGAAATGCTCTTCGGTCGGGCGCTGGAGCGGGTCCGGGCCTTCCGGGCTGTGCACGGAAGGCTCCCGGAGGCCGCAGGCGGGGACGAGCCGGACGAGCCCATCCTCGGCGCATGGCTGGAACACCAGCGGCACCGGCGCACCGAGGAAAAGCTGCCGCCGTGGAAGGACAACGAGCTCTCCCGCGCTCTGGGATCCATGTGGTGGAACGGGCAGGACGGCGGCAGGCCGCCTCTGCCGTACCACTGAGGACGCTCGCCTCCACACGCCGCCCGGGTCCCCCAGCTTCTTGTGTGACCGCACCGCTGGCGGGGAATCAACTACCCCACACAAGGGGGTGGGAGCGTGATCGACAGGCATTCGGCACAGCTGCAGAGGGCACGCATCGAGGCAATGGCGGCGGAGCTCGGCCCGGACGAGCCGCTGTGGTTCGAGGTCCGGAGCGCCCGGCAGGCGCCAGGTTCGCGGTGGAAGGCGGCCGTCGGCAGGCGGGGGCAGACCGGCACGGCGTTCTCAGGGGAGGGCGGCGCGTGCGTCCTGTTCGAGTTGGACTACCCGAGTCAGCTGCCCGAATGGCTCGACGCCGTCGGCATCAGGCCCGAGCAGCCCATCCCCCTCAATTGGCGCAATCTGGTGTCCTTCGACTGTCCCGTCGAGTGCACCCGCCGGCAGGACGGGAACACGCCCGGCTGAGGAGAACCCGTCCGGCCGGACACGGGGATGGGGAGGACGAATCCGTCCTCCCCATCCCCTGTGCCGCGTGGGCTCTGCGGGTCAGGGCCGGCGGCCGCCCTCGGTCCCCTCGGTGTCGATGTGCTCCTTGGAGACCTCCTCGTTCACGGTCTCCTCATCGGTGCGCGTCTCGGTCCCGAGACGGACGCGTTCAACGGGCACGGTCTCCTTGTCGACGACGGGGCGCTCCTCGTGGAGGGTGACCTCGTGCTCGTCCTCGGTGAGGTTGGGGCCGTCCAGGGCGGAGCCGCGGTTCTCGTCCGTGATCGGCTCGCGCTCCACGCGGACCTCCTCCCGCTGGACCGGGACGGTCTTGGTGACGTTCTCCGTGGTGACGTACTTGCGCAGCCTGGCGCGGCCGACCTCCTGCTTCTCGGTGCCGACGTTGAGCCGCTCCTCGGAGCGGGTCATCGCGTCGTCCGCCGCGGTGCCCGAGTCCCTCCTGCGGGGCGTGCCCGAGACCTCGCTGGCGGTCTCGGTCTGCTCGGTGTCGGTGCCGGCCAGGCCAGCGGACTCCCCGGTGCCGCCGTAGGCCGAGCCGCCCGCGCCGTAGACGGTGCCGGTGTCGCCGGCGCCGGGCTCCGAGGCGGCGTCCCGGAGGCCAGAGGTTCCTCCCACGTTCCGGGCTGCCCCGTCGGAGCGGCCGTAGTGCTTGTAGAGGCGGTCTTCCTCGCCGGGCTCGAGATGCCCGTCGGGGTCGACGCGGGGGGCGTCCTTGACCTGGTCCTTCGTGTACGGGACCACGAGGTCGTCGCCCCGGAGGTCCGCCCCGTCGAGGGGGACGAAGGTCTCCTTCGTGCCGAACAGGCCGGTCTTGACGGTCACCCAGGTGGGCTGGTTGGTGTCGTCGTCGACGTAGAGTTCACCGATGCCGCCGATCTTCTCCCCGTCCTGTCCGACGACGTTTCCGCCGTTGCGTCCGAGTGTCTCGATCTTCTCGCGTCCGATCATCGTGTCTCTTCTCCTCAGGTTGTGGATCCGCATACTGCTCGCCCCGCTTTCTTGAGGGATGTGCGGTTCCTTGCCCGCCCCGGCGCCGGGCAAACATGACCGTCCGCCGGCCGTGCCGTTCATCCGGCCATCAAGATTCCGTCAAGGCTTGCCCGGGCCGCGTCAGCGTCCCCTCGGACAGGCAGGGCTGGACCGTCCAGGCTGGCGCGGGCGCCAGCTCCTGTGCGGGGCTCCTTGCCGTCGACGAGCAGATGGCCCACCCCACCGGAGCGCTGGTCGTGGCGGACCCCTTCGGCCACCGCTACGTGCCGCACGTCCCGACCGACCGCGCCCTCGCCAGGCGCCTCGGGGGCAGGCCGCTCTACATCGAGATCGGAACGCGGTTGGCTGAGCCAGACACCCGTGCCTGGCCCAGCCGATGATGATGATGTGTCTACCGTCTGCCTACCGGCACAGCCACACCGTCCCCGAGGACTTTGTCGTCCTGTAGCGGTAGATCGTGGTTCCGTTCCGAGTGTGGCCGACCGGTCCGAGGTTCGTGCCGCTGTGATGCCTCCCCGCGAGGTCGTTGTAGCTGTCGACCGTCGTGCGGTAAGAGGCGCAGCCGCGAGTCAGGCTCCCTCGAGCGGTGTTCCAGCCGTTGTTGTAGACCCAGCCCCCGCCCCGGTAGGACCAACCCCACCACTCTCGCTTCTCGATCTTCATATAGTTCGCGCATCCGTAGGTGCCGTGGCAGTTGCGGCTGAGGTAGGCCCACCCCTCGGCGGTGGTCGGGCCGATCTTATGCGGTGCGTACACCGAGTACGTGAGTGCCTCGGCTTGCGCCGGAGCGGCGGCAGTGACCGCTCCTCCGGTGACGATGAGGGCAACCAGGCCGAAGGTGGTGCCTATTTTCCGAAGGAGTGTGGAGAGCCAACCTTTTCTGGTTCTCGGCCGTTCGCGCCGTTCTTCCTCGGCGGCGTTCGCGCTCGTGTTTTGGGCGGAATGATCGATCATGTTTGCCATGACAACTCCTCAGTTGTTGTGACGCATCGCGTGTGGTCGATTCTGGACCGAATATTCAAGGAGTGACGGGCTGCAGTGCACGAATCCACAAAGCCGTCCCGCGGCAGCGGCAACGAAATTCTGTGAATGGGTCAGGGCAGGAGGGGTCGACGTTCATGCCGCGTGTCGTCGGCCTTCAGGGACAGGGATCGAGGGCGGCCCTTTCTGGCGCCAGAAGGAATCCCTGATGCTCCACTCGTGCTCAATGGACTATTCCTGCAGGCGGCATCGCGGAGTGGGGCTGCCGGTGAGTTGGAGGAGAGGATCAAAAGTTAGGTGGGCGGGTCCGGCAGATATGATTTGACCACCGGGTTATGGTCGGGTCAAGGGCATTTTGCCGCCGTTTATCGACTTTCCGCCGAGGTCGGAGTTTCCTGGTCGGTAACGTGACGGGATGAGGCAAATCCAGAAAGGGCGGCGTCTCGGTTCAGAGGACTTGGGGCCCTTGCTTCATGTACGCGGCACCCACTCCCATTGTTCCGCGCGGGCGCGAGGACATGGGCCGGGCCCCAGCCGCCCCGCTGGGAATCAGGCTAGATTTTCGCCTATGGATCCTCAGACGTGGACGCCGCGGGTTCCGTACCGTTGCGTTGCGGTGCTGTCCGGAACCGGAGTGCTGTGATGCAGGCGCCCCCGTGAACGGCTTCCTGGCCTGGGTCGCGGGTTCCGGCGTGGTGCAGGGGCTGATCATGGGTCTGACCTTCGCGTACCTGACCACCGTCCTGGTCCTGAACGCCGTGGCGAGGTCCGAGACGGAGACCGTCAACGGCTGGAGCGCGATTCGCAGAGCCGGCCAGCCCGGCAATGGGCTGCTGGTCCGTGCGGCCCTGCAGAAGGCGCTCCCGGTGGTCAACGTGTTCGAAGAGGCCGCCTACTGGACGGCGACCACAGATGACCAGGGGAACCGCCTCAGTGGCGAGCATGCGTACCGCCTGCACTTCCCGGCAGGCCAGCTCCCACCGAATGATGCCTTCTGGTCGCTGACCGCGACCGACGCCGTCGGCTACATGGCCGATGCCCCCACCGGGCGGGCCAGCGTGAACGACCACTCTGGTCTCGTGGCGAACGCCGATGGCTCAGTCGACATCCTGCTCCAGCCGCATCGGCCATCCGGCGCTGCGCAGAACTGGGTGGCGACGCCTTCTGGTCGGTTCAAGCTCATGCTCCGCGCCTATCTCCCCGGGGCGGCCATCGTGGAGGGGCGGTACGAGGTCCCGCCGGTCGTACGGGTGCAGCCATGAATCGCCTGATCCTGAAGTACGGCACGCCCGTGACGATCGCCATCCTCGCGGTCTTCGCGTGGGTGACCACCAGGCGGATCGCGGCCGGCGGCCTGGGCTCCATCGATCTGCTCGCAGGAACAGCTGTGGCCGTCTGGGTGATCGGTACGGTCGTCTTCATCTGCTTCTGGCCGCGGATCACGGTGGGCGGCTTCAAGCGGACCTTTGTCCGGCGGGGGCTGGGTGGAGGACCGATCCCTGTGAACACCATCTATGCGGTGCCGGAGAGCCCGTCGCAGTCCGCTCTGTCCGGCAGCGTCATTGCGACCGGGACCGACGATGTCCTCTACTTCGGCGGCTGGCTGGATGTCGGCGCCGGCCCACGCGTGCTGCACGTGCCCGAGATGCACCGGCGCTACTACAGCGTGCAGTTCACCGACCCGAGCAGCGGCGCCAACTTCGCCTACGTGGGGAAACGGACCACCGGAACCGCCGCCGGCGACTTCTTCCTCTGTGAACCCGCCTGGCGCGGCGCGACGCCTGCCGGCATGACCCGGATCGATGTGCCCCACAAGGCGGCCCTGCTGATCGGCCGCGCCTTCGTCGCCGACGACGCTGACCGCCGCACGGCCTATGAACTCGCGAAGCTGGTGCAGCTCACGCCAGCACCCGAGGAGCACGATCATGAGTGAGAATTCGACCGCGTCGCCGCTCGACGACGGGCCGTTCTTCCACGGCACGGTCGCCGACCTGAAGGTGGGCGACCTGCTGACGGCCGGCCGCCCATCGAACTACCGCCCCGACGTCGTGATGAACCACATCTACTTCACGGCACGCCCCGACGGGGCAGGCCTGGCGGCCGAGATCGCCGCGGAACTGGCGGGGGGAGCAGCGACTCCGCGGGTGTACATCGTCGAGCCCATCGGAGCGTTCGAGGACGACCCCAACGTGACGGACAAGAAGTTCCCCGGCAACCCCACCCGGTCGTACCGGAGCAGCGACCCGCTGCGGATCGTCGGCGAGATCACCGAGTGGGCGCGGCTGACACCGGAGCAGCTGCAGGCATGGCGGGAACGGCTGTCGGTGCTCCGCACGAGCGGGCGAGGCGACATCATCAACTGAGAACGGCTGCCTAGCAGCTGATGTCCGCGAGGACGTTGTTGAACGCGGCCTGGACGGTGCCTGCCACCTGGTTGAGAGAACCGAGCGCCGGCGCCAGCATGTCGTCGTTGGCAATGCCTTTCACGGCCGTGTCGAGACGGGTCGCAGCGGCCTGGAGCGCGTCGAGGTGGGCGGGGGAGACATCGCCGGGCGTTGCATTCAGGGCGGTGAGGGCCTTGACGATCTGGTCACGGGCGGCGCGGACATCCTCTACCGCCGCACCGGTCTGGAGGTCGTCTTTGAAGCTGGCGAGGGCGTCGCCGAAGGCGCTGGCGGCGGTGCAGGCGGCGGTCGACGACGGGCTGGGCGTGGGCGTCTCCGACGGGCTCTCGGTGCCTGCCGACGCAGTGGGCGTGGTGGTCGCCGACTGGCTCGAGGCGCCTCCCGACGGGCTGGACGTGGTGGTCGCCGACGGGCCGGGCGTGCTGCTGCACCCTGCCACCAGCATGAGCGCCGCGCCGAGCGCGGCCAACCGGGCGCCGAGTCGATGGTTCCGCGACATAGGAGGCCCTTTCAGGTGGCTGATGGCCTGGATCTGCAGAGAAAGGCGGGCTGTCTCACAGGCAATGATGACGGCGCGTACAGGCCCTGAAAGGAGCCAAAAGGCCCGAACCCGCGTCGGACAAAGCAGTGCCCCGGTCCATGGGGGATGGCCGGGGCACTGCGTTCTTGAGTCTAGGGCGCCCGCCTGAGTGTCAGCTCAAAAGGGAAGGCACAGCTCAGCCGCTGACCGAGGAGTCCCGTTCGGCGTGGCTGGCCTGCGCCTCGCCGGATTCGGCGGGCTGGGCGCGCAGGTGGTGCGGCGTGGCGAAGAAGAGCGCGCACACCGCGGCGACCAGCACCACGGACGCGGGCAGGATGAGCGTCTGGCTCATGGCGTGCGTGAACGCGTCGTGGAGGAACGGGGGCAGGACGGTGGAGTTCGACTTGCCCAGCTGGCCGCCCGCGCCCTTGCTCCCCGGCGGCAGGGCGGCCGTGATCTCGGCGCTGATGCGGCCGGTCATGAGTGCTGCGAGGGCTGCCGAGCCGATCACGGCCCCGACCTGCCGGGTCGTGTTGAACACGCCCGAGCCGGCGCCGGCGGCGCGCAGCGGCAGGTTCCGGTTCGCGGTGGTCGCGGTGGGGCCCCACATGAACGCGCTGCCCAGGCCCATCACGAAGGAAGGGATGAGCAGCAGGGGCCACGCGATGGTCGGGGAGATCATCACCGAGTAGAGCCACATGCCCGCGCCGACCAGGAGGGCGCCGGGCACCACGAGGTAGCGGGGGTGCACCCTGTCGGTGAGGCGGCCGGCCAGCGGGGCGAGCACCATCGTCAGGACCGCCGAGGGCGTTCCCATCAGGGCCGACTCGAGCGGGGTCATCCCCCGCACGGCCTGGAAGAAGTACACGACCGGGATGAACATCGCGGTGATGGAGAAGCCCACGGCGGAGATCGCGGCGTTCGCGAGGGAGAAGTTCCTGTCCTTGAACAGCCCGAGCGGAAGCAGCGGCTCCTTCTTGTTCAGGGCCTGCCAGATGACGAACAGCACGAGGAAGGCGACGCCGGCGGCCACGGAGGCCCACACCCAGCCGTTCCAGTTGTAGGTGTTGGACTCCTGCAGGCCGAAGACGAGGAAGAACATGCCGGCGGCCGAGAGCAGCACCCCGAGCCAGTCGAAGGTGTGGCTGTGCGTCTCGAGCTGGGGGACCAGGGCCGCCGCCATCACGAAGGCCACCACCCCGATCGGGACGTTGATGAAGAAGATCCACTCCCACCCGAGGGTGTCCACGATCAGGCCGCCCAGGACCGGGCCCACGAGCGTGGCGAAGCCCGCCGTCGCACCCCACAGGGCCATGGCGGTGCCGCGCTTCTCGGGGGCGAAGGTGCGGGTGATGACGGCCATGGTCTGCGGGGTCATGAGCGCGGCGCCGAGGCCCTGCACGGCCCGGGCGATGATCAGGTTCGCGATGCCGCTGCCCGGCAGGAGGTCGGACAGGCCGCACCACAGCGAGGCCAGCGTGAAGACCACGAGGCCGATCAGGTAGATGTTCTTCGGCCCGAACCGGTCGCCGAGCCGCCCGGTCACGAGCAGCGGGACGGCGTAGGTGAGCAGGTAGGCGCTCGTGACCCAGATGACGTTGTCCGTGGTCGTGGAGAGCCCCGCCTGGATGGACGGGTTCGCCACCGAGACGATGGTCGTGTCGATGAGGATCATGAAGAAGCCGATGACCAGCGCCCAGAGGGCCGGCCAGGGCCGGACCTCCTTGGGGCTGGTCCCGTGAGGGGGTGTCATTGCGTGTGTCCTTCCATGCGGACCGGAGTTAAGGGGACGGCCTGGACCGCTGCTGCCCGGGGCACTGCTCGTCTTACCCGGTAGCGGCCGTTGTCGATCCCGCCTGGTCCCATCATCCCAAGGGACGGGCATTACGCGCACTCCAGGGCGCTCGCCGGCGGCAACGGGGCGCTGCTAGGCCCCCGGGTCCTCCCGGAGCGCCGCACGGACCCGCGCGTTCCGGCGCAGCCCGAGCGCCGAGGCGGCCGTGAGGAGCAGGCCGAGGCCCAGCAGGAGGTACGGGCCCGGGAGGCCGGAGCCGTCGGGGGAGGGCCCCGCTGCGCCGCCGCCCGCCCGAAGCGCCGCCACCGGGGACACCGTGGACTCGGGGTAGCCCGCCGTGCTCGGGCTGGCGCTCGGCACGGACGACGGCGGTGCTGCCGCCGGCGATGCTGGCCCGCCGCGTCCCGCCCCAGACGGCGTGGTGCCCGATCCCGCTGGCCCGGAAGCCGCCGCCCCGGAACCCGCCGACGCGGGCGCGCTGGGCGCAGGGGACCCGGGGGCGGGGGCGGGGGCCGCGGGCGCCGGTGCCTGTGGCGGGGGCGCCGGGTTCGGGGCGGCGCCGCCTCCCGTTCCGCCGCCCGTGCCAGGGCTCGGTGCCGGCGTCCCTCCGGTCCCGGGCTGGGGAGCCGTGGAGGGGGTCGGCGAGGGCGAGGGGCGGCTGGGAGGGCAGAAGAGCGTGAGCAGGCACCCGGCGGGCACGGCCAGCGGCCGGCCCAGCGAGCTCGGCGCGGCCGACGCCCCCGCAGCCGGAGCCGCCAGGAACACGGCGAGGACGGCCGCCAGGGCTGCGAGCATCGCCGCTGCCGGTGCCCGGCCCCGCAGACGTGATGTGCCCATGGACAGCAGATCCTACCGGGGCAGCGTTACGTCCCGGGCTGCGGCTCCGCAGTGATCACCGTGTTCGTCCCCCACGGGTCGGCGAAGTCGCAGGTGATGAGCACCACCCTCCCGGGCACGGCGTCCCACACGCGGGAGGTGCTCAGGGCGGCCTTGCCGTAGTCGGCCACGGCGGTGACGCGGTAGCTGAGCGTGCCGGCGGCCGTGGCGAGAGTGAAGGCGTCCCCGGCCCTGGCGCGCTCGCCGACCCGGTTGAAGGGCGCGTCCGCCCCGACCCAGCGGTGGGCCACGATGTACGTGGTGTCCGCGGAGCCGGCGCCGGGCCTGCCGTAGTTGGTGAGCCAGTAGGCGTCCATGGTGTCCGGCGGCGTGAGGGAGCGGGCGGCGAGGTCGGCCGCCGTCGGCGTCAGGGGGAGGACCGCCACGCTCGCCTGCGCGCCCGGGTAGTCGAGCCGCCGCGGCGCCGCGGCTGCGGGAGTCGCCCGGGCCGGCGCGGAGGCCTTTGTCGACGTGGTGCGGGAGGCAGACGGGGCGGGGGAGGCGGAGGCGGACGACGTCGGCCCGGTCGCCGGGGCGGCCGCGCTCGCCGTCGCTGCCGGTGCCAGCGGCAGCCCCGGGCGCATATCGGCCACGGCGGCCGCGGAGAGGAGCGCGCCGGCGGCCACGGCCACGGCGAGGGCGCCGAGCGTGCCGCGGGGGGCCCTCTCGGCCTGGCGCTCGTGCCGCGCTCCGATGCGTGCGGGTCTCACAGTCTTCCTCGTGGGCTGCTCTATCTGGTGAACCGGGGTCCCGGCGGCCCCGGACAGGCGCGTCCCCCACCCGACGTTTTCGGGCCATCGGGTGGGGGACGCGGGCTGGGCTCCGCCTAGGACTCGCGCCTCGCGCGGCGGAAGAGGGCCACGAAGGCGGCGGCGCAGCCAAGGCCAAGGATGCCCGTGGCGGCGCTCCACAGGGTCAGGGCTGCCTGGGTTCCTGCCTCACCGGACCGGGCGTCGACCGCTGTCTGCACGGCGAGGCCGCGGCCGGGACCGCCCGACTCGGGCAGCGGCGCCGCCTCGGACTCGCTCGGAGCCGGCGCGGCCTCGGACTCGCTCGGCGAGGGAGCCGGCGTGCACCCGCACCACTCCTCCTCCGGGGCGTTCTCGGTCGGCGTGGGCGTGGGCGTGCCCGTGCAGCCGCACGACTCGTCCCACGGGGTGCTTTCGGTGGGAGTCGGCGTGGGCGTGCCGGTGCAGCCGCCGCAGCCCGCGTCGCCCCCAGGATCGCCGGTGGGCGAGGGCGTCGCCGTCTCAGTGCTGATGGGACCGGTCTCGGCGATGACCGTGAGCGGTGCGCTCTGCGCGGGCGCCGTGACGGCCGCGTTCGCGGCGCCGACCCCCGTGAAGATGCTCGTGCTGAGAAGGGCCGCTCCGAAGGCGGCCGACGCCCACAGGCGCAGGGGCGCAGACTTCTTCCGTGTATTCACTTTTCCCCCAATATTGATATTCACAGGTGCGTCAGGATGGCTTTTCGAGAAATGGCCTGACAGGGGCGACCATATTCACCGCCATCGCGCCCGGACAAGGGGCTGGAGGGCCTTATCGGCGCGCTGCGACCGTGTGACAATGCGCTGTCACGTGCTCCCCGCTCCCGCCGGCGCGGGCAGCGCAGGGCAGCGTCGGGAAGGCGGCCGGGGAATTGCGCCGTGCGTGACACGCTCCGGGAAGGGAATTGTCAATTGGCCCCGCGGGTTGCGTCAGGACTTCCCGAGCAGGCCGGGGAGTTGGTCCCGCACGGCGAGGGCCATGAGGGCGCCGCCGGCCTCGTTGGCGTGCACGCCGTCGCTCGAGAGGCCCGGCAGCCAGGTGCCGTCCGGGGCGGTGACCGGGCTCGTGACGTCGAGCCACGGCACCCCGTGCACGCGCGCCCAGGAACGCAGGATTGTGTTCAGCTGCGCGGTGGAGGTCCCGTGGACGGCGGAGGGCGGCACCGAGACCAGCACGGCCCGGACGTGCCGGGCCAGCACGTCCCGGACCAGGAGCTCCACGCCGGCCGCGGCCCCGGCCGGCGGGGCGCCGTCGCGCAGGATGTCGTTGGTGCCGGCCTGGACGAGGACCACGCCGCCGCGGGCGGTGGCCTCACCGACCCACGCCCGCAGCTCCAGCGAGGTGCGCCCGGCGTGGGAGGACAGGACGCCGGGGGAGGCCCCGGGCACGAGGGAGTCGGCCACCGAGAGCCGGTACCAGGAGTCGGGGGCGCCCGAGTGGGAGTCGCCCAGGACGCTCACCACGGTCGGGGCCGCGGGCACCGTCGCCGCGGCCGGGGTGCCGGCGCTGGCCGAGGCCCCCGGGCTCGCCGGCGCGGAGGGCACCGACTGCGTCGCCTCCCCGCCGGGCGCCCCGGCGCCGGGGGAGGCGGCGGCGTGCGGCGAGGGGCCGGCGTCGTGCGTCCCCAGCACCGAGCAGGCGGCGAGCAGCAGGACGGCGGGGAGCACCGCGAGGGACCGCGCGAGGGCGGTCCTCATTCGGGGCCTTCCACGCCCTCGTCGTCGATGTGGATCTGGCGGCCCTGGGAGTCGTAGAGGGGCTTGGCCGGGGGCTTGCGTCCGGTCTCGTGCTCCCAGACGCCGAGCTGGCGGGTGAGGGCCGCGGCGAGCTCGAACACCTGCTCCGGGGGGATGCGGATGCGGCTCACCACGCGGCCGGGGATCACCTCGGCGTGGCCGCCGTCCTCGGTCTCGCCCACCTGCGGGGGCTGGGTGAGGGCCACGAAGTCCAGCACGAACACGTTGGGCGTGTGCCAGAGGTTGGCGAAGTCGGCGAAGCGGCCCTCGATGTTCTCCTCGGGGAGGGAGATCTGGAAGACCTTGGGCATCTCGGGCTCGGGGATCTCTGGCTCTGGCAGGGTCATGACCCCCATCATTGCGCGACGAACGGGGCCCGCGAAGTGTTCGCGGACCCCGTTCGTTGCTGGCGTACCCCTGTTTGGAGGGGCCTGCCGGGCTTCAGGTATCAGCTGTTCCAGTGGTAGTGGCCGTTGGCGTCCCGGCCCTTGCTGCCGCAGGTGTACCAGCGGCCGTTGCTGGCCAGGCCCTTCATCCACACCTGGCTGTTGGCGCAGAACCCGCCGGGGATGACGCGCCCGTTGACCACGGCCGCGGTGCCGCCGCGCGGGGACCAGGTGATGTAGCCGTTCTGGAAGTTCTGGGCGCGGCCGCCCTGGTAGTTGTACTCGTCCGTGGTCGGGTAGCCGAGGTACCCGCGCTCCCAGCCCTTCGAGGCGTAGACGGCCCGGATGGCGCCCGCGTTCGGGTGCGCCCCGGTCCGCGAGGACCAGTAGATGGCGCCGCGGGCGTAGTCGCGGTGCGCGCCGGTGCTGGTGCGGACCTCGGGGCCGCGCGCCGCGCCGAGGAGGCGGGAGCCGCCCACGGCCTGGTACTTGGCGTCTATCGCGGAGTAGCCGCCGGCGGTGGCGGCCTGCGGCGCGAGGCCGGTGGTGGTGAGTGCGAGCAGCAGGCCGAGCACGAGTGCGGCGATGCCGCCCTTGCCGAGGAGCCTGCTCCCCGTGGTCTGCCGAAGCGACGATGCTTCCATGGAGCCCCCAGTGTTCATCGAGAAGGTGCGAAGTGGAGGCCCGGTCGGCTGGCCGCGTAGAGGGCCAGCGGACCGGGCTACCGAGATTTTACATGTCCAACAGAGTGCTCCGGCCGCGTGCGGCGGCCCGTCTCACTCCGCGGACGACGGCGTGGGGCGGCGCCGCGCTGCCGCCTTGCCGGCGGCGGTGACGAGGGTGTCACGGAGCCAGGGATGGCGCAGCTGGTTGCTGATCCGGTTCATGAGCCGGGAGCCGGCCACGGCGCGCTGGGAGGGGCGGCGCCGGGCGGCGTCGTACCGCGCGAGGCCCTCGGCGACGCTGGGGGCGGCGACCAGGGCGTCGGCGAGGGCGAGCCCGTCCATGAGGGACTCGCCGCCGCCGCGGCCCAGGTGCGGGGCCATGGCGTGGGCGGCGTCGCCCACGAGGGCGAGGTTCCCGGCCACGTAGCTCTTCAGCGGGGCGAGGTCCTCGATGCGGCGCCGGTCCACCGCCTCGGGGGCAAGGGTGGTGAGCACCTCGTGGACCCGCGGGGTCCAGCCCCGGTAGAGGGCGCCGAGGAGCCCGAGCGGATCGTCCTCGCGGGTGCCGGCGAGGTCTGTGCGGACGCCGGCGTACCAGTTGGTTCCGCCGCCGGGGAACGGGGCCCGGCCGAAGATCAGCCCGGCGCCCCAGGCCTCGAACCCGTCCCGGGTCTCGAGCGGGGCCACGCCGCGGAACGCCACCACCTTGGCGTCGCGGAGCCGCGCGGCCGGGAAGGCGTGGGCGCGCAGGGCGGAGTGGACGCCGTCCGCCGCGACCACCACGTCCGCGTCCGGCAGCTGCGCGGGGGAGGCGACGGGGGAGCCCCAGCGGACGGTGCCCTCGGGCAGCCCGGCGAGGAGGGTCTCGAGCAGGTCCATCCGGCCCACGCCGCGGGAGGTCTCGGGCAGGGACAGGCGGCCCAGCACGCGCCCGTCGGGGCGGAGGAGCTCGCCCGAGGCGATGCTCACGGTCTCCAGCCCTGCGGCGGCGCCGAGGCGCTCGAGCGCGGACCACGCAGCGGGCCACAGGCCCAGCAGCGTGCCGGCGGTGGAGAGCTGCGGGTGGCGCTCGTGGACCTCTACCTCCCAGCCGCCCTCGGCGAGCGAGCGGGCCGCGGCGAGCCCCGCGATCCCGGCCCCGACGATCACAGCGGTGCCCTTCATGGGCTCAGGCTAACGGTGTTGAGCGGAGCGCAGAGGGGTCGAAACCCTCGGTGGTTGGGCGGAGTCGAAACCCCGTGCCCCACTAGTGCCCCAAGTCCCGGATTTCCGCCGGAAATCGCCTCTTCCGCCCGCATGAGGCCATGTGACTTGCACCTTTTTGGACTTCGTGCCTGCCTCTGCCATGGTGGGGGTGCACAGAGGCAGCCGCGGCGTTCCGTTGCCGCGCTCGGTGATGCGATGGGGGCTACTCATGGGCTGGAAGAGCAAGTATCGGCGCCGGCAGTGGTGGCTGAGGAACGAGCGGCTCGTCAGCAGGGCGCAGACCGCGCTCCTGGCGGTCGCGGCCGTGGCCACCGTGCTGTTCATCGCGCTCAACCTCCACCGGTAGCCGGGCCTGCGGGAGTCACACAGGCCACACCGGCGCACCCGGCGTGCCGCCACCGGGCCGTGCCGCGGCGCCCCTAGCCTTGGATCCAGACACTACGTACGGGCAAGGAGCATGGGGGATATGACGGCCAGGCATGTCATCGCCGCGGGCATCCGGCGCGGGAACGGGGAGGGCCTGCTGGCCTCGGTCGCGGAGGGCCTCTCCGCGCTCGGCGAGGACGTCCTCGTGGTCGGGCCGCCGGCCCGCAGCCCCCTCATGGCCCGCGCCGCCGCGCTCGGCCTCCCCGTCCACACGCTGGCCTCGGCCCACCCTGCGCAGTACGCGCTCGATCTGCTCCGGTGGCGCCGGGCGAACCCGGACGGCGTGCTGTGGTGCGAGGGGACGCTGCCCGCCCTCGCGACGGCCGGGATGCAGCGGCGGGTCCTCGCCTTCGACACCGCGGCGCCCGGCCCCCTGAAGAGCGTCCGGAGGGCCGCGGCGCGTGCCCGCGCGCTCGCCACCATCGTCCCCTCCGCGGCCGACGCCGGACGGCTGAGGAACGCGCACGTGCTCGCCCCCTCGGTCCCCGCCCTCGAGCTCGTCCGCCACGGGCGCGGCGCCGGCCCGCTGCGGATCGGCTTCATGGGCCCGGTCTCGGAGCGGGACGGGGTGCTGGTCCTCGCGGACACCCTCAGGGAACTCAGGCGCTGGGCACCCGAAGGGTACCGGCTCCGCATCACGGGGCCCACCCGCTACGCCGACGCCCGCGAGCGGGTGGTGGTGGAGGGTCGGCTCCGCTCCCTGGGCGCGATGGTCCAGAGCGTGCACAGCATGCCGGCGGACGAGTTCCTCGGGTCCGTGGACCTGCTGGTCTGCCCGGCCGTCGCGCCCCGGGGCTTCTGCTTCCCGGCCGTGACGGCGATGGCCTCGGGAGTGCCCGTGGTGGTCAGCGACGCCGGGGCGCTGCCAGAGGTGGTGGGCCCGGACCACCCGTGGGTGGCGAGGGCGGGCGATCCCGGCCACCTCGCCGAGATGATCACGGCCGCGGCCGCGGCGCTGCCGGCGTACGACGCCGTGGCTGCCGCCCGCCACCGCTGGGAGGCCGCCTACTCGCCGGAGGCGGGCCGGAGGTCGCTCACCGCGCTGCTCGAGGAGCTCGGGCTCGGGCCAACGCGCAGCGGCGCCGGGGAGCCTGCGGCGGCCGCGGGAGCCTAGTAGGCTCCGGTCTTGCCGAGCACGGCCCGTGCGGTACGGAGCAGGATCACCAGGTCCTGGGCCAGGGACCAGTTCTCCACGTAGGAGAGGTCCAGCCGGATGGCTTCCTCCCAGCTCAGGTCGCTGCGGCCGGAGACCTGCCACAGGCCGGTGACACCGGGCTTGACGAGGAGGCGGCGGTGGGCGAAGTCGTCGTACCCGGCCACCTCGGCGGGCAGCGGCGGGCGGGGGCCCACGAGGCTCATCTCGCCGCGGAGCACATTGATGAGCTGCGGGAGCTCGTCGATGGAGAACCTGCGCAGGATCCGGCCGAGCCGGGTCACGCGCGGATCGTGCTTCATCTTGAACAGCAGGCCGGCGCCCTCGTTGAGGCTGCGGAGCGTGGAGAGCCGGGCCTCGGCGTCCACCACCATGGAGCGGAACTTGAGCATCTTGAAGGAGATGCCCGCGCGGCCGATCCGGGTCTGCCTGAAGAGCGCCGTTCCGGGGCTGTCCAGCTTCACGGCGGCGGCGACGATGAGCATCGGAATGCCGAGGAGCGCCAGGAGCACGAGCGATGCCACGATGTCCAGGCCGCGCTTGAGCGCGGCCTTGCCGCCCTCGAGCTTGGGGGTGGTGACGTGGATGAGGGGCAGGCCGCCGACGGGCTGCATGTGGATGCGTGGGCCGGCCACGTCCGTCAGCGCCGGCGCCATGATCATCCCCACGTTGCGGGCGGCGAGGTCCCAGCCGAGTCTGCGGAGGTCATCGGGTGCCAGGGCCGATCCGGAGATCGCGACGGTGTCCACGCCGGATTCGGCGACAGCGCTGAGGATGTCGGAGACGTCATCGAGGTGCCCCAGGACAGGGATCTCATGGCCCACACCGGTGACGACCACTCCTGGGTATCCCGGCAGGTAGGCCGCGGCGGCCCGGTATCCCGCCCCCGGGTTGTTGGCGAGCTGTCGGGCCAGGTGGCGAGCGCTGCTCGGGGCTCCGAGCACCAGGACGCGGCGGAGGTTGCGGCCGTCGCTGCGGGACTGGACCAGGACGCTCCGCAGGACCCAGCGGGAGATCAGCAGGGAGATGACGCCGAGGGGGAGCGCCACGGCCACGTAGCCGCGGGCGGTGTCGAGGCCGAAGACGTAGGAGAGGATGGCGATCGCCCCGAAGAGCCACAGCGACGAGGTGACGACGCGCTTGTACTCCTCCGGGCCGTGGCCCTGGATTGTGGCTTCCCTTGCGCCTCCCGCTGCCAGGACGAACCACCAGGCCACAATCACTACGACCGTCACCAGGGCGTACGGGGCATGCCACCGGTGGCTCACCTGGATCGAGGTGTCATCGGACCCGAAGCGGAGCATCTGCGCCCCGGCGGTGGCCCACACGATGCAGACGAGATCGGCCAACCCGACCAGACTGAGGTGCTTCGTCGGGCGCGGAACAGCGGCAGAGGTCATCCGGGGGGCAGTGTCCCGGGCAGTCATTCCGCGAAGGCCTCGGCCAGATCACCGGCGGGAATGAAGCGCTTGCCCAAGGCCGCGAAGTCCCAGCCCGCGTCCTCCCACTCCGCCGTGTCCAAGACGTTGCGGCCGTCGATGATCCGGCGCCCCTCGGTGAGGTGCACGATGTCCGCCGGCTTGAGCCGGCGGAACTCGCTCCACTCGGTCAGGAGGAGCACGAGGTCCGCATCGGTAACGGCTGTCTCGAGGGAGTCGACGTAGCCCAGTCGCGGGAAGCGCTTTGCGGCGTTGGCGTTGCCCTGGGGGTCGTAGACGGCCACGTCGGCTCCGCTGTTGAAGAGGCGCACCGCAATGTCGAGGGCGGGGGAGTCGCGCACGTCGTCGCTGTCAGGTTTGAAGGCGACGCCCAGCACGGCGACCTTCTTCCCCAGCAGGGGGCCGAGCATGGTCTCGGCGAGGTGCACCACCCGGTCGCGGCGCCGCAGGTTGATCAGGTCCATCTCGGACAGGAACCGCATGGTGCGGTCGAGCCCGAGTTCGCTGGCCCGCGCCTGGAGCGCCCGGATGTCCTTCGGCAGGCAGCCGCCGCCGAAGCCCACGCCGGCATTGAGGAAGCGCCGGCCGATCCGCGCGTCGTAGCCGATCGCGTCGGCGAGCGTTCGGATGTCGCCGCCCACCGTCTCGGTGATCTCGGAGAAGGCGTTGATGAAGGAGATCTTGGTGGCCAGGAAGGCGTTCGCGGCCACCTTCACGAGCTCGGCCGTCTCGAAGTCGGTGACGATGAGCGGAGTATCCGCGGCGAGGGCGTCGGCGTAGACGGCGCGCAGCAGGTCCTCATCCTCGGCGCTGTCCACCCCGAAGACGAGCCTGTCAGGGGAGAGAGTGTCGCGGACGGCGAAGCCCTCGCGGAGAAACTCGGGGTTCCAGGCGAGGCCGACGCGCAGCGACGGATCCGCATGCCGGTCGATCAGTTCACGCAGGCGCCGCGCCGTCCCCACGGGGACGGTCGACTTGCCGACGATGAGCGCATCCTTGGTGATGCTCTCGGCGAGCGAGCGCACGGCCGCGTCGACGAAGCTGAGGTCGGCCGCGTGCTCGCCGGCCCGCTGCGGCGTGCCGACGCCGATGAAGTGGAGGTCAGCCCACGCGCCCGCCTCCTCCAAGGAGGTGGTGAAGCGCAGCCGTCCTGAGGCCACGTGCTTGCGGAGCAGCTCCGGGAGTCCCGGTTCGTGGAACGGAAGCACCCCGTTCGCGAGTGCCTCGATCTTGCCCGGATCGATGTCCACCCCGAGCACCTCGAAGCCAAGCTCGGCCATGCACGCCGCGTGCGTAGCTCCGAGGTAGCCGGTCCCGATGACGCTGATCCTCATGTTCCCCCCTGAATCGGACCTGCGGTGCGTAGCCGCCCATTACTTGCGGAAGTCGTCCTGGTGTTCGCGGAACCACTCGACGGTGCTCCGGATGCCCTCGTCGAGGCCGATGCTGGCCTTCCAGCCCAGGGCGGTGAGCTTGCTGACATCCATGAGTTTCCGGGGCGTTCCGTCAGGCTTCGTGGTCTCCCACTCGATCGCGCCCCGATAGCCGACCGCGTCGGCGACGGTCTGGGCGAGCTCCCTGATGGTGACGTCGGTTCCCACCCCCACGTTGACCTGCTCCGGACCGTCGTAGTTCTCAAGGAGGTAGAGGCAGGCCTCGGCCATGTCGTCCACGTGCAGGAACTCCCGCAGCGGCGATCCCGTGCCCCAGTTGGTGACGCTCTCCGCGCCGCTGAGGCGCGCCTCCTCGTACCGGCGGATCAGCGCGGGCAACACGTGCGAGCCCGTGGGCGAGAAGTTGTCGCCCGGGCCGTAGAGGTTCGTGGGCATGGCAGAGATCCACGGCAGGCCGTACTGGCGGCGCACGGCCTGGACCTGGAGGATCCCGGCAATCTTGGCAATCGCGTAGGCGTCGTTCGTAGGCTCCAGATGCCCAGTGAGGAGGTACTCCTCCTTCAGTGGCTGCGGCGCGAGCTTCGGGTAGATGCAGGACGAGCCGAGGAACAGCAGGCGCTCCACACCGTGCTCGAGCGCCGCGTCCATGACGTTGGTCTGGATGCGCAGGTTTTCGCTCAGGAAATCGACCGGGTAGGTGTTGTTGGCGAGGATCCCGCCCACCTTCGCTGCGGCGAGGGCGACGTAGCGGGGCTTCTCGGCCGCGAAGAACTCGAAGACCGCCCCGCGGTCCTTGAGGTCGAGCTCGGACGAAGCCCGCCCCACGAGGTTGCCGAACCCCTCGTCCTCGAGCCGTCGCCAGATCGCGGAGCCGACGAGGCCTCGATGGCCGGCAACGTAGAAGGTTGCGGAGCGGTCGAGAGCACCTGGAGTGAAGGAAGTCTCCGACATCAGACGAGGGCCTTCCAGCTGTCGAGCTCGACGCTGTCGATCCACTTACCCCCGGCGTGCTTGAGGGCCTCGACATCGGCGTCCACCATGAGGCGCGCGAGTTCCGGCGTCTTGACCGTGGGAGTCCAGCCGAGCTTCTGCTCTGCCTTGGAGTAGTCGCCGATGAGGGCATCGACCTCGGTGGGGCGCAGGTAGCGCTCGTCGAAGCGGACGTGGTCCTCCCAATTGAGGCCAGCGTGCTCGAACGCGTACTGGAGGAAGTCCCGGACAGTGTAGCCGGCGCCGGTGGCGAGGACGAAGTCCTCGGGCTCGTCCGCCTGGAGCATGCGCCACATGCCTTCGACGTACTCGGCGGCATAGCCCCAGTCGCGGACCGCGTCGAGGTTGCCCATGTACAGCTCCGACTGGACGCCGGCCTTGATCGCGGCGACCGCGCGGGTGATCTTGCGGGTGACGAAGGTCTCACCGCGGCGCGGGGACTCGTGGTTGAAGAGGATGCCGTTCACCGCGTACATGCCATAGGCCTCGCGGTAGTTCCGCGTCACCCAATAGCTGTAGACCTTGGCCGCGCCGTAGGGCGAGCGGGGGTAGAACGGGGTGGCCTCGTCCTGCGGCGGCGGAGTTGCGCCGAACATCTCGGACGAGGACGCCTGGTAGAAGCGGGTCTGGATGCCGGCCATGCGCACAGCCTCGAGCAGCCGGATCGAGCCCATGCCCGTGGTGTCGCCGGTGTGCTCGGGCTCGTCGAAGGAGACGCGGACGTGCGACTGCGCGGCTAGGTTGTACACCTCGTCGGGGCGGATGTCCGCCAGCAGTGTCACGAGCCGGGCGCCGTCAGAAAGGTCTCCATAGTGGAGGAAGAGGCGGGCCTCGGGATCATGCGGGTCGACGTAGAGGTGGTCCACTCGAGCGGTGTTGAAGGTCGAGGCCCTGCGGATTAGTCCGTGGACCTCGTAGCCCTTGGCCAGGAGGAGTTCGGCGAGGTACGAGCCGTCCTGTCCCGTGATGCCAGTGATAAGCGCCTTCTTAGGCATGTGTCCCCCCATGTGGTCCCCTATAGTGCAGCCGCGAACGGCCAAGCAGAGTTTAGCGTGTCGCGCCAGAGCCTGCAGTGGCGGGCGGCCCAATCGCGTCTTATGAGACGCGTTCAGGGGTGCGAAAGGAGGACACGCTCATGTGCTGTGATCGCGGCCTCGGCCGAGAGCATGCGCAATGCGTACCTCTGGCCGTTCGCGCCGAGCTCCCTGGCGCGCTCTTGGTCGGCACCGAGCGTTTCGACGGCCCGGAGGAGTACAGAGGGCCGCTCCGGGTCGACTCGGACTCCGCCCTCAGAGAGCCGGATCTCGTCGGAGGTCGCGCTCTCCTTATGCGTAGCGGCCACGACCGGGAGCCCGGTCGCGAAGTATGACGTCAGCTTGCTGGGCACAGACATCTCTCTCACATCTGCCAGCTCGTTCACCAAGAGCACATCAGCTGCGCGGAGCGCCGCCGAGTAGGCGGCGTCATCCATCGGGCGGATGAAGGTGAGGTTTGGGATGCCAGCACCTGCTTCTTCGAGGGCCGCCCTGCGGTTGCCATCTCCTAGCAACACGAACTTCACCGGGCTACCCAGCGCGCTCGCCAGTCTCGCTGCCTCGACCACGTTCTCGAGGCCTTGCTTCACCCCCATATTGCCTGCATGGAGAGCGATGAGCTCGCCCTCAGCCCAGTCGAGCTTGCGGCGCGTCAGCGCTCGGTCGAACTGGGACGGCAGTTGGACGTGCGACCAGTTGCGAACGACATGGACCTTGGACCTGGGGACCTTCAACTCGTCCACCACATATGCCTGGAACCTGTCGTGGATAACGGTGACGCTCCCGCAGGAGGAGAGGATCGCGGATTCGACCCTGCGCATTGCCCGAGACATGATGCTCCGCTTGCCTGCCGTCTCCTCGAGGCCCCGGCTGTAGAGGTCTTGAACCCAGATCGCTACGCGTTTACCCCGCAACCGGGCCTTCAGCACGGCAAGGCCTGAAGAGAAGAGAGCGGGGCTGACCACGAGAACGGTGTCGGGCTCGCCCCAGCGGACGAAGACCGCATGCAGGCCGAACGTCAACTCCATGAGCAGTCTCGAAAGCGTCTTTGGTGCTGCTGGAACCGTGTGGCGGACACGCCGTACCGGGACGCTGTTTACCAGCTCTGTTCGAGACAGGCCGGTGTAGCCATCCTGGACCCGCCACCAGGGGTAGTGGGGGTAGCCCGTGAGCACTCGCACGTCGTGGCCCTGACTACGAAGTCCTTCCACCAACTTCGTAGTGTAGGGAGCGTTGCCGGTCGGCTCGGGCGCGTAGTTCAGAGCGACGACAAGCACCGTCGAGAGTGGTTCTGTCACCTGTGGGATACTACCCGAGGCTACTGTCTGGCATGACGAGGGGATGTGCGCAGTGGGGGAAAAGTCTGCGGGAACGTCGGCAAGAGACCATGTACCGGTCATTAATCTTGCTGAAGCCCCCGGCGAAAAGCAGGCATGGGGACGACCGAGCTGGGTTGTTTACCTCTGGGGCCTGGCTGAGCTCGCCTTCGTGACGAATCCGCTTCAGATTTCCTCTAAGCTCCGGATCACCGTTCTCCGCCTATTTGGGGCGAAGATTGGACAGGGCGTGATATTCCGTCCTCGAACTCGAGTGCGGTTTCCGTGGAAGCTTTCAATCGGTGACAGGTGCTGGATCGGTGAAGGGGCTTGGATACACAATCAAGATGATGTGAGGCTCGGCTCCGACGTGGTGGTATCTCAGGAGGTCTTCCTCACCACTGGAAGCCATGCGCACCGGCGGGACATGGCACTAATCACCAGCCCAGTGGTCATCGAGGATGGGGTCTGGCTGTCGACGCGCTCGATCATTTTGGGCGGTACGACCGTAGCGGCCTCTGCGCTGGTCGGCCCCAACTGCGTTGCTGGCCCCAATGCGCGGATTGAAACCAACACTGTGATCTCTCAGGCACCCCCGCTGATCAAAGGTCAGCGGTTTCGTGGGGCATCGCCGGATCCACGATATTAGTGCCCGGTCCTCTGCACACTGACCATCCGATCGATGCATTGCGCTGAAAGCTTTAGAAGAGGAAGCACTGGCCGGCCATGAAGATTGTACAAGTCATCGACACGCTATCCGTTGCCTCAGGCGGACCGGCCCGTAATTCGTTTGAGTTGAATGTTACGCTCAACCAGCTTCAGTCAGTCGAAGCTAGGTTGTTCTATCTCCAAGGTGCCGTCAAGGACTCCGTTCTGTCGGGCTATGGCGGTGAGGCAGGCCCGCTTCCTGCGCGACCTCCAAAACGCGTGAGTCTTCGGCGAGGAGACGATGCCGTCGATCTTCGTTGTGCATTGCGGGAGATAGCGGACGCTGATGTTGTAGTCGTCCATCAGTACTTTCTCTGGTGGATAGCGCCGATCGTGCTTCTTTCTACGATTCTTCGCACTCCCGTTGTGGTGACTCCTCACGGCTCTCTTACCTCACATCAGCAGAAGTTTTCCGTAATCAAAAAGCGGATATTCGAGTCAGTGCTTGGGTGGTGGGTCCGCAGCAACTTGGCTGGTTGGGTTACCGGATCGCAAATTGAGAAAGACGACTTGGTTCAGCTGTATCCAGAGAAGCCAGTCGCTGTAGGCGGGGTCGGAACAGCGTTGCCTGAGGAACACGTTCCTGAAGAAGGCTGGAACACGCCGCTGAGACTTCTTGCCTTGTCGAGAATCGCACCGAAAAAGCGTCACGACTTGATGATCGGCGCCCTGCGACGTTTGATTGATTATGGTGTGGACGCTGAACTGGACATTGTGGGGACGGGACCGTCGGGGCTAGTCGACGAACTGAGAAGCCATGTGTTCGAGCTTGGTCTCAGTGACAGGGTGCACTTTCGGGGCCAAAAGGCGGGTCCGGGAAAGGCCAGCTCATTCCGAGCGGCCGATATCTATCTTCTTCCAAGCGACGACGAAAACTTCGGTATTAGTTTGGCAGAGGCCCTCGCATATGGTGTTCCGGCTGTAGTGAGCTCTGGTGTTGCATCTTCAAAATTCATGGACAGCCGTGCCGGGAGGGTCCTAACAGCGCCCACACCCGACTCGATTGCACGAGCCGTTATCGGAATGGTGTCAGGCAGTAGGCGACAGGCGTCCGCTAGTGCCCGTGCCTGTGCCGAGAGTAGTTTTTCCTGGCGTGCAGTCGCACTTTGCTGGGTAGAAAGCTTGGTCGAGCTTACGCGAGATGTTCCTGTCCACAGGTCTTAGCTACCTTTTGCCGGAGTTGTGACGGCGGTCGGGCAATGGGTGGCCGCATCTGCCGCGATATGCAGCAAGTCACGCGGGGCTAACGCGGGTAACGCCGCCCGAGCCGAACTGCGAATATCGCCCGCATAGGGCTAGTCTCATGAGAAATTTACCGTAAGACCAGGTGGATACAGTTGGCAACTAAAGTGGATCGCTTGACTCCCAAACGCAGGGTCTCCGGCGCACTAGCGGGGCGTTTAGGACGCGGACTCTTTGCGAAAGTTGCTGTGCTTCCGGTCACCGCTGCTTCAACACTCGCACTAACCGCACTCATCATCGGTGCGACAGACGCTAGAACCTATGGTCTTGTGATGTTGATCGCATCCATGTTCTTGGTCATCCCATTCGCCGATCTTGGACTAGGTGCAAGTATTGTGAATGCAGTAGCGGTGCGCCACGTGTCGCGGAGTGCGAGCCGAGATGCAACTGTCCTAATTTGTCGTGCATTTCGGGTGCTCTCACTATCCGGAGCGGTTTTGATCGCGCTGTCAGCGTCCTTATCGATCGCTGGACTCTGGGGCAGAATACTCAATATACAGCTCGACGAGTTCACAACGTGGATTCCCACAGCAGCACTCGTTCCGTTCGCCGTGTCGTTGCCGCTCGGAGTGGGCCAGAGAATTCTGGTGGGTCTAGGAAAGAATGCTCTGGCCACACTTCTTGGCGGAATCGGCCCAGTGACCGGAGTCCTTGTGGCAGCATTTATCTCACTCCTGCGCGTTGAACCATTACTGTTTGCCGTCGCTCCACCGACGGGAATACTTGCGACGAGCGTCCTCACATATGCGGTGGCGCGGAACCAGCTTCCATTGCCCTGGGCCGAAGTATTCAGAATGCACAACAGGCGCGTCCGCTTGTGGGGCTCAGCCGCCCCCATGATTGTTATCACGATTGTGGTTCCTCTGGGAATACAACTCCAGCGCTATTTCGTTGCCTATCTTTCGCCAAATGAACTTGCCCAATATTCTATTTTGGCCCAGCTCTACATGCCCTGTTACAGCATCATATCGAGTGCTGGTATCGGCCTTTGGCCTATGTTCGCTGCCTCCCGGTCCAATGCTTGGCCTATATGGGTGAAATCTCTTGGCGTGATGGCATCTGTCGGGCTGATGGCGTTTCTTGGGTTCGCCCTGTTTGCCGGTCCGATATCGTTACTCGTTTCTCACGGGCTCATCAAAGTTCCAATCGGTACTGTGCTGGCGTTTGGCGGTCTTCTGCTGGTCATGGCCGTGCATCAACCCAGCGCAATGCTGCTCACGACGGAAAGAGAACTGTGGTTGCAGGCTCTCCTAGCCGCGATGATGCTTTTCGCATCGGTGACGGTGAGCATCATGCTGACAAGTGGTGTGGGCTCTTCCGGTCCGGTCCTAGGTAGTGTGGTCGGCATTTTCTTGTTCCAGGTGCTCGGGTGCGGCGGCTACGTCGTGATGACCCGCAAGAGGAGGATCCTTTGAGACTCGCCGTAACCATCTACGACCCAAATCACGTGAATCCGTATGGCGTTGAACTGGCACGATTGTTGAGCAGACTCGGCTGGAAGGCTAATTTGGTTTGTTCTGAAGCGAGACAGAACTTGCCTGACGGGTCAGAGTCGTCCCCTTCAGCGCTGTTGGCAGGGCCTCGCCCGAGGGCAAATATCATGAAATGGCTTTTAATGAGGCTGTGGGGGCCAGTATCAGTCGCGATGTCTCCGCGCAGCGAAGCTTTGATAGTTGTGTGGACCCGGGATTTCTGGGATGCGCTCGTTTTCGCAGTAAGAACATTGGTGGGCGGCAAGACCTTCTTTATTCGTCACAACCCGCCATCGGTGCGTCGGCGACGCGGACTCGGTGGTTTTGGAGAAGGTATCCTCGCACGCACCGCGGTAGTCATCGTGCATAGTCAATGGCTCGCGGAACAAACGGAATCGAGCGCTCGGAAGGTTCGAGTGGCGGATCACCCGCCCTATTCGGTCTCTAGAGACTTGGTCCAATCGGGTAAACGTGATGAGCCACCTGGGTCATGTGCAGTCGTAGGTTTTGTCGGATCATTGCGCCCAGACAAAGGAGTTGCCGATCTGAAGCTTATCTCGGAGGCATCGAGTTCTGAGTGGATACTGATGTACATGGGTCCCGCAGATGAATCGGGCTTGAGTAAGCTTCGAGCTGAACTGAGTCCAAGGGAGGTTCGCGCGCTGAATGCAGGTTCCACCCCAACAGATGGGGAGCTCGCGCAAGGCCTCAAGTCATGTTCACTGGTGGTGGCGCCGTACCGAGGGGTCACTGTAAGCGGTTCGATTAATCTGGCCTTTGCTGTGGGATGTCCGGTCGTCGGGTACGACTCACGGGGCGTCCGCGATATTCTTGCGCATTCAAGCCGGCTAAGCGGGCCAAAGGAGCTAGGGGAGGCTATCGATTCCTTCCTCCGTGAGCCTTGGGACGCGTTCACGCGAACCTACGAGGAGGGGAGCCTTGCGGCCGAAGAGTCCTGGGCTCGGGTTTTAGGGGAATTAGCATGACGACCATCAGTATGATCACGGTTACCTATAACGCAGAGGATTTCTTGCCCTCAACTTTGAAGTCAGTTGAAGCGCTATTCCATTGCATGAGCGAATACGATCGTAGTGACTTCGAATACCTCGTCATCGATGGTGGGTCCCGAGACTCTACTCTCTCACTGTTGGCCAATTCCGGGCTTCCATGCCGGGTCATCAGTGAGCCCGATCGCGGAATCTACGATGCGATGAATAAAGGCGCCGCCCTATCCAGCGGTCGTTGGGTCCAGTTCCTGAATGCCGGAGACGTAATTCAAGACCCCGCCGGGTATGTCGATCTTTATCATACGCTGCAGGCGCTTCCTACTCCGACGGACGAACTATGGGCTATCTCGGGCGCGATTCATATGGGTGCGGGCGTCCACAACGCGCGGACCATTGGCAACATCCCCCACTCGTGGGTAGGGCACTTGGCTGGGCTACAATCTCATTGTCACCAAGCATGCTGGTTTCGCCGCGACGCATTGGGGGCGTTTGGGGGTTACCGACTTGATGTCGGGACGGCTGCCGATTACGCATCGATTGTGCAGTTCGGTTTCGTGCGCCCGCCGATGGTTTTTGATCGGCCGATTATCGGGTATTTGGGTGGCGGTGTTTCTGACAGTTCGCAGCGCGAAGTTCAACATTTATTGCATAAGACACGTCGTAGGGTGCTTCGGCTAAACGGGGTCGGCAGGGTCTTGTCATCTCTTCTCGCGGTAGCCGTGTATTCCGTGAATTCGTTCAGGATCCTTCTCGGGCGCAGTCGGAGAAAGCTTGTGCGCGGCAGGGCTTGATGGAAGTCGGTCGGCGGGGTTCTCTGAGGTCCAACGTCCGTATTGGGGCTCGTTGCGTGGTGCTACCCCCAGCGCGAGTCGAGCCGCGCGGCGACATTGCGGACCGCTCCAGCTCACGCACCAAGCCTCGCTAGCTATACGCACCCTAGGCTAGCCATCCGCACCCTAGGCTAGCCATACGCACCCTAGGGGTGGCGACTTGGCCTGGTGGGATCAGATCACGGTGCAGCGGGAAAATGACGCCTCGACGCAGCGTGAGGTTCGCCAAAGTCCTGCAGGGTCAGTGTCCGGTCAATTCAGATCGCACCGCCAATCGCGGTCGCGTGTGGCCGCCCATCCTCGGGTGGGCGCACCTGGTGCATGGTCAGCACCATAATCGCAGGAGCCCGCGCATGGTCGTACTACAACGCGATCGGCGAGTGACTCGGCAATGCGTCCCTGTCCAGCTGCACGGTGGCTGGAAGCGCGTGCTCCTCGCGTCGAGGCATTAGCGAGCCACTGAGCATGACAGCTAGAGGAACCCAGACGACCCAGGTGAGCGTACCGAGCGTGAACAAGTCTGATGGGACCTCGAGCCAGCCGTCCGCGATGAACACGATGCCCCACACCGCCAGCCCAATGGCGTACGGGCCGAGCTTCCAGGATCGCATTAGAAGTACCCCGTACAGGATGGTCAGCACAGCGGCGCCGAGAATGCCTGACGTTGTGAGGGCGTTCACGTACATGTTGTGTCCATGGAATGCCCCGATTCCAACTTGGTTCGCAACCTTCGCCAGGTCCGAGTAAACCTGTGCTCCGTTGCCGATCCACGGGTGCTCAGCCCACTGCTCGAGACTGCCTGCCCAAATCTCACCACGGCCCGAGAAGCTGTAGGCGTCATCCAGCCCACTGGACACGAGCACGGGGCCGACGACCACAACCCCGCTGTAGATCGTGAATTGCACGAGGGGCGAGAAGTATGCCCTCGTCCCGTAAGTCCTGATCAGCATCCAGCACAACGCCACCACAATTCCCAGCCCAACCGCTAGCATTGCTGTGCGCGAGCCACACCAGAACAGCGCGAACAGTGTCACTCCGTAGCCAACGAACCGGGCTGGCCTGCCTCTGATCAAGGAGATGAATGGGAAGCCCATCGCGAGCGTTTCGCCGAGCGTATTCGGATGTGTCAGCGGGCCAACGAGCAACTGGTCCCCGATGAAGCTCTTCTCATTGTCCGCATTGATGGGAAACATGCCGGACTCGGGCATGACCGTGCCTAGGACAATGCTGAATCCGGCGAGAAGCGCCGTGAGGATGCCGATAGTACGGAGAGCGGTGCGCGGCTCCTTGAGCGTGCCGGCGACGAGACCGATCAGCGGGTACAGAATGCTCGTGTAGCTGAAACGGTGCTCGACGGCTAGGGTCGCGAGGGAGATGACCGCCCAAGGGGCGACGAAGACCCAGAACCAGAGTCCCAGACGGACCATGGGAAGACTGCGGATGGCTAGAAGCGCGACAATTCCGATGACGCCCCACTGCAGCCCGCTGGTGAGCGAGGCAGCTAGTGGTGACTGTTCGGTCTCTACGTTCGTCCACACCGACACTGTGCGCCCTGCCAAGATGTTCTGCGCCGCTGCTGGAAGAACAGCGTAGGCGAACAGGACCGCTACCAGCAGAGACCCGCTATTGACCCTCTGACGATAGCCTGATGCCATTGTTCTTCCCCGTCCCCCAACCAGCGCCACAGGCGCTCCCGGGCGCGCTCCAATGCTGGATTCTACCCGGCCTCACTGCGTTGCGGGGACGTCTCTAGCGAGTGCCTTGCGCCGGAACAGTGGCGGGCGGCGCCCGCATGGTCTCGGACCCTTGTACCAACCGCTGTCTGGACCTGATACCCGGGACGTCATGAGTATGGGCCGTGCACGAGGCGTGGGAACTCATGCATGCATTCGCGGGGCCCCTTGAACATGATCGCCGCATGAAGGCGCCAGCTCTTGTGCATGGTTCCCTCGTCGGACCGAGGCATGCCTTTCCACGCTCCGGTGAGCGGCGTCCGACCGGGCCGGCCATCGTGGAGTTGCCCAGGCCGGCAATAGATACAAGGAAGCCTCGGCTCTCAGTTCTGTTCAGCGCCGAGCTTCTGACGAGTGCTCCTCGGAACCGGGGGGTCTCGTGCACGCCCATGAACTGACATCTGTGGTGAACGCTAATCGGATCCCCAAGCAAGACAGGACAAGGAATCTTTCAGCGAGACGCCTCAGGCATCACGAGGCGGTTTGTCGCCCGTCGCCTGCTACCGTGGCCCCTGCACGGCATACCGCTGCCCTACAGGGGACTACGGGCGGAATTAGTTGCGGTGCCCCAGGCCGCCTTCCGCACCTCACCCGTGCTCGGAGGTGGCCTGGTGCAGTTCCGGCCAGGGGCGCCCGTTCACCGTGGCGATCTGCACCGGCGTCCAGTCGCCGAAGGCCAGGATGGACTGGGTGGCCGGCACGTCGCCGTCGCGCAGCGAGGCCCGCTCGGTGAAGAACCGGTGCAGCCGGTGGTGGGCCTGCGAGGCGATGCGGATCCCGGCGCCGGTGGTGCCGTCCGTCCCGCGCATCCCCTGGTGCCAGTCGATCATCGTGTACTCGGCCGAGTCCCCGTGCCCCACGGGCCGGGAGAGGATCACCACGCTGCCGTCCGGGGAGACCGCGCGGACGTTGAACGGCTTGCGCCCCGTGTCATGGAACGTCACCTTGTCGCCGAGGGCAAGGATCCTGGAACCCATCGCCCGGCCTCCCGTCGCCAGTGGTTCGCCTCGGAACAAGGCTAGGCCGCGACAGGGCACGGCCAACAGGGGAGAACGGACTGGCCGAAGTGTGACGCTGCCGGTCAGCGGCACTGACCGGGCGGGACGGCGACGCCCTGCACGGTGGCCGCGGCGCACAGCTGCGTCCGCGCCTCGAGGGAGAGCCGCCCCCACGCGACGTTCGCGGAGACGTCCACGATCCTCGGCGTGACCGGGGCGGCCGGCGGCGAGGGGGCCGGCGCCGGCGCTGCGGGAACGGTCGGTATGGAGGTCGCGGCCGGCGGGGGAGCGGCGGGCACCGGCGCCGCGGGGGCGGCAGGCCTCGCCGGTGGCACGAGGGGCACCAGCGGCTCGCGCTGGGGAGCGCGCGGCGCGGTCCTGGCCTGCTGCGGCGGGGGAGCGGTGGCGGCGTGCGGGCGGGGGCGGGTGCCGACGGCGGCGCGGTCGCCCGGCGGGGCGGTCGCGGGCTTGGTGCGGGCGGTCACGGTGTCCTGCGTGCGCCCGGCCCCGTGCGACTCGACCGCCAGCGCCACGGCGGAGCCGCCGAGGGCCACGAGGGCCACGGCGCCCGCGGCGGCGAGCGGCGCCGTCGTGCGCTTCGTCCCGGCCAGCACGGCGAGCGGGATCGCCGAGAGCAGGATGAGCCCGGCCACTGCGGCGGCGGCCGGGGCGACCAGGAAGAGCACCAGCAGGAGCGTGCCCACGCCCGCCACGCCCAGCCAGAGCCAGGTGCGCCGGGGCGGCGGCTGATCGACCTCGTCGAAGGCCAAGTCCATGCGTGCGCCTCCTCCCAGACGGACGGCCCACAGGGCTCCCACTGTAGCCGTGTGCCGGGGGCAGGCCGTGGAGGGCGGACCATCCGTCCGCGTGTGCCGTTTCTCCGCTACCCTCGGCCCATGGAGCCAAACACCCAGGACGCCTACTGGGGCGCCCGGCCCACCGCCGCCGGCACCGACTTCGCCCTCGCCACCGCCCCGGAGGCCGAGCGGGTGGAGGTCTGCCTCGTGGACCACGAGACGTGGGAGCAGCGCTGCTTCGACCTCGCCAGGGTGGGCGACCCCGCCTCCGGGCAGGCCGTGCGGTGGGAGGGCACCGTGCCCGCCTGCGCCGCCGGCCAGCACTACGGCTACCGCGTCCACGGGCCCTGGGACCCGGCCCGCGGGCTGCGGTTCAACCCCTCCAAGCTGCTCCTGGACCCGCACTCCCTCGCCGTCTCCGGCCGCAACGAGTGGGGCCAGCAGATGCACGCCTACGTCCTCGGCGACCCCGCCACCATGGACACCTCCGACTCCCTCGGCCACAGCATGCTCTCCGTGGTGGTGGACCACGGAGAGTACGACTGGGAGCGGGACACGCACCCGCGCACCCCGTACAGCGAGACGGTCATCTACGAGGCGCACCTCAAGGGCCTCACCCAGCTCCACCCCGAGGTTCCCGAAGCGCTCCGCGGGACGTACGCGGGAGCCGCTCACCCCGCCGTCGTGCGCCACCTCGCCGAGCTCGGCGTCACCGCGGTGGAGCTCATGCCGATCCACCAGTTCGTCAACGACTCGACCCTGCTGGACAAGGGCCTGAGCAACTACTGGGGCTACAACACGATCGGCTTCTTCGCCCCGCACTCCTTCTACTCCTCCTCCGGGGACCACGGGCAGCAGATCTACGAATTCAAGGAGCTCGTCAAGGCCTACCACCGCGCCGGGATCGAGGTGATCCTCGACGTGGTCTACAACCACACCGCCGAGGGCAACCACCTGGGCCCCCAGCTCTCCTACCGCGGGATCGACAACGCCGCCTACTACCACCTCGTGCCCGGCAACGAGTTCTACTACATGGACTACACGGGCACGGGGAACTCCCTGAACGTGGGCCACCCGCTCACCCTCCAGCTGGTCCTGGACTCGCTGCGGTACTGGGTCACCGAGATGCACGTGGACGGGTTCCGGTTCGACCTCGCCGCCACCCTGGCCCGCGAGGAGGGGGACGTGGACATGGTCTCGCCCTTCTTCGAGCTCGCGGCCGCGGACCCGGTCCTCTCCCGAGCCAAGCTCATCGCCGAGCCGTGGGACGTGGGCCCGGGCGGCTACCAGGTGGGCAACTTCCCGCCCCAGTGGACCGAGTGGAACGGCAAGTTCCGCGACTGCGTGCGCGACTTCTGGCGCGGCGAGCCCGGGACGCTGCGCGAGCTGTCCATGCGCGTGGCCGGGTCCGCGGACCTGTACGCCGAGCACGGGCGCCGGCCCAGCGCCTCGATCAACTTCGTCACCGCCCACGACGGGTTCACGCTGCGCGACCTGGTCTCCTACAACGGCAAGCACAACGAGGCCAACGGCGAGGGCGGCCGCGACGGCGCCGACGACAACCGCTCGTGGAACTGCGGCGTGGAGGGCCCCACCGACGATCCCGCGGTGCTCGAGCTCCGCGCCCGCCAGCAGCGCAACCTGCTGCTCACCCTCGTCCTCTCCCAGGGCGTGCCCATGCTCTCCCACGGCGACGAGCTGGGCCGGACCCAGGGCGGGAACAACAACGCCTACTGCCAGGACAACGCCACCACGTGGATCGACTGGGAGCACGCCGACACCGAGCTGGCCGACTTCACCAGGCGCCTGCTGCGGCTGCGCGCCGACCACCCCGTGTTCCGCCGCCGGCACTTCTTCGACGGCTGCCCGGTGGACCCCGCCGAGGGCGACCCCCTGCCGGACATCGCCTGGATCGACGCCGACGGGTCCTCCATGGGCCAGGACGACTGGGACGAGGACTGGGCCAAGTCGCTCGCGTTCTTCCTCAACGGCAACGCCGTCCCCGCCGTGGGCCGGCACGGCGCCCCCGGCGACTCCGACTTCCTCGTGATCCTCAACGCCGCGGACAACGACGTGGACTACCACATCCCCGGCGGCCTCTTCCCGCCCAAGTGGACCACCGTGCTCACCACCTGCGCCGACCACCTCGTGGGGGAGACCGCCGCCGCCAACGAGGTCTACACCGTGCCCGCGCGCAGCGCCGTGGTGCTCGAGGCGGTGCCGGAGCGGGCCGACGCGGAGGACTGAGTCAGCCCGCGCTCGGCAGCCCCACGAGGGACGCCGGCTCCGCGGGCGGCGCCGGGTCCGTCACCTGCACTTCCGGGAGAAGCACGATGGCGGCGGCCGCCTCGGCGGGGGAGCCCACCTCGCGCGCCTCCCGGCGCACCACGAGCAGGTCCATGACGACGCCGGCCAGGTCCCGCAGGGCCGCGGCGTGGACACGGGAGAGGGTGCGCGGCACCCGGTCCAGGACGGACAGGGTGCCGATGTTCGCCCCGGCCGGGGTCTTCAGCGGCACCGCGGCGTAGAACCGCACGCCCAGGTCCCCGCATACCAGCGGGTTCCCGGCCGCGCTCGGGTCCGCGGCGGCGTCGGGGAGGACCCAGAGGTCGTCCTGCAGCACCGCGGTGGCGCACAGCCCCGGGTCCCGGGCCACATGGTCCGCGTCGATGCCGTGGGCGGCGAGGAACCAGATCCTGTCCTCGTCCACGATGCTCACCGTGGACATCGGGACGCCGAGGAGCCGGGAGGCCAGGCGGGCAATCCGGTCGAAGGCCCCGGACTCGGCCGTGCCGGGCGCGGCGTAGCTGCGCACCTCGGCCAGGCGCAGCTCCTCCGCCGCGCCCACCGGCTCGGCGAGCGGGCCGCCCAGGGTGCCGAGGGCGGCCATCCGGTACAGGGCGGCCGCCGCCTCCGCGGCGCTGGGGCGGCTGGCCGGGTCCATGGCCGTCATCCGGGCCAGGAGCTCACGCCACAGGGGATCGACGTCGTCCGGGATGGGCGGCGGGAGGGTGAGCCGCCGGATGGCGCTCTCCAGCGGCGGCCCGGGGAAGGCCAGCGTCCCGGTGAGGCACTGGAGCAGCACCAGGCCCAGCGAGTAGATGTCGCTGGCCGGGCCCACGGTCTCGCCGCGGACCTGCTCCGGGCTGAGGAAGGCGGGGGTGCCGGAGACGGCGTTCTCGAGCGTGAGCTCGGAGTCGACGGCCCAGGCGATGCCGAAGTCGGTGAGCTTGGCGTGGAATCGCGCCGCCGCGTCCGGGTGGTCCAGCAGCATCACGTTGGCGGGCTTGATGTCCCGGTGGACCACGCCGCGGCCGTGGACGTAGGCGAGGGCCTCGCACAGGTCGTGGCCGATCTCGGCGACGGCGGAGGGGTCCAGCGGGCCCTCGCGGAGGCGTTCGCGCAGGTCCGCGCCGTCCACCAGCTCCATGACGAGGAAGACGCGCGGGGAGCCCCCGGGGGCGCGGTCGGTGCCGGCATCGAGCAGGGTGACAAGGCCCGGGTGGTTGAGTCGGGCCAGGACCTTGACCTCCATGTCGCTGCGGCGCAGCTCGGTCTCGTCCCTCGCCCCGGACTGGGTCAGCTTCACGGCGACCTCGCGGTCCAGGAACTCGTCCAGCGCCCGGTGCACCACCGCCGTCGACCCCCGCCCGACCACCTCGAGTAGCCGGTACCGGCCCCCCACCAGGTCCTGCTCCCCGCAGTCGCGGCGCTGCTCGGCCATCCCATCTCGCTTCCCACGAACGGAGGGCGGACGGCAGCCTGAAGGTGGCGCCAGCGAGCCCGATTACGGTGCGTTTACCCGACTGGCGGGTAGGCGAAACCTCGGGGCGGGACGGGCGGCTGGGTGGGCCGGGACCACCCGGCGTCGACCTCCGGCCGCCCCTCGTCCGACGGCTCGCACGTTCGCGCCGAATCGATACCACACCCTCGGTAAGTAGTCGGAGGTGCTCGTCGCCGCCCCGTTGCGTACAGGCACCGTGGGCCGCCCGCGGCCCTCCGCGTATCCGTCCCCTCGGCGTCCAGTAACGCAACAGTAACGCCTCGCCAATAATGAGTAAGAGCTACTGGTGAATCGCCCCGATTGCGCAGCTTAGAGTCAAGCAACGGTCTCGAAAGTCAAGAAATGGCATCGCCTCCAGGCGTTTCTATCCCCATTCCGTCCTGCCTGGAGGGCCGTTGGTCCGCGCTCACAATCTGGGGGATCCATTGGCCTCGCTCTCCGACGAAATTCTCTCTGGAGTAGGAATATTCCTGTTCGCCGCCGTGTCGTTTATCGGCTGGCGGATGCTCTCATATTGGCGAAGCTTCCTCTTCCATACGGGGAAGTACCGCCGGGTCGAGCCCGTCACCACGGAGAGGCTCCGCTCCCTGCCGGTGCCCTTCATGAAGATCCAGATCACCACCCGTGGGTCCGCGGGAAGCTCGGCGGTGATCATGCGGGGCATCGAGAACGTCATCGAGCTCGCGAACGAGGCGCCCGAGTTCTACGGCCGGCTGCTTTCGGTGGAGGTCGTCACGGACTCCGAGCCCCAGCGCCAGATCCTTCTCCAGGCCTTCTCCCACGCTCCCATCGGAGTCCACGTCCTCGTCGTCCCCTCCGACTACAGGACTCCGGCGGGCACGCAGATGAAGGCCCGCGGGCTCCACTACGCGGTCGAGCAGCGGCGCGCGCTCTGGAACAGGAAGCCGGGCAGGACTTTCATAGTCCATTACGACGAGGAGAGCGTGATGGTGCCCGGGGAACTGCGCAAGCTCATAGCGTGCCTTGCCGAAACTCCACGCAGGATTCTCGAGGGCCCTATTTTCTATCCGCTCGATTACCTGCAGGCTTCACCGCTGTGCCGTTCTATGGAGGCCAACCGGCCCATCGGCTGCTACGAATGCCGTCATGTGATGGAGGCGGGAACTCCCCTCCATCTCCACGGGTCCAATCTGGTGATCGAGGAATCCCTGGAGAATGACATCGGCTGGGATATCGGCTGCCTCGATGGCGAGCCCTTCATCGCAGAGGACTACGTCTTCGGCATGAAGGCGTTCACCCAGCACGGAGGCGAGATCTTCGGCTGGCATGGCTGTGTGATGCTCGAGCAGCCCCCATTCTCGGTGCGCAGCGCCTTCAGGCAGCGGTACCGCTGGGTCTTCGGAGTGCTGCAGGGGCTCGCTGACCTCAAGCGCAGCGGCCGGTTCGGCGCGCTCTCGACCACCACGAAATTCGGCCTCCTGTGGGGTACGCGGTATCGGATCGCGGCCTTCGCGACGGGGTGCATCGTCTCCGTCCTGTCCTTCGCCGTCCTTCCGGCGTTCCTCGCCAAGACGATCGCATCCGTGTACCTGAACCAGGAGGCGCCCCTGCCCGGGCCGGCGAGTGCGTGGCTCTCGCTGGTCGGAATGATGTGGATCGGCTCGGTCTTCATCGGAGCGTGGCACAACGTCGCCGACTCCGGCCTGGACGGCCCCGCTCGAAGGGCGGAGATCGCCAGAGCCGTCGTGGCCGCCCCCGTCGCGGGACTGATCGAGAGCTCAGCAGCGCTCTGGGCCGTCCTGGCCTGGGCGCGCGGGGCCCGGCACGTGAGCTGGACCCCGACCCCCAAGACCCTAGAGGCGGACGCCGCCGAGATCAGGAAAGGCTAGGCCATGAACGCACCGACCCTCATCGATACCACGACCTCTCCGGAGACCCTCGCCTCTGCGCCCGTAGCCGACGCCCCCGGCGCCCGGATCGGTTCCCTGGTCCGTGCCGACAGGCTGGCGCCCGTCGCCGCCCGGGTCCGGCTCACTGCCGTGATGGGCCGGCTCCTCATGGTCCTTGGAGCGCTGGCAGTCGTCACCGCGTACATCCTGCTGCCCTTGGTTGCCGCCCTGCGCGCCGGCGCCGTGCTGGGCGGCGTGGCGCTGGCGCTCGCCGCGGTCATCGTCGTGGAAACCGCGCTGGCGGTCGTCCTCACGGTTCTGAAGACCCAAGGGAGGCACTAGCATGCAGCTGAGCCTGCCCGTCCGGCTCAGGCTGGCGATGGTGGCGCTCGCCCTCGCCGCCGGGGGCATCGCGATGGCCGCACCCGGACAGGGCGCCCCCGGACAGGGCGCCCCGGCGCCGCGGCCGAGCAGCCCCCAGACCTACTTCGGGGTCCAGCTCGACAGCGGACGTGACACCGTGGACGGCTACGCGGCGCGGCTGGGCCAGGCGCCAGCGCTCTATGGGTTCTACGTGGGCTTCCCCTTCCAGCCGGCGGATCTGTCCTTCCTCGACGCCCGGGCCCACGAGCTCGCCCAGCGCCGGTCGTCGCTGATGCTCACGCTCGAGCCGCGGGGCGGGCTCAGTGCGGTGAACCCGCCGGCGCTGGCGGAGCTCACGCGGTCGCTCCAGACGTGGAACAGCCTCGGCGTGCCCGTCTTGGTCCGGTTCGGCCAGGAGATGAACGGGTCGTGGTACGTGTGGGGGCAGAAGCCGGCGCAGTACATCGAGAAGTTCCGGGAGGTCGCGGCCGCCGTCCACAGCTCCCCGGGGTCGGGGACGGTGTGGGCGCCGAATGAGGGCGGCGGCTACCCCTTTGACGGCGGAGACTACGAGGCTGAACCCGGGACTGCCGACTTCGCGGCGCTGGACACCGACAAGGACGGGCGGCTCACCCAGAAGGACGATCCGTACAGCCCGTACTGGCCCGGAGACGACGCCGTGGACTGGGTCGGCCTCTCCGTCTACCACTTCGGCGCCGCCTACCCGTGGGGCAAGAACACGATGCCCGAGCCCGGGAAGCTCATCGGCAAGATCACCGGCACCTTCCGGAGCGCCTCAGTCGACGAGACGGCGGTGCCCGACTTCTACACCGACTACGCCGAGGGGCACAACAAGCCCTTCGCGATCTGCGAGACGGGCGCCTTCTACAACCTTTCGCGCCCGGGCGGCGCCTCGGCACTGAGCATCAAGAAGGCCTGGTGGGACCAGCTCTTCGACCCGCAGCTGATGGCGCGCTTCCCCCGACTGAGACTGGCCGTCTGGTTCGAGTGGGTCAAGCAGGAGAACCAGCCTGGAACTCCGACAGTGGACTGGGTGGCCAACAGCGAGGGCCCAGTCGGGGACGCCTTCCGCAGGGCACTGCCGAGCAGCTTCGGGATGGCGCCGCTGGAGTCCGCCTCGAGCGCGGCATTCGCCAAGCCGGGGCCATAGTGCGGCACCCGCGAGGCCCGCGCTCAGGCGGCCGCTGCGCTCGTCACCGGCACAGTCCTTGACGCAGACGGCAGCGCGCAGGTCAGCTTAAGCCCCGACCCTTCCACAGCCCCCACACGTCTCCCGGGAGGACCACCATGGACATCGCAGTTCTCGGCACCGGCATCGTGGGGCGCACCCTCGCCGCGCGCCTCGCCGAGCTCGGCCACACCGTCGCCATCGGCACCCGGGACCCGCGGGCCACGCTCGCCCGCGCCGGCGAAGGCGAGTTCGGCGACTGGGCGGCGCGCAACCGCGCCGTCGGCGTCGCCGCGTTCGACGACGCCGCTGCCGCCGCCGAGCTGGTGGTCAACGCCAGCAACGGAGCCGCCTCGCTCGAGGTCCTAGAGCTCGCCGGGGCGCACCAGCTCGCAGGCAAGGTCCTCGTCGACGTGGCCAACCCCCTCGACTTCAGCCACGGCATGCCGCCCACCCTGTTCGTCAAGGACACCGACTCGCTCGGCGAGCAGATCCAGCGCGCCTACCCCAAGGCCCGGGTGGTGAAGACCCTCAACACCGTCAACGCCATGCTCATGGCCCACCCGGAGCAGCTGCCCGACCCCGGCACCGTCTTCGTGGCCGGCAACGACGATGACGCCAAGGCCACCGTCACGGGCCTCCTGGCCGAGCTGGGCCACCGCGACGTGATCGACCTCGGCGACATCACGGCTGCCCGCGGCACCGAGATGATGCTCCCGGTGTGGCTGCGGCTCTGGGGTGCCCTGGGCGGGCCGGCGTTCAACTTCAAGATCGTCCGCTGAAAGTTGACTCGAGCCCGGAACGGCCGGCGCGTCGGCCCGTCGCGAGTACGAGCGCCGCAAGGCGAGGGACGAGCAGCGGCTCCGCGCGAAGTGGGGCCGGCTCGGCGGCCTCGCCGTCGCCCTCTCCGACGAGCGGCAGAGCACCAAGGCCTGGGAGACCGGCGCATCCCGCGCTCGACGGCCAACATCGACCACATCGCGGTCACCCCCAGCGGGATCTGGGTGATCGACGCCAAGCGCTACAAGGGCCGCCCCGAGCTCAAGGTCGAGGGCGGCCTCCTGCGGCCGCGCACCGAGACGCTCGTCGTGGGCCGCCGCGACTGCACGAAGCTCGTGGACGGGGTCCTCAAGCAGATCCAGGTCCTGCGCACCCACGTCCCTGGCCTGCCCATCACCGGCGCGCTCTGCTTCGTCGAGGCCGACTGGCCGCTGATCGGGGGCTTCTTCTCGACCCGCGGCATCCACGTCATCTCACCGAAGCGGTTTACCAAGCTGCTCGCGCAGGAGACCGCCGGCGGGGTCGACGTCGCCCGGGTGCGTGACGCCGTCGCCAAGGTCTTCAAGCCCGCGTGACAGCGGAAGGCGGGAATATCGGCACCCAGCCCACCGCGGCATTGAGCTGGGCTTCCGCCTCAGGCACTGGAGCGCCGGCGCTGCCTAGTTGAAGGCGGTGGTGGGCCCTGCAGGGTCGAAGCGGCAGACGATCTGCTCGGCGACGTCGCGGAGCTTGGTGTTGCGGCTGATGGAGGCGCTCTTGAGCAGGTCGACGGCCTGGGACTGGGTGCAGCGGGACTGGGCCATGATGACCCCGGCGGCGAGGTCGATCGCTGTGCGTGACTCCATGGCGGCGGCCAGGTCTGCTGCCCGGTCCCACGCCTCGGCGAGCCGAAGCGCCAGTGCCAGCGGGCGGGAGATTTTGCCGGCCACGCGTGCGACCGCGCCCGCGCGGGCGCCGGTGAGGGCGTCCGGTTCCGCCGTGTAGGCACCGAGTGCGGCGGCGGCTCCGAGCGGCGCCGGCAGGGGGATGGGCACGGCGAGGGTGCAGCGGAAGCCCGCGGCGGTCATGCGCGCCAGATAGTCGGCGTCTTCGTCGCGGAGAGGAGGGCCGCCGACGCGGACCCGTTCTTCGCGGAGCGCCGCCTCTCTGCACGGTCCGCCGGCGGTCCAGGCCTGGGCCTCGTCCAGCGCCATCACCCCCTCGACGCTGCCAGCGAAGAGGTCCTTGGCCCGCTCCCGCACCACCAGGATGCCGCAGTGGACCGGCTCTCCCTCGGCCGAGAGGCGTGCGGCGGCTACCTCGGCTGCTCCCCCGAGGAAGCCGGGCAGGGTGTCGCTCGTGATCAGCAGGTCAAGGAAGTCCACCCGCTCCGGAGGGCCGACCCTGTACGTCCTCATTGCCCCCCGTTGCCCTTAACCCGCATATTGACTGCATGATATTCGCCGGCGGCCGGGCGTCAAGGCGGGGCACGGAGGGCGGTACTCAAGCGGACACCCCGCCGGTGGTGGGGGGAACCAGGACGGGGTGCCGCATGCCGGCTTCCCATCCCTTCAAGGCGGCAGGCCAGCACACTTACGACGTTAGGGCTCGCCCAGGGCTCCGGCCAGAGGATTTCGGCCTCCGGGAGCTGCCCTCGTTACTGCAGCACCTCGACGGTGCCGCGCTCGCCGTCGACGCGGAGGCGGTCGCCGTCGTGAATCAGCATGGTCGCGTTGCCGGTGCCGACCACGGCCGGGATGCCGAGCTCGCGGGCCACGATCGAGGCGTGCGAGAGCGGCGCCCCAAGGTCGGTGACCACGGCGGCGGCGCGCGGGAACAGGGGCGTCCAGCCCACGTTGGTCAGGGTGGTCACGAGGATCTCGCCGGCGTTGAGCCGGGCGCCGTCCTCGGGCCGTGCGATCACCCGGGCGGTGCCCTCCACCACGCCGGGCGCGCCCGGGAAGCCGGTGACGGCCTCCTCGACGGGCACGGTGGCGCCGCGGGAGTCGTAGAGGTCGGTGCGCCGGTGCGGGTCCGCGGCCCAGCGCACCGGGTCGAACCGGCCCACGATCAGCCTGGGGTAGGTCGGCAGCGCGGCGTACCGGTGGTAGGCGGCGCGCCGGGCGGGCACCCGCGCGAGCGCCGCCGGCCTCCCCTCGAGCACGTCGAGCAGCTCCTCGAGGTAGAGGTACCAGAGGTCGTCGCGGCCGGTGAGCTCGCCGGCGCGCAGCACGAACTCGCGCACCACCCAGAACGTCCGCACCGACTCCGAGCGCGTGTCCTGGCGGTCGCGGACAATCCCGTTCCAACGGCGCACCTGCTCGCGCATCGCGGCCTCCCGGCGCGGGTAGCGGGCGGCGAAGCGTCCCCAGGCCGCCTCCCGGGCCTGCCGCTGGCGGGCGAGCAGGGCCTCCGTGCCGAGCTGGAGGTCGTGGAGGCCGGCGAGCTGGGCATCGATCCAGCCGGGGTCCTCGCCGGGCCGCGGCGCGGAGAGCTCGCACTCGTGCGGGCCGCGGTGGCCGTACTCGCGGGCGAACCCGTCCCGGGTGATCTCGCCGCGGGCCAGCCGGCTCAGGCCCACCAGCAGGCCGAGGCTGGCCAGCCCGCCCTCGTCGTTCACCCCGGTGAGCATCGCCTCGGCGTCGGTGCTGCCCATGAGCCTGCGCAGCTTCTCCCGGGTGTACAGCAGCGTCCCGCCGCCCTGCCGGCCCGCGGCCTCGAGCATGCGGGCGGCCGTGACGAAGAGCGGCCCGATCTCCTGCCGGTAGAGCGCCGCGAGCTCCGCGGGCGAGCCGGCGGCCGCGATGCGGGCGCGGAGGTCGGCGCAGCGGCCGCGGGACTCGGCCAGGAACGGGCGCATCTGGGCCAGGTTCGCCCGGGCGCGCCGCCGCACCTGGACCGCCCCGGGCACCATGCGCTTGAGCGTGGGCCAGTCGAGGACCTTCACGGTCGGCACGTCGAGGCCCTGCGGGATGCGGCCGAACACGTTGGCGACAGTGCTGGCCCAGCCCTTCACGTGGAGGGACCTGACCATGGAGTAGATGGGGGTGAGGTTGAGGTAGAAGCGGCCGCCGATGTTGCCCACGAGGTCGAAGCCGGGGATGGCCGAGGCGGACATGGCCTCGTGGATGAACAGCTTCACGAAGGACCACGTGATCGGGGTCATCACGTCCGGGATGGCCTCCCCGAGGTTCCCGCTGGTCCACAGGTACACGCCCTTGGCGGTGTCGTTCCATTCCCCGAGCTCCGGTCCGAGCACGGTGATCGGCCGCGCCTGCACAATGGCGAACCGCCCCCGGCGCCGAGCCCACTCGATGTCCATCGGCACCCCGTACAGGTCCCGCACCCGCGCGCCGAGCGCGGCCAGCTCGAGCGCCTCCGCGGGAGCGAGGACGGGCTCGCGGCGGCGCTCCCCGGGCACGGGCCGCTCCTCGGTCCCGTCCGCGGTGCGGACGGTCATGACCGCCTTGTCGCCCACGGTGGTGCTCGCCACGGCGCCGCGGCGGACGACGACGCTATCCGGGATCACGCGCCCGCCGACCACGGACTCGCCCAGCCCCCACGAGGCGTTGATGACCGTCTCGTCCTGGCTGCCGGTCACCGGGTCCGCGGTGAACAGGACCCCGGACGCGTCGGCGTCGACGAGCTCCTGCACCACGACGGCCAGTGCCGCCGACTCGTGCGGCACCCCGTGCTGGTCCCGGTAGGCGACCGCGCGCGGGTTCCACAGGGAGGCCCAGCAGCGCCGCACCGCCTCGAGCAGGCCGCTGCCGCGGACGTTGAGGTAGGAGTCCTGCTGCCCGGCGAAGGACATCCCCGGGAGGTCCTCGGCGGTGGCGGAGGAGCGCACGGCGACCGGGACGTCCTCCCCGAGCCCGGCGTAGGCGGCCAGGATCTCGTCGGCGAGCCCGGCGGGCAGCCCGTGCCCGGCGAACAGCGCGGCCGTGCGGCCGGGGTCTCGGGGGTCGATCTGGTCGCGGAACCCGGCGACGAACGCCCGGTACGCCGCCGTGGTCACGCAGAAGCCGCTCGGCACCGGGAGCCCGGCCCTGACCATCCGGGCCAGCGAGGCGCCCTTCCCGCCGGCCGCCGCGAGGTCGGCGGCCGCGTCGCCGAGCGGCAGCACCCACGCCACGGGTCCCCCTACGCGGGCTCGAAGCCGATCAGCCAGTGGAGCCCGAACCGGTCCACGACCTGCCCGTCCGAGGCGCCCCACGGCCGCTCCTCCAGCGCCTCGACCACGCATCCACCGTCGGCCAGGCCGTCGAACCAGGCCCGCAGCGTCGGCTCGTCCGCCGTCCCGAGGAGCGAGAGCATGAGCCCCTCGGTCCGCACACCCGGGACCCCCGCATCGGCGTCGGCACCGCGGAGGTGGACGACGCCCGTCAGCTCGCCGTGGGCGATCGCGTCCCCGGGCCCATCGGTGCGTCCGAACTGCGCGCGCGTGTAGAGCGCGAGGTCCCCGCCGAAGACGCCGTGGTAGAAGCCGAGGGCCTCGCGGGCGTTGCCCGGGAACAGGACGTAGGGCACGGGAGGTGCAGACATATGCCACAGGCTAGGCCCCGCGCGGCCGGCGGGACAGCCCCGGCGCGGCGGGGCGGCGGAGGAGGCCCGCGGCGAGGCGGCGCGCGAGGCCGAGCTGCTGGGCCGGACTCGGGTGGGGCAGGTAGGCGTGGGTGAGCGCGGTCGCGATGGCCGGCAGCGCCGCGGGGTCCGGGTAGGCCAGGTGCAGGGCTTCCCAGCGCGGGTGGAATCTGGCCTTGAAGGCGTGCAGCGTGCGGAAGCCGTAGGCAGGCTCGAGGAGGCTCCCGAGCCAGCGGAGCACGCCGTCGAGGGCGGAGCCCGGTGCGGGGACGGTGCCGCTGCGGGCCAGCGGCGCGCCGGAGAGGCTGAGGGTGTGGAAGCCCTGCTCCTTCAGGTCCAGCGCCGCGGAGGCGATGAGGAACTCGATGGCGGGCCGGAAGCCGGTGCTGCGGCGGCGCATGAGGTCCAAGGTCCAGCCGGTGACCGTCCCGCCGGCGTGGATGGGCAGCCAGGAGGAGACGGCGTGGACCGTGCCGGCGGCGTCGAGGGCGAGCAGGAGGCGGACGGCGGGATCCTTCATCTCCTCGGCGCCACCGAGGGTGAACCCCATCTCGGGCAGGCCCTTCTCCGCGATCCATGCGGCGGAGATCGCCTCGATCTGCTCGCGCTCGTCCGGGGTGGCGTCCGCGTAGGTGGTCCAGTGGGCGCGGATGCCCTCGCGGTGGGCACGGTTCAGGGCGGTGCGGGTGTTCTGGTGCCTCCGGCCGGTGAAGTCGAGGGCGTCCAGGTCCAGGACCGCGTCCTCGGCGATCTGCACCGTGGCCCAGCCCAGGGCGGCGGCAGTGCCCCTGGTGTGCTCCGGGACCGCGTAGAGGCAGGGCGTCCAGCCGTTGGCCGCGGCGTACACCGCGAAGGCCGCGAGCTCCTCCTGCTCCTTCCCGGCCGGGCACACCGGAGGGCCGAGGGCGAGGGCAACACCGGCGTAGGGGCGGTAGGCGATGTACCCGGTCCCGTCCGAGGTGAACCAGTACCGGTTCCCGGCCCACGTGGTCATCCACTGCAGGCTGCACGTCCCGCCGGCCGCCGCCAGCAGGAGGGCGGCGCGCTCCCGGTCGCCGGCCGGGGCGCGGACGGCGGACCTGAGGAAGGTGCCCAGGGCGAGCGCGCCGGCGGTGGCCCAGAAGAGGATCCCGACTCCCTCGTAGAGCACCGTGGCCGGGAGGGTCTCGGGGACGAACGCCGGCGGGGTGTCCGTGAGGTAGCCCAGCGGGAGGAACCGGTCGGGCAGGTCCGCCAGGAGATCAAGCGGCCGCGGCGGGTCGGAGAAGTCGCTGGCCAGGGCCAGGCCGGCGCCGACGTAGAGCAGAGCCAGGGCTGCTGCGGTCCCGGCGAGCCGGGCGGCGAGCCTCCGGTAGGTCCCGCGCGGCGCACGGACCGCGAACTGGGCCCGCGTCGCCACGAGGAGCCCGGCGAGGGCGGCGGGGGTGAGCAGGGGCAGCACCAGGGCGAGCTTGTTGCGGAACGTCCCCACGTGCACCGCGCCGAGGCCCTGCGCCGCAGCGCTGCCCGAACCGGCAGGCGCCAGGGCGGCGACGATGTCCACGACTGCGACGGCGGCCAGGGCGCACTCGACGGCCAGGGCCACGGCCCAGGCCGCGCGCCGGCCGCGGCGGATCCCCTCGGCGAGGAGGAGCAGCAGGACGGTGGGCAGCACGGCCATGAACACCGCCCCGGCGCCCGCGCGCTGCTGCAGGAGGGCCGCGGCGCAGCGTCTGGCCGCGGCGGGATCCGAGCACAGGGCCTGCACCGCGTCCGGGTCCACCGGCTGGAGCCCGGTGAACACCAGGTGCAGGACCGCGAGCGGGCCGGCGGCATGCGGCTGCATCCCGGCGATGACCGGGCCGACCGCGGCAGCGCCCACCGCGACCGCGATCAGGGTGCGCGACTCCCGGCGCGAGACCGCCGCAGGCCACAGCCGGGGCCTGCGACGGTGCAGGGCCGGTCCGAGGACCAGCCCGGCAACGGCGGCGAGGAACCTGATGAGGTCTGCCAGGGAGCCGCCGTAGAGCAGGAGCAGAGCCGTGAGCACCAGCACCGCCAGCCGGATCCTGCGCCGCCACAGCGGCCCCATGCCCGCGGTGGCGGCCATCAGCGCTCCGAGCGCCATCGCGCTGGGGCCCGCGAAGGAGTGCCTGAGCAGCTGCGAGGACCAGGCTCCGCCGGCGGCCCGCAGCCCGTGGGCCAGGGCTGCGCCGGCGAGCACCGCCGCCACATGGGTGCCGAGGGCGGCGGCTGCGAAGCGCCGCGGCCCCAGACGACGCTCGGCGAGGGCGCCGGCGGCCAGCAGGAGCACTGCGCCGAGGAGGACCACAGGCACGGTCTGCGGCCACAGGGCACTGGCAAGCACCGCCCACCACCGATCCGGGAACGAGTGCGGCGTCACGGCGATCCCGTGCGCGTCGACCCACCCCAGCGCCCGGGCTCCTCCCGCGGCCAGGAAGACGGCGGTCAGGAGCACCGTGACCGGGGCCCCCCGCAGCGCCGATCCGAGGCGCGACAGCGGCAGCGGGAGCGAACGGCGCATGGCGGCCTTCTCCCCTCTGACCCGGGACTCCTAGGGGCAGTAGAGCGGGCGCCCCGTTGCCCCTGCGTTACCGTCCCTCCTCCGCCGGGGGCGGAACGGTCCCGGTAACGGCCGCGCAACGTGCCTTCGGCTTCACTCGTGCCCACCGACGCGCCCACGACGGAAGGGCAGCCATGGGACCGCTCACTGCGTTGGACCTCGTCCAGGGCCCCCTGGCGACGACGGCCGCCCTGCTCGCCCTTCCCGCTGCGGCCTTCCTGCTGATCGGCAGGTGGCGCCGGGGCGCGCTGTTCCCGCTTGTCGCTGCTGCGCTCGCGGCGGGGATCGCCTACGGAGCAGGGGAGTGGGCCATGTCCTCGGGCCTGAGCACGCACCCGCTGCCCCTGCCGGTCCTGGGCTGGATCGCCGCGGCGGCCGGCGCCCTCCTCCTCGCGGCCGGCGGGATCTACCGCGGCCGGTGGCTCCGGCGCGTCCTCGGCCCGGTCGCCGCGGTCCTCGTCGTGGCCGCGGCTGCGCTCCAGATCAACGCCTACTACGGCTTCTACCGCACCGTGGGGGACCTCGCCGGGGCAAGTACGGCCGACATCGCCCCCCTGACCGCCGCCTCCGGGGACGCCCGTGCCGCCGCGCCGCAGCCCGTGCCCCTGTCCAGCTGGGCGCCGCCGGCGGACATGCCCGACCACGGGCAGGTGCGGTCTGCCCGCATCCCGGGCACGGCCTCCGGCTTCACCGCGCGCCGCGCCTACGTCTACCTCCCGCCGGCGCACGCCGTCCGGCGGCACCCGGCGCTGCCCGTCCTCGTCCTGGTGGCCGGCCAGCCGGGGTCGCCGGCCGACTGGCTCACCGCAGGCCGCCTCGAGCACGTGCTCGACGCCTTCGCGGCGGCGCACCGGGGCCTGGCCCCCATCACGGTGGTCGTCGACCCCAACGGCGCGCTCACGGCCAACACCATGTGCATGGACTCGCGCATCGCCCGCGCCGACACCTACCTCGCCACCGACGTGCCCGCCTGGATCGCCGCCACGCTCGATCCCGCGACCGACCACACCAGGTGGGCGATCGGAGGCTTCTCCTTCGGCGGCACGTGCGCCATGCAGATGGCAGCCCTCCACCCGGGCACCTTCCGCAATGCCCTCGTCTTCAGCGGGGAGGCCGAGCCCGCCCTCGGCCGCAGCCGGGCCGCCACCATCCAGCAGTCCTTCGGCGGGGACACCGCGGCCTTCGAGGCCCTCACGCCCCTCCACCAGTTCAAGAAGCGGCACTACCACCACTCCTGGGCCTACTTCGCCGCGGGCGCCGAGGATGCCGAGTTCACGGCGTGCATGCACACCGTAGCCTCAGCGGCGGCCCATGCGGGGATGACGGTCCGGGCAGAGGGGATCCCCGCCGTGGGCCATTCGTGGAGGGTGCCCGCCGCCGCGCTGGGCCCGGCCCTCGACTGGCTCAGCGGCCGACTCGCGCTCGCGCCCTGACGCCGGTCGCCTACCGGACCGCTGCGCCCGCGTGCTCGAGCAGCAGGCGGGCCACCTCGTCGGCATCCCGGTACATGAGCGAGTGCGGGGCGCCCTTGATCACTGCGGTGCGGGCGCGCGGGGCGGCGTGCTCGAGCAGGCGCGACCACGAGGGCGGGGAAGTGGGGTCCTTCTCGCCGGCGATGAGGAGCAGGTCCGCCTCGACGTGGCGGATGCGCTCCTCCATGCGGTGGTCCATCATCTCTCCCAGGGTCAGGGCCCACCACCGCGGGCCGCAGAGGGCGTAGTCCCGGGCGAGGATCGCCTTGAGGCCCCACGGCTCGATGAGCCCGTCCTGCAGGAGGCGCAGCGCCTGGCGGGGGACCGTGCGCTCGCGTTCGTTGACGGTGGGGGCCAGGAGGGCTGCCCTGCTGACGCTGGGCCGCTGGAGCGCCATCTCCACGACCACCTGGGTGCCCATCGAGTGGCCCACGAGCATGGGGCTCTCGCCGCACACGCTCTCGAGGACCCTCCACGTGGCGCGGGCGAACTCGCCCATGGACAGGGGCCGCTTGGGCTCGAGCTTCTTGCCGTGGCCGGGCAGCTCGATCACGTGGACCCTGCCGGCGGCGGAGAGCCGCTCCGCCAGCGGCCGGAAGTAGGCGGCGGAGGCGCCGATGCCGTGGACCAGGACGAACTCGCCGGGGCCCTTGCCCGCGCCGCGGATGCGGAAGGCGCCGGGGCCGGCGAATTCGAACAGCTCGCCGAACGGCTTGGGCACGGGCACTCCTTCTCGGATCAGGGCCCCGTCATAGTACAGGCCCCGGCTGGGGGACGCGCCCAGCCCGGCCCCGGGCCGGAATCACCCCAGATGTGCGGCCTTCACCGCGGGCGGCGTGGCGCCCTGGAGGACCCAGCGGTTGCCGTCCGGATCGGCCACGTGGGCGAACAGCACCCCGCCCAGGTCCTGGGCCTCGCTGACCTCCGCCCCGCGCCGGAGGAGCTCCTCGCGGACGGCGGGCAGGTCCGGCACCACGAGCTGCAGGCCCTCGAGGCAGCCCGGGGCCATGCCGGTCAGGCCCGTGCCGATCACGATCGAGGCCGCCGAGCCGGGCGGCGTCAGCTGCACGACCCGCATCCCCGGGATGTGCTCCACATCGTGGTCGAGGACGAAGCCCAGCTTCTCCGTGTAGAACGCCTTGGCCCGCTCCACGTCCGCCACCGGTACCTGCACGACTTCGAGGCGCATCTCCATGGAGCCAACCGTAGCCTCACCCGCCGTCGGACGGCCCCGCCACGAGGGCGTACTTCACCACGTCCCCGCGGCCGCATCCCGGTCAGGACGCTAGTGGGGCATGGTGCTCCAGATGACCCTCGTTCCGCGGCCGCGGGCGCTCTCGATGCTGCTGGTGCCGCCCAAGGAGGCTGCCCTGCGGCGGATGTTGGCGAGTCCGCTGGTCCGCTCCGGGCTGTCGAAGCCCTGCCCGTCGTCCTCGACCACCACCCTCACCCCGGCGTCGGCCACCGTGATCGCCACGGTGACGTGCTCGCCGCCGGAGTGCTTCGCGGCGTTGCTCACCGCTTCGGTCACCACGGCCAGCACCTGCCGCGCAATGGGGGAGGGGAGGGTGCTCAGGCGGCCCTCGACGTTGACGGTCGGGGTCATGGAGCTGTCCCGGAGGGGCTCGTGGACGGCTTTGAACAGCGCCTGGCCGAGGTCCTCCCGGCCGGTGTGCTGCGCCTGGAGCGAGTAGATCGTGGAGCGGAGCTCGCGGATGCTGTCGTCCAGCTCCTCGGTCAGCCGGTCGATGCGGGCCTCGGCCGCGGGGCCCGTGGTGAAGTGGCGCAGGCTCTGCACGCTCAGGCCCGCCGCGAACAGCCGCTGGATGACCAGGTCGTGCAGGTCCTGGGCGATCCGGTCCCGGTCGACCGAGAGCAGCGCCTCCTCGCGCTGGCGGTGGGCGACGTTCAGCTCGAGGGCCAGCCCCACGTGGGAGCCGAAGGCCGCCCCGTAGTGGTGGTCCGCCTGCGAGAAGGCCCTCCCGCCTGCCTGGTGAGCGAGCAGGAGCAGCAGGTTCTCCTCGGCCGAGCGGCGGCCCAGCGGGATCGCCAGGACCTGCCCGAGCTTCTCCGCGGCACCGGGGCCGAAGACCTCCTCCGGCTCCCGCAGGACCGCGGGCCGGCCCTCTTCCGCCGCCGCGCGGAGGCTCTCGGAGAAGCGGAGGCCCTCCCCGGCCGCCAGGGCCACGGCTCCGACGGCGGCCCGGACCTCGAGGGCTCCATCTTCGGAACGGGCGACGACGGCGAGGAGGCAGTCGGAGGCTGCGAGGGCATGCTCGGCGACGAGGGCGAGGTCGTCCGTGGAGCTGGGGGAGTTCTCCATCATGAGGGACTCGGAGGTCTCGATGCCTGCCTCCAGCCAGCGCTGGCTCCGACGGCTCTCCTCGTAGAGGCGCGCGTTCTGGATCGCGACGCCGGCCGCGGCCGCGAGGGTGGACGCCAGCTCCTCGTCCTCGTCGGTGAACTCCTCCCCGTCCTCCTTCTCGATGAGGTACAGGTTCCCGAGCGCCGAGTCCCGCATCCTGATCGGGACGCCGAGGAAGCGCAGCGGCGGGCCGTCCTCGGACATGCCGTCCGCGAGCGGGTGCCGCCCCAGGTCCCGCAGCCGCGGCAGCTCGGCGTCTTCGACCGGCTCGCCCAGCGCGCCGTGCCCGATCAGGCGCGCGGCGTCCTCGTCGGGGCCTACGGTGATGAAGTCGCTGAGCAGGCCCTTGTCATCGATCACGCCGATCGCCGCCGAGCGCGCCCCCACGATGTCCGCCGCGGACTGCGCCACGCTCTCGAGCACGTACGGCAGGCTCAGGTCCTCCGTCATCGACACGATCGCGCCCATGAGGTTGTTCATGTGGCCCTGGACCCGCAGCAGCTCCTGGGCGCGCTCGATGAAGTCGCTCAGCAGCTCTTGGGCCTTCCGCGGCCATCGCTGGGGCATCGACGCATCCTCCTCGACATGTCGGAAAGCTCAGACAGGGCGCGCTGCTTGACCCGGACGGCCCCAGACTGTCCAGTCCGGGCCGCACCCCTGAGTCTGGTCGACGCACTGCCGCTACGCCAGCCGTCCCGTCACAATGCTTTCCGGGCGGGGCCGCGGCCACCGCGGGAGGCGAGGGGCGGTCGCACGGCGACGGGCCGGCGTCGTGCGCCGGCGTCCCCCGCGTCAGGCGTGCTTGGCGGGCTCGATCTGGTCCACGGCGGACCGGATGCCCTCGAGGAAGCCGATCACCGTCTCCGCCTCGTCCTCGCTCAGGGCGCCGGCGGCGGCGATCATCCGCTCGTGCATCGCGCCGAGCGTCTTGCGGACCTCCTCGTCCGAGCCCGGGGTGGGCCGGAGCACGAGGGCTCGGCGGTCCGTGGGGTGGGGCTCGCGGCGCACGTGGCCGCTGCGGACCAGACGGTCGATGAGGCTCGTCATCGAGGCGGAGGTGATGCCCAGGCGCACCGCTAGGTCCTTGGGGCTGAGCTGCTGCCCGCGGGAGTCCGCCTCGAGGAGGTAGCGGAGGGCTAGGAGGTCCGTCTCGCCCATGGACATCGAGTCGCGGGTGCGGCGGCGCATCGCGGATTCGGCGGCCTTGTAGTCGCGCAGCGCGTTGAGCACGCGGACTGCCCGCGCCTTCTGCGCCGTGTCCTGCTCGTACCAATAGCCCGCGGCGTGGCGCGTCTGCATGCCAACCCTCCTCCGATAGCTAGACGATCTAGCAATTCATCATAACCTCAATCTCCGCTTTCCCCGCCGGCTCGACGTGAAGCATGTCATGGCATATAACTAGCTAGGCTAGCTACTAATCAACGAGCCTAGCTTCCAAAGGAGACCGGCATGCTGCTCGATCCGATTGCCCCCGCTGAGACGGCCAACCCGTCCGGCGCCCCCGTCCACTGCCAGGAGCCCATGCGGCTCGCTCCCTCGGCCGGCGCCTCCCCGATGCATGGGGAGGGGACCCCGCTCGAGTGGGGCTGCCGCTGCGGCTTCCGCCTCGACGCCGGCCTCGTGCCGCTCCCGTTCGCCGGACCGCACGACGCGCGGGCGGTGGCCCCGTGACCCCGGCCCGCCTCGTGCTCGAGCACCTCTCCGTGGCCGACGCCGTCGCGGCCCGCCACCGCTACCCAGGCCACGACCCCGAGGACATCCGGCAGGTGGCCCGCATGGGGCTCGTCATGGCCGCCAACCGGTACGAGGAGAGCCACGGCAGCGGGTTCGCCGCCTTCGCGGTGCCCACCATCACCGGCGTCATCAAGCACCACGTCCGGGACACCTCCTGGGCCGTGCGCCCCCCGCGCCAGGTGCAGGAGCTGCGCCTCGAGGTCAACGCCGCCCGCCGCCGGCTCTCGCAGGAGCTCGGCCACGAGCCCACCGCACAGGAGCTGGCCCGCGAGACCGGTGCCAGCGCCGAGCGGGTCGCCGAGGCCCAGACCGCCAACGCCGCCCTCGCCGCCGTGCCGATCCAGCCCACGGACCCGGACGACGGCCAGCCGGTCCACGCCTGGTCGGTCCTCTCCGCGGTCGAGGAGGGCTACGAGCAGGTCGAGACGCGCGAGGAGCTGCGCGGCCTGCTCGCGGTCCTCAGCGACGAGGAGCGGCGCCTCCTCGTGCTGCGCTTCGTGGACGAGATGAGCCAGAGCGAGATCGCCAAAGTGATCGGGGTCAGCCAGATGCAGGTCTCCCGGCTCCTGCGCCGGATCCTCGACCGAGTGTGGCGCCGGGCCGCCGAGGAGGCCCTCAGCGGGGACGCCGCCTGAAGATGTGTCACAGGCGCCCCGCTTGGATAAAGGTCACCTAGACTTCGCGGGGGATGCCCCCACCCGGCCCGCACGGGCCGCACAGCAAGGAGCTTGCACCATGGAGAAGGACATCTGGCCAGGTACGGCCTACCCGCTCGGCGCCACGTTCGACGGCACCGGCACGAACTTCGCGATCTTCAGCGAAGCCGCCGAGAAGGTCGAGCTGTGCCTCTTCGACGAGGAGCGCAACGAGCAGCGCTTCGAGCTGACCGAGGTGGACGGGTTCGTGTGGCACTGCTACCTGCCGCACGTCCAGCCCGGCCAGCTCTACGGCTACCGCGTCCACGGCGGCTACGACCCCGCCACCGGGCAGCGCTGCAACCCCAGCAAGCTGCTCCTGGACCCCTACGCCAAGGCCGTCATGGGCCAGCCGGACTGGGCCCAGCCCCTCTTCTCCTACAACTTCGGCGACCCGAGCAGCCGCAACGACGAGGACTCTGCCCCGCACATGATGCTCGGCGTGGTCACGAGCCCCTTCTTCGACTGGCAGGGCGACTCCCAGCTGCGGGTGCCGTACCACCGCACCGTGGTCTACGAGGCGCACGTCAAGGGGCTCACCGAGCAGCATCCCGAGGTTCCCGAGGAGCTGCGGGGAACGTACGCAGGCGTGGCGCATCCCGCCGTCGTCAATCACCTCACGAAGCTCGGCGTGACCGCACTCGAGCTCATGCCCGTGCACCAGTTCGTGGACGACTCCACGCTGCAGGACAAGGGCCTGCACAACTACTGGGGCTACAACACCATCGGCTTCTTCGCCCCGCACGCCGGGTACGCCTCGAGCGGCGACACCGGCCAGCAGGTGCAGGAGTTCAAGGCCATGGTGCGAACCCTGCACCGCGCGGGCATCGAGGTGATCCTCGACGTGGTCTACAACCACACCGCCGAGGGCAACCACCTGGGCCCCACCCTCTCCTTCCGCGGCATCGACAACGGCGCCTACTACCGCCTCGTCGAGGACGACCTGCAGTACTACATGGACTACACGGGCACCGGCAACTCCCTCAACGTCCGCCACCCCCACTCGCTGCAGCTCATCATGGACTCGCTGCGCTACTGGGTCACCGAGATGCACGTCGACGGGTTCCGGTTCGACCTCGCCGCGACGCTGGCCCGCGAGTTCTACGACGTGGACAAGCTCTCGACCTTCTTCGAACTCATCCAGCAGGACCCGGTCGTCTCCCAGGTCAAGCTGATCGCCGAGCCGTGGGACGTGGGCCCCGGCGGCTACCAGGTGGGCAACTTCCCGCCGCAGTGGACGGAGTGGAACGGCAAGTACCGCGACACGGTCCGCGACTTCTGGCGCGGCGAGCCCTCCACCCTGGGCGAGTTCGCCTCCCGGCTCACCGGCTCCGCGGACCTGTACGAGAACAGCGGCCGGCGCCCTGTCGCCTCGGTCAACTTCGTCACGGCGCACGACGGCTTCACCCTGCGCGACCTCGTCTCCTACAACGAGAAGCACAACGACGCCAACGGCGAGGACAACAACGACGGCGAGAGCCACAACCGCTCGTGGAACTGCGGCGCCGAGGGCCCCACGGACGATCCGGCGGTGCTCGAGATGCGCGCCCGCCAGCAGCGCAACTTCATCGCCACGCTCCTGCTCTCCCAGGGCGTGCCGATGATCGCCCACGGCGACGAGCTGGGCCGCACCCAGCAGGGCAACAACAACGTCTACTGCCAGGACAACGAGCTCTCCTGGATCGACTGGGCCAGTGCGGACAACCCCCTCGTGGAGTTCACCGCCGCCGTGACCCGCCTGCGCGCCGAGCACCCCACGTTCCGCCGCAGCCGCTTCTTCGACGGCCGGCCGGTGCGCCGCGGCGAGGGGCAGCCCCTGCCGGACATCGAGTGGCTCGGGACCGAGGGCGCGCCCATGGTCCCCGAGGACTGGGACGAGGCCCTGGGCCGCAGCGTGGGCGTGTTCCTCAACGGGCACGGCATCCACGGCCAGGACATGTACGGACAGCCGATCACTGATGCGCACTTCCTCCTGTACTTCAACGCGGACGACTCCGACGTGGACTTCTGCCTCCCCGGGGAGGAGTACGCGCCCGGCTGGGACGTGCTGCTGGACACGTCGGGCCAGTCCGCGGGGGAGAAGGAGATCAAGGCCGAGGAGATCCTCACGGTGCCTGCGAAGAGCCTGGCCGTGCTCCGGGCGCACGAGAACCACGGCGAGGAAGTGGACCACTCGGTGGCGGCATCCCTGGCCGCCCAGGCCGGCTCCGCGACCACGAACCAGCCGTCCATCAGCACCGCCGGCCAGTAGTCTCCGGCCCAGCGAAGGAGCCCTGTGAAGACCCCCGCCTCGACCTACCGCCTCCAGATCCGCCCCGAGTTCACGCTGGACGACGCCGCGCGGCTCGTGCCGTACCTGTCCTCCCTCGGCGTGGACTGGCTCTACCTCTCCCCGCTGCTGGAGTCGGTGGGGGCCTCCGAGCACGGCTACGACGTCTCGGACCCCTCCCGGGTGGACCGGGAGCGGGGCGGGCGCGAGGCCCTCGAGCGGGTCGCGGCCGCCGCGCACGGGGCGGGGATGGGGATCCTCGTGGACATCGTGCCGAACCACCTCGGCGTGGAGGTCCCCGAGGAGACCCCCTGGTGGTGGGACCTCCTGCGGGAGGGCCGCGGCTCCCGCTACGCCGAGGCGTTCGACGTCGACTGGGACGCCGGGGACGGGAAGGTCCTCCTGCCCGTCCTCGGCTCGGCCGAGGACCTCGGGCTGCTCAAGGTCGAGGGCGAGAGGCTCTGGTACTACGAGCACTCGTACCCCCTCGCGCCCGGAACCTACGCCGACGGCGACTCGGCGGAGGCCGTGCACGAGCGCCAGCACTACCGGCTCGTCCCCTGGCGCGAGGCCGACGACCGCCTGAACTACCGCCGCTTCTTCGCCGTCAACACCCTCGCGGGCGTGCGGGTCGAGGTGCCGTGGGTGTTCGAGGAGAGCCACGCCGAGGTGCGCCGCTGGGTGGAGGCCGGGCTCGTGGACGGGCTCCGGATCGACCACCCGGACGGGCTGCGCGACCCGGCCGGGTACCTCGAGCGGCTCCGGGAGCTCTCGGGCGGGGCCTACACGCTCGTGGAGAAGATCCTCGAGCCCGGCGAGGCGCTCCCCGCCGACTTCCCGTGCGAGGGCACCACCGGCTACGACGCCCTGGGGCTCGTGGACCGCGTCCTCGTCGACCCGGCGGGGGAGGAGCCCCTCACGGCGCTCGACACCCGGCTGAGGGGCGAGGAGGCCGACTACGCGGAGATGATCCACGGGACCAAGCGCTGGATGGCGGACGGGCTGCTGCACGCCGAGATCCTCCGCCTGGCCCGCATCGCCGCCGCGGGCACGGTGGGTGAGCGCAGCGGAGCGGAGGGGAGCCGAGACGCAGAAGCGGAGTCGAAGCCCCTCGATGTCCTCGCCGACGCCCTCGCCGAGATCGCCGCGCACTTCCCGGTCTACCGCACCTACTTCAGGGACATGACCCCTCAACGCGGGGACATGACCCCTCAACATAGGGACATGACCCCTCAACAGGAGGGAGGCGGGGAGCACGACTCCGCCGTCCTCGCCGAGGCATGCCGGGCCGCCGCCGCCCAGCGCCCCGACCTGGCCGCGGCCATCGAGGCCCTCGCGCCCCGCCTCGCGGACCCGGCCGAGGAGCTGTGCCGCCGGTTCCAGCAGACCACCGGCATGATCATGGCCAAGGCGGTCGAGGACACGGCCTTCTACCGCTACACCCGCCTCGGCACCCTCACCGAGGTCGGCGGCGACCCCACGGCCTTCGCCCTGGCCCCCGCCGAGTTCCATGCCGAGCTCGCCGAGCGGGAGCGCCACCTCGCGCACTCCATGACCACGCTCACCACGCACGACACCAAGCGCAGCGAGGACACCCGTGCCCGCATCACGGTGCTCTCGGAGCTCGCCGACGAGTGGGCCGAGACGCTCCCGCGCCTGCTCGAGGCCGCCCCGCTCGAGGACGGTCCGCTCGCGAACCTGCTCTGGCAGGCCATCCTGGGCGCCTGGCCGGCGGAGGAGGACCGCCTCGTCCAGTACGCGGAGAAGGCTGCCCGCGAGGCCGGCGTCCACACGCTCTGGACGGATCAGGACGAGGCCTTCGAGGACGCGGTCCGCCGGCTCGTGCACGCCGCCGTGGATCCGGCCAGCCCCGCCCACAGCATCATCTCCGCCTTCGCCGCCAAGGTTGCGCCCTTCGGCGCCTCCAACGCCCTGGCCGCGAAGCTGCTCCAGCTGGCCATGCCCGGCGTCCCGGACGTGTACCAGGGCACCGAGTTCTGGGACCGCTCCCTGTGCGATCCGGACAACCGCCGCGAGGTGGACTTCACCGCCCGGGCCGAGGCCCTCGCGGCACTCGACTCCGGCATGCCGGTCCTCGGCCCGCTCGCCGAGGAGGCCAAGCTCCTCGTGGTCTCCCGGACCCTGCGCCTGCGCCGCGACCGGCCCGAGCTCTTCGCCGGCTACGCCCCGATCGAGGCGGACGGGCCCGCGGCCGCCCACCTCGTGGGCTTCCGGCGCGGGGAGCGCGGCGCCGCCGTTCTCGCTACCAGGCTCCCCGCCGGGCTCGAGCGCGCCGGCGGCTGGGGCACCACGACGGTCCGGCTCGCCCGGGCGGCCCGCGACGCCTTCACCGGCCGGTCCTTCGAGGCCGGCGACGTACTGGTGGGCGAGGTCCTCGGCACGCTGCCGGTGGCACTCCTCGTCCCTGAGGAGGAGGCAGCATGAACCGCCCTGACCCCGGCCCCGGCAACGCCGCATCAGGACATGCCGCAAAGAGTGGGACATTACGGCATGTCCTGATGCGGCGTTCGCAGCCGGCCCCCGGGTCCGTCTGGGCCCCCACCCCGTCCCGGGTCGAGCTGGTCCTGGGCGGCGAGCGGCTGGCTCTGGAGGCCGCAGGCGGCGGGTGGTGGGCGCCGTCGTCCGCCGACTCCGAGAGGGTGGCCTCCGCGCTCGCCGCGGGGGAGCGCTACGGCTACGTCCTGGACGGCGAGGGTCCGTTCCCGGACCCGCGCTCGCGCCGCCAGCCCGACGGCGTCCACGAGCTCTCCGCCGGCTTCGACCCCTCCCGCCACGCGTGGGGCGACGACGGGTGGGCCGGCCGCGAGCTCGCCGGCTCCGTGGTCTACGAGCTGCACCTCGGCACGTTCACCCCCGAGGGGACGCTGGACGCCGCCGCAGCCCGCCTGCCCTACCTCGCCGAGCTCGGCGTCGCCTTCGTGGAGCCCCTGCCCGTCAACGCGTTCAACGGCCCCTACAACTGGGGCTACGACGGCGTGCTCTGGTACGCCGTCCAGGAGCAGTACGGCGGGCCCGAGGCCTACCAGCGCTTCGTCGACGCCGCGCACGCGGCCGGGATCGGCGTGATCCAGGACGTGGTCTACAACCACCTCGGCCCCAGCGGCAACTACCTGCCCCAGTTCGGCCCGTACATGCTCTCCGGCGCGGCGACCGGCTGGGGCGACGCGGTCAACCTCGACGGCCCCGGCTCGGACGAGGTCCGCGCGTTCATCCTCGGCAATGCCCGCATGTGGCTCGAGGACTACCGCGTGGACGGGCTCCGGCTCGACGCCGTGCATGCCTTCCAGGACCACCGCGCCCTGACCCTGCTCGAGGAGCTCGAGGACCTGGCCGAGGAGGTGGGCCGCGAGACGGGGCGCCGGAAGGTGCTGGTGGCCGAGTCGGACCTCAACGACCCGCGCCTGGTCAACCCGCGCCGCGCCGGCGGCTACGGCCTCGGCGGCCAGTGGGACGACGACGTGCACCACGCCCTCCACGTGGCCCTCACCGGCGAGTCGGACGGCTACTACGAGGACTTCGCCGACCCGGACGCCCTCGCAAAGGTGATCCTGGGCGGCTTCTACCACGACGGGAGCTACTCGAGCTTCCGCGGCAGGCACCACGGCAGGCCCCTCGACCCCGACCTCGTGCACCCCTCCCAGCTCGTGGTCTGCACCCAGAACCACGACCAGGTGGGCAACCGCGCCGTGGGCGACCGCCCCACCGCCGCCCTCGGCTGGGACGCGAAGGCCGTCGAGGCCGTGCTCGCCCTGACCACACCCTTCACCCCCATGCTCTTCATGGGCCAGGAGTACGGCGCCACCACGCCGTGGCAGTTCTTCACCTCCCACCCCGAGCCGGAGCTCGCCGAGGCCACCGCGAAGGGCCGGCTCTCCGAGTTCGAGCGCATGGGCTGGGACCCCGACCAGGTGCCGGACCCGCAGGACCCCGCGACGCGGGAGCGGTCCATGCTGGACTGGTCCGAGGCGGAGACGCACGACGGCGCCCGCCTCCTCGCGCTCTACCGGCGCCTCATCGAGGTCCGCGCCGAGCTGCCCGGGCTGTGGTCCGGCCGGCTCGACGAGACCGAGGTGCTCGCCGGCGGCCGGAACGGCTCCGGCGAGGACGGCTCCGGCGACGGGGGCCCGCGCTGGATCACCTGGCGCCGGCCCGGGGCCATCGTGTGCGTCGGCTTCGGCCCGGGCCCGGTCGACGTGCCGCTGCCCGAGGGCTTCGCCGGCGCCGCGGCCGTGGCCACCGACCCGGCCTGCGCCGTGGTGAGCACCGGCTCCGGCGACGCCGTGCGCCTGCCGGGCCTCGCCGCCGTCGTCCTCTCCGCCTGAACCCGTTGCGCCGGGGCGCCAGTGGGTGAGGACCGTGCACACAGTCCACTGACCTTTCAGGAGGAACGGCCATGATCACACGCGACGAGCTCGAGAGGCTCCAGCGCGGCAGCGGGGACGTGCTCGGGCAGGACGGGGAGAAGATCGGGCGGATCGGCGAGCTGTACGTCGACGACGACACGGACAGCCGCACGTGGGTCACGGTCAAGACCGGCCTGTTCGGCCTGAAGGAGTCGCTCGTCCCCCTGCAGGGGGCGAGCGTGCGCGGCGACGACCTCGTGGTGGCCTCCACCAAGGACCAGGTCAAGGATGCGCCGCGGATCGACCCGCACGGCCACCTCGAGCCCGGCGAGGAGGACCGCCTCTACCGGCACTACGGCGTCGCGGGCTCCCAGCCCCGGGCGGGCTCCGAGGGCGGGAGGGTCGTGACCGCGGACGAGAACCTGGACCCCGTCAAGGGGGACACCGGCTCTGTCTTCGACGAGGGCGGCTCGGCGTACGGCGCGGGCGGCGGATCCGCGGGCCTCGCGGGCGTCGACGACGAGCCGAGCGAGGGTGCCAGCGAGGTCTCCGCGGGGCGGGGCGCCCCCGGGGCCGAACGCCAGGGCAACGAGGGGCCGAAGGAGACCAGCGACATCCCCGGGGTCCACGACAAGCGCCGGGCCTGAGCCGCGCGCCGGCCCCGGCGGCGCCGATCAGGTGCCGAAGATGAAGGACTCGGCGTGCGCCACCGCCTTGTGGAACGAGTCGTTCCGCAGGGCGGCGGCGTCCTGGCTCGTGGCGGTGCCGTTGCCCACGGCCTCGATGTAGCTCGACAGGCCCGGCGGCCGCAGGACCCAGATGCCCCCGGCCGGCGGGAGGTAGAACACGGCGAACGAGCGCGCCGTCGGATCGTCCTCCCACACGGGCACGACGGCGACCGCCGCGCCCGTGTCCACGTTGATCCACTGGGCGCGGGGCCGCGGCTGGTCGTTCTCGAACACGCTGGGGTCCAGGAACGGGGCCGTCCCCTCGCCCCACTTCTCCTCGAACCTCTCGTGGAACACGGGGAACAGCGTGGTGTCGTAGCGGCGCCAGCCGCTGTGCTCTGGGCTCACGGCCCCTCCTTCACGGGCAACAGTTCAACGGGCTCCGCTTCGGCAGGTCAGCGGAACCACCGGAAGAGGAACCACAGCAGGTCCTCCTCCCTCAGCGGCTCGTCCATCGGCGTCCGCGGCGCGAGCCACACGGGGCGGCGCGGCGGCGGCTGCGCCCACAGGACGGTCTCGGCACGGGCCAGCGCGGCGTCATAGGCGGCGCGGCGGTCGTCGCGGCCGAGCACGGCGTACGCGTCCATCACCTCCTTGAGCCGTTCGCGGTCGGGATCGGAGAGGGCGCTGCGCCCGTCCGGGGCGGGGCCGTTGCCGTGCGGGCCGGTTCCGTCCGGGGCCGTTCCGTCCTGGCCGCCGCCGTCCGGGTGCAGCGCGCGGACGAGCCGCCGGTACGCCGCGCGGATCTCCTGCCGGCTCGCCGTCCGGTCCACTCCGAGCACCTCGTAGAAGTCCCTCGCGCGCATGGCAGCCTCCGCACGGTGGAGGCCGGGGCCCCGGCCGGGCTGCGGTCCGGCCGGGGCCGGCGGTCCCTCAGGCCGCGATCTCCCTCTTCGACGACGTCGTGGAGACCTCGATCTTGCGCGGCTTCGCCTCCTCGGCCACGGGGATGCGCAGCGTCAGCACGCCGTCGGCGTAGCTCGCGGTCACCTTCCCGGTGTCGAGGGCATCGCCCAGGATCAGCTCGCGGCCGAACATGCCCGTGGGGCGTTCCGCCGCGACGGCCTCGGCGCCGTCCGGCCGGTGCGACTTCCGCTCCGCCCGCACGGCGAGGACGTTGCGCTCGACGTCCACGTCGATCGTCTCCGGGTCCACGCCCGGCAGGTCGAACTCGACCACGAATTCGCTATCCTCGCGCCACGCCTCCATCGGCATGGTCGTGGGCCGGGATGCGGTACCGAAGACCTGCTCCGTCAGACGGTCGAGCTCACGGAAGGGGTCGGTTCGCATCAGCATCTCTGCCACCTCCAGATGTTCGATATCGGATTGCCAAAGAATTCCTCTGTAGGACGATCCACCATGGATCTGTCTCTACAGACACAGATATAGTATTCGGCAAGGAAGAGATCAAGACCTTGGCGGAAGGAAATCGGATGGCCCGTGAGCGGCATCCCTCGGAGGGGGTCTACGCGATCTCGGTGGCCGCCGAGCTCTCCGGCATGGCCCTCTCGAGCCTGCGCCTGTACGAGCGCAAGGGCCTCCTGACGCCCTCCCGCACGGACGGCGGCACGCGCCGGTACAGCGAGGACGACGTCGAGCGGCTGGGCCGCATTGCGGGCCTCGTCGAGGCGGGGCTCACCATCGAGGGCATCCGGCTCGTGCTCGAGCTCGAGGACGAGAACGCGCGGCTGCGGCGCGAGCTGGACAGCCTCAGGTCCGCCGGGCGCCCGGGGAGGGCGGCGCGGGGCTGAGGCTCGCCGCGGGACGCTGGGCGGGTTGCGCCGAGCGGGCGGCGTCCTGCAGGCGGCGCCGGGCGGGCGCGACTGTGCGGGCGCCCCGGCCTAGGGGGACGAGGGGCTGACGGCCGGCTGGGTGATGTCCAGGGACGGCGAGGGCCTGCCGGTATCGGACGCCGTCGCGGTCGAGGTGGGCGTGGCCGAGCCGGAGGGCTGGGAGGCCGGCCCCGTGGGGCGGCCGGAGGCCGGCCCCGGGGTGGCGCTACCCGTGGCCGACGGCGAGGGCAGGAGCGTGCGGTACTGGGCGAGGGTGCCGTCCACCACCGGGACCTTGAGTTGCAGGGCCGAGCCCCCGGCGCTGATCGTCACCGTGGTCATCCCGCCCGGGATCCCGCCGGTGTGCTCGATCGGCGGCAGTGCCTGGTCGGCACCGAGCATCACCTCCCCGTTGCGGGGGACCGTGACCCGGACCGTGCTGGACGCGGAGGTGGAGAACTCGGCGGACACCGGGGAGGTGGAGCCGTTGAAGATGGTGCCCGCCAGACGGCCGGGGGCGTCGGGGCTCAGGGTGCCCGATCCGCTGCCGCCTCCCGAGACGATGACCAGATCCTCGACCCGGAGCGGGCCGATCTCTCCCCGGACGCCGGGGACCGCCGCCACGATGGACTTGGTCTCCTGAGGATTGATGGCACTGCATCCGGTCAGGGCCAGCGTCCCGGCGGCGGCCGCGGCGAGGGCAAGGAGGGCGGGCTGGGCGGGCCTGTGGTGCATGGTTCCTCTTCTCGGCCTGGGGGAGGGCTGCTCCCGGGAGGTCACTGCTGCTGGGCCAGGTCGCCGAGGCTGACCTGGAGCTTCTGGTCGGTGCTGCCGCGCCGGACCGTCACCTCGACGGTCTTGCCGGGCTCCTGCTGGCGCAGGGCCGCCAGCAGGTCGGTGACGCTGGTGACCTTGGTGCCGGCGAGCCCGGTGATGATGTCTCCCGGCTTCATGCCGGCCCGGTCGGCCGGCCCCTGGGGGGTCACGTCGACCACGAGTGCCCCCTCCGAGGAGCTGAGGCCGAAGCGCTGGGCGATCTGTGCGGTGATGTCCTCGGGGACGACGCCCAGCGCCGCGTGCTTGACGGTGCCGTTCGCCAGGAGCTGGTCGGCGACGGAGGTCACCGTCGAGGCGGGAGTGACGAAGCCGATGGCCACCGCCCCGGAGCTCGGCGGCAGGTACGCCTCCGAGAGCCCGATCACTTCGCCGCTGGCATCTGCCACGGCACCCCCGGAGTTCCCGGGGGAGATCGGAGCGTCCGTCTGGAGCAGGTCGATCGCGCCGTGGGGGGACTCTTTGCTGGGGGGCATGTTGCGGTGGAGGCCGGAGACGATGCCGGCCGTGACCGTCTCGTCGAGTCCGAGGGGACTGCCGATCACCACGGTCAGGGACCCGATCTCGGGCGCGGAGCCGGCGTACTTGGGCGCGGGGAGCCCGGTGCGGCCGGCCTTGAGCACGGCGACGTCGGTGACGTCGTCCACCCCGACCACGTTCGCCTGGTCCTGGGAGCCGTCCGCGAACTGGACCTGCACGGTCTTGTAGGGGTGCTTCTGCTGGTCCTCGACCACGTGCGCATCCGTGACGAGCGTGCCGTCGCCGTGGTAGACTACCCCGCTCCCGAGCCCTATGGGGGTGCGGACCGTGACCACCGAGGGCTCGAGCTCCTTCACCACGTTGGGCACGGCGCCCAGCCCGGCGCCCGAGGGAGCCTGGGCGCTGACGGCACCGGTCGAGGTCGAGGCTCCGGGCGACGGCGAGGGGGGAGCGGATGCCGAGCCGGTGCCCGAGGGCGTGGCCCCCGGCCCCGTGCAGCCGGCCAGGGCCGCGGCCGCTGCGGCAAGGACGAGACCTCGGGCAATCCTCATGCTGGCTCCTCCTCGGGACTGGGGGGTCCTCCACCCCAATAGCCAGCGTAAAGCGACTATTGCGCCAGCGCAACGAATTCGGCCGCCCCACCGAGCCGCGCACGTGGCCGAGGAAATGGCCCAGGACCCGGGCGGAACGCGCGAGGGGCGGAGCCGGACTGGTCCGGCCCCGCCCCCGCTGCGGCCTCCTGCGGGCCGCCGGCCTCACGCGCGGCGCTTGGCGAGCGCCCCCCAGATGAGCAGGACGATGAGCGATCCGACGATCGCGGTCACCCACGTGCGGATCTCGAAGAAGCTGCCGAGCGTGTTGCCGCCGAAGATCAGCCCGCCGATCCATCCGCCGAGGATGGCGCCCACGACGCCGAGGACGAGGGTGATGAGCCACCCGCCGCCCTGCTTGCCCGGAAGGATGGCCTTGGCGATGGCCCCAGCGATGAGTCCGAGGATGAGGAACCCGAAAAATCCCATGTCAACTCCTTGTGTGGTGCGACCATGTTCGATTTCTTCGCTTGCGGTGGAAGCCAAGCTGCCTCTGTAGTAGCACGCCCGCCGCGCGGGGTCACGGCGCGCGGGCGTGCCGTTGCCGCATCTTTACCGAGGAACGGTTCGGTAACGTTGGCCCTCAGGCAACGTAGAGGATGAGGGGGCCCCGTGGAGGCGCTGATCGTGAATCCCGTCAAGCAGGGCGCGGAGGCGGTCGTGGAATCCTTCCGTGCCCGCTGCGCCGGGCGGGGAGCGGAACCGCTCGTGCTCGAGACCACCGTGGAGGACCCGGGCGCCGGCATGGCGCGCGAGGCCCTCGAGAAGGGCGCCGAGCTCGTGGTGGTGGCCGGCGGGGACGGCACCGTGCGCGCCGCCGCCGGGGCGCTCGCCGGCACGGGCACCCCGCTCGGGGTGGTGCCGCTGGGCACCGGCAACCTCCTGGCCCGCAACCTCGCGCTGCCCATCGACGATCCCGAGGCGGCGCTGGACACCGCCATGGGCGGGGCGGAGCGGCGCATCGACGTGGCCTGGGCCCGGATGGACGACGGTGACGAGCTCGCCTTCGTGGTCATGGCCGGCCTGGGCCTCGACGCCACCGTCATGGCCAACACCGACGACGACCTCAAGGCCAAGGCCGGCTGGTTCGCCTACGTGGTCTCCGCCGCGCAGAACATCGTGGGGGAGTCCCACCGCATCCGGGTCGACGTGGACGGCCGCCTCGCCATGGAGCGGCGCCAGCGGGGGGTCATGATCGGCAACTGCGGCCGGATCCAGGGCAACGTCGAGGTCTTCCCCGGGGCCAAGGTGGACGACGGCATCCTCAACGTCCTCGCCGTGGCGCCCAGCGGCTTCCGCGGCTGGTTCAGGGTGGTGGGCGCGCTGCTGAGCCGGTTCCGCCGCCACTCGCCTCCGGACCTCGGGCACTTCGAAGGAAAGCGCGTCCGGCTCACCAGCGCCCACGCGCATGACATCCAGCTCGACGGCGACCACCTCGGCCAGGGCACGGTCTTCACCGCCCGCGTCGACCAGGGCGCGCTCACCGTGCGGGCGCCGCAGGGGGCCTGACCGCCCCGGGCGCACAGGCGACGCCGGGAGCGCGAGGTGCGCTCCCGGCGTCGTGCGTTGGCCGCGGGCGGCGCGTCAGCCGATCTTCTTGCCGATCGAGACCCCCATCGAGGTCTTCAGGCCCGAGGACGCCGCGCTCGTCCCGGAGCCCTTGGCCGCCGGCGCCGGGCTGTGCTTGCGGCCCAGGAGGAAGTACGCGATCGGGCCGATGGTGTTGATGAAGCTCGCCGCGACCCACGCGCCCTTCGGACCGTTGACCTGGTCCTTCGGCCGCTTGGCGAGGTCCCGCAGTGCGGCGCCCTGGAGCGCGAACTGCACGAGGGCGCCCAGGACCACGCCGAAGCGCTGGCCGCCGCTGAGCTCTGACCACTTCTTCTTGTTCTTCTTGCGTCCCATTCCGCCAGTCTAGGGACCGGGCCGCGGGCGGGGGAGTGCCACGCGGATAGGATGAGCCGAGCAGCGGAGCCCGTGGACCGGTTCCGCCGTTCTACGCGATGAGGAGTACCGTGCCAGAGAAGAAGATCCGAGTAGCCATCGTGGGCGTGGGCAACTGCGCCGCCTCCCTCGTCCAGGGGGTGCACTACTACCGCGACGCCGACGCCGCGGACACCGTCCCCGGCCTCATGCACGTCACGTTCGGCGACTACCACGTCAGCGACCTCGAGTTCGTGGCGGCGTTCGACGTGGACGGCAAGAAGGTCGGGTTCGACCTCGCCGACGCGATCGGCGCGAGCGAGAACAACACCATCAAGATCGCCGAGGTCCCCCCGACGGGTGTGACCGTCCAGCGCGGCCACACCCTCGACGGCCTCGGCAAGTACTACCTCGAGACGATCGAGGAATCCCACGAGGAGCCGGTCGACGTGGTCGCCGCCCTGCGCGAGGCCCAGGTCGACGTCATGGTCTGCTACCTGCCCGTGGGCTCCGAGAAGGCCGCGAAGTTCTACGCCCAGTGCGCCATCGACGCCGGCGTGGCCTTCGTCAACGCCCTGCCCGTCTTCATCGCCGGCACCCCCGAGTGGGCCGAGAAGTTCCGCGCGGCGGGCGTGCCGATCGTGGGCGACGACATCAAGAGCCAGATCGGCGCCACCATCACCCACCGCGTCCTCGCCAAGCTGTTCGAGGACCGCGGCGTCACCGTGGACCGCACGTACCAGCTCAACGTGGGCGGCAACATGGACTTCAAGAACATGCTCGAGCGCGAGCGGCTCCAGTCCAAGAAGATCTCCAAGACCCAGGCCGTGACCTCCAATGTCGAGGCCGAGCTCGCCGAGCGCGACGTGCACATCGGCCCGTCCGACTACGTCCAGTGGCTCGACGACCGCAAGTGGGCCTTCGTGCGCCTCGAGGGCCGCAACTTCGGCGACGCCCCCGTCTCGCTCGAGTACAAGCTCGAGGTGTGGGACTCGCCCAACTCCGCCGGCGTGATCATCGACGCCGTCCGCGCGGCGAAGATCGCCCTCGACCGGGGCATCGGCGGCCCGCTCACCTCCCCGAGCGCCTACTTCATGAAGTCCCCGCCCGTGCAGAAGGCCGACGACCTGGCCCGCGCCGACGTCGAGGCGTTCATCCGCGGCGAGCTCGAGCGCTAGGCGCTGCCCCCCTCAAACGCCGCATCAGAACATGCCGCTATTCGGCGTTCTTTACGGCATGTCCTGATGCGGCGTTTCGTTTGCGGGACGCACGACGCCGATTCCCGGCATTGCGCCCCGCCTCACCAAGGCGTTGCGAACCCGCGAGACGGTGCGGGCGAATCTGTTCCTGAGATCGTGCCGGTTGGCCTTGATGAGGATCCAGCCGGCCTCGGAGTACTGGGCGTCCCGCTCCATGTCCGTGGACTGCTGCCACGGCGTGAGGTGATGCTCGCCCTCGTAGAGCACACCCACGCGGGATGCTGGATAGGCGGCGTCCGCGCTCGGCGAATACCGGTCCCAGGGGCGCAGCGGGATCTGCAGCTGCGGTTCCGGCAGCCCCGCGGCGACCAGCGCGAGCCGCAGCTTCGTCTCCGGCACTGAGTCGGCCCCCACGCGCATGAGGTCGAGGGACAGCCTGGCCTTCCGGATCCCCTGGAGATTGCTGTGGCGCGCCAGCAGCGCCCGGAGCGCTGGGAGGGTCGTCAGGGGAGCAGAACGACCCTCGAGCTCGGGCCGAGGCAGCCGGATGAGGTGGTCGCCCAGCGCCACGAGGTCTTCGAGGGAGAGTTTCCGAGCAAGGTCCAAGAACGTCCGCTGCGCCGTCGCGACCGGCACACCGTGCACCAGGGTGATCTCCTCGGGGAAGGACGTCACGTTGTGTGCCACGACGCCCTTGCGCCGGGCCTGCGGAAGTGAACGGGGCTTGCTGATATGCAGTGGGAGTCCGGTCCCCAGATGCGGTGGGACCGGAAGGCCCAGAAGTGCGGCCGCTGACTCGTGCGAAACCCAGGCGCCAGGGCTCGCCGCACAGACGGCACGTGCCAGCGCGAGGAGACGGCCGCCGTCGTCCGTTCCGCCCTCCTGCACCGCGTACAGCCCTCGGCCCACGCGGTCCAGGTCCGCTGCGCGCAGACGCCTGTAGGCCAGTCCGGCATTGCGGCCCTCATCGACCGTGAAGGGTCCGCTGGGCAGGCCCTCGGGGAGCGGGCGTGGCGTGCGCATGGGGCCATCGTGCCCGAGATCCAGGGAAGGCGTCCGAAGTTATCCACAGCCTCGGAGTCCCTGCCGAACGCCGCATCAGGACATGCCGTGATGCGGGCGTCTTTGCGGCATGTCCTGATGCGGGGTTGAGGCGTGGCCGGGCTCGGGCGGGGATAGGCGGCTGGGGCCGGACATAGTCGGCCCGTAGTACAGGATCGAGCGGCTCGCCTGCGCAAGCGCGACGAGGCGCAGCATGAGCTGGCGGTTCATGTGCATCCCGACTGCGGCGCGGGACACGAGGTCCTCGAGGTCTCCGGCCCCGTCCACGTCGGCGACGTCTGCCGCGGCGATGAGGTCCGCGGCCTCGGCGTAGGCGCTGAGCACGTTCTCCGCCACGGGCACGCCGAGCCGCTCCATGGCCTCCAGATGGTCGTCCAGGGCTGCGCGCGCCCCTGTCGGCAGGTCCGGCCAGCCGCGCTCGCGGACGATGCGGGTGCCTGCTTCGGTGCGCCCCGGCTGCGGCGACCCGTGCCCCAGGACCACGGACCGGAGGGCCTTCATCACCTCGATGCGGTCCTCGCCGCCATCGATGAGGTCCACGATCGCGCGCACGGTCGCGACGCTGAGCCCCAGGCCCTTCCGGAGCACCCGGATCGTGCCGAGCCTGCGCACATGCGGGTCCCCGTAGTCGGCCAGGGTGGCGTTGACGGCCCTGCCAGCGGGCAGCAGCCCTTCGCGGAGGTAGAACTTGATCGTCGCGGCCGGCGTCCCGGTCCGCGCGGCGAGTTCGGCCAGCTTCATCGGGCCTCCTTCCTGGGCGCCCAGGGAGAGTGGATTGGATAGCTGCGTGCCCTGCCACTCTCTTGGTGGCGCGTGCGAACATTACCCCACTAGTTTGAGTAATTGAGCCCGCGGGTCCGAGGGAGCGTTTATGGAACATGGGGGGCGCTCCCTCGGACCCGGGTGCTCAGCAACAATTCATGGCCAACTCTCGTATTTTACATGTAAAATGAGTCTATACGGGAAGCACAGCGTCATGGGGGGCGAAGTGGACAACGCGATGTGGCGGAGCCTTTCGAGGCAGATCGCAGGGATTGACGAGCCGAAGCAGCCGGATGACGGCGAATTCGCCGCTCTGCTCGGGCGGCTCGAGGCCTTCGTGGGGGAGCGCGGCCGGGTCCCGGAACGCACGGCAAAGGAACCCGACGAGGCGCGCCTCGGCTCGTGGATCGAGGCGCAGCGCCGCGCCGACCACGGCGGCCGGCTCTGCGACGAGCGCCGCACCCGGCTTGTCGACCTCCTCGGCCCGCGCTGGTTCTCGCGGAGCTGACCCGCCGCCCGACGGGGCCCGGCGGCGCTGGTCTCGGATTGGCCCGGGGCGGCCGCGCTGGGTTGCGCCGGGCCGCGTCAGAACAGCCCGGTGACCTGGCCCTCGTCGTCGAGGTCCATGCGCAGCGCAGCAGGCTGCTTCGGAAGCCCCGGCATGGTCATGAGGGAGCCCGTCACCGCGACGATGAACCCGGCACCAGTGCGCGGCCACAGCTCGCGCACGTGCACCGTGAAGCCCTCGGGCGCGCCCAGCAGCGACGGGTCGTCGGAGAACGAGTACTGCGTCTTCGCCATGCACACGGGCAGGCTCTCCCAGCCGTTCTCGCGGATCTGCTGCAGCGTCCGCCTGGCCTGGTCCGAGAACTCGACCCCGACGCCGCGGTAGACCTCGCGCACCACCGTGGCGATCTTCTCCTCGACGCCCATCTCGAGCGGGTAGAGGTGCTTGAGCGTCCCCGGCGCCTCGAGCGCGGCGAGCACCTCGCGCGCGAGGTCGTCGCCGCCGTCGCCCCCGCCGCCGCGGCCCCACACGTCCGCCACCGCGACGCGGACGCCGGCCCCGCGGCACAGGCGCACGACGGCGTCGAGCTCCTCGGGCGCGTCCGTCCCGAACCGATTCACCGCCACCACCGGCTCGAGGCCGAACTTCCGCACGTTCTCCACGTGCCGGGCGAGGTTGACGAAGCCGCGCTCGAGGGCCTCCACGTCCGGCGCGGTGAGCGCGTCCTTGGGCACGCCGCCGTGCATCTTGAGCGCCCGCACCGTCGCGACCACCACGACCGCGGAGGGCGCCACGTCCGCGTACCGGGCCTTGATGTCCATGAACTTCTCGGCCCCCAGGTCCGCCCCGAACCCGGCCTCGGTGACCACCACGTCGGCGAGGCGGCGCGCCGTCGTGGTCGCGAGGGCCGAGTTGCAGCCGTGGGCGATGTTCGCGAACGGGCCGCCGTGGACCAGCGCGGGGGTGCCCGCGATCGTCTGGACGAGGTTGGGCTTGATCGCGTCCTTCAGGAGCATGGCCATGACCCCGGCCGCGCCGAGGTCCGCGACCGTGAGCGGCGTCCGGCCGTAGGTGTAGCCGAAGGTGATGCGGCCCAGCCGCTCCTTGAGGTCCGCCGCCGAGGACGCGAGGCAGAACACGGCCATGACCTCGGACGCGACGGTGATGTCGAAGCCGGCCTCGCGCGGCACGCCCTGCGCCGGGCCGCCGAGGCCGATCACGATGCCGCGCAGTGCCCGGTCATTCATGTCCATGACGCGCTTGAATGTGACCCGGCGCGGATCGATGTCGAGGGCGTTGCCCTGGAAGATGTGGTTGTCGATCAGCGCGCACAGGGCGTTGTTCGCGGCGGTGATGGCGTGGAAGTCGCCGGTGAAGTGGAGGTTGATGTCCTCCATGGGCAGCACCTGCGAGAGGCCGCCGCCCGTCGCGCCGCCCTTCATGCCGAGGATCGGGCCCAGGCTGGGCTCGCGGATGGCGATCATGGTCCGCTTCCCTGCGCGGGCGAGGGCGTCCGCGAGGCCCACCGTGAGCGTGGACTTGCCCTCGCCGGCCGGGGTGGGGGAAATCGCCGTGACCAGGACGACCCGCCCGTGCCGGTCGCCGGCGCCCAGTCGGGAGAGGTCGACCTTGGCCTTGTGGCGCCCGTAGAGCTCGAGGGCGTCCTCGGGGATGCCCGCCTGAGCGGCGACCTCGACGATGGGCCTGAGCGTCGCGGCCCGCGCGATCTCGAGGTCGGAACGGACGTGGGGGCCCTGGGCGCTGGCGCTGGGCGACGGTGCCGTGGCGGTCATGGCGACACCCTACCCCGCAGGCGCGGCGGCCGAGCGGAGCTGGCCTTGGCACCGACGAGTGTGCGGCTCCTGCGGGGTGACCTCCCGCTTCCGCGGGGTGACCTGGGCGGTCAGGGGAGGCGGAGCCCGGCCAGCTCGTGGAGCGCGGTGCGGTAGGCGGCGCGGGTGCCCTCGGCGGTCTGCTCCCAGCCGAAGCGCTCGGCGTAGATCGAGGCGGCGCGTCCGAGGTCGCCGCGGGTCTCCGGGTCGTCGTGCAGCTGCTCGAGGACCGCGGCCCACGCCGACGGCTCGTGGCCGTCCACGAGGAAGCCCGTCCGGCCGTCGCACACGGCCCGCGTGAGGCCGCCGACCCGCGCGGCGACCACCGGGGTGCCGCACGCCTGCGCCTCGAGCGCCACGAGCCCGAACGACTCCGAGAAGCTCGGCATCGCCACCGCGTCGGCGGAGCGGTACCACTCCGCGAGCTCGTCCGCGGGCACCGGGGGGAGGCGGTGGACCGCGGCCCCGACCCCCTCGCTGCGCGCGAGCAGGTCCAGGTCGAGCCCGGCCGAGCCGCTCGGCGCCCCGATGATCGTGACGCGCAGGGGGATGTCCGGCCGCCGACGCCGGAGCTCCGCCGCCGCCGCGACCAGGACCTGCGGGCCCTTGAGCCGCTGGATCCTGCCCGCGAAGAGCACGTGGAACTCCTCGGCGCCGATCCCGCGGCCGCGCCGGGACCGGCCCCGGAACGCCGGGCGGAACACGGCCAGGTCGACGCCGGGGGACACCACGTCGATGCGGTCGTCGTCCACGTCGTAGTGCCTCACCAGCTCGTCCCGCTCGGCGGGCGTGTTGGCGGTGAAGCGGGCCGCCTCCTCGGCCAGGCGCTGCTCCCCGCGCTCGCGGTTGCTCGGCTCGGGGACGTCGCCGGCGGCCAGATGCTGGTTCTTGACCCGCGCCATCGTGTGCATGGTGTGCACGAGCGGCACGCCGAGCGCGCCGGCCACCTCCAGCCCCGCGAGGCCCGAGACCCAGTAGTGGCTGTGCACGATCCGGGGCAGCTGCTCCCCGGCGGCGGCCGCGTCCATGATCCTCGCGAGCATTGCCGCGGCGAACTCCTCCACGAGCGGGGGCATCTGCTCCTTGGCCAGGCGCCGTACGGGCCCGGCGGCCAGGTGGTGCACCCGCACGCCCGGCACGAGGTCCACCGCGGCGGGCTGCCCCGGTGCGGTGGCCCGGGTGTAGATGTCCACGCCCACGCCGCCGGCCGCGAGGGCACGCGCGAGCTGGGCGACATAGACGTTCATCCCGCCCGCGTCCCCGGCACCCGGCTGCTCCAGGGGGGACGTGTGGAGGGAGATCATCGCCACGCGGTCACGGTGCTGCACGTCCCCTAGGCTACGTGGCCGGGCCGGAGCGCCCGAGCCGGCCCGGCGCCGTCGTGCGCCCCGAGTAGACTCGGGTGGTGACCTCCGAGCCCGACACCGTCCCTTCCGCCATGCCCAGCACCCGCCTCCCGGAGCGCGCCGCCGTGATCGACCTCGACGCGATCCGACACAACGTGGGGGTCATCCGCAAGGTCGCGGAGCCGGCCCGGGTCATGGCCGTGGTGAAGGCGGACGGCTACGGGCACGGGGCCGTCCCCGTGGCCCGCGCGGCGCTCGAAGCCGGGGCCTCGTGGCTCGGCGTCGCGCACATCAGCGAGGCCCTCGCGCTGCGGGCGGCGGGCATCGACGCACCGATCCTCGCCTGGCTGCACACCCCGGACTCGAACTTCTCCGCCGCCGTCGCCGCCGGGATCGACCTCGGCTGCTCGGGCTGGGAGCTCGAGGCCATCGTGGCCGCCGCCCGCGAGCAGGAGCGCCCCGCCCGCGTGCACCTCAAGATCGACACGGGCCTGGGCCGCAACGGCGTCACCGCGGACCGGTGGGAGGCCGTGGTCGGCGAGGCCGTGGAGTACCAGGACGAGGGCCTGCTGCGCGTGGCCGGGGTCTTCAGCCACCTCGCCGTCGCGGACGAGCCCGAGCGCCCCGAGACCGACGCGCAGCTCGACGCGTTCCGCGAGGCCGTGGCCCTGGCCGAGGACGCCGGCTGCGACCTCGACGTCCGCCACATCGCCAACTCGCCCGCGATCTTCTCCCGCCCGGACGCCCACTTCGATCTCGTCCGCGCCGGCATCTCGATCTACGGGCTCTCCCCGTTCGCCGAGCAGACCTCCGCGGACCTGCGCCTCCGCCCGGCCATGACCCTGCGCGCCACCCTCTCCCAGGCCAAGCGCGTCCCCGCCGAGCAGGGCGTGAGCTACGGGCTGACGTACCGCACCGCGTCCGCCGGCGCGCTCGGCCTCGTCCCCCTCGGCTATGCCGACGGCGTCCCGCGCACCTCCGACCGCGGGCCGGTCCGGATCGCCGGGCGCACCTACCCCGTGGCCGGCCGCGTGGCGATGGACCAGATCGTCGTGGACCTGGGCCCCTCCGCCGACCCGGCCGAGCTCGCCGGCGCGGAGGCAGTCCTGTTCGGCTCCGGCGCCGACGGCGGCCCCACCGCCGACGACTGGGCCCGCGCCGCCGGAACCATCAACTACGAGATCGTCACGCGCATCAGCCAGCGCGTCCCGCGGGTCTACGTGGGGGAGGGCGCATGAGCGGCGCTCCGGAGTGGGAGGCCGCGTTCGCGCCGGCCTCCGCGGAGGAGACCCAGGCCCTCGGGGCGGCCCTCGGCGGCGTGCTCGGCGCGGGCGACCTCGTGGTGCTCACCGGCGAGCTGGGCGCCGGCAAGACGACCTTCACCCAGGGGCTCGGCGAGGGCCTCGGCGTCCGGCCGGGCATCATCTCCCCGACGTTCGTTCTGGTCCGGATCCACCCGAACCTGATCCACGGCCCCCGCCCGGGAGGCCCCGACCTCGTGCACGTCGACGCCTACCGGCTCAGCGGCCATGGCGAGGTCACCGACCTGGACCTCGAGAACTGGGCCGACTCCGCCGTGACCGTCGTCGAGTGGGGCCGCGGGCTCGTCGAGGACCTCTCCGACAGCCGCCTCGACATCGAGCTGCGCCGGCCGCACGCCGCGCCCGGTGCGGCCGCCGCGGGTGCCGCGCGCACCCTCGACTTCGACGCCGAGGACGACGACGAGCCCCGCCTCGTCGTGATCCGAGCCTACGGCCCCCGGTGGTCACAGCCCCCCGGCGTGCACTGGCCCGCCGTCGAGCGCGTGGACCCCGCCGCCTTCGACGCCGCCGAGTTCGGCGCCGGCTTCGGTGCCGCCGGCCAGGCAGGGACCGACACGACGGAGGGGGACCGGTGATCATCCTCGCCATCGACACCTCGGCGGTCGCCTCCGCCGCGCTCATCCGCTGCCACGAGCCCCTCGCCCCCGAGGCCGCCGGCGCCGCGGTGCTGGCCTCCTTCGCCACCGAGGACACCCGCTCCCACGCCGAGGTCCTCGCCCCCGGCGTCCGCGCGCTGCTGGCCGAGCAGGAGCTCGCCGGGGCGGACATCGCCCGGATCGTGGTGGGGGTCGGGCCCGGACCGTTCACCGGGCTCCGCTCGGGCATCGCGACGGCCCGCGCGCTCGCGTTCGCCTGGGACGTGCCGCTGGACGGGGTCATGAGCCTGGACGCCCTCGCTTGGGACGCCGTCCAGGCGGGCGCCCCGGCGGACGGGTTCACGGTAGCGATCGACGCCCGGCGCCGCGAGCTCTACTGGGCCCGGTACGCCTCCGACGGCACCCTCGTGGACGGCCCGCACGTCACCGCGCCCCAGCAGCTTCCCAGCCTCCCCGCGTACGGCGCCGGAGCCGGCCTCTACCGGTGGCAGCTCGAGGATGCCGGGGCATCCGTCGACGAGGCCTTCGACCAGGCCCAGCCCACTGCGGCCTCGCTCGGGCTCGTCGCGGCCGCCCGCCTCGCCGCCGGCGCGCCCCTGCTGGACACCACGCCGCTGTACCTGCGCGAGTCCGACGCCCAGGTCCCCGGCCCCCGGAAGCGAGCCCTGTGAACGGCGAGGTGCCCGCCCGGCTGCCTGCCGGCGTCGTGCTCCGCGACATGACGGACGCCGACGTGCCCGCCGTCCACGCCCTCGAGCGGGCCCTGTTCCCGGTCGACGCGTGGCCCGAGCAGATGTTCCGCGACGAGCTCAGCCAGCCCGAGACCCGCCGCTACTACGTCGCCGAGGAAGCCGGGCCCGAGGGGAACCGGATCGTCGCCTACGCCGGGCTCCTGTGCGTCCAGCCGATCGCGGACGTCCAGACCATCGCCGTGGTGCCCGAGCGGGAGGGCCGCGGGATCGGGTCCGCCGTCCTCGCCGAGCTCATCGCCGAGGCCCGGCGGCGAGGCGCGGAGGACGTGCTGCTCGAGGTCCGCGCGGACAACCCCCGCGCGCAGGCCCTCTACCGCCGCTTCGGCTTCGCCCAGATCCACCTGCGCCGACGCTACTACCGCGACGGCGCCGACGCGCTCATCATGCAGCTGCCGCTGCGGGCCGGCGAACCGGCCGCACCGGCGGGAGGGGAGACGGAATGAACCGCCAGGAGCCACTCGTCCTGGGCATCGAGTCCTCGTGCGACGAGACCGGGGTGGGGATCGTGCGCGGCACCACGCTGCTCGCCAACACCGTCTCCTCCTCGATGGACGAGCACGTCCGCTTCGGCGGGGTGATCCCCGAGATCGCCTCCCGCGCCCACCTCGATGCCCTGGTCCCCACCCTCCGCGAGGCCCTCGACACTGCCGGCGTGACCCTCCAGGACGTCGACGCGCTCGCCGTCACCACCGGCCCCGGCCTCGCCGGCGCGCTGATGGTGGGGGTCTGCGGCGCGAAGGCCCTCGCCGTCGCGACCGGCAAGCCCCTCTATGCCGTGAACCACCTCGTGGCGCACGTGGGCGTGGGGCTGCTCGACGACGGCGTCTACGAGGGTGAGCTGCCCCCGCACCTCGGCGCCCTGCTCGTCTCGGGCGGCCACACCGAGGTGCTGCGGGTGCGCAACATCGCGGGTGACGTGGAGCTGCTCGGCTCGACGATCGACGATGCCGCCGGCGAGGCCTACGACAAGGTCGCACGGCTGCTGGGCCTCGGCTACCCGGGCGGCCCCGTGATCGACAGGCTCGCGCGCGAGGGGAACCGCAAGGCCATCCGCTTCCCGCGCGGGCTCACGCAGCCCAAGTACATGGGCACCGCCGAGGAGCCGGGCCCCCACCGCTACGACTGGTCGTTCTCCGGGCTCAAGACCGCGGTGGCTCGGTGCGTCGAGCAGTTCGAGGCGGCCGGGGAGCCGGTGCCGGTCGCGGACATCGCGGCGTCGTTCCAGGAGGCCGTGGTGGACGTCATCACCTCCAAGGCGATCCTGGCCTGCCGCGAGCAGGGCATCCAGAACCTGCTGCTCGGCGGGGGCGTGGCCGCCAACTCGCGGCTGCGCGAGCTCACTCGGCAGCGGTGCGAGGCGGCCGGGATCTCCCTGGCCGTGCCCCGGTTCTCCCTGTGCACGGACAACGGCGCCATGGTCGCGGCCCTCGCGGCGCGGGTGATCATGGACGGCGGGGAGCCCAGCGGGCTCGAGGTCGCCCCCGAGTCCTCGCTGCCGGTCACCACGGTCGTCGCGCGCTAGGCCGCGGGCCGGCGTCCGAAACTGCATCAGTCCGGAGTGGAAGAGCCGCTCTGGGGCCCTGCTGGCGTCCCGGTGATGGAGTTTCGGTCGCTCCGGGCCCGGCGCGAGGGCTCAGGTTTTCCACGAACAGCCGGCACCGCGTCCCCGGCGCGCCCTCCGTCGGGAGGATGCCTGCATGGATCGACTTGCAGAGTTCTTGGCAGCCATGGGAGGCAGCGCACGCGCGGCCCAACTCCAGGAGCACTTCTCGACCCGCCAGCTGCGCTCAGCGGTCCAGGCCGGGAGCGTCGTGCGGCCGTCTCAGGGGCTCTATGCCCTCGGCCTGCTCGGGGCATCCGAGAAGAAGGCCCTCGAGGCGAGAGGGGCCCTGTTCGGGCGGACGGCCGCACTGGCCCATGGCCTGGGAGTGCTCCACCGGCCAGCTCGGGTCGAGCTCGCGGTGGCGCGCGGGGCCCGGGGCGCGTCCTGCGACGGGCACTGCGGTGGTGACGCGCCACCTGCCAGCGGGTGACCTCGTGGGGAGGGGGGCGGTGCGGGCCACGTCGCTCGTCCGCACGGTGCTCGACTGCGCGGCCGCCCTGCCCTTCGCCGAGGCCCTTGCCATCGCCGACTCTGCGCTCCGCAGCGGGGGCGTCACGGAGCACGAGCTGCGCGATGCTTCCCGGCGGTGGGTGGGGCGAAACCGCGCGTCGCAGCAGCGGGTCCTCGACCACATGGACGCCCGGGCCGCGAACCCCTTCGAATCCGGGCTCCGGGCGGCCTGCCTCGAGGCCGGCGTCACGATGGAGCCCCAGGTCTGGATCAGGACCGCCGCGGGCATGTGCAGAGTGGACCTGGCCAAGAAGCTCAAACTCGTAGCGGAGGCGGACAGCTTCGAGTGGCACGGCGGCCGCGAGAGCCTGCACCGTGACTGCACGCGCTACAACGAACTGGTCCGGGCCGGCTGCACGGTGCTCAGATTCAGCTGGGAGCACGTCATGTACGCCCGGCCGTGGATCGGAGAGGTCGTCTCGGCGGTCGATGCGCGTCTCGAAGTGCACAACTCAGCTGCGAAAGGGCGCCGGCCAGCCCGCGCGGCCTGAGTGATGCAGTTTCGTCCCGGCTGCCCGCTACCGGCGCGCGCTCCAGGCCACCAGTCCCTCCACGAGCGCGTACACGGCAGCCGCCGCCGCGACCCACAGGGCCGCCTGCCCGTGCGAGGTCGCGGCCAGCACGCCGACGACGATCACGAGCAGGACGAGGATCCGCGCAGGGGAGCGGCGCTGCGGGCGGTCGCTCACGCGTAGCCCTCGCGCATGAGCCGGGCCTCCTCGAGCACCACGGCGCGCAGGTCCCCGCCGTGGGCCTCCGCCACCCGGCGCTGGCGCTGGTACCCGGCGCCCCGGGTGATGATGCCCTCGATCCCGCGCAGCTCCTTGGCGCAGCCGAGGTCCTCGGCGATGGGGCCGAGCCTGTCGAGGGTCTCGGCCAGATGCTCCGTCACGAGCCGCTCGTTGCCCTCGGCGTCGAGGATGATGATCGCGTCGAGCCCGTACCGCGCCGCGCGCCACTTGTTCTCCTGCACGTGCCACGGCGGCATCGTGGGGATCGGCTCGCCGGCGTCCAGCGCCCGGGAGGCCTCCTCGACCAGACACTGGGTGAGCGCCCCGATGGCGCCGATCTCCTCGAGGGTGGAGAGCCCGTCGCAGACCCGCATCTCGATCGTGCCGAGCCGCGGCACGGGGCGGATGTCCCAGCGGATCTCGCTGATCAGGTCGATCACGCCGGTCTTGAGCATGTCGTCGACGTAGTGCTCGAACCCCGCCCAGTCCGGGAACTGGAACGGCAGCCCCGCGGTGGGCAGCTGCTGGAACATGAGGGCGCGCTGCGACGCGTACCCGGTGTCCTCGCCGCTCCAGAAGGGGCTCGAGGCCGAGAGCGCCTGGAAGTGCGGGAAGTAGTTCACGAGCGCGTCGAGGACGGGCATGGCCTTGTCCCGCCGGTCCAGGCCCACGTGCACGTGGACCCCGTAGATCACCATCTGCCGCCCCCACCACTGCGTGCGGTCGATCAGCTTGGCGTAGCGCTCCTTGTCCGTGACCGGCTGGAGCCGCGGCTGGCTGAACGGGTGGCTCCCGGCGGAGAACAGCTCGACCCCGACCCGGTCCGTGATGCTCCGCACCGCCGCGAGCGACTCGCCCAGGTCCGCCACGGCGTCCCCGACCGTGCTGTGCACGCCGGTCACGAGCTCAACGGTGTTGAGCAGGAGCTCCTGGTGGATGCGCGGCGTGTCGCCGAACAGCTCGGGCCGCTCGGCCGTCAGCCGCTCGAGGACCTGGGGCGCGAGGGAGACCAGCTCGCCGCCGTGCTTGTCCACGAGGGCCATCTCCCATTCGAGTCCGATGGTGGACTGCTCGGACGGCGCGAAGTCGATCTCCAGTGTGGGACCCCCGGGGGTGAGGCCGGCGGCGCCGGCTGGCTGTGCACAAGTGGTCCAAGTCTACGGGGCGTCAGGCCCGGGCGAGGATGGCGTCCGTCCTTGCCGCATCGGGCAGGCAGCCGTATCCGAGTCCGCGTCCGGACCCCAGCCGCGCGGCGATGAAGGCCTCGGCCACGGCGGGCTCGCCGTCGAGCAGGAGGGTCGCCTGGAGGGCCAGCGCGAGCGTCTCGGCCAGCCGCCGCGCCCACGCCTCCGCCTCCGCGGGCTCGCGCGCGGCGTCGGCCATGAGGGCGAGGGCCTGCTCGAGGTGGGCGTCCAGGGCGGCGTGGGCGCCGCGGTGGAGCTCGAGCTCCTCGGCGAGCGCCTCGGCCGAGTCGGGCTCGCGCTGGAGGGCGCGCAGCACGTCGAGCGCCACGACGTTCCCCGATCCCTCCCAGATCGCCATGACCGGCTGCTCCCGGTACCGCATGGCCAGCGGGAAGTCCTCGGTGTACCCGTTGCCGCCGAGGCATTCGAGGGCCTCGGCGGCGTGTGCCGGCCCGCGCTGGCACACCCAGTACTTGCCGATCGCGGTCGCGATCCGGGCGAACGCCCGCTCGCGCCCCGCGCCTTCGGAGGCTGCCGGGCTCGGGACGGACGACGGCGCGTCCCCCGCGGCGGCGCCCGGCCGCGCCGGCGGCGACCACACGGCGTCGTCCGCGGCCGCGAGCCGCAGCCCCAGCGCCACCGCGGCCTCGTACTCGAGCGCGAGGTCGGCGAGGACGGCCGCCATCGCGGGCTGGTCGACGAGGCGGCGGCCGAACGCCCGCCGGTGCCGTGCGTGCCAGAGCGCCTCGGCGACGGCCTGCCGCATGCCCGCGGCCGTGCCGAGGATGCAGTCGAGGCGGGTCTCGTGGACCATCTCGAGGATGGTCCGCACGCCACGTCCGGGCTCGCCGACCCGCCAGCCGAGCGTGTCCTCGAGCTCGACCTCCGCAGAGGCGTTGGCCCGGTTGCCGAGCTTGGACTTCAGGCGCACGAGCCGGAACGGGTTCCGCGTGCCGTCCTCGAGCACGCGCGGGACGAGGTAGCAGGAGATGCCCTCGGGCTCCCGGGCGAGCACGACGAACGCGTCGCTCATGGGGGCGGAGCAGAACCACTTGGCCCCGGTGAGCAGCGCGGTGCCGTCACCGGCGTCGCGCGCCGCGGTGGTGATGGCGCGCACGTCCGAGCCTCCCTGCCGCTCCGTCATCGCCATCCCCACGAGCGCTCCCGGCTTGCGCCCGGCGGAGACCAGGCGCGGGTCGTAGCCGTCGCCGTAGAGGCGGGGGAGCCAGAGGCGGGCGACGTCGGCCTGCCGCGACAGGGCGGGCACGGCCGCGTGGGTCATCGAGACCGGGCAGGCATGGCCCGGCTCGACCTGGGCGAACAGCATGAACGCCGCGGCCCGGGCCACGTGGGCGCCGGGGCGCGGGTCGGCCCATGCGGCGGTGTGCGCTCCGTGGGCTACCGCGGCGGCGAGGACGTGGTGGTAGGCGGGGTGGTACTCGACCTCGTCCCGGCGCGCACCGTAGCGGTCGAGGGCGTGGAGCACGGGCGGGCACGCGTTGGCCAGGCGCGCGTTCTCGGCGAACTGCCCGGACCCGACGAGCCGCCCCACCGCGGCCAGCTCGCCCGAGGCCCAGCTCGCGCCGAAGCGGCGGACGCCGTCGACGAGCGCGGCATTGGCGGAGAACTCGTCGACCCCGACCCGCGGGGGCGGCTGGTTGGCGCCGTCCGCGCCCCCGTCGGTGTGCTCCATCCTCCCATTGCACACCGGGGAATGTCCGGGGACCAGAGTCCGTTATTGACAACGACTCTCATCAAATGATCGGAAGGAGCATCATGAAGGTCCGCAACTCGCTGCGTGCGCTGAAGAAGGTCCCCGGGGCGCAGGTGGTGCGCCGCCGCGGCAGGACGTACGTCATCAACAAGCGGAATCCCCGGCTCACGGCGCGCCAGGGCTGATCTGGCCGCGCACCGGGCGCGCGGGGGTCGGCACGGCACTAGCCTTGTGCCGTGCCGATCCTCAACAAAGACATGACGCTGTGCATCTCGCTCTCGGCCAGGCCGAGCAACAACGGGACGCGCTTCCACAACTACCTCTACGACGCGCTCGGGCTGAACTGGATCTACAAGGCGTTCGCGCCGACCGACCTCGCGCAGGCCATCGCGGGGGTGCGGGGGCTCGGCATCCGTGGCTGTGCCGTCTCGATGCCGTACAAGGAGGACGTGATCGCGCTCGTGGACCGGATGGACCCGTCCGCGGCAGCGATCGACTCGGTGAACACGATCGTCAACGACTCCGGGGTGCTCACGGCGTACAACACCGACTACACCGCGATTGCCCAGCTCATCGCGCGCAACGGGCTGGACCCGGCCTGGTCGGTCCTGCTGCGCGGCTCGGGCGGCATGGCGAAGGCGACCGCCGCGGCGTTCCGGGACGCCGGCTTCACGGACGTGACGATCGTGGCCCGCAACGAGGCCGCGGGCCGCGGGCTGGCCGAGCTGTACGGCTTCACCTGGGCCCCGGAGCTGGGGGAGCGCACCGCCGACGTCCTCGTCAACGTGACCCCCATCGGCATGGCCGGCGGCCCGGACGCCGAGGCGCTGGCTTTTCCGGAGCCGGCGGTCCACGCGGCCCGCGTCGTCTTCGACGTCGTGGCCCTCCCGGCGGAGACGCCGCTCATCAAGGCCGGTCGCGCCGCCGGGAAGATGGTCATCTCGGGGGCCGAGGTCATGACGATCCAGGCGCTCGAGCAGTTCGTCCTCTACACCGGAATGCGCCCCACCGACGAGCAGGTGCGCGCCGCCGAGGAGTTCATGCGCGCCCAGTAGCCACCGGCCCTCCCCGGCCCCTCCGCCCCGCCCCGACGTTGAGGGGTCATCTCCCAACGTTGCGGGGTCATCTCCCAACGTTGAGGGGTCATGTCCCAACGTTGTGGGGTCATCTCCCCCAGGGACATGACCCCTCAGTGCAGGGACATGACCCCTCAACGCGGATCAGGCGGGCTCGACGACGGCCGCCACGCGGTCGTCGCCGATGCGCGTGAGCACGAGCGTGGCCTTCGCCGTGGCACCCTTGCGCTGCCCCGCGAGGAGCACCCGGCGCAGCTCCTCGGGCGTCACGGAGGCGCCCCGCTTCTTGATGTCCAGGACACCGATGCCCTGCTCGCGCACCCATGCGCGCAGCGCCTTGACGTTGTACGGCCGCACCTCGAGGACCCGGTACGCCTTCGCGAACGGCGTCTGCACGAGCTGCGGCGCGCAGATGTAGGCGATGTGCGGGTCCACGAGCGTGCCGCCCAGCCGCTCGGCGAGCTCGGCGACCAGCCCCGCGCGGATCACGGCGCCGTCGGGCTCATAGAGGAAGCCCTCGAGCGGCCCGATCCGGGGCTCGGCCCCGGCACCGAAGTCCGTCTCGGCGACCAGCTCCGCCGCGCCACCGTCCCCCAGCACGAGGGCGGCCCTGCGCACGCTGGGCCGCTTGAGCGCATTGAAGTACAGGGCCACCTCCGCCACGTCGCCCTGCACGGAGACCCACTGGGCCTCGCAGCCCGCGGGCACCGACGCGTGGGGCAGCCCCGGGCCCAGCTTGACGCCCACGGGCAGGCCGCGGGCGGCGAGGCCCTCGACGAAGCTCAGCGGCGGCGAAAACTCCTCCGGGTCCCACAGGCGGGTGGTGCCGGAGGCCGACGTCGAGCGCCGGGCCGGATCGAGCCAGACGCCGTCCACCCCGGACAGGTCCACCGACTGCGCGTCGGCGTGCACCACCCGGGCGTGCGGGAAGGGCATGAGGTTCATCGTGGCGCACGCGGCGGTCGTCTCGTCGAGCTCCACCGCGGTGACCTCGAGGTCGAGGGATGCCATCGCCATCGCATCCGCGCCGAGGCCGCACCCGAGGTCCGCGACACGCCCGACGCCGGCGTCGACGAACCGCCGGGCGTGGCGCGCCGCGACCGAGAGGCGGGTGGCCTGCTCGAGCCCGGCGCGGGTGAAGAGCATGCTCGAGGCGAACTCGCCGAACTTCGCGGCGGCGCGGCCCCGCAGCCTGGCCTGGGAGAGGACGGCCGAGACGAGCTCGGGGGAGTGGCCCGCCTTGCGCAGCCGCCCGCTGATCGCGAGCGCATCCTCCTCGCGGTAGGGGCCGAGCGAGTTGAGCAGCGCCCAGCCCTCCGGCGTCAGCAGGGGTGCCAGCTGGTCCGGGGCGTGTCTGTCGTCGGGCATGCCATCCAGCGTAGTGCGCCGCGCGGCCGGAGCTCATTGGTTAGGCTGGTGGGCATGGAGACCAGCCGCAGCGTCGACCCTGTTCCAGCTCGACCGGATGCAGGCCCTCTCGCCCGGCTGCGGCCCTACGCGCGCCCCGTGCTCATCGCGGGCATCGTCATCACCGTGGTCGCCGCGGTGCTGCTCGTCGTCGTGATGGGCCTGGACGCCTTCAACGCCACCGTGTACTCGGTAGGCGGGAAGAACATCAGCGACGCCACGCCGGAGGCCCAGTCGCTGCGCGACCAGTTCCTCGGCGCGAAGGTCGGGTCCATCATCGGCCTCGTCGTCGGCGGCGTCGCCCTCGTCGCCTCGATCGCCGTCATGTACGCCACCCGCGGCCTCGACGGCGACGACGAGGACGACGACCTCGGCTACGACGAGCTCGCGGGCGAGTAGGTTCCGCAGCTCAAGTACCGGGTTCGGACTCCGCTCAACGCCCGGGTCACGACACCCGTTGGCACTCGCCTTGACCGAGTGCCAACGCGCTCACTAGAGTCGCCAGTAGCACTCGGCAGTGCCGAGTGCTAACCCTGTCAGGCACGCTCCCGGCACCCGCGACGACGGTTGCTTGCCCGGCTCACCATCCGTGACCCGTTGAAGTAAAGGAGAGATCCGTGTCGGTCTCCATCAAGCCCCTCGAGGATCGCATTGTCGTCAAGCCGCTCGAGGCCGAGCAGACCACCGCGTCCGGCCTCGTGATCCCGGACACCGCGAAGGAGAAGCCGCAGGAGGGCGAGGTCGTCGCTGTCGGCCCCGGCCGCGTCGATGACAACGGCAACCGCGTGCCCGTCGACGTCACCGTCGGCGACGTGGTCCTCTACTCCAAGTACGGCGGCACCGAGGTCAAGACGGGCGGCTCCGAGTACCTCGTGCTCTCGGCCCGCGACGTCCTGGCGATCGTCGTCAAGTAACGCTCCCGCGCTGCGCCCCGGCCGCTCCCTGCGGCCGGGGTGTCGTGCTTGATCCAGACACACAGGAGTAGCGAATGGCTAAGCAGCTCGCATTCAGCGACGCCGCGCGCAAGGCCCTCGAGACGGGCGTCGACAAGCTCGCCGACACCGTCAAGGTGACCCTCGGCCCGCGTGGCCGCAACGTGGTCCTCGACAAGAAGTGGGGCGCCCCCACCATCACGAACGACGGCGTGACGATCGCCCGTGAGGTCGAGCTCGACGACCCGTACGAGAACCTCGGCGCCCAGCTCGCCAAGGAGGTCGCCACCAAGACCAACGACGTCGCCGGCGACGGCACGACGACGGCGACCGTCCTCGCCCAGGCCCTCGTCAAGGAGGGCCTGCGCAACGTGGCCGCCGGCGCGGCCCCGGGCGAGGTCAAGCGCGGCATCGAGGTGGCCGTCGAGGCCGTCGCCGCGCGCCTGAAGGAGAACGCCCGCGAGGTCTCCGGCCGCCACGTCGCCAACGTCGCGGCGATCTCGGCCCAGTCGGAGGAGATCGGCGACCTGCTCGCCGAGGCTTTCGACAAGGTCGGCCAGGACGGCGTCATCACCATCGAGGAAGCCTCCACGACCCAGACCGAGCTCGTGCTCACCGAGGGCATGCAGTTCGACAAGGGCTACCTCTCGCCGTACTTCGTCACGGACGCGGAGCGCCAGGAGGCCGTCCTCGAGGACGCGCTCATCCTCATCCACCAGGGCAAGATCTCCTCGCTGCAGGACTTCCTGCCGCTGCTCGAGAAGGTCCTCTCCGCCTCGAAGCCGCTGTTCGTCATCGCCGAGGACGTGGACGGCGAGGCCCTCTCGACGCTGATCGTCAACCGCCTCCGCGGCACGCTGAGCGTCGTGGCCGTCAAGGCCCCGGGCTTCGGCGACCGCCGCAAGGCCATGCTCCAGGACATCGCGACCCTCACGGGCGCGCAGGTCGTCTCCCCGGAGGTCGGCCTGTCCCTGGACCAGGTGGGCCTCGAGCAGCTCGGCACGGCGCGCCGCATCACCGTCACGAAGGACAACACGACCATCGTCGACGGCGCCGGCACCACCGAGGATGTGCAGGGCCGGGTCGCGCAGCTGCGCGCCGAGCTCTCCCGCACCGACTCCGACTGGGACCGCGAGAAGCTCCAGGAGCGCCTCGCCAAGCTCGCCGGCGGCATCGGCGTGATCAAGGTCGGCGCTGCCACCGAGGTCGAGCTGAAGGAGAAGAAGCACCGCATCGAGGACGCGGTGTCCTCGACCCGCGCCGCCCTCGAGGAGGGCATCGTGGCCGGCGGCGGCTCCGCCCTCGTGCACGCCGTGCGCGCCCTCGACGAGGACGCGGCCGTCACGGCGCTCGACGGCGACGCCGCGGTGGGCATCGGGATCGTGCGCCGCGCGCTCGTCCAGCCGCTGCGCTGGATCGCCCAGAACGCCGGGCACGACGGCTACGTCGTCGCCGCGCGCGTGGCCGAGGCCGAGGTGAACCACGGCTTCAACGCCAAGACGGGCGAGTACGAGGACCTTCTCGCGGCCGGCGTCATCGACCCGGTCAAGGTGACCCGCTCCGCGCTGCGGAACGCCGCCTCGATCGCGGCCCTCGTCCTGACCACCGAGACCCTCGTGGCGGACAAGCCGGCCGAGGACGAGGACGCCCACGCGGGCCACAGCCACTGAGGCTGGCCCTCCCGCCCGGGCGAGCACGACGGCGGCCGCGCCCCTCCCGCACGAGGGGCGCGGCCGCCGTCGTCCGTGCGTAGGGTCCCCCGCGCGGGGGTGTGCTTTCATATGGAGCGGCAACGCCTCTCACAGCGAACGCACAGGTTGGCGGGGCGCAATGGAGGGGCAGGAAAATCGGCTGACGAGAAGGAGTGGGGCTGGCGTGGTGGCCGAAGGACACAGGCAAGCAAGTGGGGGGCGTGTCTTCCGACCCGAGATCCAGGGCCTGAGGGCGGTCGCCGTGGCGCTCGTGGTGCTCTACCACGTGTGGCTCGGGCGCGTCTCCGGGGGCGTCGACGTGTTCCTCATGGTCTCCGCGTTCCTCATGACGGGCCAGTTCGTGGCCCGGCACCGCCGCGGCGAGCGCACCCACCTGCTCAAGCACTGGCTCCACGTCTTCCGGCGCCTGCTGCCCGCGGCGGCCGTGACCATCGCCGGCACCGTGGTCGCCGCCGTCATCTTCCTCCCCGCGACGCGGTGGGGGGACGTGCTGCGCGAGGGCGCGGCGTCCCTCGGCTATGTGGAGAACTGGCTCCTGCAGAGCGACGCCGTGGACTACTACGCCCAGGACCACTCCCTCGCGAGCCCCTTCCAGCACTTCTGGTCGCTGTCGATCCAGGGGCAGATCTTCATCCTCTTCCCGCTCGTCTTCGTGGCGCTCGGCGCCTTCGCACGACGCCGGGGCCTCGCCTACGAGAAGGTCCTCACCGTGGGCTTCGCGGCCGTCTTCGCCGCCTCGTTCGCCTTCTCCGTCTGGTTCACGGTCGCCGACCAGGTGCAGGCGTACTTCTCCCTGCCGGCCCGCATCTGGGAGTTCGCGCTCGGGAGCCTGCTCGCCCTCGCGATCGACCGCGTGCGCGTGGGGCGGCGCGCCGCGCTCGTGATGGGCTGGGGCGGCGTCGCCTCGATCGTGGCCTGCGGGCTCGTGCTGGACGTCCAGGGCCTCTTCCCCGGCGCCATCGCGCTCTGGCCCACGCTCTCGGCCGCCGCGGTGATCCTCGCGGCCCAGAACGGCGGACGCTTCGGCGTGCACCAGGTCCTCGCCTCGAAGCCGCTGCGCAAGCTCGGCGACATCTCCTACGGCCTGTACCTGTGGCACTGGCCCGTGCTCGTGATCGCCCTGACCTGGCGCCAGCGCGAGGAGGCCGGCTGGCTCCTCGGCACGCTCGCGGTCCTCGTCTCGGTGGTGCTCGCGTGGGCCACGATCCGGTTCGTGGACACGCCGTGGCGTGCGTGGCGCTGGCCGGAGCAGCGGCTGCGCAACGGGTTCGCCGGGGTGGCCGCATGCGTGCTCGTCGGCGTCGCGCCCATCGCTGCGGTGCAGGGCAGCGTCCAGACCACCACGAAGCAGGTCGAGGCGCGGGCCGCCGTCGACAACCCGGGGGCCGAGGCCCTCGACCCCGATTACGACGACAAGGCCTCGTCCACCGCGAGCCTGATCCCGGTGGCCCAGAAGGTGCCCACCGACTGGTACGGGCTGCCCCAGAAGTGCTCGCCCGACCTCAAGGTCCCCGAGTCGCTCGCGTCCGTCTGCGGGATGAACGCCGTCACGGCCAGCGAGGCCAAGACCATCGTGGTGGTGGGTGACTCGCACGCCGAGCAGTGGATGGCCGCCCTCGAGCCGGTGGCCGCCAAGCGTGGGGAACGGGTGGTCTCCCTGCTCAAGGGCGGCTGCGTCTACGCCCCGACCACGAAGTCGGGCAACACCGACTGCGACGCGTTCAACGCCTCGGTGGCCGCCTACCTCGCGGCGAACCCCCCGGGAACCGTCTTCATGGTCGGGACGGTGGCGGCGGCGTCGTCGCCGGCGGAGACGCTCTCGCCGGGACTCGATGCGGTCGTCTCGGCCCTGACCGCGAAGGGCTCGACCGTGGTCGCGCTCCGCGACAACCCGCGGTTCTCGTTCAACATGGCCGACTGCGTGGCCCAGAACGGCGCGTCCTCGCCCAAGTGCAACCTGCCCCAGTCGTCGCTGCTCGCCCCGAAGAACCCGCTCGTCGCCTTCGCGGCCGCCCACCCGCAGCACTTCGTGCAGATCGACATGACGGACCTGCTCTGCCCGAGCGGAATGTGCCACGGGGTCATCGGCAACACGTACGTCTACCTCGACGACAACCATGTGACGAGGACCTATTCGGCGTCGATGGCCACGATCCTCGGGCAGCGTCTTTCTGCGGCGGGTCTTTCGTGATAAGTGAGGGCCTCGTCTAGACTGGGTGCTTCCGCCCAGCCCTGAGGAGGCCCTCGACGTGACGCCCGCGCGCCCTGAGACCCTGGACCCGGTCCGTCAGCCAGAGCGGTCCCCGGGGACCGCGCGGTCGGCGAGGCGCGGGTTCCGGCCGGAGATCCAGGGCCTGAGGGCCGTCGCGCTCGGCCTCGTCGTCGCCTACCACGTCTGGCTCGGGCGCGTCTCCGGGGGAGTGGACGTGTTCCTGCTCGTCTCCGCCTTCCTCATGACCGGCCAGTTCCTCGACCGGCACCGCCGCGGCGTCCGGGTGGGGCTCGTCAAGCGCTGGATCCACACGTTCCGCCGGCTGCTGCCTCCCGCCGTGGTGACCATCATCGGCACAGTGGTGGCCGTGATCGCGTTCCTGCCGCCCACGCGGCTCGGGCCCGTGCTCGAGCAGGCCTGGGCGTCCCTGGGCTACGTGGAGAACTTCGTCCTGCAGCGGGACGCGGTGGACTACTACGCCGGCGACCATGCCCTCGCGAGCCCGTTCCAGCACTTCTGGTCGCTCTCGATCCAGGGCCAGGTCTTCATCGTCTTCCCGGTGATCTTCGTGGCGGTCTCGGCCCTGTGCCGGGCCCGCTCCCTGGACTACTGGGGCGTGCTCCTGAAGGTGTTCGGGGCCGTCTTCGTCCTCTCGCTGGCCTACTCGGTCTACTTCACCGCCGTGTCCCAGTCGGAGGCGTACTTCGACACGTTCGCCCGCCTGTGGGAGTTCGCCCTGGGCGCCCTCGTGGCGCTCGTCGCCCAGCGGGTCGACCTGCCGGCCCGCGTGGCCGCCATCGCCGGCTGGGTGGGCCTCGCCGGGATCGTCACCTGCGGGCTCATCCTGCGGGTCGACGGCATGTTCCCCGGCGCCGCGGCCCTGTGGCCCACCCTCTCGGCCTCCGCCGTGATCCTCGCCGCCGATTCCGGCGGCCGCGCCGGCGTCCACCGGCTCCTGGACACACCACCGCTGCGCAAGCTCGGCGATATCTCCTACAGCCTCTACCTGTGGCACTGGCCGGTCCTCGTCATCGCCCTCGCCGTCACCGGCAAGGAGCGCATGGGCTGGCTCTCGGGCAGCGTGGCGATTGCCGGCTCGCTCGTCCTGGCCTACCTCACCACCCGCTTCATCGACCGCCCGTGGCGCGCCTGGGCCTGGCCGGAGAAGAACCGCCGCCGGGGGCTGCTCTCGCTCGCGGCGTGCGGCGCCGCGGTCGCCGTGCTCGTGGGCAGCGTGCAGATCTCCCTCGACGCGGCGAACCACCGCGCCCTCGCCAACGCCTCCCGGGACAACCCCGGCGCCGCCGTGCTGGTGCCCGGCTACAACGGCCACCCCGATCCGAAGGCCGAGCTCCTGCCGGCGGCGGACCAGCTCCCCTCGGACTGGGCGGGCCTGCCCGATCCGTGCGACGACGACCTCGGCCTCTCCGACACGCTCCGGGACCACGGCTGCACCCAGATCGGCGCGTCCGGGGCGTCCAAGACCGTGCTCGTGGTGGGGAACTCGCACGCCCAGCAGTGGCTCGGTGCCCTCGCGCCCATCGCCCAGCAGCGCAACTGGCGCCTCTACCAGCTCCTCAAGGGCGGCTGCCAGTTCCAGCCGCCGCGCGGGGACGGCGCGGACGAGTGCGACCAGTTCAACGGCGCGGTCCTCCAGCAGATCGCGGACCACAAGCCGGACGCCGTGGTCCTCGTCGGGACGGCCGCGGCGCCCTCGAGCCCGAAGGAGACCACCACGCCGGGCCTCGAGGACCTCGTGAAGACGTTCGAGTCCGAGGACGTCGACGTCATCGCGCTGCGCGACAACCCGCGCTTCACGTTCAACATGGCCGACTGCGTGACCGGCTCCGACCCTGAGTCCTGCCGGGTGCCGGTCTCCCAGGCCCTCGCGGCCGAGGATCCGCTCGCCCCGCTCGCGAAGACGTACCCCAAGACCCTCCACCCGATCGACATGACCGACATGCTGTGCCCGCAGGGCCAGTGCGAGGGGGTCATCGGGAACGTGTACGTGTATCTGGACGACAACCACGTCAGCGCGACGTACTCCGCCTCAATGTCCTCCATCCTGGAGCAGCGCATCTCCCGCGCGACGGGGTGGACCTAGGCCCCCACGGGCGGCCACGGTGTGCGATTCCTCACCCTGACCGCCCCGCGGAATACGCGCTGGCGCGGGGGAAGTTTACGATAGAACCCACCGCAGCAGACCAGTCCCGTAAGCACTGGCTGGTCATCAGCGCACCCCTGCAATGCCCACCCGGCACACGGCCAAGGAGCACTCATGACCACGCCCACCCCAGCACACGATCCGTTCGGCTTCCTCGGCCTCACCTACGACGACGTCCTGCTCCTGCCCGGCCCCACGGACGTCATCCCGTCCGAGGCGGACACCTCGACCCGTCTGACCCGGCGCATCCGCCTCGGCATGCCCATCCTCTCCGCCGCGATGGACACCGTCACGGAGTCGCGCATGGCCATCAGCCTGGCGCGCCAGGGCGGCATCGGCATCCTGCACCGCAACCTCTCGATCCAGGACCAGGCCGACCAGGTGGACCAGGTCAAGCGCAGCGAGTCCGGCATGATCACCCGGCCCGTCACCGTGGGCCCCGAGGCGACCCTGCGGGAGCTCGACGACCTCTGCGCGCACTACCGCGTCTCGGGCCTGCCGGTGGTCGATGAGCACCGCAAGCTGCTCGGCATCATCACCAACCGCGACACCCGCTTCATCCCGCAGGACCAGTTCGCCACGCGCAAGGTGCACGAGGTCATGACCCCGATGCCGCTCATCACGGCCAAGGTCGGCGTGGCCCGCGACGAGGTGATCGGCCTCCTCGGCAAGCACCGCATCGAGAAGCTCCCGCTCGTGGACGAGATGGGCATCCTGCAGGGCCTCATCACCGTCAAGGACTTCGAGAAGGCCGACCAGTACCCGAACGCCACCAAGGACGACGCCGGCCGCCTCCGCGTCGGCGCGGCCGTCGGCTTCTTCGGGGACGGCTACGAGCGCGCCATGGCCCTCGTCGAGGCCGGCGTCGACGTCCTCGTGGTGGACACGGCCAACGGCCACTCGCAGGGCGTGCTCGACATGATCTCCCGGCTCAAGAAGGACCCGGCCGCCGCCCACGTGGACGTGATCGGCGGCCAGGCCGCCACCCGCGAGGGCGCCCAGGCGCTCATCGACGCGGGCGCGGACGCGATCAAGGTCGGCGTCGGCCCGGGCTCGATCTGCACCACTCGCGTGGTCGCCGGCGTCGGCGTGCCCCAGATCACCGCCATCTACGAGTCCTCGAAGGCCGCCATCCCCGCCGGGGTGCCGCTCATCGCCGACGGAGGCCTCCAGCACTCGGGCGACATCGGCAAGGCCATCGTCGCCGGCGCCGACTCGGTCATGCTCGGCTCCCTCCTGGCCGGCACCGCCGAGGCCCCCGGAGACCTCGTGTTCATGAACGGCAAGCAGTTCAAGGCCTACCGCGGCATGGGCTCCCTCGGTGCGATGCAGACGCGCGGGAAGAACACCTCCTACTCGAAGGACCGCTACTTCCAGGCCGACGTCCCCAGCGACGAGAAGCTCATCCCGGAGGGCATCGAGGGCCAGGTCCCGTACCGCGGCCCGCTCTCGGCCGTGGCCCACCAGCTCATCGGCGGCCTGCGCCAGACCATGTTCTACGTCGGCGCGCACACCATCGAGGAGCTCAAGGCCAAGGGCAAGTTCGTCCGCATCACCTCGGCGGGCCTCAAGGAGAGCCACCCGCACGACATCATGATGACCGTCGAGGCGCCCAACTACCGCCGGTAGCCCGCAGGGCGCCCGAGCCGACCGCAGACGACGGCGGCCCTCCCCAGCCGCGGGAGGGCCGCCGTCGTGCGTCGCGGCGCCGCGGGACGCGCGGGGGAGTTGTCCCCATCGAGGGCCGGCCCGGGCGGCGCTAGTGTGGGGCGGGCGGGGGCCGCACGGCCGCCGGCGGGAGGGGGAACGCAGGTGGCGATCACACAGGGGGCGAACCCCGAGCAGCTGCGCACGCTGGCACAGCGCTTCAGCAGGGCCGGCCAGCAGCTGGCCGGGATCGGGAACGCGGTGCAGGGGCTGTCCCGGACGGAGGCCTGGAAGGGCAGCGACGCCGACGAATTCCGGACCGCGTGGAACCGCGCCACCAGGCCGCAGCTCACCGCCGTGGGCCGGCTTCTCGAGGAGGCAGCGCGGACGCTGCGGGAGAACGCCGCCGCGCAGGAGTCCGCGAGCGAGGCCGGCACCGGGTCGATGCACGCCCGGGGCACCGGGCCCGGCATGCCCGGGGGCCCGGGAGGGCCCGGCGGCTCCGGTACGGGGCCGGGTACCGGCCCCGACGGCCGCACCTGGGCCGACGGGGCGATCGCCGACGCCGCCGCTGCGCAGGCCTGGCCGCCGTACGGGGCGGTCTCCACGGCCGTCTCGGGCGCCGGGTTCGCCGGCGACCTGCTCGTGTCGAGGATGGCCGACGCCGGCCTCGTCACCTCCAAGGGCGGCCAGCTCGCCGAGGTCGGCTACATCAAGGGCATGCAGGCGGTGAACGGCGTCCGCCTCGCGGGCCAGGGCGCGAGCGTGCTCGGCATCATCGGCGGCGGCGCCCAGTTCTACGAGGGCATCACGGACCACAACACCTACGAGGCGGTCGACGGCGGGATCACTGCGGTCCTCTCGACCGGCGCCCTCGTGGGCGGCCCCGCGGCGCCGGCGTTCGCCGCGGCGGGGCTCGTCTGGGCCGGGTCGGGGCTGCTCGCGAGCTATCTGGGCTACTCGAGCACCTCCGCGATGTTCACGGACGCCGGCAAGGCGGTCTACAACGCCGGGAAGGACGCCGTGGAGGGCGTCGTGGACGCCGGCTCCAAGGCCGTGGACGCCGTTGCGGACGGGGCGAAGAAGGTCTGGGGATGGCTCGGCGGATAGCCGCCGCCGGCGGGGCGGATAGGCTGCGGTGGGGAGCATGGACAAGGCAAGGGGACGCATCATGAACGAGACGACGACCGCGGGCCGGGCGCCCGCGTCCGGCACCGCGGGGCAGGACGCCTCGGTGCTGCTGACCGACCACGAGATCCTCGCGCTCCTCTCCTTCGGGAACGGGCCCGGCACGGCCATGTCACGGCGGATCTTCCGCCTCGAGGCCTTCGCGGACAACGCGCTCCTCACCCAGGCCGGCACCACGACGCTCGTGGTGCGCGGGCTGGCCGAGGTGGACGGCGAGGACCTCGTCCTCAAGGAGCCCGTCGCGACCATCGGCGCCATCCTGCTGGCGGCCGACGAATGGCTCGAGATCGCGCTCGTGACCCCCGCCGCCGAGAGCGTGGTGTTCGGGGTCGGCGCCCCCGGCGGGGCGCTCATGGTCAATCTGGACCGGCGCGGCACCCAGCGGTTCTACCCGGCGGAGCCGGGCGGAGGCCTGCTCCGCGGCGCGCTGGCCGTCGCCGGGGACTACCTCCAGACCGCCCCGGACGGGCTTCCCGCCGCCGTCTCGGTCACCCGCCACGTGGCCGGTGCCGAGCCGCGGGCCGCGCACCTCAAGGCCGCCGAGGACGGCACGTTCGAGCTCGCCGTCGGCCGCCAGGAGCGGCCGCCCGCCCGCACGGTCGCAGCCCCCGGGTGCTTCGACGAGTTCGCCGCGGCCCTCGGCGCGTGAGCTCCGTGGACCGCGGCCGCCAGCCGCTCGACTACTGGCTCGACCCGCAGCTCGGGTCCGCGAACCCCGAGTCGCCGACGGCGCTGCGCATCATGGCCGCGAACCACGGCCAGCGGCAGGGCACCCTCGGCGTCCTGTGGGTCCTGGCAGCGGCGGGCGTCCTCGGCGGCGCCGTGCTCCTCGCCGCGGGCGCCACCGCGGGCGGCGCCGGCGTCCTCGTCGCCGGCCTGGCCCTCGCCGTGCTGGCCGGCGGGCTCCGCGCGCGCTGGGCACGGCACGCGCTGCGCACCAAGCTGCCCGCCGTGACCCGGGCTCCGCAGACCATGGCGGCAGCCTGGGCCCTGTGGGGAGGCGCCGGGGTGCTGATCGCGGTGCTCGTGCTCGTGGCCGTCCTGCGGCAGCCCGGCCTCGAGCCCACCCCCGGATCCGTGACGGGGCTTGCCGCGGCGGTCATCGTCCCGCTCGCGGTGCTCGCCGCCGTCCTGTTCATCCCCGCGTACCGGAACGAGCACGCCCGCGAGGAGTTCCGGGCGCTCCTGGCGCGCCGGGCGGACCTGCGGACCACCCTGGAGCAGATGGCGGCCGAGTGGGCCGATCCGCGCTGGCCGTTCGGCCCGCTGTAGGGGGCCGGGGGACGGTCCGCCGCGGTCCAGTAGGCTTGGAGCCGTGACTTACGAGATCGAAATCGGCCGTGGCAAGCGCGGGCGCCGCGCCTACTCCCTCGACGACATCGCCATCGTGGCGAACCGCCGGACCCGTGACCCCGAGGACGTCTCGGTCTCGTGGCAGATCGACGCCTACCAGTTCGAGATGCCAGTCATCGCCGCCCCGATGGACTCGGTGATGTCGCCGTCCTCGGCCATCACCCTCGGCCGGCTCGGCGGCCTCGGCGTCCTGGACCTCGAGGGCCTCTGGACCCGGTACGAGGACCCCCAGCCGGTTCTGGCGGAGATCGCCGGCCTCGAGGGGGAGCCCTCCAGCCCCGCCGTCACCCGCCGGCTGCAGGAGCTCTACGCCGTGCCCGTCCAGCCCGAGCTGATCACGGCCCGGCTCGCGCAGATCCGCGACTCCGGTGTGACGGTCGCCGGGTCGCTGACGCCGTCGGGCACGCTCGAGCACTACAAGACGGTCCTCGCCGCCGGCGTCGACCTCTTCGTGATCCGCGGCACCACGGTCTCCGCCGAGCACGTCTCCAAGAACCAGGAGCCGCTCAACCTCAAGAAGTTCATCTACGAGCTCGACGTGCCCGTGATCGTCGGCGGCGCCGCCGGCTACACGCCCGCGCTGCACCTCATGCGCACCGGCGCGGCCGGCGTCCTCGTGGGCTTCGGGGGAGGGGCGACGACGACCACCCGCCGCGCGCTGGGCATCCACTCCCCGCTCGCCTCCGCGATCAGCGATGTCGCGGCCGCGCGCCGCGACTACATGGACGAGTCCGGCGGCCGCTACGTGCACGTGATCGCCGACGGCGGCATGGGCACCTCGGGCGACATCGTCAAGGCCATCGCCATGGGCGCGGACGCCGTCATGCTCGGCTCCGCCCTGGCCCGCGCCGAGGAGGCGCCCGGGCGCGGCTGGCACTGGGGCGCCGAGGCCCACCACCCCGAGACACCGCGCGGCGAGCGCGTCAACGTCGGCACGGTCGGGCCCATGGCGGAGGTCCTCTTCGGCCCGGGCCACCACGCTGACGGCACGAGCAACCTCGTCGGCATGCTGCGCCGCTCGATGGCCACCTCCGGCTACTCGGACCTGAAGGAGTTCCAGCGCGTCGACGTGGTGGTGGCACCCCAGCGCTGAGGTGCGTCCTCTGTCCCGTGAGGGGCCCGCTCGGCCCCTGACGATCCGTGGCGGGCGGCCCTAGACTCGGAACCAGGCAGGTTCCGCAGAGGCGTCCTGGCGGCAGGACGGCCTCGCCGAGGCAAAGGGGCACGAAGATGACCGCACAGCTCAGCCCGGAATACCGGGAGGCCTCCCTCTCCCGGCTCAAGGACTCGGCCCAGCCGGGGCGCGAGCTCGACATCCTCGTGGTCGGCGGCGGAGTGGTCGGCGCGGGCTCGGCGCTCGACGCGGCGACCCGCGGGCTCGAGGTCGGGATCGTCGAGACCCGGGACTGGGCCTCCGGGACCTCCTCCCGTTCGTCGAAGCTCATCCACGGCGGCCTGCGGTACCTCGAGATGCTGGACTTCCGCCTCGTCCAGGAGGCCCTGCAGGAGCGGGGCCTCCTGCTCCAGCGGATCGCGCCCCACCTCGTGCATCCCGTTCCGTTCCTCTACCCGCTCACCCGGCGCTTCTGGGAGCGGCCATACGTGGGCGCGGGCATGATCCTCTACGACACGCTGGGGCTCACACGGCACGGCACCGGGCTGCCCATCCACAAGCACCTGTTCCGGCGCGGCACGCTCCGGGCCGCCCCGAGCCTGCGCGAGGACGCCATGGTCGGCTCCGTCCGCTACTACGACGCGCAGGTCGACGATGCCCGCATGGTGGCCGGCCTCGTGCGGACCGCAGCGCAGTACGGGGCGCACGCGGCCAACCGCGTGGCCGTGGTGGACTTCGTGCGGGAGGGCGAGCGGGTCGTCGGGGCGCGCATGAGGGACCAGGAGACCGGCACCGAGTTCGAGGCCCGCGCCAAGCAGGTCATCAACGCCACCGGGGTATGGACCGACGAGACCCAGGGCATGGTCACCGACAGGGGCCAGCTCAAGGTGCGCGCGTCCAAGGGGGTCCACCTCGTGGTGCCCCGGGACCGGTTCCAGTCCACGGTCGGGCTCATCCTGCGCACCGAGAAGTCGGTCCTCTTCGTCATCCCCTGGGGCCGGCACTGGATCATCGGCACCACGGACACGGACTGGAAGCTGGAGAAGGCCCACCCCGCCGCGTCCAGCAGCGACATCGACTACATCCTCGAGCACGTGAACCGGGTCCTGAAGCGCCCCCTCACGCGGGAGGACGTCGAGGGCGTCTACGCGGGGCTCCGGCCGCTGCTGGCGGGGGAGAGCGAGTCCACGACCAAGCTCAGCCGGGAACACGTCGTCGCCCATCCAGTGCCCGGGCTCGTGGTCGTGGCGGGCGGGAAGTACACGACCTACCGGGTCATGGCCAAGGACGCCGTGGACGAGGCGACCCGCGCGATGGACGAGCGCATCGCCCCCTCGTGCACCGACCGGGTCCCGCTCCTGGGGGCGGAGGGGTACCGGGCGGTCTGGAACCGGCGCCACCGCCTCGCCGACAGGTCCGGCGTCCACGTGGCCCGGGTCGAGCACCTGCTGCGCCGCTTCGGCTCGCTCACCGAGGAGGTCCTCGCCCTCGTCAAGGAGCATCCCGAGCTCGCCGAGCCCATGCCCGGCGCCGACGACTACCTCCGTGCGGAGGCCGTGTACGCGACGACCCACGAGGGGGCCCGGCACGTCGAGGACGTCCTGACGCGCCGTACCCGCATCTCCATCGAGGCGTGGGACCGCGGCGTGTCCGCGGCGCCCGTCGTCGCGGACCTCATGGCCCCGATCCTCGGCTGGAGCCAGACCCAGCGGGACAACGAGGTGGCGCACTACCTCGCCCGCGTCGAGGCCGAGCGGCTGAGCCAGCAGCAGCCGGACGACGAGTCCGCGGAGGCCGCGAGGATGGGTGCCGAGGACATCGTCCCGGTAAAGTAGCGCGCATGCCCCTGCCCGGTTCGTTCGACCGCTACGACGCCCAGCTGACCACCCCGGGCCTGGTGATCCTGGAGATGGTCGCCGACAGCCGGGCTGACGCCACCCGCCAGCTCGCCCGCCGCCTCGCGGCCGAGGGCAGGATCGACGACCTCGAGGGCTTCCTCGCCGACGTCGCCGCCCGCGAGCACCAGCTCGCCACCGGCCTGCCCGGCGGCATCGGGCTGCCGCACGCGCGCAGCGAGCACGTCCGCCAGCCCTCGATCGCGGTGGGCATCACCAAGTACGGGCACGCCCTCGACTTCGGCGCGATGGACGGCCCCGCGTACGTGGTCCTGCTGATCGCGACGCCGGCGGCCTCCTTCTCCGAGCACCTCGAGGTCCTCGCCACGATGGCCCGTTCGCTGTCCAAGGAGGGCTTCCGCGACTCCCTGCGCCGCGCGAACGATCCCGACATCATCGCCGAGCTCGTCAACTCCGCGCTCCTCTTCGCCGATCCCTGAGCCCTCTGGCCCCGGCCAGTGGCGCCTGAGGGCGTTTACGTTTTCTACAGCTTGTCGGAGTACCGTTAACGGGTGCTCCGAACTGCCCTCAAGCCCCAGTGGATCGCGGCGCTCGTGGGAGCGCTCGTCGTGTCCTGGGTCTTCGTGCTCCTGAGCCAGTGGCAGTTCTCCCGCTCCGTCTCCGAGGCGCCGCCCGCGCCGCGCACCATCGAGGACGTCAAGCCGCTCAGCGGCGTCCTGCGCCCGGGCGAGGTCTTCCCGGCCCCTGCCGCCGACCAGATGGTCACCCTCCGAGGCGCCTACGACGCGCGCCGGCAGGTGCTCGTGCGGGACCGGTTGCAGAACGGACAGAAGGGCTGGTGGGTGGTCACCGCCTTCACGGTCGACGGCGCGCCCGCCGTGGGCGGGGAACACGGCGCCGTGATCCCGGTGGCCCGCGGCTGGATCGCCTCGCCGCAGGATGCGGCCCCGCCGCCCCCGGGCCCGCTGACCCTCACGGGGCGCCTCGAGCCGTCCGAGGCTCCGCAGGCCGCCCAGGACGTCGCGGCGGGCCAGATTGCCACCCTCTCGGTGGCCCAGCTCATCAACATCTGGGACGTGCCCAGCTACACGGGGTTCGTCGGCGTGACCAAGGAGGCCACGCCGTCGGGCGCCGGCGCGGCCGCGACCCCCGGGCTCGAACCGCTGAGCATCACGGCGCAGCCGGTGGAGCAGCCCGTGAACTGGCTGAACATCTTCTATGCCGTCGAGTGGGTCGTCTTCGCCGGGTTCTCCATCTTCCTGTGGTGGAGGCTCGTGCGGGACGACTACGAGCGCACCCAGGACGCCCTCGCCGACGCAGCGGCCGCCGAGGCCGCCGCCGGTGGCGCCGCGGCCCCTGTTGAGAAGCCCACCCCGGGCGCCGAGAAGGCGCCCTCCGAGACCGGAGGAAACCGTGATTGACCCCAAGCCCGCTCTGGGCCGCGCTGCCGGGCAGCGGAGGTTCGGAGGCACCGTCGCGCAGATCCGCTCTGCCCTGAAGTTCTACCGGGTCGCGGCGTACATCACCGGCACGATGCTCCTGCTGCTGTGCGCCGAGATGATCGCCCGCTACGCCTTCGGCCAGTTCCTCTACGCCGGCGGCTCCGACGCGTTCACGGGGAAGCCGTTCGGTTTCGGCTTCGCCGATGCCGAGCCCGCCGGGGTCGTGGGCGGGGTGAACCTCTCCATCACCATCCTGATCGTGCACGGCTGGATGTACGTGATCTACCTCATCTCGAACTTCCGCCTGTGGTCGCTCATGCGGTGGCCCTTCCCGCGGTTCATCCTCATGGCCCTCGGCGGCGTGGTGCCGTTCCTGAGCTTCATCGTCGAGCGCCGCATGCATGCCGAGGCCGAGCGCGACCTCGAATCGCACCCCGACGCCGGCCAGCGCTACTGACCCGGCGCGGCCGGCAGCGTCCGGTGGCGTTGCTGCAGGAGTGAGGCGGGGGCCACAGGGCCCCGGGACCGGAGCCTGTGGTCCGGTACCCTTGATGGGTGACTACAGCTTCCCAGACCTCGGCGGAGGAGCACGGCGCCCAGACCGCCCACAGGCCGGTGCTGGTGGTGGACTACGGGGCACAGTACGCGCAGCTGATCGCGCGCCGCGTCCGCGAGGCGAACGTGTACTCCGAGATCGTCCCGCACACCTTCACCACCGAGCAGATCCTGGCCAAGAATCCTGCCGCCATCATCCTCTCCGGCGGTCCCTCGAGCGTGTACGCCGAGGGGGCGCCGAGCGTCGGAGCAGACCTGTTCGAGGCCGGGGTCCCGGCGTTCGGCATCTGCTACGGGTTCCAGGCCATGGCCAACGCCCTCGGCGGGGTCGTGGCCCGCACCGGCCTGCGCGAGTACGGCGCCACGGTGACCACCTCGGTCGGCGAGCCGCACTCCCTCCTCAGCGGGGTGCCCGCCACGCAGAACACGTGGATGAGCCACGGCGACTCCGTCCAGAGCGCACCGGAGGGCTTCGAGGTGCTCGCGACCACGGCCGGCGCCCCCGTCGCGGCGTTCGTCAACCCTGAGAAGGCCCTCGGCGGCGTCCAGTGGCACCCGGAGGTCAAGCACTCCGACTTCGGCCAGAAGGTCCTCGAGAACTTCCTGTTCGAGGTCGCCGGACTCGAGCCGAACTGGACCACCGGCAACATCGTCGAGGAGCAGGTCGAGCGGATCCGCGCCCAGGTGGGCGACGCCCGCGTGATCTGCGGCCTCTCCGGAGGGGTCGACTCCGCCGTCGCCGCCGCCCTCGTCCAGCGCGCGGTCGGGGACCAGCTCACGTGCGTGTTCGTGGACCACGGCCTGCTCCGCGAGGGCGAGGCCGAGCAGGTCGAGCGCGACTTCGTCGCGGCGACCGGCGTCAAGCTCTACGTCGCCAACGAGCAGGAGCGGTTCCTCAGCGCGCTCGCCGGCGTCACCGACCCCGAGCAGAAGCGCAAGATCATCGGCCGCGAGTTCATCCGGGCGTTCGAGGAGGCAGAGCGCGCCATCGTCAACGAGGCGCAGGCCGCCGGCGAGCAGATCAAGTTCTTGGTCCAGGGCACCCTCTACCCGGACGTCGTCGAGTCCGGCGGCGGCGAGGGCGCGGCGAACATCAAGAGCCACCACAACGTGGGCGGCCTCCCCGAGGACCTCCGCTTCGAGCTCGTCGAGCCGCTGCGGACCCTGTTCAAGGACGAGGTCCGCGCGGTCGGGCGCCAGCTCGGGCTCCCCGAGGAGATCGTCGGCCGCCAGCCGTTCCCCGGACCCGGCCTCGGCATCCGCATCGTCGGAGAGGTCACCGCGGAACGCCTCGAGCTCCTGCGCAAGGCCGACGCGATCGGCCGCGCGGAGCTGACCGCCGCCGGCCTCGACGACGAGGTGTGGCAGATGCCTGTGGTGCTCCTCGCCGACGTCCGCAGCGTGGGCGTCCAGGGCGACGGCCGCACGTACGGGCATCCGATCGTGCTGCGGCCGGTCTCGAGCGAGGACGCCATGACGGCCGACTGGTCGCGCCTGCCGTTCGAGCTGCTCGCCAAGATCTCCAACCGCATCACCAACGAGGTCGACGGCGTCAACCGCGTCGTCCTCGACGTCACCAGCAAGCCGCCGGGCACCATCGAGTGGGAGTAGGCGTCGCCGCCTACTCCAGCACGTCGCCGGCCGGCACCCCTGAGGGTGCCGGCCGGCGCCGATTTGGGCTCCGACAGCGTTGCACCCATAGGTGGACGGGTTGACAGGCTAACCTCGAAGCTATGCCGAGATGGTCCACAGGCAAACGAGCCAGCGCACTTGCAGCTGCTGCCGACGAGCGCGAAGAGAGCGAAGACGTGCCCGAGACGACGTCCCCCGAGGAGGAAGCGCGTCTTGAGGCGTGGCTCTCCGCGCTGCCCGGCGTCACCGGACCGGACACGATGCTCGGGTACTACCCGGGGACCGACGGCAGCATCGACCTCACCCGCGCCCATGCCTCCGGGCTCGCGCAGCTCCTCGCCGGCCGCCGGACGCGCCTCTCGACGCTCCTGCGGGAGCGGCACGACTACACCCGGGCCGCGCGGGCGGCCCGCAACCTGCGCGCGAAGTCCCACGAGCTCGCGAACGAGCGCGGCGTCGACGCCGGCCACCTCGCCGCCGGGCTCGCCACCTGGACCTCGGCCGTCGGCGGCAAGCCGCGGCGGGTCAGCGCACCGGTACTGCTCGCGGCGGTGGCCCTCACCGTCCGGCCCGAGCAGGACGACTTCGAGCTCAAGCTCACGGAGCAGGCCCGGATCAACCCGGCCCTCGTGCGGCACCTGCGCTCGATCCACCGCATCGACGTCGACGCCGCCGCCATCGAGAAGCTCGCGTACAGCACGGCCCGCCTCGACCCCCAGCCGGTCCTCGACCGCGTCCGCACCCTCATCGCGCCCATCGCGGGCGCGCAGGTGGAGTCCCGGCTCCTCGTCTCGACGTTCGCGGACCTGGAGGAATCCCTCGAGGATCCGTCGATCACCGCCGCGCACCCCGTCCTCGCGGCCCTGGCCTCCACGTCCGGGTCCGTGCACCCGGCGCCCGAGCCGCTCGACGACTCGCGGTTCAAGCCCCTCGACGAGCGCGATCCCGAGGAGGAGTTCCTCGTCCTCGATGCCGACGCGGACCAGCAACTCGTCGTCGACGCCGTGCGCGCCGGCGACTCGCTCGTGGTCGAGGCCCCGCCGGGCACCGGCCAGACCCAGACCGCCGTCAACGCGCTCGCGACGCTCGTCGACGCTGGCCGCTCCGTCCTGGTCATCGCCGAGCGTCGCGCCAGCCTCGCCGAGCTGCACCGCCGCTGCGAGGAACTCGGACTCGGCTCCCTCGCCCTGCAGCTGGGCGCCACCGTCACCCCGGGCCAGCTGCGCCAGCAGGTGGTGCGATCGATCGTCCGCAATGAGAAGTCGCAGGAGCCCCGCCTCCAAGGCGTCTACCGGGTCCTGCGGGAGCGCCGCCACCAGCTCATGGACCACGTGGCCTCCCTCCACAACGTGCGCGAGCGCTGGGGCTGCTCCCCGTACGAGGCGATGCAGTCCCTTGCCGCGCTCACCTCGCTCCACCCGGCGCCCGCCACCACGGTGCGGCTCAAGCGCAGTGTGCTGGACAGCATCAGAGACCGGGCGGGCCTCAGCGAACGGCTCCGCCGGGCGGCCGAGCTGGGCAGCTTCAGCCGCGCGGCGGCCGAGAGCCCCTGGCATGGGGCCCGGCTCGTCACCCGGCGCGAGACCGAAGAGGCCCGCGAACTGGCGGCCAGACTGGCCACCGAGGTCCCCGCGCTCGAGGAGCGCATGAACGCCGTGGCCGCGCACGCGGAGATCCGCCTCGAGCGGACCGTGGGCGGATGGGGCCGCCAGCTCGAGCTCCTTGTCGCCGTCCGCGAGAGCCTGGACAAGTTCACCCCGGACATCTTCGACCGCCCCGTCATGGACCTCATCGCCGCCACCGCGCCCGCCGCGTGGCGGCGTGAGCGCGGGATCGAGATCACCGCACTGCAGCGTTCCCGCCTGCGCCGGGTCGCCAAGGAATACGTGCGCCCCGGGGTGCACCTGGCGGACCTGCACAGCTCTCTGGTGCTGGTCCAGTCCCAGCGCGAGGCCTGGTCCGCCTGCGCCGCGTCGCAGCGGCACCCCTCGGTCCCCTCCGGGCTCGCGGAGCTCCGTGAGGCCTACGTGGATGCCGAACGCGGGCTGCGGCGGCTCGGAGCCATCGTGGCGCCCACCAGACTGGGCGGACGCCTGCTCGACACGGACATCGCCCAGCTGCGCGCCCGGCTGGACGAGCTGGCCGAAGACTCTCCGATCCTGCGCTCCCTCCCGGAGCGGACACTGCTCGAGGACGAGCTCCGCGAGCACGGGCTCACGGACCTCCTGGCCGACCTCACTGAGCGCGAGGTCGCGCCCGTCGTCGTCGCCGCCGAGCTCGAGCTCGCGTGGTGGCAGTCCGTGCTCGAGGCCATGATCAGCGGCGACGACTACCTCGCGATGTCCGACGGCGAGCAGCTGCGCCGGGCCGAGTCGGAGTTCGTCCGGGCCGACCGGGCGCACATCGCCAGCGGTGCCGCGCGGCTGCGCTGGCGCCTGGCCCGCGAGTGGGCCGAATCGATCGAGCGGCACCCCCGGGAGGCGGAGTCGCTGCGAGCGATCCTCAAGGACGGCCGGATCAGCCTGGCCGCGCTCGAGCGCCAGTCGCCCCGGCTCATCCGGCCGCTCGTCCCGGTGTGGATGTGCAGCCCCTACGCCCTCGCTGCGGCCCTGCCGCGGGACCGCCGGTTTGACGCCGTCCTCCTGCTCGACGCCGACTCGATGCCGCTGCGGGCCGCCCTGCCCGGCATCGGCCGCGGGCGGCAGATCATCGCGTTCGGCGATCCGCAGGTCGCCAACCCCCGGCCCTTCTCGGTGTCGGTCGAGCAGCAGGCCGGGCAGCCGCTCGCCCTCTCGGTGGACAGCGCGCTGACGGCGCTGTCCCGCGTCCTGCCATCCGTGCGCCTGCGCACTGCCTACAGGTCCGTGGACGAGGACCTGGACCTCCAGCTGAGCCGCCGCTTCTACTCCGGCCGTCTCCGGCGCCTGCCCGACGGACCGAGCGTGACCGGACTGGACCGGCCGTTCCTGCTCGAGTACCTGCCGGACGGCACGGGACTCCCGAGCGGGGAGGACGGCGGCGTCGAGTCCGTCGCCGCCGAGGTCAACAGGGTGGTCGACCTCGTCTTCGACCACGCCAGGCACCGGCCCGGCGTGTCCTTGGCCGTCGTGACCGCCAGCGCCCACCATGCCGCCCGCGTCGGCGAGGCGATCAGGCTCCAGATGGCGAACCATCCCGACCTCGTGGCCTTCTTCAGCGGCGGGACCGAACCGTTCCGTGTGGTCCACATCGACCGGGCCGGGGGCCTGGTCCGGGACCACGTCATCTTCTCCCTGGGCTTCGGCAGGACGCCCCACGGGCGCGCCATGCACCACTTCGGGCCGCTGAGCGAGCCCGGCGGCCGGCGGCGCTTCGCCCTGGCCATGAGCCGGGCGCGGCACAGCCTGCATGTGCTCAGCTGCTTCCAGCCGTCCGAGCTCGACGTGACGCGCCTGAGCGAGGGCGCCTCGGACTTCTACGAGCTCCTCGACCGCGAGCTCGGCGGCAACACCCAGCTCGGGACCCCGGCCACCCGTGCCGCGGCCAGTGCCGAGGCGCTGGGGGCCGACCCCCTCGTCACGGACCTGGGGGACCGCCTGAGCTCGCGCGGGGCCCGCGTCTGGCACCACTACGACGGTGCGGTGGACATGGCCGCCGCGATCGACCCCGTGCTGACGATCGGCCGCGAGGACCACGAGACGAGCATCCCCGTGGCCGTCGAGTCCGACGGCACCGACCGCTACCGCTCGATGAGCGTGCGCGAGCGGACGCGCCAGCGGCCCGAGCTGCTGGGGCGCCTCGGCTGGAAGCACTTCACGCTCTGGACCATCGAGGTCTTCACCGACCCGAGTGGCTGCGCCGAGATGATCGCCGGTGAACTCGGCCTCGCGACCGACGCGGACGAGAACGGCACTGCCGGGTTCCTCGAAGATGCCTGGGCCGGCGGACGCGAGGGACGCCACGGCACCGCTGCCTCCGGCCCCGGGACCGCCTGGAGTTCCGCCGGCGGGAGCCGCAGCCACAGGGAGAACGAGGGGAGTGCCGCTATGACGGAGCCTGACGGGGCCCACGGCTCCGACCGCGGAGACCGCCAGGAGACCGCGGGCGGCGACGGGACCGCGATCCCGTCCGCAGCCGTCCCGTACACGTCCAACCCTGAGCCCCCGCTTGGGGAGGCCGCGCCGCCCGAGACCGTCGGCGGGTGGTTCCCTGAGGGTGGCACCGCCGACTCGCACGAGGGACCCCACGGCGCCCCGGTGCCCAGCCGCGCCGCCCATGAGGCGGGGCGCCAGGATGGCGGCGCTCCCGGCGAGGAGGACTCCCCGGACGTGGCCCCGGCCGCCGGGGAGACTGCCGGTGGCGCAGAGGCCACCGATGCCGCGGAGCCCGGCGACCCCACCGAAACGGGCGATCCCGCCGACGCCGGAGAGCTCCGCCGTCCGCGCGGGGCCCGTCGAGTGACCGTGCCCGGGACCGGCCCAGCGGAGGCGGACGAGCCGGAACAGCCGGCGCCCCAGCGGCCCTACGAGCCGGTGACGCGCCGCAGCGCCGAGCGGGCGCGCGAGCGGTGGCTCAAGGAGCAGCGGCCGCCGCACTGGGGCTGAGCGGGCGGTCGGGGCGGCGCGCATCAGCGGGGCCCGGCGTCGACGAGCGTGAAGAACACCTTCCCGCGCGCGGACGCGCCGGCAACCTTGGCCGCCTGATCCGGCCGAGCGGCGACCACGAGGAGGCCCTCGGCGTCCTGGGATCCTAGCCACGCCCCAGCTGCACCAGCGCCGCCCGGGGCTCCGGCCCACAGGACGGGCACCCGGGCCGCGAGGACCGTCCCGGCGCCCGGCCCGCCGCCGGCGTCGGTGCTCAGCATCACGTCGACGAGCTGGCCCGGCCGCAGGAGCTGGAGCGAGGGCGGGTCCGCGACCCGGACCGGGACTGCTGCGGTATCCGCGGCGGTCCCCGCGAGGAGCCCCGGCCCGACGAGGCCTGCGTCCGTGATGGCCTCCCCGCTGCGCACCGGGCCCGCGAGCCGCTGCCCCACGAGCCGGGAGGGATCCGAGGAGGCGCCCTGCGGCACCGCGTCGGCCGGAAGCCGGGCCACGCGCAGCTCGCCTCCGGAGAGGGTCGCCCCGCCGGCGAGGTCCCGCGCGGCAACGGCCACGGGCGCCATGGCGGCAGTGGGCGGCGTCAGCTCGTGCACGGCGGCGCCGGCTGCGACGCACAGCAGCGCCGCCGCGAGGGTGCGGCGGCGCCGGTCGAGGAAGCGGCGCAGCGGGCTGCGCGGAACGGACGCCCAGGGACGGGCTGAGGCGGGCGTGCGCTTCGGCGCGGGGCTGCGGGTCATGCCGCCACGCTAGGGCGGCGGCGCCGGCCCTGCGTCAGGCGAGGTCGCCTATGTGCACGGCACGCGAGCTGCGCCGCCTGTGGAGGGGAAGAAGGTCAGTTGGCGGCGGCTGCAGCGGCCGGCTTGGTGTCCTTCGACCCGGACTCCTTGGCCGGAGAGGCGGCCGGGGTGCTGCTGGAGCTGCCCCCACGCGAATCCGTGCGGTAGAAGCCAGAGCCCTTGAAGACGACGCCTACCGTGTTGAACTTCTTGCGCAGCGTGCCGCCGCACTCGGGGCAGACCGTGAGCGAGGCGTCGCTGAACGACTGGACCGTCTCGAAGGCGTGGTCGCAGTCTTTGCAGGCGTAGGCGTAGGTAGGCACAGGAACTCCTTCTGAACAGGGCAGAGGCCGCCGCACCGCCCGGCGCGGCGTCCCCGCTCCGGGAGCGTCGGTCCGGTTGGCAGTCACGGGCCTCGAGTGCTAATGCTAACAGGCCCGCGCGCGCGGCTATTCCGTTCGCGCCCCGGCGCCGCCCAGGCCGATGATCCCGCCTGGGGTGACGGCGGCGTCCACGCGGCGGTCCAGCGCATCCGCCGGGACGGCACCCGAGGCGAGCACCTCGCCGTCGTACACCACGGCCGCGGTGGGAAGGCGCGTCCCGAGCGCCGCCGCGAGGGCGAGGAAGCGGTCGTAGTACCCGCCGCCCTGGCCGAGGCGGCGGCCGTCCGCGTCCAGGGCCGTGGCCGGGAGGAGGATCCCCGAGACCGGGGGACGCCCGGGACCGCCGGCGAGGACCTCATCGGCGGCCGCCACCGTGCCCACCGGCTCCTGCACCGGGGCATAGCGGCTCCGCGCGAACTCGATCCCCGGGTGCCACTCGACCCAGCCGAGCTGCCGCGCGGGCAGGCAGATCGGGAGCATGACCCGGAACCCGTCCGCGTGCAGGCTCCCGAGGAGGTCCGCCGTGGGGGGCTCAACGCCCACACCCAGATAGGCGGTCACCACGGACCCGGCAGGCAGAGTCCGGCGCGCCCACGCCAGGCCGTGCCCGGCGATGAGGGGCGCGGCGGCGGCCACATCGGCGGGCGCGAGGGCGCGGCGCGCCGACCAGATCCGGGCGCGCAGGGAGGACTTGAGCTCGGCGGTCTCCATGGCGTGACTCTATCCGTGCATGTCCCGTACTCGTATAGAGTGTGCCTCGTGTCTACCTCCAGAGCTGTCAGGAAAGCCGTCATCCCTGTCGCCGGTCTCGGGACTCGGTTCCTGCCGGTGACCAAGGCCATGCCCAAGGAGATGCTCCCCGTCGTCGACAAGCCCGCGATCCAGTACGTGGTCGAGGAAGCGGTGTCGGTGGGCCTCGAGGACATCCTGATGATCACGGGCCGCAACAAGCGCGCGCTCGAGGACCACTTCGACCGCGTCCCCTCGCTCGAGTCCGCGCTCGAGGCCAAGGGCGACCGCAAGAAGCTCGCCGCCATCCAGGAGTCCAACAACCTCGGCGACATCCACTACGTCCGCCAGGGCGACCCGAAGGGCCTCGGTCACGCCGTCCTGTGCGCCGAGCGCCACGTGGGCAACGAGCCCTTCGCCGTGCTCCTCGGCGACGACCTCATTGACGAGCGGGACGAGCTCCTCGGCGAGATGATCCGGGTGCAGCAGGCCACCGGCGGCTCGGTCGTGGCCCTCATGGAGGTCCCGCACGAGACGATCTCCTCCTACGGCTGCGCCGACGTCACCGAGGTCGCTGGCGAGAGCTACGTGCAGGTGCACGGGCTTGTCGAGAAGCCGGCTCCCGAGGACGCCCCGTCGAACCTCGCCATCATCGGCCGCTACGTGCTCCACCCCGCCGTCTTCGACGTGCTGCGCAGCACCGAGCCGGGACGCGGCGACGAGATCCAGCTCACCGACGCCCTGCAGACCCTCGCCCGGCGCGAGGGCGAGGGCGGCGGGGTGTACGGCGTGGTCTTCCGGGGCCGCCGCTACGACACCGGGGACAAGCTCTCCTACCTCAAGGCCGTCGTGACCCTCGCGTGCGACCGCGACGAGTTCGGCGCCGACCTGCGCTCGTGGCTCGCGGACTTCGTGGCCGAGGGCGCGGACGCGGCGTCGGCCCGCGGCTGACGCGGAGCATGTCGGCATCGGGCCTCTGGCCCGTCACGCTGCGCGCCGGAGACCTGGCTCTCCGGCCGCTGCGGATGGGGGACCGCGCGGAGTGGATGGCGGTGCGGTCCCGCAACAGGGCCTGGCTCGCCCCGTGGGAGGCCTCCAACCCGCAGCCCGGCGGCTCCCTGCCCACCTTCCGGGACATGGTCCGCTCCCTCACCCGGCAGGCCCGGGAGGGGTCCTCGCTGCCGTTCGTCATCACCCTCGATGACCCCCGTGCCCGCAAGGCGCCGATCGTCGGGCAGCTCACGGTGTCCTCCATCGTGTGGGGCTCGGCGCTCATGGCCACCCTCGGCTACTGGGTGGACCGCGAGCACGCGGGCCGGGGGATTGCGCCGACGGCGGTCGCCCTCGTGACGGACCACTGCTTCCGCGAGATGGGCCTGCACCGGATGGAGATCAACATCCGCCCGGAGAACGCCCCGAGCCTGCGGGTGGTCGAGAAGCTCGGCTTCCGGCACGAGGGCCTCCGCCCCCGCTACCTGCACATCAACGGGGCGTGGGCGGACCATGAGTCCTTCGCCCTCACCGCCGAGGAAGTCCCCGAGGGAGGCCTGCTGGGCCGCTGGCTCGCCTCCCGCCGCTGAGGCGACGGACGACGGCGGGCCCCGCCGCTGCCGGCAGTCCCTCCTTCCGCCGAGGTTCTCGCGACACACCGGCGCTAATACGGGCGGCGCCCCGGCGATCCTCCTACGGTTCTGAGTATGGATCTCGCCCTCAGCAGCTCGACGGTGCTCGGCGCCGCCGTGATCGTGTGGCTGCTGTGGGTTGCCCCGTACTTCCTGCGTCGGCGCGCCGAGCAGCCGGCCGGCGAGGCTGCCCTGCTCATGGAGTCCCTGGAGCCCGGTCGGCGCGATGCCGCATCCGCCATGTCCTCCTCGGCCCGGGGCGGCACACCCGCTCCGGCGGCCCCCGTGGCCGGGACGCCGCGGCTGCGCATCCGGTGGGGCCGGCTCGCTGTTGCCCTGATGGGGCTGGGCGCCCTCGTGGCCGCCGTCGTCACCCTCGTCCTCATGATCGTGGGCGTCCCGGCCTGGGTGCCGCTCGCCTGCCTGGCCACGGCAGTGGGCGCCGTGGCGGTGCTCCGCTCCCTGGCCGTGCGCGACCGGAAGCGGCGGCTGAGCACGGCCTTCAGCGCGGCCATGGCCACGCCCGCTCCGAAGCCCGGACCGCCGGCGCGGACGCAGAGCGAGGTGTTCGACGCCGGCCGAGAGCCGGCGCCCGCTCCGCGCACCGTGAGCAAGGAGGAACTGAGGTCCATCGCCCTCGAAGTCGCCAAGGCCTCCCAGGCCAGCGCGGAGGCGGCGGCACGGGCCAGTGGCGAGCAGGACCCCGAGTGGGCCCCCACGGAGGTCCCCAGGCCCGCCTACCTTGAGGCGGCGAAGGCCGAGCGGCCCGATCCCGAGCCGATCCCGGTGGCCGCCGCGCCCGCCCCCGAGGGGCGCCCCCTCAAGCCCGCTGCGGAGGCGCCCGAACCCGGCTCGGTGCCGGACGTGCCCGCCCTCGGCGCGGCCAAGGGGGCCGCCCGTGGCGGAGCCCTGGGGAACCTCGACGAGGTCCTCCAGCGGCGGCGCGCCTAGCGTCTCCGAAGGCCGGCAGGCGACCGCTCCGAGGCCCGTTCCGATTTGGATTTTGGCGGCCGCACCAGTAACGTAGTTCCCGCACCGAGGGGTCTTAGCTCAGTTGGTAGAGCGCTTCGTTCGCATCGAAGAGGTCAGGGGTTCAAATCCCCTAGGCTCCACGTTGTCCCTCGTCAGGGGGAACTTTCAGGGTCCCAGCCAGTCAGGCTGGGACCCTGTCTGTGTTCGGAGTGGACGTGCTCCGGGCTGCCCCGCTTCGAGCCCCGGCTAGGGCTAGGCCCGCTAGGGCCGCCCGTCGCCGGGGCCTGGGCCGGGGCTGGCTCCGGGGGTGGCGTCCGGGCCGCTGCCGGGTGCCGGCGGGTAGGGCGGCCGCTGGGCCGGGTACTGGGGCTGCTGCTGTGACCCGTAAGGCTGCTGCTGGGACCCGTAAAGCTGCTGCTGGGACCCGAAGGGCTGCTGCTGCGGGGGGTACTGGGGCTGCTGCTGGGATGGGTACTGGGGCTGCTGCGCACCGGAGCGCCGCTGGAGGTAGCCGGCGCCGGGATACCTGTCGAAGCGCTGGCCCAGGGGGTTTTCCCGCTGCACGAGCATCACGATCAGCGCAATCCAGCCGAGCACGGGGATCAGGACGAGCAGGAGGAACCACGCGCTGAGGTTCGCGTCGTGGAGCCGACGCGCCGCGACCGCGAGGCCGGGCACTACCGTGGCGAAGAACCACAGCCCGCCGAGGGGGCTCGTGCCTGTGGACTGGCCGTTGATGACGGTGGGGCCGATCGAGTTGAGGATCCCGGACGCGATCGCCGAGGCGAGCGCCCACCACCAGTACTCGCTGCGGCTCGCGCGGCCTGTGAAGACCGCGTACTTCTGGAAGACGCGCTTGACCGCCTCGATGGGGGGAGCGCCGTAGTAGGGGAGTTCGAGCGGGGGGACTGCACCGCCGGCCGCGTAGGGAGGCTGCTGGATGGTCATCGGAGACGTTCCTTTTGCCGGATGGAAGGCGATGCCATCGTGCTAGGAACGCCCCAACGGGCCGGGGAAGGGTACGAAGGCCCGGGGAGTCAGCCGAGCAGGCCCAGGCCGCGCACGGCCTCCCGCTCTGCCTCGAGTTCGGCGACGGACGCGTCGATGCGCGTGCGGGAGAACTCCGGGATGTCGAGGCCATGCACGATCGAGAACCGGCCGCCTTCGCTGCGTACGGGGAACGAGCTCACGAGCCCCTCCGGAACTCCGTAGGAGCCGTCCGAGACCACACCGGAGGAGGTCCACCGCCCGGGTGTCCCGTGCACCCAGTCCCGCACATGGTCGATCGCCGCGCTCGCTGCGGATGCGGCGGAGGACGCCCCGCGCGCCTCGATGATCTCGGCTCCGCGCCGGGCCACCCGCGGGATGAACTCGGTCTCGAGCCAGGCCTGGTCCACGAGGGAGGGCACGGGCTGGCCGCCCGCCGTCGCATGGGTGACATCCGGGTACTGGGTGGCGGAATGGTTGCCCCAGATGGACACTCCGTCCACGTCCGGCGTGCGGCAGCCGAGCTTGGCCGCGAGCTGCGCCACCGCACGGTTGTGGTCGAGCCTCGTCATGGCGGTGAAGCGCTCACGCGGCACGTCCGGGGCGTTCGTCGCCGCGATCAGCGCATTGGTGTTGGCCGGGTTGCCGACGACGAGGACGCGCACGCCGCTGGCCGCGTGGTCGTTGATGGCCCTGCCCTGGGGCCCGAAGATGCCGGCGTTGGCCTCGAGGAGGTCCGAGCGCTCCATGCCCGCCGTCCGTGGCCGTGACCCCACGAGCAGGGCGACGTCCGCGCCGTCGAACGCCTCCGCCGGGCTGTCCGTGACGTCGACCGAGACGAGGGGGCCGAAGGCGCAGTCGGCGAGCTCGAGGGCCGTGCCCTCCGCGGCGCGCACGGCGGCGGGGACCTCGAGGAGCTTGAGCCGGACCGACGTGTCCGCACCGAGCATGGCGCCGCTCGCGATCCGGAAGAGGAGCGCGTAGCCGATCTGGCCTGCGGCTCCGGTGACGGTGACGGTGACGGGCTGCTGGGCGGTCATCCGGCCAGCCTAGCTGCCCCCGCCGTGCCGGGCACGGCTCAGAGCCACTGCTTCCACTTGAACACCAGCCACAGGGCGAAGCCGGCCACGACCATGAGCACGAGCGCGTACGGGTACCCGAGGTCCCACTCGAGCTCGGGCATCGTCTTGAAGTTCATGCCGTAGATGCCGGTGACCAGGGCCGGGGCGAAGAAGATGGCCGCCCACGAGGAGATCCGCTTGACCTGCTCGTTCTGGGCCAGGCTCGTCTCGTTCTGCCGGTTGGCCGTGAGGGTGCCGTCGAGGACCAGCGCGTTCTGCAGGAGGTCGCGGAACGCGTCGGCGCGGGAGACGATCTGCTCGAGGTGGTCGTGCACGTCCCGCAGGCTGCGCTGGAGCTCGATCTCGACCCTGTACTTCCCGAAGCCTCCCTCCAGGCCCTCCACCATGCGCTTGAGGGGGTGGACCGCGCGCTGGAACTGGATGACCTCGCGGGTGAGCTCGTAGATGCGGCGCGAGACGCCGGGGTCGTTGGCGAAGAGCTGGTCCTCGATCTCGTCGATGTCGTTCTCGAGGCCGGCGACGACCGGCTTGTAGTCGTCCACGACCCGGTCCAGCAGGGCGTAGAGCACCGCCTCGGGCCCATGGCGCAGGAGGCCGGGGTCCGCCTCGAGGCGCTTCCTGACAAGCCCCACGCCGGCGGTCTCGGCGTGCCGGACCGTGACGACGTAGTTCGGGCCGGTGAAGACGTGCAGCTCGCCGAACTCCACCGTCTCCGTCGCATCGATGTATCGCGCGGGGCGCAGCACCGTGAACAGCATCTCGTCGTAGCGCTCCATCTTGGGCCGCTGGTGGGCGTTGATCGCGTCCTCCACGGCCAGGTCATGCAGGTGGAACTCGTGGGCGACCTCGGCCATCTCCTCGGGGGAGGGGCGGTAGAGGCCGATCCACGCCATGCTGCCGCCGGTCGCCTCTAGCGTCTCGAAGGTCTGCTCGAGCGACTCGGGGTGGGCTGCCCTGCGGCCGTCGACATAGACGGCGTTGTCGATGATCGTCACTGGCCCATTATCGGCGGCCCGGCGTCCGACGCCGGTGCTGCCGCGGTCTCCGCGGCGCGGCGGGTGCGGTCCGCGGCGCGGCGCAGGAGCGAGTCGGCGCGGTAGTCGATGTGGGCGTGGAGCGCGAGGACGGTCTCGGAGCGGATGACCCCCCTGATGCGCAGCACCTGCCTCAGGGAGGCCTGGAGCTCATGGGTGTCCCCGGCGACGAGGCGGCACCAGATGTCGCCGCGGCCCGAGATCTCGTACGCCTCGAGGATGGTGGGGATGCGCCGCAGCCCCGCCACCACCGAGTCGAGCTCGCGGTGCACCACCTCGAGCGTGATGAAGGCGACCACGTCATAGCCCAGCGCCTCGAGGTCCACGTCCCGTCCGCTGCTGCGGAGCACCTCGGCGCGCTCGAGTCGGCGCAGCCGGCTCTGCACGGTGTTCCGCGCCACCCCGACGCGCGCGGCGAGCTCGGCGATCTGGGCCCGGGGCTCCTCGACGAGGGCCAGCACGAGCCGCAGATCGGTGGCGTCCAATGCGCTCATTGATCACTCCAAGGTCAGTGCGAGAACATCTTTTGGTCACGGAGCTCAATGCAGGGCGCTCCAGATGACCTTCACGGCCATTCTGCCCGACTCTGGGGGCATGACCCTGATTGCCGAGCTGCGCATGCGCGCGCCCGCGGCCCGGACCGGCTGGGATGCCACGCGCACCGTGCGGCTCGTGTTGTCCGGCTCCGTCCTCTTCCTGCTCCTGATCGGCGCGAACCTCGCCACCCCGCTCTATGCGGGCCTGCAGCAGCGACTCGGCTACGGGAGCCTGGGCACCGCGGTGGCGTTCGCGAGCTATGTCCTGGCCCTCGTCGGGGTCCTTGTCAGCGCCGGCCACTGGTCCGACCATGTGGGCCGCCGCGCCGCCATGGTCCTGGCCGTCCTGGTCGGGATGGCCGGCAGCGCCGTGTTCGCGTTCGCGGGGTCGCTCCTCCAGCTCTGCGCCGGCCGGGCGCTCCAGGGCATGGCCGTGGGCCTGGCCACTGGGGCCTGCGCGGCGGCGCTGCGCGAGCTCCTCCCGCACCGGCCCGAGTGGGCCTCGCGGTTCACGCTGCTCGCCTCCTCCGGCGGCGTGGCGCTGGGCCCGCTCCTCGGCGGCGCCCTGGCCCTCACGTCGGGCGGCCCGGCGGTCCCATTCCTCCTCCACACGGCCGCGCTCGGGGTGCTGCTCGTGCCGCTCGTGCTCGTGCGGGCCAGGCCCGCCCCGCAGCTCCCCGCGGGCGCCCGGCAGGGACGGGTGCTGGCCCCGCGCAGCCTCCGCGGCGCCGTCCCGGCTCCGCCGGCGCGGGCCTCGTTCTGGGTCGCGGCGGCCACCGGCTTCCTCAGCTTCGCCCTCTTCGGCTACCAGCTCGCCCTCTCCCCGGGCGTCTTCGCCCGCGCACTCGGGCACGGGTCGCCGCCGCTGCTCGGGGCGCTCGCGGGTCTGTCCCTCGCCTCCTCCGCGGTGAGCCAAGTGCTGGCGCCGGCCGGCCGGCGTCGTGGGCGAACCGACGGGGCCGGCGGCCTCGCCGTGCTCGCCGCCTCCCTCGCGGCCCTGGCCTGGGGCACCGCCGCCGAGAACCCTGCGGTCCTCATCGTGGCGAGCGCTGCCGCCGGGTTGGGGCAGGGGACCGCGTTCCGCGCAGGATTCGACGCGGTGGCGGCGTCCGTGCCGGCCACGGCGCACGCCCGCACGGTGAGCCTGCTCTATGTCGTGACCTATCTCGGGAGCGCCGTTCCGGTGGTGGGCCTCGGGGCGGCCGTCGGTGCGGTGGGCCTGACCGCCGCGGCGGTCGGGTTCCTCGGCGCGTGCGCCGGAGCCGCGGCCGCGCTCGCGGCGGCCGCCCTGGTGCTGGGGGCCCGCCGGCGCTGATCCGGGAGCCACGAACCGCCAGCAGAGAACCTTCTGCAAACAAATGACTGCAAAGAACCACTTGCAAAGAAACCTTTGCGTATTTATCCTTCAAGAGTGGAGACAACCCCAGGACGCGGCGCCCCGGAGCCCAAGCGCACCGTCGACGTCGCCTCGCTCAAGGCACTCGCCCACCCGCTGAGGGTGCAGATCCTCGACACCATCTCGCGGCTGGGCCCGCAGACCTCCGGGACCCTCGCCGAGCTCCTCGGGGAGTCCACCGGGGCCACGAGCTACCACCTCCGCCAGCTCGCCAGGCATGACTTCCTGCGCGAGGTCGAGGGCCGGGGCTCCGCCCGCGAGCGGTGGTGGGACCGCCCCAAGGGCAGCCTCCAGATCGTCACGCGCGAACTCGCCGACAACCCCGCGACCAGCGAGGCCGCGCATCTGGTGAGCCGCGAGTTCGAGCACCACCGGGCGGCCGCCCTCGCGGACTTCATGGAGCGCGGCTGGCTCGAGGAACCCTCCGACTGGTCGGACTCGGCCATGGTCAGCACCACCAACGTCCGGCTCACGGCCGCGCAGCTCGCCGACGTCTCGGCCCGGCTCGAGGCCTACGCCGAGGAGCTCCTCGCGCCGTACCGCGGACAGGGAGATGCCGAGGGCCTCCGCCCCGTCCAGATCCACATCAACGCCTTCCCCCTGGCCGTCGGCAGGCACGCCGCCGCGGCCCCGCACCCCCCTCAGGAGAAGCCATGAGCACCGCCGCCATCGGCCGTCCGGCCGCCCGCACCGCCCACCGCACCGCCGCCGAGGAGCTCGCGCTGCGGCTCGGCGAGGCCCTCGTCGCCTGGGCCGAGCGGCCCCGGGGCCGCGGGATCGACGTCGAGCGCCTGGCCCAGGCGGAGGACCGGCGCGCCGACGCCCGCTTCGCCGAGCCGCTCGGCCTTCACCACTGGCTGCGCTAGAGCCAACGGCCCGGGGGCTCAGTCCGGCAGCGGCCCCCGGCCGGGGATCTGCTCGAAGACGAGCGTCGTCTCGGTGTGCCCCACCACCGGATCGGTCGTCAGGTGGTCCAGCACCCAGTCGCGCAGTTCCTCGGTGCTGCCGACAGCGATGTGCAGCAGGTAGTCGACGGCGCCGGAGGTGTGGAACGTGGCCAGCACCCCGGGAAGCTGCGGCACCCGGGAGGTGAAGGCGTCGATCTGGTCGCGGTCGTGGGCGCGCAGGCGCACCGAGATGAGTGCCTGAACGCTGCGTCCCACCGCCGAGAGGTCCACCTTGGCCTCGTACCCGGTGATGATGCCGCGCTCTGAGAGCGAGCGGGTGCGCATGAGGGCGGTCGAGGGGGCGATCCCGACGATCTCGGCTAGCTGCTTGTTCGTGATCCGGGCATCCTCGACCAGTGCCGCCAGGATCCTGCGGTCCACCTCGTCGAGGGGCTCGCCGCCCGGAGGGTGGTGGCCGGCCGCGGGCTGCGGGCGGCCGGGGCTCGGCGTAGTCACGGGTTTCCTCCTCGGTTGCGGCCTGCCCATGATATGCGAGCGGAGCTCATCGCTCGGCGGGGTGCACCGCCCAGGAGGCGAGCGCCGTCGCGAGCGCCACGCCGGCGACGCCCAGCACGAGCGCGGCCCAGCCCCCGGTGTGGAAGACGAGCCCGCCGGCCCAGCCCAGCAGGCTTGAGCCGCCGTAGTAGCCGAGGTTGTACAGGGAGGCGGCCTGGGCCCGCCCCGCCGGGGCGAGGGCCCCGGTCCAGCCCGAGGCGATGCCGTGGGCGGCGAAGAAGCCCGCCGTGAACACGAGCAGGCCGGCGAGGACTGCCGGCAGCCATTCCGCGGCCAGCACGACGGCGCCCGCCGCCATCGCCACGGTGCTCGCCACGAGCACGGTGCGGCGCCCGTAGCGCTCGCTGAGGCGGGCGGCGAAGCCTGAGCTGAAGGTCCCCGAGAGGTAGGCGACGAACACGAGGCTCGCCAGGCTCGCCGGCAGCCAGAACGGCGCGGCCTCGAGGCGGAAGCCCAGATAGTTGTACACGGCCACGAAGGAGCCCATGAGCACGAACGCCTGCGCGTAGAGCATGAGCAGGCGCACGCTGCGCAGCTGTGCGGCGAGCTTGCGGGCCACCGCGGCCGCGGCGGCGCCGATCCCGCCCTGCGTCCGCGGTGCGGGGGAGAAGCCCCGGGACCGCGGGGCGAGGACAATGAACGCCACCGCCGCCACCGCCCCCAGGACCGACACCGCGATGATCCCCAGGCGCCACCCGATCAGGTCCGCGAGCGGGCCTGCGACGAGGCGCCCGGCGAGGCCGCCCACGGTGGTGCCGGCGATGTAGGTGCCCGCGGCCACCGCGGCGTGGGCCCTGCTGACCTCTTCGCTCAGGTAGGCGATCGCGATTGCCGGGACGGAACCGAGGGCAACGCCCTCGAGGAAGCGCAGGGCGAGGAGGGCCTCGAAGCTCGGGGCGAGCGGCCCGGCGAGCCCGAGCACCGTGGCGGCGAGGATGCCCCACCGCATGGCCCCGACGCGGCCGATCCTGTCCGCGACGAAGGACCACGGCAGGACTGCGACCGCCAGGCCCAGCGTCGCGAGCGAGACCGTGAGCGCCGCCCGGGCAGGGTCGATGCCGAGCTCGGCGGCGAGGCGGGGGAGGAGCGCCTGGGGCGAGTAGAGCTGGGCGAAGGTCGCGACCCCGGCGAACGCGAGGGCCAGGATGAGCCGCCGATAACCCCGGCTGCCCTTCGGGTGGCCCTGCCAACGGGCCGCTGCTGGTGCTGTCCCGGGGCCTGCGCTCATGTCCCCCACCCTAGGAAGCCGCCAATGCATGCGTCCAATACACTTATCGATGGAACACATGCCCGCAATGCATAGGTGGTGCCCGATGACCCCGGCCAGACCGCCGGCCCCGCTCCACGGCGAGCTCGCGAGGCTCCTGCCCCTCCTCCCCGTCCTCGACGCGGTCGGCCAGACCCGGCACGTCACCGCCGCCGCGGAGCTCCTGGGGGTGCCCCAGCCCACGGTGAGCCGTGCGCTCGCCCGGGCGGCCGGCGTCGTCGGTGCCGAGCTCGTGCGGAAGGAGGGCCGCGGCATCCGGCTCACCCCTGCGGCGGAACAGCTCCTGCCCGCCGTCCGCACGGCGCTCGAGGAACTCCAGCGCGGGCTCGATGCGCTCCACGAGCGCGCCCACCAGGCCCGCGGACTCGTGCGGCTCAGCTTCCAGATGACCTTCGGCGAGTCCGCCGTGCCGGTGTTCGTCAGCGGGTTCCGGGCCGACCACCCCGACGTCCGGTTCGAGCTCATCCAGGGCTCCCGCCAGCACTGCCTGGATACCCTCGCGGACGGCCGGGTGGACCTCGCCATCGTGTCCCCGCGGCCCGAGCCGACCCGGGACCTCGACAGCGCCACCCTCTACGTCCAGGGCGTGCGGCTGGCGGTCCCGGCCGGGCACCGGCTCGCAGGGAGGGAGTCCGTGCGGCTGGGCGAGGTCGCAGACGAGCCGTTCGTGGCGCTCGAGCGGGGGTTCGGGATGCGCAGCATCCTCGACCGGCTCGGCAGGGACGCCGGCTTCCGGCCGGACATCGCGTTCTCGGGCCAGGACTCGCGCACGCTGCTCGGGCTCGTCTCGGCGGGCCTCGGCGTGGCGCTCGTGCCGCCCTCGAGCGCGGCGCACGGCGCCGTGTACGGCTCGACGCGCCACGGCGAGGCGCTCGGCTGGGCCGAGCTCGCCCTCGAGGACGAGGGCGCGTTCCGCGAGATCGGCCTCGTATGGCCGCGGATCGTCGGCGAGCCTCCGCAGGTGCGCCTCTTCCGCGAGCACGTGCTGGCGCTCGACGCCGACCTGCTCGCGGACGCGTTCGGCCGGTAGGGCCGTCTCCGGCCCCGCTCCCGGGGCAAGGGTGCGCGCGGCGCTCAGTGGCCGAAGGTCTCCGGATCCGCGGCCTCGGGGCCCCGTCCGTCCAGCGCGTCCAGCGCCACAAGCTCCTCGTGGGTGAGGTCGAAGCCGAACACGTCGAGGTTCGACGCGAGCCGGTCGGGGTGGGCCGACTTCGGGATCGCCACGAGCCCCTGCTGGGTGTGCCAGCGCAGCACCGCCTGGGCCGGGGTCACGCCGTGCGCCCGGGCGGCGGAGAGAACGGCCTCCTCGGCGAGCAGCTCCTGCCCGCGCCCGATCGGCGTGTAGGCCTCGGTGACGGTGCCGTGGCCGAGGTTGAAGGCGCGCGCCTCGTGCTTGACCCAGTACGGGCTGATCTGGAGCTGGTCCACGTCCGGCGCGACCCCGGTCGCCTCGATGAGCCGCTGCAGGTGGGAGGGGAAGAAGTTGGACGCCCCGATCGAGCGGACCTTGCCCTCCGCCCGCAGCCTGATCAGCCCCTCCCACGCCTGCACGTAGGTGTCCTGGTCGGGGTTGGGCCAGTGGATGAGGAACAGGTCCAGGTACTCGACGCCCAGCTTGCGGACCGCGTTCTCCCAGGCCGTGCGGACGCCGTCGGCGCTGTGCCAGGCGCGGTTGAACTTCGTGGTGATGAACACGTCCCCCCGGTCGAGCCCGGAGCGGCGGATGCCCTCGCCGACCCCGGCCTCGTTGCCGTAGTTCTCCGCGGTGTCGACGTGCCGGTAGCCGAGCTCGAGGGCGGCCGCCACGACGTCGGCGGCCTGGGTGTCGTCGAGGGGCCACGTGCCGAGGCCGATCTGCGGGATGGAGTGTCCGGACGGAAGCGTGATGAACGGTGCCGTAGCCATGGCCCCAGCCTATGGCGCCGCTCCGGATGTGGGCAGGGCCCGCGCGGGATGTATGCCGGGCCGGTCAGCGGGCGAAGCGCGCCACCACGGCGGCCGCGTCCTCGTCCCGCCCCTCGCGCCAGCCGGTCCCGGCCCACAGGCTCGTGCGCTCGGGGCTGCCGGCCCGCACCGAGGCGGCCTTCATCGGCGCCGTGAGGTGGTGGAGCACCGGGTAGGCCGAGGGCGCATCGGCGAACCTGCGCATGAAGCCGTTCTCGAGTCCGCGGGCCCACTTGCCGGAGAAGGCGCGCGTGGGGGCCGTGCGCCCCGGGCCCGGGTCCGCGAGGGCGGCCCGGTGCACGGGGTTGGTCCCCGCCTCCGGCGTGCGCAGGAACGCGGTCCCGAGCTGGACGGCGGCGGCCCCGGCGTCCCTGGCGGCCGCGGCGGCGCCGGGCGTGCCGATCCCGCCGGCGGCGACGACCGGCAGATGGGCCCCCGCCGCAGAGAGGGCGGAGCCGACGGCGGCCACGAGCTCGGGGAGCGTGCCCGCGAACGGCCGCAGGCCGAGGAAGGACCCCGAATGGCCGCCCGCATCCGGGTGCTGGACGACGAGGGCGTCCATGCCGAGCTCGGCCGCGGCCAGCGCCTCGTCGGGGCACGTGACGGTCTGGAGGACGAACGCTCCGGCTGCCCTGAGCGCCACCACGGCGTCGCGGCCCGGCAGCGCGAACGTGAAGGAGACTGCCGCCGGGACCCGCCCGAGGAGGAGTTCGAGCTTGGCCGGGTACCCGTCGTCGTCGCTCCAGCGCGGCTCCGGGACGTCCGCTCCGACGGCGGCGGCCTCGGGCAGGAGCCGCTCCCGGTAGGCGAGCACGGCGTCCCGGTCCGCCTCCGCGGGCGCCGGGACGAAGAGGTTGACGCCGAACGGGAGCGCTCCGTCCATCGCGTCGAGATCCGCAGCGAGCGCCTCGGGCGCCTTGTAGCCGCCCGCGAGGAACCCGAACCCGCCGGCGGCGCCGACCGCCCGGACCAGATCGGGCCGGCTCGGGCCGCCCGCCATGGGCGCGGCGACCACGCCGCCTCCGAACAGGTCCACCGGCAGCGTCGCGTCCATGCGCCCACCCTACGCGGTCAGTAGGCTGTGCGGGTGAGCATCCAGAGCCTGCCGGCCGGACCCATGGTCGGCCTCGACATCGGCGGCACCAAGACCCGCGGCATCAAGGTGGTCGGCGGCAGGGTCGTCGCCGATCTCGAGGTCGGCAGCGCCAACGTCCAGAACGTGAGCCGCGAGACGGCCGCCGCGAACCTCGCCGAACTGTTCGCCCGGCTCGAGGCCCCGGACGCCGCCCTCGTCTTCGCGGGCGCCGGCGGGATCGATACGGCCGCCGACGCCGAGGCCCTCGCCTCCCTGATCCGCCCGCACGTGCCCGCCGCGAGGGTCGAGGTCGTCCACGACTCGCGCCTCCTGCTCGCCGCCGGCGGCGCCCGGACCGGGGTGGCAGTGATCGCGGGGACGGGCTCGGCGGCCTGGGGCACGAACGCCGACGGCGAGGAGGCCCGCGCCGGCGGCTGGGGCTACCTCCTCGGGGACGAGGGCAGCGGGTACTGGCTCGGCCGCGAGGCCGTCCGCTACAGCCTCCACCGCATGGACCTCGGCCACGACCCGGACGCGCTCACCCAGTCCCTGCTGGCAGCCACCGGCCTCGCCCAGCCCGGCGAGCTCATCGCGCACTTCCACTCGCCCGAGACCGGCAGGCGCTACTGGGCGCAGCAGTCCCGCGTCGTCACGGAGGCCGCCGACGCCGGCCACGCGGGCGCCGGCTTCCTCGTGGACCAGGCCGCCCACGACCTCGCCCGGATGGCAGCCCAGGTGGCCCGCCAGCTCGGGATTGACGGCCCGGTCATCCTCGGAAGCGGGCTCGGGATGAACGTGCCGCGGCTGCAGGAGGGGTTCCGGGCCGCGCTCGCCGAGCAGGGCATCACGGACGTGAGGGTGCTGGACCGGGACCCCATCTTCGGCACGATCGAGCTCGCGGGCGCCGCCGGCGGGACGGAACGCGGCCCCGGAGCCTGATCGCCGGGGCGGACGCCGCGGACCTCGGAAAGGCCCGGGTCCCGCGGCGCGCTGCGCTGATAGGCTCCCCTCAGCACGCCGAGACCGACCGTCAGCGACCATTGAGGTGTACGTGTCCGATCCCATGATCGAGTTCCACGAGGTGAGCAAGGTCTACGGCGGCCTCAGGGCCGTCGACCGCCTGAGCCTGAGCGTGCCCCGGGGCCAGATCACGGTCTTCGTGGGGCCTTCCGGGTGCGGGAAGACGACGTCGCTGCGCATGGTCAACCGCATGGTGGAGCCCACCGCCGGGACCATCACCGTGGACGGCAGAGACATCGCCTCGAAGCCCGCCCCGCTCCTGCGCCGCTCCATGGGCTACGTCATGCAGGCCGCCGGGCTCATGCCGCACCGCACGGTGGCGGACAACATCGCCACGGTCCCGCGGCTCAACGGGGTCTCCCGGGGCGCCGCGCGGGCCCGCGCCCGCGAGCTGCTCGACGTTGTCGGGCTTCCGCAGGACCTCGGCGGCCGGTATCCCGCGCAGCTCTCCGGCGGCCAGCAGCAGCGCGTCGGGGTGGCGCGGGCCCTCGCCGCCGACCCGCCCGTGCTGCTCATGGACGAGCCGTTCAGCGCGGTGGACCCGGTGGTGCGGCACGAGCTCCAGCAGGAACTCGTGCGGCTGCAGCGCGACCTCGGCAAGACGATTGTGTTCGTCACGCACGACATCGACGAGGCCGTGCTCCTGGGCGACAGGATCGCCGTGTTCGCCGTCGGGGGCAGGCTCGCCCAAGTCGCTGCCCCGGAGGAGCTCCTGCGCGCGCCGGCCGACGAGTTCGTCTCGGGCTTCGTGGGACGGGACCGCGGATTCCGCCACCTGGGCTTCTACGACGACTCCGGGCTCGCGGTCGAGCCCGCCGAGACGGTCCGTGCCGCGGACGTCGCCTCGGGCCGGGCCGACGAGTGGGCGGTGGCGATCGACGCCGACGGCCGCCCCGTGGGGTGGGCCGGGCCGGCGTTCCCCGGCACACTGGTCAGCGGCGGCTCCCTGCACCGCGCCGGCAGCACCCTGCGCTCCGCCCTCGACGCGGCGCTGTCCTCGCCCTCCGGCCGCGGCGTCGTGGTGGACGACGCCGGGCGCCTCCTCGGCACCGTCGGCGCGGCAGAGGTCATCGCCCACGCCGACCGGCGGCGGACCGAGTCCCAGCGCGCCCGCGCCGCCGTCCCGGAGGGCGGCGCCTGATGGAGTGGGCGGCGGCCAACCTGGGCCGGATCCTCTCCCTCACCGGCCAGCACCTCGTCCTGGCCCTGGTCCCGCTCCTCCTCGGACTGCTCATCAGCCTCCCGCTCGCCCAGGCGGTCCGCCACCGCCGCGCCTGGCGCACCGGGCTGCTGACCCTCAGCTCGGTCCTCTACACCGTTCCCTCGCTCGCCCTGTTCATCATCCTCCCGGTGCTCCTCGGGACGCGGATCCTCGACCCGGTGAACGTGATCGTCGCCCTCACCGTCTACGCCGTGGCGCTCCTCGTCCGGTCCTCCCTCGACGCCCTCGATTCGGTGGACGGCGAGCTGAGCCTCGCCGCCGAGGCCCTGGGCCACACCGCGGCGACCCGCTACTTCCGGGTGGACCTGCCGCTCTCGCTGCCCGTGCTCGTCGCGGGGCTGCGTGCGGTGTCGGTGAGCAACATCTCCCTCGTGAGCGTCGCCGCCCTCGTCGGCATGCCCAACCTCGGGGTCCTCTTCACCGAGGGCCTCCAGCGGGGCTTCATCACGGAGATCGTCGTGGGACTCGTGGCGATCCTCGTCCTGGCCCTCGTCATGGACCTCGCGCTCGTGCTCGCAGGGCGGCTGCTCTCGCCCTGGGCGCGGCACGTCGACGGCGCGGGGCAGCGGAAGGCGGCCCGCTCGTGAACCTCCTCGCGCAGACCTGGGCGTGGCTCACCGACCCGATGAACTGGAGCGGGTACTCCAGCATCCCGGGGCGCCTCGGCGAGCACGTCTTCTACACCGTGCTCACCCTCGCCATCGCCGCGGCCATTGCCCTGCCCATCGGCGCCTACGTGGGCCACACCGGGCGGGGACGCGTGCTCGTCGTCGCGGCCGCGGGCGCCCTGCGCGCCATCCCCACCCTCGGGCTGCTGGTGCTGTTCGTGCTGCTCGCCGGGATCGGCCTCATGCCGCCGATCTGGGCCCTCGTCATCCTCACCATTCCGCCGCTGCTGGCGGGAACCTACTCGGGCATCGCGGCGGTGGACCCCGTGGTGGTCGACGCTGCACGGGCGCAGGGGATGCGCGAGTACCAGGTGCTGCTGCAGGTCGAGCTGCCCAACGCCGTCCCCGTCATCTTCGGCGGGGCCCGCGCCGCGATCCTGCAGGTGATCGCGACGGCGACCGTCGTCGCCTACACCAACCTCGGCGGCCTCGGCCGGTACATCTTCGACGGGCTCGCCCTCTCCGACTACCCCCAGATGCTCGGCGGCTCGGTCCTCGTGGCCGCCCTCGCCGTCGTGACCGACCTCGTCCTGGGCACGCTCCTGCGTGTCCTCGTCCCACGCACGCCCTCCGCGAGGGAGGCAGCAGCCCCCGCCGCGGCCGTTACGGAAGGAATGCCATGACCCAGCACCCCCTCACCCGCCGCAAGGCGCTGGCCGCCGCGGCAGCGGGCCTCGGGCTGACCCTGGCCCTGAGCGCCTGCGGCGGCTCCTCCAACCCGCTCAGCTCCGGCAGCGCCGCGCCCGCGAGCGGCGGCGCCGGCAAGGCCCTGGTCATCGGCTCGGCGGACTTCACCGAGAGCCAGATCATCGCCGAGCTCTACGCCGGTGCCCTCAACGCCGCGGGCGTGCAGGCCACGACCAAGCCCAACATCGGGGCCCGCGAGGTCTACTACAAGGCGGTGCAGGACGGCTCCATCGATGTGGTCCCCGACTACACCGGCAACCTCCTGCTCTACGTGGACCCGAAGGCCACCCAGGTCTCGGCCGCCGACATCGCGGGGGCGCTCCCGGGCAAGCTCCCGCAGGGTCTCGGGATCCTGGACCCGGCGAAGGCCGAGGACAAGGACGCCATGGTGGTCACCAAGGCCACGGCCGCGAAGTACCAGCTCAAGAGCCTCGAGGACATGGCCAAGGTGTGCGCCGACCTCGTGATCGGCGCGCCTGCGACCTTCGAGAAGCGCGCCTACGGGCTGCCCGGGCTCAAGGACAAGTACAGCTGCGTCCCGAAGCAGTTCCAGCCGATGAGCGACGGCGGAGGGCCCGTCACGCTCAAGGCGCTCCTGTCCAACGACATCCAGGTCGCCGACATCTTCACCACCACGCCGTCCATCGCGGACAACGGACTCGTGGTGCTCGACGACCCGAAGAACAACTTCATCGCGCAGCAGGTCGTCCCGCTCGTGCGGACGGACACCGTCAACGACAAGGCGAAATCGGTGCTCAACGCCGTCTCCAAGCAGCTGACCACCGACGACCTCGTGAACCTCAACCGGGCCGTCAGCGGGAACCAGAAGCAGTCCCCGGCCGACGCCGCGAAGGCGTGGCTGAAGGAGAAGGGCCTCGCCTCCTGACCCCTCCCGGGGCACGCCACAGGGTGTGAGCAGCATCGCACAGGTGCTGCCCACGCCCTGTGGCATATTAGGGAAATGGCCCAGTTCACGCAGTCCTCCAAGCTCCACAACGTCCTGTACGACATCAGGGGCCCGATCCTGGAGGCTGCCCAGCAGATGGAGGCCGAGGGCCACCGCATCCTCAAGCTGAACATCGGCAACCCGGCCCCGTTCGGCTTCGAGGCGCCGGACGCGATCCTCGTGGACATGATCCGTCACCTGCCGCATGCCCAGGGCTACAGCGACTCGCGCGGCATCTTCTCGGCCCGCACCGCGGTCTCGCAGTACTACCAGACCCGCGGCATCCAGAACATCCACGTCGATGACATCTACCTCGGCAACGGCGTCTCAGAGCTGATCACGATGTCGCTCATGGCGCTGCTCGAGCAGGGCGACGAGATCCTCGTCCCGATGCCCGACTACCCGCTGTGGACGGCCTCCGTGTCGCTGGCCGGCGGCCGCGCCGTCCACTACCTGTGCGACGAGGACCTCGACTGGGAGCCCGACCTCGACGACCTCGAGTCGAAGATCACCTCGCGGACCAAGGGCATTGTGGTCATCAACCCGAACAACCCCACCGGGGCCGTCTACTCGGACGCCACGCTGCGGCGGATCGTCGAGCTGGCCGAGAAGCACGGCCTGATCATCTTCGCCGACGAGATCTACGAGAAGATCCTCTACGAGGACACCACACACACCAACCTCGCCGCGTTCACGGGCGAGGACGTGCTATGCCTGACCTTCTCGGGCCTGTCGAAGGCGTACCGGGTCTGCGGGTACCGGGCGGGGTGGATGGCCATCTCCGGCCCGAAGAAGGAGGCCGCGGACTACCTCGAGGGCATCAACCTCCTGGCCAACATGCGCCTGTGCGCCAACGTCCCGGCCCAGCACGCGATCCAGACCGCGCTCGGGGGCTACCAGAGCATCAAGGACCTCATCCTGCCCGGCGGCCGGCTGCTCGAGCAGCGCAACAAGGCCTACGACATGCTCAACGCCATCCCCGGCGTCTCGACGAAGCAGGCCCGGGGCGCCCTGTACCTGTTCCCGCGGCTCGACCCCGAGGTCTACCGGATCCGCGACGACGAGAAGTTCGTCCTGGACCTCCTGCGCGAGCAGAAGATCCTGCTCTCCCACGGCCGGGCCTTCAACTGGCACGCCCCGGACCACTTCCGCATGGTCACGCTCCCGGCCGTGGCGGACATCGAAGAGGCCATCACCCGTATGGCAGACTTCCTGAGCAGGTACAGGGGCAACTGACCCGGCACCGCCGGGTCTGAGCGCGAGGGGGCCGCATGGGCAAGCGCAAGGCGGGGCACGGCTTCACCGAGGCCCCCGAGGACTTCCTCGTGGTCGGGCCGGACTTCCGGCTCGACCGCGTCGACCCGGCGTCGACCCCCGGGTTCACGGGGGGCAAGTCCGACGGCGAGACGATCCTCGCGGAGCGGGACCCCCACCTCGCCGACCTGCAGGAGCGGCTGTTCGCCGAGGGCAAGGGCGGCGGCACCCGCTCGCTCCTGCTGATCCTGCAGGCCATGGACACCGCCGGGAAGGGCGGCATGATCAGCCACGTGGTCGGCGCCGTCGACGTCCAGGGCGTCCAGCTCGCCGCCTTCAGGGCGCCGACCGACGAGGAGAAGAAGCACGACTTCCTCTGGCGGGTCGAGAAGCAGCTCCCGGGCCCGGGCATGCTGGGCTGCTTCGACAGGTCCCACTACGAGGACGTCCTCATCCACCGCGTGCACAACTGGGTTGACGCCACCGAGCTCGAGCGGCGCTACTCCGCCATCCAGGACTTCGAGGCGCACCTGCACGCCTCCGGCACCGAGATCGTCAAGGTCATGCTGCACATCAGTAGGGAGGAGCAGGGCCGCCGGCTCGCAGCCCGGCTCGACGATCCCACCAAGTACTGGAAGTACAACCCCTCGGACCTGAGCGAGCGCAAGCTCTGGGGCTCCTACATGGACGCCTACCAGATCGCGATCGAGCGCACGAGCGCGCCCTATGCGCCCTGGTACGTCGTGCCCGCGGACAACAAGTGGTACGCGCGCATGGTGGTCCAGGAGCTCCTCGTCGCGGCGCTCGAGCGCATGGACCCGCAGTGGCCGGCGCCGGCGTTCGACATCGAGGAGCAGAGGGAACTGCTGGCGCAGAGCTGACCGCGCCCTAGGCTTCCGCGGCCGGCCCCGCCGCAGTGCCGTCGCCGCGCGCGGCGTCCAGACGGCGTCGTGCACCCTCGAGCCATTCCTCGCAGCGGTTCGCGAGGGCCTCGCCCCGCTCCCACAGCGCGAGCGAATCCTCCAGGCTCACGCCACCGGCCTCGAGCCGCGAGACGACCGCCACGAGCTGCTCGCGCGCCTGCTCATAGGAGAGGTCCTCGAAGGTCTCCTTGGTGTCCTCACTCATCGGTCGGTCCTTCCTGCGGGGCTGTGGTCTGCGGTGCCGCCGTGGGGCGCGGCAGCCTGGGGTGCGGTGTGGGTGATGTCCGCGAGCTGGCCCTCGCTGCGGGCGGCGATCGTCCCGCGGGCGAGCCTGACCCTGAGCGCGGTCCCCGAGGGGGCATCCTCCGGGGCACGCACCACCGCGGCGGCCGGGCCGTCGAGGATCTGCACGACCGAGTAGCCGCGATCGAGGGTCTGCTGCGGCGAGAGGGCGCGGACCTGGGCGCGAAGGTGCGCTACAGCGTCGGACGCGCGGGCGACGGCGCCGCCCACCGCCGAGCGCGAGCGCACCCTCAGGCGCTCGAGCTCCTCGTGCCGGGTGTCCACCATGGTCTCGGGCGCGGCCAGCACGGGCCGGCTCCGGATCGATGCGAGCCGATCCGATTCCCGCTCGACGAAGAGGCGCACCTGCCGGTCGATCCGGTCGCGGCACTGGCGCACGCGCAGGAGCTCCTCGGCCACGTCGGGCACGATCCGCTTCGCCGCGTCTGTGGGGGTCGAGGCGCGCAGATCGGCGACGTCGTCGAGGATGGGCCGGTCCGCCTCGTGCCCGATCGCGCTGACCACGGGCGTCATGGCATCGGCCACCGCCCTGACGAGCGCCTCGTTGCTGAAGGCGAGCAGGTCCTCGAGCGATCCGCCGCCGCGGGCGATCACGATCACGTCGACCTCGGGCCGGGCATCGAGCTCCTTGAGCGCCCCGAGGACCTCGGCGACCGCGTTCGTGCCCTGGACGGCGACCTCGCGCACCTCGAACGCGACGGCGGGCCAGCGCAGGGCGGCGTTGCGCATGACGTCCTTCTTGGCGTCGGAGTCTCGGCCGGTGATGAGGCCGATCCGGTGGGGGAGGAGCGGCAGGCGCTTCTTGCGCTCCTCGGCGAAGAGCCCCTCGGCCCCGAGTGCCTGGCGCAGGTTCTCGATGCGGGCCAGCAGGTCTCCGAGCCCCACCGGGCGCATGTCCCGCACGGCCATGCTGAGCCTTCCGGTCTTGAGCCACATCTCGGGCTTGACGAGGGCCACGACGCGGGAGCCGCGCTGGACCGGCTCGCGGAGCCTGGCCATGACGGTGCCCCAGGCGGAGGCCGGCAGGGAGATCTCGGCGTCGACGTCCCGGAGGGTCATGTACGCGGTCTGGCCGCGCCGCGTCATCTCGATGACCTGCCCCTCGATCCACACGTGGGGCGAGCGCTCGATGTGCTCCTTGAGCTTGCGGGAGAGGACATGGAGCGGCCACGGGTTCTCCGGGCTGGTGTCCGAGGCGCGCGCGGGCAGCGTGGATGCCGAGCCCTCGCCCGGTGCGTCCTGGGCCTCGTCGCCGGCTGGGCCGGCCGGGTCGGGGCGGGCGGTGCTGTTCATGGCGTCGGGGCTCATGGAATCTGGGGATGCTTCCATCTCTGCCACCATAGTTCACGACTACCACGCCCCTCCGACACTCCCGCGGCCTGCGGGTGCCTGGCCGCGGAGGCCCGGCCGCGGAGGGCCGGCCGCAGGGGTCTGGCGTCCCCCGCGGCGGTACCGGCGTCGATAGGATGGTGGCGTTGCCGACCCCGGGAAGTCCATGCGCTCCGTTTTCTCCGCCCTGTCCATCCTGCTCGCCGTCGTGCTGACCGCGGCCGCCGTCCCGTCGCTCTGGATCGAGCGCAACGTCGTGGACGAGGGCGGGTTCGTCCGCCTGCTCGAACCACTGCGGAGCGATTCCGCGTTCCAGTCCGCGCTCGCGACCTCGCTCGCGACCACCGTCGCCTCTGCCTCCGGCGTTCCCCAGGCGTTCCAGCCGGCGGCGACGCGCCTGGCGAACGAGATCACCAACGGCCTGACCACGGACCCCGGCTTCCCCGCGGCCTGGGACGAGACGCTACGCGAGAGCCATCGGCTCAACTTCACCCAGGCCGCTGCGTCGACCTCGGCGTTCACGCTCGAGCTGCGCCCCTTCGTCGATGTGCTGCTCAAGAGGCTCGGCTCGAGCCTCGGCGTGCAGGCCGGGGAGTCGCCGAGCATCCAGGTTCCGGTGGGCACGGCGCAGCAGCGCTCCTGGCTCACCGCCGCCCAGGAGGCCGCCTCGTACGCCTGGCCCCTCACGGTGGGCGCCGTGCTCGCCTTCGCGCTCGGGCTCCTCTTCGCACGACGCCGGAGGGTCGCCCTGGCATGGTCCGGCCTGGGCCTGCTCCTGGTCGCCGCGGTGCTCGCGGCGGGGGCCTTCCTGGCCTCGGGCGTCGCCTCGGCGCAGGGCGGGTCGGGGAGTGTCGCCACCGTCTTCGCGACCCGGGCGGGAAAGCTCTTCGCCGACTCGTTCCTGCCGTGGGCGGGGGTCGTGGCCCTCGTGGGCGCGGCCTGCCTCGTGCTCGCGGCCGCGCTCGGCGTCCGTGGGCGTGCGGTCCGCGGGCGCCGGTAGCATGGAAAGCATGAGTGTCACCTCGGTTCCCCTGTCCATGCCCACGGTTCCGCGGCGGCGCCGCGCGCCTGAGGACGTGGCCGCCGCGGTTCCCGTCGCCGGCGAGAAGAAGGTCCTGCTTGCCGCCCCGCGGGGGTACTGCGCCGGGGTCGACCGGGCCGTCATCGCTGTCGAGAAGGCGCTCGAGCACTATGGTGCACCGGTGTACGTGCGCAAGCAGATCGTCCACAACCGGCATGTGGTCGAGACCCTCGAGGAGCGCGGGGCGGTGTTCGTCGAGGAGACCGACGAGGTGCCCGAGGGCGCCCTGGTCGTCTTCTCCGCACACGGGGTGAGCCCCGCCGTCGTGCGCTCGGCCGAGGAGCGCGGGCTGCGGACCATCGACGCCACGTGCCCGCTCGTGACCAAGGTGCACCGCGAGGCCGTGCGGTTCGCCCGCGACGACTACGAGATCCTGCTCATCGGCCACGAGGGGCATGAGGAGGTCGAGGGAACGTACGGCGAGGCGCCGGAGAACACGCAGGTGGTGAACTCTCCCGAGGAGGCGGACGCCATCCAGGTCAAGGACCCGGACAAGCTCATCTGGCTCTCCCAGACCACGCTCTCCGTCGACGAGACGATGGAGACCGTCCGCCGGCTGCGGGAGCGCTTCCCCAACCTGCAGGACCCGCCCAGCGACGACATCTGCTACGCGACGTCCAACCGCCAGGCGGCGATCAAGAAGATCGCCCCGCAGGCTGACCTCGTGATCGTGGTCGGATCGGCCAATTCGTCGAACTCCGTCCGGCTCATGGAGGTGGCCCTCGAGTACGGCGCAAAGGCCGCGTACCGGGTCGACTTTGCCAACGAGGTGGACGAGTCCTGGTTTGAAGGAGTCGAGACGATCGGCCTGACCTCCGGAGCCTCCGTCCCGGATGTGCTCGTGCAGGACGTCCTGCGGCTCGCTGCCGAGTACGGGTACGGCACGGTCGAGGAGGTCGTCACCGCGGAAGAGGACATCCTGTTCTCGCTCCCCAAGGAACTGCGCGCGACCCTGCGCGATGCCGGCGACGCGAGCCGCGGCCTCGGCGGCCGAGGGCGACGCCCCCAGAGCTGACGCCGAGGTCACCCCGCAGGGAGCCCTGCCTGGCCCCAACCGTGACGTCGTGCCGGCCCGACCTGCCCTCTGAGGTTGCCGGGACGAGCCGATAGCGGCGGAAGTGCCGTTCCCGCCGAGAAGTCCCCGAGACGCGGACTTCCCGGCGAGAACGGCACTTTTCCAGTGCTGGACAGGGGAGCGGCGTCCGGCCGGGCCGGTTGGGGCCCGCGAACCCCCGGGCCCCAGCCCCCGACCTCGGCGTGGTGCGTACGCTCGGCCGTTGAAGCCGAGGAAGCCCGCGCCTTTGTGGCGGCTCGCGGCCCCCGGCTCAGGCCGAATGCAGCCGGGAGCCGTCCTCGCCCTCCGCGATGCTGCGCCCGGCACCGTCGCCGCCGTCGTCCCCCGCCGTGGAGCCTCCGAGCGTGCCCGGCAGGGCCGTGATCCCGTTGTCCTTCCACAGCTGCTCATCGAGGAGCTCGCTCGCACTCAGGACCCGCGGAGTGGTCTCGACGGGGGGCAGCTCCGGTAGGGTCTCCGGCGAGCCCAGGTCGAGGGCGCTGATCCGCCGGGCGGTCGGGAGGACCCTCGACTCGAGCGCGCCGATGAACGCGTTGTACCGTTCCACGGACCCCTTGAGGGAGGACCCGAGACGGGCCACGTGGCCGCCCATCGTGCTCAGCCGCCCGTAGAGCTGCTGGGAGAGGTCGAACAGCTCCCGCGCATTCTCGGTGAGGAGCTCCTGTCGCCAGCCGAAGGCGACGCCCTTGAGGAGGGCCATGAGCGTTGCCGGGGACGCGAGCGCCACGTTGCGCCCGAAGGCGTAGTCGAGGAGCCCCGCGTCGGCTCGGAGCGCCTCGGCCAGGAAAGACTCCGCGGGGAGGAAGCAGACCACCAGCTCGGGGCTGGACCCGACGGCCTCCCAGTACTTCTTGCTCCCGAGGGCATCCACATGCGCCCGCAGGGCCTTGGCGTGCTCTGCGAGGTGCCGGTCCCGCTGCGCGATGCCCGCCGGGCTCTGGTCCTGCGCGTGTTCCTGGGCCTTGAGGTACGCCCCGAGCGGGACCTTGGAGTCGACGACAATCTGCTTCCCGCCCGGCAGCTGCACCACGAGGTCGGGCCGGACCGCCCCGGCCTCGCCCGAGGTGGACACCTGCTCCGCGAAGTCCACGCGGTCGAGCATCCCCGCGGCCTCGACCACCCGGCGCAGCTGGATCTCGCCCCACGTGCCGCGGGAGGAGTTGTTCGCGAGGGCCGCCGTCAGGGCGTGCGCCGACTGCAGCAGCGCCGCATCCGAGGCGCGGGCATCCTGCAGCTGCTGGGCGAGCTGGCCGAACTGCTCCACCCGGTCCCGCTCGAGCACCGCGACGGCGCGCTGCACGGCACTGAGCTTCTCGGCCACGGGGCCGAGGGCGTGGAGGACCGTGTTCTCCTGCTCGTCGATGGAGGTCAGGGCGGCGTTCTGCCGCGCGAGGAGGTCCCGCTCCGCTCCGGCCGCCGCGAGCGCCGCTTCCGCCGACGCGAGGCGCGACTGCAGCGCGGGGAGGTCCCCGCCGTCGTGCGCGGACTGCCGCCGCTGCCGCGCGGCCCCGGCCAGCGCCCCGAGCACGAAGGCGAGCAGCGCCACGAGCACCATCACGAGAATCTGCGTTCCGTCCATGGGCCCACTGTCGCACGGGCCACCGACAATTCTCGGCCGCGGCTCCCCGCCGGGTGCGGGCACCCCGCGCCGGTATGATGGATGACCGTGGCTCTCACTATCGGAATCGTCGGTCTCCCCAACGTCGGCAAGTCGACGCTCTTCAACGCCCTCACCCGCAACCAGGTCCTCGCGGCGAACTACCCGTTCGCCACGATCGAGCCGAACGTGGGTGTGGTGAGCCTCCCGGACCCCCGTCTGGACAAGCTCGCCGAGATCTTCGGCAGCGCCCGCATCCTCCCCGCGACGGTCTCCTTCGTCGACATCGCCGGCATCGTCAAGGGGGCCTCCGAGGGCGAGGGCCTCGGCAACCAGTTCCTCGCGAACATCCGCGAGGCGCAGGCGATCGCCCAGGTCATCCGGGTCTTCGACGACCCCGACGTGGTCCACGTGGACGGCAAGGTGGACCCGCGCTCCGACATGGAGACCATCAACACCGAGCTGATCCTCGCCGACCTCCAGACCATCGAGAAGGCCCTTCCGCGCGTCGAGAAGGAAGTCAAGATCAAGAAGCGCGAGTCCGCCGAGCTCGCCGCCATCGAGGCCGCGAAGAAGGTCCTCGAGCGCGGCGACACGATCTTCTCCTCGATCGCCTCCGACAAGCTCGACATGGAGCACCTCAAGGAGCTCAACCTCCTGACCGCCAAGCCCTTCATCTACGTCTTCAACGCGGACGAGGGCATCCTGGGCAGCCCGGAGAAGCAGGCCGAGCTGCGCGCGCTCGTGGCCCCGGCCGACGCGATCTTCCTCGACGCCAAGCTCGAGGCGGACCTCGTCGAGCTCTCCGAGGAGGAGGCCCGCGAGATGCTCGAGATGAACGGGCAGGACGAGTCCGGCCTGGACCAGCTCGCCCGCGTCGGCTTCCACACCCTCGGGCTGCAGACCTACCTCACCGCCGGCCCGAAGGAGGCCCGCGCCTGGACCATCCGCCAGGGCGACACCGCCCCCCAGGCCGCCGGTGTGATCCACTCCGACTTCCAGCGCGGCTTCATCAAGGCCGAGGTGGTGCACTTCGAGGACCTCGTCAGCGCCGGCTCGATGGGCGAGGCGAAGGCCCGCGGCAAGGTCCGGATCGAGGGCAAGGACTACGTGATGGCCGACGGCGACGTGGTGGAGTTCCGCTTCAACGTCTAGCCTCGGGACGGCCTGCAGCCGGGCAAAGCGGCGGTGGCAGTGCCGGCTGCGCCCCGGTGCCTCGTGACATCGGCCCGGCCTGCCACCGCCATCTGGCCCTTACCCAGACGGCGCCCGCGTGAACGCACCGATTCCTCCCGGCGGACCTGGCCAGCGGGGGGCGCGGCGTCATGCTCCCCACGGCAGGGCAGCCGGAGCCGGCGTCCGCTGCGCGATGACCGGTGCGAGCGCCTGCGGATCCAGGGTGCGCTGTGCCCGGACGGCCTCGGCGTACAGGTGAGGCTGGTGGAGGTGCTCGCGGGCGAACCCGGTCAGGGGGTCGCCGGGCTCGCCGGCGCCGGCCAGCCGCTGCGGCGCGTCGGGGCATTCCGCGGCGAGCGAGAAGGCCATGAGGAATGCGCCGACGCGCTCTCGCAGGTCCCGATCCGCGGTCAGGTAGTCGGTTGTGATGAGGGGCGCGGTTCCGTCGTCGCCCACGCTGTCGCCGAGGTCGGCCGGCGCCTCGCCGGTCTCGAAGGCAGTGAGCGCGATCGGCAGCGTCGTCTCACGCAGCCCGAGGCCGTCCTCGGTGCCGCTGACGGCATCGAGCACCTCCCGGTAGGCAAGGGCGTTGGCAACGTCTGCCTTCAGGGCGGCGCAAACGGACGGGAGGGCCGCCCAGTCCCGTCCGCGGATGTCCCGGTACTCCTCGACCGCGGCGGCGAGCGTCTCCACCGCAGTGCCGAGGTGGTGCCGGGCGGCCCGCGCTGCCTGGGGGAAGTCGGCCACCAGCAGGTGGACCGCCTCGTCCGGGAGGAGGCCGAGCGCAGTCATCGAGGTGGGCTCGTCAGTGGGCCAGAAGGTCCCGTCGAACCGCAGCAGCGTCCCCGTTTCGGGGTCCGAGAGCGGACAGAGCAGGGACAGGGCAGCGCGGTAGTCCGGAGCATCGCTCATGGTGTCACCGTTCCCGGAAGGCGGCGCCGGCAAACCGGCGGCCCCGACCCCGGACACGGGCGGCCAAGCTCGCTAGGCTGGCAGGGACCGGCCGCGGGCGCCAGGCGTCCCGCGGAAGCCGACGCCGAAGGCGAGCCCGAGCCATGACAGCCACCGACGCAGCAACGACCCTCACCGACGAGCGCCTCGAGGACCTCCACCGCTGGTGGCGCGCCGCGAACTACCTCTCGGTGGGCCAGATCTACCTCCGGGACAACCCGCTCCTGCGGGAGCCGCTCGAATCGGCCCACGTCAAGGCGCGCCTGCTGGGCCACTGGGGGACCACCACCGGGCTGAACTTCATCTACGCCCACCTGAACCGGGCCATCATCGAGCGCGACCAGGCGATGCTGTTCGTCACCGGCCCGGGCCACGGCGGGCCGGCCAACGTCGCCAACGCCTACCTCGAGGGCACCTACTCCGAGATCTACACGCGCTTCGGCGACGACGAGGAGTCCCTCCGGGAGCTCTTCCGGCAGTTCTCCTACCCCGGCGGCATCCCGAGCCACGCGGCGCCCGAGACACCGGGCTCCATCAGCGAGGGCGGCGAGCTGGGCTACTCGCTCGCGCACGCCTTCGGTGCCGCGTTCGACAACCCCGACCTCGTGGTCGCCTGCGTGGTCGGCGACGGCGAGGCCGAGACGGGGCCGCTGGCCACGAGCTGGCAGTCGACCGCCTTCCTCGATCCGGTCCGGGACGGCGCGGTCCTGCCGATCCTGCACCTGAACGGGTTCAAGATCGCCAACCCGACCGTCCTGGCCCGGCGCCCCGAGGAGCAGGTGCGCAAGTACTTCGAGGGGCTCGGCTACGCCCCGCGCTTCGTCACGGTCGCCGACCCCTCCGCGCAGGCCCAGGCGCACCGGGACTTCGCGGCCGCGCTCGACGACTGCCTCGAGGAGATCGCCGCGGTCCAGCGCCGCGCGCGCGAGGCGGGGGAGCGCGAGGCCGACTCCACGCCGGAGCCCTGGCCCATGATCGTCTTCCGCTCCCCGAAAGGCTGGACGGGCCCGGCCGTGGTGGACGGGAAGCGGGTCGAGGGCACGTGGCGCGCCCACCAGGTGCCGCTGAGCGCCGTCCACGAGAACCCCGAGCACCTTGCCCAGCTCGAGGCGTGGATGCGCTCCTACCGCCCCGAGGAACTCTTCACGCACGACGGCGCCCGCTCGCCCGAGCTCGGCAGGCTCGCCCCGCGCGGGGACCGCCGCATGAGCGCCACGCCCTACGCCAACGGCGGGCGGCTGCTGCGGGACCTGCGCCTGCCCGAGCAGGAGGCGCACATGATCCCGGTGGAGGCGCCCGGCGTCGTCCGCGCGGGGGCGATGGGCAACCTCGGCGGGTGGCTGCGGGAGGTGATCCGCGCGAACCCCACGGACTTCCGGCTGTTCGGCCCGGACGAGACGGCCTCTAACCGTCTGCAGGACGTCTACGGCGCCACGGACAAGGTGTGGCAGGAGCGGATCGAGGACGTGGACGAGCACCTGGCGCGCGCCGGCCGAGTCATGGAGGTCCTCAGCGAGCACCTGTGCCAGGGCTGGCTCGAGGGCTACCTGCTGACCGGCCGGCACGGCGTCTTCACCTCCTACGAGGCGTTCGTCCACATCGTCGACTCGATGTTCAACCAGCACGCCAAGTGGCTCAAGGTCCATCGCGAGCTGCCCTGGCGCATGCCCGTGGCCTCACTGACGTACCTGCTCTCGAGCCACGTGTGGCAGCAGGACCACAACGGCTTCTCGCACCAGGACCCGGGCTTCATCGACCACGTGGTCAACAAGAAGGCCGAGGTGGTGCGGGTGTACCTCCCGGTGGACGCCAACACGCTCGTGTCGACGATGGACCACTGCCTGCGCAGCCGGGACTACGTCAACGTGGTCGTGGCCGGGAAGGCGCCGGCGCTGCAGTGGTTCGGGCCGGAGGAGGCCCGGCTGCACTGCGCCCGGGGGATCGGGATCCTGGACTTCGCCGGGAGCGAGGTCCCCGGCCAGGAGCCCGACGTGGTGCTCGGGTGCGCCGGAGACGTCCCGACAGCCGAGGCGGTGGCCGCGGCGCAGATGCTGCGCCGCGACCTGCCGGACCTGAAGGTCCGCGTGGTCAACGCTGTGGACCTCATGCGCCTGCAGGACGAGCGCGAGCACCCGCACGGCCTTCCCGACCGGGAGTTCGACGCCCTGTTCACCACTGACCGGGCCGTCGTCTTCGCCTACCACGGCTACCCGTGGCTCATCCACCGCCTCACCTACCGCCGCACGAACCACCGCAACCTGCACGTGCGCGGCTACGTCGAGGAGGGCACGACGACGACCCCGTTCGACATGGCGATGCTGAACCGGATCGACCGGTTCCATCTGGCGATCGACGTGCTCGACCGGGTGCCCGGCCTCGCCGAGCGCTGTGCGGGCCTGCGCCAGCGGTACCAGGACGAGCTCGCCCGTGCCCGGGCGTACACGCGCGAGTTCGGCGACGATCCCGCCCCGATCCGCGACTGGGCCCTCGGGGGCGGCGCCGCCCCCGAGTGATTGACACCGGCCCAGCACGGGCGCGCAACGCTGCCTCCGGCAGCCCACGACCGATTGGGAAACGCCAATCGCGGGCAGCATACGAGACCCGCGCCCCCAGAACCTGAAAGATATGTTGCATCTTGATAACGACGCTGATCTGAAACGGAACTTTCGTAGCCACCCCGCTCGGCGGCGGGCTAGTCTGTCGGTCATGTGAGGCGCGCCACGCCATCCGCTGGGGAAGGCGGGCCCGCCTGCGGCCGGGCTTCCGGCACACGTCTACAGAAGCACTAGAGGAGGCGGAATGCGTTTCGGGCGTATTTCCAAGGCGGTGGGTGTCACCGCGGTTGCTGCGGTCGCGCTCAGCGCCTGCGCGACCCAGGGCGGCGGTTCGAACACCAGCACCGCATCGGCCGGCGCCAAGCAGGGGGGTACCGTCACGGTCGTCGAGGTGAACGCGTTCAACACGTTCAACTCGAACACGGCTGACGGCAACACCGACATCAACTCGAAGATCAGCTACCCGACGCACTCGGGGTTCTACTACATCGACAACAAGCTGAACGTCGTCCACAACGACAAGTTCGGCAAGCTCGAGAAGGTCTCGGACTCCCCGCTCACCGTCAAGTACACGATCAACGACGGCGTGAAGTGGTCCGACGGCACGCCCGTCACCGCGTACGACGTCGCGCTCCAGTGGGCGGCGGCCTCGGGCTGGTACGACGATGCCAACCCCAAGGCCAAGACCGGAACCTCCTACTTCTCGACGGCCGGTGACACCACGGGCCTGAACAACACGGAGTTCCCGGAGGTGTCCTCCGACGGCAAGTCGATGACCCTCAAGTACACCCAGTCGTTCGCCGACTGGGAGATCGCGCTGGGCTCGGTCGTGGACATCCCCTCGAACGTCGTGGCCAAGCACGCTGGCCTCTCCGACGGCAAGGCGCTCTATGACCTCATGAAGGGCATGAAGAAGGGCGACCCGGCCAAGCCGCAGCCGGCGAACGAGACGCTCAAGAAGGCTGCCGACTTCTACAACACCGGCTTCGACACCAAGACGCTCCCGAGCGACACGAGCCTGTTCCTCTCGAACGGCCCGTTCATCGTCAAGGACATCGTCCCGGACCAGTCGATGACCCTCGTGCGCAACAAGGACTACAACTGGGGCCCGACCCCGAACGTCGACTCGATCGTCGTCCGCTACATCGGCTCCTCGCCCGCGCAGGTCCAGGCCCTCAAGAACGGCGAGGCGGACATCATCGCCCCGCAGGCCTCGGCCGACACGATCGAGCAGCTCAAGGCCATCCCGGGCGTCACGGTCGACCAGGGCAACCAGCTCTCCTACGACCACATCGACCTGAACTACTCGGGCCCGCTGGCCGACAAGGACGTGCGCACCGCGTTCATGCTGACGGTCCCGCGCCAGGACATCGTCGACAAGATCATCAAGAAGCTCGATCCGAACGCGAAGCCGCTCGACTCGCAGATCTTCGTCCCGCAGCAGGCCGCCTACGCGGACACGGTGAAGAACAACGGTTCGGCTGACTTCCAGCAGGTCAACATCGACAAGGCCAAGCAGCTCCTTGCCGGCAAGACCCCGACGATCCGCATCATGTACAACAAGGACAACCCGAACCGCGTCGACGCCTACACCCTCATCGCCGCCAGCGCGACGAAGGCCGGGTTCAAGATCGTCGACGGCGGCCTCGGCAAGTCCGACTGGGGCAAGGCCCTCGGCAAGGGCGGCTACGACGCCACGATCTTCGGCTGGATCAACCCGGGCGTGGGCGTCTCCGGCGTCCCGCAGATCTTCAAGACCGGCAACGGCTCGAACTTCAACGGTTTCTCGGACCCCGAGGCCGACAAGCTCATGGACCAGCTGATCCAGACCACGGACCAGAGCAAGCAGGTTGACCTCGAGAAGCAGATCGACCAGAAGATCTGGGCCTCCTCGTACGGCCTGCCGCTGTTCCAGTCCGTGGGGGTGGACGCGTACAGCGACAAGGTCACCGGCGTGAAGTACATGCCGAACCAGACCGGTGTCTGGTGGAACTTCTGGGAGTGGGCTACCAAGTAGCCCCTTCCGAGTTCTGATGCGCAGCGGAGCGCCGGGACCGAGCTAGAAGGTCCCGGCGCTTCGCAGCGCCCCCGGCAGATCCCGCCACCTGCCGACGGGTGCCGCGCCGAACGCGTGGCGAAGCCGTCGGCCCCCCAGCGCCGCCCCGCATCCTTTCCGGGCGGTCCACATCAGAGGTACAACGAAACATGGTGACTTACGTCGTCCGGCGCCTCATCACCGCAGCACTGATCCTTCTCGGAGCGTCCTTCCTGGTGTACATCCTCACCGCGCTCTCCGGGGATCCGCTCGAGGAGTTCCGCGCCAGCTCAGCCCCCAATGCCCCCCAGCTCATGCAGGCGCGATCCCAGCTCCTCGATCTGGACACACCTGCGCCCATCCGATACTTCAAGTGGCTCGGGGGCGCCGCCGGATGCCTCGTCGGCCAGTGCGACCTCGGGAAGAACCTCGCGGGCCAGCCGGTCACCCAGGCGCTCGGCCAGGCCCTCGTCCAGACCCTGACCCTCGTCACGGGTGCCACGATCCTCGCCATCCTCATCGGCGTCGCGCTCGGCATCATCACCGCCCTGCGGCAGTACAGCGCGCTCGACTACGGCGTGACGTTCATGGCCTTCCTCTTCTTCTCGCTGCCAATCTTCTGGGTCGCCGTCCTGCTCAAGGAGTACGGCGCCATCGGGTTCAACAACTTCCTGGCGCACCCCACCATCCCGCTCCCGGTGGCGCTCGGCATCGGGCTCGTCTTCGGCCTCGTCACCGCGATCGCTGCCGGTGGCGCTGCTCGGCGGCGGGCGACCGTCGGGGCCATCGTGTTCGCGTTCATCACCGTCGTCCTCGTGATCGCGGACCTCACCCAGTGGTTCCGCTTCCCGGGCCTGGGCCTCGGCGTGATCCTCATCGCGGGAGTCGGCATCGCGTTCGGCGTGACGGTCCTCGCGGCCGGCCTGCAGAACCGTCGCGCCCTCTACGCGGGGCTGACCACGGTGGTCGTCGGCGCGATCCTGTACTTCCCCATCCAGCCGCTGCTGGACCTCGCCACGCCGCTGATGGTCATCATCCTCGCGGTCATCACCGTGGCCGTCGGCCTCGCCGCGGGCTACTTCTGGGGCGGCTACGACCGCGGCCAGGGGATGCGCGTCGGTGCGATCACGGCGTTCATCGTGGGGGCGCTGATCATGCTCGACCGGTTCATGCAGTCGTGGCCCGCCTACTTCGACAGCAGCAAGATCCGCGGCCGCCCGGTCGCCACGATCGGTGCCTCCACGCCGAACCTCCAGGGTGACTTCTGGACTTCGGGGATCGACTCCTTCACGCACCTCATCCTCCCCACGGTGGCCCTGATCCTGGTCTCCCTCGCGAGCTACACGCGCTACACGCGCTCGTCGATGCTCGAGGTCATGAACATGGACTACATCCGCACCGCCCGCGCCAAGGGTGTGAGCGAGCGCAGCGTCGTCATGCGCCATGCCTTCCGCAACGCCCTCATCCCGATCGCCACCGTGGTCGCGCTGGACATCGGCCAGCTGATCGGCGGCGCCGTGATCACCGAGACGGTCTTCTCGGTGCGGGGGATGGGCTTCATGTTCCTGGACGGCATCTCGCACGTGGACCCGAACCCCGTCATGGGCGTGTTCCTGTGCGTGGCCATCACCGCCCTCGTCTTCAATCTCATCGCGGACCTCGTGTACTCCGCGCTCGATCCTCGCGTTAGGGTGAAGTGACATGAGCCAGCAGTCTCAGCAGCAGGAGACCGTGGCCGGCACTCCGGCCCCCATCCGGCCGAGCGAGCCGGCGGCCGGCGTCGAGCCCGTGATCGAGGCCAAGGGCCTCAGCCTCGGCCAGATTGTCCGCAAGCGCTTCTTCGGCCACACGGGCGCGCTCATCGGCCTGATCGTGTTCGCGGTCATCTTCCTCCTCGCCTTCACCTCCGAGGGCTGGGGGCCCATTCCGGGCTGGTGGAAGTTCCAGCACGACCAGGTCACTCCGCTCGTCAACGACGGCACCCCCACGTGGACGCTCGCGCCGTTCAGCTTCGGCGAGCATCCGTTCGGCCAGGACAGGATCGGGCGCGACCTGTTCGCGATGACGATGCGCGGGGCCCAGCAGTCGATCATCATCATGATCATCATCGGCGTCGTCGCCGGGATCATCGGGGTCGTGGTCGGGGCACTCGCCGGCTACTTCCGCGGCTGGGCCGAGGCGGTCCTGATGCGCCTGACCGACATCATCATCATCATCCCGGTCCTGCTCCTCGCGGCCGTCATGTCCCAGACGGCGGGCCGCCGCGACTCGGGCAGCTGGTTCGCCCAGTTCGCGGCGAGCAACGGCGTCGTGGTTCTCGGCATCTTCCTCGGGCTCGTCGTGTGGGTGGGCCTCGCCCGCCTCGTGCGCGGCGAGTTCCTGTCGCTGCGCGAGCGCGAGTTCGTCGACGCGGCGCGCATCTCGGGCGCCTCGAACGCGCGGATCATCTTCAAGCACATCCTGCCCAACGCAGTGGGCGTCGTGATCGTCAACGGCACGCTCATCATGTCCTCCGCGATCCTCCTCGAGACCGCGCTGTCCTACCTGGGTGTTGGCGTCAAGGCGCCGGACACCTCACTCGGCCTGCTCATCTCCCAGAACCAGGAGGCCTTCTCGACGAGGCCGTGGCTGTTCTGGTGGCCGGGCCTGTTCATCGTGCTCATCTGCCTGTGCATCAACTTCATCGGCGACGGCCTGCGCGACGCGTTCGACCCGCGCCAGAAGAAGTTCAACGCCAAGAAGGCCAAGGCGCGCAGCACGCACGCCAGCGCGGGCACCGAGGTCGCCCCGGCCGCGGGCCTGGACGTCGGGGAGGGCGTGAGCTCCGTCTCCGGCTACGTCCCCGACAGCGAGGCCTTCGGGGGCGCCCCCGAGCGGCGGACCGAGGACCCGAGCGGCAGGAACGGCTGACGTGCGCGCCCTGACGGCCCGGCGCCCGGCGGCGGGCTCAGGCCAGGAGCGTCACCGCGGCGGCTGCCGCGAGGACCACGCCCAGCGCGAGGATGGCCCACTCCACCCGGCGGGACACCGGGGTCTCGTCCGCGCGGCCGGCGGCCACCGCCCCGCGCTCCATGAGCTCCGCCCAGCGGCGGCGCACCAGGATGGCCGCCTGGCCGGAGACGGTGTTGCCCAGGTCGCCGGGACGGACGGTGTGCTCAGGGCCGTAGCTGCTCTCGGGCAGGCCGGTCAGGTGCTCCGGCTGGGCGCGGCGGGCGCCGAGCGCGCCCGGCGCCGGCGCGGCCCACGCGGCGAAGCGGCCCCGGGCCGTGCCGAGCGTGAGGGCGTACTTCGTGTCGACGTAGGCCAGGGCCTCCCATGGCACCCCGATGCGGCGGGTCGGGTTGACGAGCTCGACGCCGGCGTCGCTCACCACGACGGCGGGGCGCCAGAACAGCGCCCAGCCCGCGTACGCCATGAGGGCGAGCGGGGCGATGAAGCGCAGGCCGGGCCATCCGGCCTGGGCGAGCGTGACCACGAGCCCCAGCGCGGCGAGCGCCCACAGCAGCAGGGCCAGCAGCCGGTTGCTGCGGGCCCGGTAGACGTCGGTCTGGCCGGCATGGTGCATCGTGCTCATGCCCCCCATGATGCAGGACGTCGGATCGAATGCAGGATTCCGCTCCCCGAGCCGAGGCGCTCGGGCGGGGCGGCGGACGGAAGGAACCACAACCATGGCTGAGAACCTCGGCACCGCGGGCGGGCCCCGCAGGTCAAGGACCAGGGGAGAGAAGGTCGCGGCGGACCTCGTGAAGGGCCAGAAGGTCCTCGAGGTCAACGACCTGAGCGTCGACTTCGGGGTGGAGAAGGAGTGGGTCCCCGCCGCGATCGGCCTCAACTACGAGGTCAAGGCCGGCGAGGTCCTCGCCATCGTCGGCGAATCGGGCTCGGGCAAGTCGGCCAGCTCGATGGCGCTCCTCGGCCTGCTCCCCTCCAACAGCAGGGTCTCGGGCAGTGTCAAGCTCATGGGCAAGGAACTCATGGGCAAGGACCGCGTGTCGGCGACGCGCAGCGTGCGCGGCAACGACGTCGCGGTGATCTTCCAGGAGCCGATGACCGCGCTCAATCCCGTGTACACGATCGGCAACCAGATCGTGGAGACCATCCGGCTCCACAGCGCGGTGTCCCCGGACGAGGCCAAGGCCAAGGCCATCAAGATGCTCGAGCTCGTCGAGCTGCCCGATCCGGTGAAGGCCTTCAAGTCCTACCCGCACCAGCTCTCCGGCGGACAGCGCCAGCGCGCCATGATCGCGCAGTCGCTCTCCTGCGACCCGAAGCTGCTCATCGCCGACGAGCCGACCACGGCCCTCGATGTGACGGTGCAGGCCGAGATCCTCGACCTCATGCGCCACCTCAAGGACAAGCTCAACAGCGCCGTGATCCTGATCACGCACGACATGGGCGTGGTCGCCGACCTGGCCGACCGGATCGCCGTGATGCGTCGCGGCCTGATCGTCGAGACGGGCTCGGCCGAGGAGATCTTCCACCGCCCGCAGCACCCCTACACCCAGGCGCTGCTCGCCGCGGTCCCGCACCTCGGGCAGGGCGGGGAGGGCACCGCGGACGACGTCGACATCACGGCGGCGCTCGCCGCGGCCACCGGCGCCGAGCTCGAGGCGGTCGACGCGGCCGAGCTCGCTGCCCGGGAGCGGGAGAACGAGCGCGCGCTGGCAGCCCACGCCGCCGCCACGGTGGAGCGCGGGGCACCGGTCCTGTCCCTCGAGAACGTCGCGATCGAGTACCCCAAGCAGGGGCGGGTCGCAGCCTTCCGCGCCGTCGAGGGCGCGAACCTGACCGTCTACCCCGGCCAGGTCGTGGGACTCGTGGGGGAGTCGGGCTCGGGCAAGACGACGATCGGCCGGGCCGCCGTCGGGCTGCTCCCCGTCGCGGAGGGCTCGCTCAAGGTCACGGGGCGCGAGATCTCGAACCTGAAGAAGAACTCGAAGGAGCTCCACGAGATCCGGCGCTCAGTGGGCATGGTGTTCCAGGACCCCTCGTCCTCGCTCAACCCCCGCCTGCCGATCGGCGAGTCCATCGGCGAGCCGATGTTCCTTGCCGGCGTGGCGAAGGGCGCCGAGCTCCAGAAGAGGGTCGAGGTCCTCCTGGACCAGGTCGAGCTCCCGCGGGGGTACCGCAACCGGTACCCGCACGAGCTCTCGGGCGGCCAGAAGCAGCGCGTGGGCATCGCCCGTGCGCTCTCCCTCAAGCCCAAGCTCATGGTGGCCGACGAGCCTACCTCCGCGCTCGACGTGTCGGTCCAGGCGAAGGTGCTCGAACTGTTCCAGGGGCTCCAGAAGGAGCTCGGATTCGCGTGCCTCTTCGTCACCCATGACCTCGCCGTGATCGACGTGCTCGCCGACTACATCTGCGTCATGCAGCGCGGCCGGATCGTCGAGCAGGGCCTGCGCGATGCGATCCTGCGCAACCCGCAGGAGGCGTACACGCAGCGCCTGCTCGCCGCCGTTCCGCTGCCGGATCCGGAGAAGCAGCGCGAGCGGCGCGAACTGCGCGAGCTGCTCGCCACGAGCGGCATCGACTGACGCGGCCGTCCCGCCCGGGACGCCACGACGACGGAGGGGAGCCTGCCAGCAGCGGCAGGCTCCCCTCCGTCGTCGTCCGCCCGATGCCGCTCGCCCGTGGCGAGGGAGTGCGCAGCCGGCCCGCTACGTGATGCCCACGCCCAGCTTGCGCAGCGCCGCCGTGAGCACCGGAGCGAGCCGGGCGCGGCCGGCCGGCTTGAGGTGGACGCCGTCCGCGAGCTGGTTCTTGAGGTGGTAGCGGGAGATCCAGTCGCCGCAGCTGATGAACGGGACGCCGAGCCCGTCGGCCGTGCGCCGCAGCAGGGTGTCGACGCGGGTGCGGCGCCCGCCGCCGTCGGCGGCAGCCTTCGCGAGCGTGCCCACCATGACGATCCGCGACCCGGGGTAGGTGCGGCGCAGCTCGGCGACGAGGCTCTTGGCGCCGGCGGCGATGGCCGCGTTGCCCGACCCGCGGGAGGCGTCGTTCCCGCCGCCCTCGACGACCACGAGGCGGGGAGTCCCCGCCGGCAGCCGCCAGTCCCCGCGGCGCAGCGCCTCCACGTAGGCATGCGTCCGCCGGTTGCCCACCGAGTAGCCCGTGCCGCCGGCGCCCGCGAAGTACACCGAGTAGCCGGCGCCCCGGAGGCCGCCGCGCACCCAGCTGTCCCGAGGGGCGGACTGCGAGTCGCCGATGAGCACGGCCGTGCGGGAGAGGTCCCCGAGGACCGGCTCGATGCGCTGGGTGAGCGGGTCCACCCAGAGCGAGCCGAGCGGGAGGTACCGTGCGGGCGTGAGCCGCCGCGCCGTCGTCGTGCGCGGGTAGAGGACGAGCGGCGCCGTGCCGAAGAGGACCGGCCCCGGATTCCCCACGTACCGCGCCGGAGACGGGGGCTGCGGGGCGGCGGAGGGCAGCTGCGGGGCGTCGGACGGCGCCGGGAGGACCTGCGAGGCCTCGCAGCCGGTGAGGAGCACGGCCAGCGCCACCAGCAGGGCAGCGGCCGAGCGGCTCGCGCGACGTGGGGCTCGGTCCATGCCTGTCCTTTGTGAGAGTCGATCGTCACTATCATGGGCCGCTCGGGGCCCGTCGCGCCAATGCCCAAGGACCCTGCGAACGGGCAGGAGCCGAGGAGAGAGTAAAATTGTCAGTGCTGGCCCTCTACGGGGTCTGTTCCGCTGTGCCTCCGGCCCGACCTGACGGGTCCCGCGTCGGGCGCCGGACAAAGTCGCGAACCACCCGAATCGAGCCTCACGCGTATGACTGAAACTGTGTCCACCGCTTCCCGCACCGACCTCCGCAACGTTGCCATCGTCGCGCACGTCGACCACGGCAAGACCACCCTGGTCGACGCCATGCTGCGACAGACGAACTCCTTCGCCTCCCACGGCGAGGTCGAAGAGCGCGTGATGGACTCCGGCGACCTCGAGCGCGAGAAGGGCATCACCATCCTCGCGAAGAACACGGCCGTGCGCTACGCCGGCCCGTCCGCGGCCAAGGCCGGGGAGCCCGAGGGCATCACCATCAACGTCATCGACACCCCGGGCCACGCCGACTTCGGCGGCGAGGTCGAGCGCGGCCTGTCGATGGTGGACGGCGTGGTGCTCCTCGTCGACGCCTCCGAGGGCCCGCTACCGCAGACCCGCTTCGTGCTCCGCAAGGCCCTCGCGGCCCACAAGCCCGTGATCCTCGTGGTCAACAAGACCGACCGCCCGGATGCGCGCATCGACGAGGTCGTCCACGAGAGCATGGACCTCCTGCTCGGCCTCGCCTCCGACCTCGCGGACGAGGTCCCCGACCTCGACCTGGACAAGGTGCTCGACGTGCCGGTCGTGTACGCCGCCGCCAAGGTCGGCGCCGCCTCCCTCGAGCAGCCCGCCAACGGGCAGGCCCCCGGCAACACCGACCTCGAGCCGCTCTTCGCCACGATCCTCGAGCACATCCCGGCCCCGACGTACGATCCCGAGGGCGTGCTCCAGGCCCACGTGACCAACCTCGACGCGTCGCCGTTCCTCGGCCGCCTCGCCCTCCTGCGCATCTACAACGGCACGCTCCGCAAGGGCCAGCAGGTCGCGTGGGCCCGCCACGACGGCACGCTCAAGACCGTCAAGGTCACCGAGCTGCTCGCCACGAAGGCGCTCGAGCGCGTCCCGGCCGAGTCCGCCGGCCCCGGCGACATCGTCGCGGTCGCGGGCATCGAGGACATCACGATCGGCGAGACGCTCACCGACGTCGACGACCCGCGGCCGCTGCCGCTCATCACCGTCGACGACCCCGCGATCTCGATGACCGTCGGCATCAACACCTCCCCGCTGGCCGGCCGCGTCAAGGGCGCCAAGGTCACCGCGCGCCAGGTCAAGGACCGCCTCGACAAGGAGCTGATCGGCAACGTCTCGATCCGCGTCCTGCCGACGCAGCGTCCGGACGCCTGGGAGGTCCAGGGCCGCGGTGAGCTGGCTCTGGCCATCCTGGTCGAGCAGATGCGCCGCGAGGGCTTCGAGCTCACGGTGGGCAAGCCGCAGGTCGTGACGAAGAAGGTCGACGGCCAGGTGCTCGAGCCGATGGAGCACATGACGATCGACGTGCCCGAGGAGTACCTCGGCGCCGTCACGCAGCTGCTCGCCGCGCGCAAGGGCCGCATGACCAACATGGCCAACCACGGCACCGGCTGGGTCCGCATGGAGTTCATGGTCCCCTCCCGCGGCCTGATCGGCTTCCGCACCAAGTTCCTCACGGACACCCGCGGCGCCGGCATCGCCTCCTCCATCTCGGAGGGCTACGAGCCGTGGCAGGGCGAGATCGAGTACCGCACCAACGGCTCGCTCATCGCGGACCGCGCCGGCGTGGCGACTCCGTTCGCCATGATCAACCTCCAGGAGCGCGGCACGTTCTTCATCCAGCCCACCGCCGAGGTGTACGAGGGCATGATCGTCGGCGAGAACTCGCGCGCCGACGACATGGATGTGAACATCACCAAGGAGAAGAAGCTCACCAACATGCGCTCCTCCACCGCGGACAACTTCGAGGGCCTGACCCCGCCGAGGACCCTCACGCTCGAGGAGTCCCTCGAGTTCGCCCGCGAGGACGAGTGCGTGGAGATCACGCCGGAGGCGATCCGGATCCGCAAGGTCATCCTCGACGCGAACGAGCGCCTCAAGGCCGCCCGCAGCCGCGCCCGCGCCTGACCCCACCACCCGTTTCGGGTACGCATCCCGTCGCCCTTTCGGCGTCTCGGGTACGACGCCGGCCGGTGCCTTCCGCGCGGAAGGTGCCGGCCGGCGTCGTTCGCGTACCCGGAATGGCGGAAACGCGACGAGATGCGTACCCGAAACGCAAGGGGGGAGGCCGGGGGGTGGCGACGGAGTCAGTCGGCGGTGGGGTCCCGATGGTGGGCGATCATGAGGGACGTGGCCTCGCCGTCCGGGTCGCTCGGCATGGCCACGTACTCGTCGACGACCTCCCGCAGCCGGGCCATGAGCTCGGACCGGTGCTGCTCGTTGAGCCTGAGCCCGAGCCGCCAGACCTCGATGTCCTCGGGGGAGAGGGCCGCCGTCTCCTGCACGAACGTCTCGATGAGCACGGGCGAGACATCGTCCACCTTCTGGCTCCAGGAGGCCCGCGTCGCGAGGTAGGGGACCTCCTTGGCCCCCCGGTTGCCGCGGCGCTCCGGGAGCGCCTCGAGGAACCCGGTGGCCACGAGGGTGCGCACGTGGTGGAGGCAGGAGGCGGGATTGATGCCGAGGAGATCGGCGATCTCCTTGTTGGTGCGCGGATGGTGGAGGCACATGCGCAGGATGCGCAGCCGCAGCGGGGAGCTGAGCGCGCGGCCCTTGGCCGCCTCATCCGACGGGGTCATGGGACCACTCTAGCCGCGAGTGATTGACATTTCCCAATCACTGGGCCCACACTGGCGCCATGGCCCCCCGCACCCCCGGCGACGTGGCTCCCGCCGCCCTCCTCCGCAGCCGCTCGTTCCTTGCCTTCTGGACGGGGCAGGGCATCAGCCAACTCGGCGTCCAGCTGGGCCAGCTCGCGCTCCCGGTGCTCGCCGTGAGCCTGCTCGGCGCCGGCGAGATGGACCTCGGCGTGCTCAACGCCGCCGCGATGGCGGCCTTCCTCGTGGTGGGGCTTCCCGCCGGCGCCTGGGTGGACCGCTGGCTCAAGCGGCGCACCATGATCCGGGCCGATCTCGTCCGCATGGCGGCGATGGCGGCCGTTCCCGCCCTGTGGTGGGCGGGCGCGCTGCAGATGTGGCACCTCTACGTCGTCGCGGCCGTCGTGGGGGTGGCCACCGTGTTCTTCGACGTGGCCTACCAGAGCTACATCCCCCTCCTCGTGCAGCGGGCGCAGGTCGCCGAGGCCAACGGCAAGCTCGAGGCCACGGCGCAGGTCGCGCGCATGGGCGGCCCAGCCCTCGGCGGATTCCTCCTGACCCTCGTGAGCGCGCCGGTCCTGTTCGCCGCGGAGGCCGGCGGCTACCTCGCCTCGGCGCTGTGCCTGACGAGGGTCCGCGACGCCGAGGAGGCCCCCGCCGCCCGCGAGGGCAGCAGCCTGGCTGCCGAGATCGGCGAAGGCGCCGCGTTCGTGGCCAGCCACCGCCTGATCCGGCGCATCGTCGCCAGCACGGCGACCAGCAACCTCTTCTCCTCGATGGCCTATGTGCTGATGCCGCTCGTGATCCTCCGGGAGCTCGGCCTCGGCCCGGCGGGGCTCGGCGTCATGCTCTCGATCGGGTCCGTGGGCGGCCTGCTCGGCGCCCTCGCGACACCGTGGCTCGCCGCCCGCGCCGGCGAGGGCCCGCTTCTGCCGCTCGGGCTCATGGTGGGCGGCGCCGCGGTGGTCCTGTTCCCGCTCGCCCTCGCTGCCGGCCCCGGGCCGCTCGCGCTGGCCCTCCTCAGCGTGGGGGAGTTCGGGATGAGCTTCGGGGTGATCGTCTACAACGTCATGCAGGTGAGCATGCGCCAGCGCGTGTGCCCGCCGCGGCTCCTCGGGCGCATGAACGCCTCCATCCGCTGCGTGGTCTGGGGGGTCATGCCGATCGGCTCGCTGCTCGGCGGCTGGCTCGGGGAGCGGTGGGGGCTCGTCCCGACGCTGTGGATCGGGATTGTGGGCCAGATCCTGGCGGTGCTTCCCGTCGCGGTCGGCCCCTTCTTCCGGCTCCGGACGCTGCCGGACGCCGTTGAGGAGTAGGCAGCCGGCAGCGCGTCCGCGCCGTCAGAGCCTCTGGTCGCGGATGGAGTTGACCATGCCGTGCAGGGACGCCTCCAGGAAGCGCACCACGTCGTCGGCGCCCGTCTCGCGCTCGATCGCCAGGCTGATCAGGGTCTCCTCGGCGAACGCGACCCAAGACCGCAGGGCAATGCGCAGCAGCGCGGTGTCCGCAAGGCCCAGCTCGATGAACGAATCGGACAGGCGCTCGGCATTGAGCTCGCGCGACTCGTCCACGATCCTCCGCACCGCGGGATCGCCGCTGGCAGTGCCCCTCACCAACGAGTAGAAGGTACCGCGGTGCTCCTGCACGAACACGGTGATCCTCAGCAGCGTGTCCCGGATCCGTTCGCGCGGCGCGAGGTCCTGGCGCGGAACGCTGGCGACGAGCAGGCTGTCCCGCGCTGTGGTGACCACGGCGAGGTGCATGCCCTGCCGGGTCTCGAAGTAGTGGAACACCAGCGGACGCGAGACGCCGGCCCGGCGGGCGAGCTCGTCCATGGTCAGCTCGTCCAGCGTGTGGTCGGTCAGGAAGTTCACGCCGACCGCGATGAGCTGCGCCCGGCGATCCTGGGGGCTGAGGCGGGCGCGCTGCGGTTCGGACACAGCTGAAAGTCTACTGATCGGTGGAACGCCACACCGGACCACTATTGACTAGCGGTCAACAGGCTCGGTATCTTCGACCGAGTTCCCGCCGCTCGGGGCGGGCCCTGTTCCAGGAGGATCAATGAAGTTCCCCGTCTCGCAGCGCGTCCGCCGGATGCGCGCGTCCCACGCAGGCCGCATCATGCTCGTCGCCGTGCCCGCGGCCCTCGCCGCCTCAGTCCTGATGGGCGGCGTCGCCGAGGGTGCCGTCCCGGTCTCCTTCGCGGTCTCCGGCAGCCAGTTCCAGATCGGCGCCTCCAAGCTCAACGGAACCGGGTTCTCCCAGTACGCCGGCGTCGCCAAGGACACCGAAGGCAAGGAGCACCCCGTCGCGATCGCGAACATCAAGAGCGCCACCCTCTCCGACCTGTGCCAGGCCGTGGTCACGGAGACTCCGCTGGGCAAGGTGGGCGTGCTCATCAAGGCCGGCGGCGGCGGCAACCCCGCCTCGGCCTCCGACCTCCAGATCGGCATGACGGGCCTGAAGGGCGATGCGGCCTTCGGCAACATCCGGATCGGCGTGGACGCCTCGACGGTCAACACCGCCGCGAAGGGCTCGGCCGGCGACTTCGCGCAGGACTCCGGGAGCATCTCGATCACCAACCTGCAGCAGACCGCCTGGAGCACGCAGGCCTCGGTCTTCACCCTGACCGGGATGAGCATGCAGCTGACTGATGGGTCCAAGGGATGCTTCTGAGGAGCCGCGCATCGACGACCACTGAGGACGGCGCGCCCGTGCGGTCCCGGAGCGCCACGGCGCCCGGCCGCGCGGCCGGCTTCCGCGACTGGCGCCGCGGGCGGCCGTTCGTCGGCGGCCTGCTGGCCGCGCTCGGCGGGGTGGAGATGTTCTTCTCCGGGCAGCTCGACCTCGGCCACCTGCACATCCAGCTCGGAATCGAAGGCCTCCAGGCCACCGTCATCCCGATCGCACTCGTGCTGCTGGGAGTCCTGTCGGTCACCATGCCGGCGCACCACGTGTTCTACGGGATCCTCACGCTCGTGGTCGCGATCTACTCCCTCGTCGGCGTGAACATGGGCGGCTTCATCATCGGCATGCTCCTCTCCGGCGCCGGCGGAGTCCTGGTCGTCGCGTGGATGGGCCCGCCGGGGGCCGCGCGGGGAAAGAGGACGGAGTGAACGTACGCCGCACCCGCGCGGTCGCCGCCGTCCTGACGGGCTCGGTCCTCGCGCTGCCCTTCACCCTCGGGGCCGCGCGGGCCCCCGACAGCGTCCCCACGGCGCTGTGCGTGCCGCTCCTGGTCGCCTGCCCCAGCCCGACGCCGAGCCCCTCGGCGCCGGGGGCGGGCACCCCCACGCAGGATCCGGCCGCCCCCGGGCCGCTCCCCACCGTCCCCGGCACCCTGCTGCCGGGCGTCGGGTCCAGCCCCAGCGTCCCGGCAGCCCCGGGCGCGGGATCGACCGCGAGCCCGGCTCCCAGTGCGAGTCCGGATCCCACGTCCAGCGCCCCCGTGCAGGCCTCCCGCGACAACGGGACCACGGTCTTCACCAAGACCCCGGCCTCGATGGGCTCCAAGAGCCTGTCCTTCACGGGCCTCAGCTCGGTCAGCATCGTGACGGTGCCGACCGCCGACGGCAGCGGCCAGCGCGCCCTGAAGATCACCGCCGACTCGATCACCATCACCGGGTTCACCCTCACCGTGCGGCGGCCCAACGGCCCCGGCCTCGTCACGTCCGCGGACAAGATGGTGCTCAGCGGGCACGTCACCGTCTACCTGGGATCGGTCACCGGCACCACCTCCAACGGCCGGAGCCTGGCTCTCGGCACCGACACACCTCCGCCGCTCGACGACGTCGCGCCCGGCCTCCTCAGGGTCACCATGGGCCTGGTCGGCGCCACGGCGGATTCGATCAGCTACACGAACACCGACCAGCGGATGGTGCAGCCCTAGCCTTCCTGCCGTCGCCGGCCGCGGCGCTCCGGCGGGGGAGGCACCGGCTTCGCCGCGGCCACGTCCCCGAGGCGCGCGACGGCGGTTCCCCGCCTCGTGCGGACGGTGACCGTCTCGTCGTCGCACGCCACCAGGTCCCCGAGCGCATCGGTGAACCCTCCCGGCACCCTGGACCGCACCACCACGCGCGTGCCGAGCGGGAGGGAACGCAGCAGGTCCGCCGGGGCAGCCGGGGTAGAGGGCATGCTCCATCGTAGGCGCGGGGGGCGGCGGCCCCGTGTGACGTTGGAGTGGCGGCGGCCGGGCGTTAGATAATAGGCTCGATCGGCCCGGTAGTAGTGGCGGAAGAGAGGGTGGCACCGTGACATACGTGATCGCACAGCCGTGCGTGGATGTGAAGGACAAGGCCTGCGTCGAGGAGTGTCCCGTCGACTGCATCTACGAGGGCGAGCGGTCCCTGTACATCCACCCGGACGAGTGCGTCGACTGCGGCGCGTGCGAGCCGGTCTGCCCCGTCGAGGCCATCTACTACGAGGACGATGTCCCGGACGAGTGGAGCGACTACTACAAGGCCAACGTCGAGTTCTTCGACGACCTCGGCTCGCCCGGCGGCGCCGCGAAGCTCGGCAACACCCACAAGGATCATCCCCTCGTGGCGGCGCTCCCGCCGCAGAGCGCCGACAGCTGAGCGTGCGGAACGGAACCAGCCCCACGCGGCGGTTCGGGCTCGACCTGCCTGACTACCCGTGGGAGGCCATGGCGCCCTACCGGGCCACGGCAGCCGAGCACCCGGGCGGCGTGGTCAACCTCTCGATCGGCACGCCGGTCGATCCCACCCCTGAGGTGGTCCAGGAGGCCCTCCGCGCCGCCGCCGACGCCCCCGGCTACCCGACCGTGCACGGCACGACCGCGCTGCGCGAGGCCGTCGTGGAGTGGTTCGGGCGCCGCCGCGGCGTGACCGGGCTGGACGAGCAGGCCGTCATGCCCACCGTCGGCTCGAAGGAGCTCGTCGCGTGGCTGCCGTTCCTGCTGGGGCTCGGCCAGGGCGACGTCGTCGTCAGGCCCACCGTGGCCTACCCGACCTACGACATCGGTGCGCGCCTCGCCGGGGCGACGGCCGTCGCCGCGGACAGCCTCGAGGAGCTCGACGACGCCACGCGGGCCAGGGTCCGCCTCGTCTGGGTCAACTCGCCCGGCAACCCCACCGGCGCGGTGCGCGACGCCGCCCAGCTGCGCGACGTCGTCGACGGTGCGCGCGAGCTCGGTGCCGTGGTGGCCTCGGACGAGTGCTACGCCGAGCTCGGGTGGGGCACGTGGGACGCCCAGCGCGGCGGAGAACCCGTCCCGTCCGTGCTGGACCCCCGGGTGAGCGACGGCGACCTGACCGGCCTGCTCAGCGTGTACTCGCTGAGCAAGCAGTCCAACCTCGCGGGATACCGCGCCGCGTTCGTCGCCGGCGCCCCGGAGCTCATGCCCAACCTGGTCAACAGCCGCAAGCACGCCGGCATGATCACGCCGTACCCCGTGCAGGAGGCCATGCGCGTGGCCCTCGGCGACGAGGCGCACGTCCTCGCCCAGAAGGACCTGTACCGGTCCCGGCGCGAGCGGCTCCTGCCCGCCCTCGAGGCCTTCGGCCTCACGCTCTCGCACTCGGAGGCGGGCCTGTACCTGTGGTGCACTGCGGGCGAGGACACGTGGGCGACTGTGGGCCGGCTCGCGGGGCTCGGCATCGTCGTCGGCCCCGGGGTGTTCTACGGCGAGGCAGGCCAGGGGTTTGTCCGGGTGGCGCTCACGGGCAGCGACGAGCGCATCGACGCCGCCGTGGAGAGGCTCACGGAACGCTAGCGGCGGCCCGGCGAGGCGCGGTCCCCGGCGCCGGCCGGGCACCGCAGGACCGCCGGTATCAATTAGTCCCGAGAACAATCTGGGAGTAGCTTTAGAGGGTTGCGAGCTACCCATGAAGGGGAACCATGACTGAGATGAATGGCGCCATCCTGCGCCACGAAGGGGGAGAGCTACCGCTTCCCCGCATCGCCGCCGTCGAGGGAAATGACGGCTATGACGTCTCGAAGCTGCTGAAGGAGACGGGCGCCGTCACCTTCGACCCGGGCTTCATGAACACCGCAGCCACGACTTCCGCGATCACGTTCATCGACGGCGATGAGGGCATCCTCCGCTACCGTGGCTACCCGATCGAGCAGCTGGCCCAGCACTCGAGCTTCCTGGAGGTCTCCTACCTCCTCATCTACGGGAACCTCCCGACCCCGACCGAGCTCGACGCGTTCGACCAGCGCATCCGCCGGCATACCCTGCTGCACGAGGAGCTCAAGAGCTTCTTCGCCGGATTCCCGCGGGACGCGCACCCGATGCCCGTGCTCTCCTCCGCCGTGTCGGCGCTGTCCACGTTCTACCAGGACTCGCTGGACCCGTTCAACGAGGAGCAGGTGGAGCTCTCCACCATCCGCCTGATGGCGAAGCTGCCGGTCATCGCGGCCTACGCGCACAAGAAGTCCGTCGGCCAGCCGCTGCTGTACCCGGACAACTCCATGAACCTCGTGGAGAACTTCCTGCGCCTCTCCTTCGGGCTGCCCGCAGAGCCGTACGAGCTCGACCCGCTCGTGGTCAAGGCCCTCGACCTCCTGCTCGTGCTGCACGCGGACCACGAGCAGAACTGCTCGACCTCGACCGTGCGCCTCGTCGGCTCCGCGAACGCGAACATGTTCGCGTCCGTCTCGGCCGGCATCAACGCGCTCTTCGGCCCGCTCCACGGCGGTGCCAACGAGGCCGTGCTGAACATGCTGCGCCGCATCCAGGCCGACGGCATCAAGCCCGAGGACTTCATGGAGAAGGTCAAGAACAAGGAGGACGGCGTCCGGCTCATGGGCTTCGGGCACCGCGTCTACAAGAACTACGACCCGCGCGCCAAGATCATCAAGGCCACCGCGCACGAGATCCTCGGCAAGCTCGGCGGGAACGACCAGCTCCTGGACATCGCCATGCGCCTCGAGGAGAAGGCCCTCGCGGACGACTACTTCATCCAGCGCAAGCTCTACCCGAACGTGGACTTCTACACGGGCCTGATCTACAAGGCGATGGGCTTCCCGGAGAAGATGTTCACGGTGCTCTTCGCGATCGGCCGCCTGCCCGGCTGGATCGCCCAGTGGCGCGAGATGATCAAGGACCCGCAGACCAAGATCGGGCGCCCGCGCCAGCTCTACGTCGGCGAGGCGCAGCGGGACTACCCCGCCCGCTGACCTGGGTTCAGGGCTTCCGGGTACGACGACGGCCGGTGCCTTCCGCTGGGAAGGCACCGGCCGTCGTCGTCCCCGGAACGGGTGCGGGCGAGCGGGCCCAGATGCCGGGTCAGGGGGCCTGGTAGCCCATCGGGTTGTTCTTCTGCCAGCGCCAGTGGTCCTCGCACATCTGCTCGATGGTGCGGGTGGTGGCCCAGCCGAGGTCCCGGTGGGCGGCCGAGGCGTCGGCCCAGAAGGCCGGGAGGTCGCCGGCGCGGCGGGGCGCGATCTCGTACGGGATCGGCTCGCCGACGGCCTTCTCGAAGGCGTGGTGCATCTCGAGGACGCTCGTGCCCGTGCCGGAGCCGAGGTTCCAGCGGTGCACGCCGTCGTGGTCGCCGAGGTAGTCCAGCGCGGCGGCATGGCCCTCGGCGAGGTCGACGACGTGGATGAAGTCGCGCTGGCACGTCCCGTCCGGGGTGCCGTAGTCGCCGCCGAAGACCATGAGCTTCTCCCGGCGCCCCACCGCGACCTGCGCGATGAACGGGACCAGGTTGTTCGGGATGCCCTGCGGGTCCTCGCCGATGCGGCCGGAGGAGTGCGCCCCCACCGGATTGAAGTAGCGCAGCAGTGCTATGCGCCACGACGGGTCGGAGGCGCCGAGGTCGCTGAGGATGTCCTCGATCTGCTCCTTGGTGCGTCCGTACGGGTTCATGGCGCCGATCTCCATGGACTCCACGTACGGGATGGGGTTGCGGTCGCCGTAGACCGTGGCGGAGGAGGAGAAGACGATGGTGCGCACGCCGCTGCGCTCCATGGCCCGCAGGAGCGCGATGGTGCCGGCGACGTTGTTGAAGTAGTACTCGAGGGGGATCTGGGCCGACTCGCCCACGGCCTTGAGGCCCGCGAAGTGGATCACCGCCTCGGGGGCGTGCTCGGCGAAGACAGCGTCGAGGGCGGCCTCGTCGGTGATGTCCGCCCGGACGAACGCAGCCTCGCGCCCGGCCAGCTCCGCGACGCGCCGGAGGGCCTCCGGGCTCGAGTTGGACAGGTTGTCGACCGCCACCACATCGTGACCGGCCTCGAGGAGGGTCAGGACCGTGTGGGAGCCGATGTAGCCGGTGCCGCCGGTGACGAGGATGCGCATGGTCTCCATCCTATCGAGATCGCCCGCCGGGCCGCGGGCGCACCGTGCCGGCGCCCGCCGCGGCCTGCCGCCCCAGGGGCACAAGTGTGCTAGGAACAGTGGGTGCCCAGAAACGTGGATGCCGGCCTGCGCCGGCAGGAGATTGTGGAGGCGGTCAAGAGGATCGTCGTCGCCGACGGCCTCGGGCGTGTGTCGCTGCGGGAGGTCGCGACCGAGGCAGGCCTTGTCGTCGGCTCCGTGCGGCACTACTTCGGCTCGTCGGCGGAGCTCGCGGCCCACGCCTTCGAGGCGGTCAGCTGCGCCGTGCTCTCGCGGTTCGAGCGAGCCGTCGCCCACCCGGGCGTCGTTGGCGCGGAGGGACTCGTGGCACAGCTGTGCCAGCTCCTCCCACTCGATGAGGCGCGGGCCGTCGACCTGTGCGTGTGGACGGAGTTCAAGCTTGCGGCCCGCACGCGGCCCGAGCTGGAGGCGGCGGCGGAACGGAGCCACCGTGCCCTTGCGGCGGCGCTCGGCCGCGCACTCGTGGACCTGCGTCCCGGGCTCTCCCGGGACGAGCTCGTGCGGGAGGCCGAGCGGCTCCTGGCCACCGTGGAGGGCCTCGGCCTGCACGCGATGCTGCACGGCAGGTGGCTCGACGCGGACCTGTGCACGGACGTCCTCCGGGCGCAGGTCGCCAGCATCGGACTGGCCAGCGCAGGCGCCGCGGGTGCCGCTGCGGGAATACACTGAGAGAAGACCGGCAAGGAAGCGAATAACCCATGCACCACACCGGAGGACCCGGCTGGCGGATCACGATGGACACGTCCGGCCCCATGCTCCTCGCGCTCTACCTCAAGGACCATGCAGGGCTCACCGGTGCCGGGATGCCTCCCGTCGCCCCGGCGCAGCCCCGGGTCCGCGAGGCGGACCACCATCAGCTCATGCAGCACGTGGGCGGCGTCCCGGCCCTCCGGCGTGAGTGGGAGGCCTGGTGGCAGCACCTCATCGAGAACCACCCCGAGATGAGCCCGGCGGTGGAGCCGCCCGGATTCCCCGCCTTCGGCACTGCCCCGGCTTTGCAGCGCTCCCTCCAGGCCCACTTCGGCGCGGCGCTCACCTGGGCGCGCGAGCGGAGGGCCGAGTACGAGCGGCTCGAGAAGGAGCGCGAGGCCAGCGATGCGACCTCGGTGCTGCGCGAGATCGTCGAGGAGCGCCAGCTCGAGGTCGGCCCGTCGGCCAGGGACTTCACCCTCACCATCATCGAGCTTCCGCTCTCCGAGGACCGGGCGTGGCTCGTCAACGCGGACAAGGTCATCATGAGCCAGAGCCTCCTCGCAGACCGCGAGGCGTTCAGGAGCTACCTCACGCCGGTCGTCGAGATCCTCGTCTGAGCCGGTCAGGGGGCGGCGGCGACCGTCACGGTCACGGTGCCCTCGGGCGAGGCGGAGTCGGTCCAGCCCTTGTTCCCGTCGCGGATCCAGCTGTGCCCTGAGTAGTCGACCTGGGTAATCGCCAGCTGCTTGGCGTTGGCCACTGCCCACTGGGCCACCGACCAGCCCTCGGTGCCCTGGGCGCGCACCGTGACGCTCCGGCCGCCGGCCGTGGCGGGCAGCGCGCCGAAGGCCCGCGTGAGCTGCGACTTGACCGCGGAGGGGTCGCCCGCGGCGTCGGGCTTCCGCAGGGTGCAGGTCAGCGCGGCCTGCGACTGGCCCGTCAGGGCCGAGGCGAAGGCGCGGCCCGTGTCCTCGTGCTGGGCGTAGGCCTCGGGGAAGCCGGAACGCTGCACTTTCTGCGCGGCCTCCGTGATGGACAGGTCCTGGTAGCCGCTGATCTTGACCAACCCGTCGTAGAACGCGTTCGTGGCGTACTCGGGGTCCATGATCTGCGCCTCGGTTCCCCAGCCCTGCGAGGGCCGCTGCTGGAAGAGCCCGCGGGAGTCGGGGCCGGCGCTGTCGCCGTAGCTGAGGTTGCGCAGCTTGGACTCCTGCAGCGCCGTCGCGATCGCGATCGTGGCCGCCCGCGGGGGCAGGCCGCGCCGGATCGAGATCGCCGCGATGAGCGAGGCGTTCGCCGTCTGGTCGGTGGCGAGCTGCTGCTGGGCGTCGCCGAGCGGCGCCGTGCAGCCCTCGACGATGGGCTTGTCATTCCGGTTCAGCACGAGCGAGGTGATGTAGATTCCCACGCCGGCCAGGGCGAGGGCCACGAGGACGGTGAGAGCACGCCGCACTCTGCGGGCGTTGGCCATCCTGGGACTCCTTGCTTCGGGCGAGGGGCAGAGGGCGGCCCGGCACCAGGCGCGGGCCGCCCCGGGACGCGGAGAGCGTCAGTTGGCGTGCAGGGCCTCGTTGAGCTCGACCGTCTGGCCGTTGCGGGGGAGCGCCTCGACCTGGCCGGTCGTCGAGTTGCGGCGGAAGAGGAGGTTCGACTGGCCCGAGAGCTCGACGGCCTTCACGACCTTCTCCGCGTTCTCGCCGAAGGCGTCCTTGAACCCGCCGATGCGCACGCGCGTGCCGGCGGTGACGTAGAGGCCGGCCTCGACCACGGAGTCGTCGCCGATCGAGATGCCCACGCCCGAGTTCGCGCCGAGGAGCACCCGCTCGCCGAGCGCAATCCGCTCCCGGCCGCCGCCCGAGAGCGTGCCCATGATGGAGGCGCCGCCGCCCACGTCCGTGCCGTCGCCCACCACGACGCCGGCGGAGATGCGGCCCTCGACCATGGAGGTGCCGAGGGTGCCGGCGTTGAAGTTGACGAAGCCCTCGTGCATGACCGTGGTCCCCTCGGCGAGGTGCGCGCCGAGGCGCACGCGGTCGGCGTCGGCGATCCGGACCCCGGAGGGCACGACGTAGTCGACCATGCGCGGGAACTTGTCCACGCCGAAGACGGTGACCGCGCCGCGGCGCCGCAGCCGCGCGCGGGTGGCCTCGAAGCCCGTCGGGTGGCAGGGGCCGAAGTTGGTCCACACGACGTTGGGCAGCTTGCCGAACAGGCCGTCGAGGTTGACGGTGTTCGGGCGCACGAGCCGGTGGGAGAGGAGGTGCAGGCGGAGGTAGGCGTCCGCGGTGTCGGCCGGGGCCCGGTCGAGGTCGATCTGGACGAAGACCACCTTGGTCTGCGTGCCCCGGTCGGCGTCGGACCCGTTCTCCGCCGCGTCCACGAGCTCGGCCGGCGCGGCGTCGACGACGGCGTCGTCCGCGAGGTGCTCGGCGGCCTCGCCGAGGGCGGGGGCAGGGAACCACACGTCGAGGACGGTGGCCTCGTCGGCTCCGGTCGCAGAGGGTGCCACGTGGATGGTGGCGAGGCCGAAGCCGTGGGCGGCGCGGGGGGCGGCAGGGGTCTCAGTCATGGTTCCCAGTCTATCGGCGGGCGCGCCGCCGATCCGCACGAGCGCAGGGCGCCAGAACTATGCTGGGCGGGTGACTTCACCAGCCCCCGCGGACCTTGACCTGACGCAGGACGTCGCCCTCCTCACCGCTGCGCTTCTCGATGTCAGGAGCGTCTCCGGCGAGGAGACGGCCCTCGCGGACGAGATCGAGCGTGCCCTGCGCGCGCAGACGTCGCTGTCCGTCACGCGCGACGGCGATGCCATCGTCGCCCGTTCGGCGCTCGGTCGGAGCGAGCGGGTCATACTCGCCGGCCACATCGACACTGTCCCGCTCCCCACCGTGGACGGCGCGCGGGGGACTGTTCCGTCGTCGTGGGACGGCGAGCCGGGGGAGGGGACGCTGTGGGGCCGCGGCGCGACGGACATGAAGGGCGGCGTCGCCGTCCAGCTCGCCCTCGCCGCCCGTCTGTTCCCCGCGGCCCCCGCGTACGACGCCGGCACCTCGCCTGCCGCCCCGACGTCGCCGGCTCGGGACGTCACCTTCGTGTTCTACGACCACGAGGAGGTCGAGGCGGCCAAGAGCGGCCTGGGACGGCTCGCGGCACACCACCCGGACCTGCTGGCCGGCGACTTCGCGATCCTGCTCGAGCCCACCAACGGGACGGTGGAGGGTGGCTGCAACGGCACGCTGCGGGTCGAGGCGACCACCGTCGGGGAGGCCGCCCACTCGGCGCGGGCCTGGATGGGCCACAATGCCATCCACGCCGCGGCGCCCATCCTGGCCCGCCTGGCCGACTACTCCCCGGAGACCGTGACGGTCGACGGCCTCGAGTACCGGGAGGGCCTCAACGCGGTGGGCATCTCCGGGGGGACGGCCGGGAACGTCATCCCCGACCGGTGCACCGTCACCATCAACTACCGCTTCGCGCCGGACAAGGGGCTCGAGGAGGCGGAGGCTGTGGTGCGCCGTCTCCTGGAGGGCTTCGAGGTGGTCCGCACGGACGGTGCCCCCGGTGCCAGGCCCGGGCTGAACCACCCGGCCGCCGCGGCGTTCGTCGCCGTCGTGGGCCGGGATCCGCTGCCCAAGTACGGGTGGACGGACGTGGCGAGGTTCTCCGAGCTCGGCGTGCCGGCGGTCAACTTCGGCCCCGGTGACGCGCTCCTGGCCCACAAGGACGACGAACGGGTCGAGGCGGCGGCCGTCCGGGAGTGCCTCGCGTCGCTGGAGGCCTGGCTCCGCGCTTAAAGCCGTCTGGGAGTCACCTCCTGGGAGTCATCTCCAGCGGGTGGACCCGCAGGATGTGACTCCCAGAAGGTGACTCCCAGAAGGGGAGCTGGTCAGATGGCCGCGGCGTCCTGGGCTGCGGCCATGGCGGCACCCTTGCGGCCGCCCGACACGCGCTGGCTCCTCCGCAGGCGGCTCTCCGCCAGCTTCGCGAGGCCGGAGAGGATCAGGCACATTCCCACGTACAGCACCCCTGCCACGATCGCCGCGGGGACGATCGGCGAGCCGTACTGTGCCTGCGAGCCGAAGTACTTGGCCTGGAACAGGATCTCGTTGTAGGTGACGATGAACCCCAGGGCAGTGTCCTTCAGCGTCACGACGAGCTGGGAGATGATCACCGGCAGCATCGAGCGCACGGCCTGCGGCAGCAGGATCGACTGCATCACCTGGGACTTGCGCATGCCGATCGCGAAACCGGCCTCGCGCTGCCCCTTGGGGAGGGCCTCGATCCCGGCGCGGAACACCTCCGCGAGGACGGAGCCGTTGTAGAGGATCAGGGCCACGACCACGGCCACGAACGGCGGCCAGTTCACGCCGAAGAGCGGCGGGAGCCCGTAGTAGATCATCATCATGAGGATCAGCACCGGGATGGCGCGGAACAGTTCGGTGAACCAGTGGAACGGGCGGGACACCCACGGACGGTCCGAGAGCCGGCCGATCGCCAGGACCATGCCGAGCACGAGGCTCCCGACTGCGGCCACCGCGAACGCGGAAAGGGTCGCGCCGACGGCGTTGAGGAGGGTCTGCTGGACGAGCGGGAAGCTGAAGATCTTCCACTTCGCCGCGCTGAACTGGCCGGTCTCCGCGAACCGCAGCACGATGAAGCCGAGGATTGCGAGGATCACGAGCGTGCCCACGACACCGAGCACGAGGTGGCGGGTGCGGGCCTTGCGGCCGGGGGCGTCGTAGAGGACGGAGCTCATCGGGCCACCTTCCACTTCTTCTCGAAGTAGCGCTGGAGCTGGGCGAGGATCAGGACGAGGATCACGAAGAACAGGGCGACCCAGAGGAGGCCCTCCATGGCGGGGTAGCCGCGCTCGGAGAGGTTCGCGCGGATCGCGCCGGCCTCGGCGACCGAGAAGCCGGCAGCGACGGTCGTGTTCTTCAGGAGCGCGATGAGCACGCTGAAGAGCGGCGGCAGCACCGAGCGGAACGCCTGGGGCAGGATCACGAGCGTGAGGGTCTGCGTGAACGGCAGGCCGATGGCGCGCGCGGCCTCGGCCTGGCCCACGGGGACGGTGTTGATGCCCGAGCGGAGCACCTCGGCCACGTAGGTCGCGGTGTACAGGCTCAAGCCGATCGTCGCGGCGGTCATGAAGTCGATCTCGGGGAGGCCGAGCTTCGGGTACCCGAGCGCGAAGAAGAAGAGCACGAGGGTCAGCGGCGTATTGCGGACCACGTTGACGTAGAGGGTCCCGAAGGCCCGCAGGGCCGGCACGGGGGAGACGCGCATGGCGCCCACGATCGTCCCCAGGATCAGGGCGAACAGGCCGGAGACCAGGAACAGGATGATCGTGTTCTTGAACCCGGTCGTGAAGAGGTCGAGATTGTCGAAGAGGGTGCTCACGGCAGCCTTCGCTTTCTAGCCGAAACGGCGGTGGGCGGGGCGTTGAACGCCCCGCCCACCGTGCCTGTCAGTAGTTGTCGACGGCGGGCTGCTCGACCTTCGTGCCCGACTTGCCGAGCGTCGAGTCGTAGATCTTCTGCCACGTGTCCTTGCCGTTGGTCAGCGTGTTGTTGAAGAACTTCCGCAGGGCCGTGTCGCCCTTCGGCAGGCCGATGCCGTACTTCTCGGTCGTGAACGGCTGACCGACCACCTTGAGGGTGTCCGGCTCCTGGGCGGCGTAGCCGAGGAGGATGGCCTGGTCGGTCGTGACGGCGTCCGTCTGGCCGTTCTTGAGGGCCTCGACGCACTGCGAGTACGTGTCGAACTCGGTGGTCTTGGTCTGCGGGAAGTTCGCCTTGATGTTCTGGATCGGCGTCGAGCCGGTCGCGGAGCAGACGTTCTTGCCGGCGAGGTCCTTCTCGCTGTTGATCGTCGTGTTGTCCTTCTTCACGAGGAGGCCCTGGCCGGTGATGAAGTACGGCCCGGCGAAGTCGACCTGCTGCTTGCGCTTGTCCGTGATGGAGTACGTGCCGACGTAGAAGTTGATGTCGCCGTTCTGGATGGCGGACTCGCGGTTGGCGGACGGGATCGGCTTGAACTCGATCTTGTCGGTGCCGTAGCCGAGCGAGGCGGCCATCCACTTGGCGATCTCGATGTCGAAGCCGCTGTACTCGCCGGTGGCCGCGTCCTTGAACCCGAGCCCGGGCTGGTCCTGCTTCACGCCGATCGTCACCTTGCCGGCCGACTTGATCTTGTCGAACGTCGGGCTGCCGGTGAGGGAGACGTTGGAGGCGACGGTGTACGGGGCGGCCGACTCCGAAGAGCCCCCGCCGGATCCGCCGGATCCACCGGATCCGCCACAGGCGGACAGGGTGAGTGCGAGGGCCGCCGTTGCAGCGGTCAGCACGGCCTTCTTGGTGCGGAAGAGTGCCATGGTAGAGCGTTCCTTTCTTCACGGGCCGTCGTGGCCCGGGTGCAAAGCGGAAGGTGATGGAAGGTCAGTGGGTGAGCAGCTTGGAGAGGAAGTCCTTCGCGCGGCTGCTCTGCGGGTTCGTGAAGAACTCCTCGGGCTTGGCCTGCTCGACGATCTGGCCGTCCGCCATGAAGACGACGCGGTCCGCTGCCTTGCGCGCGAACCCCATCTCGTGGGTCACGACGATCATCGTCATGCCCTCCTTGGCGAGCTGCACCATGACGTCGAGGACCTCGTTGATCATCTCGGGGTCCAGCGCCGAGGTGGGCTCGTCGAACAGCATGACCTTGGGCTTCATCGCCAGGGCCCGCGCGATCGCCACGCGCTGCTGCTGCCCGCCGGAGAGCTGGGCCGGCAGCTTCGGGGCCTGGTGCCCCACGCCGACCCGCTCGAGGAGGGCCATGGCTTCCCGCTCGGCGGTCGCCTTGTCCACGCCCTTGACCTTGATCGGGCCGAGGGTGACGTTCTCGAGGATCGTCTTGTGGGCGAAGAGGTTGAAGGACTGGAACACCATGCCGACGTCGGCCCGCAGCCGCGCGAGTTCCTTGCCTTCCTCGGGGAGCTTCTTGCCGTCGATCGAGATTTCGCCGGCCTCGATCGTCTCGAGGCGGTTGATCGCCCGGCACAGCGTCGACTTGCCCGAGCCGGAGGGGCCGATCACCACGACGACCTCGCCCTTGCTGACGTCCAGGTTGATGTCCTGGAGCACATGGAGCTGGCCGTAATGCTTGTTCACGCCCTTGACAGAGACGAGCGGGGTCGCCGATGTGTCGGTAGTCATAGGGAAAATCTAGCGGAGATTGCCGGGTGCGGCGCGACGGCCCGTGGGGGCATGCCTGAATCGTGATTGAAGCGAGACTAGCCTTGGGTGCATGAGCACCGAATCCCAGCCGGGCAGCGAGCCGGACGCCCCGCAGACCCCGGCACGCAACGGAGCCCACGTCCCGTGGCGGCGGAAGGGCCCGATCGAGCTGCGCAGGCGCCAGACGCAGCAGGGCACCGCGGACCAGCACCTCCTCGACACGAAGGGCGCGGGACGGTTCGTCCACACCGACCCGTGGCGCGTCATGAGGATCCAGAGCGAGTTCGTGGAGGGATTCGGCGCCCTCGCGGAGCTCGGGCCCGCGGTGAGCGTGTTCGGCTCCGCCCGGACCAAGCCCGGCACGGCCTACTACGAGACCGGCGTGGCCATCGGGCGCCTGCTCGCCGAGTCGGGCGTCGCCGTCATCACGGGCGGCGGCCCCGGGTCGATGGAAGCGGCGAACCGCGGGGCGGTGGAGGGCTCGGGAACGTCCGTGGGGCTCGGCATCGAGCTGCCCTTCGAGACCGGGCTCAACTCGTGGGTCGACCTCGGGGTCAACTTCCGCTACTTCTTCGCCCGCAAGACGATGTTCGTCAAGTACGCCCACGGGTTCATCGTCCTCCCTGGCGGCCTCGGCACCCTCGACGAGCTCTTCGAGGCCATGGTGCTCGTCCAGACGGGCAAGGTCACGCAGTTCCCGATCGTCCTGGTGGGCTCCGACTTCTGGAACCCGCTCGTGGACTGGATCCGTGCCACCCTCGTGGGCGAGGGGATGATCTCCGAGTCCGATCTCGACCTCATTGCTGTCGTGGACGACCCCGAGACCGCGGTGGACCACGTCCTCCGGGGCCTGGGCGCTGTCGAGCGGCGCGGCGGCATGTTCGGCAACGCGGATCCCGACCTCGACGAGGATCCGGACATCGAGGGCACGGCGGAGGGCGCGTGAGCTTCTTCCTCGTCTTCGTCGCGATCGTGCTGGCCGGCGGCCTCGCGTGGTTCGCGGTCGACGTCGGCCGCGCCGCCTCGGGGCGGCGCGGCGGCACCGCGGCACCGGCACCCCGCGGCCTCGAGGAGCCCCCCACCGGGCTGGCGCCGGTCTACCTGCCCGAGTATCCCAACCCGGAGGACGTGGACGCCGTCCGCTTCGCGCTCGCCTTCCGGGGGTACCGCATGGACCAGGTCGACGAGGTGCTCGCCCGGCTGCGTGACCGCATCGGGGTGCAGGCCGCGCTCATCCATGCGCTCAGCGAGCAGCTCAAGTCCGCGAAGGAGTCCCGCGGTGATGACTGACGCGGTCGCGGGCGTCGAGGAGAGCCGGGACACGGGCGGGACGAGCGCCGTGCACCGGGCCCTGGCCGCGTTCGCACGGTCCGGCGCCTCCCGCTTCCTGGCGCTGCCGTGGTGGGTCCAGGTCGTGTCGGTCTACGCGGTCAGCCGCGTGGTCAGCTTCTGCATCATCTCGGCCGCCGCGCTCCAGCAGGGCCACAACCCCTGGTTCCCGGCGCAGCCGGACTACTGGCACTTCGTGCAGATCTGGGACTCGGAGTGGTACGGCCGGATCGTCAAGAACGGCTACCCGTCCACGCTCCCGCACACGCCCACCGGCGCCGTGAAGGAGAACGCGTGGGCGTTCTACCCGGTGTACCCGCTGGTCGTCCGCGCGCTCAGCGCCGTCTCGGGCATGCCGTGGCAGGCCTGGGCGCAGATCGTTGCCCTCGTCGCCGGGTTCGCCGCCGCCCTGGTCCTCTACCGGCTGTTCCGGCTCCGCGCCGGCCACGACACTGCGCTGTGGGGCGTGGCCTTCGTGGCGTTCTTCCCGGTGTCGGCCATCCTGCAGATCCCTTATGCGGAGTCGCTCGGGCTGCTGTTCCTCGCCTGGGCGCTGCTCTGGGTCGTCGAGCGCCGCTATCTGGCCGCCATGCCCGTCGTCGCGGCCATGGCGCTCACCAGACCGGTTGGCGTGCCGTTCGCGCTCATGCTCGCCGGAGTCTTCGTAGTGCGTCTCGCGCGCCGCCGGGTGGACCGGACGACGCCGGGCGAGCTGGCACGGCTGGCGGCCCTCACCGTGGTCGGAGGTGCTGCGGCCGCGGCGTGGCCGGCGATCGCGTGGGCCGTGACCGGGGTGCCCGACGCGTACACGACCACGGAGGCGGTCTGGCGGGGCCAGGACCTCGTGCCGTTCCTGCCGTGGTTCGGCACGGGCCAGTACCTGTTCGGGCCGGTGATGGGCCTCGTCGCCCCGTTCGTGCTCGTGGCGGTGATGGCCCTCTACCTCACGAGCGCCCACGTGCGCCGGGTCGGCCTCGAGATGCAGCTGTGGTGCGGGGCCTACATCGCCTACCTGCTGGCGTTCCTCTATCCCCAGACGAGCACGTTCCGGATGATGCTGCCGCTCGTCCCGCTGGCGCTGGCAGCAGCGGGGCTCTCCCGGTCCCGTGCCTACCGCTGGACCGCGCTCGTGATGTTCGTGCTGCTGCAGATCGTCTGGGTGGTGTGGCTGTGGGTGTGGTTCCCGCTCCCGAGCGGCGGCGACTGGGCGCCGTAGGGCGCCACGCGATCGGCACGCCCGTTCCGGTCGCTCCGGGGCGGGAGGCACGCCGGCTGGTAATGTTGTCAGCAGCACATCGTGCGGATGACCGACTGGAGGGGAAGAGCACATGGCAGCCATGAAACCGCGTACCGGGGACGGGCCGATGGAGGTCACCAAGGAGGGCCGGAGCCTGATCATGCGGGTGCCCCTCGAGGGCGGCGGTCGGCTGGTCGTCGAGCTCAATGCCGACGAGGCCGCGGAGCTGCGGGAGTGCCTCGTCGGCGTCACCCAGTAGCGTCGGCGCACGGCCGAGGAGCGTTCGAGGGCCGGTCCCAGGGGACCGGCCCTTTGTCATGCCCGGCGCGCGGCGACGATGAGGCCGTCACCGGTGGGCAGGATCGCTGCGGTGAGCCGATCGTCCGAGCGGAGGGCGCGGTGCAGCTCGCGCAGGCGCACCGTGGTGGGCTCGCGGTGGGCGGGATTGGAGACGCGGTCGCGGTCGAGGGCGTCGTTGACGATCAGCAGGCCCCCGGGCCGCAGGAGCCGGATGCCCTGCTCTGCGTACGGGAGCGCGTTCGGCTTGTCGGCGTCGATGAAGACGAGGTCGTAGGCCCCGTCGGTGAGGCGGGGGAGGACCGCGGAGGCGCGGCCCGGAATGGTGCGCACCCGACTCGTGAGCAGGCCCGCCTCCGCGAAGGCCTCCCGGGCGGCCTTCAGGTGCTCCACATCCCTGTCGATGGTCGTGAACACCGCGTGCGGCGCCAGGCCGCGGAGGATGCACAGCCCCGAGACGCCGGCGCCCGAGCCGACCTCCACCGCCGCATGCGCCTTCGACGACGCCGCGAGCACCGTCAGCACCGCGCCGACCCCGGCGCTCACCGCCGTCACGCCCAGTTCGTAGGAGCGCTCCCGGGCCCGGTCCATCACGATGTCCTCGGACGCGAACGCCTCGGTGTAGGACCAGCTGGTGGACTTGTCGGAGGTCATGCCTGCTTTCGCCTCAGTTTCGCTTCACGCGGGATACCGCGGTGATGGGGGAGCTGGTCAAGCCTATCGCCCCCCGGACCTGTACGCTGGCGGCGGAACCCCGAGCGAACTCCCAGCCTGCACTGGAAGAATGTTGTTTCCGACCACCAACGGAGCGAAGGCAGGTGTGTGGACGTGTCAGCTGGATCGGCTGCGGCCACCCGGACCCCCCAGGCGCCTGATGGCCAGCCCCCGGAAGGCCAGGCCCCCGAAGGCCAGAACCCAGACGTCCAGCCCTGGGTCCCCCCGACGTGGGAAGAGGTGGTCGCCCAGCACTCCGCGAAGGTGTACCGGCTCGCCTACCGGCTCACCGGCAACCAGCACGACGCCGAGGACCTCACCCAGGAGGTCTTCGTGCGGGTGTTCCGGTCTCTGGAGAACTTCAAGCCCGGCACGCTCGACGGCTGGCTGCACCGCATCACCACGAACCTCTTCCTCGACCAGGCCCGCCGCAAGGGCCGCATCCGCTTCGATGCCCTCGCCGAGGACGCCGAGTCGCGCCTGCCCGGACGGGAGCCCGGCCCCGAGCGCAGCTACGAGATGAACAACCTGGACCTCGACGTCCAGGCCGCCCTCGAGGAGCTGCCGCCGGACTTCCGTGCCGCCGTGGTGCTCTGCGACCTCGAGGGCCTCTCCTACGACGAGGTGGCGGACGCCCTCGGCGTGAAGCTCGGCACCGTCCGCAGCCGGATCCACCGCGGCAGGACGCTCCTGCGGGAGAAGCTGGCGCACCGCGACCCCCGCCGGGGAGCGGCGAAGAAGCGCCTCGCCCTCCCGCGCGTGGCCCGCGGCACGCGCTGAGGCGGCTGGATGGGCATGCCACGCTGGAGCAGCCTGCTCCCTGATGACCACCCCGCCTCCGGCGACCACGTCCGCGGCTGCCCGGACTGCCGGGGACGCCTCGAGACCGAGCGCCGCTACCTGACCTCCCTGCGCGAGGTGCAGGTGCCGAGTGCGAGCGAGGCGCTCCAGGAGCGGCTGCTCGAGCGCACCCGGTACCTCGCTGCGCAGGCCGAGCTCGCGGAGAGTACCGCTGCGCGCTCCCGCGCCCGGTGCGCGGTGCGCTTCGCCCTCACGGCCCTGGCCGGCGCCGCCGCATGCGCCGCCGCGCTCGCAGTGACCGCCTACGCCGTCGCGGGAGACCCGGTACCACGCGCGACCGCCGGCAACGGCGCCGCGACGTTCGTCCGGACAGCGCCCGGGGCAGGCCCCGCGGTCCGCCCCGCACCGGGCACATCGGCCCAGACCGCGGCCCATGCGGACGACCCCCTCGACCGCCTGGGGCGGGGGCTCCTCGTGGTCGTCGGCGCCTCTGGAAGCCCCTGACAGGGCGCTCCCCGTCGGAATCGCTGGCCCGCTCGGGCAGAAGGTAGTGTTGCACGCGTGTTCGGAATCAACGGTCCGGAATTCCTCATCCTGCTGGTCATCGGCGTCCTCGTGATCGGGCCCAAGCGGCTCCCCGAATACACCCAGAAGCTCGCGAACATCGTCAAGGAACTGCGGCGCATGGCAGCAGGGGCGAAGGAGCAGCTGAAGGAGGAGACCGGCGTCGACCTCAGCGAGGTGGACTGGCGCAAGTACGATCCCCGCCAGTACGACCCCCGCAAGATCATCCGGGACGCGCTCATGGACGACGACGGGGCCGGCGCCCCGCCGGCGGGGGCGCCCGCCGTGGCCGCGGCTGCCACCGCCGCGGCGGCCAGCGTACCCGCACCCCTGATCGAGCGTCTCCAGGCGGGGGAGAAGGCGCCCTTCGACTCCGAGGCCACCTGACGGGAAGCTGACAGGAAGCCCCAGGCGGGAGCCTGCCGGCCGACGCCACCAGGCCGACGCGCTCAGACGGTCGGCGTCACGCCCAGGCGGCGTCCCGCCAGGTGCCGGGGCTGGGCGGCCAGGCGGTCCGCGATGGCGCGCAGGGCTACCGCCGCCGGGGAGCCCGGGTCGCTGAGCACAATCGGGGTCCCGGCATCGCCGCCCGCGCGAAGCGCCACATCGAGGGGCACCTGGCCCAGCAGGCCGACCGGGGTGCCGAGCGCAGCCGTCAGCCGCTCGGCGACGCGCTGGCCCCCGCCCGAGCCGAACAGGTCCATCACCGTCCCGTCCGGGAGCGTCAGGCCCGACATGTTCTCGATCACGCCTGCGACCCGCTGGGCCGTCTGGGCCGACACCGTCCCGGCCCGCTCCGCGACCTCCGCCGCGGCGGCCTGCGGCGTGGTCACGACCAGCAGCTCGGCGTTCGGCAGCAGCTGGGACACGGAGATGGCCACGTCCCCGGTGCCCGGGGGAAGGTCGAGGAAGAGGACGTCGAGGTCCCCGAAGTAGACATCCCCGAGGAACTGCTCGAGGGCCCGGTGCAGCATCGGACCGCGCCACACCACGGGCTGGTTGCCCTGGACGAACATGCCGATCGAGATGACCTTCACCCCGTGCGCGATCGGCGGCAGGATCATGTCGTCCACCTGGGTCGGCGTCCCGGTGGCCCCCAGCAGGCCGGGCACCGAGAAGCCGTGCACGTCCGCGTCCACGATGCCGACCCGCAGCCCGCGGGCGGCCAGCTCGCAGGCGAGGTTCACGGTGACGGACGACTTGCCGACGCCGCCCTTGCCGCTGGCGACCGCGAAGACCTTGGTCAGCGAGTCCGGCCGGCTGAAGGGGATGCCGCGTCCGGGGCGGAGCCGGTCCTTGAGCTCCTTGCGCTGCTCGGGCGTCATGACGTCGAGGTCCACCACGGCCTCCTCGACCCCGGGAACGGTGCGGAGCGCGGCGGCCACGTCCTGCTCGATGGTGCTCCGGAGCGGGCAGCCCGCGATGGTGAGGAGCACGCCCACGGTGACCCTGCCGCCGTCGACCGTCACGGAGCGCAGCATGCCGAGCTCGTCGATGGGGCGGCGCAGTTCCGGGTCGAGGACGCCGTGCAGGGCTGTGCGGACGGCGTCCTCGGATACGGCACTCACTCGGCGACCCCGCTCTCGCGCACGCGGGGGATCTGCTGGGTGCGGAGGCTGCGCTGGCGGCGGTCTCTGCGCGGCTTGGACGCCTCGGCCCGTTCCTCCGGATCGGGGTCCTCCTGTTCGGTGGACAGGTCCTCGAGGAGGGACCGGAGCTCGCTGCGCACGAAGTCGCGGGTCGCGACCTCGCGCAGGGCAAGGCGGAGGGACGCGAGTTCCCGGGTGAGGTACTCAGTGTCCGCAAGGCTGCGCTCGTTGCGGGAGCGGTCCTGCTCGATCTGGACCCGGTCGCGGTCGTCCTGCCGGTTCTGGGCGAGGAGGATCAGCGGCGCCGCGTAGGAGGCCTGCAGCGAGAGCAGCAGTGTCAGGAGCGTGTAGTTCAGGGACCTCGGGTCGAACTGCCACTGCTCGGGCCCGAAGGTGTTCCAGCCCAACCAGACGACGCAGAACAGCGTCATGTAGAGCAGGAAGCGCGGCGTGCCCATGTACCGCGCGAAGTTCTCCGCGAACCGGCCGAACGCGTCCGGGTCGGGGCTGAGGCGGGGGAAGAGCCTGCTTCGCTGCTCGAGGGGAGTGTCCAGACCTGGCAGCTTGCGGGGCTCAGCCAAAGCGTCCTCCGTACTTCTTCACGGGCTCGCCGTCCTCGTGCACGCGCCAGTCGTCGGGCAGGAGGTGATCGAGGAGGTCATCGACGGTCACCGCCCCCACGAGACGGCCGCCCCCGTTGACGACGGCAATCGAATTGAGGTTGTACTGGGCCATCGAGCGCGCGACCTCGCTGATGGACGCGAGGTCGTGGATGGGCTCGAGATTCTTGTCCACGATGGAGCCGAGCTGCTCGGGCGGAGCGCTGCGCAGGAGCTGCTGGATGTGGACCGTCCCGAGGTAGCGGCCGGTCGGCGTTTCGAGCGGGGGCCGGCAGATGAAGATGGCCGAGGCGAGGGCGGGGCTCAGCTCCTCGCGCCGCACGTGGGCCAGGGCCTCGGCCACGGTGGCCTCGGGGGGCAGGATCACCGGCACGGGCGTCATGACGGACCCGGCGGTGCCCTCGTCGTACTGCAGCAGGCGGCGCACGTCCTCGGCCTCTTCGGGCTCCATGAGCTGGAGCAGCTCCTCGGCCTTCTCGGCGGGCAGGTCGGCGAGGAGGTCGGCGGCGTCGTCCGGGTCCATCTCCTCGAGCACGTCGGCGGCGCGCTCGACGTCGAGGGCCGAGAGGATCTCCACCTGGTCGTCCTCGGGGAGCTCCTGGAGCACGTCGGCGAGGCGCTCGTCCTGGAGCTCGGAGACGACCTCGAACCTGCGCTGGTCGCTCATCTCCTGCATCGCGTCCGCGAAGTCCGCCGGCTTGAGGTCCTCGTGCGTGGCCAGGAACTGCGTGGCGCCGCGGGTCTGCCCGGCAGCGTGCCGCGTGTCCTCCCAGTCGACGAGGACCGTCTCGCCGCGCCGGAGGCTCCGCAGGCCGCGGCCGGAGAGGAGACGGCGCACGAAGAGCTTGCTCACGAGCCAGTCGCCGTTGCGCTGCTGGTCCATCGCGAGGTCCTCGATGGCCGCCTGGCTGCCGTCCTCGACGAGGACCACGTGCCGGTCGAACATGTCGCCCAGGACGAGCTGCTCCGCCCCGCGCTGCTCGAACCGGCGGAGGTTGATCAGGCCTGTCGTGATGATCTGGGACTGGTCCATGCTCGTCACCCGCGTCATCGGGACGAACACCCGTCGCTTGCCCGGCACCTCGACCACGATGCCCACCGCCTGCGGGGGGCGGCCGCCGCGGGGGATCACGACGACGTCGCGCAGCCGTCCGACCCTGTCACCTGCAGGGTCGAAGACGTCGAGGCCGAGCAGCCTGGCGACGAAGACACGCGTGGGGGTCGAACTCACCTGTCTAATCTACTCCAGAGCAATCTCACCGCTCACTCTGAGCGGAAAGCGGCACGCCGCCGAGGAAGACGGGTAAGAATAGGGACATGTCCAACATGTTCGGTTCCGCCAAGCCCACTGACGAGGCCCGCACGCTCCCGCAGGGCGAAACCGTCGGTTCCTATACCTCCTATCTGGATGCGCAGAAGGCGGTGGACTACCTCGCCGACCAGCAGTTCCCCGTCGAGCTGGTCGCCATCGTCGGCAACGACCTCAAGCTCGTCGAGCGGGTGACGGGGCGGCTGAGCTACCCCCGGGTCGCCCTCAACGGCGCGCTCAGCGGCATGTGGTTCGGCCTCTTCGTGGGCGTGCTGCTCTCCTTCTTCACCCCGAACGGCAGCTACTTCTCGATCATCACCTCGGTGCTCATGGGCGCCGCCTTCTTCATGCTCTTCGGGATCGTGACCTACGCGATGCAGCGGGGCAAGCGGGACTTCACGTCCACGAGCCAGGTCATCGCGAGCAACTACGACGTGGTGGTGGGCCACGAGGTGGCCCATGAGGCGCGCCGGCTCCTCGCGCAGCTGCCCATGGGGCAGGGGATGGCCCACGGCGGGTGGGGCCACAGCGGCGGGTACAGCCAGGGGGGCGGCTACCACCAGGGCGGCGGGTACGACCAGGGCTACGGCCACGGCGGTTCCGGCCAGGACTGGGGCCAGGGCGGCCACGGCCAGCAGGGCTACGGCGACCAGGGGTACGGCCAGCAGTGGCAGCCGCCGCAGGAGGGGGAACCGAAGCGCCCCACCGGCTGGACCGACCCGTATGGGGTGAACGCCGGGCAGGCCGCGGGCCAGCAGACCCAGCCCCCGGCGCAGCAGACCCCCCAGCCCGCGCCCGAGTCGCGTCCGGGCATCCACGACCTGCCCGACGGCCGGCCGCAGTACGGCATCCGTGTGGAGCCCGAGCACACTCAGCAGCACCAGGGCACTGCACCCGGCTACGGCGCGGGCGAGCAGGAGGCCCACGGAGCGCATGCGGCCCAGGGCGAGCCCCGCGGCGACGAGGCCGCGGGCGAGCGGGAGGCCGCCGCCGGCGAGGAGGAGCCGAGGCACGACGGCGACACCCACCGGGGCGCGTAGCCCCCCGCAGTACACCGCGCATCGACAGCAGGGGCGCCGTCCGGGTCATGATCCGGACGGCGCCCCTGCTGCATGGGGGACGGCCGACGTCAGCGCAGCGAGGCCATCCAGGCTTCGACGTCGCCGGGTGTGCGGGGGAGTGCCGCGCTGAGGTTGACCGGGCCGTCGGCGGTCATGAGGACGTCGTCCTCGATGCGCACGCCGATCCCGCGGTACTCGGCCGGGATGGCGAGGTCTTCGGCCTTGAAGTAGAGGCCGGGCTCGATCGTGAACACCATGCCGGGGGCGAGCTCGCCGTCGAGGTAGAGCTCGCGGCGGGCCTGGGCGCAGTCGTGCACGTCGAGGCCGAGGTGGTGGCTCGTCCCGTGCGGCATCCACCGGCGGTGCTGCTGCCCGGCGTCCGAGAGCGCCTCCTGGGCCGAGACGGGCAGGATGCCCCACTCCTCGAGGCGCGCTGCCAGGACCTCCATCGCCGCGGCGTGGACCTGTCGGAACTTCACCCCTGGCTGCGCGGCGGCGAATGCGGCGTCGGCGGCGTCGAGGACTGCCTGGTACACGCGGCGCTGGACCTCCGAGAAGGTCCCGCTCACCGGCAGCGTGCGGGTCACGTCCGCGGTGTAGAGCGACTCGGCCTCGACGCCGGCGTCGACCAGGAGCAGCTCGCCCTCGCGTACTGGGCCGTTGTTGCGGATCCAGTGCAGCACCGTGGCGTTGTTCCCGGAGGCGGCGATCGTCTCGTAGCCGAGGTCGTTGCCCTCTTCGCGCGCCCTGGCGAAGAACGCGCCCTCGACCACGCGCTCGCCCCGGCGGTGGGCGACGGCGCGGGGGAGGGCCCTGATGATCTCCTCGAAGCCGGCAGCCGTCGCGGCGACGGCCTCGCGCATCTGGTCGACCTCCCACTCGTCCTTGACGAGGCGGAGCTCGGACAGGGCCTCGGCGAGCTGGTCGTCGAGGGCATCGAACACGGACAGGTCCAGCGACTCGGGGTCCTGGGCCGTGTTGTAGCGGGCGGTGTCCACGAGGGCGTCGAGGTCCTCGTGGACCTTGCGGACCAGGCGCACCGAGATGCCGCCGATCGCGGGCGCACCCACGCCCTTGGTCAGCGCCGCCTCCAGGCCGTCGAGGTGCGCGGTGGCGATGCCCAGGCGGGCCTCGAGCTCGGCGAGGGTGGGGCGCGCCCCGATCCAGAACTCGCCGGAGCGGGCATCGGCGTAGAACTGCTCGGTGTCCCGCCCCGCGAGCGGGCGGAAGTACAGGGTGGCACTGTGGTGGCCGCCGTCGTCGCCCGTTCCCTCGTCGACCGGTTCGAGGATGAGCACGGCGTCGGGCTCGTGGTCTACCCCCAGGCCGGTCAGGTGCGCGAAGGCGGAGTGGGGGCGGAAGCGGTAGTCGGTGTCGTTCGAGCGGACCTTCAGCGGGCCTGCGGGGATCACGAGCCGCTCGCCGGGGAAGCGGTCGGAGATGGCGCGGCGGCGGCGGGCGGCGTGCTCGGCGACGGCGTCCCGACCGGGAAGGGAGCCCTCGGCCGGCGCCCAGCCGGAGGCCATGGACGCCTTGAATGCCTCGGATGTGGGCCGCTGGGACCGGTTGTTCACCCGGTCGTCGATCGGCTGCGCCTGCTGCTGGCCGGTGGGATCTGGAACTGCGGGATCTGAAACATTCACTTCTTCATTCTTCCACTGGGGTGCGCGTTGTCCAGAGGCCCGCAGGCCCGTCCGCGGGCTATCGTGGGGGCGTGAGGATCGATCTGCACGCCCACTCGACGGTGTCCGACGGCACGGAGGCCCCGGCGGAGCTCGTGGCGGCGGCTGCGGAGGCCGGCATCGACGTCCTCGCGATCACGGACCACGACTCGACCTCGGGCTGGCAGGAGGCGGCCGCTGCGGCGCGGCGCCTCGGGGTGGCCCTCGTGCCGGGCATGGAGGTCTCGTGCCGCACCCCCGAGGGCATCAGCGTCCACGTCCTGAGCTACCTGCACGATCCCGCTGACCCGGGCCTCCTCGACGAGGTCACCAAGGCCCGGGACGCGCGGCTCTCCCGCGCCGAGCACATGGTCTCGCTGCTGGCCGAGGACTACCCGCTCTCGTGGGACGACGTCACGCGGCACGTGGCGCCGGGAGCGACGGTGGGCCGGCCGCACATCGCAGACGCCCTGGTTGCGGCGGGCCTGGTCGGCGACCGGACCGAGGCGTTCGCCACGATCCTCTCCTCGCGCTCGCGGTACTTCGTGCAGCACTACGCGCCCGAGCCGGCGCTGGCGGTCTCCCTGATCCGTGCCGCCGGGGGAGTGCCGGTGTTCGCGCATCCGGTGGCGTCGGCGCGGGGACGCACGGTCGGCGAGCCGGTCTACCGCGCCATGATCGACGCCGGGCTGGCCGGGCTGGAGGTCTACCACCGGGACAACCCGGAGGACCGCCGCCCGTTCCTGCTCGGGCTGGCGGCCGAGCACGGCCTGTTCGTCACGGGCTCGTCCGACTACCACGGCACGGGCAAGCCCAACCGGCTCGGCGAGTTCACGACGACGCCCGAGGCGCTCGGCGAGATAGAGCGCCAGGGGCGCGGCACCGCCGTCGTGCGCTAGACGGTGCCCTCGGGAACGGCGACGACCCGCGCGGACGGGAGGCGTCCCGCCATGACCTCGACGGCCTGCGGGTTCGCGTCGATGCACACGAACCGGCGGCCGAGGCGCTGGGCGACCGCACCGAGGGTGCCGGAGCCGGCGAAGAAGTCGAGGACCCAGTCGCCCGGGCGGCTCGACGCCGCCACCATGCGCCGCACGAGCCCCTCGGGCTTCTGCGTCGGGTAGCCCGTCTTCTCCCTCCCGGTGGGCGAGACGATGGTGTGCCACCACACGTCGGTGGGCAGCTTGCCGAGCTCGCGCTTCTCCGGCGTGACGAGGCCCGGAGCCATGTACGGCTCGCGGTCCACCTCGGCGGCGTCGAAGTGGTACCGGGCCGGGTCCTTGACGTAGACGAGCACGTTGTCGTGCTTCGTGGGCCACCGGCGCTTGGTCCGGGCGCCGTAGTCGTAGGCCCAGATGATCTCGTTGAGGAAGCAGTCCCGGCCGAAGATCGCATCCAGCATGACCTTGGCGTAGTGCGCCTCGCGGTAGTCGAGGTGCAGGTACAGCGTGCCGTCCGGCGCGAGCAGCCGCCAGGCCTCGACGAGCCGCGGCTCGAGGAACGCCCAGTAGTCGCTGAAGGCGTCGTCGTAGCGGTGCAGCGCGCCCTTGATGGTCTCGTAGCGCTGCCCCGAAAACCCGATGCGGTCCCCGGACGCGCTGCGCACCATGCTCAGTTCCTGCCGCTTCTGCGGGCGGCCAGTGTTGAACGGCGGGTCGATGTAGACCATCGTGAAGGAGCCCTCGGGCAGGCCCGGGAGCACTGCGGCGTTGTCGCCGTGGACCACGAGGTCCGGGCCGTCCGGGGACCACAGGTCCCCGGACGGCCCGGCAGGGGCGGCAGCCGCCACGGGGCCTACTCGGCCTCGGTGCGGGCGACCACCTCGCCGTTGCGGCGGCGCGTGCGGCGGCGGCGGGCTGCCGCGACGCCGCGGTCCACAGACGCGCCGTCGCCGGAGTCCGTGAGGTGGACCGCGAGGGCGGGCGACTCGCGGCGGGGCCGCGCCGACTCCGCAGACTTGGCGTTCCTGCCCTCGGCACGGCCTTCGGCGCGGGCGCCGGTGGTCGGGGCGCCGGCGGTCTGGGCGCCGGCAGCCTCGGGCGCGCCCTCGGCCACGCCGCGGCGACGGCGGCGGCCGCCCTCGCTGCCGGCGTCGCCGTTGCTGCTGGCCTCGGTGGCCTTCTCGGCCTTCTCTGCGCCGTGGCCCCTGCCGCCGCGGCGGCCGCGGCCCTCGGCGTCCTCGTGCCTGTCCTTGCCGCCGCGGGAGCGCTTCTTCCCGCCCGGCTCGCCCAGGTCCTCGAGCTTCTCGGCCGCGAGGCCCTCGAGCACGCGCTTGTTGCGCGGGAGGCGGCCCTTGGTCCCCGCGGGGATGTCCAGGTCCGTGTAGAGGTGCGGCGAGGACGAGTACGTCTCCACCGGTTCCGGCACATCGAGGCCGAGCGCCTTGTTGATGAGCGTCCAGCGGGGGACGTCGTCCCAGTCGACGAACGTGACGGCGGTGCCCTTGTGGCCGGCGCGGCCGGTGCGGCCCACGCGGTGGAGGTAGGCCTTCTCGTCCTCGGGGCACTGGAAGTTGATCACGTGCGTGACGTCCTCGACGTCGATGCCGCGGGCGGCGACGTCGGTCGCGACGAGGACGTCCACCTTGCCGTGGCGGAAGGCCCGCAGGGCCTGCTCGCGGGCGCCCTGGCCGAGGTCACCGTGGATTGCCGCGGCCGCGAAGCCGCGGTCGATGAGCTCCTCGGAGAGCTTCGCGGCGGTGCGCTTGGTCTTCGTGAAGATGATGGTCCGCCCGCGGCCCTGGGCCTGCAGGATCCGGGCCACGACCTCGTCCTTGTCCAGCTGGTGCGCGCGGTAGATGACCTGGCGGATGTCCTTCTTGGTCACCGAGTCGTCGTTCGGGTCGGAGGCGCGGATGTGCGTGGGCTGGGTCATGTAGCGGCGTGCCATCGCGACGACCGGGCCGGGCATCGTGGCCGAGAACAGGAGCGTCTGGCGGACCGCGGGGACGGCGCCCATGAGCGTCTCGACGTCCGGGAGGAAGCCGAGGTCGAGCATCTCGTCGGCCTCGTCGAGGACGATCATCCGGACGTTCTTGAGGTTGAGGTGGCGCTGGCGGTGCAGGTCGATGAGGCGGCCCGGGGTGCCGACCACCACCTCGACGCCCCGCTGGAGGGCCTCGATCTGCGGCTCGTAGGCGCGGCCGCCGTAGATGACCTCGACGCGCAGCGTGGTGCGCTTGCTGGCCGTCTGGAGGTCCTTGCTCACCTGCACCGCGAGCTCACGGGTCGGGACCACCACGAGGGCCTGGGGCGCGCCCGGAACCGGGAGCTTCGCGTAGTCCGGGTGCTCGACCGGGAGCGTGCGCTGGAGCGCGGGGATGCCGAAGCCGAGCGTCTTGCCGGTGCCGGTCTTGGCCTGGCCGATGATGTCGTGGCCGGCGAGGGCCACCCCGAGGGTCATCGACTGGATCGGGAACGGGTTGAGGATGCCGGCATCCGCGAGGGACTGGGCGATCTCGGGGGCCACTCCGTAGTCGGAGAACGTCTTCTGGCTCTCCTGGCGGACGGGGGCGTCGTTGGTGATGGTCTCCTCGGTCTCGATCGTCTCGGTTCCCGAGTCGTCGGTCAGGAGTTCATGCGTGTGGACTTCGTTCATAGGGAAGGGGTCCCTCTCCATCGGGGCCCGAGCGGGTCTCGCTCAACAGAGCGCCACAGCCATGACTGCGTGGGGCATCTGGAGCAGGAGCGCGCGCCGGCCATCCTGCGGAAGCCGATCGCGGGCTATCAAGGTGCCGGCACCGGCCGGCGGGTGAAGAGAGGATCGCATCAGGACGATCGGGCATCCAATAACTGTCCAAGGGTACCGCGCCGGAGGCCCCATCCGTGAATCGGAGGCCTCGACGCGGGGTGGGCGCCGTCCCGAATGGTTGAGCGAGCGCGGCACGGGTACCGGCGGGAGCGTGAGCCGGAGAGATGCGACTCACGCTTATGTGATGTACCAGTCAATCAACTCCACCGATTTCCAGGAGCAGTAGACATGAGAACACGCATCCTTGCCCCGCTCGTCACGGCCGCCATGGCCGGCGGGCTCCTCGTCTCGGTTGCCGGGCCCGCGACAGCCGCGGCCCCCCGCCCCCAGACGCTGGCGGCCGCTCCGGCGGCCGCGGGACCGACAGCCGCGCAGGCACCGTCGGCGTCGCTGGTCACCCAGACGGTGACCGACGCGGCCGGCAACGCCGTCGGCACGCTGACGGGCACCTTCACCCCGACTCAGTTCGTGAACCAGAATGGGCAGCTGGCGGTCCAAGGTCTGGTCACGGGCACGCTGACGAATGCCGCCACAGGCGCCACCACGCCCGTGAGCACCACGGCCACGGCCCTCGTGACCAACGCTGCCCCGGGCGGAACCTGCAGCGTCCTCAGCCTGACGCTGGGGCCGCTGCACCTGGACCTGCTGGGCCTCGTGGTCGACCTCAACCAGGTCAACCTGAACATCACCGCCCAGCGCGGCCCCGGCAACCTGCTCGGCAACCTGCTCTGCAGCGTCGCCGGCCTGCTGGACAACGGCACCGGGCTCCAGGGCGTGGTGAACATCCTCAACAACCTCCTCGGGAGTGTCGGAGGCGTGTAAGCGGACTGCGCGCGCGCAAGGAAGGGACGGCCGGTACTTCTCGGGTGCCGGCCTCCCTGGTGCAGGCCCAGCGCGCTCACGCCAGCTCGAACAGCACCTTCCGCGCTCTCACGTCGGCCAGGACCAGCCGCACCCGCACGGTCGTCCCCGACTCCATCTCGCCCTCGCACCGCGCCGTCACGGGCGGGTCGGCGAGCTGGACGGTGCCGAACGGCCGGGCCTGGGCGGGCTCCTGCCCGTTCTGGGAGCTCGCGATCCGGTCGAGCGGCTGGTCGGGCCGGCCGTTGCGCGGGACGGCCGGGCTCCCGGAAGCAGGCTTGGAGCCCGAGACCACGACGGCGTCGAACTCCTGCCCCACCGCCGTGACGAGCAGGGCCGCCTCGACGAGGTCGAGCGAAGCCCGCTCCACCCGCGCCGCGAGCTGGTCCGAGGCCGCCATGAGGGCAGGCAGCCGGGGGAGGGCCGCGCGCACCCACTCCGGCACGTCGCGCCCGTTCGCGAGCGCTTCGCAGAGGACGAGCACGAACCGGTCCACGAGCCTGCGCAGCGGCGCGGTCGTGTGCGTGTAGGGCGCCGCGATGGCGGCCTGCAGGTGCTCGGCGGGCACGTCGCCGTCGAACGGGGTGTAGGTCGCGCCGCGGAAGAGGGCCGCTGCGGCGTGCAGGATCGCGAGGTGGCGGGGCTGGGCGGCGTCGAGCGTGCGCAGGTACTCGCCGTAGGGCACGGAGCCGTCCCAGGCAGCCCCGAGCGCCTGGGTCTGGCGGCGGAAGTGCCGCAGCGACTTCTCGTCCGGTCCGGGCATGGTGCGCAGGATCCCGATCCGGCCCTCGATCATCAGGCTCGCCGCGGCCATGCCGGTCATGAGGGAGATCTGGGCGTTCCAGTCCTCGACCGGCCGCGGCCCCCGCGTGTCGATCCGGTAGCCGCCGTCCTCCGCCGGGACGATCTCCTGCTCCGGCAGGTTCAGGCTTGCACCCCCGCGGCGGCGTTCGAGCTCGACCCGCTTCAGGCCCACCTCCCGCAGCAGCAGGAGCGGCTCGGCGGCGGTCCCGGCGTCGATCTGCTCCTGCACCTCCGCGTAGCTGAGCTTCGCCCGGCTGCGCACCGTGGCACGGGCGAGGCCGACGCCGGCCACGTCGCCGTCCGCGTCCAGGCTGAAGTCCCACACGAACGCGCCGCGGACCTCGTCCGCGAGGAGGCTGCCGGCGTCGTCCGAGATGTCGTGGGGATGCAGCGGCACCTTCGCGTCGGCGGCGTAGATCGTCTGGCCACGGCGGCGCGTCTCGGCGTCGAGCGGACCGTCCGGCCGGACGAACGCGGGGACATCCGCGATCGCGTAGCGCACCCGGTACCCCGCGCCGTCGCGCTCGATGTGGACGGCCTGGTCCAGGTCGGTGGACGTGGGCGGATCGATCGTGACGAACTCGATCCCGGTCGCGTCCTCGGCCGGCAGCGTGAGGGCGGCGATGGCCGCCTCGGCGTCGGCGAGCGCCTCGGCGGGATAGGCGTCGGCGAGCTTGAACTCTTCCCGCAGGGCGGCGAACGCCGCTGCGAGCGCGGTGCCACTGGCCTCTGCCTTCTCCCAGGCCGAGGGGCCGGCCGGCTTCGGGGTCAGCGAGTGGTGCGCCATGGCCGCCAGCCTAGTCCCGACTGTCCCTGCTCGTCCCGACTAGCCCTCGTGGAGCCCGAAGCGCCGCGGGTGGGCCGGGAAGACGCCGAGGATGCGCAGCTGCGTCGAGAAGAATTCGAGCTCCTCGAGCGCCCGGGCGAGCGCCGGCTCGTCGGGGTGGCCCTCGACGTCCACCATGAACATGGTCGCCGCGAACCTGCCCTCGACCATGTAGCTCTCGAGCCGGGTCATGTTGACCCCGTTGGTCGCGAACCCGCCGAGTGCCTTGTAGAGGGCCGCCGGGATGTTGCGGACCCGGAATACGAAGCTGGTCACGTACTGGGAGCCGTCGGCCTGCGGGTAGTCGCGTGGTGGGGCGAGGACCACGAAGCGCGTCGTGTTGTGCTGCTGGTCCTCGATGTCGCTCGCGAGGACGGTGAGCCCGTACCGCTCGGCCGCGAGCGGCGGGGCGATGGACAGCTTGGCCGGGTCAGCCCATTCGGCGACCTCGCGCGCCGAGCCGGCCGTGTCTCCGGCCACGACGGGTGTGAGGCCGTGCTCCCGGATGAACCCGCGGCACTGCGCCAGCGCGTGCACGTGGGAGTGCACCTCCCGGGCGCCCCCGATCGTCGCCCCGGGGATGCCCAGGAGGCTGAAGCGGATGCGGAGGAAGTGCTCGCCGACGATCTGCAGGGGGGTGTCCGGCAGGAGCAGGTGGATGTCCGCGACGCGTCCGGCGACGGTGTTGTCGATCGGGATCATCGCGAGGTCGGCCTCGCCGCCGGTGACCGCCGCAAACGCGTCCTCGAACGTCGCGCACGCCAGCGTGGCGGCGTCAGGATAGGCCTCGAGGGCTGCCATGTGGGAGTTGGCACCGGGCTCGCCCTGGTACGCGATCGTCGTCATGCGAGGGGTGCGGCGGGGGCGAGGCTGGGGAGTTCGGCGCGGAGGCGGGCCGCCGCGCCGGCGGGGTCGTCGGCGTCGGTGATCGCGCGGACGACGACGACGCGGCTCGCGCCCGCCTCGACGACCTGCGCCACGTTCTGGTGGTCGATGCCGCCGATGGCGAACCACGGCAGTGCCGTGCGGCCGGACTCGACCGCTTCGCGGGTGCGGCGCGCCGCGTGCTCGACGATCCCGAGGCCGACGGCGGCCCGGCCCGGCTTGGTGGGGGTGGCCCACAGCGGGCCCGTGCAGAAGTAGTCGAGGCGCGCCCCGGCGGACGCTTCGGGGCTCTGCGCATGGGCGAGGGCTGCGTCGACGAGTTCGGGGGAGTTGGTGGACAGGCCCACGAGCACGGACGGGTCCACGACCTGGCGGATCGCGGGGAGGGGGAGGTCCTTCTGGCCGACGTGGAACACCGGCGCTCCGGAGAGCAGGGCGATGTCCGCCCGGTCGTTCACGGCCCACAGCTTCCCGTGCCGCTCGGCGACGGCGCGCAGGACCTCGAGGTGCTCGAGCTCCTCGGCGGCCTCGATCTGCTTGTCGCGCAGCTGGATGATGTCAACGCCGCCGGAGAAGGCGGCGTCCAGGAAGGACTCGAAGTCGCCGCGGTCCCTGCGGGCGTCGGTGCACACGTACAGCTGGGCGTCGGCGAGGAGCATGGAACTAGACTAGTGCCCAGTACTGCGGGAGCCCGCCAGTGTGAACTGCGCCAGGGCTGAGAGGGCCAGAGCCGACCGCTGCACCTGATCCGGGTCATGCCGGCGGAGGGAAGGAACCATGGAGAGCACGGACGCGCCCGCGGCGGCGCGCATCCCGGGCGCGGTGGCCGACGTCATCGTCGTCGGGGCCGGGGTGGTCGGCCTGGGCATCGCCTGGGAGGCCGCGCGCTCCGGCCGGCGGGTCGTCGTCGTGGACCCCGCGCCCGGCACCGGCGCGAGCTACGCGGCCGCCGGCATGCTCGCCGCAGTCAGCGAGTACCACTACCAGGAGGAGGACCTCCTCGCCCTCACACTCGACTCCGCCCAGCGGTGGCAGCAGTTCGCCGCCTCCGCCGGCCCCGACTGCGGCTATCTGGCCACCCCCACGCTGTGCCTCGCTGCCGACGCCGCCGACCGACAGGCCTTCGCCGACCTCAGGGCCGCCCAGGAGGCGCACGGCCTGGCCGTCCAGGCGCTCACCGTCCGCGAGGCGCGGAAGGCCGAGCCGCTCCTGGCGCCCGGGGTGGCCGGAGCCTTCACGATCGAGGCCGACCACCAGGTCGATCCCCGGCGGCTCGTCGCGGCCCTGCTCCGCCGCCTCGGCGAGGACGCCCTCGTGCCGGACCGCGCGGCCTCGCTCGCGTGGGACGACGGGCGGGTGGCCGGCGTGGTGCTAGAGGACGGCCGCGAGCTGCGCGCCGCCGAGACGATCGTGGCCAACGGGCTGGGCGCGCGCGACCTCGGCGGCCTGCCGGTGCCGCTGCCGCTGCGGCCCGTCTATGGGGACATCCTGCGCCTGCGGGTGCCCGAGGCCCTCCGCCCGCTCGTCACGGCGACCGTCCGCGGGCTCGTGCGCGGGCGTCCCGTCTACGTGGTCCCGCGCGAGGATGGGACCGTGGTGGTCGGGGCGACCCAGCGCGAGGACGGCTCCGATGCCGTCTCCGCCGGCGGGGTCTACGAGCTGCTGCGCGACGCCCAGGCCCTCGTGCCCGCCGTCGCCGAGCTCGAGCTGACCGAGATCACCGCCCGCGCGCGCCCGGGCACGCCGGACAACGCGCCGTTGCTCGGGCGGGTCGGGAATGTGCCCGGACTCATCGTGGCCACCGGGTTCTTCCGCCACGGCGTGCTCCTCACGCCCGCCGCGGCCGCGGTGTGCCGCGGCCTCCTCGAGGGGCGCGCCGACCCCCGCTGGGATGCGTTCCGGCCCGACAGATTCGCCTCGCAGCCCGCGAGGATCCCGGCCGCCTCGGCGGCAGAGAGAGGAGGCAGCTGATGCAGGCGACAGACCGCATCACCGTCAACGGCGAACCGCGGGAGCTCCCGCAGCCCTCCACCGTGCTGGCCCTCGTGTCCGCCACGACGGGCCGGGCCCTGGGGGACAACGGCAGGCCGTCCGACGGCGGCCGCCTCGGCGTCGCCGTCGCCCTCAATTCCGAGGTGGTGCCCCGCGGAAGCTGGGCGACCACCGCGCTCGCGGCGGGCGACGCCGTCGAGCTCGTCACAGCGATGCAGGGAGGCTGAGATGACACAGGCACACATCGAGCAGGAGAGCACGGCGCTCGCCGACGACCCGTTCGTGGTGGACGGGGTGCCCCTGGGCTCGCGGCTCATCATGGGCACCGGCGGGGCCCCCAGCCTCGACGGGCTGGGAGAGGCGCTGGAGGCGTCCGGCACCCAGCTGACCACCGTGGCGATGCGCCGCTACTCGCCCGCCGAGCAGGGGTCCCTCTTCCAGCTGCTCGTGGAGCGGGGGATCCGCGTCCTGCCGAACACCGCTGGGTGCTTCACGGCGCGCGACGCCGTGCTCACGGCCGAGCTCGCCCGCGAGGCGCTCGAGACCGACTGGGTCAAGCTCGAGGTCATTGCGGACGAGACCACGCTCCTTCCCGATCCGATCGAGCTCGCCGATGCGACCGAGCAGCTCGTGGGCCGCGGCTTCAAGGTGTTCGCGTACACCAACGACGATCCCGTGCTCGCTCGACGGCTCGAGCAGCTGGGTGCGGTGGCCGTGATGCCGCTCGGGGCCCCGATCGGGACCGGATTGGGCATCCTCAATCCCCACAACATCGAGCTCATCGTGGCCCGTGCCGGGGTGCCCGTGGTCCTCGATGCGGGCATCGGGACCGCCTCCGACGCCGCGCTCGCCATGGAACTCGGGTGCGACGCCGTGCTCCTGGCCACCGCGGTGACCCGGGCGCAGGACCCCGTCCGCATGGCTATGGCCTTCCGCCACGCAGTGGCGGCCGGGCGCCTCGCCTCGAAGGCCGGCCGCATCCCCAGGCGGGAGCACGCCCTGGCCTCGAGCCCGATGGAGGGGCGCGCGCAGTTCCTCTGAGCAGTTCCGCCGGACGGCTGCCGGGCCTACCCTGACTTCCATGGCACGCGAGCCGTTGACCGAAGAACAGATCCGGGACGAGCTGGGGCGCCTCACCGACTGGCGCCATGTGGACGGTGCTCTGGCCACCGTGTACAGGCTGCCGAGCGCCGCGGAGGCGCTCGCGCTCATCGCCGCGGTCGGTGAGGTCGCCGAGGAACTCAACCACCACCCGGACCTGGACTGGCGCTACAACCGCGTCATCCTGCGCTTCAGCAGTCACGACGCCGGCTCGGTGGTCACCGCGCGGGACGTCGAGGCCGCGCACCGCTGCACCCTCCGCGCTGCGGCCCTCGACGCCGTCGCCCAGCCCGAACGGCTCCCACAGGACCCCGCGGGCTCGTAGGCGTAGCGCAGTTCGGCGCTCAAAACGGCGGAGGTGATTCCTCCCGCACCGCAACATCCGCGCTGTAGACCGGAGTGCCCGGTGGTTCCCCGCCCGTTGCTGGCTCGCCCCATGATCCCCGTGGTGGGTGGTCGGTGGCCCTGGGGGCAAGGACGTGGTCGCCGTCGAGGGGCTCGGCGGGGAGAGCCCGGCCGAGGAACGTGGTCCAGATTAGCGGGGGCGCGGGCGTGCCTGTGCCGTCTGTGCCATCGGCGTCCCCGGTGGTCCGCTCGCGGGTGAGACGGTGGAGGGCGAGGGATTTGAGGGCATGGTGCCGGGAACACAGGAGGGCGAGGTTGGCCGCATCGGTGGCGCCGCCGTCCTGCCACTCCGTCGTGTGGTCGGCCTCAGCGGTGCGGGCGGGGCGGGTGCAGCCGGGGACGCGGCAGGCACCGTCGCGGTATTCGAGGAAGCGCCGCAGCCCTGCTGGCGGCCGGTAGGCAGTGCGGCCGAGGGCGAGGGGTGTGCCCTCGGCGTCGGTGAAGAGGCGCTGCCACGTAGGCGCGGCGGCGGCGAGCGCGCGGGCGGTGGCCGGGTCGATCGGTCCCTGGCCGTCCAGGAACGCGGGGGCGTCCGAGGCGCCGAGGGCGACCGCGGCCGGGATGTGGACGACGATCTCAGCCTTGACCCCGGCGAGCAGCTCCTCTGGGAACGGCACGGTGGCCGGCGACTTTGCGGCCAGCCACTGCCGGTCGGTGCGGACGCCGTCCGTGAGCACGAGGTGGGCCAGTGCGTCCGCGCGGAGCTGGGCAAGGGTCCGTCCATCCTGGCGGTCGCGGTGGTCGCCGGCGCGGGCCCGGGTGGTGCGGGCGAGTGCGTCGAGGCGCCCGTACATCTCGGCGGCGGTCTCGGCGGGGAGGAGCGCGGACAAGGTGCACAGGCCGTCGTCTTCGGTCTGCAGCCAGACCCTGCGGTCCTCGCGGGCCGCGGCGCGGCGGTGGGTCATGGAGTCGGGGTGGAGGCGCTCGCGCAGGTCGCGGGCGACGGCGCGGAACTCGCCCGGGGTGCGAAGGCGGCCCTTGCGGGTGCGGACACGGGCGAGGGCCTCGAGGGCGTAGGGCTCGGCGGCGTGCTGGGGCAGGGTGGCGGCCTGGTCGATGACGGCGCGGGCGTGGGCCTCGGTGATGTCTCCGGAGGCGAGGGCCTCGTGCACGGCCGGGTGGGTGTTGACCAGCGCGGTGGAGAAGTTCAGCGCCCGCGCAGCAGTGTGCTCGGACGTGCCCTGCAGGGCTGCGAGCTCGGAGACTGCGACGGCGTGGGCGATGTTCCCGCCGAGGCGCGTGGGCTGGCCGTGGCGGCCCTCGAGGGGCTCCTCGGCGATCTCGGCGGCGAGCCGATCGACCAGCACCGCGCGGAGGGCCGCGCTGTAGGCATCGAAGTCGGCCAGTGCCTGCAGCGCCCGGGCGGTCCCTCCCGGCTGGTCCAGGGCCTTGGCGGCCAGTTCCAGGCCACCCGCGAGGACATCGGGGAACCGCGACGCGAAACCCAGCTCCACCACCGCACCCACCGCGCCACCCCCCCCGCTCGGCCGACCGCCTTCATTCGAAGATATGTTCTATTCTAGGCGACTGACTCCCTCAGGTCCATGGCCTTGCGCACGCGGCGTGGGCTGTCCTCCCGCCCGGACCCAGCATCGGCTGGCCCCGGGACAGAGAGAAGGCGCGGACGACGGCGGATGGCGACCACCCGCCGTCGTCCGCGCCTTTGCGCGGCCGGTTCAGCCCCGCCGGAGGATCTCCGTGAGGGTCACGATGTCGCGCCTCGTGCGGCGACGGCCAAGGATCAGCGGCACGCAGACCGCCGCGGCGATCCCGACCGCCATGGGAAGCACCCACGGCATCCACGTCAGGCCCGCGATGTAGCCCGTCCCCGCGAGGATGAGGATGATCCACACCAGGCAGGCAGCGGCAACAGCGGCGCCGACCGGGAGCATGATCCCGTAGGCCTCGTGGTGGCGGTCGACGGCCCAGGCGATGAAGCCCGCGGCAGCCACCACGAGGATCACGATGACGAGCGACCAGACCGTCTCCACGGGGTCAGAGGGCGCCGAAGCCCACGCGGCGCGGCTCCTGCGCGCCAAGCTCCACGTAGCCGATCACAGCGGACGGCACGATCACCTGGCGGCCCTTCTCGTCTTCGAGCCGCAGCTGCTTGCCGTCAGCGAGGGCCTCGGCGACGAGCTTTGCGACCTCGTCCGCGTCCTTGGTCGACTCGAGGACGATCTCGCGGCCGATGTTCTGGATGCCGATCTTGATTTCCACGTGACTCCTTGTGTCGGTGAAGGCTGAAACGGAACCGGACCGGCACAGCGGTCCGGCGACGGTTCCCTATGAGTACCTTAGGCCTCTTTGGGGAAGCGCGAGATCCCCTTCCACACGAGCCGCGACACGAGGTCGGCCGCCACGTCGATGTCGAGGGAGGACGACTTCTCGAGCCAGTACCTCGCGCTCACCTGGGCCAGCCCCGCGAGGCCGCGGCCGAGGAGCTGGGCCTCGAGCAGCGGGAGCTTGGTGTCCGAGGCGATGACCTCGGCGATGGCCTCCGAGAATCCCCGGTTGAACGTCTCGAGGCGTGAGGCCACGTCCGGGTCGTTGACGAGGTCCGACTGGAAGACGAGGCGGTGGGCCTGGTCGTCGGCGGCGATGAAGTCGAAGTAGGCGCGGATCACCGCGTTGACGCGTTCGCGGTTGTCGGTGGTGGAATCCAGCGCGGCCCGCATGAGCTCGGTGAGCGTGCCCAGATGGCTGTCCAGCAGGGCGATGTACAGGTCCCGCTTCGACGGGAAGTGCTGGTACAGGACGGGCTTGCTGACCTGCGCGGTCTCGGCGATCTCGTCCATGGCGGCTCCGTGGTAGCCGTTGGCCGCGAAGACCTCGAGGGCGGCTGACAGGAGCTGGGCACGCCGCTCGTCGCGTGGCATTCGGGGCGAGCGCGGGGTCGTGGCTCGCGGTTCGGTACTCACTTCAGACGCCTTTCCGGGGGCTCGGGCCTGTGGAGCGTGGCCCAAACGGTAGTCCCACTCTACCCGGCGGTCATCACCCAGCGCCGAATCCATGGCCGTTCCACCGCCCGGGCGCGGCTGGGTGCGCACCCGGGATCGGGCCTAGATTGGAGCCATGGCCATCTCGCAGTCACCGATCCTTCCACCGCTCGTCGAGCCGGCCGCGGAGCTCACCCCCGAGGAAGTGCAGCGCTACTCGCGCCACGTCATCATCCCGGAGATCGGCGAGATCGGGCAGCGGCGCCTCAAGAACGCCAAGGTCCTCGTGATGGGGGCCGGGGGCCTGGGCTCGCCCGCGCTGCTCTACCTCGCCGCCGCCGGTGTGGGGACCCTCGGGATCGTCGACGACGACACCGTCGAGCTGTCCAACCTGCAGCGCCAGGTCATCCACGGCGTCTCCGGGGTGGGCCGTCCGAAGGCCGAGTCGGCGCGGGACGCCATCCTCGAGCTAAACCCCCACGTGGACGTGCGCCTCCACGAGGTCCACCTCGACTCCTCGAACGCCCTCGAGGTCTTCGCCGATTATGACCTCATCCTCGACGGCACCGACAACTTCGCGACGCGCTACCTCGTGAACGACGCCGCCGCGATCCTCGGCAAGCCCTATGTCTGGGGCTCGATCTTCCGCTTCGACGGACAGGTGAGCGTGTTCTGGGCCGAGTACGGGCCGACCTACCGCGACGTCTTCCCCGAGCCTCCGCCTGCCGGCTCGGTGCCCTCCTGCGGCGAGGGCGGCGTGTTCGGCATGCTGTGCGCCGCGATCGGCGCCTCCATGGTCACCGAGGCCGTCAAGCTCATCACCGGGGTCGGCACGACGCTCCTCGGGCGCGTCCAGCTCTACGACGCGCTCACCGCGACATGGCGCGAGATCCGGGTCGCGAAGGATCCTGACGCCGCACCGGTCACCGAGCTGACGGACTATGAGGCCTTCTGCGGGGTCGCCCCCGCCGCCGACCCCGGAACTGAGCGCACCGTGACCGCGGGGCAGCTGGCGACGATGCTGGCGGCCCGCGAGGCGGGGCTGCGGGACTTCGAGCTCATCGACGTCCGCGAGCCGGGCGAGGCGTCCATCGTGTCCATTCCCGGCGCCCGGCTCATCCCGCAGGGGCGGCTGCTCTCCGGCGAGGCCTGGGGCGAGGTGCCGCGGGACCGTGAGGTCGTCTTCCACTGCAAGGGCGGGGTGCGGTCGGCGAGCGTTCTGGCCGCCGCCGTCGACGCGGGATTCTCCCAGGTCCGCCATCTCGACGGCGGAGTGCTCGCCTGGGTGCGCGAGATCGAGCCGGAGAAGCCGGTCTACTGAGGGAGGGGGCTGGCCCGCTGGGGGCGCGGGCCGGTGTCCCGGGGGAGGCGGATCAGACGGCGCGCGTGTGGTCCACGGGGCAGTCGGCGTCGGCGGACACGCCACCCGCAGTCCGGCCGGCCCCCTGGGCCGGGGCCACCATGCCCGGGATGGCCACGCTGATGCCGTAGAGCGCCTCGAGCGCCGCGAGGTACTCGCTCTCGCGGCCCTCGGCGGCGAGCTGCTTGGCCCGGACGGTCGGGGTATGGAGGAGCTGCTTGACCATGCGGCGCATCGCGAACTCGACTTCCTCTGCGGCCGCCGTGCAGCCGTGGCGCGCGCGCACCTTCTCGATCTCGGCGTCGAGCACCGCCATCGTGTGACGGCGCAGGGCCACGATCGCTGCGTCGGCCTGCCGGGCTTGGCGCTCGGCCTCGAAGTCCGAGGCTGCAGCGGAGACGATCGCGCTGGCCTGGGCCAGGGACTCGGCCTGCTCCTCGGGTGCCGCGAGACGGACGGACTCGAGCGTGATCAGCTCCACGCTGTCGAGCGTGCCCACGCCCGGGTCGAAGTCGTGGGTGAGCGCGAGGTCGATCACGATGAGCTGCTGCGGCGAGTCGTCGCGGATGGCAGCGAGCTCGACCGCTTCCATGGGGTTGTCCGAGCCGCTGCAGCCGATGAGCACATCCGCCTCCGCAATGGCCTGCGGGAGGCCGCTCGCGCTCACGGCGACGCCGCCGCGGGCCGCCGCGAACTCGCGGGCGCGGCCCGACGAGGAGTAGACCGACACCTGGGCGACGCCGCGCTCCTTCAGCAGGGCCATGGTGGCCCCGGCGTAGGCGCCGGTGCCGAAGAGCACCGCCTTCTTTCCGTCCCAGGCGCGCTCCTCGGCGAGGTCCTCGGCGAGGTCGAGCGCGACGGAGACGATGGACAGGCCACGGCTGCCGAGGGCCGTCTGGGTGCCGACCTCCTTGGCCGTCTTGGAGGCATTCTGGAACAGGCGCACGAGGGCCGGGCTGGCGGTTCCCTGCTCCTGGGCCGAGATGAGGGCCCGGCGGACCTGGCCGGCGATCTCGCGCTCGCCCACCACCGCGGAATCGAGGCCGGAGCTGACGGAGAAGAGGTGGCGGGTCACGTCCCGCCCCTGGGCGAGGGCGAACGCCCGGGACACGCGGTCCTCGGCGATGCCGCTGCGCGCGCTGATCTCGGAGATGATCGCCGAGCGCGCGGCCTCGACGTCGTCATGGCTCGCCGCCTCCGCGTAGATCTCGTAGCGGTTGCAGGTGGCCAGCACCACGGCGCCCTCGAGGGCGGGGGAGGAGGCAGCGCCTGCGGCCACGGCGGTAGCGCCGGTGCTCAATTGGGCAACGGTCTCAAGGTCGGTGTCGGCGTGAGTCGCCGTGAGGGAGAAAACAACCACAGCCCTGCCATCATAGCTTTTCGCTCGGATGTAGAAAACGTAGCCTGCAGCACACTCCTGTGACAGCGTGTCGCCAAGGGGCTTGGAGGCGTTTGAGAGAATCGGCCCATGACACTCAGCCCAGACCACCCGCTCAAGGACGGACGGACGGCGCAGTCGCCGCTCATCACGGCATACCGCGGGGGCCGGCCGAGCCGGAAGCCCGTCTGGTTCATGCGCCAGGCCGGCCGCTCGCTGCCCGAGTACCGCAAGGCCCGCGAGGGCGTGGGCATGCTCGAGTCCTGCCTGCGGCCCGAGCTCGCTGCCGAGATCACGCTCCAGCCCGTGCGCCGGCACGACGTCGACGCCGGGATCTTCTTCTCGGACATCGTCATCCCGCTCAAGCTCGCCGGCGTGGACGTGGACATCGTCCCCGGTGTGGGCCCCGTCCTGGCACACCCCGTCCGCACCGAGGCGGACGTCGCCGCCCTCCCGCGGCTCACCGACGCGGCGCTCGAGCCGATCCGCGAGGCCGTCCGCCTCACCGTGGACGAGCTCGGGACCACGCCGCTCATCGGCTTCGCGGGTGCACCGTTCACCGTCGCGGCCTACATGGTCGAGGGGCGCCCGTCGCGGGACCACCTCGGGCCCCGCACCATGATGCACGGCGATCCGGGAACGTGGGCCGCGCTCATGGCGTGGACCGCGGACGCTTCCGGACGCTTCCTGCGGGCCCAGATCGAGGCCGGCGCCTCGGCGGGGCAGCTGTTCGACTCCTGGGCGGGCTCGCTCGGACTCGAGGACTACCGCCGCTTCGTCGCGCCGTACTCCTCCCAGGCGCTCGACCAGGTGCGCGACCTCGGTGCGCCCCTGGTCCACTTCGGCACCGGCACGTCCGAGCTGCTGGGCGCGATGTACGAGGTGGGCGTCGACGTGGTCGGCGTCGACTACCGGCTGCCGCTGCACGAGGCCAACCGCCGGCTCGGCGGCCGCGTGGTGCTCCAGGGCAACATCGACCCCGCGCTGCTGGCCGCGCCCTGGAACACCCTCGAGGCACACGTGCGCGAGGTCGTGAAGGGAGGGGCCTCGGCCCCCGGCCACGTGGTCAACCTCGGCCACGGCGTCCCCCCGGAGACGGACCCCGACGTCCTGACCCGCGTGGTCGAGCTCGTCCACTCGATCACCTACTGATGTCCGGCAGCGGCGGTCCCGGCGGCAGCACCACACCCTGGGCCCGGGCCCTCGTGGCCGGGGGCGGCATCTCCGGCCTCGTGGCCGCGCTCGAGCTGCGGCGCGCGGGGCTCGAGGTGACCGTGCTCGAGGCGAGCGGCCGCTGGGGAGGCTGCATCGGGGCGCACGAGGTGGCCGGCCTGACGCTGGACAGCGGGGCGGAGTCCTTCGCCACGCGCACCGATGCGGTCCGCACCCTCGTCCAGGAGATCGGGCTCGGCGACGACATCGTGCCGCCGCACCCTGCCGGCGCATGGGTCCTGCTGCCGGACGGTCCGAGCGAACTGCCCAAGACCGGGGTCCTCGGCATCCCCGCGAACCCCTGGGACCCGGAGGTCCGCCGGGCGCTGGGGCTTCCGGGGTCCGTGCGTGCCTCGCTGGACCGCTGGCTGCCTGTAGGCGGGCAGGCCCGGCAGGTGAGCGTGGCCGACCTCGTGCGGGCCAGAATGGGCCGTCGCGTCCTCGACCGGCTCGTGGCCCCCGTCGTGGGCGGCGTCCACTCCGCGGATCCGGCGATGCTCGACGCCGACATGGTCGCCCCGGGCCTCCGCCGACTCATGGCCGAGAAGGGTTCCCTCGCCGCGGCCGTCGCGGCCCAGCGCGGGGCATCGCGCGGGCAGAAGGCCGGCTCCGCGGTCGCGGGGGTCAGCGGAGGCCTCCACCGGGTGGTCCAGGCACTGGTGCAGAGGCTCGAGGCCGACGGCGTGCGCCTCGTCCTCGGCCAGCGCGTGGACCGGCTGGAGCGCTCCGCGGGCGACGACGGCGCGCCGCGGTGGCGCGTGGGCGCTGTCGCCCCGGCGTCCGAGGGCCCGGAGGACGTCCCCGCACGTCCCGAGCAGCTCTACGAGGCGGACGTCGTGGTGGTCGCGCTCGGTGGCCCCGCCGCCGTCGAGCTCCTCTCCGACGCCGTCCCGGCGCTCGCGGGGCACGAGCCGGTGCCCGGGCCCGAGGTCAAGCTCGTGACGCTCGTCCTCGACTGCCCGGCGCTCGACGCTCGGCCGCGCGGCACCGGGGTGCTCGTGGCGCCGCAGGTGCCGGGCATCGGAGCCAAGGCCCTGACCCACGCGACCGCCAAGTGGGACTGGCTGTCGGCGCGGGCGGGGGAGGGGACGCACGTGGTGCGCCTCTCCTACGGCCGCGCCGGGGACCCGCCGGCGCAGATCGCCGAGGCGGGGGCCGATCCCGAGACCGACGACGAGCTGTTCGCCGCGGCCGTGCAGGACGCATCGGCGCTCCTGGGCGTAGCGATCTCCCCGGACGACGTCCTCGGCTGGGACGTGGTGCGGTGGGAGGGTGCGCTCCCGTTCGCCACGGTCGGCCACCGGGACCGGGTGGCGGCCATCCGGAGCCTCGTCGCCGCCCAGCCCGGGCTCGCGGTGGTGGGCGGATGGGCCGCGGGGAACGGCCTCGCCGCGGTCGTCCCCGACGCGCGGGCCCAGGCCACCGCGATCGCGGCCGCCGTGGGATCCCCTGATCCGGAACAACGCCCGTCCGCGTGACGTTCATCACTTCTACACCCTGTAGAACATCTGAATTCGATTTGGTCCGCCCGAAGGAGCACACTGGTCACCATGAGCCACACATCCGTCGAATCTGTCACCAAAGCCGCCGGCGAGGGTGACGCTGCAGTGCAGCAGTTCTTCACCCTCTGGACCGTGTTCCGCCGCGTCCCGGGCGCTGCCGCGCCCGCCGGAAGCGCCGTGACCGAGTTCGAGTCGCTCGTGGCGCGCCTCGCGTCCGCCGGCGTGACCGTCCGCGGCACCTACGACGTGTCCGCGATGCGCGCCGACGCCGACATCATGGTGTGGCTCCACGGCCCCCAGCCCGAGGCGCTCCAGCAGGGCGTCCGCGACATCCGCCGCAGCGAGCTCTTCGACGGCACAGAGATCGCATGGTCCGCGATGGGCGTGCACCGCGAGGCCGAGTTCGCCAAGGGGCACACCCCCGCGTTCTCCCGCGGGGTCGAGCCGAGCACGTGGCTGACCGTGTACCCGTTCGTCCGCTCCTACGAGTGGTACCTGCTCCCCGCCGACGAGCGCGCCCGCATGCTCCGCGACCACGGCATGCTCGGCCGCGACTTCCCGCAGGTCCTGTCCAACACCGTCTCCGCCTTCGCGCTCGGCGACTGGGAGTGGCTGCTCGCCCTCGAGGCCCCCGAGCTCGTGGACCTCGTCGACATGATGCGCCACCTGCGCTACACCGACGCCCGCAACCACGTCCGCGAAGAGGTCCCGTTCTACACGGGCCGCCGCATTTCCGCGGCCGAGATCGCGGAGGTGCTCGCGTGAGCACCGAGCCCGCCGCGACGCTCGAGATCGCGGTCGACGGCGCCGCCGCACCGCTCGTTGCCAGCACCGCTGTCAACCCCGTCACCGAGGCCGGCCGCGCCGCCCCGGCCGAGTACGACGCCATCCTGCTGGCCTCCTTCGGCGGCCCCGAGGGCCAGGACGACGTCATCCCGTTCCTGCGCAACGTCACGCGCGGGCGCGGGATCCCTGACGAGCGCCTCGAGGAGGTCAGCCACCACTACCGCGCCTTCGGCGGCATCAGCCCGATCAACGCCCAGAACCGCGAGCTCAAGGCCGCGCTCGAGGCTGAGCTGGCCGCCCAGGGGATCGGCGTGCCGGTGTACTGGGGCAACCGCAACTGGGACCCGTACATTCCGCAGACGCTCCAGGAGATCTACGACGCCGGGCACCGCAAGGTCCTCATGCTCACCACGAGCGTCTACTCGTGCTACTCGAGCTGCCGGCAGTACCGCGAGGACATCGGCGTGGCGCTGACCGAGACCGGCCTCGCCGGCCGCCTCCGGGTCGACAAGATCCGCCAGTACTTCGACCACCCCGGCTTCGTGGCCCCGTTCGTCGAGGGCACCGCGGCCGGGCTCCAGCAGGTGCGCGAGGCCCTCGGCGCCCCCGACGGCTCGCGCGACGGCGAGATCCGCGTCCTGTTCTCCACGCATTCCATTCCGACCCGCGACGCCGAGGCGGCCGGCCGGTCCGGGGGCGAGCCGCGCACGTTCGAGGGGGGCTCGGCGTACGTGGCCCAGCACCTCGCCAACGCCCGGGCGGTCATGGCCGCCGTCGGTGCCGCGGACGTGAAGTGGGACCTCGTCTACCAGTCCCGCTCGGGAGCGCCGCACATCCCGTGGCTCGAGCCGGACATCAACGACCACATCAACGCGATCGCCGGCGGCGAGGACGGCGCGGCCGGGGTCAAGGGCATCGTGATCGTCCCCCTCGGGTTCGTGAGCGACCACATGGAGGTGGCCTGGGACCTCGACACCGAGGCCCTCGAGACCTGCACCGAGCTCGGCATCGAGGCCGTCCGCGTCCCGACCCCGGGCGTGCACCGGGACTTCGTGGCCGGGCTCGTGGAACTCCTCCGCGAGCGGATGGCCCAGGGAACCGTGGCCGACCGTCCGCACGTGAGCGACCTCGGCCCCTGGTACGACGTCTGCCGGCCCGGCTGCTGCGCGAACTTCCGCGCGGACAAGCCGGTCATCGCCGAAGAGGGCGCGGGAATCTGACATGCCAGTCCGCATCGGAACCCGCGGGAGCGCGCTGGCCCTGACCCAGTCGCAGCAGACCGCGGACCTGCTCGCTGCGGTGGGCGGCTTCTCCACCGAGCTCGTGCGCATCCGCACCGAGGGCGACGTCAAGACCGGCTCGCTCGCCTCGCTCGGCGGGACGGGAGTGTTCGTGACGGCCCTGCGCGAGGCGCTCCTGGGTGACCGCTGCGACGTGGCCATCCACTCGCTCAAGGACCTGCCGACCACGGGCGAGCCCGGGCTCTCCGTCGCAGCGATCCCCGTCCGCGCCGACGTACGCGACGTGCTGTGCGCGCGCGACGGCCTCACCCTCGACCGGCTCCCGGCCGGGTCGAAGGTCGGCACCGGGTCGCCGCGGCGCGCCGCCCAGCTGCGCGCGCTGCGCCCGGACCTCGAGGTCCTCGACATCCGCGGCAACGTGGACACGCGCCTCGGCCGCGTCCCGGGCCTCCCCGGGAATGCGCCCGATGCGCCGGGCGACCTCGACGCGGTCGTCCTCGCCGCGGCCGGCCTCGCACGGCTCGGCCGCACGGAGGTGGTGACGGAGTACTTCGAGCCCGACACCATGCTCCCCGCGCCCGGCCAGGGCGCCCTCGCGGTCGAGTGCCGGACCACGGATGCTCCCGAGAGACCCGCCCACGGGGGCGCCGCGACCGCCCAAGGGGTGCTCGCCCAGGCGCTCGCCGCGATCGACGACGCCGACACCCGCCTCGCCGTGACCGCGGAACGCGCGCTCCTGGCCCGCCTCGAGGCCGGCTGCGCGGCCCCGGTCGGGGCGTTCGCGCGCCGCAAGGGCAGCATGCTGCACCTCGAGGCGATCGTCTGCGCGGTGGACGGCACCAAGTCCCTGCGGCTGGCCCGCGCCACGGACGGACTCACCGAGGTCGGGGCGACGCTGCTCGGAGTCGAGCTCGCGGAACAGCTGCTCGAGCAGGGCGCCGCGGAGTTCGCGGACCTGGGCGCCTGATGGCGCCGGAGGGAGCGGCCGGCCCGGCGCTCGCCGGCCGGCGGGTGCTGCTGACCCGCAGCCCCGACCGGGCCGGGGCCATGGCGCGCGCGCTGGCCCGGGCCGGCGCCGAGCCGCTCCTGCTCCCCGTCATCGACTTCGAGCGCGCCGACGATCCAGCGGCCCTCGCCTCGGCCCTCGACCGGCTCGGGGCGGGGGAGTACGGCTGGCTCGCCATCTCGAGCATCACCACGGTGCGGGCGCTCAAGGAGGCCGCGGCCCTCCGCGGCACCACGCTCGCGCAGCTCGTCCCGGGCGCGGTGCGGGTCGCGACCATCGGGCCCAGCTCCCGCCGCGTCCTCGAGGCCGAGGGGCTCCGCGTGGACCTCGCTCCCACCGGGAAGCAGTCCGCCGAAGGGCTCGTGGAGCTCTGGCCACCGCACGGCGACGGCGCAGGCGCCGGGCGGGTCCTCATTCCGCAGAGCAACCTCGCCGCGCCCACGCTCGCCGAGGGCGTCGCCGCGCGGGGCTGGCCGGTGGAGACCGTCATCGCCTACCGGACCGTCGACTATCCCGCCGACCCGGCCCGGCGCCTCACCGCGGTGCTGGCGGCGGCCGCCAGCGAAGGCGACGGGCCCGCCGAGGAGGCGCCCGGCGTCGTCCTCACCCCCCACGAAGCCAACGGCGAGCTCGCCGCGGGCCGGATCGACGCCGTCGTCGCCGCCTCGCCGAGCGCCGCCAGGAGGATCCACGAGACGCTGCGCCCGCTCGATGCGGTCCAGCTCATCGCGATCGGCGAGCCGACCGCCGCAGAACTGCGCGCCCTCGGCCTCGCCGTCGGCGCAACCGCCGCGACCCCCACCCCGGAGGGGATCGCGGAGGCGGTGGCGCGCTCGCTGTACCGCTGACCCACGAAGGAGACACCATGGGCTTCCCGACCCACCGCCCGCGCCGACTGCGCCAGACCCCGGCCCTGCGCCGGCTCGTCGCGGAGACGCGCCTGCACCCCGCCGAGCTCATCCTCCCCGCCTTCGTCCGCGAGGGGCTCTCCGAACCGTCGCCGATCCAGGCGATGCCCGGCGTCGTCCAGCACACCATGGACTCGCTGCGGCGCGCCGCCGCCGAGGCGGCCGAGCTCGGCCTCGGCGGCATCATGCTCTTCGGCGTGCCCGAGGAGCGCGACGCCGAGGGCTCCGCGTCCCTCGACCCCGACGGCGTGCTCAACGCCGGGATCCGCGCCGTCCGCGAGGAGGTGGGCGACTCGCTCGTGGTGATGAGCGACGTCTGCCTCGACGAGTTCACCGACCACGGCCACTGCGGCGTCCTCGACTCCGAGGGCCGGGTGGACAACGACGCGACGCTCGAGATCTACGGCCGCATGGCCGTGGCCCAGGCCGAGGCCGGAGCCCACGTCCTCGGCCCCTCCGGCATGATGGACGGCCAGGTCGGCGTGATCCGGCAGGCGCTCGACGCCGCCGGCCGGCAGGACGTGGCGATCCTCGCCTACGCCGCCAAGTACGCCTCCCCGTTCTACGGACCCTTCCGCGAGGCTGTGGACTCCCAGCTCAAGGGCGACCGCCGCACCTACCAGATGGACGCCGCGAACCGCCGCGAGGCGCTCCTCGAGGTCGAACTGGACCTCGAGGAGGGCGCCGACATGCTCATGGTCAAGCCCGCCATGAGCTACCTCGACATCCTGGCCGATGTCGCGGCCATGAGCCCCGTGCCCGTGGCCGCGTACCAGATCTCGGGGGAGTACTCCATGATCGAGGCGGCCGCCGCCAACGGGTGGATCGACCGGCGCTCCTCGATCCTCGAGTCCGTCCTCGGCATCCGCCGCGCCGGCGCGAACATGGTCCTCACCTACTGGGCCCCCGAGATCGCCGGCTGGCTCAAGGACTCCTGAGCCGGGAATGGACGGGGCACCCGCGGAGTTTGAATGCATATGCATGGAACCAGTGAGAAGCCTCCTGTCCTCCTCGGCCTGAACACCTTCGGCGACGTGGGCCTCGGGCCCGACGGCGCCCCGAAGTCCGAGGCCCAGGTGATCCGGGAGGTCGTCGAGGAGGGAGTCCTCGCCGACCAGGTCGGCCTGCACTCCTTCGACGTCGGCGAGCACCACCGCAAGGACTTCGCAGTCTCCGCGCCCGAGGTGGTCCTCTCCGCGATCGCGGCGAAGACCGAGAACGTGCGCCTCGGCTCCGCCGTCACGGTGCTCTCCTCCGACGACCCCGTCCGTGTCTTCCAGCGCTTCGCCACACTCGACGCCGTCTCCTCAGGCCGCGCCGAGGCGATCCTCGGCCGCGGCTCCTTCATCGAGTCCTTCCCGCTTTTCGGGTTCGACCTCGAGGACTACGAGACGCTCTTCGAGGAGAAGCTCGAGCTCTTCGACCGGGTCCGCTCGCAGAAGCCCGTCCGGTGGGAGGGCCGCCACCGCGGGCCCATCAACGGGCTCACGGCCTACCCGCACGTCGAGGAGGGCCTCCTGCCCGTGTGGATCGGGGTGGGCGGCACCCCGCAGTCCGTGGTGCGCGCCGCGCACTACGGCTACCCCGTGAGCTTCGCGATCATCGGCGGCGAGCCGGCACGGTTCGCCCCGTACGTGGAGCTCTACAAGCGATCCCTCGAGAAGTTCGGCAAGCCGTACACGATGCTCGCCACCCATTCGCCGGGCCACATCGCGGACACCGACGAGCAGGCCCGCGAGGAGCTCTTCCCCCACTGGCTCGCGATGCGCAACCGGCTGGGTGAGGAGCGCGGCTGGGGCCCCGGGAGCCGCACCGAGTTCAATGCCCAGGCCTCCCGCCCCGGCGCGCTCTACGTCGGCTCTCCCGAGACGGTGGCCCGCAAGATCGCCGACACCCACCGCGCCCTCGGCACCGAGCGCTTCGACCTCAAGTACTCCAACGGCACCCTCCCGCACGCCGCCATGATGAAGAGCATCGAGCTCTACGGCACCAAGGTGGCCCCCCTCGTGGCCGACATGCTCGCCTAGGTGCCGCACCCCACTCCGGCGGGCGGCCGGCGTCGGGCGGGACGGGGTCCGCGGATGGAAGAATAGGGGCATGACCACCTCCGAGGACCTCTTCGCCCGTGCCCGCTCGCTCATGCCCGGAGGGGTGAACTCGCCCGTGCGCGCGTTCGGCTCCGTGGGCGGCACGCCCCGGTTCCTCGTCTCCGCCCAGGGCGCGTACGTGCACGACGCCGAGGGGCGCGACTACGTGGACCTCGTGTGCTCATGGGGTCCCGCGCTCCTCGGCCACGCCGTGCCCGAGGTCCTCGCGGCGGTGCACGCCGCCGTCGACCGCGGCCTGTCCTTCGGCGCCTCGACGCCGGACGAGGCCGCGCTCGCCGAGCTCGTGATCGGGCGCGTCCCGGCGGTCGAGCGCCTGCGCATGGTCTCGACCGGCACCGAGGCGACGATGACCGCCATCCGCCTCGCCCGCGGCTTCACGCACCGGGACCTCATCGTGAAGTTCGCCGGCTGCTACCACGGCCACGTCGACTCGCTGCTCGCCGCCGCCGGGTCGGGCCTGGCCACGCTCGCCCTTCCCGGCTCCGCCGGCGTCACCGCCGCGACCGCTGCCGAGACGCTCGTCCTGCCGTACAACGACCTCGCCGCCGTGGAGGCCGCGTTCGCCGAGCACGGGCCCCGGATCGCCGCCGTCATCACCGAGTCCGCCCCGGCCAACATGGGCGTCGTCACGCCCGGGGAGGGCTTCAACGAGGGCCTGCGCCGCATCACTGCCGAGCACGGCGCCCTGCTCATCGTGGACGAGGTGCTCACCGGGTTCCGCGTCGGGCCCGCCGGCTACTGGGGCCTCACGGGGCAGCGCGAGGGCTGGGCGCCGGACCTCTTCACGTTCGGCAAGGTGATCGGCGGCGGCATGCCGGTCGCGGCCCTCGGCGGCCGCGCCGAGATCATGGAGTACCTCGCACCGCTCGGTCCCGTCTACCAGGCAGGGACCCTGTCCGGGAACCCGGTGGCCATGGCCGCCGGCGTGGCGACGCTCTCCCTGGCCACCGACGCCGTCTACGCCCACGTCGACGCCCGTTCGGCCGAGCTGTCCGCGGCCCTCACCTCGGCCCTGTCCGCCGAGGGCGTGGACCACTCGATCCAGCGGGCGGGCAGCCTGTTCTCGGTCGCCTTCGGGACGTCCGAGCGGGGCGTGCGCAACTACGCCGACGCCCAGACGCAGGAGGCGTTCCGCTACGGGCCGTTCTTCCACTCGATGCTGGACTCCGGGGTGTACCTGCCCCCGAGCGTCTTCGAGGCGTGGTTCCTCTCCGCCGCCCACGACGACGCCGCGATGAACCGCATCTACGACGCCCTCCCGGCCGCCGCCAAGGCAGCGGCGGCCGCCCTGCCCGGCGCGTAGCCACGCGCCGGGCGCTAGGCGAGCGCGGGGCGCTAGGCGAGCGCCGGGCCCACGAGTGCCATAGCCTGCTCCGCCAGCAGGACGCCGCCGATGCCGAGCATGAGCACCCCGCTGACGAGGGTGACGGCCTGGGCACGGCGCGGCTTGGCCGCGAGGAGGCGCCGCGCCGCCACGGCGACGAGGCTGTAGACCACCACCGTGAACGCGAGGTGGGTCAGCCCCATCGCCGTGGTCTGCGCGACCACCGGCAGGGCCGAATCCGTCCGGATGAACTGGGGCATGATCGCCGCGAACAGCAGCAGGGCCTTGGGGTTGATCCCGCTCGTCCCCAGCCCCTTGAGGAAGTCGAGTGCGGGCCGGCCCGGCTGCACGGCCCCCTCGAGGCTCTCCCCGGAGGGCAGGACCGTCCCGGCGGCCGCGGTGAAGCCGGCACGGCGCCATCCGCGCGCGGTGGCTGCGCCGAGCCACAGGAGGTAGACGGCACCCGCCGCGGAGAGCCAGGCGACCAGGTCGGGCCGTGCGGCGAGCAGCACGCCGAGGCCGGTCGCGACGAGGGCCGTGTGCACCACGTAGCCCGCGCAGAGCCCGGCGATCGAGGGCACCGCCGAGCGCGCGCGGAGGCCGGCCGCGATCGTGTAGGCCCAGTCGGCGCCGGGCGTGAGGGCCAGCGTGAGGGAGATGCCGGCGAAGCCGAGGAGGGGGCTCAAGTCCATGGCGCAAGACTACGGAGATCCCTGCGCGAAGTGCTCACCGCTTCGTGGCCTCCGAGGGGCCTTTCGGGATAGATTCTTACGGTGATCGACGCACTCGACAGAAGTATTTTGCGCACGCTCCAGCGAGACGGGCGCATGACCGCCACGGCGCTCGCCGCCGAGGTAGGCCTCACGGTCGCTCCGTGCCATCGCCGCCTCAAGGACCTCGAGCAGTCCGGCGTGATCCGCGGGTACCGCGCGGAGGTGGATCCGGCCAAGGTCGGGCTCGGATTCGGCGCCATGGTGTTCGTGACGCTGCGGGAGACCTCGCGGGAAGCGATCCGGGCGTTCGAGGATGCCGTGGTCGCCGAACCGCAGATCATCGAGGGCTACCGCCTCTTCGGGGACCCCGACTTCCTCCTCCGGTGCGTCGCCGAGGACCTCCCGGCGTACCAGCGACTCTACGACGAGCATCTGGCCGCGCTGCCGGGGGTCGCGAAGCTCACCTCGACCATCGTGATGCGCGACCTCAAGGGCGCCGGCGGCCTGCCGCTCTAGGCCCGCCGCGGCTGGCAGGCTGCCGCCACCACGCGCGACGGCGGGGTCCCCACCCGAGTGGGGACCCCGCCGTCGTGCGCGGTGCTGCTGTACCCAGCCGTCAGAGGACGTCGCTGAGGAAGCGCTTGAGCCGGTCGGTCTGCGGATCGTCGAAGATCTTCTCCGGTGCGCCGGACTCGACCGCGACGCCGCCGTCCATGAACATCACGGTGTCCGAGACGTTGCGCGAGAAGCCCATCTCGTGGGTCACCACGACCATGGTCATCCCGCCTTGGGCGAGGTCGGCCATGAGGGCGAGGATGCCCTTGACGAGCTCCGGGTCGAGGGCCGAGGTCGCCTCGTCGAAGAACATGACCTCGGGCTTCATCGCGAGCGCGCGGGCGATCGCGACGCGCTGCTGCTGGCCGCCCGAGAGCGTCCCCGGCCGGACATCGGCCTTGTGCCTGAGCCCGACGAGGTCGAGCTGCGTCAGCGCCTCCTCGCGGGCCTGGTCCTTCGGCAGCCCGCGGAGCTTCCGCAGGGCGAAGGCCACGTTCTCGCCCACGCTCTTGTGCGGGAAGAGATTGAACTGCTGGAAGACCATGCCGATGCGGCGGCGGAGCTCGTCCGGGTTGTCCTTCAGGACGGAGCGGCCGTCGAGGAGGATGTCCCCGGCGTCCGGCTCAATGAGCCGGTTCATGACCCGCAGGAGGGTCGACTTGCCGGATCCGGAGGGGCCGATGACCGACGCCGTGGTCCCGGCCGGGACGTCGAGGTCGATGCCGCGGAGCACCCGGTTGCTGCCGAAGGCGAGGTGGATGCCCTTCGCCTCGAGCGATCCTGAGGAGAACGTGCTCATGCCTGGGCTCCCTTCCCGACGACGGCGGCGGCCTCGTCCGGCTCGGCGCGCTCGGCGCGGCTCTTCGCCCGGCCCGTGCGCAGGCGGGCATCGATCCAGTTCACGAGGTGCGTGAGGGGGATCGTCATGACGAGGTAGAAGATTCCGGCCGCGACGTAGCCGGAGAGGTTGCCCGTGCGGGCCGCCTCGTCCTGGCCGATCTGGAACAGCTCGCGCTCGGAGGAGAGCAGCCCGAGGGTGAACACGAGCGAGGAGTCCTTGATGAGCGCGATGAACTGGTTCACGAGGGCAGGCAGCACCCGGCGCACGCCCTGCGGGACGACGATGAGGCGCATCGACGGCCCGTACGCGAAGCCGAGCGCCCGGGCCGCCTCGAGCTGGCCCTTCTCGACGCTCTGGATGCCCGAGCGGAAGATCTCGCCGATGTAGGCGGCGGAGATGAGCGACAGCGCCGCGACGCCCATGGGATACGGGCTCGTGATGCCCGTGAGCTCGCGGACGATCGGGCCGAACCCGAGGCCGATCGCAAGGATGGTGAGGATCGCCGGGAGTCCACGGAACACGTCCGTGTACACCCGGGCGATCCACCGCGCCACCGGATTGCGGGCGATGCCCATCAGGGCGAGCAGCATCCCGAGAACTGTGCCGATGATCCCCGACGAGAGGGCCAGCACGAGCGTGTTCGGCAGGCCCACAGTGAAGAGCGAGGGCAGGACCTCGCCGATGACTGTCCAGTTGAAGAAGGTGTCGCCGAGATTGGCCAGGTAATCCATGTGGCTCCTGTCTGCGCGCTAGGTGGCGCTACTTGGCCGCGCCGACCTGGACGGCCTTGCTGCCCGGCTTCCAGCCCTCGGGGGTCTGGTCCTTGAGCGTCTTGCGGTCCGGGTACCACTGGGCCGTGAGCTTCGACCACGTGCCATCGGCGACCACGGCATCGAGGGCCGAGTTGAGCGCGTCGGTGAGCGGCTGGTTGTCCTTCGCCACGGCGTACGCGGTGAAGTTCTGGGTGTTGACCTTCTTCTGCGCGATCGTGGTGCCGTCGCCGGGCTTGACCTGGCCCTCCGCCTGCTGGGACGGCGCGACCCACGCGTCGACCTGGCCGCTCTTCACGCTCGCGTAGACCGTGTTGTAGTCCGGGAAGCGGACCGGGTCGAGCTTGAGTGTGTTGGTGACGAAGTCGTCCTGGACGGTGCCCTGGACCACGCCGATGCGCACGCCCTGCTTGAGGTCATCGAAGGACTTCACCTTCGCGCCGTCCTTCGTGACGATCGCCATGTAGCCGAAGTCGTACCCGTTGGTGAATCCGACCGTCTGGCGGCGGGAATCGGTGGTCGAGATCGAGGACGAGCCCATGTCGAACTGCTTCGTCTTGACCTGGGCCAGCAGGCTCTGGAACTTCGTGGAGACGAACTCGACCTTCAGCCCCAGCTTGGCCGCCATGGCCTTGAGGAGCTCGTTGTCGTAGCCGGTGAAGTTGCCGCTCTTGTCGATGAAGATGTTCGGCGGCGCGTCGGAGAGCGTGCCCACCTTGATCGTGCCGGGGGTGATGAGCCCGAGCTTGGACTTGTCGATCTTGTCCAGCGGGGTGACCGAGGCGGTGGTGTACTTGTCCGTCGACTGCTGGTCGCTGCCCTTGAGCGCGTCCGACGGCGTGCCGGAGGCGGAGCTTCCGCCGCCGCCGCACGCGGCGAGCGAGAGGGCGAGGACTGCCGCGACGGGCGCGGCGGCAAGCCACTTGGGTGCCTTGAGCTTCATGGAGCCTTCGCTTTCTGAGGTGAACGCAGGACGCGCAGCATCGACGTGCGGTCGGCACGTCGAGGCGTCTGGGCTGCATACCATTATGAACCACGGCCCTTCCCGGCCCGGTTCCAGAACACATTCCGAAATATTCGGCTGCCGGTCGAAGGATGTTCGGTCCGGCGTGGTAGCGGGCGTCGCGGCGGCGGCGCAGCCAGCGTGCCGCGTGAATTACGCGCGGCGGTACAGTTCCGCTCCGGGGAGCGTGGGGAGCTGTGACTTCCCTCTCAGGAGGCGCTAGAAGCCGGCCTGCCCGGCATCGTGCGGTGTGAGCACCGGCCAGTCGCCCTCGACCACGGCAGCGGGCTTGGTCCGGCGCAGGTAGGCCTGGAAGTCGGCGGCCTGGGCTGCGGACCAGTCCACCTGGCTGCGGTGGAGGTGGGCCGCGGGGCGGTCCAGCTCCGGGAAGCGCCCGGCCATGGCGTCGAGCAGCTGGGCCGCGGCGAGGGCGTCTGCGGCCGAGCTGTGGGCGTCGGTGAGGATGACTCCATACTGCTCACAGAGTGCCCCGAGGGTTCGCTTGCCCTTGCGGTACCGCTCCACCTGCTTGTTGATGACGTAGGGGTCCAGGACGGGGAACCGGCTGAGCTGGGGGAGGCCATGGCGCGCGCACTCGGCCGCCATGACCGTGAAGTCGTACGCCGCGTTGAAGGCGACGACCGGCACGCCGCGGTCGAAGAGCGCCTGGAGCGTCGTCGCGACCTCCGCCACGACCTCCCGGGCGGGGCGGCCGTCCGCGCGGGCCTTCTCCGTCGTGACCCCGTGCACCTCGGCCGCCTCAGCCGGGATCTCGACCCCCGGGTCCGCAAGCCACTCGTGCTCGGCCTCGATGCTCCCGTCCGGCCCGAGCACCACGATGCTGGCGGTGACGATGCGCGCGGCACGTGAGTTGCGTCCGGTCGTCTCGAGATCGAACGCTGCCCTGGTCTGCGTGCTCCACGTCATGGGGAACACGCTATGCGGCGGGTCCGACACTTCTCGTGCAGGCACGCCGGACGCGCGGGGGAGCGGGAGCCGGCGCCCGCCGGCCGCTAGGGTGGGACCATGCGGGAGGAGTTCGTCGAGGCGGTTCTGGCCGTCGTCGAACTCGTGCCGCCGGGAACGGTGCTGGCCTATGGCGATGTCGCAGAGCTCCTCGGCGCCGGTGGTCCCCGGCAGGTCGGCTCGGTCATGGCGCGCTACAGCGGCGACGTGGGCTGGTGGCGGATCCTCAGGGCCAGCGGCGCTGCCCCCGAATGCCACGAGCAGCGGGCACTGGGGCACTACCTCGCCGAAGGCACGCCCCTGAGGGGCGACCCGCACCGAGGCCCGTGGCGGGTCGACATCGCCCGGGCACGCTGGGCGCCCACGGACGACGAGCTCGACGCGGTCGAGGAGATCGCCGACGCGCTCCAGCAGCGCCTGCACCGTCCCGCCGCCCCAGAACTGTCGGACCCCGACGGTGGAATGGAACCATGACAGCGATCGCCACCTCGGCTGCATCTCCCGCTGCCCGGCCCGCACCGGCAGGACCCGCGCCGCAGCTGACGCTCCTCGCCCCGAAGGGCCGCGCGGACGCCGCTCCCTTCTCACCCTCGGCCGACCAGGAGGCCGTGCTCGCCCTGCGCCCCGGAAGCGGTCCAGTGCTCGTATGGGGGGGCCCGGGCACCGGCAAGAGCCGCCTCCTCGTGGAGGCGGCCGCGATCCGGGTGGAGCGCGACGGCCTCGACCCGGCAGGCGTCCTCCTCCTGGCCCCTGCACGCGCAGCCTCGGCACGGCTGCGCGACGCCTTCACCGCACGCCTCGGCCGCAGCCTGAGTGCCCCGCCGGCCCGCACATGGCAGTCCTACGCGTTCGACCTCATCCGTCGGGCGCGGGCCGAGGGCCGGCTCGACTGGCTCAGCCGGCCGCCCCGGCTGCTGTCCGGGGCGGAGCAGGACCTCATCGTCAAGGAGCTCCTCGAAGGACACCGGACCTCTGGCCGCGGGCCGTCGTGGCCCGAGGGGTTCGAGGCGGCGCTGCCCACGCGGGGATTCCGCCACGAAGTCCGCGAGCTGTTCGACCGGGTCACCGAGTACGGGACGACGGCGGACGAGCTCGCCGAGCTCGGCACGCGCGCCGGGCGCCCCGAGTGGGTCGCCGCCGCCCAGCTGTACACGGAGTACCGCGACGTCCTCGAGCTGCGGATGCCGGAGGCCTTCGACCCCGCGGGCATCATCACCGCCGCCCGCACGATCCTGCTCGAGGACCCCGAGCTGCTCGCCCAGGAGCGGGCCCGGCTCGGGCTGATCTGCGTCGACGACGTCCAGGAGTCCAGCCCCTCGGTCCTCGAACTCCTCGCCGTCCTCGCCCAGGGCCGCGACCTCCTTGCGACGGCGGCCCCCGACGTCGTGGTGCAGGGCTTCCGTGGAGCGAGGCCCGGCCTCGTACCGAGCCTGCGTGCCCTCCTCGACCCGATCACCGAGCTGTCGCTGAGCGCCTCCCACCGGCTGCCGGCCGGAATCGCCGAAGCGTGGCAGGGAGTCGCCCAACGGATCTCCGCGGTGCCCGGAGGCCAGGCCGCCCGCAGGCTCGTTCCGGCGCCCACGGGCGGCCGGGAGCAGCCTGCGCCCCCCGCCGCCGAGGCGCATGTCCTGCACTCCGGCCTCCACGAGCTGCGCTACCTCGCCCATCGGATCCAGGACGCCCGCCTGCTCGGCGGAATCGAGTATGGGCAGATGGCCGTGATCGTCAGGTCCGGTGGCCGGCTCGAGCAGATCCAGCGCTTCCTCTCCGGCCAGGGCATCCCGGTCAAGGTCCCTGTGGCAGAGACTGCCGTGCGCGACGAAGCGGCAGTGCGGCCGCTGCTCACGGCCTTCCGCGTCGCGCTGCGCCCCGACGAGCTCACCGCCCAGACGGCGGTCGAGCTGCTGACCTCGCGCGTCGGCGGCGCGACCGCGCTCGAGCTGCGGCGCCTGCGCCAGTCGCTCCGCCAGGTCGAGCTCGCCGCCGGCGGGGGACGCGCCAGCGACGCACTCCTCGTCGAGGCACTCGAGGTGCCGGGGGCGCTCAGCGCGCTGGGCGTCGAGGCCAGTGCAGCACGCCGGATCGCCCGCATGATCGCGAAGGGCCGGGCGGCGGCAGAGGAGCCCGGCGCGACCGCCGAGACCGTCCTGTGGGCGCTCTGGGACTCGGCCGCCCTCTCCAAGAGGTGGTACGGCCTCGCGGTCTCGGGCGGCCCCCTCGGCCTGCGCGCGGACCGGGACCTCGATGCCCTCATGGCCCTGTTCCACACGGCCGAGCGGTACGTCGACAGGCTCCCCGGAGCATCCCCCGCGCAGTTCCTCGACTACCTGACGGAGCAGGAGCTGCCCATGGACACCCTCGCGCCGCGCGCCCAGGCGGAGGACGCCGTCGAACTGCTCACCCCGGCGAGCGCGGCCGGCCGCGAATGGAGGCTGGTCTTCGTGGCGGGCCTGCAGGACGGGGTCTGGCCCAACACGCGCCTGCGGGGGGAGCTCCTGGGCAGCACGCTCTTCGCGGACTGCCTCGACCTCGGGGTGGTCTCGGCCCTGCTCGTGCCCACGCGCTCGAGGCTCCAGGACATCCGCTACGACGAGCTGCGCTCCTTCTCCGCCGCGATCTCGCGCGCCTCCGAGCGGCTCGTCTGCACTGCGGCATCCACGGAGGACGAGATCCCGTCCCCCTTCCTGGACTACGTCGACCCGCTCCCCGACGGCGTCACGGTGCGCCCCTATACCGAGGTGCCCCGCACCCTGGGACTGAGGCCACTGGTCGCCGAGCTCCGGCAGTCCGTCGAGGCCGACGACGCGGACGCGTCCTACGCCGCAGCGCTCCTCGCCGCACTGGCCGCGGCCGGCGCCCCCGGTGCCCACCCCGCCCAGTGGTACGGGCTCGCGCCCCTGAGCAGCAGCGGCCCCGTGGTGCCTGAGGACGGCACCGTCTACGTCTCCCCCTCCAAGGTCGAGACCGCCACGAAGAATCCCCTGGACTGGTTCGTCTCCGCGGCAGGGGGCGAAGCTGCCACCGACTTCGCCAGGAGCCTCGGGACGCTCGTGCACGCGATCGCCCAGGACCTTCCCGACGGGACGTCGGCCGATTACCTCGCTGAGCTGAAGCTGCGCTGGGCCAGCCTCGGCCTCGCCGACACCTGGGAGGGCGAGCTCGACTTCGAGCGCGCGCAGGCGATGGTCCGCAAGCTCGCCGAATACGTCCGGGTGAACGGGCGTGAGCTCCTCGGCGTCGAAGTCGACTTCGAGGCGCCCCTCGGGAACGTCGGCACCGCCGAGATCACGGCCCGCACCGTCCTGCGGGGCCAGGTGGACCGGCTCGAGCTCGACGAGACGGGCCGGCTGGTCGTCGTCGACCTCAAGACGGGACGCCGCAAGCCGAAGGCCGCGGAGCTCGAACAGCATGCCCAGTTGGCCGCCTACCAGGTCGCCGTGGCCGCCGGCGCGTTCGGCGCGGACGCGGCCCTCGCGCGGGAGCCCGTCCCCGGCGGGGCCGAGCTCGTCCAGCTGGGGGACGGGACCGTCAAGCTCACCGTCCAGCAGCAGACCGCGCTCAAGGATGCCGCGTGGGCCGTCCAGCTGGTCGAGCGGGCCGCGGAGGTCATGGCCGGGGACCACTTCGAGGCCCGGCACGAGCCCGGCGCAGGGTTCACGGGCGGCTGCCGGCTGCCCGACATCTGTCCCCTGTGCGCCCGGGGGCGGCAGGTGACCGAATGAGCGAGACGACGCACGCGCAGAGCCCCGTCGAGCTGCCCGAGCCACGGTTCACCCCGGAGGAGCTCGCGGACCTGCTGGGCCAGCATCGCCCCACGGCCCAGCAGTCGGAGATCATCTCCTCGCCCCTCGCACCGCGCCTCGTCGTGGCCGGGGCAGGGTCGGGCAAGACCGCGACCATGGCCGACCGCGTGGTCTGGCTCGTCGCGAATGGGTGGGTCCGCCCCGACGAGGTCCTCGGGGTGACCTTCACCCGGAAGGCGGCCGGAGAGCTCTCCGCGCGGATCCGGGCCCAGCTCGCCCGGCTCGCGAGGCTGGCACGCCGCGGCGCCGAAGGGGTCGCGCCGGGGGCGGCCGACCAGCAGGCTCTCGACCCGACGGTGTCGACCTACCACTCGTTCGCCAATACCGTCGTGCAGGACCACGGGCTCCGGCTGGGGGTCGAGCGCGACGCGGTGCTGCTCGGACCCGCCCAGTCCTTCCAGCTGGCCGCCCGCGTGGTCGAGGCGTACGACGGCGGCACCTGGGACGGGTTCCCCGCCAAGAGCAGCCTCATCGCCGCGGTGCTGCAGCTGGCCGGCGACTGCGCCGAACACCTGCGCGAGCCCGGCGACGTCGCCGCGTGGCTCGAGGAGGACGCCGCCCGGCTCCAGGGGCTCCCTCCGGGCGGCCGGGGAGGCAGGCAGCCCGCCGGCGCCGCGGCGCTCCTGACCACGCTGCGCACCCGAGCCATGGTCGCGGGGCTCGTTGAACGCTACGCCGCCGCGAAGCGCGAGCGCGGCGTCCTGGACTACGGCGATCTCGTGGCCCTCGCCGCCCGCATCGCGGCCACGGTGCCCGAGGCGGGCAGGCTCCTGCGCAGCCAGTACCGCACCGTCCTCCTCGACGAATTCCAGGACACGTCCCACGCGCAGCTCGTGCTGTTCTCCTCGCTCTTCGGCGACGGCCACTCGGTCACCGCCGTCGGCGATCCCAACCAGTCGATCTACGGCTTCCGGGGCGCCTCCGCGGGACAGCTCGAGAGCTTCCCGCGCGTGTTCCCGCGGCGGGAGGGAACCGGCCTCGCCCCGGCCTGGACCAGCCACCTGACCACGGCCTGGCGCAACTCGACCACGGTCCTCGCGACCGCGAACACGGTGGCCGCCCCGCTCGCGGCGCCCCCGGCGTACCTCGCCGGAACCGCGCCCATCGAGGTCCAGCCGCTCGAGCCCCGCCCCGGGGCAGGGCCCGGCCGCGTCCGGCTCGGCCGTTTCGTCGACGAACTGGACGAGGCCAAGGCCGTCGCCGGCGAGCTGCAGGACTTCGCGCGCGCCTGGGCCGCCCAGGCGGGGCCCGCATCCGGCGCAGGCCCGACGATGGCGGTCCTGTGCCGGAAGCGCTCCCAGTTCGCGGCCCTCCGCGGCGAGTTCGAGCGCCGCGGGATGCCGTTCGAGATCGTCGGCCTCGGCGGCCTGCTCGACACCCCGGAAGTCATCGACATTGTCTCGACACTGCGGGTCATCGCGGATCCGGGCCGCTCCGACGCCCTCATGCGGCTCCTCGCCGGGGCACGCTGGCGGATCGGACCAGCCGACCTCATGGCGCTCGCCGACTGGTCCCGCCACCTTGCGGCCCTCCGCACCGCCGCCGCCCGCCCCGAGGAGCAGGACCTCGATGCCCCGGGCACGGCGGAGGAGGTCCTCGTCGAGGGGGACCTCGCCGAGGCCTCGAGCCTCGTCGAGGCCGTCGACCGCTTGCCCCGGCCCGGCTGGACCTCCGGCGCAGGCCGGCAGCTGAGCCCCGAGGCCCTGTCGCGCCTGACGCGGCTGCGCGACGAGCTGCGGATGCTGCGCACCGTCTCGGGGGACGACCTCGGCACCGTCATCTCCCACGTCGAGCGCGCGCTCCTGCTGGACATCGAGCTGGCCGCCAGACCGGGTTCCTCGGTGCACAGCGCCCGCCGCAACCTCGATGCCTTCGCCGAAGCAGCGGCATCGTTCCTCGCCCAGTCGTCCGAGCCCGGGCTGCTCGCGTTCCTCGCCTGGCTCGAAGTCGCAGCCCGGGAGGAGTCCGGGCTCGACATGGCCCCCAGCGAGCCCTCTCCCGGCGCAGTCCAGCTGCTCACGGTCCACGCCTCCAAGGGGCTCGAGTGGGATGCGGTCGCCGTGACGGGGCTCAACCGCGGAATGTTCCCCTCGGGCGGCAACGACCGGTGGACGGTGGGGCAGTCCGCCCTGCCCTGGCCGCTGCGCGGCGACCGGGCAGACCTCCCCGCCTGGGACACCGACCAGCCCCACCAGAAGGGCTGGGTCGAGGCCGAGAAGCAGCTCGCGGAGGATGCGACCGAGCACGCCGAGCGCGAGGACCGGAGGCTGGCTTACGTCGCCTTCACCCGCGCCCGGTCCCTGCTCGTGGCCACCGGGTTCGCCTGGAGCAGCACCCGCTCCAAGCCGATGGCGGCGTCACCGTTCCTCGAGGAGCTGCGCGGCGCGGACGGCCACGGCTTCGAGGTCGTCGCGTGGGCCGAGGACGCCGACCTGCCCGAGGAGAACCCCCTCCAGGCGCAGGCCCAGCGCTCGCTGTGGCCGTACGACCCGCTCGAGGGGCCCGTCGACGCCGCCACGGGGGCGCGCCGCAGCCTCTCTCCCGGCCGCCGCGAGGCCGTCGAGGCGGCGGCGCAGCGCGTCCTCGAGGAGATCCACGACGTCGGTGCGGGGCCCCACCTCCCGCCCCCGGCTGCGCCCCGGCAGGCCGAGTGGGCGCGCGAGGCCGAGCTGCTCCTCGCCGAGCAGGCGCGGGCCCAGGAGACCTCGGGCGTGCGCCTGCCCGAGCACGTCTCGGCATCCACGCTGGTGGCGCTCGGCGAAGACCGCGATGCGGTGGTGCGCCAGCTGCGCCGGCCCGTTCCGCGCCGGCCGGGGATGGCGGCGCGCCGCGGGACGGCGTTCCACGCCTGGGTCGAGGAGCACTTCGGCACGAGCGCCATGCTGGACCTCGAGGGCTTCGACAGCTCGGACGAGTACGTCGACGAGGCCTACGAGCTCGGAACGCTCGTCGAGGCGTTCAAGCGCACCGAGTGGGCGAACCGGAGCCCGGCCCACGTCGAGGTGCCGATCGAGACCAGGGTGGGCCCCGTCGTCGTGCGCGGCCGCATCGACGCCGTCTTCCGCGACGCGGACGGCCGCTGGGACCTCGTGGACTGGAAGACCGGGAGGGCGCTGAGGGGTGCCGAGGCGAGGGCGCGGTCCGTCCAGCTGGCCGTGTACCGCCTCGCCTGGTCGCGCCTCACGGACACACCGGTGGAGGAGATCAGGGCGGCGTTCTGCTATCTGGCCGACGGCGAGGTCGTGCGCCCGGAGGGGTTGGCCACCGAGGCGGAGCTGGAGGCCATCGTCGCCGCCGCGCTCCGGTGAGCCGCGCTGGGGTGACCGGCCTGCCATCCCATCGGGGCGGAGTCAGCCCTCGCCGCGGCCGTCCGTGATGAGCGGGATCGCATCGGTCGCCGGGGCCGGGTCCACCGCGCGGGCGCCCTCGGCTGCCGGCCGCCGCTCCTCCGGGGCCCGGCCCTCCGGGGCCCGGCCCTCCGGGGCCCGGCCGTCCGAGTCCTGACCGGTCGGGGCCGGGGCCCTCGGGGCCGGGACGTCCGAGTCTGGGGCCGTGAGGGCGTCGCCGCTCCCGCCGTCTCGGAGCGGCACGGCGGCCGACTCGGCGGCATCTGCCGCCTCGCTGGCCTCGATGTCGGCAGCCAGTTCGGCGAGCATCGCCTCGGCGTCCCGCGCGACCTCCCGGTCGTCGAGGGCGAGGGCCTTCACTAGGTACTGGGCGAGCGCGAATTCGGCCGCCAAGGCCGCGCGGCGTGCGAGCTGCGGATCCACAGGCTCCTTGCGGGCCTCGTGGTAGGCGGCGAGCACCGCGTCGATGAACCGCGGCTCGTTCGATCCGACGAGCCAGGCGATGTCATCGGCCGGATCGCCGATCCGGAGGTCGGTCCAGCCGGTCACGGCCGTGACGCGGTCATCGTCGATGAGGAGGTTGTCCTCGTGGAGGTCGCCGTGGACCACCGTCGGGTTGAACCGCCACAGGGTCACGTCCTCCATGGCCTGCTCCCACCGGCGCAGGAGCACCGCGGGGATCTTGCCCGTCGTGGCCGCCTGGTCGAGCTCGTTGAGGCGCCGCTGCCGGAACCCATTGGCGGTGTAGGAGGGCAGGTCGGCGCTGTCGACGAGTTCCTGCGGCAGGCCGTGGATGGCGGCAAGCGTCGTCCCGATCTCGCGTGCGAGCCGGTCGCTGCCCGAGGCGAGGGAGTCGAGGTCCCGGACCGCCCCGGTGAGGTTGGTGTAGACGCACGTCGTGAGCCCGTCCATGCGCACCGTGCCGGCGACCGCCGGCATCTGGAATGGCAGCTCGGCGCGCACGGCAGGGTCGAAGGCGCGCAGCACCGTCATCTCGGTCTCGAGCCGCGCACTGGCCTCCGTGCCCCGCGGGCAGCGGATGCGCCAGGCACGCCCGTCGGCGGTCTCCAGGAGCGCCGCGTCGAAGTCGGTGGCGTCGTCCGGGGACGCCGCCACGGCGGTCGGCTGCAGTCCGGGGACGGCAGCGGTAGCGATGGCAGCCAGCTCGAGCGGAGTGCGTTTCACCCTTTCCACGCTAGCCCGCTGCGCCCCCGCGGGCGCGGACCCACGCCGAACCGGCGCCCCGCCGGTTGTGCGAGTGTCGGAACGGCTCAGTACCGTAGTGGATATGACTTCCGGCCCGTTCCCCCTTCCCCAGCCTCCTGGCACCGCCGGCGCCGCGCTCTCGGCGTTCGACGAGCCGGGGCCGGCCGCCGGACTGCTCGCCGACCGACTCCTGCCCGCAGCCGCAGAAGCCCTCGACCGCAGGTCCGCGGACCGCGCCGACCCCGAGTTCCTCGGCCAGCTCGTGCGCCAGCCGGGCACCCTTGCGGTGCTCTACTCGCAGCGGCGGGCTGCGCACGACGGCGGGCACCTCGCCTTCGTTCCGGCGCGGTCCCTGCCCGCAGATTGGCTCGAAGGCCTGGTCGTCTACCTCGGCCGGCTGCCGCAGGAGCGGACCACCGCGCACGTGGCCCCGGGCTCCGACATCGTCCTCGTGGTCCTCGACGAGCCGGTCGAGCCGGTCTCCGCAGTCATGTCCGAGCCGGCGCAGGAGGGGGCAGGGCTGCTGCCGGAGGAGACGAACTGGGCCGGCTTCCGCGAGTCCGGGCCCGGGCTGGACATCGTGGAGGCGGGCATCCTGCTCGAGGCGACGGCCATCGCCAACTGGCATGCCTCCCACCCGCGGTGCCCGCGCTGCGGCGCACACACCCAAGTCATCCAGAGCGGCTGGGTGCGCCAGTGCCCCGAGGACGGTTCGGAGCACTTCCCCCGCACCGACCCCGCGATCATCGTCACCGTGGTCGGCCCGGGCGACCGTGTACTCCTGGCCACCGGGGCGCGCATGCGCTCGAGCATGTTCTCGACCCTCGCGGGCTTCGTCGAACCCGGCGAATCCCTCGAGCAGGCCGTGGCCCGCGAGGTCCTCGAGGAAGTCGGTGTCCGGGTGACCGAGTGCCAGTACCTCGGGTCCCAGCCCTGGCCGTTCCCCGCCTCCCTGATGCTCGGCTTCACCGCCCGCACGCTCGACGAGGTCGCCGAGCCGGACGGCGTCGAGGTGCTCCGCGCCCGCTGGTTCAGCCGCGACGCGCTGGCCGCCGCGGCAGGCTCAGGGGAGATCGATCTGCCGAGCAGGCTGTCCATCTCGCGGGCCCTCATCGAGCGGTGGTTCGGCGGTCCCATCACCGAACCGGAGGCGGCGGCCCAGTGAGCGCGGCCGAGACCGCCCAGGCCGCGGGCGGGACCCTCGAGGAGCGGCTCCTCGGCGGCCTCGACGAGGAGCAGCGCGAGGTCGCGACCACCCTGCAGGGGCCGGTCTGCGTCCTCGCCGGGGCGGGCACGGGCAAGACGCGCGCGATCACCCACCGCATCGCCTACGGCGTCCACTCGGGCGTCTACTCGCCCCAGCGCCTCCTCGCCGTCACCTTCACCGCGCGGGCCGCCGCCGAGATGCGCAGCCGCCTGCGCGACCTCGGCGTGGGGGGCGTCCAGGCCCGCACGTTCCACGCCGCCGCCCTGCGCCAGCTGCAGTACTTCTGGCCGCAGGCCGTCGGGGGCTCGCTCCCGAGCCTCCTCGAGCACAAGGCCCAGGCCATCGCCGAGGGCGCACGCCGCCTGCGACTCACCGTGGACAGGGCCGCGATCCGGGACCTGGCCTCGGAGATCGAGTGGGCCAAGGTCTCGATGCTCACCCCGTCGACCTACCTCGAGGGCGCCGCGGGCCGCGGCGAGCCCGGCGGCCTCCAGCCGGCCACCGTGGCGAGGCTCTTCGAGGCGTACGAGGACGTCAAGGTGGACCGGAACCTCATCGACTTCGAGGACGTCCTCCTGATCACGGTCGGCATCCTGCAGGAGGACCCCAAGGTCGCCGCGACGGTGCGCGAGCAGTACCGCCACTTCGTCGTCGACGAGTACCAGGACGTCTCCCCGCTGCAGCAGCGACTCCTCGAGCTGTGGCTGGGCGGCCGCGAGGAACTCTGCGTGGTGGGCGACGCGAGCCAGACGATCTACTCGTTCACCGGTGCCACGAGCACCCACCTGCTCGAATTCGGCAAGCGCCACCCGGACGCCGCCATGATCCGCCTCGTGCGGGACTACCGGTCCACGCCCCAGGTCGTGCGCCTGGCCAACGACCTGCTCGCGTCCCGTCGCCCCGCGGGACCCGCCGCGGACGCCCGGTGGGCGAAGCCGCTGAACCTCATCGCGCAGCGGCCCAGCGGGCCCGAGCCCGAATTCGCCGAGTGTGCCGACGACGAGGCAGAGGCGAGTGCCGTCGCCCGACGGATCGCCGCCCTCGTCGAGGCCGGGACCGAGCCCAAGGACATCGCGGTGCTGTTCCGCACCAACGGCCAGTCCGAGGCGTTCGAGCAGGCCCTCGCCGCGGCCGGGATCGGCTACCAGCTGCGCGGCGGCGAGCGGTTCTTCAACCGTCGCGAGGTCCGCGACGGGCTCCTGCAGCTCCGCGGCGCCGCCCGCGCCCAGGCGGACGACGGCGTGCCGATGGCGCAGCGGGTGCGCGACGTGCTCTCCTCGCTGGGCTACTCCGAACAGGCGCCCACGGGCGGAGGCGCCACGCGCGAGAGGTGGGAGTCGCTCGCCGCGCTCGTGGCCCTCGCCGACGAGCTTGCGGCCGCGCGGGGGGAGGGGTTCGGGCTGCCCGAGTTCGTGGCCGAGCTGCAGGAGCGGGCCACGGCCCAGCATGCGCCGGCCGTCCAGGGCGTGACGCTCGCGTCGCTGCACGCCGCGAAGGGCCTCGAGTGGGACGCCGTGTTCCTCGTGGGGCTGAGCGAGGGCCTCGTGCCGATCTCCTTCGCCGACACGCCCGTGACCGTGGACGAGGAGCGGCGCCTGCTCTACGTCGGGATCACCCGGGCCCGGGAGTTCCTGCACTTGTCCTGGTCGCTGTCCCGCACCCCCGGCGGCCGGGCCCACCGGCGCCCCTCGCGCTTCCTCGACGGGCTGCGGCCCGCGGGCTCGACGTCCTCGCACGCCGAGCGCAGCCCCCGCAGGCGCCGCGAGCTCAAGGGGCCCACCACCTGCCGCGTCTGCGGCACGATCCTCTCCACGGGGGCAGAGCGGAAGGTCGGCCGCTGCTCCGGCTGCCCGCCCACCTACGAGGAGGCGACCTTCGAGGCGCTCCGCGCGTGGCGCCTCGAGCAGGCCCGCGAGGCGGATGTGCCGGCCTTCGTCGTGTTCACCGACGCGACCCTGACCGCCATCGCGGAGGCGAAGCCCTCGAGCCTGGACGAGCTGTCCCAGGTGGCCGGCGTGGGCCGGGCCAAGCTCGAGCGCTACGGCGAGGCGGTCCTGGAGCTGATCCGTGGCGCGTGAGGCACGGCGTGCCCCCGGCCAGGGGGCGCTGCCGCTGACCGAGGACGGGCCGCCGGTCGAGGTGCGCCGCTCGGGGCGGCGCCGGAAGACCGTCTCCGCGTTCTGGGAGGGCAGCACGGCCGTCGTGGCGATCCCTGCCAGCTTCACCCGCGCGCAGGAGGCGCACTGGGTCGAGCGCATGGTCGAGCGGCTCCAGCAGGACACCGCGCGCCGCCGCGGGGCGCACTCGGACGAGGCGCTCATGGAGCGCGCCGCCGCGCTGTCCCAGCAGTACTTCGGCGGCCGGACCGAGCCCGCGTCGATCCGCTGGGTCACCAACCAGCGCCGGCGCTGGGGCTCGTGCACCCCGAGCCAGCGGACCATCCGCCTCTCCCACGAGCTCCAGGGCATGCCGGAGTGGGTGGTGGACTACGTGATCGTCCACGAGCTCGCGCATCTGCTCGTCTCCGGCCACGGGCCCCAGTTCTGGGAGCTTGTCGGGGCCTACCCGAGGCTCGCCGAGGCGAAGGCGTTCCTGGCCGGGGTGGCCTTCGCCGGTTCCGGACGCGGAGACGCCGGGGACGGCGGAGCTGGCGACGGCGGGGGCTGGGACCTTATCGACGACGACGAAGACGCCTAGAATCGCGCCATGAGCCAGCTTCCAGCCAGCTACGTCAAGTACCTCGAGGGCCGCAGCGCCGAGTTCATCGACACGGTGCGCCCCGTGCTGCTCCAGTCGGCCGCCGACGCCGCGTGCGGGGTCCACGTGGTCCTCAACGAGCCGCACGAGCTCCAGGCCCATCTGGACGAGTCCGTCCCCTTCGGCCAGATCACCGAAGGCGTGGACTGATACGCCGGGAGCCGGCCGCGTGGTGCGGCCGGCTCCCGGCGTGTGCCTGCGGCACGTCCGTCCCGGCCCCCCGTCGGCGCATCCGGTCCGGGCGTCGGGCACAGCGCTAGGCGCGCGGCGCGCCCGGGGGAGCGCCGCCGTCGTCCGTCCCATCCTCGGGACCGTCGCCCGGCTCCGGCTCCTGCTCTCCGGCGCCCGCGGTGTCGGGAGACTCCGAGGGTGCGTCGAAGCCGCCGGCGAGGAGCTTCTCGAGGGCCTCGTCGACCTCCGAGTCCTGGGCCTCCGCCCGGGAGCGCCGCGCGGAGAAGCCCTGCGGGTCGTCGAGGTCCTCGGGAGTGGGGAGCAGGTCCGGGTGCTTCCAGATGGCGTCCCGGCCGGCGATCCCGCGTTCGTCGCCGACCGACTTCCACAGCGTGGCGGCATCGCGCAGCCGGCGCGGCCGCAGCTCGAGGCCCACGAGCGAGGCGAAGGCGTGCTCGGCCGGGCCGCCCGTGGCGCGGCGGCGCCGCACGGCCTCGCGGAGCGCCGCCGCGGACGGCAGCACGCCCTCGGTCGCGGTGGCCGTGAGCTCGTCCACCCAGCCCTCGACGAGGGCGAGTGCCGTCTCGAGCTTGACCAGGGCAGCGTCCTGCTGGGGCGTGCGCTGCGGCATGAACACTCCGCCCTGGAGGGCCTCCTGGACCGACTCCGGGTTGCTCGGGTCGATGCTGTGGGCGAGCTCCTCGATCTTGGAGACGTCGATGTGGACGCCGCGCGCGTAGTCCTCGATGGCGCCGAGCAGATGGGCCCGCAGCCACGGCACGTGCATGAACAGGCGCGCGTGGGCGGCCTCGCGGACGGCGAGGTAGAGCCGGACGTCGCCCTCCGGCAGGCCCAGCCCCTCGCCGAACTTGGCGACATTGGCGGGCAGGAGCGCCATCTCGAGGTCGACGAGCGGGACGCCGATGTCGGAGGAGCTCACGACCTCGCCCGAGAGCGCGCCGATCGCCGCGCCGAGCTGCATGCCGAAGATGGCCCCGCCCATGTTGGTGAGCATGGAGGACGCGCCGCCGAGCATGCCCTTCATCTCCTCGGGCATCTGCTCGTTCAGCGCGGTCGAGAGCGCGGTGGCGATGCTGTTAGCCACGGGCTCGGTCAGCCGCCGCCACGTGCCCATAGTGGCCTCGATCCACTCGGCCCTCGACCAGCCGCGGCCGATGATGCCCGTGCCGGGAAGGTCGGTGGCCTTGTCCAGCCAGAGCTCGGCGAGGCGCAGGGCCTCGTCCACGTCCCGGTTCTGGGCCGCGGAGACGGAGGGATCCGACGTTGCGGCCGCGGTCCGGCGCGCGTGGTCGTGGGCGAGCTGCCAGTTGACGGGGCCCTCGCCGCCGGGGGCCGACATCATGGCCTGCACCTGCTCGAACATCTGGCGCAGGAGGTTGGGGTCGCTCGGGAGGCCTGCCGCCTTGGCGATCTCCGTGGGGTCGAACCCCTCGGCGCCCGCACCGCCCATGAGCCGTCCGAAGAGCTCGGACAGCGGGTCCTGGGGCTCGTCGTCGTGGCCCGAGGGCTTCTCTGGTGTGGTCATCGTGCCGCCGATCAATGCTGGTGGAAGGGGACATCCTCACGGTACCGCGGCGCTCGCGGACGTGTCTTCGGCGCGGGGGTCCCTTTCGCTGTCGGCACACCGGTCCCTGCGCCGCCCGCGCGCGGGAGCGTCGTAGGCTGGGGCGTGCCGCCGCGGACGCCCGCGGCGGCCGCGGCGTCCGGTCCCGGGCGGCGCGAGGCGGTGCGAGCATCCGGAAGGCGGCGCGAGACGTGGTCACTCCTCCCGCAGTTCCCGACGAGGACGGCGGGCAGCCGGACGGGGGCCCCTCGGACGACGGCGGGGGAGCGCCCCCCGCGGGCCGCCCACCGAAGGCCGCGGGCAGCGGCCGCACCTTCGCAGCGGTGACCTCTGGCCTCGCCGCGCTCATCCTGGGCGCCACGGTGGTCTCCGTCCCCGTCCCCTACGTCGTGGAGTCGCCGGGGCCCGCCTACAACACACTGGGCCAGACGGGCGGCAAGGACGTCATCTCGATCAGCGGCCATCCTTCCTACCCTGCCCGCGGCTCCCTCGACCTCACCACGGTGTACGTCAACGGGGGCCCCAACAGCGACGTCGGCCTGATCGACCTCGCGCGCTCGTGGTTCGACCACTCGCAGGGCATCCTGCCGGAACGGGTCGTCTACCCGCCGGGGACTACCCGCCAGCAGGTCTCGGACGAGAACGCCTCCCTCATGCAGGACTCGGAGCAGACCTCGGTCGCCGCCGCCCTGGGCGCGCTCGGCATCCACTACGAGCAGCAGCTCAACGTCGCCTCGATCGCCGACGGGTCGCCCTCGTCCGGGAAGCTGAAGGTGGGCGACCGGCTCGTCAGCGTCGGCGGCCAGAAGGCATCGTCCCTCGCGACGGTGCAGCAGACCCTCGCCGCGGGCAAAGGTGCCCCCGTGGAGGTCGCAGTAGACCGGGGCGGCTCGCCCGTGACCGCCACGGTGACGCCCACGCAGAACCAAGGCCGGTGGATCCTGGGCGTGGGCATCCGCTACACCTACAGCTTCCCCTTCGAGGTGCAGATCGAGCTGGACCGGGTGGGCGGCCCCAGCGCGGGCATGATGTTCGCGCTCGGGATCATCGACAAGCTGACCCCCGGAGACCTGACCGGCGGCAAGGACATCGCCGGGACCGGCACGATCGATCCCGACGGCACGGTCGGGGCGATCGGCGGGATCGACCAGAAGCTGTTCGGCGCCCGCGCCGCCGGCGCCACCCTCTTCCTGGCGCCCGCCTCCAACTGCGGCGACGTGGTCGGGCACATCCCCGACGGCCTCGCGGTCGTGAAGGTCTCCACCCTCGCCGAGGCCCGCTCTGCGGTGGAGGCCTATGCCCAGGGCAAGGACCCTGCCTCCCTGCCCCAGTGCACGGCCGGCTGACGGAGCCCGCAGCGGGGCGGCCGAGGCCGAATCGTTATCGCGGATCCGCGCGGCACGGGGAACTGTGGCCAGGCGCCGCGCGTGCTTGACTAGGAGCAGCGCTGTGCTCCGCATGCGTGTCCGCGGAGCCGAGCGCCGACGAATCGAGCCCAGAGCAACGAGGTACGCCGTGACATCCCGCCCCGAAGGCAGACCGACCGCACTCCGCCGCCGTCGGGGGGCCCTGATCCCGACGATCGTGATCGTGGTCGTCCTCGCGATCGGGTTCGTCATCTTCTCCGGGGTGTACACGGACGTCCTGTGGTACCAGCAGCTGGGCTACCTGCAGGTCTTCCTGCGGCAGAACGCCATCCGGGCCGCTGTCTTCCTCGTCGCCGGGCTCGTGATGGCCGGGGCGGTCTACGGCGTGATGCGCGCCGCGTACCGGGCGCGCCCCGTGTACGCCCCCGACCCCTCGAGCCACGACACGATGGCCCGGTACCAGGAGCAGCTCGAGCCCGTCCGGCGCATCGTCATGGCTGCGGTGCCGATCGTGTTCGGCCTCTTTGCCGGGGCCGCCGCGGGAAGCCAGTGGCAGAAGGCCGCGCTCTTCTTCAACCAGGTGCCGTTCGGCGTCCAGGACCCCCAGTTCCACCTCGACATCAGCTTCTACACGATGACCCTGCCCTTCCTCGGCACGGTGGTGGGCTTCCTCCTCGGCGTCGTCGTGATCGCCGGGATCGCGGGCGTCCTGACCCACTACCTCTACGGGTCGATCCGCATCAGCGAGAGCGGCGTCTACATGGCCCGTGCGGCGCAGCTGCACCTCGCGATCTCCGGGGCGGCGCTGCTGCTGCTCATCGCGGTCAACTTCTGGCTCGACCGCTACAGCGCGGTCTTCGACTCCTCCGGCCGCGTCTCCGGCGCGCTCTTCACCGATGTCAACGCCGTCATCCCGACCAAGGCCATCCTCGCGGTGGCCGCGGCCATCGTCGCGGTCCTGTTCATCGTCGCCGCGGTCATCGGGCGGTGGCGCCTGCCGCTCATCGGCACCGCCATGCTCGTGATCACCGGCATCCTCGCCGGCGGCGTGTACCCCTGGGTGATCCAGCAGGTCCAGGTCCGCCCGTCGGAGCAGAGCGCCGAGGCGCCCTACCTCGAGCGGAACATCAACTCGACGCGGTCCGCCTACGGCCTCGACAAGGTGCAGGTGCAGGACTACAAGGCCACGACCGATGCGACTCCCGGGGCGCTGCGCCAGGACGCCCAGACGACCGCCAGCATCCGTCTCCTCGATCCGACCCTCGTGTCCCCGACGTTCCAGCAGCTCGAGCAGTACCGGCCGTACTACCAGTTCGCGCCCTCGCTCAACGTGGACCGCTACTCGGTGAACGGCAAGACCCAGGACACCGTGATCGCCGTGCGCGAGCTCAACTCGCAGGGCCTCTCGCCCAGCCAGCAGTCCTGGTACAACAACCACATCGTCTACACGCATGGCTACGGGGTCGTGGCGGCCTACGGCAATACGGCCACCGTGGACGGCAAACCGGTGTTCATGGAGTCGAGCATCCCCTCGACCGGGGTGCTGGGGAATGACTCGACGTACCAGCCGCGCATCTACTTCGGCGAGTACTCGCCCGACTACTCGATCGTGGGCGGCCCGGCCGGCACGCAGCCGCGGGAGCAGGACAAGCCGCAGGGCAGCGCGGGGAACACGCAGTACACGTTCTCGGGCAACGGCGGCCCGAACGTGGGCAACGTCTTCAACAAGCTCATGTACGCCATGAAGTTCCAGAGCACCGACCTGCTCTTCTCGGACGGCGTGAACCAGGATTCCCAGATCCTCTACGACCGGAACCCGCGCGACCGCGTCCAGAAGGTCGCCCCGTACCTGACCATCGACGGGAACGCCTACCCGGCCGTGATCGACGGGCGCGTGAAGTGGATCGTGGACGGGTACACGACGAGCCAGTACTACCCCTACTCCCAGCAGCAGCAGCTCCAGCAGATCACTGCCGACTCCCAGACGGCGGCGGGGCGGGCAAGCCAGCTGCCCCAGGCCACGGTGAACTACATCCGCAACTCGGTCAAGGCCACCGTGGACGCCTACGACGGCTCGGTGACGCTGTACGCCTGGGACAACCAGGACCCGATGCTCAAGGCCTGGCAGAAGGTCTTCCCGAGCACGGTCAAGCCGATCTCCGACATGTCCGCCGGCCTCATCAGCCACGTGCGCTACCCGGAGGACCTCTTCAAGGTCCAGCGCGAGCTCCTGACCCGCTACCACGTGACCGACCCGGGCGACTTCTACAAGAACAACGACGTCTGGAGCGTGCCGAACGATCCGACCGTGAAGTCCGGCGGGGTCAAGCAGCCGCCGTACTACATGACGCTGCAGATGCCCGGCCAGCAGACGCCGTCCTTCCAGTTGACCTCGAGCTTCATCCCGCAGACCGTCGAAGGCGGATCCTCGCGGGAAGTCATGTACGGCTACCTCGCCGCGGATTCGAATGCCGGAGGCAAGGCCGGTGTGAAGGGCAACGACTACGGGAAGCTGACGCTGCTCAAGCTGCCGACCGACACCTCGGTTCCCGGACCCGGGCAGGTGCAGAACACCTTCAACTCGGATACGAACGTTTCCCAGGCGCTGAACCTCCTGCGCCAGGGCGCCTCCGAGGTGCTCAACGGCAACCTCCTGACCCTCCCCGTGGGCGGCGGCCTGCTCTACGTCCAGCCCGTGTACGTGAAGTCCACCGGCTCGACCTCGTACCCGACCCTCCAGCGGGTGCTCGTGGCCTTCGGCGACAAGATCGGCTTTGCGCCGACACTGGACAAGGCGCTGGACGACCTCTTCGGCGGCAACTCGGGCGCCAAGGCCGGCGATTCGGGCAACAACGGCCAGGCCGGCGCCACCCCGAGCCCGCAGCCCTCCGGGGGGACGGGGACGTCCCAGACGGCCAAGGCAGACCTCCAGGCAGCCCTGCAGGACGCCAGCCAGGCCATCAAGGACGGCCAGGCCGCGCTCGCCGCGGGCAACTTCGCCGCCTACGGCGACGCGCAGCAGAAGCTGAGCGCGGCGGTGCAGCGGGCCATGGACGCAGAGGCCAGGCTCGCCGGGCCGGGGGGCGGGACGTCCGGCTCGTCGACGGCCAGCCCGGCGCCGAGTCCGACGCCGAGCAAGTAGGCCCCCGGGGCGGCAGCCCCGGGCCGGATTTGGCCACCGTCCGCCCCACTGCTAGAGTTGAAGGCACGCCGCGGGGTGGAGCAGTTCGGTAGCTCGCTGGGCTCATAACCCAGAGGTCGTAGGTTCAAATCCTGCCCCCGCAACCACGAAGAGAGGCCCCGGACCATCAGGTCCGGGGCCTCTCTGCATGTCCTCGAAGCCGGTACGCCCGGCGCCGCCAGTCGTCAGAGCTTGTCGAAGTCCGACTCCTCGACGGCGGGTGCCGCGGCAGGCTGGCCTGCACCGGTCCCCAGGGCTGCGGGGGAACCGCCCTGCTTGAGGGCGGCGAGGCGGGCCTCGATCTCCGTCTGCTCGCCCAGGTCCTCGAGCTGGTTGAACTGGGCGTCGAGGCTAGAGGCTGCGAGCTCCTGCTGGCCGCGCACCCTCGCCTCTTCACGCCGGACCTTCTCCTCGAAGCGCGAGACCTCGCTCGTCGGGTCCATGATGTCGATGCTCTTGAGCGCATCGTTGACCTGGGTCTGGGCCTGCGCCGTCTTGGCCCTGGCCACGAGCTCGTTGCGCTTGGCGGTGAGCTCGTTGAGCTTGCCCTTCATCTGGTCGAGGCCGGTCTTGAGGCGGTCGACCACCTCGTTCTGGGTCGCGATGGTCGGCTCTGCCGCCTTCGCCTCGTTCTCCGAGGACATCTGGCGCTGGATGGCGACTTTGGCGAGGTTGTCGAACTTCTGGGCGTCGGCCGTGTTCCCGGCCGCGCGGAACTCGTCGGCCTTCCGGGACGCGGCGAGCGCCTTGCTGCCCCAGTCCTGAGCGGCCTTGATGTCCTCGGCGTGGTCGTCCTCGAGCATCCGGAGGTTCCCGATAGTCTGGGCGATGGCCGCCTCGGCCTCCGCAATGTTGTTCGTGTAGTCCCGGACCATCTGGTCCAGCATCTTCTGCGGGTCCTCCGCCTGGTCCAGCAGCGCGTTGATGTTCGCCTTGGCCAGCTGTGCGATGCGCCCGAAGATGGACTGCTTTGCCATGGTGTTCCCTCTCGTCTCGTTGAAAGTCACGGGTGGAAGGCATCTGCGTTCCCCCGTGCGGCCTAGAAGCTGCCGCCGTCGCCGCCGAAGTCGCCTCCGCCGCCGAATCCTCCACCTCCTCCGCCGCCGCCCCAGCCGCCGCCGAAGTCGCCGCCGCCCCAGCCACCGCCGCCGTGGTGGCCGGCGTTGAGGATCGAGTTGATGATGATGCCCCCCAGGATCGCGCCCCCGATGCCGCCGCCGTCACGGCGACCCCCAGGACCGCCGCCCCAGCCGGAGAACTGGTCGACGTCCTGCTCGGCTATCTGGGCTGCCTGGGAGGCGAGCAGGCTGGCCTGCTGGGCATACGCGAGGGCCGTCGTCGGATCGCTCGCCGTGATCGAGAGGGCGTAGTCGAGATTGCGCTGTGCCTCGGCGAGCCGCGTCCGTGCCTGCGTGCCGACCCCGCCTCGCCGCGCCGCGATGTAGTCGCCCGCGGCGCTGATCTGTGCCTGGGCGGACTGGATCGCCTGCTGGAGTGCCGCCGCAGCCCGCTGCGCCTGCTGCTGCCGGTCGCGGACTCCCGTGAGCGCCGTGTCGAGCTGCGTGTGGGCCGCCTCGATGCGCTGCAGGAGGGCGAGCGGGTCCGGCTTCTCCGCCGCAGCCTCGCGCTCGGCCGTGTCGAGCGCGGCCCCGACGGCGGCGATCGGACCGGCGAGCTCGGGGTGCTGTCCCTGCCCGGCCACGGCGCGCGCCTGGGCCAGGTCGCCCCGGGTGTCCGCGAGGGCGGCCTCGACCTTGGCCCGCGCATCATCGAGCGCCGTGGCAGCCTTGCCGATCGCCTCGAGCAGGACCCGCGCCTGGTGGAGGGCCTCTTCCGCGGCCCGTACGGCAACGGCCGCTGGGCTCGTCTGCCCTGCGCCGAGCTTCTCCCGCGCCGTGGCGGACGCGTTCTCGACGAAGGCGAGGCGCTCCTGCGCCTGCGTGACGTTGTCGGCCACGTGCTTGACCGCGGACTCCGCATAGGCGCCCTGCAGCCTCGCGAGCGTCTCCTTCTCGGCCGCGAGGCGCGCCTCGGCCTCGGCGGCCCCCCTGGCCACCCCTTCGAGGGCCGCCGGTGCGTTCCGCTCGAGCTCGCGGAGGGCGTCGAAGTCCGCCTTCTGCTCCGCCAACGAGGCGATGGCGGCCTCCGAGCGGTGGATGATGTCGCCGAGCCACTGCCGCTGCTGCGCCTCCGTGTCGGGCACATGGTCGTCGAGCTGCTGCTGGAGCTTGAAGGACTCGGCCAGATGGGCCTTGGCCTCCGCGAGGGCCCGGGTGAAGTTGCCCACGGCATCTGTGCCGTAGGAGGCCTCGGCGAAGCCGAGCTCCTGTTCGCTCGAGCGGACCGCGTCGTCCGCCCGGACGAGGAGCCCGGCTGCCCGGGTGCGCAGCTCGCCCACACTGAGCGAGGCCAGCGGATCGGGCTCGCCCCGGCCGGACTCCTGCTGGCCCTGCGCCTGCGCCCACGGGCGCTTGCGCCGGCGCGAGACCAGATAGGCCGCACCGGCCCCGACGAGCACCACCCCGCCGCCGACGAGCCACGGGGCCGCCGCGCCGGAGGAGACGATCCCACTGCCTCCGCCGGCGGCGTCCCCGGTGGCCTTGGCGGTGTCGATGGCCGCCTGGGCGTAGTCCTTCTTGCCGCCGGCCAGGTTCGGGGTGACGGCATTCTGGGCGATGGCCGAGACCTTCGGGTACACGGCGGCGTTCTGGGTGTTGGCGAGAAGCTGGTACTGGCCGGATGTGGCGATGGCCAGGAGCACATCCGAGCCGCCCATGCCGGTGTTCTTCGCCACCGCCTGGGCCCAGGCCGTCCGGTCGCTCGGGTTCGTGAAGGAGTCCACGATGACCACGTACAGGTTCACGCGGTGCTGCGAGAGCAAGTCGGAGATGGCCTTCTGGACCTCGCCCTTCCGTGGCCCGAGCGCACCCTGGGGGTCCACGATGTTCGTGCCCGACGGGATCGTCACCGGATCGGTGGCCCACGCCGGCGCCGTGGCCGGAACCAGCAGGAGGAAGGCCGCCACGAGGCCAGCAAGGAGGGTCTTCGCCGTCGAGCGCATGCGCTGTTCCTTCGCCACATTCGGGGGCGCGGGCCCCGGTCCGGCAGCCTCCCGCAGCACCTCGCGCCGCCAGCGGCTGTCTCACGTACCTCGATTCTAGGGGCGCCCGCAGTGGGCCGCACGGGCGGCCTCGAGCCCCGGCGTTGCGCCCGGAGTGAAACGGATGACTTTCGGCGGCCTCCCAGCAAGCTTCCAGAGAACAGAAGCGTCCAGCACAGCTTGGGGGACCATAGTGGTAAGGAGTTCAGGGAAAGGACATCAGTGATGAACGAGAGCGATCCCCGTCCGGCGCAGTCCGGTTCGGGAGCCCCCGACCCCCGCGAGCCCGCCGGCGCTCCCGGGCAGCAGCCGGCAGTGCCCCCGGCGGCCGGTCCCGGGGCGGAGCGAGGCGGACAGCCCGCGGAGGGCCCGACGGCCCAGCAGCCGTCGCAGCAGCGCCCGCAGCATCAGGATCAGCCGACCCAGCCCATTCCCCCGTACGGCCAGCAGGGCCAGCAGGCGCCGCAGTACGGCCAGCAGGCACCCCAGTACGGCCAGCGCGGGCCGCAGCAGGGGCCGCAGTACGGCCAGCAGGGACCGCAGCAGGGGCCGCAGTACGGCCAGCAGGGCCAGCAGTCGCCGCAGTACGGCCAGCAGGCACCGCAGTACGGCCAGCGCGCGCCGCTCTACGGGCCTCCGCAGGGGCCGGCCCCCTACGGCCAGTCCCAGTACGGCCAGTCCCAGTACGGCCAGCAGGGCCACCCCGGGAACACAGGGAACTCGTTCTTCCGTCCCGCGAATCAGCGTCAGGGGCAGAAGGCCCGCTGGGGGACCGGAGTGCTGGTGGGCGGCATGCTCGTGGCGGGCCTGGTCGGCGGCGGAGTCGCGGCCGGAACGGCCGGCCTCTGGGCCCCGCGCCTCACCAGCTCCGCGTCCCAGCAGCAGGGCTCGAGCCCGGTGATCGTGAACAACCAGGACAGCGTGAACGCGGTGACCGCCGCTGCCGCGAAGGCGTCCCCGAGCGTCGTGACCATCGGCGTCTCCTCGGGCAACTCCTCGGGCACCGGGTCCGGCGTGGTGCTGGACAACCAGGGCCACATCCTCACGAACACGCACGTTGTGACCCTCGACGGACAGGTCTCCAATCCCACCATCGAGGTCCGCGCGAACAACGGCTCGGTCTACAGGGCCTCGGTGGTCGGGACGGATCCGCTCAGCGACCTCGCCGTCGTGAAGGTCGACGGCGCGAACCTCACCCCGGTGACCTTCGGCGACTCGGGCAAGCTCAACGTCGGCGACATCGCCGTAGCCATCGGCGCCCCGCTGGGCCTCGACAGCACCGTCACCGACGGCATCGTCTCGAACCTCAACCGGACGATCTCCGTCCAGTCCTCGGCCGCGCCCAACGGCGGCGACAACTCGCAGGACAACGGCGGCCAGGGCTTCCAGTTCGCACCTCCCGGCGGTGGCCAGACCCAGCGCCAGTCGCCCCAGAGCACCGTGAGCCTGAACGTCATCCAGACCGACGCGGCCATCAACCCGGGCAACTCCGGCGGCGCGCTCGTCAACAGCCAGGGCCAGCTGATCGGCATCAACGTGGCGATCGCTTCCACGGGGTCGAGCTCCGGGTCCGGCTCGGAGTCGGGCAACATCGGGGTCGGCTTCAGCATCCCGGCGAACTACGCGCACCGCATCGCCAATGAGCTGATCGCCAACGGCAAGGCGACCCACGGCCAGCTCGGCGTCTCGGTCCAGTCCCAGTCCGCCAGCGGCACCAGCTCGGCCTTCTCGACCGGGGCGCAGGTGGTGTCGGTGACCTCCGGCTCCGCGGCCGACAAGGCGGGCATCCACCAGGGCGACGTGATCACGAAGTTCGCCGGCCGCGCCATCGGCGACGCCTCGGAGCTCACGGCGGCGGTCCACGAGCAGGCGCCCGGTTCGACCGCAAAGGTGACGGTCCTCCGCAACGGCCAGTCCCAGGACCTCGACGTCACGGTGGGCGCGGCCCAGTAGCTCCATCCCCGGCGTCCCTTTCCCGAACCCCCACGACGGCGCGTCCCGGCACTGAGCCGGGACGCGCCGTCGGCCGTCGGGGGAGGACGGTTCCCCCGGCTGCGGGGGGACACAGACCCGGGCGGGGGCAGCGGATTCGGCGGCGCGTGTGATTAGCTAGGGCGTGCCCGGCATGCACGCCGCGCGCGGCGCGCTCGCGCCCGCGGGCGCTCCGGGCGCACCTGCCGCGGACGGTCCCCGCCCGCGGCACGTACGCGAGCATGGAAGGCCTTGGACCGTGGGAGACACCCTCAAGATCGTCGTGCTGGTCAAGCACGTCCCTGATGCGCAATTCGACCGTCACATCGGCCCTGGGCGCACCCTCGACCGCTCCGAGAGCATCCTCTCCGAGCTGGACGAGTACGCCCTCGAGGCCGCGCTGCAGCTCACGGACGCCCGCGGCGGCGACAAGGGCGGCAACGAGGTTGTCGCGCTGACCATGGGCGGCCCGGATGCCGCCAACGCGCTCAAGAAGGCCCTGCAGATCGGCGCCAGCTCGGGGGTGCACCTCAGCGACGAGGCGCTCGCGGGCTCGGACGCGTGGGCCACCTCCCTCGCCCTGGCTGCCGCGGTCCGCACCCTCGGTGACGTGGACCTCGTCATCACGGGCATGGCCTCGACCGACGGCGAGACGTCCCTCGTGCCCGCCCAGCTCGCCGAGCGCCTGGGCCTGCCCCAGCTGACCTTCGCGTCCTCGCTCGAGGTCTCGGGGAGCACCGTGACGATCCAGCGCGACGGCGACGGCGTGACTGAGACCGTCGAGGCCGAGCTGCCAGCCCTCGTCTCCGTCACCGACCAGGCCAACGAGCCGCGCTACCCCAACTTCAAGGGGATCCTCGCGGCCAAGAAGAAGAAGATCGCCACGCTCTCGCTCGCCGAGGTCGGGCTCGACGCCGGCCAGGTCGGCGCCGCGGGGTCCCTCACCGCCGTGGAGTCGGCCCAGCCGCGCCCGCCGCGCGCCGCCGGCACGATCATCACGGACGAGGGCGACGCGGGCGTCAAGCTCGTCGACTTCCTGGCCGCGCAGAAGCTCATCTGAGGGAGAACGCACATGACTGAATCGAATGTCCTGGTGGTCCTCGACGGCGTCGGGGAGTCCCTGAAGAAGTCCCAGCTCGAGCTCCTCTCCGCCGGGCGCCTCCTCGGCACGGTGTCCGTGGCCGCGACCGCCGCCGCCGGGGAGGCCCTCCTCGCCGAGCTGCGCGAGAACGGTGCGGCCGCCGCGTACGTCCCCGAGGGGGCCGACCTGTCCGGGTACCTCGTCGGGCCCACCGCCGCGTGGCTCTCCGAGGTCGTCTCGGCCTCGGAGGCGCAGGGCCGGCCGGTGGGCACCGTGCTGCTCGACAACTCGCCGGCCGGCCGGGAGACCGCGGCCCGGCTGGGCGTCCGGCTCGGCGCCGGCGTGATCACCGACGTCGTGGGCCTCGAGCCCGACGGCACGGCCCACAAGTCCGTCCTCGCGGGCTCCTACGAGGACCGCGCCCGGGCCACCAGCCCCGTCTCGGTCCTGACGCTCAAGGCCAACCTCGACCTCGGGGCCCCCGGCACGCCGTCCCCCGGTGAGGCCGCCGTCACCCCGGTGGCCGTGCCCGCGGACGCGCTCGCGCGCTCCGCGCGCGTCACGGCCCGGGCCGCGAAGGCCAGCTCGGGCCGCCCGGACCTCACCGAGGCCCGCGTCGTCGTGGCCGGCGGCCGCGGGACCGACGGCGACTTCGGGCCCGTGGAGGAGCTGGCCGACGCCCTCGGCGGCGCGGTCGGCGCCTCGCGTGCCGCCGCCGACGCAGGGTGGGTGAGCCACGACCTGCAGGTCGGCCAGACGGGCAAGACCGTCTCGCCGCAGCTGTACATCTCCGCAGGCATCTCCGGGGCCGTGCAGCAGAAGGCGGGCATGCAGACCGCCAAGGTCATCGTGGCCGTCAACTCCGACCCCGAGTCGCCCGTCTTCGAGATCGCCGACTTCGGCGTGGTCGGCGACCTGTTCGAGGTGCTGCCGCAGGCGACCGCCGAGATCAAGCGGCGCCGCGGCTGATGGCCCCTGTCGAGACGACCGGGGCCGCGCGCGGCGGCGCAGGGAAGGCGGGGCCGTTCGACCCGTCGCGCCACCGGGTGCGCCGGGTCGTCGCGTTCGGCGCCCACCCGGACGACCTCGACTTCGGCGTCTCCGGCACCGTCGCGGCCTGGACGGCGGCGGGGGTCGAGGTGCACTACTGCATCATGACCGACGGCGACGCGGGCGGCTTCGAGCCCGAGCACCGCGCGGGCATCGTGGCGATGCGCCACGAGGAGCAGCGCGGCGCGGCCGCCCTCGTCGGCGTCACCGACGTGCACTTCCTCGGCTACCGGGACGGCTACCTCGAGCCCACGCACGAGGTGATGCGGGACGTCGTCGAGCTCGTGCGGCGGGTGCGCCCCGACGTCGTGCTCGCGATGCATCCCGAGCGGAACTGGGACCGGATCCAGAAGTCCCACCCGGACCACCTGGCGTGCGGCGAGGCGGTCACGCGCGCGGTGTACCCGGCGCTCGAGAACCCCTACGCGTACCCCGAGCTCGCCGAGGCGGGACTTGACGCCTACCGGCTGCCCTGGCTGTGGCTGTACGCGGGGCCCGCGGAGCGCACCAACCACTGCACGGACGTGAGCGGCTTCGTGGACACGAAGATCGCCGCCCTCCAGATCCACATCAGCCAGCATCCCGACGTGGCGGCGATGGAGGAGTCGGTCCGCTCGCGCATGCGCGCGTCGGCGCTCGAGGCCGGCCTGCCCGCGGGCGCGTCGGCCGAGGAGTTCCACGTGGTCTCCGTCAACAACCCGGAGACGATCGCGGGCTTCTGAGGCTCAGAGCTGGGCGCCCGCGAACCCGTTCTGCCGCCACGCCTCGTAGACGGCGATCGACGCGGAGTTGGCGAGGTTGAGCGAGCGCCGCGACGGGAGCATCGGCAGCCGGACGCGGGCCGTCACCCGGGGATCGTCGAGCACCTCCTGGGGCAGGCCCACGGACTCGGGGCCGAAGAAGAGCACGTCGCCCGGAGCGTAGGCCACGTCCGCGAATGGGGTGTCCCCGTGCGAGGTGAACGCGAAGACCCGCGCGGGCAGCACCGCCGCGAACGCGTCCTCGAGCGTCGCATGGACGGTGACGTGGGCGAGGTCGTGGTAGTCGAGGCCCGCGCGGCGCAGGTTCGCGTCCTCGAAGTTGAACCCGAGCGGCTCGACGAGGTGCAGGTGCGAGCCGGTCACGGCGGAGAGCCGGATGGCGTTGCCGGTGTTGCCCGGGATCTCGGGGGTGTAGAAGAGGATGCGGAACACGCCCTCCATCCTAGGCGCGCCCGGGGCGCGGCCCGTCCAGGGACGGTCAGTGCAGGCCCGTGAGCAGCCGGGCGAGGGCCGGGACGAGGACCACGTTGGGCTGCGGGCCGGATGAGAGGAAGAACGTGAGCTCGCGGACGAACTTGGAGGCATTCAGCGGCTCGACGAGCCCGCCGGCGCCGCGGCGGACGTCGATGACGGGCTCGTGGGGGTTCTCGTCGGGGGTCTGGACGAGGATGAAGCCCTGGACGTTGAGCTCGCCGAACACCTCCTGGAAGTCGCGCACCTGCTCGGCGAGCCGCGGCGGGGCGACGGCCCTGGCGCCGTGGACCAGGTGCGCGCCGTCCCATGCGTAGTTCCCCCGCGGCACGAGCATCGAGTCGACGAGGGCGAGCCGGTAGCCGGCGAGGACGGCGTGCGCCACGTGGGAGGCGTCCCGGGGGGAGCGCAGCCCGTTGAGCAGCCGTGCCGAGGGGATCGTTCCCAGCATGCGGCGGCGGATGAGGGCCGCCGTGCGCTCCTCGCGCTGGATCCGCGCCTCAGCGCCGAACAGGCCGCGCCGGCGCGGCGCGCCGTGCTCCGGCCGCGCGGCGACCGCCGCCGGAAGGAGCGGTGCCGTGCCCGGCTCGAACGGCGGGACGTAGACCGCCGGCTCGGCGGCGGGGTTGCGCTGGCCCGACGTCCTCGGCGCGGGCCGCGCAGTGAAGCCGCTGGCAGGGGACCCGGCCGGGGCGGACGACGCCGTGCCGGCACCTGCCGCTGCGCGGCCGGCCTCGCGCTGGGGCGAGGACGTGAAGTAGCTGCGGTCGTAGGCCTCGCGGGCGCGGGGGTCCGAGAGGACCTCGAAGGCGAGGGTGACCCGGCGGAACTCGCCGACGTCGCCGCCGTGGTCGGGGTGGTGGGCGCGCGCGGCGCGGCGGTAGGCGCGCCGGATCTCGGCTTCGCCCGCGGTGACCGGCACGCCGAGTACCTCGTAGTGGGACGGCACGTGCGCGGGCATGGGTCCATCGTAGGGGCGCGGGCTGCGCACGCCGTCCCGGCCCGCGCCGGGAGCCCTGCGATAATCGCGCACATGCCCCTCCCCGAGGACTCTCCCGCCAGGATCACCCTCGCCGTGAACCCGGCGGCGCACGCCGGGCTGGGGGACCGCCGCGGCCGCGAGGCGGCGGCCGCCCTGCGCTCCCGCGGGGTGGCGGTGACCGAACTGCGCCGGGGGAGCGCCTCCGAGCTCGCGGCGGCCGTCGCGGAGGCGCTGCCGGACTCCGACGCGGTAGTTGCGGTGGGCGGCGACGGTGTGGTCAACCTCGTCGCGAATGTGCTCGCGGGCACGGGTGTGCCCCTCGGGGTGGTCCCGGCGGGGACCGGGAACGACGTCGCGCGCCTGCTGGGAGTGCCGCTCGACTCGGTGGCAGGCGCCGTCGAGGCGCTGCTCGCGGCCCTCGAGGCGGGCCCGCGCCACCTCGACCTCGGGCGCATCGAGTGGCCGGGCGGCCAGCGGCACTATGTCGCGGTGGCCTCGGCGGGCTTCGACGCGCGGGTCAACGAGCGCGCCAATGCCTGGCGCTGGCCGCGCGGCCGGGCCAGGTACGTCCTTGCCGTGCTGCGCGAACTCGTCTCGTTCCGGCCCATCCTGTTCGAGCTGGCCGCCGACGGCGCGGCCGGCAGCCGGCGGGCCATGCTCGTCTCGGTGGCCAACGGGCCCTCGCTCGGCGGCGGGATGCTCGTGGCCCCGGCGGCCCGGGCGGACGACGGCGCGCTCGACCTCCTGGTGGTCGGTCCCCTGTCCGTGCCCGCCTTCCTCGAGGTCTTTCCGAAGGTCTTCCGGGGAGCACACGTGGGGCACCCGGCGGTCGAGCTGAGCACGGTGCGGAACGTGCGGCTGGGCGCGCCGGGGATGGTGGTGTACGCGGACGGGGAGCGGGTCGCCGCCGGGGCCGTGGACATCAGTGTGGTCCCACGGGCACTGGCTGTCCTCGCGGCCCCGACGGCGGACCCGGCGGTCAGGCCCGGCGGGCGAGCCGGCTGAGGGCCAGCGCCCCGACGAGCAGTCCGAAGTCCCGCAGGGCCACGTCGAAGCCGTGCCCGAGCAGGAGGAGGTTGACGATGATGCCGGCGAGCCAGAGGGCGACGACCAGCGAACCCCAGCGCGGGGACCAGGCCACGAGCAGGCCCGCGACGATCTCGACCACGCCCACGATGTGCATGAAGGTCTGGGCGCTGAGGGGGACGATCGCGGTGGCGGCCGGGGCGAGATAGCCCGGCCAGTAGGTGAGGACGTTGAAGAACTTGTCGAGCCCGAACAGGATCGGGGCGACGACGTAGAGGGTGCGGAGCATGAGGTACGCCTGGTCCGCGCGGGCGAGCGATCGCACGCGGCTCCTGCTGCCGAATCCGCGCAGGTGGCCGTGGTGCGGGGCTGAGGTGGCTGACATGGCCTTCTCCTTCGTTATAAATGGTGATTCGAATTTTAGAACCGGGCGCGTTCTAAAACAATGGATCTCCTTTTTGGATGTAGGATGGCCGTATGGCAGGACCCACGTGGCGCCAGCGGCTCGGCGCCCTGGCAGCGCTCGGCGAGGACCGGCGTCGTGCGCTCTACCTCTACGTGCGCGGTGCGGGCCGCCCCGTGGGCCGGGACGAGGCCGCCGACGCCCTGGGCCTCTCCCGCGCGGCGGCGGCGGCGCACCTGGACCGGCTCGTGGACGACGGCGTCCTGTCCGCCACGTTCGCCAAGCCGTCCGAGCGCCGCGGCCCCGGGTCCGGACGTCCCTCCAAGTTCTACGTGGCGACCCTCACCGAGATCGTCGCCGCGGTGCCCGAGCGCTCGTACGAGCTGGCCGGTGACCTCCTCGCCGCGGCGGCCGAGAGGTCGATGGCCGCCGGCACCCCGATGGCCCAGGCGCTCGCGGCCGTGGGGCGGGAGGCAGGGGAGGCGCTCGGGGCCGAGCACGGCAGCATCGGTGCCGTCCTCGATGCCACGGGCTACGACCCCGTTCCGGGCGCTGCGGGATCCATCGAGCTGGGCAACTGCCCCTTCCACCGGCTCTCCCGCGGCCACCGCGACGTGGTGTGCAGCCTCAATGGCGCGCTGCTCTCCGGTGCGCTCGACGGGTGCGGGGACGCCGACCACTCGGTCGAGGCGGTCGAGCCGGCAGAGCCCGGAGCGGGCGGGCACGCGTGCTGCGCCCGGATCGTCCCCCGCACCCCATGACGCCGCGCTGACGCCCGGCGCCGGCTGGCGTGGGAAGGCCCCTGCTCAGGCGGCGCACCGCGCAGGCGGCGCCTACAGTGGAGAGGTGCCTGTCTACCTCGACCACGCGGCCACCACGCCCGTGACTCCCGCAGCGCTGGCGGCCTACACGGGCCAGATCGCCCGCGGCGGCAACCCATCCTCCCTCCACGCCGTGGGGCAGGCCGCCCGCCGCGTGCTCGAGGACGCCCGCGAGTCGCTGGCCGGCTCCCTCGGGGCCCACCCGACCGAGATCGTCTTCACCTCCGGAGGGACCGAGTCGGACAACCTCGCGCTCAAGGGCCTGTACTGGGCCCGGCGCGCCGAGGACCCGCGGCGTCGGCGGATCCTGTGTTCGAGCGTGGAGCACCACGCCGTGGCGGACACCGTCGAATGGCTCGAGGCGCATGAGGGCGCGGAGGCCGTGTGGCTGCCGTGCGACCGGGACGGCGTCACGAGCCTCGACGCGCTCCGCACCGAGCTCGAGAGGGATCCCGGGTCCGTGGCGCTCGTGGCGCTCATGTGGGCCAACAACGAGGTGGGCACCGTCCAGCCGGTCCAGGAGGCCGCCCGCCTCGCCGCGGCCCACGGCGTGCCCGTCCACTCCGACGCCGTCCAGGCGTTCGGGCACCTGCCCGTGGACTTCGCTGCCTCCGGGCTGGCCACCGTCGCGGTGAGCGGCCACAAGCTCGGCGCCCCCGTGGGGATCGGAGCGCTCGCGGTCCGCCGTGACGCCGCTCCCACGCCGCTCCTGCACGGCGGCGGCCAGCAGCGCGGCCTCCGCTCGGGCACGCTTGACGCCGCCGGCGCCGCCGCATTCGCGGTTGCCGCGCACGAGGCCGTCGCCCGCCTCCCCGAGGAGGCCCGCCGCCTCGCGGGGCTGCGCGACAGGCTGCTGGCGGGAATCGCGCGCGAGGTGCCCGGCGCCGTCGTGAGCGGGCCCCCGACCGGGAGCCGCCCCGACGGAGACGGCCTCCGCACGAGGCTCCCCGGAATCGCGCACCTGACCTTCCCCGGGTGCGAGGGCGACTCGCTGCTGTTCCTGCTCGACATGGCGGGGATCGCCACGTCCACGGGCTCTGCCTGCACGGCCGGGGTCCCGCGGCCCTCCCACGTCCTGCTCGCCATGGGGCGCCCGGAGGAGGAGGCCCGCGGATCGCAGCGGTTCAGCCTCGGCTGGAACTCGACAGAGGCCGATGTCGACGCCCTCCTCAAGGCCATCGGTCCCGCCGTGGAGCAGGCCCGGGCCGCGGGCATGGCCGGGCACGAGAGCCGCATCGAGACGGCAAGCACCCGCGCCCGCCGCTGACCCTCCTTCTGGGAGTCACCTCCTGAAAACCACCTTCTGGGGGTCACCTCCTGAAGGTCATCCTCTGGGGGTCATCTTCTGGGGGTCATCTTCTGGGGGTCACCTCCGGCGAGCGCTCGCCGTGGCGAGCCGGGCGGCCGACGGCGAGTGGCGGCGTCGTGCGCGTTCCCCACCGTCCGCTGGCCCGCCACCGCCGGCAACGATCGCCCTCGGGGGCCGGAACTGCCCTGCCTTCAGGCCCCCGCGGGCCGACACGCCGTCAGCAGAGCCGACACGCCGGACCGGGCGGCAGAAAGCCGGTCGGATTCGTCCGACCCGCAAGAGGCGACTCCCAGGAGGTGACCCCCAGGAGGTGACCCCCAGAGCGAAGGGGGCTAGGTCGCGGCGAGTTCGGCGAGCGGGACGGACGGGTCCGCGAGGCGGCGCGGATCGAGGCGGGCCCGCGAGGCGATGAGGGCCTTGATGGCCTTCTGCTGCCGCGGGACGTTGACGTTCATCCCGCCCACGAGGGCCCCGTCGCGCACCCACAGGGCCACGAAGCCCTCCTTGGCCGCCTCCGCGGTCGCGATCGAGCCCCGCAGCACAAGCTGGGCGCCGTGCACGAGCTGCCAGTAGCCCGAGTACTCCATGCTGAGCCCCGCCTGGTCCGTGTAGAAGTACGGGGCGAGGTCCAGCGCGGCCTCCTGGCCCAGCATCGCCCGCGCCGCGACCTTCCCGCCGTTGAGCGCATTGGACCAGTGCTCGCTGCGCACATGCTCGCCCGTGAACGGCTGGAGCGAGCTCGCCACGTCGCCCGCGGCGTAGACGTCCGGTGTTCGGGTGCGCAGCGACGCGTCGGTGAGGATGCCGTTGCGCACCGGGATGCGGGCCTCCTCGGCCAAATGGGTTTCCGGCTCCACGCCGACGGCCACCACCACTGTCTCCGCCGCGATCCGCTCGCCGGTGTTCAGCACCACCGCGGCCACCCCCTCGCCGTGGGGGGAGCGGATGAACTCCACCGGATGGCAGCCGAGCCGGAAGGCCACGCCCTCGGCCTCGAGGGCACGCCGGAACACGTCCCCGAGGGCCGGCTCGAGCTGCCGGAGCACGGTGGTGTGGCGGCCCAGCACGGTGACCTCGTTCCCGTACTCCCGCGCCGCCGCCGCGACCTCGAGGCCGATCCACCCCGTGCCGACCACGGCCACGCGCCGGTCCCCGCCGGAGAGGGCGCTGCGCAGCGCGAGCGAGTCCTCGAACCGGCGCAGGCTGTGGACGCCCTCGAGCTCAGCCCCCGGGACGTCGAGCCGGCGCGGCTGGGCGCCGGTGGCGATGAGCAGCTTCGAATACGGCAGGAGGGCGTCGCTCTCGAGCCGGACCATGCGGGCTGCCGGGATGATCTGGACGGCCCGTTCACCCAGCAGCAGCTCGACGTCGTTCTCGTCGTACCACTGCCGCGGATTGACCTCGAGCTCTGCCTCGGTCCCGCTGCCCTTGAGGAACTCCTTCGACAGCGGGGGACGCAGGTAGGGGGCGCGCCGCTCCCCGGCCACAATCCGCACGGGGCCGCCGTAGCCTTCCTGGCGCAGCGTCTTCGCCGCGCTCCCCGCCGCGAGGCCCCCGCCGGCGATGACGATCGGATGCTCCATGTGCCCTCCCTGCCGCCGAGGATCGGGGCGGCCGGGCCGCCCCCGACGCTAGAATAGACCGGTGCGAGTTCTGGCAGCCATGAGCGGGGGAGTGGATTCGGCCGTCGCCGCCGCCCGCGCCGTCGAGGCGGGGCACGACGTCGTCGGGGTCCATCTGGCCCTCAACCGCATGCCGGGGACCCTGCGCACCGGCTCCCGCGGCTGCTGCACGATCGAGGACTCCAACGACGCGTGGCGGGCCTGCGACAGGCTCGGCATCCCGTTCTACGTCTGGGACTTCTCCGAGCGGTTCAAGGCAGACGTCGTGGACGACTTCGTGGCCGAGTACGCCGCGGGCCGCACCCCGAATCCCTGCATGCGCTGCAACGAGCGGATCAAGTTCGCCGCCCTGCTCGAGAAGGCCCTGGCCCTCGGCTTCGACGCCGTCTGCACGGGCCACTACGCCAAGGTCGTCCGGACCGCGGACGGCAGCCCGGAGCTGCATCGGGCCGCCGACTGGGCCAAGGACCAGTCCTACGTGCTCGGGGTCCTCACCGCCGAGCAGCTGGAGCACTGCCTCTTCCCGCTCGCGGACACCCCGAGCAAGGCCGAGGTCCGCGAGGAGGCGGCCCGGCGCGGCCTCTCCGTCGCGAAGAAGCCGGACAGCCACGACATCTGCTTCATCTCCGACGGCGACACGCGCGGCTGGCTCGCGGAGCAGATCGAGATGGAGCCCGGCGACATCGTCGACGAGACTGGCGCCAAGGTCGGCGAGCACACCGGTGCGAACGCCTTCACCGTGGGGCAGCGCCGGGGACTGCGGCTGGGCCGCCCGGCACCGGACGGGAAGCCGCGCTTCGTCCTCGAGATCCGGCCCAAGGACGCCACGGTCGTGGTGGGGCCCGAGAAGCTCCTCGCGGTCGAGCGGATCCGCGGGATCCGCCTCTCGTGGGCGGGCCTGCCGCCGGCCGGCGCCGAGGCCGGCGAGGAGTTCGTCTGCGAGGCCCAGGTCCGGGCGCACGGCGATCCGGTGCCGGCCCGCGCCCGGCTCGAACCGGCCGATGCGGCCGGGGAGGCGGCCGACGGCATGCCGGGCCCGGTCCTCCAGGTCACCCTCGACGCACCCCTCCGCGGGGTGGCACCCGGGCAGACGGTGGTCCTGTACCAGGGCACCCGCGTCCTCGGCCAGGCCACCATCGACACCGCGTGCGCGCTGGACCGCGTGGGCTGACGCCCCTCGGCGGCGCCCTGCGCTGCCTCGGCGGCGTCTGGGCCGAGGTGCCGGCGCTGTTCGCCCGCCGTACACCTGCGCGACGCCCCTCCTGCACCTGGGCCGGCTAGCCTGCCGCTGTCCGGCCACCCCGCAGAGGAAGAAGCGCCATGCCCGCCCAGAATGACCGTCCGCGCGCTGCCCAGCCCCACGCTGCCCGTCCTGAGGCTGCCCGTCCGCAGACCCGCCGGCGCGGCCGCCTCGCAGGAGCAGCGGCAGCCGTCGCCCTGGCAGCCGTCGCCGCGGCGGCCCTGCCCTCGGCAGCCCTCGCCGCACCGGGCCTCGCCCCCGTGGCCTCGGCCGTCCCGACGTCCGCCCCCGTGGCCTCGGCCGCCTCGGCCGGCGACGCCACGCCGATCGCCGGAACCAAGCCCGCGTTCAGCTTCGCCGTCATCGGCGACACCCCCTACGGCGCGGCCGCGGCAGCGCACTTCCCCTCCCAGGTCGCCCAGCTGAACGCCGACACCTCGCTCGACTTCGTGATCCACGTCGGCGACATCAAGAACGGCTCCACGGTGTGCTCGGACGAGTACTTCGCCCAGATCCGGGCTGACTTCGACGCGTTCACGCATCCGCTCGTGTACACGCCCGGCGACAACGAGTGGACCGACTGCCACCGGGCCAACAACGGCGCCTACAACCCGTTCGAGCGACTCGCGAAGATCCGCGAGGTGTTCTTCAGCACCCCGGGCAAGACCCTCGGCGCGACCATGCCGGTGACGAGCCAGGCCGCCCTCGGCGTGCCCGAGAACGTGTCCTTCACGAAGAACCGGGTGTCCTTCGCGGCGATCAACGTCCCCGGCAGCAACAACTCCTCCCAGCCGTGGACCGGCCTCGGCAAGACCGCCGAGACTCCGGAGCAGGCCGCGGAGGTGCGCTCCCGCACGGCGGCGGACATCGCCGAGGTCAGGCAGACCTTCGCCCAGGCGAAGCAGCGCCACGACCGCACGGTGGTGATCTCCCAGCAGGCGGACATGTTCGACCCGACCTACACGCCGACGCCCCAGGACATCAGCGCCTTCACGCCGCTCGTGCAGGCCCTCGTGGACGAGGCCTCGGCCTTCGACGGCGAGGTGTATCTGTTCAACGGCGACAGCCACGTCTACAACAGCGACCGACCGCTCGCCTCCGGCTCCACCTGGCTTGCGCGCTACGGGGTCAAGGGCTCGGCCGACAACCTGACCCGCATCACGGTCGACGGCTCCTCGCACGCGACCGACTACCTCAAGGTGGACGTCGCCGCCGACGGCGACGCCGGGAAGGGCCGCCCCGTGCTCAGCTGGCAGCGCGTCCCCTTCACGCAGTAGGGGGAGGCACCCGACCGCGGACGACGGCGCGCGGCGAGTTCCGCCGTCGTCCGCGGCGCGCCGGAGGAGCCACGGGCGGCAAAGGTCACTGTTAGGTCTCGATTGATTCAAACAAGTCCTTCACTTCACGGAATTAGTGATTGAATCGATGGCATCAGGACTGTGCCTTGGGTCACGCCCGCGCGTGCCCGCGTGGGGAGGGCACGGCCACTTTCGACAAGAAAAGGTCATTGATGTCTCAGACCAGATTTGCCGTGCGGAGCGCGATCGCGCTCGCCGGCGTCACCCTGCTCACGCTCACGGCGTGCACCGGGCCTTCCGGAGGATCCTCCTCGAACAGCTCAGCCTCGAGTGGGCCCATCACGGTCGGCACCACCGACAAGGTCACCTTCCTCGATCCGGCAGGGTCCTACGACAACGGGTCGTTCATGGTCATGAACCAGATCTACCCCTTCCTGCTCAACTCCAAGCCGGGCAGCGCCGAGCCGCAGCCGGACATCGCGGAGTCGGCCTCGTTCACCTCGCCGACCGAGTACACGGTCAAGCTCAAGAGCGGGCTCAAGTGGGCCAATGGCGACACGCTTGATTCCGCCGACGTGAAGTTCTCCTTCGACCGGCAGGTCAAGATCAACGACCCCAACGGCCCCGCCTCGCTCCTCGACAACCTCGCGAGCGTGGACGCCAAGGACGCCACGACGGTCGTGTTCCACCTCAAGAAGGGCAACGACCAGACCTTCCCGCAGGTGCTCACCGGCCCCGTCGGGCCGATCGTCGACCACAACGTCTTCCCGGCCGACAAGGTCATGAACGACGAGGACATCATCTCGAAGAAGGCCTTCGCCGGCCCGTACACGATCTCCTCGTACCAGAAGAACCAGCTTGTGTCCTTCAAGGCGAACCCTGACTACAAGGGCCTCCTCGGCAAGCCGGCCACGGACACGGTCAACCTCAAGTACTACTCGGACTCGAACAACCTCAAGCTCGATGTCCAGCAGGGCAACATCGACGTGGCCTGGCGCTCCCTCGCCGCGACGGACGTCGACAGCCTCGCCAAGGACAACAAGGTCGCCATCCACAAGGGCCCCGGCGGCGAGATCCGCTACATCGTGTTCAACTTCGACACGATGCCCTTCGGCGCCAAGACTCCCCAGGCCGACCCCGCCAAGTCCCTGGCCGTCCGCCAGGCCATGGCGGACCTCGTGGACCGCGACGCGATCGCGTCCCAGGTCTACAAGGGCACCTACAGCCCGCTGTACTCCTACGTCCCGGACGGCTTCCTCGGGGCCACGACCCCGCTCAAGTCGATGTACGGCGACGGCAACGGCAAGCCCAGCGCGGACAAGGCCAAGAAGGCCCTCACCGACGCCGGCATCACGAGCCCGGTGACGCTGAACCTGCAGTACAACCCGGACCACTACGGCAAGTCCTCGGGCGACGAGTACGCGTTGGTCAAGCAGCAGCTCGAGGCCGGCGGCCTGTTCAAGGTCAACCTCCAGTCCACCGAGTGGGTCACCTACTCCAAGGACCGCACCAAGGACGTGTACCCGATGTACCAGCTCGGGTGGTTCCCGGACTTCTCCGACCCGGACAACTACCTCACGCCGTTCTTCACCGAGAACAACTTCCTGAAGAACCACTACAGCAACACGACCGTCCAGGACCTCATCTCCAAGGAGGCCACCAACCCGGACAAGAGCTCGCGCTCGCAGCAGCTCGGGCAGATCCAGGACGACGTCGCCAAGGACCTCTCGACCCTGCCGCTGCTGCAGGGCTCGCAGGTCGCCGTGTCCGGGACGAGCGTCAAGGGCGTCGACTCGACGCTCGACCCGTCCTTCAAGTTCCGCCTCGGCGTCCTGAGCAAGTAGCCGGCACGGACCACAGCTAGACCAACGCGGCGGCGGGATGCACAACCGGCATCCCGCCGCCGCGGTGCGGAGGAACCCCCACCATGACTGCATTCACCGAGGCGCCCCCAGAAGCCGCGGGTGTCCCAGAGCCCGTCGCCAAAACCAAGGGCGGCGGCCTCCTGACCTACCTGATGATCCGCTTCCTGCTGATCATCCCGACCATCCTCATCCTCGTGACCATGGTCTTCTTCCTCATGAGGATCACAGGAGACCCCATCACCGCCGCGCTCGGCGGCCGCCTCCCGGCGGACCAGCTCCAGCAGCGCATCCACGAGGCCGGCTACGACCGGCCGATCATGGTCCAGTACTTCGAGTACCTGGGCCAGATCTTCACCGGCAACTTCGGCCGCACGATCTCCGACAACCGCGCCGTGACGGACATGCTCGCGACGTTCGGCTCCGCGACGCTCGAGCTGGCGATCAACGCCGTCGTCGTCGCCCTCATCGTCGGCATCCCCCTGGGCATGGTTGCCGCGCACCGGCGGGACAAGGGCTCCGACGCCGTGCTCCGGGTCCTCGCGATCCTGTTCTACGCCACGCCGGTCTTCTTCGCCGGGCTCCTGCTCAAGCTCGTCTTCGGCGTCTGGCTCGGCTGGACGCCCATCGCCGGGCGGGCGACGACGACGACCGAGCTCGCGCTCACCCAGCTGTCGGCCCCCACCGGCATCTACTGGCTCGACGCGCTCCGGAGCGGCAACATGGCCGCCTTCTGGGACGTCGAGCAGCACGCGATCCTCCCGGGCCTCGCCCTCGGGCTCCTCACGGCCGGCGTGTTCCTGCGGCTCGTGCGGACCAACCTCATCGGCACCCTCGGCAAGGACTACGTCGAGGCCGGCCGCTCGCGGGGCGTGAGCGAGTTCCGGCTCGTCACCAAGCACGCCTACAAGCCGGCGCTCATCCCCATCATCACCGTGATGGGCCTGCAGATCGCCCTCCTGCTCGGCGGCGCGGTCCTCACCGAGACGACCTTCGAGTGGAAGGGCCTCGGCTTCCAGCTGGCGCAGTACCTGACCGCCCGTGACTTCGTCGCGGTGCAGGGCATCGTCGTGCTCCTGGCGGTGATCGTCGCGGTGACCAACTTCATCGTGGACGTCATCGCTGCCCTCATCGACCCGAGAGTGAGGTACTGATGACGGCCCCCACCCCGACCCCTTCCTCCGCCGCAGAGGCACCGCAGATCGAGCGCAAGGACCCGCTCTGGACCAGGATCCCCGTTCTGGCCCAGGTGCGGATGAGCGTGGGCGTCCAGCGCACCATGCTCATCGCGGGCCTGGTCCTCACCGGCATCTTCCTCCTCTGCGCGGCCTTCGCGCCGCTCATCGCCCCCTACGGCTACTCGCAGCTGGCCGATGCCGGCGGCAACTTCCCCACCCAGGACCCGCCCAGTGCCAAGCACCTCTGGGGCACCACGGTCGGCGGCTTCGACGTGTTCTCGCGCGTGGTGTGGGGCACCCAGACCGCGATCCTCGTGATCATCGTCGCCGTCATCCTCTCGATCTTCCTCGGCGTCGCCCTCGGCCTCGTGTCCGGGTACATCGGCGGGTGGCTCGACAGGATCCTCGTGGTCGTCGCCGACGCCGTGTACGCGTTCCCCTCGCTGCTCGTGGCGATCGTCATGTCGATCGTCATCAGCCACGGCCAGTCCAGCCTGTGGGGCGGCATCATGGCAGCCGCGATCTCGATCACGGTCGTGTTCATCCCGCAGTACTTCCGCGTGGTGCGCGCCGAGGCGATCCGCCTCAAGGCCGAGCCGTTCGTGGAGTCCGCCAAGGTGATCGGCGCCTCGAGCACGAGGATCATGGCGCGGCATGTGTTCCGGAACGCGACCCGCAGCATCCCGCTGATCTTCACGCTCAACGCCTCGGAGGCCATCCTGACCCTCGCGGGCCTGGGCTTCCTCGGGTTCGGCATCGAGCCCACGAGCGCCGCCGAGTGGGGCTACGACCTGAGCAAGGCGACGTCCGACGTGACGGCGGGGATCTGGTGGACCGGAGTCTTCCCCGGCCTCGCCATCGTCCTGACGGTCCTCGGCCTGACCCTCGTCGGCGAGAGCATGAACGACCTCGCCGACGCGCGGATCCGCACCCGCGGAAAGAAGAAGAGCGCGGCCAAGGGCGCCAAGAGCGCCGCTCCCGCCGTCTCGGAAGGAAGCCCAGCATGAGTGAGCAGCTCGACGTGGCACCCGCGGCCACGGTCCTGGACATCGACGACCTCGAGGTGACGTTCGCCACCGACGCAGGGGCCGTCAACGCGGTGCGCGGCGTCAGCCTCGACGTCCGCGCCGGCGAGGTCGTCGCCGTCGTCGGCGAATCCGGCTCGGGCAAGACCGTCACGGCCAAGACCATCCTCGGCCTCCTCCCCGAGACCGCGACGAGCTCCGGCGCGGTCGTGATCAACGGGCACAACGTGGTCAGCCTCAGCGCGGGCAAGCTCCGCGAACTGCGGGGCCGCGACGTGGCGATGGTGTTCCAGGAGCCCTCCACGGCGCTCAACCCCGTCTTCACGGTCGGCTGGCAGATCGCCGAGGGCATCCGCGCGCACCACGGCCGCGACGGGAAGAAGGTCACGAGGAAGGAGGCCAAGGAGCGGGCGGTCGAGGCCCTGCGCAAGGTCGGCATCCCCGACCCGGAGAAGCGGGTCGACTACTACCCGCACCAGTTCTCGGGCGGCCAGAAGCAGCGGGTGGTCATCGCGGCAGCGCTCGCGCTCGACCCCGAGCTCATCGTGGCCGACGAGCCGACGACGGCGCTCGACGTCACCGTCCAGGCCGAGATCCTCGAGCTCCTGCGCGACCTGCGGGACCTCTACGGGACCTCGATCGTGCTCATCACCCACAATATGGGCGTCGTGGCCGACCTGGCGGACCGCGTCGTGGTGATGTACCAGGGCGAGGTGGTCGAGGAGGCGCCGGTGCGCACGCTCTTCGCCAGCCCGCGCGAGGACTACACGCGCCGCCTGCTCGACGCCGTGCCGCACCTCGGGCGGGAATCGGCCTCCGAGGGCGCGACCGAGCGCCTGCGGCAGGACGGAGAGGTCCTCGTCGAGGCCAAGGGGCTCGACATCACCTATCCCGGCCGCCTCGGCACCCCGCCGTTCCGCGCCGTCCAGGACGTGTCCTTCACGGTGCGCGCCGGCGAGGTGTTCGGGCTCGTCGGGGAGTCCGGGTCGGGCAAGACGACGATCGGCCGGGCGATCGCCGGGCTCAACCGGGCCACGGGCGGGAGCCTGAAGGTCCTCGGGCACGAGATGGTCGGGTTCAAGGAGCGGGCCTTCAAGCCCGTCCGCAAGGACATCGGCTTCGTGTTCCAGGACCCGGCGGCCTCCTTCAACCCGCAGCTCACCATCGGCGAGTGCATCGCGGAACCGCTGATCGTCCATCTGGACCTCGATTCCGCGCAGGTGCGGCGCCGCGTGGGCGAGCTGCTCGAGTCAGTGCAGCTGCCGGCGGCCTACGCCGCCCGCTACCCGCACGAGCTCTCCGGCGGCCAGCGCCAGCGGGCCTCCCTCGCCCGAGCCCTCGCCCTCGAGCCGAAGCTGCTGGTCGCGGACGAGCCCACCTCGGCCCTCGACGTGTCGGTGCAGGCGAAGGTCCTCGAGCTGTTCCGCGAGATCCAGGCCGAACTGGGCTTCGCGGCGCTGTTCATCAGCCACGACCTCGCCGTGGTGGACCAGCTCAGCCACTGGGTCGGCGTGCTGTACAAGGGGCGCATGGTCGAGCAGGGGATCGGCAGCCAGGTCATGGGTGCCCCCCAGCACGACTACACGAAGCGGCTCATCGCCTCGCTCCCGGTTCCGGACCCCGTGGAGCAGGCCGAGCGGCGCCGCGTGCACCGGGCCCTCCTCGAGAGCTGAACCGGCCGGAGCGACCTCCGGCACGGCCTGCGGCCCCCCACCCGGACACGGGCGGGGGGCCGCTCCCGTCACGGGAACGGGCCGTCGGCGCCGCCCCATAGACTGGGCAGCATGACCGAGCAGCGACCTGACACCGACGTCGAGATGACAGCGACCCCGCCGAAGTACGACCCGAGCGCCAGTTCGCTGACGGGCCACGTCGACCCCGCCGTGATGGCAGAGCTCCTCTCGATCCGGTCGAGCATCGACAACTTCGATGCGACCCTCGTGTACCTGCTGGCCGAGCGCTTCAAGGTGACCCAGCGGGTCGGGTTCCTCAAGGCCCAGCACCACCTGCCGCCGGCAGACCCGGACCGCGAGGCCGCCCAGATCGCCCGCCTCCGCCGCCTGGCCGAGGAGGCACAGCTCGACCCGGCCTTCGCCGAGAAGTTCCTGAACTTCATCATCAGCGAGGTCATCCGGCACCATCAGGCGATCGCCGAGGACCACGGCCAGGGCACCCCGGGCCAGGCGCCCGCGGACGCGTGACCGGCCAGGTCACCGCCACGGCCCTCGGCGACTGGCCGGGCACCGATCCGCTCGAGGCAGCGAAAGCGATCCGCGGCGAACTCGGTGCGCCCCACCTGCCCGTCCTGGCCGAACTTCCGGACCGCGGCGTCGGCTCCGACCCGGTCGGCCGGACGGCGTCGATCCTCGCCGACCTGCACGCCGACGTCCAGCCCCACGGCTGGCGCCTCGTGCCCCAGCCCGGGCTCGATGCGGCCCGCGCGGCCTCCGCCCTGTCCACGGACCTGAACGTCCTCGCGGACGTGGCGGGGGACGAGGAGAGCAGCGCGGATGCACTCCACGTGCGCGTGCTGGGCCCGCTGAGCCTCATGGCGGGCCTCTACCTGCCCTCCGGCGAACGCGTCCTCGTCGACCACGGCGCCCGGCGGGACGTCGCGCAGTCCCTCGCCGCAGGGCTCGCCCCGTTCCTCGACCGCGTCGGACGCGCGGTTCCCGGGGCGCGCCTCACCGTGCAGCTGGACGAGCCGGACGCAGCCCGCGTCCTGGCTGGGCTCCTGCCGACGGCCAGCGGCTACCGGACACTGCGGTCGGTGCCCGCGGAGGAGGCCCGCCTCGCCTGGGGCTGGGCCGCCGAGGCGCTGCACGCGGCGGGCGCGGAGGCCGTCGTCGTGAATCTCGCGGCGTGGGAGGCGCCGATCGGGCGGGTGCTGGACGCCGGCGCCGACGCCGTGTCGCTGCCGGTCGCGGACCTGACGGTGCCGCAGTGGGAGGAGCTGGCCGGCGCCGTCGAGGCGGGCGCGGGAGTGTGGCTCGGAGCCGTCCCGCACGACGCCGCGGCCCGGCCCCGCACCCGCGAGCTCGCCGAGCGCGTCCTGCGGCCGTGGCGCCAGCTCGGCCTCCCGCTCTCCGCGCTCGACGCGGTCCGGCTCACCCCCGTGGCCGGCCTCGCAGCCCTCAGGCCCGCCGAGGCGACCGCGCTCCTGACCGCCACGGTCAAGGCCGCCGACGCGGTGAACCAGATCGCCCTCGGCTGAGCCCTCCGGGAGCCGCTCAGCCGTTCCCGCGGCGCAGGTGCTCCTCGGCGAGGGCGTCCATCTCCTCGTCGGTGAGCTGGTCGAAGGACCTCGCCTCCCGGCGGTCGCTGCGCGAGAAGCGCACGAACATGAGGATGATGACCGGGATGTCGACCGCCTCGGCGATGAACCACAGGAGGTCGCCGGCGAGCTGCTGGTCCCGCAGCGGGGTCGGGAACCAGGCGGGCGCGCCGGCCGGCCACGCCGAGACGCCGTCGAGCACGGCGGGTGCCAGGCGGAGGAAGATCCCCGGGATCGCGTCCGCGAGGAGCTCGATGAAGACGTAGACGAACTCCAGGACGATGAACGCGCTGGAGCGCTCGAACGACTCGGCCTCGGTCAGCGGCAGCGCGAGGACGAGGCCGACGAGGGGCACGAGGACGCTCAGGGCCCCGCTCACCACCGGCTGCGAACGGTAGATCGCCAGCAGCGGGGTGAGGAACGTGCCGAAGAGCACCATCCCGATGATCGGGGCGACGAAGGCGTTGCCGAGGATCCTCACGGCCCGGCTCTGCATGAGGCTGCCGAGCCGTGCCCGCCCCGACTCGCCGAGCGCAGCCTGTGCGAGGCCCACGGGGCGTCCGAGCCCCGCGAAGAGCGGGACGACGAAGAACATGAGCGCGATCTTCAGCGTGAACGCCCAGCGCAGCGAGGACCCGTACGCGCCGGTGAACCCGCACGCGAGCACGAGGTACGCCCCGAGGCCGAGCACGTAGAAGCACAGTGCGCGCCACAGCGGCCACGCGATCCCGCGGCGCCGTGCCCTGGCCATGCCGACCCCGTACAGCGCCCCGGCTGCGAGCGCCAGGAGGGCCGCCGCGGGATCGAGCACGAACGAGGCGAGCACAGTGGTCAGGGGAGGCACAGGGCGCAGCCTAGTGGGCTTCGCTGGGACGGCGCTGGAAACGCCGGTGCCGCCCCGGCGACGGGCGCGGCGGCCGCGCCGCCTAGAATGGACCAAACGCATGCCCGGGCCCTGAACGGCCCGGAGGGAACGCGAGATCGCGCAGTTGGGGGAGAGTGGAAGGCATGAAGGCACGCATTCTGGTCGTCGACGACGACGAGGCCCTGGCCGAGATGATCGGCATCGTCCTGCGCAACGACGGGTTCGATCCCGTCTTCTGCGCGGACGGCGCCCAGGCCCCCGACGTGTTCCGGGCCCAGAAGCCGGACCTCATCCTCCTCGACCTCATGCTGCCGGGGCTCGACGGGATCGAGGTGTGCCGGCAGATCCGCTCGGAGTCGGACGTGCCGATCGTCATGCTCACGGCGAAGTCGGACACCTCGGACGTGGTGCGGGGCCTCGAGTCGGGCGCGGACGACTACGTGCCCAAGCCCTTCAAGCCGGCCGAACTCGTGGCCCGGGTCCGCGCGCGGCTGCGCCCGGGCGAGACCAAGGCGCCCGAGACGCTGCGCATCGGCGAAGTCACGATCGACGTCGCCGGGCACACCGTCCGGCGCGGCGACGAGTACATCTCCCTGACCCCGCTCGAGTTCGACCTCCTTGTGGCGCTCGCGCGCAAGCCCTGGCAGGTCTTCACCCGCGAGCTGCTGCTCGAGCAGGTGTGGGGCTACCGCCACGCCGCGGACACGAGGCTCGTCAACGTCCACGTCCAGCGCCTGCGCTCGAAGATCGAGCGCGACCCCGAGGCCCCCGAGGTGATCCTCACCGTGCGCGGCGTCGGGTACAAGGCCGGGAGCTAGCACAGGGCACGCACCGCGCGCCGGATCGAGACCGATGGACATCGAGCAGGACCACCGCACACCGCCCGGGACGCAGCAGACGCCCGGCGCGGAGCGTGGTGCTGCCCAGGGCCCGGCCGCGGGCGGGACCGATTCCCCGGCCGGGGAAGCACCCCGGGACCGCACGCCCGCCGGGGAACCGGCTCAGGCCGGCGCGGCCCGGTCCGGCTCGCGGCTGCGCCTGGCCCGCGGACTCGCCCGCCGCTGGGCGACGCGGCGCAAGGTGGGGGACAGGGCGCGGATCACGGCCAAGCGCGCCCGCGTCCTCGGCATCCGCGCGTTCCGCGCCGGGGTCCGGGGGCTGCGCAACATCGGGCCAGCCATCCTCGCGGCGAGGGGAGGGTTCGCCCGCCGCTGGCGGCGGTCCCTCCAGTTCCGCACGGTGCTCGTCACGCTCCTGCTGACGTTCGTCTCCTTCCTGGCGGTCGGCGCCTACCTGTCGAACCAGATCGCCAACAACCTCTTCCAGGAGCGCCTCGCACAGGCGGAGGTGCAGACCCGCCAGTCGGTCCAGCAGGTCCAGGAGACGTTCGACGGCGCCCAGGTCACCGACCAGCAGGGCGTGCTCAAGCTGGTCAACGACACTCTCAACCAGCTCGAGAACCGGGAATCCGGCACGCCGCGGCAGTACGTGTTCCTGGCCGTGCCGAACCAGGACCAGCCGCGCAACCGTTGGGTCGACTCGCGCGCCTCCTACCTGCGGACGGAGAACGACATCCCGCAGACCCTGCGGGACGCCGTCCAGCACTCCCAGCAGGAGCAGTACTGGCAGTCCATCCCGCTGACCGTGGACAACCGCGTCCACCCGGCCATCGCGGTGGGCAACAAGGTCAGCTTCGGCGGGACCGTGTACGAGCTGTACCTCATCTACGACATCGAGACCGCCCAGCAGACCCTCGACGACATGCAGAACGTGCTGTGGTTCGGCGGCATCTTCCTGCTCCTGCTCATCGGCGCGATCACGTGGATCGTGACCCGGGGCGTCGTGTCCCCGGTGAGCCATGCCGCGGCCGTGTCGGAGAAGCTCGCCTCCGGCCAGCTCGAGGAGCGCATGGCCGTCGAGGGCGAGGACGAGGTGGCGCGCCTCGGCGCGTCGTTCAACCACATGGCCGCGAACCTGCAGGAGCAGATCACGGCCCTCGCGAACCTCTCCCGCATGCAGCAGCGGTTCGTCTCCGACGTCAGCCACGAGCTCCGTACCCCGCTGACCACGGTGCGGATGGCCGCCGAGGTGCTCTACGACGCGCGGGACACGTTCAACCCGGTCACGAAGCGCTCCGCCGAGCTGCTCTACAACCAGGTGGAGCGGTTCCAGGCCCTGCTGAACGACCTGCTCGAGATCTCCCGGTTCGATGCGGGCGCCGCGGTGCTCGACGCCGAGCCGCAGGACCTGGTCCTGGTGGTCCGCACCGTCATCGAGACCGCGGCGCCGATCGCCGCGGCCTGCGGCTCCGAGGTGCGCCTCTATACGCGCTCTCCCAGCATCGTCGTCGAGATGGACGGCCGGCGGATCGAGCGCGTCCTGCGCAACCTGCTGCTCAACGCCCTCGAGCACGGCGAGGGACGCCCCGTGGAGATCTTCGTCGCCGCGAACGCCGATTCCGTCGGGGTGTCCGTGCGGGACCACGGCATCGGCATGTCCCCGTCGGAGGCTGCCCGCGTCTTCGACCGCTTCTGGCGCGCGGACCCGGCCCGCGCCCGCACCACCGGCGGCTCCGGGCTGGGCCTCTCCATCGCCACCGAGGACGTCAAGCTGCACAACGGCTGGCTGCAGGCGTGGGGAAAGCCCGGTCAGGGCTCGTGCTTCCGCCTGACGCTTCCGCTGCGCGCGGGCCAGGAGATCGCCGAGTCCCCGGTCGCGCTCCAGCCTGCCGACGGCGACGTGGTGCTGGTCGAGGAGCAGTCGACGCGCGGCGTCGTGCTCGGCTCGTTCCGCGCCTCGGGCGGCGCGGCCGCGGACGACGGCGGGACCCAGCCGTCGTCCGACGCGCCGCCACCGGGCGGGGCCGCCACGGAAGGGGAACAGCGGTGATGCGCCGTTCGATTCCGGCCGCGGTCCTCGCGGCCCTGCTCGCGCTTGCCACGCTGGCGGGGTGTGCCCAGATCCCCACGACCGGCACGGTCGGCAAGAGCCGCGACAGTGCCGTGACCCTCGGCAATGCGCCCCAGATCATCCCGCCCGGCCCCCGCGACGGGGCCAGCCCGCAGGCCATGATCGACGGGTTCTTCAACGCCGGCAGCGGCTACCAGAACGACTTCACGGTGGCGCGGCAGTTCCTCGCCCCCGCGCAGGCGGTGTCGTGGAAGCCCAGCGACCGGACCCTCGTCTACCGCGGCAGCGCGACCGTGGTGGCGACGGGGAAGGAGAACCAGTACCGCTACGAATTCGACCTCGCGTACTCGGTGGACTCGCAGGGCATCACGACCCCGTTCCCGCCGGGCACCAAGGAGCACATCGACGTCACCCTCTCGCAGGTGGACGGCCAGTGGCGCCTGTCCAACCTGCCGGACGGCACGGCCATCCCCGAGGAGACGTTCAAGGCGCTCTACAGGCCCTTCTCCCTGTACTTCTACGACCCCTCCTTCACGACCCTCGTGCCCGACGTGCGCTGGTTCATCGACAATTCCGGGGTCGCGAAGTCGCTCGTGAGCGCCCTCATCGCGGGACCGGCGCCCTATCTGCGCTCCGCGGTCGCGAGCGCGTTCCCGCAGGGGATCCGGCTCGAACGCGAGTCGGTGCCGATCGTGGACAACACCGCCCAGGTCGACCTGACGCCGGAGCTCCGGGATGCCTCGTTCACGGACCGGCAGCGCATGCGCTACCAGCTGGTGCGGACCTTCTCGGGGATCAGCTCCGTCGTGGATGTGACACTGCGGTCGAACCAGGCCGATGTGACCCTCGAGGACCCGACCACGGGCAAATCGGTCCCCGAGCCCATCGTGGACCCCAAGGTCCCCGCTTGGCAGGTGGGCATTGCCGGCGGCGAGCTCGTCCAGTACGCCAGCCGCCAGGCCACCAGGATCGACGGGCTGCGCAGCGTCGCCCCGCTCGCGCCCCACGATCCCGCCGCGTCCGCCTCGCAGCATGTCTACGCCTTCCTCAGCGAGAAGGGCCTCTATTCCATCGTGCAGAACCAGGCGCCCCGGCTCCTCGACTCGCGGACCCGCTTCAGCCCGCCCTCGATCGACCCCTTCGACTGGGTGTGGACGGCCGGCCCGGGCAGCGGCGGGGCGACCGAGGCGGTCGCCTACAAGCCAGCCGGGGTCGCCGAGGGAGCGCCCGTGCCCAAGGCGGCGCTGACGGCACCATGGCTCGCGGGCCGCACGGTCGAGGACCTGCGCGTCTCGCGGGACGGCACCCGCGCCCTCGTCCTCTCGAGCCAGGGAGACTCCACGGCGCTCCAGGTCGCCGGCGTGCAGCGGGCCGCCGACGGCACGCCGCGCGAGCTCTCCACGCCCATCACGCTGTCGACGACCGAGAAGAGCCCCCGCCGGGCCGTCTGGGTCGACGACACCACGATCCTCGTCTCCGGGGTGTCCGCGAACGATCCGGTGGCCCCCGAGCTGGTCTCCCTCAAGGGCGGAGACCCCCGGCAGCTCCCGCAGCTGCCGGGGATCGAGGCGATCTCGGCCGGCAACGGCGACCAGGAGATCTACGCCCAGACGCCGGCCGGGGTCTTCGCCCTCGTCCGGACCACGTGGACGGAACTGGGCAAGGGCGTCGAGGGCCTCTCCTTCGCCGGATAGCGGGGGCCGCCGCCGGATGGCGCAGCGCACCGCCGTCCACATGCAGGCCCCGACGCTGGCTCCCGGACACGCCGCCGGGCAAAGCTGGGGGCATGCATCCTGCCGATCGAGCATCCGCACGCCCGCGTGCTACGGGAGCGGCCCGTGGGTCGGGGCCCGGGCCGGCCGCGGCCGGACGGCACACGGGCCGTCCGGCACACCCGGCGCTGCGACTGCTCGAAGGCGCTGCGGGCGCGGCGAGGGACCTGCTCGGACTCCTCGTCCCCGTGGACTGTGCCGCCTGCGGCGCCCCCGACAGGGAACTCTGCGGCGCCTGCGCCAGGCAGGTCCGCCGCCTCACCGCCAGGCCGGCCCGCGTCGAGGAGCAGGCCCCGGCGCTCATCGAGGCGGGCGGCGGGGTCCTCCTCCCCGCCGTGTCCGCCGGGGCCTACCGCAACGAGCTCTCGCTCACGCTCCTGGCCTTCAAGCGGCACGGCAGCGCGGTCCTCGCCGCTGAGCTCGCCGCCGCCCTCGGACGGGCCCTGGCCGCAGCGGCGGGGACCGCTCGGCCGGGCACCGACGGCGGCCTGCTCCTCGTGCCCGTCCCCACCAGCGGCGCGGCGTTCCTCCGCCGGGGCTTCGACCCACTGCAGGTGCTGCTCGCCCGCGTCCGGCGTGCCGGGCGCCTCCCGCCCGGGACCCTGTGGGTCGAGGCGCTCGCACCCCGCCGCCGCAGGGCCCGCGAGCGGATCTCGCACGCCCTGCACGCGGCGGCCTCCGCCGGCGGAGGATCCCAGAAGGGGCTGGGCCGCTCCCAGCGCCGCGCCCGCGTCTCCGGGTCGCTCGCCGCCCGGCGGCGGCTGCCTGTCCGGGGACGCGGCGCCCGGGTCCCGGCCGGCGGCCGCACGGTCGGTTCGCTGCGCGGGCGCCGCTGCCTCGTCGTCGACGACGTCCTGACCACCGGTGCGACCGCCCGGGAGGCGGCCCGCGCGCTCGAGGCCGCCGGGGCCGTCGTCGTCGGGCTCGTGGCCATCGCCCACGTGCCGCTGCGGGAGGCCGGCCCCCGCCCGAACGCGGGTACGCTCCCAGCGGACACACAGCGGGAGGATGCCAACGGGGGATGAATAAACCGTGACGATCCACTAACGTCGGTGATGGGTCCTTTAGCCAGAAGGACCTGTCGATAGCGGCTCAGGAAAGGGGCTCGACTGTCTGACGACGGAGCCTCTGGACGCCGGTATACGACTGAACTCAGAAGTATCTGGAGGGCACCATGGAGTTCAACATCAGCGGTCGCAACCTGACTGTGTCGGATCGCTTCCGCGAGTACGCAGGCGAGAAGCTCGAGAAGATCGGTGCGCTGGCTGACAAGGTCCAGCGCGTCGACGCGAAGTGCTCCAAGCAGAGCAGCGCCAAGACCGGGGGAGACCAGCTCACCGTCGAGCTCACGGTCACCGGGCGCGGACCGGTGATCCGGGCCGAGGCCACCGCTCCGGACAAGTTCGCGGCCTTCGACCTCGCCTACGGGAAACTCCTCGAACGCCTCCGGCGGGCCAAGGACCGCCGCAAGGTCCACCACGGCAAGCACAACCCCGTCGGAGTCAACGCCGCCACCGCCGCCCTCCCGGTGGTGAGCGGGAGTACGCCGATCTACGCCGAGCACGCCCTCGAGGTCGCCTCGGAGGGCGAGACCCCGTCGCCCTACGAGGTCGAGAACGACATCCCCGCCGGCGATTCGCCCGTCCTGATCCGCCGCAAGGTCTTCCCCGCCGCCACGCTCACCCTCGACGACGCGGTGGACAACATGGAGCTCGTGGGCCACGACTTCTACCTGTTCATCGACGCGGACACGAACACCCCCTCCGTGGTCTACCGCCGCCGTGGATGGACCTACGGCGTGATCAGCCTCGACCAGGCCTGCGAGCCCGGGGCCGCCAAGGTCGAGGAGAAGATCCTCGCGTACCGCTCCGACGACGCGGGTGCCGTTGTCCCCTGAGCCAGCGCGCACGGCCGCGGTCCCGGCCGCGGCATCCCCGGCAGCGGCGGTCCTCCTGAGGGCCGCCGCTGCGGCGCGCCGGGCCGGATCGGCCGGCGGCCCGGACGCATGACGGCGCGGCTCACCCTCGCGCAGGCACGCCGGGTTGCGCTCTCCGCCCAGGGCCTCCACCGTGCGCGTCCCTCCGCCCCCGCCTCCACCCGCGCGCTCGTGCGCGTCTTCGAGGCCCTCCAGCTGGTCCAGATCGACTCGGTCAACGTGCTGGTCCGGAGCCATTACCTGCCGTTCTTCTCGCGCCTGGGACCGTATGACCGGGAGGCGCTCGACCGGCTTTCGGCCCGGAGCCCCCGCCGCATGCTCGAGTACTGGGCCCACGAGGCAAGCTTCGTCCGGCCCGAGCACTTCGACGCGCTGCGCCTCTGGCAGCGGCGGGCCTGGGTGGGCGCCGGCGACATGGACGCCGTGGCCCGCGAGGACCTCACCGCCCGCATCCTCTCCGTCCTCGCCTCGAGCAGGCCGCTCACCGCCGGGCAGCTCGCGGACCGGCTGGGCCACGTCGAGGAGCGCCGCCGCGACCAGTGGGGATGGAACTGGAGTGCGGTCCAGCGCGTCGTCAGCCACCTCTTCGAACTCGGCACGGTCGCCTCCGCGGGCCGGTCGAGCGCGTTCGAGCGCCGGTACGCCCTGACCGAGGACGTGCTGCCCCGCGGCCTCGCGCGCCCGGACGGCCAGGACCGGGAGGCAGCGATCCTCGAGCTCGTCCGCAGCGCCGTCCAGGCGCACGGCATCGGCACCGCGCGCTGCTTCGCGGACTACTTCCGCCTCCCCGTCCGCGCTACGGAATCGGCGCTCGCCACCCTGGCCGCCGAGGGGAGCCTCGACGAGGTCCGCGTCGAGGGATGGGAGGGCAGGATCTTCCTGGCCGCCGGGCGCCCCATTCCCCGTGCCGCGACGGGCAGGGCACTGCTCAGCCCCTTCGACTCGCTCGTGTTCGAGCGGCGCCGCCTCGAGCGCCTGTTCGGCTTCCGCTACCGCCTCGAGATCTACACGCCTGCCGAGCGCCGCGAGTACGGCTACTACGTGCTGCCCTTCCTCCTGCGCGATGCGATGGCCGCCCGCGTCGACCTGAAGGCGGACCGGAGCGCCGGTGTCCTGCTCGTCCAGGCGGCGCACGCCGAGCCGGGAGCCCCGGCGGACACCGCCGCCGAGCTCGCGGACGAACTGCGGCTGATGGCAGACTGGCTTGGTCTCGACGATGTGCGTGTGGTGGACCGGGGCAGCCTCGCGCCGGCGCTCGCGCGCGCTGTGGGGCCCGTCCGCGGAGGGCGGAACCTGCACGGGGTTCCGCGCGTGTCTCCCGTAGACTGAATCCCGCCGCAGCGCACGATCACTGCTGCACACGCCATTGACAAGGGAGCGAACGCCACGTGGCAAACCTTCTCGAGAAACTCCTGCGCACCGGCGACCGCCGGACGCTCAAGCAGCTGCGCGTCTACGCGGACGCCATCAATGCGCTCGAGGACGAGTTCAAGGCCTTCACCGACGCGGAGCTGCGCGCGGAGACGGACCGGCTGCGCGAGCGCCACACCGATGGCGAGAAGCTCGACGATCTGCTGCCGGAGGCCTTCGCCGCCGTGCGCGAAGCCGCCGGCCGCACCCTGGGCATGCGCCACTTCGACGTCCAGCTCATGGGCGGCGCCGCGCTCCACCTCGGCAACATCGCCGAGATGAAGACCGGTGAGGGCAAGACCCTCGTCGCGACCGCCCCCGCGTACCTCAACGCGCTGTCGGGCAAGGGCGTCCACGTCATCACCGTGAACGACTACCTCGCCGAGTACCAGTCCGAGCTCATGGGGCGCGTCTACCGCTTCCTGGGCGTCTCGAGCGGCTGCATCCTGGCCAACATGGATCCGGCCGAGCGCAAGAAGCAGTACGACGCCGGCATCACCTACGGCACGAACAACGAGTTCGGCTTCGACTACCTCCGCGACAACATGGCGTGGGACAAGGGCGAGCTCGTCCAGCGCGGACACCACTTCGCGATCGTGGATGAGGTGGACTCCATCCTCATCGACGAGGCCCGCACCCCGCTCATCATCTCGGGCCCGGCGCAGGGGGATGCGAACCGCTGGTACTCGGAGTTCGCCAAGCTCGTCCTGCGGCTCGGCGAGGACGACTACGAGGTCGACGAGAAGAAGCGCACCGTCGGCGTTCTCGAGCCCGGCATCGAGAAGGTGGAGGACTACCTCGGCATCCACAACCTGTACGAGTCCGCGAACACCCCGCTCATCGGCTTCCTGAACAACGCCATCAAGGCCAAGGAGCTCTTCAAGCGGGACAAGGACTACGTGGTCCTCGACGGCGAGGTCCTCATCGTCGACGAGCACACCGGCCGCATCCTGCCCGGACGCCGCTACAACGAGGGCATGCACCAGGCCATCGAGGCCAAGGAGGGGGTGGAGATCAAGGCCGAGAACCAGACCCTCGCCACGATCACCCTCCAGAACTACTTCCGGCTCTACGAGAAGCTCTCGGGCATGACGGGCACCGCCGAGACCGAGGCCGCCGAGTTCATGAGCACGTACAAGCTCGGCGTCGTGCCGATCCCGACGAACAAGCCCATGGCGCGCATCGACCAGTCCGACCTGGTGTACAAGAACGAGGTCGTCAAGTTCGACGCCGTCGTCAAGGACATCTCGCGCAGGAATGCCAAGGGACAGCCCGTCCTCGTCGGTACGACGAGCGTCGAGAAGAGCGAGTACCTCTCGAAGGCGCTCGCGAAGGCCGGCGTCCGCCACGAGGTGCTCAACGCCAAGAACCACGCCCGCGAGGCCGCGATCGTGGCCCAGGCCGGCCGCAAGGGAGCCGTCACCGTGGCGACCAACATGGCCGGTCGCGGCACCGACATCATGCTCGGCGGCAACGCCGAGTTCATGGCGGTCGCCGATCTCGCCGCGCGGGGGCTTGATCCCGAGGAGAACTCGGCCGAGTACGAGGCCGCCTGGCCAGCCGCGCTGCAGGCCGCCCACGAGGCCGTCAAGGCGGAGCACGAGGAGGTCCTCGCCCTCGGAGGCCTCTACGTGCTGGGCACCGAGCGCCACGAGTCCCGCCGCATCGACAACCAGCTCCGTGGTCGTTCCGGCCGCCAGGGCGACCCCGGCGAGTCGCGGTTCTACCTTTCCCTCACGGACGACCTCATGCGCCTCTTCGGCACGGGCGGCGCCGAGCGGCTCATGGCCTCGAGCCTTCCGGACGACACGGCCCTCGAGTCGAAGATGGTCTCCCGGGCGATCCAGTCCGCCCAGGCGCAGGTCGAGGGGCGCAACGCCGAGCAGCGCAAGAACGTCCTCAAGTACGACGACGTCCTCAACCGCCAGCGTGAGGCCATCTACGGCGACCGGCGCCGGATCCTCGAGGGGGACGACCTGCACGAGAAGGTGCAGTTCTTCCTCGAGGACACGCTCACCGCCATGATCGAGTCGGCCACCGCCGAGGGCAACGGCGACGACTGGGACTTCCACGCCCTGTGGTCCAACCTCCGCACGATCTTCCCCATCTCGATCACGCCCCAGGACGTCATCGACGAGGCCGGCGGCAAGCCCCGCGTCACGGTGGAGATGCTCAAGGACGAGGTCATCTCGGACGCGAAGCTCATCTACGCCGAGCGCGAGGCGCAACTCGGCCCGGAGGCCATGCGCGACGTCGAGCGCCGAGTGGTCCTGTCCGTGATCGGGCGGAAGTGGCAGGAGCACCTCTACGAGATGGACTACCTCAAGGAGGGCATCGGCCTGCGTGCGATGGCCCAGCGGGACCCTCTGGTGGAGTACCAGCGCGAGGGCTTCGCAATGTTCCAGACGATGATGGAGGGCATCCGCGAGGAGTCCGTCGCCTTCCTGTTCAACCTCGAGATCGAGCAGACGGAGCAGGCCGAGGCCCCAGCGCAGCCCGCCCGGCTCGAGTACACGGCCCCGGCGGAGGACGGAACGACCGAGACGCACGTCGAGCAGGCGCGGGCGCGGGCAGCGGAGAACGGCGGCGGCTCCGGCCCGGCCGGGCAGAAGCCCGCACAGAAGAAGGGCGGCTCGCGGCCGTCGTCCAAGAATGCGCCGGGGCGCCGCTCCAAGCGCTGAGACGCCGCGGCCTGACGCGAGAGGCCGGCGGCCCATCCCTGGGGATGGGCCGCCGGCCTCTTCCGTGCGCGCTGGGCTCAGCCGATCTCCAGCGCGGTGACCTGCCAGCGCGAGCGGCCCGCGGCCTCGAGGCGCAGCGCGACGGCCCGGCACCGCACCGCATCTGCGACGACGACGGCGGCCTCGTAGAGGCCCGGCCCGACGGGGCGCGCGTGGGAGGACCTGATGGAGGCGGCCCGGTGCGCGCGAGCCGAGGGACCCGACGCCCCCTGCCGTGCCGCGCGGCTGAGGTCGGCCCGCAGCTGCACAGAGGCCAGCAGGTCGCGGTGCAGCCAGGGGGCGAGCTGCTGGACGGGCCGCGTCCCGGCGAGGACCTCCATCGTGGCGCGGGTGATGGCGGCGGCGACCTTGCGCGCTTCCTCACCCTCGTGCGTTCCCGGGACGGCATGCAGCCGCCTGGGGGGGGACTGCGCGGGCTCGGCGGCGAGCGCAGATGTGCCCGCAGTCCGCGGCCGTCCCGCGGCGGCATCGGGGCGGGCGCGATGGAGGCGCAGCAGGTCCGCGGTGCGCGGCCCGGTCGGGACGATCTGGGGCAGGGTGCGTTGAGCCATGGCGAGTGGAGTCCTTCGGTCGGGGCCGGCGCTGGGAGCGCACGGCCAAAGAGGCTCGCCCCGTACGGCCAGGGGCATGGATGCGGCGGCGGATGGCCGTCGCGCGCAGTGCAGGGTGTCAGCGAGGGGGAACGAGGATCTGGCCCGGGCGGATCAGGTCGGGGTTGCCGCCGATGGTTCCGGCGTTCGCCTGGTACCACGAGGGCCACGCGGCCGCGACGTCGAGGTCGCTTGCCCCGGGCCCGAGCTGGCGTGCAACGATGGTCCAGAGGCTGTCGCCGGGGCGGACCTCCACCTCCGAGGCCAGCACGGGCGACCTCCGGGGCTGAGGCACAAGGGTGCCGGGATCCGTGGGCGGCGCGGCGGGGACCCAGCCTGCCTCCGGGACCGGCACGGGCGCCGCGGCCGATGGCGCAGCCACCCGTGACGACCCGGCGGGTGGGGCGGCCCCCGGTGACGCCTCAGGCGACGTCGACGGGCCCGGCGAGGCGGGGGCGGGCAGCGCCGCCGTGGGCGATGCGGCGGGTGCGGGAGGCGCGGATGCAGGCGTCGAGCGTCCCGGGACCGCTGCGGACGCCGCGTTGGTGTTCCCGGGCTGCCAGGCCGGGTCCGGGAGGCCGTCGGCGTGGGCGGCGGGGACCGCGACGAGGCCCAGTCCCAGCATCGCGAGCGCCAGCCGCCGCATGAACGCGGGGGCGAAGCTCCCTGCCCGCCGGGAGGCCGTCCCCGCCCCGGCCGCACCCAGCAGGGCCGATGCGATGGCCAGGCTCATGGACAGGAGCCACCAGGCCACGACCGCCAGGCCGACCAGGCTCGCGATGAGGCCGAGGAGGACGTCCACCGTGGGGAGGGCACCGACTGGGCGGGGAGTGATCCGGAGCCAGGGGCCGGAGGCGCCGGGCGCGAGATCCCGGGCCAGCGAACTGCCCGCAGTGACCAGCACCGCCCCCAGCGCCAGCACGGCTCCGGCCACGAGGCCGTCCGCCGCGAGCTGCTGCCGTCGTGTGTTCTCCATGAGACCCCCTCGGTCCGTCTGGTCTTGAACCTCTTTGGTGCATTTTGATGCTGTTTGATGTGCTTGGAGAAAGTTTGACTGCAGATTCCGGCATTTGTCCAGTGGTCGTCCGGGCAAAGTCGACGGGCCGGAGGAGAGGTAGGGTGAGCGCCATGCGCTGGGAGAACCTGTTTTCGGACCTCGAGGGCCAGCTTGCGTCGGCGGGAGAGCTGGAGCTCGAGTCGCAGGTGGCCGATCTGGCGCGGGCCGAGGCGGCCGGGGTGGGCCTCGCCGAACGGCTGCGGGGCCAGGGCGCGGCTCCCGTCGCGCTCCTGCTCAGAGGCGGTCTCCGGTTCAGGGGGCGCCTCGCGCAGGTCGCCGCCACCTGGCTCGTCCTGGACTCCGGTCCCCATTCCGTGCTCGTGCCGCACGAGGGCATCGTGACCGTCGAGGGGCTCGGCCGCGGCGCCGTCGAGGAGCGCTCAGCGGTGCGGAGGACTCTGTCCCTCGGCTCGGGCCTCCGGGCCATTGCCCGGGACCGATCCCCGGTTGCCTGCTTCGTGGATGCGGGGACCGGCGAGTCCCTCACGGTCACGGGCACGCTGGACACCGTCGGCGCCGACTATGTCGAGGTCGCACCCCTGCGGGCCCCGGATCGGGGAGAGTCCCGCGGGCTGCGGGCGGTGCCCTTCGGGCGGCTCATCGCCATCCGCTCGGGCGGCTAGTGCGGCGTCTGCGGATCCGCCAGTCCCGCGCGATGCCCACCGCGGCCGCGGGCGGCGGCCGACGGCCCACCGCCCATCGACGCGGTCAGGCGCCCGGGTTGCCCCGCCGATTCTCCGCGAGCATCCTCTCCGCCTTGGCGTAGCTCTCCTGGATGTACTCCTCGAGCTTGACGTCCTCGACGCGCCACTGCCCGCGGCCGCCGACCTGGATGGCCTTGAGCTCGCCGCTGCGCACGAGGGCATACGCCTGGGCTGCGCTGATCTGGAGCTGCTCGCAGACATCTGCGAGCGTCAGGAAGCGGGGCATGGACCCATTCTGCCACCCGGAGACCTCCCTGGCAGCGGGGACAGGCACTTATCCACAGTTTGATGCGAGGTGATGCGCTGTGACTTGGACCCGGGGCGGGTCGCGGCGAGAATGGCGCCGGGGGGCCGGCGAGCGGCCTGCGATCCGGAGGGGGACAGCAATGCCTGCAGCCGAGGGTGCGCCGGGGGCCCGGCTGGCGAAGCCGTCATGGAGGGACCCGCGGCTGCTGGTCGGGCTCCTGCTCGTGGTGGCCTCGGTCGCCGGGGTGGTGGCGCTGGTCGACTCGGCCCAGAGCACGGTCGGAGCCTACGCCGCGAAGGAGGACATCGCCGTCGGACAGACCGTCGACCCGAGCCGGCTCGTCCGCGTGGACGTCCGGCTGGGGGACGCCGAGGGGCAGTACCTCACGCCGGAGCGGCTGCCGGAGGGCAAGGTGGCGCTCCAGCGGGTCGCCAAGGGCGACCTCGTGCCCGCCTCGAGCCTCGGCGAGCCGCACGCGGTCGACCGCAAGCCCGTCTCCATCAGCGTGGCCCAGCCGCTGCCTGCTGAGGCGGCCGCGGGATCGCGGGTCGACGTCTGGGTGGCGCTGCCGGACGGCAGGAACGGCTTCTCCGAGCCCAAGCGCCTCGTGGCCGGCGCCGAGATCGCCCACCTCGAGACGGCCTCCTCGGCCCTCGGCGCAAGCCGCGAGACGAACGTCCTCGTGCTCGTCGAGGACGCGAAACTCGCCCAGGTCCTCGGTGCGCAGGCGAATAGCGCGAAGGTCTCGCTCGTGTGGAACCCGGCGGGCGGCACCCGATGAGCATCCCCGTCGTCACCGTCGGGGCGGGCCAGGCCGAACTCGTGGGATCCCTCGAGCGCCTGCACGGGCCGGTGACGGTGGTGCGCCGCTGCTCCGAGCTGGCCGAGCTCGTCGCCGCCTGCCAGACGGGCCTGGCCCGGGCGGCGGTGGTCACTGGCGGGACCCAGGAGGTCACCGCAACGCTCGTCGACCGGCTCGGGACGGTCGGGGTAGCCCTCGTGGGCCTCACGGACGACGACGCTGAGCGCGCCCGGCTCGCGGGACTCGGGGTGCTCGCGGCCTCCGAGTCCGTTCCGCCCCAGGAACTCGCGCGCCTGATCGGCGAGGCGGTCGATGCCGCCGCCGCGCTCTCGGCCGACCGGCCCTCCTCCTCCTTCGGCCTAGCGGGGGCGCGGCCCACCGTCGAGGCCGAGGCCGAACCGCCGGAGGACGGGCCCGAGCCGGGGGAGCTCGGCACTGTCATCGCCGTCTGGGGCCCGATCGGCTCGCCCGGGCGGACCACAATCGCCGTCAACTGCGCGGCCGAGCTCGCTGCGGACGGCCGCAGCGTGGTCCTCGTCGACGCCGACACGTACGGCCCGTCGGTGGCGGGCGTGCTGGGCCTCCTCGACGATTCCGCCGGCCTCGCCCAGGCCTGCAGGCTCGCTGACCAGGGCCTGCTCGAGCGCGGTCCGCTCGAGCGCGTCGCGAGTCCCGTCGTCACGGGCGCAGGGGTGCTCCGCGTGCTCACGGGGCTCACCCGGGCCGACCGCTGGCCCGAGCTGCGTGCCGCAGCCTTCGGGTCCGTGCTCGAGCGCTGCCGGGAGCTCGCCGAGTTCGTCGTCGTCGACACCGGGTTCTGCCTCGAGGCCGATGAGGAGCTCAGCTTCGACACGATGGCGCCGCGCCGCAACGGGACAACCCTGCGCGCGCTCGAACTGGCCGACCGGGTCCTCGCGGTCGGAGCGGCCGACTCCATCGGCATGCCGCGCCTGGTGCGCGCGCTGGCCGAGCTGGAGCAGGCCGTGCCGGGCGTGGCGCCGACGGTGGTGTTCAACCGGCTCCGGGCCTCCGCGGTGGGGCGGTCGCCGGACCGCGCGCTGCGCGAGGCCTGGGAGCGCTTCGGCCCCGGCATCCCCATCGGAGCCATGGTGCCGCACGAAGCGGAGGCCGCGGACGCGGCGCTGCTCGCGGGGCAGGTGCTCCTGGAGGCCGCGCCCGAGTCTGCGATGCGGCACAGCATCGCCGAAATCGTGTGTGCACCTCGACAGCGAAAACGGAGATTCGCTGTACCGGGTGCCAAAGCTCGGGTGCCCGTGCCGCGCTAGGCTCGAGTCAGAGGGCTGCGAGGTGGCAGCCACATGCACCGGAGGCGAGCCAGAGTGTCGACAGGTACTGCCCAGCAGACCCCGTTCCCGTCAGCGGACCAGGAAACGAAGTTCCTCGCGGACTACTACGAGCACCTCGCCGAAGAAGACAGGCAGGCGTACCCGGGCGAAGCCCTCGCGGACCGGGCCCGCGAGCACTGGGCCGTCGCCGAGGGCCGAGAGACGGGCACCGCCAACATCGCCGTCGTCGACGAGGGCGGCCGCAGCGTGGTCTACATCGTCACCGACGACATGCCCTTCCTGGTCGACTCGGTCAGCGCGGAGCTCGTGCGCCAGGGCGCGCCCATCCACCTCGTCGTGCACCCCATGTTCGTCGTGACCCGCCGCAAGAGCGACGGCGGCCTCGTCGCCGTCCAGCGCGTGCCCGCGCAGTGGGGCATGACGAGCGGCGACACGGCGACCATGCCCCTGCTGAGCGCGCTCGTCGCCGACGGCGACAATGCGACCCACATCGAGTCGTGGATCGCCATCGAGACGAACCGGGCCTCCGCGGCCACCAAGACCGAGCTCGTCGACGGGGTCCGCCGCGTCCTCGGCGACGTGCGCGCGGCGGTGGAGGACTGGCAGGCCATGCGGTCCAAGGCGCTCGAGATCGCCGAGGGCCTGGGCTCCGTCGTCGGCGCCGAGGACATCCCGGACCTCGTCCCCACCCAGGATCTCCTCCGCTGGCTCGACGCCGGCAACTTCACCTTCCTCGGCTACCGCGAGTACGACCTCACGACGGTCGACGGCGAGGACGTCCTCGAGCTGGTCGAGGGCAGCGGGCTCGGGCTGCTTCGGGGCGACGCGGGGCACGCCCTCCAGCACCTCACGGCCGAGGGACAGGAGCACGCCCGCGAGCGCAAGGCGCTCGTGATCACCAAGGCGAACTCCCGCAGCACCGTCCACCGTCCGGCCTACCTCGACTACATCGGCATCAAGCGTTTCGACGCGGCCGGGAAGGTCGACGGCGAGCGCCGGTTCATCGGGCTCTTCGCCTCGAGCGCGTACACGCAGTCGGCGCGGACCGTCCCGATTGTGAAGGACAAGATCGAGAAGGTCATGCGGAGCTCGGGCTTCCCCGCCGACTCACACTCGGGCAAGGACCTCCTCGCCATCCTAGAGACGTACCCGCGCGACGAGCTCATGCAGATCGACACGCAGACCCTGCTGGACACCGTCACGAGGATCCACCGGCTGCAGGAGCGCCGCAGGACCCGGCTGTTCCTCCGCCCGGACATCTACGGCCGGTTCATGAACGCAGTCGTGTACCTGCCCAAGGACCGCTACAACACCGCGGTGCGCCGCCGCATCGAGCAGGAGCTCGGGAAGGAGTTCCACTCCAACTCGATCGACTACGACTCGCACATGAGCGATTCGGCGCTCGCGCGGCTGTACTTCCGCATCCGCCTGCCGAAGGAGACCAGCGGGGCGGACCTGCGCGCCGTCGACCGGGACGCGCTCGAGCAGCGCCTCGTCACCGCGACCCGATCCTGGAGCGAGGGCATCGCCCAGGTCCTGCACGAGAACCGGCCCCTCGAAGCGGCCGAGCACCTCGCGGCGGTCTGGGGCGAGGCGTTCCCGGCCTCCTACCGGGTGGACTTCACCATCGAGGACGCGCTCGAGGACATCACGCGCTTCGAGGACTACGCGGCGGCACGAGGCGCAGTGTCCGCCGAGCCCGGGGCTGCCACCGGCGAGCGCCCGGCCGTCCACGTGTACCTGCCGCAGGGCGACGGCGAGGCCCTCGAGGAGGATGCCCGGGTCAAGCTCTACCTCTTCGAGCCCAGGAGCCTCAGCCAGATCCTGCCGTACTTCCACAACCTCGGCCTCGAGGTCCTCGACGAGCGCCCGTTCGAGATCGAGACCGGTGACAGCCGCGAATTCTTCCTCTACGACCTCGGGCTGAAGTATCCCGCCGGGATCGACCCGGTCTCCACCGGCGCCCTCCTGGCCGAGTCGTTCGGCCAGGCGCTCGCGGGCGAGACCGAGTCGGACAGCCTCGACCGCCTCGTGCTGAGGGAGGGCCTCCGCTCCCGCCAGACGCAGATGCTGCGCGCCTACGCGAAGTACATGCGCCAGATCGGGAACTCGAACTCGTTCGGCTTCATCGGGGACACCCTGCTGGGCAACGCCGAGGTCACCCGGCGCCTCGTGGGGCTCTTCGAGGCCCGCTTCGACCCGGAGCTCGCCGACGAGGAGCGCGAGCGGCGCAGCGCCCAGGTGAAGGAGGAGCTCGCGGCCGCCCTCGAGCAGGTCCCGACGCTGGACGCGGACCGACTCCTGCGCGCGTTCATCAACCTCATCGAGTCCACGCTGCGCACCAACTACTATCTGGACCGCCCGTACCTGAGCTTCAAGTTCAGCCCGGGCCTGATCGAGGGGCTCCCCTCGCCCCGGCCGGCCTACGAGATCTGGGTGTACTCCCCGCGCGTCGAGGGCGTCCACCTCCGCTTCGGCAAGGTGGCCCGCGGCGGCCTGCGCTGGTCGGACCGGCGCGAGGACTTCCGCACCGAGATCCTCGGCCTCGTCAAGGCCCAGGTGGTCAAGAACGCAGTCATCGTGCCCACGGGCGCCAAGGGCGGCTTCTACGCGAAGCGGCTCCCGGACCCGGCCCAGGACAGGGCGGCCTGGCTCGCCGAGGGCGTGGAGAGCTACAAGACCTTCATCCGCGGCCTGCTCGACATCACGGACAACCGGGTCAGCGAGGCCGCCCCGGGCACCGCCGGGGACGGAGCGGCGGTGACCGAGAAGGTCGTGCCGCCGGCCGGCGTCGTGCGCCACGACGATGACGACTCCTACCTCGTCGTCGCGGCCGACAAGGGCACCGCGAGCTTCTCCGACATCGCCAACGGCCTCTCCCAGGAGTACGGGTTCTGGCTCGGCGACGCCTTCGCCTCCGGCGGCTCGGTCGGCTACGACCACAAGGCCATGGGCATCACGGCCCGGGGCGCGTGGGAGTCCGTCAAGCGGCACTTCAGCGAGATCGACGTGGACACCCAGACCGAGGACTTCACCGTGGTCGGCGTCGGCGACATGTCGGGTGACGTCTTCGGCAACGGCATGCTCCTCTCGGAGCACATCCGTCTCGTGGCGGCCTTCGACCACCGCCACATCTTCCTCGATCCGACGCCCGACGCCGCGGCCTCCTACGCGGAGAGGCGGCGCCTCTTCGACCTTCCGCGCTCGTCCTGGGACGACTACGACCGCGAGCTGATCAGCGCCGGCGGCGGGGTGTACCCGCGCACGGCCAAGTGGATCCCCGTCTCCGAGGAGGTGCGCCAGGCGCTGGGTCTGCCGGAGGGGACCACGCAGCTGAGCGTCGCCGAGATCCTCCGGGCGGTCCTGCTCGCCCCGGTGGACCTGTTCTACAACGGCGGGATCGGCACGTACGTCAAGTCCAGCGCCGAGACGAATGCCGAGGTGGGCGACAAGGCCAACGACGCGATCCGGGTGGACGGGCGCGACCTGCGGGTCAAGGTCGTCGGCGAGGGCGGCAACCTGGGCTTCACGCAGCAGGGTCGGATCGAGGCGGCGCTGCAGGGCGTCATCATCAACACCGACGCGATCGACAACTCGGCCGGCGTCGACACGTCCGACCACGAGGTCAACATCAAGATCTTCGTGGACCGCATGGTCGCCGCCGGGAAGCTGGCCGCCGAGGAGCGGGCCGCGTTCCTCGCCACGATGACGGACGAGGTGGCCCGCCTGGTCCTCGCCGACAACATCGACCAGAACATCCTGCTCGTCAACGACCGCGCACGGGTCGTCGAGTGGAGCCCGAGCTTCGAGCGCCTCATGGACTGGCTCGAGGAGGAGGCCGACCTCAACCGCTCGCTCGAGTCGCTGCCGAGCACCGCGCAGCTGCACAAGCGGCTCGAGCAGGGGCAGGGGCTCACCGCCCCCGAACTGTCGGTCCTCGTCGCCTACGCCAAGATCGAGCTGACCGAGGCGCTGCGCGACAGCGACCTCGCCGACGACCCCTGGTTCCGCGGCACCCTGCGCGAGTACTTCCCGGTCGAGCTGGCCGAGCGCTTCGACACGGACCTCGACAGCCACCCGCTGCGCCGCGAGATCATCGCCACCGTGGTGGCGAACGACATGATTAACCTCGGCGGCATCACGTTCGCGTTCCGCACCATCGAGGAGACGAGCGCGACGCCGGCCGCCGTCGCCAAGGCGTTCGTCGCCCTGCGCGAGGTGTACCGGCTCGACGAGATGACCGAGGCGCTCAACGCGCTCCCGGCCTCGTTCCCCACCGAGCACTGGACCGCCATCCACCTGGACATCCGCCGGCTCCTGGACCGGGCCGTCCGCTGGCTCATCCATCAGGGCGCCACCGGGGCGCCCATCGCCCAGGTGGTCCAGGACTACGGCGCGCCGCTCGCGACGCTGCGCGCCCGGCTGCTCGACTACCTGCGGGGACAGGACGCCGAGCGGGTCGCCGCGTGGCTGGACCGGGCGCGCTCGTGGGGGCTGCCCGAAGATCTCGCCCACCGGTGGGCGGAGCTGTTCGAGAGCTACGCGCTGCTGGACGTGGCCCGCATCGCCCAGACCAGCGGCGCCTCGATCGAGCAGGTCGCAGGCGTGTACTACACGGTCTTCGACCGGTTCCGGGTCGACGGGCTGCTCGAGCGCATCACGGCGCTGCCGCGCCGGGACCGCTGGGAGGCGCTCGCCCGGGCCGCGCTGCGCGACGACCTCTACAGCACGGTGGCCGACTTCACACGCTCGATCATGGACGCCGCGCCGGACACGCTCGCGCCCGAGGCCCGGCTGGCGGTGTGGGAAGGGGAGAACCGCGAGCAGCTCAACCGGGCCGCGGCGATGTTCGCCGAGGTCAACTCCCTCGAGCGCGACGACATCGCCTCGCTCTCGGTAGCATTGAGGCTGCTGCGGTCGATCGTGCGCTCCTAGGGCGCTGACGCCGGAGGCCGCGAGGGCACCGCCCTCGCGGCCCTCTCGTCCCCGCAGCTGGCGGGAGCCCGGCAGGCGGGCGTCCCGGGCGCTGACGAAGGCGGGAAACGAGGCAGTGCGAGTGGCCATCTTCACGGACCCGATCAGGGAGCACGCCGACCTCGGTCCGGGGGACGCCGAGTGGCTGCACCTGCTCGTGGGGGACTGGCAGCTCGTGGCCGACCTCGCCTTCGCCGACCTCGCACTCTGGTTCCCCCACCCCGAGGACGGCTACATCGCCCTCGCCCACGTGCGGCCCTCGACCACGCATACGGTCTTCCACAGCGACTTCGTGGGGGAGCGCATCCGCTCTGACCTCAAGCCGCTGGTCGACCGCGCGTGGAACAGCCAGACGATCGAGCGCCACCACGAGACCAACTTCAACTCCGAGATGGCCCTGCGCGTCGAGGCCGTGCCGTTCGTGCGCAACGGCCGGACCCTGGCCGTGGTGACCTCCCACCTCGACCTCTCGAGCTCGCGCATGCCGAGCCGGCTCGAGCTCACGTACCGCCAGTGCGCCTACGACCTGCTGCGCATGGGGACCCTGGGCCTCTGGCCGGACTTCGCCTCGCCGACCGGTTCCCGGCGCGGCGCCCCGCGCGTGGGCGACGGACTCATCCGGCTCGACGCCGACGGCATCGTCCAGTACGCGAGCCCCAACGGGGTCTCCGCGTTCCGACGCCTCGGCGGCGTCGATTCACTCGAGGGACGCTCGCTCGCCGAGGTCGCGACGGGGCTGCTCAAGGACCGCCGGCTCGTCGACGAGACGCTCCCGCTCGTCGTCACCGGGCGCATGCCGTGGCGCAGCGAGATCGAGTCGCGCGGGGTGAGCCTGTCCCTGCGGGCCATCCCGCTGCGCGACGAGCACGAGCGCTTCGGGGCGCTCGTCCTGTGCCGGGACGTGTCCGAGCTGCGCCGCCGGGAGATGGAACTCGTCACGAAGGACGCCACCATCCGAGAGATCCACCACCGGGTGAAGAACAACCTGCAGACCGTGGCCGCCCTCCTGCGCATGCAGTCGCGCCGAATGAAGAGCGAGGAGGCCAAGCAGGGACTCGAGCAGGCCATGCGTCGCGTCGCGACCATCGCGCTCGTCCACGAGACGCTGTCGCAGGGGCTGACCCAGACCGTTGACTTCGATGAGCTGATCGGCCGGCAGTTCCGCCTCTCGGCCGAGGTCGCCACCGAAGGCCAGCACGTGGCCACCGAGCGGAAGGGCGACTTCGGGGACCTGCCCAGCGACTTCGCGACCCCGCTGGCCCTCGTGATCAACGAGCTGGTGACCAACGCGGTGGAGCACGGGCTCGCGGACCGTTCCGGCACGGTGTGGCTCACCGCCGACCGCCGCCGAGACGAGGCCGGCGTCGAGGAGCTCGAGGTCACGGTGGAGGACGACGGCATCGGGCTCCCGCCCGGCCAGACCCGGCACGAGGGGCTGGGACTGCAGATCGTGCGCACCCTCGTCACGAGTGAGCTCGCCGGGACGATCTCCTGGCACGAGCGCGCCGGCGGCGGAACCGTGGTGCAGATCGTCCTGAGGCTCGATCAGGCCTGACCGGATCGGCTCCCAGAACGCCGGACGGCGGCAGGGCATAGAAATGCCGCCCGCCGCGTCCCCGTGGAGGGGAGCGCTGCGGGCGGCGGAAAATCGGCCTCGAAAGCCTGCGTCTTCTCGGTCAGGGCCTGCTCGGTCTGGGCCTGCTCGGTCAGGAGGCCCGGCGGGCGCGCGCCGCGCGCCGCTTGAGTGCGCGGCGCTCGTCTTCGCTCATGCCGCCCCAGACCCCGGCATCCTGGCCGGACTCGAGGGCCCACTGGAGGCAGGTGTCCACGACGGGGCAGCGACGGCAGACGCTCTTGGCTTCTTCGATCTGCAGGAGGGCAGGCCCGGTGTTCCCGACTGGAAAGAAGAGTTCGGGATCCTTGTCGAGGCAGGCCGCGCGGTCACGCCAGTCCATGGTGGTAGAGCAACTCCGTTCTTGGGGGGACGAGAAGGCTTGTGAAAACATTCACGAGGTCGTCCAAAGCAAAGGGGCCTGTGGGGCCCCGCGGTCAACTTCATTAAGGTTGTCACGTTAACTGGGTGTAAACAAGGGGTCCGGGGCAGGATTCGGGCCCCGGGGGAGAGGGATGCGTCACACCCTTTCCGGTCCTGGGGAGCCGCGGCGGGGCGGGACTGGAGGAGGCGGGCCACGGGGGCTCCAGCCTCGGGTATCGTGCGGATGTGCCTACGCCAGAAGTCCCGCCGCTGCAGAGCCCCTGGACCCTCGCCGTGCTCGTGGCCATCGTGCTGCTCGAGTCGGCGGTCCTCGTCGGATTCGCGATCTTCTACGCCGTAGAGCTCCTGGCGGGCAACGCCGAGACGTCCCCCGGCGGGGCGGCGTTCACCCTCGTGCTCCTCGCTGCGTTCGGGGCCTGGCTGGCCTCCGCGGGGGTCTTCCTGTGGCGGGGGCGTCGCTGGCCCCGGTCGGCCGCACTCGTGGCGCAGCTGTTCGCGCTGGTCATCGGTGTGCCGACGCTCACCGGCGGCGTCGTCGTCCTCGGACTGGCCATCGTGGTGCCGGCCGTCGCGGCGCTCTTCCTCCTCTTCGACAAGCGCGTCCTCGCCCTCACGCAGGGGAGCGGCCGCCGCCCGGGCGGTGCGGGCAGGGCGGACGGCCCGGAAGCCGACACGCCCGACGCGGGCGGCACAGGCGCCGGGAGGGGCTGAGGGCCCGGGGACGGCCTGCCCCGCGCCGGGCTACGGGGCGGCGGCCTCGGAACGCGGTCCGTCCACCCCGAGCTGCACGTCCGTCAGCCGACCGCCGATGAGGGCCACCCCGCGGCCGGGCGGGACATGTCCCGGAGCGTCGACCCGGACCCCGAGGACTTCCCCGTCGCCCGCGGTGCGCGGCGCGATGAGGATGCCGGTCCCGGACCCGCGCACCGTGAGCGCCAGGGGGCACCGGGCGTAGAGGCTGGCGCTGTAGCCCGCGGTGGCCACGATCCGTGCACCGGTCTCGAGCAGCCGCGAGAGCAGCCGGTTCTCCGCCGCGTCCAGCTGGTCCGCGTCGTCGACGAGGAGCACGGTCCGCTCCGCCAGGGCGGCCCCGGGACCGGTCTCGATGCGTCGGTCGAGCGCGGCCTGCCAGTCCCTGGCCCGGGACTGCGGATCCGTGGCGACGAAGTCGACCGTCGGGTTCATCGTCGGCAGGGCGGCGAGCAGGGTGCTCTTGCCGGAGCCCGGCGCACCGAGCACGAGGAGGACCTCGCCGACCGCGAGGCGGATTGACAGCGGCGCCGGCTCGTCGCCGGCCAGCCCCACGACGAGGGGCAGGCGGCCTGCAGCTGCCGCAGTCCCCGCCGCGGCTGGGGGACCGGCCAGCTCGGCGACCAGGGCCGCCGGCGCGAGCGCGGGCAGCGGGTCGATGCGGAAGGGGGCCGGCTCGCCGCGGCCGCGCCGCCGCGACGGTGCTGGGGCCACGGGGTCCTCGGCCCCCGCGGCCGCAGCGCCAGTCGTGCAGCACTGCGTCGTGCAGCACTGCGCTGCCAGGGGCGCGCCTCCGGCTATGAGGGTGCCCGCAGCGGCGGCCCGGCCCGCGAGTGCCGGCATCGCGGGAAGGCGCGGCCATGACAGGCGGGCCTCCTCGGTGGCCCCGCTCGGAAAGAAGAGCCGCGCGGCCATGCCCGCGAACGGCCGTGAGCCGACCAGCTCGCGCTCGCCGGCCGCGACGACGCTCAGGCCGGCCGCGGGCCCGTTCCTGACGAGGTCGCCCAGTCCTTCCTCCGCCCAGGCCTGCGGGCTCTGCCGCAGGGCCGAGATCCAGGCACCCCACGCCGAGACGACGACGGCGAGCGGGACCGGCGTGTGCGCGCCGGTCCCGGGGAGGAGGCGGCGGGCACACTCCTCGTCCAGCCTCGCGATGACGCGCGCCGCCCGCCGCAGGTCGCCGAGGCTGACGTGCGCCCCTACCCGCGGATGGCCGCGCCAGGGGCCGAGGGAGCCGTCCCCGTCGAGGAGGTACAGGTGGCGGACGGCGTCCCCGTCGGCAAGCTGTGAGACGACTGCCGCGAGGGCGTCCGCCGTTCCGGCCGTCGCCGGCCCCACGAGCGCGAGGTGCCCGTCCGGCCCGGGATTCCAGTCCAGCCTGGCGACCCGCTGCTCGTGCGGGACATCGACGAGGCCGAGGTGGATGAGGTCGGGGACAGCGTGGCGTCCGGCGCCCGGCGGCGGCATCGTGTCCGGGGACACCGGTGCGAGGCTCGCGGAGCACGCGGCCGCTTCGTCGACTGTGAGCCGCGGCGGCAGGGGAGGGGCCACCGGCTTCCTGACGGGGGTACGGCCCGCCGCAGCCCACGCGCGACGCGCGGCCTCGACGAGGGGCACCGCGGCCTCGGCCGGTGCCGGTCGGCCCTCCCGGGCGGCGCCGTGCCCGGCGTCGGGCCATCGGCGGGCATCGGTCACGCGCACGGCGGCGGGGCGCCCCGTGGAAGGCCCGAGCGAGGCGGACTGGAACTCCAGGGGACCATCGCCCCCGATGGCCAGGTAGGCCCTGCCCGGGAGTCCGATGGGGATGTGGGCGGCCAGCGGGGACCCCAGGACGTCCGAGGACTCGGCCTCGTGCTGCATCCGCAGGGCAATGCTCGTGGTCACGTTCGCGCGGATGTCCGCGGAGAGGGCACCCTGCGGGCGCTGTGTGGCCATGACGAGGTGCATGCCCAGTGACCGGCCCACCGTCGCGATGCGCATGAGCTCTGCGAGCGCGGCCGGCGCCTCGTCCATGAGCACCCTGAACTCGTCGACGACCAGGACGAGCCGGGGCAGGTCGCCGCCGAGCCGCACGTAGTCGACCACGTCCGCCGCGCCCACGCTGCCCAGCAGCCGCTCACGCCGTGTGAGCTCTGCCCGCAGCGACGCGAGCGTGCGGTCCATGCCGCCCTCGGCGAGATCGGTGACCAGCCCCACGCAGTGCGGGAGCCCGGCGAGCGGAGCGAGGCCTGAGCCGCCCTTGAAGTCCACGAGCAGGAAGGTGAGGCGAGCCGGCGAGTGCGTTGCGGCCGCTGCGGCGACGAGGGTGCGCAGGAACTCCGACTTGCCCGATCCGGTGGTGCCCGCCACGAGCAGGTGCGGGCCGTGGGCCACGAGATCGAGCGTGACCGTGCCCGCCGCGGAGCATCCGACGGGGAACCTGACGCCGGGCTCCTGCGCGCTCCTGTCCCACGCCGCTGCGACCCCGGCCGAGCCGAGCGGCACGAGCGCATCGAGCCCGCACCGGTCCGGGATCCCGGCCGGCCCCGCTTCCTGGGCCGACCGGCCGGCGCGCCGCGCGGCGTTCTCGAAGGCCTCGGCCGTCATGAGGTCCGGGAGGAAGCAGGACGTGGTGCCGTCGCGGATGAGGGCCGAGCGCCTGCCATCGAGGCGGACGGTGGCGTGCGGGAGCACGGCCAGGCTGTCCACGGGGGCGACCACGGGCCAGCCCCGTCCATGTGCCGCCTCGACGGCCGCCGCGCAGGATTCCGCGCGGGTGCCCGGAAGGACGAGGAGGATGCCGCGGAGGCAGCCCGGAAGGGCGGCGTCGGGGCAGCCCCGCGGGAGGCCCGCGGGGAGGAACCTGAGCCGCGGAAGGAACCGTGCCGCCAGCCGTAGCCTGTCCGCGCCGCCGACCACGGCGATGCCCAGGCCTGCCGCTGCCGGCAGCCGGGCGAGCTGGAGGAGGAGCGAGCGCATGAGACCATCGACGGACTCCGCGCCGCCGTCGAGCCCGAGGACTCCCCGGAGCGGGGCCGTGAAGGGGGCAGCGGCCAGCCGGGGCGGAGCGGCACGCGCTGCTTCGGGTTCGATCACGACGTCCGCCGGCTGGTCTGCCGTGCCGAGGCGCGCGTGGACCGGCGAGCCCGCGGGGTCCGCGTCGCTGCCGTCGCGGAGGCCCGCGGAGCCGGAGGACCTCGCGAGGAGCCCCAGATCGGGTGCCCTCGCGCGCCGGCGTGCGCCGTCGTCGTCGGCCGCTGCCGCGAGCCGCCGCTCGAAGTCGCGGCGCGCCGACCGCCCCTCGATGAGCGGGACGAGGACCGAGACGGCGGAGACGGCCGTGAACGCCAGGAACATCCACAGGCCGGTGGCCAGCGCCAGCGCCACTCCCACGGCCAGGGGGAGCGCGGCCATCGTGATGATCGCCGCCCGACGCGGCGGCGGCATGTGGCGGACCACCCGCAGGGGAGCGCCCGGGCCGGAGCCGGCGGCAGCATCGAGGAGGGCCTCCTCGGCCCCGAACACGAGGGTGCACGTGCACGATCCCAGCCGGAAGGCCTGGCCCGCGCAGAGCTCCGCGCGCTGGACCCGCCGGCCGCCGACCCAGACGCCGTTGGCGCTGCCGAGGTCGGTGACGGCGGCCGCGGCGTCCGTCACCTCGATCAGGGCGTGCTCGCGGGAGAGCTCGGGATCGGGCAGGGCCAGGCGGGGGCCTTCGCCGCCCGGGGCGCGGCCGAGCCTGAGCGTGCCCCGCCCGATCGGCACCACCGTGCCTGCCGCGGGCCCCGTGTGCACCACGAGCGAGAGCGGGGGAGGCACTGCCCGGCTGCGGCTGCGGTCAGCGCCGGAGGCAATGAGGACCGCACCGCTGGTCAGCGGAGCCCTGCCTACCACGAGCATGGCCAGCGGGACGCCCTCCACGGTACAGTCGCCGCTGCCGTAGGCGGCCTCCAGGGCCGCGGCGACCTCGCCGCCGGCGGAACCGTCGGCGGCGTGGACCACCAGTTCCCGCCGCATGCACCCCGCCCGGGCGCTGCCGGCGTCCGGCGAGACGAGTGTGCAGTGCAGTTCCATGGCCCTCCCTCCGTCGGCACCGCCGTCCGTCAACGCTAGGCAGCCGGCCGGCGGCGTAACCACGGGCAGGATGGCCGTTGTGGACAACCCCGGCCGGGAGCGATTCAGGGAAGCCGGAGCCGCTCGGGTAATCTGAACCCCGGACATCTCGGGTCGCTGCCCCTCGCGCGGCGGCGCTCGGCTTTTCTCACAGGGAGACACCTTGACTGCAGACCTCGTCGTTGTCGGATCCGGATTCTTCGGGCTCACCGTGGCCGAGAGGGCAGCCAGCGAGCTGGGCCTCAAGGTCACCGTGATCGACCGGCGGCACCACATCGGCGGCAACGCGTACAGCGAGACCGAGGAGCAGACGGGGATCGAGGTCCACCGCTACGGCGCCCACCTCTTCCACACCTCCAACGAGAAGGTCTGGGAGTACGTCAACCGCTTCACGACCTTCACCGACTACGTGCACCGCGTGTACGGGGTCCACAAGGGCGAGGTCTTCCCGCTGCCGATCAACCTCGGCACGATCAACCAGTTCTTCCGGGCCAACTACACCCCCGCCGAGGCACGGGCACTCATCGCGGAGCAGGCGGGCGAGCTCGCGGGCACCGACCCGCAGAACCTCAACGACAAGGGCATCCAGCTCATCGGGCGCCCGCTGTACGAGGCCTTCATCAAGCACTACACGGGCAAGCAGTGGCAGACCGACCCGAAGGATCTGCCCGCCGGGATCATCTCCCGCCTGCCGGTGCGCTACACCTACGACAACCGCTACTTCAACGACACCTACGAGGGGCTCCCGACCCAGGGCTACACCGCGTGGATCGAGCGGATGGCGGACCACCCCAACATCGACGTGCGGCTCAGCACGGACTTCTTCGACGAGTCGCAGCCCGTCAGCAAGGGCAGCGTGGTCGGCAGCGTCCCGGTCGTCTACACCGGCCCCGTGGACCGCTACTTCGACTACGCCGAGGGCGACCTGTCCTGGCGCACGATCGATTTCGAGGAGGAAGTCCTCCCCACGGGTGACTTCCAGGGGACGTCGGTGGTGAACTACAACGACGCCGAGGTGCCGTACACCCGGATCATCGAGCCCCGCCACTTCCACCCCGAGCGGAACTACCAGACCGAGAAGACGGTCATCATGCGCGAGTTCTCCCGCTTCGCGGAGAAGGGCGACGAGCCCTACTACCCGATCAACACCGAGGCCGACCGCGCGAAGCTGCTCGCCTACCGCGATCTGGCCAAGGCCGAGGACAACGTCCTCTTCGGCGGCCGGCTCGGCACCTACAAGTACCTCGACATGCACATGGCCATCGGCTCGGCGCTGTCGATGTACGAGAACAGGATCAAGCCGCACTTCGAGGGCGGCCAGGCCCTCGTGAGCGGGGGAGTGGACGAGTGACGACGGCGGAGACCGCTGTCGCTGCCGGTTCGCCCGACGCCGCGTCCGCGTGGCAGGAGATCCAGCGGGTCGTCCTGCCCGCCACCGGGCAGGAGGACGTGGTCCCCCTCTACGTGGACGCCGGCTCGTCGCACGGCGTCCGGCTCGTGGAGGACGACACCCTGTACCGGAAGCCGCGGAAGCCGGACGAGAAGCTCAACCTCGTCTCCTCCCAGGCCACCGAGGCGCACTACGAGGACTTCCTCTCCCGGGAGTCGATGGCGGTGCGGCCCGGCCAGCACGTCTCGTTCGGCACCTACTTCAACGCCTTCCCGGCGAGCTACTGGCGCAGGTGGACCGCGGTCCGCCGCGTGCGCCTCGTGGTCGAGACCGAGGGGCGCGGCACCGTCGTCGTGTACCGCTCCAACGCGAGGGGCCACCTGCAGCGGGTGGCCTCCCGCGCGGTCGACGGCCGCCAGCGGGCGGAGTTCGAGCTCGACCTCTCCCCGTTCGGCGACGGAGGCTGGTACTGGTTCGACCTGAACGCGAGCCGCGACGGCATCGAACTCGTCCGTGCCCACTGGGACGCCCGCCCCGGGCAGGCCCACACCGGGGACACCGCCCGGCGCGGGTCCGTGATGGTCGAGATCACGACCCTGAACAAGCCCGGGTACTGCATCGAGAACGCGAAGCAGTTCGCCGCCCACCCCGAGGTGCTCGAGCGGATCAGCGAGATCCTCATCGTCGACCAGGGCACCGACCAGGTGCGCGACCATCCCGAGTTCGCCGCCGTCGAGGCTGCGCTGGGCGGCCGTCTGCGCGTGATCGAGCAGTCCAACCTCGGCGGGTCCGGCGGGTTCGCCCGCGGCATGTTCGAAGCGGTCGAGGGCGGCTACGACTACGTCCTCCTGCTGGACGACGACGTCGTCGTGGAGCCCGAGAGCATTGTGCGGCTCGTGACCTTCGCCGACCACTGCAAGAAGCCCACGCTGGTCGGCGGCCACATGTTCGACCTCCACGCGCGCACCATCCTGCACGCCTACGCCGAAGTCGTCGATCCGTACCGCATCACGCCGGAGATCCCCCGGATCGACATGCGCCTGCGGCACGACTTCGTCGACTCGAACCTCCGCCAGACGCCCTGGCTGCACCGCCGGGCGGACGCGGACTACAACGGCTGGTGGATGTGCCTCATTCCGACCGCCGTGATCCGCGAGGTCGGCCTCTCGCTGCCGCTGTTCATCAAGTGGGACGACATCGAGTACGGGCTGCGGGCCAAGAAGGCCGGGTTCCCCACGGTCTCCCTCCCCGGAGCGGGCCTCTGGCACGTCTCGTGGGAGGACAAGCAGGACGACATCGGCTGGCAGGCCTACTTCTACGCGCGCAACAGGCTGGTCGCCGCGCTGCTGCACAGCCCCTTCGCCCACGGCGGCCGCGTCCTGCGGGAGTCGTTCCAGGTCGACGTCAAGCACCTGTTCTCCATGCAGTACTACGCCGAGGCACTGCGGTCGATCGCCCTTGCCGACGTCCAGCGCGGGCCCGACGTGCTCCACGCCGACCTGCCCTCGAAGCTGCCCGACGCCGTCGCGCTCCGCTCCCAGTACAGCGAGGCGCAGTTCCGCGACGACGTCGACGAGTTCCCCGCTCCGCACAGCGCGGAGGCGCCGCGCGGGATCGATGCGGCCGGCTCGCCCACCAAGAAGGAGCTGATCCCGTGGGCCGCCAAGGCCTTCGCCCGGCAGCTGACCCGCGCGGTGGCGCCCGAGGCGGCCGAGCACCCGCAGGCCCACCTCGCCCACAAGGACAACAAATGGTGGCGGCTGACGAACTACGACTCCGTGGTCATCACCAACGCGGAGGGCACCGCCTCGTCCTGGTACCGCCGGCGCCCGGAGCTGCTCAAGCCCGGGATCGCGAAGTCCGCCGCGGTGCACGCCGGGCTGTGGCGCGACTGGGACGCCCTCGCCGCCCGCTACCGCGAGGCGGCGGCACGCGTGACCAGCATGGAGGCCTGGCGCGCCACGTTCGCCGAGCACACCCGCAGCGATGGAGGAAGGAACCGTGGCAAGCACTGACGTCGAAGCGGGCCTGACCCAGCCCGGGCGCAGTGGCGGCCTCAAGGACGTCTACCGGAACCGCTTCCTGCTCAAGCTCCTGGTCCGCAAGGAGATCAAGGTCCGCTACCGCGGGTCGGTCCTCGGCATCGTCTGGTCCTACATGCGCCCGGGCATGCAGTTCCTGGTGTTCTACATCGCCCTGGGGCTCTTCCTCAACGCACAGGGCTCCACGCCGAACTACCCGATCTACCTGTTCGCCGGCATCGTCCTCGTGAACTTCTTCACAGAGGCACTGGGCAATGCCACGCGGTCGATCGTGAACAACCGGGACCTCATCCGGAAGATCTACCTGCCCCGCGAACTGTTCCCGGTCGCGAGCGTGTGGGTGTCCGCGGCGCACTTCCTGCCCCAGGTCCTCATCCTCCTGGTGGTCTGCCTGTTCTTCGGCTGGCTGCCGACCCTGTGGTCGGTGCTCGCCCTGATCGCGGCCTTCGTCATGCTGGCAGTGCTCGCCATCGGCCTCGGGCTGTTCTTCGGCGCCATCAACGTCTACTTCCGCGATTCGGAGAACCTCGTCGACCTGCTGATCATGATGGTCACCTGGGCCTCTCCCGTCCTCTATCTCTGGAGCCAGGTCGAGCGGGTGCTCGGGCCGTTCTTCCCGCTCTACCAGCTCAATCCCATGACCGTCGCCGTCGAGGTGTTCCACTGGGCGTTCTGGCGCCCGACGCTCGACGGCGCGCAGCTCGCCGCGCCGTCGACCGCCACCGTGCCGGGACTGTTCGAGCTGTGGTTCCCCCTCGCGGGCGTCGTGACGGTGGCCATCCTCCTCGTGGGGCAGTTCACGTTCTCGCGCCTGTCGGTCAAGTTCGCGCAGGAGCTGTGAATGGCTGAGCACACCGTCACGATGCAGACCGCCATCACCGTCCAGGGGGTGCGCAAGGAGTTCGTGCTCCGCCACACCCGGTCCCTCAAGGAAGCGGTCATGTGGATCCTCCGCGGCCGTCGCGGGGACATCTCGAAGAAGTTCGACGCGCTCAAGGACGTCTCCCTCCACGTGGAGGAGGGCGAGACCGTCGCCCTGATGGGCCTGAACGGCTCGGGCAAGTCGACCCTCCTCAAGCTCATCTCCGGGGTGCTCCAGCCGGATGCCGGCTCGGTGCGCACGCGCGGCCGCGTCGCCGGACTCATCGAGGTGGGCGCGGGCTTCCACCACGACCTCAGCGGGCGCGACAACGTCTACCTCAACGGCGCGATCCTGGGCATGTCGGAGCAGCAGATCGACGCGATGTTCGACTCGATCGTCGAGTTCTCCGAGATCGGCGAGTTCATCGACACCGAGGTCAAGTTCTACTCCTCCGGCATGTACCTGCGCCTCGCCTTCAGCATCGCGGTCCACACGGATCCCGAGGTCTTCCTCATCGACGAGATCCTCGCCGTGGGCGACGAGCCCTTCCAGCGCAAGTGCATCTCCAAGATCAAGGAGCTCGCCGCGGCGGGCAAGACCCTGTTCGTGGTGAGCCACGACCTCGACCTCGTCTCGACCATCTGCGAGCGCGGAGTGCTGCTCGAGCATGGCAGGGTGATCATGGACGGCGAGGTGCACGAGGTCGTCAAGGAGCTCCGCCGCCGCAGCTCGGAGTCCGCAGGCACGGAGGCGTGAGCCACGCAGGCCCCCTGCGGGGGACCCACGCCCGCGCCGTCGAAGCGACCCACGGCTCCCCGCGCGGACGCCTGCTCCTTCCGCTGGCGGCCGCAGCCCTCGCCCTCGTCACCCTCGTGCCGGCCTCCTGGGTCCCCAGCCTGTGGACCGACGAGGCGGCGACCGCCAGCGCCGTCCGCCGCTCCTGGCCCGAGCTGTTCTTCATGCTCGGCAAGGTCGACGTCGTCCACGGCCTCTACTACATGCTCGTCAAGTCGCTGACCGACGCGGTGGGCGTGAGCGAGCTGACCCTGCGGGCGCCGAGCATCGCTGCGGGCGCCGCGGCGGCCGCCGCCCTGGCAGTCGCGGCCCGGCGGCTCGGTGGCCCGCGGACGGGGCTCGCCGCGGCCGTCGTGCTGGTCCTGCTGCCGAGGTTCCAGTTCGCGGCGACGGACGCGCGCTCGTACGCGCTCACGGTCCTCGGCACATCCCTCTGCATCGCGGCCCTGGCCGCCCTCCGGGAGAGCGGACGGTGGCGCGCCGCCGCGGGCCTCGGGGCCGCGCTCCTGGTGTCCACCGGCCTGTCGTTCTACTGCATCCTGCTCGCCCCGGTCGCGGTGCTCGCGGCCCTCGCCGACCGGCGCCTCCGCCCCCACTGGTGGAAGGTGGCCCTGGCGAGCGTCCCGGCCGCCGGCGTGGCGGCCTGGGTCGCCGCGGCCGCCTCGCGCCAGACGTTCCAGGTCGCGTGGATCCCGCCCCTCGACTGGCATGTGGGCCGCGAGATCGTCTTCCTGCAGTACTTCTCGCACGCTGCGATGTGGACCGACACCGGCATCGTCCCGGCGGCCTCGGCGCCGCTCGTCGTCGGCATGGTGATGACCGCCGTCGCCGTCCTGGCGCTGGCGGTCTGGGGCGTGGTCCGCCGCCCGCGCTCGTTCTCGACCGTGCTCGGCCTGGCGCTCATCACCGTCCCGCTCGCCGTCCTCCTGGTCGGCTCGGCCCTGATGGGCAGCTCCTACTACCTTCCGCGCTACCTCACCTTCACTGCGCCCGGGCTGTGCCTGCTCGCCGCCAACGGAGCAGTGTCCCTCACACGGCCCGCGGCCGCCCGCTGGGTTGCCGGGGCTGCCGCGCTGACGCTCGCCGGCGGCGCACTCCTGGCCATCGCCGGACAGCGGACGGAGTTCGCCCGGAGCCCTTCCGACGACTTCCGCTTCGTCGCGGACACGATCCGGGACCACGCCCGGCCGGGGGAGTCCTTCGCGGTCGCGGCGGGCGAGGACCTGTTCATCGCCGCCTACCCGCGGCCCTTCGAGGGACTCGTGGACCTCACGCGCGGCATCAGCGCCGCACAGTGGGGCCTGATCTTCAACCAGAGGTTCCCGCTCGAGAGCCGATCGGCGCTCGTGGACCGGCAGAAGGTCGTCTTCGCGATCCGGCCCGTGGAGAAGCCCCAGGAGGAGGAGTTCCTCCGCAGCCGCGGGTTCGCGGAGCAGGGGCGCTGGAGCGGCCCGGGCCACGTGATCGTCAAATTCGTCAAGTACTGACCGGTACCATTGATTGGGTGTGTGCCGGCCCTTCCGGCGCTCGAGGAATGAAGGATGAGGAAGCGGATGCCGAAGCCCCAGACGACGTCGACCAGCTCTTGGAGCCGACGGGCGTTCTTGGCGGGCGGCGTGTCGCTGCCCTTCCTCCTGACCGGGTGCCTCGACAAGAAGAGCGCCGACCGGACCGCCGTCGAGGACAACTCCTTCCCCACGACCATCAGGCACGCCCTCGGGTCCACCACGATCGACAAGGAACCGCGCATCGTCGCCACCCTCGGGTGGTCGAGCGCGGACGTCTGCGTCGAACTCGGCGTGCTGCCCGCCGGCTACCCGGTGGAGGCGCTGCGCGGCTACGGGACGCCGCCCTGGTTCTCCAAGGCCGTGAGCCAGCTCGACGCCCTCCTGCCCCGCAACTACCACGACGACGCGGGCGTTCCGTGGGGCGACCTGCAGGACATCAAGCCCGACCTGATCCTCGCGGTCAACGCGGCCTTCGGCAAGGACGCCGCCGAGACGGCAGACATCTACACCCAGCTGACCAAGATCGCGCCCACCGTCGCGTGGCCCGGCCGCCCGAAGGACACGGACTGGCGGACGACGACGACGACGGTCGCCCAGGCGCTGGGCCGCAAGGACGCCGGCCGGTCCCTCGTGACCGAGACCGAGGGCGCCATCCGCGACGCCGCGGGAGCGTACAAGGACCTCGCGGGCGCGACGGTGCTCTGCCTGGAGGCGCGCTCCGTGCCCGGGGCCTCCTTCGAGGTCCACACCCAGGACTCCAACGCCATGCGCGTGCTCGCCGACTTCGGCCTCAAGCCCGCGCCCGCCCTCGCGAAGATCGTCGCCGACGGCCAGCCGAACGGGCAGCCCGCCGGGCCCAAGACGGTCTACCTCGACGCCAACCGGGCCGCCGAGCTCGTGGCCGACGTCGTCGTCGTCGGCGTCCGCCCGGACGAGCACAAGGACATCGCCGACGGGAAGGTGCTGTCCGGCATCCCCGCCCAGCGGCGCGGGTCGACCCTCCTGCTCAACACGGACCAGGACTTCCTCGCGCTCGTCGCCGCGTCGCCCACCTCCATCAAGTGGGCCATCCAGACGGTCATGCCCGGACTCGCCCGCTGCGCGTACCTCGCGCGCACCGGCAGGTAGCGCCGCCGTGACCCAGACCGAGCCGGGGGAGCGGCGCTCCGCAGAGCCGGCAGCCCCGGCCCCCGCCGCCCCGCGCACGGTCCGGAAGGACATCCAGGCCCTCCGGGCCCTGGCGGTGGCGGCCGTCGTCGTGAACCATGTGTGGCCGCGGCACCTCCCCGGCGGCTACGTCGGCGTCGACATCTTCTTCGTCATTTCCGGCTACCTCATCAGCAACCACCTCCTGGCGGAGGTCCGCCGGACGGGAACGGTCCGACTGGGCTCGTTCTACGCGCGCCGGGCCAAGAGGCTGCTCCCTGCGGCGCTGCTGGTCGGGCTCGTGGCCCTGGCGGCGGCCTACGTCTGGCTGCCGTTCAACCGCTGGGCGGTCATCGCCCAGGAGACGATCGCGGCGGCCTTCTACGCGGAGAACTGGGTGCTGGCGGCGAAGTCGGTCGACTACTCGGCCCACAGCGAGGGTGCCTCGACGGTCCAGCACTACTGGTCGCTGTCGGTGGAGGAACAGTTCTACCTGCTGTGGCCCCTCCTCCTCCTCGCGGCGTGGGCCCTGGCGACGAGGTTCCGCATCCGCCACCACCGCAGCCTCACGCTGGCGTTCTCCCTCGTGGGGGCCGCCTCCTTCGCCTTCTGCGTCTGGTACACCATGACCGACCGCAGCCCCGCGTACTTCGTGACCCCGGGCCGCGCCTGGGAGTTCGCGGCCGGCGGCCTCATCGCCGTCGTCGGCCATCGCCTCCGGGAGCGCGGCGCGGCACCGCTGCCGATGTCGGTCAGGGGAATCCTCCAGACGGCGGGGCTCGGCCTCCTCGTGGTCTCGGCGCTCGCGTTCAACGAGACGACCCTCTTCCCCGGCTATCTGGCCGCGGTCCCGGTGGCCGGGACGGCGCTCATCATCGCGTCCGGGCCCCAACGGCCGGGATGGTCGCCCGTGCGGCTGCTCGAGAACCGGCCGGTCCAGTACGTGGGGGACATCTCCTACTCGCTCTACCTCTGGCACTGGCCGCTCATCATCCTCGCCCCGTCGGCCCTGGCACGGGACCTCGGCACCGCCGATCGGCTGGGGATCGTCGTCCTCTCGCTCCTGCTCGCGGCGGTCACCAAGCGCTTCGTCGAGGACCCGGGCAGGACCCGGCCGCTGCGCTCCTCGTCGCCGCGGAAGGTCCTGCTCGCGACCGTCGCCGCGATGAGCGCCGTGGCCATCGCCGGGCTGTCCCTGACCGGTGCGGCCGCTGCCGAGCAGACCGCCCAGGAGCACCGCGCAGCCCTGCTGGCGAGCGGAGCCTGCTTCGGTGCGGCGAGCCTCGCCGATCCCCAGGGGTGTGCCGACCCGTTCGGCCCCGCGGAGGTCGCCAACGTGGGCGACAGCGAGGCGCCCTGGTTCAACGCCCCGGAATGCAGCCCGGCGCCCAATCCCGTGATGGCCGGCCAGCAGCGGGCCCTCCTGCGCTGCGACTTCACTCAGGGGAGGCCCGCCTCCGAGACCGTCTGGCTGATCGGCGACTCCCATGCCGAACAGTGGAAGGCGGCGATCCACGAACTCGCCCGGCAGCGGCACTGGGTCCTCTACGAGAGCCTCGTCGGTGGGTGTCCCCTCGTCGACGCCAAGCGCGTGGCGTTCATGGGCGTTTCCTCGGACAATCCTGGACTGCAGCAGAAGTGCCTGACGTGGAGCCGCGACCTCGCCGCGCGGATCACCGCGGAACGGCCCAACCTGGTCATCGCCTCCACCTTCGGCAGCGGCGAGACCATCGACGACGGCACCGGCCGGCCGCAGCTGGACCAGTACCGCTCCGCCGTCAGCCGCCGCTTCATGCCCTGGGCCGCCGCCGGATCCCGGGTGCTCGTGATCCGCGATACCCCGCTCACCCTCGACCACGCCACCCCGGACTGCGTCGCCCAGAGCCCCGACGACCCGCGCAGGTGCTCGAACCCGCGCTCGGCGGCGCTCCCTCCGGACCCGCTGGCCGAGGGCGTCCGTGCCCTGCACGACCGGCGCCTCGGTGTCCTGGACCTCTCCGACCAGTTCTGTCCCGGGGCCACGTGCTATGCGGTGATCGGCGGCGCGCACGTCTACTTCGACAGGGACCACGTCTCGCGGACCTACATCAAGTCCCTCGTCCCGCTTGTCAGCCGGAGGTTCGATGCTGCGGTCCACGGCTGAGCCGCAGGAGGCGGCGGCGCCGGAGGGCGAGCGCAGGCCGCGGGGAGCCGTCGCCGTCGCCGCGGTCCTGTCCGCGCTGGTCCTGCTCGTCCTCGTCAACGTGGTGGCGGACTCCCCGCCCACCCTCGTCCCCTACAGCACGCCGCTCGTCGTTGCCGCCGCCGCCGGCCTCCTCGCGCTCACCCCGCTGCTCCACCGCGCCGCCGCCTGGTGCGCCGCAGTGCTCGACCGGGTGCCCGACCGGGGCCGGTGGGCGCTGGCGGCCGTCGGCCTGCTGGTCCTCACGCTCGTCCCCGCGGTCATCGGGCTGGCTGTCCGCGTGCCCCCCGGCTGGGACGCCGGCGCGGTGCTCGACACCGCGACGGCCTTCGCGCAGGGGACCCACTACGACTTCGCCGAGCAGTACTTCGCGTGGTACCCGAACAACCTCTTCCTCGCGTTCGCCCTCGGATGCTACTTCAAGGCCGTCGGCGCGTTCGGGGTGACCGACACCCTCGCGGCGGCGATCTGGCTGCACGCCCTCTTCATGGCCGTGAGCTCGGTCCTGGCCGTCAGGCTCGCCCGGCGGCTGGCAGGTCCCGCGGCAGGGGTGGGCACCCTGCTCGTCACGGTGCCGTTCGTGGCGCTCGGACCGTGGAGCGGCGTCCCCTACTCCGACACGCTCTCGATGCCGTTCCCGATTGCCATCCTCCTCCTCGCCGACATCGCCCGCACCGCGCCCCGCGGGCGCTCGATCGCCCTGTGGGGCGCAGTCGGCGTCCTCACAGCGGTCGGGGTGCAGATCAAGCCGACGGTGGTCTTCGCCCTCGCCGCGGCCGGGCTCACGATGATGCTCTCGTCGCGGGGAGCCCGCGCGTGGGGCAGGACCGCACTGGCCGCCGCCGTGGCCCTCTCCGTCGCGGGCGTCGCCTACCTGGGCAGCGGCGCCGCCGTCAGGGCCGCCCACGTCGTCCAGTTCAACCTCGATGCCAACACGCAGGCCGTGCCGTTCACGCACTTCCTCAAGATGGGGGCGACGGGCCGGGGCGGCTTCAACGCCGACGACATCCGGAACACCCTGAGCACCCCGTCGGCCGATCGGTTCGCCAACGGGCTCAACGGCTACCTCGATCGGGTCGAGGCGATGGGGCCCACGGGATACCCCGGCTTCCTCCTGGACAAGCTCGGGTGGTCGCTCGGCGATGGGTCGTTCTACGCCTGGGCTGAGGGGGTCACGCGGGAGAACCACAGCTTCCCCGCCCGCGATCCGCTCAGCCAGGAGATCCGCCGCTTCTACACGTTCGACGGCGACGGGGCACCTTTCGTGCGCAGCGCCTGGCAGGCAGCGTGGTTCGCCGTGCTCGTCGTCCTGGTCCTCTCGGCGCTCGTCGGCGGCCGCGGCCGGGACGCGTGGGCCGGCGCCGCGGCACGGCTCGCGTTCCTGGCGCTCCTGGTCTTCCTGGCGTTCTTCGAGAACAGGGCCCGCTACATCTACCTCTACGTCCCGGTGGTCGCGGTCCTCGTCTCCGCCGCGGTCGCGGACGGACACGCCGCACTCGCGCGCCGGCGCGGGCGGAGGAGCCCGCGACCCGATCCGGACCGTTCCGGCTCCACCGCCGTCTCGTAGAATCATGAGCGTGCTTGAGAACATGGGGGACGCCGACCGACCGTCCGCCGGACTGATGAGTTTTGTCCTCCCTGTCCACAATGAAGCGGCGAACGTGCACCCCCTGCACTCACGCCTCACCGCGATCGTGGAGCGGCTGGGCTGCGACGCCGAGTTCATCTACATCAACGACGGCAGCCGGGACGAGTCCCTCGGGGTGCTCCGCGGCCTGGCCGGACGGGACCCCCGCGTGGTGGTGATCGACTTCTCGCGGAACTTCGGCCATCAGATCGCCGTGACGGCCGGCCTCGACGAGGCCCGGGGCGACGCCGTGGTCATCATGGACACCGACCTGCAGGACCCGCCCGAGGTCGTGTTCGACCTCGTGGCCGCCTGGCGGCGCGGTGCCGACGTCGCGTATGCCCAGCGGCGCACCAGGAAGGACTCCTGGTTCAAGCGCACCACCGCCGCCGCGTACTACCGCCTCCTGCGCAGGCTCTCCGACATCGACATCCCCGCCAACACGGGCGACTTCCGGCTGATCGACCGCCGGGTCGTCGACGAGCTCAAGAAGTACCGCGAAGTGGACCGTTACCTGCGCGGGATGGTCAGCCACGTCGGCTTCACGCAGGTCGCGGTCCCGTTCGACCGCGACCAGCGGCTGCACGGCGAGACCGGGTACCCCATGGCCAAGATGCTCAAGCTCGCGGCAGACGGCATCCTCGGCTTCTCCACGTTTCCCCTCATGGTCATCTCCAGGATCGGCTTCCTCGCCTCCGGCCTCGCCGTCCTGGGCGCGCTGTACGCGCTCGCCATGAAGCTGTTCGCCCCCCAGAACGTCGTGGACGGATGGACCTTCATCGTCATGAGCGTGCTCTTCGTGGGAGGACTCCAGATCAGCATGCTCGGGATCCTCGGGCAGTACATCGGCCGCATCTACCGCGAGGTGCAGGACCGGCCGCTGTACACCGTGCGCTCGGTGTACCGGCACGGCGAGGGGCGGCCGCCCGCGCCGGCGCCCCGCGGTGCGGCGCGCGTGGGCGACGCGTGAGGCCGGACGTTCCGCGCCCGGGGACCGCGGCGCTGGCCAGGGTCTTCCGCTTCGTGGTGGTCGGCCTCGTGAACAACGCGGTCGGCTACGGGCTCTTCGTCGTGCAGTCCCTGGCCGGCGTGGGGCACACGGAGGCCATGACCGTGAGCTACGTGGTCGGCATGGCGGTGAGCTTCTGGGGGAACCGTGCCTGGACGTTCGGCCACGAGGGGCCGCTGTGGCCCACCGTCTTCAGGTTCCTCGGCGCCAACGCGGCGGGGTACGCGGTCAACTACGGTCTGCTCAACACGTTCGTCGAGGGCTGGGGCTGGCCCCAGATCCCCGCCCAGCTGGCCGCCACGGCGGTCGTGGCGGCCGGCACGTTCACCCTCATGCGCCTCTGGGTCTTCCCCGCGGCCCGGGCCGGGCGCCGTGCGGCCGCGACCGAGGATGCCGAGGAGCCCGCTAGGGACAGGTGACCCTGAACAGCCGGGCATGTCCCACCTCGGCCACGAGCTTGACGCCCGGGGCCGAGTCGGTGGCCAGATCGTTGAGCCCGACGAACGGGTCGTCGGACGGGATGACCGTCTTGTCGCCGAAATCGAGCGCCCAGTAGGCGTGGAGTTCCTTGATCGCGGGGCACACGCGCGAGTTGTAGGCCGCCTCGTCCCAGTGGTTGAGGACCATCGCCTCGGTGGGGCTCCGGTCGCCGAAGACGTGCGGGGCCACCGTGCGCCGGTCCTCGAGCGCGTACACGAGGGAGCCTCCCATGAGCGGGTTGGCCACGATGGTGTCGCCCGCCGGGACGATGCCGGGGACCTGGTCGAGCAGCGCGCGCTCGTCCGAGTCGACGAGCATCGAGTTGCCGTCGAGGGTGAAGACCTGGTGGATGCGGTCCTGGACGCTCGAGAGCGTCCCTCCCTGGGAGCCGATGCCCATTGCGAGGATCACGAGGGATACCACGATGGCGGTGATGCCCTGCCACCGCGGTGCGGCGGAGTCGGCGAACCTGCGCAGGCGCGTGGTCCCTGCCGCCCACTCCCGCGCGAGTTCCAGCCCGGCGCGGATGCGCCACAGGAGCCACTCGGCGCCGAGGATGGCGACCGGCAGGGCCACGACCGGCAGGATGGCCGCGAGCCGGAAGCTGTCGTTGTACCAGACACCGGTGAGGAAGGTGCGCAGGGACCCCGGGTTCCAGCTCGAGACGACGACGTAGAGGGCGCCCCCGATCGCGTACATGGCCAGGACCCACCAGAGGCGGCGCAGCTGCCGCGCGAGCACGTACAGGCCGATGAAGGTCAGGGGCGTGAGGATCCAGGCGACCGTGGTGCCCATCGGCGCATTGGCGAGGACCTCGCCGATGGCGCGCGCGTTGGACTGGAAGGGGGCCCACGGGGCGGCGCTCAGGCTCGGCCGCAGGAGGTACCAGATGCCGGCCACGCCGACGGAGTAGACGAGCGCGAAGGCGCCCCAGAGGCGCAGGGCGCGGCGCGACGTCGTCCGCCTCCGCCAGGCGCCCCACGTGGCGAGGAAGCGCGCCCAGACCACAGGGAGTGCGAAGCCGAGGAGGCCGATCGCCGTCGAGGGGTGGGTCAGCGCGAGGCCGGGGAACGTCGCCACGAGGGCGAGGATGGGCGCCAGGGGCGACGACGGCTGGCTGCGCGCCATGCCGAGGGCCTCGATCGCGAGCCCGAGCACCGCAGGCATCAGCGCGATGGCGGCGTGGTTCGGATAGAGGACCCCGAACGCCACCATGAGGTAGGGGAAGGCACTGAAGCCTGCCGAGAGGACTCCCGCCGCCATGAGCGGGACCGGGCGGTACCCGACGATGCGGCTGATCAGGAACAGGCACGAGAGCGGCCAGACGAGGGCGCCGATCACGATCGTGGCGACATTGACCACGACCGGCACGGGGCCGCCGGCCAGCTGGAGGATGAGTGCCATGGAGTCGTGCATCGCGGCCGGGTAGAACGAGTGGGACGAGTCCGTGAGGTTGCCGAGCGTGAGCGACGAGCCGTTGGCGTGGTCCTCGATGTAGCGGATCGCGTTGAGATGGTAGATGTTGTCGAACGTCTGCGAGAAGTCCTCGGGGGCACCGAAGCCGAGGATGTACCGGCGGCCGATGATGAAGGCGGCGAACGCCACCGACAGGGGCACTCCCACCCAGACGATCCACCGGCCGAGGTCGAGGTGCGTGAGCGGACCGTTGGAGGCCAGCACCCCGGCGCCGTCCCGCCCGGGGGAGCGGCGGCGCCACAGGACGCGCCCGGCGAGCGCCGCGAGGGCCAGAACGGCCGAGACCACGAAGTAGACCACCGGGTTGAAGGGGAGCCGCACGAACGGCGCCACCACGGCCGTGCAGCCCGCGACGGATGCGGAGACCGGGGCGGCCAGCGCGACAAGGTTCAGCCGCCTGACTCCGGCTGCCGCGAGCACCGCCAGACCGGGCCCGAACATCACCACCAATGCTGCCGCGAAGGTCGGGATGGTCTGGATCCAGGTCATCTGGTGAGGCTCCTCGCGTCGGTCAACCCCCCTAGTATGCCCTGTCGCACTGGGTCCGACGTGCAGGGGAAGGGCCGGGCGCACTTGGTATAGTTGCCAATCATGGGTACACCGAGGCGATCAGGCGCGCTCATCATCATGCCCGCCTGGAACGAGGCAGAAGCCATCGGGGGCACCATCCAGACTGTGAGGGCCATCGTCCCGCACCACGACATCCTGGTCGTGGACGACGGCTCGAAGGACGCGACGGCACGGATCGCCGCCGAGGCCGGAGCGGCAGTCCTGAGGCTGCCGTTCAACCTCGGCGTCGGCGGGGCGATGCGCGCGGGATTCAAGTACGCGCTGCGGAACGGCTACACCCGCGCCATCCAGGTCGACTCCGACGGCCAGCACGACCCCCACGACATTGACCGAGTGCTCGCCGGGCTCGAGCACGCGGACATCTCCATCGGAGCCCGCTTCGCCGGTCGCGGATCGTACGACGCGAAGGGCCCACGCCGCTGGGCCATGGTCGTCCTCGCGAAGGTCATCTCCGCCGTGGCCGGGGCGCGCCTCACGGACGTCACCTCCGGATTCCGGGCCGCAAACCTCAAGGCACTCCACCAGTACATGGAGCACTTCCCGGCCGAGTACCTCGGCGACACCATCGACTCCCTGGTGGTGGCCGTGAAGTCCGGGTGCAAGGTCATCCAGGTCCCCGTGGAGATGAAGGCCCGGCAGGCCGGCACCCCGAGTCACAGCCCGTGGAAGGCGACGATCTACTTGGCCAGATCAGGTCTCGTGCTCTGCTTCGCGCTCGCACGTCCCCGCACCAAGATGCCCGCCGAGATCACCGCGCCCGCTGCCGGTGACATCGCCGGCGAGACGGGGGCCTCCGCGTGAGCGTCGCCTTCTCCCTCGTGATCGCCATCTGCATGGTGCTGGCCGTACTGGCCATGCTCCGTTCCGGCAAGCTGCGCGAGAAGTACGCCGTCCTGTGGCTCGTCGTCGGCGGCCTGACGATCATCCTCGGCATCTTCCCGAGCCTGCTGGACTGGGCGGCGTCCCTCGTCGGCATCAAGGTTCCGGCGAACCTCCTCTTCGCCCTCTCGATCGTGCTCCTCGTCGGCGTCGGGCTCCACGTCTCGCGCGAGCTCACGGTCCTCGAGGAGGAGACCAGGATCCTCGCCGAAGAGGTCGCCATCCTGCGCCAGTCCGTCGACGTGCTCCGCAAGGGCGGCACGGCGTCGGGCGAGGCTCCCCAAGACCCGACCGCAGTGCACCATCCCGCACGTCCGATCGCATCAGAAGAGGTTGACAGTGACCATTGACGTGATGTTCCCCTACTACGGGGACGTTGCCATGATGAAGGCCGCCGTGGCCTCCGTGCTCAGCCAGGAGGACGAGGACTTCCGTCTGACCATCGTCGACGACGGGTACCCGGACGAGACCCTGCCGGAGTACTTCGCCAACCTCGTCGACGGCGACCCGCGGGTGCGCTACTTCCGCAACGAGAAGAATCTCGGCGCCAACGGGAACTACAAGAAGTGCCTGTCCCTCGTCGAGCACGACGTCGTCGTGGTCATGGGCGCGGACGACATCATGCTGCCCAATTACATCGGCACGGTCCGCAAGGCGTTCCAGAACCCGGACGTGGCGATCGTCCAGCCCGGCGTCGAGGTGATCGATGAGAACGGCAGCGTCTACGAGCCCCTCGGCGACCGCGTCAAGGCCTTCCTGCGGCGCCTGGCCGTCGGCGGCTCGTCCGAGGCCATCATCGAGGGCGAGGCCATCGCCGAGAGCCTCATCACCGGTGACTGGCTCTACTTCCCGTCGGTGGCCTGGCGCGCCGAGGCGATCCTCAAGCACGACTTCCGCGAGCAGTACAACGTGGTCCAGGACCTCGCCCTCGCGATGGACATCATCATGGACGGCGGGAAGATGCTCGTCACGGACACGGTGTGCTTCCAGTACCGGCGCCACCGCGAGTCGGACTCCTCCGTGCGTGCCCTCGACGGGCGCCGGTTTGCCGAGGAGCGGGCCTTCTTCGACGAGTGCGCCGCCGACTTCGCGCGGCTGGGCTGGACGAGGGCGGCCCGTGCGGCCCGCGTCCACCTGACCTCGCGGCTGAACGCGGTCTCGCTGACCCCCAAGGTCGTCCAGAAGCGCATGTGGCCGGGGCTGAAGAGGCTGACCGCCCACGCGCTGCGGCCGTAGCCGGCCCCCAAGCACAGACACCGGCGGCGCCGGACCCTCCTCGGGTCCGGCGCCGCCGGTGTGTCTGTGGTGGCCGAGCCGGGCGACGCCGGATCAGCCGATGACGGCCTTCAGGCGCCCGGAGCGCCACAGCCAGAGGGCGGCGGCGGCGAACGCGACCAGCGCGGCGGCGAAGGTCCCGACGCCGAACCAGAAGTCGGTGGGCAGCAGGAGCATGAGGGCGCAGACGGCGACGCTCGCCACGAGGCCGACCACCATGATCTTCGCGTCCATCAGGTGGCGGCCGTGGCGGTGTGCGGCGGCCATGTAGGCCAGCCCCAGCAGCACGAAGGCCAGCACCTTGGTGGCCCCCACCCAGAAAAGGCTGCCAGTGGAGGCCGGGACGAGCATGACCGCGAGGTCCACGACGGCGACGGCCGGGGTGACCAGCGCCATGAGCCGGGTCCGCCCGATGGCCACGAGCTGGGTCGTGCCCAGCAGGAAGACGATGTATCCCATGGCCATCGCCGGCATGATCCGGGCGAGCTGGAGCTGCTCGACGGTCGGATCGTGCGCCAGGATGTTCGCGGCCAGCACGGCCGACGCGCTCGCGGCGACCGCGAGGGCCACGCCGACCGCGACCCCCTCGACCATGATGCGGCGGACCGCGCCCTTCGCGTCCTCGCCGCGGTGCGCGAGGATCGCCGTCTCCCACACATTCGCGAGGGCCATGATTACGGCGAGGGGGCCGAGGGCCATGGGCAGCATGGCGCCGTACCTGCCGTAGAAGGCGGGCCCATGCAGGGCGGTGAGGATGAACGATTCGCCCTGGAGCATGAGAACGAGCGCGACGCTGTGGGGGAGCATCGGCGCCGAGGTCCGCAGCGCGGCGCCCACCAGTCCGGGGAAGGCGAAGGGCCTGCCGGGCTTCGAGGCGATGAGGCTGGCCACCGAGGTCAGTGCGACGACGATGGCGAAGGCACCCATGTAGGCGGCGGCGCTGCGCGAGACGAGGAGCACGGCGGCGAGGCCCGCGAGGTGGCCGAGCGTCTGCGCGCCGATCGTGATCCCGACGAAGGCCAGGGCGCGGTGCTGCGCCCTCAGGACGGAGAGGCACATCTGGATTCCCCCCAGCAGCCCCACCACCGCGAGCGCGATCACCGTGGAGAGGTCGTCGGCGAGCCGTCCTGCCGCGGCGGCCAGCCCGACGGCGACCCCGACGCCCAGAATCCCCAGACCGGCGCTCTGCAGGATGCCGAAGCCCGACAGGGACGCCGCCTTGCGCGGGCCCTCGGGTCCGTCGAAGTAGGCGCGGGTGATGATGAGCGGGAGGCCGACGAGGATGACGATCAGGGCGACCGACACGAGGGAGATCGAGAACGAGACCCGTCCCCACTGCTCCGGGTCGAGGGTCCGCTGGACGAACGGCTGGGTGATCAGGGGGCCGGCACCCTGGGCGACGGCGGCCAGCAGGTAGAGGAACCGGTGGCTGGCCGGCGCAGCCGTGACGGCCACCGCCTGCCCTGAGTCTCGGCTCATGCCCCGAGCTCGTACTGGCGCCGGATGTAGGACCGGTACGCCGAGGCGTAGAGGGCCGGCGCGAACCGCGCTGCGACGGCCGAGGCCGCGATGAGCGGTGCGCAGGCGAAGACGTCGGGCAGGTCCCTCAGCCGGACCTTGTCCCTCAGGACGGACGAGAGGGACGCGACGGTCGTCTCGTCGGCGCCGCCGGCGAGGGCGCCGGAGAGCACGACGACGGCGAGCGTGGTGCGCATGGTGCGCCAGGACCGCTGCGAGACGAGGGGGGCGACGGCGGGGTTGAGGCCCTCGCGGAGGAACGTCTCCGTGTCCGTGACGAAGTCGGCTGTGAGCTTCTGCGACCACGTGGTCGAGGCTGCGTCGACGTAGTAGGCGTAGACCGGGGTGGCGCTGAACCGCACCTTGGTGCTGTAGGAGTAGGCGGCGGCGTTGAAGATGATGTCCTCGTAGCGCCGGATGTCCTCCCGGTGCTGCACCGCGTCGAAGAGGCGCCGGCGGTAGAGCTTGCCGTGGTTGTAGTTCCAGATGCGCTCCTGGAGCAGCGCCTCGACGGCCTCGAGGCCGGTGAGCGTGCCGGCCACACGGTCGGGGCGGACGCTCTCGCGCCCGCTGGCGAGCTTGGCCACGTGGGCTCCGGCGGCGACGTCGACCGTGGGGTCCGCGGCGAGCGCGAGGAGGTGGTCCAGCGCGGCGGGGAGCAGCTCGTCGTCGCTGTCGAGGAAGCCCACGAAGTCGCCCGACGACGCGGCGACGCCGGCGTTCCGGGCCGCGCTCGGGCCGGAGTTCGCGTCGAGCGAGATCAGCCGGATGCGCTGGTCGCCGGTGGCCGCGATGTAGTTCCGGACCGCGTCCGCGCTGGCGTCGGTGGAGCAGTCGTCGACCACCACGGCCTCCCAGGCGCCGACGGTCTGCGCGCGGAGGCTGTCGAGGGCCCGGCCGATCACGGCGGCCCCGTTGTACAGCGGGATGACGAGGCTCACTCGGGGCGTGGGCGCTGGGCTGGTCACGGTGCTCCCATGATCGGAACGGACATCGGCTGGTCGGCGCGCGAATCGTGCACCGACCAGCCTACCCGCTCAGGAATAGGAGACGACGGCCCCGCCGGTCGCGGTCCACGAGATCGTGCCGCCCTGGTAGTTCTGGTAGCACGAGCTCGAGGACGAGCAGATCTCGGAGGTCGTGGGGTACCCGAGCCGGCTGTTCTCGAAGCCGAGGTTCGCCCACGCGTTCCGGATCGCCCCCCACGTGCTCAGCTGGGCGCCGGTGGCCGGGCTCCAGACGATGCCGCCGCCCTGGAACATCTGGTAGCAGCCGCCCCTGACGAGGCCGCACGTCTCGCCGCTGGAGGTGGGATAGCCCATGCGGCCGTCCTGGAAGCCGGTTGCGGCCCAGGCGTTGCGGATCGCCCCCCACGTGCTCAGCTGCGCGCCCGTGGCGGGGCTGTAGTTGATGCCGCCGCCCTGGAACATCTGGTAGCAGCCGCCGTTGACCTGGCCGCAGATCTTGCCGGTGGTGGGGTAGCCGAGCTTGCCGTTCTCGAAGCCGTTGGCTCCCCAGGCGTTGCGGATCGGCCCGTACAGGCTCAGCTGGGCCCCGGTGGCGGGGCTGTAGTTGATGCCGCCGCCCTGGAACATCTGGTAGCAGCCGCCGTTGACCTGGCCGCAGACCTTGCCCGTGGTGGGGTAGCCGAGCGAGCCGTTCTCGAAGCCGCTGGCACCCCACGCGTCCCGGATGGGTCCGTAGATGCTCAGCTGGGCGCCCGTCGCCGAGGTCCAGTTGATGCCGCCGCCCTGGAACATCTGGTAGCAGCCGCCGTTGACCTGGCCGCAGACCTTGCCCGTGGTGGGGTAGCCGAGGATGCCCCGTTCGAAGCCGTTCGCGCCCCACGCGTCACGGATCGGTCCGTACAGGCTCAGCTGGGCGCCCGTGCCCGGGCTGTAGCTGATAGCTCCGCCCTGGAACATCTGGTAGCAGCCGCCGTTGAGCTGCCCGCAGATCTGGTCAGTGGTGGGGTAGCCGAGCGCGCCGTTCTCGTAGCCGCTGTTGGCCCACGCCGTCCGGACTGCCCCGTAGTAGGTGGGCCGTGCCCCCGTGGCGGAGCTCCAGTTGAGGGCCCCGTTCTGGAAGAACTGGTAGCAGCCGCCGTTCTTCAGCCCGCATGCGATCCCGGATGTCTGGCCGCCCAGGCCGGTATAGGCGCTGGCGGCGGCGCCCATGGAGGCGCTCGGATCGGCGTCGCCGTAGGTGGCGAAGCGCTTGAGCCCCGAGTAGTCGCCATTCCAGACGTTGGAGTCGCCGGGGAACGGGCCGCTCGAGCTGTACTGCCAGACACTGAAGTTGCCCCAGCTGGCGGGCAGCGTGCCCGGGCCCGAGGTGTTGTACGCCGCGATCCAGAGCGGGTTGTTCGAGAAGGCGGCGGAGTTGCCGGTGCACGAGCCCCACCAGTCGCTCGTGGAGTAGACCATCGGCCGGCGGCCGGTGAGGCTGAGGACGGTGTTCGAGAAGTCGTTGATCCAGCCGACCATCTGGGCGGGGCTCATGCTGTAGCACGTGTTGCCCATGTAGACGCCGTTGATGGTCTGTCCCGCGTAGGGGTTGTACTCGATGTCGAGCACCGGCGGGAGCGTGATGCCGTCCGGGGTCCAGCCGCCGCCGTTGCTGACGAAGTACCTGGCCTGGTCGGCGCCCGAAGACCAGTTCGGGATGGCGAAGTGGTAGGCCCCGCGGATCATGCCCGCGCTCTGGGAGCCGAAGTACTGCGAGGAGAACAGGCTGTTGGTGTAGTAGTTGCCCTCCGAGGCCTTCACGTAGGCGAACCGGACGCCTTGGCCGTACATGCTGCCCCAGTCGAGGCTCGTCTGGTAGGCGCTCACGTCGACGCCGGAGATGCCCCAGGCGGGCTGCCACGCTCCGGGGAGCAGGCTCGGGACGCCCATCCCGCGCGCGTTGTTCCCGCCTTTGTTCTTCGACTGCGGGTTCGCCTGGCCCATCTTGGCCCCCGGGCCGATGAGGCTGCGCATCGCGGCGCGCGCCGAGGGATCCTTGCCAGCGTCCTCTGGGTCGCGGGTGCCGGGTTTGACCGGCGGCGCGGACGACGGCGGCGGCCCGGGGACGACTGGTGGGGTCGCCGACGGGCTCGTGGCCGGCCCGGGCACCGGTGCGCCGGGCTTCGGCGCGGGGGAGGTCGGGCTCGGGGTGGCAGGCGAGGTTGGCTGCGCGGTGTCGGCGCTGGCCGGCAGGAGTGGGCCGAGGAGGAATCCTACGGCGAGGACCGCGCTGATCGCCGTGGCGGGAAGGACCCGGTTTCGGCGGCTGGTCCAGAACGTGTGCAGCATGGCGTATCTCCAAGAGCTTCAGGAGCCAAAGACTCCGGGGCGCTCGGCGAGCGTAGCACACATGTTGTTGAAGTGAATTGCGTGGCCAGTGTGAATAATGATAGTGCAGATAATTCTGCCCGCTGCGGTGCCCCGGGTCAGCCGCCCAGGAGGCCGAGGAGGTAGCTGCCGTAGCCGCTCTTGGCGAGTTTGGTGGCGCGGGCGCGGAGTTCGTCGTCGGTGAGGAAGCCCTGGCGCCAGGCGATCTCTTCGGGGGCGCCGATCTTGAGGCCTTGGCGGTTCTCGATGGTGCGGATGAAGTTGGAGGCGTCGTTGAGGTCGGCGAAGGTCCCGGTGTCCAGCCATGCGGTGCCGCGGGGGAGGACCTCGACCTGGAGGGTTCCGGCCTCGAGGTAGGTGCGGTTGACGTCGGTGATCTCGAGCTCGCCGCGTGCGGAGGGTTTGAGGGACTTGGCGATGGCGACGACGTCGTTGTCGTAGAAGTAGAGCCCGGGGACGGCGTAGTTGCTCTTGGGGCTGGCGGGCTTCTCCTCGAGCGAGACGGCGCGGCCGTCCTGGTCGAATTCGACGACGCCGTAGGCGCTGGGGTCCTTGACCCAGTAGCCGAAGACGGCGGCGCCGTCGATGTCCTGGTGGCGGCGCAGCTGGGTGCCCATGCCGGGGCCGTAGAAGATGTTGTCGCCGAGGACGAGGGCGACGGTGTCGTTGCCGATGTGGTCCTCGCCGAGGAGGAAAGCCTGGGCGAGGCCGTCGGGGGAGGGCTGCTGGACGTAGCTGATGGAGATCCCGAAGTCGGCCCCGTCGCCGAGGAGGCGGCGGAAGTGCGCGGCGTCGTCGGGGGTGGTGATGACGAGGATGTCCCGGATCCCTGCCAGCAGGAGCGTGGAGAGCGGGTAGTAGACCATGGGCTTGTCGTAGACGGGGACAAGCTGCTTGCTGACGCCGAGCGTGATGGGGTGGAGTCTGGACCCTGTTCCCCCGGCCAGGATGATTCCCTTCATAACGGTCATCATGTCGGTTCCGGAGGGACTTTCCCAACCGTTAGATTCATTTCATGCGATTGCTCGTCACTGGGGGGGCCGGTTTCATCGGCTCGAACTTCGTCCACTTTGTTCTGCGGCACACGGATTATGACGTGACGGTGCTGGACAAGCTCACGTATGCGGGGAACCTCGATTCCCTCCGGGGGCTGCCGGGGGCGCGGTTCCACTTCGTCAAGGGCGACATCGCCGACGCCGCACTGGTTGACGGGCTCGTCGCGGGCGCCGACGCGGTGGTGCACTACGCGGCGGAGAGCCACAACGACAATTCGCTCCACGATCCGAGGCCGTTCCTCGACACCAACATCATCGGCACGTACACGCTGATCGAGGCCGCCCGCCGGCATGGGACGCGGTTCCACCACATCTCCACGGACGAGGTCTACGGCGACCTCGAGCTGGAGGACCCGGAGAGGTTCACCGAGCAGACCCCGTACAACCCCTCGAGCCCGTACTCGTCCACGAAGGCCGGCTCGGACCTGCTCGTGCGGGCGTGGGTGCGCTCCTTCGGCCTGCAGGCCACGATCAGCAACTGCTCGAACAACTACGGCCCCTACCAGCACGTGGAGAAGTTCATCCCGCGCCAGATCACCAATGTCCTCGACGGGGTGCGGCCCAAGCTCTACGGCGAGGGCCGGAACGTGCGGGACTGGATCCACGCGGACGACCATTCCTCCGCCGTCCTGACGATCCTGGAGAAGGGCCGGATCGGGCAGACCTACCTCATCGGCGCCGACGGGGAGAAGGACAACAGGAGCGTCGTCGAGCTGATCCTGAAGGAGATGGGGCACTCCCCGGACGCGTACGACCACGTCGTCGACCGGCCGGGGCACGACCTGCGGTACGCGATCGACTCCACCAAGCTGCGCACCGAGCTGGGCTGGGAGCCCCGCTTCGGCGACTTCGAGGCGGGCCTGGCGGCCACGGTCCAGTGGTACCGCGACCACGAGGCCTGGTGGCGGCCGCAGAAGGCCGCGACCGAGGCCCGCTATCAGGAGCAGGAACAGAAGAAGGAGCAGGGCCAGTGAGCGCGGTGGACGGCCAGCTCGGATTCTCCAAGCCCCTCGCCGCGCACGGGACGCCCATTCCCGGCGTCGTCCTCTACGACCTCCCCGTCCACGGGGACAGCCGCGGCTGGTTCAAGGAGAACTGGCAGCGGGAGAAGATGGCCACCCTCGGGCTGCCCGACTTCGGGCCGGTGCAGAACAACATCTCCTTCAACGCCACGGCCGGCACCACCCGCGGCATCCACGCCGAGCCGTGGGACAAGTTCATCTCCGTCGCCACCGGGCGGGTCTTCGGCGCATGGGTGGACCTGCGCGAGGGGCCCTCGTTCGGGGCCGTGTTCACCGCCGAGCTCGACCCGTCGACGGCGATCTTCGTCCCGCGCGGGGTCGGCAACGCGTTCCAGACGCTCGAGGACGGCACCGCCTACACGTACCTCGTCAACGACCACTGGTCCGCCGCCGCGCAGGGGGAGTACACCTTCCTCAACCTCGCCGACGAGACCGCCGCCATCGCCTGGCCCATTCCCCTCGACCGCGCCGAGCTCTCGGAGAAGGACCGCGCCCACCCGCGCCTGGCCGACGTCACCCCGATGCAGCCGAAGAAGATCCTCGTGCTCGGCGCGGACGGCCAGCTCGGCAAGGCCCTCCGCGCGGAGTACGACGGCGCCGCGCACCTCGAGTTCGCCGCGCGCGGCGAGTTCGACCTCGCCGACCCGGCCTCGTACGCGGACCGGAACTGGAAGGACTACTCGGCGGTCGTCAACGCCGCCGCCTACACCGCCGTCGACGCGGCCGAGACGCCGCAGGGGCGCCGGACGGCGTGGGCCGTCAACGTCGCCGCCGTCGCGCAGCTCGCCCGGATCGCGGTCGAGCACCGGCTCACCCTCGTCCACGTCTCCAGCGACTACGTCTTCGACGGCGCCGAGGCCCTCCACACCGAGGACGAGCCGTTCTCCCCCCTCGGCGTCTACGGGCAGACCAAGGCCGCCGGCGACGCCGTGGCCTCCGTCGCGCCCCGGCACTACATCGTGCGGACCTCGTGGGTCATCGGCGAGGGCACGAACTTCGTGGCCACCATGGCAGACCTCGCCCGCCGCGGCATCGAGCCCTCCGTGGTCGAGGACCAGATCGGCCGCCCGACGTTCACCGCGGACCTCGCCGCCGGCATCCGCCACCTGCTCGAGGGCAACGCCCCCTACGGGACCTACAACCTCACCGGCGCGGGCCCAGAGGCCAGCTGGGCCGACATCGCCGCCGACGTCTTCGCCGCTGCTGGCACCGACCCCGCCCGCGTCCACCGCGTCTCCACCGCCGAGTACTTCGCCGGCAGGGCCGCCGCCCCACGCCCCCTCCGCTCGACCCTGGACCTGGCCAAGATCACAGCCACCGGCTTCCACCCCACCCCCTGGACCGACCGCCTCCACGACCGCCCACTGGCCGAGGAGGAGGGGGACGCCGCGGGGTGACCGCAGAGTTGTCCACAGGGCTCGCGCAGGCCGGGACGGCGGTTTACAGAATCCGTTAGGCTGAGGCTGCTGCCGGGTAGGGGCCCGGCGCGAAGGGCGCACCCGGGGGGGAAGTCTGTGGATGCTCTGCGCATGGTCGAGGGCGAGGTCAGAGAGCTCATCAGGCTCCGTGGCGTCGATCCCCTGCGGGAGGGCGGCGAGGTCCGGCGCCTCGTCGACGCGGCAGTGGTGGACTACGACGAGCGTGCGCTCCGGGGGGCCGTGCCGCCGCTCGGCCCGCTCGATGCCGCGCGGAGGGCGGTCTTCGACGCGGTCGCCGGTTTCGGCCCGCTCCAGCCGTTCCTGGACGACCCCACCATCGAGGAGATCTGGCTCAACGCCCCGCACGAGGTCTACGTGGCCAGGGAGGGGGAATCCGAGCTGACGGGCCTCACCCTCACTGAGCAGGAGGTGCGCGACCTCGTCGAACGGATGCTCAAATCCTCGGGCCGGCGCCTCGACCTCTCGAGCCCCTTCGTCGACGCGGCGCTCCCCGACGGCTCGCGCCTGCACGTCGTCATCCCGGATGTGACCCGACGCCACTGGGCCGTAAACATCCGGAAATTCGTCGTGAAGGCGAGCCGCCTCGAGCACCTCGTCGAGCTCGGCTCCCTGAGCCATCAGGCGGCGAGGTTCCTCTCGGCCGCAGTCGCCGGGGGCCTGAACATCCTGGTCTCGGGCGCTACCCAGGCGGGCAAGACAACCCTGCTCAATTGCCTCGGTGCTGCGATCGGCTCACGGGAGCGGGTCGTGACGGTCGAGGAGATCTTCGAGCTGCAGTTTCCTCTGCGCGACGTCGTCGGCCTCCAATGCCGCCAGCCCAACCTCGAGGGCAGTGGCGAGATCCCGCTCCGGCGGCTCGTGAAAGAGGCACTGCGGATGCGGCCGGACCGACTCGTCGTCGGCGAGGTCCGCGAGGCCGAGAGCCTCGACATGCTGATCGCACTCAACTCCGGGCTGCCGGGGATGTGCACCGTCCACGCGAATTCGGCGAGCGCCGCGGTCACGAAGCTGTGCACCCTTCCGCTCCTTGCCGGGGCGAACATCTCCTCGTCGTTCGTCGTGCCGACCGTCGCCGCCTGCATCGACGTCGTGGTGCACTGCAGCCGCCACACCAGTGGGCGGCGCCAGGTCACCGAGATCCTGGCGGTCGGGCAGCGCGTCGAGGACGGCATCATCGAGACTTCCTCAGTCTTCGCGCTCGACGCGGACGGCGCGCTGCGGGCCCGGCCCACGGGAATGCCGGCCACCGAGAAGTTCGAGCGCGCGGGCATCGACGTGCTCCAGCTCCTGGAGGCCGCCTGATGGCGGCGGCGGTGGGGCTCGCGGGCGGGATCGGTCTCTTCCTCGTCTGGTGGTCCTTCTGGCCGCTGCCGGTGCGGTCGTCCGAGGCCCGGGCGCCCGGCAGGCTCCGGCGGCTCATCGCGCAGGCGGGGCTCGAGCGGGTCTCGCCCGCGGGACTCGTCTTCTCGAGCGCGGGGCTCGGCTGTTTCGTGGCCCTGGCGTTCTTCGTGGTGACCGCTGCCGCCCCCGTGGCGCTGTGCTTCGGGCTCTTCGCGGCGGGGCTGCCGGCGGCCCTCGTCCGCTGGCAGGCGAAGCGCCGCTCCGCTGTCCTGCGGGAGCTCTGGCCCGACGTCGTGGACCACCTCCGCTCCGCAATCCGGGCAGGCCTCTCGCTCCCCGAAGCGCTCATGCAGCTCGGCTACAAGGGGCCCGAACCGCTGCGCGGCGTCTTCCTCGACTTCGCCGCGGACTACCGCTCCGGCGGAAGCTTCGGGCTCGCGCTCGACCGGCTCAAGGACAGGCTCGGAGACCCGGTCGCCGACCGGATCGTCGAGGCCCTGCGGCTCACGCGCGAGGTCGGCGGCTCTGACCTCGGCCGGCTGCTGGGCACCTTGTCAGAGTTCCTCAGGGAGAGCGCGCGGACCCGCAGCGAGCTCGAGGCGCGCCAGTCCTGGACCGTCAATGCCGCCCGCCTCGCCGTGGCGGCGCCGTGGATCGTGCTCCTGCTGATGTCCGCGAGGCCGGAGGCCATGGTCGCCTACGCCCGGGCCACCGGCCTCGCCGTGCTCCTGGTCGGACTCGGGGTCTCTGCGTTCTGCTACCGGCTCATGCTCCGCATCGCGGCGCTCCCCGAGGAAGAGCGGGTGCTCCGATGAGCGGCACGATGGCGCTGGCCGTGCTCGCGGGCGCCGCCGGCGGGGTTGGCCTCTGGCTGGCGTTCGTACGGCTGCCCGTGATGCGGCGGACCACCTTCACTGAGCGGGTCGCTCCCCAGCTGCGATCGGCAGACCGGCGTTCGCGCCTTCTGCAGGATGCCGAAGCGAACATCACTCCGTTCGGACCGCTCGAACAGATCCTCCGCCCGCTCCTGCGCGACGCCGCGGGATCGCTCGGCCGGCTGAACCTCGGGAACGCCGCGCTGGCCCGACGCCTCGCGCAGGCCGGTTCAGGGAAGAGCGCGGTGGACTTCAGGGCCGAGCAGCTCCTCTGGGCGGGGGCCGCCTTCGCGCTCGCAGCGCTCGGTTCGGTGACGGCGGCGTTCGCCGGGAGACTCAATGCACTCTTCGCGGTCCTGATGGTCCTTGTGGCCACGGGAGTCGGATTCATGGCGCGTGATTACGTGCTCGGCCTGGCCATCAGCAGGCGAAAGCAGCGCATCCTCGCGGAGTTCCCCTCGATCGCCGACATGATGGCCCTGGCCGTCGGCGCGGGGGAGACGGCGGCGGGGGCACTGGACCGCACGGCGCGGGTCTCCCGTGGGGAGCTGGCCCGCGAGTTCAGGGCAGTCCTCGCGGATACCCGCTCCGGGACTCCGCTCGTGGAGGCCCTGCAGGCGATGGGCGATCGCCTCGGCCTCGCGCCGATCTCGCGCTTCGTCGACGGCCTGGTGATCGCCATCGAACGTGGCACGCCGCTCGCCGACGTCCTCCGGGCCCAGGCCCAGGACGTCCGCGATGTGGCCAAACGAGAGCTCATGGAAGCCGCCGGAAAGAAGGAGATCGGCATGATGGTGCCCCTTGTCTTCGGCGTCCTTCCCCTGACCGTCGTCTTCGCGGTCTATCCCGGCGTCGCCGCCATCACCCTGGGCTTCTGACCATCGACTCACCGCACTCACGCAGCACCCGATCGGGGGAAAGGGAACCGACATGAAACCGACCATCCGCAGGACCGCCCTGACGCGCGCCGGCATCGCGCTCTCGATGCTCGCCGCCACGCTGACGCAGCGCCTGGCCCAGGGCCCCAGAGAGCGGGGCGACGTGCCCGGCTGGGTCATGATCACGCTCATGTCGGCAGTCCTCGTCATGGGGCTCCTCGCCGTGGCAGGACCTGCCCTCGAGGGCCTCTTCAACCAAGCCATCAGCCGGGTCAGCAAGTAGCGATGGGCCCGCGTCTGCGCGGCGGCGCGACGGACGAGCGCGGTTCCGCCGTGGCCGACTTCGTCATGGTCGGGGGACTGCTGACGGCGCTGGCGCTCGCCGTCGTCCAGCTTGCCCTCGTCCTGCACGTGCGGAACGTGCTCATCGACGCCGCAGCCTCCGGCGCCCGGTACGGGACGCTCGCCGACCGGACGCCAGCCGACGCCCGGCAGCGCACCGCCGACCTCATCACCGGGGCGGTCGGGGCCCAGTACGCGGCGCGCATCGCGGTCGGACGGTCCGAGACCTCCGGCGTGCGGACCCTCGAGGTGCGCGTGGTCGCCCCGATCCCCGTCGTCGGCCTCATCGGGCCCGTCGGGACGATGGAGGTCGCGGGCCATGCGCCGCTGCTGTGACTGGGTCCGGAGGATTCGGGGAGATGCCCGGGGGGAGGGCGGGAGCGCCGTCGTCGAGTTCGTCTTCCTCGGCGTGCTCCTGCTCGTCCCGGTGGTCTACTTCGTCCTCACCGTCGCGGCGCTCCAGGGAGCCTCGTTCGCGGCGGCTGCGGCGGCCGACCACGCCGCCAAGACCTTCGCCCGGGCAGCGGATGAGTCATCGGCCCACGCAGCGGCTGCGGTGTCAGTGCGGGTGGCACTGGCGGACTTCGGGCTCGCCGAGCAGTCCAGCCGCCTCGAGGTCGCCTGCGACCGGGAGCCGTGCCTCCAGGCGGGCGCGGCGGTCCGCGCGTCCGTGCACGTCGAGGTCCCGCTGCCGTTCAGCCCGGTGACCTCCGCGTTCGGACTGACCGTCGGCCGGATCGATGCCTCGGCCACGCAGATCGTGGGGAGGTTCCGATGACCGGCCGGGCGCGCGCCGTCCTGCGCTTGGCACAGCGCGGCCGTGCCGCGGACGAATCCGGCCAGCTGACGGTGCTGGCGATCGGGTTCACCGTGCTGTGCCTCCTCGTGGCCACCACCGTGATGGCCGTCTCCGCGGTGCACATCGAGTTCAAGAAGCTGCTCTCCGCGGCCGACGGCGCCGCGGTGGCCGCCGCTGACAGCTTCACCCTGGCGGAGACCGCCACCGGCGACGGACCGCCCGCCGCGGTCCTCGCGCCGGAGCGCGTGCGGGGCGTCGTGGCGACGTACCTCGCGCGCGACGGCTCCGCGGCCCGGTTCGAAGGCCTGTCCGTGGCGGCCGCGACGGGGAGCCCGGACGGGCGCACCGCCACCGTGACCCTGACCGCCGTCGCCCGGATCCCGGTGGTCAACTTCATCCTTCCGGACGGCGTGCCCATCGAGGCGACCTCCAGCGCGAGGGCGAGGCTCCTGAAGTGACGCGGAGAAGGCCGGTGGTCCCTTGTAGGCCACCAGGGCCAGCCCTAGGATGCGGAAAGATGACGAGCGGACGGCGCCAGCCGGCCCGAGATCAGGGGACGTCATGACCACCTTGCTCCGCAGATGCGCGGCGATCCTCGCCGCGGTGCTCCTCGCCGGTGGGATGGGGGCCTCGCCGGCAAGCGCACTCGACGACGGCGGAGCGATCAACGCCGCCTACCAGCGGCTCGGCGGGAGCGCAGGGCGCCTGGGCAGCCCCACCGACGCCGGACGCTGTGGGCTCAGGGACGACGGGTGCGTCCGGCACTACCAGGGCGGCAGCATCCACTACTCGCGCCCGAGCGGAGCCCACGCGACCTGGGGAGGCATCGAGGCCAGATGGGCGGGGCTGGGCTGGGAGGCCGGCCAGCTCGGGTACCCGCTGGGCGAGGAGCACTGCGGCCTGCGCGGCGGGGGCTGCTACCAGGACTTCCAGGGCGGGAAGGTCTACTGGTCTCCCGCGTCCGGGGCCAACCCGGTGTGGGGCGCGATCCTGCAGCGCTATGCGTCGCTGGGGTGGGAGACCGGGCGCCTCGGCTATGCCCTCGGGAGCGAGCACTGCGGCCTGCGCGGCGGGGGCTGCTACCAGGACTTCCAGGGCGGGAAGGTCTACTGGTCGCCGGCCTTCGGAACGAACCCGATGTGGGGCGCGATCGGGGCGTACTGGGCGTCGTACGGGTGGGAGAACGGGCCCTTCGGCTATCCGACCTCGGCCGAGGCGTGCGCGGGCACGTGCACGCAGAGCTTCTGGGGCGGCCAGATCACGTGGAATCCCACGGCGCCGATGTCCTACCGCCTCTGGGACTGGAATCCGCTCGTCGCCGTGAACAAGAGGCGGTCGCTGAGCCCGCTCGCGTACGCGCCGCCCTCCCTCGTCTGGGTCGGCACCCAGCAGATGCGCGCGGACGCGGCAGGCGCGCTCCGCCGGATGATCGGCGACGCAGCCGCGGCAGGGGTTTCCATCACCACCGTCAGCGGGTACCGCTCCTACAGCGACCAGGCGGCGCTCTACGCCTCCTACGTGGCCCGCTACGGCCAGGCCTACGCCGACACGATCTCCGCCCGCCCCGGGTTCAGCGAGCACCAGACCGGGCTCGCCATGGACATCGGGAACCCGGGCGCCCCCTGCGGCCTCCAGGCGTGCTTCCGTGACACCCCCGCCGGGAGGTTCGCGGCTGCCAACGCCTGGAAGTACGGGTTCATCGTGCGCTATCCCGACGGCTTCCAGGGGATCACCGGGTACACCTTCGAGCCCTGGCACCTGAGGTACGTGGGAACCAACGCCGCCGCCCAGATGCGCTCCTGGGGCGTGCCGACCCTCGAGCAGTACTTCCTGATGCCCGCCGCCCCCGGCTACTGAGCGGGCGCGCGGCCGTGCCGCGGCCATGGCGTAATCTTGGATGGATATGGCTGACATCGACTTCCCCGCAGAGATCCGCGCCCTCCGCGCCACCCACTCCTCCATCGAGCAGGTCACGGACGTCGCCTCGCTGCGGGCCGAGATCGCCGAGCTGAGCGAGGCCGCCGGCGTCCCGGACCTGTGGGACGACCCCTCGAAGGCCCAGCAGGTCACGTCCCGGCTGTCCCACCGGCAGTCGGAGCTCGAGCGGGTCGAGAAGCTCGGGGAGCGGATCGACGACCTCGAGGTCCTCGTGGAGCTCGCCAAGGAAGAGGGCGACGACGACGCGCTCGCCGAGGCGTCGAAGGAACTCGGCTCGATCAGCAAGGCCCTCGAGGAACTCGAGGTCGTCACGCTCCTCAACGGCGAGTACGACGAGCGCGAGGCCGTCGTGACGATCCGCGCCGGAGCGGGCGGCGTCGACGCCGCCGACTTCGCAGAGATGCTCATGCGCATGTACCTCCGCTGGGCCGAGCGGCGCGGCTACTCGACCAAGGTCATGGACACCTCCTACGCGGAGGAGGCGGGCCTGAAGTCCGCGACCTTCGAGGTCAACGCCCCGTACGCCTACGGCACGCTCTCCGTCGAGGCCGGCACGCACCGCCTCGTGAGGATCAGCCCGTTCGACAACCAGGGGCGCCGCCAGACGTCCTTCGCGGCCGTCGAGGTGATCCCGCTCATCGAGCAGACCGACCACATCGACATCCCCGACAACGAGATCCGCGTCGACGTCTTCAGGTCCTCGGGCCCGGGCGGCCAGTCGGTCAACACCACCGACTCGGCCGTGCGCCTCACGCACATCCCGACCGGTCTGGTCGTCTCGATGCAGAACGAGAAGTCCCAGATCCAGAACCGTGCCGCCGCCATGCGCGTCCTGCAGTCCCGGCTCCTGCTGCTGAAGAAGGAGCAGGAGGACGCCGAGAAGAAGGCGCTCGCGGGCGACGTCAAGGCGTCCTGGGGCGACCAGATGCGCTCCTACGTGCTCAATCCGTACCAGATGGTCAAGGACCTGCGCACCGACCACGAGGTCGGGAACACGGCTGCAGTCCTCGACGGCGACATCGACGACTTCATCGACGCCGGCATCCGCTGGCGCGCCGGCCAGCGGCAGCACGCCGAGAGCTAGAGCGGCGCCGAGTTCCCCGGGCCCGGAGCCTCCTCGCGGAGGCTCCGGGCCTTTTTGGTGCGCGCGCGGGGTGACCTCGCGCTCCCACGGGGCGACCCCGGCGGAAGGGGAGGGGCCCTGGACGGCGTCCCCTCGCCGTCGTACGTTTTCCGTAACCTGAATCACCTTTCATGTTGAACCGGCCAGTCCGCCGGAACCCTCCGAACCACCCGCACGAAAGGCACCCGCGTGAAGGCAACGACGAAGTTCCTCCTCACCGCCTCCCTGGCCACAGGCCTCGCCGCGACCGGCTGCGCCCCGAGCACCTCCAGCGCCTCCACGGGCGGCACGGACTCGGCCCGCACGGTCAACGTCGGCATCGTCTACTCCAAGACGGGCCCGCTCGCCGCCTACGGCGCGGCGTACTACCAGGGACTCCAGGCCGGGATCAAGTACGCGACCGGGGGCACCGGCAAGGTCGGCAACGCGACCCTCAACCTGACCTACCAGGACGACGGGGGCGATCCGGACAAGGCCGTCGCCGAGGCCAAGGACCTCATCGGCAAGGACTACAAGATCCTCGCCGGCACGGTCGTCTCGGGCGTCGCCCTCAAGCTGGCCCAGCAGGCCGAGCAGAACAAGGTCCTCTACATCTCGGGGCCCGCCGCCACCGACGCGCTCCAGGGCGTCAACAAGTACACGTTCCGCTCCGGGCGGCAGTCGCTCCAGGACGTGGCGACGGCCGGCACCTTCGTGGACAACCTCCAGGGCAAGAAGATCGTGGTGTTCGCCCAGAACAACGCCTTCGGCCAGGGCAACGTCGCGGCCGTCAAGGCGGTCCTGGGCGCCAAGGGCGCCACCGTGCAGCAGGTCCTCGTGCCCGAGGACGCCACCGAGTTCACCCCGTTCGCGCGCCAGATCATCGATGCCAAGCCCGCGATGACCTTCGTCGCGTGGGCCGGCGCCACGAGCGGGGCGATGTGGCAGTCGCTCACGCAGCAGGGCGTGTTCGACGCCGCCCCCGTGGTCACCGGTCTGGGCGACGCCTCGACCTTCTCGGCCTACGGCGCCGCGAGCGGCAAGATCAGCTTCCTCAGCCACTACTTCCCGGGCGCCGGCGGCAACAACGCCGTCGAGGAGGAGATGGTCAAGGACGTCGAGGCCGCCGGGGCCAAGCCGGACCTCTTCACCCCGGACGGCTTCGTGGCCGGCCAGATGATCGTCCAGGCCGTCAAGTCCGGCGCGTCGGTGGATGACATGGTCAAGGGCCTCGAGGGCTACTCGTTCGACGGGCCCAAGGGCAAGGAGAGCGTGCGGGCCTCGGACCACGTGCTCGTCCAGCCGATGTACCAGGCCAAGCTCGTCCAGAAGGACGGCGCCTGGACCCCGCAGCTGGTCAAGGCGGTCCCGGCCGACGCCGTGGCCCCGGCCGAGAAGAAGGGCTGAGAGGCGTGGCAGCGGGCCCGGGGCGTCCCGCCCTCGCGGTGGAGGGCCTCGGGCTCGCGATCGGCGGCGCGAGCATCCTCGCCGAGGTCGGCTTCGCCGTCGCCCGGGGGGAGATGCTCGGGGTGATCGGTCCCAACGGCGCAGGCAAGACCACCCTCTTCAACGTCCTCTCGGGCCTCGCCCGGCCCACTGCGGGCCGCGTGCTCCTGGAGGGCCGGGACGTCACCGGCCTGACGGTGCACCGGCGGGCCAAGGCGGGGCTGGGACGGACGTTCCAGACCTCCAGCCTGTTCGGTGCCCTCACCGTGCTCGAGAACGTCCGCCTCGCCGCCCAGGCGCGGCTCGGCGGCTCGCTCTCGGTCCTCGCCTTCCCGCGGACGCACGACGCCGCCACCCGCCGCGCGCGCGAACGGCTCGCCGAGGTGGGGCTCGCCGACAAGGAGGGGCTGCGGGCGCAGGACCTCTCCCACGGAGACAAGAGGAAGGTGGAGATCGCGATGATGCTCGCGACCGACCCGAGCGTGGTCCTGCTCGACGAGCCCATGGCGGGCGTCGGCTCGGGCGACGTGGGCGCGCTGACCGAGGTGATCCGCGGCCTCCACCGGGACCGCGGGACCACCGTGCTCATGGTCGAGCACCACATGGAGGTGGTCCTCGGGCTCGTGGACCGCGTCGCCGTCATGCACCACGGGCGGCTGCTGGCCATCGGCACCCCGGAGGCCGTCATGGCCGACGACACCGTGCAGGCCGCGTACCTGGGGGAGCCCGTATGACCGCGGTCCTGGCGATCGAGGGGCTCTCGGCGCACGTGGGCGGCCAGCAGGTGGTCGAGGACGTCGCGTTCGACGTGCCCGACCGCGGCGTGACCGCCCTGCTCGGCCGCAACGGCGTGGGCAAGACGAGCACCATCAAGGCGGTCCTCGGCCTGATCGGGCGCCGCGGGCGGGTCACCCTGGCCGGCGAGCGGATCGACGGGGAGCCGACCCACCGGATCGTCCAGCGGGGCGTGGGCTATGTGCCGGAGGACCGCGAGGTCTTCTCCAAGCTCACCGTGCAGGAGAACCTGCAGCTCTCGGTCCGCGGGCGCGGCTCGAAGGAGCGCCGGGACCTGGTCGCGGACCTGTTCCCCGACCTCGTCCGCCGGGCCCATCAGGCGGCCGGGACGCTCTCGGGCGGCCAGCAGCAGATGGTCTCCCTCGCCCGGGCGCTGCTGAACGAGAACCGGATCCTGCTCGTGGACGAGCCGACCAAGGGCCTCGCGCCGAAGGTCGTCCAGGAGGTGGCCGTGGCGCTCGAGGCCGCCGCCCGGGTGGTCCCGATCCTGCTCGTCGAGCAGAACCTGGCGGTGGTCCGCAGGCTGGCCGCCGGGGCGATCGTGCTCTCGGGAGGGCGCGTCGTGCACCGCAGCGACGATGCCCGGGACCTGCTCGACGACGAGCCGCTCACGCGCCGCCTGCTCGGCGTCGGCGGGGACGCCAAGGAGACCGCCCGATGAGCACCGTCATCCTCCTGCTCGTCACCGGCCTGGGTCTGGGGGCGCTCTACTTCCTCGTGGCCTCGGGCCTGTCCCTCATCTACGGGCTCATGGGCGTCCTGAACTTCGCGCACGGGTCCTTCCTCACGCTCGGGGCCTTCCTCGGCTGGGAGACCGCGCGCCGGCTCGGCGCGGACTCGTGGTGGTCCTTCCTGCTCTCGCTCGTGGTGGGCGCGGCCGCGGGGGCGGTCGTCGCCGCGGTCACCGAGCTCGCGCTCATCCGCCCGCTCTACCTGCGGCATATCGAGCAGGTGCTCGTCACCGTGGGGCTCTCGCTGGCAACGGTGGCGCTGTTCGACGGGATCTGGGGCACCGACGCCGTCTACATCGGCGGCCCGGCCTGGTTCAAGGACACGACCGACATCCTCGGCGCCAAGGTTCCCAACGACAGGTTCGTGGCGATCGCCTGCGCCGCCCTCGTCCTCGCGGGCCTCGTGGTCTTCCTCCGCCGCACCCGGTACGGCCTCATCATCCGCGCCGGCGTGGAGAACCGGGCCATGGTGACGGCGCTCGGCATCGACGTGCGGAAGGCGTTCACGCTCGTCTTCGCGATCGGGGGCGCCGCCGCCGGCCTGGGCGGCGTGCTCGCGAGCCACTACTTCGGCTACGTCTCGCCCCTGCTGGGCGGTTCGCTGCTCATCTTCGCGTTCATCGTCACCGTGATCGGGGGGCTGGGCTCCCTCACCGGCGCGGCGATCGCCTCGGTCGGGGTCGCTGTGCTCCAGCAGTTCGCCAACTTCTACTTCGGGATCGGTGATTTCGTGGTCGTCCTCGCCCTCGCCGTGGTGCTGCTCGTCCGCCCCCGCGGCCTCCTCGGGGCGGCGGCATGACCGCCCGGGCAGAACGTCGTCGGCCCCGCGTCCGCCGCGGCGCCGCGCCGTGGGGACGGGTCGCCGGCGGCGCCGCCACGGTCGCGGCCCTGGCCCTGCTGCCGCTCCTCGCGATCGACCTCCCGGGCGTCCTGCCCGGCCCCACCTACACGCCGGGGTCGCTGCAGCTGCTCGCCCTGTGCTTCGCGATGGCGGCGGCGGCCCTGAGCTACCACCTCCTGCTGGGCGCGGCGGGGCTGCTCTCGTTCGGCCACGCCCTCTCCTTCGGCGCCGGGGTGTACGGCCTCGCCGTGATCCTCGGCCACCTCGGGCTGCCCCTGGCCCCCGCCGTGCTGCTGGCCCTCGTGCTGGCCATCGCCCTCGCCCTCGCCGTGGGGAGCATCAGCCTGCGGGTCGGGGGCATTCCGTTCGCGATGGTGACGCTCGCCTTCGCTCAGGCAGGCTCGGTGCTCGTGCGCCGCAACCCGGGCGGGGCGACCGGCGGCGACGAGGGGCTGAGCCTGTCCGCCGAGCACCTGCCGGACGCCCTCGTCGGCGTGGTCAACACGCGCAACCTCTACTGGCTCGCGCTCGCGGCACTCGTGGCGGTCTACGCGGTGGTGCTGTGGATCCAGTCCAGCCGGGCCGGCCACGTGGCCGAGGCCGTCCGGGAGAACGAGCTCAGGGCCCGGGTGCTGGGGCTGGCCCCCTTCGCTCCGAAGCTGATCGTGTTCACTGTCGGCGGGGCGCTGGCCGCGGTGGCCGGCATGGTCTTCCTGCTCCTGCAGTCGGGCGCCGTGCCGAGCTCGGTCTCCTCGGACTTCACCATCACCCTCCTGGTCATGGTGGTGCTCGGCGGCGTCGGGTCGCGCTGGGGCGCGGTGGTCGGGGGCGTGCTCTACACGCTGCTCGACCAGCGGCTCGCCGCGCTCGCGGCGTCGCCGGCCATCAAGGAGCTGCCCCCCGTGCTGCGGATCCCGCTGTCCGAGCCCCTGTTCATCCTCGGTACGCTGTTCATCCTCGTGGTGGTGTTCCTTCCAGGCGGCCTCGCCGGCGCTGCCGCGAGGCTGCGGCCGCGCCGCCGCGGCGCCGCACGCGCGCCCGAGCCGGAGGAACGGCTCGACCGAGTACTGGAGGACGCATGAGAGCACAGGGCGCCGACGGGCTGCACACCCTCGGACGGTGGACGGCCGACCGCGCACGGAGCACCCCTGAGCGCATCGCAGTGGACGACCGCGGCGTGACCCTCACCTACCGCGAGCTCGAGCAGCGCTCCGCCGCGCTCGCCGACGCCCTCGCGGACGCCGGGTACGCCCCGGGGCAGCGGATCGCGACCCTCACGGGCAACAGCGCCGACCATGTGGTGGTCTTCTTCGCCTGCGCGAAGGCGGGGCTCACGCTCGTCCCGCTGTCCTGGCGGCTCGCCCCGGCCGAGCTCGCCGAGCAGCTCGCCGTGTGCGCACCCGCGCTCCTGGTCATCGAGGCGGAGCATGCGGCACTCGGCGCCGCCGCGACCGCGCTCCTCGCCGAGCCGCCGCGGACTGCGCGGCCCGGCCGCGAGGGGATCGAGCGCGGCCTCCCGCGGGCGGGGGACGCGGTCCCGCGGCGCGGGGTGGACGACGACGATCCGCTGCTCGCGGTGTTCACCTCCGGGACCTCCGGGGGGCGCGCCAAGGCCGCCGTCCTGACCCACGCGAACTGCTTCTGGACCAACCTCTCGTTCTCGCGCACCGTGGAGGTCGGCCGCGACGACGTGGTGCTGTGCATCATGCCGCAGTTCCACGTGGGCGGCTGGAACATCCACGCCCTCCTGGCCTGGTGGACCGGGGCGACGGTGGTCCTCGAGCGCGGCTTCGACGCCGGCCGCGTCCTGCAGCTCATCGCCCAGCGCAGGGTCACCACCATGATGGGCGTCCCGGCCCACTACCTCATGCTGTCCCAGCACCCCGGCTTCGCCCGCGCCGACCTGACGAGCCTGGACCGCGCCGTGGTCGGCGGCGCGCCCATGCCGGCGCCGCTGCTGCGCACGTGGCACGCCCGCGGCGTCGCCCTCACGCAGGGCTACGGGCTCACCGAGGCCGGCCCCAACGTGCTGTGCCTGGCTCCCGAGGAGGCGCTGCGCCGCGTCGGGTCCGCGGGGACGCCGTACCCGCACGTCGAGATCGCGGTCGCGGACCCCGCCACCGGCCAGGAGCTCGAGGGCGAGGGACGCGGCGAGCTGTGGGTCCGCGGCCCCGGCGTGTTCGCCGGCTACCTCGACGACCCCGGCGCGACCGCCGAGGTCCTCGTGGACGGCTGGCTGCGCACTGGAGACGTCGTCGAGCGGGACGCCGACGGGTTCCTCCGCGTCGTCGACCGGCTCAAGGACATCTACATCTCGGGCGGGGAGAACGTCTCGCCCTCCGAGGTCGAACAGGCCCTGCTCGCGCACCCCGCGGTGGCCGACGCCGCGGTCGTCGGCACCCCGGACGAACGCTGGGGAGAGACGGGCCTGGCCTTCGTCGTCGCCCGCCACGGCGCGGCCACCGACGCCCAGGAGCTCACGGAGCACCTCCGCGGCGTCCTCGCGCACTTCAAGGTCCCCCGCACCATCGAATTCGTCGACGAGGTGCCGCGCACGGGCCTGCACAAGGTCGCGAGGGCCAGGCTGCGGGCCGGGGCAGAGCGCGGCGCAGGGTCCGCGACGGGGGAGCGGGCGTGAGCGCCCAGCCCCGCACCGCCCGCGGCACGAGGACCCGGGCGAGGCTGCTCGCCGCCGCTGAGGACGTCTTCGCCTCCGCCGGCTACCACGACGCCTCGATCGTGAAGATCACCGAGCAGGCGGGGATCGGCCTCGGGACCTTCTACCTCTACTTCGCGGGCAAGCAGGAGATCTTCGACGAAGTCGTGGACGACCTCAACGCCCGCGTCCGGCACGCGATGACCGAGGCGGCCCGCGCGGCGGGGACGCGACTGGAGGCGGAACGGGCGGGGTTCCGGGCGTTCTTCCGCTTCACCGCGGAGCACCCTGCGCTGTACCGGATCATCCGGCAGGCCGAGTTCGTCTCGCCCGCGGCCCAGCGGCGCCACTACGAGAAGATCGTGCGCAGCTACGTCCACGGCCTCGCCGCCGCCCAGGAGGCGGGCGAGGTCCGGCCCATGGACCCCGAGGTGGCGGCCTGGGCCCTCATGGGCATGGGCGAGCTCTTCGGGATGCGCTACATCCTGTGGGAGGCCGAGGACCGCGGGGCCGACGGTTCCCGCGTGGAGATCCCGGACCGGGTGCTCGACGAGCTCATGGGCATCATCCAGCGCGGCCTGGCCCCCGCGCCGGCACCAGCAGACAGACCGAGAGAGGACGGCTCGCATGAGTGAGACCCTGGACTACCGCACCTTCGACGTCGCGGTGCGCGGCGGTGCGCTGCGCGCCGGAGAGTGGTCCCGGAGGGGCCGCGAGGGGGGACAGACGGTCCTCGCCGTCCACGGGGTCACGTCCTCCCACCTCGCCTGGCCGTTCGTGGCCAGCACGCTGCTCGCGCCCCCGGCGGAGTGGCCGGGGGGCTCCGCGGACGACGCCGGGGGGCCGGGTTCCGCCCCCGGCGTCGCCCGGGTGGTGGCCCCGGACCTGCGCGGCCGGGGGCGCAGCAACGCGCTGCCGGGGCCCTACGGCATGACGCAGCACGCCGACGACCTCGCCGCCGTGCTGCGTGCGGCGGGCGCGGACGCGGACCGGCCCGCCGTCGTCGTGGGCCACTCGATGGGCGCGTTCGCGTCCCTCGTCCTCGCGGACCGGCATGCCGAGCTCGTCGAGCGGCTCGTCCTCGTGGACGGCGGCATCCCGCTCGCGCCGCCGCCCGGCATGAGCCCGGAAGAGGCGCTCCAGGCCCTGCTCGGACCCGCCGCCGAGCGCCTGCGGATGGAGTTCACGAGCCCCGAGGCGTACCTCGACTACTGGGGGCCGCATCCGGCGTTCACGGGGGCCTGGACGCCCGAGTTCGAGGACTACATCCGCTACGACCTCGACGGCGCCGCGCCCCGCCTGCGCCCCGCCACCGCCCTGGCCGCCCTCGCTGACGACAATGCCGACCTGTACGGCGGAGAGTCGCTCTTGGGCGCCCTCGACCGGCTCCGCGTGCCCACGCTCCTGCTGCGGGCCGAGCGCGGGCTCCTCGGCCAGCTCCCGCCCCTCTACCCGGCCGAGGTGATGGACCGCGTCCGGCAGGAGCACCCCGCGATCGACGTGCACGACGTGCCGGGGACGAACCACTACACGATCGTCATGACCGAGGACGGCGCGTCCGCCGTGGCGCGGGCCGTGCTGGCCGGGGCGCCGCTCGCCGCAGACGCGTCCGCGCCCCGGGACTCCGACACGCCGGGGTGAGAACCCCGGGACGTCCCGCCCTTGTGCTTATAGTCGAGCAGCCGGCGCCCCCTGCCTCCGAGCCTCGCCCGAGCGCCGGGCTCAGGACGCGTGCGTCCCGACGGGTTTGAGAGCAATGATCCGCTTCGACAATGTCACGAAGGTCTACGACCGGAAGGCCCGCCCGGCGCTCGACTCCGTCAGCCTCGAGATCGAGCGGGGCGAGTTCGCCTTCCTCGTCGGCGCCTCGGGATCCGGCAAGTCCACCTTCCTCCGCCTCGTCATGCGCGAGGAACGGGCAACGAGCGGCGCGGCGCTCGTGGCCGGGCAGAACGTGGCCTCGCTGCCGAGCTGGCGCGTGCCCCGCCTGCGGCGCGGCATCGGCGTCGTCTTCCAGGACTTCCGGCTCCTGCCGCAGAAGACCGTGTTCGCCAACGTCGCCTTCGCCATGCAGGTGATCGGGCGCAGCCGCGCGATCATCCGCGACGCCGTCCCCGAGGTCCTCAAGACGGTGGGCCTGGAGGGCAAGGGCCACCGCATGCCGCACGAGCTCTCCGGCGGCGAGCAGCAGCGCGTGGCGATCGCCCGTGCGGTCGTGAACCGCCCCGGGATCCTCCTCGCGGACGAGCCCACCGGAAACCTCGACCCGACCACGTCCCAGGGGATCATGTCCGTCCTCGACCGCATCAACCAGAACGGCACCACCGTGGTGATGGCCACCCATGACACCGACATCGTCAACTCGATGCGCAAGCGCGTGATCGAGCTCGTGGACGGACGCGTGATCCGCGACGAGGCCAAGGCGCTGTACACGTCGATGATCCCCGCGGTGGCCCCGGCCGGGGGAGAGCGCGCATGAGGGCCGCCTTCATCCTCGGCGAGATCGCGAGCGGCCTGCGCCGGAACCTGACCATGGTCGTCTCTGTGGTGCTCGTGACCTTCGTGTCGCTGACGTTCGTGGGCGCCGCCGGCATGCTGCAGCTGCAGATCAACCAGATGAAGGGCTACTGGTACGACCGCGTGCAGGTGGCCATCTTCCTGTGCAACGGCACCTCGAAGGCCCCCGGCTGCGTCTCCGGCGCGGTGACCGACGACCAGCGCAAGTCCCTCGAGGCCCTGCTGTCGTCCCCGGCCGTCGCCCAGTACGTGTCCGACTACCACTTCGAGTCCCAGAACGAGGCCTACCAGCACTACCGCGAGCAGTTCGCGAACTCCCCGATCGTGGACTCCGTGACACCGGACCAGCTCCCGGCCTCCTTCAGGGTCAACCTCAAGGACCCCCAGAAGTACCAGATCATCTCCGAGACCTTCTCCTCGCGGCCGGGCGTCCGGCTCGTCAGCGACCAGCGGGAGGTCCTCGAACGGCTCTTCTCGGTCATGAACGCCGCCTCGCTCGTCGCAATCGTCATCGCGGGGGTCATGATCGTCTGCGCGATCCTCCTCATCGCCACGACGATCAGGCTCTCGGCCTTCAGCCGGCGCCGTGAGACCGGGATCATGCGCCTCGTCGGGGCGTCCAAGCTCATGATCCAGCTCCCGTTCGTGCTGGAGGGCACCATCGCGGCCGTGATCGGCGCGGTGCTCGCCTCGGGCACCCTCTGGGCCGTGGCCAAGTTCTTCCTCGGTGACGTCCTGACGTCCCAGTACCCCGGGACGGCGTTCATCTCGCCCTCCCAGACCCTCATGCTCGCGCCCCTGCTCGTCGGAACGGGCGTGGTCCTCGCGGGCGTCTCATCGATGCTGACCCTGCGTCGGTATCTCAAGGTTTAGACGGACAGGAGCGCAGACCGATGCAGGTGGTCCCCACACGAGCCGGCTTCGTGCCCGGGAGAGGCCGTACGGCGTTCCGCCGGGCCACCGGGCTCACGGCGGCGGCGATGCTTGTGGTCACCCTCACGCTCGCCGGCTCGGTGGCGAGGGCGGACAACCTCGACGACCAGAAGGCCCAGCTGGACCAGCGCGCCCAGGAGGTGAAGGACTCCCTCGAGTTCCTCGACGGGCGGATCCAGCAGACGGCCGCGGACCTCGCGACGTACCAGGCCCGGCTCCCCGGGGCCCAGCAGGCGCTGCTCGACGCCCAGGGCCGCGTCGCCGCCGCGAGCAACGAGGTCGACGCGCTGGCCGTCCGGGTCGACGCGGCGCAGCAGAGCAAGGCCAAGATCACGGCCCAGCTCCAGAGCGACCGCGGCAAGATGGACAGCACCAAGAAGCTCATCGGCGAGATCGCGAGTGAGTCCTACATGTCCGGCGGGGTGCCCTCGAACGTCGGGCTCATGCTCGGATCGGGGGAGACAGGCTCGCTGACCGGTTCGCTCGACCTCGCGGACACCGTGATGGAGAGCCAGAACACGGCGCTGGACCAGCTCGCGCAGCAGAACGCGGCGAACGTGAACTCGCAGGCGCGCCTCGCGGCCGTGGAGGCCGAGATCAAGGACCTCAAGGGCAAGGCGGACGAGGCTCTCAAGAAGGAGCAGGCCGCCCGCGACGACGCCGCGGCGAAGAAGGCCGCGGTGGACAAGCTGGTCGACGACACTGGCCGGCTGAGCAAGGAACTCGAGGCGCAGAAACCGGCCATCCAGAAGCAGATCGCCGACGTCAAGGCGCAGCAGGACCAGGTCGCTGCCCAGATCCAGGACCGCGACCGCAGGCTCCGCGAGGCATGGGAGGCCGAGCAGCGGCGCATCGCCGCCCAGCGGGCCGAGGAGGCCCGGCAGGCCGCCATCCGCGCCGGCCAGGCCCGGGCGGCCGCCGAGGCCGCAGCCCAGGCCGCTGCCAACCAGGCCGCGGAGGAGACGCGCCAGGCGCAGTCGGCGGCGGTGACGCCCTCGGCGTTCGGGCTCATCCACCCGTTCGACGGCAACATCCCCATCACCTCGGGCTTCGGCTGGCGCGCGACGCCGCCGGGCACGATCGACTTCTACGGGACCGGCGGCTACATGCACACCGGCATCGACTTCGGCGCCGCGTGCGGCACCCCGGTCCATGCCGCCGCAGCAGGCACTGTGACCGTCGGCGGATGGACCACCGGCGGCGGTGGGTGGACGGTGATGATCTCCCACGGCGTGGTGAACGGGAACTCCCTGACGACCGTCTACTACCACAACACGAACGTCGTGGTCTCGCCGGGCCAGCAGGTGAGCCAGGGGCAGCTGATCGCCTACTCGGGCAACACCGGCAACTCGACCGGCTGCCACGCACACTTCGAGACCTGGCTCAACGGCCAGCCCGTCAATCCCATGGGGCTGCTGTAGACTGGTAGGTCCCGTGCCGCCACCCGCGGCAGCGAACGTCCGCCCTGATCGCAGACCGATCACGAATCCGCAAGGAGTGCCGCCGTGCCCAGAGAGAGTGGCCGGAAGGTCGTGGCCACCAACCGCAAGGCCCGGCACGACTACGAGGTCCTGGACACCTGGGAGGCCGGGCTCGTCCTCATGGGCACCGAGGTGAAGTCGCTCCGCGAGGGCCACATCTCCCTCGCCGAGGGCTTCTGCCACTTCGACCGGGGCGAGCTGTGGCTCGAGGCGGTCAACATCCCGGAGTACACCCAGGGGTCCTGGACCAACCACCCGTCCAAGCGGAAGCGCAAGCTCCTGCTGCACCGGGAGGAGCTCGCGAAGATCGAGCACAAGGTGAACGAGTCGGGGTTGACCGTGGTGCCGCTGCAGGTGTACTTCAGCGACGGCCGCGCCAAGGTCGAGATCGCGCTTGCGCGCGGCAAGAAGGACTACGACAAGCGCCACGCCCTCCGCGAGGCGCAGGACAAGCGGGAGGCCCTGCGCGCCATGCGGGCCCGGAACCGCCGCTGACGGAACGGCGCCGGAGACAGGACATGCCCCACAGGAACTGGAAGGCCTGGGCCGCGGTCGCGGTGGGCATCGTTGCCGTGCTCGCGGTGGCGGGCGCGCTGATCCTGCCGCGCCTGCTTGCAGGCCCCACGGCCGCGCCGGGACCGACCCCGTCCGCGGCGGGCACCAGTCCAGCCACCGCCTCGCCCTCGGGGGCCAGCACCCGGCCGACGCCGACCGTGACCCCGAGCGCCGCCGGTGCGCCGCCGACGTCGTCCGCCCCCGCCCGGGGTCCGAGCACGACGGCGAGCCCCCCCGCAGGCCGCCCGGCCCAGATCCTGGCCTCGATGAGTCTCGAGCAGCGGGTGGGGCAGATCATCATGGTCAGCTCCCCGGCGGCCGGTCCCGACGCCGCGGCCCTCGACGCCATGCGCCGGCTCCACATCGGCAACGTCTTCCTCAAGGGCCGCTCGACCGCCGGCGTGGGGGCCGTGGCCGCCGTCGTCCGCGGCATCAGGGCCGAGGCCACGGACGCCGGGACCCGGCGGGTGGGACAGTTCATCGCCACCGACCAGGAGGGCGGCCAGGTCCAGGTCCTGCGCGGCCCGGGGTTCTCCGACATGCCCACGGCCCTCGCGCAGGGGGGCATGGCACCCGCAGCGCTGCGGGCCGCTGCCGCGGGGTGGGGCCGCGAGCTGGCCGCCGCGGGCGTCAATGTGAACTTCGCCCCCGTCATGGACACCGTGCCGTCCGCGGCATTCGCACCGCAGAACACGCCCATCGGGCACTTCCAGCGCGAGTTCGGCTACACCCCGGCGGCGGTCTCCGCCCACGGCATCGCCTTCGCCCAGGGGATGGCCGACGCCGGCCTCATCGCGGTGCCCAAGCACTTCCCGGGCCTCGGGCGCGTCACGGCGAACACCGACACGGCCTCCGGCGTCACGGACACCGTGACCGGCCGGCACGATCCCTTCGTCGCGCCCTTCGCGGACGCGGTGGAGGCCGGGACGCCGTGGATGATGCTCTCCAACGCCTCCTACCCGGCCATCGACCCGCGGCACGACGCAGTCTTCTCCCCGACAGTGATCGGGGGCATGCTGCGCGGCGACCTCGGCTTCCGCGGCATCGTGGTCTCGGACGACCTGTGCGACGCGGTCCAGCTCTCCGGCGTGGCCCCCGAGCAGCGCGGGGCGGACTTCCTCGCCGCCGGCGGCACGCTGGCGCTGTGCACGGACCAGCAGCTGGCTCCGCGGATCTGGGCCGGGATCGTGGCCCGCGCGAAGGCAGACCCGGCGTTCGCCTCGACGGTGGACGCCGCCGCGCTGGCCGTCCTCGGGGCGAAGGACCGTGCAGGCCTCCTTCCGCGGTGACGCTGGCACTGGCGCTGCTGGCGGGCGGTGCGGCCGGGAATGCGGCCGGGAATATCTGCGCCGCCCCACGCGCTATACTGGCTGTTCCGACGGTTCGCCGGAGGAGTCCCGGTTCAGGCCGGGGCGGTTTGACAACCACATACGGGGATGATCGGTTTCGACGGTGTAGGTCGAGACAGGGGAAGCGGGCCGAGGATGCAGAGTCATCTCGTCAACGCTCTCTGTAAACCAATAAGTGCCAACTCTAAGCGCACTGACTTCGCCCTCGCTGCCTAAGTAGCGAGCAAGTCCGTCAGCCCGGGAATGCTATCGTCCCGGATCCTGGCGTCGATTAGATAGCCACTGCTGGCAGCTCTCGTCGTCGGAGCTGCTGGGACTTTTAGACGACTGGGCCCGGGTCAGCCACTGGTGTGCATGATGGCTGGGGCCGAGAAATCCCGACGCACACTGCGCCCGGAGAATACCTGGCAAAACCGCACCGGACGGGGGTTCAATTCCCCCCATCTCCACCCTGGACTGCAGCGGTCCCTCCGTACGGAGGGACCGCTGCAGTGTCTTAATGCACGGTTCGAGCCGCCTTAGGCGGCCGCCCCCCCTGCGCTCAGTCCCGGACGAGCACGGACCGCAGCACGGGCCCGAGCAGCCGCGAATACGCTCCCGCGAGGTGGCCGCCGCTGCTGCGGTCCTGGAGGCGACGACAGGCCCAGTCCGCGGACGGCAGCCACTGGGCGGTGGTGAAAGCGGCGGCCGTTTCCCGAGGCACTCAACCGTCCGCCGACGGGCGCGGTGGTGCGCTGCTGCGCTGCTCGGCGCCCCCGGCGCTGCCGCACGACATGGCGGTTGCGGGGGCTGACCGCGTCGGTCGATCCGCCGTCGCGAGTCTAACGCTGCGGAGTAGCGGGCCGCGAACCGGCGGCCGGGGCCGGTGGCACCGCCCTCGGCCCAGGGGAGGCCGGCGCCGGCGCATCGCCCCAGATCTCGTACCGGACGGGGATAGCGGGGAGGATGGCCCTGTGAACCCTCCGGATGCGGCCGGTCTGCGCCGCGTACTGCTCGCGGCCGTCACCTCGAGCTGCCTCGTGATCATCGACTCCTCAGGGGTGAGCCTCGCGCTCCCGGCGATCCAGCGCGAGCTGGGCGGCGGCCTCCTCCTCCAACAGTGGGTGGTGGACGGCTACCTCCTCACCCTCGGCTCGCTGCTCCTGGCGGCCGGGGCAGTCGCTGACCGCTGGGGCACCGAGCGGGTGCTCGCCGTGGGCACGGCCGCGTTCACGCTCATGTCCGTGGCCTGCGGCCTCGCACCGGCCGGCTGGGTCCTCGTCGCTGCCCGGGTCCTCCAGGGCGCGGCGGGAGCGCTCATCACGCCCAGCGCCCTCGCCCTCATCACGGCCTCCGCGGAGGGGCCGGTCCGACTCCGGCTGATCGCCCGGTGGACGGCGTGGACGGCGGCGGCCTCCGTTGCTGCGCCGTTCATCGGCGGCGCCCTCGTGACGCTGGGCAGCTGGCGGCTCGTGTTCCTGGTCAACCTCGTCCCCGCGGCCGTCCTGGCCCGCCCGCTCGCGGTGCTGCGGCGCGGCGCAGCCCCGCGGCCGCCGCAGACGGAGCCGTTCGACCTGGCGAGCGCGGCGCTGGGAGTCGTGGGCCTCGGCGGGATCGTGCTGGGGCTGATCTGGCAGACGACGCTGGGATGGGCGAGTGCCTGGGTGCTCGGCCCGCTCGCGGTCGGGGCCGCGGCGGTGGCGGCCTACGCCGCGCAGCAGCGCCGGGCCGCCGCGCCGCAGCTCCCGCTGGCACTCTTCCGAAACCGCACGTTCGCGGCCGGCAACGTGGCCACGGTCTGGGCCTACGGCGCCCTCGGGCTCGGTGCCTTCCTCGTGGGCCTGTACCTCCAGCAGCGGATGGGGCTGACGGCGTTCGCGGCCGGCGTGGGGATGCTTCCCGCCACCCTGCCGATGCTCTTCCTCTCCGGCACGGTGGCGCGGCTCACGGCCCGCACGGGGCCGCGGCTGCCGATGGCGGCCGGCCCGGCCATCGCCGCCGCCGGCTTCGCCTGGCTCGCCCTGTCCGCTCCGCCGCTGGGGTACTGGCGGGACGTCTTCGGCCCCATGGTGCTGCTGGGGCTGGGCCTTGCCATCATGGTGGCGCCGCTGACCTCGACGGTCCTCGGGGCGGTGCCGGCCGGGTCAGAGGGCGTGGGCTCGGCGGTGAACAACGCCGCCGCGCGCATCGCGTCCCTCGTGGCGATCGCGGCCTCGGGGGCGATCGTCGGAGGGGTGCTCGACGACGTCGGCTTCCGGCGCGGGACGGCGGCGACGGCGCTCCTGCTCGCCGCCGCCGCGGCAACCTCCGCCGTGGGCATCCCGGCCGCTAGGATCAGGGCACGGGGGCACCGCACGAGTTCTGGGAGGGACCACCATGACCTCTGACGCCACGCGGCGCCGGGCGGACCGGAGGCCCGCCGCACGGGGACGCGAGGCCACAGGCGGGCCGTGGGGCACGCTGCATGCCGCGCTCGCGTTCCTCCTCGAGGTGGCGACCCTGGGGGCCTGCTGGCATCTGGGCAGCAGGCTCGCGCCCGGGGCCGGCGGCGCGGTCGGGGGCCTGCTCCTGGCCGCCGCGTTCGCCGTCGCCTGGGGCGTGTTCATGGCGCCCCGGGCGCCCAGGAGAGTCCCCTGGCCCTGGCGGCCCCTCGTGGCCCTGGGCGCGTTCGGAGCGGCCGGGTTCGCCGCTGCGGCCGCCGGACAGCCACTGGGCCTCGCGCTGGCGGTAGCCGCCCTGGCGGACACGGTGCTCGCCTTCTGGCTCCAGCGGAAGTACTAGGCCCCGGGCTCGAGCGTGCAGCCCTGGTGCGGCTGGCCGCTGCGGACCCACACGGCGTCGGCCACCTCGTCCGCGACGTCGAAATCGCGCGAGGCGCCGCCCTCGTCGATGCGCACCACGAGCGGACCGCCGAACGGCTTGCGCCGCACCACGGTCACCTCCGTGTCGAGGGAGATCCTCTCGTGTGCCAGGTAGCGGAGCAGCTCGGGGTTCTCGTCGCTGATGCGCGTGATGCGTCCCGCGTGCCCGGGATCCAGCTCGCGCAGACGGTGGGCGTCGATGCGGGGCACAGTTCCCTCCGCCGTCGGGATCGGGTCCCCGTGCGGGTCGCGGGCGGGGTTCCCCAGCTTGGCCGCGAGCCGCTCGACGAAGAGATCGGAGACCGCGTGCTCGAGCAGCTCCGCCTCGACGTGCACCTCGTCCCAGCTGTACCCGAGCTCGTTGACCAGGAAGGTCTCGAGCAGGCGGTGCCTGCGGACCATGGTGAGCGCCACGCGGCGCCCCTCCTCGGTGAGCCGCACGGCGCCGTACGGGCGGTGGTCCACGAGCCCGAGGTCCTTGAGCTTGCGGACCATCTCCGACACCGACGAGTTCGCCACCCCGAGCCGTGCCGCGAGCTGCGAAGACGTGATGGGAGCGTCCTGCCACTCGGTGAAGGCGTAGATCGTCTTCACGTAGTCCTCTGTGGACGAGGAGAGCTGGCTTTTCACGCCACTTACCCTACCGTCCGAGCAGGGGGCCGACCGTGAACCAGAGCAGGGCGAGGTTGAGCACGATGACCAGGGCCGCGCTGAGCCAGGCGGCGACCGCGAGCGGCGGCCGCAGGGTGTGGTCCCCGACCACGGCGGCCGAGGTGCTGAGCCGGATGAGCGGGACGAGGGCGAACGGGATGCCGAAGCTCAGCACCGCCTGGCTCACGACGAGGGCCCACGTGGGGTCCACGCCGAGGGCGAGGACCAGGACCGAGGGGACGAGGGTGATGGCCCGGCGGAGCACGAGCGGGATGCGCCGCTGGAGCAGGCCCTGCATGATCGTCGCACCGGCGTAGGAGCCCACGGCGGTGGAGGCGAGGCCGCTGGCGAGGAGCCCCACGGCGAAGACGATGCCCACCGCGGGGCCGAGCGCCCTCTCGATCGCCGCGTGCGCTCCCTCGATCGAGTCCGTGCCCTCGGTGCCGCCGAGGGTGGAGGCGGCGAGGAGGAGCATGCCGACGTTCACGACGCCGGCCGCACCGAGCGCGACGACCACGTCCACCCGGGTCCCCCGCAGGAGCCGCCGGATGGCGGGGGCGCCCGGGTGGCCGTCGGCGTCGCCGCGGTGGCGGTCGCGCGAGAGTGCGGAGTGGACGTAGATCGCGTGGGGCATCACGGTGGCGCCGAGCATCGAGGCGGCGAGCAGGACCGAGTCGGGGCCGTCGAACCGGGGCACGAGCCCGCCGGCCATGCCGGCCGGGGACGGCGGCCTGAGGGCGAGTCCGGCGAGGAAGCCGAGCGCGATGACGGCGAGGAGCGCGACGACCGCCAGCTCGAACCGCTGCTGGGTGCGGAAGTCCTGGATCGCGAGGATCCCCATCGAGACGACGCCGACGATCACGGCGCCCACGGGGAGCGGGACCCTGAACAGGAGCTGCAGTGCGAGCGCCCCGCCCACGACCTCGGCGAGGTCCGTGGCGAGCGCGACGATCTCCGCCTGCGCCCAGTAGAGCCGGCGCGGGCCGGGCCGGAGGCGGCGACCCAGGAGTTCTGGGAGCGTGCGGCCGGTGACGACCCCGAGCTTCGCCGAGAGGTACTGGACGAGCATCGCCATGAGGTTCGCGAGGACGAGGACCCACATGAGCAGGTAGCCGTAGCGTGCGCCGGCGGTCAGGTTCGCCGCGACGTTGCCCGGATCCACGTACGCCACCGAGGCGACGAAGGCGGGGCCGAGAGTCCCCAGGAGCATGGGCCAGCGGGAGCGGCCCGCGCCCGTTCGCTCCGCGGCCCTCAGCGTCCTGTCCACCGTCGACCGGCCTCCTCGCCAGCACCCGCTGGCGCTTAGACGCGCCAAACACATTTTTTCGGTACACCTAAATACTAGGGAGCGGAGCTGCGCCCGGCAAGGCTGCCCCGGGAAGCCGCGCTGCGAGGCGCCTCAGCCGGGGGCCTCCGTGGCGCGCCACGCCTGCGTGATGTACGGCAGGGCAAGGGCCTCGCCGGGGGAGTGGCCGAGGTGCTCGAAGAGGTACCACGCCAGGTTGTCCTCGACCCTGCGCCGGTGCTTCTCCGAGGCCCGCAGGTAGTAGCTGCGGGACTTCGTCAGCTCCACGATGCCCTCGGGGGTGATCGGATCCTCCCACGCGATCACGAGGGGCTCCCAGCCGTGGAGCTCGGGGCCGGACGGCGGCTGGTAGTCGGGCTTGTGGACGTCGCCGGCATGCATGATCCGGGAGAGCCGGTGGACCCAGGGGATGCGCGTGTCGAGCTGGTTCCACACGAGCCCGGCCCGGCCGCCCGGACGGAGCAGGCGGGCCGCCTCGCGGGTCGCCGCAGCCGTGTCGAACCAGTGCCAGGCCTGCGCCGCGACGACCACGTCCGTCGAGGCGGGCGGCAGCCCCGTCCTCTCGGCGGCCGCGGCGACGCACGTGACGGAGGGCAGCCGGGCGGCGAGCTGGGCCAGCATGTCCGCGGACGGGTCCACGGCCGTCACGGCGAGGCCCCGGGCGACGAGGAGCTCGGTGAACTTGCCGGTGCCGGCGCCGAGGTCCACGGCGGTGCGCGCCCCGTCCGGGACGATCCAGTCGGCCGCCTGCACCGGGTAGCCCGGGCGGACCCGTTCGTAGTGCTCGCCGCCTGCGGCGAAGGCCCCGGCGAGCTCACGCCGCCGGGCATCGTCGAACTTCGGCCCGCCCCGTCCCATAGTCCCTCCTGCGCCATAGTCCTCCCTGAGGATTCCGGCTCACCACTCTACGGCCCGCGGACGATGCCGTTCAGTTCCCGGGGGTGCACGGCGCCGCCCCCGCGGTGCCCGGCGTGTTCGGCGCCCAGAGGGGGAACGGGCGGGTGTCCCGGGCTGGCACCCAGCGCCCGGCGTCGATCGCGTAGTCGATGCCCAGCCCCGCCTCCACGAGCTGCCGGACCGCCGCGACGAGCCGCTCGACGTCCTCGAGCCTCGACCCGACCCCGAAGCTGGCCCGCAGCGACCCCGCGGGCAGGCCCAGCCGGGTCAGGGCAGGGTGGGCGCAGAATCTCCCGTCGCGCACGCCGATGCCGTGCTCGGCAGAGAGGTAGGCGGCCGCGAGGCCCGCGTCGTAGCCGGCGACCGAGAAGTTCACCACGCCGATCGCCGACGGTGCGTCGGCGAAGAGCCTGTGGACGCCGACGCCGTCGATGGTCTCGAGCCCCTCCACGAGCGCGGCGCGCAGCTGCTCCTCGTGCCGCGCCCACGCAGCGGGGTCGAGAGAGCCGAGGATCTGGGCGGCATGGGCGAGCGTCGCGGCGCCGAGGACGTTGGGGGAGCCGGCCTCGTGGCGGGCGGGGCCGGCCGCCCAGGCCACGGATTCGAGCCGCACCTCGCTGACCGCGCCCCCGCCGGCGAGGTGCGGGCGGCCGGCGTCGAGCCAGTCGGGACGGCCCACGAGCACGCCGCTGCCGAAGGGGGCGTAGAGCTTGTGGCCCGAGAAGGCGAGGTAGTCGATGTCCGTCCCGGCGGCGTCGCCGCCGGCCATGCGGATCCGGCGGTGCGGGGCGAGCTGCGCCGCGTCGACGAGGATCCTCGCGCCGTGCCGGTGGGCGAGGGAGGCGAGCTCGGCGAGGGGCAGGACCTCGCCGGTGACGTTGGAAGCGCCGGTGACGGCGAGCAGGCCCACCCCGCCCCGGGCGAGCTCGGCACCGAGGCGCCCGAGCGTCTCGGCGACCGTGTCCGCGGCGACGACGCTGCGGTGCGGGCGGCCCTGCCAGGGCAGGAGGTTCGCGTGGTGCTCGATGTCGAGGTAGAGGACGTCGAGGCCGGGCGGGACGCAGCCGGCGAGCAGGTTGAGGGAGTCGGTGGTGTTGCGCGTGAACACGACCGCGTCGTCGGGCCTCGCCCCGACGAAGCCGCGCACGATCCCGCGGGCGTTCTCGTACACGCTCGTGCTGATCTGCGAGGCGTAGCCGGCGCCGCGGTGCACGCTGGCGTAGAAGGGCAGCACCTCGTTCAGGTAGTCGGCGACCTCGGCCAGCGCGGGGGCCGACGCGGCGTAGTCGAGGTTCGCGTACCGCACGCTCCCGCCGCCCACGAGGGGAGCGGCGAGATCGGCGCCGACGACGGCGGCGAGCGGCTCGAGCGCGTCGGGGTACCGGGCGCCCAGCCCGGCAGCGGCGGCGGTGGGGGACAGGACAGTGCTCATCGGCGTTCCTCACGAACGAGGGACCCTCGGGTCCGCGCTTGCCGTGTCCGCTCCGGACCGGCCCGGTCGTCACCCGGGGCACCCCGCCGCGTCAGGGAGGGTTGCCGGCCAGCAAACCGGGGTTTCGCGCTGGCACTCGTGACCTTGGGAAAGACCCTAGGGCACCGCCGCCGCAGGGCGCACGCCGACCGGGCCGAGTGCGGCCAGTGTGACGAACGGTGACCGGCGCGCGCCCGGGGCGCCGGCCCGCGTCAGCTCTGCAGGAGGTCGTCGCGGCCCGGGGTGAGCTTCGCGAGCACCTCGGAGTGCAGGATGCCGTTCGTCGCGAGCGCGTTGCCGCCCCACGGGCCGTCCTGCCCGTCGAGGGAGGTGAAGCGACCACCGGCCTCGGTGACGATCGGCACGAGCGCTGCCATGTCGTAGAGCGCGAGCTCGGGCTCGGTGGCGATGTCCACGGCGCCCTCGGCGACGAGGCAGTAGGACCAGAAGTCCCCGTAGGCCCGGGTGCGCCACACCTCGTCGGTCAGGCCGATGAAGTCCTCGAGGCTGCCGCGCTCCCTCCAGCCGGACAGCGAGGAGTAGGACAGGGAGGCGTCCTGCAGCTTCGACACGTCGGAGACCTTCAGCCGCGTCGCCGAGGCCAGGGACCGCCCGGTGTAGGCGCCGGTGCCCCTGGCCGCCCACCACCGCCGCCCGAGGGCCGGGGCGCTCACCACACCGACCACGATCTCATCGCCGTCGGCCAGGGCAATCAGGGTGGCCCACACGGGCACGCCCCGCACGAAGTTCTTGGTGCCGTCGATCGGGTCGATGATCCAGCGCCGCGACCCGTGCCCGGTGGTGCCGAACTCCTCGCCCACCACCGCGTCGCGCGGCCGCGAGCGGGAGAGCTGGCCGCGGATCGCCTCCTCGGCGGCGCGGTCGGCGTCGGTGACCGGGGTGAGGTCCGGCTTGGTCTCCACCTTCAGGTCGAGGGCCTTGAACCGCTCCATCGTCTGGGCGTCGACCGAGTCCGCCAGGACATGGGCGAGGCGGAGGTCGTCGTTGTAGGAGGTCTCGGTCGCTGAGGTCATGGACCCCACGCTATCCCGTGGGGCGCGCCACAGCCGCGAGGCGCAGCGCAGACGGGGCAGCGCCTAGACCCCGAGTTCCTTCTCCTCCGCCGCCTCCTCGCGCGGTCCTGCCCCGAGGAGGCGGCGCAGCGACGCGAGGCGGGCGGGTCCGGCGCCGCCCGCGTGGCCGGCCGCCACCCAGGCGTCGAGGCCGCAGTGCACGGCCGCCGCGTCGTGCCGGCAGCCGCGCTCGCACGCCTCGATCCCCGGCTCGAGGTCGCCGAAGGCGTGCAGGATCCGGTCCGGGTCCACGTGGGCGAGCCCGAAGGAGCGGATGCCGGGCGTGTCGATGATCCAGCTGCCGGGCGGGGCATCCGCGAGGCGCAGGGCGAGCGCCGAGGAGGAGGTGTGCCGGCCGCGCCCGGTCACCGCGTTGACGCCTCCCGTGGCGCGGCCGGCGCCGGTGAGCGCGTTGACCATGGTCGACTTGCCCACGCCCGAGTGGCCCAGGAGCACGGTGACATGGCCCTCGAGCTGTGCGCGGAGCCGTTCGACGGCCTCCTCGTCGAGCGTGGCCGAGGCGCCCTCTTCGGGCTGTGTGCCCGCTGCGGTCTCCTCGGCGGTGCGGCTTACCACGACGGTGAGGGGCAGGAGCCGGTAGTTGGCCAGGAGCGCGGCGGGATCCTTCAGGTCCGCCTTCGTCACGAGCAGGAGCGGCTCGATCCCTGCGTCATAGGCCGCGACGAGGGCGCGGTCGATGAATCCGGTGCGGGGCTCCGGATTGGCGGCGGCGACCACGATCACGAGCTGGTCCGCATTCGCGACGACGACGCGCTCGACAGGGTCGGTGTCATCGGCACTGCGCCGCAGGACGGTAGAGCGCTCCTCGATCCGGACGAGCCGCGCGAGCGTATCGGGGCGGCCGCTGACGTCGCCGACGAGGCCGACGAAGTCGCCGGGCACCACCGGCGTGCGGCGCAGCTCCCGGGCACGCGCGGCGATCACCACGCGCTCCTGGGGCGTGTCCTCGTCGAGGACCGCCGTGTAGCGCCCGCGGTCGACCGTGACGATGCGGCCCACGACCGCGTCATCGTGGCTCGGCCGGTCCTTGGTGCGCGGCCGGCTCCCGCGCTTGTTCGGGCGGACGCGGACATCGCTCTCGTCCCACTCGCGCTGCCCCATGCTACGAGGAGGCCCCAGCCTGCGCATGCTGGCCCAGCATGCGCGCCCACATCTCGGGGAACTCCGGCATGGTCTTGGCGGTCGTGGCGATGTCCTCGACCTCGACCCCGGGCACGGCGAGGCCCAGGATGGCCCCGGCCGTGGCCATACGGTGGTCCGCGTACGAGTGCACCACGCCGCCGTGCAGCGGGGCAGGCCTGATGACCAGTCCGTCCTCGGTCTCCTCGGCATCCCCGCCCAGCCTCGTGATCTCCGCGACGAGGGCCGCGAGCCGGTCGGTCTCGTGCCCCCGCAGGTGCGCGATGCCGGTGAGGCGCGAGGGCGAGTCCGCGAGGGCGCACAGCGCAGCCACGGTCGGGGCGAGCTCGCTGGTGTCGGCCAGGTCCGCGCCCGTGATGCGCTCCCCGCCGCGGACGGTGAGGGTGCCGGCGTCGAGGCTCACGCGGGCGCCGAGGCGCGGGAGGATCTCGCGCCAGGCGTCGCCGACCTGGGTCGTGTGCTCGGGCCAGTTGGGCACGCGGACGGTGCCACGGGTGGCGAGCGCCGCGGCGAGGAACGGGCCGGCGTTGGAGAGGTCCTGCTCGATCCGGACGTCGAAGGCCCGGATCGGCCCGGGCGCGACGACCCAGTGGTGGGGGACCGTGTCGTCGACCTCCACACCCACGCCCCGGAGGACCTCGACGGTCATCGAGATGTGGTCCAGGCTCGGCACCGGGCCGCCCACGTGCTCGAGGTGGAGCCCGTCGGCGAAGCGCGCGCCCGCCAGCAGCAGTGCGGAGACGAACTGGCTCGAGCCGCTCGCATCGACGGCGATGTGGCCCCCGCGCACCGCACCGGTGCCGTGCACCGTGAACGGCAGCGAGCGCGGTGCGCCGCCGTCGGGCGACGTGAGCTCGACGCCGAGCGCGCGGAGGGCATCGATGACGGGCCCCATGGGGCGCACCCGCGCGTGCGGATCGCCGTCGAACGCGATGTCCCCGCGGGCGAGCGCCGCGAGCGGCGGCACGAAGCGCATCACCGTGCCGGCCAGCCCACAGTCCACGGACGTGCGGCCGAGATCGGGGGCGGGCCCGTGGGCGGCCGGGGTGATCTCGAGGTCGGGGCCGTACTCGCCGTCGCCCTCGACCTCCGTCACGGTGGCGCCGAGCGCGCGCAGGGCCCCGACCATGAGGGCGGAGTCGCGCGAGTGGAGCGGCGCCCGCAGGCGCGAGGGGCCGTCGGCGAGGGCCGCCAGCACCAGGTAGCGGTTGGTCAGCGACTTCGAGCCGGGCACGGTGACGGTGGCGTCGACCGGCACGTCGGCGAAGGGCGCCGGCCAGTGGCTCACGAGAGGACGTCCGAGGCGGCGCTGGCCGCTTCCTTCGCCGCAGAGCGCACGGTGTGCTGCGCCCGCCGGGCCGTGTGCTCGGCTCGGCGCGCCGCGCGCTGGACCGCCTTGCCCGTGCGCTTCTCGGCGGCGGCGAACTGGCGCCGGCCGGCCTTGCCTGCGTCCGCGGCGAGGTGCTGCGTGCGCCAGGCGAGGGAGGGGCGCCCGTTGGTGTCGACGCTCGCGAGCAGCACACCGCCCAGGAGCGAGAGGTTCTTCAGCAGGCCGCTCCGGCGCGCCTCGCGGCCCGCCGGAGTGCTGATGTCGGCGCTGCGCCACTCGACGAAGGTGTTCAGCGCGCTCGTGATCGCGAGCACGGAGGCGGACAGCCGGGGGGCCTTGCCGAGGGCGAACAGGATGCCGGCGCCGAGCTGGCTTGCTCCCACAGCCCGGGCGAGGACCTTCTCGTCCACCTGGATCGGGAGGGCGTCGGCTGCCTGGCGCAGCACGGGCGAGAGCTGCTCGGCCGTGTCATCCGCGTTCTTCAGCTTTCCCGCGCCGGCGACGATGAATGACGAGCCAAGAAGCGGTCGGGCGAGGAATCGGACTGCGGACATCGGGCCTCCTGAGGCTTGGTTCGGGCGTGTTCCGACGCGACCCAGTCTGGCACCTTTGGGGAATATTTTCCTTCTCCCGCCGCGTTCTCCCTCGTGTCCGGCGGGCACAGCGCCCCCGCAGCAGCCCCGCGGAGCCCCCTCTGCGGCGCCGTCGGGCACCGTGACGATGCGCCGAGTGGCGCCGCTGGAAGGAAGGAGCGCAGTGCTGGTCCTTGAACGCCCTGATGTGCGCACAGCAGTCCGTGCGGCACCGACAGTAGACTGGGCGGCGATGAGTGCCCCCGAGTCCCACGAGCCAGAGCCCCCCGTCCACGGTCCGGGTGGCGGGGCGGACGCACGCGCTGCGGAGACCGACGACCAGCGCCGCGAGCGCTTCGAGCGCGACGCCATGCAGTACGTCGACCAGCTCTACTCGGCTGCGATGCGCATGGCACGCAACCCTGCCGACGCCGAGGACCTGGTGCAGGAGGCGTACGCGAAGGCGTTCGCCGCCTTCCACCAGTACAAGCCGGGCACCAACCTGAAGGCCTGGCTGTACAGGATCCTCACGAACACGTACATCAACCTGTACCGCAAGCGGCAGCGCGAGCCCCAGCAGGCCCAGACGGACAGCGTCGAGGACTGGCAGCTCGCGCGGGCCGAATCGCACACCTCGACCGGGCTGCGCTCCGCCGAGGCGGAGGCGCTGGACCACCTGCCGGACTCCGACGTCAAGGAGGCCCTGCAGTCGATCCCGGAGGAGTTCCGCCTCGCGGTCTACTTCGCGGACGTCGAGGGCTTCGCGTACAAGGAGATCTCGGAGATCATGAACACCCCCATCGGCACGGTCATGAGCCGCCTGCACCGCGGCCGCAAGATGCTCAGGGACCGTCTCGCGGACTACGCCGCCGAGCGCGGGTTCGCCGGAGCCCGGGCCGTGGCGGCATCCCAGGAGAAGGAACAATGAGCGATTGCCAAGGCCTGGGCGACTGTGACGACAGCCGCCTCCACCGGCTCTACGAGTACCTCGACGGAGCGCTCCCGGCGCACGAGGTCGCCGAGATCCGCGACCACCTCGAGTCGTGCCCCGAGTGCCTCGGGGAGCATGACCTGGAGTGCATGATCCGGTCTGCCATGAAGCGCAGCTGCCACGAACAGGCGCCGGCTGCGCTCAAGGACTCGATCCTGACCAAGATCCACTCCCTGCGCGCCGAGGCCTGAGCGGGCCGGCGGAGGCGAGCACAGACAGCGCGCCGAGCGCAGGCCGACAGCTCAGACAGATGATGCCCCGGACCCATGGGTCCGGGGCATCATCTGTGTCCGCGTCGCGGACCGTGGCTGCGCTCAGGTGTTGGGGCGCTTGCCGTGGTTCGCGCCTCCGCGCTTACGGTCACGACGCTTGCGTGCACGCTTGCTCATGGGCTGGCCTCCTTCTTTCGACTACAGGGGTTGGCGCCGTTGCCGGCACCGGTGGCCCAGAAGGCCATCGTTCAGTCTAGCCGATCGGGGCCAGCGGTGCGGCCGGGCCGCGGCCGCGTCGTCCCGGACGGTGCGCGGCCGGCGTCGGCGGGGTGGGCGCCCTACTGCGGCTGCGGGAGCCGCAGCCAGGGGAACCACCCGCGGTGCAGCACGAGCCACGCGATGAGGCCATAGCCGGCCTGCCCGGGCGCGCCGGCGTTGCCGGCGAGGTCAGTGCGCCACTGCTCGTGGTTCAGCAGCGGCGAGAACGTGTCGACGTAGTAGTAGTTGCGCCGGGTCGTGACGTCGGCGAAGGCCGTGTTGAGCTCCGCGAGCCGGCGGTTCTGGGCGGGATCGAGGGTGGGCGGCGGTCCGACCACGAAGACTTCGGCGCTGTTCTGCTGTGCGGTGTCGAGGATGTTCGCGACGTTCAGGCGGCTGCGCGCGGGGGAGACGCCGAAGGCGATGTCCCGTCCCGAGAGCCCGATGACGAGGCGGTTCTCGTAGCCGGCGGCGAAGCGCCGCATCGTCTCGACCTCCCAGCGGGCCGCGAGTCCCTCGGTGCCCTCCTCGGGCGTGGCGAGCACGTACGACTCGAGGGTCACCTCCTCGCGGGGCGTCCGCGCGAGCACCCGGCCGAACCAGCCCAGCGCCCGCGGGTCTCCGTTGCCGGCCAGGAGCTCGTCCCCGACCGCGGCGATCCGAAGCTTCCTCTCGTGGGCCATCCACACTCCCATCTCACGTCGGGGACCGAGCGGCCCCTGTCCTCGGCTTCCGAGTCTAGCCGCCGACGGGGAGCCGCCTCCGCTGCGTCGCGGGCCAGCCTCCACCGTGTTGGGGAGCCGCCTCCGTCGCAGGGGGCGCGACCACCGGGGGAGGGGCGCGGACGACGGCGGCGGCCGGCCCCCGCTGGGGAGCCGGCCGCCGCCGTGGCCACCTGGGCTCAGTGCTCAGTTCAGCGCGCGAACACCTCGCGGACGAGGACGTCGCCCTCGGCCGAGTGCCGCTTCATGGAGCCTGCGCTCGTCGCGGCCGAGGCTGCGCGCGAGACGAGCCGCAGCTCGCGCCGCAGCGACGGGATGAGGCGCACGGCCATGTACATCCACGGGCCCTGGTTGGACGGCTCGTCCTGCGCCCAGATGAGCTCGGCGTTCGGGTACTTCTCGAGCTCCGCCTTGATCTCCTCCTCGGGCAGCGGGTAGAGCTGCTCGACCCGGATGATCGCCGTCCGCGTGTCCTTGGCCTTGGTCCGGGCGGACAGCAGGTCGTAGTACAGGCGGCCGGAGACGAGGACCACCCGGTCCACGGCGCTCGCGTCCAGCTGCTCGTGCTCGCCGATGACCGGACGGAACGTGCCCGAGGTGAAGTCCTCGACGGTCGAGGCCGCGGCCTTGAGGCGCAGCAGCTGCTTCGGCGTGAAGACGATCAGCGGCTTGCGCGGGCGGCTGAAGGCCTGGCGGCGCAGCAGGTGGAAGTGCGACGCCGGGGTGCTCGGCTGGGCGACGATCATGTTCTGCTCGGCGCACAGCTGCAGGAAGCGCTCGATGCGGGCGGAGGAGTGGTCCGGCCCCTGGCCCTCGTAGCCGTGGGGCAGGAGCATGACGAGCGAGCTGCGCTGGCCCCACTTCTGCTCGGCCGAGGAGATGAACTCGTCGATGATCGTCTGGGCGCCGTTGACGAAGTCGCCGAACTGCGCCTCCCAGGCCACGAGCGTGTCCGGGCGCTCCACCGAGTACCCGTACTCGAAGCCGAGGGCCGCGTACTCCGACAGGGAGGAGTCGTAGATCGCGAGCCTGGCCTGCTCGTCCGAGAGGTGGGCGAGCGGGGTCCACTCGTCGCCGTTGCTGCGGTCGTGGAACACCGCGTGGCGCTGCACGAACGTGCCGCGGCGGGAGTCCTGGCCGGCGAGCCGGACCGGGACGCCCTCGGCGATGAGCGAGCCGAACGCGGCGATCTCGCCGAAGCCCCAGTCGATGCCGCCCTCGCGGGACATCTGCTCGCGCCGCTCGAGGAGCTGCTTGAGCTTGGGGTGGACGGCGAAGCCCTCGGGGATCGCGACGTGGGCCTGGCCGATCCGGGCCAGCGTCTCGGCGCTGATCGCGGTCGCGCGCTGCGAGGCGCCCGCGGCGTCGTCCTCCTGCTGGGCGAGGGGGCGCTCGAGGTCCGAGACCGCCTTCGCGTCGCCCGTGACGATCGGGATCGGCGAGGTCTGCGCCGCGTGCGTCTCGGCGAAGACGCGCTCGAGGCGCTCCTGGTAGTCGCGCAGGAGCTGCTCGGCTTCCTCCTGCGTGATGTCCCCGCGGCCGATCAGGCTCTCGGTGTAGAGCTTGCGGACCGAGCGCTTCGCCTCGATGAGGTTGTACATCATCGGCTGGGTCATCGACGGGTCGTCGCCCTCGTTGTGGCCGCGGCGGCGGTAGCACACGAGGTCGATGACGACGTCCTTGTGGAAGCGCTGCCGGAACCGGTAGGCCATCTGCGCCACGCGGACCACGGCCTCGGGGTCGTCGCCGTTGACGTGGAACACCGGCGCCTGGACCATCTTCGCCACGTCGGTGGAGTACACCGACGAGCGGGAAGCCGAGGGCGAGGTCGTGAAGCCGACCTGGTTGTTGACCACGATGTGGATCGTGCCGCCCGTGCGGTAGCCGCGCAGCTGGGAGAGGTTCAGCGTCTCCGCCACGACGCCCTGGCCGGCGAAGGCCGCGTCACCGTGGACGAGGATCGGCAGGACCGGGAACGCCTCGCCCCGGTCGAGGCGGTCCTGCTTGGCGCGGACGATGCCCTCGAGGACGGGGTCCACCGCCTCGAGGTGCGACGGGTTCGCGGCGAGGTAGACCTTGGTCTGCTTGCCGTTCTCCGCGGTGAAGGTCCCCTCGGTGCCGAGGTGGTACTTCACGTCGCCGGAGCCCTGCACGCTCCTGGGGTCCTGGGTGCCCTCGAACTCGCGGAACACCTGCGCGTAGGTCTTCCCGGCGATGTTCGTCAGCACGTTGAGGCGGCCGCGGTGGGCCATGCCGATCGCGACCTCGTCGAGCCCGTCCTCCGCCGCCTCCGACAGCGTCGCGTCGAGCATCGGGATGAGGGACTCGCCGCCCTCGAGGGAGAAGCGCTTCTGGCCGACGAACTTGGTCTGCAGGAACGTCTCGAACGCCTCGGCCGCGTTGAGGCGGGACACGATGCGCAGCTGCTCCTCGCGGCTGGGCTTCTTGTACGGGTGCTCGAGCTCGTCCTGGAACCACTTGCGCTCGGCCGGCTCCTGCAGGTGCATGTACTCGATGCCCGTGGTGCGGCAGTACGCGTCGCGCAGCACGCCCAGGATGTCGCGGAACTTCATCTTCGGCTTGCCGCCGAAGCCGCCCGTGGGCCACTCGCGGTCGAGGTCCCACAGCGTCAGGCCGTAGGTCAGCACGTCCAGGTCCGGGTGGCGTCGCTGGACGTACTCGAGCGGGTTCGTGTCCGCCATGAGGTGCCCGCGCACGCGGAACGCGTGGATGAGCTGCTGGATGCGCGCCACCTTGTTGATGGCGTCCTCCGGGTTGACCTGGAGGTCGGGGCTCCAGCGCACCGGCTCATAGGGGATGCGCAGCGACTCGAAGATCTCGTCGTAGAAGCCCTGCTCGCCCAGGAGGAGCTGGTGCACGATCCGGAGGAACTCGCCCGAGCCCGCGCCCTGGATGACGCGGTGGTCGTAGGTGGAGGTCAGCGTGATGATCTTGCCGACGGCCTGGAGCGCGAGGATCTTCTCGGACGCCCCCTGGAACTCGGCCGGGTACTCGAGGGCGCCCACGCCGATGATGGCGGCCTGGCCCTTGGAGAGGCGCGGAACCGAGTGGACCGTGCCGATGCCGCCCGGGTTGGTCAGCGAGACGGTGGTGCCGGCGTAGTCGTCGGCCGTGAGCTTGCCGTCGCGGGCGCGCTTGATGAGGTCCTCGTAGGTGTGCCAGAAGTCCGAGAAGTTCAGCGTCTCGGCCTTCTTGATGTTCGGCACGACGAGCAGGCGGCTGCCGTCCGGCTTGGGCAGGTCGATCGCGATGCCGAAGTTCACGTGCGCGTGCTGGATCGCGACGGGCTTGCCGTCCACGACGTCGTAGGAGACGTTCATCGACGGCATGAGCTTGAGCGCGCGGATCACGGCGTAGCCGATGAGGTGTGTGAAGGAGACCTTGCCGCCGCGCACCCGGGTGAGGTGGTTGTTGATGACGATGCGCTGGTCCATGAGGAGCTTCGCGGGCACGGCGCGCACGGTGGTCGCGGTCGGGACCTCGAGGCTCTGGACCATGTTGGTGGCGATGGCCTTGGCGGGGCCACGCAGCGTCGAGACGACGTCTTCCTCGATCGTCTCGTCCTTGGCCGTCTTGGGCAGCTGGGCGGGGATCAGGCCGGTGGTGGACGGGCGGGCACCGTCGCGCACGACGGCGGCGGCGCCCTTCTTCGGGGCCGCTTCCGGCTGCTTCGGGGCGGCTGCAGCGGCCGGCTTCGGCGCGGCCTGGGCCGCAGGCGCGCTCTGGGCTGCCGGCGCGGCCGGCGCGGCCGGGGCCTGGGACGCCGGGGCAGGAGCCTGCGCGGGCGCCGCGGGAGCCTGGACGGCCGGAATCTGCCGGGTCAGCGTGTCAACGGCAGGCCCCTTCGCCGTGCCGTTGGACGTGTGGCCGCTGTCCGAGTCGAAGGACTCGAACAGCGGCCACCACTTGGCGTCCACGGAATTCTTGTTCTGCTGGTACTGCTCGTAGAGCTCGTCCACAAGCCACTCGTTGCCTCCGAATTCCTCGGGCAGGCGGTGGGTTGGCAGTTCTGGCACTGGAGATACGCCTCTTCCATCGATACTTAGGCCCGCGTGTCAGCGGCTCCGCGCCTCGGCCCCGTACCGCGCGCCCGCGTGCTCCACCGGGCGATATTCGGGGGCTGGCCGTATCCGCCGACCGCCGTGGGCGCCGTCAGGAGCCCACACTCAAGGGTCCAGTCTAGTAAAGACCGGAGCGATTCGGGCGATTGTGAGTCCGCCGTCACACGTGGGTCGTGCCCCTCCGTACCCTCACGCGGCGCTGATAGGCTGGATCCACTATGGACGGCACCTCTAGATGCCGGCCTGGTCGCGGGGGCCCCACGGGCACCCGCCGCCCCAGAGCCGGCATGCACCGTGTACTTGCCCACCCGGTTTCCGCGCGAGCGGCCATGTCATGGCGCGGGGAGCTCGAGCACTGACGTGGAATGGCTCCTGCTGGCCGCCGGCCTGCTCCTCATCCTCGGCACGGGCTTCTTCGTGGCCGTCGAATTCTCCCTCGTGGCGCTCGACCGCGCCACCGTCCAGCGCAGCGTCGACGCGGGCGAGCCCGGGGCGGAGGCGCTCCTGCGCTGCCTCACGACCCTCTCGACCCAGCTCTCGAGCTGCCAGCTCGGCATCACCCTCACCACGCTCCTGACGGGCTACGTCATGGAGCCCTCGGTCGGCAGGCTCCTCGAGGGGCCCCTGCGCGCCGTCGGGGTGCCGGGGGCCACGGCGGTCTCCCTCACTGTGGCGATGGTCTTCGCGACCCTGCTGTCGATGCTCCTCGGCGAGCTCGTGCCGAAGAACCTCGCCATCGCCCGGGCGCTCGCGGTGGGCCGCGCCGTCGCCCGCCCCCAGCTGGTCTTCACCGCGGCCTTCAAGCCGGCGGTGATCCTCTTCAACGGCTTCGCCAACCGGGTGCTCGGGCTCGTGGGGATCGAGGCGAAGGAGGAGATCTCCGGCGCGCGCTCGCCGGCCGAGCTCTCCTCCCTGGTGCGGCGCTCCGCCGAGCTCGGCACGCTCGACGCCGGAACTGCGCGGTTCGTCTCGAGGACGCTGCGCTTCTCCGAGAAGACGGCGGCCGACGTCATGACCCCCCGCATCCGGGTGACGACCATCGACGCGGACGAACCCGTCGATGCCATCGTCGAGGCGGCCCGGGCGACCGGACACTCGCGCTTCCCGGTGATCGGCGAGTCGCCGGACGACGTGCGCGGCGTGGTCCATGTGAAGAAGGCCGTCGCGGTGCCGGCCAGGAAGCGCCGCGGGGTCCCGGCCGCCGCCATCATGACCGACATCCTCCAGGTGCCCGAGACGATCCACCTCGACGCGCTCATCTCCCAGCTGCGGGACGGGAACCTCCAGCTCGCCGCCGTCCTCGACGAGTACGGCGGCACCGCGGGCATCGTCACGCTCGAGGACCTCGTGGAGGAGATCGTCGGCGAGGTGGCCGACGAGCACGACCGGCGCGCGCCCGGGGTCCTGCAGAGCTCGGCGGGGGACTGGTACTTCCCCGGGCTCATGCGGCCCGACGAGGTCTCGGAGCAGGTCCCCGGGCTCCGGGTCGTGGACAGCCCCGCCTACGAGACCGTCGGCGGCTACGTCATGAGCGCACTGGGCCGCGTCGCCCAGACCGGCGACGCCCTCGAGGTCGGGGGCGGGACGCTCACGGTCGTGCGCATGGACGGCCGCAGGGTGGACCGCCTCCGGTTCACCCCGCCACCGCCCGAGGCGGGCGACGCCGAGGAGGCCGGCGCCCGGCACGCCGCCGGACGCGGTTCGGGGAGGGCCGCCTGATGGGGGACTGGGCCGGGATCCTCTGGCTCGCGGTGCTGCTGCTCGGCAACGCCTTCTTCGTCGCGAGCGAGTTCGCGATCATGAGTGCGCGGCGCAGCCAGATCGAGCCGCTCGCGGACGCCGGGTCGGGGAGGGCGAGGACCACCCTCCACGCGATGGAGAACGTCTCGCTCATGCTTGCCGCCGCACAGCTGGGCATCACCGTGTGCTCGCTGCTGATCCTCCAGGTCGCCGAGCCTGCGATCCACCACCTCATCGGCGGCCCGCTGCACGCGGTCGGCCTGCCCGTCGAGCTCGCGGACACCGCCGGATTCGTGGTCGCGCTCGCCGCGGTGACCTTCCTGCACGTCACGATCGGCGAGATGGTGCCGAAGAACATCTCGGTCTCCGCGGCCGACCGGGCCGCCGTGCTCCTCGCCCCGCTGCTGCTGGGCATGGCCCGCCTCGTCCGGCCCGTGATCTTCTTCCTCAACGGCAGCGCCAACGCCGTGCTCCACCTGCTGCGCGTCGAGCCGAAGGACGAGGTGACCTCGAGCTTCACCCTCGAGGAAGTCGCCTCGATCGTCGAGGAGTCGACCCGCAGCGGGCTCCTCGACGACGAGTCGGGCCTGCTCTCGGGAGCGCTCGAGTTCTCCGACCAGACCGCGGAGTCGATCATGGTCCCGGTCGAAGAGCTCGTCTCGCTCCCGACCAGCGCCACGCCGGCGGACTTCGAGAAGGCAGTCTCGCACACGGGCTTCTCCCGCTTCCCCATGGTCGACGACGACGGCGAGCTCGTGGGGTACCTCCACCTCAAGGACGTCCTGGCCATCGGGCCGGACGGGCGCGGGAAGCCGATCGGCGAGAGCCGCGTGCGCTCGCTGGCGAACCTCGGGCTCGACGACGAGATCGAGGATGCCCTCTCCGCGATGCAGAAGTCGGGCTTCCACCTGGCCCGCGTGATCGGGCCCGAGGGGTCCACGCGCGGGGTGGTGTTCCTCGAGGACGTCATCGAGAAGCTCGTGGGCGAGATCCGGGACGCGACCCAGAGCCAGGCGTTCCGCCGCCAGCGGGGCTAAGCGCGGTGGCTGAGGACAGCCAGGGAAGGCAGCCCACGGGCACGGTCGGTGAGCCCACCCTGCGCGCGGCCCTGATGGGAATTGTTCGCAAGAGGCGCTAGAGTGGTCCTATTGCGACCGGTTCTCACCGGGCGCCCGTGATGACCCACCCGCAGAACTGAGGCCCCCTTGCGCTCGATCCCCCTCCGCCCCGCGTGGGCCCGGACCGCAGTCCGGGGCGCCGTCGCCGTGGCGGCGGCGGCCGCCCTGGCCGCCTGCTCGCCGGGCGGCCAGGGATCGCCCGCGTCGCCGGGGCAGGGGGGGACGGTCCGCATCGTCGCCTCGACGAACGTCTACGGCGACCTTGCCAGGGCCGTGGGCGGGGACCGCGTCACGGTGACGTCGATCGTCTCCGCAACGACCCAGGACCCGCACTCCTACGAGGCGACGACGCACGACCGGCTCGCCGTCTCCAAGGCCAGCCTCGTCATCGAGAACGGCGGCGGCTACGACCCGTACATGGACCCCCTCGTGCGCGAGGCCGCCCTCGGGGCGGACAGCGTCATCACCGCGGTCGAGACCGCCGGACTCGCGTCCGCCGGCCGTCCGGCGTCCAACGAGCACGTCTGGTACAACGTCGGCGCCATGAAGAAGGTCGCCGACGCGATCGCGGCCCGGCTCGGCGCCCTGGACCCGGCCGGCAGGGACGCCTACGCGGGGCGCGCCCGGGACGTCGACGCCCGCCTGGCCGGGCTCGAGGCGACGCTCGCGGCCCTGAAGTCCACGTCGGCGGGGAAGGCGGCCGTCATGACCGAGCCGGTGCCGCTCTACCTCCTCGAGGCCGCCGGGCTCCGGGACGCCACTCCGACGGCCTACTCGTCCGCCGTCGAGGAGGAGCAGGACGTGCCCCCCGCGGCGCTCAGGGCGACCCTCGGCCTCCTTTCCTCGCGGTCGGTCGCACTCCTGGCCTACAATCCGCAGACCGAGAGCCCGCAGACCCAGCAGCTGCGGGCTGCCGCCGAGGCGGCGAAGGTGCCGGTCGTCGACTTCACCGAGACGGTCCCCGAGGGCAAGGACTACCTCGGGTGGATGCAGGAGAACGTCGCCGCACTGAAGGAGGCCCTCGCATGACCCCGCCCGCTGTGCGGCTGCGCTCGGCTGCGCTCGCGTTCGGCCCCCGGACCCTCTGGTCCGGGCTCGACCTCGACATCCGCCCCGGCGAGTTCTTCGCCGTGCTCGGCCCCAACGGAAGCGGCAAGACCTCTTTCCTCAAGGCCCTGCTCGGCCTCGTCCCCCTGAGCGGCGGGACGGCGGAGGTCGCGGGGCGGCCGCCGGGCCGTGCCGGAGAGGGCATCGGCTACATCCCGCAGCAGAAGTCGTTCTCCCCGGAGACGCCCCTGCGCGCGCGGGACCTCGTCTCCCTCGGCGTCGACGGGCACCGGTGGGGCGTGCGCCTCCACCGGCGCGGGGTCGACGCCCGGGTCGACGACCTCCTGGCCACCGTCGGTGCCACCGACTATGCCAAGGTCCCCGTGGGGCAGCTCTCGGGCGGGGAGCAGCAGCGCCTCCGCGTCGCCCAGGCGATCGCCGGCCACCCGAAGGTCCTCCTGTGCGACGAGCCCCTGCTCTCGCTCGACCTGGGCCACCAGCAGGCCGTCAGCGGGCTCATCGACCGACAGCGGCGCGAGGAGGGGACCGCAGTCGTCTTCGTCACGCACGAGATCAACCCGATCCTCGACTACGTCGACAGGGTCCTCTACCTCGCCGACGGCCGGTTCCGCGTCGGCACCCCCGAGGAGGTCATGACCACGTCCGTGCTCTCCGAGCTGTACGGCTCGCCCGTGGAGGTCTCCCAGGTCCATGGCCGGATCGTCGTCGTCGGCCTCCCCGACGCCACCACGCACGCCCACCGCGGCGCGCACCACCACGAGGAGGACACGCCGTGACCATCGATGACTTCTGGGGCACGGTCTTCTCGTTCCAGGACTACGGGGAGATCCTCGCGCTCGTCCAGAACTCCGTGTGGGCCGGCGCCGTGCTGGGCCTGCTCGGCGGCGTGGTCGGCACCTTCGTCATGAAGCGCGACCTCGCCTTCGCCGTCCACGGCATCTCGGAGCTGTCCTTCGCCGGGGCCGCGTTCGCCCTGCTCGTCGGCGCGGACATCGTCACCGGCTCGCTCGTCGGCTCGGTCGCCGCGGCGCTCCTGATCGGCCTCATGGGCGGGCGCGCGCGCGAGAAGAACTCCGTGATCGGCGTGCTCATGCCCTTCGGGCTGGGGCTCGGCATCCTGTTCCTCGCGCTGTACCAGGGCCGGGCGGCGAACAAGTTCGGCCTGCTCACCGGGCAGATCGTCGCGGTCGACACGGTCCAGCTCCAGGTCCTCGGCGTCACCGCGGCGGCGGTCATCGCCGTCCTGGTCGCCGTGTGGCGGCCCCTCACATTCGCGAGCGTCGACCCCGAGATGGCGCACGCCCGAGGCGTGCCGGTCCGGGCGCTCTCCCTCGTGTTCATGGTGGTGCTCGGGGTCAGCGTGGCCCTGTCGCTGCAGGTGGTGGGCGCCCTCCTGGTCCTCGCCCTGCTCATCACGCCGGCGGCCGCCGCGCTGAAGGTGACCTCCGCCCCGCGCCTCGTGCTCCTGCTCAGCGTGCTCTTCGCCATGGCGGCCACCGTGGGCGGGATCATGCTCGCGCTCGGGGGACGGCTGCCGATCAGCCCCTACATCACCACGCTCTCGTTCCTCATCTACGCGGTGTGCGCGACCATCGGGTGGGTCCGGCGCCGCCGCGGGGCCAACGGGCGCGTGCTCCCGGCCGCGTCCGCGCAGGCCAGCCCGCGCACGACGTCGGCCGCCGCCTGAGGCGCGGCCCTCACCGGCGGGCTCAGCCTTCCTCGGCGGACCCGCCGTCCGCCTCCGCCGCGCCCGCGCCGAGGGCGGTGCACTCGGGGCACAGCCCGAAGACCTCGACAGTGTGCTCGACGGCCGTGTAGCCGTGCTCCCTGGCCACCCGGCTGGCCCAGGTCTCCACCGCGGGCGCCTCGATGTCCACGGCCTTGCCGCACCGGCGGCACACGAGATGGTGGTGGTGGCCGGTGGCCTCGCAGCGCCGGTACACGGCCTCGCCGTCGTCGCTGCGCAGCACGTCCACGAGCCCGTCCTCGGCCATGGACTGCAGGATCCGGTACGTCGTGGCGAGCGAGACGGACGCGCCCCCGCCCTGCAGGAGGCGGTGCAGCTCCTGGGTGCTCACGAAGTCCTCGAGGCTGTCCAGGGCTGCCGAGACAGCGACCCGCTGCTTCGTCACGCGCTGCTCGCGCGGCTTCTCGGCCAACGACTCCTCCTGCACCTGCCTATCGGGTCTTCTAGCCTAGCAAGAGGCGGTCCTAGACTGGCGCCATGCGCCTGACCAAGTTCACGCACGCCTGCGTCCGCCTCGAGAAGCCCGCCGACTCCGGGACGGGGCAGCGCGTCCTGACCATCGACCCGGGCAACTTCTCCGAAGTCGAGCAGGCCCTGGACGGCGCCGAGGCGTTCCTCGTCACCCACGAGCACCCGGACCACATCGACCTGCCCCGCGCCGCCGCGGTCCTCGAGGCCAGCCAGGGGCTCGAGGCGTGGGCCCCCTCATCCGTGGCCGCCGCACTCGCGGAGGCCGCGCCGTCTGCCGCGAAGCGGATCCACGCCGCCGAGACGGGCACCGAGTTCGACGCCGCGGGGTTCCGCATCCGCACCTTCGGGAGCCAGCACGCCCTGATCCACCCCAGCGTCCCGATGGTCGCCAACATCGGCTACCTCGTCGACGGAGAGGTGTTCCACCCCGGCGACTCGTTCACCGTCCCGCCCGGAGTGGAGGTGCCGACCCTCCTGGTCCCGATCCACGCGCCGTGGAGCAAGGTCGGCGAGGTGCTCGACTTCATCATCGCCGTCGGGGCCGAGCGGGCCTACCCGATCCACAACGCCCTCCTGAACGAGTGGGGCACGGGGATCGTGGAGAAGCACGCCCAGCGCATCGGGGACCTCTACGGCACCCGCTACGAGCACCTCGAGCCCGGCGACGCGGTGGACCTCTGAGGCCGTCTCACCCGTCCCAGCTCCCGGTCGCGAAGAACCGTTCGAGCACCCGGGCGTGCGGGGCGGGGTCGAGACCCTGTCCGGCGAGCCACCCCTCGTCGCCGTAGGACCCGCGGTAGCGCGAGCCGGCGTCGCACATGAGCGTGACGATGCTGCCGCGCTCCCCGGCGGCGGCCATCTCCGCCACGAGCTGCCAGACGCCCCACAGGTTGGTACCGGTCGACGGGCCCGCGTCGAAGCCGAAGCGCGCGGTGAGGTCGCGCATCGCGGCGACCGAGGCGGCGTCGGGCACGCGGAACATGCGGTCCACGATCCGGGGATTGAAGCTCGGCTCGAGCCGCGGCCGGCCGATGCCCTCGATCCGCGACGCCCCGCCCTCGGCGGGGGCGCCGCCCGCCCAGCTCGGGTAGAACGCCGAGTTCTCGGGGTCGACGACCGCGAGCCGGGTCGCGAGCCGCCGGTACCTCACGAAGCGGCCGATCGTGGTACTCGTCCCCCCGGTCCCGGCGCCGACCACGATCCACCGCGGCACCGGGTGCGGCTCGAGCTCGAGCTGGTCGAAGATCGTCTCGGCGATGTTGTTGTTCCCGCGCCAGTCCGTGGCCCGCTCGGCGAACGTGAACTGGTCCAGGTAGTGGCCGCCGCAGGCCTCCGCAAGCCGCGCGGCCTCGCCGTACACCTCCCCGGGCGAGTCGACGAAGTGGCACGCCCCGCCGTACTGCTCGATGAGGGCGATCTTCTCCCGGCTCGTCCCGCGGGTCATCACGGCGGTGAACGGGACCCCGATGAGCCGTGCGAAGTAGGCCTCGGACACGGCCGTGCTCCCACTCGAGGCCTCGACAACGCGGGTCCCCTCGCGGATCCAGCCGTTGACCAGGGCGAAGAGGAACAGCGACCGCGCGAGCCGGTGCTTGAGGCTGCCCGTGCGGTGCGTCGACTCATCCTTGAGGTACACGTCGACGCCCCACTCCTCCGGGAGTGGAACGCGGTGCAGATGGGTGTCCGCGCTGCGGTGGGCGTCCGACTCCAGCCGGCGGATGGCCTCGTCTGCCCAGGCCCGGGACCCGGCGCCGCGCCCGGGCGCGGCCTCAGTGGTGCGTGCGTCCATCCGGACAGAGTACGCGCCGCTAAGGTGTGGCCATGAACGCTGATCAGGTCCTCATCACGGCGGCGGAGCTCGCCGAGCGCCTTGCCCGGGGCGAGCACCCCGTCCTGCTCGACGTCCGCTGGTCCCTCGGCGGACCTGACGGCCGGGAGGAGTACGCAAAGGGGCACCTGCCCGGCGCAGTGTTCGCCGACCTCGAGGGCGAGCTCGCCGTCCCCGTCGCGCCCGGCAGCGCCGAGGAGGCCGCCGGCGGGCGCCATCCCCTCCCGTCCCGAGAGGCATTCGAGCAGGCGGCGCGGTCCTGGGGGATCTCCGACGGCGACGCGGTGGTCGTCTACGACGCGACCTCGGGCCAGGCCGCCGCCCGGGCCTGGTGGATGCTCCGCGACGCCGGCCTGGAGTCGGTGCGCCTCCTCGACGGCGGCCTCGGCGCCTGGACGGCGGCCGGAGGGCCCCTCGAGCAGGGCGCCCGCACGCCGGACCGCGGGAACGTCACGCTGGGTGAGGGACGCCTGCCGCGCATCGGCGCGGACGAGGCCGCCTCGTTCACCCAGCCCCGGCCGGGCGCGCCGGCCGGCGGCGTCCTGCTGGATGCCCGTGCGGGCGAGCGGTACCGCGGCGAGGCGGAGCCCGTGGACCCGCGCGCCGGCCACATCCCCGGAGCCCTGAGCGCACCCACCGCCGAGAACCTCGCTCCGGACGGGACCTTCCAGCCCGCGGCCGCCCTGCGCGAGCGCTTCGCCGCGCTCGGCGTCGACGGCCGCCGCCCGGTGGCCGTCTACTGCGGGTCCGGCGTCACGGCAGCCCACGACGTGCTCGCGCTCGCCGTCGCCGGCATCGACGCCGCCCTGTACCCGGGATCGTTCTCACAGTGGTCCCGCGATCCGGCGCGCCCCGTCGCGGTGGGCAGCGAGCCGGGCCCGGCCAGCATGCGATAGCGTCGGTGGCATGACCCCCGGACGCCCCGTCATGCCCAGTGCGGACACGATCCGCGAGAACCTCGCCGAGGAGCTGGGCCGCGGCACCCCGGGCTCCGGTGGATCCGACGTGCACGCCTACGGTGCCACCTCGGCCTCGAGCGGCCTCGTGCCCCTGACCATCGCCCGGCGCGAGCCGGGCACCCGCGATGTCGAGATCGACATCGAGTTCTGCGGCCTGTGCCACTCGGACGTGCACGCGACGCGCGGCGAGTGGGGGGAGCGGCCCTGGCCGCTCGTCCCCGGCCACGAGATCGTGGGGCGGGTGCGCCGCACCGGCTCCGCGGTGCAGGGGTTCGCCGTCGGGGACCGGGTGGGCGTCGGCTGCATGGTCGACTCGTGCCGGGAGTGCGCGCACTGCCGGGCCGGGCTCGAGCAGTACTGCGAACGCGGCATGGTCGGCACCTACGGCGCCCCGGACCCCCGCCACGGCGGAGAGGCCACCCAGGGCGGCTACTCCGAGCGGATCGTGGTCGACGCGGCATACGTGCTGCGGATCCCCGACGCCCTCGACCCTGCCGCGGCCGCCCCGATCCTGTGCGCCGGCATCACGACCTACTCGCCCCTGCGGCGCTTCGGCGTGGGGCCCGGACGCCGGGTGGGCGTCGTGGGCCTCGGCGGCCTCGGCCACCTGGCCGTCAAGCTCGCCGCCGCGCTGGGGGCGGAGGTCACCGTCTTCACGCGCACCGCCGCCAAGGCCGCCGACGCCGCCCAGCTCGGCGCCCACCGGGTCGTGGTGACCACCGACCCGGCCCAGCTCGAGGCAGCGGAGGGGACGCTCGACGTCGTCCTCGACACCGTCGCCGCACCGCACGATGTGAACGTCTACCTCTCGGTGCTGCGCTTCGACGGCGTCCTCGTGGCCCTCAGCCTGCCCTCCGGGGACCTGCCGCCCGTGCAGCCCGGGGCGCTCATCCGGCGGCGCCTGGCCTACACGGGCTCGCTCATCGGCGGCATCGCCGAGACCCAGGAGGTCCTCGACTTCTGTGCCGAGCACGGCGTGGCGCCGCAGATCGAGGTGGTCACCGCAGAGTCGCTGAACGAGGCCTACGACCGCATGGTCGCCTCCGACGTCAAGTACCGGTTCGTCCTCGACGCCGCGAGCCTGCGCGGCGCGGGGGCCCCATCGAGGAGAGAACAATGAGCACGCTGTTCACACGCATCATCGAGGGCGAGCTGCCCGGCCGCTTCGTGTGGAAGGACGACGACGTCGTCGCGTTCCTGAGCATCGGCCCCCTCGCCGAGGGCCACACGCTCGTGGTGCCCCGCGAAGAGGTGGACCGGTGGACGGACGCCTCGCCGGAACTCATGGCCAAGCTCACGCTCGTGGCCCAGACGATCGGGCAGGCGCAGGTGGAGGCCTTCGGGGCGCCGCGCGCCGGGATGATCATCGCCGGCTTCGAGATCGACCATCTGCACCTGCACGTGTGGCCCTCCCGCAGCGAGGCCGAGTACGACTTCAAGCGCGCACAGCAGAACCCGGACCCTGCCGTGCTCGACGCCGCAGCCGAGCGGATCCGTGAGGCACTCCGCGCGGCCGGCCACGGCGAGCACGTCCCCGCCGCCTGACGCCGAAGTCACCCCGGCGGTGCGTGTCACCCCGTGGACGGGTGAGGTCCGCCCGCGGGCGGGCTACGCGGGCGCGAGGGCCTCGTTGAGCGCCTGCCGCACCCGCTTCTCGGACACCTTGCCGGCGGTGCCGAGCTCGACGGCGAAGAGGCTCACCCGCAGCTCCTCGATCATCCACCGCACCGTGGCCAGCCTGGCCTGGTTCCGGCCGGTCGGTGCCAGCGCGGCCACCGCGTCGTCGTAGTCGTCCTCGAGCCCCTGGACGGTCGCCATGGCGACGGCGTCGCGCTGGACGTTGGTCGGGAGCTTCTCGAGGCGGCGCTCGATCGCCCGGAGGTAGCGGGGGAGATGCTCGAGCTGCGCGTAGCCGGTCCTGCCGACGAAGCCCGGGTAGACGAGCTGCTCGAGCTGCGCCTTGACGTCATTGAGCGCACTCACCAGTGCGAGGCTCGTGGAGCCCCTGAGCGCCTTGCCGATCCTCAGCGAGGACGCCAGGACCTGCTCGACGATGGCCGTGACCTTGAAGACCGTGTCGATGAGCTCGGCACGGACCTCGTCGTAGAGCGCGTCGAAGGCCGCTCGGTCCCAGGGCAGCTCCGCGGGGACGAGCCTGTCGATGGCGGCGATCGAGCAGTCGGCGATCAGGTCGGCCACGGAGCCGTGCGGGTTCTGGCTGAACGTGAGCTTCTCGCGGTTGTTCAGGTGCTCGAGCACGTACCGGTCCGGCGGCGGGATCCGCAGCGCCAGCAGGCGGATGACGCCGCCCCGGTGGGCGCGCAGCTGGTCCTCCTCGGTCTGGAACACGCGCAGCCCGGCCGTGCCGCGCGGCGCCGCCTTGGTCCGGCCCTCGTCGACGAGGGCGGGATAGCCGGTCACGGTGTGGCCCCCGACGACGGTGCTCGCCGTCCGCGGGATCGTCCCGATGCTCCACTCCGTCAGTCCGGTGCGCTCGGCCAGCCCGGAGCCGCCGGCGGGCGAGACGCCCGAGCCGGCCTCCGGCGTCGTGCCTCCACGGGGCGACGTCGCGGCCCCACGGGGCGACTTCGAGCCTCCACGGGGTGACCTCGGCGTGGTGGTGGCGGGGGTGGCGCCGAGGGACTCCGCGATCGCGCGCCGCGTGGCCGGGGCGAGCTGCTCCTGCAGGGCCGCGAGGTCCTTCCCGGCGCCGAGCACCGTGCCCTTGGGGTCCACGACGCTGAAGGACATGAGCAGGTGGGGCGGGACGGCGTCCCAGTTCCACGAGCCCGGAGGGATGATCTGCCCCTTGAGCCGGCGCAGCACGAGCTCGAGCGACTCCTCGAGCGCGTCCGCGGCCGGGTCGAAGTCGGCTCCGAGGGCCGCGACGGCCTGCCGCGCGACGTCGGGGGCGGGCACGAACGCCTTGCGCACCTGCTTGGGCAGGGACCTGATGAGCGCGGTGACCAGCTCGGTGCGCAGGCCGGGGATCTGCCACCGGAAGGGCTCGGGGTCGAGCTGGTTGAGGAACAGCACGGGCACCTCGGCGGTCACGCCGTCGGTGGGGTCCGGGGTCCCGCCGGGGGCCACGGGGTGGAACTCGTAGGCGAGCGGCAGGTCGAAGCCGCCCTGCCGCCACACCGTGGGGTAGTCGGCGTCGGCGGCCTGGGCCGAGCCCTCGGCGTCCTCGCCCAGCAGCAGGGCGCGGTCGAAGTCGAGGAGGCGCTCGTCCTCGTGCCGGGCCTTCTTCCACCAGGCGTCGAAGTGCCGCTCGGAGACCACGGAGGCAGGCACCCGCGCGTCGTAGAACCCGAACAGCGCCTCGTCGTCCGCGCGCAGCCCGGGGCGGCGCATGCGCGTCTCGAGCTCCTCGACCTCCTCCAGGAGTGCCTGGTTGCGCTTGAAGAAGTGGTGGCGCGTGTGCCAGTCGCCCTCGACGAGCGCGTGCCGGATGAACAGCTCGCGCGCGAGCTGTGGGTCGATGCGGGCGTAGTTGACGCGGCGCTGCGCGACGAGGGTGACGCCGTAGAGCGTGACCTTCTCGTACGCCATGACCGAGCCGGAGCGCTTGGACCAGTGCGGCTCGGAGTACGTGCGCTTGACGAGGTGCGGGGCAACGAGCTCGGCCCAGGCCGGGTCCATCTTCGCCGCGGTGCGGGCCCACAGCCGGCTCGTCTCGACGAGCTCGGCGGCCATGACGTACGTCGGGCTCTTCTTGAACAGGGCCGAGCCCGGGAAGATCGCGAACCGGGTGCCGCGCGCCCCGAGGTACTCGCGCTTGCGTTCGTCGAGGAACCCGATGTGGCTCAGGAGGCCGGCGAGGAGCGACTGGTGGACGGCGTCGTGCTTGCCCACCGGGTCCGTGTCGCGCCCCTGCCCCAGGGAGATCCCGAGCGGGCGGGCGAGCTGGCGCAGCTGCTGGAACAGCTCCTGCCACTCCCGCACCCGCAGGTAGTTGATGAACTCGGCCTTGCACAGGCGCCGGAACGCGGAGGAGGACAGCTCGCGCTGCTGCTCCTGGAGGTAGTTCCACAGGTTCAGGTAGCCCGTGAAGTCCGAGTTCTCGTCCTTGAACCGCGCGTGCTTCTCGTCGGCGGCCTGCCGCTTGCCGGTCTCCTGCGAGGGGCGCTCGCGGGGGTCCTGGATGGTCAGGGCCGCGGCGAGGACCATGACCTCGCGGGCGCAGTCGCGCCGCGCGGCCTCGACGATCATGCGGCCCAGCCGGGGGTCCACCGGCAGCTGCGCGAGCTGGTGGCCGACGGCGGTCAGCCCGCCCCGCGCAGTGCCCCCGCCTGCCGCACCCGCGCCCGGGGTGCGGTGCCCGCGGCGGCCGCGACCGCCGTCGTGCGCAGGATCCGCGGAGGGCGTACCGCCGGCCCCCTGGTCCTTGCCATCGGTGAGCGCGCCGAGTTCGCGCAGGAGGGTCACGCCGTCGTTGATCGCGCGGGACTCGGGCGGTTCGACGAACGGGAAGGCCGCGACATCCTTGGGCCCGCGGGCGATCCCCATGGCGGTCATCTGCAGGATCACCGCGGCGAGGTTGGTCCGGAGGATCTCGGGGTCGGTGAACTCGGGCCGCGAGAGGAAGTCCTCCTCGGAGTACAGCCGGATGCAGATGCCGTCCGAGACGCGCCCGCAGCGGCCCGCGCGCTGGTTCGCCGAGGCCTGCGAGACACGCTCGATCGGCAGGCGCTGGACCTTGGTGCGGTGCGAGTAGCGCGAGATGCGCGCCGTCCCGGTGTCGATGACGTACTTGATGCCGGGGACGGTCAGCGAGGTCTCCGCCACGTTCGTCGCGAGCACGATCCGCCGCTTGCCGCCCGGGGTGAAGACGCGGTGCTGCTCGGCGAGCGAGAGCCGGGCGAACAGGGGCAGGATCTCCGCCCCGGCCATGCGGGGGTTCTTCTGGATCGAGCCGGCGAGGGCCTCGGCCGCGTCGCGGATCTCCCGCTCGCCCGAGAAGAAGATCAGGATGTCGCCGGGCGCCTCGCGGGAGAGCTCGTCCACGGCGTCGCACACGGCGTCGACCGGGTCGCGGTCCTCCTCGAGGGCGTCGTCGCTGCGGGCCACGGAGTCGTCCTCGTCCTCGGAGCCGGCCGGTTCGGCGACGAGGGGGCGGTAGCGGATCTCGACCGGGTAGGTGCGGCCCGAGACCTCGACGATGGGGGCGGGCACGGGCTCGGCCCCGGCCGCCTCGCGCGCGAAGTGCCGGGCGAAGCGCTCGGGGTCGATGGTCGCCGAGGTGATGATGACCTTCAGGTCCGGCCGCTGGGGGAGCACGCGCTTGAGGTAGCCGAGGATGAAGTCGATGTTGAGGCTGCGCTCGTGGGCCTCGTCGATGATGATCACCGAGTAGCGCCTCAGGAGCCTGTCGCGCTGGATCTCGGCGAGCAGGATGCCGTCGGTCATGAGCTTGACCTGGGTCTGCGGCCCGACCTCGCCCGTGAAGCGGACCTGGAAGCCGACCTCGGCGCCGAGTTCGACGTCCAGCTCCTCGGCGATGCGCTCGGCGACGGTGCGCGCGGCGAGCCGGCGTGGCTGCGTGTGGCCGATCAGGCCCTTCTCGCCGAGGCCGAGCTCGAGGCACATCTTCGGGATCTGGGTGGTCTTCCCCGAGCCCGTCTCACCGGCGATGATCGTGACCTGGTTCGCGGCGATGGCCTCCATGAGCTCGTCGCGGCGCTCGGAGACCGGGAGGGCGGCGGGGTACGTGATCGTCAGGGCCATGGCTGACCCAGTCTAGTGCCGCCCCTCATGGGGGCCGGAAGCGGACAGCAGAGCACCCCCGGTCCATAGGACCGGGGGTGCAGGGGTGCCCTCGATAGGATTCGAACCTACGGCCTTCTGCTCCGGAGGCAGACGCTCTATCCACTGAGCTACGAGGGCAGCTCGTGTTTCCCTCGCGGGAACTCACCGAGCTTATCAGGTGCTGACCGGCGCCATGCAAACCGGCGCCGCCGGCGCTACTCCTTGTAGTTCTCCACCACGTCGGCGGGGCGCACGCTGGCCTCGTCGGGGTCCTCGCCGAACTCGCGCTTGGCGCGGCGCTGGCGCAGGAGGTCCCAGCACTGGTCGAGCTGCGCCTCCAGCTCGCCGAGGCGCCCCGTGCCCTTCTCGGCGCTTCCTGCCCCCGGCGTGCCGCGGAGCGAGTGCTCCTCGTCGATGAGCTGGCGGATACGGTCCTGGATGTCGTTGTCCATGACCAGCACGATAGCGTCAGGGGGTGGCAGAAGAACATGGGGGCACCCGCGGGCGCAGGCCCTGGCGCGGCCGCATCCTCGTCCTTGTCGGGCTGCTGGCCGTGGCCTTCACCCTCCGCATCGCGGTGACGAGCGTTCCGGCGCTCACCGACCGGATCGCGGGGGAGATGTTCCTGCCGTCCTGGCTCGTGGGCATCCTCGGCATGCTCCCCACGGCGCTTTTCGGCGTCGCCGGCCTGCTCACACCCCTCCTCATGCGTGCCTGGACCGTCGAGGCCATCGCGGTGGCCGCGATGGGGGCCGCTGCCGCCGGCCAGGTCGTCAGGGCCGCGGCGCCGGAGACCGGACTCTTCCTCGCGGGCTCCGCCCTCGCGCTCGCCGGCATGGGCGCGGGCAACGTGGTCCTGCCGCCCATGGTGCGCAAGTACTTCCCCGACCGCGTCGGGCTCCTGACGGCCCTCTACGTGACCGTCATCAACGTCGGGACCACCGTGCCGCCGCTGCTCGCCGTGCCCGTGGCCGACGCCGCCGGCTGGCGGACCTCCCTCGGCTGGTGGGCGGCCGTCAATGTCCTCGCGGTCGTGCCCTGGCTGACCGTCTGGCCCGCCCGCCGCCGGCGCCGCGCGAAGGCCCACCCCGCCCCGGCCGGCGCAGAGCCGGACCCGACGCAGGCCGCGGACGACGGCGCGAGGTCGCCGCGCGCCGTCGTCCGCCCCTGGCATTCTCCGGCCGCCTGGGCGCTCGCCCTGCTGTTCGGCTGCACGTCGCTGAACACCTACACGATGTTCGCGTGGCTGCCCTCGATCGTGGGAGGCGCCGGACTGGGCGCCGCGGCCGCCGGCTTCCAGCTCTCGCTCTTCGCCGGTCTGGGCCTGCCGCTCAGCCTCGCGGTGCCCGTCCTCGCGGCCAGGCTGCGCAACCCGTTCCCGGTCGTCGCCTTCGGCGTGGCGACCTTCGCCGCCGGCTATCTTGGCCTGGCCCTCGCCCCCGGGACGGCCACGTGGCTGTGGTCCACACTCGCCGGGCTCGGGCCGGCGACCTTCCCGCTCGCGCTCGTCCTCGTGAACCTGCGCACCCGGTCCCACCAGGCGGCCGGCGCCGTCTCGGGCTTCGCCCAGGGAGTCGGCTACGTCGTGGCCTGTGCTGGGCCGCTCGCCGCGGGCCTCCTCCACGACGCGACCGGGGCCTGGACGGCCTCGTTCGCGTTCCTGGGCCTCACCCTCGCGGTCCTCGGCGTCTCCGGCTGGGTCATCAGCCGGCCGCACTTCATCGACGAGCACCCCGGCGTGGTCGTCCGGCGTGGAACGGCGCCCGCTGAGCCGGCCGCACGGCCGGGACCATGACGGGCGCGGTTTCAGCGCGGACACGCCGCGCCGGTAGGCTAGGGGGGTGACTCCCGAAGAACTTTCCTCCGCCATTTCTGCCTGCCTCGCCGACGCCGTGCGCGCCGGCGAGATCTCCGTGGACGTGCCGGAGGAGATCCGCGTGGAGCGGCCCAAGAACCGCGACCACGGGGACTGGGCCACGAACATCGCCCTCCAGCTCGGCAAGCGGGCCGGCATGGCGCCGCGGCAGCTCGCCGAGCTCATCGCCGGGCGCCTCGCCGCCGTGGAAGGCGTCGCGTCCGTGGACATCGCGGGCCCGGGCTTCCTCAACGTCACCCTCGACGCCGCCGCGGCCGGCGCGCTCGCCAAGGCGATCGTGGAGGCAGGGACCGCCTACGGCACGAACGACGCGCTCTCGGGCCACGTCATCAACATGGAGTTCGTCTCCGCCAACCCGACCGGGCCCCTGCACATCGGGCACACCCGCTGGGCGGCCCTCGGCGACTCGATCGCGCGCGTGCTGCGGGCCTCGGGCGCGGACGTCACCCGCGAGTACTACATCAACGACGCGGGCAACCAGATGAACGTCTTCGCGAACTCCGTGCTCTCCCGGCTGCACGGCCGCGACGTCCCCGAGGGCGGCTACCCGGGCCAGTACATCGTCGACCTCGGCCACGAGGTGCTCTCCGCCCACCCCGACCTGCGCGAGCTGACCGACGAGGCCGCACTGCCGATCGTGCGCGAGGCCGCCTACGCCGCGCAGATGAAGGACATCAGGGCCACGCTCGCCGAGTTCGACGTCGAGTTCGACGTCTACTTCTCCGAGCGGGAGGGGCTCCACGAGTCCGGCGCGATCGAGACCGCCGTCAAGCGGCTGCGCGAGCAGGGCCACGTCTTCGACGCCGACGGCGCCGTGTGGCTGCGCACCACCGACTTCGGCGACGACAAGGACCGCGTGCTCATCCGGGCCAACGGCGAGCCCACCTACTTCGCCGCCGACGCCGCCTACTACCTGTCGAAGAAGGACCGCGGCTTCGCCGAGAAGGTCTACCTCCTCGGCGCCGACCACCACGGCTACGTCAACCGGCTCAAGGCCATCGCGGCCTGCGCCGGCGACGACCCCGAGGCGGCCATCGAGGTGCTCATCGGCCAGCTGGTCTCCGTCAACGGGGCCAAGCTGTCCAAGCGCGCGGGCAACATCATCGAGCTCAAGGACCTCATCGAGTGGCTCGGCAAGGACGCCGTGCGCTACTCCCTCGCCCGCTACCCCGCGGACTCGCCCCTCACGCTCGACCCCGAGCTGCTGAAGAAGAACTCGAACGAGAACCCCGTGTTCTACGTCCAGTACGCGCATGCCCGCTCCCGCGGGGCCGCGCGCAACGCCGAGGCCGCCGGCGTGGCCCGCAGCGTGGACGGGGCGGACGTGTTCGACGCGGCCCTGCTGACGCACCCGAGCGAGAACGACCTCCTGGCGCGCCTCGCGGCCTACCCGTCGATCGTGGCCAAGGCCGCCGAGTTCCGCGAGCCGCACCGCGTGGCACGCCACCTCGAGGCAGTCGCGAGCGCCTACCACTCGTGGTACGACAACTGCCGTATCGCGCCCCAGGGCGACGAGGAGGTCACCGACCTGAACCGGACGCGCCTGTGGCTCAACGACGCCACGAGCCAGGTCCTCGCCAACGGGCTCGGCCTGCTCGGCGTCTCCGCCCCGGAGAGGATGTAGGCCCGTGGCCGAGATGACGGCGGCCGGCGCCGCCTCCCCGCTCGCCCCCGCCTGGCTCGGGGTCCCCGAGGACCCCAACCGGCTGGTCCCCGCGCTGTGGGCGCACGACGTCGGGCGCGGCCCGGGCGGCCAGCTCACCGTCGCCGGCCTGCCGGTGGCGGAGATCAAGGGCGCCTACGGCTCCCCGGTCTTCGTCCTGAGCGAGGCCGACTTCCGCGCCCGGGCGCGCGCCTTCAAGACAGCGTTCGACGCCGCCTTCGCCGACCTCTGCGGGGGAGTGGACGTCTACTACGCGGGCAAGTCCTTCCTCTGCACTGCCGTGGCCACGTGGGTGCGTGAGGAGGGCCTGCGCCTCGACACCGCCTCGGGCGGCGAGCTCGCCGTCGCCGCCCGCGCCGGCACGCCGGGAGAGCTCGTCGGGCTGCACGGCAACAACAAGTCGGATGCCGAGATCGCCCGTGCCCTCGAGCTGGGGGTGGGCCGCATCATCGTCGACAGCCTCGACGAGCTCGAGCGCGTCGCGGCGATCGCGGCGGCCCGCGGCACCGACACCCCCGGCAGCGAGGCGCCGCGGGCCAAGGTGATGCTCCGGCTCACCCCGGGGGTGCACGCGCACACGCACGAGTTCATCGCCACCGCCCACGAGGACCAGAAGTTCGGCCTGTCGATGGCGCCGGGAACGGCCAGCGCGGGCTTCGCCGGTGCGGCGACCGAGGCGCCCGCGAGCATGGCCGAGGAAGCCGTCGCGGCCGCGGCCGGCCACGACAGCATCGAGCTCCTCGGCGTCCACTGCCACATCGGCTCGCAGATCTTCGAGCCCGAGGGCTTCGAGGCCGCGGCCGTGCGGCTGCTCGAGTTCGTCGCCGCGATGCGGTCGGCGTACGGCGTCGCCCTGCCCGAACTCGACCTCGGCGGCGGGTACGGCATCGCCTACCTCCCCGGAGACGCGCCGCGTCCGCCGGCCGAGATCGCCCGGGCGCTGGCCGGCGTCGTGCGTGCCACGTGCGACCGGCTCGGCATCGCCGTCCCGCGGATCTCGATCGAACCGGGCCGCGCGATCGTCGGGTCCACGACGTTCACCCTCTACGAGGTCGGGACCATCAAGGACGTCGTCGTCGATCTCCCCGAGGGCGGCGGCACGGCCGTGCGCCGGTACATCTCGGTGGACGGCGGCATGAGCGACAACGCGCGCCCCGTCCTGTACGACGCGGACTACTCCGTGGCCCTGGCCAATCGGACCTCCGACGCCGCGCCGCAGCTGGTCCGCGTGGTGGGCAAGCACTGCGAGAGCGGCGACATCGTGGTCCGAGACGCCTACCTGCCCGGGGACGTGCGCGCCGGCGATCTGCTGGCCGTCCCGGGGACCGGGGCCTACTGCTGGGCGCTGTCGAGCAACTACAACTACCTCGCGCGCCCCGGCGTGCTGGCCGTCCGCGACGGCGCGGCCCGCTGGATCGTGCGCGGCGAGACCGAAGAGGACCTGCTCTCCCGCGACATGGGCGCATGACCGCCCGAGGCGGGACAGCGAGGCGAGAGACCGTGGGACAGACGACGATGGGAGCGACCATGACGGAGACCAGCGAGGCCCCCCAGCCGCAGGCCGGCCTTGAGCCCGGGGCCGAGGCGGGGCGCGTGCTCAAGGTGGCGCTGCTGGGCGGCGGCACCGTGGGCTCCCAGGTGGCCCGGATCCTCCTGGACGACGCCGAGGCGCTCGCCGCCCGGGCCGGGGCGAGGCTCGAACTCGTCGGCATCGCCGTGCGCAACGTGGACGCCCCGCGCGACGTCGAGCTCCCGCGCGGGCTCTACACGACCGACGCGGAGGGCCTCGTGGACTCCGCGGACCTCGTCATCGAGCTCATGGGCGGCATGGAGCCGGCACGCACCCACATCCTCGCTGCCCTGCGCCGCGGCGCCTCCGTGGTCACCGGCAACAAGGCCTTGCTCGCCCAGGACGGCGCGACGCTGTTCGACGAGGCCGACGCCAACGGGGCCGAGCTCAACTTCGAGGCGGCCGTGGCCGGGGCCATCCCGATCATCCGCCCGATCCGCGAGAGCCTCTCGGGCGACCGCATCACCCGCGTGCTCGGGATCGTCAACGGCACCACGAACTTCATCCTCGATGCGATGGACACGACCGGCGCGCAGTTCGCCGACGTCCTGGCCGAGGCCCAGCGGCTCGGCTACGCCGAGGCGGACCCCACCGCCGACGTCGAGGGGCTCGACGCCGCAGCGAAGGCAGCCATCCTCGCCTCCCTCGCCTTCCACACGCGGGTCTCGCTCGACGACGTGCGCTGCGAGGGCATCACCAAGGTGAGCGCCGCGGACATCGCCGCCGCCCAGGACGCCGGGCTGACGATCAAGCTCCTCGCGATCGCCGAGCTCGTCCCGCTCGAGGCGGCGGGCGGGCCCGGGGGCGACCTCGACGGCGCGGCCGCCGTGCCCCGCGAGGGCGTGAGCGTCCGCGTCCACCCGACCCTGCTGCCGCGCACGCACCCGCTGGCAGCCGTCCGCGGGGCATACAACGCAGTGTTCATCGAGGCCGAGAACGCCGGCTCGCTCATGTTCTACGGCGCCGGGGCCGGCGGCGCCCCCACCGCGTCGGCGATCATGGGCGACGTCGTCACGACGGCCCGCCGTCTCCTGGCCGGCTCGCCCGGCCGCACCGGCACGGCGACCCGCACGCTCCCGCTCGTGGGCCCCGAGGCCGTGACGACCAGCTACAGCATCGGCCTCGAGGTCGCCGACCAGCCGGGCGTCCTGGCGCGCGTCGCCGCCGTCTTCGCCGAGCATGGCGTCTCCATCGAGACGATGCGCCAGCGGATCGACGGGGCAGAGCCTGCAGTGGAGGGTGCCGGACGGCCCGAGGGCCGCCGAGCCGAACTGCGCTTCGTGACCCACCGCGCCTCGGAGGCCGCCCTCGCGGCCACCGTCGCCGACATCAAGAACCTGGACGTCGTCGAATCCGTGACGAGCGTCCTGCGAGCCGAAGGAGTCTAGTGGCCCACCAGTGGCGCGGAGTCATCCGCGAGTATGCAGACCGCCTGCCCGTCACCGCCTCGACGCGCGTGATCACGCTCGGCGAGGGCGGCACCCCGCTGGTGCACGCCCAGAAGCTCTCCGAGCTGACCGGCTCGACGGTCTACCTCAAGGTCGAGGGCATGAACCCGACCGGCTCGTTCAAGGACCGTGGCATGACCATGGCGATGACGGCCGCCGTCCAGGCCGGGGCCCAGGCCGTGGTGTGCGCGTCGACCGGCAACACGTCGGCGTCCGCCGCGGCCTACGCCACCTCCGCGGGGCTCACCTGCGCGGTCCTCGTGCCCGAGGGCAAGATCGCGATGGGCAAGCTCAGCCAGGCGATCGCCCACGGCGCGACCCTGCTCCAGGTCGACGGCAACTTCGACGACTGCCTTGAGATCGCCCGCAAGCTCGCCGACGCGTACCCGGTCTTCCTCGTGAACTCGGTGAACCCGGCGCGCATCCAGGGGCAGAAGACCGCGGCGTTCGAGATTGTCGACGCGCTCGGCGACGCGCCGGACATCCACGTGCTCCCGGTGGGCAACGCGGGCAACATCTCGGCGTACTGGAAGGGCTACAAGGAGTACGCCACGGCCACGGAGTACGCGTTCGACGGTGCGCCCGCGCGCACGCTCGAGGCCGTCTCCACGAGACTGCCCGTCATGTGGGGCTTCCAGGCCGCCGGCGCCGCGCCCTTCGTGGCCGGGCACCCCATCACCCACCCCGAGACGATCGCCACCGCGATCCGGATCGGCAACCCTGCCTCGTGGGAGACCGCCGTCGCCGCCCGCGACGAGTCCGGCGGCCTCATCGACGCCGTGACCGACGAGGAGATCCTCTCGGCGCACCGCTGGCTCTCCGCCCGCGAGGGCGTCTTCGTCGAGCCCGGCTCCGCCGCGAGCGTGGCCGGCCTGATCAAGATGCACGAGGCCGGCCGCGTCCCGACCGGGAAGACCATCGTGTGCACGGTGACGGGCCACGGCCTCAAGGACCCGCAGTGGGCCCTCCGCACCGCCGACGGCGGCGAGGTCGAGCCCGTCAAGGTGGGCAACGACGTCGTGAGCGTCGCCGCCGCGCTGGGCCTCGAGTAGGGCCGCCGATGACGGCACCGACGACGGCGGCCGCCGAGTCGCTGCGCACCGTCGCCGCCGGGCAGCGCGTCACCGTGCGCGTCCCGGCGACGAGCGCGAACCTCGGCCCGGGATACGACAGCCTGGGGCTGGCCCTGGCGATGTACGACACCGTGACCGTCGAGACGACCGACGGCGGCGGCCTCGCCTTCGAGCTGCGCGGCGAGGGCGCCGACACCCTCCCTCGCGACGAGAGCCACCTCGTGGTCCGCACCCTCGAGGCCGCGCTCGCACGCCTCGGCTACCGGCACGCCGGCCTGGCCCTGACGGCCGAGAACGTGAGCCCGCACGGCCGCGGCCTGGGCTCGTCTGCCTCGGCGACGGTGGCTGCGGTCCTTGCGGCCGCGGCGCTCGTGGCCCCGGGGGACCGCCCGGACCGGGCGTGGGCGCTCCAGCTCTGCAGCGAGATCGAGGGGCACCCGGACAACGTGGCGCCCGCGATCTTTGGCTCCCTCGCCCTCTCGTGGCAGGACGGGGAGGCGTTCCGGACCGCCATCGCCGAGGTCGCGCCCAGCGTCGTGCCCATCGTGGCGATCCCCGACTACGAGCTCTCGACCGAGCTGGCACGCTCGCTCCTGCCCTCGTCGGTGCCGCACCACGCGGCCGCGGCGAACGCCGGCCGCGCGGCCCTGCTCGTGCACGCGCTCACGAAGGACCCGTCGCTGCTCCTTCCGGCCACGGAGGACTACCTCCACCAGGGCTACCGCTCGAGCGCGATGGAGCCCAGCGCGCGGCTGATCGCGGCCCTGCGGGCCGAGGGCCACGCGGCCGTCGTCTCCGGCGCGGGACCCACCGTGCTCGCCCTCGCCGACGGCGAGGAGGAGGCGCGCGAGGTGCAGGCCGCCGTCGAGCGCTTCACCCACGGGGTGTTCGACGCGGAGCAGGGCGCGGTGGCCGTGACACGCTGGCGTGTTGCGCGTCTGGCCGTGGACCGCGAAGGTGCTAGAGTGGACGTGCACCCACGGTAAATCTGTTCAGCGGTAAAATTTCCATCGGTGAAATTTCCAGTGGTGAATCTGCCCTCGGCGACTAGGCCCGGGCACTGCGCGCCGCCTCCGTGATCCAGCTCCGTGCCATGGGTGCCGCCCCTCCAGCTCTGTGCCTCGGTCCGGCTGCCTGCGCCTTCTCCGCGCGGCAGCAGCGGCACCGAAGGCCACTCAGGCTCGGGGCGGGCTGAATGACTACGGTGCTGCCCGGCCATCTGGCCTCGCAGCGCCACAGCCTGGCCGCCGCTCTCGTCGGCGGCCACGACCACGATGCGCCGGACCATGAGAAGCCGGCGTCTCGACTCCGGAAGGACCATCCGTGACACAGACCACTGAGCTGAACCCAGCAGTGGAAGCCTCCTCCGCGTCCGAGTCCAAGGGGATCGCCGGCCTCAAGCTCGCGCAGTTGCAGGCCTTGGCGTCCCAGCTGGGCATCACCGGTGGGTCCCGCATGCGCAAGGGCGACCTTGTCGCCGCGATCACCGCCCACCAGAAGGGCGAGCCGCCGGCCCGTCCCGCCGAGCGCCGCCGCCCGGCCGCGAAGGCCGAGGCCACCGCCGAGCTTCCCCTGCCCGAGACGCAGCCCGCCGCCCCGGCGGCCGAGGCCGAGGCCGAGGCTGCCGCCCCGGCCCGCGGCCGTGGCCGCACCCGCCGCCGTGCGGGCAGCGACGGCGTGGTGACCCCCACCGCCGGGGAGCAGGCCGCCCCGGCCGAGGCCGCGCCGTCGGCCGCCCCGGAGGCCGCTGCCTCCGCCCCCGAGGCCGCCCCTGCAGCGCAGGAGGCCCCTGAGGCCGGGACGCGCCCGAGCCGCACCCGCAACCGCAACCGCCGCGCAGAGGCCGGGCAGGGGGCCGCCGAGGCCACCCAGCCCGCCCGCGAGGAGGGCGCCGCCGAAGCGGCTGCCCCCGAGCGCGCAGAGGCCGGCCAGGCTGCTCCGTCGGAGGCCGAGGGCCGCCACGAGGAGGCCGGCGAGGGCCGCGGCCGCCGCGATCGCGGCCAGCAGGACCGGTCCGAGCGCCAGGAGCGCCGCCGCGACGAGGGCGAGCGCCAGGACCGTTCCGAGCGCCAGGACCGCCGCCGCGACGGCGGCGAGGGCCAGGACCGTTCCGAGCGCCAGGACCGCCGCCGCGACGAGGGCGAAGGCGATGAGGGCGGCTCGCGCCGCTCCCGCCGCAACCGCCGCGGCCGTGACCGCGACGAGGCCCAGCAGGGCGGCCGCAACGACCGCTTCCGCGACCGCAACGAGCGCCGCCGCGGCCGCAACGCCGGCCCCGAGGTCGACGAGACCGAGGTGACCGAGGACGATGTCCTCCTGCCCGTCGCCGGCATCCTCGACGTCCTCGAGAACTACGCCTTCATCCGCACCTCCGGCTACCTCCCGGGCCCGAACGACGTCTACGTCCCCCTCACCCAGGTCAAGAAGTACGGCCTGCGCAAGGGCGACGCGGTCGTGGGCGCCATCCGCGCCCCGCGCGACGGCGAGGAGAACCAGGGCGGCGGCGCCCAGGGCGGCGGCCGGCACGGCAGCAACCGCCAGAAGTTCAACGCCCTCGTGCGCGTCACGAGCGTCAACGGCAAGAGCCCCGAGGAGATGAAGAACCGGGTCGAGTTCACCAAGCTCGTCCCGCTCTACCCCTCGGAGCGCCTCCGCCTCGAGACGGACCCCAAGAAGATCGGCCCGCGCGTCATCGACCTGGTCGCGCCGATCGGCAAGGGCCAGCGCGGCCTCATCGTCTCCCCGCCCAAGGCCGGCAAGACGCTGATCCTGCAGTCCATCGCGAACGCGATCACCATCAACAACCCTGAGGTCCACCTCATGATGGTGCTCGTGGACGAGCGGCCCGAAGAGGTCACGGACATGCAGCGCTCGGTCAAGGGCGAGGTCATCGCCTCGACCTTCGACCGTCCGGCGGACGACCACACGACGGTCGCCGAGCTCGCGATCGAGCGTGCCAAGCGCCTCGTCGAGATGGGCATGGACGTCGTGGTGCTCCTCGACTCGATGACCCGGCTCGGCCGCGCCTACAACCTCGCCGCGCCGGCCTCGGGCCGCATCCTCTCCGGCGGCGTCGACTCGGCCGCGCTCTACCCGCCGAAGCGCTTCTTCGGGGCGGCGCGCAACATCGAGAACGGCGGCTCGCTGACGATCCTGGCCACCGCGCTCGTGGAGACCGGCTCCAAGATGGACGAGGTCATCTTCGAGGAGTTCAAGGGCACCGGCAACATGGAGCTCCGCCTGTCCCGCGCCCTCGCGGACAAGCGCATCTTCCCGGCTGTGGACGTCAACGCGTCCGGCACGCGCCGCGAGGAGAACCTGCTCTCGCCGGAAGAGGTCAAGATCATGTGGCGCCTGCGCCGCGTGCTCTCGGGCCTCGACACGCAGCAGGCCCTCGAGCTGCTCACCACGAAGATCCGCGAGACCGGGTCGAACGTCGAGTTCCTCCTGCAGGTGCAGAAGACGACGCTCGCCGGCAAGGGCGAGAGCGACAGGCACTAGCGCCCCCCACGGCGGCCGGGCCCGGGAGAACCCGGGCCCGGCCGCCGTCGTCGTCCTCTGCGAGCCGGTACCGGCTCACCCCTTCCTCCTGCACCCCCCAGAAAGGCCCTCACATGTTCGAGTCCGTGCAAGGACTGCTGGACGAGCACGCCGAGATCCAGAAGCAGCTCAGCGACCCCGCGGTCTACCAGGACCAGGCGCAGGCGCGGAAGCTCGGGCGGCGGTCCGCCCAGCTCAACGGCATCGTCGAGGCCTACAACCGCTGGAAGCAGCTCGGCGACGACCTCGAGGCGGCCGAGGAGATGGCCGAGGAGGATCCCGAGTTCGCGGCCGAGGTCCCGGTCCTCAAGGAAGGGCACGAGAACGCCCAGGAGAAGCTGCGCCGGCTCCTCATCCCGCGGGACCCCAACGACGCCCGCAACGTGATCCTCGAGATCAAGGGTGGCGAGGGCGGCGACGAGGCGGCGCTCTTCGCTGCCGACCTCACCCGCATGTACACGCGCTACGCCGAGTCGAAGGGCTGGAAGACCGAGGTGCTCTCCTCGACCGAGTCGGACCTCGGCGGGTACAAGGACATCCAGATCGCGGTCAAGGGCAGCTCGAATGACCCGGCCGAGGGCGTGTTCGCCCACCTCAAGTACGAGGGCGGCGTGCACCGCGTCCAGCGCGTGCCAGTCACCGAGTCGCAGGGCCGCATCCACACCTCCGCCGCCGGCGTCCTCGTCTTCCCCGAGGTGGACGAGCCCGAGGAGATCGAGATCAGCGCCAACGACCTCAAGATCGACGTCTACCGTTCCTCGGGTCCCGGCGGGCAGAGCGTCAACACGACGGACTCAGCCGTGCGCATCACCCACCTGCCCACGGGCATCGTGGTGGCGATGCAGAACGAGAAGTCCCAGCTGCAGAACCGCGAGGCCGCCATGCGCGTGCTCCGCTCCCGCCTGCTCGCGCACCAGCAGGAGCAGATCGACGCCGAGAACGCCGAGGCGCGCAAATCCCAGGTGCGCACCATGGACCGCTCCGAGCGCATCCGCACCTACAACTACCCCGAGAACCGGATCGCGGACCACCGCACCGGGTACAAGGCGTACAACCTCGACGCGGTCATGGACGGAGACATCGGCCCGGTCATCCAGTCCTGCATCGACATGGACGAGCAGCACCGGCTCGAGGCGCTCGGCGAATGACCGACGGGGTCGGCCGCGGGCCCGGCGGGGGAGCGCTGCCGGAGGCCGAGGGCGACCTCGGCGCCGCGCTGCGGCGCGCAGCCGCGATCCTGGCCGAGGCGGGCGTGCCGAGCCCGCGCGTCGACGCGGAGCTCCTCGCAGAGCACCTGCTCGCCCATGCGCCCGCGGGGGACCTGCTGGGCGGCGGGGGCCTGGGGCGCCTGCGGGCGCTTGCGATCGCCGGCCATCCCGTCCCGGACGGGTTCTGGGACCTGGTCGCGGAGCGCGCCCGGCGCGTGCCGCTGCAGCACCTCACGGGCAGGGCGCCCTTCCGCCACCTCACCCTCGCGGTCGGGCCGGGCGTGTTCGTCCCCAGGCCCGAGACCGAGTGCGTGGTCCAGGTGGCCCTGGACTGGATCGCGGAGCACTTCCCGCCCGCGCTCGCTCCCGCCCCGGAGGACGCGGCCGACGCCGCGGGGCCGGCCCGCGCGGGCCGGCGCCCCGTCGTCGTCGACCTCGGCACGGGGTCGGGGGCAATCGCCGCGTCCGTGGCGCACGAGGTGCCCGGCGCCGTCGTCCACGCGGTCGAGCTGTCGGAGCTCGCGCACGCGTGGGCGGCGCGGAACCTCGCGCTGCCCGAGGTGGGCGGCCGTGTCCGGCTCGTGCGCGGCGACCTGCGCACGGCGCTGCCGGAGCTGGACGGCACCGTGGACGTGGTGGTGACGAACCCGCCGTACATCCCGCCGGACATGGTCCCGCGGGACCCGGAAGCGGCCCTGCACGATCCCGAGATGGCGCTCTACGGGGGCGCCGACGGCGGCCTCGAGCTTCCGCTCGCCGCCGCGGCCACGGCTGCGCGGCTCCTCGTCCCCGGCGGGTTCCTGGTCATGGAGCACGCCGAGGTGCAGGCCGGGCGCATCGCCGGACGGCTGGCGTCGAGCCCGCACTGGACTGAGGTGCGCTCGCACACCGACCTCAACGGCCTGCCGCGCGCCACGAGCGCCGTGCGCCGGTGAGGCCCGGACGGGGCACGGCAGAGCCCGTGGAAGAATGGTCGCCGTGACGACCGCGACCTACAACTGCACCGATCCCCAGCAGCGCGCCGAGGGCCTCGCCCATGCCCAGCGCGCGATCGCCCAGAAGCAGTGCATCGTGATGCCGACGGACACGGTCTACGGCATCGCCGCCGACGCCTTCTCGGCCCAGGCCGTCGCCACGCTCCTGGCCGCCAAGGGCCGCGGCCGCTCGATGCCCCCGCCCGTGCTGATCCCGAGGCTGCAGACCATGGACGGCCTCGCCACGGACGTCCCGGCTGCCGGCCGCGCCCTCGCCGAGAAGTTCTGGCCCGGGCCCCTCACGCTCATCTTCCACGCGCAGCCCTCGCTGACCTGGGACCTGGGGGAGACCAAGGGCACGGTGGCCCTGCGCATCCCCGACGACGAGCTCGCCCAGGCGCTGCTGACCATCACGGGCCCGCTCGCCGTCTCGAGCGCGAACCGCACCGGCCACGCGGCGGCCCAGACGGCCGCGGAGGCCCGGGAGCAGCTCGCCGAGAGCGTGGAGGTCTACCTCGAGGAGGGCTTCCGCCCGGCCGACGGGGACGAGGCCGGGCCCGCGGGGCTGCCTTCGACCATCATCGACTGCACGGGGGAGCACCTGCGCATCGTGCGCCAGGGCGCGCTCAGCCTCGAGGCGATCCGCGAGGTCGCCCCCGACGTGCTCGGTCTGGGCGAGGAGCCTCCGGCCGTGGACGCCCCGGCCGCGGAGCCCCCTCATGACGCCCCTGCGGGAGAGGCGCCCGCCGAGGACGCCCCGGCGGGGGAAACCCCTGCCAAGACCCCGGGGACCGGCGAGCAGGCAGACCTCCCGCCCGCATGAGCGCCACGGAATCCGCCCCTGCACCCCTCGAGGCCGAGACCGCGGAGGCGCCTCCGCGGGTCGTCGCCGTCGTCGTGAGCTTCAACCGCCGCGACCTGCTCGCACGCACCCTCGCTGGCCTCGCATCCGGGACCATGCTGCCCGCAGCGGTGGTGGTCGTGGACAACGCCTCGACGGACGGCTCGGCCGAGTTCGTCCGCACGCTTGAGACGCCCCTGTCGATCGATCTCGTGGAGCTCGGCGCCAACGTGGGCGGCGCCGGCGGCTTCACCGTCGGAATCGAGCGGGCGGTGCTCGACCACGGCGCGGACCTCGTCTGGGTCATGGACGACGACACCGAGCCGCACGCCGACACCCTCGCCGCGGCCGTCGACGCGTGGAGGCGGTACGCGCAGGCGCCCGAGCACCGCCCCACCGTGCTCGCCAGCCACGTGGTCTGGTCCGACGGGCGCGAGCATCCCATGAACTCGATGCGCGAGCGGCTCGGCGTGACCGCCGCCCAGCGCCGCCGCGCCGCCGCCGTCGGGGCCCGCCCGATCCGCAGCGCCTCCTTCGTCTCGTGCTTCCTCGCCGGCGACGCGGTGCGGGCGCTCGGCCTGCCCGTCGCGGACTACTTCCTCTGGGGGGACGACTTCGAGTACACGACGCGGCTCGCCCGCTTCCACGACGCGATCCAGGTCCCGGGCTCCGTGGTCACCCACCACACCAAGAAGTTCGGCACCACCGACGTTGACCCCGGCCCCCGGTTCTACTACGAGGTCCGCAACCGGTTCTGGCTCTACGGCCGCACGCATTCGCTCGCTCCCTGGGAGCGGCTCGCGTACACGTACGCGACCGCGCGGATCTGGGCCAGGACCTTCGCCAAGTCCTCCGACCGCCGGCTCCTCGCGGGCTGCCTCGCCCGGGGCATGCGGGACGCCCTCCGCGCGCCGCGCAGCAACGCCGAGGTCCTCGCGGGCATCTACCCGCTCCGCCCCGTGCCGGAGCTCCCGCCCGCGGCGCCGCTGCCGGCAGGGGAGCCCTTCAGCCTCCTGCTGCCGGTGTACGACGGCGACACCGCCGGCCGCTTCCGCCGTGCCCTCGCGTCGAGCACAGCCGAGCAGGAGCGGCCGCCGGCGGAGGCTGTCATCGTCCGCGACGGGCCGGTGCACGCCGACCTCCAGGCCGCGCTCGACGACGCGCAGGCCATCGCGGGGCCGGCGACCGCCGTCAGGGTGCTGGCCCTGCCGGCCAACGTCGGCATCACCGCCGCCCTCGACCTCGGCCTGGGCGCCTGCAGCCACGCGGTCGTCGCCCGGGCCGACGCGGACGACATCTCGCTGCCGCGGCGGTTCGCCGCCCAGCTTCCCGTCATCGAGGCCGGCGCAGACCTGGTGGGCAGCGCCATGGAGGAGATCGGCGACGACGAGGCGGCAGTCCTCGCCACGCGCTCGGTCCCGACCTCCCCGCCGCAGATCCGCGCGGCCGCCCGCGCCCGCAACCCGATCTCGCACCCGACGGTGGTCTTCAGGCGGGCCGCCGCCGAGGCAGTGGGCGGGTACCAGTCGGTGCCGGCCGCCGAGGACTACTGGCTGTGGGCGCGGATGATCGCGGCCGGGGCGGCGGTGCGCAACCTCGCCGAACCGCTCGTGCGCTACCGCGTCTCGGGGGGAGCCTACGAGCGGCGCGGCGGCCTGCGGGTGCTCGCGAACGACGTCGCCACCCAGGACCAGCTCCTCGCGGGGGGCTTCATCACGCGGGCCGACTGGCTGCGCAACGTGGGCATCCGGGCGGTGTACCGCTTCCTGCCAACGTCAGTGCGCGCAGGGCGGTACCGCCGCATGGTCGCGCCGCGCAGCTGAGCCTGAACGCGCCGCCCGGCACGGCAGAGTATCTTGGACACGCACGCGGGGCACACGCCGGACGCCCCCACGGAAGAGAGTCACTGAAACGCGCATGAGCTTCTCCGCACCAACGCCGGAGGCCCCGAGGCCGGTGCTGTGGCGCTGGATCCAGTTCGTCCTGGATGCCGGAGCATGGACGCTGGCCATCCTCGTCGCCGTCGTCCTCCGCTACGAGCTCACTGAGCAGACCCTCACCCCCAACGGAGTCGCGGCCTTCAGCCTGCTCGCGATCCTGTGCCAGGCGGTCGTGGGCTTCAGCATGGCCCTGTACCAGGGCCGCTACAGCTTCGGCTCGTTCGAGGAGGCCAGGCTCCTGGTCTCGGTCACGCTCATCGTGGCGACGATCCTGGTGCTCCTGAGCACGTTCCTCGGCTTCAGCCTCCAGATTCCGCGCAGCACCGGCGTCATCGCGTTCCCGTTCGCCGCACTGTTCATGGCGGCGAGCCGCTACGCGAAGCGCATGTGGGTCGAGAGCCGGCAGAAGCCCGGCGAGAACGCCCAGCAGGCCCTCGTCTACGGTGCGGGCTTCCTGGGCTCGAACCTCGTCACCCGCATGATGCAGGACCCGAAGTCGCCGTACTACCCGGCCGGCTTCGTGGACGACGATCCCGCGAAGAAGCACCTGCGGGTCTCCTCGGTCCAGGTGCTCGGCACGGGCGAGGACCTGCCGGACCTCATCCGCCGCACGCGGTCGACGGCGCTCATCCTCGCCTTCGCCGCCGCCGATGCCGCGTTCATCCGCGGGGTCTCGGACCGCGTGGCGGGGCTCGGGGTGAAGGTGCTCGTGCTCCCGCCGCTGAAGGACATGCTCGGCGGCGGCGCGCACAGCGTCACCGACTTCCGCGAGGTCGCCGTCGAGGACCTCATCGGCCGCCGGCCCGTCGACATCAAGGTCGAGGAGATCGCCGGGTACATCACGGGCAAGCGCGTCCTCGTCACCGGCGCGGGCGGCTCGATCGGCTCCGAGCTGTGCCGCCAGATCCACCCCTTCGCCCCGGCCGAGCTCATCATGGTCGACCACGACGAGACCGCCCTCCAGGCCACCCAGATCTCCCTCACCGGCCGGGGGCTGCTCGACGGCCGGGACACCGTGCTCGTGAGCATCCGCGACGCCGACGGGCTCACCCGCGTCTTCCGCGACCGGCGCCCCGAGGTGGTCTTCCACGCCGCCGCGCTCAAGCACGCGCCCCTGCTCCAGCAGTACCCCGCCGAGGCCTGGAAGACCAACGTCGTCGGCACCCTCAACGTCCTGCGGGCGGCCGAGGCCGTCGGGGTGGAGGCCTTCGTGAACGTCTCCACCGACAAGGCCGCGGCGCCCACCACCGTCCTGGGGCACTCCAAGCGGATGGCGGAGCGCCTCACGGCGTGGATGGCGGGGCGCACCGGGCGGCGCTACGTCTCGGTCCGCTTCGGCAACGTCATGGGCTCGCGCGGCTCGATGCTGCCGCTCTTCTCCGAGCAGATCCGCACCGGCGGCCCCGTCACCGTCACCCACCCCGAGGTCACCCGGTTCTTCATGACGATCCCCGAGGCCTGCCAGCTCGTCATCCAGGCCGGCGCGATCGGCAGCGGGGGAGAGGTGCTCATCCTGGACATGGGCGAGCCGGTCCGCATCCTCGACGTCGCCGAGCGCATGATCGCGATGTCCGGCAAGGACATCGACGTCGTGTTCACCGGACTGCGTCCTGCCGAGAAGCTGCACGAGGACCTCGTGGACCCGGACGTCGCCGACGTGCGCCCCCTCCACCCCAAGATCTCCCACGCGACCTCGTCCGGCATCGCCCCGGACCGGCTCGACTACGACCGCTGGCTCGCCGAGTGCGCCCGCACCGAGGAGGCGATGATCGAGGCCCAGGTGCAGGAGGAGACCGAGCTCTCGCACGAGGCCGTTCCGGGGTCGGGGGCGGCGTGATCGCGGTCGCCGCGGCGCTGGCGTTCGCTGTCAGCGCGGCGCTGCCCGTCCTCGCCCGGCCGGTGCTGACCCGCCTCGGCGTCATCGACGTCCCGGGGGAGCGCTCCTCCCACACCCGCCCCACCGTGCGCGGGCTGGGGCTGACCGTCGGCATCGGCCTCCTCGCCGGCTGGGCCGTCGCCTTCGGCGCGGGCCTCGCGGACGACGGCGCCGGGCTGGCCGCGTGCGTCGTGGCGGGCACCGTCGCGGCCGCTGCCGTGGGGTGGGCGGAGGACCTGCGGGGCCTGCGCATCGCGAGCCGGGCCGGCCTCCAGCTCGCGGTCGGCTTCGCCGGCACCCTGGCCATCATCCTCGTCACGGGCAAGGGCCTGTGGTGGCTCCCGCTCGGCATGGTCGCCGTGGCGGCCTACATCAACGTGGCCAACTTCATGGACGGCATCAACGGGATCTCGGGGCTGCACGCCGTCGCCGTGGGCATCCTCTACGCCGCGGCGGGCGCGGCCACCGGCCACGGCTGGCTCGTCGTCGCGGGCGTGCTGCTCGCGGCCGCCTTCGCCGGCTTCCTGCCGTGGAACGTCCTGCGCGGGTCGATGTTCATGGGCGACGTCGGCAGCTACCTCCTCGGCGCCGGCATCTCGCTCACCGCGGTGGCCGCGTTCCTGGCCCAGCTGCCGCTCGAGTACGTCTTCTCGCCCGTGCTCGTCTACCTCGCGGACACCTTCGCGACCCTCGTGCGGCGCACGCTGCAGGGCAAGCGCTGGTACGCCTCGCACCGGGAACACGTTTACCAGCGGCTCACGGACAACGGGCTGGGGCACCTCGAGGTCGCGCTCCTGGTCACGGCGGCCTCCGTGCTGACGGGCCTCGCCGGCTTCTACGCGGCCACCGCGCCCCCCGGCGGGGTGTTCGCGGCGCAGGTCGTGACCGCCGCCGTCCTCGTGGCCTACCTGACCTCCCCGTCCTGGCTGCGCGCCCGCCGCGCCCGCCGGACGCCCTGACGGCACGCCCCCGTCCCGCCGGCGGCGGCGCGAGCCTCTTCTATCCTGTGTAGAATAGTGGAGCACCCACCCCCGCCGGCCTCCTGGCAGCAGGCCGCCGACGAATTGGCATGAAATGGACCCCATGACGCACCGGCACGGCTTCTTCGGCCGTTCCCGCGTCGGCCGATCCGATCCAGGACGCACCCCGTGGCTCGGCCTTGCCGGCACCTGCACGGCGGCGTCCGCGGCGGCGGCGGTCCTGCTCGCGGCGGCGGCCCTGGCCTTCACCGGCCCCGCGGCCGCTGCCAGTGTGGCCTTCGCGGCCGTGATCGTGATCGCCTTCTTCGCCCTCAGCCTCCTCGCGGGACATCTCGTGGGGCGGCGGAACCCCTCGGGGGCCATCGGGGTCTTCGCCGTGGTCTACGTGCTCAAGATCGTCGGCTTCGCCGGCATCCTGCTCTGGATCGGCACCCCGGCCTGGATCGCGCGACCCTGGTTCGGCGCTGCCGGAATCGCCAGCGTCGTCGTCTGGCAGGCCGCCGAGCTCTACGGCTTCAGCAGGCTCCGCCTGCAGATCTTCAACGACGCCCCGGCCCCCGGCGACGCGGGCGGCGACGCCGCGCCGTCGTCCGGGAAGGAGGGTCCCCATGCGTGAGGACACCCCCGGGCGGCCGGTCCCCTCGGAGCCCGAGGGCGACGGCGGCTACAACTCCGGAATGGCCGTCTTCAGCTACGTGATTGGCGGGATCGTTGTCTGGAGTTTGATAGGGTGGGGGCTGGACAATCTCCTGAAAACGCGCTGGCTCGTGCTCGCTGGCGCTCTGGTGGGGATTGCCGGCGGCATCTACCTGACCATGAAGCATGGGCTCTTCACGCACCGAACGGGCCCCGCTGAGCCTCGGGACCCAGGCGATGACGCCGAGGCGGACCGTCGCTGATGGAGCACCCGAAAAATTTCACATGTGGGGGTCGAAGCCACTCGCCCCAGCATCTGCCCGACGATGGACACTGCAGAGAGGAATCGCGTTGACCCCGCTCACGCTTCCGGCCGAAGACTCCGGCGCCTTCACCCCGCCCACCCTCGAGGACATGCACCTCCCGGCCATCTTCCCCTGGGGCGCGCACGAGGGCTTCTCGAAGCAGATGCTCATGGTCCTGCTTTCCGTCGTCTTCATCGCCTGGTTCTTCATCGCGGCCTCCCGCAAGGGCCAGCTGGTCCCCGGCAAGCTCCAGTTCGCCGGTGAGTACCTCTACGGGTTCGTGCGCAACTCGATCGGCAAGGACATCATCGGCGGCAAGGACTTCATGAAGTTCGTGCCCCTGCTCTTCTCGCTGTTCTTCTTCATCCTGGTGAACAACATCTACGGCGCCATCCCGTTCTTCCAGCTGCCGACGATGTCCCACGTCGGCGGCGCGTACTTCCTCGCGGCGCTCGTCTACGTGACGTGGATCGGCGTCGGCCTGAAGAAGTTCGGCCCGCGGTTCATCAAGCTCACCGTGGTCCCGGCAGGCGTGCCGTGGTACATCCTCCCGATCGTCGTCCCGATCGAGATCATCTCGAACTTCATCGTCCGCCCGATGACGCACAGCCTCCGTCTCTTCGCGACCATGCTCGCCGGCCACCTCGTGGTCGCGCTCGCGGGGTCCGGCATCGCGTTCCTCATCGCACAGGAGAGCGTCCTGCTCAAGGGCACCTCGCTCCTCGTCCTCGTCGGCGCGACCGCGATGTACATGCTCGAGGCGCTGATCATGGTGCTGCAGGCGTACGTCTTCACACTTCTGACCGCCATCTACATCCAGGGCGCGCTCCACGCGGACGCCCACTGAGACTTCCCCTCCACAGGGGATGAACCGATCACTCAACCCGCCCTCCAGGGCAGCCTGAAAGGAACACAATGACCGGCAACCTCAACCTCGTCGGCTACGGTCTCTCCGCCATCGGCGGTGCCATCGGCGTGGGTCTCGTCTTTGCGGCCTACATCAACGGCGTGGCCCGCCAGCCGGAGGCGCAGCGCGTGCTCCAGCCGATCGCCTTCCTCGGCCTTGCGCTCACCGAGGCGCTCGCGATCCTCGGCCTCGTGTTCGCCTTCGTTCTCTGACCCAGAACACGGCACACACAGCCAGAACCGAGTAGATAGGAGGGGTGCAACACATGCATCAGTTCATTGTTAGCGCCGCCACCGAGGGCGCCCAGAGCCCGCTCATGCCGAGCTGGTGGGAGATCCTGGTCGTTGCCGTCGGCTTCGCCGTCCTGCTCTTCATCGTGGTCAAGTTCGTCGTCCCGGCGTTCGAGAAGACGTTCGCGGAGCGGGCCGAGGCCATCGAGGGGGGCATCGCCAAGGCAGAGAAGGCCCAGGCGGAGGCGTCCGCAGCCCTCGAGGAGTACAAGCAGCAGCTCACCGACGCCCGCACCGAGGCCAACCGCATCCGCGAGGAGGCCCGCGCCGAGGGCGCCCAGATCCTCGCCGAGCTCAAGGAGAAGGCTGCCGCCGAGGCCGCCCGCATCACTGAGCAGGCGCACGTCCAGATCGAGGCCGAGCGCCAGCAGGCTGTTGCGTCGCTCCGCTCCGAGGTGGGCACCCTGGCCACGACCCTGGCCGGCCGGATCGTCGGCGAGTCCCTCGACGACGATGCGCGCGCCGCCCGTGTGGTGGACCGCTTCCTCGACGAGCTGGAGTCCCAGAACGCAGGTGCGGCGAAGTAATGGCAGGAGCATCGAGCGAATCGCTGGCCGCCGCGCTGGCGGACCTGGAGACCACGCTGCCCACGGCCTCGCTGTCGCTGGCGCGGGAGCTCTTCGGCATCCTCGCCGTCCTCGACGGCTCCGCCGGGCTTCGCCGCGCCCTGACCGACCCGTCCCGTGAGGGTGCGGAGAAGTCGGCCCTCGTGCACAGCCTGCTGGACGGCAAGGCCTCGGGCGAGGCCGTCGAGATCACGGCCAAGCTCGCCGCCTCGCGGTGGGCCGGAGCGCGCGACATCAGCGATGCGCTCGAGACCGTCGCCTCGACCGTGGCGTGCGCCGTGGCCGAGCAGGGCGCGGGGACGGCGAGCGGACTCAGCGGACTGGAGAAGCTCCAGAACGACCTGTTCGCGTTCAACAACACCGTCGAGGGCAGCCACGAGCTCCAGGCTGCCCTGACCGAGCAGCAGGCCTCCCCGGAGGCGCGGCGCACCCTCGCCCTGCGGCTCGCTCCCGACGCGTCCGAGGAGGCCCGGCTGCTCATCGGCCAGGCGGTGACCGCCCCGCGCGGCGCCAAGCCGACGGCGCTCGTGGAGAAGTTCGCATCCCTCGCCGCGGGCCGCCAGAAGCGCTGGATCGCCGACGTCGCCGTCGCGCGTCCTCTCAGCCAGGCGCAGCTGCAGCGGCTCCAGGACGGGCTCAACTCCCTCTACGGGCGCGAGCTGAAGATCAACACGACCGTGGAACCGTCGCTGGTCGGCGGCCTCCGCGTGACGGTCGGCGACGAGGTGCTCGATGCCTCGACGGTGACGCGGCTCGGCGAGCTGCGCCGTCAGCTGGCCGCCCAGGCACGCTGAGGCCTCAGCACACTCCGTACAAGACAATCCGGTCATCGCAGCAGTACCGCTTTCGATGACCACGAGATCAAGAGAGCAGGACTGAAGATGGCCGAATTGACCATCAATGCCGACGACGTCCGCAGCGCGCTGAACGACTTCGCGGCTTCCTACCAGCCCGGCACGGCTGAGCGCGTCGAGGTCGGCCGCGTCACGACTGCCGGCGACGGCATCGCCCGGGTCGAGGGCCTTCCCTCGGTCATGGCGAACGAGCTCCTCCGGTTCGAGGACGGCACCCTGGGCCTGGCCCAGAACCTCGACGTCCGCGAGATCGGCGTCATCGTCCTCGGCGACTTCGGCGGCATCGAGGAGGGCCAGGAGGTGCACCGCACCGGCCAGATCCTCTCCGTGCCGGTCGGCGATGCCTTCCTCGGCCGCGTGGTGGACCCGCTCGGCGCGCCCATCGACGACCTGGGCCCGATCGCCGCGGAGGGTACCCGCGCGCTCGAGCTCCAGGCGCCCGGCGTGACCCAGCGCAAGTCGGTCCACGAGCCGATGCAGACCGGCCTCAAGGCCATCGACGCGATGATCCCGATCGGGCGCGGCCAGCGCCAGCTCATCATCGGCGACCGCCAGACCGGCAAGACCGCCATCGCGGTGGACACGATCATCAACCAGAAGGCCAACTGGGCCTCGGGCGATGCCACCAAGCAGGTCCGCTGCATCTACGTCGCGATCGGCCAGAAGGCCTCCACCATCGCGGCCGTGCGCCAGACCCTCGAGGACCACGGCGCCCTCGAGTACACGACCATCGTGGCCTCCCCGGCGTCCGACCCGGCGGGCTTCAAGTACCTCGCCCCCTACGCCGGCTCGGCCATCGGCCAGCACTGGATGTACGGCGGCAAGCACGTCCTCATCATCTTCGATGACCTCTCGAAGCAGGCCGAGGCGTACCGCGCCGTCTCCCTCCTCCTGCGCCGCCCGCCGGGCCGCGAGGCCTACCCGGGCGACGTGTTCTACCTGCACTCCCGCCTGCTCGAGCGCTGCGCGAAGCTCTCGGACGAGCTCGGCGCGGGCTCGATGACCGGCCTGCCGATCATCGAGACCAAGGCGAACGACGTCTCGGCGTACATCCCGACCAACGTCATCTCCATCACCGACGGGCAGATCTTCCTGCAGTCCGACCTCTTCAACGCCAACCAGCGCCCCGCGGTCGACGTCGGCATCTCGGTCTCCCGCGTCGGCGGCGCCGCGCAGGTGAAGTCGATGAAGTCGGTCTCCGGCACGCTCAAGCTGGACCTCGCCCAGTACCGCGACATGCAGGCGTTCGCGATGTTCGCCTCCGACCTCGACGCGGCGTCCCGCCAGCAGCTGACCCGTGGCGCCCGCCTCATGGAGCTGCTCAAGCAGGGCCAGTACTCGCCGTTCCCGGTCGAGGAGCAGGTCGTGTCCATCTGGGCCGGCACGCGCGGCTACCTGGACGACGTCCCCGTCGAGGACGTGCGCCGCTTCGAGGCGGACTTCCTCGACTACCTCAAGCGCAAGACGTCGATCCTGACGACGCTGGCCCAGACGGGCAAGCTCGAGGACGACACCGTCGAGGCTCTCAAGACCGCTGTCACGGAGTTCAAGAAGGGCTTCTTCGGCGAGGGCGACAGCCTGCTGGTCGGCGCCGGGCACGAGGAGCACGATGCTCTTGCCGAGGGCGACGTCAACCAGGAAAAGATCGTCAAGCAGAAGCGCTGATTCCCTGCAGCTGATCGGCCGGGCCGGGGCCCACGGCTCCGGCCCGGCCGGTCGGCGAGGGTGAGGAAAGGACAAGAATGGGAGCCCAGATCCGGGTCTACCGCCAGAAGATTGCCTCGACGTCGTCGATGCGCAAGATGTTCAAGGCGATGGAGCTGATTGCTACCTCCCGCATCGGCAAGGCGCGCGCCCGTGTGGCCGCATCCCTGCCGTACGCGAATGCCATTACCCGCGCCGTTTCTGCTGTCTCCTCTTCGTCCGAGATCGACCACCCGCTGACCACCGAGCCCACCCAGGTGCGGCGCGCGGCAGTGCTGGTCCTCACGGCAGACCGAGGCCAGGCCGGCGCCTACTCGGCCAGCATCATGAAGCGGGCCGAGTCCCTCGCCGAGCTCCTCCGCTCCGAGGGCAAGGAGATCGCCACCTATCTGGTGGGCCGCAAGGGCCAGGCCTACTTCGACTTCCGCAACCGCCCCTACGAGCGGGTGTGGACCGGCAACACGGACAACCCCGAGTTCGCGACGGCCAAGGAGATCAGCCGCGTGCTGCTCGACGCCTTCGCGACCGCCTACGAGGACGGCGGGGTCGACGAGATCCACGTCGTCTACACCCAGTTCAAGTCGATGGTGGTGCAGGAGCCCACGGTGATCCGGTTGCTTCCCCTCGAGGTCGTCGAGGAGGAGGCGAAGGACGCGAAGGAGATCCTGCCCCTCTACGAGTACGAGCCCGAGCCCGAGCAGGTGCTCGACGCGCTGCTGCCGCGGTACATCGAGTCGCGGATCTTCGCGGCGATGCTCCAGGCCGCGGCGAGCGAGCTCGCCTCGCGCCAGCGGGCCATGAAGAACGCCGGCGACAACGCGACCGAGCTCATCAAGAAGTACACGCGCCTGCGCAACACCGCCCGCCAGGCGGAGATCACGCAGGAGCTGACGGAGATCATCGCCGGCGCCGACGCCCTCAACGCGTGAGCCCCCGGGCGCGCTCGTACACACCACCTAGACTGAATACACGCCATCTACTGAAGAAGTGAGAGAGATGACTGCCACTGCCTCTGAAGCGGTTGCGACCGCTGGCGCGACGGGCCGCATTGCCCGCGTGATCGGGCCGGTTGTCGACGTCGAGTTCCCGGCCGACGCGATCCCGGAGATCTACAACGCGCTGACGACCACGATCACCCTCGGCGACCACACCCGCGAGATCACGTTCGAGACTGCCCAGCACCTCGGCGACAACCTCGTCCGCGCGATCTCCCTGCAGGCCACCGACGGCCTCGTGCGCGGCACCAAGGTCGTCGACACCGGCGCCCCGATCTCGGTCCCCGTCGGCGACGGCGTCAAGGGCCACATCTTCAACGTGCTCGGCAAGCCGCTCGACGTCGCCGAGTCGGAGATCCAGGCGGCCGACCACTGGCCCATCCACCGCAAGGCGCCCTCGTTCGCCCAGCTCGAGGGCTCGACCGAGATGCTCGAGACCGGCATCAAGGTCATCGACCTGCTCACCCCGTACATCAAGGGCGGCAAGATCGGCCTGTTCGGCGGCGCCGGCGTGGGCAAGACGGTGCTCATCCAGGAGATGATCACCCGTGTGGCCCGCAACTTCGGCGGCACCTCCGTGTTCGCCGGCGTGGGCGAGCGCACCCGCGAGGGCAACGACCTCTGGGTCGAGATGGACGAGGCGGGGGTCCTCAAGGACACCGCCCTCGTGTTCGGCCAGATGGACGAGCCGCCGGGCACGCGCCTGCGCGTCGCGCTCTCGGCCCTGACCATGGCGGAGTACTTCCGCGATGTCCAGAACCAGGACGTGCTGCTCTTCATCGACAACATCTTCCGCTTCACCCAGGCCGGCTCGGAGGTGTCGACCCTGCTGGGCCGCATGCCGTCCGCCGTGGGCTACCAGCCGAACCTGGCCGACGAGATGGGCCTCCTCCAGGAGCGCATCACCTCGACGCGCGGCCACTCGATCACGTCGATGCAGGCCATCTACGTCCCGGCCGACGACTACACCGACCCGGCCCCGGCGACCACGTTCGCGCACCTCGACGCCACGACCGAGCTCTCGCGTGAGATCGCCTCGCGCGGCCTCTACCCGGCCGTCGACCCGCTCACGTCGACCTCGCGCATCCTCGACCCGCAGTACATCGGGAAGGACCACTACGACACCGCGGTGCGGGTCAAGCAGATCCTCCAGAAGAACAAGGAGCTGCAGGACATCATCGCGATCCTCGGTGTCGACGAGCTGTCCGAGGAGGACAAGATCGTCGTGGCCCGCGCGCGCCGCATCCAGCAGTTCCTCTCGCAGAACACCTACACCGCGAAGCAGTTCACCGGTGTCGAGGGCTCGACCGTCTCCATCAAGGACACGATCGAGGGCTTCAAGGCCATCTGCGACGGCGAGCTGGACCACATCGCCGAGCAGGCGTTCTTCAACGTCGGCGGCCTCGACGACGTCGAGCGCAACTGGGCGAAGATCCAGGATCAGACCAAGTAGCATGGCTGAGCTCGAGGTCGAGATCGTCGCGGCGGACCACTTCGTGTGGTCCGGCCCGGCGAAGATGGTCAAGGCCCGCACGGCGGACGGCGAGATCGGGATCCTTCCCGGCCACACGCCCGTCCTGGCGATCATGCACGCGGGCGACATTGTGATCGAGCCGGTCTCCGGCTCGCGGATCACGGCGACGGTGGACGGCGGGTTCTTCTCCGTCGATTCCGACCGGGTCGTGATCGTCGCCGACAACGCCCAGATCGGCGAATCGGCCGCGGGGACTCGTTAGCCAGACCTCGATGGACGACTCCGCCATTCCGTTCATCGTCCTGGCAGTGGTCTTCGTTCTCCTCGCAGCCCTGCTCTGTGCCCTCGGGGTGCGCCGCGTCGTCCTGCGGCGCACCCTGGGCACGGTTGATGCCTCCATCTCCATGGCCTCAGGGCCATGGCGGATGGGGGTATGCCGTTATCAGGACACCGAGCTCGAATGGTTCAACCTCCTCTCCCTCAGCCCCCGCGCGCGGCACCGGTTCACCCGCAGCTCGCTGGAGCTGCTCGGACGCCGCTCGCCCACCGAGGCCGAGCGGACCAGGGTGCAGGCCGACGTCGTGATCGTCGAGCTGCAGTACCGGGGCGCGAGCGTGCGCTTCGCCATGGACTTCAACGCCTACGCCGGCCTCGCCTCGTGGCTCGAGGCCGGGCCCGTCATCGGCATCGGGACGTGGCGCTGAGCTGCGGGGCCTGCTCCCGCGAGATGATGGCACCATCGATGCCCGTCGGGCTCGAGCTGTCCGTGTCCCGATGGAGGCTGCGGTGAACGGAGTCGGCAGGGCCGCGCGCGCCGCGCGCGCCGCCGTCCGCGGCGCCCGCCGCATCCCCTTCACCCTCTCGGTCATCGCGGTCCTGTGGATCGCGGGGATTGCCACCGGCAGCATCCTCTCCGGGCCGCCCCCGGCGGTGCTCGACGTGGTGGGCGGCGACCTCGGATCCCTGCGCTCGGGCCAGTGGTGGGGCGCGGTGACCTCGATTTTCTTCGTCACCAACCCCGTGGCCTATCTGGCCGCCACCGCCGTGGTGGGCACCCTCGTCGCCGTGGCCGAGACGGCCTACGGCTCCCTCCGGGCCGCGGCCCTGTTCTTCCTCGGCGACTTCGCCTCGGTCACCGTGTTCTTCGCGGTCACCCAGCTGGCCCGGATCGGCGGCGACGGGTGGCTCGGGTCCATGGTCGGCGACCCTGTGCTCGGGCCCTACCCCGCGGCCGTCTTCACCGCCATGGCGGCCGCGCCGGCGCTCGGCGTGCTCTGGCGCCGCCGCCTCCGCACCGCCGTGGTCGGCATCGCCGCCATGCTCACCCTCTACGTGGGCCACTCCGAGACCGTGCTCGGCCTCATCGGCGCCCTCCTCGGCATCGCCGCCTCGTGGTGGTCCTCCGGATGGCGCCACGACTCGCACCTCGCCCTGCCGTCGGTGCGCGAGCGGCGCAACATCGTGGTCGTCGTCGTCACCCTTGCCGCGGTGGGGCCGGTCCTCACCGCCCTGACCCGGAGCCCCTCCGGGCCCCTCGCCCTCGTCCGGGACATGGTCCTGAACCCCATGCCGGTCTTCGCCCAGCTCGAGCAGGACTGCGGCGGGATGGTCGACACGGCCTGCCTCCAGGCTGCACAGCCGGCCTTCCTCTCGCCCGAGGGCTACGTGACCTCCCTCGTTCCGATGGCCATCCTCCTCATCTGCGCGGAGGGCCTGCGGCGCGGCCGGAAGGTCGCGCTGCGCCTCGCGATCGCCGTCCAGCTGGCCGTCGGGACGCTTGCGGTGGGCTACCTCGCCCTGTTCCTCAGGATGCCGCCGGCGTCCCGCGGGCCGCGGTTCACCGTGCTGGCCTCCGGGTTCGTGCACCTGCTCCCCATCGCCCTGACCGCAGTTGCCCTCGTGGCGATCCTGTGGATCAACCGCGGCCTCTTCCCGGTAGAGACGGAGCGGGGTATGCGCAGGCGCCTAGGCGCCGTCGGCGGGGCGGTCGCCGGCGGCCTCCTCGCCGCCTACACGGTCCTGTGGTGGCAGAGCGGGGGACTGGGGCGGCGGGAGTCGGTCTGGGGGCTCCTCGTCGAACTCGTCCGCCAGTACCTGCCCTCGCCCATCCCGAGCAGCTACGCGGCCCTGTTCCGGAACCGGAGCGGCGCGGAGCTGTGGCTCTTCACACACAGCGGCCTGATCCTGTGGCTCGTCGCGCTCGTCCTGGCTGCCGTCGTCGTGCTCCGCGGGCGGCAGTCGGTGGGGGCCAGGGACGACAGCCTCCAGCTCGCCCGCAGCCTCGTGCGGCGGGGCGGCGGATCCCTGTCGTGGATGACCCTGTGGCCGCCCAACCGCTTCTGGTTCGACGAGCACGAGACTGCGGGGCTGGCCTTCCAGCTGCACGGCAGGGTCGCGCTCTCGGTGGGCGGGCCCATCGGGGTTCCGGGCCGCGGCGCCGCGGCCGTCACGGAGTTCATCGCGCACTGCGCGCGGACGGCCCTCGTGCCGTGCTTCTACTCCCTGTCCGCCGACCTGTGGCCGGTGCTCCAGGCTCGCGGGTTCCACCGGGTCGAGGTCGCCCAGGAGACCCGGCTGAAGGTCCGGGAGCTCGAGTTCGTCGGCAAGGAGTGGCAGAACGTCCGGACCGCGGTGAACCGCGCCGCGAAGCTGGGCGTGGGCGCCGTCTGGACGAGGTACCACCTCCTCAGCCCCACCCAGCGCCAGCAGCTCAGCGCGCTCTCCGAGGAATGGTCGGCGCAGAAGGCGCTGCCGGCCATGGGCTTCACTCTGGGGGGCCTCGACGAGCTCGACGACCCGGAGGTGCTCGTGTGCCTCGCGGTCGACGCCGAGGGCAGGATCCACGGCGTGACGAGCTGGCTTCCCGTGTACGAGGCGTCGCGGATCGTCGGATGGACGCTCGACTTCATGCGCCGCGGACCGGGGGCGTTCCCCGGCGTCATGGAGTTCCTCATCGCCTCGGCCGTGACAGAGCTGAGGAGCAGCGTCGAGTGGATCTCGCTGTCCGGGTCTCCTCTGGCCGCTGACCCCGCGGGGGAGCGCGCCGAAGTCGACGAGGGGGACGAGCTCCTCTCGAGGCTGCTCAACGCCGTGGGCCAGGCGCTCGAGCCGGTCTACGGCTTCCGCTCGCTCGCGAAGTTCAAGTCGAGGTTCCAGCCCGAGTACCACGCCCTGTACATGTACTACCAGGACCCGCTGCAGCTTCCCGCCATCGGCCAGGCGCTCGCCCAGGCCTACCTTCCCGGCCTCACCATGCGCCACCGCATGCGCATCCTGCGGCAGATGGTCGCCTAATCAGGCATGTCTGATGAATATTAACAGCTGCGGTCAGTAATCGGTCAAGAAAAAGGAGGGGCTCCGTGTCCGGAACCCCTCCCGCGCGTCACGCGCCGGTGCGCAGCTGCTCAGATGGCGCTGACACCGGTGGCCTGCGGGCCTTTGGCCCCCTGGCCGATCTCGAACTCGACGCGCTGATTCTCCTCCAGCGTGCGGAAGCCATTCGCCTTGATCTCCGAATAGTGGACGAAGACGTCCGATTCGGCGTTATCCGGGGTAATGAAGCCGAACCCCTTCTCGGCGTTGAACCACTTGACGGTCCCCTGTGCCATGTCCTGCGTTCTCCTGTGTATTGCAACGAGACGCCGGCACTTGTGTGCCGGCCGGGTTACTCCGCGGGGAGCCCGGTGTAGGCCGGGAAACTCCACGCTCGCAACGGTCTTGCGAGCCTGCATTGCATGGAAAACACTGCTATCTACATCAAGACTGGCTCTAGCCAATCATGCCGCGCATTCACGGTCAACGGCATACGCCGATTCGGGCGCGACGGCGGGGAGAAATTCAGGGGAACGGACGGAAAACGCACTGCACTCGGCCTGTGGCGGGCTGTGAATGGCGAATTCGCAGGGCTGGCCTCAGCGCGGGGAGGTGAGCAGGGTTCCTGCGCGGACCACGGCGGCCAGGCCGAGGTCGGCGTCAGTGGCCACGATGTCCGCCCGCAGGCCGCGGCGCAGGCTGCCGAACTCGTCCGAGCGGCCGAGGACGGCGGCGGGCACCGCCGTCGCCGAGAGCACGGCGTGCGGGAGCGGCACCCCCGCGGCCGCGGTGCGCGCCACGACCTCGAGCAGGGTGGCCGTCCCCCCGGCGATCGATCCGTCCGCATCGAGGGTCGCGACGCCGCCGGCCACGGTCACGGGGGAGGGGCCGAGCATGTAGGACCCGTCGCTGAGCCCGGCGGCGGCCATGGAGTCGGTGACGAGGGCGACGTTGGCCGAGCCGACGAGGGCGAACACGGTGCGGACGGTCGCAGGGGCGAGGTGGACGCCGTCGGCCACGAGCTCCACGACCGCCGCGCCTGCGGCGGCGGCGCGGAGGCAGGCCGCGACCGGCCCCGGGGCGCGGTGGTGCAGCGGGGGCATGGCGTTGAAGAGGTGCGTGACGGTGGGCACGCCCTCGGCCCCGTCGAACCCCGCGGCGGTGAGCCCGTCCCGCGCCTGCTCGAGCGAGGCCTCGGCCGTGGCGTCGTCGCAGGCCGTGTGCCCGAGCGAGGGGGTGACGCCGTGCGCCGTGAGCAGGTCGACGACGTCGGACGCCCCCGGCAGCTCCGGCGCGTAGGTCATGGTGGCGAGCGAGCCCTCGGACGCCTCGATGAGCTCCATCGTGAAGTCGACGTCCGGCTCGAGCAGGAAGTCCGGGTTCTGGGCACCGCAGCGTGCGTGCGAGAGGAACGGCCCCTCCGCGTGGATGCCCGCCACGAGGCCCTCGTCGTCGAGCTGAGAGAAGAGCCCCACGCCGCGGAGCAGGTCCTCGCGGGAGGCTGTCACAAGGCTCGCGAGGAGCGTGGTCGTGCCGTGGCGGTGGAGGAACTCGACGGCGCGCCGGGCCTGCTCCTCGTCCGCGCTCGGGAAGTCGACGCCGCCGGCGCCGTGGCAGTGCAGGTCGACGAGCCCGGGGAGCAGCAGCGCGCCGTCCGGGAGGGGCACGGGCTCCCCGCCGAACTCGGCCGCATCGAAGTCTGCGGCCGGGCCGGCGTACTCGATGCGGTCGTCCTCGACGGCGACCAGGCCGTCCTCGAGGACTGCGCCGTCGCTCACGATCCGCCCCCGGAGGGTGAGCCGGGTCGGGGCGGTGGGATCCGGGGCAGCGGACTCGGCGGTCGTCATGCCACTACCTTAGGCGAGTGCCGGTGCGGCGCGCCCGCCCCGGCGCGGCCGCGCCGGGGCGCCCGGGGGCCGGCGCTCGGCGCGGCGGGGCTCAGAACAGGCGCGACTCGACGTCGTCCACGCCGCGCATCGCGTCGTAGTCGAGCGTCACGCAGTCGATCCCGCGGTCGGCCGCCAGGACCCTCGCCTGCGGCTTGATCTGCTGCGCGGCGAAGATGCCCCGCACCGGCGCGAGCAGCGGGTCGCGGTTGAGGAGCTCGAGGTAGCGCGTGAGCTGCTCGACGCCGTCGATGTCGCCGCGGCGCTTGAGCTCGACGGCGACCGTGGCGCCCGTCGCGTCGCGGGCGAGGATGTCGACCGGGCCGATCGCGGTGAAGTACTCGCGGCGGATCAGGCTGTAGCCCGGCCCGAGGGTCTCGATCTGCTCCGCGAGCAGCCGCTGGAGGTCCGACTCGACGCCGTCCTTGATGAGGCCGGGGTCCACGCCGAGCTCGTGCGAGGAGTCGTGCAGGACCTCGTGGACGTTGACGATCAGCCGGTCGTCCGTCTTGGCCGACTGCACGGCCCACTGCTCGAGGACGCCCTCCTCGAGCTCGGCGTCGGCCGGGGAGAGGACACGCAGCGTGGCCGGCGGGCTCATCCAGTTCAGCGGCTTGTACGACCCACCGTCCGAGTGGACGAGCACCGAGCCGTCGGCCTTGACGACGAGGAGACGGGTCGCGAGGGGCAGGTGGGCCTTCAGGCGGCCCACGTAGTCGACGGAGCACCGGGCAATGACGAGTCGCACCCGAGCACTCTACCGTGGCGGCCGCGGCCGCCCGGGCGCGGGCGTGGGGAGGCCCCAGGGCGGCGGGAGGAGAGGGCCGGCGGCGCCCGACGGAGCGGGGGCGCGGCACGGGGCACGGCAGAATGGAGCCATGCCGCGCTCGAACCGTCCCCGACGCCGCCCTGCCGCCCCCCGCAGCGACAGGGACGCCGCGGAGGCGCGCGAGGGCCGGGACGACTTCAATCCCGAACGCGTCCTCGCCGGCTTCGCCCGCCTCGAATCGGCCCCGGACGGCGACTGGCGGGTCCGGCAGGTGACCACGCGCAGCGCGGCGAAGGTGTACACGTGCCCCGGCTGCTCGCGCAGCATCCCGCCGGGGACGGCCCATCTGGTGGTGTGGGCAGACGACCACCTCTTCGGCGAGGAGGCCGGCATCGCCGAACGCCGTCACTGGCACACGCACTGCTGGCGCACCCGCACGTACCGCTACCGGTAGGCCCCTTCGATACTGTGGGGGCCATGAGCTTCGACCCCTCCTCGTACGTGTTCACGGCGCCCGACGGCCCCGCGGCCATCCGCGCCAACACGGTCCTGCCCGCCCGCCGCGAGAATATCGAGCTGCGCACCGAGGACGGGCTCACGCTCGTCGGCGAGCTGGCCCTGCCGCAGGACACAGAGCCGGTGGCGACGCTCGTCACGCTCCACCCGCTCCCCACCCACGGGGGCTTCATGGACTCGCACGTCTACCGGAAGGCGTCCTTCCGGCTCCCCGCGCTCGCCGGCATCGCCGTCCTGAGGTTCAACACCCGCGGGACCTCGAGCCCGCGCGGGACCAGCGGCGGCCGGTTTGAGGAGGGCATCGGCGAGCGGGCCGACGTCGAGGCCGCCGTGCGCTTCGCGGCCGACCGCGGGCTCCCGCGCCGATGGCTCGTGGGCTGGTCCTTCGGCACCGAGCTCGCGCTCAAGTACGGGGCGGTCGCCCCGGTCGTGGACCAGATCGAGGGCGCAGTCCTGCTCTCGCCGCCGCTGCACCGCGCGGGCGACGCCGACCTCGACGCGTGGGCGGCGTGCGGCAAGCCGATGACGGTGCTCGTCCCGGAGTTCGACGACTACCTGCGCCCCGTGGAGGCGGCCCAGCGGTTCGCACGCGTGCCCCAGGCGCGGGTGGTCGGCGTCGAGGGCGCCAAGCACCTCTGGGTGGGGGAGAAGTTCGTGCAGCGGGTCCTCGGCGAGGTGGTCGACGACGTGCTCGGCGCCTCCGGCGAGCTTCCCGCCGTGTGGGAGGGGCCGACGGCGACGGCCCCCTAGGCCGGGCGGCGCGCCGGACGCTCGGGCTAGTGCTGGTCCTGCCGCGTGATGAAGACCTCCCGCATGAGCAGCATCACCGAGGCCGCGGTGGGGATCGCGATGAGGGCCCCGAGCACGCCGAGGAGGCTGCCGCCGGCGATCACCGAGATCACCGCGACCGGGCCGGGGACCGCCACGGCGCGCTGCATGATGCGCGGGGAGATGAAGTACGCCTCGAACTGGAGGTAGGCGAAGTACGCGGCGGCCATGATGACCGCCGTCTGCCAGCCGGACGTGAGCGCGACGAGGGAGATGATCGTCCCGGCGACGACCCCGCCCACGAGCGGGATGAATGCCAGGAAGCCGACCATGAAGGCCAGCAGCGCGGCGAAGGGCACGTTGAGGACGGTCATGACGATGAAGGCGAAGGCGGCGTTCAGGGCGGCGACGCAGACCTGCCCGATCACGTAGTTGCCCACCGACCGGGTGATCTCCTCGCTGAGCGCCTGCACCCGCACCCGGCGGGAGCGGGGCGCGAGCCGGTAGGCCCACTGCTTCATCGCCGGCATGGCCGAGAGGAAGTACAGGCTGAGCACGACGACGATGAGCACCCCGAACAGAGAGTTCGCCACGGTCGTCCCGAAGCCCAGGACCCCGCCGAACAGGTTCGTGACGGCGGTCGAGTCCTGGCCGAACTTCTGCAGTTCCTCGGTCACCCGGGTCTTGATGCCGAACTGCTCGTCGATGCTCTTGTAGAAGTCCGAGGCCAGGAAGTCGTTGATCCACGTGGGCACGTTGTTCACGAGCTGCGTGATCTGGTCGACCATCGCGGGGATGAGCGTGCCGAAGAACGCGCCCAGCACGGCCAGGAGCACGAGGATCGTCGCGGCGATCCCGAGCGCCCGCGGGACGCGGTGCGACTCGAGCCACCGCACCACGGGGTCGAGCCCGAGGGAGATGAACAGGGCCGCGAGGATCCACAGCAGCAGCTGGGTGGTGTGCGCCGCGATGTAGTACAGCGCGAGCGCGATCCCCACGCCGACCGTCGCCATGAAGCCCATGTAGACGGGGTTCCGGGTCGAGACCCGCGGGCCCGGCTCGCCGAGGCCCCGGTCCCTCGACAGGGGCGCGAGGGGGCTGCCCTCCTCCGCCTCCGCCAGGGGCGGCATCTCGAACCGCACCCGCGGCTGGGCGCCCGGGAGGGGAGTCCGCAGGCGCTGGGCCACGCTGCGCATGAAGTCCCTGCCGCCATGGTGCTCGGCCGCGTCCCCGCCACCGATCACCGGATGCTTCACCGGGGGGTTCGTCCCCGCAGCGGAGGGAGACTCCGGCTCGACTGGTTCGGGCTGGTGGTTCTCTCCCACGCCTCTGCCTTCTTCTAGGGTCCGGACGGGCCGGAGGACGACCGGCGCCGAGGGTTCGGCTGCGGTGGGCTGCAGCCCCCCGGGCCCACTGCGCAAACCCTACCAGCCGGCCCGATCTGACCCGATGGTCACGATTTGGTTACCATGGACAGGTTCCCTTCCCCCGACGTGAGGTATTTCCTGTGCGATTGAAGACCGCAGCCGCGCTCCTGCTGCTCGGCCTTGTAGCCCTCGTGGCCGGCATCGGCCAGCTCACCTGGTGGGCGCCCGCCGACCAGGTGACCGCGACGGTCCCAGCCGGCACCCCGGCCTCCCCACTGACCGTGATCGATGCGAAGCTCAAGGACCTCCGAGGGGGAGAGGCGACGCTGACCGTACACGGCAACGGCAACTTCGTGCTGGCCGCCGCGCGGCCGGACGACATGGCCGCCTGGGTCGGCAAGGCGGCGCACACGACGATCGACGGCGCCTCCGACGACGGCAAGGTCCTCAAGGCCACCCACACCGACGGCGAGGCCACCTCGCCGAACCCTGCCGGCGCCGACCTGTTCGCCACGACCCAGAACGCGAACGGCACCCTCGACTACCACTGGGACCTCCCGGACTCCGGCGACTGGCAGCTCCTCCTGGCGAGCGACGGCAAGGCCCCGGCGCCCCAGGATGTGACGATCACGTGGCCGAGCCACGCGACCATGCCGTGGGCCGTCCCGCTCATCGTCATCGGCGCCCTCCTCATCCTCGCGGCCGCGGCCCTGGTGCTGCTGCCGCGGCTGCGGGGCGGCCCCCGCCGCCCGGGCCCCGGCGCGGGCGGGCCGGACGCGGAGGGCGGCGACCGGCGTCGTGCGCCCGCGGACGGCGGGCCCGCGACGACCGCGATCCCCCCGGTGCCCGGCCAGGCGCCCGGCGCCGCCCCGGGCGCCGCACCCGGCACGGCTCCCGGCACCGCGCAGCGCACCGCGGCGTCGGCCGCACGCCGTCGCCCGCGGGCTGCCCGCACCTCGGCGGCCCTCGCCGCCCTGCTCGGCCTGGGCGGGCTTGCCGCAGTCCCGGCCCAGGCTGCGACCGCGCCCGCCCCCAGCCCGGCCGAGGCCGGGACCCGCGTGGTGGTCGAGGACCAGCTCACGCGCATCCTCGACCAGACCGCGAACGCGGTCCAGGCCGGCGACGACGCCAAGGACGCCGGCAAGCTCGGCGCCCGGGTCGACGGCTCAGCGCTGCTCGCCCGCCAGCAGAACTACAAGGTGCGCGCGGCCGTCTCCAGCGCCCCGGCGATCGCCCCGGTGCGCTCGTCCAAGCTGCTCACCACCGTGGTGACCACCCAGAGGTCCTGGCCGCGCACCGTCATCGCGGTCACCCAGGGCCAGGGCAACACCACCCCGCAGCTCCTGACGCTGCGCCAGGCGTCCGCCCGTGAGAACTACAAGCTCATCGAGGCCGCGCCGCTCCTGCCGGGCGCGACCTTCCCCGGCACCCCCAAGTCCGGCGCCGAGCAGCTCTCGCTGGACGACAAGGCGGGACTCGCGGTGAGCCCCAAGGACGCGATCGCGGGCATCGCGGACCGGCTCTCCAACGCCAACAGCGCCTGGAAGGGCAGGATCCCGGACAACGCCTACATCAAGGACACCTTCGGCTACCAGGCCGACATCGCCAAGGCCGCGGACGCGACGTTCACCTTCAAGCACACGCCCGTGGGCAACGAGGCCGCCGCCTTCCGCGCGGCCGACGGCGGCGCGATCGTGATCGCCCCCCTCGACTTCACGGTCGAGGGCACGCCGAAGGCCTCCGGCGACAAGGTCACGCTGCAGGACGACGCCGCGGCACTCGCCGGCGGCAAGGAGGCCACGAAGAAGGCGACCCTCACGTTCCGCGAGTCGGTCATGCTCTACCTCCCCAAGGACGGAGGCCCGCAGCAGGTGACCCTGATCGGGGCGACCCGGAACCTCTCCGGAGCCAGCGTGAGCTGACGCCGGACGTCCAGCGCCGAACCGGCCGGGGCGGGGCAGCACCCATTCGGTGCGGCCCCGCCCTCGCCGTTCCGGCGCTTCGCTAAGCTGGACCCATGAGCGTTCCCGGTTCCCGCCAGCCCCAGCCGCAGCTGAACTTCCGCGGCGCCGTCGACCTCTCGGCCCTCAAGGCGCGCGCGACGGCGGCCCCGCCCGCCTCCGCCTCCCACCCGGCGCCGGCCCCCTCGGGGGAGCCGTCGGCCCCGGCCGCGCCGGCTCCCGGTGTGCAGGGGTGGATCGAGCTGGACGAGCGGACGTTCGGCGAGGTCGTCCAGCGCTCGGCGACCGTGCCCGTCGTCGTGCTCCTGTGGGCCTCCTATTCGCCCGAGTCCCAGCGGCTGCGCGACGAGCTCGGCACCATCGTCTCCTCGTACTCCGGGCGGCTGCTCTATTCCGCGGCGGACGTCGAGGCCTTCCCACAGCTCGCCCAGGCGTTCCAGGCCCAGGCCGTCCCGACCGCCGTCGCGATCCTCAAGGGCCAGCCCATCCCGCTGTTCCAGGGCGCGGCCTCCGAGCCGCAGGTGCGCCAGCTCCTCGACGAGCTGCTGCGTGTCGCCGCGGCCAACGGCGTCACCGGAACCGCGGACGGCATCCCCGCGGCCGAGGCGGAGCCGGAGCTGCCGCCGCTGCACCAGGAGGCCTTCGACGCGATCGACCGGGGCGACTTCGCCGCTGCCGAGGCCGCGTACCGCAAGGCGCTCGCCGAGCAGCCCGCGGACCGCGAGGCCAAGGCGGGCCTGGCCCAGGTCCAGCTCATGGCCAGAGTGGCGGACGTGGACCAGCCGGCGGCAGACGCCGCCCGGGCCGCCGCCGCGGCATCGCCAGACGACCTCGCCGCCCAGCTCCAGGTCGCGGACCTCGACGTGGCCGGCGGCCATGTGGACGATGCCTTCTCGCGCCTCGTGGGCTTCATCTCCCGCACGGGCGGCGAGGACCGTGAGGCCGCGCGCGTCCGGCTGCTCGAGCTCTTCGAGGTGATCGGTGCCGCCGATCCGCGGGTGGCCGCGGCGCGGCAGCAGCTCGCCCGCGCGCTCTTCTGAGCCTGTTGCTTTGCGCCTGTTCCCCTGAGCGTGTTACGCCGCTGGGGACCGAGCTCTCCTGGAGCTGATCCTCTTCCGAAGCCATCCACTTCTGGAGCCAGTGCGCGGGGTCATCCTCAAGGCTGAGCCGATCCTCATCCTCGGGGCTCATCCCCAGCGTGACCGGCCTTGCTAGCGTGGTGGCATGGAAGCTCCCAGCCCGGCCGCGCCCGCCGCGCTCTCCCTCCGGGGCCTCGTGAAGACCTTCGGCGGCAAGCCAGCCGTCAACGGGATCAGCCTCGACGTGCCCGCCGGCTCGTTCTACGGCCTGGTCGGGCCGAACGGGGCGGGGAAGACGACCACGCTCTCCATGGCCACGGGACTGCTCCGGCCGGACGTCGGCACGGCCGCCGTGCTGGGCGTGGACGTCTGGGCCGACCCGCTCGGCGCGAAGCGCCTGCTCGGGGTGCTCCCGGACGGCGTGCGGCTCTTCGACCGGCTCAGCGGGGAGCAGCTGCTGACCTACGCGGGGCTCCTGCGGGGCATGGACCGAGCCACCGTTGCCGGGCGAGCCCGCGACCTGCTCGAGGCCTTCGACCTCGCCGATGCCGCCCGCACGCTCGTGGTGGACTACTCGGCCGGCATGACCAAGAAGATCGCCCTCGCCGCGGCCCTCGTCCACGCGCCGAGAGTCCTCGTGCTGGACGAGCCCTTCGAGTCGGTGGACCCCATCTCTGCCTCCGGGATCCGCACCATCCTGGCCGACTTCGTGAGCTCGGGCGGCACCGTCGTCGTCTCGAGCCACGTCATGGACCTCGTGCAGCGCATGTGCGACCACGTCGCCGTCGTGGCCCAGGGCCGGATCCTCGCAGCCGGGACCGTGGACGAGGTCCGCGCGGGGGCCTCCCTCGAGGACCGGTTCGTCCAGCTCGTGGGCGGACCCGGGCGGACGGGGGACTGTCGTGGTTGCACACCTGATCCGGCTCAAGCTGACCCTGCTGCGCAACGGCCTCCGACGCAGCCCCTGGCAGCTGGTGGGCGTGATCGTCGGCGCCCTGTACGGGCTCTGGATCCTCGCGCTCGCGCTCGTGGGGCTCGTGGCCCTCAGGGCGGTCCCGACCGCCTTGGCTGAGACCGTGCTGGTGCTCGCCGGCTCCCTGCTCGTGGTGGGCTGGGCGCTGACCCCCATCCTGCTCTCGGGAATCGACCTCACGCTGGACCCGGCCCGGTTCGCTCTGTACCCCATCCCGCTGCGGCAGCTCCTCGTCGGGCAGGCCGCCGCCGGGCTCATCGGCGTGCCGGGCGTGTGCACCGCGCTCGCGCTCGCCGGGACGATCGTGACGTGGGCCCGCGGCGGCCTCGTCGTCGCGGTGGCCGTACTGGGGGCGCTGCTCGCGCTCGCGCTGTGCGTGGTGGCCAGCCGCCTCGTGGCGAGCGTCGCGGCGGAGCTGGCGTCCTCGCGCCGGTTCCGCGATGTGAGCCGCATCCTCTTCATCGTGCCGATCATGTTCCTCGGCCCCGGCATCTCGCTGCTCGCGCGCGGCATCGGCGAGGGCGGCAGCACCGCCGTCGCCCGGGCCGCTGCCGTACTCGGCTGGACCCCGCTCGGCTCGGCCTTCTCGGCGCCGGCCGCCGCGGCCGAGGGCCGGCTGGGGGAGGCGGCCGCGAAGCTGCTGATCACCGCCGCAGCGCTCCTCCTCGCGGCCTGGGGGTGGTCCTGGGCGCTCGCACGCGCCCTCGAGAACCCCGGAAGCCGCGCCTCCGGGCGCGCGCCGGCACCGCGCCGCGGCCTCGGGGCCTTCGGCTGGATGCCCGCGTCGCCGGCGGGCGCCGTCGCGGCCCGCGCGCTCACCTACTGGATCCGCGACCCGAGGTACACGACCGGGCTCATCGTGGTGCCGCTGCTGCCCGTGGTGCTCTACGTCGCCTCCGTGGCCGGCCGGCACAGCTCCGGCTCGGTGCTCGAGGGGCCGTTCCCGCTCGCCGGGCCCATTTCCGCCTTCGTCCTGGCCTGGTCCATCTCCGCCGACGTCTCCTACGACTCGACAGCCTTCTCGATGCACCTGGCCGCGGGGGTGCGCGGCTGGGCCGACCGGCTCGGGCGCGCCGGGGCGCTGCTGCTGTTCGCCCTCCCGGCCGTGGCGCTCATCAGCGCGGTCCCCTTCGCCCTGGCGCGGGACTGGGGCCTCTTCCCCGCGCTCCTCGGGCTCGCGCTCGGGGTGCTGCTCAGCGGCGTCGGACTGTCCTCCGTGGTCTCGGCGCGGTACACGGTGGCCGTGCCGCTGCCCGGGGAGAGCCCGTTCAAGAAGCCCGCCGGCAACAGCGCCCAGACCTTCCTCGTCCAGTTCGGCGGCATCGCCGCACTCGGGGTCCTCGCGGCACCCGAGGTCATCCTCACGGTGCTCGCGGCGGCGACCGGCGCCGCGGGCTTCGCCTGGGCGGCCCTCGGCGCGGGCGTGCTGCTCGGCGGCGCGCTGCTCGCCGCAGGGGTGGTCCTCGGCGGCCGCCTCATGGACGCCCGCGGGCCCGAGCTGTACGCGAGCCTCGTCCGGGTGCGGTGATCGGCGGCGCACCGCCGGATGCAACGCCAGCGAGCGACGGGAGAGCCCACCATGGAAGTCGTCATCGTCAAGGACGCACGCGAGGCCGGCAGGACGGCGGCGTCCGCCGTCGCGGCCCTGCTGCGGCGCCGGCCCGAGGCCGTGCTCGGCCTCGCGACCGGGTCCTCGCCCCTGCCCGTCTACGACGAGCTCGCCCGCCTCCACGCCCAGGAGGGGCTCGACTTCTCCCGCGCGCGGGCCTTCGCGCTCGACGAGTACGTAGGCCTGCCGGCGGACCACCCCGAGTCCTACCGTTCCGTGATCCGCCGCGACTTCGCCGGCCGGGTCAACATCGACCCCGCGCGCGTCCACAGCCCCGACGGGGCCGCGGCCGACCTCGAGGCCTCGTGCGCCGGCTACGAGCAGGCCATCGTCGATGCCGGGGGAGTGGACCTCCAGATCCTCGGCATCGGAACCGACGGCCACATCGGCTTCAACGAGCCGGGGTCCTCGCTGGCCTCCCGAACGCGCATCAAGACCCTCACCGAGCAGACCCGACGCGACAACGCGCGGTTCTTCTCCTCCCACGACGAGGTGCCGCACCATGTGGTGACCCAGGGCGTCGGGACCATCATGGCCGCCCGCCACGTGGTGCTCGTGGCGACCGGTGCCCTCAAGGCCGAGGCCGTGCACGGGCTCGTGGAGGGGCCGGTCACCGCGATGTGCGTGGCGTCCGTCCTGCAGTTCCACCCGCACACCACGGTGGTCGTGGACGAGGCCGCCGCCTCCGCGCTGGACCTCGCCGACTACTACCGCCACATCTACGACAACAAGCCCTCGTGGCAGGGGGGCTGTGACTGGGGCGGCCCTGCCCGCCGGGGCTAGCATGGACCCATGAGCACCATGCCCCCGGACCCGTTCGCCGACGACCCCCGCGACCCCGGCCTCGGCGGCTCCACCGCCACGATCGAGCGCGAGGAGCTGCGCGAGGAGCTCGAGCCGGGCGACCGCGAGCGCTTCTCCCACTACGTGCGCAAGGAGAAGATCATGGAGTCCGCCCTCACCGGCGAGCCCGTGATCGCCCTGTGCGGCAAGGTCTGGACGCCCGGCCGGGACCCCAAGAAGTTCCCCGTGTGCCCCACGTGCAAGGAGATCTACGAGGGCCTGCGCCCGAGCAACGACGACAACCAGCCATGATCCCGTGACGGCGCCTGTGGGGGAGGGGCCCCACGGGCCTGACGCGTCCTCGCCGCGCCCGCGGGGGCTCCTGTCCGCCGCGTACCGGGGCCTCGTGGTGGGCCTCCTGGCGATCGTCACGTGCAGCGCCTTCGAGGCGATGGCCGTGACGACCGCAATGCCCGTGGTCGCCGCCGACCTCGGCGGGCAGCGGGCCTACGGCCTCGCCTTCTCCCTCTTCCTCACCGCGTCCCTGGCCGCCACCGCCGCCGCGGGCCCGTGGTGCGACCGGGCCGGCCCGCGGCCCTCGCTCCTGGTCGGGCTCGTCCTCATGACCGGCGGCCTCCTGCTGGCTGGCGGGGCGTGGGACTTCGGCGTCTTCACGCTCGGGCGCATGGTCTCCGGCGCGGGCACCGGCTTCATGATCGTCCCGCTCTACGTGATCATCGGGCAGGCGCTGCCCTCGGCCCTCCAGCCCGTCCTGTTCAGCTGGTTCTCCGCTGCCTGGGTCCTCCCGTCCCTCGTGGGGCCCTACATCTCCGGACTGCTCGCCCAGCATGCGAGCTGGCGGTGGGTGTTCTTCGGCGTCGCCCCCATCGTCATCGTGGCCGTCGTGCTCGTCTGGCCGCGCGTCCGCGGGCTCGGGGCGCCGGAGGAGACCTCCCTCGCAGCGGGCGAGGGACGACGCCGCGCCCTCCTGGGCGTGGTCCTCGCCGCGGGCGTCGCGGCGGCCCAGTGGGCCGCCCAGTCCTGGACCGACCCCGGCGCGAGGGCCACCGTCCCGCCGGCGCTGCTCGCCGCCGTCGTGCTCTGCGGGGTGGCCGCGGTCGCAGCGGCGGCGCCCCGGCTCATGCCGCGCGGGGTGGCCCGCGTGGCCAGGGGACTGCCCGCCGTCATGGTGGTGCGCGGCCTCCTGACGCTCGCGTTCTTCGGCGCCGAGGCGTTCATCCCCCTCATGCTGGTCGACGCCTACGGGCTCGAGCCCTCGGTCGCCGGGCTCGCGCTCACCGGCGGGGCGCTCGGCTGGACGGTCGGCTCGTTCGTGCAGGCGCGCGGCTGGCTCGGCAAGCCGACCTTCCTCGTGCTCGGCTCCGTGGTCCTGACCGTGGGGCTCGGCTCGATCGCGGGCGTGGTCGCCGCCACCGCCGCGCCGTGGCTCCTGGCCGTCGCCTGGTTCCTCGCGGGGTGCGGGATGGGGCTCGCCACGACCACGACCTCCGTGCTCGTCCTCGACCTGAGCGAGGCCGCGGACCGGGGGCGCAATTCGGCCTCGCTGCAGATGGCCGATATGCTCGGTGGAGTGATGGGAACCGCCGGAGCTGGAACGCTGTACTCGCTGCTGCTGACGCCGGAGGCCGTTCCCGGGCCCGGCGTCTTCGCCCTCCTGGCCGCCGCCCTGACCCTCTCCGCGTTCCTGTCGGCCTTCGCCGGCGCGAGATCCGCCGTGCCCTCGGCCGTGGCGTCGGCGGCCGACGAGGACCTCGCGTGAGGGAAACGCTCTTCGGTGGACCGTCGTCGTCGAACGCCGGATCCTCCGCGGCCGACGGCGGCGCCCCGCTCCCGCAGGCCTCTCCCGCGGCGCTTCCCCCCGCCTACCCCGAGCGCGCAGCCTGGGGCACCGCTCCCAAGCTGCGTGCCTGGCAGCAGGACGCGCTCGAGAAGTACCTCGAGCGCGCGCCCAAGGACTACCTCGCGGTCGCGACGCCCGGCGCCGGCAAGACGACGTTCGCGCTGCGTGTCGCCTCGACGCTGATCGAGCGCGGTCAGATCAACCGGGTGACGATCGTCGCCCCCACCGACCACCTCAAGCGCCAGTGGGCGGACGCCGCGGCCCGCGTCGGGATCGCCATCGACCCCAACTTCAAGAATGCCGACGGCCAGCACGGGCGCGGATTCATGGGCGTCGCCGTCACCTACGCCCAGGTCGCGAGCAAGCCGCTCCTGCACCGGGCCAAGACGGAGGCGGCGCGCACCCTGGTGATCCTCGACGAGATCCACCACGGCGGCGAATCCCTCTCGTGGGGCGACGGACTGCGCGAGGCGTTCGACCCCGCCGTGCGGCGCCTGGCGCTGACCGGCACGCCCTTCCGGTCCGACACCTCGCCCATCCCCTTCGTCGAGTACGCCGAGGACAAGGACGGCATCCGCCGTTCGAAGGCGGACTACACGTACGGCTACGGGCAGGCCCTGCGCGACCACGTGGTGCGGCCGGTCATCTTCATGGCGTACTCGGGCCAGATGCGCTGGCGCACGAGCGCCGGCGAGGAGATGGCGGCCTCCCTCGGCGAGGCCGCCGTCACGAAGGACGTCACCGCCCAGGCGTGGCGGACCGCGCTGAACCCGCAGGGGGAGTGGATCCCCGCCGTCCTCGCCGGCGCGGACCGCCGCCTCACCGAGGTGCGGCGCACGGTGCCCGACGCCGGCGGCCTGGTCATCGCGACCGACCACGAGGACGCCCGCGCCTACGCCGGGCTCCTGAAGAAGATCACGGGCGAGTCGCCGTCGGTCATCCTCTCGGACGACGCCAAGGCCTCGGGGAAGATCGAGGAGTTCTCCGCCGGGGCGCAGCGCTGGATGGTGGCCGTGCGCATGGTGTCCGAGGGCGTGGACGTCCCGCGCCTCGCGGTCGGCGTGTACGCGACCTCCACCTCGACCCCGCTCTTCTTCGCCCAGGCCGTGGGCCGTTTCGTCCGCGCGCGGCGGCGGGGGGAGACGGCGTCGGTCTTCCTCCCCTCCGTGCCCCAGCTCATGGCGCTCGCCAACTCGATGGAGGCCGAGCGGGACCACGCCCTCGACCGCCCCTCGAGCGGCGAGGACGGGCTCATGGACCTCGAGGAGTCCCTCATGGACGAGGCCAACCGCGAGGAGAAGGCCTCCGACACCCTCGTCAAGGGCAAGTACGAGGCGCTCGAGTCCCAGGCCGCGTTCGACCGCGTCCTCTTCGACGGCGGCGAGTTCGGGATGGGCGGCGACGTCGGCTCCGACGACGAGCTCGACTTCCTCGGCATCCCCGGCCTGCTCGACGCCGACCAGGTCGCCACCCTGCTGCGGCAGCGGCAGCAGGAGCAGGTGTCCCGGCGGGGCTCCAGGCCCACGTCCTCTCCCGCCGGCGTGCCGGACCACCGCCGGCTCATGGACCTGCGCAACGAGCTGGCCAAGAACGTCTCGGCGTGGAGCGCACGGACGGGCACCCCGCACGGCGTGGTGCACAACAAGCTGCGCGAGCTGTGCGGCGGGCCAGCCGTGGCCCAGGCGGACGAGGCGCAGCTCAAGGCGAGGCTCTCCAAGCTGGCCGACTGGTTCGTGGGCCGCGCCTGACCCCGGGCCCCCAGGCCCAGCCCGAGGCCGCCCTCTGGTCTGGAAGTCACCTCCTGCGGGTCATCTCCTGCGGGTCACCTCCTGCGGGTCACGTTCTGGGAGTCACCTCCTGTGGGTCTCCGGCGGTGGTGAAGGGTCACAATAGTGCCATGGGCACCTCCCGCGCACTCGTGATCGTCGACGTCCAGAACGACTTCTGTGAAGGAGGATCCCTCGCGGTGGACGGCGGAGCGGCCGTCGCCGCACGGATCACCTCGTTCCTCGCCGAGCACGCGTCGGATTACGACGCCGTGGTCACCACCCAGGACTGGCACGTCGATCCGGGGCACCACTTCTCCGACCACCCGGACTTCGTCGACTCGTGGCCCCCGCACTGTGTGGCGGGTAGCCGCGGAGCCGAGTTCCACCCGGACCTCGACATTGCAGGTGCCGACGCGATGTTCCGGAAGGGGCAGTACGCCGCCGCCTACTCCGGCTTCGAGGGACACCTCGCCCAGTACGGCGACGCAGCCGGAGATTCGGATGACTCGGCGACCCTCGACGAATGGCTGCGCGACCACGGCATCGCTGCAGTCGACGTTGCCGGGATCGCCACGGACTACTGTGTAAGGGCCACGGCGCTCGACGCCGCGCGGTCCGGATATGCGACCCGGGTGCTCACCGGCTTGTGTGCCGGAATCGCCGAGGACCTCGCTCCCACGTACGAGGAGCTCGAGGCCTCCGGCATCGCCCTGGCCTGACCTCACCCCCTGCTGCGGCCACCTTCTGGGAGCCACCTTCTGGAGGTCACCTCCTGCGGGTTCCTGTGGATAACTTTGGCAGCTCCGAGGGAGCCTGCAGCAGACTGAACGCGTGAGCATACGCGAGGACCTGCCAGCCGATTTTCGGGATCGGGCCTTCACCTACCATGATGCCCTCGCTGCGGGCGTCAGCCTGAGCAGGCTGCGCGCGCAGGACCTTGAGCGCTGGAGCCGCGGCATCTACGCAGAGGCTGGGCGACCTTCGACGCTCGGGGAACGCGCCGGGATCCTTCTCGCGGTCACTCCCGACGCGTGGATCTCGCACCGGACAGCGGCGGCGCTCCAAGGGATGTTCCTGCCACCGTGGGTCGCTGACCACGCGCTGATCCACGTGAGCAAGCCCGCACACCTGCCCCGGGTCAGGCGCGTCGGCGTGGCAGGTCACCACACGCGGGTGCAGCCGGGTGAGCTGCATCACGTCGGCGGCATACTCATGACCACACCGGCGCGGACCTGGCTGGACCTCGCCGTCGAGCTCGGGGAGGAGTTCCGGATCGCGCTCGGCGACCAGCTCATCCGTCGTCCCCGCCCAGAGCTCGAGGGCGGCCGCGACCAGCCCATGACGACTGTGGCCGAACTGCGGGAAATGCTGGACTCCCACGTGTGGATGAAGGGTGTCGGTCTGGCGCGGTCGGCGCTCGAGCACATCCGCATCGGGGCCGATTCGGTCCCCGAGTCGCTGCTCCGCCAGGCCATCATCGCGGAGGGACTGCCTGAGCCGGAGCTTCAGATCTCACTCCGGCCGCTCGACCCGTATTCGCCATCCGGCGATATGGGCTACACGCACCTCAGACTGGTCATCCAATACGAAGGCGCACACCACAACGACGAGGCGCAGCGGCTTCGTGACGCGCTGCGTCAGGATCTGACTCCCCACGGGTCAGGACTCCTCGTACACCGTCGGGATCGCCGCCTCGCCGCGGTGCATGCGCTGAACCGACGAGGGCAGCTCGGCGAGGGAGGCCGCGTGCCGCTCGCGGGCACGGGACACGCCCTCGGGCCCCGTCCAGCCTGGCTTGAGCTCGCCCCCGGCGATGAAGTGCTCGAGCAGCGGCCGGTCGTTGCCGTCGTCGTGCGGCCGGTGCCCCACGCCGATGATCTCCTGCGTCGCCCGGCCCCGGTCATCGAGCCGCCGGAGGGCGTACTTGCGGCCGCCGACGCTGGCCTTGTTCTTCGAGGCCTTGGCGACCGAGACCTCGTGCCCCGCCTCGTCGGTATGGCTCACGAGCTTGTACACCATGGACGCGGTCGGCGCCCCGGACCCGGTGACGAGCGAGGTCCCCACGCCGTAGGCATCCACGGGCGCGGACTGGAGCGCCGCGATCGCATACTCGTCCAGGTCCGAGGTGACCATGATCCGGGTGTTGACGTTGCCCAGTTCGTCGAGCAGCCGGCGGACCGAGTGCGCCTGCTCGATCAGGTCTCCCGAGTCGAGGCGCACGGCCCCGAGCCTCTCGCCGGCGATCTCGACCGCCGTGCGCACGGCCCGCTCGACGTCGTACGTGTCCACCAGCAGTGAGGTACCCGGCCCCATGGAGGCGATCTGGGCCTCGAACGCGTCGCGCTCGGTGTCATGCAGGAGGGTGAACGAGTGGGCCGCGGTGCCCACGGTCGGGATGCCGTAGCGGAGCCCGGCCTCGAGGTTGGACGTACTCGCGAATCCGGCGATCACGGCTGCCCGGGCGGCGGCGACGGCGGACTCCTCGTGCGTGCGCCGCGAGCCCATCTCGATGCAGGGGCGGCCGCCGGCCGCCGTCGTCATCCGCGAGGCCGCGGAGGCGATCGCGGAGTCATGGTTGAGCACCGAGAGGACGTAGGTCTCGAGGATGCAGGCCTCGGCGAATGTGGACTCGACGATGAGGATCGGGGAGTTGGGGAAGTACGCCTCGCCCTCGGCGTAGCCGTAGACGTCGCCGGAGAATCGGTAGCCGGCGAGGTAGTCGAGCGTCTGGCTGTTGACCACGTTCGCGCGCTCGAGGAAGCCGAGTTCCTCGTCCGTGAAGCGGAAGGCCGTGATGCCCTCGAGCAGGCGCCCGGTGCCGCCCACGACGCCGTACCGCCTCCCGTCCGGGAGACGGCGGGCGAACGCCTCGAAGACGCAGCGCCGGTGGGCGGCCCCGGAGTGGAGGGAGGCCTGGAGCATCGTGAGCTCGTAGTGGTCCGTGAACAGGGACGTGCGGGGCGGGGCCCAGGGACTCGGATCGGTCACGGTGCCACTCTATAGGGCAGGCTCCGGCAGTCCCGGCCGCGGCGGCGGCCGGGGCGTCGGAAGGCCTGCCTAGAATGGAGCGCATGAGCATCAGCGTCGCCACCGAGCCCTCCCAGGAGGTCGCCGGGCAGATCGAGGCGCGGGAGGATGCCGCACGGCTGACCCCGTGGAACCTCGTGGTCTGGAACGATCCGGTCAACCTCATGAGCTACGTCAGCTACGTGTTCCAGTCCTACTTCGGCTACTCCGAGGCCAAGGCCGACGCCCTCATGCTGCAGGTCCACACCGAGGGGCGCTCGATCGTGAGCCACGGCTCGAAGGAGGCGGTCGAGCAGCATGCCGTCGCGATGCACACCTACGGCCTGTGGGCCACGGTGGAGAGGTCCGGCGAGCATGGCTGAGCCGTTCACCTACGGACGCCGGGGCATCACCGGCCGGCTCGAGGAGCCGGAGCGTGAGCTCCTGCGCGGGCTCTTCGACGACGTCATCGGCATGCTCGATACCGGCGCCGGCGACCAGGACCCCCTCGAGGCCCTCGTGGGGCTGTCCCCCCACGCCGCCGAGCCGGAGGATCCCGCGCTCGCCCGGCTGCTGCCCAACGCCTTCAAGGACGACCCCGAGGCGGCGCTCGACTTCCGGCGCCTGACGGAGCGGTCCCTGCGCGAGGGCAAGGCCGGCGCCCTCCGCGCGGCCTCCCTCTCCCTCGAGTCCCGCCACCTCGTGCTCGACGACGCCGCCGCGCAGCACTGGTCGACGGCGCTCAACGATGTCCGCCTTGTCCTCGCCTCGCGTCTTGGGATCCGCAGCGAGGAGGACGCCGAGAAGGTCCACGCGATCACGGACTGGTCGGCGGCCGAGGACGTCGAGGCGTACCTTGCTCTCGTGTACAACTTCGTGACATGGCTCCAGACGACCCTCGTGGAGGCGATGCTCGACGCCCGCCGGGTGCGCTCCCAGGGGAGCGGCCATGAGTGAGCCGGAATCCCCGGCCGAGCACGGCCCCCTGGGCGAGCTGCCGCGCTCGGAGCGCCCCATCGGCATCTTCGACTCCGGCGTGGGCGGCCTCACCGTGGCCCGCGCCGTCATCGACCAGCTGCCCCAGGAGTCGATCGTGTACGTGGGCGACACCGCTCACGGCCCCTACGGGCCGCTGCCGATCGCGGAGGTCCGGGCGTTCGCCCTCGGGGTCATGGACGAGCTCGTCGACTCCGGCGTCAAGGCGCTGACCATCGCCTGCAACTCGGCGACCGCGGCGGTGCTGCGGGACGCGCGCGAGCGCTACACGGCGCGGTACGGGATCCCCGTCATCGAGGTGATCCAGCCGGCGGTGCGCGCCGCCGTGACCGCCACCCGGAACGGCCGGGTCGGCGTGATCGGCACGAGCGCCACGGTGGGCTCGCGTGCCTACGAGGACACGTTCGCCGCGGCCCCTGACCTGCAGATCACCTCTGCGGCGTGCCCGGACTTCGTCCCGTTCGTCGAGGCGGGCGTCACCACCGGGCCCGAGCTCCTCGAGGCAGCCGAGGGCTACCTCGCCCCGCTCAAGGCCGCCGGCGTCGACACGCTCGTGCTCGGCTGCACCCACTACCCGCTCCTGACCGGAGTCATCTCCTACGTCATGGGGGAGGGTGTGACGCTCGTCTCGAGCGCGGAGGAGACGGCCAAGGACGTCTACCGGGCGCTCATGCGGCACGGACTCGCGCGCACCGGCAGCACCCCGCCCGTGCACCGCTTCGTGGCCACCGGGGACCCCGTGCAGTTCGAGGCCCTCGCGCGCCGGTTCCTCGGGCCCGAGGTCCAGGGCGTGGAGCACGCGGACCACGTGGCCGCCCGCTACCCGACGGCGAGCCTGGCCACCATCACCCCGGCGATGCTCGAGGAGGCGCGGGCGCGCGGCGGGTCGGCCCGGATCTCCCACTTCGCCCGCCGCGACGCGGGCAGGATGGCACCGTGAAGCTCACCATCGTCGGCTGCTCGGGCTCGTTCCCCGGTCCGAGTTCGCCCGCCTCGTGCTATCTCGTCACGGCCAACGACGGCGAGCGGGACTGGCGGATCCTGCTCGACCTCGGCTCCGGCGCGCTCGGCGTGCTCCAGCGCTACCTCGACCTCAGCGACGTCGACGGCGTCCTCCTGAGCCACCTCCACCCAGACCACTGCATGGACCTCACCGGCCTGCACGTGGCCGTCCACTGGGACCCGAACGGCTGGGCGGCCGGCCGGATCCCGGTGTGGGGGCCCGCAGCGACGAAGAAGCGCATCACGACCGCGATCGACATGCAGCCGGAGATGGACCTCGACGAGGACTTCGAGTTCCACGACTGGGCCGCGGGGGAGCCGGTCGACTTCGGCCCCTTCCGCTTCACCGCGTTCCCGGCACGGCACCCCATCGACGAGGCGTACTCGCTGCGCATCGAGTGCACCGAGCCCGGCGGCGCAGGCGATGCCGAGCGGCGCGTCCTGACCTACTCGGGCGACACCGACGCGTGCGCCGGGCTCGTCGAGGCGGCGCGGGAGTGCGACCTCTTCCTCTGCGAGGCGGCCTACCACGAGGGCCGCGACGACGCGATCGACGGCGTCCACCTCACCGGCCTGCGCGCTGGGCAGGCCGCGCACGACGCCGACGCGAAGCGCCTGCTGCTGACCCACCTTCCGGTGTGGAACGACGCGAACCGCTCCGTGGCCGAAGCGCAGAAGGCGTACGGGGGCCCGATCGCCGTTGCGGTCGCGGGGGTCCACTACACCGTCTGAGCCCGGAGGGGTACCCGGACCCGGCGCTAGAGCATCTCCAGCGGGACGGGCCCGCGCGGGGGCGGGAACGCGGCGTCGAGCTCGGCGAGGTCCGTCTCGTCGAGCACCACCTCGAGGGCAGCCCGGTTGGAGAGCACGTGCTCGGCGGTGCCCGCCTTCGGGATCGCGATGACGCCCGGGACCCGCAGCACCCATGCGAGCGCGACGGCCGCCTCGTCGACGCCGTGCTTGCCCGCCACGGCGGCGAGGGCCGGATGGCCGAGCAGCCGGGCCTGCTCGATGGGGGAGTACGCCATGACCGGCACGCCCTCGCGCCGCAGCCGCGGCAGGAGGTCCGCCTCGATCCCGCGCCGGCCGAGGTTGTACAGGACCTGGTCGGTCTGGACGCCGGACGGGCCCGCTGCGCCGGGGAGGGCCGCGAGCTCGTCGAGGTCGTCCGGGTCGAGGTTGCTCACGCCCCACGCGAGGATCTTGCCGTCCTCCTGGAGCCGCTGGAGCGCCCCGATGCTCTCGGCCAGCGGAGCGCTCCCCCGCCAGTGGTAGAGGTAGAGGTCGAGCCGGTCGGTCCCGAGCCGGCGGAGGCTGCCCTCGAGCGCGGCGGCCGTGCCGCGGGCCGTCGCGTTCCACGGCAGCACCTTGCTCACGAGGAACACCTCGTCGCGCCGGCCGGCGATGGCCTCCCCGACGAGCTCCTCGGCCCGCCCGTCGCCGTACATCTCGGCCGTGTCGATGAGGCTCAGGCCCGCGTCGAGGCCAGAACGGAGGGCGCGGACCTCCTCGGCCCGGGCCGACGGGGAGCCCCCGAGGTACCACGTCCCCTGGCCGAGCACGGGGACTTCGGTTCCGTTGGGCAGGGCGAGGGTGGGGACTTCGGCGACCATGCGGCGAGTCTATAAGCTGGTCCCATGACCCCAAGCACCCCTGGAACTCCTTCCGTCGCGCGCGCCGACGGCCGCACGCCCGACCAGCTCCGGCCCATCTCGATTACCCGCGGCTGGTCGAAGCAGGCCGAGGGATCGGCCCTCATCGAGTTCGGCAGCACGCGCGTGCTGTGCACCGCCTCGTTCACCGAGGGTGTGCCGCGCTGGCTCAAGGGCGAGGGCAGGGGCTGGGTCACGGCCGAGTACGCGATGCTCCCGCGGGCCACCAACACCCGCTCGGACCGCGAGTCGGTCAAGGGCCGCATCGGCGGCCGCACGCACGAGATCTCCCGGCTGATCGGCCGGTCGCTGCGCTCGATCATCGACACGAAGGCGCTCGGGGAGAACACGATCGTCCTCGACTGCGACGTCCTCCAGGCCGACGGCGGCACCCGCACCGCCGCGATCACCGGCGCCTTCGTGGCGCTCGCCGAGGCGGTCCGCTGGGCGAAGGAGCAGGGCCTCGTGGAGCGCGGCGCCGAGCCGCTCGTGGACACGGTCTCCGCCGTGTCGGTGGGGATCATCGACGGCGTGCCGATGCTGGACCTGCCCTACGTCGAGGACGTGCGGGCGGAGACTGACATGAACGTCGTGGTCACCGGTTCGGGCAAGTTCGTCGAGGTCCAGGGCACCGCCGAGGGCGCCCCGTTCGACCGCGACGAGCTCAACAGCCTCCTGGACCTGGCCCTCCTGGGGACCGCCCAGCTGGCGGACATCCAGCGGGACACCCTGTCTGAGGCGTTGCGGTGAGCGCTGCCGGCATCGGCGGAGCCGGTGCGGAGGAGCAGGGAGGCGCTGCGGTGGGCGCTGCGCACGACGGCGACCGCTCGCCGTCGTCCGTCCCGGCGCCGCGGCTCGTGCTCGCCACCCACAACCAGGGCAAGCTCAAGGAGCTGCGCGACCTGCTGCGCGGCCAGGTCCCGGGCCTCGACGTGGACACCCAGGTGGTCGACGCGGGCGCGGTGAGCGGCCCCGACGTCGTCGAGGACGGCGTGACGTTCGCCGAGAACGCGCTGAAGAAGGCGCGCGCGGTGGCCGAGGCCACGGGGCTGCCCGCCATCGCTGACGACTCGGGCCTGGCCGTCGAGGTCCTCGGCGGGGCGCCCGGCATCTTCTCGGCGCGCTGGGCCGGCCGCCACGGCGACGACCGGGCGAACCTCGAACTGCTCCTGGCCCAGCTCGGCGACGTCCGCGACGAGCACCGGCAGGCGGCGTTCGTGTGCGCGGCGGCGCTCGCCGTGCCGGGGGAGGGCGGGACCCGCTACGAGACGGTCGAGCTGGGGGAGATGCCCGGCACGCTGCTGCGCGAGCCGCGCGGCGAGGGCGGCTTCGGCTACGACCCCATCCTGCTGCCTGCGGGCCTGGAGGTGAGCGTCGCGGAGCTGAGCCGTGAGCAGAAGAACGAGATCAGCCACCGCGGGCACGCGTTCCGGGCGCTGCTGCCGGCCATCGTCGAGGTGCTGCGCGGCTGAGCCGCGCAGCACCCTGGCGGGCTACTTCCAGTCGGGGTTGGTCTTGCGCTCCTCGACCGGCTCGTGCTCCTCGATGAACTCGTCCACGGGGTCGGTGCCGAACGCGGTCGCCTGACGCCCGGCGGAGCGGCCGCGGAGGAACTCGATGACGATCGGGAGCACTGAGACGAGCACGATCGCGACGAAGATGAGGTCGATGTTCTTGCCCACCCACGCGTACTGGCCGAGCCAGGCGCCCAAGAGGGTGACGCCGCCGCCCCAGAGCACGGCGCCGATCACGTTGTAGAGGAAGAACCGCGTGCGGCTCATGCCCGCCACGCCCACGATCACGGGCACGAACGTGCGGATGATCGGCACGAAGCGGGCGAGGATGAGCGCCTTGCCGCCGTGCTTGGCGAAGAAGGCATGGGCCTTGTCGACATTCTCCCGCTTGAAGAGGCGGGAGTCTGGACGGTTGAAGATGGCGGGGCCGGCCTTGGCGCCGATGAGGTAGCCGCACTGGTTGCCGATGATCGCCGCGACGACCACGAGCAGGGCCAGGAGCCACAGGTTGAACCGGATCGCGCCGGTGGCGACGAGCAGGCCCGCGGTGAAGAGCATCGAGTCGCCGGGGAGGAAGAACCCGATGAGCAGGCCCGTCTCGGCGAAGATGATCCCGCACACCACGAGCACCACCCAGGGTCCGAGCGGCGAGTCGCGCAGGAACACATCCGGGTTGAGCCAGTCAGGCAGGAACGAGGCGGTCTTGGGCTGGACGGCGAGCGTCAGGACGGAGGCGGCATCGGCCAGGGCAGCAGGGATCACCCTCCAAGGGTACCGGCCGGGGCGCACCGCGGCGGGGGAGTGGGGCAGCCCACAGGGGCCGGCACGCCTCCGGCGCGTGGCGGTCGCCGGAGCGCGGCGAGCGCCCGGCTAAGCTCTCTGCGTGGCCCTGGACTTCACCGCGATCGACTTCGAGACCGCCAACGGGTTCCGGGGGTCCCCGTGCTCCGTCGGCCTCATCCGGGTCCGCGGCGGGCGGGTGACGGAGCGGGCCTCGTGGCTGATGCGTCCCCCGGCCGGCCACGATGCGTTCGACCCCCGCAACGTCGCCATCCACGGCATCACCCCAGAGATGGTCGCGGGGGCCCCGCGGTTCGGTGACCTCTTCGCCGAGATCGGCGGGTTCATCGGCGACGACGTCCTCGTGGCCCACAACGCGGCCTTCGACCTCGGCGTGATCCGCTCGGCCCTCGAGGTCAGCGGCCTCCGGGCCCCGGCCTACGACTACGCCTGCACCGTGGTCCTCTCGCGCAAGACCTACCGGCTCGTCTCCCATTCGCTGCCGTTCGCCGCGAGGGAAGCCGGAGTGCCGCTCGAGCACCACCACGACGCCACCGAGGATGCCGCGGCCTGCGCCGGCATCCTCATCGACATCGCCGGCCGGCACGGAGCCGACACCGTGGCCGGCGTCTACGGCGCCGTGGGCCTCGCCCTCCCGCGCCAGGCCGCGTACGTTCCCGGCGACCCCTACTCCCCGGCCACGGCCCGCGCCCTCGAGGGCCTCGCGTCAGGGGCGGGGCGCACGACGGCGGGAGGCGGCCCCCGCGCGGGCCGCACCTGGGCGCCGTGGCCGCAGGAGGGGGCGAACCCGCCCGCGAACGCCGCAGCAGACCCGCACCACCCGCTCTTCGGGCACCGCATCGTCTTCACCGGGGCGCTGGGGATGCCGCGCAGCGAGGCGAAGTCGCGGGCCGCCGAGCTCGGGGCGCAGCCGGCCAGCTCCGTGACGAGGGCGACCACGCTCCTCGTGGTGGGCGACGGGTTCGTGGCCTCCGACCTCGCCTCCGGCCGCGTGACGACCAAGGCCAGACGCGCCCTTCAGCTGCAGGAGAGGGGGCAGCGGGTCGAGGTGCTCTCCGAGGGCGAGTTCCTCCAGATGCTCGGAGGCCACTGGCCCGCGGCGAGCGCCTGAGCCTAGCGGCTCCGTCATCCGGGGCAACATTCCTTCGCGGGCTGGCGCCGGAGTTCCTAGCATGATCCGCATGGCTGCACCCACGTCCCCCGCTGCCCCGTCTGTCTTCGATGCGCCGCAGGGCGGCCAGTTCGTCGCACCTGTGCAGGCCCGTCCGTCGCTCCTGGCCCGGGCGTTTGCCTTCCCGAACCCGGTGAACGAGTATGCCGCGAGGTCCACCGCGGGCATCATCGTGGTGCTGAGCACGGCGGTGCTCGCCACGGGGCTCGTCACCGGGGCCGGATGGGGACTGTGGGTCATCGCCGCCGGATTCTGGCTAAGGGTGGCCGGCGGCCCGCGGTACTCGCCGGCCGGCCGCCTTGCGGTGCACGTCATCGCGCCGCGCCTCGGTTCCGCCCGGCTGGTCGCAGGCCCGCCCAAGCGCTTCGCCCAGGGCATCGGGGCCGCGGTCTCGACCGCCGCGGCGGTGCTGTTCGCGTGCGGGCTGGCGGGCGCAGCCTGGGCGGCCCTCGGTGTCCTGATCGTCGCGGCCTCCCTCGAGGCATTCGCGGGGTTCTGCCTCGGCTGCTGGCTCTTCGGCCGCCTCCAGCTGGCAGGACTCGTCCCCGCCTCGGCGTGCGAGGCCTGCAGCGACATCGCGCTGCGGCGCCGCAAGTCCTGAGGCAGGAGCCGCGGCGGAGTCCCGCGCGGGCTGAGTCGCGCCCAGCCTGACCGGGTCGCCCGTCAGGTCCGGGTTGTCCCGTCAGGCCCCTGTGGCATTGGCGAACCGGGCCGCGAGGCCCTCGGCCGCGCCCATGCCGGCCGTCCGCTCCGCCCATGGGGCCGGAATCGCGTCGGCGCCCCAGCGGGTGCCCAGCAGGGCCCCCGCGATCGCGGCCGCGTCGACTCCGCCGACCGCCGCGAGCTCGGTGGCGGCGGCGAACGCCGCCTGCTCGGAGTCGCCGGCCTCGGCGGCGCTCTCGGCCGCGAGGACCGCGCTGAGCGCAGCCCTGAGGGCCGCGGCGGCGTCCGCTCCGCCGCCCTCCGCGGCGGGAGCACCGGCGTCGAACGCGTGCAGCACGCCCGCATCGGGGGTGGGCAGCGAGGCGATCTGCGCCCGCGCGGACCCGGCCGCGGTCGCCGCGTCCGCGCCCAGGGACAGGAAGTGCGTCATGGACGCCACCGCGACGGCGGCCTGCACCGCCCGGGGCGTGCCATGCGTCAGGAAGGCGCCGTCTGCGCTCATCTTCACCACGGCGGCCGCCGGGATGTGGGGGACGAGACCGAAGGGGGCCGCATGGGCGGCGGCGCCGGCGTCGTCGAACGCCGGGCCCACAGGGCGCGAGGAGGTCCCCATCTGCCCGTCGGCGAGCGAGCCGATCCAGTCCGGCCGCACGGCGGCGGGGACCCGGACGCCGTCCTGCCCGTCGAGCCAGCGGGGCTGGGCGAGGGGCGCGGTGGGCGAGAGCGGGACTCCTTGGACAGCCGCCCAGCGCAGGGAGGCGAGCCACACGCACGCGGCCTCGTCCGCGGCCACGCCGTCGTTGGCCCACTCGATCGCCTCCAGCAGCGCGTCGGCGGTGAAGAGGGTGAGCTGGCCGGCCGGTCCGAGCGGCAGCGTGGTGCCCCGATCGGGGGACGCGGCGCCCCTCTCGGGCCCGAATCCGGCGAGGGCTGCCGCCTCGGCCGTGGCCGTGCCCGCGAGACAGCCGAGGATGCGGGAGGCGGGGGAGGGGACGTCCATGCTGACAGCGTAGTGGGCGCCGATCCCGCCCGCAGCGCGGCCAGGGATGCGGAGGACGCTGGCCCCGCCTAGAATAGTTCTATGACAGAACTTCTTTGGGTCCGCGGCGGCCGCTGATGGGGCCGCCGTGAGCGTCGACGGGGTCCGGCAGGAGGGGCGCCGGCTGCTGCGCCTGGCCGCGGTCGTCGTCGCCGTGGGCGTCGGCGCGGGGCTGGTGGGCATCGGCGTCGACCTCGCCCTACAGGCGCTCGAGCACCTCGCCTTCGGCTATTCGCGCGGGTCCCTCCTCGACGGCGCGACCCAGGCGCCTCCCTGGCGGCGGCTGGCGGCGCTCGTCTCTGCGGGCATGGTCGGAGCCGTGGGCTGGTGGGCGCTGCGGACCTGGGCGAGGCGCGTCGTCTCGGTCGAGGACGCCGCGAAGGGCACGCCGATGCCGTGGTTCACGACCGTGGCCAACGCCGCGCTGCAGGTGGTGATCGTGGGACTCGGCGCCTCGATCGGCCGCGAGGCCGCACCGCGTGAGCTCGGTGCGCTGCTCGCGGAGAAGGTCTCGCGTGCCGCGGGCCTCTCGGCCCGGGAGGTGCGGATCCTCGTGGCCTGCGGGGCCGGCGCCGGGCTCGCGGCGGTCTACAACGTTCCCTTCGGCGGGGCGCTCTTCGCCGTGGAGGTGCTCCTCGCCGAGGTGAGCTTCGCGGTCCTGCTGCCCGCGTTCGCGACCTCTGCGATCGCCGCGACCGTGGCCCGGTTGGTGGTCCCCACCGATCCGATGTACGCGCTGCCGCCGGTGGAGCTCACCCCGACGCTCGTCGGCTGGTCCTTCGCAGCGGGGCCGCTGATCGGGCTCGGCGCCGCCGGCTTCACCTGGCTCACCCGCTACGCTTCCGGCACGCGCCCCCGCGGCCGGTCGATCCTGTGGACCATGCCCCTGCTGTTCGCCGCCGTGGGCGCCGTGGCGATGGTGCTTCCGGAGGTGGTGGGGAACGGCAAGGCCGCGGCCCAGACCGCGTTCTCGGCGATGGCGCCGCTCGCGCTCGTCGGGATCCTCCTCGTGGCGAAGACGGGAACCACGCTCGCCACCATCAGGGCCGGCGCGGCGGGCGGCACGCTCACTCCGTCGGTCGCGGTCGGCGCGATGCTGGGGATCGTGCTCGGAAGCGTCGTGAACGCGTTCGCGCCCGGGACCTCCGTTGCCGCGTTCGCGTTCGTCGGCGCGGCGGCCTTCCTCGCGAGCACCATGAGGGCGCCGATGACCGGACTGATCCTCGCGTCCGAGTTCACCGGCATGAGCCCCGAGATGCTCGTCCCCGCCATGCTGGCGACGGCCGGGGCGCTCGCGGTGGTCTACTTCCTCGAGCGCACGCGCCTCTCCGACATCGCCTGAGCGGGGTGTCCGGTGGGGCGGGGTGCCCGGCGGGGCGGGGTGCCCGCCTGAGCGGGGTGCCCGGCGGGGCGGGGCTACTCGGCGAGCGCGCGACGCCGCCCGGGGGGGGCAACCCGTTGCTAGGCCTCCCCGGCGGCCTCTGCCTCCATGCGGGATGCAAGGGCCCGCAGCGCCGGGAGCGCGCGGTTGATCGTGTCCTGGTCCTCGGCGGCGAGCGAGGCGAGGGCGCGGCGGATGCGCCTCTCGTTGGCCTGCTGCCAGTGCCCCAGGCGGCTGTGGCCGTCGTCCGTGAGGCTCAGCACCACAGCCCTGCGGTCCGCCTCGCTGGGCCGGCGCTCGAGCAGCCCCGAGGAGGCCATCTGGGCCACGAGGTTGCTGACCGTGTTCTTCGCAAGGTTCTGCCGCTGCGCGAGCTCGCTCACCCCGAGTCCGGGCTCGTCGGCGAGCCGCTGGAGGAGCTCCACCTGCGCCATCGGCAGGGCCTCCCAGGGCAGCTCGTCCCGCACGCCCGCCCGGAGCGTGCGGCGCAGCCGGGTGATCACGTCGGTGAGGCCCCACGCCTCGCCGGGGCCGGTGTCCAGGGAATCCATGGGACCAGAGTAAGTTCGCCGCCCCCGATGGCCCGCGCGGGGCGCCGGGGGCGGGGCCGCTTTTCGGGGCACCCCGTCCGAGGCGATAGTCTGCTGGAGGCCTGCCCCCGGGGCTGGCGGCCCGCTCAGGCACCCACGTGAGCACTTCCACACTCCACGAAAGAGGACCTCATGACCACAGACGTGGCTGCGCCCACGCCCGTGAAGGCGCCGGCCGAGTTCAGCGTCGTCGCCAAGCTCGTCGCCGAGGCGTTCGGCACCTTCCTGCTCGCGTACGCAGGGCTCGGCGTGGCGCTGTTCAGCAGCCCCTCGTCGGCGCCGATCCCGACGCCCTTCGCCGTCGGCCTGAGCATCGCCGTGGGCATCGCCGCCGTGGGGCACATCTCGGGCGGCCACTTCAACCCGGCGGTGACCCTCGGGCTCGCGGTGGCCGGCCGCACCAACTGGCGGCTGGTGCCGGGCTACATCGCCTCCCAGCTCGTGGGCGGCCTGGTCGGCACGCTCATCCTCTGGGTGACCATCCGCACGCTCCCGAGCCTGAGCAGCGGCAACAGTTCCCAGACCATCTTCACCCAGCTCTCGAACGGGTTCGACGACCTCTCGCCGAGCAAGTTCCCGATGGCTGCCGGCCTCCTCGCCGAGGTCGTCGCGACCGCCGTGTTCGTGGCCATCATCCTCTTCGTGACCAGCAAGCGCGCCGTCAAGGGCATGGCGCCCTGGGCGATCGGCCTGGGCCTGTCGATCCTCGTGCAGGCAATCGCCCCGATCACCAACGCCTCCCTCAACCCGGCGCGCTCGACCGCGACCGCCGTGTTCGCCCAGGGCAACGCGTTCGGCCAGCTGTGGCTCTTCTGGGTCGCCCCCGTCCTCGGTGCGGTCCTCACGGGCCTCATCTTCCGGGGCTTCGGCTCCTCCGACGAACTGCACGGCGCGACGGCCGGCGGCGTCGGGGACCTGACCGCCGAGGCGACGCGCGACGACGGCACCCGGGTCTCCGAGACCTCCGTGGCCCCGGCGGAGGCCGGGCGAGGCGATGCCCGCGACGCCGGGGTGCGGGAGCCCGGGAGCGCACCGGCGGCTGAGGCCGAACCAGCACCGGCGGCTGACCCCGCGACGGCTGAGCCCGCGCCGGAGACCGAGCGGGCGCCGGAGCGCACCGCCGACGACGACGCACGCGACTTCTTCGACAAGGACCGCTGAGTGCGAGGCGGTGGCATCGCGAAAAGTGTCGGTGCCACCGTCTAGCGTTTCGACCATGAAGATCCTCCACACCTCGGACTGGCACCTGGGCCGGTCCTTCCACGGCGTCGGGATGCTCGGCGCGCAGCGCGAGTGGCTCGATGCGCTCGTGGCCCACGTGGAGTCCGAGGACGTCGCAGCGGTGCTCGTCGCCGGGGACGTCTACGACCGGGCCCTGCCCGCCGTCGACGTCGTCGAGCTCCTCGACGAGACGCTCGTGCGGCTCACGGCCGCCGGCGCGCAGGTGGTCGTCACCAGCGGAAACCACGACTCCGCGGTGCGGCTCGGCTTCGGCTCCCGGCTCCTCGAGCGCGGGGGCGTGCACCTGCGCACCCGCCTGGACCAGATCGGGGACCCCGTGCTGCTTCCGCTCGGGGACGGCGCCCAGCTCGCCGTCTATGGGCTCCCGTACCTCGAGCCCCGCCTGGTCGCAGAGTTCCTCGGCGCGTCCGCGCCCGGCCATGCCTCCGTCACCGCGGCGGCGCTCGGGAGGGCAAGGGCAGACCTGGAGGCCCGGCGGGCCGCGGGCACCGTGCATTCGATCGTCATGGCCCACACGTTCGCCGGCGGCGGGGTGCCGAGCGAGAGCGAGCGCGCGCTCTCGGTGGGGGGCCTCGACGTCGTGCCGCTGGGGGTCTTCGAGGGTTTCGACTACGCCGCCCTGGGCCACCTGCACGGGCGGCAGGAGCTCGCCCCGACAATCCGCTACTCGGGGTCCCCGCTCGCCTACTCGTTCTCGGAATGGCGGCAGGCCAAGGGGGCGTGGATGCTCGACGTCGGGCCGGACGGGATCGCGTCGATCGAACCTGTCGACTGGGTGAGCCGGCACCGGCTCGCGGTCCTGCGCGGACCGCTCGAGGACCTCCTGTCCGACCCGTCCCATGCGGACGCCGAGACCGCGTACTGCCACGTCACCCTCACCGACCCGGAGCGTCCGCGCGCCGCCATGGAGCGGCTGCGCGCGCGCTTCCCCCTCACCGTCGCGCTCGCCTTCGAACCCGCAGGCCGCGACGAGGCGGCCACGGCAACCTACAGCGAGCGGCTCGCCGCCGCGCGCAGCGACCTGGACCTGTGCTGCGGATTCCTCGAGCACGTCCGCGGCCGCGGTGCCGACGCCAGTGAACGGGCAGCCCTGGAGGGGGCGCTCGACTCGGTGCGGCTCACGGAGGTGGGCGCGTGAGGCTCCACCGGCTCGAGATCAGCGCGTTCGGACCGTTCGCCGGTGACGAGGCCATCGACTTCGACTCCCTTGCCGAGCATGGGCTCTTCCTCCTGAACGGGCCCACCGGAGCGGGCAAGACGAGCATCCTCGACGCGGTCTGCTTCGCGCTCTACGGCAGCCTCCCCGGAGCCCGCCAGGGGACGCGCTCGCTCAAGAGCCACCACGCGCCCGGTGACGCTGAGCCCGCGGTGGTACTCGAGTTCACGGCCCAGGGCCGGCGCTTCGAGGTCCGCCGGACCCCGGAATGGTCGCGCCCGAGCGCGCGGTCCGCGGCCGGGTGGGTCCAGCAGAAGGCCGCGACGCATGTCCGCGAGCTCGTGGACGGAGCGTGGCGGCCCCTCACCTCGCGCAACGACGAGGCAGGCGCCCTCCTGGGCGGCGTGCTCGGGATGGCCCGCGAACAGTTCACCCGGGTAGTGCTCCTGCCCCAGGGCGAGTTCGCGTCGTTCCTGCGGGCCAAGGCCTCCGAACGCACCGAGCTCCTCGAGAAGCTCTTCGGCACCCGCCGCTTCGCCGAGGTGGAGAACCAGCTTGCCTCCCTCGCCCAGGCTGCGCGGACCGAGACCGAGGCCGCCGAACGCGCCGCGGCCCGGCCGGTCGCCAGCCTGGAGGCGGAGCTTGCCGCCCTCGCCGAGGAACTGCCGGACGAGCTGGCCCGCCGAGTCGCCGGCCGCGAGGGCTCCGAGGGTCAACGCGAGGACCCCGAGGCCGGCCGTGAGGAGTCCGTCGCCGGGCGCGAGGGCTCCGTGGGCCGACGTGAGGACCCGGCGGACGGGCACGAACAGGGCCGGGAGCAGCGGCCGGGCCGGGTCCTGGACCCAGACCAGCCTCTGGACCCCGAGTGCGCCGCTGACCTGTTCGCATGGTCCGAGGCGACCCTCAGCGCGCTCAGGGACCGCGCGGCGTCGGACTGCGAGGCCGCCCGCGCGGCGCTCGCGGACAGCCGCCGCGCGGTCACCGAGGCCACACGCGCCTTCGAGGACGCCCGGGAACTCGCTGCCGCCCGGGCACGCCGAGGGGACTGGGAGGCGGCAGCCGCCACGCAGTCCCACCGGCTCGAGGCCATCGCCTCGCACCGCGCGGCCGCCCTCCTCAGCCGGCCCCTCACCGACGCCGAACGCGCGTCGGAGGCGGCAGCACGGGCGCGCGCCGACGCTGCGGCCCTCGCGGAAGCCACCGCTGCCACGGGGTGGTCGCCTTCGCGCACCGATTCGCGCAGCGGGCTGCCCGACGCGGAGGAGGTGAGGGCAGCGGCATCGTCCGAGGAGGCGGAGGCGGCCGTGCTCGCGGAGCGCATCGCCGCCGAGCGCGAACTCGCCGACCTCGAGCGCCAGCTTGCGGACGCCGCCACGGCCCTCGGGGCGCACCGGGCCGCCGCAGAGCGCGCGGACGCGGACGCGGAACGGCTCAGCCGGGAACTCGCCGCGCTCGAGGAGGAGCGGGCGCGGATCGCGGTCGACGCCGCAGCCCTCGGCGCCGCCACCATCGAGGCGGACGCCGCGGAGGACATCGTGAAGGCCGTCGAGGACCGCGCGCTGGCCCTCCGGACGCTCAGCGACGCCACGCGGGAGCACGAGGAACGCCGCACCCAGGCCCTCGATGCCAAGGAGTCCTGGCTGGGCCTGCGCGAACGGCGGCTCGGCCAGGCCGCCGCCGAGCTGGCCGCGCACCTCGACCCGGATGTCCCGTGCCCCGTGTGCGGCTCCGCCGACCACCCCGCTCCCGCAGAGGGCGCCGAGGATCCGCTCCTGCTCGTCGACGCGGAGCGCGCCGCGGCCAGGTCCTCGGAGGCAGCGGCAGCACGCGAGCGCGCCGCCCTCGAGGCGGTGGCGGAGGCGCGCGCGCAGCTCGCGGCCGTGGAGGCCCGCGGGGGAGCGACAGACCCGGACAAGGCCGTCCGGGTGCGCGAGGAGAAGCTCGCGGCCGTCCGCCATGCCCGTGAGGCCGAGGCCCGGCTCACGTCCGTCTTCGCGCAGCTGCGCACGCTCTCCGATCGCCGCCAGTCCGCCCTCGCTGCCCGCGAGGAGGCCACGGGCCTGAGGATCCGTGCCGAGGAGACACTCCGGAGCCGGGGTGAGGAGCGGGACCGCCGGCAGGCCGACGTCGTGCTCTGGCGCGGCGGCTTCCCCAGCGTCTCCGCCCGGCAGTCCGACGTCGCGGCGCGGGCCCGCACCCTCGCCGCGCTCGGAGACTCCCTCGGGGCCTGCCGCGCGGCCCAGGACGCACTGTCCCAGGCGGACGCGGCCCTTTCGGCGGCCCTCGAGGCCTCCCCGTTCGCCGACGCGCCGACGGCGCGCGCGGCACTCCTGAGTCCCGCCCAGGCGGCACGGCTCGAGGCCGAGGCGGCGGCCCACGAGGCAGAAGGACAGCAGCTGAGCGGCCTGTTCGCCTCGGCGGCGGTCCAGCGGGCCCTCGACGCCGAGCACGGAAGCGCAGCTGCGGACGGGAGCGCCCTGGAGGCAGCGCGGACCGCCGAGTCCGCGGCCGAGCTCCGGGCGAGGACAGGCGAGTTCGCCGCCCAGCGGACTGCCGCCGCCTGCGGGCGCCTGGCGACCCTGCGGGCAGCGTTCGAGGGCTCCCGGCCCCTGCTCGAGCAGACCCGCGGCCGCGCCAGCACGCTCGCCGAGCTGGCCAGGACAGCGCGGGGCCAGGGCGAGAACGCGCGCCGCATGTCGCTGCACAGCTATGTGCTCGCTGCCCGGCTCGAGCAGGTCGCCGTCGCCGCGTCCGAGCGGCTCCTGGCGATGAGCGACGGACGGTTCAGCCTCGAGCATACCGATGCGCTCGCCGCCCGAGGGGCCGCCTCGGGCCTCGGGCTCGACGTCGTGGACGGGTGGACGGGCCAGCGGCGCGACCCGTCCACCCTCTCGGGCGGAGAGACGTTCATGGCCTCCCTCGCCCTGGCGCTCGGTCTGGCGGACGTGGTCCAGCACGAGGCCGGCGGCATCGACATCGAGACGCTGTTCGTCGACGAAGGGTTCGGCAGCCTCGATGAACAGGCCCTCGAGCAGGTCATGGACGCGATCGAGGGCCTGCGGGCTGGCGGCCGCGTAGTGGGCCTCGTGAGCCACGTCTCGGAGCTCAAGCAGCGCATCCCGGCCCAGATCCGGGTGAGCAAGGGCCGCGACGGATCCCGCATCGCCTCGGTGGGGCTCGTCCCCCCGACGGCCCACGCCTCCCAGAGGGCCCAGGCCTCCCAGACCGCCCAGTAGGATGTGAGGGCTACCGGGTCCTGCACGGCGGGTGGCAGGGACGCCGTGCCTGTCCTCGAGGTATCCCGTGGCCGTCCGCGTCTCCCTCCTTGCCCGCTACTCCGCGCTCCCGTCCCTCGCGGGGGCGGGCTTCATCCCCATCGCCCTCGTGGCCCGGCTCCCGTTGGCGATGCTGACCATCGGCACCCTGGCCCTCGCGTCGGTCGCCTCCGGCTCGTACGCGCTCGGCGGCCTCGCTGCAGGGGCTGTGGGCGTGGGCTCGGCGCTCGGCGCGCCAGCCCTCGGCTGGCTCGCCGACCGGTACGGGCAGCGCAGCACAGTCCTCGTCGCGGGACTCCTCAACGCGGCCGCGACGGTGGCGGTCATCGTCGCGAGCTACCCGGCCGGCGGCCTCCACGAGTCTGCGCCGCTGCCGCTCATGACCGCCTCGCTCCTGGCGGGGCTGACCCTTCCGCAGGTCGGTCCGCTCGCCCGCGCACGGTGGATGGCCCTCACCGCCCGGCGTCCGCTGCGCGAGCTCGAGCGCGATGCGGCCTTCTCCTACGAGAGCACGGCCGACGAGCTGACGTTCGTCCTCGGCCCCGCCCTGGTCGGAGCCCTCGGGGCGGCCCTCGCACCTTGGCTCCCGCTGGCCCTGGCCGCCGCCCTCACGGCCGTGTTCGTGACCGCGTTCGCGCTGCACCCCACCGCGAGCGCCGTGCACCCGGCCACGCGGGCTGCCCACCCGGCCAGTGAGAGGACGCCGGCCAGCGACCAGGCGCCGGCCGGGGCACGGACTGTCGGGGGCTGGGGCCCCGTCGCGCTGCCGGTCGGGGGAATGCTCGCGATGGGCGCCTTCTTCGGCAGTACGCAGACCGCACTGACCGCCTTCGCCGGCGAGCGCGGCGCGGCGGAGATCGCCGGGCTCCTCTACGCGGCGCTGGGCCTGACCTCCGCCGTCGCGGCACTCAGCGTTGCCGCCTGGCCTGCGGGGTTCACCCTCGCCGCGCGCTGGGCGGCCTGCGCTGGGGCCCTGACGGCACTGGCGTTCCTCATGCTCGTGCCCCACTCCCTCGGGGCGATGGCGGCCGTGATGCTCCTGATCGGCCTGCCCGTCGGCCCCATCATGGTCACGGTCTACGGCCTCGGCGGCCGGTTGGCGCCCCCCGGCCGCATGGGCACGGCCATGACTGCGCTCGCCAGCGGCCTCGTCGCAGGCGTCGCCCTGGGAGCAGGCACCGCCGGGGCCCTTGCGGAGGGCGGCGGTGCGGCCGCGGCGTTCGCCGCGCCCCTCGCCTCGGCCGGCGCACTCATGCTGCTCGGCACGGCGGCCCTGCTCCTGCCGCGCGGGCGCGCCCGGGCCGCGGCCTGAGCCGGCGGCGCTAGCCGACGGCGTGCGCGATGCGGCCGGCTGCGGCGAGGAGGGCGGCGCCGATGGGCGCCGGCTCGACGGCGGTCCCGAGGTAGACCACGGCAAGCGCCGCGGGCCGGTGGTGCGGCAGGATCAGGGGGACGGCCACGGAGGACAGACCGGGGATCACCTCGTCGTGGCTGAGCGCGTAGCCGCGTTCCCGGGACTCGTCCGACTCCGCGCGGTAGGGCACGTCGGGCACCCGCTGCTGCCACTCCTCCCGCCCGAGGGCGGACTGGATGGCGATACCGGGGCCGCCCCGGTCCAGGGGGTGCCTGGTCCCCGGGTGCTGGGCGAGGGTCGCGCCGTTGTGCTGGGGCTCGACCGTGGCGAGGGTGATGCAGTCGGTGCGGTCCCAGACGGCCACGAAGGCGGTCATGTGCAGCTCGGCCGCGAGCCGGCCGAGCTCCGGCAGGGCCGCCGCCTGGAGGTCCCGAGAGACCGAGCGGGCGAGCACAGCGAGGCCCGCTCCGGGCTGCAGCCGGCCCGAGTCGTCGCGCGTCACGAGCGCGTGGTCCTCGAGCGTGCGCACGATCCGGTAGGCGATCGAGCGGTGCACGTCGAGCGCCGAGGAGAGCTCGGCAATGGTCAGGGGGCTGCGCGCCTCCGCGAGGAGCTCGAGGGCGCGGATGCCCCGGGAGAGCGTCTGGGAGTGGGGGCCGGTCTCGGCGGTGCGTGGCATGGGATCCTCTGCAGCTGGCTGGGTCGCGGCGTTCCGCGCTCGGCGCTGTCCGATATCAGCAACCTCTGTTCCATTATCGAACGTCTTGGCCCAGTATCGGGCACATCGGGCTGGTGCGGCAACGCAGGGCGCCGTTCGGCGCGCCGCAGGTGCCGCTCGCCGCACCGCGCCACGTCGGGCCCCGGACCGCCTGTGTGCCATCTCACAGTCATGTATTCTGCCTTTGTTGACCGACCAATCGGTTGGTAAATCGAGCGGTCGGGACGCCCACCGGCGTCCGCCGTCAACGGTTCGCCCCTCCGCGGGGCATTCGCACCCTAGAACCACGGAGTCCCAATGACCCAGGCAGTCAACGCCTCCCAGCCCACCTCCGCGATGTCGCGCGAGGAGCGTCGGGTCCTGGCTGGCACCCTCGTCGGCACCACCATCGAGTGGTACGACTTCTTCATCTACGCCCAGGCGGCCGGCGTCGTGCTCGGTCCGCTCTTCCTCGCCCCCGTAGCGAAGGAGAACCCGGGCCTGTCCCAGGTGATCGCCTTCGCGACGATCGGCATCTCGTTCCTCTTCCGCCCCCTCGGCGCGATCGTGGCCGGCCATCTCGGCGACCGGCTCGGCCGCAAGAAGATGCTCGTGTTCACGCTCATCATGATGGGCCTGTCCACCTCGCTCATCGGCGTCCTGCCCACCTACGCCCAGGTCGGCGCGCTCGCACCGCTCCTGCTCATCCTCCTGCGGGTGCTCCAGGGCTTCTCCGCCGGTGGCGAATGGGGCGGCGCCGCCCTCATGTCGGTCGAGCACGCGCCCAAGGGCCGCCGCGGCTACTTCGGCGCCTACCCGCAGATCGGCGTCCCGATCGGCATGATCCTCGCGACCTTCACGCTGTGGATCCTCACCACCATGATGGGGCCGGCGTTCGTCCAGTGGGGGTGGCGCCTGCCGTTCCTGTTCTCAATCGTCCTCATCGCCGTCGGCTACCTGATCCGCCGCGCCGTCGAGGAGAGCCCGGTCTTCCTGCAGCTCCAGGAGCGCCGCAAGGAGTCCTCGGCGCCCCTCGGGCAGCTCTTCCGCCACAACTGGAAGGAAGTCGCCCTCACCGCGGTCATCTTCATCGCCAACAACGCCGCCGGCTACCTGTTGATCGCCTACTTCGCCACCTACGCGGTGAAGAACCTCAAGATGGACCAGCCCACGGTGCTGCTGGCGACGACGCTCGCCTCGTTCGGCTGGCTCATTTTCACCCTCTGGGGCGGCGTGGTCTCCGACAGGCTCGGCCGCATCCGCACGTTCCAGATCGGCTACGCCTTCCTCGCCCTGTGGGCGGTGCCGATGTGGTTCCTCATCGACACGAAGAACATCGTCTGGTACTTCGTGGCGCTCTTCGTGATGACGTTCGGACTCGGCCTCTCCTACGGTCCCCAGTCCGCGCTCTACGCCGAGATGTTCCCGGCGAAGGTGCGGTACTCGGGCGTCTCGATCGGCTACGCCCTCGGCGCGATCCTGGGCGGCGCCTTCGCCCCGATGATCGCCGAGATGCTCATGAACCAGTTCAAGATGTCCTGGACGATCGGCGCCTACATCGCCGTCGCCGCCGTGATCTCCCTCGTGGGCGTCTCGCTCGTGAAGGAGACCAAGGGGGTCGACCTCCATGTCGCCGACGCGCACGAGGACTACGTCCGCGAGCACCCCGAGGCCGCGCACTGACCGTGCGCCCTCGCTGACCCCGGCGCCTCGCTGACCCCTGCCGCTCGCTCGCACCGGGCGCTGCTGGCACTGGCGCACGACGGCGGGCCCTCCCACGCGGGAGGGCCCGCCGTCGCGCTGTGCGCGGGTGGTCAAGGTCGGTGCGCTGTGGCCGAAGCCCCTAGCTCACTCAGCCTGTGATGCTCGTGGCATGGACATGAGGACGGTGCCCGAACGGCGTTCCGGCCGCTGGGCTGCCGCGGCGGCCGCAGCCGCCGGGGCAGCCCACCTCGCCATGGTTCCCGGCGGCGGATGGATGGCAGCGCTCGGGGCGGCCATGGCCGCGGCCTGCCTGCCCTGCGCGTGGCACCTCTGGCGCCGGCCGAGCCTGGGCGCCGCCCGCACCGTGATCGGGATGTCGCTGGCCATGGTGCTCGTGCACGGTGCGCTCCTGCTCTCCGGCGGCCCCGGGGGCGGCCACGCGCACGCCCACCACCCGTCCGCGGGGACGGTGGATGCCCATGCAGGGGCCATGCTCGCCATCATCGCGGTCGAGCTCGGCACCGCCCTCCTCGCCGCCGCCTGGGTGCGCCGGCAGCGGACGTCGCGCGCCGCCGTCGTGCCCCGCTGAGGGGTGCGCCACATCGGAGCCGCCCCCGCGCCGTGCGGCGGTAGGGTGTGCCGGTGAGCACGACCGCGAACCCCGCCGATGGCACCGAGATCTCCTACGACGCCGTCGGCGAGGGGCCCGCCGTCGTCCTCCTCCACGGCTCCGCCCTGTCGAAGGCGATCTGGCGCGGACTCGGCTACGTGAAGGCGCTGGAGGGCTTCAGGGTGGTGCGGATCGACCTCCGCGGCCACGGGCGCAGCGGCACGCCGGCCGCCCCCGAGGCGTACCGGATGGCGCTGCACACCGGCGACGTCCTCGCCGTCCTCGACGCCGAGAGAATCGGCCGGGCCCATCTGGTGGGGTACTCACTCGGCGCACGGGTCGCGTTCTCCCTCGCCGCCGGGGCCCCCGCGCGTGCGGCCTCGCTCACGGCGCTGGGCGGCACGTACCGGCCCCAGCGCGGCGAGGTGGCCAAGGTCTTCTTCCCCGGCTACCTCGGGGCCCTGCGCTCGGGCGGCATGCACGCCTTCGTCGAGGGGCTCGAGGCCAGCGGGAAGGCGGTGGACCCGGCCACGCGCCAGGCGTTCCTCGCGAACGACGCCGGGGCGCTCGCCGCGTGCTTCACCGGAACCGAGGAGGACCCCGGGCTGCCCGAGGCCGTGCTCGCCCAGCTCGCGCTGCCTGCCCTCCTCATGGCGGGCACCCGGGACCCCCAGCGGCTCGAGGACTCGCGCCGCGCGGCCGAGATCATGCCGGACGCCCGGTTCGTCGAGCTTCCCGGGCGGGCGCACGCCGGGACGCTCGCACCGGCGGGCCCGATCCTGGAGGTGCTCGTGCCGTTCCTGTCCGGAAGCTCTCGCTGACCCCTCAGGTCCCGCTGGCGGCAGAGTCCGAAGCGGCAGCGTCCGACCGTGCGAGGAGTTCCACGAGCGAATCCGCGAGGAGTGCAATCAGCGCTTGCGATCGCTCCGTGTCGGGATCGGCGATGTGCTGCATGCTGATGCCGTCGATGCCGGAGATGAACAGCCGCGCGACGAGGTCGAGGTGGAGCGGCACGTCCTGTCCCGAGGCTCTGCACGCCGATGCAAACAGCTCCGCGGTCGAGGTGACCCATCCCTCGTACATCGAGCGGTTCTGGGCCCGCGCCACCGGCTCTGATTCGGGAGGTTCGCGGAAGCGGCGGAGAAGGAGCTCGAAAGTGGTCACCTGTTCGTGGGGGCGCTCGAGCATGCGGTCCCAGATCCGTTGGGCATGCTGCCGGATCACGCGGGGGAGGCCGGCACCGAGGTCCTCGATGGGGGTCAGGCTCTTCGCGTAGTCACGGCTCAGGAAGTTGTAGACCTCTTCGAGGAGCGCGTCCTTATTCCGGAAGCAGTAGTGGAGCGCGGCCAGCGGCGCATCGGCCTCGGCCGCAATGCGCCTCGTCGTCGCAGCAGGCAGGCCCTCCGCGGCGATCACCCGCGCGGCAGCCTCGACGAACTGCATCCTCCGCTCCTCGGCGGGAATCCTGGGCATTGGTCCCTCCCCCTGTCATCAGCGTCCATCCTAGGCGCGGGCCGACTTGCCGCCGTGGCGCGACGGACTCAGGACAAGCCTACAACTGAACTTGGTCACTTGACCTAGTCAAACGATCCAGTCATGGTGCATGATGTTGTCCGGATCACATTCGTACCCGCTAGACGACGAGGAGATGACAGTGGCGCGATATACCGACACGACGCCCCTCGCAGACATGGCGATCGTCAACGCCCAAGTCCTGCCTATGGATCCCGCGGGCCGGGGGAGCAGCGCGGACGGACCCGTCGCGGATGCGCTCGCGGTCCGTGAAGGCCGCATCCTCGCCGTCGGCACCGCGGATGTCGCCGCCGTCATCGGCCCTCGCACCACGGTGGTGGACGCGAAGGGCGGGGCGGTGCTGCCGGGGATCAACGACTCCCACCTGCACTTCACCGGCGCCGCCATGTCGACCTTCGGCTACCTCGACATCTCCGCGGCAGTGGCACCCAGCTGGGACGGCATTGTGGACCTCCTACGCCGCGCGGAGCCGGGAGCCGACGGGTGGATTCGCGCCCGAGGCTGGGACGACGTGCTCATTGGCGACGCGGCCGGCCAGATCCTCGACGTCCGCTCCGACACGCCGATCGTCGCCTTCGACCAGACCGGCCACCAGCTCGTGGCCAACCGGGAGGCGCTGCGCAGGGCGGGACTCACGGCGGCGGCCCACGACCCGGCGGGCGGCGTCATCGGTCGCGACGGGCTCGGCGAGCTGAATGGCCTGTTCCAGGACGCCGCAATGGAGCTCCTCAACCGCGCACTCCCTCCCGTCCCGCGCACAGCGCTCAGGGACGCGATGCTCGCGATGCAGCGCCGGATGCACGCCCAGGGAATCACCTCCTTCACCGAGCCGGGCCTCGGACCCGCCTGCGCAGGGCTCCTCGACGGGTCCGGCTCGACCGAGGCGATCCATCTCCTCGGCGACCTCGCACAATCGGGTGAGCTCACCCTGCGCGCGACGGTGCTGATGCTGTTCGCCGGCACGGGGGGTGCGGACAGCACGGCCATCATGGCCGGCCTCGCGAGCGGGCTGGGCCACGCGTACACCGACCGCGGGATCGACCCCGAGCGGCTCCGAATCGCAGGCGTCAAGGTCTTCGCGGACGGCATCCCGCGCAGCGGCACGGCCTGGATGAACGAGCCCTACGGCGACCACTGCACCCACGGCAGCCTCGTCATCGCTGGTGCCACCGATGCGGACCGACTCGAGGAGCTGGGCCAGATCTTGGCTGCGATCGATGGGGCAGGGCTGCAGGCCGGCATCCACGCGACGGGAGATGCGGCCACGGAGGCCGCTGTCGCAGCCCTCATCGCGCGGACGGATGCACGGGTCAATCGCCACTACATCATCCACGGCGCTTTCAGCGGCCAGGAGACCCTCGACGGCATGGCGCGGCACGGGATCGGCTACAGCACCAATCCGCTCATCCGCCATGGCGCCGGCGACGCGATGCGCCGTATCCTCGGCGACAAACGGTTCGCCCGACACCAGCCCCTCCGCACGGCCTCCCAGACAGGAGTTCGCTTCACGCTGGCCTCGGACGCGCCCGTGGCCAGCACTGACTGGCGCGAGACAATCGTCGCGGCCGTCCGGCGCGGAACGCGAACCTCGCCCGGAACGCCCGGTGATCCCGAGAGCATCCATGGAACCGAGGCCCTTGCCGCCATGACGGCGCAAGCCTCATGGCAGGACCACATGGAGCACGTCAAGGGCGTGCTCTCTCCGGGCATGGCAGCGGATGTGTGCGTTCTCTCCGCTCCATGGCCCGATGACGCGAACATTGAGGATCTCCTCGCCATGGAGGTGGTCCTCACCCTCGCGGCGGGCATCCCCGTCCACGCAGAGGCCCTGCTGGATTGACACCTACAGTGCTCGCCTGCCGCCCTTCATGTTCGCCTGACACCCGTTTCCACGCCACCCTTCAACCTCTCGAGGAGAGAACCATGCGACGTAGCATCCCCGCGGCCCTGGCCGCAATCCTCGCCCTGACGCTGTCCGCCTGCGGCGGCGCTGCATCATCGAGCACGGCCTCCGGCGGCAACGATGGCATCACAACTCTCAAAGTCGGCACGATCGGCATCGGGAGCGATGCGGCCATCAAGCTCGCTGTCGACAAGGGCTTCTTCAAGGAGCAGGGCCTCGACGTCAAGACATCAGTCGTTGCGAATCCGCCAGCGGGCATCGCCGCCGCGCAGAGCGGCCAACTCGACCTGACCTATACCCCTTCGATTCCCCTTCTGAATGCGCTCGGAAACAACGTCCCCCTCACCGTCGTGGCGGCTGCCGACGGATACTCCGACCAGGCGATGGCGAGCAAGGACATGACCAAGGTCGACGACACGGGCCTCCTCGTCGCGAAGGACTCGCCCATTCAGCGTCCCAAGGACCTCGAGGGCAAATCGGTGTCGGTGCCGGCACGCAAGGCGCAGCTCGAGGTCACAGTGAGCAAGCTCGTCAAGGACGACGGCGGGGACCCATCCAGGGTCAACTGGATGGTCCTCGATCCCTCCTCGGCCCTCCAGTCCCTCAACTCCGGACGAGTCGACGCGGCCTCGCTCGTGGCGCCATTCGTATCCAAAGCCATCTCGGAGGGCGACCGCCTCCTGGCCTCACCCGGAGTGGCCTTCTTCAAAGCGGGCGCGGTGGGCATCTGGGTCACTGGCAAGAGCGCGCTGGCCAAGGAGAAAAAAGCCATCGAGGGATTCCGAACTGCGATCTACAAGGCCAACGCCTACGCAAATGCTCACATCGATGAGGCCCAGCAGCTCAGCGCCCAGATCACCAACAACCCGGTCGACGTCATCAAGGCCGGCGCGGTGAACTACTGGCCCGACAAGGTCACCATCGACGATATCCAGCGCGTTGATGACGCGATGGCGAGTCTCGGCTACCTCAAGGAGCCCGTCAAGCTCCCCGCTGACCTCATCCTGGGAAGCTGACCGCCCGTGAGAACGTCCCTCAAGCCCACAGCGGTCGGCGCCGCCGGCATCGCGTCAGCGCTGCTGATCTGGCAGCTCGCTGCACTCTCCCGAGCGGCGGGGGGCTCGCTTCCGCAGCTCGGCCGGGTGATCGGTGAGCTCGGATCGCTCGTCGGCAGTCCCGACTTCTGGTCTGCGGCCGGCGCTACGATCGGCATCGCACTCCTCGGCCTGGCCGCGGCCGGGGTGTGCGGGGTGACCGTCGGCATCCTCGTGGGAAGCTTCGAACCGGTGCGCTACGCGACCCGGGTCGTCCTCGAGTTCCTCAAGCCCGTCCCGCCCATCGTGATCCTGCCACTCGTGGTGCTGGTCCTCGGGCCCACCGGAGAAATGTCGTGGTTCCTCGTGTTCCTCGGCTGCCTGCTCCCGATCACCATGCAGACGGTTGACGGCGTCCACAGCACCGACCCCGTCGCGCGGGACACCGCGCGTTCCTACGGCATGCCGCCTGCGGAGATCCTCTCCCGAATCGTGCTGCCGAGCGCCCTTCCGTACATCGGGACCGCAGTCCGGGTCACCGCCCCGGCTTCCCTCATCATCACGGTGGTGGCCGGGCTGCTCGGCGGCGGCCCCGGGCTCGGACAGAGCCTGTACCTCGCTCAGGCAGGAGGGGACTACGCCACCATGTACGCGCTGGTGGTGATCCTCGGCGTCCTAGGGCTGCTGTTCCAGGCGGCGACGCGGGCCGCTGAACGTCGGCTGCTCCATTGGCATGAGTCCTACCGAGAGGCGGTGCACTGATGAAACGCATCATCCTGTGGATCCTGGGCGCGGGGACACCGGCCGCTCTATTCGCGGCATGGTGGATCGCCTCGGCGGGTTCGACCGACACATTCTTCCCTCCGCTCGCAGACATCCTTGATCGCTTCCGCGCGCTGTGGCTCTTCGACCACTTCGGCTCGGACGTTCTCGTGAGCCTCCGCAATCTCGCCGTCGGCTACATCCTCGCGGGCGTCGCCGCCGTCCTCGTCGGGTTTGTGACGGCGCTCGCCTCGCCCATCCGCTGGGCGATTGACCCAGTCATCCATTTCCTGCGGGGCATCCCGCCGGTCGCGCTCGTGCCAATCTTCATCTCCCTCATGGGCTTCGGCCCTGAGATGCGGATCACGAGCATCGCGCTCGCGGCGTTCTTCCCCACGTTCATCGCGACCGTCGACGGACTGCGGGCTGTGGACCGCGGTCTCATCGACGTCACCCGCGTCTACCGTCTCCGTCCGGGGGAACGCGTCTTCTCGGTGCTCCTTCCGGCGGCAGGACCGCAGATCTTCTCGGGCCTCCAGGTGAGCCTGCAGACGGCGTTCGTCGTGATGATCGCCTCGGAGATGCTCGGCCCGTCCCAGGGGATCGGCGCCATGACGCTCCTCGCCCAGCAGAGTTTCATGATCCCGGACATGTGGTCCGGCATCCTCCTACTCGGCGTGATCGGGTTCGCAGCAAACCTCATCTTCGACCTGGTCCGACGGAAGGTCCTGGCCTGGTACATCGGCTCCCGCAGATTGGCTCGTACATCATGACTCCCACCACCTTCAGCCCCCTGACCACCTCCCAGACAGGCCATGCCATGGAAACCAACGCCGTGACGACGTCCGCAGAGCGAGAGAGCACGAGGCAGGCGCGCCTCGAGGTCAGGCATCTCCGCAAGGCCTACGGGACGGGCTCGTCGGCCAAGACGATCATCGAGGACCTCACGTTCAGCGTCGACGCCGGCGAGGTGGTGTGCATCGTCGGCCCTTCCGGCGTCGGCAAGACGACGCTCCTCAAATGTCTGGCCGGCCTCCATCCGGCCACATCGGGCGAGATGCGGATCGATGGCCGCGTCATCAGCGGTCCGCCGCCTGAGATGGCACTCGTGTTCCAGGACTACAGCCGCTCGCTCATGCCATGGCTCACCGTCCGCAAGAACATGATCCTGCCGCTGCGTCACCTGCGGCTGCCCCGTGCTGAACTCAAGGCCCGGTGCGACGAGGCGCTCGAGGCGGTGGGCCTTTCCCACGCCGAGCACCAGTACCCGTGGCAGCTCTCCGGCGGCATGCAGCAGCGGGTCGCGATCGCCCGCGCGCTCGCCTACAGGCCGGAGGTCCTCATCATGGACGAGCCCTTCGCTTCGGTCGACGCCCAGACCCGGTTCGACCTAGAGGACCTCTGCCTGAAGATCCGTGAGGACTTTGGCATGACGATCCTCGTGGTCACCCATGACATTGACGAGGCTGTCTATCTCGCTGACCGCGTGGTGGTGCTCGGGTCGAAGCCGGCACGTGTGCTGAAGATCGCCGACGTCGACCTCCCCGCGCCGCGCGACCAGATCGGCACCCGCTCCCTGCCCCAATTCGCGGCGCAGCGCACCGAGGTCCTCTCCCTCATCAAGAGGCCGGCATGACGCGGCGCCCGAACGTCTTGGTCATCGTCGCCGACCAGCTGCGTGCGGACCATCTGGGCTTCGGGGGCAATACCGTGGTGAAGACGCAGAATCTCGATGCCCTTGCTGATCGGGGAATGGTGTTCGAGAACGCGACCGTGGCCAACCCAACGTGCATGCCCAATCGGGCTTCACTCGTGACGGGACGGTGGCCCTCAGCCCACGGCACGCGATGCAACGGCATCCCGCTGGATCCTGCGTCGCGGACGCTCATGCGCTCGCTGGCCGATACCGGGTACCGCACCTTGGCCGTCGGCAAGCTGCACCACCAGAACATGGGCTGGGAATTCGAGCCCGAGCAACAGGCCGAGATCCGTGCGACGGCGCCGCTCCTTCTGAACACGACTGCCGAGGACGCTCGCCCGCGCAGCGGGCCGGCCGGATGGGACCACTGGGAGGACCGCGCTCGGCACGAGCAGGCGTTCGTGCCGCTCCCGACGGACTACTACGGGTACTCGCACGTCGACCTCATCGTCGGCCACGGGGACCACCCCGGCGGCCACTACCTGCACTGGGCACGGGAGCGAGGGCTCGACCCCGATGCGGTCGGCGGCCCCGACGGATCTGAAGCGGTCTACCCGGGGTGGGATCAGGTCTACCGCACTGCCATCCCGGCGGACCTCCACCCGAGCGCATACATCGGGGAGAAAGCGGTCGAGCATCTCAAAGACGCGGCGGGCCACGACGCGCCGTTCTTCCTGTTCGTCTCGTTTCCCGACCCACACCATCCGTTCTCGCCCCCCGCCGGGTACGACACGCTGTACGATCCGGACAGCATCCCGCTTCCCCTCGGGTTCGACCAGGATCACTCGCGTTCGCCTCGACACATCCGCCACATGGTGTCGCGCCGCGGCGAGCCTGGGACGGATCCGACAATGACATGGGCGGCCACGGCCGAACAGTACAGGCATGCCGCGGCCGCGCAGTACGGACTCATCACGCTCATGGACGAGCAGATCGGGCGGATCCTCGCGGAGCTCGACGCGCAGGGGCTCTCCGAGGACACGATCGTCGTGTTCACCGCAGACCACGGCGACCTGTTCGGTGACCACGGTCTGATGCTCAAGCACTTCTGCCACTACAGGGCCGTGACCAACGTGCCGCTCGTCGTCGCGCTTCCCGGTGCGAGTGCTGGTCCGCGGTCCGCGGCAGGCCGAAGCCGCTCCCTCGTGGCGAGCCCCGACCTCGTGCCAACCCTCATGGAGCTCACCGGAGCGGGACAGTTCCGGGGGATCCAGGGAATCTCGTTCGCGTCGATCCTGCACGGGGGCGAGGACGTGCACCGGCCGGCTCTCCTGATCGAGGAGGATCAGCCGTTCGGGCTGCCCGGGCTGCCGGGGCCAGTGCGCATGCGCACAGTCGTGACCGCTGAGGGGCGCCTCACGCGCTACTTTGGCGCGGGCGAGGTCGAGCTGTACGACCACGCCCTGGACCCGTGGGAGTTGCACAATGTGGCAGGCCAACCTGAGTACGCTGCCCTCGAGCGCCGGCTCACAGAGGCCCTCGTCACCCAGATGGCGAGCCTGGCCGATGAGGGTACAGCCCCCACCGCCGCCGCGTAGCCACAGAGCATAGGCAATCCCGCGAAAGGAAAGGAAGCAGCCGATGACCGGGCACTATCCGGCTTCCTGCAGCCCCGTAGGGGAGTCACCTGAGGAACAGATACCGCGGTGCTGTGCGCCGTCGTCTGCAGCCCTTTCGGCCGATGCCTCCGCACCGGGTGAACCCGGCACCGCCTCGGTGGTCGCGGCCGCCTCGCCGGACCTCGTTGTGACCCGGCGGCCCCGCCCCTCGGCGGTCGGGCACGACGACGTGTGGATCCCCGGCGGTACGTTCCACATGGGCGACGCGTTCGACGAGGGATCTCCCGCCGACGGTGAGCAGCCCGTCCACCGCGTGGCCCTCGAGGGATTCCGCATCGACTCCGCCCCGGTGACGAACGCCCAGTTCGCCGCCTTTGTCGAGGCCACCGGATTCCGGACGGACGCCGAGCACTTCGGCGTCTCGGCCGTGTTCCACCTGCTTGTGGAGGCGCCGCCACCCGCAGTCCTCGGCCCCGTGGCCGGGACGCCATGGTGGTTTACGGTACGGGGGGCGGACTGGGCCCACCCGGGCGGGACACGGTCATCCTGGCGCGACGTCGCCGACCATCCCGTGGTGCACGTCTCGCATCGGGATGCGCTCGTGTATGCCCGGTGGGCCGGCCGCCGCCTGCCCACCGAGGCGGAGTGGGAGTATGCCGCGCGCGGCGGCCTTACGGGCGCCCGCTACCCGTGGGGCGACGAGCTCCTGCCGGGCGGAGAACATCGCTGCAATATCTGGCAGGGCGTCTTCCCGACGGTCAATACGGCCGACGACGGCTGGATCGGGACCTCGCCCGTGCGCACCTACTCTCCGAACGGGTACGGGTTATGGGACACGAGCGGCAATGTCTGGGAATGGTGCGCCGACTGGTTTTCGGCCCGCTACTACCATGTGTCCCCGGAGTCGTCCCCGAAGGGCCCGGCGAGCGGCACGGCCCGTGTGATGCGCGGGGGCTCGTACCTGTGCCATGACTCCTACTGCAACCGCTACCGTGTGGCGGCGCGCAGCTCCAACACTGCCGACTCCTCGAGCGGCAACTGCGGGTTCCGCACCGTCGCCCGTTGACGGACCTCAGTCCCGCTCGGGCCGGCTCGGATCGTATCTTTCTGGGTGCATGGTCCAGCTGGCCCTGGGCACCGAACGTGAAGTGCACCGTGCCCTCGCCGGACGCGGGCGGGAGGGCCTTCGGCCGACCCTTGGGCAGTGGCGTGCGCCCCGCCCCGTGCATTCCAGCATCGCCTCGATGTCCCTGCTGAAGACTGCCAGATCTCGCGCGGGGCGAACGCGGGCTCCCAGCCTGCGCCTCGCTTCCGATTCCCCGGGCGCGGGGCGGCCGGCGGCTGCCGGCTAGCCCTCTCCCGCGCGGTAGGCGGTCGGCGGCAGCCCGTAGGCGGCGCGGAAGATGCGGGAGAAGTGGGCCGAGTCCGTCAGGCCCCAGCGGGAGGCGATCGCGGTCACGGGCCGGTCGGCGAGCACCGGGTCCCGCAGGTCTCGGCGGCACCGCTCGAGGCGACGCTCGCGGATCGACGCCGACACGGTCGTGCCGAGCTCGCGGAAGAGGTCGTGGAGGTGGCGGGTCGAGATGAAGTGCGCGGCCGCGATGGATCCGGGGGAGAGGTCCGGATCGGGCAGGTGCGCCTCGATGTAGTCGTGGATCCGGGCGAGGAGCATCTGGTGCGGGTCGCGGGAGGCCGCCGACCGGGCGTCGAGCTCCCCGTTGAACAGGGTCGTGACGAGGTCCAGTGCGTTGCCCACGAGGCGTGAGCCGTTCGGGCCGGCCACCGCGCCCAGGTTCTCCGAGAGCCGGATGAGGAACGGCGCGACGAGGGCGCCGAGCCCCTCCGAGCCGCTGATGGCGGATGCCGTCACCTGTGCCATGGCGTCGGCGGGCAGGTCCAGCGCGGCGTGCGGGAACATCAGCACGAGCGAGCGGAAGTCGCCGTCGAACGCGAGGGTGTACGGGCGGTCCGTCGAGTAGATCGCGAGACTGCCGGGCGTGAGCACGGCCTCCCGGCCGTCCTGCAGGAGCAGGCCCGTGCCGGCGAGCTGGACGCCGAGCTTGAAGTACTTCCGGTCCGCCGCGGCGATGAGCTCGGGTGTGCGCATGACGGCGTGGCTGCTCGCAGCGATCTCGATCATGCTCGTCTGCTGGGCCGCGAGGTGGCGGCCGCGCATGCTGCCCGTGAAGGCGGAGTGCCGGTCCGCCTCGACGGCCAGGGGGACGAACGAGGCGGAGACGGCACGCCGCCAGGAGTCGAAGTCGTGGGCGACGGTCACCTCGAGCCCGGCCGTCCGGTCTGCCGCCGCGGGGGAGGGCGCCACGGGGGAGAGTGCCACGCTCATGACCGCTCCTCGGGCAGGAGCGCGTCGAGCAGGAGGTCGAGCTGGGCGACGAGCTGGCCGGCACCGTGGTGGGCGGGGGAGAGCGTGGCCGTGATCTGGGCGCCGAGCACGAGGTCCATGACGGCGCCGACCGCCGGCTCGAGGTCCTGTGGTCCGCCGGAGAAGCCCGCCTCGCGCAGGAGGCCTGCGAGCGCTGCCCGCCACTGGTCCATGGAGCGCTCGTGCAGGGCCGCCTTGTCCCGGTCCCTGACTGCCTTGCTCCAGAACGCGATCGCGACCCGCGCCTCGGCGACCCGGTCGTCGTCGAGCGGCAGGATCTCGTGGCAGTAGGCCCGCAGGGCGGCGCGCCCGGAGAGGCCGGCGGTCGCGGCCGCCATCCGGAGGTTGGTCCGGGCGAAGACGTGCTCGAACGCGAAGTCCAGCAGGCCGTCCTTCGAGGTGAAGTACGGCTTGAGCGCGCCGTTGGCGAACCCGGCGGCGGAGGCGATCTCGCGCATCGTGGCGGCGTCGAGGCCCCGCTCGGCAATGACCCGCCACGTCGCATCGACGAGTTCGAGCCGGCGCTGGTCGTGGTCGACGATCTTCGGCATCTGCCCCTCGCAGTCTTCGCCCGTCGGGCCCGGCGGCCCGCGGTCTTTTTTCTACAACCGTTGTGATTCAGCTTACAGGCGGTTATTCTCTACGTCCATAGAAAAAAACTCCGCCGACCCCCTGGAGGATCCGATGAGCATCGACACCACGGCCCACGAGCACCCGGCCCCCGAGCAGCACGCCTGCCACGAGCAGGCCTCCCCGGCGGACGGCGCGGCCGGGCAGTACGCGCTGGCCACGGCCGCCGAGATCGGGGCTGCCCGCGGCATCCTCGAGAGCACGGGCCTCTGGCGGGAGACCACCCGCATCGCCTACCTCGGCCTCGTCGACCCGCCGCGGGGGAGCGGCGCGCCCGGACCGGACGCGCCCGCCGACCGCCGGTTCCGCATCTTCCTGCACGACGTCGGCGGGTCCCGCCCGCGCGATGTCACCCTCTCGGTGACGCGGGGCGAGATCGATTCCGAGACCGAGCTCGACACCTCCGCGACCGGCGAGCTTCCCGTGCTCGAGGAAGAGTTCGAGGTGGTCGAGGAGATCCTTTGTCGTGACGGTCGCTGGCTCGAGGCCCTCGCCGCGCGCGGGCTCGACCCCGCAACGGTCCGCGTCGCCCCGCTCTCCGCGGGCGTCTTCGAGTATCCAGAGGAGAAGGGCCGCAGGATCCTGCGCGGCCTGGCGTTCGTCCAGGAGCACGGCTCCGACAGCCCGTGGGCCCACCCCGTCGACGGCCTCGTGGCCTATGTCGACGTCGTCAGCCGCAGCGTCGACCAGGTCCTCGACTTCGGCGCGGTCCCCGTCCCGGCCGAGCACGGCAACTTCACCGACCCCGAGCTGACCGGGCCGGTGCGGACCACCCAGAAGCCGATCGAGATCACCCAGCCCGAGGGGCCGAGCTTCACGGTCACGGGCGGCAACCACGTCGAGTGGGAGCGCTGGAGCCTCGACGTCGGCTTCGACGTGCGCGAGGGCCTCGTGCTGCACAACATCGCCTTCGACGACGCCGCGGCCGGCAACCCCGGCGACAGGAAGCCGACGCGCCGCCGCCGCATCCTGGACCGTGCCTCGATCGCGGAGATGGTGGTCCCGTACGGCGACCCGTCCCCGGTGCGCTCGTGGCAGAACTACTTCGACACCGGCGAGTACCTCGTGGGCCAGTTCGCCAACTCCCTCGAACTCGGCTGCGACTGCCTGGGCGAGATCACCTACCTCAGCCCCGTGGTGGCCGACGCATTCGGCAACCCGCGCACCATCTCGAACGGGATCTGCATGCACGAGGAGGACGCCTCGATCCTGGCCAAGCACTCGGACCTGTGGAGCGGGGTCAGCTACGTGCGCCGCAACCGCCGCCTCGTCATCAGCTTCTTCACCACGATCGGCAACTACGACTACGGCTTCTACTGGTACCTCTACCTGGACGGCACGATCGAGTTCGAGGCCAAGGCCACCGGCGTCGTGTTCACGTCCGCCCAGCCCTCGGCGGACTACCCGTACTCGTCCGAGATGGCCCCCGGCCTGGGCGCGCCGTTCCACCAGCACCTCTTCAGCGCCCGCCTCGACTTCGCCCTCGACGGCGGCCCGAACCGCGTCGAGGAGGAGGACGCCGTGCGCGTGCCGCTGGGCCCGGGCAACGAGCGCGGCAACGCCTTCACCCGCAGGCGCACCCTCCTGGCCCGCGAGTCCGAGGCGGCGCGCGAGAACGACATGGCGGCCGGCCGCTCCTGGGTCGTCTCCAACCCCACCTCGCTCAACCGCCTCGGCGAGCCCGTGGGCTACAAGATCCACCCGCAGGGCCACCCGACCCTCCTGGCCGACCCGGCGTCGTCGGTCGCGGCCCGGGCCGCCTTCGCGACGAAGGCTCTGTGGGTCACCCGCTACGACGAGGCGGAGCGCTACCCGACCGGCGACTTCGTCAACCAGCACGCCGGGGGCGCCGGCCTGCCGGCGTACCAGGCCCAGGACCGCGACCTCGATGGGACGGACCTCGTCGTGTGGCACACGTTCGGCCTGACCCACTTCCCCCGCCCCGAGGACTGGCCCATCATGCCGGTGGACCACGTGGGCTTCAAGATCCGCCCCGAGGGCTTCTTCGACCGCAGCCCCGTCCTCGACGTCCCCGCCCCGGCGGCCGGCGGCCACTGCCACCGGTAGGGCCGCCGAGGAGCGCCGCCCAGGTAGCGCTCAGGCAGACAAGAGGCGTTCACTGTGGGACAAGTCACGCAGAGGGCGTCCATCGCACGATGGTGGGGCGGCCGCACCGGCCGCCCCACCTCATTGACCTTGGAGGACCCATGAGCATCCCGACGAGCTCCCCGCGTCGGACCAAGGAGGCCACCGTGGCGCAGGCCGCAGCCTCACCGCGTCCGCGCCGCCTCGGAGTCGCCTCCGTGACCCTCATGATCATCGCGGCGTCCGCGCCGCTGACCGTCCTGGCCGGCGGCGTGACGACGACGTTCGCCGTGACCGGCCTGCTGGGCGTCCCGCTGTCCTTCCTCATCCTCGGCGCCATCCTCACGGTCTTCGCGGTCGGCTACGCGGCCATGAGCCGCCACGTGACCAACGCGGGCGCGTTCTACGCCTACGTCTCGCAGGGCATCTCCCGGCCCGCGGGGGTGGGCGCCTCCCTCACGGCCCTCATGTCCTACAACCTCATGCAGGTGGGCATCTACGGCATCTTCGGCTTCACCGTCTCCTCGTTCATCGCGGAGCGGTTCGGCGTGGACGTGCCGTGGTGGGTCCCCATCCTCCTGTGCATCGCGGTCGTCGCGGCGCTCGGCGTCAACCGGGTGGACCTCTCGGCGAAGGTGCTCGGCGCCCTCGTGGCCCTCGAGTTCCTCGTTGTGATCGTGTACGACATCGCCTCGTTCACCGTCGCGCCCGAGGGCGTGACCGCGGCGCCGCTCGCGCCGTCGAGCCTCTTCGTGCCCGGCATCGGCGCCGTGCTCTCCTTCGGCGTCGCGGCCTTCATGGGCTTCGAGTCCGCCGCGATCTACGGCGAGGAAGCCAAGGAGCCCCACCGCACCATCCCGCGCGCCACCTACACCGCGGTCGGCATCATCGCCGTCTTCTACGCCGTCTCCTCGTGGGCCATGGCCGTGGGCACCGGGCCGTCCCAGCTCTTCGACGCCGCGGGCAAGCAGGGCCCGGACCTCGTCTTCTCCTTCCTCGGCGCCCACGTGGGCCAGATCGCCGCGGACGTCGCGCAGGTCCTGTTTATCACGAGCCTCTTCGCGGCGCTGGTGAGCTTCCACAACGCCGTGGCGCGTTACTTCTTCTCGCTCGGCCGCGAGCGGGTCCTGCCGGGCTGGCTTGAGGCCACGAGCCGCCACGGCGCGCCGAAGGCGGGCTCGATCGTGCAGACCGGCATCGCCGTGATCGTGACCATCGCCTTCGCGATGGCGGGCAGCGGCTCCGAGCTCGGCCCGCTGTACCCGGTCCTGACCATGTTCACCTGGCTCACCAACGCCGGCGCGATGGGCCTCGTGCTGCTCATGGCGATCGTCTCGGTGGCCGTGATCGGCTTCTTCCGGCGGCGCCCCGCCCTCCGCGCCGGTGTCTGGACCGCCGTGATCGCCCCGACGCTCGGGGCCGTGGCCCTCGCGGCCGTGTTCTGCCTCATCGTGGCGAACTTCGACGTGCTGCTCGGCCTCACCGAGCCCAGCGCCCTGAGCTGGGTGCTCCCCGCGATCGTGGTCGTCCCCGGCCTGGTCGGCATCCTCTGGGCCCTCCGGCTCCGCCGCGCGGACCCCGCGCTGTACGCGAGGATCGGCCACGGCGAGGAAGGCCGCGCGCACCACCTCGGCGACGAGGAGGACTGATCCGCGGCCTCCCTCCGGGAGCCGCCGTGACTGCAGTGCCGTCACGTCCTACCGTGGACGTGGCGGCACTGTGCTGTGGTGTGCCGTGCAATGCGGCGCCATGTGCGGCGCCCTGCGCCACGGGGCCGGGCGTCGGAACGGCCCCAGGACGAGCCGATCGGGAGGTGGCATGGGAGGCCGAGGCGAGGAGGAGCTGCGGCGCCGGATGGAGCGCGCCGCAGAACTGCGGGCGGGCCGGATCGCCCACACGCCCGAGGAAGCCGAGGAGATCGAGCGGGAGGACGAGCTCAACCGCAGACGCCGGGAGGTCGATCCCGCGCGCCGGGCCGACTACCTCCTCCGCGACGCGATCGCCCGGGGCGAGTTCGACCACCTCAAGTACGCGGGGAAGCCGATCCCTAACCTGGACAACGTCAACGACCCCGACTGGTGGCTCAAGGGCCTCATCCAGCGTGAGCAGCTCACCGGCCTCGGGCCCGAGGCACTCGTCCTGCGCGTCGAGGACGCGCGGCTGGAGTCCACCCTCGACGCGCTCTACACGGAGCAGCAGGTAAGGGACAGCCTTGAGGCGTTCAACCGGCGCATCATCGAGGCCCGCCGCCAGCTCCTGGGCGGCCCGCCCGTCATCACGAAGACCCGCGACGTCGACCGCGAGGTCGCCCTCTGGCACGAGCGCCGCGCGGCCGAGGCCGCCGCACACGCCGCGGAGGAGGCGGACGACGCCGGCAACCGCCCGCCGCCGTTCTGGCGCCGCTGGTTCGGCCGCGGCAGGGGAGGCTGAGCGCAGCCGGGCATATCGCCATCATTGAGGTCAGCTTCCGTGCGAAAGCGCCCCGGATCGCGCGAGTTGCGTCGGCATGCCCGCACCGGAGCGGAAGCGGAGCCGGAACCCGAAGGTTCCGACTCCGCGTGGCGTTCCGGTGATCAGCCTGCGTGGCGGGGTTCAGTAGCTCGCCGGCCGCGCGCCGTCGTCCGCCGTGTCTGAAGCCGCGGCGAACCGGGAGGCGAGCTCCTCGCTCGAGCGGGCGAGGATCGCCACATCGGCGCCCACGAGCACGAACCGCGCGCCGCGCTCGATGTAGTGCCGCGCGGTGGCCTCCACGAACGCGTTGACGCCGGCGGGCTTCCCGGCCACCCGGGCTGCGTCGAGGCAGTGCTCGACCGCGGCGCGCACCTCGGGGTGCTCCTGCTGGCCGAGGACGCCCATGGACGCGGCCAGGTCGGACGGGCCGATGAAGATCCCGTCCACGCCGTCCACCGCCAGGATCTCCTCGACATTGGCCACGGCCTCGCCCGTCTCGATCTGGACGGTGAGGGAGATGGTCTCGTCCGCGCGGGCCAGGTAGTCCGGGATGCGGTTCCACCGGGCAGCGCGGGCGAGGGCCGAGCCGACGCCCCGCACGCCGTGCGGCGGGTACCGCACGGCGGCCACGGCGGCCCTGGCCTGTTCGGCGTCGTTGACCATGGGGATCAGGAGGTTCTGGGCCCCGAGGTCGAGGTACTGCTTGATGAGCACCACGTCGTTCCACGGCAGGCGCACCATCGGCAGCACGTCATAGCCGTGCACGGCGTGGAGCTGGGCGAGCACCGACTCGAGCGAGTTGGGGCTGTGCTCGGTGTCGATCAGCAGCCACTGCGCCCCCGAGCCGGCCATGATCTCCGCGACCAGGGGGCTGCCGGAGCAGACCCACAGGCCGATCTGCGCCCCGCTGCCGGCCTCGGCCGCCGCGGCCAGGGCGTGCCGGAACGTCCTCTCGGGCTCTAGACGAAACGGCATGTCACCGTCCCCAGGGGCCCGTAGTCCGCGTACACCGTGTCGCCTTCGTAGACCCACATGGGCCGGGTGAACGAGCCCGCGAGGATGAGGTCGCCCGCGCGCAGGTCCTGGCCGTGCTGGGCGACCTTGTCCGCGAGCCACGCGACGCCCGTCGCCGGATGGTTGAGGACGCCGGCGGCGACGCCCGTCTCCACGATCTCCTGGTTGCGGTAGAGGAGGGAGGACACCCAGCGCAGGTCCACGTCGTGCGGGCGCACGGGGCGCCCGCCCACCACCATGGCGCCCAGCGCTGCGTTGTCCGAGATGGTGTCCACGATGGTGCGCCCCTCCATCTCGATCCGCGAGTCGAGGATCTCGAGGGCGGGGACCACGTAGTCCGTCGCGTCGAGCACGTCGAACAGCGTCACCCCCGGCCCCTTGAGGTCGCGGCCCAAGCGGAACGCGAGCTCGACCTCGATGCGCGGGTGCGTGTAGCGCTTCCACTCGACGACGGCGCCGTTCTCGAGGACCTGGTCGTCGAAGATGACGCCGTAGTCCGGCTCGGTGATGCCGGTGGCCGCCTGCATTGCCTTGGACGTCAGGCCGATCTTGCGGCCGGCCACCCGCCGCCCCTCCGCCTCGAGGCGGCTGGCCCACAGCTTCTGCACGGCGTACGAGTCCTCGACGTCCATGCCCTCGTAGCGGGTGTGGAGGAGGGGCACCGGCGTGCGCGTGCGCCCTGCCTCCACGAGCTCGTCGGCAATTGCCGCAATCGTCTCTTCGCTCAGCATGGCTTAGAGCTGGTTGCCGATCTTGAAGCCCTTCGAGGCCTGGCCGTGGTACGAGCCGGACTCGTCGTCGGCCCGGGTGTAGGAGAAGCCGTCGGCGCCGATGGTCACCTCCATCTCGGAGGAGTCCGTGCGCTCGATGACCGGCTGCGGGTTGCCGTCGAGGTCGAGGACGAGCGAGGCCTCCGTGTACCAGCTCGGCACGACCGGGTTGCCCCACCAGTCGCGGCGCTGGTTGTCGTGCACGTCCCACGTGACCACCGGGTTGTCCGGGTCGCCGGTGTAGTAGTCCTGCGTGTAGATCTCCACGCGGTGGCCGTCCGGATCGAGGATGTAGAGGTAGAACGCGTTCGAGACGCCGTGGCGGCCCGGGCCGCGCTCGATGTGGTCCGACATGCGCAGGGCACCGAGCTTGTCGCAGATCGCGAGGATGTTGTGCTTCTCGTGCGTCGCGAAGGCCACGTGGTGCATGCGGGGGCCGTTGCCGCCGGTCATCGCGGTGTCGTGGACGGTCGGCTTGCGGCGCATCCACGCGGCGTACACCGTGCCGTCCTCGTCCTGGATGTCCTCCGTGACGCGGAAGCCGAGGTCCTGCATGAACTTCGTGGCGCGCGGGACGTCCGGGGTGACCTGGTTGAAGTGGTCGAGGCGGACGAGCGAGCCCGGCGTGTGCAGGTCGTAGCGCCACGCGAGGCGCTCGACGTGCTCGACGTCGTGGAAGAACTCGTAGGGGAACCCGAGCGGGTCCTCCACACGCACTGAGTCGCCGATGCCCTTGGTGAAGCCCTCCGCGCGGCGCTCGACGCGGCAGCCGAGCTCGGTGTAGAAGGCGACCGCCTTGTCGAGGTCCCCCGGGGTGCGGACGCGGTAGGAGAAGGCGGCCACGGCGGCCACCGGGCCCTTGCGCAGCACGAGGTTGTGGTGGATGAACTCCTCGAGCGAGCGGAGGTAGACGGCGTTCTCGTCCTCCTCGGTGACCGTGAGTCCGAGGACGTCGACGTAGAAGTTGCGCGAGCGCTCCAGGTCCGTCACCACGAGTTCCATGTAGGCGCAGCGCAGGATGTCCGGCGCGGGCACCGACGGGGTGGGGACGGGGTTGGCGCAGGAGATCGGGGCCTCCTGGGAGACGTAGAAGCCCGACGAGGTCAGGGTCATGTCGTCGCGGTGGGTCATGGCAGCGTCCTTGCTTTCAGTGAGATGGGGTGTGGTTGCGGGGCCGCCGGCTCAGCGGGGATCCGGGTCGTCGAGGTCGGTGGCGGTGTGCGTCTCCGCAGGCGCCTCCTGCTTGCCGAAGGTCGGGTTGTGCACCTTGCCCAGCGTGATGTGGACCGCCTGCTGGTCGGTGTAGAAGTCGATCGAGCGGTAGCCGCCCTCGTGGCCGAGGCCGGAGGCCTTCACGCCGCCGAAGGGGGTGCGGAGGTCGCGGACGTTGTTCGAGTTGAGCCAGACCATGCCGGCCTCGACGGACTGCGCGAAGTTGTGGGCCCGCTTGAGGTCGTTGGTCCACACGTAGGCGGCCAGGCCGTACTTGGTGTTGTTGGCGAGCTCGAGGGCCTCTGCATCGGTGTCGAACGGCGTGATCGCGACGACGGGGCCGAAGATCTCCTCCTGGAAGATCCGGGCGTCCGGCTTGACGTCGGCGAACACCGTGGGAGCCACGAAGTTGCCGAACTCGAAGCCCTCGGGCTGGCCGCCTCCGGCGACGAGGCGGCCCTCCTCCTTGCCGAGCTCGACGTAGCCCATGACCTTCTCGAAGTGCTCGGGGTGCACGAGGGAGCCGACCTCGGTGGCGGGATCGTGCGGGTAGCCGACCTTGACCCGCTTGGCCTGCGCCGCGTAGCGCTCCACGAACTCGTCGTAGATGCCGCGCTGGACGAGGATGCGGGAGCCGGCGGTGCAGCGCTCGCCGTTGAGGGAGAAGACGCCGAAGATCGTGGCGTCCACGGCCGCGTCGAGGTCGGCGTCGGCGAAGACGACCGCCGGGCTCTTGCCGCCGAGCTCCATGGAGAGGCCCTTGAGGTACGGGGCGGCGTTGGCGAAGATGATCTGGCCCGTGCGGCTCTCGCCCGTGAAGGAGATGAGCGGCACGTCGGGGTGCTTCACGAGCGCATCGCCCGCATCCTCGCCCAGGCCGTTGACGAGGTTGAACACACCCTTCGGCAGGCCCGCCTCCTCGAAGATCCCGGCCCACAGCGACGCCGAGAGCGGGGTGAACTCGGCCGGCTTGAGCACCACGGTGTTGCCCGTGGCCAGCGCCGGTCCGAGCTTCCAGGACTCGAGCATGAATGGGGTGTTCCACGGCGTGATGAGGCCCGCGACGCCGATCGGCTTGCGGTTGACGTAGTTGATCTGGCGGCCGGGGACCTTGAAGGTGTCGTCGGCCTGGGCCACGATCAGGTCCGCGAAGAAGCGGAAGTTCTCCGCCGCACGGCGGGCCTGGCCGAGGGCCTGGGTGATGGGCAGGCCCGAGTCGAAGGACTCGAGCTCGGCCAGGCGGGCGTCGCGGGACTCGACGATGTCCGCGATGCGGTGCAGGACCCGCGAGCGCTCGCGCGGGAGCATCTTGGGCCAGGGGCCCTCCTCGAAGGCGCGCTTCGCCGCGGCGACGGCGCGCTCGATGTCCGCCTTCTTGCCGGCGGCGGCCTTGACGTAGACCTCGTTCGTGACGGGCTCGAGGACGTCGAACGTGTCGCCGTCGGCCGAGTCGACGAACTCGCCGTCGATGTAGTGCTGGATGCGCTCGGGCAGGTTCTCCGGAACGGAATGGGTGGTCATCAGTGATCCTCCGATGGGTGGACGTGTGGACGCGCTGCGCCCGGGATGAGGGACTAGAGGGTCGGGAAGCCGGGGTTTTCGCCCGTGTGGGCGAGGTAGGCGTCGAGGGTCGCCGAGCGGTGCCGCCGGGCCGCGAGCTCGATCTCCGCGGTCGGCGCTCCGCGCTCGATCAGCGCAAGGAGCGCCTCGTGCTCCTCGATGGACTGGCTCGCGCGCTCCGGCACGTAGCTGAACGTCGAGCCGCGCAGGGCCTTGAGCCTGTTCCAGCCGCGGTGGACGAGGTCCAGGATGTGCGGGTTCGGGCAGCGCTCGAACAGGACGGAGTGGAACTCGCGATTGAGCGCCGTGAAGGCCACGGAGTCGAAGTGCAGCGGATCCGGGGCGAGGAACTCGCGCATGCGCTCGTTGACCGCCCGCGCCGCCGCGAGGTCCTCGGCCGTCACCGCCGGCGCCGAGAGCGCCGTTGCGGCACCCTCCACCAGGCTGAGCGTCTGCATCGTGTACAGGTACTCGGTCGGGTCGATGCCGGCCACGGTGGCGCCGACGTTCCGCTCGAACGTCACGAGACCCTCGGCCTCGAGCCGGCGCACCGCCTCGCGGACCGGGACCACCGAGACGTCCAGCTTCTCGGCCACCTGGGACAGCACGAGCCGGGCCCCGGGCGCCAAGCCGCCGCTGACGATCTGCTCGTGCAGCCACTCGTAGGCGAGCTCGGACTTGCTCGCCGCGCGCTCGCCGGGCGGGGCCGGCGCTCCGTGGGCGGGGGCGGTCACTGCTGCTCCCCGGTGCCCCGCTGCTGGGCGAGGTACGCCTCGTACTTCGCCTTCCACTCGGCGTTCATCGGGAACAGGCCGTCCACGGGGTGGCCCTCGGCGACGCGGTCCGCGACCCAGGCCTCCATGCGCTCCTGGACCACGGCGTCCTCGGCCACCTCGGCCACGAGCGCGGGCGGGATGACCACGAGGCCGTCCTCGTCGCCCACGATCACGTCGCCCGGGACCACGGCGGCGCCGCCGCACGCGACTGTGTCGTCGACGCTCCACGGCACGTGCCGGCGCCCGAGGACGGCCGGGTGGGCGTTCGCGCCCCAGGCGGGGATCTCCATCGCGGAGACCGGACCGAAGTCGCGGATGCCGCCGTCGGTGATGACGGCCTCGGCGCCGAGGACCTGGGCGCGCAGCGCGAGGACGTCGCCGAGGGTGCCCGTGCCCTTCTCGCCCCGTGCGTCCATGACGAGGATGTCGCCGGGCCGCAGCGAGTCCACGGCACGCTTCTGCGCGTTGTACCCGCCGCCGAACTCCTTGAAGAGGTCTTCCCGGGCCGGGATGTAGCGCAGGGTGCGGGCCGTGCCCACGACCTTGGCGCCGGGGTGGGTCGCGGTCAGACCCTCGATGTGGCAGTTCTGCATGCCGCGCTTGCGCAGCTGCACGCTCAGGGTCGCGGTCCCGACGGACCGCAGCTTCTCGGTGAGCTCCGGGGTCAGGACGCTCGCCGGCCGCGTGTCCGGGGCGGACGCGGACGACGCCGGCTGGTTGGCGTCCGCCGCAGGCGCGCCGTCCGCGGGGCCGCCGTCAGCTGAGAGCCCCGCGGCCTCGGCCGAGCCCCAGGCGTCGATGCGGTCGGCGTCGGTGAGCTTGGGGAGCGCGCCGTAGGGCTCGAGGACGAGGCCGGAGTCGACCACCGTATTGGTGAGCCGCCCGGTGGTGAGGGTCGCGCCGTCGGACGCCACGCCGTCGACCTCCACCTCGACGACGTCGCCGGGCCGCGCGACGGTGGCCCCGGCCGGGGTCCCGGTGAGGATGATGTCGCCGGGCTCGAGGGTCATGAGGCGCGAGAGGTCGGCGACGAGCTGCGCGAACGGGAACAGGAGGGTCGCCGTCGAGTCGTCCTGGACGAGGGAGCCGTTGATCCACATCCGCACCCGCAGGCCAGCGGGGTCGAGCTCCTGGGCCGGCAGGAGGGCCGGGCCGATCGGGGCGATGCCGTCGGCGCCCTTCGAGCGGAGGTTCGAGCCCTTGTCCGGCCAGCGCAGGTCGGCGAGGCCGGCGTCGTTCGCGGCGGTCACCGACTCCACGTGGGACCAGGCGTCCTCGGGGGAGACGTTGCGGGTGCGGGCCCCGATGACGAGGGCGACCTCGCCCTCGACCGTGAGGAGCTCGACGCCGCGCGGTCGTGCCAGCTCGGCGCCGTCGAGCGCGAGCGAGGTCGCGGGCTTGAGGAAGTAGGAGGGCACCGCGGGGGTGCGTCCCCGCTGCGCTGCGCGGCTGGGGTAGTTCAGGTGGACGGCGATCACCTTGCCGGCGCCCGTGATGGTGTCCTGGCGCAGCTGCTCGCGCTGTTCTGCTCGCTCCACGTGTCCCTCTCCCTTGAGTCGACAGCTCCCGGAAACGGGAACTGGATCGTATACGATCATCGTATACGATCCAGTGTGCCGTGGAACACGCGGCCCGTCAACCCCCGCTGAGGGGCGAGGAGAAAGTGGCCTCCCGGGACGCTAGTCCTGGGCGAGGAACTCGAGGGCCGCCTGCTTGAACGCGCGCGCCGTCACGACGTTGACGTGGTTCCGCCCGGGGACCACTACGGTCGTCGCGGTGGGCGCGAGCGCGGCGAGGACCTCGAGGGCCCCGACGCGCTCGTCCTTCTCGCCCGAGACCAGCAGGAGGGGCTGCTGGGGCACGGCCTCGGCGGCGTCGAACGGCTCCTCCTTGATCCCCTCGACGAGGGAGAGCAGGGCGTACATGTCCGACCCCGGCGAGGCGAGGGCCATCGTGACCAGGCGCGCGGTCGAGGCGTCCTCGATCGGCGTGCCGTCGGCGAGGAAGCGCTGGGCGGCGGCGAGGTCGAACTCCGCGAGCGGATCGCGGCTGTTCGGTCCGCCGAGCACCATCCGCCGCACGAGCGCGGGCTGGGTCGCCCCGAATTCCCACGCGAGCCGTGACCCGAGCGAGTACCCGACTACGTCGAGGCCGCTCTCGGGCTGCCCGGCGGCGAGGGGCCGGGCGCCGCAGTCGGTGACGATCTGCAGCAGGTCGGCCCGGATGCGCCCCGGGGTGTAGGAGTCGACGTCCTCGGGTGCCTGGCTCGAGCCGTGCCCGGGGAGGTCGACGGCGATCACGCGCCGCCCCGCGCCGGTCAGCGCCCCGACCCAGCCGCTCTGCTCCCAGTTGAGGGCCACTGACGAGGCGAAGCCGTGGATGAGGAGGACGGGCGGCAGCGCCGCGGGGTCCTCGGGCTCTGCGACGACCACGTGCAGGCCGGGGTCGGTGCCCTCGACCGTGTGGTGCGCCGCCTGCCCGGCGTGCTGGCCTGACATCATGTGCGCCATCCTCTCCTCGTCCGCGATCGCGGCGGCTGTCCCCCTCGGGGCTGCCGGTGCCGCTCCTGTGCTCAATCCTCGTCGAGGTTCGCGCTCAGCCGCACGCGGCGCTTCGGCGCGCCCTCGGACGGCACGGTGCCGACGATGCCCGCAGTGTCGTCCGCGACCTCGAAGACGATGAGCGGCTCGCCCACCTTGATGACCTCGCCGGGCGCTCCGTGGGTCTTCTTGACGACGCCGGCCTGCGGGCTCGGCAGCTCGAGGGCCGACTTCGTCGTCTCGACCTCGACCATCGGCTGGTTGCGCTCGACCTGGTCGCCCTCGGCGACGAGCCACTCGAGGACGGTGGCCTCGATGAGGCCCTCGCCGAGGTCGGGAAGGGGGAAGGAGATCTCAGCCACGCTTGTACTCCAATACTCGCTGGATGCCGAACAGGATGCGGTCGATATTCGGGATGTACTCGTCCTCCAGGTCCCCCGACGGATACGGTACGTCGAAGCCCGTGATGCGCTCAACGGGTGCCCTGAGGGTGCCGAAGCAGCGCTCCGTGATGCGCTGGGCCACCTCCGCGCCGAGGCCTGCGGTGAGCGGGGCCTCGTGGACGACGACGGCGCGCCGCGTCTTCGCCACGGACCTCGCCAGCGTCTCGGTGTCGATCGGCTTGAGCCAGCGCAGGTCGACGACCTCGATGTCGATCCCGTCCTCCGCGGCGAGCTCGGCGACCTGCAGGCACCGGGCCACCATGGCTCCCCAGGCGACGAGCGTGAGGTGGCGGCCCTCGCGGGCGATCCGCGCGCCGGTGACGTCGGAGTGCCCGTCCTCCGTGACGACCTCGCCCTTCTGCCAGTAGCGGGACTTGGGCTCCATGAAGATCACGGGGTCGTCCATGCGGACCGCCGCCTTGAGCAGCGAGTACCCCTGCTGCGGGTCCGCGGGGGAGACGACCTTGAGGCCCGGCACGTGCGCGAACACGGACTCGAGGCTCTCGCCGTGGTGCTCGGGGGCGCGGATCCCGCCGAAGCTCGGCACCCGCAGCGTGACGGGTACGCGGAGGGCGCCGCGGGAGCGGTAGTGGATCCGTCCCAGCTGGGTGACGATCTGGTTCATGGCCGGGTAGGCGAAGCCGTCGAACTGGACCTCGGGCACCGGCCGGAAGCCCGCCATCGCGAGGCCGATCGACATGCCGAGGATGCCCGACTCCGCGAGCGGTGTGTCGAAGACGCGCTCGGCCCCGTGGGCGGCGGCGAGCCCACTGGTGACGCGGAAGACGCCGCCGAGGGTGCCGACGTCCTCGCCGAGGACGAGGACCTTCGGGTCCTCCGCGAGGAGCTCGTCGAGGGCGAGGTTGAGGGCGCCCTGCAGTGAGAGCGTGCGGGACCCGGGCCGGGAGGCCGAGGCGTCGGGTGCGCCGGTGGTGGACAGGGTCTCAGGCATGCTCGGACTCCTCGCGCCACGCAGCCTTCTGCTGCAGCAGCTCGTCGGTGGGTTCGGTGAAGACGAAGTCGAACATCTCGGCACCCGGGCGCGGGCCCAGTGCCAGGACGCCCTCGCGCACCGCCTCGGCCTCGGCGGCTCCCGCGGCGTCGGCGGCGTCGAGCGCTGCCTCGTCCGCGATGCCCTCGCCCGTCAGGCGCTCGCGCAGCCGGACCAGCGGGTCGGCGCCGCCGTCGGCGCGCTCCTGGTCCAGCGTGCGGTAGCGGCCGGGGTCGTCGCTCGTGGCGTGCGGGCCGCGCCGGTACGTCATCGCCTCGATGATCACGGGCCCGTGGCCCGCACGGGCGTGGGCGACAGCGCGGCGGGTCGCCTCGAGCACGGCGGCGGCGTCGTTCCCGTCGACCTGGAGGGCCGGGATGCCGTAGCCGGCGCCGCGCGCGGCGACGCTGCCGCCCGCGACCTGCCGCTCGGTCGGCACCGAGATGGCCCAGCCGTTGTTCTGCACGAAGAAGACGACCGGTGCCCTGAAGACTCCGGCGAAGTTCATGGCCTCGTGCACGTCGCCCTGGCTCGAGGCTCCGTCGCCGAGGTAGGTGATGGCGACGCCGGGTTCCCCCGCGAGGGTCTGGCCGTGCGCCCACCCCACCGCGTGCAGGACCGAGCCCGCGACGACGGCCTGGATCGGCGCGACGTGCGTCGCGGCAGCGTCCCAGAGCCCGCCGTGCCACGTGGCCAGATGGGTGGACATGTACTCGACCATGTCCACCCCTGCCGCGCGGGCGACGCCCAGCTCCCGGTAGGTGGGGAACGCGAAGTCCCGCGAGAGGTCCAGGGCGAGCGCCGAGGCGACCTGGGCGGCCTCCTGCCCGAGCTCGGGCGCGTAGGCGGGGAGGATGCCCTGGCGCTGCCACGCGACGGCGGCGAGGTCGAGCTGCCGGACCGCCGTCATGAGCCGGTAGAGCTCGAGGAGGTCTGCGTCGGTCACGGGGGCCGCCGCGGGGAGCTCCGGCAACGGGTCCGGGTGCGCCCCGGCGAGGCCCGCACGGCCGGTCGAGGCCTGTGCTGTCGGTGAAGTCTGCATAGCAGGACCGTACGCGGGGCGCACAGTGTGTGCAATCGTTCTGATGTCAAGCTTGCAATCTGTATAGCGAACGCCTGCTGTGGCCTAGATCACTGCACAATGTGCTACCGCTCTCAGGACAGAGACGGCCGCGGGCCCGGACCACGCTGGGTGCGTGGTCCGGGCCCGCGGCGGCGAGGGGGCTGGATCAGCGGCCAGCGTCTCCCGTGCCTGCCAGATCCCGCGGACCGGGCTCGTCTTCCGTGCTGACCCCGGCGGGCTGTCCCGCCACCGCGCGGCGTCGCAGCCAGGCGCCGGCGGCGATGGCGGCGACGAGGACGAACGTGCTCAGCAGCTGGGCGCGGCTGTCCGCTCCGATGAGGCCTACCGTGAAGATCGCGGCGAGGAGCACGACGCCGAAGGCGGACAGCCACGGGAAGCCTGCCATGCGCAGGGGCAGCGCGGTGCCCGCGGCATCGGCGCGGCGGCGCAGCACGATCTGCGAGACGAGCGCCGAACCCCAGACGATCAGGCACGTGGACCCGACGAAGTTCAGCAGCAGCGGCAGGACATGGTCGGGGAACAGGAGCTCGAGCACCGTGGCGATGAAGCCGAAGGCGACCGACGCCGCGACGGCGAGGGCCGGGACCCTGGTCTTGGTCAGCGACGTGAGGGCGCGCGGCGCCTCCCGGCGCTCGGCCAGGGAGAAGATCATCCGCGAGGCGCCGTAGAGGTTGGCGTTGAGCGCGGACAGGAGTGCGACGACCGCCACGAGGGTGATCACCGTGGCGGCGCCGGGCAGGCCCGCGAGGTCGAGGACGCCGGCGAACGGGCTCTTGAGTTCGGGGGAGTTCCACGGGATCACGGCGGCGATGACGAAGATGGAGCCGATGTAGAACACGAGGATGCGCCACACCACCGTGCGGACGGCCCGGGCCACGCTGCGCGCGGGATCGCGCGTCTCGGCCGCGGCGACGGAGACGATCTCCGTGCCGCCGAAGGCGAATGCGACGACGAACAGGCCGGTCGCGATGCCGCCCATGCCGTGGGGCGCGAATCCGCCGTCGGCCATGAAGTGGGACAGCCCCGGCGACGCCGCGTGGGGGAGCCAGCCGAACAGGAGGGCGGCGCCCACGAGCAGGAAGATGACGATCGCGGCGACCTTGAGCAGCGCGAACCAGAACTCGAACTCGCCGAAGTTGCGCACGCCGGTGAGGTTCACGGCCGTGAAGGCGCCCATGAAGACCAGCGCCATGAGCCACACGGGCAGCGCCGGGAAGACCGTGGCGAGCAGGCCGGCGGCGCCGAGGGCCTCTGCGGCGATCACGACGACGAGCTGGCACCACCACAGCCATCCGACGGTGGCGCCGGCGACGCCGCCGAGGGCCTTGCCGGTGTAGACCGAGAACGCGCCGCTGTTGGGGTTGGCGGCCGCCATCTCGCCCAGGGCCCACATCACGATGATGATGAGGGTGCCGGCCACGAGGTAGGAGATGAGGACCGCCGGGCCGGCGGCCTGGATGCCCGCTCCCGAGCCGATGAACAGGCCGGCCCCGATGGCACTGCCGAGGCCCATCATGGTGAGCTGCCGCGGCGACATCGAGGGCCCGAGCCGCGGAGGCTGCGTCGTCGTTGACGCGGTCCCGAGGCCGTCTGACGTTTGCATAGCTGTCATTTCCGTCTTTCGGAGGATCGGTGGCCGCCGTCGCAGGATGGGCGCCGTCGGCCAGAGGACCCACTGACCATAGCGCCTTTGGCGGAGGGCCGTGTGGTGCACCTCACGCCCCTACGCAGGATGTGCAGGAAGAGCCCGCCGGGCGGCGCGGAAGTTGACACAATGCGCAGTGCATGCGCGCCGGATCATCAATCTGTAGCATTCGATCTGATCCGCAGACCCCTTTCGCTCCGACCCTGATCTGGAGGCCCGCATGAAGGTCGACGAGCTCGACGCCAGGATTGTCCGGCTGTTCACCGACGAGCACCGCATGAACGTGCTCGAGGCGTCGCGGATCCTCAAGGTGGCCCGTGCCACGGTCCAGGCCCGGCTCGACCGGATGGTGGCGAGCGGTGTCATCGGGCAGTGGGCTCCGCATCCGGAGCCGCGCGCCTTCGGGTTCCCCGTCGTGGCCTTCTGCTCGCTGACGATCAACCAGGACTCCGGACACGACGCCGTCGCGGTGGCCCTCGCCGAGATCCCGGAGGTGCTCGAGGTCCACACCGTGTCGGGGGACAGCGACCTCATGGCGCGGGTCGCCGCCCGCTCCAACTCCGACCTCCAGCGCGTGCTCGACGCCGTCACCGCCACGCGCGCGGTGGTCCGTTCCTCCTCGGTGATCGTGCTCAACACCCACTTCGAGGGGCGCACGCTGCCCCTGCTCGAGGCCGCCGCGAGGAGCTGAGGGCGGCGGGCTCCGGCCGTCACCTTTTGGTGCCGAGGCCAGCGGCGGCGTATCATGAGTTAAAGTCACTTTGACTCTAACTAGTGCGGGCCCCTGGGCCGCCCTGACCTCGACGGCTGGAGGTGCGCATGAGCGGGATCTTCCCGTCCTCCGCCGCGCCGGCCGCCGTGGGCCCGCACGCCGCCGTGGGCGCCAACGTCTCGGAGCGGGCCCAGCTGCCGCCGTCACTCGCGATCTCCACGGTGATCTTCGCCCTGACCCCGGAGTCGGCCCGGAGTGAGTCAGGCGGCGGCCCCACCCTGTGGATCCCGCTCGTCCGGCGCGTCAAGGAGCCGTTCAAGGGCCGCTGGGCGCTCCCCGGCGGGCCCCTCGCACCGACGGAGTCCCTCGAGGACGCGGCGCGCCGGAACCTCCAGCAGACCACCGGACTCGAGCCCGAGTACCTCGAGCAGCTCTACGCGTTCGGCGGCCTCAACCGATCGAGCCGGCCCGAGCGCGGCAGCCAGCGGGTGGTCTCCATCGTCTACTGGGCGCTGGTCCGCGCCACGGAGGCCGAACTCCTCGGCGAGGAGGACGAGAACGTCGCCTGGCACCGGGCCGACACCGCCGGCGAGCGGGACGGCGGGCTCGCGTTCGACCACCGGGAGATCGTGGACTACGCGCTCTGGCGCCTGCGCAGCAAGATCGAGTACGCCCAGATCGCCTACCACTTCCTCGGGGAGAAGTTCACCCTCGCCCAGCTGCGCGAGGTCTACGAGGCCGTGCTCGGCCGCCCGCTCGACCCCGCCAACTTCCGCCGCCAGCTCAAGGGCATGGCCGAGATCGAGCCCACCGACGAGGTCCTCGAAGGAGGGCGGCACCGTCCTCCGAGGCTCTACCGCTACACCGGGGCGCGCGGGCGGATCGACGCCACGACCGCCCCGCCGCCCCAGACGGCACCCAGCCCAGCGGCCCCCTCACCGGCCGACCCGTCCCAGACCGCACCAGCCCCAGCAGCATCCACCAGGAGCACGCCATGACATCTGTCGCCACCGCCATCAGCCTCGTCACCCGTGCGGAGGCCGAGGCCGCCGCCGCGGGCACCTGCAGCGCCGACCTCGCGAAGGGCCCGTGGGAGTTCGACGCCGCGGAGGCGCTGCGCGGCATGCCCGCGTACGGGCCCGGTGCATCGGCCGCAGACCGTGCCCCCGCGTCGACCCCGCGCCAGGGCCAGCTGCCCGAGGAGTACAAGCAGGCGACCGAGGCGGAGCTGCACGCACGGATCACGGCCGCCAAGGAGGAGCTCGGCGACCGGGTCGTGGTCCTCGGCCACTTCTACCAGCGAGACGAGGTCGTCGAGCACGCCGACTTCGTGGGCGACTCCTTCCAGCTCGCCAACGCCGCCCTCACCCGGCCCGACGCCGAGGCGATCGTGTTCTGCGGCGTCCACTTCATGGCCGAGACCGCGGACATCCTCTCCCGCCCGGATCAGGCCGTCATCCTCCCGAACCTCGCCGCGGGCTGCTCGATGGCGGACATGGCGGACATCGACTCGGTGGAGCAGGCCTGGGCGCAGCTCGAGGAGCTCTTCGGGACGGAGCCGGACGCGGAGGGCCGCGTGCCCGTCATTCCCGTGACCTACATGAACTCGTCCGCCGCCCTCAAGGGCTTCTGCGGCGAGCACGGGGGGATCGTGTGCACGTCCTCCAACGCCGCCACGGTGCTCGAGTGGGCGTTCGAGCGTGGGCAGCGCGTGCTCTTCTTCCCGGACCAGCATCTGGGCCGCAACACCGCCAAGGCCATGGGCGTCCCGCTGGAGCAGATGCCGATGTGGAGCCCGCGCAAGCCCCTGGGCGGCAACGACGCGGCCACCCTCCAGGACTCCCGCGTGATCCTCTGGCACGGCTTCTGCTCCGTCCACAAGCGCTTCTCCGTCGCCCAGATCGAGAAGGCCCGCGCGGAGTACCCGGGCGTGCGGGTGATCGTGCACCCCGAATGCCCCATGGAGGTCGTCGACGCGGCCGACGAGTACGGGTCGACCGACTACATCCGCAAGGCGATCGCGGGGGCCACCGAGCCCACCGTGTTCGCGATCGGCACCGAGGTCAACCTCGTGAACCGGCTCGCCGCCGAGTACCCCCAGCACACGGTCTTCTGCCTCGACCCGGTGATCTGCCCCTGCTCGACCATGTACCGGATCCATCCCGGCTACCTCGCCTGGGTCCTGGAGGGCCTCGTCGAGGGCGAGGTGCGCAACCGCATCGAGGTCCCGGCCGAGGTCGCCTCGACCGCGCGCGTGGCCCTCGAGCGCATGCTGGCGGCGCGGCCGTGACACCGCGGGGCGTGGGCGCGGCGACACCCGACGGGCTCCGGCAGCTCGTCGTGGTGGGCAGCGGCGCCGCCGGCCTCACCGCGGCGGTATCGGCCGCCGAGGCGGGGGCCGACGTCGTGCTCCTGACCAAGGCGCGCCTCGCGGACAGCAACAGCATGCTGGCCCAGGGCGGCTACGCCGCGGTCCTGCCCGAGGGGCAGCGCGCCCCCGGGGACACCGTCGCCAGCCACGTGGCGGACACCATCGCCGCCGGTGCCGGGATCGGCTCGCGCCCGGCCGTCGAACTGATGTGCAGGTCCGCCGCGGGCTCCGTCACGGATCTCGCCGGCCGGGGCGTCGCATTCGATCTCGGCCCCGACGGGCGTCCCCTGCTCGGTCTCGAGGCAGCCCACTCGTTCCCCCGCATCCTGCACGCCGGCGGGGACGCGAGCGGCGCGGGGATCACCCGCGCCCTGATACGCCGCCTGCGCGCTCTCGAGGCCGAGGGACGCGTCGCCGTGCACGAGGACGCCAGAGCCACAGGGATCCTCCTCGACAGCGGTGCCGTCGCCGGGGTCGCCTTCACCCGCGATGCGGACCGCAGCGCCGAGCGCGTCCGGGCCGACGCCGTGGTACTCGCCACCGGGGGAGCGGGCCAGCTGTTCGCCCAGACCACCAACCCAGCGGTCGCGACCGGCGACGGCATCGCCCTCGCCTTCCTGGCCGGCGCCGCGCTCCGCGACCTCGAGTTCTACCAGTTCCACCCCACGGCGCTCCAGGTCGCAGGCCCCGACGGCGCGCTGCGCTCGTCGCTCATCTCGGAGGCGGTGCGCGGAGAGGGCGCGGTGATCCGCGACGCGTCGGGGCGCCGCTTCGTCGCCGACTACCATCCGCTCGGCGAGCTCGCCCCGCGGGACGTGGTCTCCCGCGCCCTCGCGCTGCACGCCCGCGCGGGCGGCGGCCACGCGTACCTGGATGCCACCGCGCTCGAGGGCCTCCACGGCGACGGCTTCCTCGCGGGCCGCTTCCCGGGCCTCGACGCGATGACCCGCGCCGCCGGGTTCGACTGGCGCCGGGAGCCCCTGCCCATCGGCCCCGCCGCGCACTATTGGATGGGCGGCGTCGCGACCGACCTCCACGGCGCCACGAGCGTCCCCGGCCTCTATGCCGTCGGGGAGGCCGCCTGCACCGGCGTCCACGGAGCCAACCGCCTCGCCTCGAACTCCCTGCTCGAGGGGGTCGTCTTCGCCGGGCGCGCCGTGCGGCACGCACTCTCGGCCGGTCGCTCCGGCTCCTCTGCCCGCGGATGGGGCGGTCCGGACGTTGCCGACGCGCACGTCGTGGACGCCTTCCCGGCCGAGGACGCCCGGACGCTCCCGGAGGAGGCGGGGCGGGCGCTCGTCGCCGATGCGATGCAGGCGGACGGCGGGGTGATCCGGGACGGCAGCGGCCTCGCGCGCCTCACCCGTACGCTCCGCGGATGGACCGCCGACGATTCGGAGACCGCCCACCTGCTCCTCCTCGGACGTCTCCTCGCCGCCGCGGCGGAGGCCCGGGAGGAGTCCGTCGGAGCGCACTTCCGGCTCGACTTCCCCGACCGGCGCCTGCCCGCCCCGCTCAACAGCACGGCGCGCGAGGGAAGCTCGGCGCGCGGGGCCGCGGCGCACGGGACGCCGCGTCCCGCCGTCGTGCGCCACCCGGGCAGCGCCGCCACCGAGTCGGCCGCCTCCCAGCACGCACTCCTCGGAAGGACCGCCTGACATGACCCACACCGCAGAGGCCACCAGCACTGCCCGCAGCGTCGCGCCGACCGGGACAGCGCTCCCGCCCATCCCGCTGGCTCCGGGCGCTGTGCGGCGGGTGCTCGAGGCGGCGTACGCCGAGGACACCCCGAGCGGCGACCTCACCTCCCTCCTGCTGATCCCCGCCGAAGCGACGGCTACTGCCGAGCTGCGGGCCCGGGTACCCGGCGTCTTCTCGGGCGGTCCCATCGTCGAGGCCGGTTTCCGCTTCCACGACGCCGACGCGGCCGTCGAGCTCCTCGCCAGCGACGGTGAGGCCTTCACAGCCGGCGCCGTCCTGGCCCGGGTCACCGGCAGGGCGCAGGCGATCCTCACCGCCGAACGCGTGGTGCTCAACCTCGTGCAGCGCATGAGCGCCATCGCGGCCCTCACTGCCGAGTACGTCGCGCGGACCGCCGGGACCCGGGCGCGGATCGTCGACACCCGCAAGACGACGCCGGGGCTGCGCGAGCTCGAACGGTACGCCGTGCGGTGCGGCGGCGGCCGCAACCACCGGTTCAGCCTCTCCGACGCCGTCATGGCCAAGGACAACCACCTCGCCGTGCTCACCGGCGGCGACCCCGCCAGGCTCACCGAGGCCCTCCAGGGCGTCCGCGCCCGGCTCGGGCACACGACCCACGTCGAGGTCGAGGTCGACCGCATCGACCAGATCGGGCCCGTCCTCGCCGCCGGTGTGGACACGGTCATGCTGGACAACTTCAGCCTCGAGGACCTGCGCGCGGGCGTCGAGCTCATCGGGGGCCGGGCGATCGTCGAAGCCAGCGGCGGCGTCACCCTCGACACGGTCGCCGCCATCGCGGCCACCGGGGTCGACGTCATCTCGGTCGGGGCGCTCACCCACTCGGTGGTCAACCTCGACCTCGGCCTCGACGTGGTCATCGGCACGCCATGATCTACCTCGATGCTGCCGCCACCACCCCGGTGCGCCGCGATGTCCTCGAGGCCATGTGGCCCTTCCTCACCGGCGACTTCGGCAACGCCTCGAGCCACCACGAGCTCGGGGCCCGCGCGCGCGACGCGCTCGAGGCGGCGCGCGACGAGGTGGCGGGCCTGCTCGGATGCAGGGGAGCCGAGATCACGTTCACCTCGGGCGGCACCGAGGCCGACAACCTCGCGGTGAAGGGGATTGCCTTGGCCCGCCGGGCCGCGGACCCGAGGCGGTCGCGCGTCGTCGTCAGCGCCGTCGAGCACCCGGCGGTCCTCGAGTCGGCGCGGGCCCTTGCCAGGCTGCACGGGTTCTCCGTCGACGTGCTGGCGGTCGATGCTGCGGGGCGCGTCGCGCCGGAGGCGCTCGCCGCCGTCGTGGGCCCCGAGACGGCGGTCGCGTCGGTCATGTTCGCCAACAACGAGGTGGGAACGGTGCAGCCCGTTGCCGAGCTCGGTGCCGTGGCCCGCGGCGCCGCGGTGCCGTTCCACACCGACGCGGTGCAGGCTGCCGGCTGGCTGCCGCTGGATGTGCGCGCGCTCGGCGTGGACGCGCTGAGCATCTCCGGGCACAAGCTCGGGGCGCCCAAGGGCGTCGGCGCGCTCTACGCCGCCGGCCGCCTCGCCCTCGAGCCCGTCCTCGATGGCGGCGGCCAGGAGCGGGGCCGGCGCTCTGGCACCGAGAACGTCGCCGGCGCCGTGGCCCTCGCCACCGCGCTGCGCCTCGCCGAGGCCGAGCGCACGACGGCGTCGGCGCGCCTCTCGTCCCTGCGCGACGCCTTCGTCGCCCGCGTCCTGGAGCTCGTCCCGGATGCGATCCTGACCGGACACCCCTCCGAGCGGCTGCCAGGGAGTGCCTCGTTCTGCTTCCCCCGGGTCAGCGGCGAGTCGGTGCTGCTCGAGCTCGAGCGCCGCGGTGTGGTGTGCTCGTCCGGGTCGGCGTGCGCTGCCGGGTCAAGCGAGCCCTCGTCGGTGCTGCTCGCCATGGGCATCGATCCCGAGGTCGCGCTGACGGCAGTGCGCTTCACCCTGCCCGGCACCATCGAGGCCCAGAACCTCGCGCGGGCCGCGGAGGCGGTGGGGGAGGCCTACGCCGCGGTGGTCGGCATCGCCCACCGCTAGCAGGTCAGGGAATGACGGTAGTCGCGCCGGGAATGACGGTAGCCGATGGCGGAGCTGTGCGGCGTGAGGTTGTGGTCTGAACGACGTCCTCAGGGCGAACTCTGCGTCAGGACTGCGCCGTCAGGATGTGCGCCGCCAGCCGTTGCGCAGTCAGGACCGCGCCCGTCAGAACGGCGGCGGAGGGTCCGGTTCGGGGTAGCTGAGGTGTCTCTGCCCTGTCGGCGAGGTCCACTCGAGGATCCCTGACCGGGCGGCCGCCGAAGGCGAACGTGCGGCAGCCGGCATTGCGGGAGGGGATCCCGTGGGGGCGGACGAGGCGACGCGATGCCCTGGCTCGGCCGCCGTGCCGCGGTCTCGCGCCGCACCGGCGCGGGGAGGGCCCGTGCCCCGACGGGCCGAGCTGCCGGACCCTCCAGTAGCCGAGAGATTTGAGACGGTGGTGCTCGCGGCAGAGCAGGGCCAGGTTGGCCAGGTCCGTTGCGCCGCCGGCGGCCCATTCGTCGGTATGGTCCGCCTCGGCGGCGGCCGCCGGGACATCGCACCCGGGGAAGCGGCAGGCGGCGTCGCGTGCTCCGAGCTGCCGGCGCATGGCGAGGGTCGGCGTATAGCGCCGCCGGCCCACCGCCACCGGGGCCCCGTCGGCAGGATCGACCTACATCCGGCTCCACGTCGCGGCCTCGGCGGCCATGAGCCGCACCGCATCGGCGTCGATCGGACCGTACCCGATGATCTCCCCAGAGGCCTCCGAGTCGCCACGCAGCGTCCGGGCCCGGACCGTGACAATGAGTTCGGTGCGGATCCCGCCCGGCGTGCCGATGGGGACATCAGCCTTTGTGCCCCCGGTGCTCGGGGTTCCCGGCCCATTCACCGTGGCCCGGACGCAGTCGGCGCCCATGAGCAGGTCAGCGAAGACGTCCAGGCGGAGCTGGCCGATGCCTCGGGGCTCCGTGGGCGACTGCAGCGACCGGGCGAGCGCCTCGAGCCTCGTGTCGATCGCCGCGCCGACCTCGAGCGGCAGGTACGCGGCGAGCCAGCACATGCCATCGGGCGCCGGTTCCACGTCGACGCGCCGGCGCGCGGCCGCTTCGCGCCTGCGGATGGCCAGCGGCTCCGTGGCGTAGTCCTCCACGAGCCGGCGCAGCCTCCGGCCCAGCGCCCCCAGCGACGGGATGCGTTCCGGATCCGGTGGGCAGGCCTGCACGAGGGCGGCGGCAGCGAAGGCGGCACGCCGTTCGGCGGGCACGGGGAGCGCTGCCGCCATGATCGCCAGGGCGCGCCAGCGCGGAAGGCGTCCCCTCTCCATGGCCCCGAGGACGCCGCTCCAGTCCTCCGCAGTGAGCTCGAGGGCCTCGGCGACCTGTGCCCGGGCGGTCCGCTGGGAGATCTTCAGGGCTGCGGCTACCTCCGAAGCCGCGATACTGGGGGCGTCGGCCCGGCGGACCGGGTCCAACGAATCCCCGCCCACCGAGGCCGTCAGGGCCGCGAGGATCCGGGCCCGCTCGGCGGCGAGCCGGGCCTCCTCAGCATCGAGCTCCTTGAGCGCGTCCGCCAGCCGGTCGGCCTGGTCGAGCCGCGCCGCCGTGCGCGCGGACGGTGCCAGCGCCGGCGCGAGCCGCTCCCGTTCCTCCCAGGCCGCCAGAAGCCAGGGAGGAGGCGCGGGAGGTTCGCCGACCGGTTCGTCGGCGAAGCAGTCGAAGCTGTCTTCCCATGCCATGGCCTCACTCTAGAAGAGGGGTCCGACAGTTCTCGCAGCGGCACTCGGGCCCGGCCGCCGGGCCTCAGGCGTTGCGGGCGCGGCGGAAGATCCAGTGGCGCAGGAGGCTGAAGCGGACCGCGGTCGCCACCCACCCGGCGATGGTCGTGGTCCAGAGCTCTGCCACGACGCCGGCGTTAGGCTCCACCCAGCGCAGGCCCTCGAGGCTCCCCGCGGTGAGCAGCAGGGCGACGGCGAGGGCCACGAGGCCGTTGAGGTGGTCCTGGGCGAGCTTCGCGGTGCCGCGGACCAAGAAGGTGAAGCGGCGGTTGAGGGACGTGTTCATCACCGAGGTGATGATGAGGGCCACCGCGTTCGCGGTCTGCGCCCCCAGCCATGGACGGCACAGCGCATAGAGGGCGAGCGAGCTGAGCGTGCAGACGACGCCGACCCCGGTGAACCGCGTGAGCTGGCGGACCACGGGCACACGCCAGCTCTTCCGCAGCGACCAGCCGGGGCGCAGGGGCCATAGCCTCGGCAGGGACGCGGGAAGCATGGCCCGGACCGCCCTGCGCAGGCCCCTGGCGCTGGCCGGGCCGGAGTGGTCCACAGTGGCCTCGGGCGGGGTCTGCGGATTCTCCATGCCCTTCACCCTTTCACGCTGCGCTGTGGCTGTGCTGTGCCGTCGGTGTGACCCTTCCCACGTGGGGCCCGTCGTGGGGTCCGCCGTCGCGGGGGTGCCCGGAGGCGAGGCCCCCCCGAAAGAGGCGGGCCGACGACGGCGCGGTGCGGCGCCGTCGTCGGCCATCGCCTCGGGTGCGGCGTGGCTAGCCGCGCCGGGTCCGGTTGGCGACGACGGGGGCCGCGCCGGTGAACCCGTCCCGGGCAGCGGCGATCTCGTGGATCCGCTCCCGGGAGGCGTACCAGCCGAGGACCATGAGGACGCAGGCCACGGCGGTGGCCAGGAGCGTCCACGGGGAGTCGACGAGCACCATGATGAAGACGGCGACGAGGAACACGAGCGTGACGTAGCCGGTGTAGGGGGCGCCGGGCATGCGGAACGCGGGGCGCTCCGTCCAGCCCTTCTTGGCCCAGCGGTGGAGCTGGATCTGGCAGACCACGATCGTGAACCACGTGGAGATGATGCCGACGGAGGCGACGTTGAGGACGATCTCGAAGGCATCGGCGGGGACGAGGTAGTTCAGCGGGACGCCCAGGAGCGAGACCACCGCGGTGATCGCGATGCCGCCGTAGGGGACGCCGGCCTTGTTCATGCGCAGGGCGAACTTCGGGGCGGAGCCGGCAGCGGCCATGGAGCGCAGGATGCGTCCGGTGGAGTAGAGGCCGGCGTTGAGGGAGGAGAGGGCCGCGGTGAGGACCACGAGGTTCATGATCACGTCCACGCCCTGGACTCCGATGGAGCCGAAGAACGTCACGAAGGGGCTGACGCCCTTCTGGTACGCCGTGTAGGGCAGCAGCAGCGAGAGCAGGATCACGGAGCCGACGTAGAAGACGGCGATGCGCACCACGACAGAGTTGATGGCGCGGGGCATGATCTTCTCCGGGTTCTGGGTCTCGCCGGCGGCCGTGCCGACGAGCTCGACCGAGGCGTAGGCGAACACGACACCCTGCATCAGCAGGATCATCGGGGCGAGGCCCATGGGGAAGAGGCCGCCGTGGTCGGAGATGAGGGAGAGGCCGGTGGTCGCGCCGGTCGGGGTGCCGAAGAGGACGAAGTAGATGCCGAGGGCGAGGAAGGCGAGCAGGGCCGCGACCTTGATCAGGGCGAACCAGAACTCCATCTCGCCGAACACCTTCACCGAGACGAGGTTCAGGGTCAGCACGAGCACGAGGGCGATCAGGGCCCAGGCCCACTGGGGCACCGAGGAGATCCACGGGACGTACTTGCCGAAGAAGTGCATGTAGAGGGCCGCGGCGGTGGTGTCCACGATCGTGGTCATGGCCCAGTTGATCCAGTAGAACCAGCCGGAGATGTAGGCGGCCTTCTCGCCGAAGAACTCGCGGGCGTAGGAGACGAACGAGCCGGACGAGGGCCGGTGGAGGACCAGCTCGCCGAGGGCCCGGAGGATGAGGAAGACGAACGCGCCGCAGATCGCGTACGCGAACACGAGCGAGGGGCCGGCCGCGGCGAGCCGGCCGCCGGCGCCGAGGAACAGGCCGGTGCCGATCGCGCCGCCGATGGCGATCATCTGGATCTGGCGTGCCTTGAGGCCCTTGTGGTAGCCGGCATCTTCGGCATGGATCACATGGTCAGCCACATGGGCATGGCCGTGGTCCTCGAGATGGTCGGCGACTTCCGGGCTGCTGGGAGGCTGGGGCTGTGAGGAGGACATGGGTCCCTTTCGGTGTCAGGGGGACGTTCCGGGGTGGGAAAGGGTGCGAGGGGAGCGTGGGGGTGCTGACGGGCGGTGGCGGAAAGCGCCCTGGACGGTGGGGCGCGCTCAGGCGCCGAGGTTGGCGAGCCGCTCCGGGCGGAGGAGCTCGTCGAGACGGTCTGCCGTGAGGAGCCCGCGCTCGAGGACGAGCTCGGCGACTCCGCGGCCGCTCGCGAGGGCCTCCTGGGCGATGGCAGTCGCCTGAGCGTACCCGAGATACGGGTTGAGCGCGGTGACGAGCCCAATGGACTGCTCGACGGTGGTGCGCAGCCGCTCGACGTTGGCGGTGATGCCGCTCACGCAGCGGTCCGCGAGCGTGTGGCACGCGGCCGTGAGGTGGGTGATGCTCTCATGCAGGCTGTGGACGATGATCGGCTCGAAGGCGTTGAGCTGCAGCTGCCCGCCTTCGGCCGCCATGGTGATGGTGACGTCGTTGCCGATCACCTCGAACGCGACCTGGTTGACCACCTCCGGGATCACCGGGTTGATCTTGCCCGGCATGATCGAGGAACCGGACTGGACCGCCGGCAGGGTGATCTCGGCGAGCCCGGCGCGCGGCCCCGAGGAGAGCAGCCGGAGGTCGTTGCAGATCTTGGAGAGCTTGACAGCAACCCGCTTGAGCACGCCGGAGAGGTGGACGAAGGCGCCCATGTCCTGGGTGGCCTCGATGAGGTCGACGGCGGTCACGAGCGGCAGTCCCGTGACCTCGCCGAGGTGCCGGCAGGCGGCCTCGGCGTAGCCGGCGGGGGCGTTGAGGCCGGTGCCGATGGCTGTGGCCCCGAGATTGATCTCGTGGATCAGGCCGGAGGCCTCGCGCAGGCGCTCGCGGTCTTCGCCGATGGTCACGGCGTAGGTCCCGAATTCCTGGCCCAGGGTCATGGGGACCGCGTCCTGGAGCTGGGTGCGCCCCATCTTGACGACCGTGCGGAACTCGTCCGCCTTCGCGGCGAAGGCGTCCTCGAGCGCAACGAGCGCCGCGAGGAGGTCCTCGATGCCGAACACCGTCGCGACGCGCACCGCGGTGGGGTAGACGTCGTTGGTCGACTGGCTGAGGTTGACGTGGTCGTTGGGGTGCAGGGCCGCGTAGTCGCCCTTGCGCCGTCCCAGGACCTCGAGGGCGCGGTTGGCGATGACCTCATTGGCGTTCATGTTCGACGACGTGCCGGCGCCGCCCTGGATGACGTCCACGACGAATTCCTCGAGGAGCGAGCCGCTGAGGATCTCCTGGCAGGCGGCCTCGATCGCGTCGGACCGCTCGCCGTCGAGCAGTCCGAGTTCGCGGTTGGCCCGGGCGGCCGCGAGCTTGACCGCGGCGAGCCCCCGCACGAGATGGGGGTTGGTGGAGAGCCGGCGCCCCGTGATGGGGAAGTTCTCCACGGCGCGGAGGGTGTGCACGCCCCAGTACGCCTGATCGGGGACGAGCCGGTCGCCCAGCAGGTCGTGCTCGGAACGGAAGCCCTCGGGCACGTCCGGGCCGAGCTCGGCGCCCGTGGGGCCCGACTGGTCGTCGCGTGCGACCGCGGCGTCTTCTGCGGCGGTGGTGGGGGAGGCCATGGTGGTGCCTTTCTGGCAGGGCGGGGTCTGGTCTGGCGGGTCTGGTCTGGCAGGAGGAGGAGAACGTGCGGGGAAGGGGGATGCGCTGCGCCGCGGTGACTAGACCGCGGCGGGCGGGAGGGCGTCGTCGAGCGCGGTGAGGACGCCGACGCGACGGCCCCCACCGAGCACGGGCTGCGTCGCGAGGGCCGCGAGCGGGCCGCCCTCGCGGGCCTCCGGCAGCCCCAGCGCGGCGAGGGCGCGCACGGCGATCGGCATGCGGGCGCGGTCTCCGCCGTCGGAGACCTTGACCCCGACTGCGCGCCCGTCGGGCAGGCCCACGAGCTGGACGCCCTCGAAGCCGTCCTTCGCCACGGCGCCAGGCACCGCGTGCATGAGGGCGGTGACGTCCCTCCCGTCGCCGGCCACCATCGCCGGGTGGAGGCTCATGGCTCGGCCGACGGCGGCCTCCGGGCACTCGCTTCCGTCCGCGGCGGCGCGCGCGATCCTGCCGTAGGCGCGGGCCATGCCGACCAGGCTGACCGCCGGCAGCGGGGTGCCGCAGCCGTCGGTGGTCCAGCCGGCGGGCTCCTCGCCCGTCAGGTCCGCCACGGTGGCGGCAATGAGCCGCTGGAGGGGATGCGTCGGCACGAGGTAGCCCGCGGTGGGCCAGTCATTGAGGATGCACACCGCCGCCATGGCGGCGTGCTTGCCGGAGCAGTTCTGGCACACGCGGTCGGCATGGCCGCCCGCGGCGATCCACTCCTCGCGCTCGCGGACCCCGTAGGGCAGGTCGGTCGTGTTCTCGAGCACCGTCTCATCGAGGCCGTGGAGCGAGAGGATCCGCCGGGTGCCCTCGCGGTGCGCGGCGCCGCCCGAATGGCTCGCTGCCGCGAGGGCCAGCAGCTCATCGGGCAGGGAGAGCCCGGCGCGGACCAGCGCGACCGCCTGGAGCGGCTTGAGGGCGGAGCGGGGGAAGAACGGGGCCTCGGGGCTGCCCGCACCCCAGAGCAGCGCACCCTCGCCGTCCGTGGCGGCGACGGTCCCGTAGTGCACGCCCTCGACAGCCGCGCCGCGGATCTGGACGGCCAGCGGGACGTGGACGGGAAGCGCAGGGGCCGCCGCTGCGGGGGCTGCGGCAGAGCTGTGCATGGACGAGGGGGCAGAGGAGGTCATGGCTCGCTTGGGGGTCGGGGTAGGGGGACTGTCAGGGGCGGTCGGGATCAGGGCGCCCCGGCGGCGGGCGGAACGGTCACCGCTGGCCGAGCCGTTCGACAGCTTCGTCGACGGCGGCGAGGTGCCTGGCCATCGCGGCCTCGGCCCGCTCCACGGAACCGGCCTCGATGGCCTCGAGGATCTCCTCGTGTTCGCGGTCGGAGGCGGCCTGGCGGTCCGCGAGGAGGTTGAGGGTCTCGGACTGGTGGGCCAGCGCCTCGCGCAGGTCGGAGAGGACGTCCTCGAAGACGCGGTTCCCGCTGGCCTTGGCGATGGTGCCGTGGAAGACCGCCTCGAGCGCCACGCGGGCCGCCGGGTCGTCCTCGGCGGCAGTCTCGGCGACGATGCCCTTGAGGGTTGCGAGGTCCTCCTCGGTGCGCCGCAGGGCGGCCAGCCCGGCGGCGGGCACCTCGATGTGCGGGCGGGCCTCGGTGAGGTCGCGGGCCGAGTAGCGGCCCAGCACGAGGTCTCCGGTGGCGCGTGCGGAGACGACGAACGTTCCCTTGCCGGTGTGCGTCTGGGTGAGGCCGAGCGCCGCGCACGAGCGGAGGGCCTCGCGCACGACCGACCGGCTGACGCCGTAGCGAGCGGCCAGGGCGGCCTCCGAGGGGAGCTTCCCGCCCACGGGCACGGAGCCCGCCTCGATGTCGGTGCGGAGGTCCGCCAGGACAGCCTCCGCGGCGCTCACGCGGACGAGCGGGCGGCGCGGCGTTGCGCTGTCCTGCTGTCCGCGTGTAAGGCTGTCTGACAGGTTCACGCCCCACACTATGGCAGGCGTCACAGCCGGGTGTCAACCGGCGGGAACGTCCATGGGTGCTGCTAAGGTGCCGCCGCGGTCAGCGAGATCGGCTCGCCAGCATCACCTCGGGCTCCCGGCGCGGCGGTCGCGGCCGGTGCCGGAACCCGGACCTTGGGGGGCTCACGGCTCCTGGGAGCTCACGATTCCGACGGGGCAAGCTCGCCGACCGGTATCTCCGCCTCCAGCCGGTTCTCGGGGCCGGGCAGCGGGCATGCCCAGGCCTCGTCGTACGCGCAGCTCGGGTTGTAGGCGAAATTGAAGTCCAAGGTGTACGTGACACCGCCGGTGGTGTCGGCCCGCCCGGCCGCGCCGACGTGGCCCGTGCCGAGGAAGGCACCCTTGATGGAGTCGAGGAGGTACCGCCCCGCCCCGTAGGAACCGCCGGGCCGGCCCGCCGTGGCGTCGCGGAACGGCACGAACAGCCCGCCACCGTACCCGGTGTGCTCCCACGCGGCAAGGCTGCCGAGGCCGGGCAGCTCGAAGGTGCCGATGCGGACGAACGTGACGACGCCGTCGGTGCCGGTCGCGACGCGCCGCTCCTGCCCTGCCCCCTCGGGCAGGAGCGGTGCGTCGAAGCGGTAGGCACGGTCGTAGGGGGCGACGGGCAGGCCGCGGAAGCCTCCACAGCGGTGCTGAGGCAGGGGCGATGCGGGATGGGCCGCGAACAGGTCGTCGCGCCCGCGCCGCCACAGCTCGTGGCCCTCGCGGGGTGCCGCCGCCCGGACGCGCTCGTACAGCGAGAAGACGCGCAGGCGCCAGTCGGCCACCTCGTGGGGGAGCGGAGCGGTGGCGGGCCGGGCCGCTGCCGGCGCCTCCGGGCGGACAGCGGGGCGGTGCTCATCGGGCATGGCGACAGCCTACGGGAGCGCGGCTTCGCTAGGGTTGGACCATGGTCGCCGCCAGCAGTCCAGAGCCGCCGCGCAGTTCCCCGCAGGCCGTCGAGGCAGGCGCTCGCAGGGCGGGGGGCGTGCGTGCTCTCCGCGGAGCCGCGGCGCTCGCCGTCGCCGTGCTCCTCGCCGGCTGCGGCGCCGGCGCCGGCGCCCCCGTCTGGACTGGTGTGCCGAGTGCCGGGACGGCCTCTGCCGCGCCGGGCGGCCCGAGCGCAGGGGGCCCCACCCCGAGCGGCTCCGCGACCGCGACCGGCGCGGGAACGCCGTCGCCCGGCGCCACGAGCGCCACCTGGAAGACCTACACGGATCCGGCGAAGAAGGTCAGGTTCGAGCTGCCCGCGGACTGGATCGTCCAGAGCACAGGCCCGGCCGCCGGTGCCGCGCCGGGTTCGCTGCACATCGAGGTCAAGAAGGGGGACGGCACCTTCGTCGCGGCCCTCCAGACCGGCCTGCCCGTCCCCACGTCCGCGCCGTGCGACCCGGCGCAGGCCAAGCCCTACTCCGTGCTGAACAGCGTCCCCGTCACGGTGCCGTTCGCGGACGGCCCCGCCGTCATCACCCCGCGCTTCGTGTTCCGGGTCATCCAGGGCTACAAGTACTTCGGCTCGTTCGGGCTCACGGCCCTCGCCACCTCGGCCCAGGACGGGAAGGCCTGCCGCCTCGTCAACATCGTCCCCGGGCCGGCCGGGATCGGCGGGTACTCGTTCGCGGACACCGTCGAGGTGGTCCCCCCATCGCCCCAGGCCCAGGTTGCGCCGCTGTCCTCATTCGATAGCCTTGCTCAGGCGTCGGCCTACGTCCGCGACTCGGGCGACTTCGCCGACGCGCAGCGCATGATCATGTCGCTGGCCTTCACGCAGTCCTAGCCCTCCTGGAGCCCCATGCAGCGCACCGTCGGTGCCCACCTGAAGTTCACGACCGCGCCGCAGACCAAGCTGGCCATGGCCATTGCCGTGGCCCGCGTCCCCGGCTACAGCTCGTTCGAGGAGGAGCTCGTGGTGACGGCCGGAGGCCGTGCGGTGGAACCTCGGGAGCTCCTCGACGGCCACGGGGGCCGGTTCCACGTCCTCGAGCTCGCCGAGCCCACGGAGGTGGAGGTCGACTACCGCGCGGTGGTCGGGGGGACTGCCGACCCTGAGCCGGTCGACGAGATGGAGCTCATCCGCTACGTCCGCCCCAGCCGCTATGCGGAGAGCGACCGCCTCCTGCCCACCTCGTACGCGCACTTCGGCTCGCTCGCCGGGCTCGAGCTCGTCCAGGCCGTGCGGGACTGGGTCAATGCCCAGCTCGCCTATGTCAGCGGGGCCTCGCGGGGGACCGACGGGGCCGTCGAGACGCTCCTGCACCGCCGGGGCGTCTGCCGGGACTTCGCCCACCTGGCGATCGCCCTCCTGCGTGCCAAGGACGTCCCCGCCAGGCTCGCCGCCGTCTACGCCCCGGGCCTGCGGCCCATGGACTTCCACGCGGTCGCGGAGGCGTTCGTCGACGGCGCGTGGCACGTGCTCGATGCCACCGGGCTGGCGCCGCGCACCTCGATGCTGCGGATCACGGCCGGACGGGACTCCTCGGACACGGCGTTCCTCTCGACCGTCGGGGGACGGCTCACGCTCAACCGGCTCACCGTCACGGCCGAGGCCGCCGACCTGCCCGCCGAGGATCCCGCCGCGCTCGTGGCGCTCGGCTGAGCGGCCCTGCCGCCGGCGGCAGCCGGCGGCGTCAACTGAGCCGGCCCGCCGCCGTCGGCCTCAGAGCGGGTGCTCGGCCACGACGTGCTCGCGCACGCGCGTGGTGAGGTCCCGCAGCGAGGCGAGGTCGCCGGCGTCGAGCGCCCCTCCCATGATCCGGTTGATTTCCCGCACGTGGGCGCGTCCCACCTCCCGCTGGACGCGGGCGCCTTCCCCGGTGAGGCGGACGACGACGCCGCGGCCGTCAGCGGGGGTGCTCTCCCGTGCCACGAGCCCCTGCCGCTCGAGCCGCTCCACGAGGCGGGAGAGGCTCGACTGTGCCAGGAGCACGTGGTCGTTGAGCTCGTTGAGCCGGAGTCCGCGCCCCTCGCACCGGCTGAGGGTGAAGAGCACGTCGTAGCTGCTGATGCCGAGCGTCCGGAACGCCGGATCGCGCTGGAGCCGGCGCATCACCGCGACCTGGGCGCGGAAGAGGGACTCCCAGGCCTCGGACACCTCGCGGACCGAGGGGGCAGGGCCCCGGGGGGCGGGCGTCTGGGCGGTCACTGGGCCGCAGCCTCTGCCATGGCCTCGCCGGCCGCGGACTCCTCGGCGCGCCGTGCCGCCACCCGTGCCGCGTGCGTCGGGGCCTCCGGGACGTCCGCGGGGCGCCCTTCCGCGAAGCCCGCCCGGAGCTCCGGGAGCACCTCGCCGAGGAGGTCGAGCTGCTCGAGGACGGTCTTGAGCGGCAGTCCGGCGTGGTCCACGAGGAACAGCTGGCGCTGGTAGTCGCCGAAGTAGTCGCGGAAGGCCAGCGTCTTCTCGACGAACTCGGCCGGGCTGCCCACGGTCAGCGGGGTCTGGGCGGTGAAGTCCTCCATCGAGGGGCCGTGGCCGTACACGGGGGCGTTGTCGAAGTAGGGCCGGAACTCGCGCTTGGCGTCCTGGGAGTTCGGCCGGATGAAGAACTGTCCGCCGAGGCCCACGATCGCCTGGTGCGCCTTGCCGTGGCCGTAGTGCTCGAACCGCTCGCGGTACAGGTTGATGAGCCGGATGTAGTGCTCCTTCGGCCAGAAGATGTTGTTGGCGAAGAATCCGTCCCCGTAGTAGGCGGCGAGCTCGGCGATCTGCGGGGTGCGGATCGAGCCGTGCCACACGAAGGGGGCCACGCCGTCGAGCGGGCGGGGGGTTGCCGTGAAGCTGTGCAGCGGGGTGCGGAACTTCCCGCTCCAGGTGACCACCTCCTCGTCCCAGAGGCGGCGCAGGAGCGCGTAGTTCTCGATCGTCAGCTCGAGGGAGTCCTGGGGGTTCTTGCCGAACCAGGGGTAGACGGGGGCGGTGTTGCCGCGCCCCAGCACGAGGTCGGTGCGGCCGCCCACGAGGTGCTGCAGCATGCCGAAGTCCTCGGCGATCTTCACCGGGTCGTTGGTGGTGATGAGCGTCGTGGTGGTGGAGAGGATGAGCTTCTCGGTCTGCGCGCCGATGTAGCCCAGCAGCGTGGTGGGGGAGCTCGGGTAGAACGGCGGGTTGTGGTGCTCGCCGGTCGCGAAGACGTCGAGGCCCACCTCCTCGGCGTGCTTGGCGATCTTGACGATCGCCTGGATCCGCTCGCCCTCGGTGGGCAGGTGGCCCGTCGTGGGGTCGAGGGTGACGTCGCCGACGCTGAAGATGCCGAACTGCATGAAACGACCTTTCATCGGGCCCGGGCGGCGGTCGCCCGGCTAGATCAATGCATTTGCATCTATCTCAACGGGGGGCCGCCGCCGGACATTCCCGCGGCCGGGGATCAGTCCTTCGCAGCGCGCCGCCCGCTGACCCGGGGAACGGCACCGGTGGTCCAGTCGCCCTCGGGCTCGGCGGCGTCCTCCTCCTCCGTCGGCTCGGGCAGGGGAGTGCGCTTGAGGTCGCGCAGCAGCCTCCGCCGCTCGAGGCCGCCCTCCACGAGCCGGTACAGGACCGGGACCAGCACGAGCGTGAGCGCGGTGGAGGAGACGAGCCCGCCGATCACCACGACGGCGAGCGGCTGGGCGATGAACCCGCCGCCGCCCGTGAGGCCCAGTGCCATGGGGGTCAGGGCGAAGATGGTCGCGAGGGCCGTCATGAGGATCGGGCGGAGCCGCTGGCGCGCGCCCTGCTCGATGGCCTCTGCGAGCGGCAGGGCCGGGCGTCCCCCCTGCGGGCGGCGGTACTGGTTGATGAGGTCGATGAGCACAATGGCGTTCGTCACGACGATGCCCACGAGCATGAGCAGGCCGATGAGCGAGGGCAGCCCGAGCGGGATCCGGGTCACCAGGAGCAGCAGGATCGCCCCGGTCGCGGCGAACGGCACCGACACCAGGAGGACGAGCGGCTGGAGCAGGCTCTTGAACGCCGCGACCATGATCACGTACACGATCGCGATCGCGGCGAGCAGCGCGAGGCCGAGCTGCTGGAACGACTGCGCCTGCTGGCTCGCGGCACCGCCCACCGACGCGGTCGCCCCACCGTCGAGCGCCAGCGCGCCCACCCGCTTGGACACCTCGCCGCTCACCGAGCCGAGGTTCGCGTCGCCGGGCGTCACGGAGACGGTCGCGGTGCGCTGCCCCGCGGTGCTGGTGACGGTCACCGGGACGTCCACGGCCTCCACGGAGGCGATCTGGCCCAGCGTGAGGCCGCCCGGCGCGCCGGGGATCGGGATGGCGCGGACGGCTCCGATGCTCTGGAACTGCGTGCCCTTGCCGATCCGCACGGGGTAGTCGGTCGTGTCGAAACGGACCGTTCCGGCCGGAATCGGGCTCACCGTCGCGGCCAGCGCGGTGCTGATCTGCTGCTCGTTCAGGCCGGCTGCCGCAGCCTTCGCGCGGTCCACCTTGACCTGGACCACCGGCTGGGCCGCCGCGAGGTTGCTCGTCACGTCTGTCGCGCCGGGGACGTCCTTGAGTGCCGCCACAACCGCGTCGTTGGCCTTCGCGAGCGAGGACGAGTCGGGCGCCTTGACGGTCACATCGACGGTCGAGGCCGTGCCGAAACCGCTCTGCTGGCTCCCCACCGACACCGTGCCGACCCCGGAGAGGCGGCCGACGGCGTCGCGCACCTGCTGCTGCAGCGCCACCTGGTCCTTGGACTCGTCCGTGATCACCGTGAAGGTGGCGTTCGAGGCGCCAGAGGACAGGAAGGCGCTGAAGCCGGTCGTCGAGTTTCCGATCGTCACCTGGACGGTCTGGATCCCGCCCACGCCCTTGAGCGCGTCCTCCACCTTGGCCGCCGCGGCGCTCGTCGCGTCCAGGCTCGTGCCGGGAGCGAGCTTCTGGGTGACGGTGAAGTTGTTCTGGCCGGTGTTCCCGAGCAGGTTGGTGGGCAGGAGCGGCGCGAGGGCGAAGGTGCCCACGAGGAGGAGCGCGCCGGCCACGAGCGTGACGACGGGCCGCCGCTGGGTGGCGTGGAGGACTGGGAGGTAGCCGCGCTGCAGGGCGCTGCGCCGCTCCTTCTCGTGGGCCGCCGCCTCGATCTCGGCCCGGTCCCGCGCTGCCGCGGCCCGGTGGCCGAGGAACCAGTACGCGAGCACGGGCACGATCGTGAGGGCGACGACGAGCGAGGCCAGCAGCGCGATCGTGACGGTGAGCGCGAAGGGACGGAACAGCTCTCCGGCGAGGTTCCCGACGAAGGCGATCGGGAGGAAGACGGCCACCGTGGTGAGCGTGGAGGCGGTCACGGCGCCGGCGACCTCGCGCACGGCGTTGAGGATCGCCGTCGTCTTCTCCTCGCCGTAGCTCAGGTGCCTCTTGATGTTCTCGATGACCACGATCGAGTCGTCCACGACGCGGCCGATGGCGATCGTGAGCGCGCCCAGGGTGAGGATGTTCAGCGAGTACCCGGCGGCGAACAGCCCGATGAACGTGATGAGGAGCGAGAGCGGGATCGAGACCGCGGTGACGAGGGTCGAGCGGACCGAGAGCAGGAAGACGAGGATGGTCAGGACCGCGAAGCCGAGGCCGAGGGCGCCCTCGGTGGTCAGGTCCCGGATCGACTTCTCGATGAACGGTGCCTGGTCGAACACCGTGGTGAGCTTCGCGTTCGAGCCGAGGTCTGAGGCCAGCTGGGGGAGGGCGTCGCGCACCGCGTGGGAGATCGCCACGGTGTCCCCGTCGGGCTTCTTCGTCACGGACAGGGCGAGGGTCGGCTTGCCATCGGTCCGGGTGATCGACGTCGGGGCATCGTCCTCGATGGCCACGGCTGCGACGTCGCCGATCGTCGTCGGCTGCTTCGCCCCGGTGAGCGGCAGCGACTTGACGGCGTCGGTGGAGTCGACCGGGCTGCCGGCCTGGAGCGAGAGGGACTTCCCCTGGTCGGTGACCGTCCCGATCGGCACGAGGGCGCCGTTGTTCTGCAGGGCCGTGCGGATCGAGGCGATGTCGACGCCGCGGCCCGCCATCGCGGCCGGGTCCGGCTGGATCTGGAGGTGCTGCGTGGCGCCTCCGGTCACGTCCACGCTGCGCACGCCGTCGATCTTCGTGAGCTTCGGCACGGCCTGCTGGATGAGCTGGGTGTCCAGCTGGCTGAGCGGCCTGTCCGAGGAGGCGGCGATGAAGACGATCGGGAAGTCGCTGATGCTCCCGGCGAGCGTGTTGGGGGAGGCGTCGGCGGGAAGCTGGGACTTGACGTTGGAGATGGCGCGGTCGATCTGGTTCCGCGCGCGGTCCAGATTGGTCCCGTACTGGAACGAGAGCCGGATCGTCGAGACGCCGGTGCGGGACGTCGAGGCGCTGCTCTCAAGCCCCTCGACGGCCTGGAGCGACTTCTCCAGTGGCTGGCCGATCTGCTTGTCCACCACATCCGGCGAGGCGCCGGCCATCGAGGTGACCACGGTGAGCTGGGGGAACTCGATGGACGGGATGAGCTCCTGCTTGAGGCTCGTCGCCGTGATGACCCCGAAGACCGAGGCGAAGACCATGATGAGCGCGATGAGCGCCCTGTTCGCCATGGACAGGCGGGCGAGCCGGAACATCGGTGGCCCTTTCACATGAGGCCGGCCGTTCCGGGGACGGTGGCCGGGAGTCGTGGACTGGTAGCGAAAGGGCCCGCGTCCTCAGGCGAGAGGACGCGGGCCGGAAACGGACGCTGGCCTAGTGGGCCGGGGCCGCGAGCCCGAGGGCTGCCGAGGTGCTCGCGGCGATCTCGGCGGCGAGGTCCGGGTGGTCGTTGAGCTTGATGCCGTACCCGGGCATCATCTCGCTCAGCTTCGGCTCCCAGCCCTTGAAGTTCTTCGGGAACGCGCGCTGCATGAGCTCGAGCATGATCGGCACGGCCGTCGACGCGCCGGGGGAGGCGCCGAGGAGTGCGCCGATCGAGCCGTCCCGCGAGGTGATCACCTCGGTGCCGAACTGGAGGACGCCGCCCTTGGCCTGGTCCTTCTTGATGATCTGCACGCGCTGGCCCGCCGTGATGAGCTCCCAGCCTTCCGCCGAGGCGTCGGGGTAGTACTCCCGCAGCGCCTCGATCTTCTTCTCGTGGCCCTTGGCGACCTCCTTGACGAGGTAGGCCGTGAGGTCCATGTTGTCCTTCGCGACCGCGAGCATCGGGATGATGTTGCCGGGCCGGATGGAGAGCGGGAGGTCCCAGAGGGAGCCGTTCTTGAGGAAGTTCGTGGAGAAGCCGGCGTACGGGCCGAACAGCAGCGAGCGCTTGCCGTTGACGTAGCGCGTGTCCAGGTGCGGAACGGACATCGGCGGCGCCCCGACCGAGGCCTGGCCGTAGACCTTGGCGTCGTGCCGCAGCGCGACCGACTCGTCGGTGCTGCGCAGGAACTGGCCGGAGACGGGGAACCCGCCGTACCCCTTGCTCTCGGCGATGCCGGAGTCCTGGAGGAGGTGGAGCGCTCCGCCGCCGGCGCCGACGAAGACGAACTTGGCGTGGATGCTGCCGCGCTCGCCCGAGGCCTTGTGCCGCGTCGAGACGTTCCAGCCGCCCCGGGCGCGCTCGAGGCCGGACACGTCGGTGCCGTAGTTCACCTCGACGCCGTTGCCGGCGAGGAAGTGGACCAGCTCACGGGTGAGCTGGCCGAAGTCGACGTCGGTGCCCTCGGCCACTCGGGTCGCCGCGACGCGCCCGGCGCCGCGGCCCTCCATGATCAGCGGGGCCCATGCGGCGATCTGGGCCGGGTCCTCGCTGTACTCCATGGTGGAGAAGAGGGGGTTCGGGTGGAGCGCCTCGTAGCGCGTGCGGAGGAAGTCCGCGTGGGCGTCGCCGATGACGAAGCTCATGTGCGGCACGTTGTGGATGAACCCGGACGGGTCCGAGATGCTGCCGTCGCCCACGAGGTGGGACCAGAACTGGCGCGAGAGCTGGAAGCCCTCGTTGATCCCCAGCGCCTTCGCGGGGTTCACCGAGCCGTCCTTGGCCTGAGGCGTGTAGTTGAGCTCGCAGTACGCGGAGTGCCCCGTCCCGGCGTTGTTCCAGGGGTCCGAGCTTTCGAGCCCCACCTCGTCGAGGCGCTCGAAGAGCACGATGTTCCAGCTCGGTTCGAGCTTCTTGAGGAAAGCGCCAAGGGTGGCGCTCATGATGCCCCCGCCGACCAGAACGACATCGGCAGATCGGGTGGTGGAAATGAAGGTCACTGAAGTCTCCCTGCACAAATGGACCAGAGGCAGAATATCCCCCGCCCGCCCGGATCGCTAAATCCCCGGAGGGTCACAGTCAAGACCCCTCACCACATTTTTTCGGTGCGCCTACGCGCCCGGTGTGAGGGTCACGTGGTTGAACGTCTCGTTGAGGACGGGCGACGCCGGGTAGGTCGCCACCCGTGCGGACACCGCCACCGCGGAGATCGGGTAGGCGATCGGCACTGCAGGGGCGCTTGAGCCGATCTGGCCGTTGATGTTCTGGTAGGCCTGCGTCCGGTCGTTGCCGTCCGGCAGTCCCCGGGCGCGTTCGATCTTGCTGAAGATCTGTGCGTCGAAGAACCCGAACTCGCCGTTCTTCGCACCGAAGAGGGGTGCGAGGAAGTCGTCGGGGTCGCTGTAGCTCCCGTAGCGGCCCAGCAGGTGGAAGGCGTGGTCGCCCGCCGTCGTGACCTTCTGCAGGTACCCGTCCTCCCAGTCGACGGGGACCGGCTTGATGTTCAGGCCGAGCAGCGTCAGCTGGGCGGAGAGCTCGGCGTAGACCTTCTCGGGGTCCGGCAGGTAGAGCCGCGTGACGTTGAGCGGGTAGTAGAAGGGCAGCTCCTCGCCCTTGTAGCCGGCCTCGCTCAGTAGCCGCTTGGCCTTCTCCGGATCGTAGGACGGGAAGCCGCCTGAGGCGTTGAAGCCGCTGAGCTTCGGCGGCACGAACTGGGAGGCGGCCTTCGTGTCCTCGAGGAAGAACGGCTTGATGACTGCGTCCTTGTTGATGCCCATCGCGATGGCCTGGCGCACCTTGTCGTTCTGCAGGAGCGGCACGGCCTGGTTCATCCCCAGGTACATGACCGAGAACGGGTCGCGTCGCACCACCTGCAGGCCCTTGCGCACGAGGGTCTCGATGTTCTCGACAGTCACCGCGTCGTAGCCGTCGATGGTTCCGGCCAGAAGCGCCTGCAGCCGCGCCTGTGGCGTGTCGTAGACGACGAGGGTGAGCTGGGCGATCTGGCCGCGCGCCCCCCAGTAGGTGGGGGAGGAGTCGAGGACCACCGAGTCCTTGGTCCACTGCCGGAACCGGAACGGACCGGTGCCCACGGGGTGCTGGGCGTAGCGGGAGATCTTCGTCCCCGACCAGGGCTGGTCCTCGACGTCGGCGGTGCTGGCCTTGAGCGCGGCGGGCGAGGAGATGGCGAAGGCTGGGGTGGTCATCGCGGCGAGGAAGCTCGTGAGCGGCTGCGTGAGCTCGATGCGGACCTCGTGCTCGCCGAGCACCGTGCACCGCTTGTAGAGCGACAGGGAGGCCTGGTCGGAGTGTGCCTTGAACACTGCCGTGAAGGCGAGCCCCGTGTGATTCGAACGGAACTGCGGCGAGAACGCGTACCAGCGGTCGAAGTTGGCCTTCACGGCGGCCGCATTGAACGGGGTCCCGTCGTGGAAGGTAACGTCCTCCCGGAGCGTGAACGTCCACGAGAGGAGGTCTGCGCTCTGCGTCCACGCGGTCGCGAGGGACGGGGCGGGGGCCCCCGTGTCGGGATCGCTGGTGACGAGGCATTCGAGGACCTGGCGCGTGACGCGCCACGACTCGATGTCGGCGGTGACGGCGGGGTCGAGTGCGATCGGCGGAGCCGGCGTGGCGAAGGTGAAGGACGCGTTCGGGGCGGCAGAGCCGCTCGCGCTGGGCGAGGGCTTGGGATTGGGCGAGGGCGTGCACCCGGTCAGGAGGACCGCCGCCGCCGCTGCCTGGAGCAGTTCCCTCCGCCTCATGGTCCGCGCGCCACTCACGACCTGTTCCACGCCTTTCGCTCCCCGCCGCATGTCCGGCGCCCTTGTGTCCCTGGGTGTCGTCCTGCTCGGCCGGGCGGCCTGCAGGAGGCCGGACTGGGGCCGGAGGCGGTGCGCGAGGAGGGACTTGAACCCTCACGTCCGAAGACACAGGAACCTAAATCCTGCGTGTCTGCCAATTCCACCACTCGCGCGGCACCCCGCCTCTGGCGGGGCAACTCGATCAGTGTACCGGGAGGATCTTCAGGTCCCGCTGGAGCTTGGCGACGTGGCCCTTGGCCCGGACGTTGTACTGCGCGAGCTCGATCCGCCCGTCGGCGCCGATGACGAACGTGGACCTGATGAGGCCCTGGTAGGTCCGCCCGTAGTTGACCTTCTCGCCCCAGGCCCCGTAGGCCTCGGCGACACTGTGGTCCTCGTCGGCGAGGAGCGTGAATCCGAGGTGCTGCTCTGCAGCGAATCGGCGCACCGCCTCGGCCGGATCCGGGGAGATGCCCACCACGGTGAGGCCCGCTCCGGTGATTGCCGCGAGGCTGTCGCGGAAATCGCAGGCCTGCTGGGTGCACGCCGGTGTGTTGGCCTGCGGGTAGAAGTAGAGGACGGTCCTCTGTCCCGCGAAGTCCGCGAGGGACGTGGTCCCTCCGTCGGAGTCGGGGAGCGAGAAGGCCGGGGCGGCGTCGCCCGCCGCGAGTCGGTGGGAGGGTCCAGTCGTGGTCACGGACCGAGCCTAGCCGCAGTCGGCGCGCGCCCTCGAGGGGCGGGCGCGGCCCGAGTGCGGTGTGAGGCACTTCACCCGGGGGGGCTCCTGATCGATTTCGCTTTTCGAAAGACGTCCTGTAGAGTTTCATGTCGTTGCGGGGCACGGAGACGGGCCGGAAACGGTCGCTCAGACCGCAGCGAAGATGCGCCTCTAGCTCAACTGGCAGAGCAATTGACTCTTAATCAATGGGTTCCGGGTTCGAGTCCCGGGGGGCGCACGACAACCCCTTCCTGATCCACGCAAACGTGGATCAGGAAGGGGTCTTTTCGTGTCTCCACGGATCCGGTGCCGCGGACTCGCCGCTGCCGTTGCTTCGACGTGAGGAAACGCAGACTCCTGGGGGTCTCTCCTTGTCGCTCTGAAGAGGGCATCGCCGGGGGTCGTCGACCAGGTCAAGTGCAGGCTCGGCGGCGCAGCTGGCCTCGGCCACGGGGGCCTGCGCCGCTCCAGTGGGTGGGGAACCGCCAGAAGCTCTCCCCGGGCCACCACCACCCACTGGGACGAGCTCGCCCTGGGCAAAGTCGGCTGACCCACAGGCCCATGAGAGGTGTCGCCCGTGCCGGCAGCCAGCGGCATCTGAACGCATTCCTCATGAACACCGGCCACCACGAGGCGTCGTGGTGGCTCCCCGACACCCACCCGCACGCCGGAACGAGCCTCGCCCACTTCACCCGGCCGGCCCAGACCGCCAAGCGGGGGCTCCAGGATCACCCTGGGCGTCCGGGTGCGGCGTCCGGTCTCGAGGAAGAAGATGTAGCTGGTTGAGAACGCTGCACCCCTGGTACGAATCCTCGTCGGCGGTGCCCACGCAGGGTCAGGGGGAAAGGGGTCCTCCCGGGGCGGAGAACCCTCCTCCCCGGCCGCTGGGGCCCCGGGTCAGGAGGCCGGGTTGACGGTGGCCTCGTAGGTGAGGATTTCGGTGCCGTTGCCTTCATCGCCGTTGTCGGGGGCGACCATCATGGTCAGGTGGCTGCCGTTGGCGGCCATCTTGAACGGGTTGCGGGTGGCGACGTGCCCGGCGGTGGACCACTTCTGGAAGGGGACGTCGCGGGTGACCTGGTGGCTGGTGAGGTCGAGCATGGCCATGCCGCCGAGCTCGTAGGTGCTGTTCGCGCCGCCGGCGGCCGGGGTCTGGGGCAGGTTGGTGACGCCGCCGCAGAGCATCCTGGAATTGGGCACGTACTGGCAGTCCTGGTAGTCGATGAAGAAGTTCGGGTTCTCCCAGGTGGCCAGCTGCTTGCCCTTCAGGTCCCATTCGGCGAAGCGGCGCGAGCCCCAGGTGTTGCCGACGAGGTGGCCGGTCTGCTGGTCCATGACGATGCCGCCGAAGTGGTCCTTGACCTCGAACTGCTTGTGGACGTCGAGGGTGTTCCCGTCGACGCGGTAGATGATGGCGCTGCTGTTGGGCCGGTACTGGGCGACGGGGACCCAGACGTTGGTGCCGTCGAAGTCGATGCCGCCCGGGTGGTACATGTCGCCCTCGCCGAGGGTGATGTCCTTCTGCAGGTTCCCGGCCTTGTCCATGACGAAGAGGTGCCCGATGCCCTTGCCGGGGGTGCGGTCGTAGCCGCCCTGCGGAGTCGGGTACTTCTGGGTGGGCTCGATGATCTGCACGGCGGAGAGGAAGATGTGATCGGCGCTGAACGCGATGCCCTCGGTGTGGTAGGTCGGGAAGTTCAGCTTGAGCTTGCCCGTCAGCTGCCAGTTCGTGTTCCGGTCCACGGCGTTGAAGTCGTCGGCGAGGGCGGTGCTGACCTGGTGGTGGTCGGGTGCCGGGGCCGGCGGTGCTGCCTGGGCCGCGACGACGGTTCCTGCGGAGCCGGCGATCAGGATGGCGATGCCGGCGGCGAGGAGGGCGCGAGTTCGGGTGTTGCTCACGATGGTGGGACCTTCCGGTAGTTCGGCCACGATGAGCTTCAGAGGCTAGGCGGCAGTGGTGAACCGCACATGGCTCACAGGTGAACCAAGCCCTCCGCTGGTCACCCGGTCACGGCGGCCGACGGAGACGCCCAGGAGCTGGCGGTGGGGAAGTGGCGGTAGGCGAGCATGCCGACGCTGTTCTTCGTCGGGCCCGCCTGACGCCACCGCAGGTACCCGGCCACTTCGTCCAGACCGTCGAGCGGGTGAGCGCGGGCCTCGGTCAGTGCCGTGTCTTCTCGTCTTCCTGTCGATCTCCTCGCTGAGGCTGCATGATGCACGGGTCATGCATCCGAGGGTGAACACGCAGACCACGAGTGTCACGAATATTTGGGCTCCGGTGTCGCTGCCTGATGGACGCGGCGGCCCGCACGGCCCGGCAATGGCTCCTCTTGACCTCTGTGCGATGCGCGCGGATTCTGGACAGCAACGGCGAGCTGGGGGCCTGTCGGACCAGGAGGAGGGGCCAATGGGCCTTCACCGGATCTCTGACGCTGGCCTCCTGGGACTAGGACCGGCCCCAGGTCCCGGGCCTCCTCGATGCTGCCGGCACTGGCCATCGTGCTGAGTTGCTGTACGTCTGGGACTTCCAGCAGGGCGGCCTCCTTCCCGCGCCTGCGCTGGGGCGATCCCGTGCTTCGCTCGGTATCGGACGCCTGAGCCCAGGTCGGCTATCGAGCGTCATGGGCAGCCGGGGCCGTTTATGCTTCGCGCTTGTCCTCCCGTCCCCCGCTTGGTATAGCGAACCGTCCCCGCACTGCTGAACCGCTCTCCAGACAGATCGCAGGGCTCCAGTCCCCGGAAGGCACGATTAGCTCGCACCCCGTGGGGTGGAGCTAAGCGTTTGTGCGATAGGAGCGGCATGATGCGGACGATGGCACGCGACGCAGCGAAGCGGATGATTCGCCTCCCTAGTGCCCCCGGATGGTACCTGCCATGGCCCGCGTGTTCCTGAGCCACTCCAGCAGAGACGGCGTGGCAGCAGCCGCGCTGAAACAGTGGCTCGTCGAGCAGGACCCAGCGCTGGCTGATGACATCTTCCTCGACTCCGATCCTTTGACCGGGGTGCAGATAGGGGAGCGGTGGAAGGACGCGCTGCGCCGTTCGAACGCCCGCTGCGAGCTTGTCATCTGCCTTCTCTCCGCAAACTGGGCGGCTTCCGCTGAATGCATCGCCGAATACCGGATGGCGGAATCACTAGACAAGATGATCTTGGCTGCTCGCCTGGAGCCTATGTCCCAAGCAGGCATAACCGACGAATGGCAGCACTGCGACCTGTTCGGTGAGGGACCCTCGACGATTGTGGACGTCGATGGCCGCGGCCACGTCGTCTTCCTGGCTGAAGGCCTGCAGAGACTGCTTCGAGGGCTCCAGCATGCGGGCATCGGAACGGACCACTTCCCTTGGCCCCCGCCCAGCGACGCTGACCGCTCCCCCTACCGAGGATGGGAACCGCTGGAGGAAGCGGATGCCGCAGTGTTCTTCGGGCGGACCGGGGAAATCGTCCGTGGCCTCGACACATTGCGCGGCATGCGGAGCTCGGGCATCGCTTCCCTGTTCGTAGTCCTTGGTCCTTCTGGCACCGGCAAGTCATCATATCTGAGAGCCGGGCTCTTACCCCGGTTGCGACGCGAAGGGCGCTTCTTCCTTCCCCTGGGCATCGTGCGGCCAGGTCACGACCCGCTCATGGGGAACCGAGGACTGGCCCGATCCATCTATTCGCTCCGCACTTCTGTCGGTCTCGTAAGACCTGACCTCGCTTCCGTCAAGGAGTCCTGCGGCCGCGGAGACGCAGAGAAGCTGCGACAGTTGCTGATTGAGGCGGCAGAGACAGCCGTCACAGAAACGGAGGAGGTGGAGGAGAATCGTCCGAAGACTACCTTCATCCTTCCGGTTGACCAGGCGGAAGAGCTGTTCAATCCTGATTCGTCATCCCGCGCCCGACTGTTCCTGCAGACTCTCGCGCGGCTCTGCGACGGCAGCAGCCCCGACCTGCAGCTCATCGTCGCGCTCACGATCAGGGCCGATCGATATGAGTCGCTTCACAACTCTCGCGAACTTGCGGGCCTCCACAGTGTGTTGTTCAGCGAGCTGAGACCACTTCCCCCTTCACAGTTCAAGGAAGTCATTGTTGGCCCCGCTGCCCGGTCAACGCAGAGCGGACGCCCGTTGCGGGTAGAACCGGAACTCGTGGACCGCCTCATAGCCGATTGCCAGTACGGGGCGGACACACTTCCGCTTCTCGCATTCACACTGAAGCTCCTCTATGAAGAGGATGAGGCAAGCGGAACGCTTTCGCTGGACTCCTACGAAGCCCTCGGCGGCCTGGGTAGAGTCGTGCAGGGCGGAATCGACGACATTCTCTCGCCGGATAGCCACGTGCGGCACGCTCAACTGATGCAATTGCGCTCCGCGTTCATCCCTTGGCTTGCCACCATCAACCCGGACAATGACGAGCCGATGCGTCGGGTAGCCCGATACTCGGATCTGCCAGCCCCTGCTCGCCCCCTCATCGACGCGATGGTGGTGAAGCGAATGCTGGTCAAGGACTCCCGTGACGGCGAGACGGTCATCGAAGTCGCGTTGGAGAGCCTCCTGCGGCAATGGAGCGACCTGGCGGTGTGGCTGGACAGCGAACGGGATGACCTAAAGGAAGCTGACGCTCTAGAGCGGTCAGCAGAAGCATGGAGGCGCCATCATCATGGAGAGGCGTGGCTACTAGAAGGCGAACGATTGGCCAACGCCGAATCGCTAACGGGGAGGGCCGGATTCCGGGAGCGTCTTGAGCCGGTCAAGGCGTTCGTTAACGCGTCCCGGCAGCGCGAAGATGACAGGGCACTGGCGGAGAGGCGACGGCAAGAGTCCGAACTGCGTGCTGCGCGTGAGAAACAAAAAGAAGCCGAAGCTCATGCGCAGGCACTGCGCAGGCGCACGCGAGTACTCCGAACATTCCTTGTCGCGACTATTGTCACTGCGCTCGTCGCAGTCCTCGGATTCATCCAGGCTTCCGTCGCCGAACGCGAAGCTATCGCCCGGGACCGCGAGGCGACTGCGTTAAGGCTCGCCGCCGAAGGCCAAGCGATGGTTGCAGGCGCCCGTCCCGGAGGGGAGATCAGGGGGCTGCAGGAGATGCTCGCTGGCGAGGTGCTTCTCCCCAGCTCTGAAAATGAACGGGCTATCATCAGCACGGTTGTGGCGAAGCGCAACGTTTCGAAGTTGGTGACTGTAGGCCACCCAGTCAACGGCGTCGCGTTCAGCCCGGACGGCAGCAGGATCGTCTCGGGCGGTGCCGATGGAACGCTGCGGCTGTGGGCGGCGGGCAGCGGTGGGCCTGTGGGGGCGCCGATGACCGGCCACCACGGGGCGGTCAACAGCGTCGCGTTCAGCCCGGACGGCAGCAGGATTGTCTCGGGCGGTGCCGATGGAACGCTGCGGCTGTGGGCGGCGGGCAGCGGTGCGCCTGTGGGAGCGCCGATGACCGGCCACCAGGGAGCGGTCAACAGCGTCGCCTTCAGCCCCGACGGCGCCCGCATCGCTTCCGGAGGCGATGATCGGAGCATCCGGCTGTGGACTCCCTCGACACGTTCGCTAGCGGCGCCCCCTATGAACGGGCACAAGAATCGAGTCTTGAGCGTCGCCTTCAGCCCCGACGGCAGGCGCATCGCCTCGGGCAGCGAGGATTACACCATGCAGCTATGGGATGCCGGAACTGGCCGCGCCCTCGGTGACCCGACTGCTGGCCATGGACAGGAAGTGCGCAGCGTCGTCTTCAACCGGAGCGGCACCCAGATAGGCACAGGACTCGAAGACGGCACCCTGCGCATCTACGACACCGTCATGCTGCCGCCTATCCTTGGCCACGACGGAGCCGTGCTCTCAACCGCCTTCAGCCCCGACGGACGACAGATCGCTTCCGGAGGAGCAGACGGAACGGTCCGGCGATGGGACACCAATACGGCGCGTGCTGAAGGTGCACCCATGGCCGGGCACCGGGGCGCCGTCAACAGCGTCGCCTTCAGCCCGGACGGCACCCGCATCGGCTCGGGAGGGGCCGATGGGACGATCAGGCTTGGGATGCCCGCACGGGGAATCCAGTGGGGGCGCCGATGACTGGGCACAGGGGCGCCGTCAACAGCGTCGCCTTCAGCCCGGACGGCACCCGCATCGGCTCGGGAGGGGCCGATGGGACGATCAGGCTGTGGGATGCCCGCACGGGGAATCCGGTCGGGGCGCCGATGACTGGGCACAGGGGCGCGGTCAGCGGCGTCGCCTTCAGCCCGGACGGCACCCGCGTCGCCTCGGGAGGGGCCGATGGGACGATCAGGCTGTGGGACGCCCGCACGGGGAATCCGGTCGGGGCGCCGATGACTGGGCACCAGGGTGCGGTCAACGGCATCGCCTTCAGCCCGGACGGCACCCGCATCGCCTCCGGAGGAGCCGACCGCACCGTTCGCCTTTGGGAGCCGGCTCGCCTGACGGAGTCCGGCCCACCCATGACGGGTCACGAGAGCGCGGTGACTTCGGTCGCGTTCAGCCCCGACGGAAAGCGCATCGCCAGCGCGAGCGAAGACCGCAATGTTCGCCTTTGGAACGCTATGGAGCAGCTGCCGATCAGTGACCCGTTCGCGGGCCACCTCGACTCTGTGACGGGAACCGCCTTCCACCCGAACAACGCCCTTCTAGTCTCCGCCAGCAGAGATGGAGCCCTCAGGCTCTGGCCGGCTCCCGCGGCGTGGGCTCAGAGGCTCTGCACGATGCTGACGACCAATATCAGCCACGATCAGTGGTCCAACTGGGTGTCCTCCAGCATCGACTACCAGCCCATCTGCGCAAATCTTCCGTCATCGCCCTGAATTTCGAGCTCGTGAAGGATGCCATGGACCGCTCGGGAATGCAAAGCAGAGGAGACCGCTTCTTCTCCGGTGAAACAGTTCGCTTTCTCATGTACGGCGTTGGACTCGCGCGCCTAAGGCGCGCAATCTAGGAGGCAAGAAATGACGGAGTGCGAGAAAGACTGCCTTGAGGAAGAGGATCTCCTTCCTGCCAGCTTCCAATACTACGATGAGATGTCGGGTAGGGGTCAGAAAGCAGCTAAGCGCCTCAATCTCGCTCGCCTCGTGGGCGTCACCGTCGCAGCCATCGCAGGCGCGACTGATTCCGTCATGGACTTGCCGCAACTGGGCAGCGTCTCGCTGCTCGGCTTCATGGCGGCGCTCGGATCGGATTACCTACTGCTGCAACGGGAGCCAGAAAAGACATGGTATGCGGCCAGAGAGGCTGCTGAAACGATCAAGACTCTCGCGTGGTGCTATGCGGTAGGCGGAGAACACTTCCCTCATCACATGCGGCAGGACCATGCGGACAGAAGATTCATCGAGAAGTGTGCAGAGATAAGATCTCTTGTCAGCGATGATATTCTGGTCAGCTCAACCGGCGGCGTGGTTTCGGAGATCAAACCGACGTCTCTTATGATTGCAGTCAGGACGGATTGGACCTTCTGTCGCCGACGCGAGGCGTACATAGCGTACCGGGTCCGGAAAGAGGCAGCTTGGTATGGGCAGCGAGCCGCCAGGAACCACAAGGCGGCTCAGAAATGGAAAGTGTTTCTCGTTGCCGCGGAAATTGCCGCCCTGACGCTCTTATCTGCTCGGATGTCGGGAGGGACGCAGGCACCGAAGATCGATTGGGCCGGCATAATGGCCGCTCTCGTCGCTGCAGGCTCGTCGTGGATGCATTTCAAGCAGTACGAATTCCTTACTTCGGCTTACAGCCGCGCCCAAGAAGATCTGGAAACACAGGTTGAGCGTCTTGCCATTTCGAATGAAGACCAATGGCCGCATGCAGTGGCCGACGCCGAGGCGGCCATAAGCCGCGAGCACCGCCTCTGGAAGTCGACTCGAGGAAGTGTGACTACGTAAGAACTGTGCTGGGCATCCTCAGTGCCACGACGTCCGATTGACACCTGCTCGGTTGCCCCATAACGGACGCTAACAAGCGACGAGCGATCCTCCGCTGGGCAAGTCGCTCCTGGTCGGGGAGGGCAATCCCTCAGTAATGTTGAATTCGGACGGGTGCGTGCTCTGGACGAAGTCGGCGGACCTACCGCCGGGCGTACCGCTCGCCGGCGTGGATGCTCAGGCCAGACTCCAGGTAGCGGAGCCGGCGCGCCAAGCCCCTGCGTACAGCAGAAGGCCACCAATCCAGGTCGAAACCCGTCTCCGGCCCCGCCGCGCGCCCGGGCCGAACGGCCCTCCCGCGGGCGCCCGGGAGGGGTTACCTTGAGCGCGGCCTAGAAACTGACCCGGCAGCTGCCTGTGCAGAGAGGAGCGGAGATGCCCACGATCGTCCTCATCCACGGGATCGCGGCCGAGAACTCCTCTGCCGCCAGCCTCCTGGCCGTCTGGCGCCCAGCACTTGCCGGCGGGTTAGCCAACGCAGGCCGCAAGGACCTCTCCCAGCAGGTCCTCGACAACACCATCACCGTGGACATGGCCTTCTACGGGAACCTCTTCCAAGGGCCGGCCACCTTCGACTCCGCTGCCGTGAGCGGAGACGCCGAGGAGTTCGCCCGTGCCATCGTCACGCGCGCCGCGGACTCCTCAGCCAATGACGAGGAGAGGGTCCCCAACCCCGATACCCCGGCCGCCGCCGAGGCAGTTGAGGCTGCCAAGACCGCGGAGGTCGGGGGATCTTCGAGTGCTGGCGACGCCACCGCCCCGCCCAGGCCACGAGGCGATGACCACGGATCGTCCGAGGAGGCGAGAGCAGCTCGAGAGGGCATCGAGGGGACCTTCCTCCAAGCCCTCGACCACCTCCCCTGGATCAAGAAGACGATCTTCGGCCTCGCCGAGGACACCGTCGCCAAGCCCCTGAAGCAGGTAGCCACCTACATGCACGACCAGGCCATCCAGGACCAGGTCCAGAGGGCCGTGGCCGCCCTCGTCGACGACGGCACGAAGGTCATCATCGGCCATTCCCTGGGCTCGGTCGTCGCCTTCAACTATGTCACGCACGCCCTTGACCGCGACCTGCCGCTGCTGCTCACCCTTGGCAGCCCCCTGGGCGACAAAACGCTCATCTACCCGCGCCTTGTGCCGCAGCTTCCCGTCTACCCGCCCCGGGTGAACCTATGGGTGAACGTCGCCGCGCGCAACGACCCGGTGGCGGCCAACCCGAACCTCGCGGACGACTTCCTCGGCGTCCCCGCCGGATGCGGGCTGAACTCGGGCTGGACCGTGCAGAACCTGCAGGGAGGCGCTCATAGCGTCCTGGACTACCTCAACCAGGAGGAGGTCGGGAAGGTCATCGCCAGCGCCCTCGCCTGAACGGGCACGGCAGTACCAGCACTGGCACAGGAAGGGGCCCAGAGCGTACACGGGCTGGGCCCCCGGAGGCAGGCAGGGCGAGGCGGCGGGAAGGTCTGGCACGTCCGCCATCCTCTGGATGCGACCCAGAGGCGCCGAATGCTGCATGCGCGTGGATGCCCGCAAGGGGGCGGGTTCCGGGTTCGAGTCCCGGGGGCGCACCGCAACCCCTTCCTGGTCCACGGAAACGCGGATCAGGAAGGGGTCTTTTCGTGTCTCCCCCGATCCGGTACCCCACGGACTCGCAGGGTCTCGGCGGTCAGCGGATGTGGCCGCGCCGGCGCTGGTCGTCCAGCCATCCGGGGTACTCGTCCAGGACCATCTCGTACAGGTCCTCGGGCTTGGTGCGGTCGACGTCGCGGACGGGCTTGTAGTCGGCGTTGTCGACGTAGCGGCCCTCGAGGTCGTCGAGCCTCTGGAGGAAGGCGATGTTCTCGGCGCCGATGGAGAGGAACTGCCAGAACACCGGCGCGTACGAGGCACGGGTGATCTCCGTGACCGCTTCGGCCTTGCTGTCGGGGGAGCCATCGGTGAGGAACACTGCGAGCACTGGCTGCCCGTCGCGGGCGTCCACGGCCGAGTAGCCCGTGGACTTGCGGAAGAACCCGCCTCCGGACTTCGGCGCGAGCTTGAAGTAGTCGAGGACGGCGCGGAACGCGGCGGCGTAGTTGGTGGTGCCCATGTGGCGCTTGGCGACGATCTTGGCGATGACGTCGCGGAAGTTGCCCAAGGTGACGGTGCCCTCATGGCGGGCGGAGGAGTCGAACGTGAACAGGTCGATCTCCCCGTCATCGTCGAGGTGCACGCCGAGCGCGAGGATGGTTTCCGTGAGCCGCTGCATGGCCCCGGACTTGTACTCCTTGCGCATGGAACCGGAGTAGTCGAGGACGAGGGCGACCTTGGCCCGCTGGCCGTTCAGGCGTGCGGTGTCGATCGCGGACGCTGCGGTCTTGGCGAGGCTGAGAAGCTCCGGTGCCTTCTTCTCAACCTTGTCGAGGGTGATCCCCATGATGGTCCTTCCAGGGAGGGCCCCTCCCGAGTGCACGGGAGGAATGCGAGTGCGCGTGATCCTGAAGCTACCGGTGTTACGGCCCAAAGGGCGGAGGCACGACGGTCCGGTGTTGCCGCGACCTGCCCCGTGTGGGGGGTGCACGGTGGTCGGCGCGACGGGACACGGCCGGTGCACAGCTTCGGCCTGTAGCTTAATCCCCGGCATCGGTAGTTCGGGACATGATGGGGACGCAGATGGGACACAGAAACCGGCCCCTTGGCGGGCGCTATGGGATGAAGGGGCAGGACCTGCCGGACGGTCGGAGGCTCGTACGACGCGCGCTCTTCGACGGCGTGCAGTCGGCGGCCTTCGCAGCGGATCGGAAGCTGGCGGCGGGGCTCGAGGCGGGGCGCCGCGCGGCCCGGGCGGTCTACACCACAGGAAGGGCGGCCGTCGTGGTTCTGGGGCTCGTGCTCGGGGTCCTCGTCGTCACTGACCGGATCGCCCCCGTGGCCGCGGCGCTTCTGGCCGTCGCCCTGCTGGTCACGCCCGACCTGCTCGCGCACCTCCACCGGGCCTGGGAGGCCAGACAGGACGGCGCCCTCGCCGGCCTCTTGGGACGTGACGCCTTCTTCCACCACGCCGGGCCGTGGCTGGCCCCGATTCCCGCGCGGGAGCGGCTGGCGAAGTATCTGGCGCTTCTGACGGCTGGCGAGGTCGCGCTCTCGGGCGTGCTGCTGACCTTGGAGGCATCGGACGCCGGACCCCTCGCACTGGTCGCGACCACGGTCTGATGCTCGATGCCGTCAGACAGCCAGCGCGGCTAGGAGCCGGCCGTCCTGACGCGCTCGCTCAGAGGCGCCTGGCGCCCTGTGTCACTGGCCCCTCCACAGGTGGTAGCCGAGGATGAGGAGCGGCCAGGCGATGGTGGCTCCCAGCAGGAGGACCCCGCCGGCGGCCATGGCGAGAACCTTGAGGATCGGTGTCAGTGGATTTCTTCCTTCTCGTGCTGGACGGCGGCTGAGCGGGATGCGTCGTGCCGGACCGGCAGGTCCTCACGCGTCCCGGCCCCGGGGTAGAGGAGCACGCGGGGCTTTTTCGCCGGGCCGGCGGGGAGGCTCAAGCGGGCCGGCAGCTCGGCGAGGTGCCCTCCCCGGTGCCCGAGGCGGAGCTGGCACCTGGACATGAAGCTCGTCTGGTGCACGTCGAGCTCCGCCTCATAGGTGCAGCGCTGGCCCTCCGGGAGGGCCACTGATTCCGTCACAGAGTGTCCATTCCGTCCGGGTGGCCCGCAAGTCCGGGCCACTGCCTTCTGATGGCGCGTCGATGCCACAGGTGTGCGTGGCATGAGTCACACTCTAGGGCGCTGCGGGCCCGTGGCGGCGCGTGCGGCGTCGTGTCGCGCGGCCGCCAGGAAGACTTTGGATTGAGGACCACTTGGGCCCCGGCCGAGCGGAGTCGCCGGCCGGGGCCCTTCTTCCCGCTCGGATGACCCGGGCGCCCGCCCGGCTGGCACGTGGCTGCCGGGCAGGAGCGGGCTGCCGGGGGATGGGCCTATGAAGCCAGACGCGGCTACTGGGTCAGGGGCGTGTTGCCGTAGTTGACGTGGCACGCGCCGCCGGAGAGCACGTCCCCCGGGACCACCCTGTAGTTGTGGACGGACGGGTTGACGATCACGGTATGGGCCGCGCCGTTGGCGTCGGTCAGCTCCGAGCCGCACGCGTCGGCGGCAGCCTGGGTTCCGGAGGAGCCGCCGATCCACACGTCGAGCCAGACGGTGGTGCCGGCAGGGGCTCCGGTGTGGCAGGGGCCGTTCTGCGGGGTGTCCCCGTCACCGCAGGTGTCCTCGACGATGAGGTACTTCTGCAGATTGGGGACGTAGAGGCGCGTCCCGGCGGGGTAGTCGAGGGTGTCAATGCCCCCGGTGATGGAGTGTCCGACGGCGACCGTCACCGGGTCCGCCCAGGTCCCGGTGCCGCCGGCCGTCCGGTGCAGGACGGGGTGGGAGACCGTGGCCGAGCCCGCCGGGGTGTTGTCCCAGTAGCCGTATCCGGTCGTGTACGCGGTCGTGACGAGGGTCCCCGTCTCGTGGACGGCTGCCGGAGCCTTGGGGGCGGGTGCGGGGATCCGCGCAGCGGGGACGGCCGCCGGGGCCGGGGCCGGGGGCCGGTTCGCCGCACCAGCGGCAGCCTGGGCAGCCGGGGCTGCCGCCGTGGCGGAGGCTGTGGCCGGGGCGCTCGCCGCGGCCGGCGTCGTCGGCTTGGCGGTGTGCTCCGCCGCGGGCGACTTCGTCGCCGTGGGCGTCGCGTCGGGGGTGGCACTCGCTCCGGCGGAGCTCGGCAGGGCGGTCCCGTGCTGGGCGGCGCCCGCGCACCCGGTCAGGGTGAGCAGCAGGGCGGCCGCGGCGGTGGACAGTGTTCTGGCGTGCTTCATGCAGGGGTTCTTTCTGGCTCTTGTACTCGACGATGGCGCACGGCCCCCCCGGTGCGCCAAGTCATCGAGCGTAGTCGGGCTGCTCCGCGAGGCGAAACCGAGAGTGCGCCCCCGCCGGTCACTGCTGCGCGGGGATCTCCCCGAAGTTCGCGTGGCAGGCCTGGCCCGAGAGGACATCGCCGGGGGTCACCCGGTAGTCACGGATGCTCGGATCGAGGATGACGGTGTGGATGCCGGTCAGTGTGGACTGGCACTGCCTGGAGTCCGAGTTGCTGCTGGAGGAGCCGCCGATCCAGACGTCGAACCACACCGTGGCCCCGCGGCGGGCGGCACGGGAGAGGTTGTGGCAGGGGATGTCCTGTGGGGTGGCCCCGTCGCCGCACGCATCCTCGACGATGAAGTACTTCTCGAGGTTGGGGATGTACATGCGGGTCCCGGCGGGGAAATCGAGGGTGTCCACGCCGTTGCTGATCGAGTGGCCCACGGCGATGGTGACCGGGTCCGCCCACGTCCCGGTGCCTCCTGCGCTCTGGTGCAGGACGGGGTTGGAGATGACGGTGGATCCGGGCGGGGTGTTGTCCCAATACCCGTATCCGGTCGTGTAAGCCGTGGTGACGACCCTGCCGGACTCCTGCGGCGAGACGGTGCGGGCGGCCGAGGCGGAAGCTGAGGGGGAACCGGGGGCCGGGGCCGGGCCGGGGCCGGGGGAGCCAGAACAGCTGGTTGCGGCGAGCAGGGCCACAGCCACACCGGCCAGCCTCCGCTGGGTTGCCCGCATGGCGTCAGGCGCCCGCGGCCGGGCGCGGCGGTGCCGGCGTAGAGGCCGACGCCGGGACCGGCCGCACGAGGGGCGCGCGGCCCCGGTGGCGGCCCCGGCGGGCGGTCGAGCGGTCCTCGCGCAGGACGGTCCACACGGCGAGCGCGAGCAGGATCACACCCGAGACGGCGATGACGACCCAGTCCACGGCAGCCTCCCTGCGAGAGTAGTCGGCAACGGCTGAGGCCATTAGACCCTCGCTCCAGCCTGCCCGTCCAGAGACTTGAGGCGGGCAATCACCCAGCGCGGCTCGCCGGCCGGCGGACTACAGGCCGACCAGGTCGCGCAGGAAGGCCTCGAGGTCAGCGGCATCGTCTTCCTGGGCCAGGGCGACGGGGGAGTCGGTTCCGAGCTCGCAGACCGGGCGCAGCGTGAAGGTGACGACCCTGCCGGTGCTCGTGGCGACGTCGAAGGCGCCCGGGAACGGCTCGGAGACATAGGCCAGATTGGTGAGGTCGATCGTCGTCGGCTGCGCGGTGCCCGAGAGCGTCCCGCGGTCGAACGGAGCGAGGACGAGCTCGACCGGCCGGCGGCGGTAGCCCACCACCAGGCCGGTGGCGACGGGAGTTCCTGGCCGGGGCCCGGAGACCGAGCCGCCGCACTCCGTCACGCACACCAGGTTGTAGTCGCCGTAGTTGGGGATCTGGCTGTCGAAGACGTAATGGAGCGCGGCCTTCAGGGCGCCGTCGGGCTCGGGGGCCCGCCCGGTCGGGGCAGTGCTGCTCACGGTTCTCCTCTCGCCGAAGGCCAGTCTACGTACTCGGCGCCTGCTGGGCGCCTGGCCACGCAGCGCGGGCGGCCGCGCGCCCGGTGCCGTGCCCGAGCACCGTCCGGCGGTGCTGCGCCAGTACCCTGTGCGCATGGACTTCCGCCGACTGCTGCTCCTGAGGGAGCTCGCCGACCGCCGCACCATCGGCGCGACGGCCGATGCACTCGGCATCACCGCCTCTGCCGTCTCCCAGCAGCTCAAGCTCCTGCAGGAGGAACTCGGCGTCGTCCTCATCCAGCGGCAGGGGAGGGGCGTCCGCCTCACCGAGGCCGGAGAGGCGATGGCGGCCGCGGCCGCCGGCGTCGCCGTGGCGATGGCCCGTGCCGAGGCCACCGCCGACGGCTACCGCAGGGGCGAGCAGGCCAGCGTGCGGGCAGTGTTCTTCCCCAGCGCAGCCGAGATGTTCCTCCCCGGCCTGCTCGACCGCGTCGCCGCGTGCGAGGGGCTGCGCCTCGAGGCCCGCCTCGAGGACCCGAACGCGCAGGGCTTCGTGGACCTCGCAGCAGACGCCGACCTCGTCCTGGGACACTCCGTCAACGGGCCGGAGGAGTTCCTCCGCTCCGGGCTCGTGGTCGAGCCCCTGCTCGAGGAGCCGCTCGACGTCGCACTGCCGGGCGACCACCCGCTGGCCGCGCAGGACGTCCTCGCGCCCGACGACGTCGCGTCCTGGCCCTGGATCGGCGTGCCGGCGGGCTTCCCCTTCGACACGGTGCTGCGCCAGATCGAGCTGCAGGCCGGGCGCATCGTCGACCGCGTCCAGCTCATGCCTGACCTGCGGGCCATGGAGGCCCTCGTCCGCGGCGGCCACGGGCTGAGCCTGCTGCCGCGCTTCACGTCCCGCGGGGCTCTCCGCAGCGGGCTGGTCCTGCGCCCGCTGACGGGCGTGCAGGCGTGCCGCAGCGTGGTGCTCCTGGCCCGCGCCGACGTCGCGGCCAGGCCCACCGTGCGCTCCGTCATGGACATGGTCCACGCGGAGGCCGAGAGGATCGTCCGCGACGATGCCGCCGAGGGGTGATCCCCGCCACACCTGCGCCCTAGACTGTGGGCCATGACTGAGCAGAGCCAGCCCCGGCCGGCACAGACACGCACGGCACAGAAACCCACGGCACAGACGGGCACGTCGCAGTCGGGCGCGGCACCCGAGGATGCAGACGCCAAGCCCCGCAGCCGGGTCGTGACGGACGGCATCCACGCGGCCCCGGCGCGCGGGATGCTGCGGGCGGTCGGATTCGGCGACGAGGACTTCGCCAAGCCGCAGGTCGGGATCGCGAGTTCGTGGAACGAGATCACCCCGTGCAACCTCTCGCTCGACCGGCTCGCGAAGGCCGCCAAGGAGGGGGTGCACGCGGCGGGCGGCTTCCCGATGCAGTTCGGGACGATCTCGGTCTCGGACGGCATCTCCATGGGCCACGAGGGCATGCACTTCTCCCTCGTCTCCCGCGAGATCATCGCCGACTCGGTCGAGACCGTCATGCAGGCCGAGCGGATCGACGGCCAGGTCCTGCTCGCGGGCTGCGACAAGTCCCTGCCGGGGATGCTCATGGCCGCGGCCCGCCTCGACGTCGCGAGCGTCTTCCTCTACGCGGGCTCGATCATGCCCGGGTGGGTCAAGCTCGAGGACGGCACCGAGAAGGACGTCACGCTCATCGATGCCTTCGAGGCCGTCGGGGCGTGCGCTGCCGGGAAGATGTCCCGCGGCGACCTGGACCGGATCGAGCGGGCCATCTGCCCGGGCGAGGGCGCGTGCGGCGGGATGTACACCGCCAACACGATGGCCTCGGCGGCGGAGGCGCTCGGCATGTCGCTGCCCGGCTCCGCCGCGCCGCCGTCGGCCGACCGTCGCCGGGACGTGTTCGCCCACCGCTCGGGGGAGGCCGTGGTGAACCTGCTCCGGCGCGGGATCACCGCACGGGACATCCTCACCCGCGAGGCGTTCGAGAACGCGATCGCCGTGGTCATGGCCTTCGGCGGCTCGACGAACTCCGTGCTGCACCTGCTCGCGATCGCCCGGGAGGCCGAGGTCCGGCTCGAGCTCGAGGACTTCAACCGGATCGGGGACAGGATTCCGCACCTGGGGGACCTCAAGCCGTTCGGCCGCTACGTCATGTACGACCTGGACCGTGTCGGGGGCGTGCCCGTCGTCATGCGCGCGCTCCTCGACGCCGGGCTGCTGCACGGCGACGCGCTGACTGTCACCGGCAGGACGGTCGCGGAGAACCTCGCCGAGATCTCGCCGCCCGACCTGGACGGGAAGATCGTGCGCGCCATGGACAACCCGATCCACGCCACCGGCGGCCTCTCGATCCTCCACGGCTCGCTCGCGCCGCAGGGCGCCGTCGTCAAGACCGCCGGGTTCGACGCCGACGTCTTCGAGGGCACGGCCCGGGTGTTCGAGCGGGAGCAGGCGGCGCTCGAGGCGCTCGACCAGGGCCGGATCACGCCCGGGGACGTCGTCGTCATCCGCTACGAGGGGCCCAAGGGGGGCCCCGGCATGCGCGAGATGCTCGCGATCACCGGGGCGATCAAGGGGGCCGGGCTCGGCAAGGACGTGCTCCTGCTCACCGACGGGCGCTTCTCGGGCGGCACCACCGGGCTGTGCATCGGCCACGTGGCGCCGGAGGCGGTCGACGCCGGCCCGGTCGCCTTCGTGCGCGACGGCGACAGCATCCGCGTCGACATCCCGAACCGCCGCCTCGACCTCCTCGTGGACGAGGCCGAGCTCGCGGCACGCCGCGAGGGCTGGTCGCCGATCCCGGCGAAGTTCACCCGCGGCGTCCTGGCCAAGTACGCCAAGCTCGTGCACTCCGCGAGCGAGGGGGCTGTCCTCGGGTGAGCAGGATGGGTCGGCGGGCCAGCCCGCCGCCGCGGTGCGTCTCACGCTATGGATGGAGGTCCGCATGGTGAGACGGCCTCCGTCCAAATTGACACTCAAAACCTCAATTCGGGAGACTGTGGGCATGCAGATCGCCCCGACGAGCATGGTGCTCGATGTCGTCCTTGCCCAGCGCGTGGCTCACTGAGCCCGTCTGGCACGATCTGTCACGCGCAACCCCTCGAAACGCCAGGCGGCCGAGGGGTTGTTTTCGTTGGAGCACACCTTCGCCACGAAGATCCTAAGGAAGAGACTGATGAGCAAAGGAACGCCGATCAGCCCATCGCTGATGGCTTCGAAGCCGTCCGCGGCCAAGGCCGCGGATCCTGTCGACACCGTCGACTCTGCCTCTGCCGTCCTGGGGCCCAACCGTGTTGTTGAGCCCACAGAGATGACTGGATCTGAAGCAATTGTCCGCTCGCTCGAGGAACTGGGCGTGGACGATGTCTTTGGTCTCCCGGGCGGCGCGATCCTGCCGACCTATGACCCTCTGATGGCTTCGAAGATCAACCACGTGCTGGTGCGCCACGAGCAGGGCGCCGGCCACGCTGCCCAAGGGTATGCGATGGTCACCGGCCGTGTGGGAGTCTGTATCGCGACGTCGGGTCCGGGAGCCACCAATCTGGTGACCGCGATCGCCGACGCCCACATGGACTCCGTTCCCCTCGTCGCCATCACCGGGCAGGTCTCGAGCTCGGTCATCGGCTCGGACGCGTTCCAGGAAGCGGACATCGTGGGCATCACCATGCCGATCACGAAGCACTCCTTCCTCGTGACGAAGGCCGAGGACATCCCGCGCACCCTCGCCGAGGCTTTCCACCTCGCCTCCACCGGGCGCCCCGGGCCCGTCCTCGTCGACGTGACCAAGGACGCCCAGCAGGCCAGGACCATGTTCAGCTGGCCGCCCCGGATCGACCTCCCGGGCTACCGCCCCGTCACCCGCGGGCACAGCAAGCAGGTGCGCGAGGCCGCCCGCCTCATCGCTGCCTCGTCCAAGCCCGTCCTCTATGTCGGCGGCGGCGTGATCAAGGCGCACGCCTCGGCAGAGCTGCTCGCCCTCGCGGAGGCCACCGGCGCTCCCGTCGTCACGACGCTCACCGCCCGTGGGGCCTTCCCCGACTCCCACCGCCAGCACCTGGGCATGCCCGGCATGCACGGCTCGGTTGCCGCGGTCACGGCCCTGCAGCAGGCGGACCTGCTCATCACCCTCGGCGCGCGCTTCGACGACCGCGTCACGGGCGTCCTGAGCACGTTCGCGCCGAACGCGACGGTGATCCACGCCGACATCGACCCGGCCGAGATCTCCAAGAACCGCACCGCGGACGTCCCCATCGTCGGCTCGGTGAAGGAGATCCTCCCCGAGCTCACCGAGGCGGTGGCCGGCCTGTACGCCAAGGACGGCGCCCCGGACATCACGGCCTGGTGGTCGTTCCTGGACAGGCTGCGCGAGGACTACCCGCTCGGGTGGACCGAGCCCGAGGACGGGCTCCTCTCCCCGCAGCGCGTCATCTCGCGCATCGGCGAGCTCACGGGGCCGGAGGGCGTCTACGTGGCGGGCGTCGGGCAGCACCAGATGTGGGCGGCCCAGTTCATCAAGTACGAGCGCCCCCACGCGTGGCTCAACTCCGCCGGCCTCGGCACGATGGGCTACTCGGTGCCGGCGGCGATGGGCGCCAAGGTCGGCAACCCGGACCGGCCCGTCTGGGCGATCGACGGCGACGGCTGCTTCCAGATGACCAACCAGGAGCTCGCGACCTGCGCGCTGAACAACATCCCGATCAAGGTCGCGGTCATCAACAACTCCTCCCTGGGCATGGTGCGCCAGTGGCAGACGCTCTTCTACGACGGCCGCTACTCGAACACCGACCTGCAGACCGGCGCGGACACCGTGCGCATCCCGGACTTCGTCAAGCTCGGCGAGGCCTACGGGTGCGCCTCCTTCCGCGTGGAGCGCGAGGAGGACATCGACACCGTCATCGCGCAGGCGCTCGAGATCAACGACCGGCCGGTCGTCATCGACTTCGTGGTGAGCCCCAACGCGATGGTCTGGCCCATGGTGCCCTCCGGGGTCAGCAATGACCTGATCCAGGTGGCCCGCAATTCCACCCCCGATTGGGAAGAGGAGGACTGAGCATGTCGCGCCACACCCTGTCCGTTCTGGTCGAGGACAAGCCCGGCGTGCTGACCCGCGTCGCGGGCCTGTTCGCCCGCCGCGCGTTCAACATCCACTCGCTCGCCGTGGGGCCCACCGAGGTCGACGGCGTCTCGCGCGTCACCGTGGTGGTCGACGCCGAGGGCGATCTCCTCGAGCAGGTCACCAAGCAGCTGAACAAGCTGGTCAACGTCATCAAGATCGTCGAACTGCTGCCGGAGAACTCGGTCCAGCGCGACCACCTGCTGATCAAGGTGCGGGCAGACGCCGTCACGCGCCTTCAGGTGACCCAGGCCGTGGACCTGTTCCGGGCCTCGATCGTGGACGTCTCGACCGATTCCCTCGTCGTCGAGGCCACCGGGACCTCCGAGAAGATCCAGGCCCTCCTCGCCGTCCTCGAGCCCTTCGGGATCCGCGAGATCGTCCAGTCCGGCACGCTCGCGGTCGGCCGCGGCTCCCGGTCCATGAGCGACCGCGCGCTCCGCGCGAGCTGACCCGCGCCGCGGGCCCGGCGCCTGCGGCCGCCCCACACCTCACAACGCAATCAAGGAGAACCAAGTGACAGAGCTGTACTACGACGACGACGCAGACCTCTCGATCATCCAGGGCCGCAAGGTCGCCGTGATCGGCTACGGCAGCCAGGGCCACGCCCACGCCCTCAACCTCCGTGACTCCGGCGTCGACGTCCGCGTCGGCCTCAAGGAGGGCAGCAAGAGCCGCGCGAAGGCCGAGGAGCAGGGCCTGCGCGTCCTGACCCCGCGCGAGGCAGCGGAGGAGGCCGACGTCGTCGTCATCCTCGCCCCCGACCAGGTCCAGCGCCACCTCTACGCCGACGACATCGCCCCGGCGCTGAAGGAGGGCGACGCCCTCGTCTTCGGCCACGGCTTCAACATCCGCTTCGGCTACATCCAGCCGCCGGCCGGCGTCGACGTCATCCTCGTCGCCCCGAAGGCCCCGGGCCACACCGTGCGCCGCGAGTTCGTCGCCGGCCGCGGCATCCCGGACATCATCGCGGTCGAGCAGGACGCCACGGGCAAGGCCTGGGACCTCGCCAAGTCCTACGCCAAGGGCATCGGCGGCACGCGTGCCGGCGTCATCAAGACCACGTTCACCGAGGAGACCGAGACCGACCTCTTCGGCGAGCAGGCCGTGCTCTGCGGCGGCGTCTCGCACCTCGTCCAGGCGGGCTTCGAGACCCTGACGGAGGCCGGCTACCAGCCCGAGATCGCCTACTTCGAGGTGCTCCACGAGCTCAAGCTCATCGTGGACCTCATGTGGGAGGGCGGCATCGCCAAGCAGCGCTGGAGCATCTCCGACACCGCCGAGTACGGCGACTACGTCTCGGGTCCCCGCGTGATCTCCCCGGCCGTGAAGGAGTCCATGAAGGAGGTCCTCGCGGACATCCAGTCGGGCGCCTTCGCCAAGCGCTTCATTGACGACCAGGACAACGGCGCCGCGGAGTTCAAGGCCCTGCGCGAGAAGGAGGCCGGGCACCCGATCGAGGCGACCGGCAAGGACCTGCGGGCCCACTTCTCGTGGCAGCAGCAGGACGCCGACTACACCGAGGGCTCGGCCGCGCGCTGACCCCCGGTACCGCAGCGGCGGGCGAAGCCCTCGCCCGCCGCTGCTCCTCTCTGGGTGCGGCCCCCGGCGCCCGGAGGCCCCACCGTTCCGCCCCGACCTGCCCCACCCCTGCCTGATCTTGAGAGGCCCCCGCCCCGTGACCACCAAGCCTGTCGTCCTCCTCGCCGAAGAACTCTCGCCCGCCACCGTCGCCGCCCTCGGACCCGACTTCGAGATCCGCTACACCGACGGCGCCGACCGCTCCCAGCTGCTGTCCGCGATCGCGGACGTCGACGCGATCCTCGTCCGCTCGGCCACGCAGGTGGACGCCGAGGCCATCGCCGCCGCGAACAAGCTCAAGGTCATCGCCCGCGCCGGCGTCGGCCTCGACAACGTGGACATCAGGGCGGCCACCCAGGCCGGCGTGATGGTCGTGAACGCCCCGACGTCGAACATCGTCTCCGCCGCCGAGCTCACGTGCGGGCACATCCTCTCCCTCGCACGCAACATCCCGGCCGCGAACACCTCCCTCAAGGGCGGGGCGTGGAAGCGCTCCAAGTACGCCGGCACCGAGCTGCTGGACAAGAAGCTCGGCGTGATCGGCCTCGGCCGCATCGGGGCGCTCGTGGCCGCGCGCATGCAGGCGTTCGAGATGGACGTCCTGGCCTACGACCCGTACGTCACGGCCGCGCGGGCCGCCCAGCTCGGCGTCAAGCTCGTGACCCTTGACGAGCTCCTCGCCCAGAGCGACTTCATCACCATCCACATGCCCAAGACCCCCGAGACGGTCGGCATGCTCGGCAAGGACGCGTTCGCGAAGATGAAGAGCACCGCGTACGTCGTCAACGTCGCCCGCGGCGGCCTCGTCGACGAGGAGGCCCTCGCCCAGGCGCTCGAGGACGGCCAGATCGGCGGCGCCGGCATCGACGTGTTCGCCAAGGAGCCCAGCACCGACCTGCCGTTCTTCGGCCACGAGAACGTCGTCGTCACCCCCCACCTCGGCGCCTCCACCGACGAGGCCCAGGAGAAGGCCGGCATCTCGGTCGCCAAGAGCGTCCGCCTCGCCCTCGCCGGCGAGCTCGTGCCGGACGCCGTGAACGTCGCCGGCGGCGTCATCGCCCCCGACGTCCGCCCGGGCATCCCCCTCATCGAGAAGCTCGGCCGCATCTTCACCGCCCTCGCGCACGACTCGGTCACCCAGATCGAGGTCGAGGTCGCCGGCGAGATCGCCAACCTGGACGTCAAGTCCCTCGAGCTCGCGGCCCTCAAGGGCGTCTTCACGGACGTCGTGTCCGAGAAGGTCTCCTACGTCAACGCCCCGGTCCTCGCGGAGCAGCGCGGCGTGGCCGTGCGCCTGCTCACCACCACCGAGGCCGAGGACTACCGCAACGTCCTCACCATCCGCGGCCTGCTCCAGGACGGCACCCAGGTCTCGGTGGCGGGCACCCTCACCGGCCCGAAGCAGGTCCAGAAGCTCGTCGGCATCAACGGCTACGACGTCGAGATCCCGATCTCCGAGCACCTCGTGGTCATGTTCTACTCGGACCGCCCCGGCGTCATCGGCACGATCGGCCACATCCTCGGCATGAACCAGATCAACATCGCCGGCATGCAGGTGGCCCGCGCGGACGTGGCCGGTCAGGCCATGGCCCTCCTCACCGTCGACTCCGCGATCCCCTCCACCGTCCTCGAGACGGTCAAGAGCGAGATCGGCGCGACGGTCCTGCGCGAGGTCGACCTCGAGGACTGACTGCCCCGCCCCTGCCGGGCACGCACGACGGCGACCCCCACCGCCCGCGGTGGGGGTCGCCGTCGTCCGTGGTCACTTTGGCCGCGTTCCGCGGCGCTTTGGCGGTCCGCCGTACGGATCCGGTAATTTCTTAGGGTGAGCCCCGCATCTTCGAAGACACCCTTCTACATCACCACCGCCATCACGTACCCCAACGGGGCCCCGCACATCGGGCACGCGTACGAGTACATCTCCGCGGACGCCATGGCGCGGTTCAAGCGCCTCGACGGCTTCGACGTCTTCTTCCTCACCGGCACGGACGAGCACGGGCTCAAGATCGCCCAGACCGCCGAGCGGGAGGGCCTCACCCCGCAGCAGTTCGTGGACCGCCAGGCCGACGTGTACCGCGAGGTCCACGAGCTCCTCGGCACGAGCTACGACCGGCTGATCCGCACCACCGACGCGGACCACTACGGCGCCGCGCAGTCCATCTGGAAGCGGATGGCGGACGCCGGGGACATCTACCTCGACAAGTACGAGGGCTGGTACTCGGTGCGCGACGAGGCGTTCTACACCGAGGACGAGACCGAGGTGCGCGACGGCGTGCGGTACTCGAAGGAGACGGACACCGAGGTCACCTGGACGGCCGAGGAGAGCTACTTCTTCCGGCTCTCCGCCTACCAGGACCGGCTCCTGGCGTACTACGAGTCCCACCCGGAGTTCGGCGCGCCGCAGTACCGCTTCAACGAGGTCATCTCCTTCGTCAAGCACGGGCTCGAGGACCTCTCCATCTCGCGGACCTCGTTCGACTGGGGCGTCCCCGTCCCCGACGCTCCGGGCCACGTCATGTACGTGTGGGTCGACGCCCTCACGAACTACCTCACAGGCGTGGGCTACCCGGACGTGCAGTCCGAGCAGTTCCAGCGGTTCTGGCCCGCGGACGTGCACATCATCGGCAAGGACATCTCCCGGTTCCACGCGATCTACTGGCCGGCCTTCCTCATGAGCGCGGGCCTCGAGCTCCCGCGGCGCGTGATGATCCACGGCTTCCTGCAGAACAACGGCGTGAAGATGTCCAAGTCGCTCGGCAACGTCGTGGCGCCCGCGGACATGATCGCCCAGTACGGCCTCGACGCGGTCCGCTACTTCTTCCTCCGCGAGGTGCCCTACGGCGCCGACGGGAGCTACAGCCACGAGGCCATCGTGGGGCGCATGAATGCGGACCTCGCCAACAACCTCGGCAACCTCGCCCAGCGCTCCCTCTCGATGGTCGCCAAGAACCTCGACGGCGTGGTGCCCGAGCCGGGCGAGTTCACCGCTGCGGACCGGGAGGTGCTCGACGCCGCGGCAGCCCTGCTGCCGGCCGTGCGCGCGGCCTTCGACCGGCAGGAGTTCTCCCGCGCCCTCGAGGCGGTCTGGACGGTCCTGGGGGACACGAACGCCTACTTCGCCGAGCAGGCCCCGTGGGTTCTGCGCAAGACCGACCCGGCGCGGATGGCCACGGTCCTGTACGTCACCCTCGAGGTGGTCCGCCAGGTGGGCCTGCTCGTCCAGCCCGTCATGCCGGCCTCCGCGGCGCGGCTGCTCGATGTCCTCGGCCAGCCCGAGGGCGAGGCGCGCCAGTTCGCGGCGCTCGACACCCCGATCGCGCCCGGCACCCAGCTGCCCGCCCCGACGCCGGTCTTCCCCCGATACGAGGAGCCCGCCGGGGTGTGAGGCCCGACCGCGCCGGGCCGGGGCCGGAGGGCGCGTGACGCGGAGCGCCGTGGGCGGGCCTGGTGACGGGTGGCGTCCGACGCCGGCGGGGCCGCCGATTCACGCGCGGCCCGGCGGGGTACGGTCCTGACATGGTGTCGATCGACCCCGCGAGGGGACCGTCAGCAGGCGCGGCCGCCGAATCCGCAGCAGGGGAGGACCTCGGGCAGGAGGCGCGGGCCGCCGGGACCGCCTCCGGGGGCTGGCCCGACCGCGCGCTGGGGCTCGCCCGACGGCTGGGCGACGCCGCCCCGTTCCCCGGCGAGGGCCGCACGGGCGAGCTGTGGGACCTGCTGGCCGCCCTCGGGGCCGCCGACCTCTCCGTGGCCCGGGTCGTCGAGCCCCATCTCGATGCCCTCGCCATCCTGCGCCAGGCAGGCCTCGGCCGACCCGAGGCCGGCAGCATGTGGGGCGTCTTCGCCGCGGAGGGCCCCGGCACCCGTCTCGAGGCGCGCCGGACGGCCGAGGGCTGGCGCCTGCACGGGACCAAGCCCTGGTGCTCGCTCGCCAAGGCCCTGACCCACGCGGTGGTGACCGCCCACACCGGCCCGGACGCCAGGCGCGCGTTCGCCGTCCCGCTGGGGCACCCGGCGGTGGTGGCCCGCGAGGGCGGCTGGCACGCCCTCGGCCTCCCCGGCATCCCGAGCGGTCCCGTCGACTTCGACGGCGTCCCCGCCGAGCCCGTGGGCGAGGACGGCTGGTACCTCGAGCGGCCCGGCTTCGCGTGGGGCGGGATCGGCGTCGCAGCCGTCTGGCACGGCGGTGCCCTCGGCGTGGCCAGACGGCTGTGGGCCGCGGCCTCGCAGCGGACCCCCGACCAGATCGCCCTCGCACACCTCGGCACGGCCGACCTCGCCCTCGGCACCGCCCGGGCAGTCCTGGCCGACGCCGCCGCGGCCGTGGACGCGCGCCGGGCCGAAGGTTCCGCGGGCGCACTCTGGGCGCTGCGCGCGAGGGGGACCGTCGCGGCGGCCGCAGAGGCCGTCCTGACCGTCGCCGACCACGCGCTCGGGCCTGCCCCGCTCGCCTTCGAAGCCGAGCACGCCCAGCGGGTCGCGGACCTGCGGCTCTACCTCCGCCAGCACCATGCCGAACGCGACACCGCGGCCCTGGGCCGGTCGCTGCTCGAGGCGGGGGAGCGGCCGTGGTGACCTTCAGCCACCTCGACGCAGGCACTCCCGAGGCCCTCTGGCGCGGCGACCGCAACCTGGCGGCCGCGCCGCCGCTCGACCTCGCGGGGCTCCGCACCCTCATCGTCCTCGCCGCCCACCCCGACGACGAGACGCTCGGCGCCGGCGGCCTGATCGCGCACGCGGCCCGGTCCGGCGCCGCGGTGCACGTGATCGTCGCTACCGACGGCGAGGCCTCCCACCCGGACTCGCCCAGCGTCACCCCGGCCCGGCTCGCCGAGGTCAGGCGGCGCGAGGTCCGCGCCGCGGTCGGGGCCCTCGCTCCGTCGGCCACTCTCGACTGCCTCGGCCTCCCCGACGGCGCCCTCGCCGACCGGGGGCCGGACCTCGAGCGGGCGCTGGGAACGGCCGTCCGCGCCGCCCTCGGCGAGGCGGCCCACGGAGGGGACCGGGCCGGCGTCGTGCTCGCGGCACCGTGGCGGCGGGACGCCCACCCGGACCACGACGCCGCCGGAGCGGCGGCCGCGCGGGTGGCGGCTGCTGCCGGCGTCGGGCTGCTGGAGTACCCCGTGTGGATGTGGCACTGGGCCGAGCCGGGGAGCCCGGACGTTCCGTGGGCCGGCGCGCGGCGGCTCGAGCTCGCACCGGCCGTCAGGGACGTCAAGGAGGAGGCCCTCGCCCTGCACGTCAGCCAGACCGCGCCGCTGTCCGCCCACCCCGGCGACGAGGCCCTGCTCGGCCCCGGCATGCAGGAGCACTTCGAGCGCGGCTTCGAGCTCTACTTCGCCTCGCCGCCGCGCGACGCCCGGGCGACCTTCGATGCGGTGCATGCCGCGAGCCCGGACCCCTGGAACTTCACGTCGAGCTGGTACGAGCGCCGGAAACGGGCCGTCACCCTCGCAGCCCTGCCGGCCGCGCGGTACCGGCGCGCGCTCGAGGTGGGCTGCTCGATCGGCGTCCTCACCGGCGAGCTCGCGGAGCGCGCCGACGAGGTGGTCGCGACGGACGTCAGCCAGCGCGCCCTCGAGCGGGCAGCCGAGCGCCTGCCGCACGCCGCCGCGATCAGCTGGGAGCACCGCCGCCTGCCCCAGGAATGGCCCGACGGCCCCTTCGACCTCATCGTCGCCTCGGAGGTGGGGTACTACTTCGGCCCGGAGGAGCTGGACGAGTTCGTGCGGCGGTGCCTCGGCAGCCTCACGGACGACGGCGCGCTGGTCGCCTGCCACTGGCTCGGCACCATCGAAGGGTGGCAGCTCAGCGGCGAGGACGTGCACGCGCGGCTGCGCGCCGAGGCGGGCCTCGAGACGGTGGTGCACCACCGCGAGCGCGACTTCCTGCTGGAGGTCTTCGGGAAGCGGCCCGCCGCCTCGGTCGCGCAGCGCGAGGGCCTCGTATGAGCGGCAGCCACGCGGTCTCGGAGGTCGTCGTGGTGATCCCGGCCAAGGACGAGGAGGAGCTCCTGCCGGGATGCCTCCAGTCGGTCGCGGCGGCCGTGCGCGAGCTCGCGGCGGCGGCCCCCCGCGTCCGTACGGGGGTGACCGTGGTCCTGGACGGCTGCAGCGACGGATCCGCGGAGGTCGTGGCGCGGTGGCCCCAGGTCCGGGCCGTCGAGGGCATGGCCGGGAACGCCGGCGCAGCGCGGCGGCTCGGCGTGCGGCACGCGCTCGCCCGGGCAGAGGCGCACAGGGAGCGGGTCTGGATTGCCTCGACCGATGCGGACAGCAGGGTCCCGCGGGACTGGCTCGTGGAGCACATGGCCCTCGCGGAGTCCGGTGTCGGGCTCGTGCTCGGCACCGTCGTGCCCGATCCGGCGGACCTCGATCCGGAACGCCTCGCCGCCTGGTACGCGGCCCACCGGCTCGCCGACGGCCACGGCCACGTGTTCGGGGCGAACCTCGGCGTGCGGGCGGACGTCTACGGAGCGGCGGGAGGATTCCCAGCACGGGCCTCCGGGGAGGACGAGGCGCTCGTCCTGGCCGCGAAGGCGCTCGGCGTTCGCTGGCGGGCCTCCGACGCCTGCCGCGTGGTCACCTCGGGGCGGCTGCGCGGGCGGGCCCGCGGCGGCTTCGCCGACTACCTCGCGGCGGCCCTGCCCACCTAGCCCGATTCGTGGGGAACCAGCAGGGTGCTGGGGCCGGGTGGCCTCGGGCTCCGGTGAGTGTCCGGATTGCGAGACCACGTGCCCAGCATGTGGATGGTTTCGTTAGGCTGGCACCATGACGCAGACGCAGCTCGACCTCGCAGTGATCCCCGGAGACGGCATCGGCCCCGAAGTGACGGCCGAGGCGCTCAAGGTCCTCCACCGCGCCCTCGAGGGCACCGGCCTCGAGGTCAAGGAGACGCACTACAGCCTCGGCGCGCAGCACTGGCTCGAGACCGGCGAGACGCTCTCCGACGAGACGCTCGCCGACATCCGCGGCCGGGATGCGATCCTGTTCGGCGCGGTCGGCGCCGCCCCCGGCGACGCCCGGATCCCCTCGGGCATCCTCGAGCGTGAGGTCCTCCTCAAGCTCCGCTTCAGCCTCGACCACTGCGTCAACCTCCGCCCCTCGACCCTCTACGCAGGGGTGCCCAGCCCCCTCGCGGCGCCGGGCACCATCGACTTCGTGGTGGTCCGCGAGGGCACGGAAGGCCCCTACACCGGCAACGGCGGCGCCCTGCGCACCGGCACCCCGCACGAGATCGCCACCGAGGTCTCCGTCAACACCGCCTACGGGGTCGAGCGCGTGGTGCGGGAGGCCTTCCGCCGCGCGACCACGCGCCGCAACAAGGTCACCCTCGTCCACAAGCACAACGTCCTGGTCCACGCGGGCTACCTCTGGAAGCGCACGGTCGAGGCCGTCGCGGCGGAGTTCCCCGGCGTCGAGCACGACTACCTGCACGTCGACGCCGCGACGATCTTCCTCGTCACCGATCCGTCCCGGTTCGACGTCATCGTCACCGACAACCTCTTCGGCGACATCCTCACCGACCTCGCCGGCGCCGTCACCGGCGGCATCGGGCTCGCGGCCTCGGGCAACATCAACCTCGACGGCACGGCGCCCAGCATGTTCGAGCCGGTCCACGGCTCCGCCCCGGACATCGCCGGCCAGCAGAAGGCGGACCCCACGGCGGCGATCCTCTCGGCCGCGCTCCTGCTCGAGAACATCGGCCAGCCCGAGGCCGCGGCGCGCATCCAGTCCGCGGTCCGCGCCGACGTCGAGTCCCGCGCCCAGGCCGGCGCCCGCACCACTGCCCAGATCGGGGACGCGATCGCCGCGCGACTCTGAAGCGCCCCTGGGGCGCGGCCCCTGGACCGCGCGACCAGGGCGGACGACGCCGGGTGCCCGCCCGCCGTCGTCCGCCCGCCTTCCGGCAAGTACGCAGGCGTAAGCTGGTGGCACTGACAGGCTCCGGGCCCCGGCAGCGACGCCATCCGCCCGATTGATGTGGAGGAATCATGACTCAGAACGCCCTGGGCGTTGAATTCGAACGGCGGCTCTCGGCGACCCCGAAGAGCGCCGAGGAGCGCGCAGCCGTCCTGGCGAACCCGGGCTTCGGCGACCACTTCACGGACCACACGGCGGTCATCGACTGGAAGGTCGATGCCGAGGGCAACGGCGGCTGGCAGAACGCACGGATCGAGCCCTATGGCCCCATCTCCATGGATCCGGCCGCGGCCGTGCTGCACTACGGCCAGGAGATCTTCGAGGGACTCAAGGCCTACCGGCACGCCGACGGCTCTGTCTGGACGTTCCGCCCCGAGGCCAACGCGCGCCGCTTCAACAAGTCCGCCCGCCGCCTGGCACTGCCCGAGCTCCCCACCGAGGTCTTCCTCGAGTCCCTGCGCCAGCTGGTCTCCGTGGACCGCGACTGGATCCCCTCCGGCGACGGGGAGTCCCTCTACCTGCGCCCCTTCATGATTGCGACCGAGGCGTTCCTCGGCGTCCGCCCCGCCCGCGAGGTCTCGTACCGGGTGATCGCCTCCCCGGCCGGCAACTACTTCGGCGGCGAGCTCAAGCCCGTCTCCATCTGGCTCTCGGAGAACTACGCCCGGGCCGGCCACGGCGGCACCGGCGAGGCCAAGTGCGGCGGCAACTACGCGGCCTCGCTCGCGGCCCAGCTCGAGGCCGAGGCGAACGGCTGCAAGCAGGTGCTCTTCCTCGACCCGACCAACGACTTCGCGGTCGAGGAGCTCGGCGGGATGAACATCTTCTTCGTCTTCAAGGACGGCACCCTCGTCACCCCCGCGCTCAACGGCAACATCCTCCACGGGGTGACCCGCGACTCCGTGCTGCAGCTGGCGGCTGACCGCGGCCTCACCGTCGAGGAGCGCAAGATCACCATCGACGAGTGGCGTCGGGCCGTCGCGGACGGGACGCTCGCCGAGGTGTTCGCGTGCGGGACCGCCGCGGTCATCACGCCGATCGGCGAGCTCAAGACGGCCGACGGCTCGCTCGTCACCCCCGAGGCTGGCCCGGACTCCGTGGCCATGGGGATCCGCGAGCAGCTGCTCGGCATCCAGACCGGCAAGGTCGAGGACCTGCACGGCTGGCTGACCCAGCTGGCCTGAGCCCGCTGGCCCCTCCCGGGCTCCGTGGCGCACGACGGCGCGTCCCCACTTCGGCGGGGGCGCGCCGTCCGTCGTGGGGGAGTGCAGCCGCCCGTGCGCCGGGAGGGCCCGGGCGCCCCTCAGCGGTCGGCGAGCGCCACGCTGGCGCCGGCGGCCGCGGCGACCAGACCGGCGTCGTGCGAGGCCATGACGATCGCCGTCCCGGAGTCGCGCCGGCGCGCGAGGAGCGGGCCGAGCGCGAGCCTCCGCTCGGCGTCGAGCCTCTGCTCGGGCTCGTCCAGGACGAGCAGCGAGGCCGGCCGGACGAGGGCGAACGTGATGCCGGCGGCCTGGCGCTCCCCGGAGGAGAGCTCCGCGGGGAAGCGGTGCAGGATCCCGGTCAGGCGCAGCGCCTCGAGCACCGGGGCGAACCGGCCGGTGACCGCCTCCCCGCCCCAGCTGAAGGTCAGGAGCGCCAGGTGCTCCTCGATCGTGAGGTCCTCGCAGAACGGCGGGGCGCCGAGCGCGGACCCGATGTGGGTGCGCTTCCGCCGCGCGAGCGGGCCGCCGTAGGTCAGGGTGCCCGTGGTGGGAGTGTCGCGGCCGAGGATGAGGCGCAGGAGCGTGGTCTTCCCGGAGCCGTCGGGACCGGTCACGGCCACGCACTCGCCGGCTCCCACCGAGAAGCTGACGGGTCCCAGGAGCGGCTCGCCGGCGACCTCCTTCCCGACGGAATCGGCGATCAGGAGGGGTACGTCAGTCGGGGTCGCCACCCGTCCGACTCTAGGGGAGCGGGCGCTGGGCGCCCAAGACGGCCTTCGTCCGGCCGGCCTCCCAGCTGGGTCCCGGCGCGATCCCGGCACCGAGGGGCGGCTCGGGTCGCCGCGGTAGGGTAAGGCCCATGCGCATTGCCCGTTGTGTCAGCATCTCGGCCGCGGACGCGGCCCCCTTCTACGGTGTGGTCCAGGGAGAGCCCGGCCACGAGACGGTCGCCGCCATCAAGGGCGATCCGTTCTTCAACGGCGTCGAGCCCACGGGCGAGACGCACCCGCTCGAGGACGTCCGCCTCCTGGCGCCCATCATCCCCCGGAGCAAGGTGGTCGGGATCGGGAGAAACTACGCCGACCATGCCAAGGAGATGGGCAACGACCTGCCGACCGAGCCGTCCATGTTCCTCGTCGCCAACACGGCCGTAGTGGGCCCCGGCGATCCTGTCGTGCTGCCCGAATGGAGCGAGGAGGTCTCCTACGAGGGCGAGCTCTGCGTGGTGATCGGCCGGATCTGCAAGGACGTGCCCGCCGAGAAGGCCGCGGACGTCATCTTCGGGTACACCGTGGGCAACGACTTCACCGCCCGGGACAAGCAGCGCACAGACCTCCAGTGGGCGCGCGCCAAGTCCTTCGACACCTCCAAGCCGCTCGGGCCGTGGATTGAGACGGACCTCGACGTCGAGGACCTCCGCCTCACCACCACCGTCAACGGCCAGACGAAGCAGGACGGCAGCACCGCGGACATGGTGTTCGGCGTCGACGAGCTCGTGGCCGCGGTGTCCGCCGCGTTCACCCTCCTTCCCGGCGACGTCATCATGACCGGGACGCCGGCCGGCGTCGGCCTTGTCCGCGACGGCGACCGTGTCGAGGTCGAGATCGAGGGCCTGGGCGCGCTCGCCAACCCCGTCGTGCGGCGGTAGCGGGGCGACCACCCGGACCTGGGAGTCACCTCCTGAAGGTCACTTTCTGAGAGTCAGCTTCTGGGGGTCACTTCCCGCGGGCCGCACCTTCAGGGGTGGCCCTCAGGAGACGGCTTCCGGACGCCTCTAGAATGGGGAGCACTATGACTTCCTTGCCCGCAGAGCCCCTGCTCGATCCCGCCTCGATCCCGTCCGTCATGCCCGATACCCCGGTGCGCGTGCGCTTCTGCCCGTCTCCCACGGGCACCCCGCACGTGGGCATGGTCCGCACCGCCCTGTTCAACTGGGCGTACGCGCGCCACACGGGCGGCACGTTCGTGTTCCGCATCGAGGACACCGACGCGCAGCGCGACACGGAGGAGAGCTACCAGCAGATCGTCGAGGCCCTGCGCTGGCTCGGCCTCACCTGGGACGAGGGCATCGACGTGGGCGGCCCGCACGAGCCGTACCGCCAGTCCCACCGCCTCGACCTCTACAAGGACGTCGCCGCCAAGCTCAAGGATGCCGGCTTCCTCTACGAGTCGTTCTCGACCCCGGACGAGATCGAGGCGCGCCACCGTGCCGCGGGCCGCGACCCCAAGCTCGGCTACGACAACTCGGACCGCGCCCTCACCGACGAGCAGAAGGCCGCCTTCCGCGCCGACGGCCGCGAGCCCGTCCTGCGCTTCCGCATGCCGGAGGAGGACGTGGTCTTCGACGACCTCATCCGCGGCGAGATCCGCTTCAAGGCCGGCTCGGTGCCGGACTTCGTGGTGGTCCGCGCCGACGGCTCGCCGCTGTACACGCTCGTGAACCCCGTGGACGACGCGCTCATGGGCATCACCCACGTGCTCCGTGGCGAGGACCTCCTCTCCTCGACCCCCCGCCAGGTGGCCCTCTACCACGCGCTGCACGCCGTGGGCGTCGCGAGTTACATGCCGCTCTTCGGCCACCTGCCGTACGTCATGGGGGAGGGCAACAAGAAGCTCTCCAAGCGCGATCCGCAGTCGAACCTCTTCCACCACAGGGACCGAGGCTTCATCCCCGAGGGCCTGCTGAACTACCTCGCGCTCTTGGGCTGGTCGCTGTCCGCTGACGAGGACATCTTCACGGTGGACCAGCTCGTGCAGCACTTCGACATCGCCGACGTGCTGCCCAACCCGGCCCGGTTCGACCAGAAGAAGGCCGAGGCCATCAACGGCACCCACGTGCGCATGCTCGAGCCGGCGGACTTCCGCGACCGCCTCGTGCCCTACCTCCACGCCGCCGGCCTCGTGGGGGAGACGCTCACCGCGCGCCAGGAGGAGATCCTCACCGAGGCGGCCCCCCTGGTCCAGGAGCGCATCGCCCTCCTCGGCGAGGCGCCGGAGATGCTCAGCTTCCTCTTCACGGAGGACTCGGACCTCACGATCGCCGACGACGCGCTCAAGGGGATGCCCGCGAACCTCGCCGAGGTCCTCGACGCCGCCCTGGCCGCCCTCGAGCCGCTGGCCGACTGGACGGCCGAGGCCATCCAGGACGCCCTCCGTGCCGCCCTCGTCGACGGGCTCGGCATCAAGCCCCGCCTCGCCTTCGGCCCGGTCCGCACGGCCATCTCCGGCCGCCGCATCTCCCCGCCCCTGTTCGAGTCGATGGTCATCCTCGGCAAGGAGTCCTCGCTGGCGCGCATCAAGGCCTTCCGTGGCTGAGCTCACCGCCGCTGTGCCTGCCCAGGACGAGGGGACGCACGACGGCGGGTCCGCACCCGCCGTCGTGCGTCGCCTCCCGGCGGACCGCGCCGCGCTCGTGAAGGGGGTCCTGCTCGACATCGACGAGACGCTCGTGGACCTCGAGGGCGCCATGGACCGCGCGCTGCGCGAGGTGAGTGCCCGCCTGCTGCCGGGCCTCGACGAGGCGGAGTGGACCACGTTCTGCCGGATCTTCACCCGCGGTTCGGACGACATCTACGAGCGGTACGTGGCGCGTGAGATCACGTTCGCGCAGCAGCGTGTGCTGCGGGCCGAGCGCTGCCTCGCGCACTTCGGGCGGGCCTTCGCCTCGGATGCCGAATCGGCGGGGTGGCTCGCGGCGTACGAGGCGGCCCAGCCCACCTATGTCCGCGCGTTCGACGACGTCGTGCCGCTCCTGGACGCGCTCGACGCTGCCGGGATCGCCTACGGGGCCGTGAGCAACAACGTCCACGACTACCAGCGCGCCAAGCTCGACACGGCCGGGCTCCAGCGCATCGGCATCCTCGTGGGGATCGACGCCGTGGGGGCGGCCAAGCCGGATCCCGCGATCTTCCACGAGGGCCTGCGCCAGCTGGGGACCGCGGCCCACGAGACCGTGTACATCGGCGACAACCCCGCGCACGACGTGATCGGCGCCGCCGGGGCGGGCCTGCGGGGCATCTGGCTCAACCGGCGGTCCGCCGTCCTGGACGCCGCCGTGGCCCCCTCCGTGCCCGATCAGGTCACCGGACTCGAGCAGATCCCGGCGCTCCTCGGCCTCGCCTGACCCGCCGGGGGAGCGCCCGGAAGCGGCCGGGGCGCCGATTTGTGGCGCACGGGAGCTTCGGGTAAAGTAATTACTCGTGCTGAGGGGCACGGAGCGCAGCGGAGAGATCCGGTGGGCACGGCCCGGACAGTGCGGTGGGATATGGTGTAATTGGCAACACTACGGTTTCTGGTACCGTCATTCTAGGTTCGAGTCCTGGTATCCCAGCTCCGGATGTTCTGCCCTCGGGCAGTGCAGAAGGATCGCTCACTTCTGAGCACGGTAAAGTACCACGGCCCCATCGTATAGCGGCCTAGTACGCCGCCCTCTCACGGCGGTAACGCGGGTTCGAATCCCGCTGGGGTCACTGAAGGACCGGCAGCAGCCGTCCTTCGAACAGAGCCATCCGTTCCGGATGGCCGGAGCGCGCGCTTCGTCGGCGTGTGCAGTGCGAGGCCCCATCGTATAGCGGCCTAGTACGCCGCCCTCTCACGGCGGTAACGCGGGTTCGAATCCCGCTGGGGTCACCTCATGGAGGGCCCGGTCTTCGGACCGGGCCCTTTCCGCATCTGTCCTCCGCGTTCCGCTGCCGCGGGCATCAGCCGAAGGCGGCCCGGACCTTCTCGAGGGTGCGGAGGTTCCGCGTCGTCGTGGTGGCCTTGAAGACCGGCTTGGCCGTCGCCTTCGACAGCGGCGCATCCAGGGTCGCACCCTTGGGGCAGCGCCACGCGAGGGCCACGGGGCTGAGCCGGACGTGGGCGCCGTCGTCCTGGGCCCCCTCGGATCCGTCCCCCTCCAGGAGGGCCACGAGCCGGTCGAGCGCCGCGGGATCCGAAGACAGTGTCACGTACGCATGGACCTGGGGGTCGTCCGGCGGGTACGGGCACGAGCGCACGAGGGCCTCGACGGCCTGGCGCGGGAGCACGACCACCCACGCGTCGTACCCGAACGAGGCCCGCAGGGCCTCCTCGACGCGCGCCTTGAGGGTGGCTCCCTCGAGGTCGGTGGACAACACGGCGTTCCCGCTCGCCAGCAGCGTCTTCACGCCGCTCACGGGCAGCGCGCCGAGGGCCTCGCGCAGCGCGGCCATCCTGATGGTGATGCCGCCGACGTTCACGCCGCGCAGGAACACTGCGAATTCGGCCACAGGACCTCCGCCCGCTTCAGTGGCTGGAGCCGGACCGGCTAGTCGTTGCCCTTGCGCAGGGCTTCGGTCAGCAGCCGTCCGGCGTTGCAGATGACCTCAGCATGCTGGCGGCCCGGCTGGCGGGTCAAGCGCTCGATCGGGCCGGAGATGGACACCGCGGCGATCACCCGGCCCGAGGGCCCACGCACAGGGGCGGAGACCGAGGCGACCCCCGGCTCGCGTTCGCCGAGCGACTGGGCCCAGCCCCGGCGTCGGACGCCGGCGAGCACGGTGGGGGTGAACCGGGCGTTGTGAAGCCCCTCGAGGAGCCGGTCGTGGTCCTCCCAGGCAACGAGGATCTGGGCCGCGGAGCCTGCCTTCATGCTCAGCTGCGTGCCCACGGGGATCGTGTCGCGCAGCCCCACGGGACGCTCCGCGGACGCCACGCACACGCGCCAGTCGCCCTGGCGGCGGAAGATCTGGGCGCTCTCCCCGGTCGCGTCGCGCAGCTGCATGAGGATGGGGCCGGCGGCCGCGATGAGCCGGTCTTCCCCGGCTGCGGAGGCGAGCTCGACGAGGCGGGACCCGAGGACGAACCGGCCCTGCATGTCCCGGGCCACGAGGCGGTGGTGCACGAGCGCGAGGGCGAGGCGGTGGACCGTGGGACGGGCCAGGCCCGTGGCAGCCACCAGCTGGGCGAGCGTCGTGGGGCCCGCCTCCAGCGCATCGAGTACGAGGGCGGCCTTGTCGATCACGCCGACGCCACTAGTATTGTCCATAGGTTGATATTGGCGTCTCAATATCTGAGATGCAAGTCGGCGGGGTGGCCAGCGCGGCCGACTCGCTGGTCCACTGGATACAAGGCAGCCAGAAGGCTGGCCGGGCGGGCGCCGGCCTGATCGGCACTCGACGATCAGGACCGGATGACCACCACCGGCACGATCAGCACTGGCACGAGGCGGAGGGAGCAGGCCGTGGGACGCACACTGGCCGAGAAGGTCTGGGACGCGCACGTGGTGCGCAGGGGCGAGGACGGGCAGCCCGATCTGCTCTACATCGACCTCCACCTCGTGCACGAGGTCACCTCCCCGCAGGCGTTCGAGGGCCTCCGCCTCGCTGGCCGGCGGCTCCGCCGCCCGGACCTGACGATCGCGACCGAGGACCACAACACCCCCACGATCGACATCGACAAGCCGATCGCGGACCCGACCAGCCGCACCCAGATCGAGACGCTGCGGGCCAACTGCGCCGAGTTCGGGGTGCGCCTGCACTCGCTCGGCGACAGGGAGCAGGGCATCGTGCACGTCGTCGGGCCCCAGCTCGGGCTCACCCAGCCGGGCCTGACGATCGTCTGCGGCGACTCGCACACGTCCACCCACGGCGCGTTCGGCGCCCTCGCCATGGGCATCGGCACCTCCGAGGTCGAGCATGTCATGGCGACCCAGACGCTGCCGCTGAAGCCGTTCAAGACGATGGCCATCACCGTGGAGGGCACGCTCAAGCCGGGCGTGAGCAGCAAGGACATCATCCTCGCCGTCATCGCCAAGATCGGCACCGGCGGGGGCCAGGGGTACGTCCTCGAGTACCGGGGGTCGGCCATCCGGGCCCTGTCCATGGAAGCCCGCATGACGATTTGCAACATGTCGATCGAGGCCGGCGCGCGCGCCGGGATGGTTGCCCCGGACGAGACCACCTACGCCTTCATGAAGGGCCGTCCCCACGCCCCGCAGGGCGCAGACTGGGACGCGGCGGTCGAGTACTGGGACACCCTCCGCACCGACGACGACGCCGTGTTCGACGCCGAGGTCTTCCTCGACGCCGACGAGCTCGAGCCGTTCGTCACCTGGGGCACCAACCCCGGCCAGGGCGTGTCCCTCTCGCAGTCCGTCCCCGACCCGGACCAGATGGCGGACGAGAACGCCAAGGCCAACGCCCGCCGCGCCCTCGACTACATGGGCCTCGCCGCGGGCACGCCCATGAAGGACATCCGCGTCGACACCGTCTTCCTCGGCTCCTGCACGAACTCGCGCCTCGAGGACCTGCGCGCAGCCGCGGACATCGTCCGGGGCCGCACCAAGGACCCGAACGTGCGGATGATGGTGGTCCCCGGCTCGGCACGGGTGCGCCTCGAAGCCGAGGCCGAGGGCCTGGACAAGGTCTTCACCGAGTTCGGAGCCGAGTGGCGCTTCGCCGGCTGCTCGATGTGCCTGGGCATGAACCCGGACCAGCTCCAGCCGGGGGAGCGGTGCGCGTCCACCTCGAACCGCAACTTCGAGGGCCGTCAGGGCAAGGGCGGCCGCACCCACCTCGTCTCGCCCGTCGTCGCGGCGGCCACGGCGGTCCGCGGGACCCTCTCGTCGCCGTCGGACCTCGACCCCGTCCCCGCGGACACCGCCGCCGGCGCGGCAGCCTAAGGAAGGACCCAGCCATGGAGAAGTTCACCACCCACACCGGCATCGGCGTGCCGCTGCGCCAGTCCAACGTGGACACCGATCAGATCATCCCCGCGGTGTTCCTCAAGCGCATCACCCGCACCGGGTTCGAGGACGCCCTCTTCGCCTCGTGGCGCAAGGACGAGTCCTTCATCCTCAACCAGGAGCCGTTCAGCCAGGGCTCGGTCCTCGTGGCGGGCCCCGACTTCGGCACCGGGTCCTCCCGCGAGCACGCCGTGTGGGCCCTCAAGGACTACGGCTTCAAGGCGGTCCTCTCGTCCCGGTTCGCGGACATCTTCCGCGGCAACTCCGGCAAGCAGGGGCTCCTCGCCGCCGTCGTGGCCCAGGACGACATCGAGCTCATCTGGAAGGAGCTCGAGAACCACCCCGGCACGCAGGTCACGGTCGACCTCGCCTCCAAGACGGTCACGTGCGCGAACATCGTCGCCCCGTTCGAGATCGACGACTACACGCGCTGGCGGCTGCTCGAGGGCCTCGACGACATCGGCCTGACCCTGCAGCACGAGGACGCCATCACGGACTACGAGGCCTCGCGCGCTTCCTTCAAGCCCACCACCCTGCCGGCGCGCGCCTGAGCGGGCCGACGCGCCGAGGAGCTCGCCCCGGGGTTTTCACTGCCCCGGGCGCGAGCTTCTATGCTTAGCAGGGTCTCCGCACGGGCGGGGCCGCAGCAGGGCTATGGGGGCCAGTGAGGAAAAGGTGCGCATGAGCAGTGTTCTGACCATCCGGGGCGGCATCCCCCTTTCGGGCAAGGTGACGGTCCGGGGCGCGAAGAACCTCGTCCCCAAGGCCATGGTCGCGGCGCTGCTCGGGAACGAGCCGTCCAGGCTCCGCAACGTGCCGGAGATCCAGGACGTGGACATCGTCACGAGCCTGCTGCAGCTGCACGGCGTCGCCGTCGAGCGGGACGCGGCCACCGGCGACCTGACGCTGGATCCCACGAACGCGAAGACCGCAAAGGTCGCGGACATCGACGCCCACGCCGGCGACTCCCGCATCCCGATCCTGCTCTGCGGGCCGCTCATCCACTCGATCGGCGAGGCGTTCATCCCCGACCTCGGCGGCTGCCGGATCGGCGACCGCCCCATCGACTACCATCTCGACGTCCTGCGGCAGTTCGGCGCCGTCGTGGACAAGCGCCCCGGCGGCATCAGCATCTCGGCGCCGCGCGGGCTCAGGGGCGCAAAGATCATGCTCCCGTACCCGAGCGTGGGCGCCACGGAGCAGGTGCTCCTCACCGCGACCCGGGCCGAGGGCGTCACCGAGCTCAAGGGCGCGGCGATCGAGCCCGAGATCATGGACCTCGTCGCAGTGCTGCAGAAGATGGGGGCGATCATCGCCGTCCTCAACGACCGCACCATCCGCATCGAGGGCGTGCGCGAGCTCGGCGGCTACACGCACCGCGCCCTCTCGGACCGCAACGAGGCCGCATCGTGGGCCTCGGCGGCCCTCGCGACCCACGGCGACATCTTCGTCGAGGGCGCGAGCCAGCGCGACATGATGACCTTCCTCAACGTCTACCGCAAGCTCGGCGGCGGCCTGTCGATCGAGGACGAGGGCATCCGGTTCTTCCACCCGGGCGGGAAGCTCTCCCCGCTCGTGCTCGAGACGGACGTCCACCCCGGCTTCATGACCGACTGGCAGCAGCCCCTGGTCGTCGCCCTGACCCAGGCCGAGGGTGTGTCGATCGTGCACGAGACCGTGTACGAGAACCGCTTCGGCTTCACCGAGGCCCTGGGCCGCATGGGCGCGACCATCCAGCTGCACCGCGAGTGCCTGGGCAGCGTGCCGTGCCGCTTCGGCCAGCGGAACTTCCTGCACTCGGCGGTCATCTCGGGTGCCACCCCGCTGCACGGGGCCGACTTCGACGTCCCGGACCTCCGCGGCGGCTTCAGCCACCTCATCGCGGCCCTCGCGGCCGACGGCGTCTCCCGCGCCACCGGGGTGGGCGTCATCCGCCGCGGCTACGAGTACTTCACCGAGAAGCTCGGCGCGCTGGGCGCCGACTTCGACCTCGAGGAGGGCCAGTGAGCCGCGCGCCGAAGACGGCCCTGAGGGAGAGCGCCGGGGAGAGGGTCGCGTTCGCGATCGCCGGCGCCGTGGTCCGGCCCCTCCTGAACATGCTGATGCGCAAGGAGTGGCGCGGCACGGAGAAGCTCGCGGGGTTCCCAGGCCGCGGGGGCTTCATCGCGTGCGTGAACCACTGCACCGAGATCGACCCCCTCACCGTTGGCCACATGCTCTACAACCAGGGACGCCCGCCGCACTTCTTGGCCAAGGCCGGCCTGTTCAAGCCGCCGCTGCTGGGCCAGATCATGCGGGGCACCAAGCAGATCCCCGTTGACCGCGGCGGGACCGGCGCCGGCACCTCGCTCGAGGTGGCCCGCGAGGTCATCGACGAGGGCGGGGCGATCATCGTCTACCCCGAGGGCACGCTCACCCGCGACCCCGCGCTCTGGCCCATGAAGGGCCACACCGGCGCCGCCCGCCTGGCCCTCAAGACCGGCGCTCCCGTGGTCCCGATCGCCCATTGGGGGGACCACGAGCTGTTCCCGCGCTACGCCAAGCGGCTCTATCCCTTCCCGCGCAAGAAGGCGGTGGTCCTCGTCGGGGACCCGGTGGACCTGTCCGACCTCATCGGCCGTCCGCTGGACAAGACGACACTCGTCGAGGCGACCGAGCGGATCATGGACGCGATCACGGCGCTGCTGGCCCAGCTGCGCGGCGAGCAGCCCCCGGCCGAGCGGTGGGACCCGGCCCAGCACCAGCAGTCCCTCCACGGGCGCGACGTCGAGCGCGGCGGGGCCTGAGGGTGGCCGCTGAGCCTCAGGCCCGCGGGCCGCTCGAGCGCATCGCCGTCATGGGCGCAGGGAGCTGGGGGACCACCTTCGCCAAGGTCCTGGGCGACGCGGCGGCGAACCACGGCAGCCCGCGGTCGATCCGGCTGTGGGGCCGCAACCCCGAGGTGGTCGCCGACGTGGCCCGCCACCGCAACGCCCGCTACCTGGGCGACATCGAGCTGCCTGCCGCCATCACGGCCACCCTCGACCCGTCCGAGGCGCTCGAGGGGGCGCAGCTCGTGGTCCTGGCGGTCCCCGCGCAGTCCCTGCGCGCCCAGCTCACGGCGTGGAGCGCGCACGTGCCGCGCGACGCCGTCGTGCTCTCCCTCATGAAGGGGCTCGAACTCGGGACGGACAAGCGGATGAGCGAGGTCATCGCCGAGGTCACGTCGCTTCCCCCCGAGCAGATCGCCGTGCTCTCGGGCCCCAACCTCGCCATGGAGATCGCCCGGTCCCAGCCCACCGGCGCCGTCGTCGCGTGCACCGACCACGCCACCGCCCAGTGGATCGCCGAGTCCTGCACGGCGCCGTACTTCCGCCCCTACATGAGCACCGACGTGACCGGCGCGGAGATCGGCGGCATCGTCAAGAACGTGATCGCCCTCGCCGTCGGCATCTGCGAGGGCAAGGAGATGGGCGACAACACGAAGGCCACCGTCATCACCCGCGGCCTGGCAGAGACCACCCGGCTCGCCGTGGCGCTCGGGGCGGACCTCACCACCATGGCCGGGCTCGCCGGACTCGGCGACCTCGTGGCCACCTGCTCATCCAAGCTCTCGCGCAACCACACCGCCGGGCGGCTCCTGGGGCAGGGCCTCGACACCGAGGCCGTGGGCGCCCGCATGACCCAGGTCGCCGAGGGGATCAAGTCGGCCCCGGCCGTCCTGGAGCTCGCGCAGCGCCATGGGGTGGACATGCCCATCACCGCCGCGGTCGTGGCCGTCCTGCGGGGCGAGCTGCCGGTGGAGAAGCTCGAACCGCTGCTGCTGGCGCGGCAGCTCAAGTCAGAAGGCGACTAAGCGTGACAGAGACCAGCAAGACCCGCGTTGCCCTCCTCTTCGGCGGCCGCTCGAGCGAGCACGCCGTGAGCTGCGTGACCGCCGCGGGCGTCATGGGCGCCATTGACCCCGACAAGTACGAGGTGGTGCCCGTCGGCATCACCCGGGCGGGACAGTGGGTCCTCTCCCAGAGCGACTGGCACCAGTGGGCGCTCGATGCGGGCACACCGCCCGAGGTCGAGGCCAGCGGGGCCACCGTCCGGCTCGCCGAGAACGACGGCGCAGCCAGGCTCGTGGTGAGCGAGCCCGGCCAGGTGCCGCGCGAGCTCGGCGACGTGGACGTCGTCTTCCCGCTCCTGCACGGCGCCTTCGGCGAGGACGGCACCATCCAGGGCCTCCTCGAGCTCGCCGACGTCCGGTACGTGGGCGCCGGCGTCCTCGCCTCCGCCGTCGGGATGGACAAGCACTTCATGAAGGTCGCCTTCGCGGCGGCGGGGCTCGCCGTCGGCCCCTACACCACGGTGACCGACAAGCAGTGGCGCCGGGACCCGCAGGGGGTGCGCGACGCCGTCGACCGCCTCGGCTACCCCGTCTTCGTCAAGCCGTGCCGGGCCGGCTCCTCCGTGGGCATCTCCAAGGTGGACCGTCCGGAGGATCTCGACGCCGCGATCGCCGAGGCGCGCCGGCACGACCTGCGCCTCGTGATCGAGGCCGCGATCGTGGGCCGCGAAATCGAGTGCGGGGTGCTCGAGGGCCGCGGCTGCGACGCGCCCCGCACGTCGCTCCCGGGAGAGATCGTGGTCCAGGGCGGCGCGCACACGTTCTACGACTTCGCCGCGAAGTACGTCGAGAACGACGCGGCCTCGCTCTCGTGCCCGGCCGACCTGCCGCCGGAGGCGATCGAGCAGGTCCGCGGGCTCGCCGCGACCGCGTTCGACGCCGTCTCCGCCGAGGGGCTCAGCCGCGTCGACTTCTTCTACACGCCCGAGGGCGAGTTCGTCATCAACGAGATCAACACCATGCCCGGGTTCACGCCGATCAGCATGTATCCGGCGATGTGGGCCGCGACCGGCCTGGGCTACCGGGAGCTGATCGACGAGCTCATCCAGCTCGCCCTCGAGCGCCCCACCGGCCTGCGGTAGCGGGCGAGCGGACTCAGCCGTTCGCCGGCAGCGTGGCCAGGTCCTCCTGGCCCACGCAGTGGCGGGTGGCCGGGACCTTCGCCACGGCCGGGGACAGGCTGGCCAGGACGGTCGCGGAGCTGGCCCGGCCCGTATCCAGCAGCAGCTCCGTGGCGGGCTGGCGCCCGAACGTGGTGAGCGTGTAGGTCCCCCCGTCGCCCGGCCCGGGCGCGCTCCCGCTCGCGGTGGGCGACGGCGCTCCCGCACTCGCGGCAGAGTCCTGCCTGATCACCCAGTCGACGCCGTTGACGCTCACGCACCGGTCCGTGGTCGGCCCCGGCGAGGGGACGCCGCAGCGGAGCACGACGGCGGCCGGGTCGCCCCACGCCGCCGTGGCCTGGCTCGTCGTGGTCCGCAGCTTGGCGTCGCCGATGGTGTCCGGGAGGGCCAGCATGAGCGGTGCGCACGCGGGATCGGCCGCATCCGCGGCGGGCTGCACGGAGACCGGGGCTGAGCATCCGGCCAGCGCTGCGACGAGGCCCAGGAGGACCACCGGGATGCCGTACCGGGCTGCGCGGGCGTGGCTTCGTGCGGACATGCTTCTCCATCCGGGGGGCCGAGGGGGTGCCTCCAGACTACCGCCGCCGACGGCGCCGCCTGCGCCGATAGGCTGGGACCGTGACGGATTCCCAGCGTCTGGCGGCGCGTGTGCGCGAGGTGAGCGAGCGCGAGCTGCTCGAGCGGATCTTCCCCCGGCTGGCGGTGCTCGGATCGCCGATCCTCGGCCCGGGCGACGACGCCGCGGTGCTCGCGGCCCCCGACGGGCGGGTCGTGGTGAGCACGGACACCCAGACCGAGGGACAGGACTTCCGGCTCGCCTGGCCCGACGGGTACCGCACCACCGGCGCGGACGTCGGCTGGAAGGCCGCGGCGCAGAACCTCAGCGACATCAACGCCATGGGAGCGGTCGCCACCGGCATGGTGGTGAGCCTGACCCTTCCCGCGGAGACCGAGGTGGCCTGGGTCGAGGGCCTCGCGGACGGCCTCGTCGAGGCCATCACCGGGCTGGAGGCCGGCGGCTGCACGGTGGCCGGAGGCGACCTCGGCCTCGGCGGCGAACTCTCGGTGACCGTCACGGTCCTCGGCAGCCTCGAGGGCCGGGCGCCCGTGCTCCGCTCCGGGGCCCGGCCCGGCGACGTCGTGGCCGTGGCGGGACGGCTCGGCACCGCCGCCGCCGGACTCGCCCTGCTCGAGCACGGCCCCCGGTACGCCGAGCTCGGCGGGGAGGCGCGCGGCGTCATCCGTTCCTTCTGCCGCCCGCGACCGCCCCTCGCGGCCGGACCCTCCGCCGCGCGCGCCGGCGCCACCGCGCTCATGGACCTCTCCGACGGCCTGCTCAAGGACGGGGACCGTCTGGGGCGGGCGAGCGGCGTCGTGCTCGACCTCGACGCCTCCGTGCTCGCGGCGCACGCCGCGCTCCTGGCCGGACCCGCGGCGGACCTCGGGGCGGATCCCCTCCGCTGGGTCCTGGGCGGCGGAGAGGACCACGGCCTCCTCGCGACGTTCCCGCCGTCCTCACAGCTGCCTGAGGGATTCACTGCGATAGGCTCGGTGGTGCCTCCGGCCGGCGGGCCGGGTGGGGTGGCCATCGGCGGGCGCCCCGCGGAACCGAGCGGATGGGACCACTTTGCACGCTAAGATCGCCTCGAACGCCGCTGCGATGCGGCGGTGGCTCGCCGACGCGGAGACCGCCCTCGCCAACCACAGCGACCGGCTCAACGCGATCAACATCTTCCCCGTGGCCGACGGCGACACCGGCACGAACCTCTACCACACCGTCCGCGCCGCCTCCACGGCCGCGGCGGCGACCGAGGGCACGGACCTCGGCCTGCTCCTCGGCGCCGCGGGCCAGGCCGCCATGGAGGAGGCCTGGGGAAACTCCGGCACCCTCTTCGCCGTCTTCCTCGACGCCTTCGCCGCCTCGCTCGCGGGACACACGAGGCTCAGCGCGCCCCTCTTGGCGCGCGCCCTGCACCGCGCCCAGATCCGGGCGTGGTCCGCGCTGAGCGAGCCGGTCGGCGGCACGATGCTCAGCGTGCTCGAGGCCGCGGCCGGCGGCGCCGCCGCCGCTGCCGGCGCCGGAGCCCACGAGGACAGCAACCTCGCCCTCGCGGCGGCGCTCGACGGCGCGGTCGAGGCGGCGCTCGGCGCCGTGGTCGAGACCGAGGCCCAGCTGGGCGTCCTGACCAACGCCCGCGTGGTCGATGCCGGGGGAGTGGGCCTGCTCCTCGTCCTCGCCGCGCTGCGCACCACCGTCCTGGGCGAGGGCATCCCGGAGGATACCCTCGAGACGCTCCACGGCTTCCGGGTCCAGGACCCCCACATCCACGGCGCCCAGCCCGAGGCGGTCGGCGTCGAGATCATGTGCACGATCCAGCTCAGCCCGCTCGACGCCGCCGTCCTGCGCCAGCGGCTGGACGAGATCGGCGAGTCGGTGATCATGAGCCCCGTCGGCGCGTTCGACGACGAGGCGGGCCTGTGCCGCTGGCGCGTGCACGTCCACGTGGCGGACCCCGAGGCCGCCGTCGGCCTCATCCGCGAGATCGGCGAGCCCGAGCGGGTCGCGTTCACGGAGCTCCGCTCACAGGGTCCCGGCGCCGGGGCGGAGGACGCGGCCGGACAGGTCGCCGAGGACAGCCGCCGTGGCCACTGAGCGCGGCCGGGACCTCACCCGGCTCGTCGGGGGCGCCTCGGCGAAGAAGCTCAAGGACCACCTCGGCCTCGCCACGGCCGGTGACCTGCTCGACTACTTCCCGCGGCGCTACGCCGAGCGCGGCGAGCTGACCAGCATCGCCGGGCTGCCGCTCGACTCCGACGTGACCCTGCTGGCGCGCGTGGTGAAGGCCACGAGCCGGAAGATGGCCACGCGCAAGGGCACGATCACCGACGTCGTGGTGACGGACGGCGTCGAGGGCGCCCTCGACACGATCAGCCTGACGTTCTTCAACAGCTTCGCTGCCTCGCGGCAACTCAGGCCCGGGACGGTGGCCATGTTCTCCGGGCGCGTCGGCTCCTACCGGGGACGCCTCCAGCTGACCAACCCCGACTATGTCCTGCTCGACGGCGAGGCCGAGGACGGCGCGAGCGCCGAGGAACTGGCCGGCAAGCCCATTCCGGTCTACCCCGCCACGGCCAAGCTGCCGAGCTGGCGGATCGCCCAGGCCGTCGCGACGGTCCTCGGGCAGGTCGACCTCGAGAGCCTCGAGGACCCGCTCCCGCAGCAGCTGCGCGCCAAGCACCGCCTGCCCGGGATCGCCGAGGCCTACCGGATGATCCACGTCCCCGCCACCGCCGAGGAGTGGGCCGCCGCCCGGCGGAGGTTCCAGTACGAGGAAGCCCTCGTGCTCCAGACCGCGCTCGCGCGGCGCAAGGCCCAGCACGCAGAGCTCCCGTCGAGGCCGAGTCCCGCGCGCAGGGGCGGCCTGCTCGACGCGTTCGACGCCGGGCTGCCGTTCACGCTCACCCAAGGGCAGCGGGAGGTCGGGGAGGTGCTCGCGCGCGAGCTGTCCGCCGCGCACCCGATGAACCGGCTCCTGCAGGGCGAGGTCGGTTCCGGCAAGACCGTCGTGGCCCTGCGGGCCATGCTCCAGGTTGTCGACGACGGCGGCCAGGCCGCGCTCCTGGCCCCGACCGAGGTGCTCGCCGCGCAGCACTACGAGTCGATCCGCCGCACGCTCGGACCGCTTGCGCGGGATGGCATCCTCGGATCGGCCGACGGCGTCGAGGTGGTCCTGCTCACCGGGGGCCAGAGCGGTGCCGAGCGCAAGAGGTCCCTCCTCGCCGCGGCCAGCGGCGAGGCCGGGATCGTGGTGGGCACCCACGCCCTGCTCTCCGAGCACGTGCAGTTCGCCGACCTCGGCCTCGTCGTGGTGGACGAGCAGCACCGTTTCGGCGTCGAGCAGCGGGACGCCCTGCGTGCCAAGAGCCTCGCCACCCCGCACCTGCTCGTCATGACGGCGACCCCCATCCCGCGGACCGTGGCCATGACCGTGTTCGGCGACCTCGAGACCTCGATGCTGCGCGAACTGCCCGCCGGCCGCTCGCCGATCGCGACCCATGTGGTGGGCCTCGCCGAGAACCCGTCGTGGGAGCGGCGCATCTGGGCGCGCGCCCGCGAGGAGATCGACGCGGGACGCCAGGTCTACGTGGTCTGCCCGACCATCGGGGAGTCGGGAGAGGACGAGGGCGACCTGGAGGCGCTCGACGAGGCGACCTGGGGAGGGAGCGCGCTCGGACCGCCCGAGGAACGCAGCCCCGCGGCCTCCGTCTCGGCCACTCTGGAGCAGCTGGCCGGGGAGTCTGCCCTCGGCGGCACCCGGATCGCCGCCCTCCACGGCCGGCTCGACGGCGCCGAGAAGGCCGCAGCGATGGAGGGCTTCGCCGCGGGGGCCACCGACCTGCTCGTCGCGACCACCGTGATCGAGGTCGGGGTCGACGTCCCGAACGCGACCCTCATGGTGATCCTCGACGCGGACCGCTTCGGCATCGCCCAGCTGCACCAGCTGCGCGGGCGCGTGGGCCGCGGCGGACACGCCGGGACGTGCCTCCTCGTGACCTCGCTCGAGCCCGGGCACCCGAGCCGGGCACGGCTCGACGCCGTCGCCGCGAGCACGGACGGGTTCGTCCTGGCCCAGAAGGACCTCGAGCACCGCCGGGAGGGCGACATCCTGGGGGCGTCCCAGTCCGGGCGCCGCTCGACCCTGCGGCTCCTGCGCGTCCTGCGGGACGCCGACGTCATCGAGCGGGCCCGCGCGGACGCCCTCGGCATCGTGGCCGAGGACCCGGGGCTCGAGGCGCACCCCGCGCTGAAGACCGCCATCGACGCCTACCTGGAACCGGAGAAGGAGGTGTTCCTCGAGCGTGGCTGAGACGACTCGGGCCGCCCGATGAGCAGGATCATCGCCGGCATCATCGGCGGCACGCCCCTGGCCTCGGTGCCGGGATCGGCGACCCGCCCCACGACCGACCGCGTCAAGGAGGCGCTCTTCTCGCGCCTCGACGCGCTGGGCATGGTCTCGCGGGCCCGCGTCCTCGACCTCTACGCCGGCTCCGGCGCCCTCGGGGTGGAGGCCGTGAGCCGAGGGGCCTCCACCGCCGAGCTCGTCGAGGCGGACGCCAAGGCCGTGGGCGTGTGCCAGCGCAACGCTCGGCTCGTCAACGATGCCGTGGGCCGCCGCGCCGTCACCGTGCACCGGGGCAAGGTGGGATCCTTCCTCGATGCGACCGGGCCCGGCCGGCACTGGGACCTCGTCTTCATGGACCCGCCGTATCCGCTCGGGGAGGACCAGCTCGCGCGCGTCCTCGAGGCGCTCGCGCCCCACCTGGCCGAGGACGCCCTCGTCGTCGTCGAACGGTCCTCCCGCTCGCCCGAGCCCGACTGGCCGCACGGGCTGGAGCACTTCGGGGAACGCAAGTACGGGGAGACGCGCCTGTGGTTCGCGGAGCCGGTGGCCGACGGGGCGGCGGCACCGTCAGGGTCCCCGGAGGCCGTGTCGCCATGAGTGCCCAGCTCGCGGTCGCCCAGCTCGCCGCCACCCTGCCCGCGCCCGTGCCCGGCGCCGACGTCGCCGCCGCCGTGCCGCAGTGGTGGGAGATCGTCGCCGCGCTGGCCCCCGTGGGCACGCTCGCGGCAGCGCTCGTTGCGGCCGTCGTCGGGCTCGGCACCATCCGCCAGCGCTCCTACTCGGACCGCCGCGCCGAGTTCTGGCGGCGGACCGAGTGGGCCCTCGAGGCGTCGACGTCCCAGGACCCGCAGCTCGCGGCCATGGGCACCATGGTCCTGGCGAGCCTCGCCAAGAGCGACCTCATCGCCAGTGACGAGGAGCTGCAGCTGCTCGATGCCGTGTGGATCGACCCGATCGCGGAGGCCGAGGAGGCGGGCCTCGACGAGGAGCTCGGCGACGGCGAGGACGACGGTTCCGAACACGAGCGGGGCCCCGACCGGCCCTAGGCGGCCCCGGACCGGTTGACGGCCGCGGCGGGCCCGTGGGGGGGCCGTGGACGGTCGGGGCCTGCTGAGGCGATACTGGAAGGGAGCCTGCGGCGCAGGCCCTGCCCTGCGGGCCCTCCGCGGCGGGGACGGCCAGGCACGAGAAGGAGGAGCCGTGAGCAAGCACGAGGCGCTTCCCGGCGAGGACACGGGGCGGCACACCGGCGAGAAGGCCGGCGAGCGGCGTCCGGGCGCCTCGGACCGCCGGGTCCAGATTGCCGCGGCCAAGCTCCGCGTCGTCCTCGACGAACGGCTCAACCGGCCGACCCCCGAGTGGGTCAAGCGCCTCGCCGAGCAGAAGCTCGCGAGCTGACGGTCAGCCCGCGAGCGGGTCGAGGTCGACCCCGCGGACCAGGCGCGTCGGGTGCGGCCCGGCGGCGGGCAGCTGGGCCGTCCACGATTCCGGCCACGGGCCCCGGAGCCCGATCGCAACGATGTTGCCCGGGAATCTGGCCGTGAACATCTCCGGCTCGGCCAGGGCTGCGACTTCCCCGAACACCGACCGCAGGGCCGCCAGCTGCGAGCGCACGAGGGTCAGCGGAGGATCATCGCCGATATTGACCAGGAGCGCGCCGGCCGGGGCGAGGAGCTCCGCCGCCTCGGCATAGAAGCCGGGCTCCGCGAGGTGCCCCGGTGCCTCGGGCCCGGAGAAGATGTCCAGCACGATCACGTCGAACGGCCCCCGTGCGGCGGCCTCCGGAAGCTGCCACCGGGCATCGCCCAGATGGATGCTCAGATCGGTCCCGGGTGCAAGGGGGAGGCGCTCGAGCACGAAGTCGAGCAGCTCGCGCTCCAGCTCGACCGCGGCCTGGACCGATCCCGGCCGGGTCGCCGCGATGTACCTGGCGAGGGTGAGCGCGCCGGCGCCCAGATGCAGGGCCCGGACCGGCGCTCCGGCCGGGGCGATGGCGTCGACCACGTTCGCGATGCGGCGCAGGTAGGCATAGAAGACGTGGCCCGGGCGCGCGAGGTCCACGTGGGACTGCTCCGCGCCGCCGATCGAGAGCACGTACGCCCCCGGCACGAGGGGGTCCGGCTCCACGGAAGCGTGCGCGCCGATGCCGCGGAGGTACCGGCCCGGGCCGGGGCCGGCCGTCATACGAGCTCCGCGAGCCGCGAGAGCCGGCTGGCGGCCTCCTGCAGGAGCGGCTCCTTCTTGCAGAAGGCGAAGCGCAGGAGCGTCCGGGTGCGCTCGGCGCCCTCGGGATGGCAGAAGACGGAGACCGGAATGGCGGCGACCCCCACCAGCTCAGGGAGCCGGCGCGCGAGGTCCACCGCGCTGTCGAACCCGAGTCCCGCCGCGTCCGCCGTGATGAAGTACGTGCCCTCGGGGCGGAAGACCTCCAGGCCGGCCGCCTCCAGGCCTGCGGCGAGGATGTCCCGCTTGGCGCTCAGCGCCGCGGCGATTCCTTCGAAGAAGCTGTCCGGGTAGCCCAGGCCGAGGGCCACCGCCTCCTGGAACGGCGTCCCGGAGCTGTAGGTGAGGAACTGCTTGATCGTGCGGACGCGCGCCACGAGCTCCTCGGGTCCGGTGACCCAGCCCACCTTCCAGCCGGTGAAGGAGAACGTCTTCCCGGCCGATGAGATCGTCAGGGTGCGCTCTGCCGCGCCCGGGAGGGACGCCACCGGCACATGGCGGGGCCCGAAGACGAGGTGCTCGTAGACCTCGTCGGTGACGATCACGGCGTCGTGCTCCGCCGCGAGCGCGACGATCCGGGCCAGCACGTCGCGGCCGAACACGGCGCCGGTGGGGTTGTGCGGGTTGTTCACCACGACGACCCGTGTCCGGGGGCCGAAGGCGGCCTCGAGCTCGGCCGGGTCGGGCTGGAACGAGGGCGCGCCGAGCGGGACGGTGACGTGCTCGGCGCCGGCGAAGCCGATCATGGCCCCGTACGAGTCGTAGAACGGCTCGAAGGTGACGACCTCGTCGCCCGGGCCGGCGAGCGCGAGGACGGCGGCCGCGATGCCCTCCGTGGCGCCGGTGGTGACGATGACCTCGCGCCAGGGGTCGAGCCCGATCCCGTAGAAGCGCGCCTGATGCGCCGCGACCGCCTCGCGCAGCCGCGGGATGCCCTGCCCGGGGGCGTACTGGTTCGCGCCCGAGAGGATCGCAGACCGGGCGGCCTCCGCCATCTCGGCCGGGCCGTCCTCGTCGGGGAAGCCCTGGCCCAGGTTGATCGCGCCGTGCCGGACGGCGAGGCCCGTCATCTCCTCGAAGATCGTCACACCGAGCCTGCCGTCGGCGCCGAGGAGGTTCGCCCCGGCCGCCGTGCGCTGCCACGCCGAGGCGTGCTGTCCTGCTGGTCCCTGCCCTGCGGAAGTCACCTGCCCATGCTATCGGCGCGGGCCACGCCGGTGGCTGCGCGCAGGCGGCGGGGGAGGGGGCATGCAGTATGTTGGCGCTATGCGACGCGCGGTGTGCCCTGGCTCCTTCGACCCCATCCACAACGGGCATCTCGAGGTCATCGCCAGGGCCGCGAACCTCTTCGACGAGGTCATCGTCGCGGTGTCGACCAATTACGCCAAGAAGTACCGCTTCGCCCTCGAGGAGCGCCTCACCATGGCGCGCCGGACCCTTGGGGCCATCAGCGGGATCCTCGTCGAGCCGATGGGCGAGGGCCTCCTCGCCGACTTCTGCCGGGAACGGGGAGCGAGCGCCATCGTGAAGGGGCTCCGCTCGTCGTCCGACTTCGACTACGAGCTGCCGATGGCCATCATGAACCGGCAGCTCACCGGGGTCGAGACCGTGTTCCTGCCCGCCGAGGCCCACTACGTCCATCTGTCCTCGACCCTCGTCAAGGAAGTCCACGACCTGGGGGGGAACGTCGCGGACTACGTGCCGCGATCGGTGCTCGCGCGGCTCGCCGAGACCCGGCCGCAGCACTGAGGATGCCGCGGGAGCGGCTAGAATGAACGGGCACCGCACGCTGGACACTGTCCCGGTGCGCGGCGGCACTGCTCGTTTTGGGCCTCGATGCCGCAGCGGCTAGGATAGTGTGTCGGTCTATGTTCTACAGGAGTTCTCATTAAGCGGGAAGCACGTTCGCCTTTGATGTTCGACGTCAAGGACCTCGGGCGCAGCCCGGGGAGTATGCGGACCCTTGAGGAGCATGTACCCGCGCCGGGTGAACTCGGCGTGGCGCTCATCGGCGTCAGGGAAGGATCCCCCGTGGACCTGGACCTGACCTTCGAGTCAGTGCACGAGGGGATCCTGGTCTCGGGGACCGCGCACGTCACGGTAACGGGCGAGTGCGGCCGCTGCCTGGATCCCATCGAGTACGGACTCGACGCCGAGGTGCAAGAGCTTTTCTTCTTCGAGGCCCTTGGGCTCTCGGACGGAGAAGACGATGAAGAGCAACGTCGAGTCGAGCACGATTCCATCGATCTTGAGCCGGTGTTGCGGGACGCAGTGGTACCGCTGCTGCCGTTCCAGCCGGTGTGCCGGGAAGACTGCGAGGGCCTGTGCTCCGAATGCGGAGTGCGTCTCGCGGACGAGCCGGGGCACCACCATGAGGTCGTCGACCCCCGGTGGGCTGCCTTGGCAGATCTGGCGAAGCCAGACCGGCACGACGATGAGTAAGTGTTGGCACTAAGAGAGAAATGAGTTAGCCGTGGCTGTTCCCAAGCGGAAGATGTCTCGCTCGAATACCCGCGCCCGCCGCTCGCAGTGGAAGGCCTCCGTCCCCACGCTGGTCAAGACCGTTGAGAACGGCCGCGTGACGTACAGCCTCCCCCACCAGGCCAAGGTCGTCACCGACTCGGCCGGGACCGAGCTGTTCCTCGAGTACAAGGGCCGCAAGGTCGCCGACGTCTGATCCGGCGGAATCTCGCGCATGAGCCCTCATGACGAGCTTTTGAAGCGTCTCGGCGTCGACATCGACGCCGAGACGCTTCGTCTTGCCCTCACACACCGTTCGTTCGCGTACGAGAACGGCGGCATTCCGACCAACGAGCGCCTCGAGTTCCTCGGCGACTCGGTCCTCGGCTTCTCCGTCACGGAGCACCTCTACAGGGAGTACCCCGACCTGAGCGAGGGCGACCTCGCGAAGCGGCGTGCCGCCGTCGTGAGCACCCGTGCCCTCGCCTCGATTGCCCGGCGCCTCGGCGTGGGGGAGTTCATCTACCTGGGTCAGGGCGAGAAGGTCACCGGCGGGAAGAACAAGTCCTCGATCCTCGCGGACACGATGGAGGCCCTCATCGGGGCGACCTACATCTCCAACGGGCTCGAGCCGGCGCGCCGCTTCGTCGTCGGCCTCATCGAGCCGCTGCTCGCGGACGCCGCTGTGCTCGGGGCGGGGACCGACTGGAAGACCCACATCCAGGAGCTCGCCGCGAGCCGGCAGCTCGGTCCGATCCACTACGCCGTAATCGGGGACGGCCCGGACCACGCGCGCACGTACACGGCCACGCTCCTCATCGGCGGCACCGAGTACGGGACCGGAACGGGGAACTCCAAGAAGGAAGCCGAGCAGCAGTCGGCGGCGAACGCCTGGAAGGTCCTCGGGACCGATTCCGCCGCCTCCGCGCAGGCCTGAGGCGCAATGCCCGAACTGCCCGAAGTCGAGGTGGTGCGCCGCGGCCTCGCCTCCTGGGTGGCGGGGCGGACCGTCGGGGCGGTGGACGTGGTGGACGCCCGCTCGGTGCGGCGCCACGCGCTCGGCGCCGAGGACTTCCGCGGCCAGCTCGAGGGAGCCCGGGTGGTCGACGCCGTCCGTCGCGGCAAGTACCTCTGGCTCCCGCTGTCGGACCCCGCCGCGCCGGACTCCGGCACGGCGCCGCACACCGCCCTCCTCGCGCACCTGGGCATGAGCGGCCAGCTGCTCGTCGAGGAGCCCGACGCGCCCGACGAGAAGCACCTCAAGGTCCGGCTCACCCTCAGCGACGTCCCCGGCATGCCCCGTGAGCTGCGCTTCGTGGACCAGCGGATCTTCGGCGGCCTCGCCGTGGTGCCCCTCGTGGCGACGCACGACGGCGGGCCCGGCGGCCGCGGCGGCTCCGACCTCGCGCTCATCCCGGGGGAGGCCGCGCACATCGGGCGCGACCCGCTCGATCCGCTGTTCGACCCCGAGGCGTTCCACCGGCGCCTGCGGGCGCGGCGCACGGGCATCAAGCGGGCCCTCCTGGACCAACGCCTCGTGTCCGGGATCGGGAACATCTACGCCGACGAGGCCCTCTGGAGCGCGCGCCTGCACTACGCCCGGCCGACCGACACGCTCCGCCGGCCCGAGACGGACCGGCTCGTGCACGCCGTCCGGGACGTCATGGGCCGGGCCCTCGTGGCCGGCGGCACCAGCTTCGACTCGCTCTACGTCAACGTCAACGGGGCCTCGGGCTACTTCTCCCGCTCGCTGGACGCCTACGGCCGGGCCGGGCGCGCGTGCCGGCGGTGCGCGGCGGCGGGGGAGAGCGGCGTGATCGTCCGGGAACCGTTCATGAACCGCTCCTCCTACCGCTGCACGCGCTGCCAGCCGGTTCCGCGCAACGCCCGCTGGTAGGCCCGGTTCCGTCGGTGCCCGGTGGCACAATGACGGACAACCGCCCCCGCCCGCCACTGCCGTCCCGGCCAGCCCAGAGGAGACCCGCAGTCCCTTGCACCTCAAGACCCTGACGATCCGAGGCTTCAAGTCGTTCGCCTCGGCCACGACGTTCGAGTTCGAGCCCGGCGTGACGGCCGTCGTCGGGCCCAACGGCTCGGGCAAGTCGAACGTCGTCGACGCCCTGGCCTGGGTCATGGGGGAGCAGGGCGCCAAGACCCTGCGCGGCGGCAAGATGGAGGACGTCATCTTCGCCGGCACGGCAGGGCGCCCCCCGCTGGGCAGGGCGCACGTCTCCCTCACGATCGACAACGCCGACGGCGCGCTCCCCATCGAGTACGCCGAGGTGACGATCTCGCGGACGCTCTTCCGCTCGGGCGGGTCCGAGTACGCGATCAACGGCAGCCAGTGCCGGCTGCTCGACATCCAGGAGCTCCTCTCAGACTCGGGGCTCGGGCGTGAGATGCACGTGATCGTCGGGCAGGGCCAGCTCGACCGGGTCCTGCACGCGACCCCCGAGGACCGGCGCGGGTTCATCGAGGAGGCCGCCGGCATCCTCAAGCACCGCCGGCGCAAGGAACGCACCGTCCGCAAGCTCGAGGCAATGCAGGCCAACCTCTCCCGGCTCGGCGACCTCACCGCGGAGCTGCGGCGGCAGCTCGGCCCGCTGGGCCGGCAGGCGCAGGTCGCGCGCCGCGCGCAGACTATCCAGGCCGACGTCCGCGACGCGCGCGCACGCCTCCTCGCGGACGACATCGCCACGCTGCGCGCCGCAATGGAGCAGGAGGAGGCGGACCAGGGGGCGCTCGACGCCCGGCGCGCCGCGGCGCAGGGCGAGCTCGACGCCGGGCGCCGCGCCCAGGCGGACGTCGAGCGGTCCGCGGCCGCGGCCACCCCGCACGTGAACGCCGCGCGCGACACGTGGTACAGGCTCTCCCAGAGCCGGGAGCGGCTCCGGGCCCTCGCGTCGCTCGCGGACGAGCGCCGGCGCCTGCTGGGGTCCTCTGAGCCCCCGGTCCGGGGCCGCGACCCGGAGGCCCTCGAACGGCAGGCACGCCAGCTCCGAACCGAGCTCGAGGCCGTCACGGACGGCGTCGAGATCCGGGTAGAGGCCCTCGCCGATGCAGAGGACGCGCGCGCGGCGGCCGAGGAGGCAGCCTCCGCGGAGGACCGCCGCCACACCGCACTCCTGCGCGCCCAGGCCGACCGGCGCGAGGGCCTCGCCCGGCTCGCGGGCCAGGTCGCGGCGGCCCGCAGCCGCGTCGAGTCCGCCGAGGGCGAGGTCGGGCGCCTCCGCGACACGCTGGCCGGAGCCGCCGAGCGGCAGCGCTCCGCGGCCGCCGAGTACACGGCCCTCGAGTCGCAGATCGCCGGGGTCGAGGCCGGCGAGGAGGACCTCGACACGGCCTACGAGGAGGCCGCCGCAGAGCTCGAGGAGGCAGAGGCGGAGCGCGAGTCCCTCCTCGAGCGCCGGCGGCGCGCCGCAGCGGACCGGCAGGCCCAGGAGGCGCGGATCGAGGCGCTCCTGACGGGCTTCAAGGACCGCGACGCCACGGCGTCCGTCGCAGCCTCCGCCGCCGGGGTGCTCGGCCGGGTGGCGGACCTGGTCCGCGTCGAACCGGGGTACGAGGCCGCCGTCGCGGCTGTCCTCGGGCCCTTCGCCGAGGGCCTCGCGATGGCGGGGACGGCCGCGGCGGCGGGAGCCCTCGGCGGTCTCAAGGCGGACGACGCCGGCCAGGCGGCCCTGCTCGTCGGCTCGCCCGAGGGCCCCGCGTACCCGGAACCGCGGATCGGCGACGAGATGCGTACCCGAGACGGGGAATCTGGGGCGAGATCCGTACCCGCGCTGCCGCAGGGCGCCCGGTGGCTCGCGGACGTCGCCGAGCCTGAGCCGCCCGTGGCCGCAGCCGTCTTCCGCCTGCTGCGGGACGCCGCGGCCGTTCCGACGCTCGAGGCGGCCGTCGCGCTCGTCGCCGAGCACCCGCAGCTCGCCGCCGCCACGCAGGACGGCGATGTGGTCACCGCCGCGGGACTGCTCGGCGGCTCTGCCGGAGCTCCCTCGACGATCGAGCTGCAGGGACTCCTCGACGCCGCCCGGGACCGCCTTGCGGCCGCCCAGGCGGAGCACGAGCGGTGCGGCTTCGCCCTGGCCGGCGCGCAGGAGCGCGAGCGTGAGGCCCGCGGGCGCGCGGAGGCGGCCCTTGCCGCGCTGCACGACTCGGACGCGCGCTTCGCCGCGGTGGCCGAGAAGCTCGCGGCCCTGGGCACCCAGCTGCGCGGCGCCGAGGCCGAGGAGCAGCGCCAGCGCGCCGCCCTCGAGGCAGCGCGCACCCAGCTCGAGGCAGAGCAGGTCTCGCTCGAGGCGGCGGCCGAGCGGCTCGAGCTCGCCGAGGAGGCGCCGGACGCCGAGGAGCCGGATTCCTCCGACCGCGACCGGCTCCAAGCCGAGGCCGCCGCCGCCCGGGCCCGCGAGCTCGAGGCCCGGCTCGCCCTCCGCGCGGCCGAGGAGCAGCACCGCACGCTCGAGGCGCGCGCCCAGTCCCTCGAGCGCGCCGCGGAATCGGAGCGGCGCGCCGCCGAGGAGGCCCGCCGCCGGGCCGAGCGCCGCGCCCGCGAGGCCGCACGCGCCGGCGCCGTCGCGGCCGCCGCCCGCGAGGGCCTGTCCCGGCTCGACGGAGCCGTCGACCGCGCCGCCGGCGAGCGTGATGCCGCCGAGGAGCGGCGCGCCGAGCTGGACGAGCGCCTCGGCGCCCTGCGCCGCCGCAACGACGAGCTCGCCCGCGAACTCGCCGACCTCAATGACGCCGTGCACCGTGACGAGCTCGCGCGCGCCGAGCAGCGCCTCCGGCTCGAGGCGCTCGAGGAACGCGTCGTGGACGAGCTGGGCATGGCCGCGGAGGAGCTCGTGCGCGACTTCGGCCCGCACCGGCCCGTCCCGGTGCCACCCGAGGAGGGCGGGGACAAGTGGGCCGCGCTCCGCATGGAGGTCGACGACGAGGGCAACCCCCTCCAGGACGGCGTGCCGTTCGTCCGTGCCGAGCAGGAGAAGCGGCTGAGGAAGGCCGAGCGGGACCTCGCCGCGCTCGGCAAGGTCAACCCGCTCGCCCTCGAGGAGTTCGCGGCCCTCGAGGAGCGCCACCGCTTCCTCGCGACCCAGCTCGAGGACCTGCAGAAGAGCCGCAAGGACCTCCTCCAGATCATCGCCGAGGTGGACGAGCGCGTGCAGCGGGTGTTCGCCGAGGCCTTCGCCGACACCGCGGTCCAGTTCGAGCGCGTCTTCGGCCGGCTCTTCCCCGGCGGTGAGGGCCGGCTCGTGCTCACCGACCCCGAGGACCTCCTCACCACCGGGATCGAGGTCGAGGCGCGCCCCGCGGGCAAGAAGATCAAGCGGCTCTCGCTCCTCTCCGGCGGGGAGCGCTCGCTCACCGCCGTGGCGCTCCTCGTGGCGATCTTCAAGGCCCGCCCGTCGCCCTTCTACGTCATGGACGAGGTCGAGGCCGCGCTCGACGACACGAACCTCGGCCGGCTCATCACGATCTTCGAGGAGCTGCGGGAGTCGAGCCAGCTCATCGTCATCACGCACCAGAAGCGCACCATGGAGGTCGCGGACGCGCTCTACGGCGTCTCGATGCGCGGCGACGGGGTCTCGACGGTGATCAGCCAGAAGCTCGACCGCGTCGAGGCCTAGGCGCCCGGGCGCCGGGGCGGCGCCGCGGCCGCCACAGGCGGTGGGCCGCCCTGTGAGAAGCTAGGAACCGTGACAGACCTTTCCGCCCTGCTGCCCGTCATCATCATCGTCGCGATCGTGATCCTCGTCGTCGCCGGGGTCGTCATCGGCCTCGTGAGCGGCCGCCGGAAGAAGATCACCTACACCGGCCCCCGAGACGCCAACGACCAGGTCATCGCCCCGCCCCGGCCCGGCACCTCCGAGGGCGAGGAGGCCCCGCCCGGGGGAGTCGGCACTCTGCCCGCACCGGCCGAGCCCGAGGGAGCGGCGCCCACCGAGGACGTCCTCGACGAGGCGGTCATCGAACGCGTCCCGACCGAGACGCCCGCTCCGGTGGCCGGCCGGCTCCAGCGCCTGCGCGAGCGGCTCGTCAAGAGCAACAACCTCTTCGGCAAGGGACTGCTCGCCCTGCTCTCGAGCGACAGCATCGACGAGAACGTGTGGGACGAGGTCGAGGAGACCCTCCTGCTCGCCGACATCGGCACCGAGCCGAGCCTCGAGCTCGTCGACACGCTCCGCGACCGCGTGAAGGTCATGGGCACCCGCAGCCCCGAGCACGTCAAGGCCATGCTCCGGGAGGAGCTCGTCAAGCTCGTCGACCCCTCCATGGACCGCTCGCTCAAGGTCGCCCGCGCCGACGGCAAGCCCGCCGTCGTGCTGGTGGTCGGCGTCAACGGGGTGGGCAAGACCACCACGGTGGGCAAGCTCGCCCGCGTCCTCGTGGCCGAGGACAAGGACGTCCTGCTGGGCGCCGCGGACACCTTCCGGGCCGCCGCGGCCCAGCAGCTGGCCACGTGGGGCGCCCGCGTCGGCGTGCCCACGGTGACCTCCGACGTCGAGGGGGCAGACCCCGCGTCGGTGGCGTTCGAGGCGGTCAAGGCCGGCATCGAGCAGGAGGTCGACGTCGTCATGGTCGACACCGCCGGGCGGCTGCAGAACAAGGTCGGGCTCATGGACGAGCTCGGCAAGGTCAAGCGCGTCATCGAGAAGCAGGCCGAGGTGGACGAGGTCCTCCTCGTCCTCGACGCCACCACCGGGCAGAACGGCCTGAACCAGGCCAAGGTGTTCGGCGAGGTCGTCGACATCACCGGGATCGTGCTGACCAAGCTCGACGGCACCGCGAAGGGCGGCATCGTCGTCGCGATCCAGAAGCAGCTCGGCGTGCCCGTCAAGCTCGTGGGCCTCGGCGAGGGCCCGGACGACCTCGCGCCGTTCGACGCCGAGGGCTTCGTGGACGCCATCCTCGCCTGACCCTCCCCGCCCACTCGCCCCGCCCATCCAGCACCGTTTCCGGTACGCATCTCGTCGCGGTTCTCCCGTTCCGGGTACGCATCTCGTCGCCTCTGCGGCGTTGCGGGTACAGCGGACAGGCAGGTGCAGCGGATACACGACGGCGCCCGCCTCCTTCCCGGGGGCGGGCGCCGTCGCGCGTCGGGCGGGAAGGCAGGCGGCAGGGCAGCCTCAGGGGGCGTCGGGGCGCTCCGCCGCCAGGTCCTCCGGGTCTGCCTCCGAGGCCCCGGCCGCTGGCGCGCTGGCCGGCGTGCGCGTGGCCCACAGCGGCACCGCGGCGAGGAGGCACGCCCCGGAGACGGCGAACGCCCACCCGTACCCGAGGCCGTCCGCGAGTGCGCCCGCGGCCAGCGGGCCGAGGATGCTGCCCACGTCGGAGGCCATCTGGAACACGGCCAGCGGCCGCCCGCCGCTGCGGCCGGAGCCGATGGTGTCCGCCACCGTCGCCTGCAGCGACGGGCCGAGGAACCCCGCTCCGAAGCCGGCGGCGACGGACAGCGCGAGGAACACCGGCTCGGAGCCGCTCACGCCGAGGAACGCCGTCGGGAGCGCGGTGCCCACGAGGCCCACGATGGCCACGGGACGCCGGCCCCAGCGGTCCACGAGCCGCCCGGTGAAGCTCAGGGCCGCCGCGGTCCCCCCGGCGTACAGGGCCAGGGCGAGCCCGGCTGCCTGGGGCCCGGCACCGAGGGCCGCTGTGGCGAACAGGGGCACGAGGGCCATCCGGATCCCCAGCGCGGCCCAGCCGTTGGCGAAGTTCGAGCCCACGGCCGCCCGATAGGGCGCGTGGGCGAGGGCCTCCGCGAGCAGGAGCTGCGGCCGGGCCCCGGCCCCCGTGCGGGCGGGTGCGGCGGACCGCCGCCCGAGGAACGTGTGGACCACGGCTGCGGCGACCACGAGCGCCCCCGCGTAGACGAGGAACGGCACGCGCAGGCCGAAGGCCGCCAGGAGCCCGCCGATCACCGGCCCGGCGATATTGCCGAGGAGGAACGAGGCGGCGTAGAGGCCGCTGACCCGCCCCCGCGCATCCGGCGGGGCGAGGCGCACGATCAGGCCGGAGGCAGAGATCGTGAACATCGTGGACCCGATGCCGCCCAGCCCCCGCACGGCCAGCAGCGTCCAGTAGTCGGGGGCGAACGCGCACGCCGCGCTGGAGGCGGCGACGAGGAGCAGGCCCGTGACGTACACGGGCCGTTCGCCGAGCCGGTCGACCAGGGACCCGGCCGCGGGCGCGAGGACGAGCCGGGCGAGCGCGAACGCGCTCACGATCACGGAGGCCGCCGTGGCCCCCACGCCGAAGCTCGTGGCCAGCTGCGGCAGGACGGGGGCCACGAGACCGAAGCCGACGGCGATGACGAACGCGGCGGCGACGAGGACCCAGACGTCGCGGGGCACCGGCGTCCGCGGGGAGGTGCGGGGCATGGGACCACCTTAGCGACGGCGGTACGACGGCGGCACGGCGGCCGAGGCGCGGGGGTACCGCGGCGCTGCCGCGCGGGGCGGGGGACGGGCGAAACATCGTCGAAACGCGTGCGTGACGCCCCCTTAACGCACAGGAGCAAGATGTAACGGGCGCGCAATGTGGGCCGACAGCGGCGGAAACACCGCGGGAGGAATCTTTTCTCAGCGGCCCTCGGACGCCGGGAACGGCGCCGGGCCGGGCAGGTCCCGTTCCATCCCTGAAAGGCACACCATGACCCCCACCCTCAGCGCGGGAGACACCGCCTGGGTGCTCGCCTCGGCAGCGCTCGTGCTGCTCATGACGCCCGGGCTCGCGTTCTTCTACGGCGGCATGACGCGCGCCAAGTCGGTCCTGAACATGATGATGATGAGCTTCGGCGCCATCGCCCTCGTGGGCGTGCTCTGGATCCTCGTCGGCTACTCTATGTCCTTCGGCACCGACTGGTTCGGCGGCCTCGTCGGCAACCTGGACAAGTTCGCCCTCCACGGCATCCTCGCCACGGGCGACGGCACGGCCCTGGCCGGCACCATCCCCGAGCTCGCCTTCGTGGGCTTCCAGGGCGTGTTCGCGATCATCACGGTCGCGCTCATCTCGGGCTCCATCGCGGACCGGGCCAAGTTCGGCGCCTGGATGGTCTTCGCGTTCTTCTTCTCGATCCTCGTCTACTTCCCGGTCGCGCACTGGGTGTTCGACGCGAACAAGGACGCGAACGGCACCTTCATCGGCGGCTGGCTCAACGGCCTCGGCGTGATCGACTTCGCCGGCGGCACGGCCGTCCACATCAACGCCGGCGCCGCGGGCCTGGCCCTCGCGCTCATCCTCGGCCGCCGCAACGGCTTCGGCAAGGACCCCAACCACCGCCCCCACAACCTGCCGTTCGTCATGCTAGGCGCGGGCCTGCTCTGGTTCGGCTGGTTCGGCTTCAACGCGGGCTCGGCCCTGGGCGCCAACGGCGTGGCCGCGTTCGCGTGGATCAACACGCTCGTCGCGCCGTGCGCCGCGGTCCTCGGCTGGCTCGTGGTGGAGAAGCTGCGCGACGGCCATGCGACCTCGCTCGGCGCCGCCTCGGGCGCCGTGGCCGGGCTCGTGGCCATCACCCCGGCCTGCGCCGCGGTCTCGCCCCTGTGGGCGATCGTCCTCGGCCTCCTCGCCGGCGCGGCCTGCGCCCTCGCCGTGGGCCTGAAGTACCGCTTCGGCTACGACGACTCGCTCGATGTGGTGGGCGTCCACCTCGTCGGCGGCATCATCGGCACCCTGTTCATCGGGCTCGCGGCCAACCCGGGCGCCCCCTCCGGCGGCCACGGCCTGTTCTACGGCGGCGGCTTCGAGCTCCTGGGCAAGCAGGCCCTCGGCGCCGGCACAGTCCTCGTGTACTCGTTCGCCCTCTCCCTGGCCATTGGCTGGATCATCAGCAAGACCATGGGCTTCCGGGTCTCGAGCGAGGCCGAGGAAGCGGGCGTGGACATCGCCCTGCACGCCGAGACGGCATACTCCGGCAACAGCATGGGCGGCTCGTCCGGGGCGGCGTTCCACCCGCTCGGGGCGAAGAACGAGGCCGAGGTCGCGGCGTTCAACGCGGACGACCTGCTCACCGAGGCGGCACGGAAGAAGGTCCAGGCGTGAAGCTCATCACCGCGATCGTCCGCCCGGAGAAGCTCGATTCCATCCGCGAGGGCCTCGAGGCCTACGGGGTCCAGGGGCTCACCGTCAGCGCGGCGAGCGGCTACGGCCGCCAGCGCGGGTACACCGAGGTGTACCGCGGCGCCGAGTACAGCGTGGACCTCGTCCCGAAGGTGAGGATCGAGGTGCTCGCCACCGACGACCAGACGGACGACATCCTCGATGTGCTCATCACCACCTCCAACACCGGCCGCGCGGGGGACGGCAAGGTGTGGACCGTGGACGTGCACGAGGCGATCCGCGTCCGGACGGGGGAGCGCGGGGCAGCGGCGATCTAGGCGCACCAAGCGCCGCGGAGGGCGGACGACGGCGGGGACCACCCGCCGTCGTCCGCCCGCGTCGGCGACCGGGCTGACACCGGGAGGCCGGCGCAGGGCGCGGAAAGGGGGCGGCACGGGGGCGACGGAGCGGGCCACGAAACACCCCGTTAACACGGCCGTGACGAACGCTTAACCCCGGGGGGATTCCTGTAACACGAGGGCAACACGGACGGAGCGGACCGGTAACACCGCCACGGGATTCTGGTTCAGGTGGTCCCGCAGACCGTCGCCGGGGACGGCGGACGGGGGCCGAGATCCGTGAACGTCCCTCGAAAGGCCTCACCCATGAACGCTGGCGACACCGCCTGGGTCCTCGTCTCGGCAGCCCTCGTCCTCCTCATGTCACCCGGCCTCGCCATCTTCTACGGGGGCATGACCCGCGTGAAGTCGATGCTCAACATGATGATGATGAGCTTCGGGGCCCTCGCCCTGGTCGGCGTCCTGTGGGTCCTCTTCGGCTACTCCATCGCGTTCGGCACGGACGCGGGGGACGGCCTGTTCGGCAACCCCTTCGAGGACTTCGGCCTCCACAACCTGCTCGCCACGGGCGGCTCGATGCCCCTCGTCGGCACGATCCCGGAGATCGTGTTCGTGGGCTTCCAGGGGGTCTTCGCCACCGTGACCGTGGCCCTGGTCTCCGGCGCCATCGCGGACCGCGCCAAATTCGGGTCCTGGATGGTCTTCGCCGGCGCCTTCGCCGTGCTCGTGTACTTCCCCGTGGCGCACTGGGTGTTCGACTCGAAGAAGGACGCGCACGGGACGTTCATCGGCGGCTGGCTCAACCACCTCGGCCTCATCGACTTCGCCGGCGGCACCGCGGTCGAGGTCCTCGCAGGCGCCGCAGGCCTCGCGCTGGCCCTCGTCCTCGGCAAGCGCGTCGGCTTCGGCAAGGACCCCGAGCACCGCCCCCACAACCTTCCGCTCGTCATGCTCGGCTGCGGCCTGCTCTGGTTCGGGTGGTTCGGCTTCAACGCCGGCTCCGCGCTCGCTGCCAACGGCGAGGCCGGCTTCGCATGGATCAACACGCTCGTGGCCCCGTGCGCCGCGATCCTGTCCTGGCTGGTCGTCGAGAAGGTCCGCGACGGGCACGCGACCTCGTTCGGCGCCGCGTCCGGTGCCGTTGCCGGGCTCGTGGCGATCACGCCCTCCTGCGCCACCATCGACCCGGTCTGGGCGATCGTCCTCGGCCTCCTCGCCGGCGCCGTCTGCGCGCTGGCCGTGGGCCTGAAGTACCGCCTCGGCTTCGACGACTCGCTCGACGTGGTCGGCGTGCACCTCGTCGGCGGCCTCGTCGGGACGCTCTTCATCGGCCTCGCCGCCGACCCCGCCGCCCCGGTGCCCGGCCGCGGCCTGCTCTACGGCGGCGGGCTCGCCCTGCTGGGCACCCAGGCCCTCGGCGCCGGCGCCGTGCTCGGCTACTCGTTCGGCGTGGCCCTCGCGCTCGGCCTCGCGATCAAGGCCGTCATGGGCTTCCGCGTCGCGAAGGACGTCGAGGAGACCGGCGTCGACCTCGTCATCCACGCCGAGACCGCCTACTCGTCGCCGTCCGCCACCACGGGCGGCGGGTTCCACCCGCTCGGCGTCCGGCACACCGTGGAGACCCTGCTCGAGCAGCACCTCGAGCGCCGCCTCGGCCAGCGGCCCGCGGACGGCGCGCACGCCCAGCGCGAGGAGGTTCTGGCCGGGGCCTCGCCGGCCGGTACTGTGGGCTCGTGAAGCTCATCACCGCCATCGTCCGGCCCGAGAAGCTCGATTCCATCCGCGAGCACCTCGAGGCCGAGGGAGTCCAGGGACTGACCGTCAGCGCCGCGAGCGGCTACGGCCGCCAGCGCGGCTACGTCCAGGTGTACCGGGGCGCCGAGTACAGCGTGGACCTCATCCCCAAGGTGAGGGTGGAGGTGCTCGCCACCGACAAGCACGCCGACGAGATCCTCGAGACGATCGTCGTCGCGGCCTCGACCGGCTCGCAGGGCGACGGCAAGGTCTGGGTCGTCGAGGTGCAGGACGCTGTCCGGGTGCGCACGGGCGAACGCGGCGACTCCGCGATCTGACCTCAGAGACGCGGGCCGGACGGACGACGGCGGGCGCCCGCCCGCCGTCGTCCGTCCGGCTCCTCCGTGGGCTCGCCCCGCCACGGGTCAGGACGCGGCAGCACCGTCCTCGCCGGCGGCCGAGGTGGCCCAGCCCGCCGGCCCGCCGCTGCCCGCGGGGTAGGTGTCCAGGGGGACCGCTCCCGCGGCCCACGCGTCCAGCACAGGCTCGACGATCCGCCAGCAGCTCTCGGCCGTGTCCGCCCGCACCGACAGGAGCGGATCGCCGTCGAGCACGCCCTCCAGCACCTCGCCGTAGGGGAGCAGGTCCGCCTCGCCGAGGTCCGCGTCGAGCGTCACGCGGTTCAGCGTCAGCACGTCCCCGGGGCCGTTGACGTCGACGTCGAGCTGGAGCACGTCCGGGCCGAAGCCGATGCGGAGCCGGTTCGGCTCGTCCACGCCGCGGAAGCCCTCGGGCAGGTGCGGGACGGGGCGGAACGTCACGACGGCCTCCTTGCGCCGGGTGCCGAGCGCCTTGCCCGAGCGGAGGATGAACGGCACCCCCGCCCACCGCCAGCTGGAGAGCAGGACCGTGATCTCGGCCAGGGTCTCGGTGCCGCGGGACGGATCGACCCCCGGCTCGTCCGTGTAGTCGGGCACCTGGCGCTCGCCGATGGTCCCGGCGGTGTACCGCGCCCGGCGCGTCGAGTCCGCGAACGGCTCCGGGACCTTCGCGGAGCGGAGCACGGTGCTGATGCGGTCGCGGACGTCCCGCTCGTCGAGGCGCGCCGGCGCGTCCATCGCGAGGACGGCCAGGACCTGCAGGAGGTGGCTCTGGATCATGTCCCGCAGGGCGCCGGCGCGGTCGTAGTACCCGGCCCGTCCCTCGAGGGCGAGGTCCTCGTCGAAGAAGATCTCCACCTTCTCGACGTGGTCCCTGTTCCACACGGGCTCGAGGAAGTTGTTGGCGAAGCGCAGGCCGAGGATGTTCAGGACTGTGCCCTTGCCGAGGAAGTGGTCCACCCGGTGGATCCGGCTCTCCGGCACCAGCCTGCGCAGCGTCTCGTTCAGCTCGGCGGCGGAGGCCTCCGAGGACCCGAACGGCTTCTCCAGCACGAGCCGGGTGCCCTCGGGCAGGTCCCCCGGCTCCAGCAGCTCGCAGGCCTTCTGGCTCACGGCGGGAGGCAGCGCGAAGTACACGGCGACCGGACCCGGGAGCGCGGCGACCTCGCGCGCGAGCTCCCCGGGCGCCGTGACGTCGAGGCGCACGTAGACCGAGTCCCGGCGGATCCGCTCGAGCTCGGCACGGCCGGTCTCGGTGGCGGCCGCCAGGGCCGCCTCGGTGGCATCGTGCACACGGCCGCTCCACTGCTCGGCGCTCCAGTCCTCCGCGCCCGCGCCCACCACCGTGAGCCCGGCGTGCCGGCCGGTGGCGAGGAGCCGGGCGAGCCCGGGGAAGAGGAGGCGGCCGGTCAGGTCCCCGGAGGCACCGAGGATGAGCAGGCTGCGCACGGGCGGGGCGGTCTCTCGAGGCGTCGTCACGAGGCCAGCATGCCATTGCCCGGTCCGTTGGTACCCTTAAGGGTGGCCAGATCCGCTCCCGGCGGGTCTGCCCGACCTCCTGACCCAGCGTCAGATCCCTGGACCACGACTGAAAGCGACTCGGGCACGTGTTCAACTCCCTCTCGGACCGTCTCACTGCGACGTTCAAGAATCTCCGCGGCAAGGGCCGCCTGAGCGAGGCGGACGTCGACGCCACGGTCCGCGAGATCCGCCGCGCCCTCCTCGACGCGGACGTCGCCGTCCCGGTGGTGCGCGACTTCGCCGCACGCATCCGCGAGCGCGCGCTCGGCGCCGAGGTCTCCGGCGCGCTCAACCCGAGCCAGCAGGTCGTCAAGATCGTCAACGAGGAGCTCCAGGCGATCCTCGGCGGCGAGACCCGACGCCTGCGCCTGGCGAAGAACCCGCCGACCGTGATCATGCTCGCCGGCCTCCAGGGCGCCGGCAAGACCACCCTCGCCGGCAAGCTGGGCAAGTGGCTCAAGGGCCAGGGCCATTCGCCCCTTCTGGTTGCGGCGGACCTCCAGCGCCCCAACGCCGTCACCCAGCTCGAGGTCGTGGCCAAGCGCGCCGGCGTGGCCGTGTACGCCCCGCATCCCGGCATCCAGTCCGAGTTCGAGGCCCCCACCGGCGACCCGGTCGCCGTGGCCCGCGACGGCGTGGCCGAGGCCCGCGCGAAGCTGCACGACATCGTGATCGTGGACACCGCCGGCCGACTGGGCGTGGACGCCGAGCTCATGCAGCAGGCCGCGGACATCCGCTCGGCGGTCAACCCCGACGAGGTCCTCTTCGTCATCGACGCCATGATCGGCCAGGACGCCGTCAACACGGCCAAGGCCTTCGAGGAGGGCGTCGACTTCACCGGCGTCGTGCTCTCCAAGCTCGACGGCGATGCCCGCGGCGGCGCGGCGCTGTCCGTCGCCTCCGTGACCGGCCGCCCCGTCATGTTCGCCTCCACGGGCGAGGGCCTGGACGACTTCGAGCTCTTCCACCCGGACCGCATGGCCTCCCGCATCCTCGACATGGGCGACGTCCTGACGCTCATCGAGCAGGCCGAGAAGAGCTGGGACAAGGACGAGGCCGCCCGGATGGCGAAGAAGTTCGCCGACCAGGAGGACTTCACCCTCGAGGACTTCCTGTCCCAGATGCAGCAGATCCGCAAGATGGGCTCGATGAAGAAGATGCTCATGATGATGCCGGGTGCCGCCCAGTTCCGGCAGCAGCTCGAGCAGTTCGACGAGCGCGAGATCGACCGCGTCGAGGCCATCGTCCGCTCGATGACCCCGCACGAGCGCCTCGCGCCCAAGATCATCAACGGCTCCCGCCGCGCCCGCATCGCCCGCGGCTCGGGCGTGCACGTCTCCGAGGTCAACGGCCTGCTGGAGCGCTTCGGCCAGGCGCAGAAGATGATGCGCAAGATGGCCTCCGGCGGCGGCATCCCGGGGATGCCGGGCATGCCCGGCCCGGGCGGCTTCGGCGGCTCGAAGAAGGGCCCGGCCAAGGGCAAGAAGAAGGCGAAGTCCGGCAACCCGGCCAAGGCAGCGCAGGAGCGCCGCGAGGCCGAGGCGCGCCGGACCGCGGGCGCCTCGAAGGCCCTCAGCGGCCAGGGGTCCGCGTTCGGCGGCCAGTCGGCCGAGGACTTCGATCCGTCGGCCCTCAACCTGCCCAAGGGCTTCGAGAAGTACCTGGGCAAGTAGCTCTGAGCCGGCGGGGCCCGTCCGGGCGAGCCGCAGGACCGTTCGCGCACGACGCCGAAGGGGCGCCTCCCTCTGGGAGGCGCCCCTTCCGCCGTCGTCCGCCCCGCGCGAGGTCGCCCCGTGGGTGCGCGAGGTCGCCCAGCAGCGCCTGGCCCTGATCGCGCCCGCCGGCGCTGTCCCCCAGTCGACGAGAAGTGCGCCTTCCGCCGCAGGCTCTGACTGCAGTGCGCGTTTCGCCCTGCAGTCCACGATTCGCGCACTGCAGGGCGAGAACCGCACTTCCGGCGAGCCGCCCCTGACCGACCCTACTCCGGCGAGCCCACGGCGATCGTCTCGGGAAGGTAGACCTTCCCGCCCGCGGCGAGGAACTCCTGGCTCTTCTCCCGCATGCCAGCGATGGCCTCCTGGGCCTCCTTCGAGCCGAACTCGTTGCGGATGTCCTGGGAGATGCGCATCGAGCAGAACTTCGGACCGCACATCGAGCAGAAGTGCGCGGTCTTCGCGGGCTCGGCCGGGAGGGTCTCGTCGTGGAAGGCCTCGGCCGTGGTGGGGTCGAGCGACAGCGAGAACTGGTCCTTCCACCGGAACTCGAACCGTGCCTTGGACAGGGCGTCGTCACGCTCGGGCGCACCGGGGTGGCCCTTGGCGAGGTCGGCCGCGTGGGCGGCGATCTTGTAGGTGATCACGCCGGTCTTCACATCGTCCTTGTTCGGCAGCCCGAGATGCTCCTTGGGCGTCACATAGCACAGCATCGCCGTGCCGTACCGGGCGATCTCGGTGGCGCCGATCGCCGAGGTGATGTGGTCGTAGCCGGGGGCGATGTCGGTCACGAGCGGGCCGAGCGTGTAGAACGGGGCCCCGTCGCACAGCTCCTGCTGCCGCTCGATGTTCTCGCGCACGAGGTGGAACGGGATGTGCCCCGGCCCCTCGACCATGACCTGCACGTCGTACTCCCACGCGCGCTTGGTCAGCTCGGCGAGCGTGTCCAGCTCGGCGAACTGTGCGGCGTCGTTGGCATCGGCCGTCGAGCCGGGGCGCAGGCCGTCGCCGAGCGAGAACGCGACGTCGTACTGCGCGAAGATCTCGCAGAGCTCGTCGAAGTGCGTGTAGAGGAAGTTCTCCTCGTGGTGGGCGAGGCACCAGCCGGCCATGATCGATCCGCCGCGGGAGACGATCCCCGTGACGCGCTCGGCGGTCAGCGGGACGTAGCGCAGGAGCACGCCGGCGTGGATGGTCATGTAGTCCACGCCCTGCTCGCACTGCTCGATCACGGTGTCGCGGAAGACCTCCCACGTGAGGGCGGACGCGTCGCCGTTGACCTTCTCGAGGGCCTGGTAGATCGGCACCGTGCCGATGGGCACGGGGGAGTTGCGGATGATCCACTCGCGGGTGGTGTGGATGTCGTCGCCGGTGGAGAGGTCCATGACCGTGTCCGCGCCCCACTTGGTGGCCCACTGGAGCTTGTCGACCTCCTCCGCGATCGAGGACGTCACGGCGGAGTTGCCGATGTTGGCGTTGATCTTGACCAGGAACGCCTTGCCGATGATCATCGGCTCCGACTCGGGGTGGTTGATGTTGCTCGGGATGATCGCGCGGCCCGCGGCGACCTCGGAGCGCACCTGCTCGACGTCGCAGTTCTCCCGCAGCGCCACGAAGCGCATCTCTTCGGTCACGACGCCGGCCCGCGCGTAGTGCATCTGCGTGACGCGCCGGCCGGGCCTGGCCCGCAGCGGCACGGGCCTGGCGCCCTTCCACTCGGCCGAGGCCTCGCCGCGCCGCACCGCGGAGCGGCCGTCGTCGAGCAGGTTCCGCTCGCGGCCCGCGTACGGCTCGACGTCGCCGCGCTCGGCGACCCACTGGGCCCGGTACGCGGGAAGGCCCACCACAGGGTCGCTGCCCGGGCCCGACGTCCGGTAGACCCGCAGCGGTGCGTTCGCCTCGCCGCCCGGCGAGTCGTCGAGTGCGATCTCGGTGACGGGGACCCGGATGCCGTGCTCCTCGTCGGTCAGGAACGCGAGCGAGTGGGCCGGGTGCTGTTCCATTTCAGATGTGCTCATATGCTGAGCCCTCACTTCCTACGCCGGCATGACCCGGACAGGTTCGACGGTCGCAGGCCGCGTCAGCCCGATCTCAGCCCTTGCGAGGGCACCCGTGTGGACGCCTTGGACCCTAGCACGGCCGCTAGGCTGGGCGGCATGCATGACGTCGTCCACCTCAGCGGCCCCGTCCTCGCCGGCCCCGCCGACCTGCGGCCGGAGGCCTGGATCGCCGACGGGCGGATCACCTTCCGCCGCCCCGAGGCGCCCCCGGCCACGACGCTCCGCGGATGGGTGCTCCCCGGCCTCGTGGACGCGCACTGCCACGTGGGGCTGGTGCCCGGCGGTGCGCCGGATGACGCCGCGGCCCTCGCCCACGCGCGCTCCGAGGCGGCGGCCGGCGTCCTCCTGGTCCGCGACTGCGGCAGCCCCACCGACACCCGCTGGCTGCAGGCGCGCGACGACGTCCCGCGCCTCGTGCGCGCCGGCCGCCACCTGGCTCGGTCCCGCCGCTACCTCCGCGGCCTCGCGCACGAGGTGGATCCCGAGGACCTCATGGAGGCCGTCGTGGCGCAGGCGCGGGCCGGCGACGGCTGGGTCAAGCTCGTCGCCGACTGGATCGACCGCGACGCCGGAGACCTGGCACCCGCGTTCCCGCCCGCCGTGCTCCGCGAGGCCGTCTCCGCCGCGCACGCCGAGGGGGCCCGCGTCACCGCGCACACGTTCGCGGAGGAGACCATCGACCACCTCATCGACGCCGGGATCGACTGCCTCGAGCACGCGACGGGCCTGCAGGAACGGCATCTGCCCCGCTTGGCCGAGGCCGGTATCCCCATCGTCCCGACACTGGTCAACATCGCGACCTTCCCCGACATCGCCGCCCAGGGCCACGCGAAGTTCCCTCGCTATGCGGCGCACATGCGCGCCCTGTGGGAACGCCGGCACGAGCGCGTGGCCGCAGCGCACGATGCCGGGGTGCGGATCTACGCGGGCACCGACGCCGGCACGGTGATCGCGCACGGGCGGATCGCGGACGAGGTCGCCGAGCTCGCCGCGGCGATCGGGCCGGCCGCCGCGGTCGACGCCGCGTGCTGGGCCGCGCGGGGATGGCTGGGCGCCGCCGGCCTCGCCGAGGGCGACCCCGCGGACGCCGTGGTCGTCAGGGAGGACCCCCGTGCCGACGTCGGGACGCTCGCGGCCCCGCTGCACGTGCTGCGGGACGGGCAGCGGATCGCCGGGGCAGCGGAGGCGGCCGCGGTCTAGGGAATACCCGGGCTTGATTGAAGCTTCAAGTAAACGTACGCTTGATGCAGACCCCGACAGCCAAGGAGCTCCCCGTGACCACATCCGCCGCCCCCACCCAGCCCGCCCCCGGAGACCTGCTTCCGGCCGACCTCGCGATGGGCACCGTCATGCTCAAGGTCGGCGACATGAAGCTCATGCTCGACTACTACGAGCGCGCCCTGGGCCTCGTGCCGATCAGCGAGTCGCTCGGCGGGGTGTACCTGGGCCGCCAGGGCCTGCCGGTCATCCACCTCAGTCCCGCCGCGGGGCTGCAGCTCCCCGGGCGCGGCGAGGCCGGCCTCTTCCACACCGCCATCCTGTTCGAGCGCCGCGCGGACCTCGCGGCGACCGTCGCCACCGCGGCCCAGTACGACCCGCGGCTCTTCGCCGGCAGCGCCGACCACCTCGTCTCCGAGGCGTTCTACTTCACCGACCCCGAGGGCAACGGCGTGGAGCTCTACTTCGACAAGCCGCGCGAGACCTGGCAGTGGAACGCCGGCCAGGTGGTCATGGACTCGCTGCCGCTGGCCCCGCAGGCCTTCCTCAACCAGAACCTGACCGAGGCGTCCCTCGAGGGGCAGCGGGAGGCGGAGGCCGGCGTCGGCCATGTCCACCTCCAGGTCGGCGACGTCGAGACGGCGCAGAAGTTCTATGTCGACACGCTCGGATTCGAGAAGACCTCGGGCTGGCACGGCCAGGCCCTGTTCGTCTCGGCCGGCCGCTACCACCACCACATGGCGATGAACGTGTGGAACTCGCGCGGCGCCGGCCCGCGCAAGGACACGCTGGGGCTCGGCGAGGTCCTCATCAGGGTCGGCACCCAGGACGACGTCCTCGCGGCCGCGGACCGGCTCAAGGTGGCCGGCGTCGCCACCCGCCACACCGGCGCCGAGCTGCGCTTCGAGGACCCGTGGCGCAACCAGATCCGCATGGCGTCCGTGCACGCCTGACGTTCCCTGCGCTACGCTCGGAAAGTCCGCGGCCGCCGCGGGCACCTGCAGCCCGAACCGCAGTCCAGCGCCCACAGAGGGGGAAGACGTGTCCGCTCCCAGTCCGTTCGCCGAGATCTTCGTCTCCACGCACGCCGACGCGCTCGCCCGGGCTTCCCAGCTCGACGGCGGCGATGCCGAGGACACCGGGGGCCTGAGGATCCCGGGCGTCTCGGACTACGAGATCGAGCAGCTCGGCTCCCTGGTGGGAACCGCGGTGCACGCCCCCGGCGCCGACTACGAGCTCACCATGGTCGACGTCTCCTCGGACAGCCTCCTCGCGGTGCCCTCCACCATGGTCCGGGCCCTCGCCGACCTCCTCGTCTTCGAATCCGAGGAGGGGGAGGGCAACGCCGTGGAGCGCGTTGCGGCGGCCTGGGTCGACCAGGAGGACCTCCCGTTCGACGCGCGGGAGGCGTACGACTACGTCGAGCAGCTGGCCAAGCTGGCCGCCGACGTCGACGACTCGAACCGGCAGGAGCTCTTCGTCTGGGCGAGTTCCTGACGCGCCGCGGTCCGGCGGCATGCGAATCGCCCCCGGATCTGGCACAATGGTCAGGTACCAATCCGCGCGGCCCCCTCTCTCCGCGTGCGGTTGTGTCCATCGGAGCCCTGGCGAAGTACGGCCCGCCCCACGGGAGCGGAAAAGTCCGGGCTCGCCTCATGTGCAGAAACAGGAGTGACCACAACCGTGGCCGTTAAGATTCGACTCAAGCGCTTCGGCAAGATGCGCGCCCCGTACTACCGCATCGTCGTCGCCGACTCGCGCACCAAGCGCGATGGCCGTGCGATCGAGGAGATCGGCAAGTACCACCCCACCGAGGAGCCCTCGTTCATCGAGGTCAACTCCGAGCGTGCCCAGTACTGGCTCGGCGTCGGCGCCCAGCCGACCGAGCAGGTCCAGGTGCTCCTCAAGATCACCGGCGACTGGCAGAAGTTCAAGGGCCTCCCGGGCACCGAGGGCACCCTGAAGTACCCGAAGGGCAAGGAGCCGTTCGTGGCCCCCGAGAAGGGCTCCGTGATCCTCCCCGAGGCACCGAAGGCGTCCAAGGAGGCCGAGGAGTCCGCCGAGGCCCCCGCAGAGGCCGAGGCTGAGTAACTTGCTGGCCGAGGCACTCGAGCACCTGGTCCGCGGCATCGTGGACAACCCCGATGACGTCGCGGTCCAGGCCAAGAGCGGCCGCCGCGGCGACGTCCTCGAGGTGCGCGTCCACGAGGACGACCTCGGACGCGTCATCGGCCGCCAGGGGCGCACGGCGCGTGCACTGCGCACTGTGGTCGCGGCCCTCGCCGACGGCGAGCCGGTCCGCGTCGACGTGGTCGACACGGACCGCCGCCGCTGACACTGCCTCACCCCGCTCCGGCCCCTCCTCCCACCAGGGTGGAGGGGCCGGAGCTGTTTCCACCCTCGCGGCGGCCAGCCGCGCACCGCACCCCGACGGGCCTTCCCGGCCCACGACGCAGGAGGCCCATCCCATGCAGGTCCAGGTCGCACGGATCGGCAAGCCGCACGGCATCCGCGGCGAGGTCACCGTCCAGGTCCTCACCGACGCCCCCGAGGACCGGTTCGTCCCCGGCACCGCATTCATCGTCGAGCCCGCCTCGAGCGGCCCGCTGACGCTCGAGGGCGCGCGCTGGAACAAGGACATCCTCCTGCTCGCCTTCGCCGAGGTGCCCGACCGGACCCGCGCCGAGCAGCTCCGCGGAGTCAAGCTTTACCTCGAGTCGGAGGACCTCGAGGACGACGACGAGGGCTGGTACGAGCACGAGCTCGTGGGCCTGGCCGTCCGCGTCGACGGCCGCGACGTCGGCACGGTCGCCGCGCTCCAGACCATGCCCGTGCAGGACCTCCTCGTCCTCGACACGCCCGCTGGGGAGGTGCTCGTCCCGTTCGTGGAGGAGATCGTGCCCGAAGTCGACGTCGAGGGCGGCTTCATCGTCCTCGTCCCGCCGCCCGGCCTCCTCGAGCTCAACCTCGACACCGGCGACGCCGGGGCCGACGCCGGGGCCGCCGGCGGCGGCCCGGAGCGGCAGCCGGGGTCGGAGGCCTAGGTGCGCATCGACGTCGTCAGCATCTTCCCCGAGTACCTCGCCCCGCTGCGGCTCTCCCTCCTGGGCCGCGCCCAGGAGGACGGGCTGCTGGAGCTGGCAGTGCATGACCTGCGCGACTTCACCTTCGACCGCCACCGGACGGTGGACGACACGCCCTACGGCGGCGGCGCCGGCATGGTCATGAAGGCCGAGCCGTGGGCGCTGGCCCTCGAGCACGTCCTCGCGTCGCAGGCAGCCACGGCGGAGCAGCCGGGCAGCATGGGGGAGGCCGGGCAGGCCGCGCCGACGGAGGAGGCCGCGCACGACGCCGGCCCGGCCTCCGCGCGCCGCCCGGTGCTCATCGTGCCGTCCCCCGCGGGCGCGGTCTTCACCCAGGCGATGGCCTACGAGCTCTCCGAGGAGCCCACGCTCGCATTCGCGTGCGGGCGGTACGAGGGCATCGACGAGCGCGTCCTGGACTGGGCGGCCCAGCGCTTCGACGTGCGCCCCGTGAGCCTCGGGGACTACGTGCTCAACGGGGGAGAGGTGGCGGTCATGGCCATGGTCGAGGCGGTCGGACGGCTCCTGCCCGGCGTCGTCGGCAACCCCGAGTCCCTCGTGGAGGAGTCCCACGCGGACGGGCTGCTCGAGTACCCCGTCTACACCAAGCCCTCGCTCTGGCGGGGCCACGGGGTGCCCGAGGTGCTCCTGTCCGGGAACCACGGCAAGGTGGCCTCCTGGCGCCTCGAGCAGCAGCTGCGGCGGACCGCGGCGCGCCGCCCCGAGCTCCTCGACGGCGCGGACGCCGCGCCCTACGGCAAGGCCGAGCGCGCCGTGCTGCGTGAGCTCGGGTACGAGGTGGCGGACGGGCGGATCCGGCGGGCCGCGCCCCGCGCCTGACGCGGCCGCCGACATGACGGCCCCGCCCCCGATATGGCACAATGGAGCGTTGTGTCTGCCGGGCATTGGACCTGCCACAGGGGGCCTGAGCCAACGGTGATGGACACGCCGCCCTGCCGGGCCCTTCGGCGGGCGGTCATGGATTCCGGCCCGATCGCCCGAGCGCGGTGCGGGCCGCACACCAAAGCGGGTGACCTGTGGCATCTGCCAGGAGAGATGACAATGAACATCCTCGACTCCGTCGACGCCGCGTCGCTGCGCTCTGACATCCCCGCGTTCGCGCCGGGTGACACCATCAAGGTGCACGTGAACATCATCGAGGGCAAGAACTCGCGCGTCCAGGTCTTCCAGGGCTTCGTCCTCGGCCGTCAGGGCCAGGGCGTGCGCGAGACCTTCACGGTCCGCAAGGTCTCCTTCGGTGTCGGCGTCGAGCGCACGTTCCCCGTGCACTCCCCGATCATCGACAAGATCGAGGTCGTGACCCGGGGCGACGTGCGCCGCGCCAAGCTGTACTACATGCGCGAGCTGCGCGGCAAGGCCGCCAAGATCAAGGAGAAGCGCGACTTCAGCCGCACCAAGTAGCCCCAGGCTGCTCCCAGCGTGCTGAACGCCACCTCCATGGCACGATCCGAACGCCAGTCCCGGCTGAGGGGCTGGCGTTCGGTCGTTCTGGCCGTCGTGCTGGCCTTCGTCGTGTGGGCGGTCATCCGCTCGTTCGTCGTCGACGTCTTCTACATCCCCTCCGCGTCCATGCAGCCGCTGCTCGAGCCGGGCGACCGGATCGGCGTCGTCCGTGCGGGGGTCGACCCGGCGCCGATCCGCCGCGGAGACGTGGTCGTGTTCGACGGCAGGGGCTCCTTCGCACCCCTCACCTCGGGGCGCGGGTGGGCGGGGGACGTCCTCCAGGGGGCGGCCGAGTGGCTCGGCGTCGTGCCCACCGAGACCGTGTACGTCAAGCGGGTCATCGGCGTGGGCGGCGACCACGTCCGCTGCTGCACCGCCGGTGGGAAAATCGAGGTGAACGGCCAGCCCCTCGACGAGCCGTACCTGTTCCCGGGCGACGCGCCCAGCGAGCAGCGGTTCGACGTCATCGTGCCGGCCGGGCGGCTGTGGCTGCTGGGCGACCACCGCTCGGAGTCCGCCGATTCCCGAGCGCTGCTGGGCGCCCCCGGGGGCGGCCTCGTCCGGGCGGACAAGGTGATCGGCCGACCGGTGGCGATCCTGTGGCCACTTGATAGATTGGGCGGGTTCACCGCCTCCCCGACAACGAAGGACACCCAGTGATGCGCAGCCGAGATGCCGGGGCCGACGCCGCAGGAGCGGGGCCGGAAGCGCCCGGCGAAGGCGGCGACGGGGCCCCGCGCCGCGGAGGCCTCATGGCGTGGATCCGCGAGATCGCGATCATCCTCGGCGTGGCCATCGTGCTGTCCTTCCTCATCAAGACCTTCCTCTTCAAGGCGTTCTACATCCCGTCAGAGTCGATGGTGCCCACCCTCGAGGAGAACGACCGGATCTTCGTGAACCTGTTCGTGCCGCGCAACTTCGCGCTGCAGAGGGGCGAGGTCGTGGTCTTCAGGGACACGAAGGGCTGGCTCCCCGAAGTGCCCCAGCCTGCACCGAACCCCGTGCAGGAGGCGCTCGAGTTCGTGGGCCTGCTGCCGGACACCTCCCAGCAGCACCTCATCAAGCGCGTCATCGGGCTGCCCGGGGACCACGTGGTCTGCTGTGACGCCTCCCAGCACATCACCGTCAACGGCGCCGCCCTCAACGAGCCGTACGTCAATCCCGCCGAGACCCCGCACGTGGTGCCCTTCGACGTCACCGTCCCGGCCGGCAGCATCTGGGTGATGGGCGACAACAGGAACCACTCCTCGGACTCGCGCTACCACAATTCGGTCCAGCCGGGTGCGGGCTTCGTCTCGATCGGCGACGTCGAAGGCCAGGCCGCCGTGATCGCATGGCCGCTGAACCGCATCCGCTCCCTCGACAGCTACCCGGACACGTTCAAGGACGTGCCCGCACCGAAATGAGCACCCGCATGGCCGCAGGGGCCCGGGCGCCACGGCCGCGTCGCTCCACGGCTCCCACGCTGCGGTTCGTGAACCGGCTCGCGGGCGCCTACGGACCCCTCATCGCGGGCTGCGACGAGGTCGGCCGCGGGGCGCTCGCCGGCCCCGTCTCCGTCGGGATCGTGGTCGTGGACGCGCGGCGGGTCGTGACCCGCACCGTGCTGCGCGACAGCAAGCTCCTCACCCCCGAGCGCCGCGTCGAGCTGGTCCCGATGATCCGCGCGTGGGGCGTCGGCTCCGCCGTGGGGCACTCGGGTGCGGAGGAGATCGACGAGGTGGGCATCATGGAGGCGCTGCGCCGGGCCGGACGCCGCGCCCTGGCCGAGATCGCCGCCCAGGGCGTCGTGCCGGACGCCGTGCACCTCGACGGCAACTACGACTGGCTCTCGCGGGGCGGCCAGGGCTCGCTGTTCGACGAGCCCGACGCCGGTCCCCTGCTCCCGGTCCAGACCACGATCAAGGCCGACCTTGCATGCCAGGCCGTGGCCGCGGCCAGCATCCTCGCCAAGGTGGCCCGGGACGGGCTCATGGTCGGCTACGGGACCGAGGACCCGCGCTTCGGCTGGGCAGTCAACAAGGGCTACGCCACGGCCGAGCACCGGGCGGCGCTCCTGGAGCACGGGCCCACCGTGCTCCACCGGCGCTCGTGGCGCCTGGGAACCGCGGACGCGGACACCGAGGACGAGATCGAGGCCGCCGCGCAGGAGCGCGCCGCGGCCGAGCAGGATCTCGAGGGGAGGAAGATAGGACTATGAGCGCCGAAGACCTTGAGAACTACGAGACGGACATGGAGCTCCAGCTCTACCGCGAATACCGGGATGTCATCTCGCTGTTCAGCTACGTGGTGGAGACGGAGCGGCGGTTCTACCTCGCCAACCACGTGGACCTGCAGGCCCGCTCCGCCGACGGCGAGGTGTACTTCGACCTGACCCTACAGGACGCCTGGGTCTGGGACGTGTACCGCAGTGCACGGTTCGTCAAGAGCGTCCGCGTCATCACCTTCAAGGACGTCAACGTCGAGGAACTGCCCAAGGTCGAGGACCTGGGCCTGCCCAAGGGCGGTCTGGGGGCCTAGCAGGGCACCACTTCTCCTCCACAGGCGGTTGGCCGGGCAGGTTGCCCACATAGGCCGGGACGCCCGCGCTGCGGCGTCCGCCGCGGCGCGAGTCTGGTCCCATGAGAGCCAAGGACAGACTCGGTCAGCGCGGGGAACGCCTCGCGGAGGAGTATCTGCGGAGGGCCGGTGCGGCCATCCTGGACCGCAACTGGCGGTGCCGGGACGGGGAGCTCGACATCGTCGCCGCCGACGGCGGGTTCCTCGTCGCTGTCGAGGTGAAGGCCCGCCGCTCGTGGGACTACGGGCACCCGTTCGAGGCCATCGACGCCGCCAAGCTGGGACGGCTCGTGCGCCTGCTCGCGGCGTGGGCCGAGGCGCACGGTGTCCGGGCCCGGGCCCGGCGGGTGGACGTCATCGCCGTGACGGGCCCAGACGGCGGGGCGGCCCAGATCGAGCACCTGCGGGGCGTGGCCTGATGGCCGGCGTCGGGCGCGCGCTCGGTGTCGCACTCGTCGGGCTGAACGGCTACCTCGTCGAGGTCGAGGCGGACATCGGCCAGACCCTTCCCAGCTTCGTCCTGCTCGGCCTGCCGGACTCGGCGCTGAGCGAGGCGCGTGAACGGATCCGCAGCGCCGCCAAGAACAGCGGCCTGCCGCTGAGCCGGCGCAAGCTCACCGTGAACCTGATCCCCGCGTCGCTGCCGAAGCGGGGCACGGCCTTCGACTTGGCGATCGCGGTGGCCTCGCTCGCCGCCGCGGGCGACCTGCGGCCCCCTGCGGGCGTCGTCTTCCTCGCCGAGCTGGGCCTCGACGGCAGGCTCCGGCCCGTCCGCGGTGTGCTGCCGGCGGTCATGGCGGCCGTGCGGGGCGGACGGCCCGACGTGGTCGTCGCGGGCGCGAATGCCCGTGAGGCCTCGCTCGTCCCGGGGGCGAGGGTGCATGCCTACGACTCCCTCGGGCAGCTTGCCCTCGACCTCGGTGCCGACCCCGAGGCGGTGGCGGTGCCCGCGCACGAGGACGGCGGGACGGGACCGGAGGCAGACGGCGCCCGGCCGGCGCGCCACGCCCTGGCCGTCCCCGACCTGAGGGACGTCGCGGGCCAGCCCGAGGCGCGTATCGCCGTCGAGGTGGCTGCGGCCGGCGGCCACCACATCATGCTGGTGGGACCGCCCGGGGCGGGCAAGACGATGCTCGCCGAGCGGCTCCCGGGCATCCTGCCCGACCTCGACGACGAGGCCGCCATGGAGGTGACCGCGATCCACTCGCTCTCGGGTGAGCCCGGTACGAGCGAGCTCATCCGCCGGCCGCCGTTCGAGAGCCCGCACCACACTGCGAGCGCTCCGGCGATCGTCGGCGGCGGTTCGGGCATCCCCCGGCCCGGGGCAGCGTCCCGGGCGCACCGCGGCGTCCTCTTCCTCGACGAGGCGCCCGAGTACGAGCGAAGGGTGCTCGACTCCCTCCGCCAGCCGCTCGAGAGCGGCGAACTCGTGATCCATCGGGCCGCGGGCACCGCCGCCTATCCCGCGCGCTTCCAGCTCGTCATCGCGGCGAACCCGTGCCCGTGCGGACAGGGGACGGGCAAGGCGCTCGAGTGCACGTGCACGGCGCAGGCGAAGAGGCGCTACTTCGGCCGCCTCTCGGGCCCGCTGCTGGACAGGGTGGACATCCAGCTGCGCGTGAACAAGGTCTCGGCCCTCGATTTCGGGCAGGTGCCCGTGGGAGAGGCGACGGCGGAGGTCGCCCCGCGCGTCCTCGCGGCCCGTCGCAGGCAGGCGGAGCGGCTGCAGCAGTACGGGCTCGAGACCAACGCGCAGGTGCCCGGCCGCCTGCTGCGGGACCAGCTCCGGCTCGATCCGGGCTCCACCGCTCTGCTGGACCGGGCCATGGTGGCGAACACGCTCACGGCCAGGGGGTTCGACCGAGTCCTCCGGCTCGCCTGGTCCATCGCCGACCTCGCCGGCCTCGAACGGCCAGGAGGCGACGAGGTAGGGCAGGCGCTCCTCCTCAGGCAGGCGGTGGCGGCATGACGGGGGGACAGCAGGCGCGCGGCGGCCGGCCCCAGCAGGCGGGGGGCAGCGGCATGGATCAGGTGCGGGTGGCCCGGGCGGCCCTGTCCCGGCTCTTCGAGCCACTGGATCCTGTGGGGACGCTCCTCGTGGAGGCCTTCGGGCCCGCGGAGGCCCTCAGGATCGCCGCCGGTCGCGCGCCCGCCGAGGAGGTGGGCGCCCTTGCGAGCTCCCTCCAGGGAGCGGCCGGTGCGGACCACGGAGATGCGTCCGGGCCGCGCGCGGCCGCCGCCAGACCCGGCGCGCTCGCCAGCGCGCTCGAGCGGTGGGCGCCGCGGGTGCCGCACCTGGCACCCGAGCGGGACCTCGAGGCGATGGCACGGCTCGGCGGACGGCTGGTGATCCCCGAGGACGCCGAATGGCCAGCCGGGCTCCTCGGACTCGGGGCCGAGGGACCCCTGTGCCTGTGGGTGCGCGGCGACGAGTCGCTCCCGGCAGCGGAGCGCAGTGTGGCCATCGTCGGATCACGGGACGCCACCGGGTACGGGATCTCCGTGGCGGGCGAGCTGGCCAGGGGGATGGCGGACCTCGGGCTGACCGTGGTCAGCGGCGGGGCCTACGGCGTCGACGGGCAGGCGCATCGGGCCGCGCTCACGTCCTGCACGCCCGCGGTCCCCACGGTCGCCGTCATGGCCGGGGGAGTGGACCGCTATTACCCCTCAGGCAACGAGGAACTCCTCCGGGAGGTCGCCCGGCGGGGCCATCTCGTCTCCGAGCTGCCTCCCGGTGCTTCGCCCTCCAAGCACCGCTTCCTTAAGCGCAACCGCCTGATTGCGGCCCTGTCGGCGCTCACCGTGGTGGTCGAGGCCCGGTGGCGGTCCGGGGCGCTGAGCACCGCCCGCCGGGCGGCGGACCTCGGCCGGCTCGTCGCCGCGGTCCCCGGATCGGTGTACAGCGCGAACTCGGCCGGATGCCACCGGCTCCTCCGGGACGGCGCCGCCTGCGTCACCGACGCGAAGGAGGCCTACGAACTGGTGGCGCCGTCGGGGGAAGGACTGACCGAGGACCCGGAGGGGCAGGTCCGCGCCCATGACGGGCTCTCCCTCGTGGACCTCATGGTCCTCGAGGCGCTCCCCGTGCGGCGGGGCGCAGGGGTGGAGAGCCTGGCGGTGGTCGCCGGCCTGAGCGAGGCAGAGGTCCGGGCTGCCCTGGGGCGGCTCTGCCTCGTGGGCCTGTGCGAGCGGTCCGAGGGCGGCTGGAGGCGCAGCAGGAAGGGGTGATTGCACCGATCCGGCTCCGCCGGGCCGCGCTCCGGCCCTGGACCTGCCGCCCCCTGCGCGTGTCGGGCTTGCCGCGGCGTCACGCGCCGCGAAAGATGGAGGAGGCCGGGGCCGGGACAAGGAGGCTGTGTGGGCAGCGACGCGGTGCCTGAGGGGCTGGAGGGGCCCCTGCGGTCGTTCCTGCGCTATCTGGCACTGGAGCGCGGGCGATCAGTCCACACGGTGCGCGCCTACGAATCGGACCTGACCTCGATGCTCGCTTCCGCCGCCGACGATGGCGCGGTGGACCTGCGCGCCGTCGACCTGGCCATGCTGCGCCGCTGGCTCGGCCGCCAGAGTGAGGCCGGGCTCGCGCGCTCGACCCTGGCCCGGCGTTCGGCGGCCGCGCGCTCGTTCCTCTCGTGGGCGGCGCGGGAGGGCCATGTCGATGCTGATCCGGCCATCCGGCTCGCGGCGCCCAAGCGGCAGGCCCACCTCCCCGAGGTCCTGCACCGCGACCAGGCGGAGCGCCTGCTCGGCGACGCCTCGACGGCCGCCGGCGGGGGCGACCCGGTGGCGGTCAGGGACCTCGCGATCGTCGAGCTCCTCTATGCGACCGGGGTACGGGTCGGTGAACTCGTGGCCCTCGACGTCGACGACGCGGACTTCGGCCGTCGGACCGTCCGGGTGCTCGGGAAGGGCAACAAGGAGAGGACCGTCCCGTTCGGGGTCCCTGCCGCAGACGCCCTCACGCGCTGGCTCGGCGCCCGGGCCGCGCTCACGACCAGTGCCAGCGGGGCCGCGCTCTTCCTCGGCGCCCGGGGCGGCCGGCTCGGGCAGCGGCAGGCCCGCGCCGTCGTCGACCGCGCCCTGCGGGGGCTGGGCGACACCTCGGCCAGCGGTCCCCACGCCCTCCGCCACACGGCGGCCACCCACCTCCTCGACGGCGGCGCCGATCTCCGCAGCGTGCAGGAGCTCCTCGGCCACGCGAGCCTCGCGACCACCCAGCTGTACACCCATGTGTCCGTCGAACGGCTCCGGGCAAGCTACCTCGCGTCCCATCCGCGCGCGTAGCCGACGGCCCCACGGGCGGGGCGTACTGGCATCTGGCAGATTCGTCCGGCAGAATGGTCGCGAAGCCCCAGTCGGAGCAGGTCCCGCACCTTGAAGGCGTGGGGCACCTCCGCCCGGAGGGACAACTCAATAGCCATGCATCGCTGGATCCGCCAGCTGACGGTCGTAGGGGAAGACGTACCGACAGCGATGGAGGATGGAATGTCTGCAGTGATGACCCGTGGTCTGCTGTTCGTGCACTCGGCACCGAGCGCGCTGTGCCCGCACGTCGAGTGGGCGATCAGCTCGGTGGTGGACAAGCGGACAGACCTCGACTGGACGGCGCAGCCTGCCGCTCCGGGAATGTTCCGTGCCGAGCTTTCGTGGATCGGCAAGCCGGGGACGGGCGCACACCTCGCCTCGGCCCTCCGGGGCTGGGCGCACCTGCGCTACGAGGTCACCGAGGAGCCGAGCCCGAGCGTGGACGGTGGCCGTTGGTCGCATACCCCGGAGCTCGGGATCTTCCATGCCATGACGGACGTCCACGGCAACATCGTCATCTCGGAGGACCGGATCCGGTACGCCTACGAGTCCGCGGGCGGGGACGCGGCGGCCGTGTACCACGAGCTCTCCCTCGCCCTCGGCGAGGCCTGGGACGAGGAGCTCGAGCCGTTCCGCCACGCAGCCGAGGGCGCGCCCGTCCGCTGGCTGCACCAGGTCGGCTGACCTCCACCAGCCCCGCCTGTCACAGTCCGTTTGAGACGAACAGGGAGGGGCCAGTCTCACGACTGGCCCCTCCCTGTTCGCGCGTCCCGGGCGTGCGCCCGCGTCAGTGGTTCCGGATCACCACGACGGCGTTGTGGCCCCCGAAGCCGAAGGAGTTGCTGAGGGCGACGATGTCCCCCTGGGGCAGCTCACGCGCGGTCGTGACCACATCGAGCGGGATCTCGGGGTCCTGGTGGTCGAGGTTGATCGTGGCCGGGGCGCGGCGCTCCTGCACGGCGAGCACGGTGAGCACTGCCTCGACGGCACCCGAGGCGCCGAGGAGGTGGCCCATCTGCGACTTCGTCGCGGAGACCGCCACATTGTCCACGTGGTTGCCGAGCGCAGCCTTGAGCGCGGTGTACTCGGGCTTGTCGCCAACCGGGGTGGACGTCGCATGGGCGTTGACGTGCACCACGTCCTCCGGCTGGACGCGGGCGTCGAACATCGCGGCCTTCAGGGCGCGGGTGGCACCCAGGCCCTCCGGGTCCGGCGCGGTGATGTGGTAGGCGTCGGCCGTGACAGAGGTGCCCGCGAGCTCGGCGTAGATGCGGGCGCCGCGCGCGAGGGCGTGCTCCTCCGCCTCCAGCACGAGGGCACCGGCGCCCTCGCCCATGACGAATCCGTCCCGGTCGAGGTCGTAGGGCCGCGAGGCGCGCTCGGGGTCGTCGTTGCGCTTGGAGAGGGCCTGCATCGCGGCGAAGGAGGCGAGCGGCATCGGGTGGATCGCAGCCTCTGCGCCGCCGACCATCACCACGTCGGCCTTGCCGGCCCGGATGAGCTCCTGGCCCACCGCCATGGCCTCGGTCCCGGAGGCGCACGCAGAGACGGGCGTGTGGGCGCCGGCCCGCGCGCCGAGGTCGAGGCTGACCGCCGCGGCCACGCCGTTGGGCATCAGCATCGGCACGGTCATGGGTAGGACCCGCCGGGGGCCCTTCTCCTTGAGCGTGTCCCACCCGTTGAGCAGGGTCCAGACGCCGCCGATCCCGGTGGCGAAGGCGACCGCGAGGCGATCGTGGTCGATCTCCTCGATGCCGGAGTCCCGCCAGGCCTCGCGGGCGGCGATCACGCCGTACTGCGTGGAGGGGTCCATCCGCTTCATCTCGACGCGGCTGAGCACCTGGTCGGCGGGGGTGGAGAGCTTGGCGGCGATCTTGACCGGCAGCTCGTACTGCTCGACCCAGTCATCGGTGAGCCTGCGGACGCCGGAGACCCCCTTGAGGGCGTTCTGCCACAGGGTCGGGACGTCGCCGCCGATGGGCGTCGTGGCACCAAGGCCGGTCACAACAACTTTGCGCGCCATGCTTCGCTACTTTCGTGGTGCAGGAGGAGGCCAGAGTGCTCTGGCCTCGTCAACAGGAGGCGGCCGGCGCGGTGCGCCGGCCGCCGGGGCGCGAGGCCCTTAGGCCTGGGCCTTGGCGATGAAGTCGACGGCGTCGCCAACCGTGGTGAGGTTCTTGACCTCCTCGTCGGGGATGCGGACGCCGAACTTCTCCTCGGCGTTGACCACGATGGTCATCATCGAGATCGAGTCGATGTCGAGGTCATCGGTGAACGACTTGTCGAGCTGGACGGCGTCGGTGGCGAGCCCCGTCTCCTCGTTGACGATCTCGGCCAGACCGGCGAGGATCTCTTCGTTGGTTGCCATGTCGGCTCCTTTTCTCGGTTCCCGGCGGTCCGCCGGATCAGGGTTCCAGCCGCTGTGCGCGGCCTGGTCTCAGCGCGGCCCGTGTGGGCAGCGCCGTGGTCTCAGGGGAGGACGATGACTTGGGCGCCGAAGACGAGGCCTGCGCCGAAGCCGATCTGGAGGGCCAGCTTGCCGTGGAGGTCGGGGTGCTCCTCGAGCAGCCGCACCGTGGCGAGCGGGATCGAGGCCGCGGAGGTGTTCCCGGACTCGGCGATGTCGCGGCCCACGATGACCGTCTCGGGCAGCTTGAGCTGCTTGACCATCTCGTCGATGATGCGCATGTTCGCCTGGTGCGGGATGAATGCGGCGAGGTCCTCCGGCTCGATCCCGGCGGCGTCGAGGGCACGCCGGGCCACCTTCGCCATCTCCCACACGGCCCAGCGGAAGACGCTCTGGCCGTCCTGGCGCAGGGTCGGCCAGATCTTCGCCTCGGTGCCCAGCACGGCCGCGGCGTTGCTCGCGCCATTGTGCTCGGCCTCGTCGGAGAGGTCACGGATGTCGAGGAGCGAGTGGGTCATGCCGATGACGTTCCACTTGCTGCCGTCGGAGCCCCACACGGACGGTCCGATGCCGGGGGTGTCGGAGGGGCCGATCACCACGGCGCCCGCGCCGTCGCCGAGCAGGAAGGAGATGCTGCGCTCCGTGTTGTCGATGAAGTCGCTGAGCTTCTCGGCGCCGACCACGAGCACGTAGTCCGCCGCTCCGGACCGCACGAGCGCGTCGCCCTGGGCGATGCCGTAGCAGTAGCCGGCGCAGGCGGCCGAGATGTCGTAGGCGGGGGCCGGAGTGGCCCCGAGGCGGTCCGCGAGGGCCGCGGCCGCCGACGGCGTGGCGTACGGGTGGGACACCGTCGAGATGATGACGGCGCCGAGCTGGCTCGCCTCGATGCCGGCCGAGGCGAGGGCCTCGCGGGACGCGCCCTCCGCCATGTCCAGGACGCTGACGTCCTCGGGGGCGCGGCGGCGGGTCACGATGCCGGTGCGCTGGCGGATCCACTCGTCGGAGGAGTCGATCCACTGGCAGACGTCGTCATTGGTGACAACAACCGAGGGGCGGTAGCCGCCGATGCCGAGGATGCGCGAGTGCGCGTGGGTCTCGGCCTGCTTGAGGGTAGGGGTGCTCACACGGTCTCCTTGTCGCTGCTCGCGTCGGCGGCGAACAGCTCGAGAGCCGCGTCGACGTCGGAGGGGCCCTTCACGGCCACGGTCTTGATGCCGGGCATGCCCCGCTTCGCCAGGCCCACGAGCGTTCCGGCGGGGGCGAGCTCGATCACGCCGGTCACGCCGCGCGCGGCGAGCGTCTCCATGCACAGGTCCCAGCGGACCGGGCGGGAGACCTGGGCGATGAGGCTCTCGAGCGCGGACTCGCCCGAGGCGACCTCCGCGCCGTCGTAGTTCGAGAGCAGGGGGACGGCCGGGTCGCTCACGGCCAGTTCCGGCCGGAGTGCCTCGAGGTCCGCCACGGCCGAGGCCATGTGCTGCGTGTGGAAGGCCCCGGCGACCTTGAGCGGGATGACCCGGGCCTTGGCCGGCGGGTTGTCCGCGAGCTGCTTGAGGGCCTCGAACGTGCCCGCGGCCACGATCTGGCCGCCGCCATTGACGTTGGCCGGTTCGGCGCCGGCGGCCTCGATGGCCGCGAGGACCTCGTCGCGGTCTCCGCCCACGACGGCGCTCATGCCGGTCGGGGTTACGGCGGCCGCCTTGGCCATGCCACGGGCGCGGACGCCGACGAAGCGCATGGCATCCTCGGCGCTGAGCACGCCGGCCAGCGCCGAGGCGGTGATCTCGCCGACCGAGTGCCCCGCGAGCACGACCGGGAGGTCGGAGAGCTCGGCGTCGAACATCGCCTCGGCCGCGACGATGCCGGCGGCCACGATGAGCGGCTGGGCGACGGCCGTGTCCTTGATCGTCTCCTCGTCCGAGGTCGTCCCGTGCGCCACGAGATCGAGGCCCACCACCTCGCCGAGGGCCCCGAGGCGGTCGGCAACGGAGGGCAGCTCGAGCCAGGGGGCCAGGAAGCCGGGCGTCTGGGAGCCCTGTCCAGGGCAGACAATTGCTAGCACGTAACCAAGCTTTCCAAATCGGGGATGCTCTGAGTGGGGAGAGCGCGCACGAAGCTCCTCCATGCGGTTTGTGGGAAGTCTACAACGTGCCCCGGGCGCGGACCCCGCATCAGGAGCGCTGCGGATGCCGCTCGGGGCCCGGTTTCGGGGCAGCGGCGAGGCGTCCCACAACGAGCGCGGTCTGCAGCACGAAGGCCTCGCGGGGCAGGAGCGGGTCCCACCCGGTGACGTCGCAGACCCGGCGCAGCCGGTAGCGGACGGTGTTCGCGTGGACGAAGAGCTCCCTGGCCGTCGCCTCGAGCGAGTGGCCGAGCTCGAAGTAGGCGCTGAGGGTCTCGACCAGTCCATTCGAGGCGGCCACGAGTGGGCGGTAGATCTTCTGGACGAGCGCCCGGCGGGCGGCGTCGTCACCCGCCGCCACCCGTTCGGGTAGCAGGTCGTCCGCCGAGACGGGCCGCGGGGCGTTGGGCCAGGCCCGGGCGGCCGAGAGGCCCGCGAAGGCCGCCTGCGCGGAGGTGCTCGCCTCGGGCAGGGTGGCAGCCTCGGGCCCGTACACCACGGGGCCGGGGGCGAAGAGCTCGGCGAGCCGCGCCAGGGCCGTGGCCGGCTCCTGGAGGCCACCGAGGATGAGGATCAGGCGGTCGCCCTGGATGCCGACCAGCGCATCCTGCGCGTGCCTCCCCGCGATCCGCCGCAGCTCGCCCACGTAGGTTGGGCTCGGCTCCAGCGGGGAGGACCCCACCATGACCGTGAAGCGCTCCTGGGCCTTCCACCCGAGCGCCGCGATGCGGGACCGCAGGGCGTCGGTGTTCTCGCCGCGCAGGATCGCGTCCACGATGAGGGCCTCGAGGCGGGTGTCCCACGAGCCGCGGGTCTCGGCGGCCCGCGCGTACACGTCCGCTGCCGCGAAGGCGACCTCGCGGGAGTAGCGCAGCACGGCCTCCCGCAGCGCGGGCTGGTCCTCCTCGGGGGCGAGGTGCGGCACCTGGTCCTCGACCGTCTCGACGACGATCCGGATCAGCTGGAGTGCCTTCTGCAGGCTGATGGACCGTGTGAGCTCCGTCGGGGCCGTGCCGAACACGTCGGAGAGGATCCAGGTCGGCAGGGTGGGGCGCTCGTACCAGGTGACGAACGCCGCGATCCCGTTCTGGGCGACGAGTCCGAGCGCGGAGCGTTCGTCGGCGCTCAGCCGGGTGTACCACGGCAGGGACCGCTCGAGCTCGCGCATCGTGCTCGTGGACAGCTGGCCCACATTGGCCCGCAGCTTCTTGACCGTCTCGGCCTTGGCCGGCGAGATGGTCAGCTTCCCGTTCGGCGGGATGGCGGAGGGGTGCTGCGGCTGGGGCATGTGAAGAGCATAGCGAGCACTCAGGTGGGGGCCAGTTTTGTGTGAAGGCTACAAGGGCCCGTGCCCGGTGCCACAGGCAGGAGCGGCCCGGGCGCGCCTCCACGGCACCGGTCACGCACGACGGCGGCCCTCCCCGGGAGTGGGGAGGGCCGCCGTCGTGCGGTGGTCGCCTGCAGGCGGCCGAAGCGCGCCGGGAGCGCTGCGGGCTAGCTCTCGCCGCCGGCGTTGCCCGTGGTGCCCGCGTTCACATCGAGCAGGCGGTACCGCTCGAACGCCTGGCGCGGCGCGTCGGCGTCGACCTCGCCGCGGCGGGCGAGCATCTGCAGCGCCCGCACCACCACGGAGTGTGCGTCGATGTGGAAGTACCGCCGCGCGGCCGCACGGGTGTCGGCGAAGCCGAAGTCGTCGGCGCCGAGGGTCGCGAACTCGTTCGGGAGGAACTGGCGGATCTGGTCCGGCACGGCCTTCATGTAGTCGGTGACGGCCACGATCGGCCCCGTCGCCCCGGCGAGCTGCTGGGTGACGAACGGGACCCGGGGCTCCTCCTCCGGGTGGAGGAAGGCCTGCTGCTCGGCGGCGAGGCCGTCGCGGCGCAGTTCGGTCCAGCTCGTCACGCTCCACACGTCGGCGGAGACGCCCCACTCGTCTGCGAGGATCTGCTGGGCCTCGAGCGCCCAGGGCACCGAGACGCCGGAGGCGAGCAGCTGCGTGCGCGGTCCGTCGATCTTCGCCGGCGCCAGCAGGTAGATGCCGTTGAGGAGGCCCTCGACGTCGAGCTCGTCGGGCTCGGCCGGCTGGACGATCGGCTCGTTGTAGACCGTGAGGTAGTACATGACGTTCGGCTGCGGGTGCTTGCCGCCGTACATGCGCTCGAGCCCGGCCTTGACGATGTGGCCTATCTCATAGCCGTAGGCCGGGTCGTAGGTGACGACGGCCGGGTTGGTCGAGGCGAGCAGGGGGGAGTGCCCGTCGGCGTGCTGCGTGCCCTCGCCGGTGAGCGTGGTGCGGCCGGCGGTGGCGCCGATGATGAAGCCCCGGGCCATCTGGTCCGCCGCTGCCCAGATCCCGTCGCCGGTGCGCTGGAAGCCGAACATCGAGTAGAAGACGTAGACCGGCACGAGCGTCTTGCCGTGGGTCGCGTAGGACGTCCCCGCCGCGGTGAAGGCCGCGATCGAGCCGGCCTCGTTGATCCCGGCGTGCAGGATCTGGCCCTCGGGCGCCTCCTTGTAGGCCAGGACGAGGTCGCGGTCCACCGAGAGGTAGTTCTGGCCCTTGGGGTTGTAGATCTTCGCCGTGGGGAAGAACGCGTCCATGCCGAAGGTGCGCGCCTCGTCCGGGACGATCGGCACGATCCGCTTGCCGAACTCCTTGTCCCGCATGAGGTCCTTGAGCAGGCGGACGAACGCCATGGTCGTGGCGGCCTGCTGCTTGCCGGAGCCGCGCTTGGCGACCTCGAACGACTTCTCCGCCGGCAGCGTGATGCCCTCGTGGGGGTCGCGCCGCTCGGGCAGGAAGCCGCCGAGGGCCCTGCGGCGCTCCATCATGTACTGGATCTCGGGGGAGTCCTGCCCGGGGTGGTAGTACGGGGGCTCGTAGGGGTTGGCCTCGAGCTGCTCGTCCGAGATGGGGATGCGCAGGTGGTCGCGGAAGTCCTTGAGGTCTCCCAGCGTCATCTTCTTCATCTGGTGGGTCGCGTTGCGCCCCTCGAAGTGCGGGCCCAGGCCGTAGCCCTTGACCGTCATCGCCAGGATGACCGTGGGCTTGCCCTTGAACTCGGTGGCCGCCTTGTAGGCCGCGTAGACCTTCCAGTAGTCGTGGCCGCCGCGCTTGAGGTTCCAGATCTGCTCGTCCGTGTAGTCGGCCACGAGCTCCTTGGTCTCCGGCGTCTTGCCGAAGAAGTGGTCGCGGACGAACCCGCCGGACTCGGCCTTGTAGGTCTGGTAGTCGCCGTCGAGCGTCTCGTTCATGATCTTGACGAGCTGGTTGTTGTCGTCGTGGGCGAGCAGCGAGTCCCACTCGCGGCCCCAGATGACCTTGATGACGTTCCAGCCGGCGCCGCGGAAGAAGGCCTCGAGCTCCTGGATGATCTTGCCGTTGCCGCGCACCGGCCCGTCGAGCCGCTGGAGGTTGCAGTTGACCACGAACGTGAGGTTGTCCAGGTTCTCGTTCGCGGCGAGCTGGAGCAGGCCGCGGGACTCGGGCTCGTCCATCTCCCCGTCGCCGAGGAAGGCCCACACGTGCTGGTCCGAGGTGTCCTTGATCCCGCGGTTGTGGAGGTAGCGGTTGGTCTGCGCCTGGTAGATCGCGTTCATGGGGCCGATGCCCATGGACACGGTCGGGAACTCCCAGAACTCCGGCATCATCCGCGGGTGCGGGTACGAGGAGAGGGCATGGCCCTCCTTGGACTTCTCCTGGCGGAACCCGTCGAGGTCCTCCTCGGACAGGCGGCCCTCCATGAACGCCCGGGCGTACATGCCGGGGGAGGCGTGGCCCTGGAAGAAGACCTGGTCGCCGCCGCCGGGGTGGTCCTTGCCGCGGAAGAAGTGGTTGAAGCCGACCTCGTACAGCGTGGCCGCGCCGGCGTAGGTCGAGATGTGGCCGCCGACCCCGATGCCGGGGCGCTGGGCCCGGTGGACCATGATCGCGGCGTTCCAGCGCATGTATGCGCGGTAGCGGCGCTCGAACTCCTCATTGCCCGGGTACTCGGGCTCCTGGTCGGCCGGAATGGTGTTCACGAAGTCCGTGGTGGTGACCATGGGGACTCCGACACTGCGCGAACCGGCCCGCTGCAGGAGGCTGCGCATGATGTACTGCGCGCGCTCGGTGCCGTGCTCCTCGATCAGGGAGTCGAGGGACTCAACCCATTCGGCGGTCTCTTCGGGATCGCGGTCCGGCAGCTGATTCGTCAGGCCGCTGAGGATGTGCGAGGTTTCCTCTCCTACAGACACGTCCAAACCTCTCTTCGAGCCCGTAGGGCCGGAGCTGGTGGCAGCCGGATGCGGGCAGTCTCGTCGCGGTGCCCTGTGCGTGCAGGGCCGTTGGTACTGTGAGCGCCGCGCGGCCCGAGGGGTCTGCCGGGCGGTGGGCACTCAGATGCCACTCTAGCCGCGCGCGGGAAGGGACCGTTAGCCGGCGGCGGCGCCGCCCGTTCATCTTCGCGCCGGCAGGGACGCGCGCCGGGCGGCGGGCGCCCTGCGGACCCCCAGTCCCCTCGCGGTCCGCGGACTCCGAAGCGGCCCTGAACGGGCGCGACGGGCCCGGCGGGGCGCGCCTCCGCAGGGCGCGTGCTTGAAGCTGGGGGCCAAACGTAGTTGGCTTATAGCTACGGCAGGGCTGTGTGCTGCGCCGCATCCGGTGGATGCGGCCCGCGCCGCCTGCCGGGACAGTGCCGAAGTGCACAGCGAAAGACGAGGAGGAGACGACGTGGGCGAGACCGACACCGCCGCGGGCAGCAATGTGGCGGCGCGATTGGGTTTCAAGGACGGTGACCTGATCCAGGAGTTCGGCTACGACGAGGACGTGGACTTCGGTCTGCGGGAGGCGATCGAGGAGCAGGTCGGCTCCGACCTCCTCGATGAGGAGGACCACGACGTCGTCGACGGCGTGATCATCTGGTGGCGCGAGGACGACGGCGATCTCGTCGACATGCTCATGGACGCGCAGACCACCCTCAACGAGGCCGGCGTCGTCTGGCTCCTCACCCCCAAGCAGGGCCGGGACGGACACGTGCGCCCCGTCGAGGTGCAGGAGTCGGCGCCGACGGCGGGCCTGCATGCCACCTCGTCCGTGGGGGTCTCGAAGGACTGGAGCGCCACGCGCCTGGTCCGCAAGAAGCAGTGACCGCCATGGGGGGAACCGCGCCGACGGTAGGCGAGGGGGCGCCCGACTTCGAGCTGCCCAACCAGTACGGGGAGCCCGTCCGGCTCTCGTCGTTCCTCGGCCGTCCCGTGGTCGTGATCTTCTTCCCCTTCGCCTTCTCCGGAATCTGCACGGGAGAGCTCTGCGAGGTGCGGGAGGGCTGGGACGCCTTCGCCGATGTCGACTGCGAGGTCCTCGCGATCTCCGTGGACAGCAAGTTCGCCCAGAGGGCGTACGCGGCAGCCGAGGGCTATGAGTTCTCGCTCCTGGCCGACTTCTGGCCGCACGGCGAGGTCGCGCGTCGCTACGGCGTCTTCGACGAGCGGGACGGCATGGCCCTGAGGGGCACCTTCATCATGGATGCCGAGGGCGTGGTGCGCTACCGGGTCATCAATCCCCGGGGCCAGGCCCGCGACATCGCCGAGTACCGCCGGGCGCTCGCCCAGATCACGGGCACGGGCGCTCCGTAGGGCGCAGGGTCCCGGCGACCGGAGCGCCCGCCCGCGGTTCGCGGCTCCCCGGCCTCTGCGGTACTGTTGAACCCCGTCGGGCCGCGGAGCGGTCCGTCTCAAGGGTCTTTAGCTCAGCTGGTAGAGCGCCACGCTTACACCGTGGATGTCATCGGTTCGATCCCGGTAGGACCCACCCTCATTCGACCCATCTTCATTCCGCGACGCGCAGCGTCGCGTCGTCCCCGCGCCGCAACCGACGCCCTGAGGGTCCCCTGCCTCCAGACCTCGGCACTCCGCAAAGGACGTCCGGGCATGGAACGAGCCTCCCGCCGCGGCCATTGGGGGGGTTGCCGCGACGGGAGGCTCTGCAGACGAATATAGGACCAATCCCCGGCGAATTCAAAACAGATGAGCAGAAAGCTCTCCCGGTGCGGCGTCCCGCCGCCGCCCCCGGGCCGGCACGCTGGCCTGCGCCTGGCAGCCGTCTGGCGATCGTCCGGCTGGCACGGACTGGCAATCGCTTGCCAAAAGTGAGGCGCACCGAAATACGATGTCAAACGGAAGTCAGGATCCCGTGCCTCAACTAGCCTTGGTCCTTGAGACCCCACGAAGAGACGGAGAGTACATGTCTGCACAGATCGGCGTCACCGGCCTTGCGGTGATGGGCGCCAACCTCGCCCGCAACCTCGCCCGCAACGGCTTCACCGTCGCGCTGCACAACCGGTCCGTCGAGAAGACGGACACCCTGCTGGCCAAGCACGGCGACGAGGGCGAGTTCGTGCGCACCGAGACGCTCCAGGAACTCGTGGACGCCCTCGAGAAGCCCCGCCGGGTGCTCATCATGGTCAAGGCCGGTGCTCCCGTGGACGCGGTCGTCGACCAGCTCGTGCCGCTCCTCGAGGAGGGGGACATCGTCATCGACGGCGGCAACTCCCACTACCAGGACACGAGGCGCCGGGAGGCCGCCCTCGCCGAGAAGGGACTCCACTTCGTGGGCGTGGGCGTCTCCGGCGGCGAGGAGGGCGCGCTCAACGGCCCCTCCATCATGCCCGGGGGCTCCAAGGAGTCCTACGATGCGCTCGGCCCCCTCCTCGAGAAGATCTCGGCGAAGGCCGACGACGGCGCCCCCTGCTGCGCGTGGATCGGCACCGACGGCGCCGGCCACTTCGTGAAGATGGTGCACAACGGCATCGAGTACGCCGACATGCAGGTCATCGGCGAGGCGTACAGCCTCCTCCGCGGTGCCGCCGGCATCGAGCCGGCCGAGCAGGCCGCCATCTTCGAGGAGTGGAACCAGGGCGAGCTCTCGTCCTTCCTCATCGAGATCACCGCCCAGGTGCTCGGGCACGTGGATGCGAAGACCGGCAAGCCGTTCGTCGACGTGGTCGTGGATGCGGCCGGCCAGAAGGGGACTGGCCGCTGGACCGTCCAGTCGGCGCTCGACCTCGGATCGCCCGTCTCGGGCATCGCCGAGTCCGTCTTCGCCCGCGGGATCTCCTCGCAGGCGGCCCAGCGGGAGATCGCCCAGACGACCCTCGCCGGGCACGAGGCCGAGGTCGCCCTCCCGGAGGACTTCGTCGAGGACATCCGCCAGGCGCTCTACGCGTCGAAGCTCGTCTCCTACGCGCAGGGGCTCGACATGCTCACCAGCGCCGCCAAGGAGTACGGCTGGGACCTCAAGCTGGACGAGATCGCGTCGCTGTGGCGCGCGGGCTGCATCATCCGCGCCGACCTGCTCAAGGTCATCATGGAGGCCTACAAGGGCGACCAGGCGCCGGCGAACCTCCTCTTCGCCCCCGCCTTCGTGGAGTCCGTGGGGAAGGCCGTCCCGGCCTGGCGGCGTGTCGTGGCCACGGCCGTCCAGCTCGGCATCCCCGTCCCGGTCTTCTCGTCCTCGCTGGCCTACTACGACGCGCTGCGGGCCAAGCGCCTCCCCGCCGCCGTGATCCAGGGCCAGCGCGACCTCTTCGGAGCGCACACGTACCGGCGTGTGGACGCCGAGGGCACCTTCCACACCCTCTGGGGCGAGGACCGGTCCGAGATCTCGGCCGTCGACACCCACTGAGGCACCCAGCCCAACAGATCCAGGAGCCACCTTCTGGGGGTCACCTTCCGGGGGTCACCTCCGGGAGCACGACGGCGCCGCCCACCCTACGAGGTGGGCGGCGCCGTCGTGCGTGGAACGGCCGTGCGGCCGCCTGGCCGTCAGCCCTGCTGGCCCTGCTTGCCTTGCTGTCCCGGCCGGCCGGACGGCTGGCCGGAATCGGAGCGCGGGCGGCGCAGCGTGAACGTCTCGAAGGCCTCGAGGCCGCCGCCGACGCCGGTGACGTTGTAGTAGGTGACGGTCATCGTGGTGTCCCCGCCGGGCCTGCCCGGATCGACCTCGAAGGCGCCGAAGCCGTACGAGTTTGCGGCGTCGCGGGCGGCGGACCATGCCGCCGGCTCGTGGACGTACACGGGGACGCGGTGATGCGTCGTCGGGCTCGGCTGGTCCGAGACCGAGACGATCACCCGGCACTCGGGCGGGGTGAACAGGAGCTGGTTGGACGGCGCGGACGTCCCGCCGCCGCCCAGGATCATGTGCACGGTGCCCCGGGTCGTGTCGATCGTCCGCGTGTCCGTCGCGGCAGGCAGCGGGGTCAGCGTCTGGTTCGCCTCGTGGCCGCGGATGGGGTGCGAGCGCTCGTAGTGGTGCTCATGCCCGCACACCACGAGGTCGACTCCGTACCTGTCGAACAGCGGCACCCACTCCTGGCGGATGCCCAGGTCGGCGCCGTTGAAGTTGTTGGCAGTGCTGATGGCCACCTGGTGCATGCACACCACGATCCAGTCGATCTCGCGGCTCGACCGGGCCGCGGAGAGCTCCTTCTCGAGCCAGGCCTTCTGCGCGCCGCCCGAGTAGCCGCGCACATACGAGTCGCCGCCGTCCTGGTAGCACACGTCGTCATTCGCGATCGAGATGACCCGCACGGCGCCGGCCGTGAAGCTGTACCAGAGCCCGCGCGTCACCTCGGTCTGGCCCGCGGCCTCGGGGACCTCGAAGTAGGTCTGGTACGCGGCGTAGCCGATGGGGCCGTTGCCCAGCTCGTTCTCGTGGTTCCCCGCCGAGGGCATCCACGGCCGGTTCCGGGCACTGCGGGAGTTGTTGGCCCAGAAGTCCCACCACGAACGGATCCTGTCCGTCGCGAGGTTCGCATAGCAGAGGTCGCCGTTGAAGAGATGGAACATGGGTTGGACCCGCTCGACGCCGCCGGTCGTGTCGCCCGCGGCGGGGGAGCCGAGGTTGTCGTTGGCCCACGCGGTGCCCAGCTTCCTGCCGAGCGTCGGGGTCCCCTGGTCGCCGAAGCTCGTGAAGGTCACGCGCGCGCGGCCGTGGGGCGCGGTGGTGAAGGTGCCGAACTGCGGCGCCGCTCCGTCATGGACCGCCGCGTAGAGGTAGCCCGTCTGTCCGGCCAGGCCGGTCAGGACTGCGTGGTGCGCGTACACGGTCCGGCCGGACTTCGCGTCGACGTAGCTCCGGGTCTCCGCCGCCACCGCCTTGGCGAATGTGCCATGCCCGTCGCCCAGGACCACGCGGGCGTCCCGCACCGGCTGGAGCGTGTGCCACGAGACCACCATCTCGCTCGAGGCATCCGAACCGAACTGGAGGTGGAGGCCGTCGACCGTCGGCACGGCCGTGGGATCCGTCGCCGAGAGCGAGCCGGGCAGGTCCCTGCTGGACGCCGGGCGTCCGGGGGCCGCGTCTGCGGGGGCGGCGAAGGCCACGCTGCCGGCGGCGGCCGCGAGCCCGGCGCCCAGGAGCAGGCGCCGGCGGGTGACGGGGGAGTTCTCTGGGGGGTTCGTCATGGGCCGAGCATGCCGCGCCCGCGTGCGGTCCGGGCCAACCGGGCGTTAACGGCCGGTGGACGTTGCGGGACGATCCCGGACGACGACGGCGCCGCACCCCGCGCGGGGGAGCGGCGCCGTCGTGCGTGGTCCCGGCCGTCCGGCCGGGCCGGACAGACGGGGACTAGACGGTATGGAGTGGCCGCCTTAGTGGGTGGTTGCGGGCCGGGGCCTCGCTCACGCAGATTCGTGGGTTACCGGACAGAAGTCCCTGCCCGG